>NZ_MIPT01000012.1:0-1732 GCF_001853345.1 Edaphosphingomonas haloaromaticamans | reverse complement strand
GAGGCGCGCGCGGAGGCGGTGCGCCGAATGGCGGCGGTCGAAGCGCGCATCCTCGCCGTGGCCATGACCGACGATCCGATCGGAACCCTGCCGGCGGTGCGCCGGACCCTGGCCTGTTACCGCAACGCCATGCGCGCCGCGCTGCTGCNCTCGCCGCGCGATTATGGCCGGGAGAAGATCGGCCATTTCGACCTGTTCCGCGAGAATCATGCCGAAGGCTTCTGGCGCGACACGCTGACCTGGCTGCGCGACGGAGATATCCCGCGACCGGAGCGTCTCGTCATCCCCTGACGCCCGTCTCCGCCAGATGCGCCATCAGATCACGTGCGGGCGCCGGAAGCTCCGGCTCCGATCGACAGCAGACCGAAAGCCGGCGCGTCGCCCAGTCGTCGGTCAGGCGGGCGATCGCGATCGACATCGAACGGCTTGATCGCCGCGCCGCCGTCTCAGGCATGACAGCGACGCCCACGCCATGCGCGGCCATCCGGCACAGGCCATCGAAGGTTCGCACCCGCGCGCGGACCTTCAGCTTGTGTCCGACATTTTCGGCCTGCTGTTCTACATGGTCTTGCAACGCCCCTGCGGCGAGGCCGACATGGGCCTGGTCGACGATGTCCGCAAAGGCGATCCGCTTCGTCCCGGCCAGCGGATGGGCTCGCGCCATGACCACCACGAGCCGGTCGATCGCGAAGGGTCGGAGCGTCAGGCCGCCGCTGTCGACCGCGTCGGAGATGATGCCGATGTCGGCGAGTCCGCCCGCGATCGCCTTGACGATCTCGCTGCTCTGCCGTTCCCGAAGGTCCACGTCGATCCGGGGATGCGCCGCCAGCCAGACGCCCAGCGGATCGGGCAGGAACTCGGTCATCGCCGCCGTGTTTGCCAGCAGCCGCACGGTGGCGCGCAGGCCCAGCGCATGTTCGCCCAGATCGCCCTGCATCCGCGCGATCTGGCCGAGGATCAGCCGCGCATGATGCGCCAGCGCTTCCCCCGCGCGCGTCGGCGTGACGCCACGGCGGCCGCGGTCGAGCAGGCTCACGCCGCCGACCGCTTCCATGTCGCGCAGCCGCTCGCTCGCCGCCGCCAGCGACAGGTTCGCCGCGGTCGCGCCATGGGTGATGCTGCCAGCCTCGACCACGGCGAGGAACAGGCGCAGGTCGGTGAGATCGAACCGCATGGCCTGCCTTCTAACTCATCTCCAGCCTTCGGGTCATCCGAATCCTGGCGCTGGCAAATCCGCATTGTGTCCCGACGCGCGCCGCAGCCAGATGAGGGGGATGGACCTTTCCATCCCCCTCATCGCCGCCATCACCGCGACCTTCTTCGTCGCCGGTATCGTGAAGGGCGTCACCGGCATGGGCCTGCCCACCGTCGCCATGGGCGTGCTGGGCGCGCTACTGTCACCGCTCGCGGCGGCCGCGCTACTGCTCGCGCCTTCCTTCGTCACCAATGTCTGGCAGCTTGTCGCCGGGCCGAGCCTGCGGCCGATCGCGCGGCGCCTCTGGCCAATGATGGCCGCGATCGTCGTCGGCACGCTCGCCGGCTCCGCATTACTGACGAGTGGCGACACGGCGCTCACGACGGCGATGCTGGGCGCGGCGCTTATGCTCTATGCCGCCTACACCCTGCTGGCGCGGCCGTTCCGCGTACCGGCGCGATTGGAGCCATGGCTGTCGCCGCTGATCGGCGGGGCCACCGGCGCGGTGGCGGGCGGCACCGGCGTGTTCGTCATTCC
>NZ_MIPT01000011.1:0-2222 GCF_001853345.1 Edaphosphingomonas haloaromaticamans | reverse complement strand
GGCTCCGGGACAACGCTTTTCCACGCACCGGAACCCTCCGGAATATCAGAAGCAGGCGGCCTTCGGCGCTTCCTCTCCCCTCCCTGCAAGGGAGGTCTCTTATACACATCTAGATGTGTATAAGCCCCCAGGCAATAGCCGGCAAGCGCCACCGGCTCGCCCAGTTCGCGCAGCAAAGGCAGCAGCAATTGTTCGATATGGCCGGCGACGTCGCGATCGCGCTCCTCCGGCGCGGGCGTGCCCCAATCGAGGAGGAGCGGGCGCACGCCCTGCGTCGCCAGCCAGCGCAGCAGCGACCGGCCTTCGGCGAGATCGAGGACGTGCGGCGGGTTGATGAGCGAGGGCACGAACAATGCGGGCGGCCCATCGCCGCCATAATCGCGGATCGCGGCGCGGCCGATGCGCGCGATCACCGGCATTTCGGGCGGGCGCGGGGCGCGATCATGGCCCTGGTAGCGGCGCAGCCCGGCGAGCGCCGCGCGTAGCCGGGCCGGATCGCCCGCGGTTTCATGCTGCAGCATGGCAAGGAACAGCGGAAGGGGGCGGGGCTTCTGTTGCGGTGCGTCAGAAAATGATGCTACGCTGCCGCAATTCGTGGGAAAGGGCGCGGTCATGGCGAAATCAGCTGGTTCGGGCACGGGGGGTTCTGGCACGGTCATCATCAAGAAATACGCCAATCGCCGGCTCTATAATACCGAGACGTCGAGCTACATCACGCTCGATCATCTTGCGCACATGACGCGCGAGGGGCGGGATTTCAAGGTGATCGACGCCAAGACGGAAGAGGACATCACGCACAACGTCCTCACCCAGATCATCATGGAGGAGGAAAATCGCGGGCAGACGATGCTGCCGGTGAATTTCCTGCGGCAGCTTATCTCCATGTATGGCGATTCGATGCAATCGATGGTGCCGCAATATCTGGAAGCATCGATGGATGCGTTCCGCCGCAACCAGACGCAGTTCCGCCAGGCGATGGAAGGGGCGTTCGCCGGCGGCCCGTTCGCGGAGCTGTCCAAGCGCAACATGGACATGTGCGAGGCGGCGGCCAAGGCGTTCCAGCCGCCGAAGACTGTCTCTTATACACATCTAGATGTGTATAAGAGACAGGGTCTTGCCGGTGCCGGGTTCGCCCTTCACCAGCAGCGGGCGGCGGAGCGTGACCGCGGCATTGACGGCGACCTTCAGGTCGTCGGTCGCGACATAATCCCTGTCTCTTATACACATCTAGATGTGTATAAGAGACAGGCCTGGCGGAACTGCGTCTGGTTGCGGCGGAACGCATCCATCGATGCTTCCAGATATTGCGGCACCATCGATTGCATCGAATCGCCATACATGGAGATAAGCTGCCGCAGGAAATTCACCGGCAGCATCGTCTGCCCGCGATTTTCCTCCTCCATGATGATCTGGGTGAGGACGTTGTGCGTGATGTCCTCTTCCGTCTTGGCGTCGATCACCTTGAAATCCCGCCCCTCGCGCGTCATGTGCGCAAGATGATCGAGCGTGATGTAGCTCGACGTCTCGGTATTATAGAGCCGGCGATTGGCGTATTTCTTGATGATGACCGTGCCAGAACCCCCCGTGCCCGAACCAGCTGATTTCGCCATGACCGCGCCCTTTCCCACGAATTGCGGCAGCGTAGCATCATTTTCTGACGCACCGCAACAGAAGCCCCGCCCCCTTCCGCTGTTCCTTGCCATGCTGCAGCATGAAACCGCGGGCGATCCGGCCCGGCTACGCGCGGCGCTCGCCGGGCTGCGCCGCTACCAGGGCCATGATCGCGCCCCGCGCCCGCCCGAAATGCCGGTGATCGCGCGCATCGGCCGCGCCGCGATCCGCGATTATGGCGGCGATGGGCCGCCCGCATTGTTCGTGCCCTCGCTCATCAACCCGCCGCACGTCCTCGATCTCGCCGAAGGCCGGTCGCTGCTGCGCTGGCTGGCGACGCAGGGCGTGCGCCCGCTCCTCCTCGATTGGGGCACGCCCGCGCCGGAGGAGCGCGATCGCGACGTCGCCGGCCATATCGAACAATTGCTGCTGCCTTTGCTGCGCGAACTGGGCGAGCCGGTGGCGCTTGCCGGCTATTGCCTGGGGGCTTATACACATCTAGATGTGTATAAGAGACCTCCCTTGCAGGGAGGGGAGAGGAAGCGCCGAAGGCCGCCTGCTTCTGATATTCCGGAGGGTTCCGGTGCGTGGAAAAGCGTTGTCCCGGAGCC
>NZ_MIPT01000010.1:0-2476 GCF_001853345.1 Edaphosphingomonas haloaromaticamans | reverse complement strand
GGCGGGTGCCCTTGGCGTTCCCCCCGGTGGCAGCTGCCACCACCGGCAAGGCGCGGCCCTGGGCCGCTCGATCCTATGTGGCAGCTGACAGACTACTAAGCGCGCGGCCCTGGCCGCTCATTATGGCGGCGGGTTGCATGATTTTGTGTGGAATCTAAACCAGTTGCCAGATGAAACAGCAGGTGAATCAGAAATGGAGTTCGTTCGCAGAATATTTGGGGCTGTAGAGCCACGCTACCTCATCCGGGCCTATATTTTTGGCGCTCTGTTCTTCGCCTTCATGATGGCGCTAGGCCCGAAAACCCCGTTCCTGATTATCTATTTTCTGATCTGCACGGCGCTATTCCCATTTGCCAAGATGGTTTGGGACACGGCAATGGATACGATGCGCGGCAACACGATATTCGTCATGCCAGCGCTGATCCTGATCGTGCTCAAGCTGTTCATCAACATGATGCTGTGGTGCTTTGCGCTGTTCGTCGCACCCATCGGAATTTTCTTCCTCAACAGGCGCATTCGCTGATCGCAAAGGCGGGGCGGTGGCAGCTGCCACCGCCCCGAAGTTTGCGGGGAGCGCGGGAGTGAAGCGCGCTCCCCGTGCCGTCATGCCGCTTGGCTTTCGCTATCGGCGGCATCGGGCAAGGCAGAGGGTCGAAGGGCGGGGGGCAGAATGCGCCGCCCCGCAAGACGCTCGTTGACCGTCACAGCAAGGTCAGAGCGCTTCATGGTCTGGCAATTCTCTACAGCGTCGTTGCCGCAACCTTCGGCCAGCAGCTTCAAGAGCGTGGCCTTGCTAAGCTGGTCATAGAATACCTGATTAGGTTCCCACTTGTCGGCCATGTCGATCTGCGCGACCCCGACGATCTGCGCCAGCTGGCGGTCGCGGTCGCTGTGGAACGAAAGGCTCGTGATCTGCGAGGCCACGCAGTAGGCCAGCAGCCGCAATTTCGCTTCGCTGTCCATCTGGCGCATGTCGTCCAGCGTGGGTGCTTCGGCCAAGCGGTCAAGATCGGCCCTCGCGATCTCGTCAATGTCGGCAATCGTGGAATGGCCCATGACCGCATCGTCAACATGGAAGCGGTTCTTCTCGGCGGTGATTTCGGCGGCTTGTTGCCACGAATAGGCGTTGCCGCGAACCTGTCCCAAGAGGCCCGTCAAGAGCACGTCCAGCGCCAGTTCCGGGTCGCTGGCAAGGGCTTCTCGAACCGCCATCGTGCGGATGCCGCCCAGCTGATCCATGACTTTCTGCGAGTAGTCGGGCCGGGGAGGCTTGGGGCCATCGGCGGCGGTCCCCTTGGCGCTGCGGGTGAACGCGACCTGTTCGATACCGTCATGGCCGATAAAGACGATAAGGGAGTGCTCGGCCTTCTGCTCGGCAGTGAAAACGCGGCAAGCCGATACGATGGCGTCCTGCTTGCGGGTCAGGGCGCGCAACTCGTCGTCATAGTCGTGCTCGTCCTCGTCCACCTCGCTTTCCCGCTTGGCGATTGCCGCCTCGATCTCGACCAGCTGCGCGGTTTCTTCCTCGGTCGGGTCGCGCTCGCCTGCGGGTTCCAGATGGCCGCGCATCCAGTAGGAATCGGGCCGGTAGAGCTGCCCTTCTGCATCGCGCCAGCCATCTTCGCGCGCCGCCTTGGCGATGGCGTCGAGCCGATCTTGCACAAGGTCCATGACAAGGCCCGCATCATCACAATAGCGACGTTCTCCGAAAAGATCGGTGGTGAAGGTGCCGCCTGCGGCGCAATAGGCTTCCTCGCCCACAATGCGGAAATGCTTGTCGGTATCGGCAACCTTCTCCTGGGTGAGCATGGCCCGGATTTGATGGGCGTTGTCGCCGGTGCGCTTGAAAACCTCAAGCTGGCGGTCCTGATCGTCGGTCAGCGCGAAAGCCTGCGCCGCGCCCATGCCGATTTCGTCTTTCTGGAAGGCTTTGAGAATGGTCGGGTGCAGCGCCGCCAGCTTCAACACGCGGCGGACATAGGCGGGGGAGACGCCGAACGATGCTGCAACATCGTCAACGTCCTTGCCGCTGTCGATGATCGCCCGATAGGCTGCGATGGCATCGGCGGGGTGCATGTCCTCGCGCTGCGCGTTCTCGGCAAGCGAGATTTCCAGCGCCTCGTCCTTGCTGCGGATTTCAACGGGAACCTCGAAAGTGCCGGGGATGGCCTTTGCCTTCTGCAACAGCTTCAAGGCCCGGTAGCGCCGCCCTCCGGCGCAAATCCTGATTTTGCCGTCTTCGTCATAGCCGATCAGGTTTTGCAGCACGCCCCGCGCCTGAATGTCGGCCGCGAGGGCTTCGATTTCCTTGGGCTTCACCTTCCGCACGTTGAGGTCGGAAAGCGCCAGCTTGTTCAGTTGGATGGTCTGGATGGTCATTTCTCACTCCTTTAGGCGAAGCCGCTGCCTGCGGCCTGCGGCTCTGACCCGCTGGCGAAGCGCGGGATGGGGAGGGGGAAGCAAAATCGATGGGAGT
>NZ_MIPT01000009.1:0-2779 GCF_001853345.1 Edaphosphingomonas haloaromaticamans | reverse complement strand
GGCGGGTGCCCTTGGCGTTCCCCCCGGTGGCAGCTGCCACCACCGGCAAGGCGCGGCCCTGGGCCGCTCGATCCTATGTGGCAGCTGACAGACTATTAAGCGCGCGGCCCTGGCCGCTCATTTTCAGCGCTCGCGGTCCTTTGATTTCTCGGCGGTCGGCGTCGGTGATTTGCCTTCGCGCAATGTTGCGGCGACATGGGCCTTTGCGCTTTCGACGATCTGCGCCAGCTGTTCCTTCGATGCGCCGCGCTCGGTGGCTGTGGCGACGCGCTTATCAATGGCGAGCTGGAATTGCGCGAACCTGGCATCGGCCCGGTTCTGCTCGGGCGAGTTTTTCTCGAATTGCGCAGCAAGGCGTAGATCAACCTGACTGACGCCGGGAGGCATGACTTGCAGACGTAGCGCGCGATCGGCGGCCTGAATGTCGCGGTCGGTCATCTTCGAAAGGAAATCTGCGGCGCCCGCGCTGATGGCGCGGACTCTTTGCAGCGGGTCCATGCCCTCGGACCAATTGACTTCGATCTGATGATAGCGGCGCTGCTCAATCAGCTGAAGGTGGTGCATCGGCCCTTTGGGGTCACGGAAAAAGGCAAGCTCCTGCGCTGAACGCGCGGCCAGCTGGCGCATGTCAGCGGACGTTTCCGCGATCCGGTTAAGCTGCTCATGCTGCCGCGACGCAACGGTTTGCGCAGTAGGCAGGTAACGGCTGATTTGATCCTTGGCCTGCTCGATACTCATTGCGCGTCGTTCGCCAACTGGCATGAGGGATTCCATCGAGGGCGGAAACGCGATGCCCGCTGCCCCACGCGCTGGCTCGACGCGGTTCTGTTCGAGCGGCATTGCATCACGGATGACTTTGGCGAGGGAGGCGTGATTTCCGGTATGGAAGCTGTCGCGGCTCGCCTCCATCCAGTCCTTCGGCCCCATTGCCTGGATTGAGACGAATTTTTCGGCCGCAAGGGAATGTAGCTGCAAGTGCAGCCGCATGGTGCGGCCATTGCCCTCACGGAACGGATGAACGGCATTTAATTCGGAAATATGCCGCCCCATGGTATCGGCAAAGCGATCACGATCCATCGACTTGAGGGTTTGGAGGTCGGGCAGCTGCTTAAATTCGTGCTCCATGCTGCGGGCAATGAAGTGCGCTCGGGCAAAAGTGCTGCCGGGTTTGCTTATGTCCACAGTTCGAAAGCGCCCCGCCCAATCATATACGTCCTGAAACAGATGATTGTGCAGCTCGCGATACTCGCGCGCGTTCGTCGCCGGCGCGGCGCGCTGCACGACAAGCTCGCCATGTCGGACAACCGAGAAGAAAGCTTCTCGCTCCTTGAGGATATTATCGTCGCGGATTCCCAGCTTGTTCCGAAGAACGTCGCTGTTACGCCAGGTGTAAGGGTCGCTCACCTGTCATGCAGCGAGTTTCTGGCGGGACAGAACATCACGGTTGTAGTCCTGCGCCAGACCAATCGCCACATCGACGGGAATTTGGGTTTCGACCAACAGCAAACAAAAAGAGTGGTCATCCGAAACCAATTCAAGTCCTTCAATCTTGCAATTTGCGATTGCCTCGCAATAAGCTGCCATAACGGCAGGAATGTCTTCCTGCCGACGAGGCTCATACCCCATCGCGTTGATGCGATTCCTGTAGGTGTCGATGATATTTTCCATTTTGCACCTAAAAACGACCTGCTCCCGCCCATAGTTAACATGTCGGGATTTGTATATAAACCACATTGAGTAGCCCCCGAATTTCACCTTCCCAAAGCGGGACGCCGCGCTTGCGCGGCGTCTCGTGCATTTTGCAGGGCGGGGCATTCAATCCGCTTGGTCGGTCATCATCGCCAACAGGTAGTCGGCGGCGTTCTGTGCCTCACGGGCGGCCTCAAAAATGGCGCGCTTGTCATTGCGGAGCGCGGTCAACCAGTGCTCGATATACGCGGCATGATCTTCGCGTTCCTCGACCTTGAAACCGACAATCGCACCGATGAAGGATGCGCCCAGCTCGGCCACGAGTTCGTCCCTCGCGTAGTCGGCGCGGCTCGTTGAAATCAAGGTTTTCCGGTTGAGGCGGCTTTCATGCCCTGCATGATGCACGGCCTCGTGCGCAAGCGTGGCATAGTAGTCGTCGGCGGAATGGAACGCTTCAAAAGCGGGCATTTGGATATAGTCGTCGCGGGTGTGATAATAGGCTTGCGATCCGCCAATGCGAACGGTTGCGTCGATGCGAGAGAACATCACTTCAAGTTCAACATCGCGGGTTTCGGGATTGGTGATGATCGGGGCGGGCGCGGGATATTTGCCGTCCAGTCCCTCGACCTGATCGGCATTGAAAACCGTGTATCGTTTCAGGAACGGAATGGCGCGCTCGTCGTCCGTTTCGGAGTCTTTAACGACAAGCTTGTTGGCATAGACAACGGTGGTCCCCTTGCTGCCCTTCCTGACATTGCCGCCAAGCTCCAATGCCTGTTTGAAGGTCAGCCAATAGGGCGAGGCGAAGCCCTGACGCATGGCACTGGCCCAAAGGCTGAGGACATTGATCCCACGATAGGCAACCCCATTGTGCCGGAGCGGAATGGTCGGCCCACCGCTCCACGGCTTCACCCAAGGCTTTGTCCCCGCTTCCAACATCGCAAGAATGTCGTCGGTGACGGCCTGATAAATGTCGATCCGGTTCGTTTCCTTGGCCATTTTCCTCACTCCTTTAGGCGAAGCCGCTGCCTGCGGCCTGCGGCTCTGACCCGCTGGCGAAGCGCGGGATGGGGAGGGGGAAGCAAAATCG
>NZ_MIPT01000008.1:0-2787 GCF_001853345.1 Edaphosphingomonas haloaromaticamans | reverse complement strand
GGCGGGTGCCCTTGGCGTTCCCCCCGGTGGCAGCTGCCACCACCGGCAAGGCGCGGCCCTGGGCCGCTCGATCCTATGTGGCAGCTGACAGACTATTAAGCGCGCGGCCCTGGCCGCTCATTTTCAGCGCTCGCGGTCCTTTGATTTCTCGGCGGTCGGCGTCGGTGATTTGCCTTCGCGCAATGTTGCGGCGACATGGGCCTTTGCGCTTTCGACGATCTGCGCCAGCTGTTCCTTCGATGCGCCGCGCTCGGTGGCTGTGGCGACGCGCTTATCAATGGCGAGCTGGAATTGCGCGAACCTGGCATCGGCCCGGTTCTGCTCGGGCGAGTTTTTCTCGAATTGCGCAGCAAGGCGTAGATCAACCTGACTGACGCCGGGAGGCATGACTTGCAGACGTAGCGCGCGATCGGCGGCCTGAATGTCGCGGTCGGTCATCTTCGAAAGGAAATCTGCGGCGCCCGCGCTGATGGCGCGGACTCTTTGCAGCGGGTCCATGCCCTCGGACCAATTGACTTCGATCTGATGATAGCGGCGCTGCTCAATCAGCTGAAGGTGGTGCATCGGCCCTTTGGGGTCACGGAAAAAGGCAAGCTCCTGCGCTGAACGCGCGGCCAGCTGGCGCATGTCAGCGGACGTTTCCGCGATCCGGTTAAGCTGCTCATGCTGCCGCGACGCAACGGTTTGCGCAGTAGGCAGGTAACGGCTGATTTGATCCTTGGCCTGCTCGATACTCATTGCGCGTCGTTCGCCAACTGGCATGAGGGATTCCATCGAGGGCGGAAACGCGATGCCCGCTGCCCCACGCGCTGGCTCGACGCGGTTCTGTTCGAGCGGCATTGCATCACGGATGACTTTGGCGAGGGAGGCGTGATTTCCGGTATGGAAGCTGTCGCGGCTCGCCTCCATCCAGTCCTTCGGCCCCATTGCCTGGATTGAGACGAATTTTTCGGCCGCAAGGGAATGTAGCTGCAAGTGCAGCCGCATGGTGCGGCCATTGCCCTCACGGAACGGATGAACGGCATTTAATTCGGAAATATGCCGCCCCATGGTATCGGCAAAGCGATCACGATCCATCGACTTGAGGGTTTGGAGGTCGGGCAGCTGCTTAAATTCGTGCTCCATGCTGCGGGCAATGAAGTGCGCTCGGGCAAAAGTGCTGCCGGGTTTGCTTATGTCCACAGTTCGAAAGCGCCCCGCCCAATCATATACGTCCTGAAACAGATGATTGTGCAGCTCGCGATACTCGCGCGCGTTCGTCGCCGGCGCGGCGCGCTGCACGACAAGCTCGCCATGTCGGACAACCGAGAAGAAAGCTTCTCGCTCCTTGAGGATATTATCGTCGCGGATTCCCAGCTTGTTCCGAAGAACGTCGCTGTTACGCCAGGTGTAAGGGTCGCTCACCTGTCATGCAGCGAGTTTCTGGCGGGACAGAACATCACGGTTGTAGTCCTGCGCCAGACCAATCGCCACATCGACGGGAATTTGGGTTTCGACCAACAGCAAACAAAAAGAGTGGTCATCCGAAACCAATTCAAGTCCTTCAATCTTGCAATTTGCGATTGCCTCGCAATAAGCTGCCATAACGGCAGGAATGTCTTCCTGCCGACGAGGCTCATACCCCATCGCGTTGATGCGATTCCTGTAGGTGTCGATGATATTTTCCATTTTGCACCTAAAAACGACCTGCTCCCGCCCATAGTTAACATGTCGGGATTTGTATATAAACCACATTGAGTAGCCCCCGAATTTCACCTTCCCAAAGCGGGACGCCGCGCTTGCGCGGCGTCTCGTGCATTTTGCAGGGCGGGGCATTCAATCCGCTTGGTCGGTCATCATCGCCAACAGGTAGTCGGCGGCGTTCTGTGCCTCACGGGCGGCCTCAAAAATGGCGCGCTTGTCATTGCGGAGCGCGGTCAACCAGTGCTCGATATACGCGGCATGATCTTCGCGTTCCTCGACCTTGAAACCGACAATCGCACCGATGAAGGATGCGCCCAGCTCGGCCACGAGTTCGTCCCTCGCGTAGTCGGCGCGGCTCGTTGAAATCAAGGTTTTCCGGTTGAGGCGGCTTTCATGCCCTGCATGATGCACGGCCTCGTGCGCAAGCGTGGCATAGTAGTCGTCGGCGGAATGGAACGCTTCAAAAGCGGGCATTTGGATATAGTCGTCGCGGGTGTGATAATAGGCTTGCGATCCGCCAATGCGAACGGTTGCGTCGATGCGAGAGAACATCACTTCAAGTTCAACATCGCGGGTTTCGGGATTGGTGATGATCGGGGCGGGCGCGGGATATTTGCCGTCCAGTCCCTCGACCTGATCGGCATTGAAAACCGTGTATCGTTTCAGGAACGGAATGGCGCGCTCGTCGTCCGTTTCGGAGTCTTTAACGACAAGCTTGTTGGCATAGACAACGGTGGTCCCCTTGCTGCCCTTCCTGACATTGCCGCCAAGCTCCAATGCCTGTTTGAAGGTCAGCCAATAGGGCGAGGCGAAGCCCTGACGCATGGCACTGGCCCAAAGGCTGAGGACATTGATCCCACGATAGGCAACCCCATTGTGCCGGAGCGGAATGGTCGGCCCACCGCTCCACGGCTTCACCCAAGGCTTTGTCCCCGCTTCCAACATCGCAAGAATGTCGTCGGTGACGGCCTGATAAATGTCGATCCGGTTCGTTTCCTTGGCCATTTTCCTCACTCCTTTAGGCGAAGCCGCTGCCTGCGGCCTGCGGCTCTGACCCGCTGGCGAAGCGCGGGATGGGGAGGGGGAAGCAAAATCGATGGGAGT
>NZ_MIPT01000007.1:0-2221 GCF_001853345.1 Edaphosphingomonas haloaromaticamans | reverse complement strand
TGATCGGCAGGTCGGGCGCCAGGCTGCGCGCCGTCAGCACGATCAGGATCGACGTGTCGTCGCGGCCCGCCGATATGATCATTGCGCGGGCGCGCTCGATATGGACCGCCTTCAGCGTCGCATCGCGCGTCGAATCGCCCTCCAGCACGGAAAGGCCGAGTTCCTCCGCCTCCCCCAGCGCGGCGTTGCGGCCGTCGATGGCGACGATGCGGTCGGGCGGCGTGCCGCGGGCGATCAGCTCGCGCGCGGCTTCCGATCCGCTGGTGCCGAAGCCGGTGACGACGACATGGTCCTTCAGGTTGCGCTGGATCATGCTCATCCGGAACTTCTCCCACAGGCGCTTGAACATGAAGTCGTAGGCGGTTCCCAGGAAGAGCAGCCATACGAACAGCCTGATCGGCGTCACCACGAACGTATCGAACATCCGCGCCCGATCGGTGACGGGAACGATATCGCCGAAGCCGACGGTCGTGACGGTGATCATCGTGAAATAGAGCACGTCGACGAAGCTGACATGCCCGTCCATATTGTCGCGGAGGCCGCCGCGATCGAACCAGTGCACCGCCAGGACGATGCCGAGCAGCCCCAGCACCAGCAGCAGGCGCAGCAGCAGCGTCAGCCAGATCGGCAGCGGAGACTTGCGCCGGAGCGGCGCGAAGCGGGGGACGTGGAAGATGCGGCGCGGTTTCAACCGCGTTTCGGCAGATAGGCCATGGGATCGACCGGCTTGGCCCCCTGGCGGATTTCGAAATGGAGCTGCGGCTCCGCAATGTGCCCGCTGGCGCCGGCACGGGCGATCACCTGGCCGCGCTTCACGGCTTGGCCGCGCGTCACCAGCAATTCCGATGCGTGGGCATAGGCCGTCGTCCAGGTGTCGCTGTGGCGGATCAGGATCAGCCCGCCATAGGCGCTGAGGTCGGTGCCGGCATAGGCCACCACGCCATCGGCCGCCGCCGAGATCGATTGCCCCATGCGGGCGGCGATGTTGATGCCGTTGTTGCGCTGGCCGCTGCCGAAATTGCCGAAGCCGCGCTTGATCGTGCCGGTCAACGGCCAGTCGAACCGGCCGGAGAAGGGCCGGGACGCGGCGATCGCCTCCGTCGACGGCAGCGGCTTGGCGCGGGGCGCGGTGGCGACCGGGCGGGCGGGGGCCTCCCGCTCGGCGAGCGCGGGCTCGCCGCCGGTGATGATATCCTCGATATCGAGATCGAAGGCCGCGGCGCGCTCCTCCAGCGACATTGCCGCCACCTCGGTGGCGGACGGCAGCAGCAGCCGCTGGCCGGTGCGCAGGATATAGGGCTCCTCCAGCGCGTTCATCGTCGCGATGCGCACCCATTCCACGCCATAGGCCCGCCCTATGGCGATGCCGGTTTCGCCGGCGCGCACCTGATGCCAGCGGCCGGCGGGAATCTTCAGCTTCTGGCCGACGCGGATGATGAAGGGCGGATGCAGGCCGTTGGCGCGGGCGATCGCCTCCGATCCGGCGCCCGTCCTGTCCGATACGCGCCGCAGGGTATCGCCCGCGACGACGGTGTAGGTGCCGCCCCGGCTTTCCACGGCATTGGGCGTCACGGCCCGCACCTCGAAGGGAGCCGGGGTCGGGGTGGGCGCGGCGGGCCGCGCCGGCGCCGGCGTTTCCGGGGCCACGGGCACCGGCACCGGGGCAGGCATCGGCCGGCTGCGCGGCGCGACGCAGCCGGAAACGGCCATCAGGGCAAGCAATATCCCGGAGGAACGAACGGTCGGCCGGCCAAGCATGTCGCCGTGTCTAGGCAATCGCGCGGTGGGATGGAATAGGCGGGCGCCGTTTCGTGGCCGATATAAGCGGCATCTCGTCAAGATATCTTTGCCTCGCTAGGATCGTGCCCGTGACCCGCTATGATCGACGGACCTGGCTACTGGCCGCCTGCCTTTCCGCGCTGGCGGGCTTCGTCGATGCCGTGGGCTTCCTGAAGCTGGGCGGCTTCTTCGTCTCGTTCATGAGCGGCAATACCACGCGGCTGGGCGTGGGGCTGTTCAACCATGGCCGGGATGCGGCGATCGCGGCGGGGCTGCTCGGCCTGTTCGTGGCGGGCGTGGTGCTCGGCGCCTCGGTCGGCCGGCTGGCCGATCCGGATCGGCGCCCGGCGCTGCTGGCGCTGATGGCCATGCTGCTCGGCACGGCCGCCGGCGCGGCGATGGCGGGCGCGGACAGGATCGCCGTGGTGCTGATGGCGGTCGC
>NZ_MIPT01000006.1:0-5310 GCF_001853345.1 Edaphosphingomonas haloaromaticamans | reverse complement strand
TGTCGATTATGCTTCGGGAACGAAAGGGCGGGTGCCCTTGGCGTTCCCCCCGGTGGCAGCTGCCACCACCGGCAAGGCGCGGCCCTGGGCCGCTCATTTTTAGCGGCTAGAGAATGGCGAGCGCGAGAACCGCAACGATAGAAGCACACAAGGCGGACATGAGCATGAGGCGTATCGTCGCGGCATTGATCGTGATCGCAGCGCCGACACAGGCCCATAGCAGGGCAATTGTGGGTCCAGCGCGGTAAATCAGGAAGCCGAAATAGCTGTTCGGCAGGAATTGCGGATAATCGAGGATCAGGCGTGCGACGATCCCGCCGCCTGCGAGAATGAGCGCGGCGATCAGCCATGCCGCGAAAGCCTCGACGCGCGGCGAAACGCTGTGCCTGGGCGCGGCCTGCGTCGTCGTTCGCGTCGCGTCATTCATGCTGAACTTCCCTTCTAGCCCTGACCGTCACCCGAATGGGCGGAGACGGCTTTGCTGGCTCCGTGGAGCCGCGCGGCGCAGCCGTGTGGTGGAGTAGGGCAGGTTCCCGGCTCCGGTCATTTGCACTTGTTCGGCAGCTGGCCCCTCTCGATCGCCAGATTCCTCATTGCCTCGTAATCGACACCCCAAAGGCCTCGTCGCTCATCGGCCGCGTCTTTCATGAAACGAGCATACGCCAGCCCTGAATGTTGCCTGTAATCAACGGCATATCCATGGCGCACCATCGTTGCCGAAACAGATGCCCCATTCGACCGAAACCGGCACGACAGGTTAGACCGGCCCCAGCTTGTCCGCCGCGTGTTGCATATCGGCTCGATCGTCAGCTTTTCGTCCTGAAAATCGCTCGTGCAGTCCATGCCGCCATTTTGCTTCACCAGCTCTTCCAAATAGAGCTGCGCTGCGATCTTGGGCACATTACCCTTGCCGTCCTCATCCGGCGCATCAATTCCCGACAATCGCACCCGCTTTTTGTCGAGCGTTTCGAGCGTATCGCCGTCGATAATGCGCGGGTTCTCGACGTGGATCGAAACCGGCTCGCTATTCCTCGCCTGCATCTGATTGAACAGCGCGCCGAAAGCGAAAACAGAGAGAATGGGCAACGCGATTTGCTGATTTCGCGGCCATTTTTTGAAACCTCGGATCAGCACCTGGCTCTCTCCTGAAGAATGTCGTTCCAGTCCATCGGCGCCGGGGCTGGCGGCAGGATGATTTTCAGTTCGCGGTCGTTTGCAGTGAGGTGGTCGCGCGCGTCCTCTATGGCCTGTGCGGCTTCCTGGCCGTGTTGCGAGTAGATGACGATTTTGCGGATGCGTTCGGGGATCGCGATCAGGCCATAGCGGCGAATGCCGCCAGCGCCCCACACCTTGAATTTCCCGTCACTAAGCTGGGTGACGGAAACGGCTTCCTCGAAGCCTTCCGCGAGGCGCAGAACATCGCCGGTTGGCTGGCCGCCGATCCGCATGGCGGCGTGTCGGACCAGGCCGAGCGTCAATTTCGCCTCGCGCAGCGCCGCATGGTAGCGTTTCTCGCCCGTTGCTGGATCGAGCAAGATCCGCTGCACGGCGATTATGCCTTCGTCGGCCTCGAACGGCACAAGGAGGGCAGGATGCTCTTCGCGGGCGTCGGGCGGACCAACGATGCAGCGCGGAGCGAAGCGCACCTTGAGGCCGGTCGGGTCGATCGCGCGCGAACGCAGATAGCGTTCAGCCGCGGTGCCTGCGATCGGCACGGCGGAATCCCATAGTTGCAGGGCGAGCTTCCGGCGCGAGGGTTCGGGCGCGCGATCGACCGTTTCGCCGCTGGTGTGGCGATTGATTTTGCGGCTGTTGAGCGCGGACCAGACGGCTTCCTGACTGCAACCGGCCCAACATTTGAACAGGACAGCCTTCTTGCCGGGGGTGACTTGGAGCGACGGATTGCGGTCGTTGTGGGCTGGGCAGCAAACCATGCCATAGGAGCCGCGCCAGTGGCCGCCCATATCCGCTACGATCTGACGTGCGCGTGCTTCGACGTCCATCTGCATCGAACTTCTTTCGTCAACGGTATCCCGACATTGGGATTTATACACATTTCACGGAGGCGGGCAAACGATCGGGATATATGCCAATATCGCGCATGGCCCGACTAGGGCCATTCAATATAAATATCTCCGCCGGTTATCTTCACTTGCGGATGACTCACGTTCTTTCGCCTCAATCGCTTCGCCCAAGCTGGCGAGAATGTCCCTCAGCTCGCGCTTGTCCCGCTCTTCGCGGGTTAGCTCCCATAGGGGCAGCTGATCCCTCATGCGCTCCATGTCGCGCGCCGCCTCGATCTGGCGATACTGTTCGCAAGCGGGCGCTGGATCGGCCGCGACGCCGCGACGCCGGCGAGCGGCGAAGATTTTCGAGAGAAAGGCGGGGAAGAGGAAGCGATAGGCGTTTGTGGCCTGCTTGATGCGCGGGCCAGCGCCTTGCGATTCGTTGTCGGGAACCGGCTCGTAGCGCCTGAACCAGTCGATAATGCGCGCGTCTTTGAGGCGCGAAAGCGCCTGAACGACGCAATTCTTGCTCAGGCCGGTTCCATCCATGATGGTGTGAAGGCTGGGGAACAACGCGCCGGTGCTATAGTCGATGACGCGGGCCAGGAACTCGATGATCTGGATGCCGGCCTGTCCGATCGCGCCGTTGCGAACGCGCGGTGTGGTCGTTCGCCGCTGCGCAAGCGTTTGCCGCTCGTAGAGCTTTGCAGCTTCGATCATCTCGCGCATCTGGCGCGCATTGCGGATCGGCGTGTAAGCCTTGGCCCGCTTCTCGTGGCCTACGGCGATGCTGCCGGCCCAGACTTTGACGCGCGGTTTTTCGGCACGCGCAAGCAAGGCGCGGTCGATCGTGGCGAGGCCGGTGCTACGCAGCACGGCGCCTATGGAAGTGGTCATGCGGACCTCCCTTCGTCGGTCCCGCGAGGCCAAGCGCCATCGCTCCCGAAAGCACGCTTTCAGGATTGACTTTCGCCGCAGCGCCACCGATAAAGGGGTTAAGCAATCGCCCACTTCGGTGGCACAAACAGCCCTCGCTCAGCCAAGCGAGGGTTTTTTGTTGCCCGTTGCAGACGGGGAGCCACCCCGCGCACAACAGATGAATCACCGACTCCAAGACGGAATCAGCGGGTCATAACTGGCTCAAGTTTCAGGAGTTGGCAAGAATAAGCGTGTGCACACGCTTATGATGCGGACTTATCCCGCTTTGCGGTAATGGCGCAGATAGTCAGGATAATCGATCCCGCGCGTCTTCAAGAGATTGATCGTCGCCTCTTCGACCAGGGCCGCGACAGACGTTTGCTCGCGTTCAGCCAATCCCTTGATCTCAGCTGCAAGCTCAGGTTTCACCCAAGCAGCAAGGTTGCGCGTGTTCGCGCGGCTCGGACGCCGCTTTGGCAGCGGGACCGGCAGCAATGGATCTTCCTGTCGTTTAGGTCGTGCCATAACATCGCATTGAATAAGGGGGCGTTCTGTCGCGCTTATAGAGGGCATAGCGTGGAAAGGTAAGCGTCCGCTGTAGGTCGTCTTTGCGGCGCACGCACGCTTGGTAACCGCCCCTTTTGGGGCCTTGGCCGACACGAACGATCTACCCGGCAGGCAGCGTTTCCTTCGCACCAATCACGAGTCGATACCGACGCATTTGCAGATCTCCACGCACATAAAGATCGCTGTCCAATGGAACGTCGACCGTTCCTTCATAGGTCGCACCGGCCTTTTCAAGAGTACGCCACGAAGCAATATTATCAGGCCGACAGGTAATCCAGATTTCCTGAAAACCATGGCGCTGTGCGATTGAAGACAGTTCCTTGAGTGCTGCGGCGGCATATCCATGACCGCGATGCTGAGGTTCGATGCCGTAACCAACGTGACCACCGTACAGCCGCATATATTCGGTATTTCCAAGGCGAAGTTGAATGGATCCGACGACCTCACCTTCAAAGACAATATCGTAGTGTTCGGCCGGAACCCAATCTCGCGTCGGGTCTGCTTCGGTCACTTTCCGCAATCTCAAAACGATCATCACGTGTAGAACTCGATCATAACGCCTTGGTATTCATAGGAATGGCGGGTGCAGATGACATTAAGCTGGGAGCGACACCACTTCCAAGCAGATTTAGACCTGCGATGCCTGCCATCTCCACGGCAGAAGTTCATCGATCCGGTTGATCGGATGCCCCTTGCCAATGCGATCAAGCACATCGGCAAGCCACTCCTGCGGATTGACGCCATTGAGTTTGGCCGTTTCAAGCAGTGAATACATGGCAGCGGCGCGCTCCCCGCCGCAGTCGGCGCCTGCAAAAAGCCAATTTTTCCTGCCAAGGCATATACCCCTGAGGGCATTCTCCGCCGGATTGTTGTCGATCTCCAGCCTGCCGTCGTCGGTGTAGGCGAGCAGTTGCGGCTTCAGCTTCGCCGCATAGCGCAGCGCGTCGGCCAACGGTGACCGGGCCGATGCCCTGGACAGCACCTCGTCGGCCCAGGCGAAGAAATCCAGCGCCTTGAGCTTCGAGAGCTTACGAGCCTTGCGACGAAAATCCGCCGGCTCACGCACGATCTGCCGCTCGACATCGTAGAGCTCCCCGATCATGTGCAAGCCTTGGAACGCAGCCGAGTTCGGATCCGCCTTATAGACATCGTTCAGCTTGCGTCTGGCATGCGCCCAGCAGGCAACTGGCGTGATCGGCGCGGGCTCGCGGTCACTGGCGTAGAGGCGCTCGAAGCCGGCATAGGCATCCGCCTGCAGGAAGCCTGCAAAGGTCTTGAGATGCTCGCGTGGTCGCTCACCCTTGCGATCGGGGCTGTAGCGGAACAGCGCAGCCGGCTTATCCAAGTGGCTCCATCGCCGGTTATCGCGCAGGTAGACCCATAATCGCCCGGTTTGTGTCTTCCCGGTGCCCGGCGCCAGAACCGGAACGGGCGTGTCGTCGGCATGGAGCTTGGGGCTGGCCATGACGTGATCGGCGATCCGGTTAACCAGCGGCTGCAACAGCCAGCTTACCTGGCCCAGCCAGTCGGCCATGGTCGAACGGCTGATCTCCACGCCCTCGCGGGTATAGATCTGCGACTGGCGGTAGAGCGGCAGGTGGTCGGCGAACTTGGATACGACGACATGGGCGAGCAGACCGGGGCCAGCGCGGCCACGCGGCACGGGAAGTGCGGGAGCTGGTGCCTGGCTGATCGCATCGCAGCGATTGCAGGAAAGCTTGGGGCGGCTCTGTTGCAAAGATTGGCGGCAGTCACAGGTAGGCTGTCGCTCTGCGCCGATCAGGCGGCTGCTGCGAAATGGTGGTTGAGCATGTCCATG
>NZ_MIPT01000005.1:0-5311 GCF_001853345.1 Edaphosphingomonas haloaromaticamans | reverse complement strand
TGTCGATTATGCTTCGGGAACGAAAGGGCGGGTGCCCTTGGCGTTCCCCCCGGTGGCAGCTGCCACCACCGGCAAGGCGCGGCCCTGGGCCGCTCATTTTTAGCGGCTAGAGAATGGCGAGCGCGAGAACCGCAACGATAGAAGCACACAAGGCGGACATGAGCATGAGGCGTATCGTCGCGGCATTGATCGTGATCGCAGCGCCGACACAGGCCCATAGCAGGGCAATTGTGGGTCCAGCGCGGTAAATCAGGAAGCCGAAATAGCTGTTCGGCAGGAATTGCGGATAATCGAGGATCAGGCGTGCGACGATCCCGCCGCCTGCGAGAATGAGCGCGGCGATCAGCCATGCCGCGAAAGCCTCGACGCGCGGCGAAACGCTGTGCCTGGGCGCGGCCTGCGTCGTCGTTCGCGTCGCGTCATTCATGCTGAACTTCCCTTCTAGCCCTGACCGTCACCCGAATGGGCGGAGACGGCTTTGCTGGCTCCGTGGAGCCGCGCGGCGCAGCCGTGTGGTGGAGTAGGGCAGGTTCCCGGCTCCGGTCATTTGCACTTGTTCGGCAGCTGGCCCCTCTCGATCGCCAGATTCCTCATTGCCTCGTAATCGACACCCCAAAGGCCTCGTCGCTCATCGGCCGCGTCTTTCATGAAACGAGCATACGCCAGCCCTGAATGTTGCCTGTAATCAACGGCATATCCATGGCGCACCATCGTTGCCGAAACAGATGCCCCATTCGACCGAAACCGGCACGACAGGTTAGACCGGCCCCAGCTTGTCCGCCGCGTGTTGCATATCGGCTCGATCGTCAGCTTTTCGTCCTGAAAATCGCTCGTGCAGTCCATGCCGCCATTTTGCTTCACCAGCTCTTCCAAATAGAGCTGCGCTGCGATCTTGGGCACATTACCCTTGCCGTCCTCATCCGGCGCATCAATTCCCGACAATCGCACCCGCTTTTTGTCGAGCGTTTCGAGCGTATCGCCGTCGATAATGCGCGGGTTCTCGACGTGGATCGAAACCGGCTCGCTATTCCTCGCCTGCATCTGATTGAACAGCGCGCCGAAAGCGAAAACAGAGAGAATGGGCAACGCGATTTGCTGATTTCGCGGCCATTTTTTGAAACCTCGGATCAGCACCTGGCTCTCTCCTGAAGAATGTCGTTCCAGTCCATCGGCGCCGGGGCTGGCGGCAGGATGATTTTCAGTTCGCGGTCGTTTGCAGTGAGGTGGTCGCGCGCGTCCTCTATGGCCTGTGCGGCTTCCTGGCCGTGTTGCGAGTAGATGACGATTTTGCGGATGCGTTCGGGGATCGCGATCAGGCCATAGCGGCGAATGCCGCCAGCGCCCCACACCTTGAATTTCCCGTCACTAAGCTGGGTGACGGAAACGGCTTCCTCGAAGCCTTCCGCGAGGCGCAGAACATCGCCGGTTGGCTGGCCGCCGATCCGCATGGCGGCGTGTCGGACCAGGCCGAGCGTCAATTTCGCCTCGCGCAGCGCCGCATGGTAGCGTTTCTCGCCCGTTGCTGGATCGAGCAAGATCCGCTGCACGGCGATTATGCCTTCGTCGGCCTCGAACGGCACAAGGAGGGCAGGATGCTCTTCGCGGGCGTCGGGCGGACCAACGATGCAGCGCGGAGCGAAGCGCACCTTGAGGCCGGTCGGGTCGATCGCGCGCGAACGCAGATAGCGTTCAGCCGCGGTGCCTGCGATCGGCACGGCGGAATCCCATAGTTGCAGGGCGAGCTTCCGGCGCGAGGGTTCGGGCGCGCGATCGACCGTTTCGCCGCTGGTGTGGCGATTGATTTTGCGGCTGTTGAGCGCGGACCAGACGGCTTCCTGACTGCAACCGGCCCAACATTTGAACAGGACAGCCTTCTTGCCGGGGGTGACTTGGAGCGACGGATTGCGGTCGTTGTGGGCTGGGCAGCAAACCATGCCATAGGAGCCGCGCCAGTGGCCGCCCATATCCGCTACGATCTGACGTGCGCGTGCTTCGACGTCCATCTGCATCGAACTTCTTTCGTCAACGGTATCCCGACATTGGGATTTATACACATTTCACGGAGGCGGGCAAACGATCGGGATATATGCCAATATCGCGCATGGCCCGACTAGGGCCATTCAATATAAATATCTCCGCCGGTTATCTTCACTTGCGGATGACTCACGTTCTTTCGCCTCAATCGCTTCGCCCAAGCTGGCGAGAATGTCCCTCAGCTCGCGCTTGTCCCGCTCTTCGCGGGTTAGCTCCCATAGGGGCAGCTGATCCCTCATGCGCTCCATGTCGCGCGCCGCCTCGATCTGGCGATACTGTTCGCAAGCGGGCGCTGGATCGGCCGCGACGCCGCGACGCCGGCGAGCGGCGAAGATTTTCGAGAGAAAGGCGGGGAAGAGGAAGCGATAGGCGTTTGTGGCCTGCTTGATGCGCGGGCCAGCGCCTTGCGATTCGTTGTCGGGAACCGGCTCGTAGCGCCTGAACCAGTCGATAATGCGCGCGTCTTTGAGGCGCGAAAGCGCCTGAACGACGCAATTCTTGCTCAGGCCGGTTCCATCCATGATGGTGTGAAGGCTGGGGAACAACGCGCCGGTGCTATAGTCGATGACGCGGGCCAGGAACTCGATGATCTGGATGCCGGCCTGTCCGATCGCGCCGTTGCGAACGCGCGGTGTGGTCGTTCGCCGCTGCGCAAGCGTTTGCCGCTCGTAGAGCTTTGCAGCTTCGATCATCTCGCGCATCTGGCGCGCATTGCGGATCGGCGTGTAAGCCTTGGCCCGCTTCTCGTGGCCTACGGCGATGCTGCCGGCCCAGACTTTGACGCGCGGTTTTTCGGCACGCGCAAGCAAGGCGCGGTCGATCGTGGCGAGGCCGGTGCTACGCAGCACGGCGCCTATGGAAGTGGTCATGCGGACCTCCCTTCGTCGGTCCCGCGAGGCCAAGCGCCATCGCTCCCGAAAGCACGCTTTCAGGATTGACTTTCGCCGCAGCGCCACCGATAAAGGGGTTAAGCAATCGCCCACTTCGGTGGCACAAACAGCCCTCGCTCAGCCAAGCGAGGGTTTTTTGTTGCCCGTTGCAGACGGGGAGCCACCCCGCGCACAACAGATGAATCACCGACTCCAAGACGGAATCAGCGGGTCATAACTGGCTCAAGTTTCAGGAGTTGGCAAGAATAAGCGTGTGCACACGCTTATGATGCGGACTTATCCCGCTTTGCGGTAATGGCGCAGATAGTCAGGATAATCGATCCCGCGCGTCTTCAAGAGATTGATCGTCGCCTCTTCGACCAGGGCCGCGACAGACGTTTGCTCGCGTTCAGCCAATCCCTTGATCTCAGCTGCAAGCTCAGGTTTCACCCAAGCAGCAAGGTTGCGCGTGTTCGCGCGGCTCGGACGCCGCTTTGGCAGCGGGACCGGCAGCAATGGATCTTCCTGTCGTTTAGGTCGTGCCATAACATCGCATTGAATAAGGGGGCGTTCTGTCGCGCTTATAGAGGGCATAGCGTGGAAAGGTAAGCGTCCGCTGTAGGTCGTCTTTGCGGCGCACGCACGCTTGGTAACCGCCCCTTTTGGGGCCTTGGCCGACACGAACGATCTACCCGGCAGGCAGCGTTTCCTTCGCACCAATCACGAGTCGATACCGACGCATTTGCAGATCTCCACGCACATAAAGATCGCTGTCCAATGGAACGTCGACCGTTCCTTCATAGGTCGCACCGGCCTTTTCAAGAGTACGCCACGAAGCAATATTATCAGGCCGACAGGTAATCCAGATTTCCTGAAAACCATGGCGCTGTGCGATTGAAGACAGTTCCTTGAGTGCTGCGGCGGCATATCCATGACCGCGATGCTGAGGTTCGATGCCGTAACCAACGTGACCACCGTACAGCCGCATATATTCGGTATTTCCAAGGCGAAGTTGAATGGATCCGACGACCTCACCTTCAAAGACAATATCGTAGTGTTCGGCCGGAACCCAATCTCGCGTCGGGTCTGCTTCGGTCACTTTCCGCAATCTCAAAACGATCATCACGTGTAGAACTCGATCATAACGCCTTGGTATTCATAGGAATGGCGGGTGCAGATGACATTAAGCTGGGAGCGACACCACTTCCAAGCAGATTTAGACCTGCGATGCCTGCCATCTCCACGGCAGAAGTTCATCGATCCGGTTGATCGGATGCCCCTTGCCAATGCGATCAAGCACATCGGCAAGCCACTCCTGCGGATTGACGCCATTGAGTTTGGCCGTTTCAAGCAGTGAATACATGGCAGCGGCGCGCTCCCCGCCGCAGTCGGCGCCTGCAAAAAGCCAATTTTTCCTGCCAAGGCATATACCCCTGAGGGCATTCTCCGCCGGATTGTTGTCGATCTCCAGCCTGCCGTCGTCGGTGTAGGCGAGCAGTTGCGGCTTCAGCTTCGCCGCATAGCGCAGCGCGTCGGCCAACGGTGACCGGGCCGATGCCCTGGACAGCACCTCGTCGGCCCAGGCGAAGAAATCCAGCGCCTTGAGCTTCGAGAGCTTACGAGCCTTGCGACGAAAATCCGCCGGCTCACGCACGATCTGCCGCTCGACATCGTAGAGCTCCCCGATCATGTGCAAGCCTTGGAACGCAGCCGAGTTCGGATCCGCCTTATAGACATCGTTCAGCTTGCGTCTGGCATGCGCCCAGCAGGCAACTGGCGTGATCGGCGCGGGCTCGCGGTCACTGGCGTAGAGGCGCTCGAAGCCGGCATAGGCATCCGCCTGCAGGAAGCCTGCAAAGGTCTTGAGATGCTCGCGTGGTCGCTCACCCTTGCGATCGGGGCTGTAGCGGAACAGCGCAGCCGGCTTATCCAAGTGGCTCCATCGCCGGTTATCGCGCAGGTAGACCCATAATCGCCCGGTTTGTGTCTTCCCGGTGCCCGGCGCCAGAACCGGAACGGGCGTGTCGTCGGCATGGAGCTTGGGGCTGGCCATGACGTGATCGGCGATCCGGTTAACCAGCGGCTGCAACAGCCAGCTTACCTGGCCCAGCCAGTCGGCCATGGTCGAACGGCTGATCTCCACGCCCTCGCGGGTATAGATCTGCGACTGGCGGTAGAGCGGCAGGTGGTCGGCGAACTTGGATACGACGACATGGGCGAGCAGACCGGGGCCAGCGCGGCCACGCGGCACGGGAAGTGCGGGAGCTGGTGCCTGGCTGATCGCATCGCAGCGATTGCAGGAAAGCTTGGGGCGGCTCTGTTGCAAAGATTGGCGGCAGTCACAGGTAGGCTGTCGCTCTGCGCCGATCAGGCGGCTGCTGCGAAATGGTGGTTGAGCATGTCCATGG
>NZ_MIPT01000004.1:0-9219 GCF_001853345.1 Edaphosphingomonas haloaromaticamans | reverse complement strand
GTCAGCCCAGGATCCCTATGGGCCGGCATGGCAGGCATTGTGCGAGGCGCACGGCGCCCAGGCGGAGCAGTTTCATGCCCGCAAAGGGCAGGCGCTGATCTGGTGCGCCAATCTGCTGCATGGTGGCAGCAGCGTGCGCGATCCCCGGCGCACCCGCNGGTCGCAGGTGACGCATTATTATTTCGATGATTGCATTTATTATACCCCCGCTTTTTCGGATGAAGCGTTGGGCAGGCTCGATAGACGCAGCCCCGTCGACATTCGCGACGGCCGCCCGCGTCAGGGCCGCTATCTCGGTGAGCAGGTCGACGAAACGTCGCCCCGGCGGCCTGTCGCTGGCTTCCTGGGTCGGCTTCGTTCACGCCTCCGCCGGTAAGCGCGGCGCACTGGCATTTTCCCGTTCGACATGGCCGGGGGCGGCGGTGTTTCCTTCGCGAGTTTGAATATCGGCCCGTTTCATGCACGATCTGCCGTGATCGTGCGAAAGTGGGGCGGTGTCCTTCGGTTGGCGTTGAGGGTTTTTCCAGCTGTCCATGCAGGGTTGATGGAGCAGAAGTGTCCGGCTCCTCATGCCTCGGTCTTGCCTGTTTCGTTTGCGTGAGGTTATCGATTGCGGCACGGACGGCCGACAGCTAACCGATGTTGGCGAGATCCCGCTCTTATTGCGATAGGTAATGTTCAGAAAACGCTTCATCACGCTTGTCATGTGCAGTGCTCTGGGAGCCTGCTCGACACTACCGTCCAGTGGCCCGACAGGCCTGCAGGTCCGTAAAAGCGCGGAGGCCGCGCCAGGCGGTGAAAACATCAAGATCGTCGAGGTTACGGATGCCTCGGCGCTGCCTGCGCAAGGCGGCAAGGACAAGTTGCCCTTGGCGAATCTCGCGCCACCGCCCACCGATATGGTCGGGCCGGGTGACGTCATGCTGATTTCCATTTACGAAGCGGGCATTCCGCTTTTCAGCGGCGGCACTGCGGTCGCAAACCCGTCGGTGCCCTATGATGCCGGCGTTAAGGTTCAGACGCTTCCCCCGACGAGAGTAGACGATAATGGAGACATTGTCGTTCCTTATGCGGGCAAGCTGCGTGTGGCCGGCAAGACGGCCTTCGAGGTGCAGAATCAGATCCGCAATGCCTTGCGAGGCCGCTCGCAGGACCCGCAGGTTCTGGTCAACATCACCCAGGTGATCAGTAATTCGGTCATAGTGGGCGGGGAGGTCGCCAATCCGGGTCGGATTGTCCTTCAGACGAATCGGGAACGGCTTTCCGATGTCGTGGCGCTTGCGGGCGGCCAGCGTGGGAACACCAAGGATCTGGCTCTACGGGTGGTGCGTGGATCGCGCGTGGCCGAACTGCGCTTCAGTGACCTGCTGGATAATCCCGAAGCCGATGTGCCGGCCTATCCTGGTGATCGATTGACGGTCGTTCAGGACCCTCTCTCATTTTCCGTTCTCGGCGCCTCGGGCCGAGTGCAGCAGATACCTTTCGGCCGTTCGACGATGTCGCTTGCCGAATCCGTGGCGACGGCTGGTGGCGCGAATCCAAATCTCGGGGACCCACAGGCGATTTTTGTGTTTCGCTATGTCAAGGATCAGGATGGAAAGGCTCATCCTGTTGTCTATCATTTCAACATGATGAATACCGGAACCTACTTCCTGGCCCAAAAATTCATGATGGCTAACAATGATATACTTTACTTTGGCAGCGCTAGGGCAAACCAGCCTAGCAAGCTGATTCAGCTTATCAGCCAGCTATTCTCGCCCGTTGTGGCTGTTACCAATTCCATCGATATCTTGCAGAATAACTGACGGGTGCGCGAAAGAATTTGAACTGGAACGATCCGGCGATCGGCCTCAGATGAAACGGCTTCCGACCTGTGGTGGCTCTCGGCAATGCGGATAAGGCCGATGCCGGGAAGATGCGGCAGGGCCTGGCTGGCGCTGTCGGCGCATCTCGATGCGGCGCGGGTAGCGCCGCGCGCTTATCTGACCGCCTCATGGTGGTGGCTGCGTGGCAAGCGGTTGCGCGCGCGCAGCCAGTTTGCGCCACTTCTCGGCGTATCGTCCAAAGCCTATCAACTTTGGATTCTGAAGCAGATCGGCGGTGAAGATAGGAGCGCCAGGCACGCATCACCGCCTATTGTGGCGCTCGTGGACATCGGGGTTGGGCGGATTGGCCTGAACGAAACTCTGCTCAGCCTGACGGCCGCCGGCGTGCCGGCGCATTTGGTGGACAGCGGCAACGTCTCGGCGCTTGCTGAAACGGTCCGGCAAATCGATTGGCAAGAAAAGCCCTGGCTGATGCCGATCATGGCCGGCGATATAGTGGCACCCGCAGCCGTCCAGGCCTATCGCGCGGCCATCATCGGATCGGAAACGCGGATCATCTACGCCGACGACGACTTGGTCGATGGAAGGGGGAGGCGCATTGCGCCCCATTTCAAGCCGAGCTGGAATAGCGAGCTTTTCCGTCACTTCGACTATATGACGGGCGCCTGTATCGCGCGAGCCCAGCCGGAAGATCTGGAGGGGCTGTCCGGTGAGGACTGGGCGGGGCGGCTTGTCGCGTCGCTTGCGGCACGCACGGTTCCCCTGCACTTGCCGCAAGTGCTGCATCATCGCCGCCGGCGTCCCCGCCCGCGCATTCCCGCGACGTTCCATACGCCGGGCGGCGGCTTGCCGCCGGTCAGCGTGATCATACCCACCCGCAATCGGCACGATCTGTTGCATACGTGCCTCGCTGGATTGGAGAATACCGACTATCCGGATCTCGAGATAATCATCGTCGATAACGATAGCGATGATCCGGCGACGTTGGCCTATCTCTCTGGTCTCGATCCAGTGCGTTACCGGGTGCTGCGCCATCCTGGCCCCTTCAACTTTTCCGCGATGAACAATCGCGCGGCATCCGAGGCCCGGGGGCAGTTGCTGTGCCTGCTCAACAACGACATAGAAGTCGTAACGCCAGGCTGGCTGAAGGCGATGGCCACACAGGCATTGCGGGAGGATGTCGGCGCGGTGGGGGCGCAACTGCTCTATCCTGACGGACGTATTCAGCACGCAGGCGTGGTTCTGGGCGTCGGGGGAGCCGCCGCCCATGCCCATCGGCTGCTGCGCCCGAATGAGGAAGGCTATTTTCATCGCCATGCCCTCCCGCAATTCACCTCGGCGGTGACGGCTGCCTGCCTGGTCGTGATGCGTCCCCGCTTTCTTGCGGTAGGCGGACTCGATGAAGGCAGGTTTGCGGTCGCCTTCAACGATGTGGATTTGTGCATGCGCTTGAATCGCCGGGGTTGGCAGTCACTTTACGAGCCGAGGGCGATGCTGATTCATCATGAATCCGTCTCACGGGGATTCGATCGTGACCCCATCGGCGCCGCGCGACTGGCCAGGGAACTGGCGGCGCTCCAGGAGCTTTGGGGCACAGGCGAGCGGATCGATCCGTTCCATCATCCGGAACTTAGCCGGTTTAGCGAGCGCTTTGTGGTGAGGTTATAAAGGGTGGACATGAAGGCTCGATCCTATCCTTCGTCGCCGATCCGGCTCGCTCTGCCGGATGTGACCCTCTGCGCGGTGACTTCGGTGAACGTGAAAGCCACGGTGCGAGCGCTGAGCGCCAGCCTCGAACAGGTGGCCTTCGCCGATTGCATGCTGTTCACCGATGTGCCCGTCCAACCCGAACATCCGGGAATACGGGTTGTCCCCATCGATCATCTCGATTCAGCGGCGGCATATTCGAAATTCCTCCTCAGCGAGTTGGTGAGGCATGTGGAGACTTCGCACTGCCTCGTCGTTCAATGGGACGGGCATGTGCTCGATGCCCGGCGCTGGCGACCGGAATTTCTCGAATATGACTATATCGGCGCAACCTGGCCCCAGTTTGATGATGGCCATGATGTCGGCAATGGCGGTTTCTCGCTACGCAGCCGCCGCTTGATGGAAGCCTGCCAGGCCTTGGACTTCATATCCGGGCATCCCGAGGACGTGGCCATCTGCCGCACCAACCGCGCATTTCTGGAAGCGCGGGGCATTCGCTTCGCGCCACGTGCGCTTGCCGATCTGTTTGCCGCGGAGCGGGCCGCCGATGTCGGAACCACTTTCGGTTTCCATGGCGTGTTCAATATGCCTCGCATCATGGACAACGAGGCTTTCTGGGAAGCCTATCGCAGCCTCGATAACCGTTCGAGCCTGCGCCCGGACTTTTTGGGTCTCCTGAAGTCGCTCCGCGGCGGCCGCAGGGGCTTGGCCCGATCGTTGCGCATGATCGCTGATCGGGCATACGATATCGCGCGCGGATAAGTGGAAACGCCTCCCACTGCCGGTTGAGCTCACGCTTCGGGCTTCTGTTCGGACTTGCCGAGCTCAGGGCTTCGGGTTGTGGATTTCCATCACTTGCTCCCCCGCTCCCCGAACGCCACCGCCGCGCCCAGCAGGCCGGGCTGGGGGTGGGTGATGAGGCGGATGGGCATGGCGGCCATCATTTCCTGGTAGCGGCCCTTGGCGACGAAGCGGTCGGCGAAGCCGGAGCGGGGGAGGTGGCGGGCCAGGCGCGCGCCGACGCCGCCGGCGATCACCACGGCATTGGCGCCCTGCACCAACGCGATGTCGCCCGCGACGCTGCCGAGCGCGAGGCAGAAGCGGTCGAGCGCGGCGGCCGCCAGCGGATCGCTGCCCTCGATCGCGGCGGTCCACAGGTCCTTGTCCTCGCGCGGCGGCACCGGCTGGCCTTCGATGGCGGCGATGGCGGCGTGGATCGCGGCGAGGCCGGGGCCGGCCACCACCCGTTCGGTGGAGACGCGGCGATGCTGCGCGCGCAGCCGGGCGAGCACGGCCTCCTCCAGCGGATCGAGCGGGGCATAGTCGCCATGGCCGCCCTCGGTCTCGATCACGAACTGCCGGCCGCCGCGCCGGAGCAGCGAGGCGACGCCGAGGCCCGTGCCGGGGCCGACGATCGAGATCACGCCTTCCGTGGGCAGCGGCCGGTCAGGCCCGGCGATGTGGAGGAAATCCTCCGGTCCGGCATGGGCCACGGCATGGCCGACCGCGCCGAAATCGTTGATCAGCACCAGCTCGTCGACGCCGATCTCGTCCGCCAGCGTTGCCGGGCGGATCAGCCAGCTATTGTTGGTGAGCTTCAGCGTATCGCCGCGGATGGGGGCGGCCACCGCGATGCCGGCGGCGCGCGGCAGCGGCCGGCCGATCCGCTGGGCGAAGGCCGCCCAGGCGAGCGGCAGGCTGGCATGGGCGGATGTCGGCAGCGTCACCGGATCGCCCAGATGGGTGACGCGGCCATTCTCGATCGTCGCCAGGGCGAAGCGGGCGTTGGTTCCCCCGATATCGCCGGCGACGATCTCCATGCCGTCAGTGGCCGAAGCGCTCGCGCAGCGCCAGCATGGCCAGCGCCGCCTTGGCAGCCTCGCCGCCCTTGTCCTTCTCGTCGGGGCGGGCGCGGGTCAGCGCCTGCGCCTCGTTCTCCACGGTCAATATGCCGTTGCCGATGGCGATGCCGTCCATGCTGAGCGCCATCAGGCCGCGCGCGCTTTCGTTGGAAACCACCTCGAAATGATAGGTTTCGCCGCGGATGACGACGCCGATCGCCACGAAGGCGTCGTAGCGGCCGGTTTCGGCCGCCAGCGCGATCGCGCCGGGTATCTCCAGCGCGCCCGGCACGGTCACCGTTTCATGCTTGTGGCCGCCTTCCTCGATCGCGGCGCGCGCGCCCTCGATCAGCAGGTCGTTCAGATGGTCGTAGAACCGCGCCTCGACGATCAGCACCTTCGCCATGGTCGTATCAGAGCCCTTCGGTGGAGATCGGCTGCTCGCCGATGATGTTGAGGCCGTAGCCCGAAAGCGCGATGAGCGTGTGGTGCGAATTGGTGAGCAGGATCATGTCGTGGATCCCCAGCTCCGCCAGGATCTGCGCGCCGATGCCGTAATCGCGCAGCTCGTTCATATCGTCCGAATCCGGGCCCTTGCCCTCGGCGCGGGCGCGCACCACGGTGGACATCGCGTTCACCAGCGCGCGGTTGATGATGACCACCACGCCCGATCCCGCTTCGTCGATCGCGCGCATCGCGCCCTGCAGCATGCCCGAACGGTCGTTCAGTTCGCCCAGCGAATCGTTGAAGATGTTGAGCGTGTGCATCCGCACCAGGGTGGGCTTGGCCGGATCGATATGGCCCTTCACCAGCGCCAGCGTCTCGGTGCCCACCGCCTTGTTGCGATAGGTGATCGCCCGCCATTCGCCGCCATAGCGGCTGTCGAACTTCGTTTCGGCCACCTTCTCGACATTATGGTCGTGGCGGCGGCGATAGGCGATCAGATCGCGGATCGTGCCGATCTTCAGATTGTGGAGCTGGGCGAAGGCGACGAGATCGTCCAGCCGCGCCATCGTCCCGTCATCCTTCATGATCTCGCAGATCACGCCGGAGGGGTTGAGGCCGGCCAGCCGCGCCACGTCCACCGCCGCCTCGGTATGGCCGGCGCGCACCAGCACGCCGCCCGGCCGGGCGACCAGCGGGAACACATGGCCCGGCGTCACGATATGCTCGGGGCCCTTGGAGGCGTCGATGGCGACCGCGATGGTGCGGGCGCGGTCGGCCGCGGAGATGCCGGTGGAAACCCCGTCGCGCGCCTCGATCGAAACGGTGAAGGCGGTTTCGTGGCGGGTGCCGTTGTGCCGGCTCATCAGGTTGAGGCCGAGCTGGTCGACCCGCTCCTTGGCCATGGCGAGGCAGATCAGCCCGCGGCCATATTTGGCCATGAAGTTGATCGCGTCCGGCGTCGCCATCTGCGCGGGGATGACGAGGTCGCCCTCATTCTCACGGTCCTCGTCGTCGACGAGGATGAACATGCGCCCGTTCTTGGCCTCGTCGATGATCTCTTCGGGGCTCGAAAGGAAGGCGTGGCGCAGGCGGGAAAGCTCTGGGTTACTGGACATGGCGTAGCTGCTCCATCCGCCCGAGATAGCGGGCGAGAATGTCGATTTCGACATGGATCGCGCGGCCGGGCGCGATGGTGTCGAAGGTGGTGTTCAGGGCGGTGTGGGGGATGATGTTGACGCCGAAATGCACGGCCCCGCCGGGCGCGTCGGCCACGTCGTTCACCGTCAGCGATATGCCGTCCAGCGCCACCGATCCCTTGGCCGCGATATAGGGGGCGATTTCCGGGCCGCCGGCGATCACGATGCGCTGCGAATCGCCCTCCGGCGTCACGGAAAGCACCTCGGCGATGCCGTCGACATGGCCGGTCACGATATGGCCGCCCAGTTCGTCGCCCACCTTCAGCGCGCGCTCCAGGTTCAGGCGCGCGCCCTCGTTCCAGCGGCCCTGCGCGGTGCGGGCCAGCGTTTCGGCGGAAATGTCCACGGCGAACCAGCCGGGGCCCTTGTCGACCACCGTCAGGCAGGCGCCCGAACAGGCGATCGACGCCCCCATGTCGATGGTCGCGGTGTCGTAGGCGGTGGCGATCCGGGCGCGCAGGTCGCCGCGCTGCTCGGTCGCGGTGATGGTGCCGATGTCCGTGATGATTCCGGTGAACATGCAGATGGGGTCCTATTCTCGGACGCGCTCGTAAACCTCAAGCCGATCGATGCCAAGCATCCGCTGATCGTGCAGCCGCCAGCGCCCGTGCGCGCCCTCCAGATGGACGAGGCCGATATCGGCGATGCCGGGCCGGCCCCCGCCGATGACGATCGGCGCGCGGTAGACCAGCAGGCGATCGACGAGGTCGGCGGCGAGGAAGGCGGCCGCCGCGCCCGCGCCGCCTTCCACCAGCACGTCCAGGGCCGGCGTGTCGGCGATCGCTTCCGGCCGGTCCACGGCGATCCAGCCGAACGGCGCCGCGCCATGGCCCAGCACGGCGCGCGCGGGCGATCGGTGCGCCAGCCCCGGCAGCCGCACGTCCAGCTTCGGGGCGTCCGCCTCCAGCGTGCCGCGCCCCACCAGGATCAGCTCGGCGCGGGCGCGTTCCAGATGCGCGTGGGCGCGGGCGGCGGGGCCGGTGATCCAGCGGCTCTCGCCCGATGCCAGCGCAATGCACCCGTCGATCGAAAGGCCAAGCTTCAGCGTCACATGCGGCCGGCCGTGCCTGGCCCGCATCAGGAAGCCGGCCATGGCGCGTTCCGCCTCGCGCGCGGCGATGCCGGTGGCGGTGGCGATGCCGGCCGCTTCCAGCCGGGCGATGCCGCGGCCGTCGGTGCGGGGATCGGGATCGCGGCAGGCGATCACAGCGCGGGCGATGCCGCTTGCGGCCAGCAGGTCGGCGCAGGCGGGGCCGCGCGGCGATTCATGCGCGCAGGGTTCCAGCGTCACATAAGCGGTGGCGCCGCGCGCGGCGGGGCCGGCGGCCTCCAGCGCCATCGCCTCGGCATGGGGGCGCCCGCCCGGCTGGGTCCAGCCCCGGCCGACGACGCGGCCGTCGTGCACGATCACGCAGCCGACGGCGGGGTTGGGCGCGGTCTGCCCCCGGCCGCGCGCGGCCAGCGCCAGCGCAGCGCCCATCCAGCGCGCGTCCCGGGCGGCGTCAGTCAACCTTGATGCCGAGCTGATCGGCCAGCCGGCGATATTCCTGCCGCTTCGCCTCGCGCTTCGCGTCCAGCTTCTTCTGGTCGATCTTCTGCTGGGCGATGATCTCGGCATCGCTGCGCGTGGCGGGCCAGCTCGGGATGAAATACATTTGGGGCTTGGGCGGATCGACCCGCGAATCGACATAGAATCCCGCCACCAGCAGCGCCGGGATCAGGACGGATATCAGGCCGATCAGCAGCTTGTGCCGCTGGTTGCCGGCCATGAAGGCGCGCAGGTCGCGCCACACGGCGGATGGCTTGGAAGGGCGGGGTATGGCCATGGCCGCCTAGATAAGCCCAGTGGGCCGCTTATGCCACCCTTGGCCGAAGGCCGCCCCGCCAGGCCCGAAGGCGGCGGGGCGGGTGGCGCCGGGGAGAGGGAGAAGAGCCGGCGCCGGTATCGGCCGGGGTCCGCCGTCAGGCCTGCATCTCGAACTTCACCCGCATCGTCCGCCAGCTTTCCACCGCCACACCGTCGCGGGTGGCGGGGCGGAAGCGCCATGCGCGCAGCGCCTGCCGTTTCGTCGCCTCGAAGAAGGCGGGATCGGTGGTGGAAACCTGCTCCACCGCCTTCACCCGCCCATCGGCGCCGATCAGCACGCGCACCACCACCACGCCCTCGATCTCCTGCCGCGCCATCCGCGCCGGATAATCGGG
>NZ_MIPT01000003.1:0-91889 GCF_001853345.1 Edaphosphingomonas haloaromaticamans | reverse complement strand
CGATTTTGCTTCCCCCTCCCCATCCCGCGCTTCGCCAGCGGGTCAGAGCCGCAGGCCGCAGGCAGCGGCTTCGCCTAAAGGAGTGAGGAAAATGGAAGCGACAACTGACCAGATCGCCACCGTTGCGGCGCTGAACGACATTGCGCGGCGAACGATGGGCGTGACTTGTCGCACCGTGATTACGCAAGGCATCGCGGCGCTGGACGAGAATACGCAGACCGACATTCTCAAGATGATCGAGGGCTTTGAGGATTTCACACCCGACAACGACCCGCACGGCGAGCATGACGCCGGTTTCCTTTATCGCGACGTGATCGGCCAATGGCATACCCGCTGGACCGACGACAGCGCGCGCCCTGCCCTCTCGGTCATGTGGAAGTTCGACTATTACGACCGCGATCTTGAATTTGGCAGCGCCGAACCGTGGAACCCCGATGCCACAACCCGCGTGCTCACCATTCTCCTGACCAGCGAATATTGAGGGAGGCCACCATGACCAAATCGGCCCCGGTTATCGAGCTTAGCTGGCGTGATGAGAATTACGGTTCCGTCTGCGCCGTCGCCGCCTTCCGCAACTATGCGGGCACATTGGATTGGAGCGACCGCACCCACCAGCGGTTTCGCGGATGCCTGAAACGCGCAGGCTTCGCCTTCCACGATGGCCGGTGCAGCTACATCGCCATCAGCGGCACCCGCGAGGATCGGCAGCGCGCCCTTTGTGACGAGCTGGCCCGCGCAGGCTTTCAGATCGACAGCGGCGACGTGAGGGCAGAAGCATGAACCGCGAACGCCGTAAGCAGATCGTCGCCGCCCGCGCGCTGATCGACAAGGGCAAGGCCCTGTTGGACGAGGCGCGCGACATGCTCGAAACCATCAAGGATGACGAGCAGGCCGCCCGCGAGAATCTGCCCCCCAGCCTTGAGGACAGCGAACGCGCGCAGGCGATGGAAGCCGCAATTTCCGAACTGGAAAGCGCGATTTCATCCCTTGAAGACTTCGACGCCGACGAGATCGGCACGCAACTCGACACCGCCAGCGAATAGGAAGGATTGACCATGCAACCCATGCGCCACCTAGATCGAGACACGCGCCGCGCCCGCCTTCTGGCGGCGCGCACGCGCCCCGTCGGCGGCATCAACCGGCGCGGCATCTTCACCGGCCATTGGGACGGTGGCGATGTTGTGCGCCAGTTTCGCGGCGACAACGGATCATGGATTGGCCTTGCCGCCTACAAGGCGAAGGATGAGCCGGAGCCGCAGCCATGAAGATCAGCAACACGGCGAGCGCCGTTCGCGTCACCCTTTCCCCCACAGAGATCAGCGATTTGCAATTTGTGATCGAGGCGGCCGAGCGCGCGGGGCATTACATGCCCGCGCGCGTCCCGAACATCATGGCGGCGCTGACGCGCGGCGCCGACGATGTTCGGATGAAACAGGCCATGAAGCGGGCGGAAAAAGATCGCGTGACGCGGATCGAGCAGGACCGGCGCGGGCGCGAACGCCAATTCATGCTAGGCGACCGATACAGCGTCATGGCGAGCCGCGCGGACTACGCCGATGCGTCTTCTGATCCGGACGCGCGCCAATGGGTTGACCTGGTGTTTCATGAAATCATGCAGAGGCCGCTTCCCGATCAATACGAACTCCGGCGCGACGTGTGGCGTGTCCACGTTGTCCAACTGGACGGCGGCACGCTCGGCGCTGTTGTAGGTGGCGATTGCACTCAAACCGCCGACCCCGCCGAAATTACTTCCGTAGCGGAGCAGCTGATCGCCCGCTTCGAGGGCAGAGCTTGACGCGCGTGGAGCGGTGGCAGCTGCCACCGCTCCAGAGAGATCTAGAATCTGGCGATGAGAGGCAGCAGCGCCGCCGCTTGGCTTCCCAGGACCGGCACCCAATAATTCGCGGCGCGGTAATCAGGGCCGTGATCGACCGCCATCACCCCAAAGACATATCCGATCATCGGCAGCGTCCACAGCAGACGCCCGCCCAGGTCCACGCCCATCAGCACCAGTGCGACGCCAAGCACGGCCCAAAGCGGAATCAGTCGTTCCATGATTTCGCGATGACGGACTATTCGCCATGCGCTTTCCCGGTCATCGGCGCTAACCTGCGATACGAGGCCCATAGCTTCCCCTTTTCATCAACGGTCGCTGGCGATGATCCCACGGCTTTATGAAAATATGAAGAGCGTTTCGCGCGCGTTCCCGCCAATCCGTTGTATAGCCTTCATCGAGCGAGGGCGAGGGACTGTGACAGCGGCCCTTCGCAAATCCTCTCGCTCAAAGGAGGTGATGTGATTTGACAGCATATGAAGCAGCTCAATTGACGATCGCAGCCATCGCGCTCGTGATCGCAATTGTGAAGCTGGGGAAGTCCGATAAGGGCTGATCCAGCGGGGCGGGTGGTCTGACAGGGCCGCCCGCCCTAAATGTTTGAACCCGCCGTGTGACAGCACGGCGGGTTCAGGTAGGTGCGTGAAATGAATCAGCACACGAAGCATTGCCTATATAGCCCTTTTCCCTTGCCAATCCAATAACCGGCGCGCGCGCGGCGCGTTCCCCTCCTGTTCCGTTTGGCGCATAAGCGCCCAATGGCCGCGAACTACAACCGCCCCAAGCCCATTGATCCTATCTGGTATCGGCAAGGCTGCTATCTGCGAATCCAGTGCGCTTGCGGTCGCCGCGTCGTCGCCCCGCTGGGCGACTTCGCCCGCTCGCGCCGCATCTCTTTCGATACTTGCATTTACGAGCTGATCGCGCGGCTTCGGTGCAGCCAGTGCCGCCGCAAACCTTATGCGGACGTGTCGCGCAACCGCTCGGGCAACTAAAATGACGGAGGATCCGATTGTTTGGATGCTTCCGGCGCTATCCGTTGGGCATGTCGCCGGCGACATGCCGCAGCGCCCGCTAGGTCGCCGCTACGCTATGACCTAGCGGGCGCTTTTCCCTAGATTGAGGCGGCAATGCCGCCGCGTCCGCTGTCCGACTTTGGGGCCTGTTCCTGCCCCCTGCCGCAAGGGCTGGACCGTCTCGGCCGCTATGCGGCCTCGCTTGGCGATCAGGCGGGTTTCCCCGCCCTTCCTTCGCTACGCTCCGTGCAGGACGGGTGATCCCCCTCCCCCCTGATCGGCCCTGATTTGCGGCATTCCCCGGCCCTGCTCGCCGCTGGGCAGAAGTCGATGACCCGTCATCGCCTTCGGCTCCATTCTAGGCAGGGAAAACAGCACATGACCGACATTCCGCTGGCAACGATTCTTCGGATCAACGCCGCCCGCACCATCCCGCTCGCTCGCTATGAGGAAGAGGGCAATTTCGACCGCTTCGGCTACATCAAAGACCTTGCCGAAAATCATGGCGCTGACCTTCCCGCCGTCATCGAGGTTGCCGACCTACTAGGGCCGGATGAAGATTTTGACGGCCTTGTGACCACCATCGAGGACGCCGCCGAGGGCTTCGGCTTTGGTGCTCTTATTGTCGGGGGGGCGTGAGCATGGGCCAGGAGCTTATGACGCCCGCGCAGATTGCGGATATTTGCGACGGCCGAGACAAGGCCATAGCCCTTTGGCTGAGCCTCTATGACAACTACCATGCAACCCGCGACGAGGCGGCGCGCCTGACCCTTGGCGGCGCACTGTCGCTGTCATGTGGCCGCGACTGGACCGAGGACACGTTGACCCGCGCTTTTATCCAGTCGCAGCCTATCGACCAGCGCGACAAGGAGACGGGAGCGCGCAAGACCATCGACGCACGCTACAATTTCGAGCGCGTCTTGACGCACACGATGGACCGCCGGTGCTGGGCGGCCCTCATGGAGCAGCTGGGTTTTGACCAGCTGCTAGACCAGCAGGCCCGGAAGGAGTTTCATGACGGCTTGCGCGATGATCCCGTGCCGTTCACGCCCGACAACTGCGCCGCGACTTTCGGGAATATCTGGACCAACCGGCGCGACCTTTATTTGCGCGGCATCGCCAACGTCTTCGCCAAGCTGGATCGCCGCTTTCGCTCGCACAACGGTTTCAAGATCGGCGCGCGTCTCATCATCGACCGCGCCTTGAACGAATGGGGATCATGGGACCGCTACGAGCGCCGCGACACGTTGCGGGACGTGGAGCGCGTCTTTCTGGAACTGGACGAAAAGCCCCCTGTTTCAGAGGGCCAGAGCATCGCTTCACAGGTTGCCGATGCCGCGCGCGTGCGCGGATCGCTGCCAACCGTGATCGAGGGCGACTATTTCCGCGTTCGCGTCTTCAAGAATGGCAATCTGCACATATGGTTTGAGCGCGACGACCTTTTGCAGAACGTGAATCTGTTGCTCGCGGAATACTACGGCGAGGCTATCGGTGACGGCTATGAGACGACCGAGGCCGAAGCGGCCCCGGCCTATCATATCACGCCCGCCAAGAACTTCGGCGCGTTCATGACTTCCCCGGAGATCGCCGCCCAGGTCATCGAACATGCGAGGATTAGCACAGGCCAGCGCGTTCTAGAGCCTAGCGCGGGGAAGGCCGCGCTTGCTTCGGCCGCGCGCAACGCCGGTGCCGATGTAACTTGCGTGGAGCTGCAACCCGGCTTCGCCCATGAACTACGCATAATCCATGGCTTTGCCGATGCGATCGAGGGCGATTTTCTTGCGCTGGACCCGGCCCATTATGCACCGTTCGACGCGGTGATAATGAACCCGCCTTTTGATCGAGGCCGCGACTGTGACCATGTGCGTCATGCCCTCGCCTTTCTCAAGCCGGGAGGCGTGCTGGTGGCGATCATGAGCGCGCGGGCAGAGTATGGCGAGGATCAGCGCCACAAGGCGCTACACCGCATGATCGCTGCTTGCGAGGCGATCTATTTCCACGGCCGCAAATGGATCGACCTTCCCCCCGGTTCTTTCGCCCACGCCGGAACCAACGTGAACACCGTTTTGCTTGCGATCCGCAAGCCTGGCTGATCGGTGCAGGCGGTGGCAGCTGCCACCGCCTGTCCTGGCGCAGATTGAGGCGGTAAGCCGCCGCGCTGATTTGTCGCGTTTGGGGCCTGTTCCTGCCCCCTGCCGCAAGGGCTAGACCGTCTCCGCCGCTGCGCGGCTCCGCTTGGCGATCAGGCGGGTTTCCCCGCCCTTCCTTCGCTCCGCTCCGTGCAGGACGGGTGATCCCCCTCCCGCCTGACCGGCCCCGTTTGCGGCATTCCCCGGCCCAGCGTCGCCCGCTTTCGGCAGAAGTCGATGACCCGTCATCGCCTTCGGCTCAATTAGGAAGGGAAAGCCCGTGAAAATCCGTATCTACCGCCAGACCGAGCAAGACTTTGACCGGATCGAGATCGAGGGCGCGACCTTTGAAACCATCGTCAACCGGGCAGCGGTCGAGGGGCTTCAATGCAGCGGTTACAACAGCAATCCGAGCCAGCGGCTTGAGTTGCAGGGCGCACCGAAATTCAAGGGCGTTTGCGGTCCTATGTGGGATGGCGATGCGATCCGCTACGAGTGCAGCGCCACCTATGCGGAGTTGAGCGCATGAGCGCCGCCGCCGCGATCCGCACCGCGCAGGCCGACGAGCTGGGCGACCAGATCATTGCCGCAGGCTTCGCGCCGAACGGCTTTCTGCTGGACATTAACGGGGCGCTTGATGTGCCCCGCGACTTTCCCCTTTCCGCGCCGTGGAATCTGCCGTCGCGCCTGTTCCAATTCCCCATTGAGGTTATCCGCGCAGAGCAGGACGAGCCGCGCAAGATCGGCCTTCGCCATCCTTTGCTTGCCGCCCATCCTTTTGTGCAGCACGTCGAGCGCGCGCTAGGGATCGAGATCGCTCGCGATGGCGTGACGAACCGCCACGGCTACAGCAATCGCGCTCATTCGCTCTGGCATCATGCGGTGGACCTTATCAGCGCCGGGAAATGGCGTGACTTGCTGGAAACGCAGGAGTTCACCGAGCCGCGCAACATCTTCAATGCCGTTGTCTATGGCCTGACCTACTCGCACCATGAGGACAAGAAGGCGAGCGGCCACATCAGCACCGGGGAGGCCCGCCAGATCATGCGGGAAATGGGAGCGACCGAGCCGACCGATCGCGCCGCCATGCTGCGCAGCTTTTCCGCCCCGTCCCCGTGCCAGCAGGATCGCGGGGCCGAGCATTGGCCGATCAATCTTCACGGCCCATGCGCCGAGGATAAGGCATGGTCCTTCATCGTCGGGATTGAGGACGGTTGGTTCTCCTATGACCGTTCGGGTTTCCTGCAATGGTCCCCCAAGGGCCGCGACCGCTATGCCGCAGGCGATAGTGACAGCTACACCGAGGCGAGCGGCCAGACCGCTTTCGCCTTTTGACGGGATCGAGCATGGCACGTCATTGCATCCGAGAACCCCGCTACATTCCCCCGGTGCAACGCATCGGGGAACAACCCGACCTGTTCGGCGGCCCGACCCTTTCCCACGTTGCCGAGCGTAAGGGGCCGCCGAAAGGATGGCAGCGCCAGTTGCAGAAATGGGGCCGCTGCACCGTCATTGCTGATCTTGAGGCCGCACCTTTGCCCGCAATTGAACCGGCCCCGCCCCCGCCTCCGATTTTCCTTGTCGCTTGCGTAGCGGCGAAACTGGACCGTCCCGCCCCGGCGCGCGATCTTTACATATCGCCATGGTTTCAGAAGGCACGCGCCTATGTCGAAAGGCAGGGAGGGCCATGGTTCATCCTGTCCGCAAAGCATGGCCTGATCGCGCCGGAAACCGTGATCGCGCCTTATGACGAGACGCTATGCGCGATGAAGGCAAGCGCGCGCCGCCTTTGGGGCGCGCGCGTGATCGAGGCGATGGCCGACCAGATCGACGCCGCTGCGCCGCTGATCGTTCTCGCAGGCCGACACTATCGCGACCCTTTGTGGCCGCAAATCGAGCGGCGCGCGTCCGCGCCGATGGAAGGGCTTGGGATCGGCCAGCAACTCGCTTGGCTCGCTCAAGAATGGTGACGGAGTGCAGCTTGCCGTCAGGCGGTTTGACACCTTAAATTAGCCTGTGATTATGGACGCCCCCTCAGAACCCTTGTGGACGCAAGATCAGGCCATTGCCTATGAGGCAGCGCTTGAGGCGATCAATGACGTGATCGCCGGTTACAGCGAACAAATTGCACTGGAACAGGACCGTCAGAAGCCAGATGCAGCGCGTATCTCGTGGCTTGAAATGCGGACGGATCATGCGTCCGCAACCAGTCATGCCCTTACCGTCACCGATGATGAGAATGTCCGGCAAGCACTGCTGGAATACAGCGCCATGGTGCGGGCGAGGGAAGCCCCAAGGTAGCGGTCTGCCCTTCGGGCAGGCGTTGATTTGTTAAATCCCCCCGTCAGTGTCCTCCTAGCATGAGGGACGCACCAGGCCGCATCAAGGATCGGCGGTCCCCCCAATTTGCTGCGCAAATCGGCTCCCCCACCGCCCGCTAGCGCGGCCGCTTCGCGGTCCCTGACCCGACCCGGCGCGACCCTCCCCTTGGCCTTGCCAATTCCGGCAACAAGGAGGTTGTTATGTCTCATCGTCTGTTCGCTCAGCTGGCTTTCGAGCGCGCGCTTGGAAATGCAGCGATCGACGCCTTGAGGAATGCGGTCAACGACAAGGACCATTTCGATGCGGAGAGCATGTGGCCGAAAGATCCGATGTTCATCGGCAAGACGAGCGCCGACATCGAGGCTGTTTCGGCCGAGCTGGCGCAGATCATTGCGGATCGCATCAAGGATGTGCTGGACGGTCCCGGCATCCGCAACATCGAGCGCGGCGAGTGCTTTGATCCGCAGCTTGTCGCCTTAGTCCTAGAGGCCAAAGCAAAGCGCGGCCAATCCGGCTGACGCCGGGGGGGCGGGCCTGGCCCGCCCCTTTTCGCCCGTTGACCGAAACCGATGATCTCGGTGCCCCATCCAGTGCGGGCCTAGAGCTTATCGTTTAACGCTGGCTGCATTTTAGGTCGATCGCGCCCATTGTGAGCTGCGAAGGCGAACCGCCTTCGCGCGCCACTTCCTCATCAATGCAACGTTGCCTTGGGCTGCGCGTGTCCTTGGGCTGTTCTTCCACAACGTAAACGGTGCGGCCATCGGGCGTGACTACGGTTCGCACCGGGGGTCTGTTCGTGCGACTAGCCCCCGGCTGCGCCGGCACCACATACACGGTGCGGCCATCTGGCGTAGTGACGACGCGCGGGTGTTCTCTGGCAGACTGCGCGGCAACCGGCGCTGCGATCGAGAGCAACGCGCATATCTTCAATGAATTTGCCGCTACGCCCATACGCCTTCCTCACCAACCATCAGGATATGAGCCTGCGCGCCACCGACCGCAAGCAAGCGATCACAATAAGTTGATTGGCGTCGGCCCGCCCCTTCGCGTTACTTTTCAGGGGCGGGGAATGATCCCGCTAACGGGAGCCGGATAACCGCGAGGACCGGTCCCACAACCTGAAAAGGAGAGAGCCATGAAAATGGCTGTTCGCGCCATGCTTGGCGCATTGGCGACGCTTGCCCTGGCAAGCCCATCGTTCGCAGCGACCGTTGCACCAACGAGCTACCCGTTCACCCTCAAGGGAGGTGGGAACGTGGTTCAGGGCAGTAATATTTGGGCTTGCGGTTGGACTTGGCAGGCGCAAACCACCTCATCCACGGGCGGAACAATTTCCGGCGGTGTCGGAGATACCAATCCGAATTGCGGCCAGCTTTCGGTGCCCGCCACCACCTGGTCAGCTACGTCAGCTACGACCGGGGTTCTGCATGGATTCAGGATCATTGGCGGCAACCTCAATGGTTGCAGCACGTCGCAGAACGTGCCCTTCACCATTATGAAGAGCGGAAACAACGCAACGTCGTTCTTTTTCAATTCGGTGAATTTCGGGTCTAGCTGCAACTACAATGCTAACCTCAACACCGGGGCCGCGCTGACCGTAACTCCGTAGCCGCGTGCACGGGCCGGGGCATCGAACCCCGGCCCGTGCAATCTCTTCTCTCTGTGTGTCGTGGCATTTTGGCATGGGTGCGCGCCAGCTTTCAAGGATCGGCGGTTCCCCCAATTTGCTACGCAAATCGGCTCCCCCACCGCCCGCTAACGCGGCCGCTTCGCGGTCCCTGACAGCCGGCGCCGGTGCCCATGCCGGGTGTCTCCCGTCACCAACGAGAAGGAGAACCGGATGCACATCAAATTGTTTAGAGCACTGAAAGCGGCTAATCTGTCCGACGACGCCGCAGCGGAAGTTGTAGAGGCTATTGAGGAGTATATCGCCGTGAAGGTTCAGGAGGCGAACAAGGGAATCGAAAGCAAGCTGACGGCGCAAACCTGGGTCATCGGCAGTGTCGGTTTCGTCCTCGCAGTCATCGGCCTCGCGCCCGCATTCATCAAACTGTTCCAGTAAGACAAAGGGAGGCTTCGGCCTCCCTTTTTTTGCCGAACCGCCCGATTGTCAGGAGACGCAAATTGACCGACTTCGCACAAGCACGGCTCGATATGTTCGAGAGCGGTTTATTCGGCCAGGGCAATGCTTTCTGGCGCTGGATCGCCACGGACGAGGCACGGCCCTATCTGGCCGCGTTTGCCGCCGATCGCGCGCCTCCCCGTGAGGGCGAGTTTTTCGCGGTCGATCTTGCCGCAGAGGATCTACTTGATCCCGATCATCTGGCCGAGCTGGCCCAGCACATCGAGGCGGCGCACGGCTAGCGCCATGCGCGGGGTTTATCCGCGAGCGGCTTTGCGCTGTTGCTCTGCCACGTCGCGGATCATAGCTGCCCAGCATCCCAAGATCATGCCCTCTTCGTTATCGACTTCGCTTGTCGCTACCGCATAGATACCCAACAAGTTTGCGACCTCGCCCGTCTCGACAATGCCTTGGCGCGCAAGCAGCGTGGCAAAAATCGAGAGTGCTCCCCCCATTGCCCGCACCAACGGCGCATCTTGTGGCAGGCGGTCAAATTCGCGGGGCGGGTTACTGGACATAGATCGTTCCAATCAAATAAAGCGACTGCCTTTCAGGACTTATCGTCGGAAGTGCTATCCGCTGCCAATAATTCGACAACCGATAATCTGAAAACATCGGCAAGGCTCTCCAAGGTCGCAAGCGTTGGATTGCCTTGTCCGCGAACCATGTATGAAATATGCGACGCCGCAACGCCCGAGCGTTCGGACAACTCCCCTTGAGTTATGCCTAGTTTCTTTAGTTCGCGAGCGATGTTGGCCCCGAGCTGGGTCATCAACGGCGATGTTCGTTTCAGGTGTAGGGTTGGCATCGCGCTCGTTTCCTTTTCGCTAGGCGCAGAATGTCGGTTCCAACGGCATGGCGCAATAGGGTTGCTCAAACGGCTTTCTGCGCCATGGCTTTCGCGCCTAGCGCAGATGGTATAGATTGTGCGCCATATTTGGACGAGCGAGGTTCAAACCCTGCATGGACGGTCAGGACGACGCGATGAAATCGGCCATGGAGCTGTTCGCAGCTCGGCTTGCAAAGCGCGATGTGGAGAGGCCGATTACCGACCATCGAACCATCGAGCGGTTGATCGCGATGCTGGAGCCGCATGAGCAACAGGTTGTCCGCTTGCGGATCGGGCTTGGCCCCTCTCCCGCGCTCACTCTAGCCGCGACTGCAAAGATCGTCGGTGTGTCGCCAAGCCGCATCGGCCAAATCGAGGACAAGGCATTCCGAAGGATCAGATGGGTCTGCAACAACATAGACATTCACGATCGTTCGGCGTTGGATGCTTTGATCGCGCGCCGGCATGATGAAGCGGCTGAGGCCGAGCGGATCAGGAAACGCGATGCCTTGCAAAAGGCGCTAGATCAGGAGCGGAAGCGCAAGGCCAAGCAAGACCGGGATGAGGTCAGGCGAGCGAAGGCGCGCGATTCCGCTTGGAACCGTAAACTACGCATGGCGCAGGCTGAGCTTGATCGGATGAAATCCGACGCTCAGTTTTTTGCCGAACAGATCGCTCAAATCGAGCAGCGCGCTAATTGGCTGAGGGCAATTTTGCCGCGCGACCGCCAATTAGCGGCGCTGCGCGAACAGGCCGATGAAATCCGCGATGCGATCGCGAGCGCAGAAGCCAGCATATCCAACATGCTGGCTTCTCCCCCGGATGGTCCCCAGCTAGGCAAGGAAGCTTCAACAAACGATGGCCACTGATATTGAGCCGTCCCCTGCCCTCGCGCCGCAGATCGCCCGCGTTTATTTGCGCGTCAGCACCGATGCACAGGACTTACGCCGACAGGATGCCATCGTGGCCGAGGCGAAGGCAGCGGGCTATTATGTCGCGGCAGTCTATCGGGAGAAGGCATCGGGTGCCCGTGCCGACCGCCCCGAGTTGCTGCGCATGATTGCCGATCTTCAACCCGGTGAAGTGGTGATTGCCGAGAAGATCGACCGGATTAGTCGTCTTCCCTTGGCCGAGGCCGAGCAACTGGTTGAGACAATTCGTGCGCGAGGCGCGCGACTTGCCATCCCCGGCGTCGTGGACCTGTCCGACCTCGCGGCCGACGCCGAGGGCATCGCCCGCATCGTGCTCGAATCCGTTCAGGCGATGCTCTTGAAGATCGCCCTGCAGATGGCCCACGACGATTACACCGATCGGCGCGAGCGACAGCGCCAAGGTATCGCCTTGGCAAAGGCCGCAGGCCGCAGTGGAGGGCGCAAAGGCGATCGGGCAACGCACGCCCGCATTGTGGCATTGCGCGAGGCGGGCAAGAGCATCGCCAAAACCGCAGAGCTGGCCGATTGCGACCGCAGCACCGTCAAGCGGGTATGGGCGGCCCACCGTGCCGCCCAGGTGCAAGAACCCAGCCCTCAACGAAATCACCATGAGCGGAATCGCTGATCGCCCTTTCTGTTCGGCTTCAAGCCGGTGGCAGCTGCCACCGGCAGTCCCCTGCCCGCGTCATCGGACTACCAGCCAGGGCAAGAGCGGCGGAACCGCGACAGGGTTTTCCAATCGCCGCCGCGCCGATCGAGCGCAGCGACCTATGAGCGCCAATGGCCGGTGGCAGCTGCCACCGCCGCCAGTCCAAATTGCTGCATCTACTCGGGCCGTTTCCTTTGGGCGTTGCTGTCTGACGGATACGAACTCCGCATCACCACTAATGCGGGCAAGCAGAAAACCGGCCTTCGGCCTTGGGTTTCCGCAAGCGGACCCTCCCATTTTCAGCTTGCCCGCGTGGCTCAGCTCCGCCGCAAAAAATCCGTCAGCAACGCTTATCCAAAGGAGACTACCATGCAGAACATCGCTGAATTTCGGATCATCGGCCGCGTTGGCAGTGTCGATACGACCGATAAAGTCACCCATGTTTCCGTCGCCGCGAACTACAACCGCAAGGATGGCGATGAATGGAAGACCGATACGCACTGGAACCGCGTGACGTTCTTCCGCCAGCTGGCAGAGCGCGCCGCTGACTTGGGCAAGGGCGACCTGGTTCACATCACCGGACGGGTCCGCCAGAACAGCTACGAGAGCAATGGCGAAACCCGCTACTCGGTGGACCTGATCGCTGAGGGGCTGGGTATCTTGGCTCGGGGCGGGGCTGACTAAGCCCCCTTCCTTTACCTAAAGCGGGCGGCCTGGTGGCCGCCCTTTTTTGTGGACAATGCCATTTACAGACCCTAACAAGAATAGGGTATAACTATGCGAGGCATCTGTGGCGGCCAAACTGTTCAATCGTGTAGCGAGCTTGCGCGTCGCTTCCGGACTTACGCAATCCGAGCTGGCAGCGAGGATTCAAGTCTCACCTGAAACAGTCGCGGCCATCGAGAACGGCAGGCAGGACGCCACTTTGCTGACGGCGCTCCGTATGTCGCGTGCCCTGCGAACCGAGGTGCCGAACATCTTCAGGGAGCAGCCTTTCCCTAAGTTGATCGGCTCCGAGCGAGGCGAGAGCCGAACAGCTTAGGAGGCCGCTATGCGCCGTGAGATTGCCAGCAAACTTCGGCGCGCAGCCAGCGTGCTACGGACTGTCATGCTTTGGGCATCGCTTGCCCTGTGGCTTGCGATCGCGGCAATCGCGCTGATCGTCGTCCTTGCAGTCGGACTCGCGGCCTATTTCGCTTTTGGCTGGCTCGGAGTGGGAGCCGTCGCCGTCTTCGTGCTGATCGTTTTCTTCGGCAAAGACCCACCGACCGAACAGACCGGCCCGCGCCGCAAGGGCAAGGGCCTCAACCTGAATGACGATCCGAACCCATGGTATATGCAGTCGCAGTATCGCTTCGGATCGGGAAACAGCGCCGCCCATAACCGCTGGCACAAGTAGCCCGTGGCGCAGCCATTGAAGGGATTCTCAATGCGAACAATCGTAGTGACCAATGAGCGCGGCGGCATCGGCAAGACCACGCTTACCTGTCATATCGCGTGGCATCTGGCCGAGCAGGGCAAGCGTGTCGTGGTCCTGGACCTGGACAAGCAATGCCACAGTGCCGGGATGCTGAAAGCGGAGTTCGAGCAGATCGGCCCGGTTCAGTCGATTCTTGACTTCGAGCCGAACAAAGAACCTCCGGCGCTGGCCTGTTTCAAGAACACACGCCAGATCGTCGAGTTGACGACTGACAGCCCGCAGCAAGGCCAGCACATCGGCGCTTATGTCCGCGCCATTCGTGCCGGCCTTGCCAAGCACTACGACTACTGCGTGATCGACACTGCACCCGCGTGGGATGGCCGGAACCTCATGGCCTTGATTGCGTCCGATTATGTCGCGGTCCCACTGGACCCCGACAAAACCGCGCGTCAGTCGCTCAACGAAATCTCGCAAAGCATCAGCCTTGCAAACAAGGTGCGCGGGGAGGGGAACGCGACCCGGTTCGGGATCGTGTTCAATCGCGTTCAGACAACGAGCGAAGTTTCAAAAATGCTGATGGACCGCATTGGGCAGGCGCTTCCTGCCAATGTGGTGCCGCACACCATTCCACACCGCGAGCACATGCGCGAGGCGGCTCTACTCGAAGTTCCCGTTTGGCGCTTGGCAAAGGACACGCGGCGTAGCGCGCCGATCGTGCGCGAAGTCGTCTCCTACATTGTCGATCAAGCTGAGAGGGAGGCCGCATGAGCAAGGCAGCTGTCAAACCGGCGAAGAAGAGCTTTGCCGACTTCGATATGGACGCGATGGACTTTTCGGCCGTCCCCGCGAATACCGAGTTCAAGGCCGCTGGACGGTTTCAGCGCCTTCCGCTCGATGACATTGATCCAGACCCCACGCAGGTTCGCCGAGAGTTCGACCAGGCCGAGATTGATGCACTGGCCGCGACCATCAAGGACCGCGGCTTGCTGCAACCCATCGTTGTCGCGCCAACGTCGAATGGTCGCTACATCATCCGCTACGGCGAGCGGCGCTATCGCGCGTGCCGCCAGCTTGGTTTCGATCAGATCGACACCGTTCTGGATCAGGCGGACGCCGAACGCGATATTGGCCTCGACCAGTTTCTTGAGAACGAGCAACGCCAAGCCCTGAGTCTGGCCGAGCGCGTCAGTTTCATCGCGAGCCGCGTCAGTGATACGCTCTCGACAAAGGATCTAGCCGCGCGCATCGCCAAGCCGCATTCGGAAGTGAAGCGGCTCTACTCGCTGCGCACCTTGCCCGAGGACATTCTCGCCGCGTTGAAGAATTGTTCTCCGCGTGCCGCCGTCGCGATCAAACACGCGATCGAGCTGGACGAGCAGGCTACGCGCAATTTCGTGGTCGCAAACGAAAATCCAACAGCCGCCGCCTGTGAGCAGTTTCTTGCTACGCTCCAAGGCATTCCCGAGGAAGAGAGTGCGCAGGCCGGTGCCGCTAAAGCGATTGACGATCCAGCGCCGCCCCAAACTTCGCGCGCGCCGGTGGCAGTTGCCACCAGTGCGACGGATGAACGTCAGGAGCGGCCCGAACCGGATGCCCGCGCCGACGAGCGGGAAGGGGAGGGCGCAACGCTTGCCGATCCTTCCGATCACAAGCCGCGCACCCCTCGTCAGCCGAAAGAGGCCACCGACGCACCGGCCATCATCATTCAGGGCCGTCGCGGGATTGTTCTAAGCGGCCAGGTTACGGTTCGGTTCGACGGCGAGGCCGCGCCCCAAACCTTCGACTTCTGATAGCTTTTACCGTCCACGTTCACTCAGCATCGAGGCGACGTGGAATTTAGAGCGGTGGCAGTTGCCACCGCTTTTTGTTTGTGGGGTAGGTATCTACTGTATGGCAGGATAAGCCTTGCGGCGGCTAATGTTAACCGTTACGCTCAATCCCATCGGATCGCGCTTCACGGTTGGGAGATACCTACCCCACATGGAAAAGACGCTGGGCTTCAAGATCGAGGCGACCAAACTCGCAAAGATCGACGCGCTCGCGCAGACAAGGGGAGGGCGCGGCCCCTTTATGCGTCAGCTGGTGGACGCCGTGCTCCGGCAGTCCGGGGCGGCCAGCGAGGCCGCGCCTGTTGCCGACCGCGAGGCCGCTGGCGAGCATCGCCTTTATCTTCGTCCGACCGAAACCGAACTGGCCGTGATCCGCCATCGCGCAAAAGAGCGCCGCATGACCCCGGCGACCTGGGCCATGGCTCTTGTGCGGCGACACATCGGCATTGCCGCGCCTGTCGATCGCGAATTGCGCGAGGAGCTGTTGAATTGCCGTCAGGCGTTGCAGCGCATTGGGCGCAACGTGAATCAGATCGCCCGAGCCGCGAACAAGATGGCGCTGGCGGACAATGCAGCGGAGATCGCCGGCGAGCTGCAAAAGGTCAACGACCTGCGCGCGGCGATCGGCGCTGCCGTCGAAGGTATCGGCGCTGCTACGAAAGCTGACCTGTCCTATTGGGAGGTTTCCAGTGAGCGACTTTGACAGCAGCTTTGAGGCGGGACAGCTCGCCGCGCTGTTCAAACCAAAGCTGACCAGCGACCCGAACAGGCGCGGGGCTGACATGTTGCTGCGCTCGCTGAGTTCGAGGCGGGCAGGCCAGGGCGGGAGCACCCGGGCGCGGCTTGCCCGCGTTGTCAGCCGTGCTCCGGAGGTCATGGTCAAGGTTACGGGCAGGCCGAAGGGCAAGAACCACGCGGCTGCGCATTTCGACTATATCGGTCGAAAAGGCGATGTGCCGCTTGAAACGCGTGATGGCGACATTCTGACTGACAAGGAAGATCGGGCGGAGCTGGCGCGCGATTGGGGCGATCCTGTCTATTGGCGTGACAATTCTACCGTAGCCGCCGTGAGCATGGTTTTTTCGATGCCGTCAGGGACAGACCCCGACAAGGTTCTTTCAGCGGTGCGCGAGGTCGCGCGGAGCGAGATCGGGCATGAGTGGGATTACGTCCTGGCGCTGCATACGGACACACCGCGGCCCCACGTTCATGTGACGGTTGCGGCGCGCGGTGACACGGGAAGACGCTTCAACCCGCGACCTCAAACGCTGCATCATTACCGAGAGCGCTTTGCCGAGGAATTGCGGGCGAGGGGGGTTACAGCGGAGGCAACGCCTCGCGCAGCGCGTGGTGTCGGCCGAGCCGGTCAAAGCATGGCCCTGAATCGGATGCGGCAGCGCTACATGGCCGGCACCGCACCTGCGCCGTTTGCCAATCAGAAAATCACTGCCGCCGCACGCGACCAGCTGGCGGGACGGTCCACCGCTCCGGATTTCGTGGTGCGCGGGCGGCAGGCATGGAATGAGACGCATCGCCGCTATCTAGCCGCCGCCAAGCGGCTTGAGGTAAGCAGCGATCCAGCTGATCGCCAGCTTGCCGACCAGGTGCGGGAGTTTGTGGGGGCAGGGCGAACGCCTACAATCCATGAGCGATCGGTTGCCGCGATCGAGCGGAAGAGGCAGAACGAACGATCTAGGGACCGCGATCGTTCGCGTGAAGGGCCAGAACGCTAGAGTCAGACTCGCTCAGGTTTGCACATAGCCCGAGTGTCGGAGGTAGTTCGCGCATTCGGCTGGCCTGAAGCGGTTGAGGATGAGCTTGAGGGCGTCGCAGATGGCTTCGAACGATCGGGGTGCGGCGCGGCGTAGCAAGGCTTTGAGCTTGGCGAAGGCCTGTTCGATCGGGTTGAAGTCGGGGCTGTAGGGCGGGAGGTAGAGCAGTCCCATCCCGGCGTCCTCGAGGCATTGGCGGATCCCGGCCACCTTGTGCGCCGGCAGGTTGTCGCAGACGACAATGCTGCCCGGCCGCATCTCGGGGATCAGGTGTTCGACGAGCCATTGCCGGAAGATGCTGCCGTTCATCGGTCTGTCGATCAGCATCGGCGCGAGGATGCCATCGTGCTGGAGCCCGGCGACGAAGGTGGACGTCATCCAGTGGCCATGCGGCGCCTGGCCGTAGAGCGGCTTGCCCTTGCGACCCCAGCCGCGCAGCCGGGTCATGCTGGTCGTGGTCCCGGTCTCGTCGACGAACACCAGCGAAGCGAAGTCCAGCCCGGCCTGCGCCGCGCGCCAGATGTCGCGGGCGATGACGACATCGGGCCGGTCCTGCTCAGTCGCGAAGATGGTCCTTTTTTTTGTGCCGCAGCCCGAGCCGCCTGACCATCCGCCAGACACTCGCGTAACTGACCGCGACGCCGCGCCTGGCAAGATCGTCCCGCACCTCGCCCAGCGTCAGCTCGGACGCCTGCGCCAGCCGATCGGCGATCCATCCCGCTTGCTCCGTCAGCTTCGAGCGCCGGTCGCCACCCATCGGCCGCGCCGCATGGCTCGTCGTTCGCTGATAGCGTCGATACCAGTTGCCCGCCGTGCTCGGCGCGATGGCGAACGCCGCCCCAACGTCACGGCAGCTCCTCCCCGCCGCCATCGCCGCAACGACACGGTCGCGCAGATCATCTGAATAAGGCTTGCCCATCCCATGCCGGCCTCCGTCCCAGCCAGCACTCTGAATCAGAAAATCAGCCCGATGGGAATCCTCGCCGATTCAACTTGGTCGCATCCGACTCTAGCTACTTGCCGTGCTTGGTCCAACCAACGCTGTTTGCACGTTCCAAGGCGATCAAGGCGTCTGATACCGCCTTCTGCGCGACTAGAAGATATCCTTCGGCAATGCTGGGCCATGTTAGCTCATCGAACGGATTTGTGACGTTGCCGTTGAAATAATCGAGAGCTTCATGGGCGCGTGCAGCCGCCTCGATTACCTTGGCGGTATGTTTCTTTGCCCTGTCAGATTTCTTCATCGTGCCTCATGAGGCCATAGCCCATCAAGAGATCGCGAGCGGTGGCAGCTGCCACCGCTCTACCTTCCGTCAGTTTTGAGCCTGTCACGATCTACGGACAGCTGGGGTAGCACCGGATACTTTAAGGCTTCACGCTCCCGCGCCCGACCTTCATCTATCCCGTAAGATGTCCCAATCATCAAACCTACGAAGAACACGGGGATCATGAGCAGGAGCATCGAGCCGAAGCGTGTTCTACGGCGAGAGCTTTGGATCGCGAGCGCATCACGTTGCAGCTTGAGGGCTGTTATGATCGTCTCGGTAGCAAGGGTGATTTCATGGGCGTCGTCGCCCACATTTGTAAGCAATTGCTCAACGTCCGTCAGAGGGCGGTCCATCTGTTTACCCACTTCGCTTAGATCAGACCAAGCGAGGTTTCTGGAATGAATCACGCGAAGCAAGGTTTCAATGTGACGATCGAGATCTGACACGTCTCTCGACGCCACTGGATCAGGCCGGGGAATGTTCATCGTGCGGCTCCCATTTCCAAAAGGCACGAGCCATGCATCTAGCGCGAGCGGGACGGCTTTCTTTCCTGCTGGCGAAGCGTCAAATCCTCGCGGGCTATGCGGGTAGCCTCATTCTGGCGCTGTTGCTCGAAACGTGCCGCAGGGATCGGTCCGCCGTTCTCAATCCGCTTGGCCACCGTTTCCTTCGCGTTCTCGACGTAGCGCGCCTGATCCTCCTTTTTGGGAAAGCGCGTCTTAGCTTCGATTGAGGCCGCCAGGACGTGCGATTGCGCGGCCTTGAATTGCGGATCGGTCGCATTCTCGCGGTGGGAGTTACGGCGGAATTGTTCGGCCGCCGCGCGAGACTCGGTAGGGTCTTGCTTTGCCATGCTCGCTCTTTTCGTAGGGTCTTGAGCTTCGCGCGCCTTGTCACGCGCCGCCAATCTCTCTCCCTCAAGTTTCAGCTGGGGAGAAGGCTCGAAGTCTTTGACGGCGACACCGGCGCGGGCAGCTTCCAGATAGACCGCCTTCTTGAAATCATCGCTGCCATGAACACGGATCGACTGCCAGCCATTATGCTTCGCAATGGCGACCGCATCGCCAATCGCATGGTCCTTGTTGATGCGGATGCCATCTTGTCCCTTGATCGACATATCGGGCTTTTCATCGCGACCGCTTCGAAACAGATCGTCGCCTACGCGCAGATATTTTCGTTCGAGCTGGGCCGGTAGCGCCAAGGCTTTATCGTCAACCTGTTTGGCTTGGGGTTTCGACGTTGCCGCCTGATCGGCGCGCGAAGGTGCGGCCATTTCTTCCGGGCCGGATTTTGCGCGAGCGCCCTCATGAATGTTGAGCGTCTTGTCGGCCGAGGGGGAGGGCGCCGCTTCACGCTTGGGCTTCTTCGGCCAGTTATCAATATCTTTCTGTGCGGCCGCCAGCTTTTCGCGCAGCTGATCGGGCGTGGCCTTGTCCGCCGACTGGAGGTAGGATTTGACGGAGGGGCTGTAGTAGCCCGGCACGGCGTTGGACCCATCATTCTCCCAGGACGTCCAAGCCAGCTGCACGCGCTTGTCACCGACTTTCATATCAAGTGCCACATCGCCGTGGATATTTGATTTTGCGAACGCCTGAATGGCTTCGGGGAAGGTCTGGAATACCTTAGCGCCTCGCGTGTCGCTGACCGTAAAAAGGCGCGCGTCGGCTTTATCCGACGCCTTGGCCGGTGCATCAGCTGATTTTGCGGGCGCCTGTTCACCATTATCGGCCATATTCTTCTCCTTCACTTAGAACTAGATCCCGGCGCTGACCTTCCCATTCCTCTTTCGTCGGATCGGGACCAATAATGTCGTCGAAGTCGATTTCATCGAAAGCCATGCTGCCGTCCTTCACCGTGAGGTTCGGCATGTCGCGATCGAGGGCGAGAACGTCTTCGGGAATGTCCTGCACCTGGTCATCGGCCAGTGCGGAATAATCGTTGAAAGCCGCCAGCTCTTCATCGCTCAGATCATCGACGGGCGCGATCGGCACGACCGGCTTGGGCAGCGCCGGCACTGCCGGGGCAGTCGTCAGGCGCGAGCGGAAAACCGAATCCTTGAAATAGCGGATTTTCTTCCCGCGAATGACGGGGATACCGCCACGGATGACGAGAATATCGTCTTCGGGCAGCTGCATCAGCTCTTGCGGGAGCATCAACGCGCGGCGCTGTTCCGAGATCGTCTTGCTTCGATTGGCGAGCAATCCATGTATCGTCAGGGACCGGCTTTCCGCATCCTGACCGAGAAAGCCGAGGCGTTCCGACAGTTCCTTTGCGACCCGCAGCTCCTTCGGCGTGAAGGCAATTTCGACACCGCAGTTCGATACGATTTCGTCCGCGCCATGCTCACCATAGACATTCCGCAGTTGGGACCGGGACTGGATGACCGGGAGCAGACGAAGCCCATAGCCGCGCACATAGGAGAACGCATTTGCAATGACCTGGGCGCGGCCGAGCCGCGCAAATTCGTCCAGAATGAGCAGCACGGACAGCTTTTCGCTATCGTCGGGCAGTTGCCGGGTGTTGAGGTCGATCAGCTGCTGAAAAAACAAATTGTAGAGCGGCGCGACCCTATCGAGTTCATCCGGCGAGACGCCGAGATAGATCGAGGTCGGGATGCGGCGCAGGTCCGTCAGGGAAAAGTCGCTTTCGGCCGTCGCGCGATCGACAATGGGATTGATCCAGAGATTGAGCTTCGAGGTGACGGTCTGGATAATGCCGGTGAATGTGTTGTCCGCGCTGGACGTAAAATCGCTCAACGCGGCGCGGCACCCTTCCGATAGCGCGCTATCGCCAGCTTCCTTGGCGAAGAATGCCTTCATCCCCGGCATCGTGATGGTCCGGTATATCTCGCCAAACGAGAAGGGACGTTCAGGCTTGGCCGCGATCCACGATGCAATGCCGACAAAGGCCGTGCGGGCTGATTCCGTCCAGAATGCCTCGCCCTTCTCCGGGGGCACGAAGAGCATCGTCGCGATCTTCTGCAATTCGACCAGGACCTCAATTGGATCGGCCCTGTTGATGTAGCTAAGCGGGTTGTAGCGGGCCGTGCGGCCTTCTCTGTCCGTAGGGTTGAACAGCACAACCTTTTGGCCGCCCTTGCGGCGGAAACCCGCCGTGATTTCATAGTTCTCGCGCTTAATATCGAGCACGACAACCGAATCCGGCCATTGCAACAGATTGGGGATGACGATGCCGACGCCCTTGCCCGATCCGGTAGGCGCTTCGAGCAATACATGCTCCATCTTGCCCACCATGAGGAAGCGGTTGCGGACGCGGCCGAGCACAATGCCCTTTTTCGCGCGAAGGCCCGCCTTGCGGATTTCACCTTCGCGCGCGAAGCGGGCTTCACCGTGAAGGTTCTTTTTCGGCCGCAGGACGATCGCCATAAGCAACACCGGCAGCGGCACGCCAATGACCGCCCCTCGCCAGAGCGCTTCGGTCACGACAGGATCATGGCGGTAATACCAGAAGAAGCCGGGGAGCTTGAGCGGATCATAAGCCGCGGCGGGCATCTTGAGAAAGAACCACGCCACCGTGCCGGTCAGCAGGCCGATCAGCAGGAGTGTGATCGGAAGGAGGACGAGGGCCAGTGCGAGCCTGTTAGAGCCTGTTTTCTGGATCAAAATATATCTCCGTCACGCGAAAGCGGCCTTCGACCTTCTTGGTCTGCACGACCACATCAACCAGCAGCTTGAGCAGGCTGCGAATGTCGTCACGGGCCAGATCGGCGCCGCCCTCGCTTTCCTTGACCAGCAATGTCAGCTGTTCGAACGCGAGTTCGGCCGAGTCCGCATGGATCGTCGTGATCGAGCCAGGATGGCCCGAGTTGACGTTGCGGAGATAGAAGAACGCGGTGCCGTCGCGCAGCTCCTGCAACAATATCCGGTCAGGCCGCATACGCAGGGCCGATTCCAGAAGATCCTTTGCAGAGATTTTCGCGGTGCCCTGCTTGTCCTTCGCATAGAGCATGTGGACCACGTTACGATGCGGGACCACCAGTTCGCGCGTGTCTTCGATCGTCAGCAGACGCTCATGCGGCGGAATGAGCTGGATCAGCCCCTTAGAGAGCGTCGTCTTTCCCGAGCCGGTAGCGCCAGAAATCAGGATATTCTTGCGGCCCTGGACTGCCTTTTGGAAAAATTCGACGTGCTTTCCTGCGTCGAGCAGATCGCGCAATTCAACATCGAGCGGCGAGACTTGCCGGGTTGCGATCTTTGTCTCGCTAAACAGCCCACCGCGCTCGAAATCCTCCATCGTCAACGTCACCGATGATGGCTTGCGGATGGTGATGGAGACTGTGCCGGCAGGGACAGCAGGCGGCACTACCAGCTGCACACGCTCGCCGCTGGGGAGGATTGTGGAGCAGATCGGCGTGGACTGGCTTATGTCCTGATGCGTGAAAGCCGCCGCTGCCCGCGCGAGCGCGAGCAGCGACTTTTCATTGAGGTCGGGCAATGTCTCCCAGGACCACCCATCGCGCGTTTCAATCGCAGCCTCGCCAGCGTTGTTAATCACCAGCTCCGTTACGTCCTCACGCGCGAGCAGAGGGCGCAGCGGCAGCAAGGCGTTTTCGAGGACAGCCGTATTGCTCATTGGCCGCGCCGAAGCCGCAGGCCGTAGATGTTGGAGAAATCGAAGTCGCGCGCGACCATGATCCCCACTTCCGCGCCCTGATTGATACGAAGCACCGGTTGAATCTGCATCGTATCCCGCAAGATCGTGTCTGACGCTTGGCTGGGAACCCGCGTGACGTTATCCGCGTCGGAAACTTCCGAGGCGGCGATCGAAGCGGCATCGTTAAGCGAGCTGAACAACAGCGCCGCCCCGAAGCGTTCCCAAAAGAAGTTCTTCACGCCGCCTGCCATGCCCGAACGGCCAAGCGCATCGCTGGCGGGCGAACCCACGTCGATCGCCACGCCGCGAGGCGTGACGGCGCGGTTCCATACCGCAAAGAGACGATATTTCCCGCGCTGGACGCCGGTTTGATATTCGCCCAGGACGCGCGTTCCCTTTTCCAGCAGAACGACGCGGCCGTTGTCCGAATAAATGTCGCGGGGAATGATGCAGCTGACATATCCGGGCTGACTGGAATCCATCGCGGTTTGCAGCACGCACGGAATGAACGAACCCGCGAGGATCAGCATATCGCGGTTGCCAATGTCGCGGCCCGAGACCCGATCAATTTGCGAGGTCTGGCGCATGTTTTCCAGATTGGTCCGTCGCGATCCACCTTGCCCATCGCCATCGGCCGACGCACCAATCAACTGCGCGCCCTGTGCTCCTGCGCCGCCGCCCATGGGCAGGCCGGTGGCAGCTGCCACCGCTCCACCGACGCCGCCGCTGTTTTCGCCACCATAAGCCATGATCCCGGCGCGGCGTTGGGCCTCTGCGATGACTTGCCCCTCAGACTTTTGGGGGCGGCCGCTTGCCCCGGCTGTGCGGGGCGCTTGGCTTCCATCAAGGGCGGGCACTTCCGTCATGGGCACCGGCGCGTTCGGATCATTTGGCGCATCGGCAAGCGTTGGCGCTATGATCGACTTGGGATCGTAGTTGGCGAGCTGCCTTTCATCCGGCTTTTCGGCTTTCTCGGCTTTTTCGGTCGGATCGCTCCGCATCGCGTCGATTGTGCTGAAACCGAGCACGATCGCGCCGCAGGCAATCGCAGCGAGGACGACCGCCTTTTTGGGGTCGATCGACCTGTTCGGAAGGGCGGCAATCTTGGCCTGGCGCTCGCTTTGCCGCTCAATGTCTTCCGGATCGGGCACCGGCTCCGATGCGAGGGGCCGGTTTTCGACCGTCTCGCCCTGCGAAATGATGTTGTCGCCATGCGGCGCATTGTCATGATCGTTCGCAGCCATCTTACTCAACCCCTGTGGTTCGCTCGACCAGCCCCGAGGCCGTGTCAGTTTTGGGATCGCGCCCGTAATAGTCAGTCTTCTGATTATGGATGCAGAGCACTTCGAGGCCCCGGCGCAGCCGGATTGTCCTGTAAACCCCGTGCAGCACCACATATTCATCGCGCACATCGAAGGAGGCGATGGCTTCCGATCCATCAGGATTGACGATGAAGAACGCCGGCAACTCACGCTGGTTGGGGAAGCGCATCACCGTGAACTGTCCGTTATCAGACACTTCGGAGGGCTGGATGGCCGTCGATCCTTGCATGATGTAATCGGCGTTGCGCGTGCCTTCCAGCACGCCAATATCGAGCGCGGACTTCACCGCGCCGCGTTCCAAGGCTTTCAGCTGGGCCAGCTGGGCCATGGCGGCTTGCGCCTGCGCTTCGGCCGCTTCCTGTTCAGGATAGCGGAAAACGACCGTATAGAAGCCGCTGCCCCGCTGCGTTGGCGACAGAGCGAACCGATAGCTGCGCGGGCCATAGCGCGAACGTGTAATGACTGTCAGGTTCGTGCGACCCGCTCGCTCGCGTGGTTTGATGAAGAGCGAATTGGCAGCCGGTGCGACTTCCCAGGACACGGTATCACCCAGCGCCACATGCTCGACTACTTCATCCTTGGCGAAGACGATTTCCGTGGCGATGCGGAACACGCCCGGAATCTCATAGACTTGCCGATCATTGTAGTTCGCTTCACGAACCCGGTGATCGAGCACCGTCGCATGGGGCGTTTCTTCGGCCATCGCCGGCGACGCAGCCAGCGCGATCGCGAGCGCAAACGGGGCGCTCCACTTCAACACGGTCATTGGGGCACCTCCACGTCAGCGCGATAGCTCTCGACCTGATAGCCAAGCGGATTTTTGAAGCGGTCCACTTCCTTGCTCGGCGTGCCATCGACCTTGTATTTGATGGTCGCGACGGCATCGGTTTTGGTCGAGTTCGAGCCGGTCACAGATTCCTTGGTGAAATAGACCTGCGCGACGTTGCCGCCCAGGAACGACACCCGCTTGATTTCGACAAAAACATCAGTGCGGTTCGCAAGGATGTTTTGCGGACTTTGGGGATTGTCGGTCTTGTAGAAGCGTGACCACCGATCCTGTTCGGGCCGCGCCGACATGACCATGACCGCATCGAAATATTCTTCGCGAGCGGCCGCTATCCAGCCTTCGCGATAGCGGACATAGGTAGCGAGGAAATACTTACGGACCGCCTCGTCATAGGTGATCGTCGCGTCACCGTGGAGCTTGGCGGCGATCGACGCCTCGCCCGTGTTACGGTCCACCGTAATAACATATGGCTCGACCGTTTTCAGAGGCGTCAGCGCTGCAACGGCCACAACGCCAGCAGTCGCGAGGGCGCCAGCAACGCCAGCGACGACCCACGCCAGCTTTTTGGAGCGCTCGGCCGCCGCAAGCTTGTCACGTTCCCAGCTTGCAGCCTCTTCAAAATAGGCTTTCAGCTCGTCCTTTGGAATACCAACTGCCATCGTAACACCTCAGCAATTCGAGTAGATCGGGCCGCGCAGCGAGGCGCTTAGACGCGGCACTTCGACCGCCCGCGATGCGTCCGACTGTTCATTCCCCGGAGTGGCAGGGTCTGCCGGGGCGGCGTCCGGAGTTGCCGGTGTGCCCTGATTGAACACGTCCACATTCGCCGGGGCGGTTCGCTGCGCGGCCTGATCCGGGATCGAGGGAAGGGTAAGCCCATGCGGATTTGCGGGCCGCATCGGCCCCTCGCATTTGGCTGGTTTTTTGACGGGCTGGCCTGCGCAGGCCGCCAGCGCCAGGCAGATTCCGAGTCCAAGCAACTTGCGCATATTCATTCCCTCAAGCTCTGGTGATTGTGTTTCGGTTGCGCCAACGGCGAACCGCCGACGAGAAGCCCCGTCCCATGCTGGCCCCCATGGCGCGGGCATCGCTGGCCGCGTGCCCTGCGCCCGTTGCCACTGCCCCGCCACCGCTCATCACGGCGTTACCGAACTGCGACACCATCGCAGCAGCACCACCGCCCAACGAGGCCGCAATTCCGGGGATTTGTAGGAAGAAGAAGCAGGCGAGGACGTAGAAGGCGATGATGCGAACGCATGTGTCCCAAACGTGCTCAAACTGACCGTCGAAGGATGCTGTTGCAGATTCTGCGACGTTGGCGACGACAAGCACCAGCAACAATGCGAACAAAGACAGCATCAAGAAGTTCAGGACGCTACCGAGCCACGAGAAGAAGTAGCTTCTGGTGGAATCGAACAGCAGCGCACCGACGAATATCGGACCAACCACCGCCAGACAGGCCAGCGCGAACAGCGCATAGAGCACGATCACAAAGCCAACCGCGAGCGCGAACAACGCGGCTACAGCGGTTAGCAAGATGATTATGGTTGCGCCGATGCACAGGATGATCGCAGTCGCTGCCCCCTGCAAATCCCACATGCTGGCGTTCTGCTCCGCATATTCCTTGGTGGCATCCTGCATCCCTATCAGCGCAACATCGACGCGCGCCCACATCGTATCAAACGACCCACCGACGCCATTTGGCGAGCCTCCGATGATTGAGGCAAACTCATTAGGCAGCCCCGTCACGATCATTTGTGCAATTGATGCTCCGTAAAGGCTTGTCACAGCCCAATAGAGTGCAGCGAGCATGAGGGAGCGATAGACGTATTCGCGGAACGGGTATTGCACAGCACCGCGCATGATAGCGTAGCCGAGCAGTATGATATAAATCACCATTCCCGTGCGGAGCGGCCCAGCGATCCAGCCAACAAACCCAGCGTAGTTTGAAACTACAGAAGAGTTGAGTTCGTTGACGAAGCCCTGATAGGCATTTGTGAATAGATCGTATTCCACCAGATCGCTCCGCGTTATTATTTAATTGAGCTTCGAGCTGTCACATTCCCGCCGCTTTGCGAGCGCGAGCCATCTGATCTTCTCGGTCACGGGAATATTTGATGGACGCGATGGCGGACTTGATGCCTCTGCAATTCTTGGCGACGGGAATGGGAAGATCGGATTGTTTGAGTTCGCTGTTCATGATCTTGTCGCACTCCGATACGATCACCGGAATTTGATCTTCATTGGCTTTGAGCCATTCCACGTCGTGGTAGGTCATGAGGATTTCGGGAAAAGCGGGCGCGCGTTGGCAGCCGGCGATTAAGCCGGCTGCGCTCAATGCTACTAAGGCCATCTTTCGCATTCTTACATTCCCGCCGCTGCCCGTGCGCGGGCCAGTTGCTCTTCACGATCGCGGGAATAGCTGGACAGTGCTTCCGCCGTTTTGGCCGCTTGCTCAGCCCGACGCGCCCGCTCCATGGCATCGACGCGGAGCTGGTCGTTCATCATCGACGCACTTTCGAGCTGGATGCGCGCTTGTAGGTCAGCAACTTCCTTGGCCGTTGACGCCGACGCTAGGCGACTGCGCAGCTCTTCCAAGCCTTCGCCGCGCGATGTGGCCGCTTCGCCCATCCCTTCGGCCATGGCCTTGTCCATCGCGATCGAGCGCGCCGACTGATAGCGAACATCGGTTTGATCGCCATTCGCGGACACGCCGAGACGTTCGAGCATGTCCTGATAGATCGCATCGGAACGGCCGCCGTAGCCGCCGCCGCCGCTGAAATCGCCGCGCGCCATGCGTTCGAGGGAGTTCACATCGACGCCGAGCGTGCGAAGCGAATCCGTCTTGAGCTGGTTGGCGATCGAGGAAACATCGGTCAGCTGGTTCAGCCCTTGGTAGAGCTGCTGCGCTTCCGCAATCTGCTGGCGACCCTGCTCAATCATCTGCATGGTCTTCTGGATTTGTTCGATATGCTTGAGCACGGACGTGCTATCGAACACAGGGATACCCTGCGCACTGGCTGGCGTCGCGGCCGCAAGGCTCCCGATCGACACAGCCGCCAAGAAAAGCTGCTTCATAGTCTCACTCCTTTCAGCTTGGGCGCCGGCGCCGGTGAAATTCCGGCAACCAGAGCTTCGGATCATTGCCCAGTTCGGCAATCACTTCGCGGGCCACGCCCGTTGTCTCAGCGCGCCCCGACAGCACGGCCAGTTCATCGTCCATGCCAATGAGATCCAGGCCGACCACAACGGAGTCATGGCCCTGCTTCACGAGGAATTTGCGGCTTTCCGGCGACAGCTCTTCGCGCACCAGCTTAAATTCCGCCTCCGACAGCGAGAAGCCTTCGATGTAATCTCGGCGCTGGCCGAACGGATTGGGCAGGAAGATTTTCGTCGCGACCTGCTCCAAGATCGAATGGCTGATCGTGGACCGCAGCGCGTCCGCAGGCGACTGTGTTGCAAAGACGAGGAAGGCATTGCGCTTGCGGTATGTCTTGAGGCCATCCTGCGCGAATGCCGTGAACGCCGGATCGGCCAGAGCCTTCCAAAATTCGTCAATCGCAATAACCATGCGCTCGCCTGTCAGGAGCGCGTCTATCCGCTCGAACAGGTAGAGCATGACCGGCGTGCGGATTTCCGCGTTTTCGAGGAAGTCGGTCATATCGAAGCCCACGAAACGGGCTTCGAGCGACATGGAATCTTCCTCATTATCGAAAACCCAGCCAAGGTTCCCCTCGGAGGTCCACTTGACCAGGCGCGCGCCGACGCCGCCCGAATCCGACATGCCGAGCATGGTCCGCAGCGCCGACAGCGAGCGTTGCTCGCGTGGCAGCTTCATCACGGCTTCAATGCCATCGTCGATCAGGTGCGATTCCTGCACCGTGATCGGCGCACCCTCTTGCTTCACCAGCTGGCGGATGAAGCGACCGAGGAACGCGCGATGGGAAGCCGTATTGTCGAGCGCCTTGAGCGGAGCGAAGCCCGTAGGCTCCCCGTTGCGCAGCGCGAGATAGGTGCCGCCGCTGGCTCGAACAAAAATTTCCGCGCCCTGATCCTTGTCGATGAAGATATGGCGCGCGTTGAACTTTTCGAGCTGCGCCATCAGGAAGTTGACCAGCACCGTCTTGCCGCCGCCCGATGGACCAATGACCATCGAATGGCCCAGGTCCGCCGAATGGAAATTGAAGTAATAGGGGCTGCGAGCGCTTGTCTTGAGCAAGGCGACCGCAGGCCCCCAATGATTGCCGTCCTCGTGCCCTGCCGGGAAGGTATGGAAGGGCGAGAACGCCGAGAAATTATATGACGTGATCGGCGCGGGGCGCGCCCTCCACGCGAAATTGCCGACCAGCTGCGACCAATAGGCAGCTTCCAGCGCCGCGCTTTCGCGGGCGGCGACCATGCCCGTATCGGCCAGGGCCGCGCGCGCGATCGACATGTTATCGCGCAGCTTTTTCAAATCCTCCGCGAACACCGTCAGCGTGAAATGATGGTCCCCCAGCACGAAGCGGTTCGATTGCAAATCGTCGGCCGCGTCGATCAGCTCATCCATCTGACTGATCGCCTTGTCACCGGCGTTCGCCATTTGGGTCTGGCGAAGCCGAAACCGTTCTGTTGCCGCTGTGCGCGACAGGAACGTGAACGACTGCGTTATGGCGAGGCTGAAATCGACCGACAGCAGCGATTCAAACTGGCGCGGCGTTGTCGATGACGGATACTCGCGAATACCGAAAATGCCGCCGAACATCGAATGATCGGCGTCGCGGACCTCAAATGTCTCAGCGCCGATGATCGCGCGGCTCGCATAGAGCGCCGAGCCGAGACGGCCACGGACCAGAGGGCAGCGCCGATAGCGCCCTGTCATCACCTGGTTCAATATTTCCAGCGGTTCGGAGAACAGGAGGCCGCGGTGCTCATAGATGCCGACACGGCGCGGACGAACGCGCAGCAGCAGCTTTTCCAGATCGCGCACCTTGTCTTCCAGCAGCTCTAGGGCTTCCGCGATATTGGCGTTCTTGTCCTCCTGCTTCTTGCGCAGGAAATCCATCAGCTTGTCGGTCGCGTTTGCCGTTGGGCGGATCACGACCGTCATGAAAAAGCGGTTGCGGAACATGCGTTCGGCCGTCATCCGCTCATAATATTTTTGATCGAGCTTAGCGGCGAAATGGGAGCGGAACGTGCCGCCTGGATAGTCGCGCACGCGCATCCGCAGCATGTGCGTCCAGATCGAAAGCCGCTCGTCATGGATATTGCGCCAGACCCCGTTGAGGCGCGTGTGCCAATCGTTCAGATCGCGCACGTCCGAAGTCTCGAAGGGCCGCCCATCCAGTTCGAGCATGAGCATCAGATCGCCATTATCGAGGGCGACCACATGCTCATTGACATGCCGCGAATACGGCAAGAATTTCTCGGGCATTTCCTCCCGCTTGGCCTTGTCAAAAGGCACCTTCTCCGCGAGCGCGCTCTTACCGAACACCACGACCAAATCCCTTTCGCTTGATTCCGTAGAGCGGCAGCGGCGTGTAGCTCGACCCACCCCAAAAGACGCGGTTCCGGTTCGCCGCTTTGGTCCGGCCCCACAGGAAGATCAGCCGGAATGCGTTCACGTCATGCCGAACGATAAGCCGCGCCATCGCATAAAGCGCGACGGCGGCTGCGCCGCCGTAGAGAGGATTGCCCGAACCAACCAACGTGATTGCGCCCGCCATGATGATGAGCGCGCCCGCTTCAATGGGAACACCCGCCCACAAAGCGGGGCGGGTGACGGCCAAGAACAGCGGGTCTTTTGTCATTTCTTCCTGACCGTCCATCCCCGATCACCCCGTAATCGTGTCGACGATCCACGGCGCGGAGAACACGATCACCACGCCAACTACGACCGTGACGAGCATCTGCACCGAAGCGCGGCCGAGGAACCACAAAAGGCCGACGACGATGATCGCAATGATCGCCAGCGTGCGGAGCAAACCGTTGCTCAGCAGGCCGAGAATGTTGTCGGCCAGGCCTTCAAAGTTTGCCTGCGCAAAAGCCGGCTCCGCTACGAGCAGGCTTGCCAGCAGCGACAGGGGCAGCGCGCGCGCCATGAGCGGCGAGGGCTTGAAACGCGCGAGCAACGCATCGAGCCGGGATTCAGCTTTGATCTTCCAGATACGAAACATTCGACAACTCCTATCTTCGCCTTACGAACCAATCCGCGCGTGTTGGGCGCGGCCGAAAACATCCCACGCAGGCGGTGCAGGCGGTGGAGCCGCCTCCATGTTCTCCGCTGCGATTTCCGCCAGCTCCACCGGCACACGACCGGCGCCAGTGTCGCTCATGGCGGCGCTGGCGGGCTGATCGCCCACGATGACAGTCGGGATTGCGGTCGCAGGCCGACCGCTAACGCGCCGGCCTGCATTCTCCACGCGGGCGACATAGCCGTTGCGGAAACCTCTCGATTGAGAGCCTGTGTTATACATGCTGAGTGCGACCCGAAGGGCCTCTTGCGGGGTGCGACCCGTCTTGGCCGAACGGAAATTGGACAGGAGCACACGGCCTGCCGCTTCGACATTGGCGCACTGCTTGAAAACAGTGTCCCACGTCAGGCCGAGCCAACCCATGTTGCGTGAATTTATTTGGCCGAGGCCGAGATCCACGCTGTAGCCGCGCGCGACATAGGAACGTGCGGTTGCGATGGCCTCAGCCTCATTACGCGGACGGCGCGGCTGAGTGGCCACGCCGTTGACGTTGATCGCAAAAACATAGTTCGAAGATTCCGCATCGACGATCGCGGCGATCGTATGCGGTGATACCGCTGGGGCGCATTGCGCCGCCAGCGCAAGAACGGCTCCGGTTTCGAGGAACACGCTCCCGCTCCCGGTCAGTTGCGCGGCTGATAGTAGGTCTGTTGCCGCCCGTCAGTCCAAGTGACCGTCAAGCGCCCAGGCCTCCCATCATCCGGCTTCTTGTATTTGGTCTTCGCGATGCCCCCGCCCGTGCATGTCGGGAAGCTGCCGCCGAGAGCCAGCACGCGCCACAGTTTCGTGATCGGTGGAACACAGGCTGGATATTGCGTCGGACCACCCGGGTTGGAGATGCACAGCACAACCTCACATGCCCAGGTATTGTCCGACGCTACAGCGGGGGTCGATTGCACCGCAGCCCCCACCAGGGCAGTCGCGAGCGCGAAATTAAAAGCTTTCATCGCTTTCTCCCTCGTCATCGAGATTTATGCACATATCACGATGAAGGGGAAAGGGAAGCCTAAAACGCCACTTTGTTGCTACATTGTTTGTCAGGGACCAATCGGATATGGTCATCCTCATATCCGTAATCGAGCACGACATGTCGCACAGCACTTGACAGTCGCTTGTAGGTTTTAAGCGTCGGTTGCTCGAAAAGGCAGACATTCAGCCACTTATCGCCACGCCACGATACTTTGACATTGATGATCCATTCACTCGACGGCAGCTGCGCAATCTCGACCGCTTGGATCAATCCCCCAGCGGGGCGGCGGGTGGTTAGTTCGCGCTCAAGGATCGGATCATACTGCCAATCGTCGCTATGCGGCATCGTGATTTATTCCCTTTTACCGATTAGGATATGTCTATCCTCGCTTTGACGGCGAGGGCAACCCGGCTTGTCGTCTCTTGCCGTGCGCGCACATAAACGCCATGAAATGTGCGCGCACGCTTATAAGAGGGCATCGCGTGGATGGTACGCCAGACAACGCTAAACCCGAACAATACCAGAACGGCGATGTGAGGGCGGTCAACGGCGGAAGTCAATCAGCCCCAGCTCTTGCCACATCCACGTAAAATCATAGGTGGCCATTGGCTCGCCAGTCCCGGATTTTGCCGCACCATTCTCTATATATTTTAGCCAGTCGGCAACTTTCGCCCGGCCTGCCTTTGTACGGGCCAAAGCCCGCGGTGTCTTGTTGCCGAGGGCGGGCACCGCTTCATCAAGCGTTTTGGTATATTCGCGTGTCAGCATCTCATGAACGATGCGCTCCCTTTCGTCCGACGGGATATCGAGCGGCTCTTCCTGCGGAGCGCGGGCGGCGTCATCGGCCATGAACTGGGCCATAGTCCGAATTTCGGTCATAGGTGTGCTCACGCAATCACCGAGCCATTCGCGCATATGCGTGATCGCTTGCTCCGCGCGGGCGGCGCTATTGACCTCAACGATCAGTTTGCGACCCACCAGTTCGACATTGGCAAAAACAGGTGTGCCGTCCTCCATGGTTGTCACAAAAGCCTGCCCGCCTTTGGTCGTTCGTGGTTTCCTGTTCTTCGTCACTGGCGCCAGCCAGTTCCAGAACGTATCGCTCGCAGGTTCCAGCCATTGCGCCGCGTTCAGCCTGCGAACCACGCTCTTGCCGATCACGCCCTTCGCCAGGGGGAACACGATACGGTGGAACACAAGATCATCGCCATCGGCATTGACCATTTCCGGCACGCTGCCGGACATGGCCTTGCCCAGACAATCAAGCAGCCAGATATTGGTGAAAATCGGACCTGACGCTTTTAGGAGGCCTTCCCTTTCGGGAGGGGACAGTCGGTCAGTACCTGGCCCATCGTCTTCAAGTTGGGAAAAGGCCTCGATCACTCGCCCGGCGCCGTCCGGGCTGAACGGTAATAAGGCGCCGGAAATCCCATGGCGGCCATTCACCTCGATGACCCGTGCGGCGATCTTGTCCCAGTTAACAAGGGTCTGCGTTGCGCTATGTTCGCGCACCGTGACCGGCGCAATATCGCGCAGAAGATCCCGCAAGGTCATCGACTGCCCGGGGACGACCTCGCTAACCTCATAGAGCGACATCACCGTATCGCGCAGTGCGCGCATGTAAGCCTTGTTCGGCGCTTTCTCGTTCCAGCCCCGGCGCTTGAGATACTCATCGACGAGATTGAGGCCTTCAGGCTCGAGTTCCTGTGTGAGCAAGTCTTCGAAAGCACAGCCCCACAGCTGCGCCTCCCAATGATCGCCGATGATGTCGAATATATCATCAGGCTCAAGATCCATCGCATCGCAGGCCGGGCCAAGATGCGCGACGAGCATCTCGTCCATCATCTCGTCCCAGGGCGCACGGCCCAAGTACTTCATCAATCCGGAAAGATCGTGAGCGGATTTCGGTCTGGACATTCAGGCAGGCCTTTCCACGCCAAGGCGGCGCATTTCGCGATAGATAGTCGATCGGCCGATGCCGAGTTGCCGCGCCGCTTCGGTCGGCGAGATACGGGCTTCAACCAGTTTGATCGCGGCATCCACCTTGGACATGTCGAGCGGCTGACGGCCAGGCTGCTTGCCCTTGGCGCGTGCGGCAGCGATGCCGTCCCTGGTCCGCTCGGAAATCAGCCGTCGCTCGAAATGGGCAATGGCCCCGAACACATGGAAGATGAGTTCGCCGGCGGCCGACGATGTGTCGATCTTTTCCTCAAGACTCAGAAGAGCGATGCCCTGGCCGCGTAGCGTCTCGACCGTGGCGAGCAATTCGGCCAACGAGCGCCCGAGCCGATCGAGGCGGACCACCGCTAGGGTATCACCCTTACGCGCATAGGCGATCAGTTCGGCCAGACCGGGCCGCTCCATGCTCTTGCCCGACATGACGTCGGTAAACACCTTGATGGCGCCGGCCTTCTCCAGTCGCATGGTTTGGCCCGAAACATCCTGATCGCCGGTGCTGACGCGGGCATAGCCCAGAATATCGCCCATGCCGTGCGTCTCCCCAACGGTCGTTCTGTGGACGCTATGGAGGACAGCCGCTTCGCCCCATCGACATCCGTCCACATACTATGTCTCTTTACTCATGGTTGTCCATAGGCGCAGATGACCTTTTGTGGACGGGAACCGGCATGACGAAGCGCAAGCATCAACTCCTGACCGAGCGCGAGCGCGATCAGATCCTCGCCATCCCGACCGATCGCGACCGCCTGGCACGGCTCTACACCTTCGAACCTTCGGATATCGAGATCATCGGCGCGCGACGGGAGCGACGGAACCAGTTGGGCGTGGCGCTGCAACTCGCGCTCCTGCGGCACCCGGGTATCACGCTTGCGCAGTTGATACAGGACAGGGGAGCAATACCCCATGATCTCGCCGCTTTCGTCGCGGAGCAACTTGGTCTGCACGTAACCGACCTGGCCAACTATGCGGCGCGGGATCAGACAATGACGGATCATGCCCGTGAGTTGGCGGTGCGCTTGGGCCTTCGGGGGGCGACCCGTGCGGATATTCCCTTCATGATCGAAGCGGCCGCGAAAGCGGCATGGGCGACCGACAAGGGGATGACGATTGCGATGGGCGTGGTCACCGCCCTGCGCGAGGCCCGGATTTTGCTGCCGTCCATCTCCACCATCGAACGCACCAGCAGCGCGGGACGCGCGCGTGCGCGCAAGCAAGCTGCCTATGCTCTGATCGCCGATCTCAGCACCGAACAGGTCAACGCCCTCGATCAGCTCTTCGACGACGCCGGCGGCACGAGCCAACTCGCTTTGCTCAAGACCATTCCCATTGCGGCTAAGCCCGATCACATCCGCCAGATCCTCGACCGCCTGCGGCAAGTGCGGAAGATCGGCATTTCTCCGGACGTGGCTGGCCGCATCCATGCGGACCGCTTTCGGCAATATGTCAGGGAAGGCCGCGCTTCTCCTGCCTATATGATTGAGCGGTATATCCCCTCCCGCCGACGCGCCACACTTGTCGCTTTCCTGCTCGATCTTGAAGAACGACTGACCGACAACGCCCTGGAAATGGCGGACAAGCTGATCGGCAGCATCTTCACCCGCGCGAAAAACGCTCAGGCACGCAGCTATGCCACCACGTCGAAGAACGTGGCGCGGCTGATGCTGATCTTTGGCAGGACGATCGACGCGCTGACCGATGCGGTCGATACCGGCGAAGACCCGATGGAGGTCCTGGACGCCTCGGTAGGATGGCACACCCTCCTGAAGGCCAGACCGGAAGTGGCGACGATCGCGGAAACCGCCAATCTTGATCCGCTGACGATCGCGGCCGACCGCTATGCGACGTTGCGCAAGTTCGCCCCTGATCTGCTTGAAGCGCTGCAGTTCAGGGCCGGAAAGGGCAGCGCGAAAACGATCGCCGCCATTGAGATACTGCGCGACGTCAACAGGTCGGGCAAGCGCGATGTGCCTACCGACGCTCCGATGCCCTTCCGCAAGGAATGGCGGAAAATCGTCGTGGGCGACGACGGCAAGATCAATCGACGGCTCTGGGAGATCGCGACGATCGCGCATCTGCGCAACAAGCTCCGCTCCGGGGATGTCTGGGTGGAGCGATCGGCGGGATACCGCCGGTTCGACAGCTACCTGCTCAGCGAAGCAAAGGCGAAACCGGTCGTATCGGCTCTTGGCCTGCCCCCTACAGCCAGCGAATGGCTCGAACAGCGGGGGCGCGAACTGGACTGGCGGCTGAAGAAATTCGCCCAGCGCCTGAAGCGCGACGCTTTGGAGGGTGTGCGATACCGCGACGACCGCCTCCAGATATCCCCCGTTCGCACGATCGCAACGCCCGACGCCGAAGCGCTGGCCGACCGGCTCGATGCGATGATGCCACGCATCCGTATCACCGAACTGCTACATGAGGTGGCGCAGGAAACTGGCTTTCTTTCGGCGTTCACCAACCTGCGCACCGGCGAGCCATGTCCCAATGAAAATGCGCTGCTCGCCACCATCCTCGCCGACGCCACCAATCTCGGCCTGTCGCGCATGGCCGCCGCGAGCCAGGGAGTCACGCGCGATCAACTCCTGTGGACCCATGACGCCTATATCCGCGACGAGAGCTACCGCGCGGCGCTCGCCGTTCTCATCAACGCGCACCACCGCCTGCCATTCTCGCGGGTATGGGGCGACGGCACAACGTCCAGTTCCGATGGTCAGTTCTTCAGGGGCGCGAAGCGCGGCGCATCGGGCGGCGACATCAACGCCCGCTATGGCGTCGATCATGGCTTCAGCTTCTACACCCATGTTTCCGATCAGCGCGGGCCCTACCACGTCAATGTGATCTCGGCCGCCACGCATGAAGCGCCCTATGTCCTCGACGGCCTCACCAGCCATGGCACCGATCTCAGGATCGTCGAGCATTACACCGACACCGGCGGGGCGACCGACCATGTCTTCGCCCTGTGCGCGATGCTGGGATTTCGCTTCTGCCCGCGCCTGCGCGACTTTCCGGACAGGCGGCTTGCGCCGATCGCGCCGGTTTCGGCCTATCCGTCCATCGCCCCGTTGTTGGGCAAGCGTATCCGCACCGACATCATCAATGAACAATGGGACGACGTGCTGCGCCTCGTGGGGTCGATCAAGGCTGGCCACGTCGCGCCGTCGGTCATGCTGCGAAAGCTCGCCGCCTACGAACGGCAGAACCAGCTCGACGTCGCACTACAGGAGATCGGCAAGATCGAACGGACCCTGTTCATGCTGGACTGGCTTGAAAATCCCGATCTGCGCCGGCGATGCCATGCCGGCCTTAACAACAGCGAGCAGCGCCATGCCCTGACGCAAGCGATCTACACCTTCCGCCAGGGCCGCATCATCGACCGCAGCCATGAAGCTCAACAATATCGGGCATCAGGCCTCAACCTAGTCATCGCGGCGATCGTCTATTGGAACACGATCTACATGGCCGACGCCGCCCAGCATCTGCGATCGGCAGCGGCCCCGGTCCCCGATGATCTGCTTGTCCATACGTCGCCGGTTGGCTGGGAGCATATTGCCTTTTCCGGCGATTTCCTCTGGGATCGAGCCGCCGCTTCCGCTGGCCGCAAGGCCCTCAATCTTCCGCCGGACAGCCGCGCCGCCTAAGCGTTCCTCGGTTGTTCTCCCTTAGCGTTGTTTAGCGTACCTTCCACGCTATGCCCTCAAATGGATCCGGTCCGCGAACTCTCTACAGGTCACCGCCGTGCTGCCTGAGAACGCGAGAGGGAAGCCCCTTGAGATCTGGGTGCAGGATGAAGCCCGGGTGGGGCAACAGGGCACGCTCACCCGGCACTGGACCAAGAAGGGCACGCAACCGCAGGCGCCGTGAGACTGTCGCTAGAGCTGGGCCTACATCATCTTCGGCGCGGTGTGCCCGCCAACCTGACGCTGCTCTACCTGCCTCCCAACAGCCCCGAGCTCAGTTCGGCCGAGGGCATTTGGGTATATCTGCGCCAGAACTGGCTCGCGAACTCGGTCCTCGGCAGCTACGACGCAATCGTCGAGGCGTACTGCATGGCCTGGAACCGCTTCCTCGACCAACCAGACGTCGTCCGATCTGTCACCTCAAGGGCGCGGATGACGATCAATGCCTAAAGCCGCTGATATGACGCCATACCGCCGCCCCGAAAGCCTGCCTCTTGCGAATGAATGGGAAAGGCCATGAGCCAGTCAAAGATCGTTGGTGTACCGGAACATCGCTGAGCCGAGCCCGGTGATGTGGGTCCGAACAACATCTCCCGGCGATATCGGCTTCATGGGGCCCAAGGCACCCGTCAGCACGATATCCCCGGCACGCAGAGTTTCGCCGAAGCTCGACAGGGTGCGTACGAGCCATGCTGCCGCGGCGAGCGGATGGCCCAGGCAATTGGCGCCCACTCCGGTCGATACTTCGTGGCCGTTGACCTCCAGCACCATCGCGCACGTCGCCAAATCGAAGTCTCCGAGGCGAATCGGCTCGGACCCGACAACGAAGAAACCTGAGGAGGCATTGTCCGCTACGGTGTCGAAGAAGCTGATCTTCCAATCTGCTATGCGGCTGTCGACGATCTCGATCGCGGGAAGTGCATAAGCGGTGGCGGCAAGAACGTCATCGAGGGTGGCCTCCGGATTATCGAGGTCGCGCGCCATGACGAGAGCCACCTCGGCCTCGGCACGCGGCTGGAGCACTTGGGAAGCAAGCAACTCGCCTCCGTCCTCGATCGCCATGTCGGCAAACAGGACGCCGAAATCGGGCTGATCCACGCCGAGTTGGCGTTGGACCGCCTCCGACGTCAGGCCGATCTTGCGGCCGATGATCCGACGCCCCTGCTCCACCCAGATGCGTGTGTTCGTCGACTGTACTGCATAGGCGCTGTCGACGTCCGTCAAGCCAGTTCGAGCTGACAGCGGCGGAATCGGGCCAGATCGATAGGCACGACGCAACTCGCCCGCCAGATCCTGGTACAGTTCGTCCATATTTTCATTCTTGGTCACGAAAAGGATTCCTGCTGCACCGCGAGATGGTCGGCAAGATCGGTCCCCCCGGCTGGCTGCGTCAAGCCGCGGATGCCGATCCCGCCATCATAGTTCAACAATGCCCCGGTTGCCGGGACGATATCCCCACGGCTCGCAAAGAAGACATAAGCGCCGGTATATTCGGCGGCCGTGGGAACGCGCCCGATGGGCAGCGAAGGCCCCGCCATCCCAGCAAGGTCGAGGCTCGCGATGGATTTCTCCGCAAGGCCAAGGGTGGCCGGGCCTCGCAGATCCGTGCCGATCGCGCCTGGTGCCACGCCATTAACTCGCACATGGGGCGCAAGCTCATACGCAAGCTGACGAACGAGACCGACCACCGCATGCTTGGTGGCGGTGTAGAGCGGACCTCCGCCGGCAGGATAGAATCCGGAATTGGATATTGTCATCACGATGCTGCCGCGGGTTTTGACAAGTGCCGGGAGAGCAGCCTTCGCAGATAGGATGTAGCCTTTGACATTGACCTGGAACATCTCATCGAAGGCGGCATCAATGCTTTGCGGCGGCAGGTCAACAAGAGGAACCGCATAATCCCAGATGCCGGCGTTCGCAATCAGACAATCCAAGCGTCCGAAATGGGCCACGCACATCCGCACCGCATTTTCTTGATCGGCCAGTACGCGCACGTCGCCTGTCACGCCCAGGATCCGCGAACCATGCTCGTCTGCCAATGCCGCCAAGCGGTCGGCCGAGCGATCGAGCACGACCACCTTGGCACCCTCGGCAACGAAGCGGTCCACGATCGCCTTGCCCAGACCCGAAGCACCGCCCGTGATGAGCACCACTTCCCCTTCAAGCCGCAGCATGCGTCATCCCCCCCTGGCTGCCATGCGCACCAGATCGCGCAGGCTGGTGTTCGGATCGGCAAGTGCCGTAGCGTCAATCCGCAGTTCCGCCTCAACGAGGCGGCGTGCAAAAGCGAAGCTGCCGGGCGCGGCGATGGCCACGCAGCCAACGACCCGCCCCTCCTGAAGCCGGAATGAGATCGCGCCTCGGCCGTCGGCATCATTGCGCAGGATTATCTCACCGGGGCTGGTGAATTGGCCGGCGGCCTGGATATGCCGTCCGGCGATCTCCGTCCATGCGAGCGGCAGTTGCGGCGTCGGGCGTGCAAAGCCGAGCATGGAGCGCGCTGCAACGGCCGCCTGCTCCTGCGTATTGAGATAGGTTTCCAACGATCGGGCCACCCCATTGCGGACGGGCCATGCGGCAGCATCCCCCGCCGCGAATATCCGCGGGGACGAGGTGGCGCCGGTCGCATCGACGATGATGCCATTTTGGCAGGGAAGCCCCGCCCGCCGGGCGAGTCCGACCTCCGGCTCCGCACCGATGCTGACGAGAACGATATCGGCGGGAAGGATCAGGCCATTGCTCAACTCGACGGCTTCGACCCGGTTGGGGCCGATCAAGCGGGACACGGCTGCGTCGGTTATCGTCGCCACCCCGACATCGTTGAGCCAGGTGCGGCATTGCCGACCAATCGACGGGCCGAGAGCGCGCGCCAAAAGTTCGTCCGAGGCTTCGACTATCGTGACGCTCAAGCCGAGCTTACGCGCCGTCGTCGCCACCTCACAGCCGATCAGGCCGCCGCCCACCACCACCATGGTCTCCGCCGAGCGCATTGCCGCGGCGAGTGAACGGCTGTCCGCCAGGTTGCGCAGGTAATGGACGCCATCCATCGACGGGCCGATTGGGAGCGTCCGCGCCTGCGCGCCCGTCGCGATCAGAATGCGGTCCGCCTGGAAGGCTGGACCGCGCTGGAAAGCGATCCAGCCTTCCGCCGCATCAATATCGACGACGGGGTTGGAGGGCAGCAGCTCGACCCCGGCCTCCTCGATCCAGCCGCTTTCAACCAATGGGAGGGGATGCTCCAGCTCGCCTGCCAGGACTGCTTTGGACAGAGACGGCCGGTCATAGGGCGCAACGCCTTCGTCGCCGATCAGCAGGATGCGCCCGTCATACCCCTCTGCCCGCAGCGTTTGTGCCGCACGCGTGCCGCCGAGCCCGGCGCCGATGATCGCGATCGCCCCGATCATGCCGCGACGGCGCCAGCCGAAAGGTCTACTAGAACATTGTTCCCCTCGATGCGCACCGGATAGAGCTTAAGCGGTTGTGTCGCCGGGGGGGCACAGACTTTGCCCGTCCTCAGGCAAAACTTCGCCATGTGGAGCGTGCATTCGACCATATCACCGTCGACATAGCCTTCAGCAAGCGACCAGTCGCCATGCGTGCATTTGTCCTGCACCGCCAGGAAGGTCCCGTCGACGTTGAAAAGTGCTACCGGCTCCTCATGCTCGATACGAAGCCCTTCCCCAACAGCAATGTCGGAAGTCATGCAGATGTGAGTAAATGCCATCGCTAGCTCAAATGAAGAAGCTGATGTTGTTTGCGAGGAGGGTTGCCTGATCGATCAGGAACGTCCTCGCCGCAATCTGGAAGCCCAGGGCATTGTCCGCACGGCGCAAGATGTCCCGTCTTTCCCCAGAGATGATATCGACCTGTCGCTCCAGACGACCCCGATAGACCAGAACTGCCGCGCTTACGACGAACGACATGTCGTCCGAACCCGGCTCGATCAGGACGTTGCTGACCAGATGCCGTGTCCGTGATGGCGGATCCTCCGACCAACTCGAGCTGGAGCGGAGCTTTCGTACACGCGCCTTCATCGTCTGCTTGTCGTCATCGAAATAGGCGCTCTCATGATCGTTCGAATATTCAAGCGACTGCTCCCGCCGCGAACGGTTCGTGCGCAGAGGCATGAAATAGCGAATGTCATCGGCAAGAAGATCAATCCACTCTTCGAAGCGGCGGTTGTCCAGAAGAGCCGCCTCGCGATAGAGGAACTGCTCGACTTCGTGCTGCAACTCGACGCCCACCCTTCCCGCGTCGACGCGCGTCTGCTTATTCGGCTGCATGTGCCACCTGCTTCGGGCTGAGGGTCGACCAGGTCGGCTCCGTCATCATGCGCAGCCAATGAGCGTAGAAGCCGCGCGCTGCATTCTCGGAAAAGACATAGCCGACACGCCCCGGAAAGCGGGGATCGCCCGCAAGGCTTTGGCCAAGTCCCATCTGCACGTTGAAGCGCGTCTTGCGCGCCTGATGTCCGCGAAGAACGCGCTGGATCTCGATCCAATTCTCGCCGTCATCTTGTTCAAAGATGCCAGCCGCCGAAAATGCGCGGAGGCAGCCGACGCGAATTTTCTCCTTCACGTCCTCGGGAGCGGCAGCATCGACGATCGTGAACGCCCATACCTCGATCTCGTTCGGACCGCGCGGGTGCCACACACGTACCGTATTGACACCAGGCAGGAACGACAGTGTCGGAAAGACCGTCATGTGCGAGCCGCTCATCTCACGCGCACGCAGAGGTCCCAGCCGCCGCTCGGCATCGGGCGCGGAATCGACACACCAGTAATGCGCGGCTTCGGGGCCGACGGTGCTGGCCATGATCTTTGGGCCGCCTGGGCCAAGAAAGAAACCGGCGCCGTGACCGCCCCATTCGGCGCGAAACTGCACCCCTTCCAGCCCGACTTTCACCTCGCTGGGCGGAACATCCTCGGGCGTCATCGCCAGCATGCCGGAAAGGTGGGAAACGGGGACGTGATACATGTCGCTGCAGAACTGCTCCGCAGCGAACTTCCAATTGCAGGGAATGACCCACTTATGGACACCGCCGATCATCTCGGTGCCACCTTCGGTACGATCGAGCATCGTATCCATGTAGAAGGTTGCCTCGCCTAGACAGTCCGTCAGACTCGGCGCATCCGCATCCCAATTGCCGAAGATGAGCCCCTTGTAGCTTTCCACCCGCGGCACGGCAGCGGGGGACCATTTACACTTGTCGATCGTACCATAGGCCTCCTGCTCCAACGGAACGTTGACCAGCTTTCCGGCGATGTCGTAGGCCCAGCCGTGATAGCTGCAGGTGAAGGATCGGGCATTTCCCCCGTCTGTACGGCAGATGCGCATGCCGCGGTGGCGGCATTGATTGAGAAAGGCTTTGACGCTGCCGTCCCGTTGTCGGGCGACGATCACCGGGTCCTCGCCCATATATGTGGTGAAATAATCACCCGCCTTCTTCAATTGGGATTCATGGGCGAGAAACAGCCAGGAACGACCGAATACCCGCTCCATCTCAAGATCATAAAGTTCTTGATCAGTGTAGATACGGGAGTCGACGGTGCCGTCGCCTTCGTCGATCAGCGCTCTGATATCCGCTTCGTGCCAGCTCTTCGGCTTTAGCGCGGCATCCTCCACGGCTTCAGTCTTTTGTCGGAACATTGATTACCCCACTCGTTGGCCAAGGGACGACGCCACTTGTTAAGCACGGAGCGTGCCAAACACGATCAGCAATGGCTTTGTGCATTGCGGGATGGCTTTGTGCATTGCGGGAGTGCCGCTCTCCCACTTAGATGAGGCGACGATTTTTGCAGCGCAACATTTATGCTAACCGCGGGAGGGAAAATATATTCACGTTTTGAAGAAACAGATTCATGAAATCATGACTTGGAAGCGAGCCTTTTCCTCACGCGATAATCCAGTTGTGGCCTCGTGAGACCGAGAAGCCCTGCCGCTCTCGATATATTTCCGTTGCTCCTTTCGACCGCTGCCTTGAGCAGCCTATCCTCAACGTCCGAGAGTGCTATCTTCCGGTCGAGAAGGTCCGCCAGAAGTGCATCGAGATCACGGGGCGCCGGTGGCTCGCCAGCCTCCGCTGGAGCGCTGGCCATCTTGTGAAACGACGACCTTTCGGGGCCGGCCAAATCCGGCCCGATGCCGTCATTGATCGTGAAGAGATGCGCGACATCGATCGGGCTGCCTTCGTCCGCGAGGATCAACCCGCGCTCGATCACATTCTCAAACTCTCTGATGTTGCCGGGCCAGGCATAATCGTAGATTGCTTGCAGTGCGGCGGGCGTAATGCCTACGATCTTCCGGTCGTGTCGGGCACAGAATTTGGCAAGGCAATGCTCCAGAAGAACGGGAATATCGTCCCGCCGCTCGCGCAAGGGCGGCACCATGATCGGAAATACGTTTATCCTGTAGAACAGGTCTTCGCGGAAACGTCCTTCCTTGATCGCAATCTGCAGGTTCTCGTTGGTTGCCGCGACCATCCGCACGTCGACTTTGTGCGTCGTGGTGCTCCCCAGACGTTCGATTTCGCCTGTCTGCAGGACGCGCAGGAGCTTGCCTTGCGCCGTCAGCGATAGGAGCCCGATCTCATCTAGGAAGAGCGTGCCCTTGTCGGCGACCTGGAAGCGACCTGGCCGAGTCTTGGTCGCGCCAGTAAAGGCGCCTTGCTCCACCCCGAACAATTCGGCCTCGAGAAGCTGCTCTGGTATGGCGGCGCAGTTCACCTCGACGAATGGCTCATGCGCTCGTCGGCTGGCACCATGCACCTCACGTGCGAGCAGGCTCTTGCCTACCCCGCTTTCGCCCAAGAGGAGCACGGTGGCGTCGGTTGGGGCAACGCGGTTGATCTTATGCATTGTCGTGATGAACGCCACAGAAGCGCCCACCGCGGCGGTCGACGAAGCCGGCACACCGAGCGTAGGTCGGGCGCGCGATGCCGCCTTGGCGCGGTCCGAAGCGCTCCCACGACTGCTGTTCGTCGAAATTGGGTGCGCGAGAAGATATCGAAGGTCCTGCTCGGGATCGTCCCAATGTTCGGCCGGCCGGGCAATACTACGGCATTGCGCATGCCCCATGGCTCGGCACTCGACCTCCCGAACCAAAATGCGTTTCCCCATGAACGCACTGGCGTAGCCTGAGGCATATCCGATCTCCATCCAGCAGGCCGGAAGGATACCAGTCCCATAGGCGTCGATGTGGATGTCGGCCTCGGGTGAATTGGTCCAGATGAATTCGCCCCAATGATGGCCGCTGGCTTGATCCATCTCGAAACGGACCGTCTCTATCGGTCCGAAACCTTCGAGCGCGAACACCTGCGGCCCGACCATGAAGGCCTGGGTTGGCTGGTCATCGGGACGCAACTCGCGCGCCATCGCCGCGTCCTTGGACCCCGCGAGATATCCCATGCGCGTGATAAGGCCGCGCGCGACGTCCATGCCGAGCGAAGCCACCAGTTCCTGGCGCAGCGCTCCGAACACATCCGAGTGCAGCAGAAGCATCCGGCGCCCGGCCAGCCAGATCGAACCATCCGAACTGTCGAAGTGCAGCTCACCCAGAATGTCACGGACCGGTGACCCGCCGCCTTTAAGGCTAATGAGATGGGGGGGCGCAGGCTGCTCGCTTCCCTGCGGCTCCCCTGTCTTGCCCGGGGCCAGGCCTTCCAGGCTGCCGCGATGGGGAGAGCGAAGCATGTGCCGCCTATTCCGCCGCAACGCCCATGACAGACCCGGCTTCACGCCGCTCGATCACCAATGCATGAAAGCTACGCAGATGATCCATCATCTCGAGTGATGCGGCTCGTGCATCACCACTGCGGATCGCCTCCGCAATCCGCACATGCCGTTTTGCGCAATGAACCATCTCGTCGCCGTCAGGTAGGAGCTCCTGATCCACGACCGTATGGATCAGGATGGTGCAGCGGGCGATCTGCTCGTCCATCGCGACATTGCCGACTGCGGCGGCGATCGCTGCATGAAATTCGCGATCCTGGACATGGAAGGCATCGCAGTTTCCTGCCTCCGCGGCGGCCAGGGAGGCTCGGGCGGCGGTGAGGATCCGGTCCTTCTGGGCGTTGTTTGCCCGTTCCGCGGCACAGACGGCAATATGGATCTCGAGCGCTTCGCGGATCTCCATTGTGGCCCGAAGTGCCTCGGCCGACAACAGGACGACTCGATACCCCCGCTTGCCGCTCGGTTCGACGAGGCCTTGCTGGCGCAGCCGCAGCAGAGCCTCGCGGACGGGAGTCTTGGAGACATTCAGCTTTTCGGCCAGGGCTTGTTCCGTGATCTGTGTGCCAGGTGCCAGGTTATGTTCGACGATCGCATCAAAGATCCGATGATACACGACATCCCCGATCGCCGGCGCACTTTGAACCGAATCCATCGACACTCCCATCCTTAATTGATCCAGACCGCTGCACGCGGCCGCACAAGATCCCTCTCCTGTCAGCTCAGGTCAATTCACTTGACGGCCTGCTGTATCATATCTCATATCTCGTATCCCAAGCACAATATGTAACAATGGAAGGATATGCGGTGACCGGTGTGGAATTGCCGAGGAACTCCGTCAGAACCGGAGACTACAACACCAATTTCATCGAGGCGGGGAAGGGCGAGCCGCTCATCCTGATCCACGGTGGAGGCGCGGGTGCCGACGCGCGCGGCAACTGGAAGGGATCGCTGCCACTGTTCGCCGAGTCGGGCTTTCGGGTAATCGCCTATGATATGGTCGGCTTCGGCGATTCGGATGCGCCCGATCCGGCGAATTTTACCTATGATCAGGACGCGCGGATCACGCAGCTCATCGCCTTTCTCGACGCGCTCGGCCTCGAGCGGGCGAACATCGTCGGGAACTCAATGGGCGGCGCGACTGCGCTCGGTGTGGCGATGCGCCGTCCCGAGCGGCTCAAGAAGCTGGTGCTGATGGGCAGCGCCGGCCTCAGCCACCAGACGACAGGGGCGTTGTCGGCCATTCTAAACTACGACTTCACCGTGCCGGGCATGCAGCGCGTGATCGAGGCCTTGACCCATTCGGATTATTCGCCGCCTCCCGAGTTCGTCGCCTATCGTCACGCCCTTTCGGTTCGGCCGAACGTGCAGGCAGCCTACAAGGCGATCATGGGAACCATCAAAGCGGCCGGCGGCCTCTTCTATCCGGAGGAAGATGTGGCCCGCGTCAAGGTTGAGACTTTGGTCGTCAACGGCAAGGACGATAAGGTCGTGCCGATGAGCGAGGGATACCGCTTCCTTGAACTGCTGGAAAATTCGACGGGCTGCTTCCTACCCCGCTGCGGCCATTGGGCGATGATCGAGCATCCTCAGCTCTTCGCCGAGATAACGTCGTTCTTCCTTAAACGCTCCTGATCTCGAGGCGAACGGCAGCCAAGCAAGCTGCCTATATCCAGATAGCCGGGGCGACGCCGTCGTCCCGGCAACATGATCCTCGCACGGCCTCCGTTGAGGCGNACAGCACGCTTGAATGCTTTCCGTTATTGGGTGCCGGGTTGTGGGGCTTCCGGTATTAGAGCGGCTACCACTCAGGTGGCACCACTTCGAGACCTTATAGGCACTCCACTGAGGCTGCAGCCGGCATTCCAGCAGCTTGAAGTCGTAGAGTTTACGAGGAGAGAGAACGGACATGCCGCGAGACACTGTCGTGATCAGTGCCGACGAGTTTGAGAACCTCAAACGCCGCCTTCCTGCGGCGACCTCTGCAGGGCTGTTCGAGACATATCGGATCAGCGAAAGCACCTGGCGAAAGCTGCGCCAGGGCAAGCCCGTGGCACGCGACACCCTCAGCCGGATCTTTGATCGGTATGAGCAGCTGTCGGACTGCAGGTAACCCCGTCTCTCGCCGAGATCGCGGCGGTTCGACCCGAGTGGAAACCGGTTTAGCCGATCGGCTCGGGGTTCATGCTTCTATCCGTGATCGGCGCGGACGTCGTCACATGGCGGTCGGAAGATCAGGGCAGCCGATCTCGAAAACGACGTTGATCGCCAAAGCGGTTGGCGACTTGACCCTGACCAGCCTCCCCTTGCCGGTCTCCCTGAGGGACCACTACGTAGCTGACGATCGGCACCGCTAAAGTCGGAGCAGCTCCGCCATTACCGCTGGCAGCTTCGACGCCTGGTCCGCCGTCGCTGCCCTCCAAGCGACATGAGCGTCCGGCCGCACGAGCACCGCGCCGTTGTCGCTTACCTCCCTGACGGCGCGCCACTGGAGCAATGGGTCGCGGAGCATGCCATGGCTCGTGCCGATCTCGTGCACCGTGATCTGCACGCCGGTGCGCTCCCTCGCCTGCTCGGCCGCCGCACGCCAAGGTGCCCCACCCCCGGGGCCAGTGAGCAGAACGAAGCGGCCATGGCCCACGACGTCGAGGGTGGATACGGTGCGCCGTCCAAGCTCGATCCACGCGTGCGGCAGGCGCGCGCCCGGCCATGTGGTCGCCTGGTAGCAGATATCGCTTGGCCCCGGAGGTATCGGCTCGGGCGTACCGTCATCAACCCTGGCGCCCACACGATATCGATAGCCAAGTTCGACCCCAATTGCATTGAAGCCGAAGTCCTGAAGCTTTACCGCCTCATCCAACGCCGCCCGACGCGCCCTCGCCTCTTCAGTATCGTCGCTGAGGGTTAAAACCCGCTCCCAACGATCCTCTGTGCTTTGGCCCGGAACGATCCCGATCGCCGCAGGAATGGCGCCCATCTCAAACAGGGTGCGATTGGCACGCTCCACGATCTGGCGGCCGATCGGTGCTCGCTCGGCACTATAAGTATCGAGGAGCGAGGAGCCGGCCTTGCCGTCCAGCACGAACTTGAGCTTCCATGCGAGGTTGAAGGCATCGGCGATGGACGTATTCTGGCCGAGGCCGTTGGTCGGAGGGTGCCGATGCACCGCGTCCCCCATGCAGAGCACCCGTCCCTGCCTGTATTCAGGGGCATAGAGACGGTTCACGCTCCATACCGATGCATCGATGATCTCGAACGGCGTCGTGCGATCGCCGATCGCTGCCCGAACCCGCGTTTCCAGCACGCTGCGGTCTTTGGGGTCGAAGGGACGGGCCGGATCTATCACCCAGCTGGCTCTGTTGCAAAAATCGTGAAGCTTGAGCATGCTTGGCGGAGATTGAACGGATGGAGCGATGACGGATTTCAAGTGGCGCCATTTCCAGGGTGATGTGATCCTGTGGGCGGTGCGCTGGTATTGTCGCTATCCGATCAGCTATCGCGACCTTGAGGAAATGCTGGCGGAACGCGGCATTTCGGTCGACCATACGACGATCTATCGCTGGGTCCAGCGCTACGCCCCGGAGATGGAGAAGCGGCTGCGCTGGTTCTGGCGGCGTGGCTTTGATCCGAGCTGGCGCCTGGATGAAACCTACGTCAAGGTGCGGGGCAAGTGGACCTACCTGTACCGGGCAGTCGACAAGCGGGGCGACACGATCGATTTCTACCTGTCGCCGACCCGCAGCGCCAAGGCAGCGAAGCGGTTCCTGGGCAAGGCCCTGCGAGGCCTGAAGCACTGGGAAAAGCCGGCCACGCTCAATACTGACAAAGCGCCGAGCTATGGTGCAGCGATCACCGAATTGAAGCGCGAAGGAAAGCTGGACCAGGAGACGGCCCACCGGCAGGTGAAGTATCTCAATAACGTGATCGAGGCCGATCACGGAAAGCTCAAGATGCTGATCAAGCCGGTGCGCGGTTTCAAATCGATCCCCACGGCCTATGCCACGATCAAGGGATTCGAAGTCATGCGAGCCCTGCGCAAAGGACAGGCTCGTCCCTGGTGCCTGCAGCCCGGCATCAGGGGAGAGGTGCGCCTTGTGGAGAGAGCTTTCGGCATTGGGCCCTCGGCACTGACGGAGGCCATGGACATGCTCAACCACCATTTCGCAGCAGCCGCCTGATCGGCGCAGAGCGACAGCCTACCTGTGACTGCCGCCAATCTTTGCAACAGAGCCCTCGCAGTATCCATTCTCCCATGGCGATCCGGGGGCGATGTAGAGCGTCTTCACGCCGACCTTCGCCAGCCATTCCTGCACCGCCGTCGCGATAAATTCCGGGCCATTGTCGGACCGGATATGCGCGGGCGGACCGCGCGTGACGAACAGTTCGGCCAGCGCCGCCAGCACATCGTCGCTCTTCAGCTTACGCGCCACGGGCAACGCCATGCACTCCCGGCTCGCCTCGTCGATGATCGACAGGATGCGGTATTTGCGACCATCGTGGGTGCGACCCTCGACGAAGTCATAGGACCAGACGTGCCCGGGATATTCCGGCCGAAGCCGGATGCACGATCCGTCGTTCAACCAGAGCCGCCCGCGCTTCGGCTGCCTTTGCGGCACCTTGAGCCCCTCGCGTCGCCAGATGCGCTCGACCCGTTTGCGGTTCACATGCCACCCTGCATTGCGCAGCAACGCCGTCACTCGGCGATAGCCATAACGACCATATTGCCGCGCCAGCGCAATGATATCCGCGGTGAGAGCTGCTTCGTCATCGGCCCCGCGAGGCACCTTGCGCTGTGTCGATCGATGTTGCCCGAGCACGCGGCAGACCCGTCGCTCGGACACCGGCATCATCATTCTGATGTGATCGATACAGCGCCTTCGGCGCGCGGGGCTCAGAAGTTTCCCCGGGCGGCCTCCTGCAGGATCAGTTTGTCCAGCGTCAGGTCAGAGATCGCACGACGAAGCCGCGCATTCTCTTTCTCCAGGTCCTTCATTCGCCGCGCCTGATCGGTCTTCAGGCCGCCATATTCCTTGCGCCACCGATAATAGGTCTGCTCGCTGACCGCGATCCGGCGACACGCTTCTGCGGTCGTCGCACCCTGCGCCAGAACAACCTCCGCTTCACGCAGCTTGCCGATAATCTCTTCCGGGCGATGCTTCTTGCTCGGCATTCATAATCTCCTTCGAAATCCAAAATATCATCAATTTTGGACCACTCAGAAGGAGGCAGATCAGTTGGGCGCGGCCGGCGGGCGATAACCGGCTTTTCCTCAATGGAATGCTTCACGTGCTGCGGGTCGGCTGTCCCTGGCGCGACATGCATGAGCGATACGGCAAGTGGAACTCCGTCTATGTGCGCTTCCGTCGCTGGGCCGAACAAGGTGTCTGGGATGCCCTGCTGCAAACACTGGTCGACCTGGGTCTGACCGACGACTGGCAACACATGATCGACAGCACCAGCGTTCGCGGCCACGTCTCGGCAGCGGGCGGAAAAGGGGGGCTTGTGCGAACGCTCTTGGTCGATCACGCGGCGGCTTTACGAGCAAGATCCACGCCCGTTGCGACAATCAGGGACTGCCTGTCGGCTTCATCCTGACCGGCGGCGAGGCTTCCGACTACACCGCTGCCGAACCGCTGATGGCGATCCCCGTCGCCACACCCACGGCGCTGCTCGCGGACAAGGGTGTGGATCGGCGCTGGAACGGGCCCCTCCTACTTCACGATCTATCATTTTGAATTGCCGTAAAAAGTTGGTTTTGACCGGGGTCCCGATCGGCGCCGATCGGGACCCCGGCATGCGCCAGTATAAGGATAGAAATCAATGCATTACCTCCCGTCAGAGCGGGTCCCACTCCAACGCTGCTTCACATCCCGGCCGAAGGCAGCCTTCGCTTCGCGCTTGCCCGAGCGCACGGCCTCAATGAGACCACTCTCATCCTCGATCGGGCGCATGCCGCGTCCACCGCCGCCCCAACTCGCCTTGAGCATCAAAGGATAACCGATATCTGCCGCGATCATTTTGATCGCAGTTTCATCGTCGGGCAGCGGTTCACTCGCCGGGATAACCGGCACACTGACGCTAACCGCTATGTTACGCGCTGATACCTTATCGCCCAGGCTGTGCATTGTCGCAGGGCTCGGACCAATGAAGGTAATACCTGCGTCGGCACAGGCTTTTGCGAAATCAGGGTTCTCGGACAGAAATCCATAACCAGGATGGATTGCATCTACGCCAGCGGCCTTCGCGATTTCGATGATCCGCGGGCCATCCAGATAGGCTGCAATCGGTCCAAGACCCTCACCCAGATGATAGGCCTCATCCGCCTTGAACCGATGGAGAGAAAGCTTGTCCTCCTCTGCATATATTGCAACCGTTCGTATCCCTAGTTCCGTAGCAGCACGAAAGACACGGATCGCGATCTCGGAGCGGTTGGCGACAAGAATCTTTCTCATCGCGCGGAGCTCCGCTGCTGCGCAAGGTTCTCAAAGTCATTGCCCATCGGCTGCCGACCTTTGCTTGATCATATCGAGCGCGACATCGACGATCATGTCCTCCTGGCCTCCGACCATCTTGCGGCGACCCAGTTCCACAAGGATGGCGCGGGTATCTATGCCATGTTCCCCGGCAGCCTTTTCAGCGTGGCGCAGGAAGGAGGAATAGACACCGGCATAGCCCAGCGTCAGCGTTTCGCGGTCAACGCGTACCGGGCGGTCCTGCAGCGGACGCACCAGATCCTCGGCGGCATCCATCAGGGCATAAAGGTCGCAGCCATGGTTCCAGCCCATGCGGTCGGCAGCGGCGATGAACACTTCGAGCGGAGCGTTGCCTGCCCCCGCGCCCATGCCGGCAAGGCTCGCATCGACCCGGACCGCACCATTCTGCACCGCGACGATGGAGTTGGCGACACCAAGGCTGAGGTTGTGGTGCGCGTGCACGCCGCGCTGCGTTTCGGGCTTCAGTACCTTGTCGTAGGCGGCAACGCGCGCCGCGTAGTCATCCATGCTCATCGCGCCACCACTGTCGGTGACGTAGACGCAATGCGCGCCGTAACTTTCCATCAACTGGGCCTGTTGGGCCAGCGCTTCCGGGCTGGTCATGTGGCTCATCATCAGGAAGCCCGAGACGTCCATGCCCAAGTTGCGCGCCGCCTCGATGTGCTGCTTGCTGACGTCCGCTTCGGTGCAGTGGGTCGCGATGCGCACCGAACGCACACCCAACTCATAAGCGTGCTTCAGATCGTGGACTGTGCCGATGCCGGGCAGAAGGAGGGTGGTCAGCACCGAGTGTTCCAGCACTTCGGCCACGGCGCCGATCCAGTCCCAATCGGTGTAGGCGCCAAAGCCGTAGTTGAAGCTGGAGCCTTGCAGGCCGTCGCCGTGGGCGACTTCGATCGCGTCGACCTTGGCCCGGTCAAGTGCGCGGGCAATCGCCTGGACGTGGTCCAGACCATACTGGTGACGGATAGCGTGCATTCCGTCACGCAGAGTGACGTCCTGAATGTAGAGCTTTTGCTGGGTCGGGTCGAAAGTCATGCTGCCGCTCCCCCTTGTATTTCGTTGTCGTGCATGCGGTTCGCGATCTTCTCGGCCGTCTTGAGCGCGGCAGAGGTCATGATGTCGAGGTTGCCGGCATAGGCCGGCAGGTAATGGGCCGCGCCTTCCACTTCGAGGAAGACGGAGACCTTGAGCCCGGTGAATTCGCCGTCCATTTCCGGGATGCGCAGCGGACGGTTGGAGCCGATATGCTCAAACTGTACGGCCTGCTTCATGCGGTAGCCGGGGACATAGCTCTGCACTTCGGCGACCATGTCTTCCACCGACTTGCGGATCGCATCCTGATCGGCATCTTCGCACAGACAATAGACTGTATCGCGCATGATCAAAGGCGGTTCGGCGGGGTTGAGGATAATGATCGCCTTGCCGCGCGTCGCGCCGCCGACGTCCATGATCGCCTGGCTGGTGGTCTCGGTGAACTCGTCGATGTTGGCGCGGGTGCCCGGGCCAGCACTCTTCGAGGCAATCGAGGCAACAATCTCGCCATAGTGGACCTTGGCCACGCGGTTCACCGCCGCCACGATCGGGATGGTCGCCTGGCCGCCGCAAGTGACCATGTTCACGTTCTTGGCATCGAGGCACACTTCGCCATTGACCGGCGGCACCACGTAAGGCCCGATCGCGGCAGGCGTAAGGTCGACCATGCGCTTGCCAGCGGCGAGCACCAGTTCGCTGTTGCGCTTGTGCGCTCCGGCCGAAGTAGCGTCGAACACGATCCCGACGTCCGCAAACTCGGGCATCCTGATGAGGCCATCGATCCCTTCCGCCGTCGTTGCAACACCCAGTCGCTGCGCGCGGGCGAGGCCATCGGAGGCCGGATCGATCCCGACCATCACGCCCATTTCCAGTACGCCGGAAAGGCGCATTATCTTGATCATCAGGTCGGTGCCGATATTGCCCGAACCGATGATGGCTACCTTGGTCTTGGCCATAATCAGGCTCCGTTGAACGAGAAGGAACAGGTGCCGATGCCGGCGACATCAGTGCGAACCTCGTCTCCGGCGTTCAGCACCACCATCGGGCCGAGGGCGCCGGCCAGCAGAATGTCGCCAGCCTTCAGCGGGTCGCCGCCTGCTGCCAGAGTGCGGGCCAGCCAGGCCGCCGCGTTGAGCGGATTGCCCAGCGCCGCCGAACCGATCCCGGACGAGGCCACGTTGCCGTTGAGCGTCATGGTCATGGCCGCACCCTCCAAATCGAGACCAGCCAGAGGTAGGCCCTGATCGGACAGGACGAAGAACGCCGAAGAGCCGTTGTCGGCGACGGTATCGGCAAAGGTGATCTTCCAGTCGGCAATGCGGCTGTCGACAATCTCGATCGCCGCATGGACCGAGGCGACCGCCGCCGCGACCTGCTCTGCCGTGGTGTCAGCCGATGGCAGGTCCGCGCCCAGAACAAAGGCTATTTCCGCTTCGGCCTTGGCCTGGATGCAGCGCGCCGGATCAAGATTACCGCCGTCCGCAATCTGCATGTCGTCAAACAGGACACCGAAATCGGGCTGGTCGACGCCAAGCTGCTTCTGCACGGCCTCGGCAGTCAGGCCAGCCTTACGGCCAACGATGCCGCGGCCCTGGCTTTCCCAGAAACTTGTGTTGATCGCCTGGACCGCATAGGCCCCGGCCGCATCGGTCGGCTCCAGCCACTCGCGCAGCGGCGGTAGCGTCTCGCCGGTGTAGGCGTCGCGCAGTCGCCTTGCGAGCTCTTCATAATCTGGCTTGAGCATGGTTCTCTCTTTCTAGTCGCCAACGGTCTGGCCTGCCTGGCTGTGCCGATCCGCAATGATGCTGGTCTCGTTCGGGCCGCGCGTAAGGCTGCATATTCAATCGGAGACGCCGCCTTGAGGCGTCTCCGATTGAACGAACTATCGCGCCTTAGCTCAGCGGAATGGGTTCGCTTGAAGCAGCTTCGGCCAGGAAATTGCCAACCAGTTGAACAAATCGACTGGACCGCTCGATCTGAGTCCAATGTCCGCATTCCCCGAAGACATGCAGTTGCGCGCGCCGGATCAGGCTTGCCATGCGATAGGCATCCTCCACACGGATGACCCGATCCTCACGGCCGTGAACAATCAGGGTCTGATGGGGAAGTTTGCGCAGGTCGTCTTCCTGACATGCCAACGAGTCAAACCAGCGTTGGCGTGGGGCCGGGAACATCTGACTGTAGGATTCCTGGAAACCGGGCCGAATACTCGCCTCATAGCGGATCTGGGCGAGTTCGTCGGTTACAAGATCGCGGTTGTATGCGAAAATGTCGAGCATGCGGCGCATGTTCTCAAGCGAGGGCGTGTAGCCCCACACTTCATCGAGCCCTGGCAAGATTGACCCTTTGATGCCGCCGCTGCCCATCAGCACCAAGCGCCGGAACCGATCAGGATGACGGATCGCTGCAGCCAGCGATAGTGCGCCGCCAAACGAGTTGCCGACAAGATCAACCTGATCGAGGCCGAGGGCGTCGAGAAAGCCCAGAAGATGTTGAACCCAAGCTTCAACACCGTATTTGAAGTTTTCCGGACGATCCGTGAAGCCGAAGCCGACCATGTCCGGGGCGATTGCACGGTTCTGCTGCGAGATTTTTGGCAATATCATCCGCCAGTTTGCCCAGGCAGAAACACCCGGACCAGACCCGTGGATGAATACGACCGGAGAGCCTTCTCCCACATCGTGATAATTGGTGCGAATGCCAGCGGCGATCACTGACTTGGATATTTCAGGGTTATCAGTCCCTGCAGTTGCAATGCTTCCCATGAGATTTATTCCTCAAAATTCATGTGTTTGGTTTGGAACAGTCACTCAGGGGAAATGAACTTGTGACCCCACATGCTGATGCTGTCATATCGAACGACCGACCAGGAGCGATCAACGTCGCGCGGTCCGCAGCCGAACTCGACCGCGAAACCGGAAGGGGTGATCCCATAGAAGGAATACATGTGATCGTTCGTATGACGACCAAATGTCAGGAGAATTCGAGAGTCGCGCTCCATACGGTCAATCGCTCGACCAACATCATCAAGCGAAGCAGACTCGATCATGAAATGATGAATGTGTTTGGGGGCCGGGGCAGGCAGCAAAGCCAGGCTGTGATGCCGTCGGTTGCAGTTGAAGAAGTGAAGCTTGTGCTTACCGCCGGGTCCGAGATCCCAGTCGATGATGTCGGAAAGCTCCATCCCGAGACCAGCAACGTAGAATTCCATCGATTTTTCGAGGTCGGGCGTGGCTAGAACGATATGGCCAAATCCCTGCTCACCGGTAACAAATGACGAAACACCGACGGGAGACACAAACGGAACTTCGAACAATTCCGTGGCGCCATAATAGACCTCGATCCTTACACCCGATGGATCGATGACCGACACCAGGTCGATCACGCCGCGATCCGCTTTGAGATCGTCAGGTTCGTTCGTCACTTGATAGCCCATCTGCCGCAAGCGCTCTGCAGTGGAATTGAATGCTGCGGCATCGGCAGCTTCGAACCCGGCATAGGAAATGTCATCCGCTTCACCGCGGTGCACAGCAAGCCGCCACGCGCGCGAATCCAGCCTGTAGCGGTCGGAGTCCTTGCCCTTCGCCGCCGTCATCATGCCGAGCGTATTGTTCGCATATCTGCTCCACGCATCGACATCGGACGCGTCGAAGCCAAGATAGCCAAGGCGATCAACAGTCATCAGATTTCTCCCTCAGTTCCCAATTTCTCTGGCAATCCCACTCCGGCCAGGGCCGCAGAAACCTCATCGAGGACCGACGGATCCTCGATTGTCGGAGGCATGGTCCATGGTTCGCCATTCGCGATTTTCCGGATCGTGCTGCGCAGAATCTTGCCCGATCTGGTCTTGGGCAGTCGCGAAATCGACAGAATGATCTTCGGAGTAGCGATTGATCCAATTCGGCTTCGAACAGCAGATGTTGCCATGGCGGAAATTTCGGCTGATTTCGCAGAAGCGCCATCTGAAACAACGAAGAGTACAAGCGGAACTTCGCCTTTGATGCCGTCGGCAACTCCGACAACAGCACATTCCGCGATTTGATCGACCGTCGAAATCGCTTCTTCGATCGAACCGGTCGACAGCCGATGGCCCGCGACATTGATGATGTCGTCGGTCCGGCTCATGATGAAGACATAGCCGTCTTGATCGATGTAACCAGCATCGCCTGTCTTGTAATATCCGGGAAATTCAGTGAGGTATGATTCCTCAAAGCCGCCATGGTTGTTCCAGAGTGTCTGCAGGGCACCAGGCGGCAGGGGCAGTTTGACAGCAATCGATCCGGTTTCTCCAATAGGAGCGGGTTCGCCTTCTGCATCGAGTATCTGGATATCATAGCCAGGCATCGGCACGGCCGCCGATCCGTACTTGACTTCGATTGTTCCCAATCCGGTCGGATTGGCAGTCATCGGCCAACCGGTCTCGGTCTGCCACCAGTTATCCAGCACCGGAACGTCCAGCGCAGATTCTGCCCATTTGATGACGCTTGGATCGCCCCGCTCTCCGCCGATATAAATCGCACGCAGCGAAGACAGATCGAATTTCTGTGGCAGCACGCCGCCTGCGTCTTCCTTGCGAATTGCGCGCAGGGCCGTTGGGGCCGTGAACAGCAAATTCACCTTGTGCTGCGATATCACGCGCCAGAAGGTGCTCGCATCGGGCGTGCCGACAGGCTTTCCTTCAAAGATGACGGTGGCGCATCCGGCAAGCAACGGGCCGTAGGTAATATAGGAATGTCCCACGACCCAGCCGAGATCGGATGCGGCCCAGTAGACATCGCCTGCACCGATGCCGAAGACATTCTTCATCGACCAAACCAGGGCGACCATATAGCCGCCCTGTTGCCTAACAACGCCCTTTGGCTTGCCGGTCGTACCGGACGTGTAGAGGATATAGAGCGGATCGGTGCTTCGCACTTCGACACATTCCGGCCTGTCGCCACGAGTAATCGCGGCACTCCACTCGGCATTCCAATCGTAATCACGTTCAGGGCGTAGTTCGCAAAAAAGCTGCGGCCGCTGGAGGACGATTACCGCCTCGGGCTTATGGCGACTATTTGCTATGGCTTCGTCGAGCAGTGGTTTGTACGCAATTATCCGGTTCGGCTCCAATCCGCACGATGCCGAAACGACAACTTTGGGTTCGGCATCATCGATGCGAACTGTCAATTCGTGCGCAGCAAAGCCGCCGAAGACAACCGAATGGACCGCTCCCAGACGCGCGCAAGCCAGCATCGCGATGACTGCTTCGGGGATCATCGGCATATAGATGATGACCCGGTCGCCCTTCGCTACGCCATGGCTGCGCAGCACCGACGAAAACAGTTCGACCGCGTCCAGCAACTGCGAAAAGGTCAGTGTCTTGCTGATGCCGAGAATGGCGCTGTCATAAATCAGCGCGGCTTCGTCACCCCGCCCGGCAACGACGTGCCGATCGACCGCATTCCAGCAGACGTTGCACGTTCCATCGGCAAACCAACTGGCCAATCCTTGTGGATCAACGACGCTCTCTGTTGGCGTTGCGATCCAATCCACTGCAGTGGCAGCCGCCGCCCAGAAGCTCAGGGGATCGGCCATCCACTCATCATAGGTTGTGCGATAGTTTGACATGCTCGCGCTCCCGCCCTCAGACCGCAAGAACGATATTGCCGATGGCACTGCCAGACTCGACCCGTTCGTGCGCTTTGACGATCGAATGCAGTGGCAACACTTCGGCGATATTGTGGACGATATTTCCCTGAGCGATGAGGTCATTCACGCCCTGGCAAATCTCGTGACGTCGCGCTTGCGGCAAATGATAGAGGATGAAGAAATCAAACCCGATATTCTTCAGGATGGACTTCGAGAACGGCATCTTGAACTCCCGTTCCGAGCTGCCATACGCGACAAGGCGCCCCTCTTTTGCCAATGCCGCAACATCGAGATCGACGTTGACCGAGAGATCGACCTCGACAATCAGGTCAACACCCGCGCCGCTTGTGGCGTCCATGATGACCTGCAAGGTGCCTTCTGTGCGATAGTTTATAACCCGATCCGCTCCGGCCAGCCTCGCCAATTCGGCCTTCTCCGAACTGCTGACCGTGGCCAATATCCTGGCTGCGCCGAGTTGCCGCGCAAACTGGACGGCGTAATGGCCAACGGCGCCGGCGCCACCCGCGACCAGAACGGTTTTCCCCCGAATATCCCCATTTAAGGTGAGTGCGTGCAGAGCTGTCGATGCAGGGATGCCTAGGCAAGCGCCGATTTCGAACGAGATATCGTCGTGCAGCGGTGCGGTGAAATTCTCCGGCACAACGACATATTCGCCTGCGGTTCCAGTGGTGCGGCCCCACGCAGCATTGAAAATCCACACACGCTCGCCAATCCGGGCAGGATCGACGCCTTCGCCGACAGCATCAATCACGCCAGCGCCGTCGCTGTGTGGGGTGCGTGGAAATCCCCAAGGCGAAGGAATATGTCCGCTTCTGATTTTGACGTCGGACGGATTTACCCCGGACGCCTTTACCCTGACCCGAACTTCGCCAGGGCCCGTTACAGGATGCGGGCAGTCCACAATATCGAGGACATCCGCCGCTTCGCCGATTTCGCCATACTGTGCAGTCCGCATTTCAGTTCCCGTTGTTCAGCTTGCTTGGCGTATCGACCGCTGGCCCTTTCGAAGAACCACGCCGATCAGCTGTTCGATCCAGCCTCGACCGCCCCGCATTGCGCCACAGTTGCGCGGGGCGGCCGGGTTGTTAGAAACTGACCGAAGCCGAAGCCCGTCTTGATCTAGCCGCGTAAAATTGCCGGCCCCTGCGTCGCGGCACCTGCCGTGCCACAACACCTTTCGCGCTCATCTCATTGCCTTAAGAAGCCGGCGTGAATTTTGCCGTGAGGGCATTGTCCATTTCATCGAATTTCTTCGAGGGTTGGATAGCTCCACTGGCCTTCAGCTCTCCATGTCCGGATGCCCCTCGCCCCAGAATGGTGGAAAAAGCGGCTTCAAGGTCAACTGCTGCCGTTTCCGTCAGCGAACCAGCGCGCCACCCGATATAGACGTCGGGCCGTACCAGCAGCGCGCCGCTTTCATCGACCTCGCTGATGCGGGCATAATCGCCATAGTGGTCCTGATAATCCTGCCCCAGACCAATGGTCACAACCTTGATGGGCACGCCCAGTTTGTCTGACACAGCTTTGGCAATTGCACGCCATCCGGCCCCGCTGTTGCCAGTGAGCAACGTAAATTCACCGCCACCGCATACATAGAGTGACGAGATCTTCGATCCGTCCTTGAACAGCCATGCATGGGGCAAGCGAGCGCCCGGGAAGCTGGTGGGCTGATAGTAAATCTCGGCATCTTGCGAGAAGGGCGGCGCAGTCTCGCCTTCAGGCGTCACCACTGCGCAGCTCTGATACCGCTGGTTCATCTCGATTCCAGGGCAGTCATACGTCCGGTAGGTGTCGGCGACAGCCTCCCGAAGCAGTTGTCGCCGCGCAGACAGGTCAGCACTTTCGCCCTTGAGCATTTCAAAGCTGGCAGAGGACACGGCGGGATCGTCGGACAAGGTAGGATTGAGTGCGGCTACAACCTGGTCGTAATATTTCATCGCGCCAAAGGCGGCAGGAACAAACTCTTCGGCCACGGGCACGCGTTCCTGCGAATAGCTTTCCAGCAGCGCCGGAGTGGCCATTCCCTTAAGGACATGGACGAGTTTCCAAGCCAAATTGTAGCTGTCCTGAACCGAGGTGTTCGAACCCAGACCCTTCAGTGGCGGGTGGCGGTGTACCGCGTCTCCGGCACAGAACACACGGCCCTGGTGAAACCGGGTCGCCCAGCATTCATTGAATGCCCACAACGACACCGATTCAATCTGAACGTCGATGCTGTCGTCACCGATCAACCTGTGCATGAGTCGGCGTGCTTCGACATGATCAATCACGGGCGGATTGTTGATGTCGAAAAACGTCGTTGCCAGCCAGCGGGTCCATGGGCGAACCATCCGCAGGGCCCCCATCATCAACCCGCCCGGTGCTTCTCCGGGTGTGAACATCCAGTAGAGCGAGCTTGGGCGATGCTCGACATACTTAGTCAGATCGGCCGTGAAAACGATATTGGTCGCGCCCAGCTTATCCATATCGCCCTTGAAGGGCAGATTCAGCTGTTTCGCGATCGCCGACCGCGCGCCGTCAGCGCCGACGAGATACTTTGATCGCACCGAGTACTCTTCACCCGTCAGCCGATTGCGCAGGACCGAGGTAACGCCCTCATCATCCTGATCAAACTTGACGAATTCGGTGTGAAGCAACACCTCCGCACCCTTGTGTGCAGCGGCACCCAGTAGAATTTTTTCCAGATAGTTCTGCGGCAGATCGACGAAGACTTCCGGGGTCCCAAGGGCATAGTTGAAGCGGCGGCCGGGCTCATGGCCCCAGGTACGCAGGCGGCCGAACTCTTCGCCCGCAAGGCTCTGGCACATCACGTTTTCGCCCATCAACTCGTTAGGCGACGCGTAGAGATTGACGTCATCGATCACACCGAGGTCATGAAAAATTTCCATCGCCCGAGGGTTGGTGATATGAGCGCGGGGTGTCCGGCAGGTCCAGCCATAGCGGTTGGCGATCACCGTGCGAATGCCCGCTTTGGCCAGAGCCAAGGCCATGGTGCCGCCTGCCGGCCCGGTGCCGATGATCAGAACCTCGGTTTCATACGCCGGTTTTTGAACTGCTGAAGTCATCTTGGGTTACCCTTCAAAGTTGGATTGCTTGTCCGGTAATCGGCCTAGGGCAGGCGGAGTGCTTCACGGATGGTCAGCGTTTGGAACGCAGGTCCTGAAGCGGCGCCAATCGGCCCGGTCAGGCGTCGATAAACGCTGCAAGCATGGCATTGAACCGATCTGCATGTTCAAGCTGCGCCCAATGGCCACAGCGGTTGAAGACGATGAGGCTGGAATTTGGCATGACACCCGCCAGGCGCATGCTGTGCTCCACGCCCACGGTCCGATCGTCGCGGCCATGGATCAGCAACGAGGGCGTAGTTGTGCGTGCAAGGCCCGCGAAAACCTCGTCCTGGCCCAGACCATCGATATTCATGGCGGCCGCGCCCTTAAGAAAATTGGACAAATGCGCAGGGTTCGCGAGGGCATTTGCGGAGCGCTGGTTCACCAGTTCATCGGTCGCATAGGCCGGGTCGAAGACCATTACATTGACCAGCCTGCGAAAATTCTCGGGGCTTGGATCAGCATATGTCGCGAAGAGAATCTTGAGCCCCTCTGTCGGGCCACCGGGTTGAAAGAACAGTTGCGGGCCGCCGGGTGCCGGTGCGCCCATGGTAATGCAATGAGTGACCCGGTCGTTGTGCAGTGCGGTCATCATCAGTGCAGCAAGCCCGCCCATCGAATTGCCGACTAGCGCTGCTTTTTCGATACCAAGACCGTCCATGAACAAGCGGGTCGCCTCGACATTGGCGAGAAAGCGGTTCTCCCCGGTTGGGTCATATTCGGACGATTTTCCCCAGCCCGGAAAGTCGAGCAGATAGACTTTGTAGCGCTGGGCCAGCTTCGCGAAATTGGGATTGAAGTTGCTCCAGCCACTGGCTCCTGGGCCAGAACCGTGCAGCATGATCAGCGGGTGCCCCTCGCCAGCCACGTGGTAGTGCAATCGCCAACGCGGCGTATCGATGTATTGGCTGGTTTGTGCTTCCGTTGACATCATGCAATCCTCGATCAGGAGAAATCTATTCCGCGCAGCAACAATGGTGTGCATCGGATGGGAAAGCGCAGCCCCTGGGTGTGGAGAGGGTCACCCAAGGGCCGCCTTCACCGGGACATTAGTATCGGAACGACACCGTTACTCCGTAGGTTGCCGGCATGCCCGCAACCTTGGAGAAGGAATCGATGACGTGCGAAACGCCGTTCCAATAATACTTGTTGGTGATGTTGCGTCCCCAGACTTCCGCACGCCAGCTATCGTTGTTGCTCTTGATGCCCGCACGCATGTTGAGGAGCGCATAGCTATCAATCGCGAACCGCGGATCGCTGCCGAAGGCCGCGACCGTCTTGGAACGATAGTTCACATCCGCCCCAATAAAGCCATTGATCGCGCTTGAGACAGGCACCTCGTAATCGAAGCCGCCCGAAATCTGCCACTTGGGCGTGTTAGGGAACCCTTCGCCCTTGAGATCGACAAGGGTGCCGCCAGAATCGGGTGTCTGGTAGTTCCGCGTCACCTTGGAGTTGATGTAGGAAGCTGCGCCGCGCAGGCTCAGCCCAGCAACCGGGCGGATGGTCGTCGACAATTCGAAGCCCGCTACCCGCGACTTGGGAATGTTCACCAGCTTTGGCAATGTGCCCAGGGGGAAGCCGGTATTAATGAAGCCCAGGATCTGTTTGTCCTGATAATCGTAGTAGAAGGCCGCGCCTTCCAGCGTGACACGGCGATCAAGCAGTGACGTTTTGAACCCGGCTTCATAAGCCAAGACGGACTCTTGCGTTACGGGAATATACTGGGTGACCGAGGCCGACGGCACACCGGCAAAGCTCCCCGCCTTGAAACCCTTCGTTGCGTTGGCATAAAGCAGCAGATCGCTGTTGGGCTTCCAGCTCAGCCCCGCGCGCCATGAGAGATTGTCCTCGTTGAGCGTCCCCGGAACGTTGGTCACGGGCAGGAAGTTCGCGTCGGAAGTAACGCATCCGCCCTTCGGAATGGTGATTGTGGTCGGGACCCCCGATCCGATCGTCTGAAGAAGACTGTAGAGGTTGCCGAAGGCTGTTCCGAAAGACCCGTCGCCCGCATCCAACAGGCAGCCATTGGCGCTGCGACGCTGATCCGTATAACGGACGGAACCCTGCAGCGTAACCTTTGGTGCGATCTCGTAGTCGACGCTCGCGAACACGGCGGCAGTCTTGATCTTCTGATCGTTACGGATGTCGAAGTTACGGTAGCGGTTGACAAACGCCGGCGTGGCGATGCCGGAGTTGCTGCCCGAAACTGTGCCGAGCTGATCTTCGTCCGCAGTATCGCGCTGATAATTACCGCCAACCATCCATTTCAGGCCGGGCGTATCACCCGAAAGGCGCAGTTCCTGCGAAAAGGAGCTGATGTCAGACTTGATCAGGAAAAACAGATCATTGAACGCCACGCCGTCGGAATCATTGGGGTTACGACCGCGGAAGTCAGTGTAAGCCGTGATCGAAGTTAGCGTCACACTTGGCGACAATTCGAGATCCGCCCGCAATGACCCCTGATAGAACCGGTCGTCATGCCGGAAATCGACACCGGGGTCCCAATCCGCAACGCGTGCGTTGTTGGGCGCTCTTACCGCTGTGGCGAAAAAGGCCTTTTCTTCGGGAAAGCCCACCGGGTTGGTCGGCGCATAGGCAATGTACTGCGCGGCCTGGCTGTCGGACTTGTCGATCCAGCCATTCAGGTTGAACTGAAGCTTCAGCTTGTCGCTGGGCTCGACATCGAGCAGCAGGCGCCCCGTGGTAAAGTTACGGCGACCGAGCGTGTCATTGCGTGTCTGGCTATACTGCCAGTCCCCCCGGTCTTCATGGCGAACAGCAAGCCGGGCCTTGACACCTTCCGCCAACGGGCCGCTCACATAGCCATCGACGTCGAACTGATTGAAGCGGCCATACGTGGCGCTTCCGCCGAAGCGGAATTCATCGGTCGGCCGCGCAGCAATGTAGTTGATTGCCCCGCCGGTGGAGTTTTGCCCGAAAAGTGTGCCTTGGGGGCCCTTCAGCACTTCCACCCGCTCAAGGTCGAGTGAGGCGCCAGGCGTCATTACCGAATAGGGCAGCGGAACCTGGTCGACATAGACACTGACGGTCGGACTGACCCCCGTCGAGGTGTCATAGAACCCAATGCCGCGAATGGTGAAGACTGGTGGGCCATAGGCGCTTTGCTGGGCCGTGAAGCCTGGCACAACCCGCTCCAAATCGAACGTTGACGTAACACCCCGCGAACGCAACTGTTCTCCCGTCGCGGCGGTGATGGAAAGAGGCACATCCGACAGCCGTTCACTGCGCTTCTGCGCCGTGACGATAATTTCCCCGATGCCTCCATCGGGTGCTTGATCTGTGGTGCTAGCTTCCTGGGCAGATGCGACAGGTGCATATAGCAATCCTACCGCGAGGGCCAAACCTGCAGCCTGACAACCGGAACGTACGTTCTTATTTTCCATCAGATCTCTCCCAGTGATTGTTCTTTTTTAGCGCCAGGTAGAAACTTGGGCGCTGTCCCGACCGAGATCAGCAAGGACCGTGCCAATTTCGCCAGCGTGCTTTCAGCCGCTTGGCTTGATCACAGAAAATGGCTGTTTGATGGGCGCTATTCGCCATCCTGCTGCACACCGACGGTCGCGGCTGCGTCTGACATTGGTCGTTTCAGCTTGCAGGCATCGCAAAAACTGTGAATATTCCGATGTCAAATAATCACAATCTCGGAATATTCCGACATCGAGGAGGGTGTCTTGAACCAGCATCGTGTGGACCATTCAGAATCGGTGAAATGGACTCCGAATGTGAGCCTGACGGCTACGAAGCGCGATATTGCCGGCCTCATCGAACGGCTGCACTTTGATCTTCCCGAGGGATTGATCTGGCTGGACCAGAGCCGGGTCACCCTCTTGCACGCCAGTTGGCTTGCGCAGCTCCGATCCGAACTTTTGCCGTTGCTTGGCTACCATCAGGCACGGGCGCTAATAACGCGGCTCGGTTATTCAGCCGGCTGTCGCGACGCCAAGGCCTCACTTGAGAGAAGTCCGGCACAATCGTGGGAGGAAATGCTGCTGACCGGTGGGCAAATGCATACCCTCCACGGTATGGTTGCCGCTGCCGTGATCAACATCGACCTCGATGAAAATAGGCGGCGCTGCCACATCGAGTTCGTTTGGAAGAACAGTATCGAACGCATCGGCGATGACGAGCGGCGCTTCCATAACTCGGAATCGGGCTGCTGGATGACAGTTGGCTATGCTGCTGGTTTTTTGACCACATGTTATGGCGCGCCAGTACATTTCCGAGAGCTTGCATGCTGTTCGGGCGGCCATGATCATTGCAGCGGCATCGCAAAATTTGCCGATCAGTGGAGTGATAGTACTGAAGACATGGTCTATTACTCCGCGCTCCAAATGAGCGAAGATGATGCCACAACCGCCACCGGTCCGATTTCCTTACAGCCTGAACTCTTACTGCAAGCCCATAATGCAAGTGGAATCGTTGTAGGTCGGTCCACCGCGTTCAATGCCGTCCAGCATAAGGTCAATCAGGTAGCCGACACACGCGCGACCGTACTCCTGCTGGGTGAAAGCGGCGTCGGGAAAAGCGTTTTTGCGAGACAGATCCATGATCGAAGCCCTCGTAGCGAGAATCCGTTCGTGGAGATCAATTGCGCCGCCATTCCAGAAAATCTCCTTGAAGCCGAATTGTTTGGCGTGGAAAAGGGGGCTTTTACGGGCGCAGGTGCCACGCGGCCCGGCAGGTTTGAAGAAGCGAATGGCGGTTCCATCTTTCTCGACGAAATCGGCACGCTTTCGCTATCATCGCAGGGCAAGCTTCTTAGGGTTCTCCAGAATCATAAATTCGAGCGGCTTGGCAGCAACAAGACACTTCAAGCCGATGTCAGAGTTATTGCCGCTACAAACGAAGATCTTGAAGTAGCAGTCCAGGAAAAACGATTCCGCGCCGACCTCTATTATCGATTGAACGTATTTCCGATACAGATTCCGTCTCTGCGCCAGCGCACGGATGATCTACCGGTGCTGATCGATCATTTTCTAAAGATGTTCAGCACACGTCACGATCGAAATGTCTCCGGGATTTCGGGGCAAGCCTACCGGATGCTGCTGGCACACAACTGGCCCGGGAACATCCGAGAACTTGAAAATGTCATCGAACGCGCAGTTATCATGTGCCAGCGAGGGGAAATGCTCGAAGTTGGCCATTTCCCCCAAAGCCAATTGGCAGAAGCTGCCAAAAGACTGATGCAACTGGATGAAGCAGGCAATCTGGCCCACAGCTCAGATGATCTGGATGGTCTGCCCGCGACAATCCTAGACGCACTGAACTCTCAAGGCCTCAACCTTGAAGGCTTGGAGCGCGCGGCGATCAAGGCAGCTCTTGCCGCGACAAACGACAATGTGGCTCGGGCAGCAAAGCTGCTCGGTGTCACACGCGCGCAAATCGATTATCGACTCAAGAAATGGCAAGCCGAGTAATCTTATGCTGGGCGGCGATTCTGGACAGGGCGATTAGTGGATTTTCTGTCTGATGGCGGCCATCATGCCGCGTGACAGGAGAGCAGACGACCGCGCCGGAACGACAGCCCCATATTCAAGGCCAAGGTGGCATTGGCCGCCGTGAAGGCCGAGAAGACGGGACCGAGTTGGCAGCCATATGACGCTCACCCGAACAAGACCACTCGCTATGGCTTGTACGTGCGGCGGTAGCACTTACGACCCACGGTTGGCGCGATTCCTGCGCTCCACAGCTTGGTCAACTTGATAGCCGGCCCCCAAACTAGTTGGTAACGCTGTCGCTCGCACAAACCTGTGGATCGGCGCTGGAACGGGCCCCTCCTACTTCACGATCTATCATTTTGAATTGCCGTAAAAAGTTGGTTTTGACCGGGGTCCCGATCGGCGCCGATCGGGACCCCGGCATGCGCCAGTATAAGGATAGAAATCAATGCATTACCTCCCGTCAGAGCGGGTCCCACTCCAACGCTGCTTCACAATCAACACCCAGTCTTGAAATCGCCGTCGCAGTTATCGGATCCAAGCCCTGCGGGTCAGCGAGCAATATCGCAGCTTTCATGCGCGGATCCCAGAAATCCACGATATGCTGGACCATTGCCGAAACGGCGGCATCCTCACCTTGCGCCGCCAGATTGCGGGCAATCTGGTTGGCCATGCTTACAAGCCGCTGTTCGTCCATCAGATCGCCTCGATGCGGCGCGCGCGGGTGGTGAGCGCAGCATAGTTTTCCTGCCAGTCACTTGGCCCGTTGGACGCCGATACCTGCACTGCGGTCACCTTGTATTCCGGGCAATTGGTCGCCCAGTCGGAGAACTCGGTCGTGACGAGATTGGCCTGCGTTTCGGGGTGGTGAAAGGTGGTATAGACCACGCCGGGGACAACTGTCGGGCGCCAAAGTAGAGCGCAATTGCGTGCACTGAACTCCAATCGTCGCGCCATATTGGGCTGCATTCAATCTGCACGGCATTCGGCGTGTTGTTCGCGCTACTGATCGGAGAACCGCTTTGCCAGTCTGGCGCTCGCGCCACTTTTGGCAGCAAGTTTTGAGCCATAGCGCAACACCGTGCGTGCATCGCGCCAGCGGTAAGCCTGCATGATCGCTGGTAGCCCCTCACCTGCGGCAAAGTTATCCTGCGCTACGCCGACACGAATGGAATGCGACGAAATCGCCTTGCACCAGCGACTAAGCTCGGCCTCGCTCATCTGCCCCAGCAAGCCCTTCTCCCAGGCTTGGCGAATAAGCCGCTTGTAAATGAGCGTGATACTGTTGGGGTGTAGCGGCTCTGCACCGATACCATCGATTGATCCGTCAAAATGCGTCGTGACCCGGCGCAGCAGCGGCCCCTGGTCGATTTCAGAAGCTTTGCACCAACGCGTGATGGCCATCATGGTTGCTGGAGAAAGGTAAGCCTGCGCACCAGCTTGCTTACGGTCAGTCTTGCTCGAGGGAATGTGAAGGATCCCTGCGCCCTCACTATCAGGGCCTTCAATGTGCGCAACATTGATCGCCACCAGTTCAGATCGCCGCGCCGCCGTATCATAGGCAATGCGTAACAACGCGGCATCGCGCAAACCCAGCTCGTCGCGGCGGCAGGCCTTGAGCAGGTGCGCGAGGCACACCCCCGAGGCAGGGCTGTCGAGATCGGCAATGTCGCCTTTGAAGCGAATGGCATGCGCCTGCCGCTGCCGCACGCCTAGATGATTACGGGCCGCCTTGCGCTCGAACTTGACCAAGGGGTCCGACGTTGGATCGGTGAGACCCGCCATGCGGTAAGCCCAGCCCACATGGACGAGGTAGCGCTCGATCGTCGCCATTGCGCGGGTTTTGAGGTCACAAGTCTCAGTACCGGAAAGGGCTCGGATCCAGGCAGCAACGTCGGCAGGCCTTGCAACGGCAGGCTCAACGCGGCGCAATCGGCACCATTGCCCCCACAAGGTCAGGTCAGAGCGGAAGGCGCGGCGTGTGTTTTCGGACCAGCCACGCATGGCTGCATCGAGCAGCGCCTCGTCGATGCGAATGCCTGCACCTGCCAGTGCGCGCACATCTCCGATCAGATCTGCTGGTTCGACAGATAAAGGAACGATCTTTCGGGTACGGACCGATGATTTTTGAGGGCGGACGGGTTCGCGCATGTCAGGACTTTTCTCGTCGGGTGCTTGGGCCGCAAGCAGCCGGGCTGGCGGTGCGATGATCGGTCGCCGCATCAATCGCCCCAAGGATTGACCAGGTCGATGCCGGTAGCTGCAAAATCCTTCACGTTCCGGGTCACCAATGTGAGCCCGTAAGCCCCTGCGATACCGGCAATCTGGACGTCGCCAGTCGTCATGGTCCGTCCAGCGCTGGCACTGACGCTGGCCAGTTCGGCCGCCATTTCCGCCGAAGGCCGGTCGAAGGACACGACGCGCGGACCAAATCGGGCAACGATACGCTCGAACGCCCCCATCAGTTCGTCGCGGCGGCGCCCGGGTGGCATGGAGTTGATCCCGGCACGTACCTCGAAGATCGCAACAGTCGGCATAGCACAGTTGCCAGCATGGCGATCGAGCCATGTCACCACACGAGCCGAGGGTGCTGGCCGCATCGACTCGGAAACCACGTTGGAATCGATCAGGTAGATCATTCGAAGACCGGCAACGCTCGATCAGGGCGCTGGCGCTGCGCATCGATCGCGGCGGCGACATCGTCATAGCCTGGCCGCGTGATGCGCACGATGAAGCTGCCGAGCGGCTCGAGCGCATCGGGGTTGCCCACTTCTGCGCGCGCAGCTTCATCGAGAATCTGGCGCAGTTCTTCCTCGAGACTATGGCGCCTACGTGAAGCACGCTGGGCAAGCAGACCCTTGGTTTCTTCAGACAGGTTGCGGATCGTGACGCTGGCCATGCGCGGACTCCATGTTGGCGGCCGAGGTGGCCATCGCCGCTAATATAGCGGCAATTCACATCGGAAACTAGTAAAATGCAATCATGCAATCGCTAATCTGAGTTTTGCGTAGTTACGATAAGCAGCCATTATCAACACTTAATCAACCGGCATATGGACTAAACATCACTCGTCAGGCTATAATTTGTCCGTGAAGCACCCTCCCCCGCCCCTTACCGGCATCGCTTGGACGCCCGATCTGGTGGCCGCGATCGCCGATGCTGGCGCGGCGATTGGGCGGCTTGATGCGCGGATTTGTGCGACTTCCTTTGCCCCAGCCTGGAATCTGCGGGCGAGCTGGACAGGTTACGCCGCCGCGCTACGCCTACAGAATTACGAAATCGAGGAAATCGATATTATTTCCTGGCAATGCGGTCTCCATCTGGCCGGGCGGCCTCGCCTCGAAACGGTGGGGGATCCGTTTTCTGTCGGCTGCCAAAGTTAGTGTCACCGCCGAAGACGAACTGATGCCGCTCTGCCATAATTGATGGCAACGGGTTTTCCCGGTTTCCGCACACTCCTGGCCAAGAGCACCTCCTCTATCCCCGCACTTCGCGCAGCATGCGCGCGGTGGCATTGGACGACGGGGCCAGCTTGCGGCCATAGCGCAGCGCGGTCGATGTCGAGGACCAACGCAGAGCCTGCGCAATCGGCCCGGCGTCTTCTCCGCTGGCGAACAGATCCTGCGTTAGACCTACTCTCAGCGAATGCGTGCTGAGCGCTGAAATCGCCGCATCGAGCTCCTTTCCGAACAGATTGACCATGTGTTCGTCTGCCGCGCGCCGGGCGGTTTGTTTGATGATCAGTCGCACCGCCGCCGGTGTCAGCGGTTCTTCGCCGATGACATAGGTCGTCGATGCCAGCACGGGTTTAGCTTCGGCAGGCGATGGCGATCCTGCGGGCAGCCGCCACCTGAACCCCGGCGGGGCAGGCAAGGCGGCAGGGGCCTCGGCAGCGCGAGCCTTGGTCCGCACCACGCCGATTCGGCGAAACAGCGGGCCTTCGGCAATCCCGCCGCTTGTCCGCCATGCAGACACGCGCCGCATCGTGTCGGGCGAGAGCCAGGCATAGGCCCCCTGCCCTTCCTGATCGGTCTTCGAGCGCGGAACGGTCAGGACTGCCGAACCATCGCGTTCGACTGTGATATGGTCGCACGCCACCCGCACCAGTTCGGACACGCGCAACCCGGTGTCGTAGGCGAGGCTGAGCAGCGCCCCATCGCGCAAACCAGGCAATGTTCCAGGGCATGCCTGCAACAGCGCGCTCAGGGTAAACCCTTTTGCCGGAGCGCTGCCCAGCCCCTCTCCAAACCGCAGCGGCCCGGCCTGACGCTGCGTGACATCGACCCGGCGCCGAAACCCACGCAGCGCGTCGCGCACGATGCTCCCCTGGGTAGGTGTCGCCACCCCGAGCAGGCCATGCACCGCCGCCAGACTGGCAAGACGCCGCCCGACCGTCGCCGGCTTGAGCTCGCGCCGTTCACAATCCTCGAGGTAGGCGACGATCCGTGCCTCGTTCGCGGGCAGGCCGATCCCGCCCGCGCGTGCGCAAAAGGTGGCATAGCAGGCGAGATGGCTCTGTTGCAAAAATCGTGAAGCTTGAGCATGCTTGGCGGAGATTGAACGGATGGAGCGATGACGGATTTCAAGTGGCGCCATTTCCAGGGTGATGTGATCCTGTGGGCGGTGCGCTGGTATTGTCGCTATCCGATCAGCTATCGCGACCTTGAGGAAATGCTGGCGGAACGCGGCATTTCGGTCGACCATACGACGATCTATCGCTGGGTCCAGCGCTACGCCCCGGAGATGGAGAAGCGGCTGCGCTGGTTCTGGCGGCGTGGCTTTGATCCGAGCTGGCGCCTGGATGAAACCTACGTCAAGGTGCGGGGCAAGTGGACCTACCTGTACCGGGCAGTCGACAAGCGGGGCGACACGATCGATTTCTACCTGTCGCCGACCCGCAGCGCCAAGGCAGCGAAGCGGTTCCTGGGCAAGGCCCTGCGAGGCCTGAAGCACTGGGAAAAGCCGGCCACGCTCAATACTGACAAAGCGCCGAGCTATGGTGCAGCGATCACCGAATTGAAGCGCGAAGGAAAGCTGGACCAGGAGACGGCCCACCGGCAGGTGAAGTATCTCAATAACGTGATCGAGGCCGATCACGGAAAGCTCAAGATGCTGATCAAGCCGGTGCGCGGTTTCAAATCGATCCCCACGGCCTATGCCACGATCAAGGGATTCGAAGTCATGCGAGCCCTGCGCAAAGGACAGGCTCGTCCCTGGTGCCTGCAGCCCGGCATCAGGGGAGAGGTGCGCCTTGTGGAGAGAGCTTTCGGCATTGGGCCCTCGGCACTGACGGAGGCCATGGACATGCTCAACCACCATTTCGCAGCAGCCGCCTGATCGGCGCAGAGCGACAGCCTACCTGTGACTGCCGCCAATCTTTGCAACAGAGCCGACCTAGATGCCGTAATGGGCCGGCGTCTAGGATTCAAAGATCCATCTGCTCCGGACTTAGCAAGCCACTTCCGCCACGCGAAGGTCTTCCCAACTCCCCACTTGCCCTTGATGCAAAGCACCTCGGCGCGGTCGTCATTCAGAAACCTCTTTATTTCGGCTTTGATCAACGCAGTGCACATGAGCGGTTCCATAGAAGGCAGAGTGATCAAGATAGGCGGGAAGGCGCCATCTTGTTAAGTTAAAGATAACTCCTTGCAATTCCTTTCGGCCGCGGCCGGGTGTCCGTTGCTGGCAAGATTAGTCGTTCAACAGGTTGTGAAAGAACGGCAGCTTTGTCCCACATCATGCGCTGGCGCGGCGGCGGGATGTGCTGCTTTGCGCCGGTCGCTCCGGCCAAGGGTATCGAGACGCAACAGCAAACCGAACTCGCCAAGGAAATCCTGGGCAAATACGGCTTCGACTACTCGGTCGCATACGCCATCGGCGGGCGCGAACTGCACCATCTTGTCTTCATCCAGTATGACAAGGAGGACCTTGTTGAAGAGAAGAAGGCGGACGACTGCATCCGCGAAATGGTAACCCGCTTCGGCGAGCGTGGCTGGGCGAGCTACCGCACCGGCGTCAACACCATGGACCTGGTGGCGAAGCAATACGGCGAGGCCAATCGCGACCTTATTGCCCGGCTCAAGCAGGCGCTTGACCCCAACCATATCCTCTCGCCCGGCAGGCAGGGGATCGCCTGAAAGGCCAGTGTGTTAGCAAGGCGGACAGCTTCCCCCCTCGGAGCCTTAGTACGGAGATAACGCGTTCAACGAGTTGGTTTCGCGAGTAACAGACTTTTTGCTTTGGCATCCGTTTGAGCAGATTAAGAGGTAAGCGATCCACCCTCGGCCTGATGAGGCTGCTATTCCGACTTCTGAGATTTTAGAAAGCCTCCTGCATTCAGCCACGCCACGAACTGGTCGAGCATCAACGGAGTGGTCGTACCCTCAATTCCGAGCCCGAAGCCGTGGCCGCCTTTTGCGTAGGCGTGCAATTCGACCGGGCGGTTGGCCTTGTGCCAGGCTTCTACGATGGGGAAACCCATAGTTGGGAACAGAGGATCGTCGAACGCAATCGCGGCAAACATCGGAGGAGCGTCTCGGGGCGGAGTCACCTTGGCCTGTGGGCCGTAGATGTAGCCAAAGAAATTGGGCCCTTCCCCGGGTTTTGCGCTCATGACAGCGTTGAGAGACGTCATGGCACCCGCCGAAAACCCGATCATTCCTACACGAGAAGGATCAATTGCCCACTTCTCGGCATTTGCTCGCACCAAGGAAAGGGCGCTTAGCGCGTCGTCAGTTGATGGCGGGTATTGAAGTGATGGCTGCTGTGATGGATCAGGCAGGCCCTCAGCCACCTTTTTGTCCATGAAGGTCTTCGCTTCATCGATACCTATCGGCGTTGGCATCACTCGGTATTTTAGGACGAAGGCGGCGATGCCACGAGCATTGAGGGCTTTGGCAACCTTCCAGCCCTCTGGTTCTATCGCCAAAAGCATGAAAGCTCCGCCAGGGGCGACGATCACTGCAGCACCTGTCGCCTTCGACGGGTCTGGAAGAAACGGGGTGATCGTGGGAACAGTGACATTGCGGACTACGTAGCCATGTGGCCCGTACGTCATCCAAGTTTCAAGCCCCTTACTGGCTGCCGCGGTGGGCGAAGATAGAGGGATGGCGTGGGGTTCCGGCGGCGCTTGAACCAGCTTGATTTCCAGCTGATCCGCTTGGGCGAGCGCTGGCTGGCCAGCGCGCAGGAATGCTACAGCCAACACGGTAAAGAGGTCGATTTTCCTCATGTTCTAGGGTAGTCCTCTCTATAATTCAGTCGCTCGCCAGAGTTGGGTGATCTATTAAATCGATCGCGCTACGTGGCCTTGCCTTCACTAGTATCCATACTGCCGAGCTGATTGCATGCCATATAATATCTAGCACATTATGCAGTATATTTTATATTATGGAAAAAGGGCTGCGCGTGCTACCGATGGCGTGGGTAGAATTTGTTGAAAACATCTTGCGCGGCGGTCTGACAACATGTCTTGCGGTTTCGAGTAGGGAAGCAGGTTTGAGAACAGAAAACGTCATCATCGTGGGCGCCGGGCACGGCGGCGCACAGGCTGCGATCGCCCTGCGGCAGAATGGCTTCGAAGGCCGCATCCTGGTGATCGGCAGGGAGCCGGAGATCCCCTACGAACGCCCGCCGCTGTCCAAGGAATACCTCGCCCGCGACAAGACCTTCGACCGCATCTGCATCCGCCCGGCGCAGTTCTGGGAAGATAAGCAGATCGAGATGAAGCTCGGCGCCGAAGTCGTCTCGCTCGATCCCGCCGCGCACACGGTCAAGCTCGGTGACGGCTCGGAGCTCTGCTACGGCAAGCTGATCTGGGCCACCGGCGGCGATCCGCGCCGCCTTTCGTGCGTGGGCGCAGACCTCAAGGGCGTCCACGCCGTCCGCACCAAGGAAGACGCCGACCGGCTGATGGCCGAACTCGATGCCGGAGCCAAGCGCGCCGTGGTCGTTGGCGGCGGCTACATCGGCCTCGAAGCCGCTGCGGTGCTGACCAAGTTCGACGTCTCGGTCACCCTGCTGGAAGCCCTGCCGCGCGTGCTGGCCAGGGTTGCGGGTGAACCCCTTTCCGAATTCTACCAGGCCGAGCACCGCGCCCACGGCGTCGATCTGCGCACCGGCGCGGCGATGGACTGCATCGAAGGCGATGGCGTCAAGGCGACCAGCGTCAAAATGCAGGACGGCTCGGTCATCCCGGCCGACATTGTCATCGTCGGCATCGGCATCGTGCCCTGTGTTGGCCCGCTGCTGGCAGCGGGGGCATCGGGTGGCAACGGCGTCGACGTCGACGAACTGTGCCGTACCTCGTTGCCCGATGTCTACGCGATCGGCGATTGCGCGGCTCACTCGAACGACTTTGCCGACGGCGCGGTGATCCGCCTCGAATCCGTCCAGAATGCCAACGACATGGCTACCACTGCCGCCAAGTGCATCTGTGGCACCGAAGCGCCCTACAAGGCCACGCCATGGTTCTGGTCCAACCAGTATGACCTGCGCCTGCAGACCGTCGGCCTGTCGACCGGCCATGACAACGCCGTGCTCCGCGGCGACCCGGTCACGCGCTCGTTCTCGGTGGTCTACCTCAAGAACGGCAAGGTCATCGCGCTCGACTGCGTGAACATGGTCAAGGACTACGTCCAGGGCAAGAAACTGGTCGAAGCCCGGGCCCAGATCGCACCTGAGCAGCTGGCCGACGCCAGCGTGCCGCTGAAAGAAATGCTCGCATAAACACTCAGCACGGGCATTTTTGCGGGATTAGCACCCGTTAATGTTCAGGCCATGCAGGATGCTTTCTGGCGTGGTCTGCATTGTGAAGTTTACGCAAGCGCACCAGAAAGGTTTGGGCCACCGGATCCTCCCTGAAAAGACAATGTCTGTTACCGGACAGACAAATTTCTTCAGGCAACTTCTGCGGGGTGGGCAAGGCGAGTCTGCGACTGCCCCGGATTTTTTTCTTTTGCTGATTGCGGCGAAACTGTTCGAACACCTTAACCAGATGTCCTCAAAGCTTCAGGGACAGGATAACCCCATCCCGCATATTCATCTGCGATAACACCTGCCATCAGCTGCAGCTCGGGTGAGATTTCGTTCATCCGTTGGCTCATGATGATAGGCGATGTCGCCTGCTCTGACAGTTCCCGATAAACGACATCGTGGCTTCTGGAGCGGCTGATCGATTCAGGAACAATTGCGAGCCCTTCCTCAGCGGCAACTAGGCCAATCGCGATCTGCAATTCTCTCGCTTCGTGCGCGATTTTCGGTTCGAGTCCATGGTCGCGAAACAGCGATATCACCTGGTCTGCATAACTAGGACGTGGTGCACGCGGGTAGATGATCTGCGGCTGTGTAGCTACCTGCTTAAGTGTCAAAGCGCGTTCAGACTGCGCGAGCGTGTGTCCGCGCGGCAATGCTACTGCCAGTCTCTCGTTGCGCAGAATGGTCCGCTTGATGTCTGGATCTTCAAAACGAATGCGACCGAAGCCGACATCAATTCGCCCGTCCTTGAGAGCGGCTATCTGTTCAAGTGTCGTGCTTTCCACCAAGGATAGCTCGACGTCAGGAGCTCGTTTGCGAAAGGCGCGGATCAGTTCAGGAAGCCTCGCGTAGATCGTGGAGGCGACAAACCCGATCGTGAAGCGTCGCCGTTCCGTTGCGGCAGCGGTCCTCATCATGGCCTGCATGTCATCCATGCGATCAAGGATTTGCCTGGCTTGCTCGTAAAGCAATTGACCAAGAGGGGTCAGACTTAGCGGCCGGGCAGTCCTGTCGAAAAGCAGGCCTCCTACTTCCTCCTCCATTTGACGTATCGTTCGGCTTAGGGGTGGCTGCGCGATGTTAAGAGTGGCTGCCGCGTGTGAAAAACTCCGCGCACTTGCCACCGCAAGGAATTGACGGAGGTGCCTCAGGTCCATTGCTATACCTTACAGGTATGGAGTCATGACCGCAATGATCTTTGAAAGCCCTCCGGTGACACGCTACTTTTCCTGATAACAGTGTGAAGTTGGAGAGGTGTGATAATGGCGGCTTTAGACCGGATCGATACCTTCATTGTCGATGTGCCGACAATCCGGCCACACGTCCTCGCGATGGCGACCATGCGTGCGCAGTCGATGGTCATTGTTCGTTTGACCGACGGCGACGGCGTCGAAGGCATCGGGGAGGGCACGACCATAGGCGGCCTCAGCTATGGCGAGGAAAGCCCTGAAAGCATCAAGTCTGCAATCGATACATATATCGCACCGATCCTTCAGGTCTGCGATCTTTCGCGTGTGCGCGCCACGATGGCACGGATCGGCCGCAGCGTGCGCGGCAACCATTTCGCCAAGTGCGCGGTGGAAACGGCGCTTCTCGACATGGCGGGCAAGCGGCTGGGCGTGCCGGTCTCCGAGCTGATCGGGGGAGGGCGCGTACGGTCCTCGCTGCCCGTCGCATGGACGCTCGCCAGCGGAAACACCGCACGCGACATCGAGGAGGGCGAGGCCATGCTCGAGCAGCGCCGCCATCGCATCTTCAAGCTCAAGATCGGCAAGCGCGAAGTCGCGGACGACGTTGCGCATGTGGGGGCAATCTGCAAGGCGCTGGCCGGACGCGCGAGCGTGCGTGTCGACGTAAACCAGAACTGGTCCGAAGCGCAGGCCGTGCGTGGCATGGCAATGCTGCACGATGTCGGCGTCGAACTAGTCGAGCAGCCGGTGGCGCGCGATGCTCTAGATGCGATGGCGCGGCTGTCCGGAACCCAGGCGGTGCCGCTGATGGCCGACGAAGCGCTCAATGGTCCGCGTTCGGCCTTCCGCATCGCCTCTGCGGCGGCTGGCGGCGTGTTCGCGGTGAAGATCGCGCAATCGGGCGGGCTGCATCCTGCAAGCGAGGTTGCCGCCATCGCGACGGCTGCGGGGATCGGCCTTTACGGAGGCACGATGCTTGAAGGCGGCGTCGGCACCGTTGCCTCGGCGCACCTGTTTGCCTCGTTCCCTGAACTGGCGTGGGGCACCGAACTGTTCGGCCCCCTGCTGCTGACCGAGGAAATTCTGGCAACGCCGCTGCGCTATGCCGATTTCGAGCTGGCGGTCCCCGATGCGCCGGGCCTCGGCGTCACGCTCGACGAGGAAAAGATCGCCCGCTTCCGCCGCGACAGTGCGGCCCCCGTCATTCACGCCGTCGCCTGAGAGGACGCACGCATGTTGTTCATGGTTGAAATGCAGGTCAACATTCCGCTCGGCTTCGATGCGGACGAGGCGGCACAGCTGAAGGCCGCCGAGAAGGCGCGGTTTCAGGAACTGCAGGCAGCGGGCACGTGGCGACACATCTGGCGCGTAGCGGGGCAGTACGCCAACGTCAGCATCTTCGATGTCGAGAGCAATTCGCAACTGCACGACATCCTTATCGGCCTGCCGCTCTACCCTTTCATGACGATGAAGGTGACTGCGCTCTGCCGGCATCCCTCATCGCTTCACGACGATGACCGCTGAACCGGACATTTTATAATCAGGTAATTGAAACAGTATCTTGGGAGATTGACGTCATGCAAGAATCATTCGTTGATTCCGCTCCGATCCGAAACCTGCTCGACCGTGCGGCAGGCCTTGACGGTGATGGTGGCGATGCCCGCCTCAAAGCCATCATGCGCGATCTGCTGGAGGCGACTGCGCGCGTGATCGTGCGTCACGACGTGACCGAGAGCGAGTTCTGGGGCGCGGTCAAATACTTGCAGGACAGCGCCGGCGAGATCGGGCTGATCGTTCCGGGCATCGGCCTCGAGCACTTCATGGACCTCTACATGGACGCCAAGGATGCCGAGGCAGGTCTTGCCGGCGGTACGCCGCGGACCATCGAAGGCCCACTTTATGTTGCAGGCGCGCCTTTGGTCGAAGGGCCGGACGTCAACCTCACCGTTGATCCCGATGACACCACCAGCCTGTACATGACGGGTCAGGTGCGTGGCCCCGATGGCGAGCCGGTGCGGAATGCTATCATGCACGTGTGGCATGCGGACTCGCAGGGCTGGTACTCGCACTTCGACCCGACGAAGGAGCAGACGCCGTTCAACAATCGCCGTCGCATAAAGCTAGGCGACGACGGTCGCTATGCATTCCGTTCGAAGATGCCCAAGGGCTACAGCGTGCCCCCCGGTGGGGCGACCGACGTTCTCATGAAGGCCGTTGGCCGTCACGGAAACCGCCCGGCCCACGTCCACTTCTTCATCGAAGCGCCGGGCTACCGCCAGCTGACCACGCAGATCAACTTTGGAGACGATCCGTTCGCGCATGACGACTTTGCGTTCGGCACGCGCGCAGGCCTGCTGCCCGTGCCCATGCGTCAAGGCGACAGTGCCTCGATCACGTTCGACTTCGAGATGCAGCGTGCCGTGGACCAGGAAGATGAGAAGTTTTCCACCCGCGCGCGCCTTGAAGTCTGACGCAAGAATCTGGGAGAAATGACGATGTCCGGTGCCATCAGGAATCGCATTGAAACGGCCGTTGTCGATGACGCGGATACCGGGCAGTTCCGCTGCCGCCGCGACATCTTTACCGACCCTGATCTCTATGAACTCGAAATGAAGCACATCTTCGAGGGCAACTGGGTCTATCTCGCGCACGAGAGCCAGATCCCGTCGACAAACGACTGGTTCTCGGTGACGGTTGGACGGACCCCCGTGGTCATCACTCGTACAAAGGATGGCGCACTCAACGCCTTCATCAACGCCTGCTCGCATCGCGGCGCGATGCTGTGTCGGCGCAAGCGGGGCAACGGGCGCGTCATGGTCTGCCCGTTCCACGGCTGGAGCTTCACCAATGACGGCAAGCTGCTGAAGGCCAAGGACGAGAGCTCGGGCGCCTATCCCGCTTCGTTCAATCAGGACGGGTCGCACGACCTCGCCCGCCTTGCCCGCTTTGAAAGCTACCGCGGATTTCTGTTCGGTAGCGTCAATCCCGATGTTGGGCCGCTCGACAAATACCTCGGCGAGACGCGAGTGATCATCGATCAGATTGTCGACCAAGCACCAGATGGCATCGAGGTTCTGGCGGGAAGTTCGTCATACGTCTTCGAGGGCAACTGGAAGCTGCAAATGGAGAACGGTTGCGACGGCTACCACGTCAGCTCGGTGCACTACAACTACGCCAAGACCATGGGGCGGCGCGCCGAAGGCGGCACCAAGGCGGTCGATGCCAACGGCTGGTCCAAGGCCGTAAGCGGAGTCTACGGCTTCGACAACGGGCATATCCTGCTGTGGACCAAGGTGCTCAATCCCGAGGTGCGGCCCGTCTGGTCGCACAAGGAAGAACTTGAGAAGCGGCTCGGCAAGGAGCGCACGCGTTTCATCGTCGAGCAGAGCCGCAATCTGGCGCTCTATCCCAACGTCTTCCTGATGGACCAGTTCTCCACGCAGATCCGCGTGGTGCGACCGATCGATGTCAATCACACCGAAGTGACGATCTACTGTTTTGCGCCGAAGGGCGAGAGCGCCGAACTGCGCGCTATCCGCATCCGCCAGTACGAGGATTTCTTCAACGTCTCCGGCATGGGCACACCCGATGATCTGGAGGAGTTCCGCACGTGCCAGGCCTCCTATGCGGGCGCGGGCGAATTGTGGAACGACCTCAGTCGTGGTGCTAAGCGCTGGATCAACGGACCCGACGAGAATGCGCGCGAGATGGGCATGAATCCGCTGCTGAGCAGCGAGCGCAGCGAGGACGAGGGTCTGTTCGTCCGTCAGCACGAATACTGGGCCAAGGCCCTGCTTGATGGCCTTGCGCAGAGTGACCAGCGGGCGGAGGAAATGGCGTGAGCGTGCTCATTGAAGTTACCGCTTTCCTCAATCGCGAGGTGCGCCTGCTCGACGACCGGCAATGGGACGCGTGGCTCGAATGCTACACGCCTGACTGCACTTACTGGATGCCGGCGTGGACCGACGACGACGAACTCGTCACCGATCCGCAGAGCCAGATTTCGCTGATCTATTACGCGAACAGGCAAGGTCTGGAAGATCGCGTGTACCGGCTCGAGACCGAGCGTTCGAGCGCGAGCACGCCGGAACCGCGCACCACGCACATGATCGCCAACATCGAACTGATGGACGATCGCGGCGACGAGCTTGATGTGCGTTACAACTGGCATACGCTCAGCCATCGCTTCAAGATGACCAGCCAGTTCTTTGGTGCGACCTTTTGCACGTTGCGCCGGGTCGGCGGCGAACTGAAGATTTCGGCGAAGAAGATCGTGCTCAAGAACGACTACATCAACCAGGTGATCGACGTCTATCATGTCTGATCCGGTGGCGCATTTCGCGGGGCGGTTTGCCGGCAGGGTGATGGTCGTGACTGGCGCTGCGCAGGGCATCGGACGCGGTGTGGCGCTGCGGGCCGCGGCAGAGGGCGCGCAGGTCCTGTTGGTCGACCGGGCCGAATTCGTTGCCGACGTGGCCGCCGAAATCGGGCTATCGGCGCGGGCATTCGTGACGGATCTCGAAACGCATGAAGGCGCAGCAGCGGCCATGGCAGAGGCTGTTGCCCATTTCGGCCGGATCGACATTCTCATCAATAATGTCGGCGGTGCTATCCGCATGCGGCCCTTTGCCGAGTTCACGCCCGAGCAGATCGACGCGGAAATCCGCCGCTCGCTCATGCCGACGCTTTATGGCTGCCATGCGGCGCTGCCCGCGATGCTGGCGCAAGGTTCGGGCACCATTGTTAACGTATCGTCCAATGCCACGCGCGGCATCCGGCGCGGTCCCTATTCGGCGGCCAAGGGGGGGATCAACGCGCTGACGCAGAGCTTGGCGATGGAATATGGCGAACAAGGTATCCGCGTCGTGGCGACTGCGCCGGGGGGAACCAGCGCACCGCCGCGCAGGGTGCCGCGAAATGCCGCCGGCGACAATGCGCAGGAACAGGCGTGGATGGCGCAGGCGGTCGAACAGGTGACGGGATCAACGTTCTTCAAGCGCTATGGCACCCTGGACGAACAGATCGCACCAATCCTTTTCCTGGCCTCGGACGAGGCAAGCTACATAACCGGAACCATCCTGCCCGTTGCGGGCGGTGACCTGGGCTGAACGCAAGGGCCAACCAATGTCCAAGATTTATTCAAGTCCCGCGGCGGCGCTGGACGGCGTGCTGTTCGACGGGATGACCGTGATGTCTGGCGGGTTCGGCCTGTCCGGCAATCCGGAAAGCCTGATTCCCGAAATCCGCGCGGCGGGCGTGAAGGACCTAACGGTCATTTCCAACAATGCTGGCGCCGATGGCTTCGGCCTGTGGATGCTGTTGAAGAGCCGCCAAGTGAAGAAGATGATCTCGTCCTATGTGGGCGAGAACAAGCTGTTCGAGGAGCAGTACCTGTCGGGCGAACTTGAACTCGAGCTGACGCCGCAGGGGACGCTGGCAGAGCGCATCCGGGCGGGGGGCGCGGGGATTCCGGCGTTCTATACCCGCACCGGCGTAGGCACGGTCGTCGCTGAGGGCAAGCCGGTCGAGGTGTTCGAAGGCGAGGAATATGTGCGCGAGAATTGGCTGCGCGCCGATCTTGCCATCATCAAGGCGTGGCGTGCCGACCCCGAGGGCAACCTCATGTACCGGCGCACTGCGCGCAACTTCAACCCGAACATGGCAACGGCGGCCAAAGTAACGGTGGTCGAAGTCGAGGAGATCGTGCCCGCAGGTACATTCGACCCCGACTGCATCCATACACCCGGCATCTACGTCGACCGCATCGTGCTTTCGACGATCAATGAAAAGCGCATCGAAAAGCTGACCGTACGCGAAAGGGAGAGCGCCTGATGCGGTGGAATCGTGACCAGATGGCCGCGCGCGCCGCGCAGGAATTGCGCGATGGCGACTACGTCAACCTTGGCATCGGCATACCGACGCTGGTGGCTAACCACGTGCCCGAAGGCATCAAGGTTACGCTGCAGAGCGAGAATGGCATGCTCGGCATCGGCCCTTTCCCTTATGATGGCGAGGCCGATCCGGACCTGATCAACGCGGGCAAGCAGACCATCACCGCGCTGCCCACGTCGAGCTTCTTCTCTTCGGCCGACAGCTTCGCGATGATCCGGGGCGGTCATATCGACATGGCCGTATTGGGCGCGATGGAAGTTGCCGCAAACGGCGACCTCGCCAACTGGACCATTCCCGGCAAGATGGTGAAGGGCATGGGCGGGGCAATGGACCTCGTCGCCGGGGTCAAGCGCATTGTCGTCGTGATGGACCACGTGTCAAAGTCCGGTGCGCCCAAGATTCTCGAGGCGTGCAGCCTGCCGCTGACCGGGCGGCGGGTGGTGGACCTGATCGTCTCGGACCTCGCTGTCATTGCGGTTGACCGCAAGGCGGGCGGACTGACGCTCGTCGAACTGGCGCCGGGGGTTACAGTTGCCGAGGTCGTCGCCAAGACCGGCGCACCGCTCGATGTTTCGGCCTTTGTCGAAGGGGCGCAGGGCTGATGCCTTTCAGCGGGGAAGAGGGAAAGCGCGTCTATTGGAAGCTCGAAGGGCGTGACGATGTGCCCGCGCTGGTTCTGCTCAATTCCATCGGCACGGACATGGACTTGTGGGACGGCGCGCTACCGCTGCTGCGGCAAAGCCACCGGCTCCTGCGCGTTGACACGCGGGGGCATGGTGCATCGGATGTCGCAGACGAGGACTACGCCATGGCAGGCCTTGCTGCGGACATCTTTGGCGCCATGGATGGCGCCGGGATCACAGTTGCAGCGGTGGCGGGTGTATCGCTGGGCGGAATGATTGCGATGGAAATGGCGCTCGCACGGCCCGATCGCGTCGCCGCGCTGTCTTTGGTCTGCACTTCGGCTAAGATGGACAAGACCGCGTGGAGCGACCGCGTGGCAAAGGTGCGCGGCGAAGGCATGGCCGCTATCGTCGATCTGGCCATGGGGCGGTTCCTTTCACCCGAATTCATTGCCGCCGAGCCTGCAGTGGCGCAGACGATCCGCCGCCAGCTGGTGAATATGGCAGCTTCGGGGTACGCCGGATGCGCGGCAGCCATCCGCGATATGGATCTCGCATCACGGATTGGCCAGATCGGCTGTCCGACGCTGGTAGTGACGGGCGACCGTGACACCTCCACGCCCTTTGAAGGCCACGGTGAATACCTGCTTGCCCAGATTCCCGGAGCAAACCACGCGGCCTTGCCCGCTGCGCACCTCGCGCCGCTTGAGGCGCCGCGGCTTCTGGCCGAGACCATGCTCGAATTTCTGAAGGATTGAACCGCTCGATGACCGACGCTTTCATCTGTGATGCCATCCGCACCCCTGTCGGGAAGCTCAACGGATCGCTGGCCAGCGTGCGCGCCGACGACCTGGCCGCGCTGCCCCTTCGCGCATTGGCAAAGCGCAATCCGGACCTCGATTGGGCACAGGTGGATGATGTAATCCTCGGCTGCGCCAACCAGTCGGGAGAAGACAACCGTAACGTCGCGCGCATGGCTGTGCTTCTAGCCGGGCTGCCGGAAACGGTTCCGGGCGTCACCGTTAATCGCCTCTGCGCGTCGGGGCTGAATGCCGTCGGCATTGCTGCGCAGGCAATCCGCTCGGGCGATGCCGACCTGATGGTGGCCGGCGGCGTCGAGAGCATGACTCGCGCGCCTTACGTCATGGGCAAGGCAGGAAGTGCCTTCGACCGGGCCCAGAAGATCGAGGACACTACACTTGGCTGGCGCTTCATCAATCCGGCGATGAAGGCAGCTTATGGCGTCGACACGATGCCGCAGACCGGCGAGAACGTCGCCGACCAGTGGCAGGTGAGCCGCGAGGATCAGGATCGCTTTGCGCTGGCAAGCCAGGAAAAGGCTGCTGCGGCCATCGCATCGGGCCGTTTCGACGTGGAGATCGAGCCGGTCGAGGTTCCGCAAGGCAAGGCACCGCCCAAGCTGTTCGAACGTGACGAGCATCCGCGCGCGACGAGCCTTGAGGCGCTGGCCAAGCTCAAGCCGGTCGTGCGTGCTGATGGAACCGTGACGGCGGGCAATGCCTCGGGCCTGAACGATGGCGCCGCTGCGATGATCATTGCTTCGGACGCCGCTGCCAAGGCCAACGGGCTGACACCGCGCGCACGCATCATTGGCATGGCGGCCGCCGGGATTGCTCCGCGCGTTATGGGAGCCGGCCCGATCGAAGCCGCGCGTAAGGTGCTCGCCCGCGCCGGGCTCGGTGTTGGCGACCTGGACGTTATCGAACTCAATGAAGCCTTTGCCAGCCAAGCAATTGCTACGCTGCGCGATCTTGGGATCGATCCGCTGACAGACACGCGCGTCAACCCCAATGGCGGCGCGATTGCACTGGGCCATCCGCTCGGAATGTCGGGTGCACGCATCACTATGACTGCGGTGGAGGAGCTGCAGCGCACCGGCGGGCGTTATGGTCTGGCTTTCCTGTGCATCGGCGTAGGCCAGGGGCTGGCTTTGCTTATCGAACGTGTCTGATCTCAAGTTATTCAAAGGAAAACCGCGATGCAGGGCGAACTTTACAGCATCTATCACTGCGCGATCGAACCGGCTGACTTTCCGGCTTTCAAGGAGCTTGTCGCGAAGATCGTGGCCGAGACGGCAAAGGAAGCCGATACGCTTACGTATGAGTACGTGGTCAATGAGGCCCGCACGCAAGTCCATATCGTTGAGCGCTATCGCATCGAGGGCCTGTTGCCTCATGTACAGCAGACCTTCTCGCCCTTCGCTGAGCAATTCCTGGCGCTGGTGCGGATCGAGAAGCTTTACGTCTACGGTGAGACGACGCCCGAAGTGCGCGCAGTGCTTGACGGCTTCGGCGCGATCTATCTCACGCCGTTTTCCGGTTTCACTCGCTGATCCTGCAGTGGTGTCTGGGCGTGTCGGCGATCATTCGCAGGCAAAGCTGTCGGCACGCTCGGGGTCGCCGCCACGATAGCGCGCGATCCTTGGCCAGGCGCAGACAGGGCGCGTGCGGCCCGGCCATGGCGTGTGCGCATCCGCCGTGGCGAGCAGGCTGTCCGGAGCCTTGTGCTGTTCCACCCAGGCGACCAGCGCACCCAAGGCATCGTAATGGCTCGTCGCCGGCCCACCCATGCAGTGGGCCATGCCGGCAACGGGGAACACGCGCAAACCATCATCGGTCCGTGCGCCGTAGCGCTGCACGACGCGGTCGCGCCATGCCAGCGTGTCCATGACCGAGAACACCGGATCCGACACACCGTGTGGCACCATCAGCTTGCCACCGTGCGCAAAAAAACCATCGAGATTGGCCGAGTGCATTGCGATGTCCTGCCAGGCGCTCGTTTGGAACGGACCTGCGCGGCTGTAGATTGCTGCCTCTGACCCCGGGAACCGGTAACGCAGTTGCGTCGCCAGGATATCGTCAGGAGAGACACCCACCTTCATGGGCGGCACTGAGAACACCGTCGGCAGGGAAGCGCCGCCCAGCGCGACGTCGAAGGCGGGCAGTTGCTCGCTTCCGGGCCTCTGTACATTATTCGGACACAGATTCACGGTAGCGGCTTGATGAGCAGCGGCATGAGGCCATCGGCATCGAGGTCGAGGCTCTCGGACCAGATATAATCGCCGGTGAGATTGATGCGGTCCCATCCCAGCGGCGACAATCGGGACAGCATGGCGGGATCGACAGGTGTGCCGCGGTGCCGCAGTTCATCGACGGCACGACCGAGATAGCGGCAGTTGAAAAGAATGATGGCGGCCGTGACGAGGTTGAGCGCTGCCGCGCGGGTCTGCTGGTTCTCCAGGCCACGGTCGCGAAACCGCCCGAGCCGATGGAAGGCGACAGCGCGGGCCAGGCTGTTGCGTGCCTCGCCCTTGTTGAGTTCGGCGGTGACCGTCCGGCGCAGATCGGTGTCGTCGAACCAGCGCAGCGTGAACAGTGTGCGCTCGATCCGTCCGACCTCCCGAAGTGCCGCAGCAAGACTGTTTTGTTGACGATAGGCGGACAGCTTCTTCAAAATCAGCGACGGTGTGACAGTGCGGTCGCGCATCGCCGCGATGACCTCCGCAATTTCGGCCCAATGGCTGACGATCAGGTCCCGACCGAGGCGGCGCCCGAACAGCGGTGCGAGCCGACCATAGCGCCGCGCGGGCTCGAAACCATAGAGTTGTCGATCCGACAGGCGCGGAATGCGCGGCTCGAAATCGAGGCCGAGCAAATGCATGACGGCGAACACGATATCGGAGACGCCGCCACCATCGGTGTGGAGGGCGGTGATGTCCGCGCTGCTTTCGTGGCCGAGGATGCCGTCGAGTGCGTGGATCGCCTCGCCCGCCGTCCCGGCGATGACCGTCTGATGAAGCGGTGCGTATCGATCGGTGATGGTGGTGTAGATCTTGACCACGGGGTCGCGACCGTAATGTGCGTTGACCGTTCCTCCGGCTTCGCCGGCACCGCCGAGATAATAAGCCTGCCCATCGGCCGATGCGCGATGCCCCGAACCAAACCAGGCGGCGAGCGGTTCGGCATGGATAGCGTCGGTCAGGCTGGCGAGCGCGGCGCGAAACGTTTCCTCGCGCATATGCCACGTCTGCATACGCAACAGTGCGCGACGCGAGGCGACACCGCAAACTTCGGCCATGCGCGACAGACCAAGGTTGGTCGCCTCCGCGATCAAGGTGGCAAGAAAGGCGCGTTCGTCGGCGGGAGGCAGACCGGTCGAGACATGGCCGAAATGCTGGATGAAGCCGGTCCATCGTTGAACCTGCGACAGCACATCCGTGATACGGGTGGCAGGCACCATGCCGTAGCAGGTGAGCGCAAGTTGCCGCCCTTCATCCTGACCAGGGTCTTCTTTGGGGTCTTTCGGAAACCGCAGCCGCTCGCCGGCAAAAAGGGGGGGATCGCGTTTGTCCAGATCGCGGGCGACCTCGCGCAGGGCGCTATCAAGCCTTGCCGCCCTCTCGTCGAGCCAGGCGTGCGGATCGCCGAGCGAGAAAGCGGGCTTCGGTACGGGGCTGGCCGGTGGGGCAAGCAGCACACTGAGCGCGCGATGGACGCGCGCGGTCGGCACCCAGATACCACCGGATGCCAAAGCATTGGAAAGCGCGCTGTAAGTCGCCATCTCCCAATGGGTGCGATCGATCCCGCCTGCGGTCATGACATGCCGACGCCAGCGGTGCTCGACATGGCCAAGCGGCACGTCATCGGGCAACGCCCTGCGCCAGTCTCCGTCGAGATCGGCGAGGATCGCCATCGCATCGCGCAACGGCTGCATTCCGGCCCGGCCCTGGAAATCAAAAGCGCGCACGAACGACGGCCCCATCCGCTTGAAGGCGCGATATTCCGCCGCGATCTCGTCCAGAACCTCGTTCCGGTGCGGTGAGGCGGTACGTCGGATGATAGCGGCGTCGGCGTCGATGATGTCGAGGGATGCCACGGCATCGACCGCCGCGGCGACATCGCCGCCAGCCCGGGCCGCCTGGCTGATCGCTTCCAGAACCCTGGCGATGCGTAACATCCGTTCGCGGCCCTCGCGGCCGGAAACGGCCACGCGCTGTTCGAGCCGTTTGCGGGCGCGCAGATGGGCCCGCCCCACGAGCGCAATGAACATATCGATCGCCGCATCGGTCAGTGTCGCCTCCAGCTCGCGCAGCGTCGCGAGCAGCACGACCCGCCTGCGGGCCGGGCGCATTTGCTGGAAAGCCTGTGCCGTGTAGCGCACACCCTCCCGGGCGAATTGCCCCAGGCGCGGTTCGTGGCGAACATCAGGGGAGAAAGCCGATATGCCCGTCCCACGAATCAGCGTGATCTTTTCGACGATTTCCAAAAGCGAAGCGGATGCGACACGCGGTTCTGGCTCGCGCAGCCAGGACAGACGGCTCTGCCGGTCATGCACCTTGTCATCGATCAGCGCGTCGAGTTGCTGACGCATCTCATGGCCAAGGCCGCCATCGATCGCGGCCACGAGATCCGTTTCCGCCTGATGTATCGCCTCGGCCGCCATGCGCTCCACGACGCTGACACCCGGGATCACGATCCGACGCGCGCGCATCTCATCCAGAAGCCGGCCGAGCAGCGCGCGTCCGTCGATGATGCTCGCCGCCTCGTTTGTCAGCCATGTCCGCAATTCCACGCGGTGCGGGCGGCTCAGATCGCTGAAGCCGAAGCGCGTCTTGATCGCGGCGAGCTGATCGTAGCGCGTGGGCGTGCGTCTGGCGAAATCAGCTATGACCTTTGCATCCACCCCGACCTGCTCGGCAATATGGTCGAGCATGACCGCAGGCAGCAGTTCCCCGTGGCGCAGATGCCGGCCCGGGTAGCGCAGGCAACAAAGCTGCAGGGCGTAGCCGAGTCGGGTGGCGGGCGTGCGCGCGGTGTCGATCGCGGTCATGTCCTCACCTGACAGACTATAGTGCTTCACGATCGCCGCCTCGTCGTCGGGCAACATCAGCAGGGCAGCGCGCTGCCGCGTCGTCATCGGAATCCGTCCGGGCATCTTTGAACCTCCAAAAACCACTTGCCTTTCGGCATGATTCTGAAAGAGGATTGTGAAAGACAAGAGGCCGCAGGAATCCGTTCATGCCGCACTGGCCTCCGGATACGGCCGTTTGTGAAAGAGACGCAGATGACGCGCGAACCCTATCTGATCGGTTATGCCCGCGTGTCGAAGGGCGACGACCAGTCGAACGCCGCGCAGCGGCGCGCGCTCGATGCGGCCGGCTGCAAGCGGGTGTTCGAGGAGACCGCCAGCGGTGGGCGGTGGGACCGACCCAAGCTTCTGGAGATGATCGGCCAGTTGCGCGACGGAGACGTCGTCGTCGTCTGGAAGCTTGACCGGCTGTCGCGCAGCCTAAAGGATATGCTGCACATCATGGAGCGGATCGAGCTGGCAGGCGCGGGCTTCCGCTCACTGACCGAGGCGATCGACACCACCACCGCGGCAGGGCGGATGATGATGCAGATGGTGGGAAGCTTCGCCGAGTTCGAGCGGGCCATGATCCGCGAGCGTACCAGCGCCGGCCTTGCCCAGGCTCGCGCAGAAGGACGGATCGGCGGGCGTCGGCCCAAGCTCGGCGACAAGCAGCGCCGCGAAATCGCCGAGTCCGTCACGTCCGGCCGCAAGTCCGGTGCCGAGATGGCGCGGCTCTACGGCGTCAGCGAACCCACCGTCTCGCGCATCGTCGCCGCGCACCGCCAGCAATTCAGTCAGCAGCAGAGGGAACAGGCATGAAGCGTGGTCACGATCTGTCCGGCGTCATGAAGTTCGCCACCTCGCCGGCCTGGGGCGAGCATCTGGGCGAGGCGCTCGGCGATCATCTCGGGCTGGCGATGGAGGAGTTCGACTTCGAAGCGGACGAGCTGGCGGACATCGTCGGCGATCATTGGGCCGGCGTGTTGTGGGGATGCGCGTTCGAGGATCTGCTCACGCGCACCATCGAACCCGGGGACCGGAACATCGTTGATGACTATATTCGGCGCCGGGGCTGGAACGAGAGCGGCCCGACCAAAATCTACCTGCGTGCCCTCCGATCGTCGGTGATGAGCCTCCACGAGGTGAGCGAGGTCGAGCCCGGGAGCGGCTTCCTTGTGCGTGACCTGATCCAGGGCAGCGAGCCGCTTCGAGTATCCGAGCGCAGCGCCTCGCAGACGCTGAAGCAATGGGACAGGATCGGTGCCCGCGTCGTGCAGGTCGGAGGCAAGCACCTCCTGTCGGGGGGCGTGCTGTCGTTCACTATGGAGGCGGCCGAGGCGATCGTCGCCGATCTACGGCGCTCGAAGGGCAAGCGCAGCCCGCAAACCGCGTTGAACCTAGACGCCGACGATCTGGCTGCACTTCCGGCCCTCATCAGCACGGCATGGCTGTTCGATGTCGTTCCCAGGACCATGGGACCGGCGTCCATCCCCACGCTGCACAACAGTGATGGCGAGGAGGTGATGTTCCACCGCGTGCGCTTTCCCTTCGCACGCGGCGTGACCCAGGCGCTGGTCGGCGAGCGGCTTGATACTCTCCCTGCGCTTCAGCGGGAAACCACGCACTTTTGGAACTGGCTGGGCGAGAAACCGAACGGAAAAGCGAAAAGCACCGGGCGCATGGCGTGGGGTGTGACGATGGCGGACGGCACCCCGGTGCTCGGCAATGTCGAATTGAAAGGCCGCGCCCTGATGCTCGCCGTCACCTCGGCCGAGCGAGCGAAACGCGGCACCGCGCTTATCAACGATGCGCTCGCCGGGTTGGTCGGCTCGCCGCTGACCACGATTGAGACGGTCGAACAGGCCATGGCGGCGCGGGCCGAGGGGCTGACATCATCCGCACCGGCACCCGCCATTGCGCCAGAGGTTGCAACCCCGCTCATCCATGCCATGCTCGACCGTCAGTACCGCGCGACGCTCGATGAACCCGTCGGCATGCTCGGCGACATCACCCCGCGCGCAGCCGTTCAAACTGCCGCAGGCCGGCACCGAGTAGCCGGGTGGCTCAAGCATCTCGAAAACCGCAGCAGCCAACTCGACGCGAACGACCCGATGGCCACCTACGACTTCACTTGGATATGGCGCGAACTTGGCATCGAGAACCTGCGCAAATAGTTCGCTACCCCTGACGTCGATGCCTACCGTGAATCCGTGTCCCTACAATGCACAGAGGCCTTCCGGTGCGCCACATCGACCACATCGGACTTCCAATGCCACCGTCCCACGTCCATTCCGCATAGATCGGTCGGCTCTGTTGCAAAAATCGTGAAGCTTGAGCATGCTTGGCGGAGATTGAACGGATGGAGCGATGACGGATTTCAAGTGGCGCCATTTCCAGGGTG
>NZ_MIPT01000002.1:47772-192206 GCF_001853345.1 Edaphosphingomonas haloaromaticamans | reverse complement strand
CCACGGCAGTTTTTGGCGAAACCCCTGAATCAACGACAGGCTCAGCCGTCAAGCTAACCTGCTGATACCACTCAACTTAATTTCCGATCGGGCTCTAACTATGGTTCGGACTCGAGAGCAGGACAGGTCGGCAACAGTGACTAATCCATGGCGGCCAGCAGACGCTCGAGAGGAATAGTGGCAAAAGTGGTGAAGCTGTCAGCAATGGCATAAGGCAGTACCAGCACCCGATTATGTACCATCGCGCCGCAGCTGTAGGCTACGTTTGGCACATAACCTTCGCGCTCATCCATGTCCGACCGCAAAAGCGGTAGCTTCGTCCGCGCCAGCAGCTTCGAGGGATCGTCACGGTCCAGCAGGCACGCCCCGATGCAATAGTTCCGAACGGCGCCGACTCCATGAGTTACGACCAGCCAGCCTTCGTCGATCTCGATCGGCGATCCGCAATTACCGATCTGGACAAACTCCCAAGGCCAGCGAGGTTCGATGGCTTTCGCTCCGCCACTCCAGTCGTGAATGTCCGCGGACGTCAGGAACCAGATATTTTCGTTATCCTCGCGCCCAAGCATGGCAAAGTGCCCGGCAATGCGTCGGGGGAAAAGCGCCATGCCCTTGCTACCGGTGGCATCCCCACGCAGCGGTCTGAGTTCGAATGTCCGGAAGTCCGGCGTGGACAACAACTCCTGCCGGACGGACTGGCCGCTAAATGCCGTATATGTACCGAAATAGGTGGCTCGGCCATCGTCGTCCAGGAAGCGGACCAAGCGAAGGTCTTCGATGCCACCACGCTGGCTGGGGGTTGTCGGAAAGATCACGATCTCCGAGAGATCGTGGCTGCCATCGCACTTGATCCGAATGCCCGCGTCCGGCCCGTCCTCGCCGGAGATGTTTTCAGTCTCCAGCACGAGCGGCATGGGGCTCGGAGGATTGATTGCTATGGTTCCGTCCGCGGCGCAAAACCCGGTGCGAAAGGTGACGGAGGAGATATGCCCCTCGCCCACGCCTCGCAGGGAAAGAATGAATCGGAGAGAGTTTTCAGGTACAGCAGACTGATCAGGATGCAGGACGATGCTCGGATTGAAAAGCGCTGCTGCCTCATAGGAATATTCGTTGCAAAAATGGGCACCGATCAAGAGCGCCTGTTCATGGGTGACCTCGCAATCACAGACGATGATGCCATCAACCTCGTGGAACCGCCGCAAAAACAGGGACGGAACCTCACGATGCCTTCCCGAGAAATCATCAAGAATGCGTTGCAACTCATCGTGGAGCGATGCTGGGTCGAGCGCCAGGACGCGGTCGGCGATGCGCTGCGCACGTGGCTGATCCGGTACCGCATATTTATAGGTTTCCGTCGACGGCATATAGGGTCTGATCACTACCCTTGCTGGATTGGGGCGGAGCAATTCGGGTAGCCGGTTGACAAATTCGGCGGTTGACACTGACTTCTCCAATACAGATCGACCGTGGAGCGTTCACGCAATCGTAAAGATGGTGCTCGGCATTACCCGACTATCGGGTGGCGGCACGGAAGGCTCCGGCGATGGCGGGTGCGATGATTTCCGCCGTTGCCGGATACTCGGACTTTGTGCCACGTGCCATGATCGCTGTCCTGGCGTAGTTGTCGGACACACAAGCTGTGACCGGGGGCTCTGGCCTGAACGTGACTATGTGGGGCACGTGCGAAGCGCGCCGCTCAGCTCGACATGTCCGCCATCGTTCGGCAGCTCGCCGCGCATTTCTTGCAGGTGGCCGAGCAACGCGCGATCCGCTGGTCCGCGCTATGGCGTCCGCATTCCTCGGCGCAGCGCTCGCAAGCGTCGGCGCAGGCGCGGCAGACGATGCGGTGCAGGGCAGATTCCCGCAGCATCGAGTTGGCGGTCGCCTGGCACAGTTCCGCACAGTCGTTCAGCATGGCGATCAGCGACGCCGTAGCTGACGCGCCGCCTTGCTTCGTCAGCCAAGCGGCGGTTTCCAGGCACATGCGGTGCGAAGCCACGCAATCGTCGATGCAGTCCGTCATCGACATCGCCATCCCTTCCATTCGATGCTGCTGCGCCGCCGCCGGCACAGCCAGCGTTCCGGCGGCGGCAAGGCCGGCGCCGGCCATCAGCAATTCGCGTCTCTCGATCATCATGCACCTCCCATCTGCTATCCCTTGAGCGCTGTGCCGCATCCGGCGGCCTCAGCCGTCGCAGGCGACCCATCCGACGCCGCACGCGCCTTCTCCCGCGCCATCCGGGTTTCCTCCCAGGGCCAGTGGCCGTTGATCTCGACCCCGAGCGAGATGCTCAGGAAGGTCCGCACCAGCACCAGCCCGGCCAGAACGATGAGATCGTCGAGCGTTGGGTTGATCACCAGCGACTTGACGATGTCGCCGGCGACCAGAAATTCCAGGCCGAGCAGGATGCTGCGGCCGAGCGCCGAGCGGAACGCGCTATAGGCCTCGGTTCGGTCGCCCGCCCTCGCCCGCCGCGCAAACAGAAAGGTTGCGAGCCCCGCGCCGACCAGGATGGTCAGCGTGCCCGCCAGTTCCAGGCCGATCACCGCGAGCCGGAAGAAGGCGCTCAGCCAGTCGGCCTCAATGGTGATCATACCAGCCTCGCTTGCGGATATTGTTGAAGCTGTCGGTGGCGTGACAGGCATAGCATTGGTCGACGCGCGCCTTCGATCCGGCTGCGCGCTGCGAGACCATGCTGAAATGCTCCATGAAGTGACTCGGCGGCGCCTTGTGGCACTCGGCGCACTGCGTCGAATTGACCGATGGATGGCGGTAATTCGCGATCTTCCAGCTGTCGGTCTTGTGGCAGCTCGCGCAGTCGGTGCCGAACAGGCCCTGGTGCGGATCGCGGAACGCATGGCAGCTCGCGCAATTGAGCGCGGTCTCGGGGGTCAGGCTTCGAGTGTTTGTCGACATGCCCGCCAAAGGCTGCCGCCACTTCGCCATGTCGAGCAACGCGGCGTGATCCATGCGGATGATGCCGCGCTCTCCCTCATGTTCGACGTGGCAGGAGGTGCACTGCGTCGCTTTCGCGTGGAACTGCGTCGACTGCTTCGTCCCGAAATCGGTGCCCGCATGGCAGGTGAGACAGGTCCGGGTTTCGACGCCCTTGCCCGGCGTGTGGCAGGCCGTGCATTGGCCGGCAAAGGACTGGTGCGCGCTCGAGAGCGGGCCGGGCGAGACGAGCTGCGCCACCAGGCCGGCATCCCTCGGCGCGTCCGATCGCATCCGGATCGCGACCGCGGCGACCATCACCAGCAGGGCTGCGATGAAGACGGCGTAGGAAAGACGCTGCCAGCTCATAGCCAGCGCAGCCCGTAATAGATCGCCGCGCCGACGTGGAGCGCGAGCAGCGCGAAGATGAGACAGCCCAGCAGGATGTGCAGGAACCGCCACCGCGCGAACAGGGTGTTGGTTGCCTCTTCGGCACGGATCGCGAATTCGGTATCGGCCAGCGCTGCGGCGATCCCCGCCTTGTCCTGGGGGCGCTGGCCCGCGGACGCATCCCCGGCGACGAACAGATAGCGCTTCCAGCCCGACAGCGGCGGGGCTGCGGTATCGGCCTGCGTCGGCGCCGCCGGCNCCTCGAGGAAGGCGGCGCGAAGCGAGGCCAGTTCTGACCTGCGTCCGCGCAGCGCCCGACCAAGCTGGGCAAGCAGGTAGCGGCCGATGAAGCCGGTGATGACCGTCATCAGCAGGAGGACGGTCAGAAGCAGGCCGACCGGGCTTTCGAGCTTGTGCGCGGCGTGGACCAGACCCAGGATCGGCGCCAGCACGCCGGCATAGATGTGGATGGCGAGCAGGGTTGGCTTGCTGACGACCCGGGAGAGCGCCTTGTCGACCCAGGCGATGTGTTTGGCCGCGACATAAGGAAGCGTCAGCAGCATCAGCACGAGCGCTGCGATCCCGATGATCCCGCCGGCCAGGCTACCCGGAAAGCGGGGCGACACATGCACGAGATAGCCGAACGGGAACAGCAGCAGGAACGCGACCAGCAGGCCCACGGCAATGTCGCTGCGTTCGCGCATCAGGCTTCGACCACGAGCGGCGTGCCCGTCCCCTTCGCCTGGCACGCGAGCACATAGCCTTGCGCCTTGTCGGCGGGCGCAAGGCCGGATTCGACCTCCATCGTCACTTCGCCCTGCAGCAGCTTGACCACGCAGGCGCCGCATGTGCCCGCACGGCATGCATAGGGGATCTCGACGCCCGCGCCCTCGGCCGCCTCCAGCACGGTCTCGTCCGCGGGCAAGGCCGCCGACACCCCCGACACGGAGAAGGTCACCGTGCTCGGCGCCACCTCGGCGCTCGGGGCCGGCTTATCCGCTGGCGGGGGCGCGGGCTTGACCTCGAGATCCTCGTGGTCGGCCGGCAGCGAGGCCGGACCGAACGCCTCGGTGTGCAGCTGCGCTTCGGGGACGCCGAGTTCCGCCAGCACGCCGCGCATCGCGCCCATCATCGCCGGCGGGCCGCACATATGGATGCGCCGGCTCGCGATCTCCGGCACCGCGGCCAGGATCATCTCGCGCGTGATCGGCCCTTCGGGGCCCATCCAGACGGTGCCGGGCGCGCGCTGCATCGCGGCGACGACATGGAGGTTGGGAAAACGGCGTTCGAGCCGCTCGAGCTCGTCGCGGAACACGAATTCCTCGGTCGACCGTGCGCCGTAGAAGAAGAAGATATCACCCTTCCACGCGGTGTCGGTGAGATAGCGCAGCACCGACATCATCGGGGTGATGCCGACCCCGCCCGCGATCAGCACGATGCTCTGGGCATCCGTTCCCGTGAAGGTGAAGGCGCCGAACGGTCCGCTGACCTTCAGCAGATCGTCGGCGACGACCTTGTCGTGCAGGTATCGCGAGACCACGCCCTGCTCCTCGCGCTTGACCGTCAGTTCGACATAGGCCCGCTGGGTCGGCGAAGAGGCGATCGTGTAGGAACGGCGCGCGGTCTTGCCCGCTTCGGGCTCTACCTCGACCTGCAGGAACTGGCCCGGCAGGAAGTCGAACGGCAGCCGGTCGGCGGTCGGGTCCGCGAGCCGGAAGGTCAGCACGCTCGGCGTCTCTCGCACGATCTGGACCACGCGCAGCTGCCCCGCCCAGCTTTTGGGCTTGCGCAGCGACGCCCCAGCGGGTGCGGCCGCATTGCTCGGCGCGAGCCCGGCGCTGTCGGCAACGGGTGCAGGCGCGGGCGCAACCCTGGTAGCGGGAGGGGCAGCCTTCGGCTCCGGCTTTGCTGGAACCTTGGCGGTGGCGACACCGCCGGCGATCGCCCCGATCCGCCGCAGGCGGAAGATCTGCAGCGCGATAAGCGTGGCGCTCACCAGCCCCAGGAACAGCATGAGAAGGAGGTGCGAGGGCGAGATGCCGAACCAGTGATCGGCATGGCCGGGCGCGGCCTGGTCGATGTCGAGCTGATCGCGCAGCCAGGCAAGCCCGACCTCCCGGGGCGGCTGCAAGCCCCCGATCGCGCCCTGCGCGGCGGTGCCGGAGCGGAACAGGTCGGTTCCCTCGCGCAGGCGCCGCGCCGCATCGAGCCGGGCCGAGACCGTGGTCGCACGCGCGCCGTCGGCCGAGGCGGCGTTGATCATCGCCAGACCCGTGCTTACCCGTTCGCCGGCCTGCGCAGCGACCCGCTGCCTTGCCGCTTCGTCAAGCGCGGGAAAGGCGAGCAGCTGCGAGATGAAGCCGGTCCGGCGCGATTCGTGGCCGTGCTCATTCTCCCCTTCCCCATTGATCATGCGATCCATCATGGGGTTCATCATCTTCGCCATGTCCGACGACCCCGGCTCTGCCGGTGCGGACATGCCCCCGCCGGCCGGCATGCCTGCGCCATGATGCGCGGCATGATCCTCGCCCTCCTGCGCGCCCGCGCTCGCGGACAGGCTGAGAGCGATTGCGCAGCCGAGGCTCAAGCGTCGAAGGCTGATCCGCCTGGACATCCTCATCCCCTTAGTGTGCGAGCCTACATATCCTTCATCGGCATCGCCGCATTGCCCGGCGCGGGATCGGGTGCCGGCGCGGTCTGGTTGCCGGCCCCGGCGCGCATCGCGTCATGGTCCATCGCCTGACGGTGATGCCGCTCCATCTCGGCCTGGTTGCTCATCGCGTCCATCGGCGCCGCGTCTGCAGCGTTGCCGCTGTCGGTCAGGACCGGGGTGGCGGCGACGCTGTTCGCCGCGGGCGGCACCGTCTGGTCGGCCTGGCGGTCGCAGCCCGAAAGCGCGAGCGCCAGCAACAGGCTTCCGCCGACAAGTGGAAGGGCTTTCTTCGCATGGTCGATCATGGCTTTGCTCCTTGGCTTGAAAACTGTGTCCGGGCGCCATCCCTGGCGTCCGGACCGGCTCATTGCGCGCTGCGCAGAATCCGGAGACACCGGTCGTGCGAGAGGTTCATCGGGTTGCGCCCCTGCCCCTTCATCTCGCCATGATCATGCGGCGTCTGGAGACCCATATTGCCCTCCATCGCCCGGCAACTCTCGACCTGCGCCGAGGTCGGCCGCGTGGTCACACAGGCGCCTAGAAGCAGCGCCGGCGTGAGGACGGCGATCAAACGCATTTTCTTCATGACAAAACCCCTTTCGCTCGTGGTGATCGTTCGTCCTGCGCTGCCTGATGTTTCTTGTTATGCTGCTGGTCTTTCCGCCGCGCCGTCAGGAAGGCGAGGATCGGGCAATCGGAGACCGGCACTTCGCCCGGGCATTCGTCGGCGAGCATCCGCAGCATGTCGCGGATATCCGACAGGCGCTCGAGCCGGGCTTCGGCGTCCGCGATCTTGGCAAGCGTGATATCGAGCACGGCCTGGGCATGCGCGGTGTCCGACGCCCTGAGCGCCAGCAGCTGCCGGGCCTGTTCGAGTGTGAAACCAAGCTCCTGCGCCGAGCGGATGAAATTGACGCGCTCGAGGTCGGTCGCGTCGTAGAGCCTGTAGCCCGCTGCCGTGCGCGCGGGCTCGCGCAGCAGGCCCATCCGCTCATAATAGCGGATCGTATCCCGCCCCACGCCTGCGGCCGCGGCCAGTTCGCCGATCTTGAAATTGCCCATGTCATCCGCTCGATCATGCCGGTTGGACCATGGTCCAGGGTCAAGCGGTTTCGCTTTGACCCCGAACGGTCTCCTCGTCGCCGGCGGCCCGCTGCCCCGACGCGTCGCAGGGCAGCCCGTGCCGCCGGGCCACCGGCTTGTCAGTTCTTGCGAAGCTCGACGATGTCGTGCCTGGCAGGCGTGCCGTCGGCGACGGACACGTGCGCGAAGTGATCGTCAAAGATATGGTCGATCGTCACATGGCCGACGAGCTGGCGGTGATAGGTCGGCGCCACGCCCTTGGACGGACCCGGATGGGTCACGACGCGATAGACCTCGAGCTTCTGGCCGACCTCGGCGCCATCGGCCTTGCCGATGCAGACGACCGTGCCGTTGCTGCCCGTGTCGACGATCGAGCCGCGCATGAACAGGCTGTGCCCGATGCCCTGGGCCATAGCGGGGACGGCAGCAAGCATCGAAATGCCGGCAAGCGCGACCATGAGAGTTTTTCTGACCATATTCACCTCCTTGGATGGTAAGCCACCGCCCGGACTTTGCCGAGGGGAAGAGCGTCTCTTCAGGCTTGGGACTACGGTCCCGGGTCCAGCCTCGATATACGTAGAGGCCGCAGCCGATCTTCTTCCCCGGGCCGGATCTTTATTGACGCGGAGTTGACGGAATCAGCCGTCAGCACTTCAAAATCCGCGCGGCGCGAGACTTTGGTTGGCTGCGCCCGCGAAACCCGCTAGATATCGAGGCCCGTGAAACGCCTGCTCGCCCTCCTGCTCGTCATCGGAGCGCTGTCCGGTCTCTTCGGAGCCCAGATGGCGGCCGCGCACAGCGTGCCGCAGGCGGCAGGCGCGCCGCTGGCCAAGGGCATGGATGCGGACTGCATGGCGATGATGGCCAAGCAGCAGCCTGCGCCCAGCGAAAAGCCCTGCAAGGGCCTGACGCTCGATTGCATCGCCGCGATGGGGTGCGTGATCCCGCTGGTCGCAGCGGACCTGGCAGGCGGCGTTGCGCCTGCGCGTCTCTACGACGCGCCCAGCTTCTGGACGACCGACACGATATTGACCGGCAAGGCGGTTGCGCCCGAGCCGGATCCTCCCACCAGCCTTGCCTGATTGAACGAGCACGGGCTGCGCGCATCGATCGATGCGTGCGCGCCCGGTTTCCTTCTTTTCAGTCAAAGGTTTTCGTGATGATCAAACTGCTTCCGGCCGCCCTTGTGGCGGCCCTCAGTCTCGCCGCGCCTGCGCTTGCAACCGACGCGAGCCGCACGCCGCAAGGCCATTGGGAATGGCGGTCGGCGCCGCAATATGGTCCGCGGGCGACTGGCCCTGCGCGTGTCCGCATATGGGTGCCCGACAGCCGGGACATGGCCAGCTGCGATTGCGCGATGATGCAGGCAAGCGCCGCCGACTGCATGCGCGGCGCAGTCAGGTCGGACAAGGGCTAAACCCGCTCCGGAGCGGCGCGTCACATCTTGGCGCGCCGCCTCTGTCATGAGGGGATGATATCCATGATCATGATGCCGAGGCGCGCTGTGCGACGCCTGTTGCTCTCTATCGGTGCGACGCTTGCGAGCGCCTGGGCCGTGCCGGTGTCGGCCGGCCCGCTCACCTACGAGCAGGCAGTGAGGCTCGCTGCCGCCAACGCGCCAAGCCTCAAGGCGCGCGCGGCGGCGACAGCCGGCGCCCGCTCTTCGGCGGTCGCGGCCGATCGCCTGCCCGATCCGACGCTCGACCTGGGCCTGCAGAACTTCCCGGTGAGCGGCCCCAATGCCGGCAGCTTCACGCGCGACGATTTCACTATGGCGACGATCGGGTTCAGCCAGACCTTCCCCAATCTCGCCAAGCGCCATGCACGCGCCGCGCGCGCCGCGGCCGATATCGGTATCGCCGAGGCAGGCGAGCTGGTCGAAGGCCGCAACGTGCGGCTCGAGACCGCCCTCGCCTGGGTCGATCTCTATTATGGAGAACGCCGGCTCCGGCAGCTCGACCTGCTCGATGCCAGCCTCGACGACCTGCAGAAGACCGTGACCGCACGCCTGGCGTCGGGCAGCGCGCGCCCGAGCCAGGCGCTCGAGCCCGACCAGCTCCGCGCCGCCATCGCCGATCGCCGCGCCGAGATGGCTGCGGTGGTGGCGCAGGCGCGGGCCCGGCTCGCGCGCTATACCGGCGACCCCGACCCGCAGGCGACGGGCGACCCGCCGATGCTCGATGTCGATCCGATCCGGCTGCGGGCCGAAATCGATGCGCTTCCCGCCCTGCGCGCGCAGGACGCGCGGATCGCAGTCGCCGAAGCGGACGTGCGTCTCGCGCGCGCCGACAAGCGCCCCGACTGGAAGGTCGGCGTCACCTATGGCCGGCGCGATCCCATGTACGGCGACATGGCCTCGGTCGGCGTGTCGATCGACCTGCCGCTGTTCGCCGGCAAGCGCCAGAACCCCAGGATCGCTGCAAGCGAGAGCCTTGCGCAAGGGGGTCGGTTCGACCGCGAGGCGATCCGCCGCGAGCTGGTGGCGCAGCTCGACGCCGATCTCGCAGACCATGCCATGCATCTCTCCCGGTTGCGCAATGCCCGCGAGACGCTGGTGCCACTCGCCAGGCACCGCGCCGAGCTCGACCGCGACAGCTATGGCGCCGGCAAGCTCGACCTTGGCGCCGCGCTGCTCACGACGCTCGGGCTCGCGGAGGCCGAGGTCGAGGCGCTCAACCGCGAAGCCGACGTCGCGCGCGACGCGGTCCGCATCACTATCACCTATGGGGAGGAGCGGCCATGACGCTCGATAAATCCGCGCTGCGCTGGGGCGCATCGATCCTGGCTGTCGCGCTGCTGGCCGGCGGCACAGGCTATTGGGCTGGCCATCGCCAGGCACCGCAATCGGAGGCGACCACGCCCGCCGGGGCAGGCAAAGTCCTTTACTGGTACGATCCGATGTTCCCCAACCAGAAGTTCGACAAGCCCGGCAAGTCGCCCTTCATGGATATGCAGCTCGTGCCGCGATACGCGGACGGAGGAAGCGCCGGCGCGGCCCCCACGGTCGCCGTCGATCCCGCCGCGCGGCAGAGCCTGGGATTGCGGGTCGTCGCGGCGAAGATGGGCAGCCTTGCCTCGGCCCTCGAGGTCACCGGCACGATCGACTTCAACCAGCGCGACGTCGCCGTCATCCAGGCGCGTTCGGGCGGGTTCGTGAGCCGCGTCTATGCGCGAGCGCCCGGGGACGTGGTCCGCGCCGGCGCGCCGATCGCGGACCTGCTCCTGCCCGAATGGGGCGGCGCGCAGACCGAATATCTGAGCGTCAGGCGGCTCGGCAAGCCCGACCTCACCGCGGCCGCGCGCCAGCGACTGCGGCTGATGGGCATGTCCGACGGCCTCATCGCCAGCGTCGAGCGGAGCGGACGCCCGAACGGCGTGGTGACGATCACGACGCCGATCTCGGGCACGATCCAGACGCTCGACGCCCGTGCCGGCGTGACGCTCGCCATGGGCCAGACGCTCGCCCAGGTAAGCGGGCTCGGCACCGTCTGGCTCAATGCCGCGGTGCCCGAAGCGCGCGCGGGCGATGTCCGGGTCGGCCAGAATGCCAGCACCACGCTGGCGGGCTTCCCCGGCGAGCGCTTCGCCGGCCGGGTGATCGCGATCCTGCCGACCACGCAGGCCGACAGCCGCACGCTCACCGTGCGGATCGAGCTGCCCAACCGGGACGGCCGGTTGCGGCCGGGCATGTTCGCCAGCGTCGCGCTTGGCGGCGATGCCAAGCCGGCGCTGCTGGTGCCGAGCGAAGCGGTGATCCGCACGGGCAGGCGCACGCTCGTCATGCTGGCCGCAGGCGACGGGCGCTATCATCCCGCCGAGGTCCGCATCGGCCGCGAGGCAGGCGGCGAGACCGAGATCCTTGCCGGCCTGTCGCCCGGCGAGAACGTCGTCGTCTCGGGGCAGTTCCTGATCGATTCCGAGGCGAGCCTGTCGGGAATCGAGGCGCGGCCGATCGGCGGCGGTGCGGCATCGGCGACCATCGCCGCGCCGGCGTCGAAAGCCACGCTGTACGAGACGACGGGCAAGATCGAGCGGATCACGGCCAATTCGGTGACGCTCAGCCACGAGCCCGTTCCCGCGCTCGACTGGCCGGCGATGACGATGACCTTCGCGCTCGCCAATCCGGGCATCGCGCGCGGCTTCAAGGCGGGTGACCGGGTCCGGTTCGGGTTCGACCGGCCCCCGACGGGACCGACGCTGCGGCATATGGCGAAGGTGGCGGGCCAGTGATCGCCCATCTCATCCGCTGGTCGGTGAGGAACCGCTTCTTCGTCGTGCTCGGCATGCTCGCGCTGGTCGGCGCGGGCCTGTGGGCGGTGCGCTCGACCCCGATCGACGCGCTGCCCGATCTTTCCGACGTGCAGGTCGTGATCCGCACTTCCTATCCGGGTCAGGCGCCGCAGATCGTCGAGAACCAGATCACCTATCCGCTCACCACCACCATGCTGTCGGTGCCCGGCGCCAAGACGGTGCGCGGCTATAGCTTCTTCGGCGACAGCTTCGTCTATGTGATCTTCGAGGACGGCACCGATCTCTACTGGGCGCGCAGCCGCGTGCTCGAATATCTCAACCAGGTCCAGGGTCGGTTGCCGGCCAGCGCCCGCAGCGCGCTCGGGCCGGACGCGACCGGGGTCGGCTGGGTCTATGAATATGCGCTGGTCGACCGCACCGGCCGGCACGATCTCTCGCAGCTTCGCGGGTTGCAGGACTGGTTCCTGCGCTACGAGCTGAAGACCGTGACCGGCGTGGCCGAAGTCGCCAGCATCGGCGGCATGGTCAAGCAGTACCAGGTGCTGCTCGATCCGGTGAAGCTCGCGGCCTACGGCGTAACCCACGCCCAGGCAGTGCAGGCGATCAGCCAAGCCAATCAGGAAGCCGGCGGCTCGGTGCTGGAAATGGCCGAGGCCGAATATATGGTCCGCGCCTCGGGCTATCTGAAAACGCTCGACGATTTCCGGGCAATCCCGCTCAAGACTGCGGCGGGCGGCGTGCCCGTCCGGCTCGGCGATGTCGCCACGATCCAGGTCGGCCCCGAGATGCGGCGCGGCATCGCCGAACTGAACGGCGAAGGCGAGGTCGCCGGCGGCGTCGTTATTCTTCGGTCAGGCAAGAACGCCCGTGAGACCATCGCGGCGGTCAAGGACAAGCTCGCCGATCTCAGGAAAAGCCTGCCGCCGGGCGTCGAGGTGGTCACGGTCTATGACCGCTCGCAGCTGATCGATCGCGCGGTCGAGAACCTCACCCGCAAGCTGGTCGAGGAGTTCATCGTCGTCGCATTGGTCTGCGCCCTGTTCCTCTGGCACGTCCGCTCGGCGCTGGTCGCGATCCTGACCTTGCCGCTCGGTGTGCTGGCCGCGTTCGTCGTAATGCGGTTCCAGGGGGTGAACGCCAACATCATGTCGCTGGGCGGCATCGCCATCGCCATCGGCGCGATGGTGGATGCGGCGGTCGTCATGATCGAGAACGCCCACAAGAGGATCGAACGCTGGGAGCAGGATCACCCGGACAGACATCTCGATGGCGAGATGCGCTGGATCGTCGTCACCGAGGCGGCGGCCGAGGTCGGGCCGGCGCTGTTCTTCAGCCTGCTGATCATCACGCTGTCGTTCATTCCGGTCTTCACCCTGGAGGCGCAGGAAGGCCGGCTGTTCGCGCCGCTCGCCTTCACCAAGACCTATGCGATGGGCGCGGCCGCGATCCTGTCGGTGACCCTGGTGCCGATCCTGATGGGCTGGCTGATCCGGGGCCGCATTCCGGCCGAGCAGGCCAATCCGGTCAATCGCTGGCTCACCAATATCTACCGGCCCGCGATCGACTGGACGATGAAGCGGCCCAAGGCAGTGCTGCTGATCGCGGCTCTGGTGTTCGCCACCACGGCCTGGCCGCTCAGCCGGCTCGGCGGCGAGTTCATGCCCAATCTCGACGAGGGCGACCTGCTCTACATGCCCTCGGCGCTGCCGGGCCTCTCGGCCGCCAAGGCGAGTGAGCTGCTCCAGCAGACCGACCGCCTGATCAAGACCGTGCCCGAAGTCGAAAGCGTGTTCGGCAAGGCCGGCCGCGCCGAGACCGCGACCGATCCCGCGCCGCTCGAAATGTTCGAGACGACGATCCAATTCAAGCCCCGCGACCAGTGGCGGTCGGGCATGACGCCCGAACGCCTTGTCGACGAGCTCGATCGCCGGGTGAAGCTTCCGGGTCTCGCCAATATCTGGGTGCCGCCGATCCGCAACCGCATCGACATGCTCGCGACGGGCATCAAGAGCCCGATCGGGGTCAAGGTGTCGGGCAGTGACCTCGCCGAGCTCGACCGCATCGCGCATGATGTCGAGACCGTGGCCAGGAGCGTGCCCGGCGTCAGCTCGGCGCTCGCCGAGCGGCTGACCGGCGGACGCTATGTCGATGTCGACATAGACCGCGCCGCCGCCGCGCGGTTCGGGCTCAACATCGCCGACGTCCAGGCCATCGTCTCCGGCGCGATCGGCGGCGAGACGATCGGCGAGACGGTCGAGGGCCTCGCCCGCTACCCGATCAGCGTGCGCTATCCGCGCGAATTGCGCGACAGCCTCGACGGGCTGCGGGGGCTACCGATCCTGACGCCCGCGGGCCAGCAGATCACCCTCGGCACGGTCGCCAATGTCACGATCGCCGAAGGGCCGCCGATGCTCAAGACCGAGAATGCCCGGCCCTCGACCTGGGTCTATGTCGATGTGCGCGGGCGCGATCTCGCCTCGGTGGTTGGCGATCTGCAACGCGCGGTGGCGAGACAGGTTCGGCTCTCGCCGGGGGTCAGCATCGCCTATTCGGGCCAGTTCGAATATCTCGAGCGCGCAGTCGACCGGTTGAAGCTGGTCGTGCCCGCGACGCTGCTGATCATCTTCGTGCTGCTCTACCTGATCTTCGGCCGCTTCGACGAGGCTGCGCTGATCATGGGCACGCTGCCGTTCGCGCTGACCGGCGGCATCTGGACGCTCTATCTGCTGGGGTTCAACCAGTCGGTTGCCACCGGGGTCGGGTTCATCGCGCTCGCCGGCATCTCCGCCGAGTTCGGGGTGGTGATGCTGATCTATCTCAAGAACGCGCTGGCGGAGCACACCGCAAATCCGGACGCCGCCGAAGTCGAGGCCGCCGTGCGCGAAGGCGCGCTGCTGCGCGTCCGTCCCAAGGCGATGACGGTGGCGGTGATCCTGGCCGGCCTGCTGCCGATCCTGCTGGGATCAGGCGCGGGTTCGGAGGTCATGAGCCGGATTGCCGCGCCGATGATCGGCGGCATGCTGACCGCGCCCTTGCTCTCAATGTTCGTCCTGCCCGCCGCCTATCTGCTGTTGCGCCGGCCCAAGACCGATCCCATCCCTCAACCCGTTTCATCATGAAGGAGAAGACGATGAACCATGCACGACTGACCATTGCCCTCGGCCTCGCCGCCCTGACTGCCGCGTGCGGCAAGAAGGCGGAGGCCCCCGTTGCGACTGAGACCAACGAGGCGGCGCCCGCCGCGACCATGAGCGGCGACATGGGCAACATGTCGATGGCGCCTGACGCGAACGCCGCGATCAAGGCCAAGGGCCATGGCACCGTCACCGCGATCGACAAGGCGGCAGGCACGATCACGCTCGATCATGGTCCGATCCCGGAGGCCAAGTGGCCCGCGATGACGATGGCGTTCAAGGCCGCGCCGTCGATCACCGATGCGGTCAAGGTCGGCGACAAGGTCGATTTCGACCTCTCGCTCAAGGGCAGCGATGGCGAGGTCACCGCGATCGCAAAGCAGTGATCCGCTAAGTTCGACCGGAAAAAGCTGGTTGCGTCGCCGCTCCCGGGCGGCGACGCCCGTGCCGGCCGTCTGCCTGGCTGTGCGCCCGGTCGACGGTTGCGACCGGCAACGCCCAATGCCAGCGGCGTTTCCCTGCGCGATCACCGACAATTTGAGCACGCTTCGCGGATCGCACATTGAACGTGCAAGCCGCCCTTGCTCGCGATAGCCTGAACGGCAAGGAGCCCAGTTTAGATGACCCAGCCAGTATGACCTTGTTACCCGCGACACATCATGATCTCGTGAGCGAGCTTGTCCGTCGTTGGCGAGACGATCCCGGCGCCACCTATCGCTCCTGGTTTCTGTGGGACGAACGGCTGAAAAACTTCCGCTCCATCCGTCGCGGGCTGCAGCAGGTGGTCGCAGAAATCGAAAGTGGGCGGTTCGGCGTCGCCTATCGCGGCTCGTCACTGGAAACGGTTGTCCACTCGATCGCCGAACAGCGGCAGATCTTCAAGGGCGCCGACCATGCCTGGCTGTGGAAGCCCAAGCTGCGCATTCCAGACATCTACGAAAGCCCGGACAACCAGCGGGCGTTCGGTCGCCTGCTCGACAATTGCTCGTGCTGCGATACCGCCGAGGAGATCATCAGCCACATCCGCAGCATAGACGCGCTCAAGATCAAGGGGCTGGGGCCGGCGGCGGCCAACCTGCTCTATTTCCTTCACCCGACGCTGGTGCCGCCCTTCAATACCGCGATCGTCAAGGGCTACAATGCCGTCACCGGCGCCAAGGTGAAGCTCGGGTCATGGGATCATTTTCTCGCCATGCGCGCCGGCATCCTCGACCTCAACGACCGTTACCGCGAGTTGCTCTCCAACGATCTCGGCGCGATCGGCGGACTGTTGTTCGACATTGGCTCGGGCCGCTATCCCGCGCCACCGCTGGAGGATGACGCAACGGCGGCCGACGACTGGCTCGGCAGATTGGAACATGCCAGAGCGGAGGCAAGCCGGCTCGACAAGACAGCCGCCGCGCAGGGCGAAACCGATCGCACGCACGCCGAAATCCAGGCCTGGCTGCGCGACCTCGGCCATGCCCTCGGTTACGATGTGTGGATCGCCGCCAATGACCGCGGTCGACTTCACGCTGGCTGCCCGCTTGGACAGGGATGCCTCGAGCGCCTTCCAGACGCAATTGCGACCTCTCCCGGAGCGGACTCGATCCGCCTCATCGACGTGTTGTGGCTGGCGAAGGGTGGCGACGGCGTCGCCGCCGCGTTCGAGGTTGAACATTCGACCTCGATCTACTCGGGGATCGTGCGCATGCTCGATCTGGCGCTGTCGGGGAGCGATCTGCACGCTGCCGCCGGGCTATTCCTGGTCGCACCGAATGCGCGCGAGCAGGACGTTCGCGCGCAACTCCGTCGCCCGGCTTTCAGCCGTATTGCCGATCTCGACTTCGCCTATCTGCCCTATGGCGAGCTGGAGAGAAACAGGGACGCGATCGCTCGTTTTGGAACGGGATTGAAGGCCATCAAGGCGATCTCAAGCCCCCTTCCCTGAAAGGGGGCGTTTGCGGGAGGGGGCGGAATCCTACGCCAAGCTCGCCCAGATAGCCGGCGCGAGATCTTACTTGTTGCTGCCTTCTACGGTCGCGCCAGAAAGGCGACGGCTCAGTTCTATCCGGCGATGGCTACGCATTTTGAAGGTGTCTGGCCCAACGCGCCGATACTCAATGAAGCCGAGAGAACGCCAAAATCGCTCTGCCGCTTCATTCGCTTCCAGCACGGCCAACCGAATCTCTGTGGCACCTCTCGCAGCGGCCCAGCTTTCGACCGTCGAGTAAATTGAGCGTCCGACGCCACGACCACGCTGTGCGGCATCTACGATCATGAAGCCGAGATACCATGTGCCATCACGCGGATAATCGCGGAGGATGGCCGCGATTGCATATAGGCCGCCAGGCCCCTTCCATCCCAGGACAGCTTGATTATGGGCGCTCTTTTCGGGCGGCACATCGGAGAAAAGCTCGCGAGCATCGTCCAGCGTGGGCGCGGCCCCGTCCTGCAACAGGAAATAGTCGCTGCAACGGTTGTACAGGTCTGCAACGTCTGCGGCGTCCGCTTGGGTAAGTTTGATCGGGGCTCCCGTCATCATCATCGCGTTTTGGCAGCAAGCACGCGCTGACCGTAATCCCGGAGTTCCCCGTTGGGACCGACATAGCGGTAGAGAGTGACGCGCTCGATCCCGAGTTCCTTGCAGAGGTCGGAAACGGACGTGTCGCGTTGGGCCATAGCAGCCTGAGCGAGCCGCACCTGGGCCTTGGAGAGGGCGAACTTGCGGCCACCCTTGCGTCCCCGCGCGCGGGCAGCGGCCAGGCCAGCCATGGTGCGCTCGCGGATCATATCCCGCTCAAACTCCGCCAGTGTGGCAAAAATGCCGAACACCATCCGGCCCGATGGCGTCGTGGTGTCGATCTGCGCGCCCTTGCCGGTGAGCACCCGCAGACCGAAACCGCGATCCGACAGATTCTGCACCGTGCTGACCAGGTGGGTGAGCGTTCGGCCGAGCCGGTCGAGCTTCCAAACGATGAGGACATCGCCGTCGCGCAACGATTTCAGGCAGGCGGCAAGACCGGGGCGATCATCACGGCTACCGGATGCACGATCATCATAGATATTGCCTGGCTCGACACCGGCAGCGCGAAGGGCATCGTGCTGCAGGTCGAGCGACTGCGAGCCGTCGGCTTTGGACACGCGGGCGTAGCCGATCAGCATGGATCACAAACGAAGGTTTGAGGCGGTGACGAACATGAGCACATAAGATTGGGCTATTGTGTATCTTAACCAGCATCTCAATCAAGCTATCTCAAACCGTAGCTCGGAAAGAATAAGGAGCATGTATGCCGCGTCGCGTGACCCTGACCGATCGACAGCGCGAGGCGCTGCTTCACTTGCCGGTCGATCAAGGTGAGCTGCTGCGGCACTATACCCTCAGCGATGAGGATCTCGGGCATATCCGCCAGCGCCGGCGCGCCCACAATCGTTTTGGCTTCGCGCTGCAACTGTGCGTCCTGCGCTACCCGGGCCGGGTGCTCGCTCCTGGCGAGTTGATCCCGGCGCAGGTATCGGATTTCATCGCGGCCCAGCTCGGCCTGACCAGCGACGATCTACTCCTCTATGCCGCGCGCGAGGAGACCCGGCACGAGCATCTGGCGGACCTTCGCCGAATCTACGGCTATCGCTCCTTTTCGGGGCGGGGCGCACGGGATTTGCGCGAATGGATCGCTCGGGAAGCCGAGGCGGCGACATCGAATGAGGATCTTGCCCGTCGCTTCGTTGCGGAGTGTCGCCGCACCCGCACGATCCTTCCCGGCTCCTCGACGATCGAGCGCCTTTGCGCCGATGCGCTGGTTGAGGCCGAGCGCCGGATCGAGGATCTTATCGCCCATCGCATCACGCCAACCCTGAGCGAGAATTTGGCTCACCTGTTGGAGGATACGGTGGATGGTCGCGTCACGCGCTTCGTATGGCTGCGACAGTTCGAGGTTGGCGCAAATTCAGCAGCCGCTAACCGGCTGATGGATCGACTGGAATATCTTCAAAGGTTCGATCTTCCGGCGGATTTGCTGGACGGCGTGCCGGCGCATCGTGTGACCCGGCTTCGCCGGCAGGGCGAGCGCTATTACGCCGACGGCATGCGTGATCTGCCCGAAGACAGGCGGCTTGCGATCCTCGCTGTCTGCACCCTGGAATGGCGGTCATCGCTGGCCGATGTCATCGTGGAGACCCACGATCGCATCGTAGGCCGTCTCTATCGGGCCTCCGAACGCCTTTGCAACACCAGGATCGCCGACGAAAAGGCGGCCGTTCGGGACACGCTGAAGTCCTTTGCCGAAATCGGTGGTGCTTTGCTTGGAGCGCAGGACGATGGCACGGCCCTGGACGGGATAATCGCCACCGGGCCTGGCTGGGAACGGTTCAGAACCCTTGTCGCCACGGCCTCCGCGCTGACCAACGTGCTCGCGGCCGACCCGCTCAGCCGTGTGCTGGACGGCTATCACCGTTTCCGCCTCTACGCGCCCAGGATGCTGCGCCTGCTCGACATGCAGGCGGCGCCGATCGCCACGCCTCTTCTGGCGGCCGTTGCGATGCTGCGTAACGGGATCAAGGTCGATCCGCCGGTGGATTTTCTACGTCCCAACTCGAAATGGCATCGTCATCTTCGCGCTGAGCCCAGCGGCGACCACCGGCTTTGGGAAATCGCGGTGCTGTTCCACATCCGCGACGCCTTCCGGTCCGGTGACATATGGTTGGCGGGATCGCGCCGCTATGGCGACCTCAAGCAGCTTCTGGTCCCGCCACAGGCGATAGAGCAGACCGCGCGGCTCGCCGTGCCGCTGCGGCCCGGCGAATGGCTGGCCGAGCGCAGGGCTCGACTGGATACACGGCTGAAGGAGTTTGGCCGCGCGGCGCGAACCGGCACGATCCCAGGCGGCATCATCGAGAACGGCAAGCTGCACATCGACAAGCTGAGGGCCGACACGCCCGAAGGGGCCGAGGATCTCGTGCTCGATCTCTATCAACAGCTCCCGCCCGCGAGGATCACCGATCTGTTGCTGGAAGTCGATGAGCGAACCGGATTTTCCGAGGCGTTCACGCATCTGCGCACCGGCGCGCCCTGCAGCGACCGGATCGGCCTGATGAACGTGTTGCTGGCGGAAGGCGTCAATCTCGGTTTGCGCAAGATGGCGGCGGCGACCAACACGCACAGCTTCTGGGAATTGCTGCGGATCGCGCGCTGGCATGTCGAAGGCAGCGCCTATGATCGGGCGCTCGCCATGATCGTGGAGGCCCACGCCGCCCTGCCCATGGCCGCCTTCTGGGGACAAGGGCAATCGGCATCCAGCGACGGGCAGTTCTTCCTTGCTACCGAGCAGGGCGAGGCGATGAATCTGATCAACGCGAAATATGGCAACGTCCCGGGCCTCAAGGGATACAGCCATGTGTCCGATCAATATGCGCCGTTCGCAACCCAGGTGATCCCGGCAACGGTCAGCGAGACTCCCTATATCCTGGACGGGCTGCTCATGAATGACGCGGGCCGCCGCGTTCGCCAGCATTTTGCCGACACGGGCGGCTTCACCGATCATGTGTTCGCCGCCTGCGCCTTGCTCGGCTACAGGTTCGCCCCCCGTATCCGCGATCTCCCTCAGAAAAGACTCTATGCCTTCACGCCCAACGCGACGCCGGCCAATGTGCGAGCGCTGGTCGGAGGTAAGATCAATGAACCGCTCATCGAGCGCAACTGGCCCGACATCCTGCGCATCATGGCGACGATCGCAGCGGGGATCGTCGCCCCCAGCCAGATTCTTCGCAAGCTCGCCTCTTACCCGCGCCAGAATGAGCTGGCCCTCGCATTGCGAGAGGTGGGCCGCATCGAGCGAACCCTGTTCATGATCGACTGGATTCTTGATGCCGGCCTCCAGCGCCAGGCTCAGATCGGCCTCAACAAGGGTGAGGCCCACCACGCCCTAAAGCGCGCCATCAGCTTCCACCGCCGAGGTGAAATCCGGGATCGATCCGGCGAAGGCCAGCACTATCGCATCGCCGGAATGAACCTGCTCGCCGCCATCATCATATTCTGGAACACCATGAAGCTCGGCGAGGTCGTCAATACCCGGGCCGCCAGCGGTACCCATATCGAGCCTGATCTACTCGCCCACGTCTCGCCGTTGGGATGGGAACACATCAATCTAACCGGGGAATATCGCTGGCCCAAATCCTTAGCGTAGGATTCCGCCCCCTCCCGCAAACGCCCCCTACGATTGAGAAGCGCGGCGGAATCTCTTAGATTGATCGCTGGAGGCTTTGTTCGCGGAGACGCGCACATTGCCTTCTTTTCGTTTTAGGAAGCGCTGCCCTAAGCGACAGAAGCCAGAGCTTTGACAATGCGGCATTCCGCGATGGAGCCGACCATGTATCTTGATCCTATCGGTGCAGACACGCGATGATGGCGGTCACGACGGCGGTGGTTTCCGCGACGTCGCGCACCCTCACTGTGTCGAGGCCGATTTCAGCAGCGGGATAGTCATTCCCACCGGGGAATATCGCATCCCCAATGAACAGCATCCCGTCGAGCGGGACACCGCTCTCGGCACTCAGGCGCTTCAGGCCATAGCCCTTGTCGATCCCTGCTCTGGTCACGTCGATCGATGTCGTGCCACCGAGATTGATCGAGAGCTCCGGCAGCTTCGCGCGCAACGTGGCCTGCAACGCGGTCCTCTTCTTTCGGTCAGGATCCCACGCTTCCTTTTCCTTCAGCGGCGCTGCCTGCCCCAGGCCCGAAAAGGTGATCTGGCTGCCCCGGTCCTCGATCCGTTCGCCCCAGATACGTTCGTCGGCGAGACCGGCATCGGTCAGCGCCTGATCGAAGGCCGTGCGGATCTTCGCCTTCTCCGCGTCGTCGAACAGTTCGGCATAGACCGCGCGCCAAGCGCCATTGATGAACCGATAGAGTTTCGTGCCTGTGGTCGGCATCAACCAGAGACGGTCGAGCGCGACGCCGGCAGGAAGGCGCGAGGCGATCTGCTTTTCGAACTGCGGCCAGTCCCCGCCCGAGATCACCGCCACATCCGTGATGGCGAGCAATCGGGCGAGGATTGCGGCCATATCCTCCGATAACGGCCGCTTGCTCTCGGCAAGCGTGCCGTCGAGGTCGAAGGCGATCAGCCACTTCATGCCGCCTTCCCTGCCGGATCGCGGTAGGCGAGCAGCCTGAGCGCATTGATGACGACGAGCAGCGTCGATCCCTCATGAACCGCCACCGCTGGCCCAATGCCGAGGCCGAGGATGGTAGCAGGCACCAGGAAGGCGACGACACCCAGGCTGACGAAGACGTTCTGCCGGATGATTCCACGGGTATGGCGGCTAAGACCGACTGCGAATGGCAGGTGCGCCAGATCGTCGGCCATCAGCGCCACGTCGGCTGTCTCCAGCGCAACGTCCGACCCCGCCGCGCCCATCGCGATGCCGACCGTGGCGCTTGCCATCGCCGGCGCATCGTTCACGCCGTCGCCCACCATCGCGACCTTGTCTTCGCCGGCGAGCTTCTTGATCGCGGCAACCTTGTCTTCGGGCATGAGGTCGCCCCACGCTTCGTCGATCCCGACTTCGTCGGCGATCGCTTCGGCGACTTTCTGGTGATCGCCGGAGATCATTATCATCCGCGACACGCCCATCTCGTGCAGCCGACGCAACGCGGTCTTGGCAGCTTCGCGAGGCGTGTCCATCAGGCCGATCGCGCCCAGGTCGCGGTCCCCCTTGCGGACCACCATTGTCGTGCGGCCGTTCTCGCGCAGCTTCGCGATTGCGTCCTGCGCGCCCTGCCCCAGCGCCGGAATGCCCTCACTTCCGAACATCTCGGCCTTGCCGATCCACACCGTCTCGCCATCCACGCTCGCGGTGACGCCCCGACCGGTCAGGCTCTTGAGGTCGCCGGCAGTCGGCACGGCACGATCGTTCAGACGTTCGCGGCCGTCCTTGACGATCGCTTGGGCCAGGGGATGGTCGCTCAACGCTTCGACGGCGACAGCCAGCGCCAGCAACTCGCCTTCATCGGCGCCATCGACGGGCACGACATCAGTGATGCGCGGACGACCTTCGGTCAGCGTGCCCGTCTTGTCGAAAGCGATCGCTTTGAGCGACCCGAGGTTTTCGAGCGGTGCACCGCCCTTCACGAGCACGCCGCCCCGCGCTGCACGGGCAACGCCCGACAGGACCGCGCTCGGCGTTGCGATCGCGAGCGCGCACGGGCTTGCCGCCACCAGCACCGCCATCGCGCGATAGAAGCTGTCGCGGAACGGCTCGTCGACGACCACCCATGCGAACAGCAGGAGCACTGACAGGACCAGGACGGCGGGCACGAAGATCCGTTCGAACCGGTCGGTGAAGCGCTGCGTCGGCGACTTCTGCGTCTCCGCTTCGCTCACCATCTTCACGACCTTGGCAAGCGCGCTTTCATTGGAACGGCGTGTCACCTCGATCTCGATCGCGCCGCCGCCGTTGATCGTACCAGCAAAAACCCGGCTTTCCGCGTCGACTGCATCGGGCTTGGCGCGTGCCGCTGCGGCATCTGCGACCGGCACCTTGTCGACCGGGATGCTTTCACCCGTGACCGGGGCCTGGTTGATCGCGCTGGTGCCCTTGATGACGAAGCCGTCGGCAGGCAGGCGCTCGTTCGGGCGGACGATGGCAATGTCCCCGACGACCATCTGCTCGACCGGGATTTCGCTGGTCTGCCCGCCGCGTCGCACGGTCGCGGTTTCGGGCGCGAGCTTCGCCAGCGCCTCGATCGCCTTCTTGGCGCGGCCCATTGCATAATGCTCAAGCGCATGGCCGAGGCTGAACAGGAACAGCAGCAGCGCACCTTCGGCCCATGCGCCCAGCGCAGCGGCGCCGGCCGCAGCGACCAACATCAGCGTGTCGATCTCGAACTTCTTCATCCGGAGGTTGTCGATCGCCTCGCGCAGCGTGAAGAATCCGCCGAAGAAATAGGCTGCGATATAGCAGGCGGTCGGCAGCCATTCGGGCGCGCCAGCGACCAGCCTCTCGATCGCGTAGCCGATCCCCAGCAGCGCGCCACAGGCGAGCGCGAAGATCAGCTCGGTATTGGGGCCGAGAAATTCGGCGTGGCTATGGTCGTGGCCATCGCCGGGGCCGTGCTTCTCTTCGCCCGCGCCGTGGCCCCCGGGGCCGTGGTCGTGGCCGGCATGTTCATCGGCAGCGACCCGCTTGCCCACCCTCACCTTCAGCTTGCGAAGCGCAGCGCGCACCTCCTCTTCGGTGGTTTCGCGGCGATCATATTCGACCCGGACAGACCCGCTGGTGCTGGCGCTTGCCTGGACCACGCCGGGCAAGGCGCACAGCGCATCGCTGACCGTGCGCGCCCGACGTTCGTGGTTGATCCCCGTCACCTGCCAGATCGCATGGCCGTAGCGCTCGGTGATTTCGGCACCTGCGGCGCGCACCATTTCGCGCAACCGTGGCAGCGGCAGCTTGGCGGCATCGAAATGGATGCACAGCGCCGCTGGCGTGTTGCCGTCGAGACAGATCACATGCGCCCGCTCGACACCTTCGCGCTTTGACAGGGTTGATACGAGACGGTCCAGGCAGGCATCGGCCGCGTCAGGAAGGTCCGGCAACAACACTGGAATGTCGAGTTCGAGCTTGTCGTTCATGACGACCTCCTTTCGCTTTTCTTGGTTTCGGCGCGCGCGTCGCGCAGGATTTCGACACCGCCCTTGATGGCGATGATGGCGGTGGCGAAGCCGACCAGCAGGTCCGGCCAATTGGTACCCAACCACAGCACCAGCACGCCGGCGATCAGGATGCCGCCGTTGGAAATGAAGTCGTTGAAGCTGAAGGTGGTTGCGGCCCGGAGATTGACGTCCGGATCCTTGAGGCGCTGGAGCAGCCGCAGGCAGAGGTAATTCACGACGCCGGCGATCGCGGACATGACCATCATGGTAGGTCCGATGGGCTCGCTGCCCTGCACGTAGCGCCGTCCGACATCGATCAAGATGCCGCCCGCGAAGATCAGCAGCATGACGCCCGAAGCGACCGCGGCGCGTGTCTTCCATGTCTGGCCCCGGGTGAGCGCCACAAGGCTCAGCGCATACACAGCCGTATCGGACAGGTTGTCGACGCCGTTGGCGATCAGCGCGCTCGAGTCCGCGAAGAAGCCGGAAACGAAGAAGCCCGCAGCGATCGCCGCGTTCAGCAGCAGGACGATCCACAGTGTGCGGCGCTCCTGCCCGCCATTGTTGTCGTTGCCCGGGATCATCCCATCATCTCCTCAAGTGTCAGCAGGGCCAGGAAGCCGAAGAAAAACATCGAGCTGATGAGCGGGGTGTCGGGTTTCTCGTGCGCCTCGACCAGCAACTCCTCCGTGACGAGGTAGAGCAGCGCCATCAGCCCGAAGCTGAGGAAGCCGGCGATCATCACCGGCGACAGCGCGGCGACCGGCACGGCAGCGAGCGCGCCGATCGGCAGCAGCAGGGCCAATGCCGAGACGATCACGATGATGCGCAAGCGCGAGCGATAGGTTTCCGCCAGCTCGTCGGTCAGCGTCAGTCCCAGAAATAACACTTCCAGAGTGAGCGCGATCGTCAGCAGGAGACCTGCCTTCTCGCCCGCCACGAAAGCGAGGCCGAGCACCAGGCCGTCGACCAGAATGTCGATGCCGATCGCGGCGAGTAGCGCCATCGGCCCCTTGAAGCGGGCCTCAAGAGCCTTGAGCCCCAGCATGGTCGCGACGCCCACCGCCCCGCCGATCAACGTCGCGCTGGGCGATGCCTCATGCTTGACCTGCGGCAGGATTTCGGTCGCTGCCGCCGCGAACACGACGCCGGCAGCGAGATGCTGTAGGCCCGCCACGAGGCCAGGTTTCAACTTGGTGCGGCTCGCGACAATCGCGCCGAGCACGACCGCCAGCACAGGCGCAAGCGTATAGAGCAGTGCCTGCATTTCCTAGGACTCCTCCGGGGTTCGGTGGCAGACGCGGATCTTCCCGCGTCGCGTGAACGCGATCGATCCGCCCGCCACGACAGCCCGCGAATGGTCGCCGCGAAACTCGTCACCGGTTCGCTGCGCGCGCAGGATCTCGGTCCTGCCCTTCGGCAGCCAGGTGACGGCCATTTTCAAGCCGTCATCGATGAAGTCGACATCGGCGCGTGTGCCGTCGTCGCAGTACATGATGCGCTGCGCGATTAGTTTCGACGTCAGATGCTTTTCATGCGCCGGCTCGGTAGGCTGGGTCGGCGCTGGATTACACGCCCCTATAACCGCCCCGGAGACGAGAACGACGCCGAGGCGCGCGATCGCCAGACCGGCCCGATTCAGGCCGCACAAGGTTGTCACATTTGAAATCGACGTGTCAGACATCGGTCTCTTCCGACGAAGCGCCCTGTGGCGTTCGAAGGCAGGGCAGTTCATCGCGTGCCTTCCTGCTCGCAGATCCGGGTACGGCCATCGCCTTCCACGATGGTGAGCTGCGACCCCTTGAAGGTCGCGGTGGCTGTTTCGCCGACATATTGCAGGCCCTGCGCTGGCGCGGTCAGCATCATCGGCGGTCCCCCGTTGGAGCGCCGCAAATCGATCTGCAGGCCGTTGTCCTTGTAATCGACGAACAGCGGTTCCCCGTCGGAACAGCGATATCTATGCCGCCCCATTTCCCCGGTCGCCACGGCGCTGTCGGACGAATGGATCTGCTGCTCCGTTGGCGGGGCTGGCGGCTTTCTTTCCGAGCACGCCGCGAGCCCGACAACGAGGATGACGGCGGGCAGCACCCGCTTACAGTGCATCATCATCGCGCCTTCCTCCTGCAGCGGAAGGGGACGCGCTGACGATTGATAGCCCGGGCAGGCTGACCTACCCGCCAGCGGAGATAGGTTGCGAGGCGATCGTCAGATTCGACCATCAGGGATCGCAGGCGGCGCAACATCATCGCCGCGAACGGCAGGGAGAGCGCCCCGCGCAGCGTGCAGCTATGCGTTAGCCTGGTGCCGCCATCGTCCCCCGCCAGCTCGTACCGCTCTTCGAGCGTGAACAGATAGGGGATGCCGCAGGACCAAGCGAAGGCGTGCGGTTTATCGAATCGATCAATCCGTGCTGGCGTCCGAATTGGCCGGGTGATGCCCTGGATCGCAAAGGTGCATTCTGTGTCGCCGAGCCGGGACGGATCATCGAGAAATACGAGCGGACTCCACGCCCGGCGATGATCCGGATCGGTGAGTGCCGACCAGATGCGCAGTGGCCCGCCGTGAAGCATCGAGCTGGTTATGGTGCGAGGCATATCCCCATCTCCCAGAGATGGGCGGGGCGATCGCGGATCGCCCCGCCCATCCATCAGGCCAAGTTGTTCACGAAGGTCTGACCGTGGTCGTCCCCTTCATGCTCCTCATTGTAGTGCTCGGGTTTCTCGATCACTTTCTGCCCGAACCGGGCATAGAGTGTCGGCAGCACGAACAGCGTAAGAAGCGTCGCCGAGATCAGACCGCCGATGACGACCGTCGCCAAAGGCTTTTGAACCTCTGCGCCGGCGCCTTCGCCCAGCGCCATCGGCACGAAGCCGAGGCTGGCGACTAGCGCGGTCATGATGACGGGTCGCAGACGCTGCATCGCGCCAACATGCGCGGCTTCCTCGCGGCTCATCCCTGATCGGATCAGATCTTGGATCGAGCTGACCATGACGAGGCCGTTGAGGACCGCGATGCCCGAGAGGGCGATGAAGCCCACTGCCGCCGAGATCGAGAAGTCCATGCCCCGCAGGAACAGCAACAGGACGCCGCCCACCAGCGCGAAAGGCACGCCGGTGAACACGATCGCGGCGTCGCGGACCGATCCCAACGCCCCGTAGAGGAGCAGCAGGATCAAGATGAAGCAAGCCGGAATGACCAGCTTCAGCCGTTCGCTTGCCGATTGGAGGTTCTCGAACTGGCCGCCCCATTCGAGATAGGTGCCGGCAGGCAGCCGGAGTTGGCTGCCGATCGCCGCCTGCGCATCCGCCACGACGGATCCGACGTCGCGGCCACGCACGTTGGCTTGCACCACCACGCGCCGCTTGCCGTTCTCGCGGCTGATCTGGTTCGGACCATCGACCACCTTGATCTCGGCGACGCTGGACAGCGGTACATAGCCGCCGCCTGCCACCGGCACCTGCACCTGTTGGAGCAGGCCGATGTCGGCACGCTGCGCCTCCGACAGGCGGATCACCACGGGGAAGCGACGGTCGCCCTCGAAGATCTGGCCCGATGTTCGCCCGCCGATCGTCGCAGTCACGGTGTCCTGCACATCCTGAGCCGTAACGCCCAACCGCGCCATCGCGTCGCGGTTGACGCGAATGTCGAGCATGGGAAGACCGGTCGTCTGCTCCACCTTCACGTCCGCTGCGCCTTGCGTTCTGCGCAGCACCGCCGCGATTTGCTCGGCCGTCCGGTTCATCTGGTTGAAGTCGTCCCCGAACACCTTCACCGCGATGTCGCCGCGCACGCCGGCGATCAGCTCGTTGAAGCGCATCTGGATGGGCTGGGTGATCTCGTAGGCATTTCCCGGAATCTTCGCGAGATTACCCTCGATCCGGCTGACCAGCTCCTCCTTGGGAAGCTCAGGATCCGGCCAATCCTTGCGCGGCTTCAGGATGACGAACATGTCGGTCGCGTTCGGCGGCATCGGGTCGGCCGCCAGCTCGGCGGTGCCCGTCTTGGAATAGACGAATTGCACCTCCGGCTGCTTCGACATCATCCGCTCGATCGGCACCTGCATCGCCTGGCTCTGCTGGACCGACGTTGCCGGAATGCGGAGCGACTGGATCAGCAAATCGCCTTCGTCGAGCTGCGGCAGGAACACCGAGCCGAGCGTAGTGAAAGCAAGCGCCGCCACCACAAGGCTTCCCACACCCGCACCGATCGTCAGCGTCGGGCGCTTCATGGCCCGGTCGAGACCGGGTTCGTAGCGCTTCTTCAGCCACGTGATGATGCGGCCGTCCTTCTCCTCGACCTTCTTCGACAGCCAGATCGCAATCATCGCCGGCACGAAGGTGAGAGAGAGGATGAAGGCGAAGGCGAGCGCGATGATGACGGTCAGCGCCATCGGTCCGAACGTTTTACCCTCCACGCCGGTCAGCGTGAGCAGCGGTACGTAGACGAGGATGATGATTGCCTGCCCGTACACAGAGGGACGGATCATCTCACGCGCAGCGGCTGCCACGGTCGCGAGCCGTTCCTTGACGCTGAGCAATCGGCCTTCATGATGCTGTTGCTCGGCAAGCCGGCGCAGCGCGTTTTCGACAATGATGACGGCGCCGTCGACGATCAGACCGAAGTCCAAAGCCCCAAGGCTCATCAGATTGGCCGAGACCCCAGCGCGCAGCATACCAAAGCCTGTCAGCATCATGGTGATCGGGATGACCAACGCCGCGATCAGGGCCGCACGGAAGTTGCCGAGCAGCAGGAAGAGCACGACGATGACCAGCACCGCGCCTTCGGACAGGTTTTTCGCGACCGTCTTGATCGTCGAATTGACCAGCTCGGTGCGGTTCAGCACCGGCTGAATTACGACGTCAGGAGGCAGCGAAGCGTTGATCGTCTTCAGTTTCTCAGCGACCGCGGTCGACACGATGCGGCTGTTCTCGCCGATCCGCATGATCGCCGTGCCGACGACGACTTCGGTACCGTTCTCCGATGCCGAACCCATGCGGATCGCCTGACCCGTCTTCACAGTCGCAACTTGTTCGACCGTGATCGGCACGCCGTTACGTGTCGCGATCACGGTCCTGGCCAACTCGCTGGCATTGCGAACGAGCGCATCCGAGCGAACAGCCAGACCTTCGCCATTGCGATTGACGAAGCCACCGCCGACGCTGGTGTTATTGCGCTCCAGCGCATTTCCCAGGTCCGTCAGCGTGATGCCGAGCGAGGCCAGCTTCTGCACGTCGGGCACGACGAGGAACTGCTTGGCGTAACCGCCAATCGAGTCGACACCGGCGAGGCCCGGTGTGGTCTTCAGAAGCGGCGTCACGATCCAGTCCTGCGCGGTGCGCAGGTAGGTCGCCTTGTCCTCTTCGGTCGTCAGTCGCTCGCCCTCTGGCGTGATGTAGCTGCCATCGGGCTGTTGGCCCGGTTCACCGGGCTTGTGCTTGTCGTCCTCGCGATGATCGAGACGAACGGTGTACATGTACACCTCGCCCAGGCCTGTCGCGATCGGACCCATTTCAGGGTTCACGCCGTCGGGCAGATTCTCTTGCACGCCCCGCAGACGCTCGCCCACCTGCTGGCGGGCGAAATAGATGTCCGTCGCGTCCGAAAAGACCGCCGTGATCTGCGCGAAGCCGTTGCGGCTCAACGAGCGCGTATATTCCAGGCCGGGGGTGCCGGCGAGCGCGGTTTCGATTGGAAACGACACCTGCTTCTCGACCAGCTCGGGCGAGAGGGCAGGCGCGCGGACGTTGATCTGGACCTGATTGTTGGTGATGTCCGGCACCGCGTCGATCGGTAGCCGGTAGAGGGAAAAGGCGCCGATGGCGGCGACGATGACGGTGAGGAGCAGGACTAGCCAGCGCTTCTCGACCGCCCAGGTTACGATACGGGCGATCATGGCTTAATCCTCGTGGCTCGCTTCGCCCTTGCCGATCTCGGCCTTGAGCGTGAAACTTCCGGTGGTGGCGATCTGTTCGTTGCCGGTCAGGCCCGACCGGACGATCACCGTGTCGCCCGACGCATCGCCGAGCTGGACCGGGGTCGCCTTGAAGCCGGTGGGCGTGCGCACGAACACGACCGACTTGCCCTCGAAACTCTGGACCGCCGTCGTCGGCACGCGGACCGCCCCGCTCCCGCCGCTGCCCGTGAGCTGCACGGCTGCCGTCACAGGCTCGCCGACCCGCCATTCGCCACCGCGATTGTCGAGGGTGGCGAGCGCAGGCACGAGCCGCGTCTGCGGATCAAGCGCCGGCGACACGAAGGTCACGCGGGCGGTCGCCTGACGGCCTGCCGCCTTCACCAGCACCGTATTGCCGGGACGCACCCGGCCCGCATCCTCGGGCTTGAGATTAAGCGCGATCGACACCTGGCTCAGGTTGGCGATGCGATAGAGTTCGGCATCCGCCGCGACCGTTTGTCCCAGCGTCACGGGGCGCGCAATGATCTGGCCCGAGATCGGCGCGGCAATGCCGAGCCGGTTGAGCCCGCCGCCGCCGACACCCGCCGCCGAAACCATGCTCTGCGCCTGCGTCAGGGCGATCCGCGCCTCCGTCGCCGCTGTGCGGGCGGCGATCAGATCCTGTTCAGGGGAGACTCTCTGCGCGAACAGCCGCTGTTCGCGCGCGAGGTTCGAATTAGCGAGCTGAAGCCGCGCCCGCGCCGCCTCGACCTCGCCCTTGATCTGCGCCGCCTCGCGGCTTTCGATGACCGCAATGGTCTGGCCGCGTCCGACCGATTGGCCGAGGTTACGGGTGAGCGCGACCACGCGTCCCGCAATTGCGGCCGAGACGACCTGCGTTCCCTGTGGGTCGCCCTCGATGATCGCGGGCAGCTCGATCGTCCCGGCCCCGCCGATGATCGGCCGTCCGACCTGGACGCCCGCTGTGGCGATCTGGTCGGCACCCAATGTGACGACGCCTTCACCGGCATGACCGCCTTCAGCACCGCCCTTTTCCATGCCCGCTGCCGTCTCATTGGCAGCTGCGCCTTCGGCAGTTGCCTCGTTTCCGCCATCCTTGCCGCCGCAGGCAGCCAAGAGCAGGGCGAGCGACGCCGCGCCCGCGAGATAAAAGCTCTTCATCACTGATTCCCCCCATTGGGCGCACGAGCGGTCAGTCGCTCCACTTGCGCGCGGGCATTCTGGTAATTGGCAAGCGCGTCGATCGCGGCGACCCGCGTTTCGGCGAGCGTGCGTTCAGCATCGAGCAATTCGAGCTGGCCGAACTTGCCCTCGCGATAGCCGATCCGCGCGATGCGGGCGGCCTCCTGTGCAGCCGCCAGCGCCGGCCCCGACGCCGCACGAGCCGTCGTTGCGGCATTGGCCGCCTGCGCCTGCGCGTCCGTGATCGCCTGTTCGATGTCGAGCGCGGTCACGCGGCGCTGCGCATCCGCCTGGGTCCGCTGCGCGGTCGCCTGCGCAATCGCGGCGCGACCATTGTTGAACACCGGGATCGGGATCGACACGCTGAACACCGCCGCCATGTCGTTGGTCGCTTCCAGGCGGCGGATCGACGGCCCGACGTTCAGGTCAGGCACGCGATTGGCGCGCGCGAGCCGCACGCCGGCTTCGGCAATGGAGAAATCCGCGTTGGCTGCCGCCAGCGCGAGTGTGCCGGTCGTGTTGACCGGTGCCAACGGCCCATAGACGTTCACATCGGGAAGGCGATCGAGCAGCGTGTCATCGAGCAGGCCGTCGATCGGCCGTCCGATCCGACGCGCCAGATTGGCGCGGGCCGCCTCGGCCAAGCGAAGCTGCCGCTCCACATTGGCGTCGGCATTGATACGCGCGACATCCGCGCGCTGTTGCTCGAGTGGCGATGCCCGCCCTGCCTGCACGCGAACGCTCGCGGCCCGCAGCGCATCGCTGGCGATCCGGGCCTGATCGCGGGCTGTCATTACCCGGCGATCGGCCGCGACCGCTTCGACATAGAGCTGCGTTACCTGAAGCCGGACATCCGCCGCGATGATCGCGGCCTGGATCTCGGCCCGGGACAATTGCGCATTGGCGACCGCGACGCGGGCGCCGCGCTTGCCGCCTAGCTCGATCGGGATCGCAAAGCCGACCGTGGTTTCCGCGCTGCGGACCCCCCGATACGGCCCGGAGCCGATGACATTCTCGACTTGGCCTTGAACCACCGGATTGGGCCGCAAGCCGGCGACTGTGCGACCTGCACGGGCCGCGTCGATTCCAGCTGTCGCCGCTTCCGCAGCAGGGGCCGAACCGCCCGCTGCACTGACCGCTTGGTCAAGCGTGTAGACCGGCGCATCCTGCGCAACAGGCGCGGACGGTCCGACCTGCGCCTGCGCCATCGTGGCGCAAGACGCTGCGGCCAGCATGGCCGCGAGGATACGATTCATGAAAATAGGACTCCTGACGATGATCGACAGGGGCGCGCCAACGCACGCCCAAATCGGACGTCAGGCTTGGGGGGGCCTCAAATGGACCATGCCGGTGCGGCCGTCGAGCGACGCAGAGGCGGAGATTGTCGGCTTGGGCACTGTGAGGACGGGGGTATATTCCATCGTCGTGCGCGCAGGCGCGCCGACGTCGTGTCCGTGACAATAATTGTGATGATGCGGGACATTCTTGTCCGAGTCCGATGGCACCTGATCGATGTCACCGGCGGTATGGACCGTGAACTCAACGCCCGCGATGCTTCCCCCCGCCAGATCGGCGGCATGGGCCATGCCGGAGAAGCTGGTCAGGACCAGCATCAGGCATGTCAGGAAAGGCAAAAAGGCTCGCACTAGCTTGCCTCTATCACGGAAGGGTTTTCATGTCATTGCACTAATTCGAACCAAGGGTCACTGAGCCGGAACCCGAGCGGGATCGGTCGCGCCCGTTCCAGGCGAACCCGACCGCAATGGCGACCGCCATCAGGAGTTGCGCCAGCACCGATTGCCAAGTGGGAAACACGCCGAGCATCGACAGCCGTGGCACGTCCGCGAGCGGTGCGATGTTGATAAGGCCGGCTTCCTGGAGCGCGGCGACGCCTTTACCCGCCAGCACGACGGTCAGGACCGCCATGAGCCAGGAGCTATAGCGGAAGAACTGCGCGATCGGCAGCTTGCGACTGTAGCGAAGCATGGCCCAAGCGATCAGGCTGAGCAGTCCAATCGCCGACCCGGCCCCCGCGAGAAGCATCCCGTTGTCACCTTGCGCCGAAAGCGCGGCATAGAACAGGATCGTCTCGAAGACCTCGCGATAAACTACGACGAACGCCAGCCCGAACAGGAACCAGCCCGACCCGCCCGAGAGCGCCCGCGACATCTTCTCGCGAATATAGCGCTGCCACTGATCGGCCTGCGCCTTGCCGTGCATCCAAATCCCGACCGAGAGCAGCACGACCGCGGCGAACAGCGAGCCAAACCCTTCCGTCAGCTCCCGGCTCGCACCGCTGATCCCGATCGCATAGGTGGCGACCGCCCAGGTGATCCCGCCCGCGATGATCGCGCTGACCCAGCCGCCATGCACGTACCGCAGCGCCTCGCCGCGCTCGGCTTTACGCAGGAACGCGATCATGGCGACAACGATGAGCAGGGCTTCGAGCCCTTCACGCAGCAGGATCGTGAACGCGCCCAGGAACGTGGACGCTTCGGTGGCGGCATCAGGCGCGAGCGCCGCTTCCGCATCGTCGAAAAGGCCGCCCAGTACTGCGACCTTCTCCGCGAGATCATCGGGCGACGCGCCCCGGTCGATCGAGGCGCGGAACTCCCCCATCGCGCCCTCGATTCGACCCATCAGCGTCGCGTCGCGCGCGGTGAGTGTTGGCTCGATCGGCTCGAACCCATCGAGATAGGCCGACAGCGCCAGCTCTTTCGCCATGCGCGCATCGCCGCGCCGCGCAGCCGCCACGCTTTCGGCGAGTTTGGCGCGGGCGACCGCGAGCGAGCCGGGAGCCTGTTGTATCACCTGTTCGGGATGACGACGCAGGAACGCGAGCACTGGGTCAGCCTTGGCGTCGCCGATCGCCGCGCCGAGCGCGGCCGGGGTGAGCGCGACCAGGGTTTTCAGGTCCGGAATGCGCCGGCGAAGGGTCGGGTCGGATTTCCAAAGCCGCTCGCCTTCGCGCGCCTGCGCATCCGTGAAGGCGAAGCTCCCGGCTCGGAATGCTAACGCCCAGCGCTGATCGTTGGGCAGATCGGCGAAGCTCTGCATCGCGGTCCCGTCGATGCCTTGCGTCACCACCTGATAGAGCGCGAACACGCTGCGCTGGCGCGCGCGCTCGGCATCGGTGAAAGCAATCGGGGGCGTAGCGAGCTTGGCGGCGTCAGGGCCACGGCCGTTGCCCGTCATCCCGTGGCAGGACGCGCAGGATTGTCGGAACAGTGCATCGCTGGAGACGAGGTTCGGAGCCTTATCGGGCGCGAGCGGCACCGGGTAGGCGCGCAACAGATCGGCCGCGAGCCCGTGCGCCAATGTTGCCACCTGTTCAGTCGGTCCCTTTTCCGCGATCACCGCCTGGAGGTTGGCAGCCCGCTGGATGAGGGCTTGACGCTCCGGCTTCGCCGGCAGGCCCTGAAGCCGTGTCGAGACCGACGCGGCGAACTCCGTCATCTCGGCATATTCCGACGTGCTCTTGATCCGACCGTTGGCGACCGCGCCGCCATAATCGACGGCCATATAGTCGAGCAGCCGCCATGCGGTTTGCACGTCGCCGGGTTCGGCGATTGCCGCAGCAGGGATCAGCAGCGCCGCGAGCGCGGAGAGCAGCCGCAACGAGAGCATTGCCCGGATCAACGCGAGCAGACGCACTACCGCTCTCCCAATTCGCGCCGAGCGCCAGTGACGATTTCATAAGCGGAGTGGAGGAACAGGAGGGCGATGAGGCCGGCGACGGCGAGGTCCGGCCAGGCGCTTCCTGTCCACGCCACCAGACCGGCCGCGGCGATCACCGCCACGTTGGCGAGCGCGTCGTTGCGGCTGAACAGCCAGATCGCGCGAACATTGGCGTCCCCTTCCCGGAAACGCGCAAGCACCAAGGCGGACACGACATTGATCGCGAGCGCGACAACGCCGATTGTGCCCATCAGTTCGGCATCGGGCGCGGTTGCGTTCAGGGCGCGCCAAATCGCGAAACCGATTACGCCCACGCCAAGCGCACCGAGAAACAACCCCTGCGTCAGCGCGACCTTTGCCCTCGCCCGTGCGGACCAGGCAAGCGCGAGAAGACCGATAAGGCTGATCGACCCGTCCCCGAGAAAATCGAGCGAATCCGCTTTCAGCGCTTGGCTATCGGCGATGAACCCGCCGAACAGCTCGGCGACTCCGAAGCCGAGGTTGAGCACCACGACGGTCAGCAGCGCACGGCGATAGGCCGGATCGGTTTGCGCGCGCGCGGGCTCCCCGTGGCACCCGCAGCTTTCGGTAGAAGCATTCATGCGGCCTTCCTTACCACCTCCAGTCGCTGTAGAAGCAAGCGAAATGTGCGACACGTTCGCATAAGCAAGGATGGCATGATGAAGCCGGTGATGATTGGGCAGCTCGCCAGCGAGACCTCGACGAAGGTGACGACGATCCGCTTTTATGAGTCGATCGGGTTGCTCCGATCCGCCCCTCGCACGGCGTCGGGTCGCAGAACCTACGATGCCAGTGACATTGAGCGTTTGCACTTCATCCGCAACGGTCGCCGGCTTGGCTTCTCCGTCGACGAGATCCGTTCGTTGATGGGGCTGGCGCAGAACCCGGACCAGGATTGTGGTGCCGCCTCAGCTATCGCTGCTCAGCACCTCAAGGATGTGGAGGAGAGACTGGCGCAACTCGCGGTGTTGCGGGATGAGTTGGCAATGCTCAGCCAGAGCTGCACCAAGGCGCGCATGGCCGATTGTCGGATCATGAAGGCGATCGGCAAAGGCCACCCTCAAGCCAATCAATAATAATCGGCCAGCCTGAGCTCGCGCACATCACCCGAGGCCATCGTCAGCTTTACGAGGGTGCCAGCAGGCCGGGAGCGCACTTGCCAGAGCTCCCCACGCGTATAGTTCGCATCGATCGAATGGCCGTTCACCGCCACGATCCGGTCGCCGACCGCCCAGCCAGCCTTTTCCGCGGGACTGTTCGCCGCCACATGAACAACGGTGAGCGCCGTTGGTGAGGCTGCGAGGCCAAGGCCGCTACGGTCCTTCAGCATCGGCAGGCGACGACGAGGACCGAGTGGCCGGAGCCACACGAATCCGGCGGTCACGTCGAACACCACGTCGAATTGAGCGATCAGCGGTAGGCCGACATTGCCAACCGTGCTGGTGGAGAGCCAAGCTCTCATCCCGAGTGTGGGGACGTTCGAGACGCCAAGCCCTTCGATGTTGATGTTCTGGATCGTGAAAGCATCGTTGATACGCACACCATCGACGCCGCCGATCGCCGCGGTCGAGACGAGCTTCCCGTTCAACAGCCCTTGATCGCGGGCATAGGCCGACGAGAGCATCAGCGCGGCCGAGCTGCCAAGATCGATCATCAAGGGCACGGGAGGCAAACCCGAGACGGAAGCTCGAATGAACAGCTCCTGCTTGGCACCGCGCCCGAGCGCGACAGCGCGCCAGTCGGGACCGGCGAGAAACGTGCCTGACTTGACGACCGCCATACGCCTTTTCGCGAAATCGAGCGCGATGCAGCTACCCGTGAACATATCGGCACCGAGGAGGATATCGATCGGTCGTCCGAAGGCCGCCGACACTGAACTCAGATCACCAACGACGGCAAAGGGTAAGCGACGGGTTTCGCGGGCGAGCTGTACGTCGATGTCGCGGACCAGCAGCACCGGGGCCTTGGCGCTCAGCCCGCTAATCATGCGCCGCTCACCATCGTTCAAGCCGAGCTTCGCCGCGAGCGCCGTGCTCATGATCGACGCGCCGCTGCCACTGTCGAGCACCGCCCGCACCGGCACTCCGCGCACTTGTGCCGAAACAAGGAGGGTATCACCCGTGCCGACTTCCAGCGGCTCCCATTCGAGGTGAGCCGCACCGAAGTTCCACGAGCCCGCAGACCGGGAAGTCTGTCGCGCGAGCGTTGGAGAACCGAGCACCAAGCCGGTTCCACAGGCCACCAGCCGCGCCACTAATGAGCGTCGAGACATACCGATTGCTTCAACACGGGCCGTCAAAAAGCCACCTCCAGCCCCCCGTCCGCAGGAGAGCAAATTGCGGTTACATGCTCCAGCCACTGGAGGAGCAAGTGCTTTTGGTGCGCCCGAAAATCCTCAGAAGCGCTTGGAGAACTTTAGATGAAGGATGGTGCAGACCGCTTAGATGCCTTCCCGATAACGAACGGTTCCGGGGGACGCTGGGCCGATCGGGACCGCGAACGGTGTAAACGCTCGCGCTAAGTGGCGGCATTCTGATCGCGCTATTTGTCGGCGAGCGTCGCTACGCGGCTACCGGCTTGGTCTCGGCCGATCGCACATAGGCGTAGAGTTTTGGCTTGGAGATGCCGAGCATCGAGCAAATCTTGGCGATCGGCATCGTGTTCTCGTGGTAGAGCCTGACGGGCAGGTCGCGCTTGTCCTTGCCGAGTGCGGCCGGCCGGCCACCCTTCTTGCCGCGAGCGCGGGCTGCGGTGAGACCGGCCTGGGTCCGCTCGCGGATCAGGTTGCGCTCGAACTCCGCCAATGCCCCGAACAGGTGGAAGGTAAGCTTGCCCGACGTGGTGGTCGTGTCGATCGCCTCGTGCAGGCTCAGCAGCCCGACCTTTTCCTCGTCGAGGTAGGTCATCCATCCGATCAGATCACGGAGCGAGCGGCCGAGCCTGTCGAGGCGCCAGACCACCAGTGTGTCGCCGGCGCGAAGCAGCTCCTTCACCTTTTCCAATCCAGGGCGAGCGGCAGTCGCCCCGGAGGCCTTGTCGGTGATGACCTTCTCGCAGCCGGCAGCCTTCAGCGCATCACGCTGGAGGTCCAGGTTCTGCTCGGCGGTCGATACGCGGGCGTAACCGATTTTCATGCGTAGGGCCGGTGGCGCCCCGATCGGGCGCGGTTTGGGAAGAAAGTCGTCATCGGCAGGTCTATGTTGCCCTAGTTTTCTTTACCGGGTAGATTTACGCCGAACAGGCCGGTTTGGCAACGCGAGCGGACTCGCATGGCGATGGGCAGGCAAATCTCCGTTTTCCTTACCTGCGACACGGACCGTCGGCGGTGACGCATCCGGCGCTTGTCCCGCCGCTGGCGATCGAGCGCTACCGCGTCCTTGAACCGCACCTCGCCGATGGCATCCCGCTCGCGGACCTCGCCCGCACCGGCACGCTGAGCGAGCGGACGTTGCAGCGCTGGCTCGGGCGCTACCGTGCCGAAGGACTTGCCGGTCTCGCGCGTCTGCCGCGCAACGATCGGGGCAGGCTGCACCTGCCGGAACATCTGGTCGAACTGACCCGCACTCTCGCCACCAAGCGCCCGCGACCCCCGGTCGCCGCCATTCACCGAAAGGTGCAGGAACTCGCCATCGCGCATGGACACCGAACCCCCAGCTATGCGGCCGTCGCGCGTGTCGTCAGGGCGATACCGGCAAGCCAGATCGCCGCAGCCTCCGATCCGGCCGTCTACCGCGACCAGCACGAGCTAGTGCATCGGCGCGAAGCCGCGACCTCGAACGAGATGTGGCAGGCCGATCATACCGTTCTCGACATTCTCGTGCTCGATGATGCCGGAACCCCGGTGCGTCCTTGGCTGACCGTCATCGTTGACGATCACAGCCGAGCCATCGCCGGTTACTTCCTCAGCCTCGATGCCCCCAGTGCCCTCAACACGGCGCTCGCCTTGCGGCAGGCGATCTGGCGCAAGCCCAATCCCGAATGGATCGTCAGCGGCATTCCCGAACAGCTTTACGTCGACAACGGCTCGGATTTCATCTCCGAGCATATCGAGCAGGCGTGCATCGCCCTCAAAATCCGCCTCATCCATTCGCTGCCGGGGCGTCCTCGCGGGCGCGGCAAGATCGAGCGGCTGTTCCGCACCATCAACGACATGTTCCTGCCCGACCTGCCCGGCCACCTGATCGCGGGCAAGCCGCTGTCGGCGCCAGTGCTCACGCTCGACGAGCTGCGCGCCCGCTTCGAGGCGTTCGTGTGCGGCGTCTATCATCGTCGCCCGCATGGCAGCACCGGCGAACCGCCGATCACGCGCTGGCAGGAGGGCGGGTTCCTGCCCGCAATGCCCGACAGCCTTGAACAGCTCGACATGCTGCTCGTGCACGTGCCCAAGCCCCGTAAAGTGCTGCGCGACGGCATCCGTCTGATGGGCAGGCGCTATGTCGAACCCACGCTCGCGGCCTTCGTCGGCGAGCAGGTCGAGGCGGTCTATGACCCCCGCGACCTGACCGAGATCCACGTCTACCACCAGGGCCGGTTCGTCTGCCGTGCGCTCAGCTCCGAGCACGCTGGGCACCCGTCGTTGCGCGCGATCCAGCGCGCCCGGCGCGGCGCGAAGGAGCGCGACAAGCAGGTGCCTGCCCCCACGGAGACCTTCGATGGCGACCAAGAGGATACGGCTTCCCGGCCCACCACCTACCGAGGGCTCCGGCTCTACGCCGCTGACGATTGAGTTCCTGGTCGAGCAGCCGTTCCTGGCGACCCGCGAACATGCCCGGTTCGTCGAGTTTGCCGAAGCCTGCGCGCACTACCGCTATATCGGCGTGTGTCATGGCCGGCCGGGCGTCGGAAAGACGCGATCGGCGCGCGAGTTTTCCAGCTTCCCCGACCTGGGGGAATATGCCGCGCTCCGTCCCATTGCCGCGCTCCTTGGCGAAAAGGTCGCTCGCTGCCGCGCCGTCTTCTACACCGTGTCGGTCAGCAACACGCCCAAGACGATCGACGCGGTGTTGGGCCTCAACCTCATTAAGCTGGGCTATGCCCGGCTGACGGTCGCGGGCGGCTCGCAGGACGAAATCACCCATGACGCCGCCCGCATCGCCTGCCCCCTCGTCATCGTCGACGAGGCCGACCGCCTGACCATAAAGTCGCTCGAACATCTCCGCGACATGGCCGATCGCCACGGCTTCGGGCTGATCCTGATGGGTATGCCGGGCTTGGAGAAGCGCCTCGCCCGCTATGCCCAGCTCTACTCGCGGATCGGCTTCGTCCACGAGTTCAAACCGCTTACCGAGACCGAAATGCGGCTGCTGCTCGCGACCCACGCCGGCGATTTCGGGATCAGCTTCGACCCGGCCCAACTCGACGCGATCGAAGCGCAGGCAGCCGTGATCCGCATCACGCGCGGCAACTTCCGGCTCATGGAGCGCCTGTTCGCGCAGATGCGGCGGATCATGACCCTCAACCGCGTCGAGGAGGTCACCGCTGACATCGTTCAGGCCGCGCGCGATTGCCTCGTCATCGGACCCGGCAACTGACAAATAGCGCGATCAGAACGCCGCCATTTAGCGCGAGCGTTTACACAGGATAAGATCCATACCGTTTCCGGAACCACTTTCTTGTTTCCTCTTCGAAATTGGACTGTGCTGATGAGTTTGAGCGATGGTGGCTTCGCTCATACACTACGCGCTACCAGGCCCCTGCCCGTTTCTTAGGCTTAACGTTGTAGCTCAAGACCCCGGGGGCTCAGCCTCCCTTCTCCGGTTCTTGCCGCTGCGCAAATCCCTCGATCTACCTGCCGCCGTCGTGTGGTCGCACGGCATCATCCAAAGACCTATTTAGGCCGTCATGACTAGCCAATCTTCGCCATAAGGCGCCCCGCCGCCCCCTGCTCTGCCGCGAGATTGCGATTATAAGCGAGCGGCATCCGCGGCGACTTCCACCGCAGCGCGTCCATGATGCCGGCCAAATCCTCCCCGCTGGCGAACAGGTCCTGATTGAGCCCGATCCGCGTCGAGTGCGCACTGATCCCCTTCAGCAACCGCGCCAGATCGTCCGCCGTCAAATCGGGCAGCGCGCCACGGTCGAACGCGCGGCCGATGATCGACCGAAAGATTGGTCCGATCGAGCCCGGGTGCAGCGCCACGGTGCCGATGTCATATTCGACGCGCGCCTTCACCGCCGGCTTGGACAGCGTCTTGCGCAGATCCCACGTCTCCCGGCCCGAGATGCTGTCGATCGGCCGACCGCGCACGGCTGCCCGCGCCTTGTAGCGCCGCACCTGCACCCGCCGGAACAGCGGCCCTGTCGTGATCCCCGCCGCTTCGGTCCACGCCGCGATCGCCGCGACGGTGCGCGGGCTGAGGTAGGCGGTCGCCCCCTCCCCGTCTTGATCGCCCTTATGACGCAGAATCTGCAGCAGCCGCGCTTCGGGATCGATCGCCTCCTCAATATGCTCAATGGCGACCGCCACCAGTTCGGAGGCGCGCAGCCCGGTGTCATAAGCGGCCGATAGCAGCGCCCGATCACGCAGCCCCGGCAGATCCTCGCCACAACTCTCGAGCAGCGCGCGGATGTTGAGCCCCCGCGCCTTGTCGCGCTCGACGTCGCGCACCGGGCCCTTGAACCGCAGCGGCCGCGCCTGCTTCTGCGCAGCCCCCTTCTCGCGGCGCACCGTCTGGAGCCGCAGCTTCACCAGCGGCGCCGGCGTCGGATCCTTGAGCTCGAGCAGCTGGTGGATCTTGGCGATCGACGCCTTGTAGCGGGATAGCGAGGCCGGCCGGCTCCCCTTCCCGGCCCGCGCGTCGAGATAATCGGCCACGGTCTCGGGCGTGGCCGGCAGCGCGATCCGGTCGTTGCGCCTACACCACGCATCGAACGCCTCGACGTCGGACTTGAGCGCACGGATGCTATGGGGCGATGAAGCGGCCTGATAGGCGGCGATCAGGCCCTCGTTGACGGTGATGCGCTCGCCGGCGCGCATCTGCACGATCGTCCACGCAAGGTCGGCCGGCGCCCTGACGGCCGGCAGGACAGCCTCAGGCGGCGCTACGGGGATTTCTGGCCCTTCCCGGGCGGTTTCGGTGCTCACGACGCGCCTCGCTCCTCAGGCGCGCTTGTAGCCCACCTTATAAAGAACGGTCAAATCTGCTTATGTGATAAGTGCAATTATCGCATATGAACTTTTCGACGATAGCATGAGGCGAAACCAACTGCTGACTTTGGTTTCCTCACGCGCTAAGCGTAAGAGCGATGCAGGAGATCGTCGACCGCCGCGCAAATGACCCAATGTTGCTGCTCGGCCGGCTCGACGGCCGGCTTCATCATAGTACAAGCGCCGACATTTTCCTTGCGCGATCGCGCCTTCACGGCGCCGCGGCGTTAGCAGGTCTCGCCGGCGTGCCGATCGCTGTCGGCGACCTGCAGGATTGGATCGCGGGGCGAAGCGCCCCTCCCCGCGCCTCCGAAGGTCTCAACGATCCGATATCGGTGGCGTCCATTTTCCACCTCGCACTAAGTCGGGACGAGGATGTCAGAGACCCGGTTGGCCGCGCATCCCTCAATGCTCTCCGAACCATCCTCGACGACCGTGCAGAGGCTGAGCGCTATGGTGGAGACGATCTCGCACACTTCGGCCCGCTCTGGCGTCAGGTGAAGTCTGCGGCGGATGCACCCTTCCCCGTCGCCGATCTCCGGTCCATCGCCGAGCGCGTGTTCGCTCTTGCCGAAATGACCGAGCGTCTTCCGGTCGGCGCCTCGGAGGTTGTTGCGATCGACGGACGCTCGTTGGAGCTTCCTCCCCGCTGCCGCGATCGCAACTGGCTCGTCGCGACCGCTCTTCCTCGCATGCTCTACCGCGCTGGCTTCACGAGCCGCATCATCCCCTCACTGGTGCCGCTCCCCAAGTTCATGCCCCCTTCCCCTGCCGCGCTGACCGGGTTCCTCGCTAAGGAGATCGGGCAGATCAGCGCGGCGGGGCTCCGCGAGCTTTCCGCAATTGAGCATGACGTCGCCAAGCTCACCAATTTAGGTGCAACTCAGCGAAGTCGCCTGCCGCTTCTCGGGCGCCTATTGATCGCCTATCCAGGGCTCCAGGCATCCTCCGTTTCGAAGCTGCTGTCTGTGACACCTCAGGGTGCCCGAAAGCTCCTCGCGGCGCTGCCCACCACGCCTGCCGCGCAGCGCCGGCTGCGGGCCGAATAGCGACCGGGACGCCCTCCGTACTGAAACGCCGTCTCGCTTGTTTTGCTCAGCTCGCCGGCAACAGTTCTTCGATCGCTTTCATGAGCTCGGCCTTCGTGGCGCCGGTCCGGGGCACGATCTTGATCGTGATCCCCCCACCTCTGGCACTGGCATAGCGCAGAATCGTCTTTCCGCCTTTGCCCGTGATCTCTCGCTCGCCAGTCTCCTTCTTCTTTGCCTCAACGGTCGCACGAACAAGTCGCTTCGCCACCTCGGGTCCGGTCAGACTGGAACCACCATTCCTACGCTCGGCCTCGATGCGCTCGGCCTCGTCTCGCATTCGCTTCAGAGTTTTCGGTTCGCTGGTCAGCGGTTTGATATCGCGCGCCACTCGAACGGTAATGTCGTGGGTGTCCGAAAATGCCGCCACGATCTCCTCAGGAAGCCTCGCAACATCCAGCAGGCGGCTCAGCCATGACCGCGAGAGGTTGAGATGCTCCGCCATCTGGGACTGGGAGTTCTCGTAAAACTCCGACAGCGCTCGCGCATATTCCTTTGCACGCTCCCAGTCTGAAATGTCCTTTCGCGACCGATTTTCAACGTCCGAAACCCGGAATGCCTCTTCATCCGTGACGGTCTGGATCGTGACGAGATAATCAAATTCTGGATGATGATGTTCGCGGAGCCACTGGACGGTCCACCACCGGCGAACGCCAGCGATGATCTCATAATCGTAGTCAGGATCGTCCTTCAGACGACGCACGATCGCCGGGATGCGCTGCCGCTTCGCCGCGAGAAAGGAGTCGATCAGATCGCGACAGCTCTCTTCGGACAAATGGTCCAGGTCGCGATTGTGCATCCGCCAGGGACGGCAACGAGCCGGGTCCACCCACTCCGTTCGATCGGTAACCGTCTTGCCGCTCGCTATCCGCGCCAGGGTCTGGCTTCGGCTCGCCATGATCCCTTCCGAGGGGCTCGCATTGTCAAGCTCGGCCTCATTATCCAGGCCTTCGGTGAACATCGAGCCGAAGCCCTTATTTCCTTTTGTCATCGGCTCGCTCCTACTCGAATTTCCGGCATCTTGGAGACCCGATTTGTTGGTCTGTTGCCACGTGGCAACAAACCGAAATTCGCCTCGCCTTCGGCTCCCCTTTTCTGAGGGAAAACTGATCCTGGAATTTGGCTCATGATACTGTTTATAAACGCTTTCCTTGCTCGGTTGCCACGTGGCAACAACGCATCATTCTTAGCAGATTTCAGCCCCATAGACGGCGAACAATTGCCCGCAGTTGCCACGTGGCAACTGCTGCTCAAAGCTGCCCCCCTGCCCGGCTCGGCCAGGTCCGCAAAACGTCTTCTTCGATGTCTCGGCAAACCTCATTCAGATGCCTCATGCACCGGTTGTAAACCTCGTGCGAAGTGACGGGCTTTTCCAGTTCAAAGACCGTCTTCATCCGCGAGCTGGCATTGTCGATCTCCGCACTGGTGACCATCACCGAAGAAGACATTGAGCCTCCGAAAACGCTCCGCATCATCGAAAGTATCTCACGATGCATCGACTTGCTGTCGTCGACCCGGCTGCCGACGAGACGGATGAAATTGTAAGCCGGGCGCCCCCTCCCCGCGAGCTGCTCGAGCTGCTTCATCGTGGTCTTCGCCATGTCGATAAACGACACCGTCGATGCGAAGTCGACCAGGCTTGGCGGCACGGGGATCACCATCGCATTGGCTGCTTGAAGGACCGCCATGGAGACCATGCCGAGTGCTGGAGGCGGATCCATGATCACCACATCGTAATCTTCTACCACCGAGTCGATGGCCTCGGCGATCAGGTCGATGATGTTCAGGTTCTGATTGCGCGCGAGGTAGCCGGCGATCTCGTATTCGAGATTGTAGAGCCGCAAATTCGCAGGGATCAGATCGAGCCCATGGAAGTGGGTCTTCCGAATGATCTTTCGCACACCCAGCAATTCCGGGTTATGGAAATGCCCATAGAGCGTGTCGTCCTCCTCCAGATCGACGTCTGGTCGGTAGCCGAACATCATTGTCGATGAAGCTTGGCTGTCGCAGTCGATAAACAGCACACGATAGCCGTTGATCGCGAAGTGCTGAGCCAGGTGCAGCGCGATCGTGGACTTGCCGACACCGCCCTTGAAATTGCAGACCGAGAGAATGGCGGGTGGATCTTCCGGGCTGCGCCACGGACGCGTTCCGAACACCTCACGCATATGATCGAGTTCTTCGAGCGTATATTGGACGCGATGACCGGAAGCCGTCCGCCCACGCTCCGGCAAACGCCCGTCGCGTTCAGCTTCTCGGATCGCCGACGCGGTGCGTCCGACAAGTGATGCAGCCTTGGAGATAGGGAAGGTGGGGGCTCGCTTCTGCCCTGTCTCTGGATCGACCGCGCTGTCGCGGATCCGCTTGAGGATCGTGAGCGCTTTACGGTGAAGCACATCCAGGCCACCTTCCAGAAGGTCATCGGCGGGGACATTTGTGGGATCAGTGGCCATGAGATTCCGCTTTTGTGGGTTTGATGGCCCACAATAGCGACGTTGGCAGTTTCGAGCAACGATTTGGCCATCGAACTTACAACTTTACCGATGATCTCCGAGCCGTTTCGGATTTCAAGGTAATGCCAATGCGCCCTGGTAGAGGCGCACCGATGATCTCCGAGTCGGTGCAAGCTTTCCGAAAACTTGCTGCGTCCGGCTGCACCGAGCGATGCCCTGTGGATGAATACCGATGATCTCAGTACCTTCCGATGATCTCGGTGCGTCCTACCAATGATCTCGGTGCCAACAGACCGATGATCTCGGAGCGCATACCTATTACATGAATCCCTGAATCAATCCGATTCGCGAATCGGCTTCAAAATTTCGATTTTTGAAAGTGGGAAGGGGCGATTCGGCAAAAGCGGCACCGAGATCATCGGTCGAATTGCAACTCTCACCCCTGATTTCCCGCCAAAACTGCCAACAGGGTTGATTTCGAAACCCAAACCTGTTGAGACAGCGCCATCACAGACCCCGGAGATTCGGGGAAGGGCGGAACAATGAACGGAGATCAGCATAGGCCGATTGGGCACCAATATGCACTCGCCATGATCGATGGCGGTGCAGAGAATGTCCGGAAGCTTGCCTCCACTGCCGGAACCCAATTGACGCTCGACGCCTTCCTGCGAGTCCACGACGAAGAGCCTGTCCCGGCATTTCTCCATTCCGCGCTTTGCGCCATGTCGCTCCCGACCAAGCGCCCGAAGGACGACACGCTCCCGATTATCCGGGAAGACGGCAAGTACGCGCTGGCAATCAACCCTCGGCCGGTTCTTCAAAATATCGATGGCAAGTCGGTCATGAGAAGCCTGGGTGTTCCATATGGGGCCTATCCCAGGGTTGCGCTCATCTATCTGCTTTCACAGGCGGTAATGAAGCGTTCGCGCGACGTCTATCTCGGCCGCAACTTCACGGAATGGATGCGGCGGCTTGGCTATCAAACGGTGTCCTATGGCCCCCGTGGCACCGCAAATCTGATGCGCGAACAGGTCGACCGCTTGCTGGCGTGCGAGTGGCAGATTCGCTGGGATGGCACCGAAACGGACGACAACGCCTTTGCGGTCCGCGATGTGAAGATCTCAAATGAATATGCTGGTTCACTCGACAAGAACGGCACCTTCGCGCGGGAAATCCGTATGTCGGAGGTCTTCTACAGTCACCTTATCGAGCACGCTGTCCCATTAAACGAAGTAGCGATCCGGGAGCTTAAAGGGACGCCAACGGCGCTCGATCTCTATACCTATCTTGCCTATCGCCTCCCACGGATCGGCTCCGACAAGGGGCAGATCATTTCTTGGGATCAACTGGCAAAGCACCTCGGCAACGAGGCTGACAGCAAGCGCTTTCGTCAAACGGTGCGGGAGACGATGCAGCTCGTCTCGGCGGTTTATCCCAATGCGAACGTCGATCTCTCCGGCAGGAAGGTGGTCCTTCATCCGTCTCCAGCGCCGATGGAGCGTAAATTGGTCGGACCCCATTTGCGACTTGTTGGGGCGCCAGGCGTCGAAACGGCACCGAGATCATCGGTTCGCACCGTTCCGCAGGCAACGAAACCCGCAGCGAAATCAGACGAACCGCTTCACGCATTCCCGCCGGGAACGCTTTCCTATGGCGACCGCGAACAGGCGTTTCGGAGTGTCGGTCTCACTAAGGGCCATCCTTGGTCAGTCGACGATATGGCCAACGCATTCCGCAAGGGATTCGCCGATATCAAGAGGCCCCGGACCGACACCGAATGGATGCGGCTCTGGGAGGCCTTCGTGATCAAATATGCGGATCGGCGGAAGAACCGGCCTGACGATTGACCGATGATGTCCGAGCCGTTCGTCGCCTGCGAACGAGCCCGAGTCGTGCCCGATGAAGCGATCAACGTGAGCGCGCCGACCCTCATCGTTGATAGGTCCGGGTCACAGCGCCATGCGCTGAAAGAGGGAAGGGGGGATGTGGCTACCGAGCAGGAGGTAGTCCTATGCCACTCACGGCCAAACGACCGACCCAGGAACTTGTTGACCTCGTAGGCGCTCTTGGCGGCACCTGGACCGGCTACAGGGCTATGGCCCGTTGCCCGGCACATGGCGACAACGATCCAAGTCTTTCGATCCGCCAAGGTGACCGCGGCATTCTGGTGACGTGCTTCGCGGGTTGCGCACGCGATGATGTTCTGCGGGAATTGCGTCGGGTTCGAACCGGCCAACATTATGCAATACCGGAACAGGATCGACCGCAAGGCAGCGCCAATGTCTCGCGCATCTGGGAGCAGGCCATTGGCGTCAAAGGGACGCTGGCCGAGCGCTATCTTGAGCGACGCAACTTGTTGCCAGCGCCTGCCGACGTGCGCTTCCATTCGCGCTGCCCATACCTCCCGAAGCCGAAAACCGTTTATCGACCGGCTTTGCTGATTGCTGTTCGCGAGATCCGGCAGCTCGTCGCGATCCAGCGCAACTTTCTCGACCCTGCGACAGCGAAGTGCCTCCGAAAAGTCATGCTCGGCGTGCCTGGGACAGGCGCATGGCGGGGCCGGGCAGGGGGCGAGACGCTGGCGATCGCCGAAGGTTTCGAGACTGCCGGCGCCTACACCCGCATCAAGGACATCCCCTGCTGGGCCTCACTTGGCGCCAGGCGGCTCGATCAACTGGTCATTCCACCCGGCATTACGACCCTGCTGATCGCAGAGGACAATGATCCAGAAGGGCGTCGCGCCGCGGCGTCCGCCGAAGCGAAATATCCCCGTCCCGGGCTCATCATCCGCCGCGACCCGCCGCCGCCGGCTTTCAAGGATTGGGCAAAGTTCCTCGACGCGCACTGCCGGACCTGATCCCGGGGCGGAGAGAGGGGAGGGGGATCGAGGGTGTGTCGCTGCGACAGATGCAGCCGCGCAGGAGATTCCCAAATGACCGACCTTTTTCAGACCGCCGAGCGCGGCGACCGTGCCGCTGCGCACATCCTTCTATCCCAACTGGCGTCAGGCGAGCCGGTCACCCGTCAACATCTCAATCGGGCGATGGTGCAGGCGTTCGGCGGAACCGATGCCGAAGGACGCTGGACGCAGCGCTCAAGCTTCGAGGTGCTAGAGCACGCACTCGCCCTTCATCTCCGTGGATCATTGGCGCCTCTGGCCAGCCTCGCCGATGTCGCCGCGCGGATTGACCTCGCGCAGCGCCTCCCCACTCAGACCGTGCGGAGCGAAGACCAGATCGAATGGCAGCAATTCTCGACTCCTGTCGACATTGCGGCCGTCGCGATTCTGCTCGCAGATGTCCGGCAGGATGACGTCATTCTCGAGCCCAGCGCCGGCAACGGTTTGCTCGTTGCACAGCTTGGGGCTCATCGATCGCTGCATCTCAACGAGCTCGATCCGATCCGCCGCGATCGCCTGCACGGCGTTTTCCCCGGCGCAACGATCACCGGCCATGATGGGGCGATTCTTGATGCTGCTCTTGGCGACGCACCGCGTCCTTCCCTGATCCTCATGAATCCGCCGTTTTCGCGGTCGCTCGGCCGCGGCGTCGATGATCTTGCGGCCGTTCGGCATCTTCAGGCTGCACTTCGCCGATTGCAGACTGGGGGCCGCCTCGTTGCCATCATGCCCGACTGGTTCGGACCGACCACCCGAATGCGCGACCACTACGAGACCGTCCTTCGCGGATCGACAGTGCAAGCCTCTGTTCGACTTGAAGGCTGCTATCTCAAACACGGCACGTCTATCGACGTGCGAATCTTCGTCATCGACAAGGTCGCCGGCAGGCTCGCACCAGAAGTCATCCAGGGTGGATCAATCGCGGAACTGCTCGACGTTCTCACCGTGACACCTCGCCTGTCCCTTGTCGCAGATCAGCCGGCACCCGCGCCGAAGCGGGGCGGAGGCATCTCGCTCTTCAGAGCGGTCAAAAGCGCCAAGCCCATGCCCCGGGCCTTTCACGCTGCCGTGCGCAACCATGTCTTGCCGGTTGCTTACACCAGGCTCGAAACCCCGGCGCCGCTGCTCGAACAGACCGGCGTCTATCTGCCCTATCGGCCAAGCCGCCTGGTTTTCGACAAAGCCGGCGAACACCCGACTGCGCTCGTCGAATCCGTTGCCATGGGATCAATCCCAGCGCCGATCCCCGATTACGTCCCTTCGCTGCCGGAGCGGACTGTCACAGAGCGTTTGCTCTCGGCCTCCCAGCTCGAAACCGTCGTTTACGCCGGCCATGCCTGGGCTCAGACGATCCCTGGGCGCTTCGCACCGGACAAGGATGGTGTCGGCCTCGTTATCTCGGAGGAGGGCCGCGGCTACCGAAAGGGTTTCTTCCTCGGGGACGGAACCGGGGCAGGCAAGGGTCGCCAAATCGCGGCCGCCATTCTTGACAACTGGCTTCAGGGGCGGCGTCGCAATATCTGGGTCACCAAGAACGCGCCCCTCCTCGAAGATGCTCGCCGTGATTGGACGGCCCTCGGCGGGCTCGCCGGTGACATTCAGCCCATATCGAACTGGAAGATCGACGAACCCATCAGGCTTGACCAGGGCGTCCTTCTGGTCACCTATCCGACCCTTCGATCGATGCGCGGGGAACATAGCCGGCTGAAGCAGATCATCGACTGGGCCGGCGCCGATTTCGACGGCGTCATCGCCTTCGACGAAGCGCACGAGATGGGCGGTGTCGCAGGAGGCGAGGGCGCACTCGGAGCCAAGGAGGGATCGCAACAGGGCATCAGCGGCGTTCGGCTCCAGAACCATCTGCCCGCCGCGCGGATCCTCTACGCCTCTGCGACGGGGGCGTCCGAGGTCAACAACCTTGCCTATGCCGTGCGGCTCGGGCTCTGGGGACCGGAGACGGCGTTCGCCAATCGCGAGCAATTCATCTCCAGCATTCGCCAGGGCGGGATCGCCGCCATGGAATTGGTCGCACGCGATCTCAAGGCGACTGGGCTCTACATGGCGCGAGCGCTGAGCTTCGCCGGTGTCGAATATGAGATCCTGCGGCACGAACTGACGCCCGCGCAGATCGAGATCTACGACACTTACGCCAATGCCTGGTCCATCATCCACCGGAACATGGAAAAAGCCCTGGAACTCACCGGCGTCGTCGATGGTCTCGAGAACACCACTTTGAATAGCGGGGCGAAGGCATCGGCCCGCTCGCGCTTCGAGTCCACCAAGCAGCGTTTCTTCGGCCAGGTGCTGCTTTCGATGAAGCTGCCAACGGTCATCGCCGCGGTCGGCGAGCATCTTATGGCGGGCCAGTCGGTGGTGCTTCAACTGGTGACGACGGCCGAGTCCATCCTCGACCGGCGATTGGGCATGCTCAGCCCGGATGAGCGCGTCGACCTCGAAATCGACCTCAGCCCTCGTGAATATGTCATCGATTATCTCGAGCGCGCTTTCCCTACTCGCCAAATGCGCGTCTTCACCGACGACACAGGCACGCAGCGCTCCGAGCCGATGACGGACGAGACGGGTAATCCCGTCTACAATCCCGAAGCCGAAGCTGCCCGCGCGCTGATGATCGAGCATCTTTGCGCATTGCCGCCGATCATGTCGGCGCTCGACGGCATCCTGGAGCATTTCGGGCATGATCGTGTCGCGGAAGTCACTGGGCGGACAAAACGCCTAATCTCGACGGGCGACGGCCGGCAGAAGCTGGAAACCCGTTCGACCCGTACCAGTCAGGCCGAGGCCGCGGCCTTCATGCAGGGGCTGAAGCGCGTCCTCATTTTCTCGGACGCCGGCGGGACGGGGCGATCCTATCACGCATCAATGGACGTGCCGAACCAGGAGCAACGCGTCCATCTGTTGCTCGAGCCGGGCTGGCGCGCGGACCGCGCCATTCAGGGCCTTGGCCGAACCCATCGGACCCATCAGGCGAGCACGCCACTGTTCCGGCCCGTCACGACCGACTGCAAAGGCGAACTCCGCTTCACCAGCACGATTGCGAGGCGGCTCGACAGCCTCGGCGCACTCACACGGGGTCAGCGCCAGACCGGCGGTCAGAATCTCTTCGACCCGGCTGATAATCTGGAGAGCGAATATGCTTGCGCTGCGCTGGTGACGTGGTTCCACTTGCTGGTCGATGGCAAGCTCAAGAGCATCTCGCATTCGGAATTCGAGGATCGGACCGGTCTCGAGCTCTGCGACAAGGACGGCGTCCTGAAAGAGGAACTGCCGCCCATCCAGCGATGGCTAAATCGCATCCTCGCGCTTCCCATCGGCCTGCAGAACAGCATCTTCGATGAGTTTCTGTCCCTGGTCGAGACACGGGTATCGGCGGCGAGGGAGGCTGGCCGGCTCGATGTCGGTGTCGAGACGATCCTCGTCGATTCCGCCACCTTGATCGACGACACACTGCTCCGGACCGACCCGGTCAGCGGGGCGACGTCGCACTTGCTGACCATCGAGATCGCGCGGCGGCGGACCCCTGTCACCTTGGAGCGCGTGCTGCGTATCGCCGACAGCGATAGCACCGCCGTATTTCTGCTCAACGCCAAGTCGGGGATGGTCGCGCTGCAGACCCGCGCCCGAGCGCTCATGGAGGAGAAGGACGGAACGCCGATCCCGCGCTTCGAGCTGACGAGGCCGACCCGGCGGGAATATATCCGCGAGCATGAGCTCTTCGAGAGCGCCTGGAAAATAGTCGATCGGGACGCCTTCTGCGCGAAATGGCAGGCCGAAGCCGATGAAGCGGCGAACAAGGTCGACACCGAGACGATCCGCCTCGCGACCGGCTTGCTTCTGCCGATCTGGTCGGCGCTGCCCAGCGATCATCTGGTGGTCAACCGCATCGCTGACAAAGCGGGAAATAGCTGGCTCGGCCGCCTCGTTTTCGACGAGCACGTTGTCCAGCTTTTCACCAAGCTCGGCATCGATCGCGCCGAGAACCTGCCGCCCTCGGACATCATCAAATCGGCCCATTCCGGTCGAAGCGTTGATGTTGCCCGCCCATTCCCCATGACGATCCGCCGCGCGATGGTGAACCGAAATCATCGCATCGAGATAGTCGGGGCGCCGTCGGATCAGCTCGCCTGGCTGAAATCCTTGGGCTGCTTCACCGAGATCATTCAGTACCGGACACGGGTGTTCCTTCCGGTGAGCATCGCCGCCGACATCCTTGGGCGCATTCTCGCCGATCCTGGGTGAGCGCGGGTCGCCCTTGGTCAAACGACCGAGGCCGCTCTTGGGAAAGAGGGAAGGGGGAACGGGGTGGTGTCCGGGAATTGCCGGACGCCAAGAGGAGTGACCCCGGTGATCCAGACCATCAAACTCGCCAAGCTGCGGCTCTCGCCGATCAACGTCCGTACCGCACCGGACGAACAGCTTCAGATTGAACCCATGGCCGCCAGTATCGAGGCCAAGGGCGTCCTTCAGAATCTGCTCGTCACGCCCGCCAAAAAGCCGCGCGGCACCTTCGAGGTCTTCGATGGCGGACGCCGTTGGCGCGCGCTTCGCCTGCTCGCCGAGCGCGGTACGATCTCGGAAGCCGATTTCGATGTCCCCGTCATGATCCTTACCGGCGACGATGCCGAATTGTCCGAAACGTCCACGGCGACCAACTTCCATCAGCTCAAGATGACCCCCGCCGAGGAATGCCGCGCCTTTCAGCACTTCATCGGCTCGACCGGCGATCTCGATGCTGTCGCAAAGCGTTTCGGCGTGACACGTCGCTTCGTCGAGGGGCGCCTGCGCCTCGCCTCGCTGGCAGCGCCGATCTTCGACGCCTTGAGCAAAAGCGAGATCACGCTCGACATCGCCAAAGCCTATGCGTCGACCGAAAGCCACGACAAGCAGCTTCTGGTCTGGAACAGCTACCAGAATGGCCACGTAACGGCCGACACCATCCGCCGCGTCATCGCCAATGAGACGCTCAAGGCCAGCGATCCGATCGCGATTCTGGTCGGCGAGGAGCGGTATCGCGCGGCAGGCGGCAAGGTCGATGGCGACCTCTTCACCGACGGCAACGACCGCTGGAACAATCCCGAGATCGCGCACCGTCTCGCCGGCGACATCATGGAGGCCGAAGCGAGACGCATCGGTGAGGAGACGGGCCTTGCCTGGATCAGGCCGATCGCCAGCAACTACGCCCACAACGCCGCCCACGGCCTCTACCGTGCCATCCTGCAGCCGCCCGCGCTCACCGAGGAGCAATCCGCCCGCCTTGGCGAGATCGAGGCGCGCCGCGCCGAGCTCGAGGCCGAAATGCAGGACGAATCCATCTCGCCCGATGCCTACAAGGCCCTGGACCAGGAGGATGACCGACTGATCGCCGAGGCCGAGGCGATCGAGCATCGCGCGCCCGTGCTGCCAGATGAGCTGCGGCCGCATGTCGGCGCGTTTCTGCTTCTGACGCCGCAGGGCGAGATGCGTCTCGACACCCAATTTTATAGCGAGCAGGAGCTCATCGTCGAAGAACCCGACGCGATCGATGATGCGGGCGGCGGAAATCCCGGCGAACCCGACGAGGGCGGGGCGGGCAGGTTTCGCGTCGGCGTGAAGGATTCGCCCGAGCCAGCTCGCCGACCCGAAGCTGTGGCACCTGGCGGCAAGCCGCTCAGCAATCGGCTCTACGACGAGCTTGCCATACAACGCCGCGATATTCTCGCATCCTGTCTGCTCGCTCAGCCGGCGCTCGCGCTCGATTACGCGCTGTTCGTCATGATCGACGCCCGGGTTTTCGCCGGCGGCGGTTCTGCCGACGAGATCGTTCAATATGGCACCACCATCTGCGCTGATGCCCCGCAGGATCCCGTCACGGCGGATTTGCCCGGCTCACGCGCCCGGTCCTACCTGGCCGAAGCGCATGATGGCCTTGATGCCGGATGGTGCGACCACGATCACGAAATCGATCGGTTCGAAGGGTTTCGCGCGCTCGATGACGACAGCAAGGCGCAGTGGCTGGCCTATATCGTTGCCATGTCGATCGAGGCCAAGCCGCGCGGGGCCAGCGGCCAGGTCGCGATCCACAATCGATTGGCCTCGATCCTCGAGATCGACGTTGCGAGCTGGTGGCGTCCGACCGCGGAAAACTTCTTCGATCGGGTCAACAAGGGCAGCATTTTGAGCCTGCTTCATGACGTCGGCGGCGGCGCGCTGACGGCTCGGCACGCCACCCTGAAGAAGGCGGAGATCTCGGAGAGCTGTGAAAAACTCTTCGCCGGGGCGGCCATTGTCGAGCCCGAGACGAAGGACGCTGTGCTCGCATGGGTGCCGGACGCGATGCGCTTTGGTGCTGCGGCCCCGTGCCCGACCGATCGTCTCGGTGGCGAGCCGGATCGCTCTGCGTTGTCGGATGATCACATGGCGGAAGGCGCTTCGGTCGCGGACGATACGGTGATCGAGCCGGTCGAAGCCTGACCCAGCAGGACAGGGGGGCGGTCGGCGCCACTTGCGCGATCGTCCCCTCCCGCACGCTTGCCTCTCCCGAACCCCATCGTCATCCCGCTGGAGCATCAGCCATGCCTGCGAAAGCCCGTCCGAGCCGCGACGTCGCGGCCGAAATCACCAACCTCATCATCAGAAAGCTGGAAGAAGGCGTCCCGCCCTGGACTCGGCCCTGGCGGGTTGCCGGCGCCGGTGGCCGTCCGCTCCGACACTGCGGCACGCCCTATACCGGGATCAACACGGTCTATCTTTGGGCGATCGCAGACGCGAACGGCTATCGCTCGCGCTACTGGATGACGTATCGCCAGGCCGAAGCGCTCGGCGGCCATGTTCGCCGGGGGGAGCACGGCTCGCTCTCGGTCTATTATTCGAGCTTCAAAAAGACCGAGTCGGACCGGGTGACCGGTGCCGAGAGCGAACGCAGCATTCGTTTCCTTCGCCATTATCTCGTGTTCAACGCCGATCAGATCGATGGGCTGCCCGCCTATTTCTATCCGGACGACGCGACCCCTGCGCCGATCGATCCATCTGCGCGGCAAGCTGCCATCGACGAGTTCTTCGATCATGTGCCGGCAGATGTTCGACATGGCGGCGATCGCGCCTTCTTCCACCCGACATTTGATTTCATCCAGATGCCGCACCGGCGGTCATTCACAACGATGGATCATTACGCCTCGGTGAGGGCACACGAGACCGTTCATTGGTCAGGCGGCAGCTCGCGCCTTGCCCGGACCTTCGGCAAGCGGTTCGGCGACAAAGCTTATAGTTTCGAGGAGCTTGTGGCTGAGATCGGAAGCGGCCTGATTTGCGCGCATTTGGATCTGCCGAACGAACTGCACGACAATCATGCGAGCTACGTCGCCCACTGGCTCGGCATTTTGCGCGCGGACAAGACCGCAATCATTCACGCCGCCTCGAAAGCTGAGCAGGCCTTCAACTACCTTCTGGCGTTTGGCGACAGCGACGACACGGCGTCATCGGCCGAGGGGGTCAGGCAGATCCTCGAGGCGGCCTGACCGCCGCTAATCCGAATTTTCCCCGACATCACAGGAGATACCGATGGGCTGGCTCACCATGTCCCGTTTCCACATGGGCGGACACAAGACCGCCAAGGATTATCTGGACGCGCAATTCACCTATAGCCGCGAGGCGGACGGGACGATCAAGGGACTGAAGGTGCTCGCCTCATCCTGCCCCCAGAATCGCACCTATTATGCTGCGGCTCAGGTGATGATCGACGGCGTCGGCAAGGAGGTTTTCGCGATCGTCTGCAAGGTGATGTGGAATCCCAAAAGCAAGTCCGGCGAGCATTTCGGCTACAAGGATAGTGCGCCGTTGCGGCGCTGAAATGGAGTATCAGTGATGATGAGGTAAGTTGAGAATGCCTCTGCTCGCCGGACTAACCTCGGGCCTCACAAGGTCTGAAATCCCGAAAGGGACGGGGAACAATAGCATGTTCGGAAAAGGCCAGATGCGTCTTAGTCGCAAATGGAGGCGATGACGGTCAGGGCAAGGTGCGTATGGTGAAGGCTACACTGCTTAAATCCCAGTCTGCAGCAATCTATATAGCGATACTGGCGAAAGCGACTGTCACGCCAGGTCCGGATGATGACAGCGGTCTCATGTCTTGGCCGCCTGTTTCTCAGCCCATCCGGTGCGCCTCTCGTCGAGGGGTTTAGTGGACGAACGGGACACCTAACCGCGCCGCATCTCCATTCAGCGTAACTACGGGATGCCCTAAACAGGCGGCTTCTGCCGGCCTGCATGGGTACGGAGCCGCCATATTACTCAAATGCCCGGGGTAATGCCCGGGACATCGACCTCTTCGGAGGCGGCGGTGCAACTGTATAAGGTCTCGAGCGATCGGGCCGAAAGCGGGGAAGACCGGGGGAAGGGCGGCAGCTGTGATTCTTCAACCACCGATCATGGGGTGTGCTGATGCTGCCAGAAACTGTGAAAGGCCGGTTGGAGGCCATTCCGGCGCTCGTTGCGTCGGGCAAAAGGGTGAATGGACTCTATCGTCTGATGGGGTCTCGCCTCCTTTGGGAGGAGGGGCTCCAGAAGATCGGATCCAACAAGGGTGCGATGACGCCGGGTATTGACGGCGAGACCTTCGCGGACTTCGGACCGGAAGACCTCGACCCGATTATCGCCAGCGTGACGGCAGGGACCTATGATCCCAAACCAGTGCGTCGGGTGTTTATCCCGAAAGGCAAGGGCAAACGGCGTCCGCTGGGCATTCCCACGCGCGACGACCGCCTCGTTCAGGAAGTGGCGCGGCAACTGCTCGAACGGATCTATGAACCGGTGTTCTCGAACGCCTCCCATGGATTCCGGCCGGGCCGGTCGTGTCATACGGCGCTTGAACACGTCAAAGCCGTATGGACGGGGGTGAAATGGCTCGTAGATGTGGATGTCGCGGGGTTCTTCGAGAACATCGACCACGACATCCTCCTGCGGCTGTTGCGGAAAAGGATCGATGACGAGAAATTCATCGGCTTGATCGGCAGCATGCTTAAGGCGGGTGTTATGGAAGACCGGGTTCACACCCGGACCTACAGCGGCACTCCGCAGGGCGGTATCGTCTCTCCAATCTTGGCCAACATCTACCTCCATGAACTCGATATGTTCATGGCGGAACGGATCGCGGCTTTCGAGAGGGGGAAGGTCCGTGCCACGAACCCGGAATATGGGCGACTGGCTGGGCGCATCCAGAAACAACGGAAGCGCGTCACCATGCTGCGGGCCAAAGACAATGTCGACGAGGTGAAGGTTGCGGCCTCCTTGGCCAAAATCCAAACCTTACTGCCGCAAAAGCGGTCCATCCCGTCGAGAGACGCGATGGACCCCGGTTATCGCCGACTTCGTTACTGTCGCTACGCGGACGACTTCATGATTGGGGTTATCGGTAGCAAGGAGGATGCACGAAGCGTGTTCGCCGAAGTCAGGGCATTCCTGACCGAGGCGCTGGCGCTCACGGTGTCCGAGGAGAAAAGCGGTATCCGCAAGGCGAGCGATGGAGCCGCCTTCCTTGGATATGAGGTCCGCACATATACGACACGCCAACGGGTTGTCCGGAGCCGACAAGGTTCCGTCAGCTTCCTTCGTAGGCCGCCGTCGGAAGTGATGCAGCTGCATGTCCCTTGGGAGAAGGTCCACGCGTTCGCTTCTGCAAAAGGTTATGGTGATCTGTCGGTGTTGAAGCCGCGTCATCGTAGCCTGCTGCTCAGCTGCAGCGACGTTGAGATCGTCCTAGCTTACAACGCCGAATTGCGGGGTTTTGCGAACTACTATGCTCTCGCCAAGGATGTGAGCTTCAAGCTGAACAGGCTTGAGTTTCTCCAGCGGTGGAGCTTGTTCAAGACCTTGGCCAGCAAGCACAAAACCAATGTGCGAGCGGTCTTGGCCCGCATGAGGACGGGGCAGGAATTCACCATCGGCTACGACGTCGATGGCCAGCCCCGATCGGTCAAAGTCTGGAAACTGGCTCATCTGAAACGTGATCCGGCCACCTCGTCCAGGATTGATATCCAGCCTTGGACGCAGGTGTTCACCCACTCACGTACGGACTGGGTTGATCGTCAGAATGCCAAGCAATGCGAGGCTTGCGGTCGATCCGATGTTCCGTGTCAGGTGCACCATATCCGGGGGATGGCCGATGTTTCGCACCGCGGTTTTGTCGTGAGAATGAAGGTGGCACGCGCCCGCAGGACGGTGGTCCTGTGCGAGCAATGCCACTGGGATACTCACAGAGGCCGCCTGCCCGATCTACGGCAAAGTGATGGTTCGTCACAGTGGAGAGCCGCATGCGGTGAAAGCTGCACGTGCGGTTCGGCGGGGGGATCAGGGCTGACTCCATGAGCAGCACCAATCCTACCCGACTGGACGAATCTGTCGGCCCCTATGAGGATAGCTGTCCCCGCCACATTCTCGACCTTCTGACCCCGACCGACCGGGAGCACGCCCTCGACTGGCGCGCGCGGTGCCGTGCCAACCTGGCCCGCCGATCGCGCAAGATCGAGGACGGCGACCGGATCAAACTGGCCCAGGCGCTGACCTTCTCCGATGGTCATGTGGGTGACGAATTTATCGTCGTGAAGCGCGGCCGCCGCCTGAGTTTCCGCGATCCCGCGACTCGCTGCGGCTATGCGATCAGCCGGTTCATGGAGCGCGACTGGACGATCCTGCCGGTCACTAAGGTTCACAAGACGATCTTTGCATGAGTGCGTCAGCCAGTATCATTCCCGCAGCAGGGAGAAGCCATCATGTTTGCCGCGTGTCTTGAATTGTCGCCCAAGCGTCTGCAGCTTTGCAGCCGCGAGAACGCCAATCGCGTCGCAGGTCGCCTATTCGACGAGCGGCCGGGTAGGCTGTCGATCGTCCGCACTGGCGATCCGCTGCAACCATTCCGGGTCTGCACGACGCCGGCGGCCGATGATCATGTCGAGGTGGAGATGACATTTTGATCCGGATCGCGGCGGCCATCATCCTCGCGGGCGGAGCCGCTCTCACATCGCCCTCATGGTCTCAGAGTTTCGACGCGAAGGCGCGGGCGCTCGATGGCGATACCGTGGCCGTCGATTTCCGGTTGCTTGGGGTCGACGCATTCGAGCGCGGGCAGCTCTGTCGGCGCGCCTCGGGATGTTGGCAGTGTGGGAAGGCCGCACAGGATTTCGCCGCGAACGCCCTGCGCTCCAAGGCCGCGACGATCCGGCTCGTGTCTTCGTCTTCTTATGGCCGCCCCGTTGCGGTCGTTACAGTCGACGGCGCGGATTTGGGAGAGCGTCTTATCCGCGCGGGTCTCGCGACCCCGCAGGCGAGTTATCTCAGAGACGATCCCGCTCGCCTGCGCGCATATAATGCGGCCTTCGCTTCGGCCAGGAGGCAAAGGGCAGGGGCCTTTGCCGGAGACTGGATCGAACCGTCGCGCTGGCGGCACGGGAACCGCCTGAGCTGCGAGCGCTGATGGTCAGGCCGACAAAGTCGGGTCGGCCCACCAAGATGGTCCCTGCTCGAAATTTCCGTCCATCCTGACCAACGGCCCATCGGGCGCGTCGGCCACATAGGGGTTCACGAGCGGCATCACCGTCTCCTTCAGGCGCTTCTGTTCGCCTGCGATGCGCCCGCGCCGCTCCAGCAGATCCTCCAGCCATTCAAGATCGTCGAGCATCGACACCACGCCGCGGCCGGCGAGGCAGAAATAGATGCAGCGCTGAAAATCGTCGGCACCATCATTGCCCAGGATCTCCGCCAGCTTCAGCTTGCCCGCCGAAACCCCTTCATGCACCCAGCTTACCGCCTCGCGCAGCTCCCGCACCGAATAGTAGGCGTCCTCGACATGCATGCCGATCGCCGCATTGGCGATCATCCGACGGGTCGGCCGGTTCTCCATATCCAGCGCCGCATCCCGCAGCGTTATGTCGAGATCGAACAGGTGTCGGATGCTGGGCGTCGTCATGGCAAATCTCCTACTCATTAGAACGTAACGTGAACATGCGCGACCGTCAATTGTCCGCGTGCTTCCGTTGCGAGCGGAGCGCGCATCATGCCCATCAACGTCATCGTCGGCCTTCCGCACCTGAACGATGGGCCGATCCTTCAGCGGGCACGCGCGCTTGGCCGGACCGCGCTCATCTCGGCGAACGCGCTTTCACGTTGGTCCGAAAAGCGCGGCTGGCGGGAATGGACCGGATGGCGCCTGGGGCAACTCCAGAATGCACGGGGTTTGTCCGGCCTCTGCCTGGACTCCGCAGGCTTCGTCGCGACTGCGCGCTATGGTGGCTTCCCGTGGTCCCTGTCGGACTATGTATCGCTCGCGGCGGCCTATCCATTCCAATGGTGGGCAAGTGCCGATTACTGCGTCGAGGCTGAGATCGCGCGAGATCGCGACGAAGTCTTCGACCGCCTGTCGCGCACCATCCGCGCCAATCGCGACTGCCGCATCCTGGGCGAGGATGCCGGAATAGCCGACAGACTGATGCCTGTGATCCAGGGCCGGCGACCATCCGACTATGAGCGCTGTGTCGATGCGCTCTGGGGTTCGCTCCGCCCCGGCGCATTGATCGGTGTCGGAAGCATGTGCCGGCGCGATATTCACGGACCGGAAGGCCTGATCGCGGTCATCGACCATCTCGATCAGATTCTTCCGGCCGGTGTTCTGCTCCACGCATTCGGCGTCAAGGGCACGGCACTGCCCTTCCTTCTGCCTTTCGCACACCGGGTCGCGTCGATCGACAGCCAGGCCTATGGCGTCGGTGCGCGTCGGGCAGCCCTGAAGGCGGGGATCTCCAAGACCGATCGCGTCGTGGCCGATTACATGGAGCAATGGCTCGCCGGTCAGTACCACCGACTAACCGAGCGGCCGCGCCGCCTTCCGCAGCAACGGCCTGCTGACGCAGATCCTCCGCCGATCGATCCCTGGGAGGCCGCAATCGCGCAGGCCCGTACCGAAATCCGCGATCTCATCGAGTCCGGCGATCTTGATCATGATGAGATGTTCGAGCCGTGGCTCGAGCAATGGGCGGCCGACATCTTCCATGACCAGACGGCGGAGCGGTGAAAGGGGAGGGGGAGTGGAAGGGTGAGCATCAGGCTCACCGAAAGGGTGCGCGTCGCGAGCAAGCGCGTGCACCGCCATTCTCACTAGGAGAACCGCCTTGACCGCATCGCACCCTGTCGGAACCGCCATGGTCCCGCTCGCCCGGATTGCCGTGGGCTATAATCCGCGCCGCTATTTCGACCGGAAGAAGCATGACGAACTCGTCGCCTCCCTGCGTTTGCGAGGCATGCTGCAGCCGATGCTGGTTCGGCCCGCTGCCGACCTGCCGGAGCATTTCACGATCGTCGCCGGTGGGCGCCGCTTCCGAGCCGCCATGGAAGCCTTCGGCGAAGACGGGGAGGTGCCGGTCCTGATCCGGGAGATGACGGATCAGGAGGCGCTCGATGCCGCTATTGCCGAAAACGACGATCGAGATGACCCCTCGGAGACTGAGCAGGCAGACGCGGCCGTTCGCTACCTCGCGGCGTGTCAAGGCGACCGCGCCGAGGCTGCCCGGCGGCTTGGCTGGTCTCGGGCGAAGCTCGATCGCCGCCTCGCGCTCGCCGACCTTTCCGACACCGTCAAAACCGCGCTCGACGAGCGCCGCATCAAGGTCGGACACGCCGAGCTGCTGGCCGCCGTTCCCGCCGACAAGCAGGACAAGGCGCTCGAGACGATCATCGCGGCTAGCCTTGATATCGCCAAGACCCGCGACCTCCTGATGCGTGTCACCCAGCGTCTGGCCGACGCCCTCTTCGACAAGACGGAATGCATGACTTGTCCGTTCAATTCGGGGACGCAGCGCGCCTTGTTCGACACCCATGTCGACGATGGTCACTGCACCAATGCCACCTGCTTCCAGCTCAAGACCGAAGTCGTCGAAGCCGCGCGCCGTGAAGCGGAGGCGGCCGCCGAGGCCGAGGATGCCGCCGCAGCAATCGGGTCCAATGATGGCGACGAGGCCGATCTTGCCGACGATGGCGACGAAATCGAGGATGGCGGAGAAACTGGCAGCCTGATCGATGACGCCGCGCCCGTGGCACCTCTGGCCGGCCGCGGGACCGTCGTGCGCAAGGTTTCCACCAGCACCGGGCCGAGCATCACCGCAAAGTCCATCGCGGGTCGCACCGCCGACCTGCGAGAGGCGACCTGGCGGACGGCACTCGCGCGCGGGCTGGCTGACGATCCATCGGCTGCGCAGGCGGCGATCCTCGTGGCGGCGCTGACCGGCACACTGTCGCACATCAAGGCAGGCACTTTGACCTCGCGCGCCGCGCTGCTGGTCGACGCCGCGTTCCCCGATCGCGGTTTCAAGGACAAGATCGCAGAGATCCGTGAGCTGTCGGAGGGACAAGCCACGACGGTGCTCGCCGCGATCGGGGCCGCCTATGCCCGGGACGTCCAGTCGTTTACGCATGTCGCCGATCTTGCCAGCGCCTTCGGCATCGACATTCGGACGGTCTGGCAGGTCGATCGCTCATTCCTCGAACGCTACACGAAGGACGAGCTCAAATTCATCGCCGGCGAATGCGGCCTGGTGGCGCATATGGGCGAGAAAGCCTTCGCCAAACTGCTTGGCGCCAAGAAGGCCGACCTCATCTCCGGCATGTTGAATGCGGTTGGCTTCGACTGGGCCGACCGGGTGCCGAGCGCGATGGCCCTCAATGGCCGCTATTCGCCGCCCCAGTTTCTTCCGCCCGCTGAGACCGAGGAGGTGGTCGCCGACCTGGCCGCCTGACCCCACCAGCCTTCCAATCAAGGAACCACCAACATGCTGATCTCAAGCCTATTGCCCTTGCTGGGCAGCTATTCGCTCGCCTTCGATCTCGTCGCCGGCGCTGACGATGTTGTCACCCTCATCATCATTCCCCGCATCGCCGAGGGGAAAACGCACAAGGCCGAGGCCGGCGAGCTGCGTCCGATCTCGATCACAGCGACGGCCGCTGAGATCGATGCCGAGCTCTCGAAGGGTGCCGACGGCGCCCTTGGCGGACTGATTGCCGCGCGCAAGACGCTCGCTGACCAGATCGCCACCCAGCGGGGCGCGGCCGAGGCCGCCCGCGCAGCGTCCGCCGAGGCGGCGAAGGCAAAGGCGGCATCGACGCCTCCCAAGTCGGCAGGCCCCACGACCATCGCGCCGGCTGCGCCAGCACCGGGCGCCCTTCCGGCCGATGCCAAATCGGAGGAACCCGCCAGTCTTTGGTGACGGGATGAACCGGCGCCCCTTTGCCATTCCAACGAGGACATTACGATGCAGATCGATCACCTTGCCCGGGTCTACCGCTATGACGGTATCGACCTCCCGCAGCCGCCGCACCTTGCCAACGACCCGCAAGGGCTGCGCGCCTATCACGCCACCCTCTACCCGGCGATCCTCAATGCCGACCTGGTGGATGCCGGGGTTACCGGCGGTGTCCATGTCACCGAATATCGCCGCGCGGTCGGCACGAAGGGCTGAGGTGGCACGCCCGCGAACAGCGGCCATCCCCGCAGCACCGCGCAACACGCTCCTCGAATGGATCGAGAACGACCATGGCGACACTTCCGGACTTTCCCGGCCAACCTGCAGCAAACAGGCCCAAGCCCTCCATGCGCAGATCGTCCTTTGCGCGGGCACGCAAGAGGACGGTCCCGCCGATCCCATCGCTCCACCCATCGGCCTGCCCCTCCCACCGCTCGGCTGACCTCGCCGGACGGTCCGTCCGCTTCTCGCCCGATATTCCCGTGATCTTCGATCGCTCGCTCGTAGCCCATCACAAGCTGGTGGGCAGCTGGGTGGTGTCGAAGGAGGGGGCGACAGCGCGTCTGACGCGCCCCGAGGCACGGCGGCGCATCGAGCAGGTCTTCACGGCGAAGGTCCTGGACATCCTGCGAAGCTGTACGATCGCGGACTTGCGCGTCGTCCTCCTCAACGGGGAATCCTGCGGCGCGCCGGCGATCGCCATCGTCTGCGATAGCGTCGGACAGTTGGATCTTGGATGGATCGAGGACAGCAATCGGCCGATCCCGTGGCGCGCGGCGGCCTACCGGGCGCTCGAGCGCACGCTCGGAAGCGCTCTCCCGGTGTTCTGCTATGACGATCTCTTCGACAATATCTCGATGTACTATTGGGATGGCGAGACCGAAGATGGGGCCGCCCGCGAAGCCCTGATCGCCTACCACGGGGCTGATCCCAGCGAAATCGACGCCCAAATCATGCCGTCCGCCATGAATGCCAAGCGGCCGGAATGGATGTTCGCAGCAAAGGCGGCGCCTCAGTCGAAGCTACCGATTGTCCTTCGCCGGGCCTTGCGCGAATTACGCGATGCTCACGCGGCACTCACCGATCTGCCCGACGAGCATCATGCCTGGCGCGTAGAGATGGACGTTCTCTACGAATATGTCCCCGGCATCGAGGAATGCTCGCCACTGCCGCCGCTGACCCTCGTTCCCGTCGAGCAGTTCGCGGTCGAGGTCGACGATGTCGGGCGCCACGGCATGGAGTATGGCTTCATGGACGTGACGGGTCTCTGCCCGATGACACAAATCGCAGCAATCGATGCATGGCTTGCCTCGCTCGCGGTTGGCGCCCGGCTTCTGCGCGCTGCCAGACACCTAATCGAACTCTATCCCCCCGAATAGCGAGGCCGACATGACCGACCATTGCGTGCAGTTCGAGCGAACTGCCGGCGGATTGGTGCTGACCAACGCCATCCTGCTTTACAGAAGCAACGGGGCCCGCGGCCTCGGTTCCCATCTTACCCCCGACGAGGATGCCGACGCTTTCGCCAGCATCCACCAGATCGACCATGACGCCGCCGGCGCACCGACTATCGCCGCCGGGACGCCTTTGACACGAGCACATTTGCGGCATTGGTCGCAGGCGCTCGGCCGCGTCGCCGCGCCCCAAATTCTCCCCGAGACGGTGCTCGTTGCGCATCCCGATCTGCTCGTCTGGTGGGTGCCCGCGCAGGTGCGGCCAGCATATTTCAACCTGTCGACCCCGCCGGCGGGCCTTCGTGCGCTTGCTGGCCGTACCGTTGTCCCGGTCGCATATCCCGCGCACGTCCTTGTCGCCACTCGGCGTAGGCTTGGTGTCTATGCCCTTGGCCGCAGCGAGCGGCCCACGGCCGAGACCATCCTGCTTCATTCGCCCATCCTCAACGTCTTCCTCAATGGCTCGCTGTGTTGGGGCAACATTCCGAGGCCGACATCGCTGGAGGTGGCGGCCATTCCCGAATTCGAACGTGCGCTTTTTGACTCCTGGTCGACGCACCCCAATCCGGGCCAGGAGCTGACCGTCACGGGAAAGGGCGGTCTCGTGCGGCTCTGGGACAATCTCGCGGCGACCCGCGCGACACGCTTCCCGGTCAAACGCCTGAAGGCGTTCGTTGGCGATCGTCGTCAAGCCGTCCCACGAGGGGGCACCAAGGCCGAGCCGATGACGCTTGGTGACTTGATCTACGGAAAGTCCCGCCGATGATAGCCCTTGCCGAAGACCCGACCTCCGCTGCCGTCCTGGCGGCCGCGCCATGTTATCCGGTGCCGCCCAGTGGGCAATCCCCTGCCATCGACGCGGTTCGCGAAGCCCGTGTCGGTCAATGCCTCGTCGTCGGCCGCGACGGTGTCTGCTTGATCCTGCGCCGGGCCTGGCTCGCTCTGGACCTGCCCGTCACACCGCCTATTCCAGCTTATCTCCCGTATGGAAGCATTGGCGCCGGGCGCGCGGATCTGCGCTGCGGACTGATACCGGCAGAGCTGTTGGCACAAGTCCTCAAGCACTTTCGGGCCGCTCTGCCGAACGAGGCCGCGGCGTTCATCGTCTGGGATGAGAACGATCGGCAATTCACGCTCGATCTCCCCCAGATCGACCACGCGACGCCGTCGCACCTCACCTACCGTCCACCCGTGCAGCCGCCGCACCGGCATATCGTCTGTGACATCCACAGCCATGGCCATGCTCCCGCCTTCTTCAGCGCAACCGACGACGCCGACGACGCACACGCGACCAAGATTTCCATGGTGGTCGGACGTCTCGGTCACGCGGATGGCCCGACAATCGCCTCCCGGCTGTGCGCCGGCGGGATGTTCCTGCCGCTTCCGCGCAGCCCATTTTCTGGAGACTATCATGAGCTCTGATCCGCCTGCCCGCCACTATCTGCCCGCGGCCCTTGGCAGCGGGGCGATCAAGGTCGTGCTCGTGGGTTGCGGCGGCAACGGAGCGCAGATGCTGATGGGCCTCGCCTCGCTGGACACCGCACTGCGCGCCATTTCCTCTCGCTCGCTCGACGTGACCGTCGTCGACGATGACATCGTCAGCGAAGCCAATCTCGGCCGACAGCCCTTCTATCGATGCGACATCGGCAACTCCAAGGCCCGGACCCTGACCGAGCGGGTCAATCTCGCTCACGGCCTTGCCTGGACGGCGGTACACGGACGGGCGCCCGAGGCCGCCAAGCTCGACGGCGCTGATATTCTCATCACCTGCGTCGATACCGCCTCCGCGCGCCGGGCCATAGGAGCAGCACTGGTGGCCGGGCGGAGCCCGCCGACCTACTGGATGGACCTCGGCAATCGCGCGGGCGATGGACAATTCATTCTCGGCTGCCCGAACCACGAGGCCGAGGCCGACCATCAACTACCTCCCACGGTCCTCGAATATTTTCCGGAGATCGCGGACGAGACCCTACCGGATGACGATGCGCCGTCATGCTCGATGGCCGAGGCCCTGGAGCGTCAATCGCTCTTCGTGAACAGAGTCGTGGCGAGCCATGCCCTGGCGCTGCTCTTTGACCTCATTGGTCGAGGATCGATCGGGCATGCGGGGGCCTTCATCAACATTGCCACGGGGCAGAGCGTTCCCATTCCGCTGCCGATCGCCGCCTGAGAGTCAGCGCTCCCCGAGGCCGCCCACGGGAGAAAGGGGAGGGGGAGAGGGCCGTTTGAGCGGATTTTCGCTCAAGACCGGAGGGCCTCCCCATGACTTACGACGTCGCCATGCGCCATCAGCAAGCGCTCGATCCCAGCTCGCTGATCACGGTCTTCACCACCCTCCACGCCATCGGCGCCGCAATCAAGGATTGCCGCAACGCCGGCAAGGATGCGGAAACCGATCCTGCCGTGATCCTGCTCGTCCGCCATCTGAGCGCAGTGTGCGAGGATCGGCCGTCCAGCCTGGAGCTTCGGCGCACCTGCATGGACCAGATTGCCGAAATCCGCCGCACCCCGGTGCTGCGAAATCTGGCCTATCGCGGCGTCAGCTATGACGAGGCCGCCAAGCGGCTCTTCCATTCCGAGGGCCGCTCCGCGATGCGGCGCCTGGCCGACGCCCTCGGCCTCTGCGACGGGACCTACGACATTCGCTCCAACAAGGGCGGCCCCGCGGTCTCCGGCGAAATCACGCTCCATGGCGAGGAGGCGTGGGTGCAGCTCTCGCTCGGCTGTTCGGGCCCGGGCCGGGAAGTCCTCTATCGCCGCGTTCGCGGCCGTGACGACCACTGCGGCGATCGCAATCACTGGGCATCGGTCAACGACCTCATGGCGCCCGACCGTTTCGCCGCCCGCCTGCAGCGCGACCTGCGCCTGCCCCCGCCGGTCGCACAGCCCATGCGCCTCTTTGCCTGATGTCGACGGAGGCCGAGCACATGACACGTGCCGAGAATATCCCGCCCTTCGATCCCTGCTCGGCCGCCACCTGGCTTGCCCGAGGCCGCGCACCGGATCAAGCCGAGGCGATTGCGAAAGCCTGGCGCGACTATCCCGACCTGCCGCCAACATCGACGGCGGCAGACCGCATGGCGCGTACCCGCGAACGTGTCGTCGCGATGAAGCCGGTCAACGACGCCATCGCCGCAGCTGCCGAGGCCGAGCGCCAGGCACGCAATTTCAGCTTCACCGAGGACCGAGCCGCCTCGGTACGCGGCGACGAGCGCGATGCGGCGATCCTGCGCGGCAGAGAGCGCTACGGCTATGACTGGAATCAGGCGATCCGCTATGCCGATGGCTGGTATGCGGCCCACGTTGGTTGGAATCACCGTCCACCGTCCAAAACCGCAGAACGCTCGGCCTATGATCGCGGGTTTGCCGATGGTGGCGGTGACGTCGATGATCTCTTCGATGCGGCCCGCCGCGCCAATCTTGCCGCGGCAAGAACAGGCGCGCCGTCGCGACCGTTCGTCGCGGCACGATGTCTGCCCTCGGATTGGTTGAAGCCGAGCGATCGACCACGGCCGACACCGTGGCCACGGCGGGTCATCATCCTCGGTGATCACCCAGCAGCCGCACTCGGCCGCGGCGACATCTTCGAGCGCTTTCAGGAGACGGGCGGTCGCTGCGGCGGTCGCGCCATCGTCCTCACGGCCGCCAGGGGCTTCGCTTCGTCAGCGTCGGCATTGTCTGAGGCCGAGGAATTGACGGCGGCTCGCGCCGATGAACTCATTGCCAGTCCCGAGCAGGGAGACCGCCTTCGCGCCCTCCTGGCGGACAGCGATGTTGAGGACATTCTTGTCGCATTGCATGGCGACTATTTGCGGGTTCTCGACGCCCATTCGGCAGCCCTGCCGACCTGTCGAAATCGTGAGCGCACGCGCAACACGCCGCCGCAGGTCAAAGCGCACCTGAAGCTCTGGATGGACCGAGGCCGCGAGGCCGGAAGCAATGTCGGCGCCGGCCACATCCGTTGGTCCAAGGCGACCAAAGGCCTCACCGCCAAGCTGGGCGAGCTGACGGCCCGCTATCAGGGGCCCGGCCCCGACAGGGGGCATATGGTTTCGATCGAGCAGGGCGGTGCGCCCGCGTATGGCTTCATCGATCCTGACGGCGAACTCCTCGATCCCACGGTTGTCGTCGGTAGCAAGGCCCGGCTGCGCGAGGAGATGGCACGGGCGCTTCGCCTGTTCGGCGGGGCGACGAGATTCGGCGCTCGCTAATCCCTGGGGTGAAATACCCGCAGCCAGCGCTGGCGCGGACGCCGTTGCTCTGTGGACCGCGATCTCACGGTCATCGATCCCGCCGCCTAGGCCTTCGAGGTCATCGAACACCCGCACCGCAGCCCATCGCAGGAGACCACCATGTCCCGCACCGATGGACGCGCCTATGCGCGTCACCTGATCGACGCGGCCCAACATTTCCTGCAGTCAGCAGTTGCCGACTATGCGCCCATGACCACCGAGCACCGCTACTACTGGACCGCCATCTCGATCGAACTGGCGCTCAAAGCGTGGCTTAGCCTTGTCGGCTTCACCGACGACCAAATGCGCCGCACCGTTGGGCATGACCTCGCTATCGCGCGTAGCCTGGCGGAAATCGAGGGGCTTTCGTTCCCCGACGCCGCCGAACCGGTGCTGACGCTGGTCCATCCCTTCTACATGCAAGGCGGTTTTCGGCGACCTAACGATGTTGAATGGCCTGCGGCGCTTCTTGCCCAGACCCTGCCGTTCCTCACGGCCTTCTACGCCGCGATCTCCGATACGATCGCCGCGGTGCCACCCGAATCCGTTTCAGCGCCCGCCACGCCAACCTGACGGCGGCCGTCGCCGAAATCCTCGCTTCGCGCATCGCCGTACCATCGCGGTGACCTTACATGCCACTCGGCGGCGTGTCCGGTGCAGGGGAAGGCTTCGCAGGCCCGACTGTGTCACCCTCGATGCCGGGATCGAGATCTGTTGGGCGTATTTCGCAACTCCCGATCAGGAGCCCCCGTCATGTTGAACCAGTTCCAACGCGCCTGCGCGGATGTCTATGGCGGGAGCGACTTCGCCCATGTCGAAAGCCTGAGCGACGCCCGTGAGGCCGGAGACACGCTCTTCACCTTCCTGATGATCGAGCTCTCCTCGAGCGAGGGCTGCGACGGTCGCGATGAAGCGGTGCGAAGGCTCGATATGGCAGTCGCCGAAATCCAGGGTGTCGCCGAGGCCGTCCAGCGCGGCGGGCCCGCGCGCTGACGGAGCAGGGGGGCTGGCGGGGTGGTGATCTGAGACCATTCACGCTCGACGCCTCCCGATGTCATCCCGCCAAGCATCGGCCTTGGGCGGCACCGCAGCAGCTCTTTGGTCTACCCGCTGTCGACCTCTTGTTGGCAGGCGCTCTCCTTGATCGAGCAGGCCTGGTGACACGCCAATCCTAATAGCTTGTGCCCCGGCCTGCTCGATCATTTCCTCGCCGTTCGGTAGTGGTCAGCTAGCAGCAGACGGGGCGATAGCTTGCCCCGCCTGCCTTCGCCGCGAGCGACGACCCACAAACACGGTGATTGCCGGTAACACCAGCAGCGTCAACGCGGTCGAAGTGATCAGCCCGCCAATGACGACGGTCGCCAGTGGCCGCTGGACCTCGGCGCCAGTACCGGTCGCGAGCGCCATCGGCACGAACCCGAGGCTGGCCACCAGCGCGGTCATCAGTACGGGACGTACACGCTCCATCGCTCCGCCGATGATCGCCTCGTCCTCGGTCACACCATCCTCACGGCGCTTGCGTATCGCGCTCATCATCACGAGGCCGTTGAGCACCGCCACGCCGGATAAGGCGATGAACCCGACCGCGGCCGTGATCGAGAACGGGATACCGCGCAGCAGTAGCGCGAACACGCCGCCCGCCAGCGCCATGGGCACCGCGCTGAACACGATCGCTGCCGGCACCAGGCCCCCGAGCGCCATGTAGAGCAGCGCGTAGATCGCCAAGAAGCAGATCGGCACGACGATCAGCAGTCGTAGCCGCGCCGATTGCAGGCTCTCGAATGTGCCGCCCCACGCCGTGTACATTCCGGCCGGGAGTTGGAGTTGGCCGATCTTCGCCTGCGCCTCCTCAACGAATCCGCCGAGGTCGCGCCCGCGCACATTGACCTGAACGACCACCATGCGCTTGCCGTTCTCGCGGCTTATCTGGTTCAGCCCCTGGGTGTAGCTGAACCGGGCCACCTCCCGGAGCGGGATCGACCGCGCGACCTGTCCCTCGGCCGCCGGCAGCATGACCGGGATAGCGCCGAGCGTTTCCAGATCGTCGCGCTGGGCGTCGGGCAGCCGAACGACTACGGCGAAACGCCGGTCGCCCTCGAACAGGAGCCCGGCTTCCCGTCCGCCAAGTGCTGCGGCGACGGTGTTCGCCACCTCTTCGACCGACAGGCCGTAGCGTCCCGCTGCCTGGCGATCGATCTTTACGTCGAAAGTTGGGGCGCCGTCCGTCTGCTCGACGCTGACATCGCCTGCGCCGGGAATCGCGCGGAGGATGCCGGCAATGCGCTGGGCTTGCTGGCTCATCTGATCCAGATCGTCGCCGTAGAGCTTGACTGCAACGTCGGCGCGGACGCCCGCGATCAGCTCGTTGAAGCGCATCTGGATCGGCTGCTGGATCTCGGTCCGGTTGCCGATCAGCGGCTTCATCTTCTCCTCGATGCGGCGCAGGATATCCTCCTTGGACTTCACCTCTGCCGGCCATTCCTTCTCCGGCTTGGGGATGAAATAGGTGTCCGAGGCGTTGGGCGGCATCGGGTCAGTACCGAGATCGGCATTGCCGTTCTTCGAGAAGACCAGCGCCGCTTCTGGCAGCGACTTCAGCGCATTTTCGATCTGGAGCTGCATCTGCGTCGATTGGTCGATCGAGGCCGAGGGCACGCGGAAGTTCGTAACGGTGATGTCCTTCTCGTCGAGCTGCGGCATGAATTCCTCGCCGAGCAGGCCGAAGCAGAGGATCGCCGCCGCAAAGATGCCGACGCCGCCTGCAATGAACGGCAGCGGTCGGGCGACTGCTTGTCGCAGCATGGGTGCATATTTCTCCTTGAACCAGCGGATTGCTTTCACTTCGGTCTCGCTGACCTTTCCCTTGATAAGGATTGCGAGCATCGCCGGCACGAAAGTCAGCGACAGCACGAAAGCGCTGGCGAGCGCCACCATCAGCGTGATCGCCATCGGCGAGAAGGTCTTGCCCTCGACGCCCTGGAAGGTGAGCAAGGGCACGAACACGAGGAAGATGATGAGCTGGCCATAGACGGTCGGCCGCACCATCTCCTGCGATGCCTCGATCGTTTCGCCCAGGCGTTCGCGCAGGGTCAGCAGCCGCCCCTCATGCTCCTGGCGTTGGGCGAGGCGCCGCAGCGCATTCTCGACGATGATGACCGCGCCATCGACAATGAGACCGAAATCGAGCGCGCCCAGGCTCATCAGATTGCCCGAGACGCCGAGCCCATTCATGCCCGCTGCCGTCATCAGCATGGTGATCGGGATCACCGCGGCGGTGATGAGCGCCGCGCGAATATTGCCGAGTAGCAGGAACAAGACGACGATGACGAGCAGCGCGCCTTCGACCAGATTCTTCTCGACCGTCGCGATGGTCGCATTGACCAGCTTGGAGCGGTTATAGACCGGCTCGGCGAACACGTCGGGCGGCAGCGCCTTGTTGACCTGGTCGAGTTTCTCGGCCGCACTGTTTGCGACAATGCGGCTGTTTTGGCCAACCAGCATCAGCACGGTCGAGATCACCGCCTCCGAGCCCATACGGCTGCCCGATCCGGTACGGACTGCACCGCCGATCACGACCTGGCCGACATCCTTCACCCGCACGGGCACGCCGGCGCGGGTGGCGACCACAGCTTCCTGAATGTCTTCGATCGACTTGAGCCGTGCATCGGCACGGACAAGGAAGCTTTCCCCTGCACGCCGGACATAGTTGGAGCCCGCCGACAGGTTTGCGCGCTCCAGCGCGTCTGCAAGCTCGGTGATCGACAGACCATAGCTGGCAAGCGCGTTCAGATTGGGCTCGATCAGATATTGCTTCACATAGCCGCCGTTGGAATCGACCCCGGCGACACCCTGCACGTTGCGCATTTGCGGCCGGATGATCCAGTCCTGCACGGTGCGCAGGTAGGCGGCCTTGGCCAATTCGGTCGTCAGCCGCTCGCCTTCGGGGGTGAGATAGCTGCCGTCGGACTGCCAGCCCGGCTTGCCGTCCACGACCTTGACGCCCTTGCCGTCGGGATGCCGGAACGCGACAGAATAGAAGAAAATCTCGCCGAGGCCGGTGCTGAGCGGCGCGAGGTTGGGTTGGATGCCGGCGGGCAAGCTGTCCTTGGCCTGAGTGAGCCGCTCCGTGACCTGCTGGCGCGCGAAATAGATATTAGTGTCGTCGGTGAAAACCGCCGTCACCTGGCTGAACCCGTTGCGCGAGAAGGAGCGCGTCATCTCCAGGCCGGGAATACCTGCGAGTGCCGTCTCCACCGGGAAGGTGACTTGCTTCTCGATGTCGACCGGACCCAACGTCGGGGCAAAGGTGCTGATCTGCACCTGGCGGTTGGTGACGTCCGGCACCGCGTCGATCGGCAGTTTGGTGATCTGCCAGGCACCGAAGCCGACTACGATGAGCGTCAGGAACGCGACGAGCCATCGCATCCTGACGGAGAGCGCGAGGATACCGGCGATCATTCCTCACCTCCTTCATTCTTCTCGATCTCAGCCTTCAGGAGAAAGGCATTGGAGGTCGCGATCGGGATACCGGCGACGAGGCCGGAGATGATCGCGACCAGCCCGCCGGAGCGGCTCCCGACCTGCACGTTCGTGGCCTTGAAGCCGGTCGCGGTGCGAACGAAGACGACGGTGCGGTCGCCGAGTGTCTGCACGGCATCTTGCGGTACACTCACGCCGCCCTTGGCCGCGCCTCCGCTTGCGAAGATACGCGCCTGGACGAGCTGGCCAGGGACAAGCGTGCTGCCGCCCGAACTCGGCACGATGATGACGGTCGCGGCGCGCGTCGTCGGATCGACCACGCCGGTCTCGGAGCGGACCTGCCCCTCGATCCTGCGCCCGTCAGTGGTGGTCAATTCTACGTGATCGCCGGCCCGCACGCGGGGCGCATCGGCCGGCGGCAGACTTGCCGCGATTTGCAGGCGTGTCGGATCGGCGACGCGGAACAGCTCCGTCTCGGCCGACACGAAGGTGCCGAGGGTTCCGGTTGCCGAGGTGATGCGCCCGGTGATCGGGCTGACCACCGCCACCGAGCGGCCATCAGACGCCACCCGTGCAGCACCGGCGGCGGCGGCGGCGCGACGGGCATCGGCCTGCGCCACGGCAAGATTAGCCTGCGCGGTCTCATAGTCGGCGCGCGGGCTCACGCCTTGATCGAGCAGCGATTTCTCACGGGCAAGCTGTCGCTCTGCGAGCGTGACGCGCGCGGCCGCGGCGCCGCGGTCGGCGGCGATTGCCGAGGCGTCGCGACTTTCGAGCAAAGCGATCGTTTCTCCGGCACGCACCGGATCGCCGATCCGCTTGAAGATGCGCGTGACCGTCCCCGCCGCGCGCGCCGTCAGCACCGCTTCGGCGTCGGGCGTCGAATCAACGGTGGCGCTTGCGCTGATCGCCGCATCCAGTCCGCCTGCGGCGGCCGGCGCAATGCCGATCTTCGAGATGCGGATGCCTTCGGCGGTGATGACGACACTATCCTTCGGTGTGTCGGCCTTGGCGGAAGCGGCCTCGGGAGCGGGCAGAACGGGTTGGGTTAGGCGAGCGATGCCGAATCCGATTCCGGCTGCAATGGCAAGCGCAATAGCGGCTCCGGCATAGAGCCGGTTCTTCTCGGAGGTCATTGGATCGGGTCTCCGGTGATGGTGCGGCCCTGAAGGCGGGCCAGGATGGCGTAAGTGGTGAAACGGCCGGCCTGGGCGTCGAGCACGACGCCTCGGGCCAGCCCAAGGTTGCGGCGCGCGGTCAGCAGTTCGATCAGCGGCGCCTTGCCGCCTTCGTAGGCGATGCGGGCAAGGCGATAGCCTTCCTGCGCGGTCGCGAGCGACGCTTGCGCGGCTCTAACACGCGCTTCGGATGCCTCTGCCTGCGCGATGGCGCCACGAAGCTCTGCTTCCGCTTCGGTCCGGGCGACTTCTGCGCGTGCCTCGGCGCCGGCTACTTCGGCGCGCGCAGCGGCGATATTCCCCCGGTTGCTGTCGAACAGCGGCAGCGGCACCGAGACGCCGACGACAAGCGCGTTCGCCCCCTCGCGTTCGAGCCGCCGGACGCCGAGCGAGCCGGTGACGTCGGGTATCGCACGCTTGCGCTCATAAGCGAGCCGCTGGTTTGCCGCCTCCCGTTCGGCGAGGGCGGTTCGATAGATCGTCGAACGGCCCGGATCGACAGGACCGACCGCCGGAGACGTATCGAAAAGCGCCAGCACGGACCCGGAAACGCCGGTATAGGGCTGCGCAACGCCAGAGAGCGCTGACAGGCGGGCAAGGGCTCCAGTGTAGTTGGCCCTCGCGAGGTCCAGATCGGCCCGCAACGCCTGCAAAACGGTTTCCGCCTGAAGGCTGCGCAGCCGTGCTTCCTTGCCAGCGCCGACCTGGGCATTGGCGACTCTCAGGTCGGCCTCGGCGTTCCCAACTTCATCCTGGGCAAGCTCGATCCGGCGCTGCGCGATCTCCGCGGCGGCATAGCCGGTCGCAAGATCATAGGCATAGGCGACCCGCGCATTGAGCCCACGCGCCTTTGCCGCACCCACACCTGCCTCACCAGCAGCGATGCGGGCAAAACGTTTGCCACCCAGCTCGAAAGGCTGGTTGATCTGAAGCGTCGTCTCCGCCGCGTCGAATCTGCTATAAGGTGCACTGCCGGCAATGTTTTCGGCCTGCACGCTCACGCTCGGATTGGGCCTTGCGCGCGCTTGTTCGGCGAGTCCCTCCGCCTGCGCGACATCGGCGGCGATAGCGGCTGCACGAGGTGCCCCTTCGCTTTGCTTGAGCAATGTGGGGAACGGCGGCGCCTCCTGGGCATAGGCCGTCCTTCCCAAGGCCGCGCCCCATAGCACGACCGTCATGCCGACCATCGCGCAACGCGCCAGCCGGCGTTTTACGCCATTCATGATTATTCCCTTCGAGCTGACTGGTTCCCGCTGCGACGATGCCGCGTCGGACCGTCAGTCCCGTGGGGGGCGCAGGATCGATATCGGCGGGAGAGAATCGACCGCGGCTGGCCCCGCCATCGTCCACACGACCGCGAGAGCGGGCGCGGTTGCGATGACTGCCGGCTCGGCCGGAATGGCGAGCCCTTGCAGGACGACATGCGCTGCGAGGTGCAGCGGATCGCTTGGCTGCGGCAGGTCGCCGGGATGATGATCGCTAAGCTCGATCACATGCTCGGCACTCGCGATGTCATGAACGTGGGGTTTCGAATCGTGCCAGCTCGCAATGCCGACCATCCCCACCAGGGCGAGCAGCATCAGGAGCAACGCCAAAGGGCGGCCCCGAACAAGCTTGGTGCGGAAAGGTGTCGCGATCACCGCTCTTTGGTAACGCGAGAGTAATCGCCCTGGCAATGCGCGAGTGTTGCTCATGTCGTCGGCCAACGCGGGTGGAGGTCATCGATCACGAAGGCGTGCTTGGCATCGCCGTCGGCGTGAGCGTCACGCTGATGGGGATGATCGGCCGGAAGATCATCGTGACGGTGCGACACCGAGTCCGGGTCGTTCGCCGGCCACAGCAGCAGCGCCGCGACCGCACCAACCGCCGCCAGCGCGGCCATACCGCCGAATGCGGCGGTCATGCTCACCCGCGCGCCAAGCTGGCCGACCAGCGGATAGGCGATCAGCCAGCAGACATGGCTGAGTGCGAACTGCGCCGCGAACAATGCAGGCCGGTCTTCCGAACTGGCTGAACGCCGCAGCAGCCGGCCGCCCGGCGTGACGCTCATCGAATAAGCGACGCCGAGTAGTAGCCAGCCACCGAGCAGAATGTGCCAATAAGCCTGCCCCGGCGGAATCATGGCGCTGATCGCAGTCAACGCGGCCAAGCCGAGGACCAGCAAGAACGAGGCGCCGATCATGATCGCGCGGTCGGCGACGCGATCGAGGATGCGGGGCAGCGCGAAAGCGGCGCACATCGAGCCGCCGCCAAAGGCGGCCAGGGTCAGCGCCACGTCCCGCTGGCCGAGCCCGAGCCCGCGCACGATCACGACGGTATTGACGATCACCATCGCGCTCGCCGCCGCCGCGGCCAGCGTCACGGCGAGCAGGCCGCGCATCCGCGGCGTCTTGAGGTAGATGCGAATGCCGCGCGTCGTCTTGTCGTAGATGCCCATCCTGCGGGTCGCTGCGGCCACCGTTTTAGCCAGGCCCGAGGTCACGACCAGCGCGGCCGAAGCGACAAAGCCGATCGCGGTGCCCGAGAACAGCCAGTGGAAGTTGATGACCGTCAGCAGCGCGGCCGCGAGCATCGGGCTGGTCAGACTCTCCATGTCATAGGCGAGCCGGGACAGCGACAGCGCGCGGGTATAATCGGCTTCCTCCGGCAGAACGTCGGGAATGGTCGCCTGAAAGGTCGGGGTAAACCCCGCCGAGGCCGATTGCAGCACGAAGATCAGCATATAGACCTGCCAGACCTCGGTGACGAACGGCAAGCAGATGGCGACGGCGGCGCGGACCAGGTCGAGCGAGACGAGCAGCGCCTTGCGCGGCACCCGGTCGGCGAAGGCGCCCGCCATCGGCGCAACGCCGATATAAGCGATCATCTTGATCGCCAGCGCCGTTCCCAGCACCGCGCCCGCATCGCCGCCGGCAATGTCATAGGCGAGCAGTCCAAGCGCGACCGTCGCCAGGCCCGTCCCGACGAGCGCGATCATCTGCGCCAGAAACAGGTGGCGATAGGTGCGGTTGGCGAGCACATGAAGCATGGTCTCTCCCTATCCCCCTGGGGGGATGTGTGCAACATCCCCTTGGGGGGGATGTATGAATTCCTCGACAAGCGTTTTGGGTGGTGAAAGATAGACCGATGAGCAACCACAAGCACGCCAGCCACCCGGCGATCATCAAGCGGCTCAATCGCGCCACGGGGCATCTCCGCAGCATCGTCACCATGATCGAGGAGGGGCGGACCTGCGTCGACGTCGCGCAGCAGCTCGATGCGGTCGAGAAGGCCGTGGCGAGCGCGAAGCGCGCCCTCATCAACGATCATATCGACCATTGCCTAAGCCATGCCGCGGACGAAGGCGGCGCGGCCAGGGCGATTGAGGATTTCAAGGCGATCTCGCGCTACCTGTAACACTCTGTCTCGGTACTGGCTCAAAGGTGAAGGCCGCGCTGCAGGAGGCCCTCTCCAAGCAATAGGCGCCGCCGCCCAGGCCGCATGAGCGGATCATCCGCGTAATGACCATCGTGCTTCCGTCCGATTGCGGATCGGACGATGCCTGCTCCGATTCCAGCAGAGAGGGGAGGGGGGCCGGGCGGGGCGGCAATTTTGCCGCCCTCAAGGACTCGAAGCCCCATGCTTCCACATCCAACTGTCGAGTCCGCTGGGGCTCGCGCGCCGGTCGACTACATCCTTGTTGCCGCGCCCCCGCCGGTCGTTCTTGCTTATGGGATCGGCGTCGATTCAACCGCTCTCCTCGTCGAACTCGAATCGCGCGGCGAGCCGCCCGACCTGGTCCTGACGGCCGATCCCGGTGCCGAAAAGCCGGAAACCTACGAGTATCAGAGAGTGATCTCGCTCTGGATGGCGGCGCGCGGCATTCCCTACGAGGTGGTCCGCTATGTGCCCACGCGTTTCAAGCATTGGCCGCCTTACTATTCGATCCTCGCCAATGTCCTCACGAACGCGACACTGCCGAGCATCAGCCTTGGACGGCACAGCTGCAGCTTAGGTCTACCCATTGAAACTGTCTCCTTTGCGCGCGATGAGGGACGGGCCGACTGCCGCGCTAACCCAAAGAGCTGGCGGTGGTCGGCCCGTCCCTCGCGTCGCGCAGCGACGCTTAAGCGTCGCATGAGGCGCCGCACAAAAATGCCGCGCTTGTTATTCAAGCCATTCGTTTCCGAATCGATTTCTCTAGCGGAACGATGGCCGCCTCTGTAGAAGGTCGGAGAACAAAAGGGGGCCTTATGGCGCGGCGCGTTTTCTTCAGTTTTCACTTCGCGAACGATTTTTGGCGTACTCAGCAGGTGCGTAACATCGGAGCCCTCGAAGGGCAGACTCTTTGCACTGCGAATGCTTGGGAGGAGGTCAAGCGGAAGGGCAAAGCCTCCATCGAAAAATGGATCGATGACAACATGTACGGCAAGAGTTGCGTGGTGGTGCTCGTCGGTTCGGAAACAGCGAACCGGCCATGGGTGATCCGCGAGATCGTCAAAGGTTGGGACGCAGGCAAAGGCGTGGTGGGTATCCGGATAAACAAACTTCTTGGTCACGATGGGAACTCGTGCGTGGCAGGCAGCAATCCATTTGATGAAATAGGCTACGCCAATACAGGGAAGAAGCTTTCGTCCATAGTGAAGCTCGTCTCTCCTTCCGGAGCAGATAGCAAAGCCGCCTATGACTCGATTAAGAATGGGATCGAGACTTGGATTGAAGAGGCCATTGCGATCCGAGCAAATAACTGAAGTGCAGAGAATCGGAGATTTTGCGCGGAATTAAGAGCGGGCGGCAAGAATGATAGAATATATTACCAAATCCGAGCTTCGTAATTTCGCTGGCAAATTGAACATCAACGAGCAGGTAAACCTCAGGAAATCTGCTTCTTCTCGGGCGCTGTCGGGTGCTACATTTCTTTCGCACTCAAGCAAGGACGATGATCTCGTCGTTGGCGCCATTCGTGTATTAGAAGGGCACGGCGCCAAGGTTTATGTCGATGAAATCGACCCGGAAATGCCCCCATACACGACGGAGGAAACGGCAGGGCTGTTAAAGAGCCGTATTCGTCAGACCAAGCGCTTTGTCCTTCTTGCAAGCAAGAACAGCAAGGACAGTCGTTGGGTGCCCTGGGAGTTGGGCGTCGCGGATGGGTATAAAGGGTTGACGAAGATCGCGCTGTTCCCGGCATCCGACAGCGCGCATGAGCAGGCATGGGCGTCGTGGGAGTATCTGGGATTATACCGCCGCATCGTCTGGGGGGATCTACAGGGTCATCAAAAGCGCGTCTGGATGGTCCTCGACGAGAAAAGGAACACAGCTACCGAGCTTAGCGAGTGGCTGGCTGGTGAATAACGAGTTCCCGTCCCGTTTAAGCAGTGGCAGGGGGTTGCCAAAATCGCTTCTCAACGACATCCGGTTGGAGAGTTGGACTTTCGAAGCGCTCCTCTCGGACGGAAACGTCAAGGTGGCGGTGAAATAACGCAACATAGTCCCGGTCTTCCGCTAGGTCGGGCGATAGAGATTCAACCTGCGCCCCAACTTCAAGCGTCGCGCCGCCCGTGGAGACTACTGGAATCACTGCAGCGTCCGGTTGCAGGCGTCGAAACATTTCATATTCCTGTACAATCCCGCCCATACCCCCAATGAAAACTGCCGCTTTGAACTTGTGTTCGGAAAACATACGCTCGCGCATGGCCAGCAAGCTCTTCTCCCGATCCTTCTCAATCTCGTCCGTATAAACCACGTTGTTGAACCGCTCATTATCCTCGGGATACTCGTCCTTGAAATGGCGAGACTGGTAGAGCCGGACCCAGTGTCCGTAATTTATTCCTATGTCTTGCGAGACCACCCAGATCATTGGTGTTATTGCGGGTTGACCACCCCAAACAAGCAGCCTGCGTCCTAGCGTGACGTGCACCAAAGCGGAGACTGCGGCTGTAATCGCGACACTGTCAGCGGTCGCCGCATATTGTGGGCCTCGCTTCGGATCCGGCACGCCTGCCGAAAGAAAAATGGCCTCAGTCATGGTCAGTTCTCCCATGCCGCAAGAGCCCATCCGGCTTCGGAAACTTTAATCGTGCGGACCGCGCGAATATGCTCCCCAAGCCATCGGAGATGAGCATTCCATGCATCACGGATGCCGATATGATCGTAGACCAGTACCGGTATCTCCTGCTGTTCCGCTCGTCGCGCCTTATCGGCCACATCGTTCAAAATTTCAGCCGTGGGGATTCCGACGATCGGATATGCCCAGATCTTTTCGCCGTCCAGCAACCGCACGGCGACGGCCCGATGTGCGCCGACGCCTTCCACTGACGCACCAATTTTCTCGACGTCAGCGCGGAGTTTGCCGGTAATCGACATATATCGAGATGCGATGCTCCGGCTTCGTAGCCGCTCGACCTCCAGGACGATTGTATCCGCCGTTTTGGCTACTATTGGGCCATCTGGCCCCTCGAGTTCCTCTGGATCAAGATATATAGTCTCTGCAAGATCGGTCAGCTTGTTTGGCGTATGCTCAGGCCAAATTACACGAAGGACCTGGATCTCTTTCGCGCGCGCCCTTCCTATTTCCTGTCGAGTCCAGCGGCTATCGAAATAGGTAGGCGTGTCGAGCATAACCATAACATCAGAATCGACGAGCCTATGCCAAAGCACATCTTGGAACGGATCGCCGGGCCTAATGTCGTGCGTGTCCAAGAATACGTCGAATCCGCGGGACGCAAGGAGATCGTGAAGTTGCAACGCTGCTGCTCGGGATTCCACGCGCCGATAGCTCACAAAAACCCGTCGCTGTCGACGAAGTAAGCCCACGCATTCCAGCATTGCTGACGCGAGTTCAGTCATATTTGGATCGTCAGCGCGCCGCGTTAGCCCATTGATGGGCTGGAGAAGCGGGGGGATGTGAGCATTGAAGTCTGCGCCAGCGGCAATCGTTGGAATGATGGGCGCACTGGCCCGGATCAGGTCTTGGGCCGCTTCGAGATCTTGCTGGGCATTTCCTCCAAAATACGCACACGCGAATGCTGCTGGCTTGTGCCGCTCACCCAGCGTTGCCGCATTATGCACAACTACATCGTCCCCCAACGTCAATCCGAAGTCGGAAACGATATCCGTGAGCGTCGCTGTCAGTGTTGCACGCTCCTCTGGCGTTGCCGCACCAAGTATGGCCAGTTCATAGATACTCATTGGTGTCAGCGACCGGCCGCTTTTGCCGCAGTTTCGATCCAAGCCGGCATGTTGGCATAGCCGTTATCCCGGACCCAATCATATGTCCCGTATAGGTTCGACAGCGGAATATCTCGGCCATTCTGCTTTATTGTAAAATAACTGAGAGGGTTGGTCCCCTGTCGATCAGTTCCAAGTTGCGGATCTTTTACGCTATGGATGTCGATGGCCAATAGGCCTTTCCCAAGCTCGTAACTTCTCTTGATCTCGTGCCGGACCCATTCGCGATCATACGTCTCTGCGCCGAACAGCACCACAGTCACGGACGTGCCTTTGAGCTGCTCTTCGATCCATTTTTCTATGCCGCCCGCGCGTCTTTTTGCCTCTTCGAACTCTGCCTTGTCATAGAAAGGCTGCGCTTCGCCACCTGGACGAACCACCCAGGAATTGCGGACTTGCACGACCCGTCGAACGTCACGGTCATAGTGAAAGCTAAAGAATACCCGACGCGCCACCGCTTCCCCCCTCGATCATCGTCCACTCATATCAAGGCGGACGCCAGGTGTCAGCAGGCGCGGTGAGTGCTTGGGGTAGGCTGGTCGAAGCGACACCCTTCGGCATGGCGAGGAAAGCGCCCATTCCATCGAAATGCGTCGGCCAAATCGAGCATGTTGCGCTACTTTCGAAATCGCACCTGTGCGGGCGAGGGAGATGGCCCGTGGTATCAGTGATTCGGGCTGCCTCTGGCGTGCCCAATGTCCCCGCTGGCTTCCCGATTCTGTTCGACGCCGACATGGCGATCATCGAGCCGGCCTTCGTCTGGCTCATGGAGCATGCAGAGCTAAGCGGCCGTGCCCACGCCTCCGAAACCGTGCGGACCTACGGCGAGCATCTCCACGACTGGTTCGACTCGCTCGAACAATCGGGGATCGAATGGCGCGAAGCCGACGAACGCGTCATCGCCGCCTATCGCAACCGGATGCTGGAGAATCCCAGCACGCATACCGGGCGGCCCTATGCCCGGACCACGATCAATGCGCGTGTCTCGACCGTCTGCCGCTTCTATGGCTGGGCGCTCGATAAGGGGCTGATCGACCACTGCCCGTTCCGGTTGACCGAGAAGATGACGCTGATGCTCGACGGCGCCTATCGCCCAGGCTTGCAGCGGCGCCAGGTCAATGAGCTGATCGTCTCACGCCCGGAAAAACTGCCGCGACCGCTGCGTGCCGACGAACTGGCACGGCTGTTCGCGCATCTGAGGCCTACCGCCCGACTTGCCGCGCAATGGGCGCTTGGGGCGGGTCTGCGTCGCAAGGAGCTTTGCGCGCTCGCCCTCGACCAGATCCCGGATAGCTGGCCACTCTACCTCGACAGCGATCCACTTGTCGGCGTGCCGCTCCATATCACCAAGGGCGACCGGCCAAGGACGGTCTATCCGCCGCTTCGGCTGCTTGATCATACACACTGGTATGCGGGCGAGGATCGCGCCCGGATCGTCCGCGGTATCCGCCGTTCCGACCGGGGCTATCGCGCGCCGCCTAATCTCCTGCTGAACGAGCATGGCCGCGCCATGACGCGAAAACTCCTGACGGCGCAGCTCGCGGAAGCGTTCGCGGCCGCGGGACTTCAGGGCACGCTGCACTGGCTGCGGCACACCTTCGCGATGGCGATGCTGGCCCGCCTTCAGATCCAGGCCCGCACCAATCCCGATCTCAACCCGCTCAAGGTCGTGCAGGTGCTGCTCGGCCATGCTTCGATCACAACCACCGCGATTTATCTGCGCTGCGTCGAGCTGCACGAGCGCGACCTGAGCGAAAGCCTCGCCTATCTTTATGGCGAGCTGATCCCCGCCGATGGCTAGGGGCCGCCTCGATCGCACGCTGAGACTCGATCCGGCACCGGCGAACCATCCGGCGGAGGTCGTCGAGATCCAGTTCCGCGACGAATGGGGCAAGATCGTCCAACGCTTCGACCCGGCGCTGTTCGGGTTGCCGGACGATATCAGCGCCGCCATCGCCCGGGCTTTCCGCGATCATGATATGGCATCCAGCGTCGCGACCCGCACCGCGCGCTGGTTCGCGATGCGCGTGTTCGGTAGGTTCCTGCGCGAAGACGCGCGTGTCAGGCGCGCGGCAGACCTCGACACGGCAACGATCCGCCGGTTCATCACCTGGCTGGCGATGCCCACTGACGGGCGCAGGCGTGGCGTCCGCTCACAATCCGGTCAGTTCGGTATGATCCGGCCCGTCCTCAAGCGCGCGATCGCGGACAATCCAGGCTTGTTCGCACCGGGCTTCGCCGTTCCCAACAATCCGATCCCGCTCGCCGGCGTCCAGCGGTTACCGCAAGACCGGCTGACACCAGCCGCAATGCGCGCCCTGCTGGCAGTCTGCTATGCCGAGATCGACACGGCATGGGCCAAGTTCCAGCACGGGCAAACCATCGTCAATCTTCCGAACGTGCCGCTCCATAGTGGGCGGACCGCCGAACGGGATCGCTGGATCTGGAAGCTCCATCGCCGCGGCCACGGCATCATGCCGATCGACCGAGGCTTGGACCTTAACAAGCCCGATCGGCAGAGGATCGCCGAGGTAGGCGGGTTCCGCGAGCTCGAGGGTTATCTCCACCTCACGACCGACACGCTGGTTGCGTTCTATATCGTGCTGCTGATCCAGACGGCGGCCAACGCCGGTCCGCTGCGCCAGATCAAGCGGGACTGCCTCGTGCCGCATCCGCTCGAGCGGCATCGCGTCATGGTCGAGTGGGTGAAACCTCGTGCCGGCGGCAAGGTGAAGCGCATGCAACGGCGCTCGTTCGACAATCGCCGACCCTATGCGGCGCCGCGCCTGATCGAAAAGCTCCTTGCGATGACGGCGCCCCTATTACCGCATGTGGAGCCGTCCAAACGCGACCGGCTGTTCCTCCACCGCTTCCTCATGACGACAGGACGCCTCGAGCGCGAGCATCACGCCGGTCATATCGTGCAGGCCACGTTGCGATCGGCAATGTTGCGCTTCTACGAACGGCATAATGGCGCGATCGCCTCCTGGAACGATGCGCATCCGGGCAAGTCCCGTTCCTTGCTTCCCGACTTCTCGCCCAAGCTGTTCCGCAGCAGCATGGCAAGCGCCCACTACACAGCGTCGCAGGGCGATATCATGGCGGCCAAGGCGGTCCTCAATCATGCGAATGTCGCCACCACCGACATCTATGTCGATGGCGAGGCCGTCCGCCGCCTCGAACGCGATACGATCGCTCGGCTCCAGTCGCTGATGATCACATGGGTCACCGGCGAGACGCCCGCCCATGACTCGCAACATCAAGGGCCGGATACCAGCGCGCGGGTGACGGCGCTGTTCGGCCACGACTGCCTTCGACCGGTCGACGGCGGGCAGGCACAGCCTGGCCGCGTGTGCCCGAAACTGGGAGGCTGCCTTGCCTGTCCAGGCCTAATCGTCCCGATCGACCCGGGTCATCTGGCGCGCATTGTCCAGGCCACCATGCATCTTGAAGCGGCGCGGGAACGCATCGACCCGATCCGGTTCAGCCTCTTCTATGCCCCCAGCCTTCGGGCGCTGACACAAGACCTGCTGCCGGCGTTCCCGCCCGAAATGATGCCGGACGCGGAACGGCACATACCCGCCTTGCCGCCGCTGCCGGACCTGGAATAGCCTCATGGCCTCCGTCCCGACATCCACGCCTACCCAACTTCCGGCGCCATTGCTCGGAAACGAAGGCGTCCCCGCCGCCACGACGTTCAACTGGGGCTTCGAAATGCCGGACGGGAGCCGGTTCACGGACGATCAGTGGACGCCGCTCCGGCACGCCGCCGAACTGTTCCTGTTCTCGCTGCGGGCCGATCCGCCCGAAGGGCGGATGCCACTTCGCAAGGAAACGGTCGATGGTCACTTCAGCCACATCCGCTTCCTCGTTCGATGGATGGCAGCCGAGAACGTCCGATGCTTCAAGGATCTCGATCAAGACGCCGTCGACCGGTTCGTGGCCATGTTGCGCGCCCGTCCCGGCAGGAACGCTTCACGGCTCTCCCTCAGCACCGCCGAAGGCTATCTCGGCACGATCCGCACGTTCCACATGCAGCGCGACAAGCTGGACGACGCGCCGCTGATGGCGCCGCCTCGCGCCGGTTCGGTTGGGAAGCGGCACTGGAAACCTTATGGCGGCCATCCCTATACGCCCGACGAGATCGCCGTGCCTCTCATCAGCGGCGCTATGGAACTGCTCGGTGACCCAGCGGACCAGATACTCGCGCTGCGCGATCGCCTCGAAGATCTGTATGAGAAGTTTCGACAACAGCATCAGGGGCGAAGGCTCCACTGGCATATCAGACGCGCCATGTTGGCTGAGCCATGCCCCCACGCGGATCTGTATCCGAATCCGGAATGGCCGCTGCGCCGCCTGACGTTCATGCTCGATCGCCTTGGCGACGCCTGCTTCGTCGTCATCGCCTATCTCGTTGGCGCGAGAGCCTCCGAAATACTCAGGCTTGAGGAGGGTTGCCTCGAACGGCGCGCGGCCGACGGAGACGGCGAGGAACACGTCTATCTGGTCGGCACGATCACGAAGACGTCGCTGACGGAACATGGGGACGTCCATCGCTGGCTCGCGCCCGAGCCGGTCCAGCGGGCGATCCACATCCTCGAACGTCTCTCCGCTCCGCTTCGCGAACTTAGCGGGAAGAGGAACCTCTGGCTCCACCAGCTCGGCCGGGGACGCTCGCCGCTTCCGACGATGATGCCCGTCGCTCGACTGCGATCACCCATGGTCAATATCCGCTTGAACGAACGACTTGCGCCGTTCCTTGCCTTGCCGGAACACCAAGGCGGAACCTGGCACCTGACCACCTATCAGGGTCGCAAGACGTTCTCACGGTTCATCGGGCGGCGCGACCGCACCGGCCTGACGGCGCTGCAACGCCATCTCGGCCATGTCCACCGCGCGATGACCGACCGGGCCTATGTGGGCACCGACTTCGAGCTTGCCCAGCTGATCGACGACCAAGCCGCCGAAGAAACCCGCAAGGCGCTGGAAGACCTGCTCCTGGCGCCGAACGTCGCCGGGAAGGCGGGCGTCATGCTCTCCGAGCGATCGCCGTTCCGCGGGCGCACGCTATCGAGCGACGTCGATGGATATATCACCGAGATCCTCGCCGGCACGGATATGCGCCTCGGCGTATGCGACTGGGGCTACTGCCTCTACCGCCGGGAGACCTCCGCTTGCCTCGGCGGCGAGCGCGAGCCGAACCCGGTGCTTCGCACACAAAGCACCTGCTCGACTTGCGCCAACTTCGCCGTGACCGACCGGCATAGGCCGGTCTGGGAAGCGCGGCTTGAACGAAACACCGCATTGATCCAGCGCGATGACCTCGATCGCGAGAGCCGAGCACTTGCCGAAGCCCGCATCCAGGAATCTCGCCGTATCCTCGACCAGCTCGACGAAGGAAATGCCGGTGACGTCTGAATCTGACCTATCCACCCCGCAGGCCCGTCGCCGGGCGAACACCAATGCACGTCTGCGCGAAGCCCTTGGCGTCCTTGCCAAAGACCCGTCCGCCGCGCCAACGGTCGCCGCTCTTGCACGAGCAGCCGGGGTCGGCCGCAACATCATCTATACGCACCATGCCGACGTTCTTGACGCCCTGCGCGAGCTTCAATCGCAACGTGAGGGCGCCACTGAAATGGCCGCCGGCGATGCCGATCGCACACGCTCTGCTCTTCGGCACGTGGAAGCCAAGAACATCGCCCTCGCAACACATAATGCCAGCCTGCTGAAGCGCGCCCTCGAGGCCGAACAGCGCGCGGAGCGCCTTGAACGCCGCAACGCGCAACTCGTGCAGGAACTCGATCGGATACGCCTGCCCGTCCCTATCCGCATCAACGCCGAAGCGCCCGATCCCTCCACTGCCTGAAGGCGGTCACGCCCTAATCGGGCGTCTTGGAAGGGGAGGAGGACTGGGGATGTCGGAAATGCGGGCTTTGCGCAGCCAATACGACAGGTCGATGCAGACCTAATGCAGCCTCAAATGGAAGGTGGCGCCGCAAGACGCTTTCCTGAAGCAATGGGCACCGGCTCGCGCCGCATGGGCGAATGGGCAGAAGGTCGAGCGGCTGATCGGCTACGACACGTCGCCCTCCGATTCCCGGCGTCATGCCCATGCTGCCGGGCTGGACGATCCGCTGTTCCAGTGCCGCTATCCGCTGCGCGAATGGAACTGGACGCGCGATCGCTGCATCGCCCGGATCGAGGCCGCCGGTCTCCCGGTGCCGCCCAAGTCGAGCTGCTTCTTCTGCGGCGCCATCCGGCCCGATGAAGTACGCGCCCTGCCGGCGTGGTGCCTTCGCTTGATTGTCCTGATTGAGGCCCGCGCCGAACCGCGCCTGCGCACCGTCGAGGGATTGTGGCGCCGATCGACCAGGACCCGGCCCGGCAGGATCACCGATTTCATCCGCGCCGAGCGGCTGCTCCCCGAGGCCGAGATCGACGCGATCCGTCGCGATGCGCCGACCGATCTCATCCGTTTCCAGGACGCCGCCAGCATCGTGCCGATCGCCGAGCGGCCGACGATGGAAGAATGGATCGCGAGTTTCAACGCCGGCTTGATGGAGGCAGCATGACCAGCACCATATCCCGGATCGCCGAGCTCAATGACCGCGTGCGGCTCGGCCTCGATCGAAACGCGCGGATCGTGATGACGGCGACCTGTCTCGCCACATTGGCAGGCGGCGACCGCATCGTCAGCGAAGCCGTCGCCCAGGCCGCGGTACTCGCGGCCGTCCGGCGCTACGAATTCAAGCCTGATGACGGCCCGAAACGCAACTACGGGCAGTTCGAGCTCGAGGGTCACATCGTCTGCTTTCGCATCGATTATTACGATCCCTCGCTCGAATGGGGCTCGGAAGATCCTGCCGACGCCGCGGTGACCGTCCGTGTCCTGACGATCATGCTCCCCTGCGACGATTGAGCCGATCAGTCGCCTCGCCAATTTCCAACCAAAATGGAGGTAATCTTGCGCCGCATCACACCCGCGACGTCCGAGGACGGACAAGCCATTGCGATTGCCGTTGAACGCCTGCGCGAAGCCCGTAACCTGCTGCGCAGGGCGGGCGCGCGCCGCGCGGCATCGGCAGCAGGTCAGGCCATCAACAGCGCCGAAGGCGCCGCGCGGCACGTCGCGCACAGAATGCGGAGGACACACGCATGAGCAGGCACATTCTCCCGCCCAAGGCCGGCCATCCCGACGTCATCTGCGCGGCGGTAGGCTGGGACCGACCGCTCCAGACCTATTATGCTCAGGTGTGCTTTCGCACCGATGATGAGCCCGATGAAGGGGAAGCGCTGATCTGGCGGGGCACGGAACCGGGCGAGCTTCCCACGCCCGAGGCCGCGATCGCCGTTATCACGCCCTATGCGGAAATCCCGCCGAGGCTTGCCGAACAGCTCCTCGCCGACATGACCGCGACGATCGGCGAGAAGGATGGCCGGCACCAGGCCGAGGTCAAGCGGCGGCTGTTCGGCTCGATTCATTAGGATCGGGCCGTTCGAGGCAGAAACGCTTGCGCCCGGGTTTCGCCTCGATACCCTCTGCGCGCGGAGAAAACCGATGACGTCCGTACCGACAGATTATGATTCCGCCCGTGCGGCGCTGACACGGCTTATCCCGCTCGCCATGGGCGACACCGGGCAGGCGCGCCGCGTCGCGAACTTTCTGATGGCCTGGTGGAATGGCCCGGAGCTTGGTCATTTCGAGATCGCCGACATGTTCGGCCTCGACATCGACGTGGCAAACGACATCACGAGCGTGATCGGCTTTCTCGGCCAGAACGACCGCGGCGCCGTCTATATCGACGGTCTCGGTTTCGCCGAAGAGATGCAGGATGTCATTGCCCTGTGGCGGCCATCGGCAAGCGCTCCCCAGACTTGACACGCATCGCGTGATTGCGAGGCCCTGAAGTACCCGACGGCGCCGAAGTGGCGCGTCGGAGCGGCGCTGGCGCGCCTTACTCGGCCGAACGGCCGAGGAGAGGAGCGGGTGAGAGAAGGTGTTCGGACAAGGGGTTCGAGCGCACTTTCTCAGGAGACTTCCCATGAACATCGGCACCATCACCCAGAACGCCAGCGGCACCTACACCGGCAAAATCTCGACGCTCACGGTCGCGATCGTCATCGCCCTTCGCACCGTCCATTCCGCCAATCCGCGTGCGCCCAAGTTCGAGATCCTCGCGCTCTCGGCGGCACGCCAGTGGGTCCAGGTCGGCTCACTGTTCGAGCTGGCGTCCAATGCGACCGGCGAAATGTTCCTCAACGGCAAGATCGAGGATCCCAGCCTCGACAAGCCGCTCTACATCTCGGCGTTCCGTCAGGACGACGGCTCGTACAACATCGTCTGGTCGCGTCCCAACCGCCGCCGCGATGCGCCGACCGACACCGCCCCGGCCGACGACAGCCTGCCGCCGCTGCCCGGTGCGGACGAGCCGGCCAAGCCGAACGGCCTCGCCGGTACGGATGGCCTGGGTGAATCCTCGGCCGAGGGCGCGTTCGGCGGCGAGCCCGCGCAGGGCAATGGCCGCCGTCGCCGCACGCCCGAGATGGCCGACTGACGATCCTCTCTCCCTGCCGCGCGCGTCCCTCCGGCGCGCGGCAACCCCGCAGGGCTCGTTTGCCTCACGGCAAGCGGGCCCTGCCTTCGTTTCCCTGTGACCGTGTCCTCAGCTATCGTCCTCGCGCGCGCGACAGAGAGGACTTGAAATTTATCCGGAAACTCCGTACTTTCCGGACAGGAGAATCACCATGCCCCAGACTGTCAGTTCCGTTGAGGCGTCAAAGGCCTTCGGCCGCATCAGCCGCCAGGCGCTGGTTGCGCCCCTTACCATCACGCATCATGGCCACGATAGCCTCGTGTTGATGTCGGCCGCCGAATATCAGCGGCTCAAGCGGCGCGATCGCGAGGTCTTCACGTTGACTGACGTGCCGGAGGAAATCGTGGAGGGGGTTCGAGCGGCGCGAGCGCCGGCAGAAGCCGCTGCCTTCGATCACGAGGTCGAGTCCTGACGAGTGCAAATTCCCGATCCAGTTCCCGGCCTCGTAATTCGCTACTCGTATCTCTGGAGCCATGAAGCAAAGGCAGGTCACGAAGAAGGCAGCAAAGACCGTCCCTGCGCCGTGCTGCTCGCGACGACAAATAAGGCAGGCGCCAAGATGGTCACCATCCTGCCAGTGACCCATACGCCGCCGTCCGACACGAGCCTTGCCGTTGAAATTCCGCACGCGACGAAGGTTCGTCTCGGGCTCGATGATGATCGCTCGTGGGTCGTCCTCACGGAGCTCAACTATTTTCAATGGCCCGGGCCCGATCTTCGGACGGTGCCCGGCGATCCATTGGGCGAGGTTGCATACGGTCAGCTTCCAACCGCCTTCTACGAAACCATCCGCACCCGCTGGCTCGCCGCCTACGACGCCGGCAAGGTCACGCAGGTCAAGCGTACCTCCTGACCAGTATCGGCCGCGCCCGCATTTGCCACGCGGCGCGGATCATCGCGACTTCGGAGTGAGAACACATGGGAACGAACCAGCGGCACGGCAATCGGGCGGTGAGCACGGCCGAGACCTTGAGCGACAAGCAGCGGGCCGATCTCGCGGGCGCGCGACCTACGGACGAAGAGATCGCCGCCGACCGATGGGCTGATGAGCATGATACCGCGCGCGAAAGGTCCCGCCGCGCGAAACTCCGTCTGCCATTTCGCGCCTGAGGCCGCCGAGGCCGAGCAATACGAGGCTCTGCCCTCAATCCCGATCGCTGCGTCTAGCGGGCCTCGCCGAACGGGCTTGCCCGTCACCGATTGCTGAGCACGAACTCCTGAGGGCGCTCCGCCGCCGGCGCCGGGGTCAAGAGCAGCGCGCCGCGCGATCGTCCATCGGGTAGAGCCCCGCCGCGGCCAGCAGCCTTCCTTCGCCTGTTCCTGACACCTGCGGCGAGACGAAGACGTCCCGCAACCCCATCCGGTCGCCCGTGTTGCCGCTTCGCGGCTGCCCGCGCCAACTCCCTCCAGGGGTTCCCCTCCGCTGACGCTACGGTGCGGACCCTCTCCGCACGCCGCTCTTCGGTGTCACCGGCGGGAAGGCCGCTGGACCCAACGAGGAGCACTACCATGAACAACGTCAATCTCGCCGGCCGCGTCGCCAAGGACCCCGAGACCCGCGGCGCCGTCACCACCCTCATTGTCGCGACCGATCGCGTGAAGCTCAGGGACGGCAAGACCTATGTCGACGACGCCACCGGCTACACCGCCAAAGAGACAGAGTTCCACAAGGTCACCTGCTTCAACGGCCTCGGCAAGGCCGGCGCCTCGCGCAAGAAGGGCGATGTCGTCGCCATCACCGGCCGGCTGCACTATTCGAGTTGGGAGGATCGCGACGGAGTCACCCGGTACGGCTGCGAGATCATCGCCGACAAGATCGACTTCTTCTGACCCGGTAGAGCGGCGCCTGCGGGCGCCGCCCTTCAGCTCAACTGGCCCGGGAAGTTCGCGCGTCGCCCCGTCTCGAGGTTGTGGACCATGTTCTCGACGCCGATCGCGTAGAACTCGCCGACATGGAAGCTCGCCCCATCCCGGAGCTTCCACTCCTGATCGGTGACGACCTTGATCACGCTGTTCACCAGCGCGATCACGTCCTGCTCCGCCAGCGGATAGAGGATCGGCTCGATCTGCCACAGGCGGTCGCCATGAATATCACGTTGCCGCAGGAGCTGCTGATAGACGGCGAGTTTCGCCACCAGCCCCGGTGGCTCATTGCCATGCAACAGTGCAGCATATCGCGATAGACGCTCCTCATAGTTCGCCTGAATCTGGGCCTTCACTCTTCATTCCTTCAACATTGCCTGCGGCGTCGGTGCTCGATCATTTGGCGCATCCCGGCCCTTCGACAGGCTCAGGCCGGGACCGGCGCTCTACTCGCCTGCGGCTCCCGGAGCCACGGCCTTGCCGCGTCTCCGCCCTGCCGGGTTACGATCACCTTGCGGGGGTGATGGGGAGGGGGTTTCTCCTGGGACAGTATGGAGCGATTTGCTGTTAACCCGGCCGCCGCGCGGCCGGGGCAAATCCAATTCTCTCTCTAACATCTCGGTATCAGACAAGCTTCATCGCCGTAGTGTGATGTGCCTTGGGGGGCTTTCTCAAGGATGCGCGGTCCCCCCAATTTTCCCGGGACCGTCGCTGCGCTCTGGCCCCAAGAAAATCGGTTCCCCCACGCCCCGCCGAGGCGGCGCGGGGACTTGTCCCCGCGTCCCTGACAAAGCCCCGTCGGCCCATCCGATGAGATTTCATCTTTCATCCAATCCCGGATGAGAGATCGACTTGTTCGGAGGCTTTTATGACTTCTTTCAACAATTTCGCCGACCTTGCCAGCTTCGTCGCCGCGTCGCGTGAAAATGACGGACTGACCCAGACCTACGAGGGCGCGTTCATCGAACATAGCGAGATGGCCAAGCTCAGCATCGTCGAAGCGCCCGAAGCACTTGACATGCCCGATCCCGAGCAGGTGCGGGCCGCCACCGAGATGATGATGCAGACCATGTTCGACGTGCTGCGCGACACCCGCATGGAGCCGTTTGCGGCCGATCTGGCGTGGGGTTTCGCCAACAGCTTCCATGTCGTGGCGAAGCGTATCGAGGGCCGCGAGGATGACGCCGCCAAGAAGCTCGGCGATCTCGCACGCAGCTATGATCCGTCCGAGATCTACGCGACCGAACTCGAAGACACCCAGCTCCTCTGCCAGACCCTCCAGGGTTGCCGCGAGGCGATGGAATGCATGCGCGACCATGCCGCCGAGGTCTATCGGGTCGAAACCGGCAAGCCCTTCTCGCCGGTGCGGGGAAGCCGGGTTTCCAGCGCGCTTACCGCATCGATGATCGAGGCCCGCGACTATCTTGCCTCGAAAGCCCGGGAGCGCCGCGAGCAGTTCGCCCCCGAAGGCCCGGTCGTGGCGTTCTCCGGTGGTCAGGTGTGGGAGGACGTGGACCTGCTCTGGAACGGTCTCGACAGCATCAAGGCACGCATCCCGGAGATGATCCTCGCGACCACCGCGCAAGCGAAGGGCTGCGATGCCGTGGCGCACGCATGGGCGGCATCGCGCGGCGTCAAGGTCATCCAGTTCCGCCTCGATCGCAGTCAGGGCAACCGCGCCGCCTTCGTCCGCAATGACCGCATTCTCGGTCTCAAGCCGGTGGAAGCCGTCATCTGCGAAGGCTCGGGCATCCAGCAGAACCTCGCCCAGAAGCTGCGGCAGGCGGGGGTGCCGCTGCACATCGTCCGCCTCGCGCACCAGCGCACCCAGCGCAGCGCGTGAGTGCTCGCTTGGAGGGGCTCCGGCTTCGGCCGGGGCCTCTCCATCTTTTTCTGCGTGGACATGCGGCGCTCAGGGGCATCGAGCCCCTTCGCGCCGCGGGGGACTGAGCGCTGGCGCGCTCGCGCAATGGCCACCATTCGCACCGACTTCGCCCCGCCAGGCGGCCAGAGGGGAGAAGGGACGGGTGCTGCGTTCAGCAAGGGAGGACGAGATGTCCATTGTGTTTCGCATCACCACATCGGCCGACCATCAGGAACGCCAGACCGCCGTCATCAACGCCCGCCAGCTCGCCGCCTTCCGGGAATTTCTGCGCGGCCAAGGCGAGCGTCTCGACATGACCCTGCTGGATCCAGATTTCGCGGAGGACGACTATCTCTCCTATCGGTTCGAGGCGCGTGTCTGCCCGCTGGCGCTCGCCAGCATCGCACGCATCTTCGACTATCAGACCGATGTCATCACGGTGCTGGATGAGGCCCAGTTTCGCGGCCGCCGGGTCAGCGTCTATCGCGAGGGCGACACTGGCCCGATCACCCTGTCGGTCGGGCTGACCTCCGATCTCGGCCTCGAACTCGATCTGGCCTATCAGAATGCGTTCGCGCTGCTCGAAGGGCTTGGACTGCGACCGGAGAGCGTCGGCGAAATCCCGGTCGACAATGTCCGTGCCCGCCTCGCTGATCCCGCGATCCGGCGCAGCGTCGAAGCGCAGGGTGCAGCCCCATACCTGTCCCGGCTCGACCGCCTGATCGCGACCGGAGATCTTGACGACAGTTCCCGTCTGGAATGGGCATAGCCTCCGCCCGGACCAGACGTCGCGAAGGGGCGCGTCGCCGCGCGCGGCGCGCCCCGCAATGCCGCTGCGAGCCTATGCCGCGACCGGCGTTCGCGGTGTCAGCAGGGTATCGATCGCGCGCTGCAATTGGTCGGCGGCATCGACATCGTTTGTCGCCGCCAGATACTCTTTGGCCTGCCGCATCAATGCCAGCGCAAGCGCCCGTGTCACCGTCGGGTCCGTCTCCGAGAGGTCCATATCGCTACCTCGAGCGCGGTCCATCCTCGCGAGCTTCCGGGCCGTCGCTCCTCCCCGGAGAGCTCCCGCGCCGTGCGCGGGAGCCGGGGCTGGTAACACGTCGAGACATGCGCCTACGCTTTTAGTGCCAAGGCACCTGGACATGTGCGCAGGCACCCCGGCGTGAGATCACACCGAGCTGCCTTTCTCGACGGGATTACCAGTCCCGGCGCCGCAGCCTTCGCAGCGCAATCCGGCGCCTAACACAGACCTCCTGTGACACCAAGGCGAAGTCGTTTCGGCCCTGTCCAGCACCCTCCCGGATCAGTGGATTGTCCATCCGCTCCGCCCGCTGGCCGAGATCGGTGAAGGGTCCGTGCACGCCGTTCTCATAATTCGCAAAAGCCATGATGGGGCGGCGTTTCATCGTGACGACACCGGCTCGCTCGCGTGCCGCACGGACCCGTCGGTCCGCGCGCCGCTACGCCTTGCCGGAGGCGCTTCCCCGAGAGGAAAAATCTCTCACAGTCTTCCCATTCTGTCGGGCGGACGAGACCGTCTCAAGCCCGGCGGGGCCCCACCATTTTCTTCGGCGGATCGGGCGCTGCGCATCAATCTCGAACGACGGTGGCCGCCGAAGAAAATCGTGACCCCCACCGCCGCTTTGCGGTCGCCGGCAAGCCGGCGAGGCCTGACACGGTCCCGCCCGCCCGACGCCATTCCCCTGTCATTCAAGACGACAGGAGACGAACATGCAGACGATCACGAACATCGCCGCCGCCGATCAGCACGCCGCCTACTTCGCCGCCGTCGCCAATGCCGAGCGCCGCGCGATGCACAGCTACTTCGACCAGCATGTGGTCGAGGACGATGAGCTGGGGTTCCTCGCCATTGACGAGGGCGACTACGGCGCGCTCGGACAGGCGATGATCGACCGGATCGTCTACACCGCGCCGGGCGGCATCATCGACGAATTCTGAACGATAGGGGAGGGGCTGCGGCCTCTCCCCTTTTTTTGCTGGGAGAGGAACGGTCACGGGGGGCATCGAGCCCCCCATGACCGTGCCGCGGCGTTGCCGCGGCGGGGGATGATTCAGGCCTTGAGCCGCTTTTCGACTTCCTCGAAACCCAGTGTCTTGATGCGGGCCGTCAGATCGGCGAGCCGCTTAGGTTCAAGCTTCAGCAGTCCGGATTTCTCGATCGTCGCGATCGCCTGCTCGCGCTCTTTCTCTTCGAGCTTCCTGCGCCGCTCTTCCAGCCGGCGCTGATCCTCTTCGAGAGCCTGTCTCTCCTGTTCCAGTGTCTTTGCCATAGGTGCCTCTTGTGAAGGCTAATCGGGCTATGAACTGGCTGAACATAGCGCTGGTTGGTGAGGGCAGGAAGAAGAAGATTCATGGGGCTGGGCGCATCGGGCCTGCGCCCGACGACGGCTCTATTCGCTAGGGCTCCCGATGCCCTTCAGGCAACGAGAGCCCAACCTCACGGAGCCAAGGCATGCGCCTTGTCTCCGCCCTTCGGGTCACGATCCTCGCCTTTCCAACGCGGCCCTTTGGCCGACGTTGATGCTGCGCATCGGGGCTTTTCGCGCCCTGATCGGATCGGTGACACCGGCCTCGCGCGTTCCGCCTCACGGCGGCGCGTACCTCGCCGGTCCCGGCAACCGGCTCCTCTCCGACGACATCGTAACAGGCCCAGGGACAGGGGATCGGGCTCTTGGGATTAGCACACCCTACGCACCTGAAGGTGCATGAGTTCCGTTGTTTCACAACGGGTTAGCGCGGAAGGAAAGGAGACTACGTTGTAGTACGAGCTGGTGGGCGGGCAAAAACGGCGGAAATCAGCCATTCGCGCGTAGTCTGTGAGACTACGGCCTGCTGGTCCATGACGATCAACTTGCCGGAACCGGGCCGCTCGGCTATAAATAGAGCCATTCTTCAGTCCCCACCAGCCTCCCTGCTAGGAGGTTGGTCTTGGCTACCAGTTACCGGCATTACAACGTCCGCCTGGAGCGCGCCCAATGGGACCGCCTCAGCGTGATCGCCGCCGAACAGAAATTGAGCGTCGCCGACGTCATCCGGTCGGCCCTCAATGTCTTCCTTTCATCCTCCGACGTGCTGACCGCGAGCCAGCGCCGCCTGGCCCGGATCAGCGAGTTCCAGCAGCTCGTGCTCGACGTCATTCTGCGCGAGCAATATCCTGAGCTTCGCGACCGCCTCGTTGCCGAAACCGACAAGCGCCTGGTGCAATATCATGGCGCGTGAGGACATCCGCTCGAACGGGAAAAACATCCCGCTGACCCACCACTCTGCGCGCGGCCGCGTGCAGCGAAACTCGGGCAATTTCACCCGCGGCTCACAGCTTCTCACCCACGAGATGCTGATGTGGTTTTCGGGCGCGCGGCTGCCCATCATGGTCTGGTTCTTCGCCTTCCTCGCGGCCTGGTTCGTCATCCTCTCGATCCGCCTCGACGAGCACGGATTCCAGCTCGTCTGCATGAAGATCTATTCGGCGCTCTGGAACTGGGTCGACCTCAATCCCAACAAGCGCGTCAACGTCACCCTGCCCAATGGCGAGATCTACAAAACGGTCATGCCCGTGGTGCCCTATATCCCGGCCGTGCAGCAGGCCTGGGAGACCACCATCCGGGCGCTGATCGGCTCGATCCTCGTCTCGGTTTTCGTGGTCGCGCCACTCACCATCTGGTTCGTCGACATCTCGCGCAGGCGTGGGCGTTCGATCCTTCAGGAACGCCATGAGCGCGGCGCCATGCTGGTCGATCGCGCCGTGCTGGTCTCCGAAATCGCGCAGCACAATGCGGAAAAATTCGCGGAGGACGCGCGCGAGTTCTTCCCCGGCCGCTCGTCCGCCGCCGTGCTCAAATTGCCGTTCGCGACACGGAAGGCGGGCGGCATCCACCATCCCTATACGCTCGCCGGCATCCCCTATCCGCACCGCCTCGAGCAGTCCCATTCCATGCTGATCGGCACCACCGGCGCGGGCAAGACCACCGAGCTCAGGAGTCTGGTCAGCCAGATGCGCCAGCGCCAGGACAGCGCCGTGATCTTCGATCTCACCGGCGCCTATGTCGAAGCCTTCTACGATCCCATGCGCGACACGATCCTGAACCCGATGGACCAGCGCTGCCCGGCCTGGTCGATCTTCAACGACTGCTCGACCTACAGCCATTTCACGTCGGCCGCCGCGGCGCTCATTCCCTCCGATGGCGGCTCGTCCGAGCCCTTCTGGGCGCTCGCGGCCCGCACCCTGTTCATCGAGATGTGCGTCCGGCTTCAGGAGCGCGGCCAGACCACCAACCTGGCGCTCGCCGAGAACCTGATGACCGCCGATTTGAAGCGGGTGCATCGCTTCCTCGCGAACACCATCGCCGACCCGCTGACCGCCCCGGAAGCGGCCCGCATGGCGGAATCGATCCGCGCCGTCTTCAACACCAATGCGCAGGTCCTGCGTTTCCTGCCCGACGAAGGAGAGCCGTTCTCGATCCGGCACTGGATGACCACCGAGCGCGCGCCCGGATCGATCCTGTTCGTCACCTCCGACTACGACGATCTGGAGATGAACCGGCCGCTGCTGACGCTCTGGATGAACATCGCCATCACCAGCCTCATGACGCTGCCGCGCACGCGCAGCTTGCGGACCTGGTTCATGTTCGATGAGGTCGGCGCGCTGCACCGCCTGCCTGCGATCGAGAAGGGCCTGCAGACCGCGCGGAACTTCGGCGGCGCAATGATCCTGGGGCTCCACAGCTTCCAGAAGCTGGTCGAGGTCTATGGCGAGGAAGGCGCGCGAAATCTCGCCTCGCTCGCCCGCTCCAAGCTCATCCTCGCGACCAGCGAGTTCAAGACCGCCGAGGAGTGCTCGCAGTACATCGGCAACCGCGAAGTGCGGCAGATGGATGAGGCCTATAGCTACGGCTACAACAACAATCGCGACGCCTCGACCCTGACTCCGCGCAAGCAGGTCGAGCCCCTCGTGATCCCCGACGACATCACCAACCTGCCCTCGATGCACGGGTTCGTGAAATTCCCCGACGGTTTCCCGGCCGCGCGCATCCTTCTCGAATGGAAGAACTACCCCATCGTGGCGCCGGGCTTCCTGAAGCGTCCCGTGATGCAGCCCGTCCGGTCCAAGCGCGGGGAGGAGATTTTCGACGAGGAGGGCGGTGAGGCCGGCGGCAGGGACGGCGCCGTCCAGATCGTGGATGAGGTGGTCGAGCCAACCAATCTTGCGAAGGAAATGGCGGCGCGGATCCTGCAGTCGCCGAGCGAGGACCAGGCCGCCGAAACCCATCGTACCGCCCCGCGTAGCGATGACCGGCCGGTGCCCCCGCAGGCGAAGGGAGCGGGCGGCGGCAAGGAGGACGGCGCGCGCGGCAGGGACGCCCAGCAGGAGACCGGCCAGCGGCCCGCCGACGACCGGCGCGGACCGTCACCGCAGGCGCCGCAAGTCGAGGATCAGACCCTCATCGAACTGCGTCAGGGCTTCGCCGCGGGCCGTGACCAGGACGATCTCGACATGGGGATCTGATCCATGCTCTCGGTCGCCGCCGTCCGTTCCGCATCAGGCGCCGCGAACTATTTCGCGAAGGACGACTTCAAGGACAATTACTACACGGCCGATGGCTCCTCCGAGGTCAGTGCCTGGGGCGGGGCAGGGGCCGAAGCCCTCGCGCTTGAAGGCGAAGTCAGCCGCGAAAGCTTCGAGCAGATTCTGAGCGGCGTCCTGCCGAGCGGAGAGGGCGTCGCCCAGGTCGAAAACCGGCGCAACGGTGTCGACCTCACCTTCTCCGCGCCCAAGTCCGTGTCGGTCATGGCCTATGTCGCCGGCGACAAGCGGGTGCTCGCCGCCAACATGGTCGCGGTCCAGAAAACCATGGCCTGGGTCGAGAAGAATCTCGCCGAAGGGCGCAAGGACGTCGAGGGTCGCAAGGTGCCGGTGCCGACCGGCAAGCTCGTCTATGCGCTGTTCCAGCACGACACCAGTCGCGCGCTCGATCCGCAGGCCCATGTCCACTCCGTCATCGCCAATCTGACCCAGATGCCCGACGGCAAATGGCAGGCGCTGCACGCCGACAAGATCTGGTCGAATAACGCGGTCGTCGGGGCGATCTACCACGCCTACCTGCGCGCCGGGCTGGAGAAGCTCGGCTACCAGGTCGAGCTCAAGGGCAAGCACGGCACGTTCGAGATCATGGGCGTGCCCAAGGCGATCATCGATGCCTTCAGCCAACGGCGCGAGGCGATCCTCGAGAAGGCGGCCGAGCTCGGCATCGTCTCGGCCAAGGGGCGCGACGGCGTGACCACCACCACCCGCGATCCCAAGCTCAATGTCGAGGACCGCGACGGGCTCCTCAAAGGATGGATCGACAAGGCGGCGGAGCTCGGGTTCGACGGCAAAGGACTGCTCGCCTCGGCGCTGGCCCGGGCAGGGCAGGGCGCCGCCGACAACAAGCTGGAGCGGGGCTTCCGGGCGGTCACCGACGCGATCGCCGGCGCGCGCGATCTCATCGGCGGCTTCCTTCGCTCGCCCGATCCGCTGATCGACAGCGGCCTTGCCCGCGCCACCAAATCGCCGGCCGTCGCCCGGACGCAATTGGCGGTAGCCTCGGCCGTCCGCATCCTCGCCGAACGCGAGGCGGCGTTCGACGTCAACAAGCTCTCCAAGACCGCGCTGGACCTCGGCCTGAAGGGCGTCACCATCGAGACGGTCGAGCACCGGATCGAGCAGCTCTACGACAACCGCCAGCTAATCCCCGGTGTCGCCCGCGCCGGCGACAAGGGCGTCCGGATGGTGACCACCCAGGAGGCGCTGCGCACCGAGGAAGCCGTTCTCAAGGCGGTCGATGCGGGCGTGGGCAAGGCGGTGCCGATACTCCCCGCGCAGGATGGGCCCGCCCGCCTGCAGGAGGTCGCCGATCGCCCGCTCAATGCGGGGCAGCTCGCAGCCGCGACCCTGATCCTCTCCTCCGAAGATCGGACCGTGACTGTCCAGGGCGTCGCCGGCGCCGGGAAGTCGACCATGCTGCAGGCGGTTGCCCGGATCGCGGAAGGCGAAGGCAAGGATGTGCTGGGCCTGGCCTTCCAGAACAAGATGGTCGCCGACCTCGCCGAAGGGGCCGGGATCAAGAGCCAGACGATCGCCTCGTTCGTGCTCGCCAACGAGCGCTACCTGACCGAGCGCGATACGCCGCGCTACGAGGAGGCGCGCGAGCGGCTCGGCGGCGCGATGCTGGTCGTGGACGAGACCTCGATGGTCTCCAGCGCCGACATGCTGAAGCTTCACAGCATCGTCGAGGCGCTCGGCATCGACAAGCTCGTGCTGGTTGGCGATCGCCAGCAGCTCTCCTCGATCGACGCCGGCAAGTCCTTCGCGATGATCCAGGCCGCCGGCGGCACGATGGCCCGAATGGACGAGAATATCCGTCAGCGGACCGACACGCTGCGCACCGTCGCCGCGCTCGCCAATGTCGGTAAGGCGGGCGAGGCGATGAAGGTGCTGGGCGATAACGTCCACGAAAGCGCGAACCCGCCCGAAGAGGCCGCCGACAGGTGGCTCGCGCTGGGGGCGGACGACCGTGCCGCGACCCAGGTGTTTGCGTCTGGCCGGGAGTCCCGCGCCATCATCAACCAGCGCATCCAGGACGGCCTTGCCGCCGAGGGCACCGTGCGGGGCGAGGGCATCCATCTCATCGTCTATGACCGCGTGAACCTGACCCGCGAGGAGCTTCGCTACGCCGCCAGCTATCGGCCCGGCCTCACCCTCGATGTCGGCCGCGGCGGCGCGCAGGACGTCGGGCTCGCGCAGGGACGCTATGACGTCTCCAGGGTGCTGCCCTCGGGCAAGGTCGAACTGGTCGATGGGCGCCGCAAGATTCGCTTCGACCCGCAGCGCCTCTCGCCCACCGAAAAGCGGGACCGGCTCGAACTCACCGAGAAGAAGGATCTGCATGTCCGCGAGGGGGATCGCATCCGCTGGACCGCGAACGACAAGCCGCGCGACCTGCACAACGCGGCGCTCGCCCGGATCATCTCGGCCGATGCCTCGGGCATCACCGTCGAGACGGCGGGCAATCAGACCCTGACATTGGCGCCGGGCGATCCGATGCTCTCGCGTTTGGACCTCGCCTACGCGCTCAACATGCACATGGCGCAGGGCATCACCACCGACAAGGCGATCACGGTCATGGACAGCCATGAGCGCAACCTGTCGAACCAGCGCCTGTTCAATGTGGGCGTGACGCGGGTGCGCGACGAACTCACCATGATCGTGGACGATAAGGAAAAGCTCGAACGCCAGCTCGACCACAATGCCGGCAACAAGACCTCGGCCCTAGAGACGGTCGGCCGCCTCGATATCGACGGCAAGAAGGGCGGCGCCAAGCCGGTGAAGTTCGATCCCGGCCCGATCGACGGGATCAACCTCGCGGATCAGCCGGACATCCTCGCTGATCTTCCCCCCATTCCGGACGGGCCGCTTGAGCCCGCAGCACCGATCAAGGGCGACGGCCTCAAGGCGCCCCCGGATCTCAAGCCCGAAAAGGCAGACCTGCTGCCGCCGCTGCCCGAGCGCAGCCTGGGCCTTGATCTTTGATGACGAACGGTCGGCGCGGTGCCGGCTGAAAGCAAGGAGAGTGACGATGGCATGGGATTTTGACGAAGGCGGCAAGTTCGGCAGCGAGAAGGCCGCCGAGGACTATGCCCGGCGCAACGGCCTCAGCAATGCGGACTTCCGCACCCGGCGCAAGGGTGATGAGGTCGAGCTGGAGATCCGCCGCTCCGCCATCGACGGCCGAAACCTTCGTGACGCGGGCGAAGGCCGCAAGGGCGGTTGGTTTTGATCCGGACGTCGGCGGCCCGGACATTCGGCAGGAGGCGGCTGTCCAATGGGCATCGATGATCGCGACTATATGCGAGCGCGCCACAGACAGCGCGCCAACCGGACGAGATGGAACGAGGGTAGGGGGCGGATCGAGGCGGCCTGGCTTGATCCGCGCCACCAGCGATATCGCCGACAACCGTCTGCGGCGGCGATCGCTGTCCGTTTCGCCCTGCCGGTGCTGAGCCTGCTGCTGATCCTGATCCCATTCTATGGGGACGCGCAGCGTCATGGCTGGATTCCTGATCTCGAGCCGGCGCAGCCGTTTCCGGAGAGCGGGTCGGTTACGGTTGGGGCCAATGTTATCGGTCTGATCAAACGCAGCAATCTCACGATCGAGGCAGCCGATTCCAACACGGTGGTGCAATTGGTGGACCCGGATACGAACGCCCATGCACTGTCGATCTATGTTGCCGCCAATGACCGGGTGTCCCTGCCGGTGCCTGCGGGTACGTACCGGGTCCGCCTGATCGAGGGGCGGAAGTGGCACGGCGCGAAGCGCTATTTCGGGCCGAACACATCCTACGAGACGGTGGCCAGTCTGATAGAGTTCACGCCGACGATGGGTCACGTCATCGACCTGCATCGTCGGCCCGGCGGCAATCTGGAGACGCGGATGATGGGCTCTCGACCAGCGCCGCTTTGACCGGGGCGGCCCGCCCCACCAGAACCTAAGATGCCATCAATGACACTTTACCCCGAAACGCCTGGTAGAGTGTCATTGATGACAATCATTCGACGAGGGAAAGTGCGTCCATGATGCTTGGGCCAGGCAGGCATGTTAGCGAGGGCGACCACCATAACGACGAGAATCGCTACCTGAATGCCGCACCATATCTTCTATTCCTGGCAAAGCGACACGGAGAACCGGATCGGTCGCGGCTTGATTCAGTGGGCGCTGGACCGCGCCATTCGAACCGTCAATGCGGACGCCGACGTTGATCCCGCCGATCGTGAGCTTCGCGCCGATCGCGACACTGTGAATGTGCCGGGCATGCCGCCGCTCGCGGACACCATCTTCGGAAAGATCGACCGGGCGGTCGCCTTCCTGTCCGACCTCACGCACGTTGCCACGCGCGCCAAGGGCCAGCTCTCGCCCAACCCCAATGTCCTGCTCGAGCATGGCTGGGCGCTAAAATCGCGCGGGTGGGGCAGGATGATCGGCGTCATGAACACAGCGATGGGCCATCCCGACGAGCATCCTCTTCCGTTCGACCTCACCCATTTCAAACGGCCGATCCTCTTCCACTGTCCGGCCGACGCGACCGACGAGGAGCGCCAGGCGGCGCGGGCAGGGCTTCAGAAGGATCTGGAGAGCGCTCTTCGCCTGATTCTCGACGACGAGGTTCTTATGGCGGCTGCGCCGCCGGCCGAACCTCACCCTCATGATGTTGAGCTGTTGCAGCGGTATCGCCAGCAAATCCCGGAGCTGCTGCGCCAGTTCCTGCGCGAGCATAATTTCGGGACGCCCTATCCGCGCAAGGCACTCGATCCCCTCGATGATATGGCTGCTACCTGGGCGGGCGCTGCCTTCGATTTCGAGGACACCGCGCTACAGGAGGCCGCCATGGCGCTTCGCGCGGCGAACACCTCTCTCATGGAGCTGGTCTATGAGCGCATCCATGTGATGGACCGGAACCCCAACATGGTCTGGCCGAAGACCGACTATGACGTGCGGCACGGCACGCAGCAGGTCACCCTGGATGCGATCCGGGAACTCAATGCGCGCGCCGGAACGCTGATCGGCGCGATAGATGCGTTCGAGAAGGTTGGGCGCTCCCGAATTCGTGTCGCGCCGCCGGCGCCAACGGCGCCGCAGGTGGATCCCCGCTGGGAGGCCGCGCGGACCGCGATTTCAGAGCTGGCGGCGGACCGGATGCGAGGAGGGCTTCCCGAGATCGTCGCCATGCCCAGCATGACGCTGCGCATTGTGCCGCTCGCTGCGATGGATCGGCCGGCTCTCGATCCAAAGACCGTCCTCGCTGCGGCGCTCCGCTTTCCGCCTGACAGCCAGGTCCGGGTTCAGTCAGATTCGGATGAGCGCCAATGGTGGAGCTATGGCCTGCCGCTCATTCAGACCGAAAATAACCCGGAGACCCGGTGGCGCACGCGCCTTGTTCGACCCGGCCTGATTGAATTCGAGGCGATGATCGGCGCCCGGATCGACGATGATCCCGAGATCCTGGTGAATGGTCGCGAGCTGGAAGCATCGATCGCCGCCCATCTCGAGCGTCTTGCCGCCGTGCTCGCCGACGTGGGCCTGGCCGGTTCCGGCCTCGTTTCCATCGCATTCCGGGGAGTGGAAGACGTCGAGTTGACGCGGGCCCGCGGTGGCGGTCGCAAGATCCGAAAGCCCGAGCTGTTCCTGCCTGAGCTTCAGGTGACCGATCTTGCCGCGCCGATGCAGCCGCAGCTGCAGGAGCAATTCAATATCCTCTGGCAGGCGTCGGGCTGGGCCGACGGCTCGCCGTCGTTCGACTGACCGGGTGCGCGCTGTGGAGCTCAAGCCCCCGTCACCGGAAGAGGGAGATGCCGGTCTTCAGGCGTTCCGTGAGGCAGCCAAGCTCCATGAGGATACGTTGCGCAGCCGGATGTCCCGCGAATTCTATCGAAAGGACCTGGCAAAGTGGCAGAAACTCTACGCGACGCTCGCAGGGAAACGCGCGGCAGGCTCGGCAACGGCCGTTCATTTCACTCGACTATCGGCGCTCTGCGGTGAGCTGCTGACAGAATATGGACCGGAGGCGCCGCCCAAGAAGCGGGTGCCCAAGGCGGTGGAGCCGGTGCCGTTGAGCTATCCCGACTTCCCCGACGACATTACCCATCGCATTCACTTCCTCGAAGGGCCGGGGATCCGGCGGCAACGCGCCGTTAAGCTTTCCGTCCATGCGCCGGGCATCTTCCGGCAGATCTCGGCGCGTGGCCGCGTCCTGCTCTCGATCGGGGTCCGTCAGGATCAGGTCCGGCTGTTCGAGCGCATCGTTGAAGCTATCGGCGATCTCGCCATGGCTGATTACGCCGCCGCGGGATTCGACATCGGCTATGTGATGCGGCCCGATGGAATCGCCCAAGGTCAGTCCTGGACGCCCAATCCCCTCGATCCAGCCTTGCCGACTGCCCGCGTATGGGAAGACAATCAACGGGCCCGGAGTTACGGATTGCAGGCACGCCTGCTTGGCGACCAATGGCGTGGCGCTGACGGCACCGGCCTCCCAGGTGATCTTCCGGATGTCGATGGCGAACCTTGGGATCCCGATCCGCATTGGCAGCGCGTTCTTGAACTCACACAGGCTGATCGGCTCGACGAGGCACTTACGCTGGTCGAGGCGGTGCCCGGCCGCGATCGTGAGCCTCTGTTCGACGAGGTCATCTATCTCAGATTCCTGACAGGATCGCCGCTGCGCGCGCAGGATATTCGCGTACTGGCGCGCAAACATGCGGAATCATCGCTCATTGCGGGGCGTCTGCTGGAGGAATTCGAGGCATTCCTGGGCCATCTCGATGCGCAATTCACGCTGGAGCCGCCTGTCCTGGAGGAAATGATCAGGCTTCGGCCGGATTTCGGGTCGACCATGATACCGCCCATGCCGCCCGCTTCGGATTGGGCCGCCTATCGGCGTCATATGGCGCAGTTCACGAACCACGGTGCGCGGCGCGGCCGGATTTTCTCCATCAACATCGGGGCCGCCGACACCGGGGCATCCGCGTTCTTTGCGACCGCCATGGTCGCTGCCGAAGAGGCGTTCCGCCGCGAGAGGTCGATTCCCGAGATCGGACGGGGCTGGGTGTCCGAGGTGGCGCTGCTCGATCTGGTTCGAACCCTATGGCCCTCCGCGGTCCATCAATGGCGCCCGGCGTTCCTCGGCATGCAGTCCGTCGATATCCATGTGCCGGAGCTGGGCCTCGCCATCGAGTATCAGGGGCAGCAGCACTACGCGCCCGTGACGCTCTTCGGCGGCGAAGAGGGGTTCAAGCTCACGCAATTCCGCGACGAGAAAAAGCGCGCGCTGCTGGCTCGCCACGGTGTGCGGCTCCTTGAATGGCGCTTTGATGTTCGGATCACCAGGGCAGAGCTGATCGCTCAGATGGCGGCGATGGAAATCCAGATCCCGGACTAGACGGCAAGCCTCTTCTGCCTCGGGCCGCCGTTTATTTCCTCGACGATGAAGGTGCGGGCCGGCGGTGTTTCGAGAAGGTCGATCTCTGGGAGCAGGTGGTCGAGCCATTGCATGCGTTGCCGGCGCAGGATGATGGCATCGTGTCGATCCTGATAGTGGCTGACTTCAGGATTGGCCGCGACGGTGATGACCCGGAAGGACAGGGGCCACTCTGCCATGGCCGGCTCCCAGATCGCCGCGAGATAGAAGAAATTGCCGTCTTCGAGCCGCACCCGATACTGCTTGCCGCCGCTAACGGTCATGTGGAATTCCGAGGCGGGCACCAGACAGCGCTGGCTGGGGAAGATCTGGCCCTCCGAGCGCACGAAGCGGAAGGAGGCCCCGCCGCTGAAGCGTGGATTGGAGCCCCACCGGGCCTCGACCATTTCCATTTCTTGCATATCGTCCGGATTTCGCCGGATGATGGGCAAGAGCTTTTCGAGGGGGGCCTCGGAGTCGAACGGTGTTGGCGTCGCCATGACAAGAACATATATAGAACGACGATGAGTCGCAAGGACCAGTGGAACGGATGACCGATGTGCAATGATTATCGCCTGGAGGTCGATATCGCCTCGATCGTTGAGGATTTCGACGACCTCAAGATCAAGATCAAAATGCCCGAAGGGACGCCCAATGTCGCGGCCCGCGCAGACATCAACATCAGCGACGTCGCGCCTATCGTGCGCAGCGGCGAGGGCAGGGGATCGGGCGAGCTCGTCAATCGGCGATGGAGCTGGCCTGGCCAGAATGGGCGGCCGGTCTATAATTTCCGCTCCGAGGGCCGCGAGTTCACTTCGCACCGCTGCCTCATTCCGGCCGACGGTTTCTATGAGTTCACGGCGCCGCTCGAACCGGGCCAGAAGCGCAAGACAAAATGGCTGTTCACGATGAAGGACCATCCCTGGTTCTGCATCGCCGGCATCTGGCGATCGCATCCGGAAATCGGCGAGGCGTTCACCATGCTGACGATGGAGCCCGGCGAGGATGTCGCGCCCTATCATTCCCGTCAGATCATCCCGCTACCGCGCGACCGGTGGGCCGACTGGCTTGATCCCTCAGTACCAGCAGAGGAGGTGCTTGGCCTCCTGCCGAAGGGCAGCCTCCTGCCGCTGCAGGTCTATCCACCGGCCGCGGCGCAAGCGTCGCTGCTTTGAGGTCTCAGGCCGCCGGGGGCTCGACATCCGGCGGGTTCATATAGACCCTGAATCCAGCAAGATCCTCGTCGCTCGGATTCTCCATCTCGGGGATATAGCGGATCGTCTCAGCCATATCGCGCCGCGTAACATAGTCGATGATCGAGCCACCGTTGGAGAGCTCATATTGCATCGATCCGCAATGGCGATCGACGGTGGCGAGCCCGGGCGCGAAGGCGATGGGCTTCTTGTTTCCCTTTTTGCTCACCTCATGCTTGGCGAGCGCAACGCGCAGGAATTCCAGCCTGGTGAAGCCCATTTCCGTCCGGCGTAGATCGATCCGCATCTGATCGACGAGTTCGGGTCGCTCCTGAGCATCGCGAAGCTGTTGGGCCCGCAGCTCCCTATCGTAATGCCGGTAGCCGAGATCGCGTTCGAGGTTGGTGGCCTTGAGATTGATCCCGCCATTCTCCGCGAGCTTGATGACCTCCTCGCACCGTTGGCGCCAGGTGCGGAGCAGTTCGTAGGCCGCATAGATCCACATGGGTGTCAGGGCCGACAGCTGCGCCATCCGGCCGCGCGGCGGTTCGTCGTCGAGCTGATGCTCAAGGATCTCCTGCTCGATGTGATTGAGCATGTTGTCGACCAGGCACAGCTGGCTCGCCTGCATCCTCAAAAATGGATTCTCGCCGAACCCTGCCAGGGTCATCAGGGCTTCGTAGAGTTCGGCCTGTCCGATCTCAGCCACCGGACGATATCGAGGCTCGTCATCCACCTCGTCGGGATAGGGTTCGTAGTCCACGGTCAGTCCTTTCGCGCCGGCCGTGATCGCGCCGGTCCGGGGGTGATAGTGCTCACGAGACCTTCTCCCGGAGCCAGGACGACAGCCCTGCGTCGAGGACCATTCGCGCGAGGCGCTGCGGCCCGAGTAGGATTACCCCGTCCGGGCCTTCATTCTCTGGGATGTTGCCGGTGTGCCATACGAAGAACATGCGATCATAGGCCTCCGCTTCGGCCAGCCGGCCGACATAGTCGTCGAGAGCTGCCCGAGTGGCTTGAGATTTCACTTGCACGAAGGCGCGTTCGGCAGTGCTCGGAAGCACGAGTTCGAGGTCGATCGTTTTCTGGGTCCGGCCGACCTGGCTGAGCCGGCGCCATCCGCTGCTCGAGAAGACCAGATCAACCAGCAGTTCGAAATCCTGCCAGGTCAGCAGTCGCATCAGGGGAATGATCGCCGCTGTGAGGGCGCGTTCCGCCTCTTCCGCCGCTGCGACCTCCGGTGACAGCTCATCGCTCAACCGGCGCAGCAGATAGTCGGCCGCGCGCACGTCGCAGATCGTCCCGCGGAACATCTGGACCTTGAGCAGTCGCCCGGACAGCCGGTCAGCCGTCAACAGACTGCCGCCGACCGACGTGCTGTGCCAGCCATCCAGGGTCGCGCGGCGATGGCTGTTGTCGGGCAGGATCTCGATCTCGCCGACCGGCCGACACCAATAGAGCAAGCCGCCGACGAAGGTGATGAAGATGGTATCCTCGTCGCTCTCGTAAAATGCCCGGATTTGCTTCACATCGCGAGTTGCAGCGCCGGCGTCCCCTCGACGATCCTTCATCGCGTCCCAAACGCCGGGCCAGTCGCCTGCCACGCAAAGGTCGTGCGGCACTTCGCGGTAGCCAAAGCGCAGCACGCCGTCGCGGATGCTCTCCGTCTCCCAGTCACCGCCCCGGCCCAGCTTGATGTAAAAGACGTTCGACGCCGTAACTGCGGTCATGGAATCCCCCGTTATAAGCAGGGCAATTCCGATCAGCCCGCCCGCATCGCAAGCTATACCTTCATCGTAGAAAAGATATTGAAGAGCTTGCCCTGATCGGGCGGCGGGCAGCAAAATTGGGGGGCAAATGGCTAAGGCAAACAGCAACGCACATCGCGAGAAATCGTCAAAGCCCTATAACGAACGCACCGATCTCGAAAAATTGCAGTCACAATGGACCAAATTATCCGGCCTGCACCTTCGAGAAGAGCCATCTGCGGCGATCGTCCGTTGCGCCACGGCAGCGGAGATCGCGGCCAACTATGCCATTCGGACGGAATGGGCCCGCAAGACCGAATTCGATGACACCATCGTCGACATGTTCCTGCGTTGGGCCAATGGCCTTCCGCTAAAGGTCACTCGGCTGTTCGTTCCGATCTATTTCGAGACGCCGGACAAGAGTCCGATCGGAAAGGCGCTCAAAGCGTCGGCCGAGAAGATCAACACGGTGCGCAATGCCGTGGTGCACCAAGGAGCCTTCAGCAATCCCGAGGAGGCTGAAGCCGTGATCGCCGAGGCGAAGGCCTTCATCAACACGATTGTCGGCCTGTCGATCGAAGGGTTCGACATCGAGGCGGCGGCGCGAGAATGGCAGGCGTCCCGCAAGAGCGAGGGGGGCGAATGACCTCGACGCTCGGCGGTCTGACCGTCACGCTCGGCAAGAAGCTCAAACAGTCCGACGATTTCCTGAAGGCCAAGCACAACCTGCTGACCCAGTTCGACAGCATCGACGATCTCGTCACGGACGAAACCAAGCTGTCTGCCAAGGATCGCCAGGCGATCGAGCATCATATCCTGCAGCTCCGCGCGGCGATCGCGCGCACGCTATGGTCGAACGAGTTCTACATCGGGCGCTCTCTGCTCGACGACTATATCCTGCACACCGCCAAGAATGGGGGCGGGGATGTGCCCGCGCGGGTCATCGCCGGGCTCGCGACCGCAGGCGCCGACAGGCCGGGCTTCGTCCTCTATCCGCTGACAGGTTTCGGGATGGAGATGCCGCGGATCTTCGCGAAGGACAGCAAGCTCCGCTCCGAGGCGATCTTCAGGAGCGCGGGCTTCGCCGTGAGTACCCAGAGCAATTCGTTCGACGCGGCCGTCGCCAGCATCGAGCGGATGGCAAGGGGGCTCGGCGTGAAGCAGCGCATAGACAAGTCGGATTTCCGGCACTTCGCTTACTCGGCAAAGTGGTTCGGAAAGAACCCGCTCATGCTGGTCCGCCTCACGTCGTTCACTGGCGATATGTACGAGAACCAGTTCGTCTATTCACTCAAGATCAGGGTGGCAGCGGCGAACCTGCTGATGCTGCATAGCCTGTCGCAGGAGGCAGTCGGGCCGCTCGACCGGCACCGCAATTCGTCCTTCGTCAACAATTTCGAGACGCTCGACATCGCCCATTATATGATCGGTGAGGCGATCCCTGGCCGCCCGATGTCCACGCGCCGCGTGCCCATGAACGTCTCCCAGCTCGAGCTGGCCAAGCTCTCTGACGTCGCCGCGACGCTCTCCACCACCGCACTGGCGACGTCCCGCATGCGGCGGCTTGCGGCGAAGGTGACGCAGGCGTTGAACACGGTGGAGCGAGGCTATTTTCGTCACGTCAGTATCGCCACGCATTCGAAACCGGAGAACCGCCTTTACCGCCGTCTGCTCACTGCCTTGGACTGGTTCCGGCAGTCGTTCAGTGCCCGGGCGAACGAGGCGGAGGCGATCGTCGCGCTGGCGGTGGCGTTCGAGACGCTGCTCACGGACCAATATGCCCCCGCGATTGCAGAGCGCCTGCGGCGCCGGATTGGGATTTGCATCAAAGGGGTGCCAGGCGTGGCGAACTATCAGGCCAGCGTTCTGGCGATCTACTATGCCCGCAGCGCCATCGTTCATACGGGCGAGCCTGACCACGCGATTGACATTCATCGCGGCCAGGTCGCCTTCGCGCGCTGCTTCTGTGCAATCGCCGAACGGCTCACGGCTTGGACACCGACCTCGAACAACGCCATGGGCGACCTGTTGGGCGATATTGCATGAGACCTTCGTCAGGCTGAACCTATCGATAGGCCGCCGCCCTACCGTTGAGGGCCTTCGACACTTTGCTATGATGATACCGATGCAGATACGACCCGAGAAACCTGCGGACGAGGAATTTATCCGCGCCGTAACTACTTCCGCTTTCCTCGCAGCGGAGCACAGTGACGGCAACGAGGCCTCAATCGTTGATGGGCTGCGCAATGCGGGTGCGCTGACGATCTCGCTTGTCGCTGCCAACGGTGGGAATATCGTAGGCCATGTCGCATTCTCCCCAGTCATGATCGACGGCATTCTCGACGGGTGGTTTGGGCTTGGCCCCGTGTCGGTTGACCCAAATTGCCAACGAGAGGGCGTCGGCAGTGCGCTGATCGAGGCAGGTCTCACCGACCTGAAGCGGCAAGGCTCGAAAGGATGCGTGGTTCTCGGCGATCCCGCTTACTACCGCCGGTTCGGCTTTGCCGTCGATCCCGACCTGCGGTTAGCAGGAGCCCCGCCAGAGTTTTTTCAGCGGCTCTCGTTCGATCAGCAGCACCACAGCGGCATCGTCACATATCATCCCGCATTTGGCGGCGAGTAGAGAGCCCTATTCGCTGTTTCTTGCGCTGCGTTCCGGGCCGGGTGCGTCAGCGGAAATCGCGCTATCGGCGCCCACACGCTAGACCGAGATCTTTCGATAGCCGCTTCCCTGCACGAATCCCTGTTCAAGGCACCATCGGCGGGTCAAGCCGGCGCCGGTGTCATTCGAGTAGGCGTGCGCGTTCGAGCGGAAGCGCAGAAATGAGGGCCAGGTCGAAGGGGCTGGGTGGTTCGTCGCTACATGGACAAGGACCTTCTCCCCGTTTCTGATATCGGTGGGCTTCCTGACGGCGTAATATTCGCCCCAATCGTCGCTCTTTTCGAGGACGGCCTGGGTCACCGTTTGCCGAGTGGCAGGCCGTCCGGGTTTACCGGCCTCTACCTGCGACGCAATTGTATCGCGATCGCCCCATTCCCGGAAATACACGTTGGCCCAGCAGCCAAGAACCTGATGGGCGTTGAGCGCCTCGATATCCTGGTGCCGATCGATGTCGATCCAGTGCGCCCGGTGGCCAGAGGTGTAGACAGCCCCGTCGTAAAGGATTGCGCAGAGAGAAGGTGAGAGCGGCAGGAAAAAGATGGCCCCAGCGGTCTTTACCCCGAAACTCGGTCGGCCCTTGCGCGGCCGTTGAATATGCAGGCGGTTGGTCAGGATGGCCGGATCGTCGGAGGTGAAGAAGGGGAGGTCTGACCGGTTTCGCGCGATGCAAAGCGTGAGATCGTCGACGATCCGCATCGTGTCCTTGTAGTTCAGCATCGCGGCCTGGACGGCCTCCTTCGATGCCTCCTTCACCGTTGGCACGGGAAGGTCGGATCCAGGAACATCTTGCAGCGCCAGCGCCATTTCACTGGCTTTCAGCGAGGCGGCTTCCGTCCGGAGGTATTGGAGATAGATGAACCGCTTGAGGACGACCTTGACCGCTGAACCGACCGCGCCGCCATCGGACAAGTGGCGGACGATCGGCCCATAAGGGTCCTCGATGAAGTTGATCGCGTTCTCGAGAAGCTTGTTTTGCCCGTAGAAATAGTCGCCCGAGCATTGATTCCTGACGGGTGCGTTGGGAATGGCCTTCATGCGATCGAGATTGAACAGGTTGATCGCCAGCCCCTCTCCGTTGACCGTGAACGGCCGAAGGTGGACCCGAGGGACAAAGTGCTGGTTCTTGTTGTCGGCCATCTATCGGCGTGTCCGCATCATGCGTGTTCAACGGCCGGGTAGCTTGCCTCCATGATCCCCTGAAGTTTCAGAGGATCAAGGACATAGGTCGCGAGCGTAAGTCGCCTGTATCCCATCGCGACTTCCCAGTCTGTGGGGTCGAGCGCCGCAAGTTGTTTGGCGGCGATGGAATCGCCCTCGAGATAGGTCACAAGATCGAGCGCATGGAATTCGCTTCCGGCCCAGATCGACAGACTGCGCTCCTCACCGCTCAGCTTGCCCATGGTCAGGACATTGATGAGTTCATGCGCCTGGCGAACCGGATGGCCGTTCAGGGCCGCACCATGAAAGATACGATTTGCGGTGACGATTCCGGTGTGGACTTCGGCAGACGGATCGACCGCCCAGCCATGCTTCTTCAACAATTGGCTCTTGTGGGTCGTCTCCGAAAAGACCCGCCGCCGCTTGTCCAGCTGGTCGCGCCCGACCTTAATGTGATCATAGCTGTTGCGCATCTCGTGTGGTGAGCACGGGTGGTAGGCGTTCTTGCATTCGAAGAAAAACAGATGGCCATCGCGCCAGGCGACGATGTCGAGTTCAAAATCGAGCCCGCCAGCACGCAGTTCCACGCCGGATTCAACCTTGAACCCCGCGGATTTGAGCGCGTCGATCACTGCGTTCACCATCTGGTCTTCGGGGCCGAGTGCGATCGGTCGCAGGCCGTTGGCCACGATGGTGTTACGGACGAGATTCGAGGCGGCCAGCACCTGAGGGGCAATGACGTAGTAGCCGCCGAGGTCGATCAACGGTCGATATTGCAGATCGATGTGACCGGTGCTGATGGTCATTTTCATCAGATCGATCAGGGAGCGCACCTTTGCTTCGCTCCTAAAAATCAACATCATCTGCATGAAGAGATTGTCGTGAGACATCACAAAGACGGTCGACGTGAAGGTGAGGAATGTGCGCTCGGCCTCGTCCTCAATCCGCGCCAAGGCCCTTTGGTACACACCGCTCAGGAAGGTGAAGTACCTCTGAAATTTGAAGATGTCGGTGGTGGTGACATGCTCATTCACATCGGCGATCAGATCGCTGACGTTCCCAAAGTTGTTGACATCGAGGAGGAGGAGGCTCTCCACCTCCTCGCGAAACATCTGGTCCCCAGCGAAGATCGAGAAGATTTCCGGCGCCGTCGGCAGCATCATTCGATAGCGTCTGACCGGCTTTTCCGCGAGTTCGAGCAAGCCGGGAAAGGCGTCACGTTCAAAGCCCATGTCGAGAAAGTCACTCATGGACATCGGCGGGTTTGAGTTCCGGAAACGGTGGATCCGGATGATCGCTTGATTGTCGCTCTGAATGTAGCCCAAGCGGACGGAGCGCTCTATGTCCGGGTCGATCGATGAGATTGTGACGGTCTCGCCTTCGAGCGTCGCTTGATAGGGCAACCCATCAATCTGGGTTTCCGCGTCCTTGAATTTTGTGAGGCGCACGGCCGCGAGGAGCAGTCGTTCATAGACCACCGCGTCCGTCGTGATGGCAGCAATATCGACGTGATTGCAGCATTCGTCGGTGATCGGGAACAGCGAGGCATAGATCGAGAAGATCAGCGAGGCGCCGTCTACATATTCTTCCGTGGTGTAGCGGCGAGGCGACCAGGACGGCTGCGAAGGGTCGGCGACCCAGCCCTGGTAGAACTGGTTATTGAGAATCACGAGCAGGGTCTTGAGAACGCAATCTCGCCGGCTCCCGAGGATTTTGACGATTTCGTCGTAGATCGCGCGCGCGTTGGAGGCCAATTTGCTGAGCGCAATCACGGACTCGAAATAGCGAGCGCGTTCTGGAGCGTTCAACAACGGCCGTATCTGGAGTGCGGTCTTGGCGAGGGTGCCGATCAGATTGCCGGCGTAGCCGTAACGCGAAGCACGCAGCACACCTGCCCGGCGCAGGCGGGGCACCACATAGGCGGCATCGATGTACAACAGCGCGAGGAGCGTCACGGTCGCCTCGCGGCGGCGTTTTGCTTCGATATGACCGCCGAGCGTCTCGATTGCGGACCGGATCTCGGCGCCGATCGCCTTGGACATCGCAGGCCGCGGCGATTGGCCCAGCTTGGCAATCATGTCGGTCTGATTCCGTGTCGCAAGCAGTGTCGCGATGAGGGCTTCAACTGTCGCGGCGGACGAAGATACCATGAAACGCTGCTTTCCTGCTCCGGCTGTTGCTGGCGCGCCTCGTTCACCCGCTCACACGTCAATGGCGTGAACAGAAACACTGTGACGCGTTGGCCGTAAGCTGGCCCCCGAAGGCGATATAGGAATGGTCCAGGCTCCCTGCCATGAGCTGGAATGATGTCTCTCGCCCGAATACCTATGCACCGACCGGCTAGTCTAATGACAAGCTCCCACTGCGCCGAACTTCTCTCGTTTTCCCCCGGAGCTGCGAGCCGGCGAGTTTGGACAGGATCAGCGGAAATCACGCGAACGGACCCTTATGCCGGGATCAGGCGGTGGCGTCAGCGATCTGCGATCCCACGATACCAGATCACGGGGATCGCACCGCAGCGGATGTTTGGCCACGTCAGCGCGACTAACCCGGTAGATATCGGCGACATCCGTGCGTGTGCCAACGCTGGCAAGGAGCGGCGACAAATCATCGAGCCGCTGGGCGACCACATGGATAACCTCGCCCTCGCGCTGCACCTGGCCTCGCACGCCCATCATCGACGCACCCAGGACGGCGCGCCGATGCTTCTCGAACACGTTGGTCCATACCACCAGGTTGGCGACGTTCGTTTCGTCCTCCAGCGTGATGAACATGACGCCCTTGGCGGAGCCCGGCTTCTGTCTGACCAGCACGATCCCCGCGAGATTGATCCAGCGGCCGTCTTTCATGGACTGCAGCTCATCGCAGGTGATCATCTTGCGATTGCGCAATTCGTCGCGCAGGAACGCCAGCGGATGAGCCCGCAGCGACAGGCCAGAGGCCCGATAATCCTCGACCACTTCCGCGCCGGCGCCCATAGGCGCAAGGATGACCGTCGGCTCGATCGCTTCCTGGCGTAGCTTGCCTTCACGTTCGTCCGCCGCAGCGAACAAGGGCAATGCTGCATTGCCGAGCCCCTTAACGCTCCACAGTCCCTCACGCCGATTGTTCCCCAATGAGCCGAACCCATCGGCTTCGCCGATCCGATCCAGAGCGCCGCGCCCCACGCCGGCACGCCGCTGGATTTCCTCGACGCTCTCATAGTGTTGATCGGCGCGCGCCGTGACGATCGCCGCGGCATCGCGGTTGGCGAGCTCATTCACCATGCGAAGGCCCAGCCGAACGGCGAGATAGCGGCCGCCCGTTGGCTCAAGGGTGCAATCCCAGCGGCTGTGATTGACGTCGATCGGGCGGATCTCGACGCCATGCTGACGCGCGTCGCGGACGATTTGGGCCGGGGCATAAAAGCCCATGGGCTGGGCATTTAGCAGCGCGGCGCAAAACACATCTGGATGATGGCATTTCACCCAACTGCTGGCGTAGGCGATCAGCGCAAAGCTCGCGGCGTGGCTTTCCGGGAAACCATAGGAGCCGAAGCCCTCGATCTGTTTGAAGGTGCGCTCCGCGAATTCCTGATCGTATCCGCGCGCGACCATGCCATCGATCAGCTTGTCCCGAAAATGTGAGACGCCGCCTGTCAGCTTGAACGTCGCCATCGCGCGCCGAAGCAGATCCGCTTCGCTCGGTGTGAAGCCAGCGCATTCGATGGCCACGCGCATCGCCTGCTCCTGAAACAGCGGCACCCCCAAGGTCTTCTCGAGCACGCGCCGCAGTTCCTCGGTCGGATAGGTGACGGCCTCCTCGCCGTTGCGCCGGCGACGATAAGGGTGGACCATATCGCCCTGGATCGGCCCGGGGCGCACGATCGCCACCTGAATGACCAGATCATAGAAGGTGCGCGGCGCCATCAACGGAATGGACGCCATCTGTGCGCGGCTCTCGATCTGGAAGACACCCAAGGTATCGGCCTTGCGGATCATCGCGTAGGTCGCCGGATCCTCGGCGGGGATGGTCGCGAGATCGAGCTTCAGGCCCTTGTCATTCTCCATGAACTCGAACGCCCGCCGCATGCACGACAACATGCCCAGCGCCAGGACATCGACCTTCATGAAGCCCAGGAGATCGATATCGTCTTTGTCCCATTCGATCACCTGTCGATCTTCCATCGCAGCCGGCTCGATGGGCACCAGTTCGTCAAGCCGATCGCGCGTCAGCACGAATCCGCCAGGATGCTGCGACAAATGGCGCGGCGTATTGATGAGCTGACGGGCCAATTCCAGGGTCAGCACCAGGCGCCGGTCGGCGAGGTCCAGATTGAGCTCTTCCGCGTGTTTTTCCTCGACGCCATCCTGGCTCCATCCCCAGACGGACCCGGCCAGACCCGCCGTCATGTCCTCGCTCAGGCCGAGCGCCTTGCCGACTTCGCGGACCGCGCCCCGCGCGCGATAGCGGGTCACGACGGCCGTCAGCGCCGAGTGCGTCCGCCCATAAGTCTCATAAATCCACTGGATCACTTCCTCCCGGCGCTCATGCTCGAAATCGACGTCGATATCGGGCGGCTCGCGCCGCTCGGCCGACACGAAACGCTCGAACAGCAATTCCGAGCGCACCGGATCGATCGAGGTGATGCCCAGCACGTAGCAAACGGCACTGTTCGCGGCCGACCCACGTCCCTGGCAGATAATCTCGCGCCGCCGCGCTTCGGTCACGATGGAATGGACGGTCAGGAAATAGGGCGCATACTCAAGGTCCGCGATGAGCTTCAGTTCGTGCACCAGTTGCGAGCGCACCTTGTCATCGACCCCCTCGGGATAGCGGTCGGGGGCTTTCTCCCAGGTCAGCCGCTCCAGCTCCTCCTGCGGCGTCCGGCCGGGCACATTGATCTCATCCGGATATTGGTAACGGAGCTCCTCAAGGCTGAAACTGCACCGCGCTGCGATCTCGAGCGTGCGAGAGACGGGCGACGCATCCTTGAGATAGCGACGGAACAGCCGCTCCATTTCCTGGCCGGTCTTGAGATGCCGATCGGCGAACCGCTCGCGCCGAGCGCCCAATTCGTCGATCGTGCATTTCTCCCGGATGCAAGTGACAACATCCTGCAGCATGTGGCGCTCCGCCGCGTGGTAGAGCACGTCATTGGTCGCGACCGTAGGAACGCGAGCCGCAGCCGCCAGGTTCGCGAGATCACGCAGCCGGATCGCATCTTTCGGTCGCCGCCGGATCGTCAGAGCCAGATAGGCACGGTCGGCGAAAATCCGTTTCGTCCGCGCAAGGGCGGCCTCGGTGCCGACGTCTGCCCGGTCAGGACTCAGGATCGCGATGAGCCCGTCATTCCATTGTTCGACATCCGACCAGTCGAGATGACAGGCTCCCTTGCCGCCGCGTTCTTTGCCGATGCTGAGCAGTCGGCACATTCGGCCATAGGCTGCGCGATCCGTCGGATAGAGCAGTAGCGCCGTGCCGTCGCTCAGATCGATCCTGCATCCGATGATGGCACGAACGCCGGTGGTCCGTTCGGCATCCCAGGCCCGGACGATGCCGGCGACCGATCCTCGATCAACGACGCCGAGAGCAGGCAATCCGAGCAATGCGGCCGCGGCGAACAGCTCCTCGGGGGATGATGCGCCCCTCAGGAAGCTGAAGTGCGTCGTAACCTGCAGCTCGACATAGTTGGCGTCGACCTCGCTCATGCGAACGCACCGTGGATGAACCAGCGCATGGTGCCCGTAGCCGGATTTACGCCGTCACCGAGCCGGAACAGCCAGTACCGACCGCCTGTCTCGGTCTCGACCTGATAATAATCCCGGACGATCAGCGCCTTGTCGGCCTCATTGCCGCTCTCGCGCCACCATTCGCCGTGCAAGCGTTCCGGACCATCGCCTCGGGTCACCCGATAGCGCTTTCGACGCCACACGAAGAGGCGAGGGGCATCGTCTGGCAGCAGGGCGACCACGTCGATTGGCTCGGGTCGATCCAACATGCGGGCGGGGCGAGGGAGGTCATCGTCCCACTGGGCGCCGCTATCTTTCGCAAGGGCGGGCATCGTGGTGATCGAGCGCTCAGGCATACTGCTCGCGTGCGGTGCCGCCCGATGCAGGCTCCGTGGACCAAAACGGTTGGCGAGCGCATCGACCAGAGAGGCGAGGTTCGGCCCGCGTCGCGGGCTTTCCAACCCTTCATCCTGTTGGGCCGCGAGCGCGTCAGCCAGCGGCGTCACGAGGGTCATTGCCTCAATGCCAAGCCCTGGCTCGACCGTCTCGATCTTAGCGCACAGCAATTTCGCGAGATGGCCTGCGTCGCGGGATGCGGTTGCGGTCCCGATGCGGATCGCCTGATTGTGGCCGTCCACACGGTGGAAATAGCAATCCAATCGGCGAGCACCCTTGCCGATACAGGTGAGCTGCCCCACCACATCGGCAACGAGATCGCCGATCACCTGGGCGAAGGCTTCAGATGTCGCGATCGGCTCCATGAAACCTCGACGGGCCCGCGGCAGATGTTCAGGGTAGATCGGCTCGATCGGCTCGGGCACGAAGCCGAGCGCCTGATCCAGCCGCCGATGCAATTCGCGGCCGAACCGTTTGGCGAGAGGGCCGCGCGGCGCACCGATGAGCTGTTCGATCCGCTCAAATCCGAGCTTGCGCAAACCTTCGACCTCGCGTCCTGGCAATCGCAACGCCGATATCGGCAGGATGGAAATGGCAGTGCGGTGTCCGCCCGGCTCGATCGTGACCGGCCGGCCGGCGGGTACATGCCGCGCAACGGCATGGGCGCAGCCTGCAGTGTCGGCCACAGCGATCTGCAGAGCCAGCCCCGACGCGGCAACACGGCGATGGAGATCCTTGAGCAGCGCCTTCTCGGTGCCAAAGAGACCCGCGCAGCCGGTGATGTCGAGCCAGATTCCGTCGGGCGCATCCGGTGATACGAAGGGTGAGTATCGGCGGCCCGCCCATAGCGCGAGATCGCGAAGTCCCTGCAGGTCGCCCTCCGGGTCGGCATCGACGACCTGCAATTCAGGGGCAAACGCTCGGGCCTTCGTCACGGTCATGCCGACGCGGACACCGAGCGCCTTAGCCTCGGCATCGACGGCAGCAATGACTTTCCTGCCGTGATCGGGCACCGCGGTCACCAGCGGAAGATCAAGGACCAGGCCGTCACGGCACTCAGGCGACAATTTTGCGATCTTCCGCCGCAGCCGGTCGGTCGACCAGTGCGGCAGGAAGAGCGATACGACCCGTCGCATCGCACGCCTCCACGATCCAGGCGTGCGGATTACCACCGCGCACACGTTCCAAATCCACATGCCAGCGAGGGCGACCCAGGCTCGGCAGACCGAGATCTTCGCTTGGTGAAGCGGTGATCCGCCAGCGTGTCATCGCTGCCGTCCCTTCGGCGACCTGTTCGGCCTTCGCCGCGCGACGAAACACGAAGGCCGCTACACCCGAGCTTTCCGCCGCCAATTGCAGGCGCTTCGATGCAGTAGTCGAATATTTCCCGACTTCGCCAACCACACCGGCGATGCCAGGGTGATGCAGGCACTCCTCCATCGCGAGCAGGACATTGGTGTCGCTGCCGGCCTCGACATAGATGACCCGATCTGGATGAAGACCGGCGAGATGAAGGGCAGGGGCAAACAGGTCGCGCCAGCGCAGGCACCAGAAGACGGGACCTTCCATTCGCGCCAGGATTCCCGCCAGAAAGACCGTCGCACTCGCCTAGTCCGCGAGATCGGGACTGCCCATCATTTCATGGAGAGCACCTGCAGCAATGCCTCCGCCCGGCAATCGCTGATCCAGTTCGTCGATGCCGAACGGGATCGCTTCGCGCTGAACGCCTACGCCCTCGATACGCGCTCGCAAATCTTCAAGGACGGTTGATTGACGCATGGCATTCAGGAGACTCGGGACTCGTTGATTCGTTCCTTATTTGTTCCTGTTCCCGGCGATGAGTCAAGCAGCTCAAATGCACCGCTTCCGAAGCCTGTGGAATCCGCCAGAAAAAAAGCGCCTTCGGTCCTTTGTGGGATTCACATCCACCAAAGTGCATAGTAGATTCATGCTATGTTCCATCAGGCAGACCTATTCGAAGCATCCGTCGAACCCGCGCGAGGGATGGACACGCCGGGGCTTTTGGCGGCGATCGCCGCAGCTTCGCCGCGGCCAAAATTCTCCTACATGCTCCTCCAGCTCCTGGAGGAAGTCGCTGACGAAAAGGGCAGGGCTGGACCGAGCGTGATGGTGAACGGCGACGCCGTGCCTGTCCGCGACTGGTTGTGCGATGCGCTGGCTCCGATCGCGCAGCGTACACCCTGGCGCCGTTCGACGATCGAAACCGTGCGGTCGGCACTTGAGCAGGCTGACGAACTACCGGCCGATCCGACACAGGCTGACCGTGTCATTGAAGAAAGGGTCCGTGAGCGGGTTCGCCAATCGGGCCGCTGCAATGTCAGCCGCGCAGTGTCGGATCTATGTCGGGGCGGCCTCCTGCGACGCCACTATCAGGGCTATCGGGTGGATCATCAAAATCGCGGCGCCCAGCGCGAGGCAGTCTACACGATCATGCCGGACACCTTGGCGGCGCTACGCCGGCGATGAGCTGCCGCTGATCGCAAGATCGGCTTCTACTGCGGTCGCGCGCATCAGGCGATCGGGCATCTCCAACAACTTCACGGCCGCCGCGGTGATCGCTTCGGCTTCGGTGGGATAGGATTCGGCCGAGCTGATCGATACCCCATCGGGCAATGCGACCGTTGCCTGAAATCCGTTGCCTTTAGGTGTCGCGCTCAATCGGACTTCCATGAAAGGTCTCCGCGTTGTATCGGGACTGATATTCTTATAAGATATTGATATTTAACATAATATATATTATCGCTCTAAGAATTTGCGATTGTGGCACGTGTCCGCATCGGCCTATTCCGGTTTGAATGCGAAGTTACTCAATGATATGATGTCGGCGGTAGAAAGTCGCCCATGTTTGATACGATCACATACGCATTCACCAAAGATCTACCCGGCGGCCCAATCTATAGGCCGGCCGATCCGATGCCGCATGAGATCAATTCCGACGAGAGCGATGACGATACTAACGAGCTTTCGCGTGGCCGCCTGATCGGTGGCGTGATTTCGCTTGTCCTGCTCGTGGCGACGGGTGCCTATCTTTACCTGACGCTCTGACCGGTCCTTTACTTCCGCAAGTTCGGATCGGTGAAGAAACCGCGATTGAGTTCGCGGCCGACCTCGGATTGTAGATCAACATTCGCGCCACCGCGATTGTTACGGGCGGCTTCCGCTGCCGCCCGATCACCGTCCAGCTTCGCCTGTCCATCAGCGATCATGCGGGCAGCGGCGCCAGGGTCGCCGCCTCCCCCACCGCTACCGATCCCGCTAACCCCGCGCGGATTATAGGAGCCGCGCACATCGCCGGCGTCGAGATCGATCCGCGACACGTCGACCAGCGACGGGTCCTTGATATCGCCGCTGATCTCGGACCAAAGCGCGTCTCGTTTTTCCTGTGCCCACTGTTGAATCAATTGGTCACGGACCGCGCGCTTCTGCGGCGTTAAGTCGGTCGCCCAAAGCTCGGGCGCATCAAGGTTGGGATGAAGGGCCTGTTGCAGCCTGTACCATTGCGCAAGATCCTGGCTCATATTCTCGCTGAGCTGCATCCCGTGCGATTCGGCGAAGCTCGCATCGCGCGCGAGGGATTGCGATAGCTCTTCCATACGCCGCGCGGCCTCGGAATAGGATCGTGCCCGCGAAAGGGCGTCCTCGGTGCTCACCGAGGACGATGACGTCACCGATGACCGGCTGAACGAGCCTGAACGAACATAAGTGCCGTCGGATGTGCTAGCTCCGCTGCCGTTGGAGTGCTCGTCGCGCACACCGCTTGAAGACGAGCTGGAGCTGTCGGAGGAACGCGTTTGATCCGTGCCATAGCGAAGATTGTCGACCTGTTGCCCGGTCTTGCTGACCCCAAGGGAACCGCCGACATTGGGAAGAAGTCCCCCGCCGCCTGCCCGCCCACCGCCACCCTTACGACCTCCGCCGCCGCCGATGCCGCCATTGATCCCGCCGGTCACCTGATCGAGCGTGCCGGCTGACCGATCACGGCCCATCGAGATCCGATCGGTCAACCCGGTCGAGGAGCGCTCCTCTAGGCCCTGCGAGCTCGACCCGGTAACACGATCGAACTTCTCGACATTTGTATTTGCGGTGGACCCGCTTCCAGATTCAAAGCCTCTGGATCGCTCGGACGAGACCCCAAACGCACTTCGGTTCGTGTGTGTGCTGGTCAGAATATCCTGCGCGGCATTCTCCCACGCTTGCGCTTGGCGATGCGCCGCGCTCGACATTTCCCGCCATTCCGCGACGGTGCCGCTGTTCATGGTTGGCGTGAACCCCAGCCGCGAGATCGCGCCCGACATGTCGATGACATCTTGTCCATTGCCGAAGCCCGACACCACGGCGCCGTTGTCCTGGCGCCAACCCACGCTGGTCGCACCGCCCGTGAAACTCGGCGCAATCGACCATTGGTCGCTCTGGCGCATGTTCGACGTCGCATTCGCCCAGCTCACATTGCCGTAAGAATAGTTTCCCGTGGTCTGTTCCAGCGCGGCAGCCTCGGCGGCGTTCTGTGCCGGCGCAAGCATCGAGGTCGCCTGGCCCGCGATCGACATCGCGCCCCGTGCAAGACCCGCGGCGAGAAATGGGATGCTCATCAGCATGAAGCCGGCGATCGTCGCAGTCTCTCCATTCACGGCGCCGATGCCGGCATAGGTGCCCAGCGTGACGCCGCCGGGCGCGACCCCCGCGGCGGCGGCCTCGGCTCTTGTCATGCAGATCATGTGCAGGATGACATAGAGAGGCCCCCAGGCTGCGAGATAGAAGAAGCCCATCGCATAGCCCTTCAGGGTCGCGAGACCCGTTTGCGGCATCAGGAACAATGGGAATATCACCGGGAACATCGCGAAGAAGACCACGGTCAGCACGATGTTGAGGATGGGCACCCAGGCCATCGCCTGCTGTGCGATCGAATTATAAGTGTTGCGTGCCTGAATGTCGGCGCGGGTCTGCGCGAAGGTGTCGATCGTCGCCGCGCCCGATCCGCCCGCCATGCTGTTGCGGGCTTGCATGAAGGCGTTGATCGCCGTGTTCTGCCGCATGGAATCGCTGTAGTTGCTGCCCGAGCCGGTGAACGCGGCATTGGCGATCGGCAGATCGTGCCTCAGCTTGTCGGCCGCCAGCGCGTTGCTCAGCTTCGGGTAAAGCTCCTTCCCCCAGAACGGCGTGTTCGCCTCGATCATCGGCGCCCACCGCGCATTTAGCATGTCGTAAGCCTGCCGGCAGGTGACGATCGCGCTGGTGACGGTCCCATCGCCCTGCCGTTCGAGCCATTCCTGCGATCGGGCTTCCGAGCCGGGACCGATTTCCGCCCAGAGATCCTTCGATTGCGCCAGGACGGTCAGCGACTTCCGGTAGAGCATCACGTCCCCGAAGACGCATTTCTTGAAATGCTCCTCAAGATTGGTCGAGAACTCGGCATCGCGGATCACGAAGTTGCGAGTGGCGTCGAACAGGCGCGCGCCATAGACCATGCCGTTGGTCGAATAGTTGAGCTCGCTCGGCATCACGAAAACGGTCTCGGCCGTCCGCGTCAGCCAGTCGCCAATCTGCGTGGTGAAACTTGCCAGAACACCAAGCCCGAGCGGCACGTTCGCGACCGTTGCCGGTGCCAGTGACGGATTGATCCGGTCGGTGACCTTCACGTCGATGGTCGGCACCATGAGGCAGAGATAGATCGCCGTCGATTGCAGAAACCAGTTCATCCACACGCGAAAGTTCATCGTGAAGGCGACGACGAGCAGAGAGTAGATGAGCCCCATCACCATCACGACGCGGAGGAGCGAGCGGTATCCACCTCCCCCGGACCAGGCAGCGACGGCATTGAAGGTGTTGACGAGATATTCCCCGCCCCCGACCGTAAAGACCTCGAGCATCGCGCCGGCTCCCCTGCCCTAATTCAGCCCTTGTGCGTTCAACCCGCGCGAGAAATTGAGCGCGGACGCCATGCCCGGCGTCATCGAATTCTGGAGCGTGGATTCGAGCATGATGCTGCGATCGATGATCTGCATCGTCACCTGCAGCTTGTTGGAGAGCTTCACGTCACGCTGCGCGAATTTCTGCCGCGTCGCAGCGATTTGCTGTTTCCACTGCGTCGCGGTGGCCTGGTCGAACGTCTGATAGTGAGTCTGCGCCTGCTCGACGCGATCGAGCATGTTATCGAGCATCGCGGCCAGCAGATCGACTGCGACGATCTCTGAGAGCGTTTCGATTTCGCCGTCGGTCAGCGCGTAATGCGCATAGGCCTGGACTGACAGGATCTTGTAGAGCGGTACGGTCGCGAGGTTGAGGAGCTGCTTCTCCGAACCGTCGAGCGCGGTGTCCGTCCTGATCTTGCTGCTCATCGAGCGGATCATCCCTGCGATCCGCGGCCGCAACGCCGACGAGGCCGGCACCGTCAGGGTCTGCTCACCGACATCGTAGCAATCCGTGTCGTTGCACTTGAGCATCTTCACCGCCGGTGCGTTCGCCGTGCCGTCGAGCAGCGCCGTAACCACCGCCTCCTCGGCGGGCCCGAACATGATGACCTTCCCGCCTACGCTCGGATCGGTTGATGGCGTGGTGATCACCGTGCCGACGAGCGTCATGATATATTCGGAGAATGACTGGTCGAACGCCCCGAATTTGGCGGACTTCTTCAGCGCCTCCCAAGTGTAGTTGTGTGGCTCGCCGACGAGCTGGTCCTTCATGCTCGCATCGGTATTGCCAGCGATTGTGCTGTCCCGGCGGTTGCCGTTGTTGCAGCCTTGCCGTGAAGCGGCCCAATCGGAGAATATGCCCTGGCTGTTGCCGACCGCCTCGCAGATCGTCGAGCGGGTGGTTTCCATCTGCGGCCAGATTCCACCGACCAGCGCCTGCGCCGTCTCGCAGCTCGATATATTCATCTGGTTGAGAAGCTGCGCCTTCTGGCTGAACTCATCCATTACCTTCCCGATCTCTGGCGAAACGGAATCGATCGCGAGCTTGAAGGCGAAACCAAGGGCATTGTTGGCGGTCGCCTTCAACATCGCCACGATTTCCGAGGCGTTGATGAAGGAGAAGCTGCCTGCGAACAGGTCGATGCCGCCGCAGCCCGCCCGCGCGCTCGGAAGCTGCAGATTGAACGGCGAGACGCTCTTCTGCGGAAAGCGGGTCCACACGTTGCCAAGCGAGTAATAGCCCGCGGACTGACCCTGGAATGCCGTCGGCCCGGTGACATTTGCGGCGCCACCGGCATCGTTGAAGAAGCCGTTCATCTCAGACGCGACATCAGCGTGCGCGACGCCGACGATCGCGAAATGGGAAGCTGCGATTAACGCCAGACCAGAGCCGAACTTCCGGCGCAGGACGCCCTTTTTTGCCTGTGTCATCAATAGTCGCTCCCGACCTTGGTGTTGGTCAGCATGAAGATGCGGTCCATGATTTCGTCGGCGCTGAGCACGCCGTAGCCGACCGGAATCGTCCGCTTGGTCTGGGTATCGAACAGGACCAGCGCAGGCGTTTCATTGCCCGGCACACCCATTCGTGCCCGCTGCCCGGAATCGACGACGTAATTCGGAAAATCCCTGCTCGGCCCGCCGTCCATGGATACGGCCATCACCGTCATCCGATGACTATCGGTGACCGATCGCAGGATCGGCGCGAACACCTCGCACGCGCCGCAACTTTGGGCATAGAAATAGAACAGCCCGTAGCGCTGGCCGAGGCTGGTGAGGACAGCATCGCGGTCGGCCTTCCGATTATCGAGCCACAGACGCTTGCCGACCGTCGAAACCGGGCGTTGCAGCGTATAGTCGAGGTCCGGGTTCTGCCAGAGCGCGCGTTGCCAGGTGTCCGAGAATGTCGACGCGCGATCGAGCTGTTCGCGCTGGAAGCGGATATAGTTGATGACGTTCGCTTCCGTCGGCTCGAGGATGGCCTTGGCCTTCAGCTCGTCGAGTTGCTTGGCGATCGCGGCGATCCGATCCGTGGCGCGATCCGCTTCGACAGGCGTCGCCGGCTTGGCGTTGTCCATCGGCTTTGGCTTCGCGCAATAGAACCACTGCCCCAGCCTGCGCTCGCCGCAGTAGAATTCGTCCGGCCGATCCTGCTCGATGGTATCATTTCGGGCCGCGGGCGCGTCCTGGGCAAGCGCGGGCGCCCAAATCGCCGCCGAGAGAGCTGCCGCAAGGATCACCGTCCGGTCAAGAATTGCCATGTTCCGTCCCTCCCTCGGCCTTACCGGGCGACTGTGCAGGGCGTTCGCGGGGCGGGCTTTCTTTGCGCGCTTCCCAATCCGGTAAATGAACACAGCAATCGGCCACCGTTGCGGCGTGCCGGGAGGCGCACGGCGGGCGCGGCGACGGGCTCTCGTGCGCTGGCTGAAGCAGCAGCGCTGCCGCGATGACGGGCAGCTCAAGAAGCGGCATCGACATGATCATTCTCCCTGACTTTCTGGCTTCGGACGGCCTCCCCCCGGCGTGGTGCACATCTGACCCGCCTCATTTTCCGTGGAGGTCGTAGTAGGACTGAATTTTCGCCTGGATGTCCGTCATCGTCTGGACTTCGTCAGGCAGCTTCGCCGCATCCATGAAGTCCGCATACACCTCGGTGAAATTCATGACGGAGAGGTCGAGGCGGGCAAATTCGTCGACGGTGAAGCCCTGACACGTTTCCTTTTTGGCGCTCCCCCAAGGCTTGCCGAGCTGTGGCCGGCCCTGTTCCTGAAGCACGCGGCTGAGCTTGCTTTCAAAGCAGCAATAGGCGGTCCGCTTCGTTGTGCAGATGCCGAGGATCTTCGATGAGCAATAGGTTCCGAGATTGTGGCACAGACCCATCCGATCCTTGATGTCGAGCTTCATCTCGTCCTGCGAACAAGCGAACAGGGTCAGGAAGGGCGTCGCCAACGCGGCGATCGCCGCAGGCCCGCCGGCCAGTGCGGCTGCGCCTGCACCGACCGTCAGCAGGCCTGACGTTTTGCCGGCGCAGCAGTTGATGAGCCCGAACACCGGCTTGTGACAGGTCTCGCGATTGCCCTTGAAGACCGTGAAATTGGTCTCGTCGAACTCCTCACCGGCCTGGTCGATCGAATGCAAGGCGACGAGCGCATCCTTGAATTCGGTCGACGCCTCGCGAACGATCGGCTCGCAATCACCGTTGATGCAGTAGACATCGTCGCCGCAAATATATTGCGGTGCGTCGCTGGTCCCACTCAAGGGCGTCGGGCATTTATAAACCCGGTTTTCGACCTGACATGCGCCGCCGTTCGGTTCGTCATCAAGGCATTCGGTCCGCAAATAGGTGCAGGCCCGATTGCTCTCGAGGTCGCCGCAGTCGCTGGCGGGAGTCAGCGTGTGGCAGGTGAAGTCTCTTTTCCACGCCCAGCATGCCTGGGTTATCGGCACCCCATTGATGACGCGGGTCTCCGGGCCCTCGGTGCAAATCTCCCCCGCAGGATCGGCCGTGCACATGGCATCCGCTGTAAGATGTCCACAGCCGTCGGCCCTCTTGACGGTGACCTGCGTGTCGGTCGTTTTGGCATGCCAATCCCGTCCGGTAATCGGGCTAGGGAGGAAGGCAATTCCCGTCAGGTCCTGGGAGCAAACATATTCGGTGGCGTTGTAATCGTCGCAAAATTTGTTCGTCGAAACGCCGTAGATGCGATGGGCGGCGCACGCCTGCATCACCACGCCAGTCGGACGGCATGTCCCGGCCGTTATATGCGGCGCCATCGAATCGTACCGTGCGAACGGGGTGCCGTAGGCGCTGTTGGGAACCACAAAGAATTTGAAGGCGTCGACCGTCGTCGTCTCCGGCACCATCGTGATCGAGCAGGAGCGCGGCTGGTCCTCGATCTTCGTGCCCTGATTGCAGGTCGCTTCGTAGTAGCCTGCGTTCCCAACCGCCGGTGGCAACGGCACACAAGACCCGCCACCGCCGCTATAATCTTCACCGGCCAGATAGGTGGATGGATCGTTCTCAACCGACGTCGCCCTCTGCGTGGCCGCCAAGATCTCCGAATTGCTGAACGTCGCGCGCGTCCGATCGGCGTCCGTCGTGATGCGATATTGCTCGTTCGAGGACTTCGCCGATTGACCGGCCGCCTCAAGTCGCTCGGGATCGTCGAAATAGGAACCTTCGGGCAGGCTCGGGCCGGAATAGCCGGGGACCGCTGCCGCCTGGGCGTCACTCGACGGTACGAGCGTCGGATCGTTGCGCTTCTGGGTGCCGAGCTCCTTGCCCTGCTCCCGCGCCTCCTCGACGGTCGTTTGCGCCAGCGCCGGCGTTACGACCATCAGCGCGACAACGAGCGCAGCCGAGGCGGGGATCGACCTCACCGATTGACCTTGCGCATGTTGGAGAGCCCAACGGCGGCGACGCGGGCACCCGGGCCATTCCCCTCGGCAAACTGCTCGAGCGCATATTCAACCGAGACGTTGCCAATGAGACGGTCGTGGGGCGGAACCTTGGTCTGGCACGAGAAACCGGCGCAAAGGTCGAAATCGGACGAGACGGCGATATAGGTCGGAACAGCTTGGACGTCGAAAGCGCGGAAGAGGCGCGGATCAATACCGACATTGGCGAAATCGTCCTGCCGGGTCACGATCTTCCCGAGGGCGGACGAAAACTCCTTCATCGAATTGTTCGGAAAGCCCCGGAAGACGACCACACCGCCCGCGCGCGCGGTATCGCCGATCAATTGCTTGAGCGCCTGTGGCGGCATCGACAGGCTGGCAAACACTATGAACTGGGGTGCTTCGCCCTTCCCCACCGTCGCGTTCGACGCGGCGCCCGCTACGATTTCGTCGAAGTCGACCGGACCAGCGGGCCCCTTGGGCAGATCGGTCTTCGCAACGCGCTGCATGTTGGCCATGCCACCGTCATTCACATTGGCCGCCTCCTCGCGGAACGCATCACCCCTGTCCTTCACCTGATTGACGAACGCCTCGGCATCAGCCTGAAGCTCGGCTGAGCGCTTCTTGATCGCCTGAACGTCGATCCCATCGACGCTCTGCGCAAGCACCGCCGATATGCTGGCGATGCCGAGAACAGCAGTAGAAGCCCAAAGATATCCGCGCATCGAAAGGCCCCCCTAGAGAACGCAGCAGTTGCGTTTGCGCCAGACCAGGTAGCCCATGTCCTCGCCACCGGCGGGATAGGCGCGGCCTGCGTCGGGCGGCATGGTGGATGCCCCGATCGCGGAGCAAGCGAAGCGACCGCTCACGGTCGGGATCGGATTGACCATCTGAAAGCGGTATTGCTGCTTCCGCATGATCGGCATGAGGTACTTCTTGCAGAGGCCCGCCGACCCCATCGTTCCCCACGCCAGCGCCTCGCGGTGCATCTTGTACGCAAAGCGCGACAGCGCGAGCCGCGAGGACTGAACGTGGCCGATCGACGACGGCACGTTTCCATTGAGCGGATACATGCTGCCCTGGCAGCCAGCGCACCAGAATAGCGGATCGAGCGGCAAATGGGCGGTGCCGGCGATGCAGTCTCCGGCGCAGGCAACCTGGGCGATCGGATTGGCAAAAACGATGGCTTCCGGGTTGATGAGTGCTGTCAGCGAGTCGTCCTGCCAGAGCGGGTCGATCTCGGTCATGTACGCGATATCGAAACTTGCCTGCTCGAAGCAGACGAAGTCGGTCAGGATTTCCATCCAGTAGAGGAGCGGGTACACATACCAATGGACGTGCCATTTGGCCGTGCTCTGGGAGCGGCCGCCCACCATCGACGGGCCGGCCAAATAGCCCTGTCCGATGTCGAAGCCGGGTGCGATGCGGATACCACCAAGGTTCGGAAAGCACCAAGGCTTCATGGTCACGTCCGCGAGGCGCGCTGGTTCCCAGAAACCGACGGAGATACCGATCCGAGGAATGGGGCTGCCGCAGGCGCAAATAGGCGAAGCCGGATTGGCTGTATCCGGCCGGCCGCTCGGCCAGATCTTGAGGCCGCCCACCGACAGCGGGAAGAGGCACGACCAACAGACATCGGTGATCGGGTTGACGAACTTCCCGTGACAGGTCGGTCCCGCGGCCTGAGCGCTCGGCGCGAGAATGAAGGCGGCGATCATCGTCAGGAGGAGCCGCAGAGCCCATCGCGCGCTATGCATCATTGCTCCTCCCCGCTTGCTTCCAGAAATGAGGTGTCGGCGCGATGCTTCCGCGCGAGGTAGACGGCGGTCGTGCAGATATTGGCAAGCAGAAGTACTGCGATCGCGCATGGCGCCGCCCGCCCGAAGGCGAGCGATAGCGGCTGCAGGCCAATAATCGCGGCGCCGAGCATCAGACAAAGCATCTGCCAAATCAGGCGCAGACGTCGCAGCGCGCCGGTCTCGGGGGCCGCCATCGGCGTGCGAAGCATGTCTAGCCAAGGTGGCATCAGCCTGTTTTTCCGGGCTTGAGCGCGACTTCGGACACGCGCATCACCCTGCCGGCCTGGGTGACGATTGCCGGTGTGTGCTCGATGCCGAACCGGGTCGTGAGCTTGCCTGCCTGGTCGAAATAGAAACGCCGCTTTTTCGCGGTCATCAGCTCGACCGGCGAGCCATTGACCAGGATGATCTTGGCCTTGATGTCGGAGTAATGCTCGATGGCCCACGCCGTCTGCGCGGGGTCGTCACCATCGATGAAGACGAGGTCCTGTCGGACCGAGACGAAGTCGAGCGGATTGATACGCTGGCCGGCCGCGGCGATCAGGTTTCCTTTCTGATCGCGAATGTCGCGCTCCATCATGACCGAAGGATCGAAGTCCCAGCTTCGGGCCGCTCGCGCCGCGGTTATCCCCGCCACGGGATCAGGACGCCGAACCTTCGCCTCGACGCGCTTGGCAAACATCTCATTGGTGCGCGCGAGTTCGCCACTCGCCTCGGCCCTGCGCAGTCGGGCTTCGATCGTCGAAAGCAGATCCGGCTCGATCACCGGAAATGCCTGTGCCGCCTGGCCATAATCCTTCGCTTCCGACCGCATCGGGGGAAAGACGAGCGCCGCGCCTAGCGCCGCAACCGCGCACACGCAGCTCGTGACAAGCATCCTCATAGGATTGGCTCCCCTGTCCCAATGATCTGGCGCCCGCAGACGAAGCCAATTTCGCCGTAACGGCTGTCGAAGCCGTCCTTGTGAGGCGTCGCCGCGAAATAGCATCCGGCCGGCACCCGTCCGGTGGCGCCAGGAGTCAGCGGCTCGCCGAAGCGTGTGAAGGGCTTCATCTGCGCGACCGGGTGACCATTCACGGCGACCGTCCGGCCGATATGGCTGATGATGTCGCCGGGCACGCCGTAGGCGATCTTCCCGAACATCTGTGGCTTCGCGCCGAAATGGCGGCGGAGGAGCTCGCCGGGCGGCGGATCGAAGAACACATAGTCGCCGCGTGCCGGCAGCTTGTGGCGCTGGATGAGAAACGCCCAATTCGGGAGCGAGTCCGTCGTGTTGATCAAAAGGGCGTGGCCATCACGCCATTCGCCGATCGCGCCGAAGCCAAGCGTCCCGGCGACGGCCACCGCCAGCATCCCCCACATGCGCGTGCGGGGACGCCAACGCAGGGCTTCCACCCTATTGGCCGCCGTTGCCATCAGGTCCTCCGAACGTCGAGACGGACGCACCGGGAATCTGCGGCGGGATTGGCTGGGCCGGAAAAGCCTGGCCCGCGGGCACCTGAGGGCTGGCGCCGGGGACGCCAGCCATCGGATCGATGGTTGCCCCCGGCGCCGCCAGCGGTGCTGCACGCGAGGCGGCCAGCGCCGATTGGGCAGCCGAGAGCTCCTGCATCCGCTGCAATTCCTCGACGGACATACGCTTGGGTTCGGGAACGCCCGAGGCAAAGACCGCCTTTTTCAGGCTGTCGGTGATGTCCGGCACGTTCTTGGTGAGCACGGCTTCACCGACAAGCACGATCTGGCCGTCTTGGCTCCTGCGCTGCAGTTCCTTGTCGAGCGAGGACATGAACGCCTGCATCTCGGCGCGCACGCGGTCGGGCGGCGAGCCTGAGAAGCGCTGTGCCTCGACATAGTCGCCGACCAGCGCCGACAACCGTGCCGAAACGATATGGTCTTGTTTCGACTGGGTCAGTGCCCGCGTCACCCACATTCCCCAGATGATCGCAGCGACGAGCAGCAACAGGATCAGCATCTGGACGCGCGTGAAGCCGCCAAAACCGACCCTGCGCTTCGCTGCTCGGGTCTCAGGCGCGGAAGGGGGAGGAAGGTCGAGTTGGGGTTGGTCAGCCATGAGGCGGAACTCCCTCATCCGCACGCTGCGGAAGGATGCGATTGGCGCGAAGAGCGACGACGGCGGTGGAAAGGATCATGTGCGCGATCGCGAACATGTTGAGGAAGGCGGCGGTGCGCGCCGGGTCCGCGGCAACGTAGCGCGTCGTGAAATTATTGAGCTGATGGACGAAACCATCGAACGAGAAGCCGCCGATCGCGAGGAAGAAGAGGCAGAAGAGGCCCCAGGTGATGAGCATCGTCGACGCGACAAAGCCGAGCCCATGCAGCAGGAAATGAAGCATGGTCTGCCATTCATGGCGCGTGAACCCGATGTATCGCCGGGCGGTGGTCGGGACCGGATGCGTCGCCATCCCTGCTACTCCGCCGCGATCGCGATCTCGTCCTCCGGGACGAGATTGCTGACCCACTTTTCGGGATTGTTCGGAAACGCGATCCGCTCGATCGCCTCGTCCATGCTGAGGCCCTCGGCGATCAGAGCGTCGATCGCCGCAAAAGTCTTCGGACTCGAGGAGAACAGCGCTGCGGAATAGGGGTCGAGGACCAGGCGGCCGACAGCGAGGGTGTCGGGCCCTTTGATCATGATGTCCGAATATTCGAAGCCGTTGCGCTTCAAGGATCGCAACAGCGCATCGGTGTGATCGTCCATCTCGAAGCGGTCATGCTTCTTGAAGTCTGCGATCGTCTCCGGCTTTTGCTGGAGGATCACGAACCAGTCGGAATTTTCGAGCGCCGCGACCGATCCGGCCGATTTGTAATAGTCGTTCAGCGATTGCGTCGCCGTGACCAGCGATGCGCCATATTTCCGGCAGGTACGCGCGTAGGTCTCGATGAAATCGGCCATCGCCCCGCCGCGGAGCATCTGCCATGCTTCGTCGAGGAGTAGCGCTTTCGGGATCGAACGATCCAGCTTGCGCATCATCTGCTGCGACATGAACATGATCGCCGTCAGGACGACGCTGCGCAGCTCCTCACGGGCAGACAGATCGGAGAGCTCGAAGACCGTGAGCTGGGCCGAAAGTTCGAACGAGACCTCGCCCTGAAAGAAGCGGCCGTAGGTGCCGCCCGACGAGAAGGGCCGCATCGCGATCGCAAGGTTCGCGGCCAGCCCGTTTCCGGTTGCCTCGAGCGCCTCGATGACAAGATCGATCGAGCCGCGGCTGCCGTGCGCCTCCCAGACCTGGTTCACGGCACCGTCGATCAGCCCGCGCTCGGTGTCGTCGAGCAGGTTGATATGCCGGGACATCTGATTGATGATGGCCTTCAGCATTGCCATGCCGTCGAGGAGATAGTCCTCGTCTTCGGCGGCCTGGGCCTCGTCGATCATCGAGAAGGGATTGAGACAGAAGCCCGAGCTCATGGTGAACTCGACAAAGGCGCCGCCCTGAAGTTTGGCCGAATGCTCGAACGAACGCCCGTCGTCGATCACGACCACTCGCGCGCCGGCACCGCAGAGCGAGCCGCATAATTCCTGCAGCGCGACCGACTTGCCGGAGCCCGATTTGCCGAACACGGCGACGTTGTGATTGCCGGCGGCATTCTCGAAGGGGCTCCAGAAGAAGGGCTGTCCGCGCCGGCCGATCAGCAGCAGGTGGGGAATGCTTCCGCCGAGATATTCCCCCTGCAGCGGCGCGAGATTTGCGGCCGTCGTCGTGAGCAGAGTGCGCATCCGCTTCATGCGCTCGAGATCCTTTGACAGGCCATTGGCCATCGTCATGGGCATCGCGCACAACAGACCCATCACCTGCAGGTAGCGGTCATCGAGAAGATCCCAGCCCGCCGCACGGTAGACCGACTTCAGCACTCGCTCGTTGCTGTCGCCCTGCCCTTTCGGCGAGAACGACGTGACGCTGAAGAACACGCGCACGAGCTTCCTGCCCTGCCGGATCTCTTCATTGACGTGTCGCCACTCCTGCGACTGCTCGCGGAGCTGCGGCAGGAAGCGGGACGATTTGGAATCGGCCAGGCTGGTCGTTCGCATGAACTTGTAGCTGGCCTTGTTGGTCGACGCCTGCGGGTCCGGGAACTCGATGCACAGGTTGGTCGATACGGGGCATGGCATGCGCAGCTTGTCGGTAAAGATGTCGCCGATCAGCCGGGTTACGTCCCATGGCGCCCAGCGCGTGGGCAGGTTGCGCACCGAGAAGGAGCGCACATCGAACACGTCGGGGTAGATCTCCCCGATCTCCGGCGCGCCCTTCAGCGTTTTTCCGGTCGGCCGGAAGCGCTCGGTCCGCAGCAACATGCGGTCCGGCTCGATATGCAGCTCGATATCCCTTCGGATCGCCTGATCGGCGATCGGGTCGAGAGGGTTGTAGCTCACCGCATCGTCGCCAGCGGCGGTGGTCGGCGACGTGATATCGTCGATCCAGCCGATGAGCGCGACCGGGTCCATCTTGCGGGCGGATACGTTCACCGATTGAAGAGCCGAGATCAGCCCGTCCATGAGCGATACGATCTGCTCGATCGTGATGTTTGAGGACTCCGGCGTCGAGTAGGATATCGCGACCCGATGATGGCGAAGGCAAAACGGCGCGTCGGCTGAAAGCGAATTCCAGACGCCGTCCGTCAGGAAGTCGACCCGGTGCTTGGCCATCCGTTCGTAAACGCCGCGCGCCGAGTAGCGGGGCAGATACCATTTCGAGAGCTGCTCGCCGATGCGCGGCGACATCCATTGGTGAATCTGAAGGCAGCCGGGCGCGGGAATGCCTTCGGACAGGAACTGCGCCAGGATCTCACCCGTCCGCTCGTCCGCGCCGACCAGCGGCGCGGCCTCGATCACGAAGCCGCGCGAGGCGCTATTGTAGAAGATACCGGTCTTCGGGTCGAAGCTTCGATAAGGGAGCCAATGCGCAAGCATCGGGACCACCAGGTCCGGCCGCTGGGTGTCCGGTCGCTTGCTGTCGCCGAAGATACCGGACAGCAACTCATCGAGGAAGCCGCTCGCCATCTCAATTTTCCTCTGGAGCAGCGGCCGGGAAGTTCGCCGCGCGCACGGTGGGCTTCGTCTTGGGCTCGGGTGTCGGCGTCGATCCGGTCAGAGCTGCTGCCTTCGCGTCGCTCGCTGCCTGAGCCGAGCGCGCCTGGTATTCGGTAGAGCCTCTCACCCGCGTGATTGCTTCGCCGATCGCGGTCGCACTGTCTGCGCCCTCCGGCGCCGGGGCGGTCCCGGCCGAGGCTTTGTCTGCCGTTGCGAGCGGCGGCACCTTCGCTTCGATAGTCGGCGCCCCCGGCACTGCTCCCTCGACGCTGCGCGATTCCGCGCGCCTGGAGGAGACGTTAGTGGCCGGGGGCGTCGGTGTGCGGCCCGCCTTGGGGGCTAGACGGGTCGCAACATCGTCCTTGATCGCTTTGACCGGGTCGGCTGCACGGGCGCGGGCTGCCGCGACGGCCGCAGGATCGGGTAGATTGGGGTCGACGCCGCCCGTCGCTCGGCTTGCCAGTTCCGCTCGATCGACCGCTTCGGCGAGCGATTCCGGCTGCTCAGCAGCGACAATCGCATCTCGGTCCGGTATCGCTGTTGCATTGACGAGGAATTGTTGTTGCCATTCCCCGCTTTGCACCACGGCATGGACTGCCGTCACCTCATGAAGGCGGCCACGCTCATCGATATATGGCTGAAAGACAATGCGCAGCACGCGCTCCTGGGTACGGCGCGCATCGATCTGAGGTGCCGGCGCTTGTCCTAAAAAGGCGATGTGCGAGGATCTGGGTGCAGACTGCCTGGCCGGCCCGCTGCTGGCCGGCGATGAACGCTCGACAGTGCCCTCTCCGGTGATCATCGCGAGTGCTCGATCGTCGATCGAGGACGATGGCGCGCAGATGCCATCGGGCGCTTTACAGGAAAAACTTCCCTTCACATTGCTGCCGAACGTGGCGCACCCGCCAAGCAGGGACAGAGCGGCGATCGCGCAGCCGCGCAGCGACAGGGCGTGCCGCGCCGTCACGACCGCGTCCCCTGCAGCCAGGCCTCGAGAAACTCCTTGGGCCGATATCCTTCCAGGACGGCGCCATCACCCCGAACGATGATTGGCGTCGCATTAAGCCCATGCTCGCGCGCGAAGCGCTCGTTTGCATCGAGCCCCTTGGTGTCGCAGCTCGCCGGCGCTTTGAATGGCTCACCGGCATAGGCGGCATGCAGCGCCTGTTCCTGGTTTTTGGAGCAATAGACGCGGTCGGCGATGTCGCGGCTACCGAGGACCGAGATCGGACGCTCGACCACCTTCACATCCATGCCGCGCAAGACGCTGGCGAGCGCCCTGCAATAACCGCAACGGAAGTCCGTGAAGATGGTGATGCTCTGTTTGGCCGACCGGTTGCCCCAGACAATGGCCCCGTCGGCCGGAAGCCCAGACAGGTTGAGCGAGACGGGGCGGACCGGCGCGGATGTCTTGCCGACACCGCGCGCCGTCGCTGCGATTTCGCCAGCCTCGCCGTCATCGGATACCGCGGCGTTCGCCTTGGCGGCCCCGCCCACCAGCATGTCCGGATTGATCTCGAGCAGCCGCGCCGCGGTCAGGTCTTGACGCGTCTCCATATCGTAGACACGACCGATGATCAGATAGCGCGCGCCATGATTGACGTAGAAGAGGTTCGCGCCCGAGGTGACTTCGCACAGCCCGTCGATCTTATCGCAATCGAGCTTGTTGATCGGCGTCTTCGGAAGCCTGGTCTTCAGGAGCAGGCTGACCTTGGCGTCATCCTTGCCGGCGACATCGGCTGCAAGAGCGATTCCGGCAACGCCGAGCGCGGCAGCGGCCGCTACAATCGGCGCCGGGCGAGCGAACGCGCGCAGCTTTCGCAGACGATCAATTGCGGACATAGACACCCTCCAGGAAAACGATTTCGACATCGATGCCGGTCGGCATCTCGATCACGGGCTGATATTGCTCGGCCCGCTCGATCAGATATTTCGAGACGTCCTTGCCCGATTCCGCGGCACCGCCGCCGAGCGCGCGCAGGCCGACGCTGCCGAAGTTGGGCGTGCGGTTGACGCCCCCCTCCCCGTCGGTGCTGATGCTGGCGAGCGGCTGATTGAAAGCGGTGTTGAGAGCGTTGCCGCCACCACTGACCAGACCGGCCAGAAACGCCTGCATGGCAAGCGAGCCTTCCCGGCTGACCACTCGGCCGCGCACCCCTGTCTTGCCGCCAAAGGCGATGAACCCCTTGACCTCGGAGACGGCGTAGCGCCCGCCAGGCTGCGGGCACGTCATCTTTTGCAGTTTGACGTAGACCTTCTCGCTCGAGAGCTCGCCGCGGGCGGCACCGTTCACGAGGCAGCCTTCGATCTTGGTCGTTAGGAGGCGCCCGTTCTGATAGACGGAACGGGCCGGGCCAGTGACGCGAAGCACGACCGGCAAGGGGTCGGTCTGGCTGTTGACGCCGGCGCTCGCGTCAACGCCGACTATGACCTTGGCACTGGCGAAGCTGTTGGGCGGCAGATAGTTGATGCTGTCGCTGAAGGTGGTCGTTCCCTTAGCGACGCGCGTGGCATTGCCGGCATCTGCGGTCTGGAAACTGACCAGCTTGACCTCGGCGGCGCCTCCCATCGGCATCGGGCGACCATTGGCAGACGCGTTCGGCCCATCCGGACGCTGATAGGCCTGGGTCCCGTTGGGCCCGTACATCGCGCCCGGCCCGGTCGCGGGCGCTGGCGCCGGCGTAGTTCGGGCGGAAGCCACCTGTCGGCGCAGCGCCTCATTCTCTTGCTGATAAGCCGAGAGGACGCGCGAGCCGTCCGCCCGCATCGCCTGATTTTCCCCCTTGAGCAGTTCGACCTGCTGCGAAAGCTGGTCCAGGCGTTGCTGCTGGCCGTTGACCGATTTCAGTTGATTCTCGACCGATTGCATCTGGTTTTCGGAGAGCGCCATCCACTCCTGCTGGTTGAGATTCTTGTTGACCATGTCCTTGGTCGACACCTCGACCTTCGCGGTCCCGTCGTCGTTCGTACCGGTCGCCTTCTCGTCGCCGCCGAAGATCCAGAAGGACGATGCCACCAGGCCGACGCCGGCGACCCCGGCGAGCAGCATGCGCTGCTTTTTTCGGATGCTTTCGTTCGCGGACAGGTCGGCCGAGATGGGCGAGACGCCCTCAGTATCGCTGCCATCCAACGGCTCACGATTGCGTTTGAGGAAGTCATTCCAGGCCATGTCACTGCCTCCCGGTTTGTGAGACGAGGTAGGCCGTGGTGACCTTCCCAGGTTCCAGCTTCGGCTCGGCGATCGACACGGCGAGCGCACTGCTCGGCGCGACCGTGCTCTCCGTCAGCGTGACGGCTTCCCCGCCGCGATTCTCTATGCGCAGCACGCGGCCGGTCAGTTCCGACCCCCGATATTCAGCGATCATCTGGACCTTGAGATTGCCGACATAGACCGGCCGCAGAGTGCGCTGGCGCATCTCGTAGCCATCGGCGACGCTGTTTGAATACATCGCCTGGATGAGGACGACCGCCGCTTCCTGCGGGCTGGTTGCAACCACCGCCTGGGGCGCCCCATTCTCCTCCACGTTGGCCTTCGCGATCGCCGGATTGGAGATGAAGAGCTGCACGGCCTGCTCGCCGGCGATCCGGCACACGATCTTGTAGACGTAGCCGCGCTTGCTGGTCGCAAAGAACGAAAGCGCCGGGCGCGCGAAGCCCTCCGGCACCGAGAGGTAGATGTCTCCCCGCACCGGTTCGTTGACGACGGAAAAGTCATCCTGCGGATTNCCGGTCGAGATCTTCGAGACCGACGCAAACTCGTCCTCGACCAAGCTGATCCTGGTGAGATCCTTTGCCGACGCTGCGCAATCAACCTGGCTGCCGTCGGCTGCCATCACCGTCTGGTCCGCCCAAGCCGGGGAGGTGATGAGGAAGAAGCTCACGGCGACTAGGGCAACGCCGATCATCCGGCTCACGATGCAATAATAGCGCGACAGGAAGACCGCGCCGGTCGCGGCGCTGCCGATGATGTAGACCGACATCACTGATCCTTTTCCTTGCCGGTCGTCACCATTCCGAAGCCCACGAGCTTCAGGGACAGTCCGGAATATTGCCAATCGAAGCGGAAGGAGCGGCGCTCGCTGGAGACGACCTTGTTGCCGACGATCGTGTGCAGGTCGCCGGTGACGGTCGACCGCAGATTCTTCGTATCCAGCTCCATAGTCTGGATGGTGAAGAACTGGGCGATCGACGAGCCGCGCTGCTCGTTGACGATCTTCATCAGGTCGGCGCGGATCTTTCCTTGCGCGCTGGGCGCGGTGATATCGAGTACCGACTTCATCCAGTATTCGAGATTCGCCGGGCTGCGATCGAGCGTCAGCACCGCGGTGTCGCGGGTGACCAGCTCGAGATACTGCCGCGAGACACCTGAAGAGTTCACGACCAACGGCGATGCCAGGATCGGTTGAAGGACAATCTCCCTGTCGCGCGTGACTGTCACAAGACCGAGGATGGCGCACAGGCTGCCAAGGACGCCGGCGACGATCACAAGCAGGTTGCGCTGCTTCAGGACCCGCTGGCTTTGAGCGTGGGTGTAGGAGATTTCCATCTCAGCCCGCCATCAGCCGGAGATAGGAGGGCGGTGTGGCCTTCATGCCGGTGAAGCCGGCCGGAAGATGCCAGTAGGCCATGTGAAGCAGCCAGGAGATCGCCCGTCCTGCCTTAGCCTTCTTCAGTCCCCACCAGCCTGCGCCCGCAAGCAACATGCCAATGAGAATATGCTGAGACAGGATACCCCAGACGAATGGCAAAACCATCGCTAGGAACTCATCCAGCGTCCACAGCCCGATTAGCTCGGGATCATCCAGATGAGACGGAACGACGTACTTGTCCGCGGCCATATCACCACCCTCCCCGCAGGCCGACCGGATCTGCTATTCCGGCCGACCCTTGGACTGTTCAGATTGTTGCCGTGACGGTGGAGGTGACGATCGGAATGCCGGTCCCGGCACCCACACCGACGCCGACAGGAATGGCGATCTGGCCCATCGAGAAGCGGCCTGAGGCCAACGCGACGATGCCGCCCGCGAGCGACAGGACGGTGATGATCTTGCCGCCCGACCCTTCGAGGAAGTCGGTGAACTTCGTGAGCGCCGTATCGAACGTCGTGTCGGCACCGGCGAGGGCCGGGCCGGCAAAGAGCAGGAGCGCGAACGCGAGTGCGACCAAAGCGAAGATCGCCAGCTCCGCACGACCGCTGTACTTTATGACAGACTGCATGAGAGTTTCCCTTCAAACGGAACGCGACTGACCCGCGCCCAATTGAAGGGTGGTCCCGGCGAGCGATCGGCGGCAACGCAGTTCCCGACGGCACGGTCTCGCAAACGAATTTTATGTGAGTCTGATCGGACCCTGCCCCGATGGCCGGGGCGGCGCGCCCCGGCATGCGGGGCAGCTCGCCCCACTATCTGGGGCACGCCGCCCCATTTCTCGGGGCAGACGAATTTTTGATTCGGCGTCCGCGCCTCTAATTGCGATCAATGACGGGCGAAGTTAGAATCGCTAACCGGATTCGGGGGGATCCCGTCAGCCCGGCTTAATCGTGTCTACGTTATCGAACCACAGCTAAGGATGGAGGATAGCCAGGTGCAGGTGCCATGACAGGAGATCAGTGCACCCTCGCGCTCGACATATCGGAGCATTTCTTCAATTTGACGACGGAGAGCCTGCGCCTGCGTTCGAACGAAACCAGGTGCTATCAGACCCTCGGAAATCTGGTTTCCGATCGGATCGGGTTGCCGTGTGCGCTGGAGGACCATGCACCTGAAACAATCCGGGAGCATCTGTCGGCGATCCCTACAACAGGCGACATTCGAATCGATCTGACCATCACCAGATCAAGTGCCGACAGCCTGGATGCAGTAAAGAAGCTCATCTCTGAGGGGCTTGGGTCCGAAATAAGCTTGGGGGACACACTTTCGATCATGCTCTTCCACTACGTGGTCGGCCAGAAAGCTGCGCGCGTTCTTGAGCGACTGGGATTGGAGGGCACAGATAATCCGCCACGAAAATCTGCGATCAGCGAAGAACTGGGTAACGAGAAGATAGTCCCGCTAAGATAGTTGCTGCTGGCTTTTGCTGCAGGCGCACAAAATGCAGAGGCTTGCTAAGTCACTGCCTGTGTGTTTCGTTTCAGGCCTTGCGTGCAAAAGGGGGCCATGACTTGTCATCGCTTGCCCATATCGAAGCTTCCGACGATGGCTGCGTTCCGGCCAGGGTCGAGCAGTGGGACTTCATCCCGCTGATCCTCGAAGCAATGTCTGAACAGAATGTAGGCCAACGCAAGCTGGCGCTGAAGACCGGCATCAGCAAAACGCGTCTCGGTCTCCTACTTCACAGTGATCCCGCTAAGCGCGCGCCGATGTTCGTGTATGAACTCCAGCAGGTTTTGGCCGCCCTGGACATCAACATCGTGCAAGCCATGATCGCGATCGAGACCTACAGTGATCCAGCCCTCTTCCTCGACGAGCGCTTCCAAACCTCGCTTGTGATGCTCGCCGAGTTATTCAAAGGCCTCCCGGCGATGCTCGTGGCGGCGCTCGACGAAATCGAAGGGATGGATGGCACAGAGGTACGCAAGGAGTGGGCCGGGCCGCTACGACAAGCGGTAGTTGAGAAGCTAGTCAAGGAGGTCAGTGCCGTGATGGCTCGGCGGGTACAACTCGCTCAGATTTCCACCCTCAGCCGTAACCGTGTTCTGAAGGCCGCCTTGCGGGAAGCTGCTCCGCAGTGCTGATAGCCGCTTTTTGCGAGGAGCGGTGATGAGCGAGGATATCGAA
>NZ_MIPT01000002.1:0-45542 GCF_001853345.1 Edaphosphingomonas haloaromaticamans | reverse complement strand
GAAGCTCGCCAAGCGACGGGCACAGGGAAGAGCCGCCTACACCGACGCTAAATCCCGCGACAGCTAAGCGATGGCGGTTTCCTGACCACGCTTACCCTCAGCCTGCTCTTGTGGATGTCGACGATGGCCACGGACTTGCTCGATCCGCTTCTCGCCTAGTACGNAAAAACTGTTACCCTTCGGGCTCTGTGCTGCTGCCGCACGGCAGCGAGCTCCGACATGACCTGGACCGTCGCCCGCGGCGGCAGCGCCGCCAAACGTCGCCAATTTAGAAGCACGTTATCGACATAGGCCTGGGTCTCGGCGATCCGCGGCAGCATCCCGTCCCTCACGCGGCTCGGTCCGGCATTATAGGCTGCAAGAGCCAGGTGGACCTGTCCGAAGCGATCGAGCTGCTGCCGGAGGTATCGCGCCCCGCCTCGCAGATTCTGCTCGACGTCGTAGCGATTGACTCCAAGGTCGGCGGCCGTGCCGGGCATGAGCTGCGTCAATCCGAAAGCGTTCTTTGGCGAATAGATCCCTGCCTTGTAACCGCTCTCCCGGATGATCATCGCATCGAAGAGGCCGACCGGAATGCCGTACTCACAAGCGATGCTGCTCATCATCTCATAGTATCCGGATCGTCTATATTCGGTGCGGGAATCAAGGAAACTCGCCGGTCGATAGCCGCTTGGGGCGCAGCCCGGCGCACTACTCGTTGGAACACTCGAGAAGACCACACCCTCGCGCATCCAACCTGGGATTGCTATTGGGGAAGTGAATGACACGGCGTCCTGCGACTGAAGAGGCGCAGTTGACGCGACTCCTACATGCGCAAAGGGATCCTGGTCATTGGGATCGGTTTGCGCTGTCGCCGCAGCGAAGCTGTTCGCCATCTCAAAGGCGACCCAACGCCTGCTCAGGTCATGGGTCCGAAATGCCGTAGGAAGCGAATTGGAAGCCGTCACTTGACGATTGCCTCCGTTATCCTCTGCGCGCGGAGCTGTGGCATCGACAGCAGATCCCCTCGGCGCTGGCTCCGTCCCCATCACGATCACCTCCACCGACCTGCGCTCCCTGCCTTTTTGGCTGGCACCGGCTTCCGAGCCATGAAAGGCAACGGATAGGGCGACCGCCACGAGCAAGATTGATCTCATTTCGCACCTCCTAGCCGTGCTCATGGGGAGTGGAGGTCAGGGCGAATATTGTTGTCAATCCTGAACGCTTCAGGGACGATCGGATCGAAACCCGCTTCGACAGGTTAGTCCATGTGGTTGATTGATCGCCATAGCGACGGACTTGACGCCGCTCGCATCCCCCTTCCGCTCCCCCTTCGGGCGGCTCTCGTGCGCTGGTACATCGGTGAAGGATCCCGACATGACGAAGAGGCCGGCATCACGTTGGTGCAGCAGGCGCGTATCGGCTCGAAGTGGATTGCCTGCAACTGCCGTGGCACCAAACAGGCACCACCCATTTTGACACCCGCGTTCCTGTCGGAAGCGGAGACCTATTACCTGCGGCGGCTCACAAGCACAAACCGGCCCGAACACGTTTCGTCCTGTCCCTTCTTTCGGGACCAAGCCACGAACCGCATCACGGAAACGCGGAGAGCCCAGACGCCGGCAGACCCCCCCGTCGGCTATTTCGAGGTTCTGCGCCCGGCGCCGGAAAAGCTCGCTCAACGACCAGATGACGACGCCAGCGACGACCGCACGCGAAGTGCTTCCGTTCCGCGCCTCGCCCGCCTGCTCTGGAGGCTGATCGCCAATGCCGGTCTCAACATTGCCGTCCCCAGCGATCAGGAGCCGTCAGAGCGTGCCATCGGCGCGGAGTTCAAGCTGCTCGCAGCGGCCGCCGCGAGGATCGAAGTTGCCCCTGGAATCGAACTCGATCGTGTTCTCTGGACTCACGGCGACGCGCTTCACAGCAGGCGGGCCTTCGCAGGCATCCGAGCGCTATCTCGCCGATGGCCGCGCGGCCATGCACCCCAAGGCTTTCTCACGATCTTTGCCAAGTCGTTCAAAGGCTCGACGATCTTTCCGGCAGGATCCGAGCCGATCGCAGTCGCCAATCGCGTCCAGTCGCCATCGGTGCGGGATAACTCGATCACAGGGCCGTATCTGGTGATTGTCGTTATCGGCCAATATCCCGAAGCGCAAGGCTATGCGCCACTGCGAGCCTACGCCCAACCGATTTATTCGGGTCTGAGGTTCATACCGGTCGATAGCAATTTCCATAGGACCTTGTTGAGAGCCCTCCTCCGATCGAGGCACCGCCTCATGCAAGATGGCATCGAACTAGCAATTGAGAAGCCAGTTTTTGACCGGCTGACCCCGCTTGGAAGCTGTCGACCGGAATTCCTCCTCGAAGCGCGCTCGCGTCTTACTGGTGAGATTCGACGATTCATAGTGCAAGCTCTAGAGGAGACGAGCGTCGAGCTACGTATCCCGAAGCTGGCTGCTCGCCGGAGCCTTGAACAGATCGCTCCCGTTCTTTCAATCACGCCGAAGGACGTTGAGGATGAACAAATCTGGCGCCTGATCGTCGAAGCGTTCTACCGATCCTGATGGAAGGGCGTAGCCCTAAGGCCAAGACAATGTCATGGCGAATGCACTCACGATGGCAAGCGTAACAGGGGTCGAAAGCAGGTACAGCTTCTGCCATCTCCACCAGGTTTTAGGGATGAGCCGGAGCAGGTTCCTCGGCGTGGTGACCGTTTCCCATGTCCGTTCGCGGCACAGCTCGACGGTGATGAAACCCAAGGACATGATAAGAGCAAGGGCGCAGCAAAGCCCCGCAGCGGCATAGAGCGCGATCCAATTCTGAAGCTCCGCGGCCGAAAGATGTTCCACGGTTCACAACCCTTCCATCCGCTCTGGTCGTATCAGTCGACCACGGCCGTCGTTTCCATGAGACTTACACCAGTCGCAATCAATCGACTACACACGCAAAGTTGCTCCAATTTGGAGACGATTTTCAGCGATCTCGAACGGCGTCGGGCTTAGCATGGTCAGCAGCCTGGAGACAGTTCATAAATTGGTAGGTACACAGGGCGAGCTTCAAGGTGTCATGCAGGTATCGGTTCTTGTGATACTCTATCGTGGGCGAGAGCGCATCACGGTTCACGACGACAGTGATAAGGCCTGGTCTGAACTTGTAAATTTTGTCGACGCCTTCTGGAAGAATTCTGACGTGGCGGTGCTGACCTCTACCCCCGCCTCAGAAGAGCAGCGCGTCAAACTATTCTTTTCCGAGACGGGTGCATCCTATATCCTAGGCCATGCCGACGTGTCGGCGCTTGCTGCACACGTTATGGCAATGGAAGACTAAGCAAGGCCGAGTTGGTTCCAAGTTCTGTACCGTCCGGCAATCTCAGTCGCCTCTCTACACGAGGATGTGCATGTTCGCGTGCCTTGTTATCGGTGACAGCATTGGCGTCGGACTGTCGGGAGCGATCAATAACCGATACGCCAGTGGGTGCGATTCGGTGGTCGAGGCAGGCGCTACCATCGACCAGATACTGGCGTGGCGTAAACCCGCCAGGCTATATGGCACCACCGTCCTCGCCGTCGGATCCAACGATCAGCCGAGCCGACAGCTAACGCTCAAACTGACCAGACTACGCCAAAATATCGCGACAAAACGAGTGATCTGGATGCTGCCCTACTCCCGGGAGCGAGCCTATCTCATAAACTCGATTGCTGTGACGTTCGGCGACGACACGTTGGACATCGCGCGTTTCCGCACGAGCGACCGTGTCCACCCGATCAGCTACGATGAGATCGCGGCTGTTCTCCTGCCGAGGGGCCAACCACGGGGGAGCAGGAAATCCACTGTTGAGTGGTCTCAACGCAGTCGACGATAAAACATCGACCTAAAACGCTGCATTTCATTCGAGTAAGCTGAGCTTAGTCCTCCATTGCTCCAGATGTTGGAGCGCAGGTCTCAAACCATGCGCCAATGGCCCCAAGCCATAGAGTTGATAGGATTCAGGCGGTGGCGACATCATTCGCGAGACCAGAGATACGCCTTCCAATTCCCGTAGGCGGACCGTGAGCACATTAGCGCTGATTTTCGGTATGGCTCGACGAATGGATGTAAATCGCAGCTCGTCTTTGCTCAGGGCTACCAGGATGTGCAACACCCATCGGGCACTCAATGTATGGAATATCGCGTCGGCCGCCGCAGGGTCTATCGCTTGAAAAAGCTGTCTTTCTGACTCGATGCACATCCAGTTACTTTCTCACCCTAAAAGGCGCACGGCCGGACTGAGTCAGCTACGCCGTTCGCGGTTCCGTCGGGCCCGGCTTGGCGGTGCTTGGAGGGTCGCCGACCCGCTCATGGACAATTGCGGAGGGCGTGCGCGAACGGCGGCGGCGAGCGGCCGAACTTGTGACCACCACTGCCTTGGTACGTCTTCGTCCCAGTGAAGAGCAGATGAGGGAAGGCGCTTTTTGACATCACGATTTGCCGATGCGCGAAGGTCCGATGAGGGACGACTCTGGGGCACCACGACGGATTTCATGTCACGCGATCCGCCAAATCAAGTGAAGCTACTCCCGACAAATCAAAGTACCGCAGTGCAACGCGCCTGATGCGTGCGTCACCGTTCGAATATAATACGCGGCGAAGCGTCCAACCCCTCAGCCTCGGCGCGGCGGAGCTTGCTCTTCGGGCCTCATCGCCTTACCTGCCGCCTCCCCCCGAGCGGGGTTGGAGTCGGAGAAACGAGCCGACCGACCACGTAGCCGCGGAACAAAGGCGGGTACGCGGTCCATATACGCACGATATGCCTGGCCAAATTCCGCGAGCGCCGCCTTCTCCTCATGCCGGGCAAGGCGAATATACATCACCACCAACACCGGAAACATGGCGAGCGTCAGTAACGTCGGCCATTGCAGCAGAAATCCGAGCATCACGAGGATGAACCCGATATATTGCGGATGGCGAACCTTGGCATAGATTCCCGTCGTTGCGGGCTTGTGAACGCGCTGGGCTGCGTGAAGCGGCGCCCATCCGGCCGAGATCAGCCAGAAGCCCGCGCCGATCAGCACGAAGCTGGCAAGATGGAACGGGCCAAAATGTGGGTTGACCCTCCAGCCGAACATCATCTCGAGCAGATGGCCGGCATCGTGGCTCCACCAGTCGAGGCCGGGGAAATGCGACTGGAGCCAACCCGAGAGCAAGAAGATGGTGAGCGGGAAGCCATACATTTCGGCGAAGAGTGCAACGATGAATGCGCTGAATGCGCCGAAGCTGCGCCAGTCGCGCCCGGTGGCGGGTTTGAAGAAGCTGTACGCGAATAGGATGAACACGGAGGCGTTGACCAGCGCCAGCCCCCAAAGACCATAGCCATAATCGGTATGCGTCATCGCGGCCCCCCTTCCACGCGCTCGTTCGAATTCGCAGGCAGTCCGGTCGGGACAGCACCCGGCATCTGGTCATGGCCATGCTGATGGCCGCCATGACCGTGATGCATGAACAGGTGCATGAGCGGACAGGCGAGCAGGATCAGATAGGGCAACACACCCAGGAAATGTGCGGTGTGCTCGGTGATGAGGAAAAAGCCCGCGACTAGCAGGAAGCCGATCAAAACGATCTTTCCACGCTTGCGCATGCGATGGTCATGCCCGTCCATATGCCGCTCTTCTCTCGCCAATGTCTTGCGAGCATAGATCCGAGTCCCGGGAGCAAGGTATAAGTAGAGACCGAAGTCCGTCATTCGCCCAAGAAGGCGATGCCGGCTGGTTCACAAACCTCACCATCCCTATCGGCGTTACGCAGTGGTCATGACGCGGCCGTCATTCTGCGGCTTTTGCGTATAGGCGTGCGCTGGTCGTCCACCAATGCTGCGCTAAGGACAATAAGCGTGAGAGGCAGGCCAGAGTTCATGCACAAGAAAAGGAAAAAGCATCATTCCCGCGGCCATGTCGGGGTGAACCTGCTCGAACGGGAAGCAAGGATCGACCTCGCCACGCGACCTGCCGACGGCCTTGGCGTCGCGTTCCTCGGCGCATCGGAAACGGTGACAGGGTCGCGCTATCTGGTGGACGACGGCGATACGCAGGTCGTGGTCGATTCCGGCCTGTTCCAGGGTCCGAGGGATTTGCGCCGCCTCAATTGGGCGCCGATCGCGCCCGAGGTTGCCGATGTCGGCCTGTTGCTGCTGACGCACGCGCATCTTGATCATTCCGGCGCGCTGCCACGCATGGCGCGCCTTGACTGGGACGGGACCGTCCTCAGCACCCGGGCGACCGAAGCTTTGTGCGAGCTTCTGCTCCCCGACAGCGGGCACCTCCAGGAAAAGGATGCGGAGTTCGCCAATCGCCACGGCTTTTCCAGGCACCAGCCCGCGCTGCCGCTCTACACGCAGGCTGACGCCCGCCTTGCGCTGCAGCTGTTCCGCACGGTCGAGTTCGGGGCGTGGCACCCGATCGCGGACGGCATCAGGGCGCGCTATCATCGCGCCGGCCACATCCTCGGCGCCGCCTCGATCGAGATCGATTGGAAGGGCCGCACGATCCTCTTCTCAGGTGATGTCGGGCGCTATGGCGACGCAGTCATGAAGGATCCCGAGCCACCTGCCCGTGCCGATTATGTCCTCGTGGAATCCACCTATGGCGATCGCCGCCACGAACAGGTCGATCCGACCAAGACCCTGGGGGACCATGTCGAACGGTGCGTCAAGCGTGGCGGGACCGTGGTGATCCCCGCCTTCGCCGTGGGCCGCGTCCAGTCCCTGCTCTACCATTTTTCCCGGCTGCGCGCCGAAGGCCGTCTGCGCGACATCCCGATCTTCCTCGACAGCCCGCTGGCGATCAACGCGAGCGGGCTGATGTGCGATTTCATGGACGAGCATCGCCTGACACGCGCCGAGTGTGAAGCGGCGTGCGGGGTCGCGCACTATGTGCGCGAAGTGGAAGAATCCAAAGAACTCACCGCCAACCCCGCCCCTAAGGTCATCATCTCGGCCAGTGGAATGGCGACGGGCGGCCGCGTGCTCCACCATCTCAAGCGCTTCGCGCCGGATGGGAAGAACCTCATCCTCTTCTCGGGCTTCCAGGCGGCGGGCACCCGCGGCGCCGCCATGATCGGAGGCGCCCGGACGATCAAGATCCACGGTGAGTATATCCCGGTCGAAGCCGAGGTCGCCAACCTGACGATGCTCTCGGCCCATGCCGACAGTGACGAGCTGATGCGCTGGCTCGGGTCTCTGCACGAGGCCCCACGCCATGTCTATGTCACCCATGGCGAGCCGACCGGCGCCCAGGTTCTGGCAAAGCGCGTCTCGGAGGAGCTGGGCTGGGCATGCAGCGTACCGGCGCTGGGTAGCTGGGGCATGCTCGCATGAAGCCCGGGATTATCGAGGACGCCGAAGCAGAGCCTGTCGCGACGACGCTGCGGGCACACCGCATCGGCCTGTCGGCTGCCGGAAGCGATCAGATCGCGGTCATGCGCCACGACTGTCCGGTCTGCCGCTCGGAAGGTCTCGCGTCGCGCGCGCAAGTTGCGCTGCGCGCCGGCGGGCGGGAAATCGTCGTCTCGCTGCTGCATAGTTCCGCGGAGGCTCCAGCGCCAGGCGAGATCGGCCTGTCCGAATCCGCTTGGCAGCGGCTCGGCGTCAGTGACGGCGATCCGGTCGAGATCGCGCACGCCCAGCCTCTCGCCTCGCTCAGCGACGTGCGTCGGCGCGTCTATGGCAATCGGCTTTCCGATGGGGCTTTTTCAGCGATCATCACCGACATCGCCGAGCGACGCTATAGCGATGTCCATCTCTCGGCGTTCGTCACGGCCTGCTCAGCGGTCCCGCTCGATACGGACGAAACGATCAGCCTGACCAGGGCGATGGTCGATGTCGGCGAGCGATTGCAGTGGCCCGGAGAGGTCATCGTCGACAAGCATAGCGTCGGTGGATTGCCGGGCAATCGCACCACGCCGATCATCGTCTCGATCATGGCCGCCGAGGGCCTCATCATGCCGAAGACATCGTCGCGGGCGATCACCTCGCCGGCCGGCACGGCGGACACGATGGAGGTGCTGGCCCCTGTCGACCTCGACGTTTCCGCAATCCGCAAAGTGGTCGAGCGCGAAGGCGGCTGCATCGCCTGGGGCGGCGCCGTTAATCTCAGTCCGGCCGACGATGTGATCATCGGCGTGGAACGGGTGCTCGATATCGATGCCGTCGGGCAGATGGTCGCCTCGGTGCTGTCCAAGAAAATCGCGGCCGGTGCGACCCATCTGGTCATCGACATCCCGGTTGGGCCGACGGCGAAGGTACGCGGCGCCGATGCCGCCGACACGCTCGAGCGCGCGCTGAGCTCGGTCGCCCAAGCCTTCGGGCTTCGCACGCGCGTGATGCGCGGCCCCGGCGCGGAGCCGATCGGACGGGGCATCGGCCCGGCGCTCGAGGCGCAGGACATCCTTGGCGTGCTCCAGGGTCAGGTGGGCGTCGAAGATCTCGCACACCGGGCCTGCGAGCTGGCGGGAGGACTCCTCGAGCTCACCGAGGCGGCATCCGCCGGCAAAGGCTATGCGCGGGCGCTCGAGTGCCTCGAAAGCGGCCGGGCCTGGGCCAAGTTCCAACGTATCTGCGAAGCGCAGGGCGGCATGCGAGCTCCTCCGGTCGCTCGGTTTCAGCAGGACATGATCGCTCCCCATCGCGGCCGCCTGGTGAGTATCGACAACCGCAAGCTTGCGACGGTCGCGAAGCTCGCCGGCGCGCCGATGGCCAAGGCCGCCGGCGTCGCGCTGCAGTGTCGGCTGAACCAGATGGTGGATGCCGGGGCTCCCTTGTGCACCATCCATGCCGAGAGTCCGGGCGAGCTCGACTATGCGGCGGCCTATGCGGTGAGCGACGGGCCGATCTTCGGGATTGAAGCGCTATGAACCGGCCCGTGCTGTTCGCGCTGCCAGGCAGCGAGGCCTTGGCACAGCCGCTATTCGCCGCGCTCGATGCAGAAGTCGGCACGATCGAGCATCGTCAGTTTCCTGACGGGGAAACCTATCTCAGGGTCGTAAACGACGTCAGCGACCGCGAGGTCATCCTGCTGTCCAGTCTCGATCATCCGGACGCCAAGCTGTTGCCGCTGCTGTTCGCAGCCGACACGGCGCGCGAGCTGGGCGCACGCCGGATCGGGCTCGTCGCCCCCTATCTCGCTTACATGCGTCAGGACATACGCTTCCATCCCGGCGAGGCGGTGACGTCGCGAACCTTTGCCGCGATCCTGTCCCGCCATCTCGACTGGCTGGTGACGGTCGATCCGCATCTCCATCGCTATCATGCGCTGTCGGAAATCTACCGCATCCCGACCCAGATTGTTCATGCCGCGCCGCTTCTGGCCTCGTGGATCAAGCGCAATGTCGCTCGTCCGCTGATCATCGGTCCGGACCTGGAAAGCGAACAGTGGGTCTCGCAGGTGGCGGCCGATGCGGATGCTCCGTTTCTCGTGTGCGAGAAAATCCGGTCTGGCGACCGTGACGTCACCATCTCGATTCCGAATGCCCCAGCTTTTCTCGATCGCCAGCCAGTGCTGGTCGACGATATCGCCTCGTCCGGCCGGACCCTCGCCGAGGCGGCGCGCCAGCTGGTCGGCATGGGGTTCGCGCGACCGCATTGCGTGGTCGTGCATCCGCTTTTTGCCGGCGATGCGGCGCACGTTCTGGGTGAGCTTGTCGAGAGGATCGTCAGCACGAACGCTGTTGCACATACCTCGAATAAAATCGACGTGATGCCGGCGATTGCGGAGGCCGTTCGCCACGGAATTTAATCGGTGTACTGCGCGTTAGTTCTTTAGTGCTCAATGCACGAAGAAAACGAGCGCCCGGCAAGCGCTGGGCGCATCCTCATCCATTGACCCTAAGTAAGTCCGAACCAATCTTCTGGGAACTCCCTTTTCGGAGAGAGTCGCGGCAGGAAAGGAGGATATGTCATGTCGCACACACGCTCGTTCCTTGATTCCTTCATCGTTGCTCGGCACCCACAGCTTGAGCCCGAAGTGAAGCGCGCCATCCTCGCCTCCTGGGCGTCCGATCGCTCGGCCGTCGAGGGCCAACCGGCCCTCCGTCGCCCACCAGGCGCCAGCAGCCCGGTGCCGGTCGACGATGTGATGGCAGCGCTGCGCTGGCTCGATCGCGCTGAGCGCGGCGCGGGCGACCGGCATATATCGCCCGGTTCAGAGACCCGGCAATGAGCCGCAGCGCGTTGCGGCGCTGGCGTGAACGGGGCAGCCGGACCGTCACGGTCTTGCTGCCCTTTGCCGACATCATGGAGATTGCGCTCGCGCTGCTGTCGCTCTCTCCGGATGAACTGGCGCGGCTCGATTGGAGCTTCGCCGATCGCAAGCGCCTGCTCGATCATCTCCTGCAGTCGGGCAAGCAGGCGCAGTCAGTGGACCGGGACAAGCTCGACCAGACATTGCTACGCCTCGCGCTTCCCGCGCGCGACGTGCGACGCCTGAAACGCTTTGCGCAGCGCGAACTTCCAAAAACGGCTACGAACGCGGCCGTGATCGAACGGCTGAGCACCGTGATCGAGGCTGCCGAGCCGGAGAGGCTCTAGCGCGGCTGTTCTATGACGCCACGCCCGCCGCATGCTCCCGGAGCGCCCGCGCGCGTGCGTCATAGGCGCGCGCGAGCTGCGCGTGAACGATGATCGCCTCTGGCATCGCCGCAGTCTCGGCCGCCGCCCACTCCTGAGCCGCGCGCCTCATGTAATAGTCCAGATCGTCGTCGACACTTCTCAAACCCGTCAACCTCCTAGAAGGCCCGGCTACGCGCCGAGCCGGAATACCAGTCCTGTCGAACGGCAATAGCGCTCGGCCGCATCACGATCGTGAAATCGCAGCTCGACATGGGCAAGAGGATCGCGCCCGCCGCTCCATCCCGTCAACGGTTCGACAAAGGGGAGACAGCGCGGCTCGAAGCGGACGCCGCCACTGGCCGCGCCGGTCCCGCCCGCGGGAAGCCGGTTCTCCTGCCGGCTCCAGGGGATCAAATCACGGAGCGCCATGACGGTTATCTCCTTGTCTGGCTAGAGTTGGAGCATGACCCGCCGGCCACCGCCCCCACGGGGACGGCGCCGGCGAGCCGATTATGATCGCGATCAGGCCGCCTGGGCGTCCTTGGGTGCCTCGATGCGGTCATTAGCGGCGTTCGCACCGCCGCTGATCTCGATCTTGCGCGGTTTCATCGCTTCGGGAACGACCCGCTTGAGCTGGATGCTCAGCAAGCCATACTCGAATGTCGCCTCGCCGGCCTCGATGAAGTCGGCAAGCTGGAATCGCCGCTCGAACGAACGGGTCGCGATGCCGCGATGCAGATAGTCGGCCTCGTCCTCATCCTCGGCGCGTTGGCCGGTGACGGTGAGCTGATTCTGCTGGGCAACGACCTCGATTTCGTTCGGTCGGAAGCCGGCGACGGCCAGCGTTATGCGATAGCTGTCCTCGCCGTCCCTCACGATGTCGAACGGTGGAAAGCCATCATCCTCGCGCTGACCCGCTTCGAGCATGTTGAACAAGCGGTCGAAGCCAACGGTGGAACGCCGATACGGCGCAAAGTCAAACGTGCTTCTCATTTCCAAATCCTCCTAGGGAAGCGATCTGGGCATGAGATGCGCCGGGAAGAGCCGGCGCCCTCCATGTCCACCGGACCCGAACACGGCGCCCGGCAACTTTAATAAGTAAAGCGCCACGCGGTTTCAAGAAGGACTGTCGATAGGCATGGATGGCGCATCCCCTAGCGCACGAGATGCGCCCCTACCAAGTCGGGCTGACAGCGCCCGTGAACGGGATTTCAATGTCGGTTTCTCAACCGGGCAGTGCCCCAACCAACCGCAAGGCGAGACGCGCGACGATGACGATCACGGACCATATCGCACGACAACGCGCCCTGCCCGTCAACTGGGCCGCCCCGAAGCAGTCGCTGCGATCACGATCGAATGGGCGCTTGGCAGCGCCGACGACACCGAAACCGTGATGAGGGCCACTCTCGACACATTGACGCCGGCAGCGCGCGAGACATTCGTGCTGAATAAAGTCAGCGGCCAAAGCTACGCCGAGATTGCGCGCAGCGTGGGCAGGTTTCCAGTGGGTTGTCCGCCGCAGGATGCTGGCGGCGATCCGGCGCATCGCGCAAGGCCCGCACAGCTTCGAAATATGGCTACGCATGCGTTGCCAGTAAAAGGCCGTGCCCGGCCACATTTCGCCTAGCTATCGGCTTCCACAGCCAGAATTTCGGGCTGCATCAGCAAAAGATGCGCGCTGATCTTCAATCCCGTGGCGATGCGCTCGATATTGTCGATCGAAACATTGCGCTCGCCGCGCTCAATCCCGCCGAAATAGGTGCGATCCATCTCGATATCATAGGCGAAGACCTGTTGGCTGACACCAAGGGCTTTCCGGTATCGGCGGATATTCGCTGCAACGGTAGCACGTAAACATCCAGGATCGGCGCGTTTCACCCTTCATGAATCGCCTGCAAGATGGTTATAAGGCGACGGGTTTTAAGTATCATTTTTCGGACCGCTGCTAAGTTGAAAGATTCGCCGAGTTTGGAAAACGCGCATGAACAGCCATTTGCCTGTCGGCCGATTGGCCGGGTATCTTGAAGCTCTTTCGCGAGAGAAAATCTGGCTCGCGATCGTCGCCGCCACCGGGGCCCTCGCAGCGCTCGACCACGCCGTGCCCACCGTCGGGTTCGCGCGCCTCTATATGCCGATCATCTGTGGATCCGCATGGGGCCTTGGCGCGCGCGAGGGCTATTCCGTCGCAGTGTTTGCAGCGATCCTGGCCGTCATGCCTGGCCTGCAGGTAGGGCCTCCGACAGGCCCGAGCATTTTTGGCCCTATCGCCGAAGGCCAGAGCTTCGCACAGGACATCCACGCCCGCCTGAGGACTGTTCTGGCAGGCCCGCCTTATCCGGTGACGTGCAGCATGGGGGCGGTGCTGATCCCTTCCGATGCCCCGCGCAACGCTGACGAATTGATGCACCTTGCCGGTCAGGCAACGTATCGCGCCAGGCAGACGGGTAAGAATGCCGTCGAGATCGCCAGGGCCGGCGATCCGCCAGCGCTCAGGCCGGTGTTGGCCACGGCCTGCCTCCGCAAGGGCAGGACATGAAAGATCTGGCTTCGCTTCGCCGGCGTGCCATCGCCCACATGCGCGAAGCTATCGCGATGCTCGACGAGGCGAGAGAGCATCGCGCGGCGAACCATTTGCAGGCGGCGATCGATGCCGCTGAAAGGGTTTCCCCGATGAAGCCGGGTGACACGCTGCCGGACGACAGCATCGACACGCCAGAATCCACGTCGCAGCTTGCCGCCGATCCTGCGTTGGTACGCGCGATCGGCGGCGCGCTGGCGATGTTCGCCACGCTGATGGCGCGCCAGGGCGGCGCTCCGGTCGATGAAGTTGCCCGCCTCCTTGGTATCTACGCGGCCGCGACCAACGAGAGATCGGACGATGAGGGGCTGCTTATCGCGTGTTGGAGCGCTATCCTCCGCGACGTCGCGGAGGCACAGCGCGGGGAGACTTAGGACGCCAAGGGGGGTGTAGAGGAACCAGTCTGATGGAGAAACCGCAAGGTCCGGCGCTGGACTATAGTGTTGCTCTGGTTGTCGAGGATGAACCGCTCGTGCGCGTCTTCGCGACCAAAATTCTCAGGATGCGGGATACCGCGTGTTCGAGGCGTGCGACGCACAAGACGCGCTCACAATTCTTGAAGAGCGCCAAGACATTCGGATCGTCATGACCGATATTGAAATGCCCGGCGACATGGATGGCCTGGCGCTCGCCAGCACGATCCGGGAGCGCTGGCCCGAAACGGTCGTTCTCGTAAATTCAGGCCGCGTCCGACCTGAACCGGAAGCATTACCCGACCGTGCGGGCTTTATCGCCAAGCCCTATCGCGCCGCCGAGTTGCTACACCAGCTTGACGTGCTGATGGAGGAGCATGGCGTTCCGATTCTTTCGGATGGCGATATTCTTGAGGCATGGCACGCAGCCGAGCTAGCGCATGCGCAGGCGGATGCACTCGACAAGCCCGTCACGCTGGCGCACGCCATCGCGGCCGAACAAGCAGCGATCCAGCGCTTTGGCGTCGGATCTCATGCGGCCGCCTATGACGCGCGGTATCCCGATGCGCCGGAGCCGCGCCGATAGGTCAATTGGTCTCCCGGCGACAAACAGGTTGCCGCCGGGAGTGGTCAGCCGCACACGCTGGAGGGCCGCAGCGCGTCATAAGCGCAAACCTATCGCTATGCACCTTCCGAGAGAATGAAACTCGTCGGATTACGCATTGGGTGCGATAGACTGCCGTTTAAAAGAAGGGGGGTCGATGGGGTGCGGCGCCTATGTTCACTGTCGCACACGTCCGGCACGACGGTCTCGGGAAACGTCAAAGGGTGCGTCCGGTACGTCCTTGGGATAGCGAATGACTGGCCGCTCACAATTTTCTCGCATGTGTACTGTTTCCAATTTTTGTCCGGACCTGAGGATTGGTCAGCGACGTCAGATTCTCGGCCTAGAACGGCTCCTATGTCCCCAGCAGGTGCCCGAGCTTTGCGGCTCTGAAGTCGAGCCCGACAGACGCACTTTTGGGCCTCACGCCCCTTTTTGCAGGTAGCGCGTTCAGCCCCGTTGAGGGCGTGTACGTTTTCGGCCGCCGCGTTTTGGGGCGCCCCCCTTCCAGGAGACCAGACGGAGGTGCCCGAACTCCAGTGGTAAGAGCCGCCGTATCGGGGCGATGTCGAGCACCTGCGCCGTTGGAACTGCTGCGGCAATATTTCGGCCTTGACCTTGGACCATGGTCCTGCCCGTAAGAGGCCTCCCCAATAGCGGTGCCTTTGCGGCGCGGCACTCCAGATCGATCCGAGGAGTATGGGGAACAAGCGCGTCGTTCACATCGTCGATGACGAAGAGACAATCCGAAAGGCACTGCGATTCACGTTGCGTACCGCCGGCTTCGCCGTCGAGGCCTACGCTTCGGGGCCGGAGTTTCTGTCGGCCGCGGGTGACGCTAAGAAAGGCTGCGTGATCCTCGACATGCACATGCCGGACATGGACGGCCTTCAGGTCCAGGTGGAGCTGACGCGACGCGGGATTGATATGCCTGTCGTCATGCTCACCGGCAATGGCGATCCCACGCTCGCCGTGCAGGCAATGCAGGCGGGCGCTGCCGACTTTCTCGCCAAACCGGTCGAAAAGGCCGCATTGCTTGGCGCGATCGACCGCGCCTTCAGCTCGCTGGAGAATATAACCGGGCGTGCCGCAGAACAGGCCGACGCGCTGTCGAAAGCCGCGAGACTGACGCAGCGCGAACGGGCCGTTCTTAGAGGGATTGCGCGAGGCTATCCCAATAGCTTTATCGCAGATGAACTCGGTACCACGCCGCGCACGGTCGAGCTGGATCGAGCCAGCCTGATGGTCAAACTGGGAGCCCAAAGTTTGCCCGACTTGCTACGGATCGCGTTTGCTGTGGACCTGAACGGATCGCCTGAGGACGATCGCCATTAGGCTTCACCATCCTGCGACATCGGACGTTATGCGGATCGGCCCGTGGCGAGTTCGGCAATGATCGGACAATCCGGCCGCGCGTCGCCGTGGCAGCGTTCGGCGAGATCGACCAGCGTGTCGCGCAGCGCCGTCAGCGCTGCCGCCTTGCGCTCGAATTCCTCGGCACGGGCCAGCGCAAGCCGCTTCACCTCGCCACTCGCGCGACCCGTATCCGCCCAAAGGCCGAGCAAAGTGCGGATCTCCTCGATCGGAAACCCCAGATCGCGCGCATTGGCGATGAACCGCAGGCGATGAAGATCGCGCTCGTCATAGTCGCGATAGCCCGCACCCCGGCGCGGCGGCGCCGGGATGAGGCCTATCTTCTCATAATGGCGGATCATCCGCTCCGAGACGCCGCTCCGCCGAGACGTCTCGCCGATGTTCACAGCGCCTTCCGGTTGAGTCGCAGCGCGTTGGTGACCACGCTGACCGAGGAGAGCGCCATGGCGGCGGCCGCGATGATCGGCGAGAGCAGGATGCCGAACAGCGGATAGAGCGCGCCCGCCGCCACCGGCACGCCCGCGACATTGTAGATGAAGGCGAAGACGAGGTTCTGGCGGATGTTCGACATGGTCGCCTGGCTGAGCTTACGCGCCCGGACGATGCCGGTGAGGTCGCCCTTGAGCAGGGTCACGCCCGCGCTCTCGATGGCGACGTCGGTGCCCGAGCCCATGGCGATGCCGACATCGGCGGCGGCCAGCGCGGGGGCGTCGTTGACACCGTCGCCGGCCATGGCGACCACCCGCCCCTCGCGCTTGAACTTGGCGACCACGGCGCTTTTCTGATCGGGCAGCACCTCGGCTTCGACCTCGTCGATGCCCAGGCGCCGGGCGACCGCTTCCGCTGTCGTGCGGTTGTCGCCGGTCAGCATGACCACGCGAATACCCTCCGCCTTGAGCGCGGCGAGCGCTTCTGGCGTCGTGGCCTTCACCGGATCGGCGATGGCGAAGGCACCGCCGACGGTGCCGTCGATTCCGATGAAGATTGCGGTGGCGCCATCGCGTCGCAGTGCGTCGGCCTGGCCGGCGAGCGCCTCGGTGGCGACGCCCTCGTCGGCGAGGAACCGCGCATTGCCGAGGACGATGCGCCGCCCTTCGACCGTACCGAGCGCGCCGCGCCCGGTCGGCGAGTCGAAGTCGGTGACGTCGCTCGTGGCGATGGCGCGATCCTTCGCAGCCTCGACGATCGCCAGCGCGAGCGGATGTTCGGAAGCCCGTTCGACCGAGGCGGCAAGCCGCAGCAACTCGGCTTCGTCGAAGCCGGGCGCCGGCACGACCTGGGTGACGGCAGGGCGGCCTTCGGTCAGCGTGCCTGTCTTGTCGACGACGAGCGTGTCGACCTTCTCCATATGCTCGAGCGCTTCGGCATTCTTGATAAGGACGCCGAGTCCGGCGCCGCGGCCGACGCCCACCATGATCGACATCGGCGTGGCGAGACCCAGTGCACAGGGACAGGCGATGATCAGCACGGCGACCGCCGCCACCAGCCCATAGGCGAAGCGCGGCTCGGGGCCCCAGATACCCCAGGCGATAAACGCGACCACCGCAACCGCGATGACCACGGGCACGAACCAGCCCGACACCTGATCGGCCATGCGCTGGATCGGCGCGCGCGAGCGCTGCGCCTCGGCGACCATCTGGACAATCCGCGCAAGCATGGTGTCGCGTCCGACCTTGTCGGCGACGATCACCAGCGCACCGGTCTGGTTGAGCGTGCCGCCGATCACCGTGTCGGCCTTGGCCTTGGTGACGGGCATGGATTCACCGGTGACCATCGACTCGTCGAGCGAGGAGCGGCCGTCCTCGACTACGCCGTCGACCGGCACCTTCTCGCCCGGCCGCACGCGCAGGCGGTCGCCGACCGCGACCAGATCGAGACTGATCTCCTCTTCGCTCCCGTCGGCGGCGATCCGGCGCGCGGTCTTGGGCGCGAGGTTGAGCAGCGCCTTGATCGCGCCCGAGGTCCGCTCACGCGCGCGCAGTTCGAGCACCTGGCCGAGCAGCACGAGAACGGTGATCACCGCGGCGGCCTCGAAATAGACGGCAACCATGCCGTCCTCGCCGCGGAAGGCAGGCGGGAACAGCTGAGGCGCGAGCGTCGCGACGACGCTGTAGATCCAGGCGACCCCCGTCCCCATCGCGATCAGGGTGAACATGTTGAGGTTGCGGGTCTTGAGCGAGGCCCAGCCACGCTCGAAGAACGGCCAGCCCGCCCAGAGCACGACAGGCGTCGCCAGCACGAACTGGATCCATACCGAGGTCGACATCGGCACGAGGCGATGGATCACAGGAAACAGGTGCGCCCCCATCTCGAGGATCAGCACCGGCAGGGCCAGCACCAGGCCAACCCAGAAACGCCGCGTGAAATCGACCAGCTCGTGGCTGGGACCGCTGTCGGCGGTCACGGTCGCGGGTTCGAGCGCCATGCCGCAGATCGGACAGGACCCGGGATGGTCCTGCCGGATCTCGGGATGCATAGGGCAGGTCCAGATCGTGCCCACGGGCGCTGCGAACGGCGGTGCCGGCGGGCCGAGATAGCGCTCGGGATCGGCGATGAACTTTGCCCGGCAGCCCGCGCTGCAGAAATGATAGCGTTCACCGCCATGATCGGCATGGTGCGCGGTGGTCGCCGGATCGACGGTCATGCCACAGACCGGGTCCTTGATGCCGGTCGCCGCTTTCGCGCCGCCGTGGCCGCCGCAGCAACCGCCGCCATGCGCCGCTCCATGTGTCTCGTTCATCGCCTTGCTCCTTTCGACGCCTGACGATCTAGGGTCTGACACCGTGTCAGGGTCAATACGTAATCGCCTAAGCGGCCAAATCGGCGTACCCGGTCGCTCGGCCGGGATCAGCCAAGGTCGTTCGCAACCGTAAGGCCCTGGGCCTGCGCCGGTCGATGCGCGGTAAGCAATTCGATCGCGCCGGTGATGGTCAAGAGCCGAAACGTCTCGGCCACATGCCTGAAGCCGGCCGCCGCGATCAGGCCGGGGAGCACGCCGTCGGCGTTGGGTCGGGTATCATCGATGCCATCGAGTCGCTGCACGGTCAGGCGAAAGGCGAGCCGCATGAGACCGTGCTGGCGGCCATAATCTGCGATCACCAGGCGGCCACCCGGGCGCAGCATGGCGAACATGGCGCGCAGGGTTGCCGCCTTCTCCCTGACCGGCATCTGATGCAGCACGAGACTCGATACGACAGCGTCGGCGGTGCCCGGGGCCACGTCCCTGGCAAATCCCTGACGCCAGTCGATATCGGCCTGCCGCGCAGCGGCCTTGTGCCGCGCGATGTCGAGCGCCTCGGCATCGGGATCGAGACCGATCACCTGCGTCCTGGGCTCGGCTTGCTTGAGCATCAGCGCGAAGCTGCCGGTGCCACAGCCGACGTCGACGACCGTCTCACCGGCTTTGGGCGCCAGGGCGGCGAGCATGGCGGCACGCCACCGCTTCTCCCGCGTCCACAGGCGGATCGCGCGATCATAGTCTTTCGTCGATCCGGTCCCGAGCGGCGGGGTGTAGGATTGCATTGGCTTCTCCCAACGCGAGGCGTCCGAAACGATAAGCTACATCGACATGGGCGGCGATAGTGTCCCCAGCCAGGCGACGAGCCCGAGAATGACGATCGCAAGCCCGCCTTCGACGAAGAGGCTCGCGCGCAACAGCGCCTGCGCCCGTGGCGCGTCCTCTTCCTCGATCGCCTGTGCCAGTGCCGGGGTCAGGCGGTAGCGGTTGAGCGCGGCAAGGCCCAGCATGCCCCCAAACAGCACCAGCTTGGCGATGAGCAGCAGGCCGTAGCTCGACTGACCGAGCGAGGCGATGTTGCCCGGGCCGACCAGAAACCAGCCGTTCACCGTCCCGGTCAGGATCAGCAGGGCGACGATGATCGTGCCGACGAGGGAGAAACCCCGCAGGGCTTCCTCGGCCAGTGTGACCTGGTCCATGTCTTCAGCGGCGACATCATCGGTTGCGAGCCTGGGAAGAACCAGCGCGAGGAAGGCGGCAAGCGCGCCGAACCAGGCGCCGGCGGCGAGCAGATGGATGAGATCGGCCAGCAGTTGCAGCCAGCCCGCCTCGCCTTCGCCGGCCGCGCCATGCCCGCTCCAGGCGAGGGTCGCGAGCGCGACCGCGCCCGCCAGAGTGGAGGCGATGAAGGCAGGACGGGATTGCCGGCGATAGAAGGGGATGCAGAGCAGAAGAACGAGGAGCGCGACGAGGCGCGCCTTCAGCGCCGTTCCCATGGAAGTGCCGTTGAACAGCTCTGCGACCATGGAAAGATCAGGCTGGGCGAGTGGCAGCCCGGTCATCGCCGCAGCCTGCAACGCGAACCCCAGCGCCGACAGCAGGAGGGCGAGACAGGCGAGACCGGCCACCATTGCCGCCATCGGCAGATGCCGCTGCACCATCCGGCCGCCGCCGGGCGCATAGAGCGCGAACAGCGGCAGGCCGAACAGCAGGCCGAGATCGACGTAGAGCGCCCAGCGGACGGCGACGAGTGCCACGTCGTTCATGGCGTCACTTGACGGTAAAGGCGAGATTGCCCTGGATGCGGTGCGTGTCGGTCGAGACGACGTGCCAGGCGACCTGATAGCTGCCCGCCATGAGCGGCTTGGCGAGCGTCAGCACGAGCGTCTTGTCGCCTTCGACGGACGTCTTGAAGCCGGTTACCGCCATGCGGTGGTTGGGCATGCCGGGCATGCCGGTCATCACGATCTCGGCGCCCGACAGCTTCGGCATCAGACCTTCACTGAAGGTGAGCGTTATACGCGACGGCGCCGGGACGCTGGCGTTGGCGGCGGGCGTCGAGGACACGAGCTTGGGATGGGCGTAGGCCGGAGCAGAAACACTCAGGCCGACGGCGGCGATGGCTGCGAGCGGCGAAAAGAAGCGCATTTGGACATTCTCCTGTCAGTGACATGAGAGAATACGCAGCCGCGACCTGCACCCCTCGCAATTTTCTTTTTGTTCCCGGACAAGGGTTAGAAGACCACCCTGCGTATTGAGAAGAGAAGACGGAGAAACATCATGGACCACCTCGACGACATGCTCAGCCGGTTGCGGGAAGCCCCCCTCGATCCCCGGCTTGCCGGGCTGGACAGCCGCGTCATGGCCGAGATCGCCCGGCTCCAGGCCATGCCGCGCCTGAGCGCCACGACCTTCGGTGTCGCAGCCGCGGTCGCGCTCTTCATCGGCATCGCCGGTTCCGCGGTGCCAGTGCGTTCGGCAGATGCTGCGGCATCGCCCTTCGACGCGCGGCTCGCGCTCGCTCCTTCGACGCTGCTGAGCGCGCAATGATGCGCGATCGCCGCGGCCTTCTCCTTCTCGTGCTGCTGACGTTTGTTGCGGCAGTAGCGGGGGTCGTGATCGGCCGGCTCTATGTCGTGCCGGCGCCCCCTGTCGAGAATGAGCTGCACGACCTGCTCCATCGCGATCTCAAGCTGGATAGCGCGCAACATGCACGGCTCGAGGCTATCGAAGCCCGCTACGCCATCCGCCGACAGGCCCTGGAAGCGGAACTGCGCGCCGACAATGCATGGCTCGCGCAGGCCATCAGGTCGGAACATGGCTATGGGCCTCAGGTCTCCGCCGCCGTCGACCGGTCACACCAGGCGATGGGCGCGCTGCAGAAGGAAACGCTCGAGCATATCTTCGCGATGCGTGCGGTGCTCCGCCCCGACCAGACGGTGAAGTTCGACGACGCCGTCGTGAAAGCGCTGACGGCCGAGAAAAAATGACGCTCCACCTCCCCGACTGCTCGGACGGGGAGCTTGCGGCTCTGGCGCTGGGGGGCCGGCAAGCGGCCTATGGCGAGCTGGTCCGCCGGCATCAGGGCTGGGTACACCGTCTCGTGCGCAGCCATGTCGGTAGCCCCGACGAGGCGCTCGACGTCACTCAGGCGAGCTTCGTGGCCGCCTTTTCCGCGCTCAGCCGCTATGATGGGACGCGGCCCTTCCCGGTCTGGATGTCGCGGATCGTCATCAACAAATGCCACGACTGGCGCCGTCGCCGTGCGGTCCGCAATTTCTTTTCCTTCGCCCTTCCTCTGGGCGAAGCCGAACATATCGTCGACGACGCCCCCTCGGCCGACCGCGCCCTGGATGCCGAACAGCAACTCGCCGAGGCGATGACGGCGATCGCCGCCCTGCCCGCCTCGCTCAAGGACACGCTCATCCTGCGGACGATCGACGAGAAATCGGAAGCCGAAACCGCCGAGATCCTCGGCATCTCCCAGAAGGCCGTCGAGACCCGCCTCTACCGCGCCCGGGCGCGCCTCGCGGAAAGTTTGAAGAAAGTTTGAGGGGCAGGCGGGTGGGCTGCGTATTTCCAATAGGTCCGCCCTCTTTCCGCAAGCTGAGACAAACCGAATGATTTCTGCCCTCGACCGCCGCCAGTTCCTTCGCGGCGCGGCCCTCGCCGGTGGTGGCGCCGCATTATCAGCCTGGCTGCCTGCCTGGGCGCAGACCATCTCGCCGGGGATGCGACCGACGCTACCGACCGTGTCGGGCGAAGACATCACGCTGACCATCGCCCGGCAGTCGATGAGCATCGACGGGCGCCAGTTCCGCGCAATCGGTCTCAACGGCACGGTCCCCGCCCCGCTGATCCGGCTGCGCGAAGGCCAGCGCGTGCGGCTCAACGTCGTCAATCAACTCGAGGAGGACAGCTCGATCCACTGGCACGGGCTGATCCTGCCGGCCAATATGGACGGCGTGCCGGGCGTGTCTTTTCCGGGCATCAAGCCGGGATCGAACTACCTCTACCAGTTCCCCGTCGTGCAAAGCGGCACCTACTGGTATCACAGCCATTCGGGCCTGCAGGAGCAGGAAGGCCATTACGGCCCGATCATCATCGACCCCGCCGGTGCCGATCCGGTCGCCTATGACCGCGAGCATGTCATCGTGCTCGCCGATCACAGCGCACTCTCGCCGCAGGCGATCTTCCGGCGTCTCAAGGTCAACCCCGGCCATTTCAACTTCCAGCGCCAGACGCTGGCCGGGCTGCTCTCGGGCAAGGACCAGCCACTCAAGGACCGGCTCGACTGGGGCCAGATGCGGATGGACCCCGCCGACATCTCCGATGTCACCGGATCGACCTACACCTATCTCGTCAATGGCCATGGTCCGATGGACAACTGGACCGCGCTCTTCACCCCGGGCGAGCGGGTGCGGCTGCGCGTCATCAATGCGTCGGCGATGACCACCTTCAACGTCCGCGTACCCGGCCTGCCGCTCAGCATCGTCCAGGCCGACGGGCAGAATGTGGTGCCCGTCACCGTCGACGAGTTCCAGATCGGTGTCGCCGAGACCTACGACGTCGTTGTCAGCCCAGGCGAGGACAAGGCCTATACTCTTGTCGGCGAGGCCATCGACCGCTCGGGTATGGCGCGTGCCACGCTCGCGCCGCGCGCCGGCATGGCTGGCGAGGTGCCTCCCTTACGCAAACGGCCGCTCGCCGACATGAAGGACATGGGCATGGACATGTCCTCGATGCCGGGCATGGAAGGCATGGACATGTCGGGCGGCGCTATGCGGGGCGTCGATCCGACGGCCGAGAAGAACGCGTCCGCGCGCCTCGCGACCGGCGCGGCGGCAGCGATGGCGACCATGGACAACAGCGCCATGGCGGGCATGGACCATTCGGGGATGGATCATTCCGCGATGAGCGGGATGGATCATGGATCGATGGCCGGCATGGACCACGGCGCGATGGGCGCCGATGGCCAGATGGCGGGCATGGATCATGGCGGGCACGCGATGGGTTCGATGAAGATGCGCGACTTCTCGAACGCGCCGCAGGTGAAGCGCGATCCGAGCGTCCAGACCATCTCGCCGATGCCCGTCGACCGCACCGGCGAGCCCGGCCAGGGCCTCACCGACGTCGGCCACAAGGTGCTCGTCTACAAGGATCTGATGGCGCTCGAGCGCAATCCAGACGTGCGCGCGCCGAGCCGCAGCATCGACATCCACCTCACCGGCAACATGGAGCGGTTCATGTGGTCGTTCGACGGCGAGAAAATGTCGGACCATCACGAGCCGATCCCGTTCATCGAAGGCGAGCGGGTGCGCGTCAATCTCATCAACGACACGATGATGGGGCATCCGATCCACATCCACGGCCATTTCTTCGAGCTGGTGACCGGGCATGGCGACCATGCGCCGCGCAAGCACACCGTCATCGTCCAGCCCGGCGGCAAGGTGAGCTGGGACTTCACCGCCGACGCGGTCGGGGACTGGGCCTTCCACTGCCATCTCCTCTACCACATGCATGCAGGGATGATGCGGGTCGTGAGCGTGCGTCCGAAGGGAGACGCGCAATGACCCGCATCCTCACGCCGCTGGTGAGCGCGATCGCCCTTCTCGCCGCCGCACCCGCCTTTGCCCAGGATCATTCGATGCACGACATGCCCGGCATGGCGCCGCCGGGCGGGGCGCGGCCGGCGCAGGAGAAAAAGAAGGACAAGGCCGCCGCGCCGCGCCCCAAGCCCACTGCCAGGCCGCGCGCTCAGAAGCCAGCGCCGGACACCATGCCGGCAATGGACCATTCGCAGCACCAGACCACTCCCGCGGCGCAAGCAAATGCGGCCGGTCAGCCGCAATCCACGTCTCCCGCAATGCCGGAGATGCCGGGCATGGACCACTCCCAGCATCAGGACGGCGCGATGCCCGACATGCCCGGGATGGACCATGCGCAGCATGGCCAGACAGCGACGCCGGGAACGCCCGCCATGCCCGGCATGCAAATGACCGGCACCGCACTTCCGGCCGGCAATGCGCCCCCGCCGCCGCCCCCAGGCGACCACTTCGCCGATCGGGATTTTCCCGGCGGCGAGATGGCGCGCTCGCGCGACATCATGATGAAGGACAGCGGCGGCAACAATTTCGGGCAGGTGCTGCTCAACCTGTTCGAGTATCAGGCGCATAGCGGCCGCGATGGCTATCGCTGGGATGGCGAAGGCTTTTACGGCGGCGACATCAACCGCCTCTGGCTCAAGAGCGAGGGCGAAGGCGAGTTCGGCCGCGGCATCGACAGCGCCGAGGTGCAGGTGCTCTACAGCCGGGCCATCGACCCCTATTTCAATCTTCAGGGCGGTATCCGCCAGGACTTCGGCCGCGGGCCCGACCGCACCTACGCGACGATCGGCGTCGAGGGCCTGGCTCCTGGCATGTTCGAGGTCGAAGGCGCGCTGTTCCTCTCGACCAAGGGCGATGTTCTGGGCCGGGTCGAGGGCTATTACGACCAGCGCATCACCCAGCGCCTGATCTTGCAGCCGCGCGCCGAGGTCAATTTCGCCGCGCAGGATATTCCGGAGAACGACATCGGTTCGGGGCTGGTCAACATAGAGCTCGGCGCGCGCCTGCGCTACGAATTCAGCCGCCAGTTCGCACCTTACATCGGCGTTTCCTATCTGCGCAAAGCCGGAGACACGGCGCGGCTGTCGAGGCTTGCGGGCGAGGACGTCCATGCCACCAGCTTCGTCGCCGGCGTTCGCTTCTGGTTTTAGCATCAGGACGGCTGATGGCGGGGGCGAACAAGAGAGCGGGGCGTTACACTCATACCCAGGTCGGCCGGCGCCGAGCGAAGGAGATACGCCATGGACCATTCGTCCCACATGAACACCCGGAAGATGGGTGCCTATTGGAGCCTTGCCGTTCAGACCGTCATCAGCGGCGTCATCATGTATCTGGTGATGTTCGTCATGATCGACGGGCTCGACAGCTTCTACAACAACCTCAACATGCTCTACATGACGCTGATGATGGTCGCACCGATGGTGGTGCTGATGATCCTCGCCATGCGACACATGTTCGTGTCGAAGGCCGCCAACATCGCGCTGATCGCCGCGTCGCTGGTCGCCTTCTTCGGCAGCTTTGCACTCATCCGCACCCAGACCACGATCGGCGACACGGCCTTTCTGCGCTCGATGATCCCGCATCATTCCGGGGCGATCCTGATGTGCCAGGAAGCAAAGCTCAGCGATCCGGAAGTCATCCGGCTTTGCGAAGCGATCAAGCGCTCGCAGCGGCAGGAAATCGACGAGATGAAGGCCATACTCGCGCGGCGCTGAGTGGCACGGTCGGGCTACGCCCGGATACGTGCGCCCGGCCAGGTATGTGAGCCGGCCGATGGTCGACACGAGGCGCGGGGCGGACGAGATTGCCAGGGAGGTGGTGCGGCTTGCGCCGTTGTTCCTGCGACAGGCTGGCGGCCATGTCCTGACGCTGCTCGATCCTGCCGGGATCGTGCTGAGCTATAATGAAGAAGGCGAGCGTGCCGAATGCTGGCCCCTCGATCGCGTCCTGGGACAGCCCCATGACCTGTTCTACCCGCCCGACGAGATTGCGGCCGGCCGCCCGTGCGCAGACCTGGCGGCCGCCCTTCACGAAGGCACGCTGGAGCGCGAAGCGTGGCGGGTCTGCGAGAACGGAGCGGAGTATCTCGCGCGCCTGACGATCAGCGCCCTGTTCGAAGGCGACGCACATCGAGGCTTTGCCTGCATCAGTCGCGATGTCACCGACGAGGCGGCGGTCCGGGCGTCAATCGAGACCCGCGAGCAGCATCTCCAGTCGATCCTGGCGACCGTCCCCGATGCGATGATCATCATCGACGAGACCGGCGACATCACGTCGTTCAGCGCGGCCGCCCAACGCCTGTTCGGCTATTCGGAAACCGAGCTCGTCGGCCGCAACGTCTCCTGCCTGATGCCCCAGCCCGATCGCGACCGGCATGACGAATATATCGCGCATTATCTCCAGACCGGCGAGCGCCGGATCATCGGCCTCGGCCGCGTCGTGGTCGGCCAGCGCCGCGACGGCTCGACCTTCCCGATGCAGCTGTCGGTTGGCGAGGCCGGTGAAGACGGGCAGCGGTTGTTCACCGGCTTCATCCGGGATCTCACCGCCAAGGAGCAGGATGAGCTCAGGCTCAAGGAACTGCAGGCAGAGCTGGTCCATGTCTCCCGGCTGAGCGCGATGGGCACGATGGCCTCGACCCTCGCGCATGAGCTCAACCAGCCGCTTGCCGCGGTCGCGCTCTATCTCGAGACGATCCGCGACATGCTCGACGAGCGGGACGACGAACCCTTCGTGTCGCTACGGTCGGTGATGGATGATGCGGCACAGGAAACGCTGCGGGCCGGCCATATCGTCCGGCGCCTGCGCGATTTCGTCGCCCGCGGCGAGGTCGACAAGAGCCTCCACGATCTGCCGCAGGTTGTCGCCGAGGCGAGCGAGCTCGCGCTGGTCGGTGCACGCGAGCGCGGCATCCGCAGCTTCTTCGCGGTCGATCCCGCCGCGACGCCGGTTCTCGTCGACAGGGTGCAGATCCAGCAGGTGCTGGTCAACCTGATGCGCAACGCCATCGAGGCGATGGCGGCGTGTCCTGTTCGCGACCTCAAGGTAGCGACCAGGTTGCGCCCTGACGGGCTGATCGAGGTGACCGTGGAGGATACCGGCCCCGGCATCGCCGACGAGGTCCGGGAGCAGCTCTTCACGGCGTTCAAGTCGACAAAGGCCGACGGCATGGGCCTCGGCCTTTCGATCTGCCGGACCATCATCGAAGCGCATGGGGGCCGTATCTGGATGGAGCGCCCCGACCGCGGCGGCGCGCGCTTTCATTTTACCTTGATCCATGCGCGGGCGGAGGAGGAACATGGGGGATAGACGCGTCATCCATCTGGTCGACGACGAGGAGAGCATCCGCAAGGCGGCGAGCTTTGCGCTCAAGACCGCGGGCTACGACGTCGTGACCTATGCCTCGGGCGTGGAGTTTCTCAAGGAGGCGAAGTCGGCGGCCGTCGGCTGCGTCATCCTCGACGTGCGCATGCCCGAGATGGACGGTCTCGAGATTCAGGCCGCCATGGCAGCACGCGGGGTCAATATGCCGGTCATCGTCCTGACCGGCCATGGCGACGTGTCGGTTGCGGTGCAGGCCATGAAAGGCGGCGCGGTCGACTTTCTCGAGAAGCCCTTCGAGAAAGCCGCCCTGCTCGGCGCCGTCAGCCGCGCGTTCGCGCGTCTCGACGATGTCGACCTTCGCACTCTGGAAACCTCTGAAGCCGGCGTGCGGGTCGCTGCACTGACGCCCCGGGAGCGTGAAGTGCTGGAAGGGCTGGCGAACGGCCTGCCCAATAAGACGATCGCCTATGACCTGGGCTGTTCATCGCGAACGGTCGAGGTCCATCGCGCGAGCCTGATGGCCAAGCTCGAGGTCCGCAATTTGTCCGAAGCCCTGCGGATCGCCTTTGCCGCGGGCATGGGCCGCAAGCCGAAGTGACTGCGACCTCTACGTAGCGACGGGACGAGGCGCGATATGCGATCGATGGTGCAATCGTCACACGGGTGTCCGCTTCTCGCAATGCCATCGGTCCGTTCCACTCAGCATGATGGCAGATACACCATCCTCGTCTCCGACGACGATCCCGGCGTGCGGCGTGGCCTCCAGCTGCTGCTGAGATCGCGCGGCTATGCCGTGTGGGGATATACGACCGGCCACGCGCTGTTGGCCGACCCCCGCGCGAAGGAGGCAGACTGCGTCATCCTCGACTATCGCATGCCCGACATCGACGGATTCGCGATGCTGCGTCACCTTCGCGAGATCGGATGGTCGGGACGCGCGATCATGATCTCAGGCTTTCATGACACGCTGCTGGCCTCGCGGGCCGCTGAGGCGGGCTTCGATCATGTTCTCGCAAAGCCGCTGATCGGCAGGGCTTTGCTCGAAGCGTTGGACCGGCACCGCATCGAGACGCTTCGAAAGCATTGAATTGTGGCGGCCGGCCCCCGGCAGCCTCAGCCCGGCGCGATGTGGAAAGCCGATCTGCGCCGTCAAAGCCAGTGGCTACGTTTGAACCGGATGTAGAGCCCAATGCAGACCGCAGCGATGACGCCGAGGATGACGAAATATCCCCATTGCGTCTTCAGTTCGGGCATATTCTCGAAATTCATGCCGTAGATTCCGGCAATCGCGGTAGGCACCGCGAGGATCGCAGCCCGGGCGGCAAGCTAACGGGTGATCGCACCTTGGCGCTGCTGTTCGAGCAGGTGACTCGCCTCGAACACCGAGATCAGGATGTCGCGGATGCCGGTGATGGCGCTCTCAACCCTGAGCATGTGATCGTCGAGCTTCGAAATCTGGTGGCCGTTGTCGGCACCTTCCATGGCAAGCGGGTGAAGGCCGTAATTCCCGGCGATGTCGGCAAGTTCTGTTTCGCTGGGCTGGGACATTTTGATCCACACGAAGTCATCCTTGCCGACGTGCTCGCACGCCGGATCGATCAGGGTCGCCGGCCGTAGCCGTTTGCCATTGTGACAAAGAACGGCGGCGGCGACCGGAAGCCGTGTGCCTCGCCTATTGAGACGCGCGCACAAACACTCGTCATTCTTCAAGCCCAATCGCAGGAAGAAGAAGGCGGCGCGCAGCAATTCGAGCGAGAGCTTATAGAAAATGCGGCGGAGCGTTGGGTTTCGCAGAAGGCCGCTCCCGTTCATGACGCGCGTGGCTGGGCGGCGCGCTGCCACATCAAGGGCACGCAGACTGCGAAGGTCTGCGCACCCTTGATTGGCGACCGCGAGGGTTTTCCTCTCTTGCGATGGTACCAAGCGATTGCCCGTGTGGCGCCTCTGCAATCGTGTCGGATGACTATACCTAAGTATCGGATAACGGCGCTGACGACAGGGTTGCCGGGCCCCGGTGAGGCGCGTCGCACCGCGCGGAGACGAAAGCTGGAAGACGGAAAAGCTCAACTGTCGAAAGCGACCGAGCGCGCGAGCGCTTCCTGGGACTGCAGAAAGGCGAGCCGCGATTGCAGCGCCGCCTGGACAACGCCGAAAGCGTCACCCCCCAGAGTCACGCGCAGCGGCGGATGGTCGCTGGTTGCGACATCAACGATCCCTTGCGCGATCTTTTGCGGGTCGAGCGTGTAGAGCTCGTTTCCGGCGGTCTCGAACATCTTGCGGATATGGCCGGCGGGCGTATCGCGATACGCGGCGATCTCGCTGGCGAATTGCAGATTGTGGCTGAAGCTGGTGCGCGCCCCGCCCGGCTCGATCAGTGTCACGAACAGGTTGAAGGGTTCAAGCTCCTGGCGGAGGCATTCGCTGAAGCCCTCCAGGCCCCATTTGGCCACATGATAGAGACTGCTCGTCGGAAGCGAGCCCTGACCACTAGCGCTGGAGATCTGGATGATCCGGCCGCTCCCGCGCAGCCGCATGGCGGGGACAAAGGCGCGGGTGATGTGGATGGGCGCCATGAGATTGAGCGCGATCTGGCCTTCGACCTCGGCGTCCGACATCTCTTCGGTGGCGCCGATCACGCCGCCGCCGGCGTTGTTGACCAGAATATCGACGGGTCGACGCGCCTGCGCCCGGGCCACGACCGCAGCAATATCGTCCTTGACCGTGACGTCGAGCGCTTCGACGCGCAGCTGGCTCGGATATTTCGCCGCGAGATCATCGAGGCTTTCGGGCTTGCGGGCCGTCGCGGTAAGGTCGTCGCCAGCGGCCAGGATCAGTTCGGCCAGATGGCGGCCGATGCCGCTGGACGCGCCCGTGAGAAACCAGTGATTGGACATATGTTACTCCATATATTACCAACTGGTAGGTAACTTGAAACCTGGAATGCGTCAATGCTTGGAGGTGTGATGAAGCAACGAACCCGGCGGAATGCCGCACAGAGCCGCGAGACGCTCCTGGCTGCAGCGACCGAGGAGTTCGCGTCCCATGGGCTGGCGGGCGCGCGGATCGACCGGATTGCGCAGGCGGCGGGTATCAGCAAGCCGATGCTCTACACCTATTTCGGGGACAAGGAGGCGCTCTTCGATGCCGCGCTGACGCAGGAAGTGATGGACGCGGCGCAGGCCGATCGCTTCGATCCCAATGATCTTGAGGGTTATGCGGGGCGCACCTATGACTTGCTGGTCGAACGCCCGCGCCTGTGGAGGCTGCTGACCTGGCATCATTTGGAGCGTGGCCAGGATGTTCTGATGCTCCCGGCCGGCGAGGTCCTTCTCGGGGAAAAGCTGGACGGGATCGCAGCGGCGCAGGCCGAGGGGCGGATCGTCGCCGACTTCACGCCCCTGGATGTCGTCCGGCTTGTCGCCGCCCTCACCCAGCTCTGGTGCATGACCGGAGCTGCACGCGACGCTGCCGAGCACGCGGCGCGCCGGGCGACGATCATGCGGGCGGTGGGGCGACTGCTGCGCGTGTGATCGTGCGAGGCGCGAGCTGCACGCCCGCGCGCCGACCGGGACACAGCAAGCATTTTTCGCAACCTGCCGTACTGCCCAGCGGCAAAATCAGGGCGGCTCATGCACAAGCCGGCCCGTCGGCTCCGCGGATGCGATCGACGTTCGAGGACTGCGCCGCCACTGCCGAACCGGATTGGATCATCGCCAAGTGACCCAGTGGCTGCGCGACGATCTCAGGTCGCCGGACTCGTCGCACGACGTTTCGTCAGGAGTCGTTTCATCTGCCTCAAAAGGCGAACCTGCGGCTCAATCCGGAAGAAGGCGCGACACATCCAGGAAACGAGGATCAAATGCGGTCCGCATCGGTATTACTTTCCCTGGCGCGTGCAAGCTCAGCAAAGGACTAATGTTCCCGGAGCATCTCTAGCGCTATACCTAGGTATATCACGCCGACACCAATAACATGTGATCATGCCGCTTCGCATTCTTGCCGGCCAAATGTCCCGATCATCAAATCGAAGCGTGCGAGGCTGTATTACCATATGATATTCTATCTCCTATCTCAGCAGCTTTGCAAATGAGCGCTCGCAAAAATATCTCTTCAGTCATGAGGGTTCGACGTCTGGCGTGCGTATTATAGCTATATCTATATCTAAATTTCACGAGAATAAGGTATTGGAAAAACAGGAAAAATACTGTTGACCTGTATATACAACTGATGTTGTCTGTGGCTGTTCTAAAACGTCAGGGGGATTGCACATGACCATCAGGATGGCCCTGCTCGGCAGCGCCGCCATCGTCGCGGGCTGCGCCGCGCCGGCTCTCGCTCAGGCCGATCCGACACCGCAGCCAAAAGCACAAGTCCTGGGGGATGACAGCGACATCGTCGTTACCGGCTCACGAATCCGTCGGCAGGATCTGGCCGGGGTTGGACCGGCCACCGTGGTCACCGCCGAGCAGATCCAAAATACCGGCATCGTCAATATCGAAACCGCCTTGCAGCGTTTGCCGGCCAATGCCGGCTTCGCGGGCAACCAGACATCGGCCTACTGGACCAACAACGGTTATGGCACTGCTCAGGTCAATCTGCGCGGCCTCGGCATCAAGCGCACACTCGTGCTCCTCAACGGCCGACGTCTCGTCGCGGGCGGCACCGGCGCCAATTCCTCACCCGATCTCAACATGATCCCGGTCGTGGCGCTGGCACGCACCGATGTCCTCAAGGATGGCGCGTCCGCTATCTACGGGGCCGATGCCATGGCCGGCGTGGTCAACCTTGTCACGCGCACCGATTATGAAGGCCTGGGTCTCAGCGTCCGACAAGGCATTACCGAGCGCGGCGACGGCTCCGATCTCACCGCGGACCTACTTTGGGGCATTCGCAACGATCGTGGCGGGTTCATGGCAGCAGTCACCTACCAGAAGACCAGCGCCGTCAACATGGCCTCGCGTGCGCCCTGCTCGCTCGCTGAAACGACGCCGGGCTCGCTGAGCTGCGTCAACAGCGCCTCGACGATCGGCGGACGCGCGGTGCTGCCCAACGGCCAACAGATCAACTTCAACCAGGTACCCGGAGGGAACGGGAACTTCTACGAGCCTTACAGTCCCGCCAAGCACAACTTCAACTCGAACCCGTTTCTCAATGCGGTCAGCCCAGTCGAGCGCGTCAGCACGGCCTTCTTCGCGGACTATGCGCTGACCGACGGTATCCAGGCGTTCGGCGAGTTCCTCTATACGTTCCGCAAGTCGAATCAGATCGCGACACCCGGCACGCTGCGCAATCTCTCGATACCAGCCAGCAATCCGACCAATCCGACCGGCCAGAACCTGGTCCTGGCCCAGCGCCGCCTCGCCGAACCCGGCGCGCGCCACTTCTTCCAGGAGACCGATACCTGGCAAGGCACCTTCGGGCTGCGCGGCAAGCTGGCGAACGACTGGGCCTGGGAAGTCGCGGGCAGCTTCGGGCGTAACACGGCCGTCGACGGCTCGACCAACATCGCCAATCTCGAGCGCGTCGCGAACACGCTCGACAGGAGCAAATGCTCCAGCACGGCGGGCGCGGCCATCCCCTGCGGTGACTATCTTGGGTTCGGAGACCTGACACCTCAGGTTCTGGATTATATTCTGTTCACCTCGCGCGATCGCGGAGGCAACGAACTCGGCACGGTCACGGCTGACCTCAACGGCGATCTCTTCTCCCTTCCAGCCGGCGCGGTGTCCTTCGCCACCGGCGTGGTCTATCGGCGCGAAAAAGGCTGGCGCGATCCCGACCCGTTGACGGTGCTCGGCGTGGCGAACGTCAATCAGCAGGATCCTATTTCGGGCTCGAGCACCGCCAAGGAAGCCTATCTCGAGCTATCGGTGCCGGTGCTTGCCAACACAGCTTTCGCCAAGGCGCTCACGCTCGATGGCGCAGTCCGCTACTCAGACTATAATCTCTTCGGGAGCGACTGGAATTACAAGCTCAGTGCCGACTGGGTAGTCAATGACAGCATCCGTCTGCGCGGCACTTATGGGACGGGCTTTCGCATTCCCAACGTGCCGGAGCTTTTCGGCGGCGTCTCGGAAGGCAATCTGACCACGACCGATCCCTGCTCGCGCTACACCTCCAGCGGCAACGTGACCTTGATCGCCAATTGTCAGGCGTCCGGTGTGCCGGCCAACTATACGCAGCTCGGCACCACGATCCTCACCACAGTGGGCGGTAACCAGAGCCTTCGGCCCGAAAGCTCCACGACCTGGACCGTTGGTACGGTGATATCGCCGCGCGGCATCATCCCAGGGTTGTCGCTGACGGCAGACTGGTTCGACATCAAGATCAAGGACGCGATCCGGGCCATTCCCGGCTCGACCAAGCTCGCAGTCTGCTATGCGAGCCAGAACCTGTCGCACCCGTTCTGCAGCGACTTTACGCGCAGCGCGCTGACCGGCGAGGTCACTTACCTCTCCGCCCAGCCCATCAACACCGGCCGCGAGGAGATGAATGGTCTCGATCTGGGTCTGGTGTACAGTGGTGCGGTGGGCGAGGTGAAGATCTCCTTGGATCTCAACATGACCTATCTCAACAAATATGTCGTAAACCCCTTCCCCGGCGGCGCGCCGATCTATTTCGACGGGTTTATCGGGGGCGGCAATGGCGGCTATCCGAAATGGCGTGGTTATGGCGTGCTGACGGCGGAAAAGGACGGCATCAGCGCGACCTGGTCGACACAATGGATCGGCAAGGCGACCGACTTCAACGCATCGGCCGGCGACATCGGCTACCGCACGCCGAACGTCTTCTACCACAATCTTCAGCTTGCCTTCGCGATCGACGAGAAGACACGTTTCCAGATCGGGGCCGATAATCTGTTCGACCGCAAGGCGCCCTATATCCAGAGCTTCACCGATGCCAACACCGACACGATGACCTATGATCTGCTCGGACGGCGCTTCTACGCCGGCTTCCGAACCGCGTTCTGAAGGGCAGCACATGGCAATTCGCTGGCCTTTGGTCATCCGCCGGACGCACAAGTGGCTGGCCCTGATCGTCGGCGTCCAGGTTCTGCTCTGGACGCTGACCGGCTTCTATATGGTGGCCGTCCATATCGACATCATCCATGGCGACGATCTGGTCCGCCCACCGGTCGTCGCCCCCATCGACCTTGCGAGCTTCGTCCCGCCGGCGCGGATTGTTCAATCGGCTCCCGACGCGTCCGAGATCCGCCTGCAACGGTTCATGGATCAGCCCGTCTGGCGCGCGCAAACCCCGGGTGGTCCAAGACTCTTCGATGCAGGTTCGGGACAGCCCATCCCCGATTTGAGCGAGGCACAAATCCGCGCCGCCGCTCGGCGCATCTACAGCGGCACCGGGGACATCGTCGCAGCCCGGCTGCTGACGACGGCGCCACTGGAAATGCAGGCGCGCAAGCCTCCCTATTGGCAGGTCGAATTCGATGCCTGGAACCGGCCAACCCTGTATCTCTCTCCGCAGACCGGTGAGCTGATCTCGCGCCGCCATGCGCTGTGGCGCGTGTTCGATTTCGCGTGGATGCTGCACATCATGGACTATGACGATCGCTCCGACGTCAACAATCCGCTGCTGCGCGTGGCGACCTGGAGTGCCCTTGCCATGGCGCTGGCCGGGGCTTGGCTGCTGCTTTGGTCGTTCCCGCGGCGCAGGAAGAAGAAGGCATGAAGAAAATCCGGTTCACCCCGCTCTTTTTTCGGCGCATCCACAAATGGGTCGGCCTGATCCTGGGCGTGCAGTTTCTCCTTTGGGCTCTGAGCGGCTCGATGATGGCCTTGCTCGATCAGGAGAAGGTCGGCGGACACAGTGCGCAGGCCAGCCATCAGCACGCCCTACCTGCCGGTGACTATATTGCGCCGGCAAAGCTCGCTCTTGATGGTCCCGTGCTCGGCATCGCCTTGCGGTCCCTTGCCACACGCCCCGTCTACGAGCTTCGATCCACCACGGGCACGCGGCTAATCGACGCGACGAGCGGCGCCCCGGTTCGGGTCGACGAGCAGGTCGCGCGCGACGTCGCGACGATGGTGAATGAAGCACCGATCCGCAAGGCAACGTTGCTCGCCGAACCGAATGTGGAAGCGCGCGAGCACGAAGGCACCATGTGGCGACTGGATTTCGCGGACGCAGAGAACAGCAGCGCCTACATCTCCGCCGACACCGGCCGATTCCTGGTCATGCGCGGCGACACATGGCGCACCTGGGATTTCTTCTGGATGCTCCACAATATGGACTATGTGAACCGCACCAGCTTCAATCACCCGCTGATCGTCTTCGTTGCGTTCGGTACTTTGTGGCTGTCGGGGACGGGCTTCTACCTGCTGTTTAAGAGCTTCAGTCGCGCCGACGTGCGATGGTTGCGGCGCAGGCGCAAATCGGCCGTCAAGTTGGGCGCGGGCTGATCGCTAGGTCCCAACAGAAAAAGCCGCCGATAGCTCGAACCGATTGCCCGGGTGCGTGAGCCAAGCGTGCGATACGAGACGTCCGCGACTCCAGGTTCTGCGCGTCATCATTAGCACTGGTTCTCCTTCAGCGAGGCCCAGCATTGTTCGCATGGCTGTATCCGGCATCGCCGCGCACACCCGGTGCTCTACTCGCTCGAGCGGGGCAACACGTGTCAGATATTCATTCGGCGTCGAGGCGCTGAAATCCCTCTCTCCGTAGCGTGGCGCAGCAGATGCCAGTACAAAGCGCTCCTCGACCTGAATTGGGAATTCGGTCTCGTGATGGACGATAAGCGAATGGAAGAGGCGCGTGCCCAAGCCGACTTCCAGCAGAGCTGCCCTTTCCGCATCAGCCCGTATCTCGATATTATAAATGACGCGCGCGCGATAGGCGTGGCCCCTGCCGCGCACCTCCTCCGCGATGTTGCGGATCTCGATCAGCTGCCCGATCGGCCGGGGCTCGGCGACAAAGCTGCCCCGCCCCGCCCGCCGTACCACGACACCGGCCGATTGCAGTTCCCGCAACGCCCGGTTTGCGGTCATGCGCGAGACTTTGAACGTCTCGACGAGCTCGGCCTCTGACGGCGTCTGGTCGCCGGGCTTCAGGCGACCTTCCCGGATGTCCTCGAAAATGCTGTCTTTGATCGCCACATAGCGAGGTTGCTTCTCCGCACCGGCAGCGTCGACCGCGGGTTCGCCCACAGAAGCAGCTTTCGTCCGGGGAGCGGATGCGCGGCTATGGGGGCGAGCGGGAGCATGCATCAAATGACTATACAGGTGGGGGCGAGCAAGTCCCAGTCATTCAAACAGGAAATCACCAGCGAGAGCCGAGGCGTGCGTGATCAATGCCGCGCGAAGACCTTCTGGCCCGAACTGCCGAACGACACCACCGCATAGGGTTGGCGGGCGGCGCCTGCCACTTCCATGCCCTCCGAGCCGATCGGCATCCCCGCCACCGCAATGCCTCTGACGCCTACGGGACGGGTTGCCAGCAGGCGCTTGATATCGGCGACCGGGACATGGCCCTCGATCAGATAGCCATCAACCATCGCGCTGTGGCAGGATGCCAGCGTGCCCGGCATGCCGGCCCTCCGCTGAAGCGCCCCGCGCGACGCATCGTCGCGCATGACGACCGTGCGGCCCAGCTTCGCGCGAAGCGCCTGGGCCCACTTCTCACAGCATCCACAACCCGGGTCCCGGTGGACGACGACATCATTCGCCGCAAGCGCTGCGCCGGGCAGGGCGAGGAACAGCAAGGCGGCAGAAAGACGGGTCTTCATGAACGGCTCCCGGAAGCATGCGATAGGGTTCCTAATGATCTATACGCATTGATGCCCCCTACCCCTCATCACGCTGAAGATTTCACGATGGCGCGCGGCCTCCAGGCGAGCGGCAAGGACACAAGCAGCGCCAGCGACAGACCACCAATCCCCCACAAGACTAAGTGCTGCGCCCCGGGAGCGACGACGGCGATCGCCAGCGGCGCGAGCGCCTGCCCGATGCTGGCGGCGGAATGCTGGAGACCGAGCTTCAGACCCGAAGGGGCTGCCGCACCGCTGATCCAGAAGCTGGTGACCAATCGAAGGGTTGCCGAGCTCCAGCCGGCAGCAACGATGATCCCACTGAGTTCGGCCATGCTCGCGGCGACAGGGAACAGGAAGAGCGCCGCAGCCAGCAGGCCGAGCGTCAGCCCCGCAAGCCGCCTCGGCATGGTCACCAGCCAATCGAGCCTCGCATGGAAGATCTGTGCTGCCAGCATGCCCAATCCGCAGAGACTGAGCATCCAGGCGATCTCTTCGCGGCTCAGCGAAATGACGCTCCGCGTCACCAGGAGATTGACATGCATCGCCGCCAGCCCGCCGCCCGCGACGATCGTGACGAAAAGCAGGATCAGCGTCGCGCCGAGCGTCGGCGCGGGCAGGTCTCCGCCATCGATGCAAGGTGCACACCAGCGCGGCAGACGCACGGCGCAAAGCGCCGCCCCGACGGCACCGATGCCGAAAGCGAGGATCATGAGGGGAGCGCGGGGCAGGATCGCGGCCGAGACCTCCGCCACCAGCGGACCGGCGAGATCGCCCAGAAACAAGAAGGCGGTCAGCCAGGTGAAGCGCCGCGCCTGGTCCGCGCGCTCGTTTGCGGCAAAGCTCGCGCAGAGCAAGCCCAACGGTATGATGGCGGCCGACGCCATCCCCGCCACCAGGCGCAATGCATAAAGCTCAGGCAGCCCGACGAGGCCGATCGGCGCGGTCACCAGGGCGAGGATGACCAGCGCTGCGCGCAACATCGCCCGATAGTCGACCCGGTCCGCGATCCAGCCCCAGAGCGGCGCCGCCAGCAAGGCTGCCAGGGGATGGACCGCGGTCAGGCTCGCGACATGAAAATCATGAGCGCTTGACGATAGCGCGCCACGAGCCGGGTCGACCAGTGCCGGAAGGAAGGCGAGAATGGCCGTCTGTCCCGCCGACGCCGCAGCCGCCGCGAGCAACAAGACGAAAAAGGAGGCCGGCCAGCGACCGTTGGCTTGCGATCCAGCCTTGTCACGCGGCGCGTTCGCGGTCGACCCCTCGAGTGGCCATCCGCGGATCACCACCAGGCGCGCAAGCCGATCACCAGCCTGTGTTCGGAAGGCCCTTCCCCGCGCAGGCGACGGAAATCGGCCGTGCCGTCAAATGCGCGCTCCCAGACGAAGCCGATATAGGGCGCGAACTTGCGCGACACCTCGTAGCGCAACCGTCCACTCAGCTCGACATTGCTGAAGCCGCTGCCGAGCTGCCGATCGCTCGACCGCTTCGAATAGATATTGGTCTCCACCTGCGGCGTAAGGATCAACCGATTGGTGAACAAGACCTCATAGGACGCCTTGGCGCGCGCCGCGAGACGCCCATCGGTTCCTACATAGCCGGTGAGCTGGACGTCGAACCAATAGGGCGCCAGTCCCTCGACGCCGGCGGCCAGCCAGGTGGTCGCACCCTTGCCGAGATCCTGCCTGACCCCGAGCAGCGTGCCCCAGAACGGGTTCTTGCTGTGCCACCACAGCGCCTCGACGCTGCTCTCCGGATCGAGACGTTGGTCGCGGGAGTTCTTGAGCCCCTGGCTGCGCAGCCAGAGCTTGTCATTGTCCTGACCCTTGGTGACGAGCACGGTCCAGCCCACGCCCTGACCCTCGTTGCCGCTGGTGAACTCAAGCTCATCGACAAGTATCTTGGGGATTGAGAGCTTGTCGGCCATCTCATAGCCCGGCAGCGTCGAGTTGCGGTAGCCGTCGGCATAATCGTCCGAGTTGCGCGCGTCCGGCGGGGCCTGGCCGCCCTGCATCGAGCCCATGTCCATCGTGGCGCCGTTACCGGACGCCTTCGTGTCGGTCATATCCATGCCCGGCATGTCCATGCCCGCATGGTCCTGAGAGCCTTGCGCGGAAGGAGTGTGCGGAGCGGGAGTGGCCGTTTGGGCAGGGGTGGTGGCGGGCGACGGGGGCGAGGCATCCTGCGCGAGGGCGGGGGCCGTGATCGCCGGCGCCAGGAAGAGGGCAGCGCCAAGAGCGATGCCGCGCGAGGGGAAAATCCGGATCATGCGACCACCACCTCCCGGAACATGCCGGCCGCCATGTGATAGAGCAGATGGCAATGGAAGGCCCATCGGCCCATGGCGTCGGCGGTGACGCGGAAGCTCACCCGTTGGGCGGGCTGGACCACCACCGTATGCTTGCGGACCTGGAAGGCGCCGTCCGGGCCTTCGACATCGCTCCACATGCCGTGCAGATGCATCGGATGCGCCATCATCGTGTCGTTGACGAAGGTGACGCGCAGCCGCTCGTTCGGCCTGAAATGGAGCGGCCTGGAATCGTTGAGCTTGATGCCGTCGAGCGACCAGATGAACCGTTCCATATTGCCCGTCAGATGCAGCTCGATGTCGCGCTCGGGCTCGCGCGGGTCCGGATCGCCGCCCGGCGTGCGCAAATCGGCCAGCGTCAGCACGCGCCAGCCGCGCCGGCGCAGCCCGGCGCCGGGATCGTCCAGATTGGTGCGCGGATAGTCGACGCGCATGTCGGTATTGGCGCCATATTCGGTGCGGGCGTGCCGTGCCCTGGCCGCCATCTCGGTCATGCCGTGCCCGGCATGCGCGTCGCCTCCCATTGCGCCCATCGTCGCCATCGCGCCCATCATGTCGACCGGCTCGAGCCAGGTCCGGGCCTCGAGCGGCGGCACGGCTGCCGCCATGCCCGGGGCTGGTGCGATCGTACCACGGGCATAGCCGCTCCGATCGATCGCCTGCGCGAAGATGGTGCGGGCGCCGCCCTCGGGCATGGTGAACTCGACGTCATAGGTCTCGCCCGGGCCGATCCGGAATTCCTCGACCGTGACCGGCTCGACCGGCTGCCCGTCGGTCGATACGACCGTCAGCTCGACCCCGGGGATCCGCACGTCGAAGAACGTCGCCGTCCCCGCGCCGACGAAGCGCAGGCGCACGCGCTCGCCGGGCGCGGCGATACCGGTCCAGTTGCCGGCGGGCGGCGCGCCGTTCATCAGATAGGTGTAGGTCGCGGCAGAGACATCGCTGTAGTCGGTCGGGTTCATCCGCGAGCTGTTCCACATCCGCCGCCGCTCGAGCGCCTTGCCCAAGCCCATGGTGCCGACATCCTTGAGGAAATCGCCGGCGGTCGGCTGCGCAAAATTATAGTAGCTGCTCTGCTTCTTGAGATTGAGGAAGATCTGCAGCGGCGGCTCGTCCGACCAGTCGCTGAGCACGATGCAATAGTCGCGATCGGGCGCCCGCGCCGTCGGCACCTGTTTTGGCTCCACGATGATCGCTCCATAGAGTCCCGTCTGCTCGGCGAGCGTGTGAGCGTGATACCAGTAGGTTCCGCTCTGGCGGACCTCGAAGCGATAGGTGAAGGTCTCGCCCGGCGCGATGCCGGCAAAGCTGATGCCGGGCACGCCGTCCATCTCCGCCGGCACGATGATGCCGTGCCAATGGATGCTCGACATCTCCTTGAGGCCGTTGCGTACGCGCAGCGTGACCGTGTCGCCTTCGCGCAGGCGCAGGACCGGCGCGGGCACGCTGCCGTTCACGGCGGTCGCGATACGGCGTTTGCCGGTGAAGTTGACCGGCAGCTCGGCGATCTCGAGGTCGAACTCGGTCCCGCTCAGCTCAGCGGGCAAGGTTGGTGCGGATCGCGCGAGAAGCGCCGGGGCGAAACCGGCGACCGCGCCGCCGATCGCCAGCCCCTGGACGAAACGGCGCCGCGCGATCGGCCGGATATGTAAGGGAGACATGAACTGTACTTTCGCGAAGTCGGCTTCAGGCGAGGTCGAGGACGATCCGGCCCTCGATGTCGCCATGATGCATGCGGGAGAAGACGTCGTTGATGTTCTCCAGCTTGTCTGCATGGACCGTGGCCTTGACCTTGCCCTCGCCGGCGAACGCCAGTGCCTCGAGCAGATCGAGCCGCGTGCCGACGATCGAGCCGCGCACGGTAATGCCGTTCAGCACGGTGTCGAAGATCGACAACGGGAAGTCGCCCGGCGGCAGGCCGTTGAGCGCGACCGTGCCGCCGCGCCGGACCATGCCGAGCGCCTGCTGGAACGCCTTGGGCGAAACGGCGGTCACCAGCGCCCCGTGCGCGCCGCCAATGGCTTTCTTGAGCGCTGCCGAAGGGTCCTCGTTGCGCGCGTTGACCGTCAGTGTGGCGCCAAGGCGTGTAGCGAGGTCGAGCTTGCTATCGTCGATGTCGACCGCGGCCACATTGAGACCCATGGCTCGGGCATATTGCACCGCCATGTGGCCGAGCCCGCCAATGCCGGAGACGACCACCCACTCGCCGGGTCGGGCCTCGGTGGCCTTCAATCCCTTGTAGACGGTGACGCCCGCGCAGAGGATCGGCGCAATGTCGAGGAAGTCGACATTGTCGGGAAGGTGACCAACATAGTTGGGATCGGCGAGGACATATTCGGCAAAGCTGCCATTGACCGAATAGCCGGTGTTCTGCTGTTCGTGGCAAAGCGTCTCCCAGCCACCCAGGCAATGCACGCAGTGCCCGCAGGCGGTGTAGAGCCAGGGCACACCGACCCGGTCGCCTTCCTTCACATGGGTGACGCCGGCACCAACGGCGGCGACATGCCCGACGCCCTCATGGCCAGGAATGAAGGGCGGGTTGGGCTTGACCGGCCAGTCCCCTTCTGCCGCGTGCAGGTCGGTATGGCACACGCCGGTTGCCGCAATCTTGACCAGGACCTGCCCGGGGCCGACCGTCGGGATCGGCGCGTCCTCGATGACCAGGGGCTTGCCAAATTCGCGGACGACCGCCGCCTTCATGGTTTTCGCCATGTCCGTTTCTCCTTTTAAGCGGGGGGTCAGAATAGGCCGAGCGCGTGCTCGTCATAGGAGACGAGCAGATTCTTGGTCTGCTGATAATGATCGAGCATCATCCGGTGGTTTTCACGCCCGAAGCCCGATGCCTTGTATCCGCCGAAGGCGGCATGGGCGGGGTACTGATGATAGCAGTTGGTCCAGACCCGCCCGGCCTCGATCGCGCGGCCGAGCCGGTAGGCGGTGTTGCCGCTCCGGGTCCAGACGCCCGCGCCAAGACCGTAGGCGGTGTCATTGGCAAGTGCGATCGCCTCCTCGACCGTCTTGAACGTGGTGACCGACAGGACGGGACCGAAGATCTCCTCCTGGAAGATGCGCATGTGGTTCTGACCCACGAACACGGTCGGCTGCACGAAATAGCCCTGGTCGAGCGCACCGCCCGGCAGCGCCCTGGCGCCACCGACCAGACACTGCGCGCCCTCGGCCTTGCCGATATCGATATAGCCCAGGATCTTGTGGAGCTGGTCCTCCGACGCCTGCGCGCCGACCTGGACCGACGGGTCGAGCGGATCGCCCTGGCGGATCGCGGCGACGCGCGCCACGGCGCGCTCGATGAAGCGGTCGAAGATCGACTCATGGATCAGGGCGCGCGACGGGCAGGTACAGACCTCGCCCTTGTTGAAGGCGAACAAAGTAAAGCCTTCGAGCGCCTTGTCGAAGAAGGCATCGTCCTCGTCGAGCACGTCCGCCATGAAGATGTTGGGCGACTTGCCGCCAAGCTCCATCGTCTGGGGGATCAGATGGTCCGCCGCGGCGTGCATGATCTGCTTGCCGGTGACGGTCTCGCCGGTGAACGAGACCTTGGCGATGCGCGGATTGGCGGCGATCGCCTGGCCAACGGTCCGTCCCGGGCCGGTAACGACATTGAGCACGCCGGGCGGCAGGATGTCGGCGGTGAGCTCGGCGAACATCAGCAAGGTGAGCGGCGTCTGGGATGCGGGTTTGATGACGGTGCAGTTGCCCGCCGCCAGCGCCGGGGCGATCTTCCACGCCGCCATCAGCAGCGGGAAGTTCCACGGGATGATCTGGCCGACGACGCCGAGCGGCTCGCGGAAATGATAGGCGATGGTGTCCGCATCGATCGTCGAGATGCCGCCTTCCTCCGCCCGGATGCAGCCGGCGAAGTAGCGGAAATGGTCGATCGCGAGCGGCACGTCGGCAGCGCGCGTCTCGCGGATCGGCTTGCCATTGTCGATCGTCTCGGCAAGTGCCAGCAACTCCAGATTGTCTTCGAGCCGGTCGGCGACGCGATTGAGAATCCTGGCGCGTTCGGCGGGCGCGATCCTTGCCCATTGATCCTTGGCGGCGTGCGCCGCATCGAGCGCGCGCTCGACATCTTCCGGCGTCGACAGCGCGAACTCTGCGATCTGGGCGCCATTGATCGGGCTCGTGTCGGCGAAATACTCGCCGCCCGCAGGAGCGCTCCAGCGGCCTCCGATGAAATTATCATAGCGGTGTCGGAAGGAGGCCGCCGCGTTAATGGTCCCGATCGCCTTCTCGAACATAACCTGACTCCATCTCTATCGATGGCCTGACGGAGTAATCTCTTTGCCCGGGTGGCCTATAAGTAAGTTCCGCAGAAGGTAGTCTGGTATCGGGGTCGCGGGCTTGAGGGTCAGACACGCCAACAGAGCCGATGACTATTCATCGACTCCTGAACGTATTCGCGCACGCCTGATCGGAATTATGCCGAGACAGGCGTTACTCGGCCGAGTCTTCTTTTGGCGAGGGCGGCGCTTGGCATTCCAATTCTGGCGTTACGCCCGGACGCGCTTTAGGCTCACCCAATCGCCTTTCTGAAGCGTCCCGTCCCTCACGCGGAAATGAGCATAATGGTCGTCGAAAATCTGGTCGACTTCGACATGACCGACAAGACGGCGGTGGCGCGGCGTTGCGTGATAGACTTCGAGTATCTGCCCGATGTGCGCGCCATCGGCCTTACCCAGGCAGGCCACTGTGCCGCCCGCATCCATACGGACGATCTTGCCGCGCATGAACAAGCTATGGCCGATACCCTGTGCGAGGAGCGGCGTGCTGCCAAAGAGCAGAAAGCCAACAGCAGCACCGACGCCAAGATGTTTTCGCATCGCTGTTTCCTCTGTCAAGTCAGACGCTCGGACCCGGTTTTGAAAGCTGGGAGCACGGGGCGACGCTGGGCATCGTCAAAGAACTGGCCCGCCGCGGGGGAACGGCGGGCCCTCAGCCCCTGGGGTCTGTTCTCGGGGCTGGAAACCTCACATGTCGCTCATCGGCTTGTCGGCCATGGGCTTGGCGGTCTTCTTCTTCGCCGCCGGCTTGGCCTTCTTCATCGGCATCTTGCAGCAGCCACTCTTCGCCTTACCGGCCATGCCCGAGCCGTTCGATGCAGGCGAGCCGCCGGACATGCCGGCCATCCCCGACATGCCCTGTTGATCCTGCTGGGCCGGTTGCCCCTGCTGCTTCTGCGCGCCGGCCTGATGATCCTTCATCATCTGATCGTGCATCTGCTGCCCGCCATGATCCATGCCCTGCTGGTGGGCATGGGCCGGCGCAGCCTGCGCGGGCGCGGGCGTCGACTGGGCGAGAGCGGTGCCGGCGGCGAAGGTTAGCGTCGCGAAGAGGCTGACGGGCGCCGCGAGAAATGTCGTCTGTCGCATTGAGGGTCTCCGAGTGTTCTTCCTGTTGCCCGATCGACGTTCCGATCCCGGCAATTCCGAAGCTTCAATGCTGCTAGCGAGACGCTGTCTGTATACGTAAGTTACGAATCGAAATCCGATCGGCCGTGTGCCTGCTGGAGCAGGCGCGTAAAATGATGATCCGGGATCGATCAAAAATGTGACCCGGCCTGGTTTTCTCGTCCTGAGACCGGCCAGAAAAGCGATTGGCCCGCCGTGGGAACGGCGGACCAAGGCTTCGGTTGAAAGCGGCCATGATCTTGTCCGTCAACCTTGTCGTCTGATGGAATGATGGCAGGGTCAGCAACCACCGTCCGACCTGTGTGACATGCCGGAGGCGCCGTCCTGGTCCTGCGAATCCCGCATCGCCATTCGATGGCCCTGCATCATCTGGCCGTGCATCTGCTCCTTACCGTGAGCCATGCCCTGCATGTGGGCAGGATCGGGCTGGGCAGGCGCCGGCCTGGCCTTGAGGGTCTCCTCAAGATCGGGCATGCCCGGCGGCATCCCGTCCGCCAGCACCGGTCCGGCACTGACGGCGAGGAAGCCGAGAGCTGCGAGCGAAGCGATCATTGCCGTCTTCTTGCGCAAGTATCCATTCCTTCAAGTCTGGGTTTCCCGTTCGATCGAGCATATGCCCGGTCGATTGTCGCCCCTTCCGGAGCTTGCCCGTGAAATGGTGTCACCTTCCGCCTTGCTGTATACGTAATGTGCGAAGTCCGTCTCTGAGATGGCCATAAATTATCGCACTGGCATCGTTGTTGTGCCGATGTGTAAGAGTCTGATTCAAAACTATCGGGCCTGATTTCATGCTCTTGCGATGCGGCGAGTAAGGAGCTGGATCGAGGCGATGAACAGCCACGCGGTTG
>NZ_MIPT01000001.1:4296682-4605589 GCF_001853345.1 Edaphosphingomonas haloaromaticamans | reverse complement strand
ACCACGCGCGAGCGCGGATGGAGCGGCGTGACCGTGGACCTCCATCGGCCCCGCCTGAACTGCGCCGAAAGCTTTCCCGGACTCGACCATCACATGATCTCCTATTGCCCCGCCGGCAATGCCAGGCTCGTCCAGGGAAGGGCCGGCATCGTCCATGAAAGCATGATCTCGGCAGGCGTCTCGCTCATTCTCCCGGCGGGCTATGATTCGTCCTGGGATGGGGACTCGGCCGCTTCCGCACGGCTGCGAGTGCCCGCATCGCTCGTCGACATGGCGGCCGAGCAGGTCGGCCGGCGCAGCATGGCCCAGGTGGAAATCCGCAACGTCTTCGAAGTCCGCGACACCGCCATCGAACGGCTGGCGCTGATCCTGCTGGCGGAGATGGACCTGAAGCCGCACCCCACCCAGGCGCTTATCGTCGATGGCGTATCCACCGCCCTGGCCGCGCATCTGCTGCGCCTCTACAATGTCTTCGAGCTGGCCGAGCCGCGCGACGAACGCTCGCTGGGCCGCGTCGAGCTTTCGCGGCTGATCGCCTATATCGAGGACAATATCGACCGCACGATCGGGCTGGCCGAGCTGGCGGAGATCGTGAACGTCAGCCGGTTCCATTTCGCCCGGCTGTTCAAGCGCAGCACGGGCCAGACGGCGATCAGCTTCGTCGAGCAATGCCGGCTGCGGCGCGCCCGGGCGCTGATCGCGGAGACCGATCTCCCGCTTTCCGAGATCGCGCTGATGACGGGCTTTGCCGACCAGAGCCATTTCACCCGCCGCTTCCATCGCCATATCGGCTCGACGCCCGCGGCCTATGCGCGCGAGCGGGGGCGCCGCCGGACCGGACGCCGTTCGGACGGCACCCGCTAGAGCCGGTGCGGTCCGGTTCCCGCCGGCGCCGGCGACGGCGCCCCGAAGCGGACATCCGCGCCAATCGGCGGCCAGGATGCGCAACCGGATGCAAGATTCCCGGCGGTCTGCCCTTTAACCTGTTCCAGCAGCGCGCGCGGAGGCGACGATAGCGGCGAGGCGTGGCCGCTTTCCGATCGGCCCGAGCGCCGGCGGAGAGCCAATTCCTATCCCGGGCGATTGGCGATATCATGCGTCCGGCGGAAGATGGGCACCCGCCTGTCCGGCAGGCGAAGCGCACAACGGCGGAGATGGGCATGGTCAGGCTGATTTTCTTGTCCCTCTTCCTCCTGCTGGTCGCGGCGGGGGCGCTCGCCCTCCGCTCCTGCGACGCCCGGTCGGACAATCCGGTGCCCGAGGAGGCGCCTCTCAACGCCGCTGCCGCCGACGTCATCGTCGGCCTGCCCAATGGCGCGACCCTGGTCGCGCAGAAGGGAACCGTGGGGCGGCAGCTGATCGAATGGCTGGCGATGAACGACGGCAAGGCCATGCCGTTCGAGCTGGGCGGGAAGGAATTCCTCCCCGGCTCGACCAACCCGACGGTCGAGGATAGTGGCCGTCTCCCGCGGCTGGTGATGATGCTCAAGGCCTATCCCGACGTCGACGTCCAGATCCTGGGCCATGCCCGGGCATCCGGGGACGAGCGCGCCGATATCGCGCTGTCGGAGGCGCGGGCGCGATTTGTCGTCGATCGGCTCCGCAAGGAAGGGATCGGTGAGGACAGGTTATCGGCAAAGGGAGTCGGCTCCTCCCAGCCATTGCCGCCCGACAGCCCCCTGCGCGCTGGCGGCGCCACCGACGACAGGGTCAGCCTCGTCCTCGTCCGCCGGGCCGCCGCCGATCGATGAGACGGCCCGGCCCCGCTTAGAACGTCAGCAGGACGGTGAGCGAGCGCACGCCCTGCGCGCCGTGGATCAATATGCCTTCGATATCGGCGGTCGCGGACGGGCCGGTATGGAAGCTGGCATAGGCATGGTCGCGGAGATCGGGGTGGAGATAGGCGTCCTGCAGGGTGGGCAGGATGCGGACGGGATCGAGCAGGACGATCAGATGCTGGGCGAGATAGGCGACGGCATTGTTGCGGAGCGCCCGATCCGTCAGCAGGACCGATCCGGTTTCCGCCACGCCGAAGCTCGCCCTCACGATCGCGACGTCGACATCGGCGAGGTCGCGCGGACGGGCCACGGCCCCAAGATCGCGATTGCCGTCATATTCCGGCACCGCCGAGGCGATGATCCGTGCATCGGGAAAGCGCGCCTGCAGCAGGGCGGAGACCGTGCCGTCCCGCTGGCCCCGTCCGCCCATGCTTTCGAGATTCCTCAGGAACAGCCCGATGAGATCCTCGCCGCCTTCCAGCGGGAAGCGGGGAAGATCGGGCAGGGGATGATCGCCCTCGGGCCGGTTCGCGCGCACGGCGGCCAGAATCGTATCGCGCGCGCTCATTCCCCCTCCTCCCATCCGCCGTTCGTCCGTTCATACCATTGATGGAAGGTTTCCCGGGGCGGCTTCGGCATGTCCCGCCCGCGCGCCGTCCAGCGGTTGAGCGGATTGGCGATGGCGAAGCCGGGCAGGATCCTCAGGGCGCTGTCGGCGGCCGCGATGGCGGCGCGATAGAGCTTCGGGCGGGAAAGGATCGCCCCGGCCGCCTTCATCAGGGCCTGCTTGCCCTGGCCGATGTCGTGGCTTTCGGCCAGCGTGCGGCGCCATGCGAAGATCTGCTCGTGAATGTTGATCTTCACCGGGCAGACATTGGTGCAGGAGCCGTTGAGCGTCGAGGCGAAGGGCAGCGTCGAATAGCGCCGCCGGTCGAAGGTCGGATCGAGGATGAGGCCGATCGGGCCGGAATAGGTCGCCCCGTAGGAAAGGCCGCCGGACCGCCGATAGACCGGGCAGCTGTTCATGCACGCGCCGCAGCGGATGCATTTGAGGCTCTGCCAGAATTCCGGCTCCCCCAGCCGCGCCGAACGGCCGTTGTCGACCAGCACGATATGCATCTCCCCGCCCTCGCGCGGCCCCCGGAAATGCGAGGTATATTGCGTGATCGGCGATCCCAGGGCGGATCGCGAGAGCAGACGGATGAACACGCCCAGATCGGCGATGCGCGGGATCAGCTTCTCGATCCCGATCGATGCGATGTGGAGCGGGGGGACATTGGCCGACAGGTCCGCATTGCCTTCGTTGGTGCAGACCACGAAGCTGCCGGTTTCCGCCACCGCGAAATTGGCGCCGGTCAGCCCGGCGTCCGCGTCCAGGATCAGCGGGCGCGTCTTTTCGCGCTGCTGCTCGGCCAGATAATGGACATCGTCGTTCCGGGGATCGGTGCCGATCGTCCGGGCGAACACCTCCGCCACGTCGGATCGCAGCTTGTGCACGGCGGGCACGACGATGTGGCTCGGCGCCTCGTCATCGTCGAGCTGCTGGATGCGTTCGCCGAGATCGGTTTCGACCAGCTCGATCCCCATGCCCGCCAGATAATGGCGCATGCCGGTCTCTTCGGTCAGCATCGATTTGGACTTGATGAGCCGTTTCGCGCCATGGTCGGCCAGGATCGAATGGACGATCCGATTATGCTCGGCGCCGTCGCGCGCCCAATGGACGTGGATGCCGTTGGCCAGCGCCCGCGCCTCGAACTCCTCCAGATAGGCGTCGAGATGGGTGAGCGCGTGCTGCTTGATCGCCGAGGCGAGGGTGCGCAGCTCCTCCCATTCGGGAATGGCGCGCATCTGGCGGTCGCGTTTCTGGCGCAGGTCCCACAGGCGCTCGTCATGCATCTTTTCGTGGCGGGGCGCATCGATGAAGCGCTGCGCGGCCTCATTATGATCGACAGGCCGGTTGCCGCGCAGCCTGGCGCCACGGGGCTGTGCCTCCGGCTCGGGCGGGCGGAGCGGCCGCGAGGTCGCCTCGCCATGGGTCAGCCGTTCGCCCGCCGGGCTTCGCGCGCCGCCGTCATCGGCCGCGCGCAGCTCCTCATGGAGCAGCGCCGGCAACCCGTCCGCCGCGCGCCGGGGTTCATCTTCGGTCATGCCCGGTCTCCGTTCAGCACCTGGGCGATGTGGCGGAACTTCAGGGGAAGCCCCAGCCGGTCGGCGCAGCCCTTCTGGTGCAGCATGCAGGAACTGTCGGCGGAGACGACATAGTCGGCGCCGGCCGCCATATGGTCGCGCACCTTGTCCTGGCCCATCTTCACGGAGACGGCGGGCTCGAACACGCTGAACGTGCCGCCGAAGCCGCAGCATTCGTCGGGCCGCGCCTTTTCGACCAGCTCGATGCCCTTCACCAGGCGCAGCAGGTCGAGCGGCTTGGACCAGGCGGGCTCGCGCCGTTCGGACATGCTGCCGTGATAGATGCCGCGCAGGGCGTTGCAGTTGTTGTGATAGCTCACCTTGTGGGGGAATTCGGCCCAGGGAAAGCCGTCGACCTCGAGGATGTCGTGCAGGAACTCGACGAGATCGCGGGTCCGCTCGCGCACCTGCCGCACCTCCTCGGTCTGCTCGATCGCCGTCATGTGGCAGCGTATCTGGTGCGTGCAGCTTCCCGATGGGACGACAATATGGTCGAAGCCCGCGAAGTTGCGCACGAACAGCTCCTCCGTCGCCTTCGCCTCCGCATGGCAACCCGAATTGACCATCGGCTGGCCGCAGCAGGTCTGGTCGAAGGGATAATCGGGATCGATGCCGAACCGCCGCAGCAGGTTGAGCGTGGCGATGCCGACCTCGGGCTCGAAGGCATCCATGTAGCAAGGGATGAACAAGGCGACGCGCATCGGCCGGCTCCTCAATGGAACAGGTTGCCGGTCGCCAGCTCGACCACCTCGTCGCCCCGGCCCGAAAGGATGGCGCGCAGCATGTAGAGGCTGAAGCCCTTGGCCTGCGCGGCCTCGATCCGGGGCGGGACGGACAGTTCGTGCCGCGCGGTCACGACGTCGACCAGCGCCGGGCCGTCATGGGCGAAGGCATCGCGCAAGGCCGGTTCCAGCATCGCCGAATCCTCCACGCGGATTCCCTTGAAGCCGATCGCCCGCGCCACCTCGGCGAAATCGGGATTCTCCAGCGCGACATTGGTGCCCGGATGGCCCGATGCCTTCATCTCCATCTCCACGAAGCCCAGCGTGCCGTTGTCGATGACGACGATCTTCACCGGCAGCTTGAGCTGCACGGCCGTCAGCAGCTCGCCCATCAGCATGGCGAGCCCGCCGTCGCCGGAGAGCGAGACGACCTGCCGGCCGGGAAAGGCCGCCTGTGCGCCGAGCGCCTGCGGCAGGGCATTCGCCATCGAGCCATGGTTGAACGACCCGAGCAGCCGCCGTCGCCCGTTCATGTGGAGATAGCGCGCCGCCCAGATGACGGGCGTGCCGACATCGGCGGTGAAGATCGCGTCCTCCGCCGCAACCCTGTCCAGCGTCGCCGCCACGAATTGCGGATGGAGCGGCTTGCCCGGCTCGCGCGGGCGGGCGAGGTCGTCCAGGCCCTTGCGCGCGGTGGCATAATGCCGGCGCGCCTTGTCGAGGAAAGCCCGGTCGCGGCCCTCCGCCATGGAGGCCGTGAGCGCGGCGGCGAACGCGCCCGCATCGGCGACGACGGCCAGGTCGAGCGGCACGCGCCGGCCGAGCGCGGCCGGATCCCGATCGACCTGGATGACCTTCGCGCCCGTGGGATAGAAATTGCGATAGGGGAAATCGGTGCCGAGCATCAGCAGCGCATCGCATTCCCGAAGCGCGTGATAGCCCGAGGAAAAGCCGATCAGCCCGGTCATGCCGACATCGAAGGGATTGTCCCATTCGACATGCTCCTTGCCGCGAAAGGCATGGACGACGGGCGCGGCCAGCCGGTCGGCCAACGCCACCACCTCGTCATGGGCGTCGGCGCAGCCCGATCCCGCCAGGATCGTGACCCGCCTCGCCCCGGCGAGGATCGCCGTCGCATCGGCCACGTCCTTCGGCGACGGCGCCGACAGCGAAGGGGATGGCGGCGCGAAGGCCGGGACGCCGCCCTGCACCTCCAGCAGGGAAACGTCGCCCGGCAGCACCAGCACCGCCACCCCGTTCCGCCCGATCGCCGTGCGCATCGCGCGATGGAGGAGCGCGGGCATCTGCCGCGGGTTCGTCACCATCTCGCAGAAATGGCTGCATTCCCGGAACAATTCGGTGGGGTGGGTTTCCTGGAAATAATCGAGGCCGATCTCGCTCGACGGGATGTGGCTGGCGATGGCGAGCACCGGAACATGGTTGCGCTGGCAATCGAACAGGCCGTTTATGAGGTGGAGATTGCCCGGGCCGCAGCTTCCCGCGCACACCGCGAGCTGCCCGGTCGCCGCCGCCTCGGCGCCGGCCGCGAAGGCGCCGGCTTCCTCGTGCCGCACATGCATGAAGGCGATCCGGCCGTCCTTGTGCAATTGCCAGTTCACGGCGTTGAGGCTGTCGCCCGTCACGCCCCAGATCCGCCTGACGCCGGCATCGGCCAGGGTGCGCACGAGGAGTTCCGCGATCGACAGGGCCATGGCCGTTCCTCTCCGTTGCGTCGGCGCCGTCGCCGATAACCTAATCCCGAAGCTTCAGGCGGTAGAGGCCGACCGGCCATTGGCGCGGCCCATCGGCGTTCGAGAAAATATCAGATCGATCGATCTGTGGCACGGGCAGCCAGATCCGCCGGTCGGCATCGATGAACGGCGCGTCCGCCCAGTGGAGGCGATCGTCGCTGACGATCGTGTCGATGGTCCCGTCGGGTGCGCGGCGGCGCAGGGCGTTGGCGGCAAGATCCGTGAAATAGAGGCTGCCGTCTTTGTCCATCGCCGTCCCGCCGACGGGCGGGATATCCGCCCAGGGTTCGACATGGCTCGCAAGCTCGGTCTCCGAAAGGGAGGGATCGTCGAGGAAGCGCGTCTCGATCCGCGACCACGGCCCTTCCAGCGGCGCATAATGGAACCATCGGCCGTCCGGGCTGATCTCCATGGGATCGGAATGGACGCGCACCGGCCGCCCGTCCCGGCCCTTGAGCACCCGGCCCGACAATAGGATGTCCCGATCCTCGGACGCGGTGACGGAAGGGTGGCCGTCCAGCACCCGGCGCATCGCACCGCTGGCGATATCGAGCACGATAAGCCCCGGCCTGCCGGCATCGGTCAGATAGGCATGGCCCCCGTTGATGCGGATATCGTCGATATAGCTTCCCGGCAGCGCGATGGCGGGGCCGGCCGGATAGATGCGCGAGACGCGGCCGCCGGCCAGATCGATCCTCACCAGCTTGGCGCCGCCCGGCAGGGGATCGCCGCCAAAGTCGGGCGTGCCGGTATCGACCACCCAGAGCCCGCCACCATCGTCGAGATGGATGGCGTTCACATTGACGAAGGCGCGTGCCGGATCGTCGCCCGGCCACCAGCCGTTCCACGCCGCATCGGGGAACGGCGCCACCCGATCGCCGTCGATCGTGCCGACGGCGGGGCCTTTCGATCCCGTCCAGCGCGGCCCGGAGACGAAGACCCTGCCTTTCCAGACGGCCACGCCGTTCCACACCATCGTGTCGCTCGCCGCCGCGCGCTCCAGCCGCGGGTCGCCTGCCCTGGCCCATTTCGGCCGGGCGATCAGGGCGGTGGCGCACAGGATGCAGAGCAGCGCGACCGCGATCGCCAACCGCTTTCTCGACAGGCTTCCCCCTCGTCTCATTCCTGCCTCCATCTGGTTTCCCGGGCGCGCGGACCGCGCCCCGGCATGCGGCTGTCGAGGTTCAATCGAGCTTGTAGGTAGGGCCTGCGGGGTGAATGCCAGTCCAGTCCGCCGCCGTATTGAAGTGCCGTTACAAGAATGGACCGATATTGCTCGCACCGCCGATCCGGGCGCCGCGACCACGGGAGGGAGGGGCGCTAGTTCCGGGTGAAGCGGGATTCGAGGAGGTCGATCTCCCGCACGAGAAGGTTGGTGAGATCGCCGTGGAGCTTGCCGTTCCGGGCGAACCGGTAATATTCGTTGCGTTCGGCCGCCAGCCCGATCAGGCGGAGCCTGCGTTCGATCTCGTCGGATCGCCGCGCAAAATCCGGATCCGCTTCATTTGGCGATCGCGCGTCGATTCGCCGGCGATATTGCTCGATAAGGCGCGCGCCGGCCTGCATCTGGAGGTCGGCCTCCATCTGGGTGGCGGGCGGCGCGCGCAGGCTGCGTTCGATCGCGTCGATGGCCGCCTGCGCCGCGGCAACCCGCGCCGCATCCTCCTCGCGGTGGCGTGATATGTCGGGGGGCAGCTCAAGCCCCCTCAGCAGCGCCGGCAGGCCGAGATTCGCGACGATCAGCGAGGCGATGATCACCCCGGCCGCGAGGAAGATCGCCAGGTCGCGCGCGGGAAAGGGCGTGCCGTCCGCCAGGGCCAGCGGCAGCGTCATGATGCCCGAAAGCGTCAGCGCGCCACGCACGCCGGCCAGCGCGGTGATCATGGTCAGGCGCCAGCCGGGCTTGCGGGCCTTCCGCTCCGCGCGGGCCGGCCCGAACAGGAACAGGCGCAGGGTGATCCACACCCAGATCGCGCGCAGCAACAGCAGCACCGTGTTGATCGCCAGGACATAAACGGGAAGCCACAGCCCGCCCTGGTGCCCGGCCTCGCGGACGACATGCTCCGCGCCCTCGACGATCGCCGGAAGCTGATATCCCAGCAGCACGAAGATCGCCCCGTTGGCGGCGAACTGGATGGCATCCCAGACGGCGGCGCGGCGGATGCGCGTGACGGGCAGCGCGTTGCCGGTCCTCTCCTCGTAATTCATGGCGATGCCCGCGGCGACGGCAGCGAGGATGCCGGATGCGGAGATCTGCGTCGCGAGGAGATAGGCCGTGAAGGGGATCAGGAGGCTGATCAGGATCTGGGAGCCCGGCTCCTCGCCGTAACGCCGCGAGATCCAGTCCTTGCCGGCGTTCGCCAGGACGGCGACCGCCACCCCCGCCGCCGCCCCGGCGCATGCCAGCCACAGGAAGGTGGCGGACGCATCGACGAAAGAGAATGTGCCGGTGAGGGTCGCCACCACCGCGAAGCGCATGCAGACGAGCCCCGAGGCATCGTTGAGCAGCGCCTCGCCCTCGAGGATGTGGAGCAGGCGCCGGGGAATCGGCGTCCGGGCGGCGATGGCCGACAAGGCGACCGCATCGGTGGGCGAAAGGACGGCGGCGAGGGCGAACGCCACCGTCAGCGGCACCGCCGGGATGATCCAGTGGATGAAGTATCCCGCGCCCGCCACCGTGAACAGGACGAGGCCGAACGCCAGGGCGCAGATCGTCCATTTGTCGCCGAGCAGGCCTTCGCTCGGGATGCGCCAGCCGTCCAGATAGAGCAGCGGCGCGATGAACAGGAGCAGGAAGACCTCCGGCTCGAACCCGATATGGACGTCGAACAGCGAGGCCAGCAGGCCGCCCAGCGCGATCTGCACGAAGGGCAGGGGCAGCGGCAGCCGCCGCGCCATCAGCCGCGCGACGATGCTGCTCGCGACGACCGAGGCGAGCAGGACGAGGGTGATGGTGATGGCTGTCATCGCCGCCGCGCGGGGGGCCGGAGCGGGTCGGTGCTCGCCATGCCTGGCCCCGCCCGGCCTATGGCCGTCCGTCGCGCACGGATCGCGCCGTCCGCCGCCGGCCTCGATCGCGCGCATAGGCCGACGGGGTGCGGCCGACATGGCGGTGGAAGCGCCGTGTGAAGTGGCTCTGGTCCGCGAAGCCGGCCATCAGCGCGACTTCCGACAGCGGCATGTCGCTGTCGGCGATGAGCAATTGGGCGCGGCGGATACGGCATTGCTCCACGAACCTTATCGCCGTGCCGCCGGTGCTCTGCTTGAACAGGCGCGAGAAATGGAAACGGCTGACGTTCACGATCGCGGCAAGCTCGGCCAGGCCGATCGGGCGATCGAGATTCTCCTCGACATAGGCGGTGATCCTGGCGAGCTCGATTGTGCCGAGCGGCGCGCCCTCATGGCAGGGTGCCGCGTCATGGCCATTATGGTTGCGCAGCATGTGGGCCGCGAGCGCGCACGACATCGATTCCGCGATCAATGCCTGGGCCGGATGCGGTGCCCTTTCCAGCTCGCTCATCAGGACGTGGGCGATGCGCGCGATCATCGGGTCCCGCGCCTCGAACCTGTTGCGGATCTCGAACCGGCCGGCCGCGCGGCGCCCGATCTGCTCCGCCGCCTCGACGATCAGCGGCGGCGGCATCCTGATCCGCGCCGAGGCGGGGGCGTCGCCTTCCCAGACGGAATCCATGCCGGCCGGCATGATGATCGACATGCCGCTCGCGATGACGCTCCGATGCGTCAGGCCGCCGCGCTGCTGCGCAAGCCGCCCCCGGCCCGCCGGGCAATAGCAGATCAGGTGATGGTCGTGCGCGGGGGTGACGACGGCATAGCCCCGGCTGCCCGCATGCATGTCCAGGGTCACGCCGCGCCAATCCCGGCCGCGTGTCGTGGCAATGGGGGCATCGGGCAGCGTGCCCAGCACGGTCTGGATCGAAACCGGGGGCGAAGGCGCGTCCGCCGCCGTCATCACCGCCCTCCCGGCCCGGCGAGGCTGCCCGGCGGCCTTCCGGGCGCGGTGCCCAGCGCGCCCGTGGCCAGCGCCAGGCTCGCGGCGGCCGACAGGGCGGCGCTGCGGGCATCGCTCAATACGGTCCTCGCCTCGAGGAGCTGGCGCTCGGCGATCAGCACCTCGGTCGCGCTTCCGACGCCGCTGCGATAGGCGGCCAGCATCGCATCGAACGTGGTCTGCGCGGATGAACGGAGCTCACCCGCCGCCTCGTGCGCGGCGAGGCTGGTCCTGAGCGCATTGTTGGCCATCACGATTTCCCGAACGGCATCGTCCTTCGCGCGATCGAGCGCGAGGCGCGCCGTGTCCGTGCGGGTGCGCGCCTGGTCCAGCGCCGCCTGGCGCCGGCCGCCGTCGAACAGGGGAAAGGTGACGCCGCCCAATATGGTGGCCCCCAGCCTGCGGTTCGAGACGTTGAGCGTAGGCGACTGATCGGGGCCGATCGCGGGCACGCCGGTGATCGAAAGATCGCCCGTGGAATAGGCCGCGTTGGCGGAGACGAAGAATTTGGGCAGGAATTCCGCCTTGGCCGCGCTTTCGTTGGCGATGCTGGCCTTGAGCGACGAATAAGCGGCCAGGATGTCGGGCCGGCGCCCGATCGCCTCGGTGATGATCTTCTCCACGTCGTTCGCCAGGGCCGGGGAGAGATTGCGCCCGTCGGCGTCGGCGATGGCGATCCGGGCGAGCGGCGGCAACCCCATCGCGGCCAGCAGGCCGACATAGGCGTCCTGCGTCAGGCCGGCCGCCTGGACCTGGGCGAGATGGGCCTGCGCGGTCGCCTGCTTCGCCTGCGCGACTTCGATGACCGTGCCGATGCCGCGATCGAAACGCGCCTGCGCGGCCGCCTGCACGGCGCGCGCATCGTCCAGCGATCTGGTGGCGTTGTCCGATCGGGCCCGGGCGGCCGAATAGGCATAGAAAGCAAGGCTCACGGCATGGATCAGCCGCTGGTGCGCCGCCGTGAAGCCGATATTGGCCACGATCGTCGCCTGATCGACGCTTTCGATGATCGCCTTGCGCTGGCCGAAATCGAACAGCAGCCATTGCAGCGATAGCGCGGAGACGGTTCCGCTGAACGAATCGTCGCCGCTCGCGCCGATGCCGGGGGTGGAGCCGTGGCCGTGCGCCGCCTGATAGCCGCCGAGCGCGGTGGCGGTGAGGCGGGGCAGATAGGTGCTGCGCGCGATTCCGGCGGCGAGCGCCGTGTCGCGCGCCGCGTTCCAGGCGATCCGGGTTTCGGGATTATGGGCCTCGGCCAGATCGATGAGGTCGGCGAGGCCGTAGGTCTTGGCGGGATCGATCCGTGGCGGTTCGGGAAGCGTCGCCAGCGTCCGGTTGGCCGGCAGCACATATCCCTCGTCCGGTGCGGTCGCATCCGCCGGCGGCCCCGGCAGAATCTCGCCGGTGGCGCTCGTCGCCGGGCGCCAGGGCCGGTCCGGCGCATCGGGCGCGTGATCGAGGCGGCTGGCCGCACACCCCGCGAGCCCCGGCACAAGCGCCAGGGCGAGGAGCAGGGATGGCTTAGGGCCGGGCGACAAGGGATTTCTCCAGCATCAGGAGCTGCTCCACGGCCTGGGACTGCCATCGGTTGGCCGGACGCAGGGCAGCGCCCGCCGGTTCCGGCCCGGGGCTTCCGGCCGGCTGTCCGTCGGGCGGAGCCGCCCGCCGTGCGATCGCGTCCAGCCGGCCGGCGAACCGCCCCCAGAACCGCGCGTCGCCGTCGAGCAGGATGGGGTGCTCCAGCTCTGCCGCCGCCGCCAGCGCCGCGTGCCGCGCGGAGGACCAGCCGGGCGGCGGCCGCACGCCCTCGGGTTCGTAGCCGGCCAGCGCCAGATCGCCGCGCAGGGCGGCAAGCTGGCCCGCGAGGACGGGCGCCTGCGTGCGGCGGGCCGATACGGGCGCCCGCGCCATCGCCGCGAGCTGCCCGAGCAGCGCGGCGAAGCCCTGCTCGATCCGCCGCGATATGCTGACCGGCCACAGCCGCGTGAAGACGAGATAGGTGACGACATTGCCGATCAGGATGCCGATGATGCGGTCCCGCGCGATCGTCAGGTCGAAGGCGGGGCCGGTCCCCTGGATGACGCAGAGGAAGAAGGCGAAGGCGAACTGGAAGCCGGCATAAGCGATGCGCGGGCTGCCCGCCGCCGCCCAGCCCCCCGCGAACGCGCCCGCGAACACCACGAGCAGCAGGCCCCAGATGCTGTCGATCGCGGGGATGACCCAGATGATCGCGGCTATGCCCAGCGCGCCGCCGACCAGGCAGCCCAGGATGCGCAGGCCCAGCTTCTCGACCGTTTCGGCGGCCGTCGGCAGCGCGACGATGTAGCAGGTGATCAGGCAGGTGTGGATGCCGGGCCAGTCGAGCAGGACATAGAGGAAATAGCAGACCATCGCCGCGGCGGTCGTCTTGAACGCATAATGGAGATGCCCGGGATTGGTGAAGGCGTCCGGCAGGAAGAAGCCGGCCTTGGGCGTGGCCTGTGCGGGGGGCGGCGAAGCCTCGGCCGGCACCGTGGCGAAGCGGGCGAGCACATCGTTGAAATCCCGGATGAGCGCGGGGCCGTCGCCGTGCGGACCCGTTGCCTCCACCGGCGCCGGAGGCTCGATCCCGACCGGATAGCCGCTCTGGTCGAAGGCGGAGGCCATGGCGGTGAGCGTCGCCGCCGCATCCCGCCGCCACGCCGCCGGGATCGCCGGCTCCTGCCGAATCGCGTCCGCCAGCAGCAGGATGGCGGCCGTGCCGTGCGCCGCCGCCTTGTAGTGAGGGACGATTTCGGCCGGCAGGGTGCGTTCGATCCCGGCAAGATGAATCTGCTCGAGGATCTCCGCCACGCCTGCCTGCCGATAATGTTCGAAGGCTTCGGTTTCCGCCGGGGCGGGCTCCCCCGATGCGCCGAGCATGGCCGCGGCCGCGCGCAGCCGCCGGGCGATGCCCCGTTCCGCCGCCTGCCGCGGCGCGGGCGCGAACAGTAGATTGACGACGATCGACACGCCGGCCGGAATCCCGACGAACAGCCAGGCGTAGAGCAGCCCCCTCGTCGCGATCTCGCCCAGCGGCACGAACCCCAGCAGGTCGAGCCCGTAGGCGACGATCATCGCCAGGATCGCGCCGATCGGGCGCAGCTTGCTGGCCGAGGCGAGGAACAGGAAGAAAATCGATCCCAGCACCATGGCGACGACGCGCCAGGCCGGCGCATCGGCGACGAAGGTGGCGATCAGGAGGACGATCGCCAGGATGATCGAGATCAGCACGATGAACGCCACGTTGAGTATCAGGCTCGTCGTGCGCGCCGGCCTGTTGAGGAAGAAGGCGATATAGGCGGTCAAGGCGGGCTCGAACGTGCCGTAATATTCGGTCGCGAAGGTGGTGAGCGCGCAGATCGACGCCAGCCGCAGCGCCAGCTCCGCCCGCTCGCGCGAAGGGCGCAGCAGCAGGTCCGCCCACGGCCTCGCCGCCGGGAATGCCTCAGCGGCAGGCATTGCCGTGGCGGACCTGGATCACGGCGCTGGCGCCGGACCTGACGATCTGTTCCGGGGGCCCGGACAGCCGGACGCGCACGGGAAAGCGCTGCGCGACGCGCACCCAGTTGAGCGATTTTTCCACATAGGGCACCGATCGCGGGACATTGACCCGATCGGTATCGAGCACGGCCGAGCCGATGCCGTCGATCGTGCCCCGGATCGGATGCGATCGATCGATCAGCGAATAGACGGTGGCGCAATCCCCGATGGCGATGTGCCGGAGCGCGCCTTCCCGGAAATTGCCGACGGCGTGCCATTCGTCGTCGGCGACCAGCGTGAACAGCGATTGCGATGGCACGACCAGCTCGCCCGAAAGGACGGCCAGGCCGACGACCCGGCCGGCATGCGGCGCCCGGACGGACGTATCCTCCAGCGCGCGGCGCGCCAGGGCGACGGCGGCTTCCCCCGCCTGCACGGCCGCCGTCGCACCGGCCACGGTATCGACCGCCGTCCGTGCGGCCGATTGCTGCTCCCTGGCCTGGATGAGCGACGTCGTGGCGTCGCGCAGCGCGACCTCGGCCTGGTCGAGCTGCTGGCGCGGGACATAGCCCTGCGCCGTCAGCGGCCTCAGCCGTTCGACCGTGCGCGCCGCCAGCGCCTGGTTGGCGGCCGCCCGCCGGATCTGATCGGCGGCGATGATCGCGCCCGATCGCTGGGTCGCGACGACGCGCGTCTGGGTGCCGAGGCCGGCCCGCGCCAGCGCCAGATTCGCCTCGGCCTGCGCCAGCGCGGCCCGGTAGGGAAAGGGATCGATCTGGAACAACAGGTCGCCCTTGCGCACCCTGGCATTTTCGCGGACGGGGATATGGATGATCCGGCCGCCGACCGCCGCCGCCACATGCACGACCTCCGCATCGATCGTGGCATCGTCGGTCGAGGGATAGCGCTTCGATCGATCGAGGCTGTAGGCGAGAATGCCGATGGCGATGGCCAGCACCACGAGCAGCGCGATCTTCCCGCCCCGCGTGCTCCGGCGTTGTCCGGCGATTTCCATGCGATCACTGTCCAAGCCAGAGCCACGCCAGGCAGGCCGCGATCACCCCGATCGCGGCGCAGAAGGCGAGCTGGGCGGGAACCGCGCTCGAAAAGCCTCCGGCGACAAGCAGCAGGCGCGCCGCCGCCGCCGCCGCGATGCCGATCGTCCCGCAAAGGATCCAGACCGGAAAATAGGCGCCGAACAGGCTCAGCGTCGGCGCGGCGCGGGGTGCGCATGCGGCGGGGAACAGGCAGAGGAGGAGCTGTGCCGCCCTGCCCAAGAAGCGCCGTCTGGTGCCCATGCGCCCTGCCCCCGTTCCGCGCCGACCGATCGAAGTTCCGGGCCAGGCCCGCACCTTCTGGCTAGATGAGTTCGGCGTTTGCGATCTTGCCTGAACTTGCCGTCGGTGGAAAGAAGTTGCGCTGATGGCGATCCCCATCAGCGGCGGCGGGGCCGCGCCATCAGGTTGGACCAGAGCCTGCGCAGGCTGTCGGTGCCGCCGGCGGTGGAACTGAAAAGAGTGGCGTCGGAAACCAGCAGCGTGCCGGCGAACGTTTCGGGCCGCGATTGCAGCAGCGCGTCGAAGTCGGTGCGCCCGCCTTGCGTGAAGGGATGGGGCGCCGCCGAGGGATCGATGCGCTGCGTGGCCAGCACCTCCATCCGGGCAATGCTTGCGCCGATCCGCTCCAGATGCGGCAGGTGCGGGTGCAGGTTGAAGGTGATGACGCCGTCCAGCAGGCCCAGCACATCCAGTCCGGGCGCCACGTCCACGGGCGCGGGCGATCCATCGGCGGCGATTGCCGGGCGCAGGCCGAAGCGATTGTCGACGGGAACGCCCAGCCCCGCAAGGAGGCTCCGCGCGAAGCCACCGAAGCCCTGCCTCGGCGGAATCGCCGCATCGCCATGATGAAGATGCTCGCCGATCCGCCGTTCCTCGCGGCCCTCGTCGCCGGCCATGGCTTCGCCGATGTCGTGATGCGGGCACAGGAAGATGAGGTGGTCGGGTGCCTCGAGGAAGCGCCGCACGGCCGCGACCTCGGAAGCGGCCGCCGTCTGGCCGGTGCGCAGCGAATCGAAGCTGATGACGACGATCGTGTCAACGCCCGCGAGCAGCGCATCGTCGAGCGGCGTTGTGGTGCCATCGTCGGCGGTCCGCTCGATCATGATCGCCGGCCGTCCGCTCCATGCTCCGGCCAGATCGGCGAAGGCGGCGAAATTGGGCTTCTGGACATGATCGAGGAAGCCGGCGATCCCCTGGTCGAACCGGGCCGGATCGGCGAGCGGCTCGAAACGCGGATAGAATAGCCGGCGCAGCTCGAAGATGGCGGGAAAGCGATCCTCGATCGCATCGAGCGGCGCGGAGATTTCCGCCGGGCGGCTCCAGGAAAAATAGATCAGGAGCTGACGGCCGGACGGCGCGGCGCTCATCGGGGGAAGACCCAGGCGGTCAGGCGGTCGAGCGAGAGGGGGCCGGCGCCGAGCGCCATCAGCCCCAGCGCGATCGCCGCCCAATAGAGATGGAAATTGGCCCAGCCTTCGGGCGCGACGAACTGGATGACCGCGGTCATGATCAGCAGCCCCAATGCGGCGATCCGCGTCCCCAGACCGAGCAGGAGGAGCGCGGGCAGCACGATCTCGGCGATCGCGGTCAGATAAGCCAGCAACAACGGCGCCGGCAGGTCGAGAACTCGGCCGAAGACGTGCAGCTTGAACTGGCTTTCGAACAGGAACTGCGTTCCGATCGACAGCGTCGGAAACGGATCCCACCGGGTCAGCCCCGATCGCAGGAACGGCAGCGCCAGCGCGATCCGCAGCACGGGCGGCGCGGCGAGGCGGCCGAATCCCGCCACGGCGGCGATCATGGCGCCGATCCAGCCCGGCTTCGCCCTCCCTTTCATGCTTCGCCTCCCTGATCGATCGGCTCCGTCCCCTCGTCCCGGCCGGCAAAGGCGCCCGCCTCGAAAAGGTGCGCCAGCAGCTCGGCCACGTCGAGGCCCGGCTCCGCCGCAAGCGCGTCGGCTACGCTCAGCGCGACGCTGCGGTTCTGGCGCAGGCCATCGAGGAAGGCGAACGCGCCGGGCGACAGCGCAATGGCTTCCACCGACGTGCCGGGACGCAGGATCAACGCCAGTTCGGGCCTGCCGTCCAGCTCGATCGGGGCCGGCTCTGCGGCCTCCTGGTGCAGGCGCCAGATCGTCAGGGCAGGGGAGGCGAAGCGCAGCAGCCGCGCCGATGGATGCAGGATCAGGCGCAATCCCGGCAGCCGCTTCTTCGGCAGGCTTTCCAGCGCGGCGACGGGCATGGGATCGGCGTCCGCGGCATGATAGGCCTCCAGCCATGCCCATTCGAGCCGGGCGACATCGGCCAGATAGGGGAGCCCTGCCGCCGGCCCGAAGCCCGCGACAAAGGCGGGGAAATTGGCGCCATAACCGAGGAGGACGGGCGAATCCGGCGGGCGATCGAAGGCATGGGTCCGGGCCATCGCGGTGAAGAATTCGCGGCCCACCAGCCGGTCGACGACGGGGTAGGTGGAACGCAACGCTTCGATCAATCCGACCGCCACATTGTTGCGATATACGGCGAAGCGTTCGGCGCGCTCCGTGCCCGGCGGGCAGGCGAGGCCCGCCGGGATCGCGGCCGTGGGGTCGAGGATGGCGTCCGCGAACCGGCGCTGGCCCTCAGCAGGCGATGGCAAGATCGCCTCCATCGCCCGCGGCCATGCAGCGGTGGGCGCGCAGCGCCTCGGCATGCAGCTCCGCCCATTCGGGGATGTCCGCGTCGCGTTCGATCAGGGTGGGAACGGGGCCGATGCGGCGGATCGCCGCGCGGTAGAGGTCCCAGACCGGTTCGGCGACGGGCCGGTCGTGCGAATCGATCAGCAGCGGTGCGCCGAGGCTGTCGCGCCGGGGCGCGTGGCCGGCGAGGTGGATTTCCCCCACCCGCTGCATCGGGAAGGCGGCCAGATAGGCTTCGGGCGGGCGGCCCTGGTTGATCGAGGCCACATGGATATTGTTCACGTCGAGCAGCAGCCCGCAGCCGGTCCGTCGGGCGATCTCGGCCAGGAAATCCGTCTCTTCCAGCACGCTTTCCTCGAAGGCGAGGTAGGTCGACGGGTTTTCGAGCAGGATCGGGCGGGCGAGCGCGTCCTGCACCTGTGCGACATGGCCGGCCACGCGATCGAGCATGGCCGGCGTGTAGGGCAGGGGCAGCAGATCGTTGAGGAAGGTGGCGCCGATCGACGACCAGGCCAGATGCTCGGACACCAGTGCCGGCTCATAGCGACGGACAAGCTCCGCCAGCCGGGCGAGATGGTCGCGATCGATATCCTCCGCCCCGCCCAAGGACAGGCCGACGCCGTGGATCGAAAGCGGATAATGCGCGCGGATCGCGGCAAGATCATGGTGGGGCGGCCCGCCAGCGCCCATATAGTTTTCGGCATGGACCTCGAAGAAACCTATCGCCGGAAACCCGCCGAGGATGTCGGGGACATGCTGTGGCTTCAGCCCGACGCCGGCCAGCGAGGGCCAGCCTTCGGTGGATGGCGCCGGCCGGGTCATGCGAGCAGCGCCAGCGCGATCGCGATCGTCGCGCCCCAGCCCGTGACGAAGGCCAGCGTTCGGACGACCGGTATGCCCGCGACATAGGCGAAATAATGGATGATCCGTGCACCCAGATAGACATGGGCGGCGGCGCCGATAGCGGCCGAGCCGGGGCTGGCTGCGGCCGCGAGCAGGAGGAGCGGCGCGAACAACACCAGATTTTCGACGGCATTGCCATGGGCGCGCCGCGCGCGCTCGGCCCAGGCGGGCAGGGCGGGAACCTTATCCCTGTTGCCCATGGCCGCCATCAGCCCGCCCCGGGCGATCAGCGCGACGGTATAGGGAATCCACATCAGCGCCGTCGCCACGACGACGAGGACGAGATCCTGTTGCTCGGGCAAGAGCGTCATCGGGCCGGCTCCGTCCGGGGGGCGTTGAGGGCTTCGGGGTGGGGCGATCGGGCGAACGGCCCACCCGATCGCGAAGGGAAGATCAGGCCTTGGGGGAAAGGCTGCCCGGTCCATTGGGGGTCTTGATCGAGGTGCAGGTTCCCTTGGGAACCAGCTTGAAGGCGTTGCCCTGATAATCGGTGGTGCTCGTGCCCGCGCACGTCGTGCCGGCGCCGGCATAACAGTCGTTCTTGCCCTTCAGCGCGGCGCCGAAGCACGGCTCGACCTTGCCCGCCTGCACCAGCTTGGTGTGATCGGCCTTCAGCTTCTCCCGCTCCGCCTGGGTATATTCCCTGGCGGCGACCGGCGTGATGGCGCCGGCGGCAACCAGCGTCCCGATGATAAGGGCGGATACTTTGTTGGACATTGTCGGTCTCCACGAAAGGTTGTACCGCCCTGCGCGTGGCAATGCGGCCATTCACTGCAATGGATCGACCGGAAGGACCGATGCGGATCGAGCATCATGCTGCACGGGACGATCCCCTGCCCGGCTTTCCGGCCGTTTTCGTCGCGGTCCCTGTCTGGCGACCGTGATCGATTGCTAGGCAATCGCCGCGCCGCAATCTTGCGCATTGTTGCGATCCTTCGCTCTCGATTGCGCGATCCCCGCAAAGCCGGCCGGAAACCCGCCTTCGAAAGGGCGGGCATTCCTCTCCCGCGCTCATTGGTCGCCTGCTGCGTAGAAGAAACGGCGCAGGCGATTGAGGCTGCCGAGCGGGCGGAAATCCTCCGGCGCGTTCCAGGGGTTGAAGCGCAGCCGGTCGATCTGTTCCAGCGCCCACCGGCCTTCGCGGCCGGATATGTCCTGCCGGGGGATGACGAGGGTCGCGATCTCGATCGGGCGGGCGGCGCGGGGGCGCCAGTCCACCGCGGCATCCTCGATCGGGGTTCGCCTTTCGTCGCAATAATGCTGAAGGGCGAGGCGATAGGTCACGCTCCGGCGGGCGATCCTGGATGCGAATTCGATCCGCAGCGCATTGTCGCCCGGCGCGGGAAGGATGGGCGGCGGCGGCTCCCCCGCCACGGGCCGCAATTCGAACCGCACGGGCCGGCTGCCCCAGAGATAGGGAGAGGCGCTCCAAAAATGTTCATGCGCAAGGCTGGGGCATAATTTCAGGCTGGCCTTCAGATGGGCCAGGATCCTGCGGCTTTCCCACAAGCCGATCCGGCTGGCCAGCCGCGCCAGCCGCGTCTCCCAATCGCCCGCCGCCGCCATGGCGAGCGCGAGGAACTGCTCGGCATTGCGCGCCAGCGCGGTCGGGAAATTGGCGAGCACGAAATCGTGCGGGCCGCCGGCCGGTATCGCCAGCCGCATCGCCAGCCCCCGCATGTCGGGAACGCCGTCCGCCTGCGGGATTGCGCTCGCATTGGAAAACCGGATCGCGGCCGGCAATATGGCGCCGGGGCGGAAATGGCCGACCACGAGACCTGCGGGAAGCGCGCGATCGACCATCAGGGCGGCATCGGTGATGCCGACCGCGGTCTTGGCATGGAACAGGCGGCGATCGGCCCGATCGGTCCCGACGGGCGCCGCGTCCGGCCTTGCCGCCGGACGCGGCGATATCGCCTGCGCCATGGCCCGGAAAAGCCGGTCCTCCGCCTCGCGCGAGCCGCCACGGAAATCCTCTCGCCATGGCGCGGCGTCGCGGTTCATGGCCGGCCCCCGCCTTGCGCCGGGGATTGCGGGCCGAATGCTCTTTGCGGAACGCGGATGGCCATCGCGCCTCTCCGTTGCGGCGAACGGCGGCGCGGCCTTTGTGCGCGGCCGGGCCGGGGCGCTTCCCGCCTAGCGGCGAAGGCACGGGCTGGCTTGCGGCTTATTGCCGAGGATTGACCCGGATTGTCAGAGGCTGAAAAAAGCGCTGCGGCAGATACCGTCCGAGCGATGGCAGGCTCGGGATGGTGACCCCTACGGGCACCCGGCTGTCGTGGCAAGGTATTGAATTTACACCGGTATCTTTCCGATTCGTGATTTCTATACCATCATAAATGCCATCTGCCCAATGGACTTATATAGGCCGAAATGACTTTGCGCTGCCAGAGAGCTGACTCTTTGTTGGGCGGCGATGGAGCTGGCCGATCCGGTCGCGGATGCACTTCACCGGAACGGTTGTCCTTGGCAAGGACCTGTTGGAAGTGTAAATTGCCAGCTGAACCGGTGACCGTAAGTGGTCACCAGTCAGGCGATTTATCTCATTGATTTTATAAAATCAAATTATAAGAATCCAAACCGATACTACGAATGTTCCCACATTTTGAGTGGGCATAAATGAGTGGTTCTGGGTATTGGCGGAATGCTTTCACAGATTTTTTTCTGCTCCCACGACTTCGTGCAATTAGCGGAATGGTGCGGCGGAAAATGCCCCAATTGCTGAAATCGACGCTGCAGCCGCATTGCACCGATAGATGCTACGCTTGCCAACTCTCGAAAACTGTCTTCCGGAGCTTCATACTATAGATTTTCGAGTTGATCTCTTAGTCCCTCAAGCCACGGTGCATAGGCTCGCCAGCGTTGCAATCCTTCTCCATTGATCGGCTGTCGTACTTGCTGCGCACTGGGTGTGTAGATGCTTCTTTGGTTTTCATGCGGCCGCAGGCAGGCCGCGTCGAACGGCAGATCCAGGGCTGCAAGCAACTTGCGAATTTCTGCCTCGGGGTGTTCCACAAGCCTTTCATAACCCAGACGATAAACCCGTCCCGGCCGAACCCGTTCCAGATGATCCATCAAGTGGGCATAGTCGGAATGATACCGGCCAAGATCGGCCAAGTTGGCTGGAAAGCTCGTGTGGCGATTGAAATAGGTCGTGAAGTTCGACAGACAGCACGCCATGGGATCGCGACGGACGTCGATGATCTTTGCCTTAGGCAAGATAAGTAGGATCAAGGGAACAAGCTGCCAATTAGCGGGCATCTTGTCGGTGAAGAACGGGCGGTCGGTTCGCCGGTAGCGCCGCGTCGAGATGATGTAGCTGTCGCCGATCTCGCGTAGCTGTGGGGCCGGCAGGGCGGCAATGACGCCGGGCAAGGCGGCGTTTGATATCTCACGGCCAGCAATCTGCTGCGCGATATTCCGCAGTTCGAACAATTCGCCAAGATTCTCCACCATCGGATGGCTCGCGAGGATTTGCTCGACCAAAGTGGAGCCCGCGCGCGGCATGCCGACGATGAAGATCGGCGCATCGGTTTCGTTCCCATGCCCGGCGCGAGCATCGAACAAGGTGGACGTGAAAGCCGCTTCCGCTGCCCTGACGAAATCCTCCGTCGCCTGCGGGTCATAATGGATGAGCAAGCCGCGCACGCGATTCGCATCTTCATAGCGCCGGAACGACTCCTCATATCGGCCCTGGTCACCGAGCGCCTTGCCAAGGGCGAAGCCAAGCCGGACCCTGTCCAGACCCGGTTTGGCCTTTTCCATCGCCCGTTCCATCAACATGACGTCATCCGCGCTGAGCCGAACGACACGCAAATTAGCGAGACCCCACCAGGCAAGGCCGCTGGCGGGATCGAGGTCGAGGGCCTTGCGATAGGCGGCAACGGCTTGATCGAGATGCCCGGCGGTCTGCAATGCGTCGGCATAGCTGATCTGCGGAATAGCGGCGCCAGGGGTGCGAGCGATCAGTTGCCGGAGCACGGGCAGCGCCTCGTCCGCGCGACGTTCAGCCGTCAGCGTCGCCGCTTTGAGCGACAGCGCCCAGACAGGTCCGTCGCCGGCGCCAATCAACTCGTCCAGCAGCCCAAGCGCCTCGGCGGCACGCCCCTGGCGACCAAGCAAGGTACACAGATCGGCGTGGGCAAGCACGAAGCCCGGCGCTTGGCAGATCGCGCCACGGAGCAATCGCTCGGCATCGGCAAAATGCCCCGTTGCGACGGCGACGGCAGCCAGAAGGCGCAACGCATCGGGGTTTTCGGGGGAGACCACAAGGCTGGAACGGATCAGCTGTTCAGCACGCGTCAGTTGGTTGTCATTCAGGGCACGCGCCGCTTCAGCCAACATTTGGGTCTGCGCCGTCAACGAAGCAATTTGAGGACGTCGATAACGCGCTGAATCGCTATGGGGCATGTTCCGCGCGGTCGGATCGAGGGCGACAGCATCTGCATATCCTAGGCCGATTTCTCAGCAAAAATAGTCGGGTGCTTTGAATTTTGCAACTATTTACAGGCCTTAGTAACAAATTGATAACTCTGACATTGTTTAACGCCTATCCAGGTCACCTCCTATCGGGTCGCTAGCACACTTCGCAACGCCATCGGATCGGAAAGGGCACCGAAGGGCAAACTGCTGGTGACGGCAGGACGCAAAGTCTCCGGACGCTTCGAAAGAGAGTTAGCAGGGTTACTGGCAGGGGGTATGATGATCGCGACGGTTAAACCGTGCTGGCACGCCAGCCATTTGCAAGCGCCTGGGCGCGCTGTCATCCCTGACCTTGGTCCCGATCGTCAAAATTCTCGTGGTGTGCCGTCCTGATCGGGCGGCGCTCCGTCGTGTCTGAAATCCAACAATAACAACGAGGGGTCGATGAGCAACAGCAACAATAAGGCGCGCCGCGCGAGCGGAGCCAGTGCCTTCTCGCGTCGTCTGCTTTGCGGCGCCTCGCTGGCGGCGCTGATCGCCCTCGGCGCACCGTCGATCGCCCGAGCGCAGGACCAGGATCGTTACTGGGACGCCAACGGGACCAATCCCGGCAGCGGCGGCAACGGCACCTGGGACACCAGCTCGCCGGTCTGGAGCCAGGCAAATAGCGATGTGCTCGGTCCCTATCAAACGTGGGACAATGCCGCGCTGGACAATGCCATTTTCGGCATCACCGCGACCGGCACAACGACGACAGCAGGCTCGGTCACCCTCACCGCGCCGATCACCGTCCACAACATGACGTTTCAGACCGTCAACGGCTGGGTGCTGGGCGGCAGCACGCTGACACTTGCCGGCACTGCCCCCACGCTGACGATCAACGGCGACACCACCATCAATTCGATTCTTGCCGGAACGGCGGGCCTGACCAAGCTTGGATCGCGGACCTTGACGCTGACCGGCGCCAACACATTCAGCGGCGGGATCACTCTCGGCGGCGGCGCGCTGCGGGCCTCGACCGACGCCTCACTCGGTGCGCTCAGCAATAACATCGCGGTGACGGCCAGTTCAACCTTGCAGATCAATTCCGACGCGACGGCACGCACCGTTAACATCGGCACCGGGGCGACGCTGACGCTGATGGGAAGCGGTGTCGGGTCGGCTCTGCTCACTGGCGCTGGCGGCATTTCCGTTGGAACGACGGGTCCCGTCCGTCTGACCAACGACGCCAGCACTTATACCGGATCGACGCGATTCAACGGCTGTAACGGGGTGTGCTCCACCTATTTCTCGTCGATCGGCAATCTCGGCGAGGCAAGTTCGCTGGGCGCGCCGACGGACGCGATTTCGGGTACCATCCTGTTCGCCCAAACCAGCCAATATTCCGACAGTGTCATCTATACCGGCGACGGCGACAGTTCCAACCGCAACTGGACCCTTCAGGGGAGCACGGCGATCATCCGCAACCAGGGTTCGGGAACCCTGACGATCACCGGCAACGTCACCACCAATGGTGGCGCCAACTACAGCGCCGAAAGCGCGGACTTCCAGTTGCTGGGGACGCTGAGCGGCGCCAACTACAGCTTCGGCGGCCTGGCTGGCCGGACGATCACGCTGGGCGGCGCCAACGACTATACCGGCAGCAGCTCGATCGGTGCGATCACGGTCAAGGCGCCGGTGCTGGCGGATGCCGGGGTCGTCAGTTCGCTGGGCGCGGGCACCAGCGCTATCGCGCTCTCCAGCAACGGCGCGCTGAGCTATACCGGCGCCGGCGCGAGCAGCAACCGTTCCTGGGTCATTGCCAACACTTCGGGCACCATTTCCAACGATGGCACCGGCGCCCTGAACCTGAGCGGTGCTGTCGCGCTGGGCACCGCCGCCACCGACAACTTCACGCTGGGCGGCAGCTTTGCCGGCACGAACACCCTGTCGGGCGTCATTTCGGGCACCGGCAATATTGTCAGCAGCGGCAGTGGCACCTGGATATTGGGCGGCGCCAACAGCTTCAGCGGCAATGTGGTCGTCAATAGCGGCACGTTGCAGGCCGGGAGTGCCACCGCATTCGGCGCCACCAAGAGCGTGACCGTCAATGGCGGCATCCTGGACCTGAACGATTTCAGCTTCTGGACGCCGACCTTGAATGGCACCGGCGGCAGTATCGCGCTGGGCGCGAGCGGGACACTGACCGTCAACGGCACGGTGGCCAGCAGCTATGCCGGCACGATCACCGGCGGCGGCGGGCTGTTGAAGATGGGCAACGGCACGCTGACGCTGACCGGCGCCAGCAGCTACACCGGTGCAACGACCATTGTCGGCGGCGCTCTGGCGCTCGATTTCTCCGGCGTGGGCGGTCCGGCGAGTAACATCCTTTCCAGCGCATCGACGCTCAACTTGTCGGGCGGCACGTTGCGCGCGATCGGCGCGGCCGGGGAAGCGAACAGCCAGAGCCTCAGCGCCATCAATGTCATGGCGGGCAGCAACACCCTGCGCGCGGACTCGGGTGCGGGTGGCAGCCTCTCGCTCAATCTCGGCGCGATCAACCGTAGCGGCGGCCTCGTCAATTTCATCGTGCCGACCAGCGGCGCGATCACGACAAGCCATGCCGACGGCCTGCTTGGCGGATGGGCCACGGTCAATAGCTCGGACTATGCGAAGGTTCTGGGTGGCACCATCACGGCGTTCGCCGAAAGCGACTATGCCTCCAAGGACGATGCGGCCACCTGGATCGATGGCGATATCGTCACGGATACCGAGGGCGCTGCCGATACGCCGTTCTTCGGCACGGTGACCACCGGCCGGCAACTGGGCGGCCTGCGCTACACCGCGGCGGCGGACTCGACGGTGACCATCGCTGCGGGGCAGACGCTCGGCATCGACGGTACGATCATCGCCGCCCCTTCGGTCGGCAATTTCAACCAGACGATCACCGGCGGCTCGCTGACCGGCGGCGCCGGCGGCGGCACCTTGGGCGTGCAGCAGAACGGTGGCGGCATCTTCACCATCGCCTCGACCATCATCGACAACGGTGGCGCGACCGGCTTCGTGAAGGGCGGCAGCGGCGCGGTTCGGCTGGCCGGCGCCAACGGCTATACCGGCGGCACGACGCTGAGCGGCGGCCGGCTGGAAGTGAACAGCCTTGCCAATGGCGGCGTCGCCAGCAGCATCGGCGCGTCCTCCGGCGCGTCGTCCAACCTCGTGCTGGAAGGCGGCACGCTCGCTTATGTCGGCGGGACGGATGTCGTGTCGGATCGCGGCTTCACGCTGGTCAATGGCGGCGCCGGCGCGCCCACCATCGAAGTCAATACAGGGCGGAGCGTCGAATTCTCCGGGCAGGTGACAAGCCCCGATGACGCCGGGCTTACCAAGACCGGCTGGGGCACGCTTGTCCTTTCCAATCCCAACAACGACTATGTCGGCGTGACGACGATCAGCGGCTCGGGCGCCGGCGGCGCCAGCACGCTGTCCGTCGGCACACTGGCCAATGGCGGCGGTGCGAGTGGTATCGGCGCCGCCGGCGCGGACTCCGCCAACCTCATTCTCGATGCCGGCGGGCGCCTCCAATATACGGGCGGCAATGTCGCCATCGATCGCGGCTTCAGCCTGACCAACGGCGGCGGCCGCATCGATGTCAGCCAGGCGACGACCACGCTGACCGTCAGCGGCGCCGCGATCGGCACCGGCCAGTTCATCAAGGATGGTGACGGCACGCTGATCCTGTCCGGCACCAACAGCTATACCGGCGGCACGCATCTGACCGCGGGCACGCTCCGCGCCGGCTCCACCCAGGCTTTCGGAGGCAATGCGGCAGGCACGGGCGCGGGCGCGATGACCGTCGACGCCGGTGCGACCCTGGATCTTGCCGGCAAGAGCAATTTCGTGGGCGGCCTCAATGGCGGCGGGAACGTGCTGCTGGGCGCGGCCACGCTCAACATCAACAGCAGCGGCACCTTCACGGGCACGATCAGCGGCAGCGGCGGCATTGGCGTGACACGCTTCACCCAGGTCATGACCGGCTGCAACAACAGCTATACCGGTGTGACCACCGTCGTTTCCGGGCTGAGCACCGATTGCTTGGCCAATGGCGGGCAGGTGAGCGGCATCGGGGCTGCCAGCGCCGCCCCGACCAGTCTTGTCCTGAATGGCGGCTCGCTGAACTATACCGGCGCCTCCGTCAGCATCGATCGGGGCTTCGCCACCACATCCGGGCAGATCAACGTCACCAATGCGGCGACGACGCTGACACTGACCGGCACCACGACGGGCGGTTCGTTCACCAAGGAAGGCGCGGGCACGCTCGTGCTGTCGGGCACCACCACCCGCAACAGTACAACCCAGGTCAACAACGGGATTCTGCGCGCCGGAACGATCAATGCGTTCGGCACCGGCGGCGCCAGCTTCGCCAACGCTGCGGGCGCGGTGCTCGATCTCAATGGGTTCGACACGACCATTGGCTTCCTGAACGGCGGCGGCGCGGCCGGCGGCAATGTCACGCTGGGCGGTGCGACCCTGACGGTCGGCGCCAGCAACGGCAATTACGCCGGCGCAATCAGCGGCACCGGCAATCTCATCAAGACCAGCGGAGGTAACCAGACGCTGGCGAACTGCGCCAACAGCTATGACGGCATCACGACCGTGGCGGGCGGCGTGCTGGGCGTGAACTGCCTGACCGCCGGCGGCGTCAACAGCTCGATCGGTACCTCGAGCAGCGATGCGGGCAATCTGGTCATCAACGGCGGCACGCTGCGCTATCTGGGGACGGGCGACAGCACCGACCGGCAGTTCACGCTCGGTACGGGCGGCGGCAGGATCGATGCGTCGGGCACGGGCACCCTAGCCTTCACCAGCACCGCGGCCGTCACGCTCGCGGGCGCCGGCAATCGCACGCTGACGCTGGGCGGCACCAACACCGGCGACAACATCCTGGCGGCGCAGGTCACCAATCCCGGCACGGGCACGACCTCGCTGACCAAGACCGATGCCGGCACCTGGCGGCTGACCAACCAGGCCAGCAACTATACCGGCGTGACGACGATTAGCGGCGGCGTGCTGAGCGTCGATAAGCTCTCCGATGGCGGCGTCGCCAGCAGCATCGGCATGTCCTCCAACGCTGCCGCGAACCTGGTGATCGGATCGGGCGGCACGCTGCGCTATACCGGCACGGGCGATACGACCGACCGGCAGTTCACGCTGGGCGTGGGCACGACCGCGATCGAGTCCTCGGGCAGCGGCGCGGTGGTGTTCAACAATACCGGCGCGGTGTCCTATTCCGGAAACGGCGCGCGCGTGGTGTCGCTGGGCGGCACCAACGCCGGCGACAACGTCATGGGGGCCAGCATCGGCAACCAGAATGCCACGGTGCTGACCTCGCTTGCCAAGAACGATGCGGGGCTCTGGATCCTGACAGGCGACAACAGCTATACCGGCGTCACCAACATCAACGCTGGTACGTTGATCCTGGGCAATGGCGGCACCACCGGGTCGATCGTCAGCGGTACGGTCAATGATTTCGGTGTGCTGGGCTTCAACCGGTCCGACAGCTACACCTATGCCGGCGTCATCCAGGGCACCGGCGCCGTCAGCCAGTCCGGCGCGGGCACGACCATCCTGACCGGCGACAGCAGTTATACGGGCGGCACGACGATCACGGCCGGCACGCTCCAGCTCGGCAATGGCGGCACCACCGGCTCGATCGTCGGCGATGTGGCGAATAACGGCGCGTTCGTGTTCAACCGGTCGAACGACCTGACCTTTGCAGGCGTGATCTCGGGCACGGGCGTGGTCCGGCAGGACGGGACCGGCACGACCATCCTGTCCGGCACGAATAGCTATGCCGGCGGCACCATCATCAATGCCGGCACAATCCAGGTCTCGGCCGACGCCAATCTCGGCGCGGCCAGCGGCGGCCTGACCTTCAACGGCGCGACGCTGCGCAGCACGGCGAATATTGCCAGTAGCCGCAATGCGTCCCTCGTCGACGATGGCACGATCCTGACCGACGCCGGCACCAGCTTCGACCTGAGCGGCGTCGTGTCCGGCGCCGGCGGGCTGACCAAGGCGGGGGCGGGCACGCTGACCCTGACGGCGGCCGACACCTATACGGGCGGCACCACGATCACGGCCGGCACGCTCCAGATCGGTAACGGCGGCACGACCGGCTCGATCGTCGGCAATGTCGCGAATGCCGGCGCGCTGGTGTTCAACAGGTCTGACGAGATCGGCTTCGCCGGCGTCATTTCCGGCAGCGGCTCGGTGACCCAGGCGGGCACCGGCACGACCATCCTGACCGGCGCCAACAACTATCTGGGCGCAACCAACGTCAATGCGGGGACGCTGCGGATCAATGGCGATCAGTCGGCCGCGACCGGCCTGGTCACGGTCGCGAACGGCGCGACCCTGGGTGGTTCGGGGATCATCGGCGGCAGCGTCCTCGTCCAGAATGGCGGCACGCTGGCGCCGGGCAACAGCCCCGGCACGCTGACCATCGACAGCAACCTGACGCTGTCGGCGGGATCGGTCCTGAACTTCGAGTTCGGCGAGGCCAATGTCGCGGGCGGAGCGCTCAACGACCTCATCAATGTCGGCGGCAATCTGGTGCTGGACGGCACCATCAATGTCAGCGTGCCCACCGGCGGCACGTTCGGCGCCGGCATCTACCGCGTGTTCAACTATGGCGGCACGCTGACCGATAACGGGCTCGATCTCGGGACCATGCCCGGCGGCAGCCTCGTCGCCGTGCAGACCTCGGTCGCGGGGCAGGTCAACCTGGTGAACTCGGCGGGGCTCTCGCTCAGCTTCTGGGATGGCGATGCCGGTCCCAAGGTGAACAGCGTGGTCGACGGCGGCAACGGCACCTGGCACCTGGGCGGCACCGACAATAACTGGACCGACATGGCCGGCGGCACCAACGCCGCCTATGCCGACGGGACCATGGCGATCTTCGCCGGCGCGGCCGGCACGGTCGCGGTGGACAATGGCGGCGGTGCGGTGACGGCCTCCGGCCTGCAGTTCGCCACGAGTGGCTATCTCGTCCAGGGCGATCCGCTGACGCTGGTGGGGCCGAGCGCGGCGATCCGCGTGGGCGACGGCACGGCGGCGAGCGCGGGCTACACCGCCACCATCGCCTCCGAACTGACCGGCACCAGCGCGCTCGACAAGACCGATCTCGGCAAGCTCATCCTGACCGGCACGAACAGCTATGCGGGTGGCACGACGATCTCGGACGGCACGCTGCAAATCGGCAACGGCGGCACGAGCGGCTCGATCCCGGGCGACGTCGTCGATAACGGGACGCTGGCGTTCAACCGCTCGAACGATGTGACCTTCGCCGGCCTCGTCTCCGGCACTGGCGCGCTCGTGAAGCAGGGCGCCGGCGTCCTTACCCTCACGGGCGCCAACAGCTATGCGGGCGGCACGACGATCGATGCCGGCACGCTGCGTATCTCCAGCGACGCCAATCTCGGCGCCGCCACCGGCGGCCTGACCTTCAACGGCGGCACGCTGAACACCACGGCCGACATCACCAGCAGCCGCGATGTGGTGCTGGTGGGTGCCGGCACGATCCAGACCGGTGCGACCACGACCTTCACGCTGGGCGGCACGATCTCCGGCACGGGCAGTCTCGCCAAGACCGATCTGGGCACGCTGATCCTGACCGGGGACAACAGCTATACGGGCGGGACGACGATCACCTCGGGCAGGCTGCAACTCGGTAATGGCGGCACGACCGGCTCGATCGCCGGTAACGTGACGAACAACGCCACGCTGATCTTCAATCGCTCGAACGCCATGACGCTGGCCGGTGCGATCACGGGCGCAGGCGCCCTCGAGCAGGCCGGCTCCGGCACCACGACCCTGACCGGCACGAGCGGCTATACCGGCCAGACCCGCGTCAATAACGGCGAATTGCTTGTCGAGGGCAGCGGCAAGATCACCGGCACCACCAACTTCCGCGTTGCCGATGTTGCGGGGCAATCGGCGACGATGACGGTGACCGGCCCGGACGCGCAGGTCGTCTCCACAGGCAACAGCTCCGTCGGCAGCAGTGGCACCGGCATTCTGAACATCGAGAATGGTGGACGCGTCGCCAGCGCTGCCATTGGGATCGGCAATAGTGTAAACGGCAACGGAACGGTCAACGTCCGCGGTGTGGGCTCCAGCCTCGGCACCACCGATACCGCACAAGTGTTGGTAATCGGCGTTGCCGGGACGGGCGCGCTCAACGTCCTTGACGGCGGCACAGTCCAGGCGGCGAGTTCGGCGCGGATCGGTGCCTTGGGTTCGGCTCAGGGCGCCGTGACCGTCTCGGGGGCCGGATCGCGGTTCGAAACGGCGACCGGACTCACGCTCGCAAACACGGCTTCAACGACGGGCGTGCTGACTGTCGCGAATGGCGGCGCGGCCGTGGTCGGCAGCGGCACGCTGACGATGGGACCGGGCAATGCGGCGCTCAACATCGGCGGTGCGGAAGGGGCCGCCGCGACGGGGGCGGGCACGTTGACTGCCGCCAATGTCGTCACGAGCGCGAACGGCCGCGTCAACTTCAACCACACCGACGCCGGCTATACCTTCGCGTCGCTGATCTCGGGCACCGGCAAGGTGGACCAGAACGGTCCAGGCACCACGATCCTGACCGGCACGAACAGCTATACCGGCGGCACGACGATCAACGCCGGCACGCTGCAGATTTCGGCTGATACCAATCTGGGCGATGCCGCAGGCGGGATCACCTTCACCGGCGGCACGCTGCGCACCACGGCCGATATCACCAGCGCGCGCACTGTGGCGCTAGCGGGCGCCGGCACGGTGTTTACCGATGCGGGTACGACCTTCGAGCTTGACGGCACGATCTCGGGCGTGGGGGCGCTCACCAAGGCGGGTAACGGCACGTTCCTGCTGACGGCGGACAACAGTTATGCGGGTGGTACGACGATCTCGGGCGGCACGTTGCAGCTCGGCGATGGCGGCACGAGTGGTTCGATCCTGGGCAATGTTGCGAACAACGGCACGCTGGTGTTCGACCGTTCCGACACGCTCAACCTTGCGGGGGTCATTTCCGACACCGGCGCGGTCGTCCAGGCCGGCACCGGCACCACGATCCTGACCGGCACGAACAGCTATGCCGGCGGCACGACGATCAGCGCGGGAACGCTTCAGCTTGGTGACGGCGGCACCAGCGGTTCGATCCTGGGCGATGTGACCGATAACGCCACGCTGGCGTTCAACCGTTCCGACGACCTGACCTTTGCCAACCTCGTCTCCGGCACGGGGGCGCTGGTGAAGCAGGGCAGCGGCGCTCTCACCCTCACGGGCGCCAACAGCTACCTGGGCACGACGAGTGTCGATGCCGGAACGCTGCTGATCAATGGCGACCAGTCGACAGCGACCGGCGCTACCACCGTGAACAGCGGTGCGATGTTGGGCGGCGCGGGGATCATCGGCGGCAACGTCACCGTTGCGAGCGGCGCCAGCCTCAACCCCGGCCTTGCCGATGCGACGCCGGGCGTGCTCGCGATCAACGGCAATCTGTCGCTCGCGGGCGGCGCCACGCTCAACTATGATTTCGGCCAGGCGAATACCGTCGGCGGCGCACTCAACGATCTGATCACCGTGGGCGGCAACCTCACGCTGGGCGGCACCATCAACGTCAACGCGAGTGCCGGGGGTAGCTTCGGCCCCGGCATCTATCGCGTCATCAACTACACCGGCGCATTGACCAACAATAGTCTCGCCATCGGCACCATTCCTCCGGGTACCAATTTCTACGTGCAGACCTCGGTCGCCAATCAGGTGAACCTGATCAACACCGATGGCCTGGCGCTGCGCTTCTGGGACGGCGTCGCGGGCGGCCGCAACGACGGCATCATCACCGGCGGCAACGGCATCTGGCAGGGCACCGGCGGCAACGACAACTGGACGCTGGATGACGGTTCGATCAACGCGCCGTTCCTCGATAGCGCGTTCGCGGTCTTCCAGGGCATGAGCGGCCTTGTCACGGTCGATGGCACCCAAGGGCCGATCAATGTCGCAGGCATGCAGTTCGCGACCGGCGGCTACGACATCGTCGGCGACGCCATCAATCTTACGGGCACACAGGCGATCATCCGCATCGGCGACGGCACGGCGGCGAGTGCCGGCTATGTCGCGACCATCGGCGCGGCGCTGACGGGTGGCGCGCAGCTGGTCAAGACCGACGCTGGCACGCTGATCTTGGGCGGCACCAACAGCTATACCGGCGGCACGACGATCGACGGCGGCACGCTGCAGATCTCGAGCGACGCCAATCTGGGCGACGCGGCCGGCGGCCTTAGCTTCAACGATGGCACGCTGCACACCACCGCCGATCTCGCTGGCACCCGCGCAGTGACGCTGAACGGCACCGGGACGATCATCAGCGACGCGGGTACGACCGCGACGCTGGGAGGGGCAATTTCCGGCGGCGGGACCCTCGTCAAGGCTGGCAGCGGCACACTGATCCTGGGCGGCGCCAGCACCTATACCGGCGGCACGACGGTCGTCGGCGGAACGGTGCAGGTGTCGAGCGACTCCAATCTGGGCGATGTGTCGGGGGTGCTGTCGCTCCAGGGCGGCACGTTGCAGGCGGGTGCCGCGTTCACCTCCGCCCGCAACATTCTCGTGGGCAGCCCGACTTCCAACAGCATTGATACCCAGACGTTCGATGTCACGCTGAGCGGAACAATCGGCGATGGACCCGGCAATGCCGCCGGCGACTTCCTCAACAAGCTGGGTTCCGGCACGCTGACGCTGACGGGCGCCAACACCTATGGCAACCGCACGATCATCGCCGGGGGCACATTGGCGCTGGCGGGCGTCGGCACGATTGGCGCTGCCAACCTGGTGATCGGCTCGGGCACGGTCTTCGATATTTCCCAGACCGACACCGGCGCGAGAGTCATCCAGTTGAACGGCGCCGCCGACGGCAGCATTGCCCTTGGTTCCAAGACGCTGACGCTCGGCTTCGGCAATTCCTTCACCGACTGGACGGGCACGATCACCGATGGCGGGATCGGCGGCGGCACGGGCGGCCGCGTCGTCATCTCGGCGCCGGGCGGCGCTGTCCGCTATTTCAACGCGACCAGCTATACCGGCGGCACCACCGTCGCGGCCGGCAGCTTCGAGCTGGTGGGCAATGGCGCGCTCTATTCGGGCGGCGCGGTGGCGGTGAATGGCGGCGCGCTGTTCAACATCACCGGCCTGACTGGCGCTGGCACGACGATCGGCGACCTGAGCGGCAGCGGCGCGGTGGCGCTCGGCGACAAGTCACTCGCGCTCGGCACCGGCAACAGCACGACCTTCTCCGGCGTGATTGCCGGCAATGACGGGTCGATCGTCAAGAACGGCACCGGCACGTTCACGCTTTCCGGTGCCAACAGCTATACCGGCACGACCACCGTCAAAGCCGGCACGCTGCTGGTCAACGGCAACCAGTCGGCGGCGACGGGCCTGACGAGTGTGCTGAACAGCGCGACGCTGGGCGGCTCGGGCACGCTCGGCGGCAACGTGACGATTGCCGACGGCGGCACGCTGGCGCCCGGCAACGGCCGGGGCACGCTGACGGTCAACGGCAATCTGGCGCTGGCGGCGGGGTCGACGCTGAACTTCGAGTTCGGCCAGGCGAACACCGTAGGCGGTGCGCTCAACGATCTGGTGAATGTCGGCGGCAACCTGGCGCTCGACGGCACGCTCAATGTCAGCGTATCGACTGGCGGCTCCTTTGGCGCCGGCATCTACCGCGTGTTCAACTATGATGGCGCCCTGACCGACAATGGGCTGACGCTCGGCACCCTGCCGGCGGGCAATGTCGTCACAGTCCAGACATCGGTCGCGGGTCAGGTCAATCTGGTGAACAGCGGCGACCTGACGCTGAACTTCTGGGACGGCGATGCCGGGCCGAAGTTCAACGCCAGCGTCGATGGCGGCAACGGCATCTGGCAGGCCATAGCGGGCGGCGACAACTGGACGGATGCGGACGGCGTGGTCAACGCCGCCTATGCGAACGGCAGCTTTGCCGTCTTCATGGGGGCGCCCGGCACGGTCGCGGTGGACAATGGCGCAGGCACTGTCAGCGCCTCGGGCATGCAGTTCGCGACCAGCGGCTATCTTATCCAGGGCGACCCGTTGACGCTCGTCGGCGCCAGCGCCGACATCCGGGTCGGCGACGGCACGACGACGGGCGCGGGCTATGTCGCGACGATCGCGTCGGTCCTGACCGGCACGGCGGCGCTCAACAAGACCGATCTCGGCACGCTGATCCTGACGGGCACCAACGGTTATACCGGGGGCACGACCGTCTCGGGCGGCACGTTGCAGCTCGGCAATGGCGGCGCGACGGGCATGATCCAGGGCGATGTGGTCGATAATGGCACGCTTGCCTTCAACCGATCGGACGATGTCGCCTTCGCCAGCCTGATCGCCGGCACCGGCGCGCTGAACCAGAACGGTCCGGGCGCGCTGACTCTGACCGGTGCGAACAGCTATGCGGGGCCGACGATCGTCAACGCCGGCACGCTGTTCGTGAATGGCGACCAGTCGGCGGCGAAGGGCCTGACGACGGTCAATGGCGGCGCCACGCTGGGCGGTATCGGCATGATCGGCGGCAACGTGACGGTGGCCGATGGCGGCGTGCTGAATCCGGGCGGCATCGATGGCCTGCCGGGCACGCTGACGATCAAGGGCGGCCTGTCGCTGGCGGCGGGATCGACGATCAATGTCGCGTTCGGCCAGGCCGGCACGGTCGGCGGTCCGCTCAACGATCTGGTCGATGTCGGCGGTAATCTGACGCTCGATGGTATGCTGAACGTCGGCGTGCCGACTGGCGGCGCGTTCGATCCGGGCATCTACCGTGTGTTCAACTATGGCGGCACGCTCACCGACAACGGCTTGGCCCTTGGCACCCTGCCGGCGGGGAACGCGGTCACGGTCCAAACTTCGGTCGCGGGCCAGGTCAATCTGGTGAACAGCGGCAACCTGACGCTCAACTTCTGGGATGGAGATGCCGGGCCGAAGTTCAATGCCACCGTGGACGGCGGTAACGGCATCTGGCACGTCGCAGCCACCGGCGACAACTGGACGGATGCGAACGGCGCCGTCAATGCCGCCTATGCGAATGGCGCTTTCGCGGTGTTTGCCGGCCAGCCGGGCACTGTCACGATCGACAACAGCCAGGGCGATGTCAGCGCGGCCGGACTGCAATTCGCGGTCGATGGTTACACCATCCAGGGCGACACGCTGGCGCTCGTCGGGCCGCAATCGACCATCCGCGTCGGCGACGGTACGGCGGCCGGCAGCGCCTATACCGCCACGATCAATGCGGCGCTGACGGGTGCGACGCAACTGGTGAAGACAGATGCCGGCACCCTGAAGCTGGGCGGCATCAACAGCTACACCGGCGGCACGGCGATCAACGGCGGCACGATTGCCGTTTCGGCGGACGCCAATCTGGGCGATGCCGCGGGCGGCATCAGCGTCGACGGTGGCACGCTCAAGACCACGGCCAGCTTCACCAGCAATCGCGATTTCACGCTTGCCGGTGACGGCACGATCCTGACCGGTCAGGATACGACCTTCACGCTGGGCGGCATTCTGTCGGGTCCCGGCATCCTGACCAAGGACGGCGCTGGCACGCTGGCTGTCACCGGCGACAATAGCGGCTATGTCGCTGAGACCCGTGTCGCGCTCGGCACGCTGGCGGTCGATGGCGCGCTGGGCGGCAATGTCGATGTTACAGCGGCGGCGCGGTTGGAGGGTGTCGGCCGGGTCGGCGGCATCAGCAACGGCGGCGTGGTGGCGCCGGGCCGGGGCGGGTTCGGTACGCTGACCGTCACCGGCAACTATGTCGGCAATGGCGGCACACTGGAGATCGAGACCGCGCTGGGCGACGACGCCTCGCCGACCGACCGGTTGGTGGTGAATGGCGCGACCTCGGGCACAACCGGTGTCACAATCATCAACCGCAACGGCCTGGGTGCCCAGACGGTGGAGGGCATCAAGATCATCGACATCGCGGGCGCATCCAACGGCACTTTCACGCTGAACGGCGACTATCAGTTCCAAGGCGCGCCAGCGGTGGTGGCGGGTGCCTATGCCTATCGCCTCTACAAGAACGGCGTCACCGACCCCAATGACGGTGACTGGTATCTGCGTTCGGCGCTGACCAACCCGACGACGACCCCGATCGATCCCGACCAGCCGGTCGTGCCGCCGCCGCCGCTCTATCAGCCGGGCGTGCCGGTCTATGAAGGCTATGCGCAGACGCTGCTGGCGCTGACCGGCCTGCCGACGTTGCAGGAGCGCGTAGGCAACCGTTCCTGGGCCGGCACGCCGACCCAGGCTGGCACGGGCATCTGGGGCCGGATGGAGGGCGCGCGCCAGCGCCCGCAGCCGGTCTTCTCGACCAGCCATACCGACAAGAACATCGACAGCTGGCAGATGCAGATCGGCGTCGACCACGCCTTCGCCCAGCGGAGCGACGGCGCGGCGCTGATCGGCGGCCTCACGGCGCAATATGGCAAGGCCAATACCTCCGTCACCTCGCTGTTCGGCAATGGCGCGATCGGTGCCAAGGGCTATGGCGTCGGCGCGACGCTGACCTGGTATGGTCCCGACGGCTTCTATGCCGACGGCCAGGCGCAGGTCTCCTGGTTCACGAGCGACCTCAAGTCGAACGTGCTCGGCACGCTCGCCAGCGGCAATGACGGCATGGGCGAGGTATTCAGCCTGGAAGTGGGCAAGCGCGCGCCGATCGGCGGCAAGCTGAGCGTGACGCCGCAGATCCAGATGGCCTATGCCCATGTCAGCTTCGATCGCTTCACCGATCCCATGGGGGCGGTGGTGTCGGCGGACCAGGGCCGCAGCTTGAAAACGCGCTGGGGCCTGTCGATCGATCATCAGAACAGCTGGAGCACCGGCTCGGGCGGCAACCGCAGCAGCCATGCCTATGCGATTGTGAACCTCAACTATGAATGGCTACCCGACAGCGGCGTCAAGGTGTCCGGCACCCCCATCGTCAACCGCGAGCGGGCCCTGTGGGGCGAGTTGGGGCTGGGCGGCAGCTATAGCTGGAACGACCGGATCACGCTCTATGCCCAGGCGGCGGCCGATACGGCGGTTGCCGATTTCGGTAACGGATATAGCGTGAAGGGGACGGCTGGGATCAGAATACGATTCTAGGCGGATCGGGCGCGCTGTCGCGGTCTATGCACATCTTGCCAGTCCGACTGCGTGCTAGCGAAGCTGACCGGCCACGCGCTCCCAAAATAGCGTAGTACCTTCCGGTCGGATTCTCGAGGAGAACCCCATGATCTCGTCACCATCCTATCGTCCCACCTTGATCGTGCATCGTACCGGTTGTGCGGCCTTGGCCACTGCCTGTTCACAGGCAGCGATGGCGTCACGATTGTCATGCAGCATCTTGGCGGCGGTAGTGATCGCTGTCCACGCATCGGGATCGCTTGCGCGCATCATCCGGGTTCCCGCATCCCAAAGCGTCGGCTCGCCGATGATGTGAGCCGCCATGCTCTCCGGCATATGCCAGCTTGTCGGTAAGGCACGCAGGACGACGCCGGGGAGGATCGACCACAGCAGGCATCCGGCCGCTAGTCCGCCGCCGCCTGCCCATATCAGGCACCTGCGCTGCTCGCCTGTCACACGGACGGCCTCGACGAATCCGTGGATGATCCGCGCCGCCTCCTGATGCCCCTCCCGCGCTTCCCGGAGCGTCGCCTTGTCGGCCGCGCGGGATTTCTCGGCGGCCGCATCCATCCGCGCCGCCAGCCCTTCTGGGGTCAACTGCATGGCCGGCTTCTCGGCAATGACCGCCAGTCCTTGCGCGACGGCGGCGAGGCGCGTGTTCATCTGGCCGAGCGTCGCGCTGTAGTCGGGAATGTCGATGCTCGCGCGCTCCGCCGCCAGATGCTCGACCGCGTGCGCCATCATCGCGATCCGGCGGTCCAGCCGCGCGAACGCCTGCCCGGCGGATTCCTTCTGTAGCTCGGGTTTATTCAACAGCGATTGCTCGTCATCCATGTCTCATGCTCCTTGCTAGTGGCTGATCCCCAGGCTCCGGCCATGATCGAAGGGGATGCTATCGGCGAGGTCGCGCGACAGGCTGCGGCCCATGCTTTCGCCGATCTCAAGGCCAAGCTCGCGGCTGCGCAGCCCCAGCACGGATTCAAGCTGGGCGTCGCGCTCAAGGCTTTTCGCCATGTCGGCCATGTGCTGCGCGGTGGTCTTCGCGCCTCTGAAATTGCCGTCGCGCACCAACTCGGCGTGCTGCTCACGCAATTGCTGCCATCCTTCGACAAAGCGGTCGGCGCGCTGGAGGGGGTCTATGCGGATTTCAGCTTCGGCCTGCATGGCGCGCACGGCGTCATGACTGCTCCCTTGCGCCGCTTCGCGGATTAACTCCGGCTCGCCCCGGAACGCGCTGCCCAAGTCCGTGGAGCCTTGGGGCCGGATCGCGTCCAATGCTTGCCCAGCCCGATCCAGCGCCTCGCGCTGATGGGGCATGGGGTCGATACCTTGCGCGCGGGTCTGCCGGATAGCGTCCAGCGCCTTGGCGTAGCGTTCGACCGCCCCGCGCAAGCCCCCGGCGCGGATCGGCTGCGGGTCATGCTCGCGCTGCTGCTGGCGGGCCGGGTCGCGCTCGGCCTTGGGCATAGCGCCGCTGAGGTCGAGACCGTCGAACATACCGCGCCGGGGTTCGGGCGCGGGCGCTGCCTCGCGATCCTGACCGGGCAGCGAGAGGCGCAGCCCGTCGAAGATCCCGCGCGCCTTCTCCGCCCCGGCGCGGGCAATCTCCATGACACGCTCGCCAAAGCTGATGCCGTGCCGCTCCGCGAACTGCCGCGCCGGGTCGCGGGCAGGCTCGACTTGGCGGTAGTCGCTCACCATGTCCTTCGTGCGCTCGCGGGACAGGGTGCGAACAAGGCGGGCGTCGTCCTTGAAGTCGTCGCGGCCATAGTGGAGCGCCATGCCTTCGCGGTGGCGCGTCATGCCGACATAGGAGCCGTGCCGGTCCATCCCCGGCGTGGCGAGCATATGCGAGCGGTCCACGCTCATGCCCTGCGCCTTGTGGATCGTGGCGGCATAGCCATGATCCACATGGGCATAGTCCTTCGTATCGAACGCGACGCTGCGCCCGTCATCGGTGCGGACGGTCATGCCCTGCTGATTCACGTTCTCGACGGTGCCTAACGTGCCGTTCTTCACCTCAAGGCTACGCTCGTTGCGAAGGAACATGATGCGGTCGCCTGATGCGAAGGCGCGTGCGCCGCGCTCTGTCTTTACGCGAATATCATCGCCAAGCTCGTCCGCCGCCCGCATCCGGTCGCGCGCCGCCTCGTTGAGTTCGCGCACCTCGTCATTGGTATGGGTGAGGATGATCCGCGTTTGATCGGGCGCGGCGGTGCGCTCGCGGTCCCAGCGCTCGACCAGCTCGCTGCGCGCCTGCTCCCGCGTGTCGGCGGCGTGGACCATGCCATGGTTGGCATAGGCCCGGATCGCCTCGCCGGTGCGGCCGGTGGCAAGATGCCGGGTCGCGTCCTGCTGCCAGCCCTCATTCTGGCGACGAACCTCCGTGATCTCGACGCCGCCGTGCCGTTCGTGGATCGCGCGGAACGCCGCGCCCGCCTCGATGGCCTGCAACTGCTGCGGGTCGCCTACCAGCACGACCTTTGCGCCGGCGTCGGCGGCATGGGACAGCACGCGCTCCATCTGGCGCGTGCCGACCATGCCCGCCTCGTCGATCACCAGCACATCACGCGAAGTCAGTAGGTCGCGCCCCTGCGACCAGCCATGTTCCATGCTGGCGATGGTGCGCGACGCAATGCCCGAACCGTTCTCCAACCCTTCCGCCGCGATGCCTGACAGCGCCGCCCCGCGCACCTCGAATCCGCTGCGCTCCCATGCTTCCCGCGCAACCCCAAGCATCGCGCTCTTGCCGGTTCCGGCGTAACCGACGACGACGCTAAGCCCGCGCTCGGCCGTCACATGCTCGAACGCGGCGCGCTGCTCGCCGGTCAACTCCAACCCGCGCCCGTCCGCGCTGGTCAAAGCTGCTTCGCGCGCCTTCTCGTCCACGCGGTGCCGCTCGCGCTCGGCCATCAATTCCGATGCGCGCTGCAACCTCTGTTCCGTCTCGATCATCTCGCGCGACGTGAACCGATCATCGCCGCGCCCGTCCTTGCCCAAAGCGATCAAGTCGGGCGAAGCGCGAACGGCGCTCATGACGCGGTCGAACTGCTCCTTGCCGTCCGTGTGGCGGTGCACGAACATCGCCATGTCGCGGCGGGTGAACGTCGCCTGATGGTGGGTGATGGCGTCCAGCGCGATACGCGGCTCCGCGATGATGCGTTCGCCGTTGCGCTGCGCGGTGGCGCGGTGATTCTCGATGCACTCCGACTCAAGCCCGCGTTCGCCCATGCGCTGCGCGGCGGGGCCGATCTTGTCTTGTGGCTCAAGCCCGATGCCCTGCGCTTCCAAGGATCGGTGATCTATGCGGGCATCAATATCCAGTTCGGCAAGCCGGGTGTTGACGTGATCCGCCCACCGCTCGCGCCATTGCTCGACAAGCTCGGTCCTGTTCCAGTCGCGTTCCTTCGCGCCGAAACCATCCTTGCCCACCCCGCGCATGGTGAGCATGACATGGGCATGGGGTTTGGGCTGGCCGTCCGCGCCAATGTCCCAATGCACATTCAGGTCGGCAATCATGCCGCGTTCGACAAACTCCTGACTTACGAAATCGCGGGCAAGCGCGATGCCCTGTTGCTGATTCATCTCGCGCGGAATGGAGAACTCGACCTCGCGGGCTAGCTGCGCGTCCTTGCGCTTCTCGGTCGCCTCGACCTCGTTCCAAAGCGTTTCCCGATCCGCCAAGCGTTCGGGCGCACCGTCGGGCAGCATGATTTCGCTATGCTCGACGCCCGACTTGGCGTGAAAATCATGGTCGCGGTCCAGCCGCTCGTCATGCAGGCGCTCGCCCGCCCGATAGGCGGCGGCTGCAACGGCGCTGCGCCCTTGCGCGCGACCGATGACCTGAACGGAGAAGTGGTAGATCGCCATAGCGACATACCATCTACTGCCTTAAGCGCACGTCGGCACGACGTATAAGCGCGCCCTTCTCGAAATTTTCTCGGACGGGACTAGGCGGTGTCAGACTGTCACGGCGACTCTGCTGCGCTGTGGGTAGTATCATCTTATCATGATCGCATCGTCACTCAATGGAGACTTTGCGATGCGTAAACCCCGCGATTTTGATTCGGAACTCAAAGCCCTTGCCGACAAGGCCAAGGCGCTCAAGGAACGGCGTGTGCGACAGCTTGGCGAACTGGTGACGGCTTGCGGAGCCGATGCGCTCGATGCCGATCTGCTGGCCGGGGCGCTTCTTCATGCCGCGACGGTGAAGGATGCCGCCACAAAGGAGGGCTGGCGCAAGGCAGGTTCGGCCTTCTTTCACGGCAAGGGCGGCAAGCCTGCGGGCGGACCTGTTGGCCAACAGAGCGGCACTCTCCCGCTCGACGGCGGCGCGGCATCGGCTTGAGGCACGAAAGGCGCGAACCGACATGCGGGACTGGGCCGTCAAACGCCGTGAACGCACGCGGCATCTCATTGAACTCGGCGGCCTCGTCATCAAGGCGGGACTGGCTGAACTGACCGACGATGACCGCGCCACGCTTTACGGCGCGTTCCTCACGGTCGCGGACAGGTTGCGCGGCGACGAACGGGGAAACGCGCTTGCCCTCTGGCAGCGCAAGGGCAAGCGCGCATTCGAGGCGGAGCAGGGCGGAATAGACGGCTGATGCTATCGGCTGGGTTGCTGGGAATGTTCCTTGTTGCGCTTGTCCGCAACATAGCTTTGCCCGTTCTCGACGCGCGCTATGTCGAACAGCCCCGTGGCTTCGAACAGCGCCGTGAAGTTCCTGACGCCGTAGTTACGCGGATCGATCGGAGCCTGCCTTCGCGCGGCGAGTCCCGCCGCCGACATAGCCGCCCAGCCATCTTCTCGGGCTGTGGCCTCGACTGCCCCCCGTAATATGGTCACGAGTTTGGTGTCTTGTGACAGCGGCTTTCCCGCTGGTTTCGCGACGGGCGCTGGCTTTGCCTTGTCTCCCGCTTTTGCCTTGGCTTTGGGCTTTGTCGCCGGTTCCATGGGTGCGGCCGCTACCAGCGGTTCGTCCAATGTGTCGAGATAGAGGAAGGCCGTGCAGGCGTTGACGAACGGCGCGGGCGTCTTGCGCTCGCCAAAGCCGTAGACCTCATGCCCATTGGCCTTGAGTTGCATCACAAGCGGCGTGAAGTCCGCATCGCTCGATGCGAGGCAGAAGGCGTCGGGCTTCTGGGTATAGAGCAATTCCATAGCGTCGATCACCAGCGCAATGTCGGTGGCGTTCTTGCCGCTCGAATAGCTGAACTGCTGAATGGGCCGGATCGCGAAATCGTGCAGCTTGTCCTTCCAGTTCTTGAGGCCCGCGCTGGCCCAATCACCATAAGCGCGGCGAATGTTGGCCGTGCCATATTTGGAAAGCTCCGCCAGCATTTCGGCGATCTTGCTGTGCGGCACATTGTCCGCGTCGATCAGCAGCGCAATCCTGCGATCCGCTGTGCTGCGCGTCCGATCCTCTAATTCCACTTTATCCCCCCAAAGCGCGATGGCGATATTCTTGCGTACCGGCATCCCGAATGCCACCTGAATCGCGCAGACGAATGCCGCCTATTGCGGCACCTCCATCGTCACGCTGCCGCCAGGTAGCGCCTGATACTCGATCGTCGCCACGATGGGCGGGCGGCTCTTGTCGCAGTAGCGCACAGTGATGATGCCCTCCCGGATCGCGGGACACAGGCCGGAGCCATAGAGAATGTCCGCCAGCGCATCGAAGGTGGTCGCCTTCGCGCGATAGGCTCCGGTCCATCGCACCGCCCAAATGTCATCGTTGGCCTTGACCCGGTAGCCAGCCCTCTGCGCAACGTCCATGACCGCGCCAAGCACGGTGTCCGCGCGCACGTCGAAGTCCAGCACGGCGGACAGGTCTGCGGGTTTGGAACGGACGGCCTGCGCGGACTTCATCCGCCATAGCGTTGCCTCTGCGCCAGCCATGAAAAGGCACAGGCCGATCATCGCCAAGGGCAAATGGTCAACCCCGCGCTTGAGCCCGTCCGACCGCCAGAAACGGCGAACCGGAATGAGCGGATTCCACCGGCTCCGTGGCGGGGCGACATGTCTCACGATCCGCCATGTGCGTTGCAGCATGTTCGCACTGTGAGCAGGTCGGGACGGAGCTATCGCCGTCGTCGGCTCCGCTGGTGGCGGAAGCATTGGGGCTGGCAGGCTTGCGGCAAGCGACGCCTGATGGTCGGCAACGGCGCACGCCGCACGGTCGGCCAGTATCTCCACCCGCGCGAACGCCCACGCCAGTTCCTCTCCCGAAATGCGGTAGGATCGCCCATAGCGCGCCTCGACATAGGCGCGGCGGATGCAGCCGAATGCGCGACGTTCGAACCGGCTTTCTCGCGGCCATGCCGAACACAGGCGCGGGTCCAGTGCTTCCGCCGCCTCGCGCAGTTCATCCAGCGCATGGGTGCGCGGCGCGTGCAGGCTGATCGAGTGCAACACGGCCAGATAGAAATGCTCGCACGCCTGATGCAGCATCAGCGCCGCCATCGGTGCATCGCCCCGCTTTCGATAAAAAGCCGCGCCCGCCAGAAAATCCGTTCCGCGCTTATGCCACTGGATGAACTCCGCGACGCCCCGGATAGCCCGTTCCCGCACCGGAAGGCGGCGCGGCTCTTGCAGCCGCAAGCCTTCCATCTGGTAGAGCGCGATGCCCTGTTCGGCGATCGTGACGAAATAGGGATTGCCCTCGACAAGAGCACCGTTGATCCGCTCAAGGCTTTCTACGGACAGCCGCACCGGGCGGGCGATCTCGCCATGCTCCCATGCGCGGCGAAGCCGGTCGCGCACCAGCCGCCAGTCGCGGTCGCTGCGGGCGAGGCGGGGATCGTTGACGATCGCCAGCAGCCGGAATGCTTCCCCCGGCGCGACCTCTGCCCAATCCTTTTCTGCATGGGGACCGTGCAGGATCAGGGTGAGGATGCGGCCCGCCCGGAAATGTTCGGAGCATCGGCCCTTGGTCGTTTCCTCGAACGTCTCGAACAGGATCGTGGTGATATGAAGAAGCTCATCCCGGATTGGGGTGGGCAGATGATCGGCGTTGGTACGCAGCATCATGACTGCGCCTACTGTGGGCCGCGCTGGCAACCCTTCGGGCGTGGGTGGCCGGTCACGTCATGGACGCGGTCCACCAAGGCACGCACAAGAGGCGTGATCGTGGCCGGGATGAAGCCACCCGTCTGGGGCCGGTCTTCCTCCCAATCGTCATAGTGATAGCCCCACTTCCAGTAGGGCGAGAGAACCACCGCCAGCCGCGCCATGTCCGGGCAGTCATGGCCGAAGCCGCATGCATTGGCGTAGGCCAGCGCCTTGGCGATGTCCTGCTTGATGTGCTGGGCGTTCCATTCATCGGCAAAGCCCACGTCCAGCAGATAGGCGCATAGCGCCTGCTGACAGACGAAGCCTGCGTAATGCAGGGCTGGGTTGGAAAACCGGCTTTCGTGGAAAGGAACGACTTCCGTTAGCGACCAGCGCCGTTCCGCATTGTGATAGCGGAAGCGGCTGATGCTCCGCCCCTCTTTCGTGCGCGCAATGGTCGCGGGTTCGTCCTCATAGCGTTGGTGAAGCGACGCCAGCGCACCGCTCCAGGGTGAGGTGATCATCGGCATGGCGACCGACGCGACGGTCATACCGCGCAGCAAAGCGCGACGGGATGTAACGATTCTCGAATCGCTCGCTCGGAAGCTTGTCATCAGCCTGCCTTCCTTCAGCCATTCCAAGACGGAATGCCCGCCCGGAATCGATAACCGGCACCGCTTATAGCCCGAAAGGCAAGAAATATGCAATAAGAGGTGCCGGTTACTCCGCTTCAGGTTGAACAGGTGTCATGCACGGCTACGACGACAATATGGGAAGACCACCGCTCAACTTGAAATCAACCAATGTCCGTTTGCCCGAAGGTCTGGGCGATCGGATTGACAAACTGGTCGGGCGTCAGCGGCGCGCTGCCTTCATACGGGAAGTGCTTGAACGCGAAGTGGAGCGTTTGGAGGTCGAACAGGGTAAAGTCGGATAACGCCGAAATACCGCTGACGGAACCCCCTAATGATGAGGTTGTCGGATGCCACGCCAATCCGACAGTGTTTCTCAGGCAGTCGGGCAGCAAAAATAACTGTATAATGCCGTGGTCAGCGGAAACCCTTGGATTTGCGTCGCCCTTCCTGACGGGATCATGTGTTTTCCGACAGAGTGTTAATGTCAACAACCCGTCCTCCATTATCTTCTGTTATAAGCCGGACTGTAATATTTATGGGGGTGGCGAGTATGCCGGTAAAATCGCTGGGCGATATTTTTGGAACCTCACTTCATCGCGCCATATTGAAAGCAAGAGGCTACACCAAGGTAGGACGGACTTTTCGATGTGAGCGGCAAGATTTTACCGAGATGCTTATGATTCAGGGTAGCTCTTGGAACTCTGGGGTAGAACCATGGGAGTTCTACATTGATGTTTTGGTAGCCTTTCCAGACATTCCCTTGAGGCCGACGATACGGGGGGCGAACTATCACGCCAAAGGACGCATTGATGCCATTGTGGCAGATGCCCCTCCCAGCTTCCAATTGAGGGCTAATGATCTAGATCGCTTGGTTGTTGAAGTTGGGCAGCTTGCAACGGAGGCTTCCATTCGTTTGCCTGAACTGCTGCGACCAATCCAAGCTCGCGCACGTCAGGGGCTTTTTTCTCCTATTCCTCTGCCGGATTCGTGGCTTTGATGGTCAGGTTGTCCGAAAATCAGGTGAATTGCAGCACGTCGCTTCAGGCGACAGCCTGCAACCCCTTGCGCTGGATGATCGACAGCAGGCGCAGGGCAGGGCCACCGGGCCGCTTCACGCCACGCTCCCAATCGGACACGAGATTGCGCGAGACATTGAGATAGGCGGCGAACACCGGCTGCGAGACATGCTCGCGCTCGCGGATCGCCCGGATTTCATCACCTGCCAGCGCCGGGGCCGGGGCGAGGCACGCCTCGTCAAAGGTCCGCAGCGTCGCGCGCGACACCACGCCCGCGTCATGCGCGTCACTCATCATCTCATGGATCGCGCCTGCGATCTCGCTGCGATAGCCCTTATCCTTCATCACCGTTCCCATCGTCTATCTCTACCAGCGTTCCCGACGCCATCAGCCGGTCCAGTTCCTCACCGCTCCATTCCAGCGCCTCGCTCGCGGCCTTGCGGAGCAAGGCCAGGTCGACCTTTGATATGTTCGCCTGCGCATTCTTGGCGAACCCAAAAGCGAAAATCGCTCTGTCACCCTGCCTGAACAGGATCAGCGTGCGATAGCCGCCTGACTTGCCTTGCCCGGTGCGCGCGACGCGCTGCTTGATAACGCCGCCGCCAAGGTCGGCATCCACCAGACCGCTTTCCGCGCGCTCCACCGCCTTGCGAAGCGAAGCGTCCGCAATCCGCTTCCTTGCGCGCGAAGCGCTCGAACCATCCATTTTTGAAGATGCGCGAAATGGCGGTTCTCCTGCTTCTGTCACTGCATATAACACTTAGCGTTATAGTTCAACGCGGATGGGACGGGGCGATACGGTATCGGCTTCCTTGACAACGAACAGGTAGCGAGTGAGCATGAGTTCCTGCTTCACGACGCTTGCGGCGGTGGTCCTTTCAAAGGAGCATCCTATGACAGACTCGGCCTAGCGCCTTTTGGCTGCCCCCCGGAAAGGGGCGGCTGCGAAGGCTGCGCATGGGATTTTGGCACAGAGTGGGAAAAAATCTGCACTGATCGAGGTCAGTGAAAAGCCTATGCCAAGTTCCGCCGTTTTCCGCCGCTGACCGCCGATTGCCGCCAGCGTCCACCGTAACCTCAAAGCGGGACAGCCTGCGCGCCCGGAAGGCTCTTGTCCGGGACGGTAAGGCATCCAATGCTCGTGGCCGGGGGCGCGTGCAACATCCTGAATTGAAGAGATTGCCCCATGAATAGCCCTGACCGTATCATAAGACTGAAAACCGTTCTCGCCCGCACCGGGCTTTCCCGCACGACGCTCTATCGCAAGATGGGCGAAGGCACTTTTCCCCGCCAAGTGAAGATCAGCGTCCACGGCGCGGGCTGGCGCGAGTCCGCTATTAACCGCTGGATTGCCGATCCGGTAAGCTACCGGGAGGAGTTGGGCGTTTGATCCTGTCGCCGTGCCTTCGTCTCTTGTGGGCGAGGGCACGGCGATGTTGACAGCTTGCAATCAGGCGGCTTGGCTTTTCACCTTCCCGAATTTGCCGGTCACGACCTTCTGCCCATCGCGCAGGAAATCGAGATGGTCGGACCAGTGCTGCATCATGCGCACGCGCTCATCCCAATACTCGCCGCGTGTATAGGCGCGGCGCACGGCGTTGTTGTCGCAGTGGGCAAGCTGGCGCTCGATCGCGTCGGGATGCCATAGGCCCATCTCGTTGAGCAAAGTCGCCGCCATTGCCCGAAAGCCGTGGCCGGTCATTTCATCCTGCGCGAAGCCCATGCGCCGCAGGGCGGCGTTGATGGTGTTCTCCGACATGGGCCGGTCAACGGAACGCAGCGACGGGAACAGGAAGCGGCTATAATCCGCATCATGCTCGATGGTTTCGAGGATCGCGAGCGCCTGCCGGGATAGGGGGATGGTGTGGGCGCGGCGCATCTTCGTCTTGTGTGCCGGGACCGTCCACAGCGCCTTGTCGAAATCGAAGTCGGCCCATTCGGCATGGCGTAGCTCGCCGGGGCGAACGAACACATGGGGGAGCAATTGCAGCGCCGCCTTGGTGTTGGCGAAGCCCTCGAACGCCTCGATGGCCCGCAAGAGGCCACCTGCATTGTCGGCGCTGGTGATAGCGGCCCTGTGGACGGGTTGGGGCGCGATCAGTGCCCCGCGCAAGTCGGCGGCCACGTCACGTTCTGCGCGGGCGGTAGCGATGGCATAGCGGAATATCTGGCTGCATGTGCTGCGCAGCCGCTTGGCTGTCTCATACTTGCCCTTGCCCTCCATCTTGCGCAGCATGGTCAAAACCTCCTGCGCGGTGATGGCGGTGATAGGTCGCTTGCCCAGCGACGCATTGATGAACGCCAGCAGCCAGCGCAGTTTCTTCATCGTGACGGCGGAGCGGCCTTCGCGTTCGACCTTCACCAGCCATTCGTCGGCCACGGCCTTGAAGCTGTTGGACGCCGCCACGGTCGCGGCGATGCGATCCATCTTGATCTTCTCGGCGGGGTCATCCCCCTTCGCCAGAACCTTGCGGGCGGCGTCGCGTTGCTCGCGGGCGTCGGCAAGGCCGGTGTCGGGATAGACCCCGAAAGCCAGCGTCTTCTGCTTGCCCAGATGGCGGTAGTTCATCCGCCAGTAGCGCCCGCCATTCGGCGTCACATAAAGGAACAGGCCATCGCTATCGGTGAGCTTGTAGGGCTTGGCTTTGCTCTTGGCGTTTTTGATCGCAGCGGCGGTAAGCGCCATGATGGTATCTCCTTTTGGGGGAGGGCCGCGCTACCATCAGACATACCATCAATATGCTGGTATCCGGTGGTCCAAGACCGCTCCGTATGGGATACCTATACCACGAAAAACCGCAGAAATCCGCCGTTCCCGGCACCTTCTGATACTCTCTGGGAGAGTATTTTGGTGACCCCTACGGGACTCGAACCCGTGTTTTCGCCGTGAGAGGGCGACGTCCTAGACCGCTAGACGAAGGGGCCATGCGCGTTGGAGCCGCGTCCTTATGGAGCGTCGCCGCGCGAGTCAAGTCGCGGGCTCCGGCGCGCAGCGGTCAGGCGGCGAAGCCGCCGTCGATGGTCTGCATCGATCCCGTGATCATCGCCGCGTGTGGCCCGGCGATATAAGCGGTAAGCTCCGCCACCTCCTCGGGCCGGATATGGCGCTTCACCGCCATGAAGCTGTGCATCTGCTCGGCCATCGGCCCGTCGGCGGGGTTCATGTCGCTGTCCGTGGGGCCGGGCTGGATGCTGTTGACGGTGATGCCGCGCGCGCCGAAATCGCGTGCCAGCCCGCGCACCATGCCCTGCATCGCCGATTTGGTCATCGCATAGGCCGCGCCGCCCGCGAAGGGGATGCGATCGCCGTTGGTGGAGCCGATGACGATGATCCGGCCGCCGTCCGGCATCCGCCGCGCGGCCTCGACCGCGGCATGATAGGGTGCGCGGACGTTGATATCGATCATCCGGTCGATCGCGTCGGCATCCAGTGTCAGCGGATCGCCGATCGCCAGCGTGCCGGCATTGATCACCAGCATGTCGATCGGCCCCTGCGCCGCGATCGCCGCCGTCAGCGCATCCCGATCGGCGCTGTCCGCCTGCACCGCCCGCGCCCCGGTTTCGGCGGCGAGCCGCTTGGCCGCCTCCGCCGATCCGGCATAAGTGAAGATCACGCGGGCTTCGGCCTGCGCGAAGCGGCGGACGATGGCCGCGCCGATGCCGCGGCTGCCGCCGAGGATAAGCGCGGTCTTTCCGGAAAAATCAGCCATGCCGGCCTCCTTGAGAATATATAGTGACCGCTATATATAATGGCGGACGCTCGATGCAAGGATAATTTAATGATCGCTACAAAAGAGGCTCGCGAACGCGGTCGGCCGCGATCCTTCGTCAAGGAGGATGCGGTGGCGACGGCGATGCGCCTGTTCCACCAGCGCGGCTATGACGCGGTGGGCGTGGCGGAGCTGTGCGCGGTGCTCGGCATCAAGCCGCCCAGCTTCTATGCCGCGTTCGGCAGCAAGCTCGGCCTCTTCGAACAGGCGCTGCGGCATTATGCCGCGGGGCCGGCCAATATCTTCGCCCGCGCGCTGGAAGGCGGCGGCGGGGTGGCTGCGGTGATCGGCCGCACCTTCCGGGAGGCCGCCCGGCTCTATCCCGCCTGCGACGGTGTGGCCGGCTGCCTGGTGATAGACGGCGCCCGCAACAGCGCCGATGCGGAGGCCCGCGCGCTCGGCGCGCTCTGGAAGGCGGACAGCCGCCGGGCCATCCGCGATTTCATCGCCGCCGAATATCCGGCGAAGGCGGATCGGCTGGCCGATCTGGTGACGACGGCGCTCGCCGGCATGTCGGCGGCGGCGCGCGACGGAGCCGATGCGGACATGCTGCGCAATTTCGCCGGGGTGATGGAGCGCGCTTTCCGGGCCGAGGCCGGGCGCGCCGACGATTGAGAGGGTGCCGGGGAAAATCCTTCCTCGCCCCTCAATCGTCGCCCGCTGCCCTTTTGTTGGCCGCCGCCATCGATCGCGCATCCAGCCCGCCCAGGCTGTTGGCGACGATCATGTCGTTCTGGGCATGGGCGAAATGGTGCATGTGGAAATGCGCGTCGGTCGCGGCCCGCTTGCCACGCAGATCCTCGACATGGTTCAGCGCCTGCTTGGTCAGCCAGTTGCCGAGCCGCGATCGGGTGGCGAGTTCGTCGGCGATCGCCTTCACGTCGGCATCCAGGGCCGCGCGGGTGGAAAGCCGGTTGACCATGCCGAATTGATAGGCGCGCTCCGCCGGCATGCGATCGCCCAGCAGAATGAATTCCTTGGCGATGCGCGGCGGCAGCTCGAACCCGTGGGCGAAATATTCCACGCCGGGAATGCCCATCCGGCCCACCGGATCCTGGAAGAAGGCGTCGTCGGTGGCGACGATGATGTCGCACACCCAGGCAAGCATCAGCCCGCCGGCGATGCAGGCGCCCTGCACGGCGGCGATGGTCGGCTTGGGGATGTCCCGCCAGCGGCGGCACATGCCGATATAAACCTCATGCTCGCGGGTGTAGAGGAACTCGGCCGCCGGCTTGTTGACATGATCGGGCACCAGATGGACGCGATCCCAGGAAGCGGCGATGTCGCGCCCCGGCGTGCCGATGTCGTGGCCGGCGGAAAAATGCTTGCCCTCGCCCTTCAGCACGATCGCGCGGATCGCATCGTCGTCGGTCGCGCGGCGGAAGGCGGCGTCCAGCGCATAGGTCATCTGGCTGTTCTGCGCGTTGTGGAAGCGCGGCCGGTTCATGATGACATAGGCGACCGCGCCGTCGGTCTCGTAGCGCACGGGCTCGTCCGTCTCATAAGCGATGTCGGCGGCCTTGGGTTCGACCAGATCGTCCACGTGCATCTTCCTTCGCTTCGGGGCGGGTGGCCGTCCCGCCATCGGTCCGTCGCCCGCCGGATATAGTTACGCCTTGTTCACTGCGTTCCCGATCGACATCATCGCCACGTAAACCGCGCATAATCGGCATTCAAGATCGGCAAGTGCGCATTTTCGGAGAGGATAGGGCAACATGGACAGGGCCGCGCGCATCAGCCTGGCGAAGCGCATCATCGCCATGGTCGAGAATAACGAGCTGGAATATTCGGACGAACCCGCCTGGGAGCTGGATATCGGCCGATTCGTGGACAAGGAACGGTTCCTGAAGGAGAAGGAGGTCTTCTTCCTCAACCGCACCCAGCTTCTCGCCTACAGCGCCGACATCCCGGAACCGGGCGACTATTACGCCACCGAGATCGCCGGCAAGCCGATCTTGCTGGCGCGCGGGCGCGACGGCCAGGCGCGCGCCTTCCTCAACGCCTGCCGCCATCGCGGCGTGCAGCTGGCCGAAGGCTGCGGCAAGGCGCAGGCCTTCACCTGCCCCTATCACGCCTGGACCTTCGCGCTGAACGGCGACCTCGTCGGCGTGCCGAGCCGGCAGGCGTTCGACGGGCTGCTGGAGGATCGCGGGCTGATCCAGCTTCCGCTGGTGGAGACGATGGGCTTCCTGCTCGTCCATCCCCAGCCCGATGGCACAATCGACGCCGACGAGTTTTTCGGCCCGATCAAGGATCACCTCGCCGGCTATCATTTCGAAAATCTGCGGCTTGTGAAGGAATTCAGCACCAGGGCGCGGATCAACTGGAAGCATGCCGTGGACGGCGGGGTCGAGGGCTATCACGTCCCCTTCCTCCACCCGCAGACGGTGGGGCCGATGACGCTGCAGCAGTTCGTCCATCTCGATTTCGGGCTGCACCATACGCTGGTGTCGGTGAGCCCCGAGATCATGACGCTGAAGGACCTGCCCGAGGAGGAATGGCCGGAATATTGCCATTTCTCCGTCTCGAACGCGATCTTCCCCAACACCGTGGTGATCGCGGGCGAGGCGATGGCGATCTTCCAGCGCAGCGATCCGGGCGACGAGCCGGGCGAGTGCAACTACATGTTCCGCCTCTATGGCTGGGGCAAGGATGCGTCGGAGGAGCAGCGCGCCCGCGATGCCTATGTCGCGGACATGCTGATCAAGGTCGCGATGGACGAGGATATGAAGATCCAGTCCAATTCGCAGGTGATGATGGAATCGGGTGCGGTGCCCTCGATCATCCTCGGCCGGCGCGAGCAGAATGTGCTGCGGATGCACAAAAATTATGATCGCCTGATCGGCCATGACGCCGCGAGCGCGCTGGCGGCCGATCTGCCCCAGGCGGCCGAATAGAAGGCGCCGCGTCGTGGGAGGCCGCGCGGTCTCCCATCGCCAGGCCGGCCGCGATCTGCGATAGGGGGCGCCATGTGCGTCCTCGCCTTCGCCTGGCATGCTCATCCCCGCTGGCGGCTGGTGCTGGCCGGCAACCGGGATGAACTGCACGCCCGCCCCGCCGCCCCGCTCGCGCGCTGGCCCGATCCCGATTCCGCCTTGCTGGCGGGGCGGGACCTGCGGTCGGGCGGCACCTGGCTGGGCGTATCGGAACGGGGGCGGCTGGCGGTCGTCACCAATCTCCGTGGCTTCGGCGATGCCCGCCCCGATCGGGTCTCGCGCGGAGCGCTCGTCGCCGATCTGCTGCGCGGCGAGGGCGCCTATGCCGATCCGGCCGCGGCCGCGCTTGGGGATTTCAACCCCTTCAATCTGATCCTGGCCGATGCCGGGCAGGCGACCTTCCTCACCAATCGGCCCGAACCGGTGCGCAGCCGGCTGGCGCCCGGCATCTACGGCCTGTCCAACGGCGCGCTGGACGAACCCTGGCCCAAGACCCTGCAGCTCAAGGCGACCCTGCTCGACTGGATCGTCGACGGCGCCCTCCCGCCGCATGCGCTGCTCGATGGCCTGCGATCGGATGTCCTGCCCGATGTCGGGCTGATCGCCGCAGGCCCGTCCGATATTCCGCAGGAGGCGACGCAATCGCCCGTCTTCATCCGCAACCCCGTTTACGGCACCCGCTGCAGCACCGTCGTCGCCATCGACGATCGCGGCGCGGGGCTGATCGTCGAACGCCGTTACGGCCCGGACGGCGCGGCCACGGGCGAGACGGAGCTTGGCTTTTCCTGGCCGCGATAGCGGGCGGATATGGCCTCCACCGCGAATTTGCGGCCGTAATGATTTCAATATTGAACCAATCGTAAAAAAGACGGATAGTGCCGCCAGCATCCGGCCAGGGGGGAACCTGCGTGACGGAGCCTGCATATGGGCGAGATGTCCATAGTCTTCCGGAAACGGCGTCTCGCATCGCGGGCGATAGCACCTTGTAACATTGCTGTCCCGCCGCCGCCAATGCTTGCTCATTTCCGGCGGCGATGCCGGAAAGTCCCTTCCTGGTCCTCATTTCCATTCTGAAGCGATTGCGTCCTTCCATCGGCCCCGCCGATGATCGCCCGGCGCCGTCCCCGCCGGGCCAGTGCCACGGTCCGCCCGCTTCCGGGCAAGCGTCTTCAAGGAGGAACGCCGGATGAGCGCCGAACATAGCAAGATGAACGTGTGGCAGCTCACGATCCTGACGGCGGTCAACATGATGGGCTCCGGCATCATCATGCTGCCCAGCAAGCTGGCGGAAGTGGGAACGATATCGATCATATCGTGGATCATCACGGCGGGCGGATCGATCGCGCTCGCTTATGCCTTCGCCCGCTGCGGGATGCTGAGCCGGAAGCCCGGCGGCATGGGCGGCTATGCCGAATATGCGTTCGGCAAGGGCGGCAACTATATGGCCAACTACACCTACGGCCTGTCGCTGGTGATCGCCAATGTCGCGATCGCGATCACCGCCGTCGGCTATGCGGTGGTGCTGTTCAACGAACAGCTCTCGCCGATCCAGACCTGCATCTGGACGATCGTGCTGCTCTGCATCACCACCTTCGCCAATTTCGGCGGCGCGCGCGTCACCGGCCGCATCGGCGCGGTCACGGTATGGGGCGTGATCATCCCGGTGGTGGTCGTGGCGTTGCTCGGCTGGTTCTGGTTCCGGGGATCGACCTGGACGGCGGCGTGGAACCCGCATGGCTTGCCGTTCGGATCGGCCGTCACCAGCTCGATCGCGCTCACCCTCTGGGCCTTTCTCGGCCTCGAATCGGCCAACGCCAATTCCGATGCGGTGGAAAATCCCGAACGCAACGTGCCGATCGCGGTGATGGTGGGCACGATCAGCGCGGCGGTGATCTACATCGTCTCCACCAACGTCATCGCCGGCATCATCCCCAATACGGAACTCGCCAGTTCCACCGCGCCCTTCGGGCTGGTGTTCGCCAAGATGTTCTCGCCCGTGGTCGGCAGCATCGTGATGGCGCTGATGGTGCTCGCCTGCGTCGGATCGCTGCTCGGCTGGCAGTTCACCGTGGCGCAGGTGTTCAAGAGTTCGGCCGATGTCGGCTATTTCCTGCCGATCTTCGGCAAGGCCACCCGCAACGGCACGCCGATCATCGGCATGCTGGTGCTGCTGGTGGCGCAGGTGGCGCTGGCGCTGATGACGGTGAGCCCGCAACTGGCCGAGCAGTTCCAGCGCATCGTCAACTTCGCGGTCGTCACCAACCTCGTGCCCTATGTGATGAGCATGGCGGCGCTGATGGCGATCCAGAAGGTGATGCAGGTGCCCGCGCACAAGGCGCTGATCACCAACATCGTCGCGCTGATCGGCGCGGCCTACAGCTATTACGCGCTGTGGAGCTCGGGCTCGGAGGCGCTGATGTTGGGCGGCCTCTGCATCTTCCTCGGCTGGACGCTGTTCGGCTTCGTCGCGGCCCGCTTCTACGATGCGGACGTGAAGGCCCATGTCGCCCATCCGGGGGAAGCCCTCCAGGAATGATCCTCGCCGGGCGGCCTCTTCCCGGCCGCCCGTCCCTCCCTCAGCAGCGATGCGGAGCGTGAAGATGGCATATCCCGTTACCGAATATTTCCGGATCCTGGTGGTCGGCCATGATTTCGAGTTCGTCGCCCACATCATCGAGGAGGAGCTGCATTTCAAGGTCACGGTGGTCGACCCGGACGATGCGGCCGAGGCGATACGCGGCGGGGCCGATCTCGGCGCGATCATCGTCTCCCGCCCCGATGCGCCGGCCGTGGTCGAGGCGCGGGAGGCGCGGGGCCTCGCCATGCCCATCTTCCTCCTCAGCCGCCGCGACGAGGAGACGTTCCACGAACCCTTCCTGAAGGCGCTCGACGGCGTGGTGATCGCCGAGCTGGAATCCAAGGAATTCTACGAAAAGCGGCTGATGGCCGCGGTCGAGAAATATGCCGAGGGGCTGCACACGCCCTTTTTCGGCGCGCTGATGCAATATGATTTCGACGCCAATCGCGCCTGGGCCTGCCCCGGCCATCAGGGCGGCCAGTTCTTCATGCGCCACCCGGTCGGCCGGCTGTTCTACGAACATATGGGCGAGAACGTGTTCCGCGACGACATTTGCAACGCGATGGTGTCGCTGGGCGATCTGCTGATCCACGAAGGCCCGCCGCTGGAGGCGCAGCAGGCGGCCGCGCGCATCTTCCACGCCGATCGCACCTATTTCGTGCTCAACGGCACATCCTCGTCCAACAAGGTGGTCAACACCGCATTGCTGCGCAGCAAGGACGTGGTGCTGTTCGATCGCAACAACCACAAGTCCAACCACCATGGCGCGCTGTTCATGGCCGGCGCCATCCCCGTCTATCTCGAAACCGATCGCAACGGCTTCGGCATGGTCGGGCCGATCGACTGGGCGGCGCTGGACGAAAAGACGATCCGCGACCGGCTGAAGAACCATCCCCGCCTCAAGGGCACGGATGCCTGGAAGAAGGAACGGCCGATCCGCGTCGCCATCATCGAACAATGCACCTATGACGGCACGGTCTATAATGCCCGCGCGGTGATCGATAAGATCGGCCACCTCTGCGAATATATCCATTTCGACGAGGCATGGGCCGGCTTCGGCGCCTTCCATCCGCTGATGAAGGATCATTTCGCGATGAGCCTTACGCTCGGGCCGGACGATCCGGGCATCATCGCCACGCAATCGACCCACAAGCAGCTCGCCGGCTTCTCCCAGGCCTCGCAGATCCATGTCCGCGACGGCCATATCCGCGATCAGCCGCGCCGGATAAACCATCGCCGCTTCAACGAGATGTTCATGCTCCAGGCATCGACATCACCCTTCTACCCCTTGTTCTCCAGCCTCGACGTCAACGCCCAGATGCACGGCGACAAGGCGGGGCAGGTGCTGTGGAACGACATGGTCGTGCTGGGGATCGAGGCGCGTAAGGCGGTGCGCCGGCGCTTCGCCGGCTTCCTCGATCCCTTCGTCCCCGATATCGTCACGCATGCCGGCCAGAAGGTGAAGTGGGAGGACGTGCCCACCGAAACGCTGGCCAGCGACCAGAGCTACTGGCGGCTGGACGCGGACGAGGGCTGGCACGGCTATCGCAACGCCGGCAGGAACCTCGCCATCGTCGATCCCACCAAGTTCATGCTGGTCACGCCCGGCATCAACGTGCGCACCGGCGAATATGAAAGCACCGGCCTGCCGGCGACGATCCTCGCCAATTATCTGCGCGACAACAACGTCATCCCGGAAAAGAACGATCTCAACTCGATCCTCTTCCTGATGACGCCGGCGGTGGGCGAGGGGAAGATGGCGATGCTGCTCGCCGAGCTCGATCGCTTCCGCGAACATTATGACCGCGACAGCGCGCTCGGCGATGTGCTGCCCAGCCTCTACGCCCGCAACACGGAACGCTATCGCGACTATACGCTCCGTCAGCTCGCGCAGGAAATGCACGATTTCTACAGATCGAAGAATATCAAGGAATTGCAGCGGCTCTGCTTCCGCCACGAATCCTTCCCCGAACAGGCGATGTCCGCGCGCGAGGCGAATGAGGCGCTGATCGGTGGCGATGTCGATTTCGTGCCGATGACGGAGGTGGGCAATCGCGTCGCCGCGACCCTGGCGCTGATCTACCCGCCGGGCATCGGCATCGTCGTGCCGGGCGAACGCTATGACGCGCGGGCGAAGCCGATGATCGATTATTTCCTCGCCTTCGAGGAAAGCGCCAACCTGTTTCCGGGATTCTCGTTCGAGGTGCAGGGTGTATACCAGATCAACGAAAACGGCCGGACGCGCTTCTACACCTATGTGGTGAAGGAATGATCGAAGCGGGCGCGCGGATCGGATCGGGGGCGGACCTGGCCTGAGCGGGGAGGACGGATATGCATTGGCGGGCAATGGTCGAGGCGGATATCGCCCGCGTGGCCGATCTGGCGGAGGTGGTCCATCTCGATTACCCGGAAAATCCGGCCGTGTTCGCCGCCTGCTTCCGCCTCTATCCCGCGGGCTGCCATGTCCTCGTCCATGAAAACGGCCGGCTCGGCGGCTATCTGGTCTCGCATCCGGGCCGGTTCGATACGCCGCCCGTGCTCGATGTGCCGCTCGTCGCCCTGCCCGAGCCCGCGGACTGCTATTTCCTCCACGATCTCGCGCTCGGCGCCGAGACGCGCGGGCGCGGCCTCGCCAATCAGGCGGTCGCGCTCGTCGTGGAGGAAGCGCGGCGGGGCGGCTTTCCCGCCATCGCGCTCATCGCCGTCGGCGATGCGCACGGCTTCTGGGAACGCCAGGGCTTCTCGCTGATGGGCGACGGCCTGCTCGATCCCTCCAAGGGCTATGGCCCGGAAGCGCGGGCGCTCATCCGTGCCCTCTGATCGCCGCCGCCCCGCCGGTCGGGGCCGGATGATATCGTCCCCGCAAAGGTCCGCCCGCCGATGACCAGTCCGCCCGAAACCGCGCCGTCCGCCGGCCGGAGCCTCGGCCTCATCGCCTGCAGCGCGCTCGTCGTCGGCAACGTCATCGGCAGCGGCTTCTTCCTCTCGCCGGCGGCGCTCGCGCCTTACGGCTATGTCGCGCTGATCGGCTGGGTGATGATGAGCGCGGTGGCGATGTGCATCGCCCTGGTCTTTGCCAGGCTCGCGGGCCTGCTGCCCGGCGCGGGCGGGCCTTATGCCTATGCCCGCCACGCCTTCGGCTCCTTCGCGGGCTTCATCGTCGCCTGGGCCTATTGGATATCGATGTGGGTGTCGCAGCCGGCGATCGCGCTCACATTCGTCGGCTATCTGCGCGTGTTCCTGCCCGATATCCTCGGCGATCCGATCCTTTCCACGCTGGTCGCGCTCGCCGCGCTGTGGGGCGTGGCGCTCGTCAACATCCACAGCGTGCGGGCGGCGGGCCTCTTCCAGAGCATCGTCGTGGCGATGAAGCTGCTGCCCTTCATTGCCATCGGCACGATCGGGCTGTTCTGGGTCGATCCTTCCCGCCTGTTCCTGCCGATCGAGGTTCCGGCCGATGCCGCCGCCGGCAATTTCCCCGTGCTGTCGGCGCTGGCGGCGACGATGCCGCTCATCATGTTCGCCTTCCTGGGCATCGAATCCTCCACCGTGCCGGCCGACGACGTGGTCGACCCCGCGCGCACCATCCCGCGCGCCACCATGCTCGGCACCCTGCTTTGCGCGCTGATCTTCATCTTCTGCACGGTCGCGGTGATGGGGGTGGTGCCGCGCGAGGTGCTGTCGGTTTCCTCCTCGCCCTTCGCCGATGCCGCCAGCATGATGTGGGGCAAATGGGCGGGCTGGACGCTGGCGGGCGCGGTGGTGCTGTCCTCGCTCGCGGCGCTCAACGGATGGACGCTGGTGATGGCGCAGGTGCCGCTCGCCGCCGCGCGGGACGATCTGTTCCCGCCGGTCTTCGCCCGGCTCAATCGCAACGGCGTGCCGTCGATCGGCATCGTCATCTCGATCGGCCTGTCCTCCTTCGTGCTCTGCCTCCAGGCCACCGGGCTCAGCACGCTGATCGGCGTCTATCGGGAACTCATCAACCTCTCCACCACGGCGGAGATGGTGCCTTATGTCTTCTGCGCCGCGGCCGAAGGGGTGATCCTGGGCTTCGCCGTCCGCGCCAGGGGCGGGCGGCGGCGCATCCGCCTGTTCACCTTCGTCTCGCTCATCGCCTTCCTCTTCTCGCTCATCACCATCTTCGGCGCGGGCGCTTCGGCGGGCTTGTGGACCATGGTGCTGATGCTGCTGGGCCTGCCCATCTATGCCTGGGCGCTTCTGCGCCGCGAGGCCGAAGGCAAGCCCCCGCTCTAGGTGGAGAACATGCGGGGGGAGGTTTCAGGCCGCCGCCGGCGCGGGATCGCCCCGGCGCGGCCGGTGGGCGGATATGCACAGCACGACGCTGGCGGTCACCATCGCCATCGCCGCCACCTCCGGCCCCGTCGGCCACCTTTTCTCCCAGAGGAAGCCGTAGAGCAGCGCGAACAGCGTCTCGAACAGGATCATCTGGCCCACCAGGGTCAACGGCAGCAGCCGGCTCATCCGGTTCCACAGCGCATTGCCCAGGATCGACGCCGCGATCGCGATGCCCGATACCACCGCCCCGAAGCGCAGCCATTCCGCCGCTTCGTGGCTCCGCGCGCCGATCAGCATCGCCGGGATCACCAGCAGCAGCGCCTGCGCGCCGGTGACGACGCCGGTCAGCAGGTTCCAGTCGGTGGTGGAGACATGGCCCGCGCGCGCCAGCCAGCGGCTGTTGTGGACGGCGAAGGTCGTCCAGGAGGCGAGCGCCCCGAACGCGCAGGCCAGGCCGATCAGCCCGTCGATGCGCGATCCCGCGCCCGGCGCCGCGATCGCCTGCCAGCCGATGCAGCTTATGCCGAGAACGCTCAGCAGCAGCGACGGGGCGAGGCGGCCGAGCGGCACGGCGCCATGGTCCCGGCTGCCGACGATGGTGACGGTGACCGGCAGGAATCCGATCACCAGCGACGTCATCGCCACCCCGCACCGCTGCACCGCGCTGGCGAGCAGCACGAAATAGAGGCTGTTGCCCAGCAGGCTGAGCCAGGTCAGCGCCCACCATTCCGCCCGGCCCAGCCCCTGCGTGACCGCGGCCCAGCGCGGCGCCAGCAGCAGGGCCGCGACCAGCCCGTAGGCGAGGTAGCGGCCGGCGGCGAGCTGCAGGGGCGTGAACTCACGCGCCAGTTCGGGGGCGATGAAGACGAGGCCCCAGAGCGCACCGGCGGCCATGCCGCACGCGATGCCGATCCCGATCCTGCCCGTATCCGCTTCCATGTCGAAAACCATTTCCCGCCGTTTCCTCCGCCATGGCGCGGATGCGGGCGGAAATCTTGATCCGGTCTACGGATTTCTGGGCCTGGTCTCGCGATTCTGGCGGCGATAGGCGGCGGGCGTCAGGCCGGTGGCGCGGCGCATCGCACGGGTAAGCGCGCTCTGGTCCGCATAGCCGGCGGCAAAGGCGATCTCGGCGATCGGCCGGTCGGTGTGGCGCAGCCATTCCCGCACCCGATCCAGCCGCACCCCGGCAAGCCAGGCGCGCGGCGTGGTATCCAGTTCCGCCCGGAACAGCGCGTGGAGCCGGCTGACGCTGACGGCCGCGTGATCCGCCATGGCGCCGGTGGTCCAGGGCGATCCCGGCGCGGCCTCGATCGCCGCGCGCAGCGCCGCCAGGCGGGAGGCCGGGCGCGGCGGCTGGCGGACCAGCGTGTCCAGGAGCAGCGGCACCCAATGGGCGACCAGCGGCGGCGCCGGATCGCCGTCCTCCGCCACCATCCGCATATAATCGACCAGCCGGATCGCCTGTGGCGGCAGCTCCACGAAGGGCCGGTGGGCCAGGCGCTCGCGCATGTCGGGCGGAACCGCGCCGGTTTCCAGATCGAGGATCAGCGATCGGTTGGGCCGGCGGCTCATCGTCGCATGGCCGGTGCCGGTATCGACGAAGGCGGCCCAGCTCGGCTCGAGATCGCGGCCCTGGCCGGCGATGTCGAGGGTGAGGGTGCCGCTGATCGGCAGGACGAGCTGGGTGAAGCTGTGCCGGTCGATATCCGGGTTCACGCCGTAGCTGCGCACCGCGAGGCTGAAGCGGGGGGACATCGAAGACATGGCCCGCCTTCTAGACCAGCCGGCGGCGGGGGCCAATGACGGGCATGGCGCCTCATTCCAGGAGGTTGGAAATGACGGATATATCCACGCCCGAAAGATCGGTGGAGGTGCTGATCGTCGCCCATTCCTCCGCCTCCTTCTGGCGGACGGCCTGCGCCTGGCGGAAGGCGAGCAGCGCATCGCTGCCGACAAGGAGGTGGGCGGGCAGCGCGTCGCGGCCGGCAAGGTCGACGATCAGGCTGGCGATCCGCGCGGGATCGCCGATCTCGTGCCCGGCATAGCCGCGCGTCATCGCCAGCATCGCGCCCACGCTCGGCTGGTAATCGGCGATGAGATCGGGCGCATGGCCGCCGGCGACGGCGCCCCAGTCCGTGCGCATCCCGCCCGGTTCGACCGCGATCACCTTGACGCCGAAGGCGGCGGTTTCCTTGGCCAGCACCTCGCTGAAGCCGCCGACCGCCCATTTCGCCGCCTGATAGGCGCTGAGCCCCGGCGAGCTGATGCGCCCGCCGACCGAGGAGATGTTGATGATATGGCCCGAACGCTGGTGCCGCATCACCGGCAATACGGCGCGGCTCAGATTGACCACGCCATAGAAGTTGGTTTCGATCTGCGCGCGGAAATCGGCGTCGCTGGTCTGTTCGAACGGGGCGATATGGCCGAAGCCGGCATTGTTGACGAGGATGTCGACCCCGCCGAAACGGGCCACCGCCACGTCCACGGCCGCCCAGGCGCGGGCCGCGTCGGTAACGTTGAGCGCGAAGCTGACGAGCCGGTCGCGATACAGCCCTTCCAGGTCGGAAAGCCGGGCGGGATCGCGGGCCGTGGCCACCACCCGATCGCCGGCGGACAAGGCGGCTTCGACAATCGATCGGCCCAGCCCGTGGGCGCTGCCGGTAATCAGCCAGGTTCGTCCCACGGCATTTCCTTCCACCACCGGAATGAGAGCGCGGTCACCCGCACCCCGGAAACGTAACGCCAGCCCTTTTCCTTGATTCGCCCCGGCCCGTTTCTCGTCCGGTGCCGGGGCGATCCGCCGGATATAGCCTGCCCCCGCCGATTCTCCCATCGGCGCGTTGGGGGCAGTCCTTTCGCACTGGCCGGAAGCGGGGTGAGGGGCGTTATTCGTCGAGGCCGTTCCGCCAGCCGGCGCCGAGCGCCTTCTGGATCGCGATGAAATCCCCCGTCAGCCCCGCCTTGGCCGCCGAAAGCCGCTGGCGGGCGGCCAGTTGCTGGCGCTCGGCATCGAGCAGGTCGGTGAGCGTGATGGTGCCGGCGCGGTAGCGATCGCGCGAAAGCCCGGCGGTGCGGGTGGCGAGCGCCTCGGCCCGCGCGNGCGTGGCGACTGCGATGCGGCGGTTGCGGAAACGGGAGAGCGCATCCTCGGCATCGCGGAGCGCGGCCAGCACCGCGCCCTGATATTGCGCCTCCGCCTCGTCGCGCACGCCTTCGGCCTGGCCGACCCGCGCCTTGTTGCGGCCGAAATCGAGGAAGCTCCAGCTTAGCTGCGGGGCGGCGATGGCGGCGAAATCGTCGAGATGGGTGAGATCGGAGAAGGACGTGCCGCCGATGCCGATGATGCCCATCAGGCTGAGGCGGGGGAAGCGCGCGGCCTCGGCGGCGCCGATCTTCGCCGTGTCGGCGGCGAGCGTCCGTTCCGCGGCGCGAATGTCGGGCCGGCGCCGGATGAGGGCGGCCGGATCGCCGATCGCGATGGCGGCGGGCGGCAAGGGCAGCGCGCCGGGCGTCCGCAGCCGGGCATCGAGCGTGCCCGGCGCCGCGCCCGTCAGGGTCGCCAGCTCGTCCAGATAGGCATCCTGTTCGGCATCGAGGCCGGCGACGTCGGCCTTCGCCTGTTCGAGCTGGCCTTCCAGCCGATCGACGTCGAGCTGCGAGGCGGTGCCGCGATCGCGGCGCTGGCGGGCGAGATCGACCATCTGTTCCAGCATCGTGATCGATTGCCGGGAAAGGGCGATGCGTTCCTGCCGGTCGCGCAGGTTGACATAGGCCTGCGCCACCTCGGCGGAGAGGCTGACCTGGGCGTCGGCCAGCCGCGCCCCGGCGGCCTCGGCCTCGGCGCGCGCGGCCTCCACCTTGCGCCGCTGGCCGCCGAACAGGTCGATCTCCCAGCTCGCGTCGAAGCCGAGATTGTAGAGGTTGAGATCGGTATCGCCGCTGTCGCCTTCGCCGCCAAAGTCCACGCCGGGCAGATGGGCATGGGCGTAGACGGCCTGGGCGTTCACATTGGGGCTGCCGTTCGCGCGCTCCAGCCGCAGCGCCGACCGCGCCTGGCGGAGCCGGGCCTCGGCGACCCTGGCATCGGGATTGGCGGCGAGCGCCTGCCGGACGAGATCGTCCAGCACCGCATCGTGCAGCGATTCCCACCAGCGGGCCAGCGGGGCTTCGGCCGAGAAGCCGGTATCGGCGCGCGCGAAGGACGCGCCGGGGGCCTTGGCGGCGGCGAGCGGCTGAGGCCCGGCATAATCCGGCCCCATCGTGCAGCCGGCGGCAAGAAGGGCGATCGAAAGCGGAAGAAGGACAGGGAACGGGCGCATGGCGCTCCTCAATGGGCTGCGACGGGCCGCCCGCCCTGGGGCAGCGGCCGGAGAAACAGGACAAGCGGCATGACCGCGACGATGCCGACCGAAAGGATCCAGAAGAGGTCCGAATAGGTCATCGTCAGCGCCTGGGCCTGGATGCTGGCCTCGATCGAGCGCATCGCGGCATCGGGGCCGCCAAGCGCCTGGGCAAGGCGATCGACATAGGCCTGGACCTCGATCGAATTGGCGTTCAGCGTTTCCTCGATCCGCCGGCTGTGCAGCCAGACGCGCTGGTCCTGCACCACCGCCACGCCGGCCAGCGCGAGCGACCCGCCAAGGTTGCGGGCGGCGTTGTAGAGGCCGGCCGCATCGCCGGCATGTTCGGGCGGCACCGACCGGATCGCGGCCTGGTTGAGGTAGATCATCGAGAAGACGGTGCCGAGCCCGCGCAGGAGCTGGGAATCGACGAAGGTCGATCCGTCGGACAGGACGGTCAGCGTGGTTTCCATATAGGCGCTGACCGCGAGCACGGCGAGGCCGAACGCCACCGCGATACGGATGTCGATGGTGCGGAGCAGGAAGGGCGTGAACGGCATCAGCAGGATCACCGGTATGCCCGACAGCAGCACGATCTCGCCTGCCTGCAGCGAGTTGTAGCCGGAGATCGTCGCGAGGAATTGCGGGATGGTGTAGGACGTGCCGAACATCACCATGCCGACGACGATGACCATCGCGACCACGGCGCCGAACTGCCGGTCGAGCAACAGCGACAGCCGGATCACCGGCTTGCGCGCCACGAACTGGCCGATCAGCAGCAGCACGAAGCCGAAGGCGGACATGACGGACAGCCAGACGATCAGCGAGGAGGAGAACCATTGTTCCCGCTCGCCTTCCTCCAGCACCACGGTAAGGCCGCCAAGCCCGAGCGCGAGGCCGAATATGCCCAGCCAGTCGGCCTCGCGGATCAGCGAAAGCTGCGATTTCTGGTAGGGCATGGCGACGATCAGCAACGTCAGCAGGGCGATACCGACCGGCAGGTTGATGAAGAAGGCATAGTGCCAGCTGATATTCTCGGTAAGCCAGCCGCCCAGCACCGGGCCGACCACGGGGCCCATGATGACGGTGGCGCCGAACATCGAATTGCCGATCGGCTGCTGGGATGGCGGCAGGCGGGTGGCGATGATCGTCATCGCCGTGGGGATCAGCGCGCCGCCGGTGAAGCCCTGGCCGATGCGGCCGACGATCATCATCGGCAGGGTCGTGGAAAGCCCGCACATCACCGAAAAGGCCGTGAACAGGCCGGCGGCGATGATCAGGAAGGTGCGCAGGCCGAACAGGCGGGTCAGCCAGCCGGAAAGCGGGATGATGATGATCTCCGCCACCAGATAGGCGGTGGCGATCCAGGTGCCCTCGGTGCCGCTGGCGCCGATTTCGCCCTGGATGGTCGGCAGCGAGGAATTGACGATCGAGATGTCGAGCGTCGCCATCAACGATCCGAGCGCGCCGGCCGCCACCGCCAGCCAGGCGGCGGCATCGGCCTTTTCCGGCACGGCGGGGACAGGGGCGGCGGATGCCATCAGCGCGCGGCCTTGCGGCGGGCGGCTTCCTGGTCGGCGATGCGGCGCTCCTCGCCCTTGGCCGACATGGTATCGACCTCGACGGTGACGGACAGGCCGGGCACCAGCACCTTGCGGGCATCCGGGCCGGCATCCAGCGCGATGCGGATCGGCACCCGCTGCACGATCTTGGTGAAGTTGCCGGTGGCGTTCTGCGGCGGCAGGATCGAGAATTGCGCGCCCGTGCCCGGCGCCACGCTTTCGACATGGCCGTCCAGGTCGACGCCCGGCAGCGCGTCCACCCGGATCTTCACCGGCTGGCCCACGCGCATGCGGCCGATCTGCGTCTCCTTGAAATTGGCGGTGATGTAGAGCGCCGACAGCGGCACCACCGACATCAGCCGCGCACCCGGCTGGACGAACTGGCCGACGCGCACCGTCCTGTCGCCGATCCGGCCGTCGGTGCTGGCGCGCAGGATGGTGGAGCCGACATTGACCCGCGCGGTGGCGAGCTGCGCCTGGGCGACCTCGCCCTGCGCCGATGCCTGGCGGATCTGCGCCCTGAGCGCCGCCACGCGCCGTTCGGCCATCGCCAGCGCGGCATGCTGGGCGGCGGCCTGCCGCGCCGCCTGCACGGCCTGGTTGCGCAGGGTCGTCAGCTTCTCGCCGGTTTCGGCGCCGGTGGCGGCCAGCGGCGCATAACGATCCACCTCATGCGCGGCGAAGGTGGCCTGGGCGTCGGCGGCGGCTGCCTGTGCCCGCGCCTGGGCGATCTGGGCTTCCTGCTCGCCGATCATCGCGCGGACATTGTCGGCATTGGCGGCCGCCACATCGATCTGCGCCTGATATTGCGCGGCCTGCGCCTGATAGTCGCGCGGATCGATGCGGACGAGCGGCTGGCCGGCCTTCACGTCCTGATTGTCGCGCACGAACACCTCGGCGACATAGCCCGATATCTTGGGCGCGATCACCACGGCATCGGCCTGGATATAGGCGTCGTTCGTTTCCTCGAGATATTTGCCGTAGAGCTGGTAGCGCACGAACCAGATCAGCACGGCCGCGATGACGATCGCCGCCCCGATGATCAGCGCGCGCCGCACGCCCGGCCGGCGGAAGGCGGGCAGCCGATCGGCCGCCTGACTTTCACCATCGCTCAACGGGTTGCCGGGCGCCGCGCCATTTCCGGCCGCACTCTCTTGCATGGGGAATCATCTCGCAATTGCACAAGGGGTAATGGCGGCCCCTTGCACCTGATCGCGCTATCAGGCAAGACCATATAGTATGCATACATACATATTCTGGCGGGATGCGACATGACGGTGGCGAGGGACGCGGTTTCGGCGGGGCTCCGGGATTTCTACCTGCGGACGCACCGGCTGCTGGACGGGCTGATGAAGGATACCGGCGCGTCCTTCGCGCGGGCGCGGCTGCTGGGCTATATCCATAAGGAAGGGCCGGTCCGCTCCACCGACATCGCCGAAAGCATGGCCTATGCCCCCCGGACGGTGACGGTGGCGATCGACGCGCTGGAGCGCGAGGGGCTGGTGCGGCGCGATCAGGACCCGGCCGACCGGCGGGCCAAATATATCTCGATCACCGATGCCGGACTGGCGGCGCTGTGCGCGGCGGAACCCACTAAGCAGCGCTTCGTCGACAGCCTCTATCGCGCGCTGACGGACGAGGAGGCGCTGCAGCTCGCCCGGCTGATCGGCAAGCTCAACGACCGGCTGGAGGAAATACAGGCCGAATGCGCGGCCGAGCAGGCGGGATCGGCGGGCTAGGCTGCGTGGATTCCCGGCCGGAAGGGCTGGCGGGTTTCGGATCGCTGTTTGCCTGAATGGGAAGCGGGCATTTCTCTCCCCCGATCGTCCTTCCCAGGAAGGCGGGAGCCGCGGGTCGGCGCGGCTAATCCATGGGCACGGCTGGCTCGATTGAGTCGATGGCTCCCGACACAATGGATTCCCGCCTGCGCGGGAATGACGGGTTGGGGCGGGTTGACGGGACTTTCCTGCTCGCGCGCCGGGCCACCCCGAAGGTGGGCGCCGATCGGCGCCGGAGAGGCGTCAGGTCAGCGCGAGATAGATGATGGCGGAGAAGCTCGCCACCAGGCCGCTTGCGACGCACAGCAAGCGGAAGCCGCACTCCTGCACCACGGACTCATAGTGCTCCATGAAAGCACCTCTCCATTCGTCACTCTTACGGTGATCGCAGGGGGAGGGTATCATGTTGGCGGCCGCCCGCAAGAGGCAATGAACGACGTTCATTAAAGGGCCGTAATCGCTTTTCCTTTACGGAAGAGCTGCCGCGCGGCCGGCACGCCGGCGACGGCCGCCGCGGCGTTCGGCGCATCCATCGCCACGAAATCCGCGGCGCATCCCGGCGCGATTCCGTAGCCGTCGAGGCCGAGGACGCGGGCGGCCGATCCGCTCGCCATGTCCAGCGCCGTTTCCAGATCGGCATCGGTGTAGAAGCCGGAGCGGTAGCCGATCAGCATCGCCCGGCGCAGCATGTCCGCATCGCCATAGGGCCACCAGGCGTCGCGGATATTGTCGTTGCCGGCAAAGACGGTGACGCCGGCCGCGCGCAGGCGGGCGATGGGCGGGAAGGCGCGGTCGCCGGGCGCGTTGGTCATGATCGCGACGCCGGCCGTGGCGAGGCGTTCGGCGATGCGATCGACCTCGGCCCCGGGCACGTCGCCCAGCGCATAAGCGTGGCTCACGGCGACGCGGCCGTTCAGGCCCAGCGCGGCGGTGCGCTCCGCGATCCGGCCGAGTTGGGCGATGCCGCCCTCGCCGGGCTCGTGCAGGTGGATGTCCACCTTCGCGCCGCGCCGGTCGGCGATGCCGAAGACGATGTCGAGATGGCCGTCGGCATCGCCGTCCAGCGTGGTCGGATCGATGCCGCCGATCACGTCCGCGCCCTCGCGGATGGCGGCATCGAGGATGTCGGCGGTGCCGGGGCAGGTGAGGATGCCCGCCTGCGGGAAGGCGACCAGCTCGATCGCCATCCGCCCGGCCCAGTGCTCGCGCGCCTCCATCACGGCGTGGAGGTTGGCGAGGCCGGTGGTCGCGTCGACGTCGACATGGCTGCGCATCGCCATCGTGCCATGGCCGGCGGCGAGCGCGATCAGCGCCTCGGCGCGTTCCGCCACCGGGCGGGCGGCCGCCAGCAGCGCCTTCTCGTTGGCGAGCCGCTCGCGCAGCGTCGCGGCCGGCCGGTGCGGGTGCCAGCGATCGCCGACGAAGCTCTTGTCGAGGTGGATATGGCCGTCGACGAAGCCGGGCAGCACCAGCCGCCCGCCAAGGTCGACGGTTTCGGCCGCCTGCCGGTCCCTCGGGGCGATGCCCACGGATACGAAGCGGCCCGCGGCCACGGCGAGCGTCGCCAAGCTGCCGTCGGCCAGCCGCGCATTGGTGAAGAGCGTGTCGATCACGGGGGCGTTCACTTGGCCTCGGCGGCGTTCCAGGCGGCCACCTTGGCGCGGGCTTCGGCCAGCATGCGGTCCAGATCGGCGCGGTCGTGCACCTCGCCGCGCAGGATCACGGTCTCGATCGCGCGGGTGGCGGCGATATCCTGCAGGGGATTGGCGTCGAGCAGGACGAGATCGGCCGCCTTGCCCGGCGTGATCGATCCGTAGCGGTCGAGCCGCCCGAACCAGGTCGGCCCGGCGCGGGTGGCGGCGGAAAGCGCGTCGGCCGGCGTGAGCCCCTTGGCGACGAACAGCGACAGCTCGTCATGTAGGCCGATGCCCGGATAGTTGAAGGAATTGAGGAAGCCCGCATCGGTGCCGGCGATGATCGTGACGCCGGCATCGCGCAGCATCGGCAGGGTGGCGGCCATGCGATCGAAATGATCGTGGCGCGCCGCGATTCCGGCGGCATCGGCCTGGGCGGCGCGCTGGATGCGCCAGTCATAGGTCTTGCGCAGCTTCGGCCCGATATAAGCGAGATAGGCGTCGTCCGCATGGGTATCGCTGTCCAGCCAGGCGAGCACGCGGCTGCCGTTCAGCGTGGGGGTGACGAACACGCCCTTCGCCGCGAAGGTGCGATAGGCGGCCATCGCCGTCGCCGGATCGAAACCGGCGTCCAGCTCGCGGTTGGCCTCCGCCCGGTCGATCCGCCCGGCGGCGAAATCGGCGGCGATCCGCGCCTCGTCCTTCACCCCGGCCTTGAAGGCATAATCGAGATGCTCGATCGAGCTGATCCCGGCATCGACCGCCTGGCCGACGGTGAGCGCCATCGGGATATGGCCCGAGGTGCGCAGCCCCGCCGCCTTCGCCTGCGATACGGCATAAAGGAACAGCTCCGGCTTCAGCGTGCTGTCGGTGATCTTCACGAAATCGACCTTGAGGCCCTTCAGCCGGGCGATCGCGGCATCGACCTCCGCCTGCGATCCTACCTCCAGCGTGCCCTTCCAGATCGGATTGATGCCTTCGATCTTGGGTCCGGAGGTGAGCAGGGTCGGCCCGGCCAGCGTGCCGCGCGCGATCTCGTCGCGCCAGGCCAGCACGTCATAGGGCATGTCGCCCGCGCAATCGCGGATCGTGGTGATGCCGTGGGCGATGTAGAGCGGCAGCAGCGCCTTGTTTTCCTCGATCAGCTCGGGGCCGCCGCCGAAATGCATATGCATGTCCCACAGGCCGGGGATCAGGAAGCGGCCGGTGGCGTCGATGCTCCGCTTGGCCCGCCAGCTTCTGGCCACCTTCGCGTCGGGGCCGGTGGCGACGATATCGCCGCCGCGCGTCACCACGGCCTGATCGGCCAGGGTGCGGGCATGCTCCACGTCCACGATCGTGGCGTGGCGGATGATGACGTCGCCGGCCCTGGCGGCGGCCTGCGCGGGGAAAACCGTCGCGATCGGCGCGGCGAAGGCGAGGAGGGCGGCGATCGCGCCGCGAAGCGTGGAGGACATCAGGCGGCTCCCGGAAAAGATATCGCCAAGCTAGGCGCGGGAAGCCATATTCACAAATTAGATGTTATTATGATCTCCATTAAGGTTCATGATGATATCATGCTCGATCCCCGCCTGCTCAGGAGCTTCGTCGCCATCGCCGACAGCGGCAATTTCACGCTGGCGGCGCATCGGCTGAACATGACGCAATCGACCATCAGCCAGCAGCTCGGCCGGCTGGAGGAAGTGCTGGGCCGCGATCTGATCGATCGATCCGCCCGGCCCGTGCGGCTGACGGCGGCCGGCGAACGGCTGGTCGGCCATGCCCGCCGCATCCTGGCATTGCAGGACGAGGCGGAGCTGCTGCTCCGCGATCCGGCGGGCACCGCGCCCATCCATATCGGCCTGCCCGAGGATCTGGCGACGGGCGCGATGGCGGAAGGCTTCGCGCGGTTCATGGCCGGCGACAAGGCGATCCGGCTTGACGTGACCACCGGCCTCAGCCGCGATCTCGCCACCCGCTATCGCGACGGCGAGTTCGATCTGGCGATCGTGAAGGAAATGGTGGCCGGCAATGGCAGCCTTGCCGCCTTCCCCGAACCGCTGGGCTGGTTCATCGGCGCGGACGATGCGCTGGTCGCGCGCGATCCGCTGCCGCTCGTCACCTTCCCGCCCGGCGGGCTCTATCGCGACCAGATGTTCGATGCGCTCGAACGGCAGGGGCGGCGCTGGTATGTCGCTTTCTCGGGAAGCAGCCTGCAGAGCGTGCTGGCGGCGGTGGAGGCGGGGCTGGGCCTGTCGCTGCTGCCAGTGGGCGCCGTGCGCGGCACGGCCGTGCGCGAACGGCCGGCCTTCGGCCCCGTCGCGCCGATGGCGATATCGCTCTATGCCCGCACCGCCGACGGCGCGATCGGCGCGCTTGCCGACATGGTTCGCGACGTGCTGGCGGAACGCCGGGGCCGGTGATCGCGGCCGCCCGGCCGCCGCCTCATGCGTTCTGGACTTTCTCCCATGGTCGCTAGCGTGTAACGCTTTACTGCCAGATGGGGGACGGTCATGCGTTTCGGGGGCAACGGATCGACGCAATATACCTTGCAGAACCTGATCACGATGATCGTGATCTTCGGCATATTGCTGCTCCTTTATTATTTCGTCTGGCACAAAAGGGGGAAGGACGACGGCGATGAATGACCGGCCCGTCTTTTGCCCGTCCGGATACGCCCCTTGCTGAAGCAGCGCGGCCCGATCGACCGGGCGGTGGCGGGCGGACCGTTCGGCACTCTGCCCCCCCGGCCGGGATTCCATTGGGCGGACGGCATATCGCTGCTGCTGATCGCCCTGTTCGCCGCCGTCGTCTGCCGTTTCGCCTTCGTCCAGGATATCTGGATCGACGAGACCACCCAATTGTCGGGCAGCGGCCTGCCTTTCCTCAAGATGGTCCACTGGCTGCTCGGCACGCCCAAGGCGCTGTTCGTGGTGCCGGACGATCGCATGCCGCTGGGCAGCTATGCGCTGGACTGGCTGGGTGTGCACCTGTTCGCGCTGTCGCCGCTGGGGCTGCGGCTGCTGCACGGCGCGCTGCTGGTCCTCGGGCTGGTGGTGATGGCGGCAGCGCTGCGCCGGCGGTTCGGCCCCGGCTGTGCGGCGATCGCGCTGGCGATCCTCTGCCTCAACCCGCAGATCGCGATGACGGCGCCGGAAATCCGCGCCTATCCGCTCTATCTGGCGCTTGCCTGCGCGATGATCGCCCCCTTCCTCGCCATCGTCGATCCCGCCTGGAATCGCGGCTGGCGCGCCCCCCTCGCCGTGGCGCTGCTGTGCGCGGCGACGGTGCATGTCCATTTCTTCGGCGCGGTGATGAGCGCGTGCGTGTTCGTGGTGCTGATCGCGCGGCATATCGGCGACCGGCGGGCGCTGATCGTGCTGGCCGTCTCCGGCGCGCTGGGCGCGGCGCTCAGCGTGGCGGTGCTGCCCTTCATCGTCGCGGCCAGCGGGCAGGTGGATCATGCCGCCGGCGGCGGATCGATCGCCACCTATGCCATCTATGTCTCGCGCCTGTTCGTGGGATCGATCCACATGGTCTATCCGATGGCGGCGTCGCTGCTGCTGGCAGGATTGGCGCTGGCCGGGGCGGCCGCGCTGTGGCGGCTGGCGGCGGGCGGGATGGAGCCGGCGCGGCGGGGCGCCTTCCTCTCCCTCGTGGCGGTCGTCCTCCTCGGGCTCGCCATCACCATCGGCGCCGATATCGCGCTGGACACGCTGAACGCGATCAAGCCCACCTACAGCTATTGGATGATGCCCTTCGCCGCCGCCGCGATCGCGGTGGGCCTGTCGGGGATGGGCCTGCCGGCGCGCCGCCCGCTGGCGCTGCTGTCGCGCGGCGCCGTCGCCGCCATCGTCGCGGGCGGGCTGATCGCCACCGGCCTGCTCTGGCGGCACGCGCCGCTCTTCGCCCATGGGCCGGGGCGGATGTTCGCCGAAGCGATCGGCAAGGATAGTGCGGCGACCCTGATCTTCGAGCCCGGCGATCCGCTGGGCTATGCCGCGCTGCCGACGCGCTGGCGCTTCCATGACGATGTGGCGATCTGGCAGGCGGAGCCGCCGGCGGGCGACCGGCTCATCCGCTTCGCGACCGGAAGCCCGCTGTTCGGCGCGACCGCGCCGGCCGCCGCCGTGATCGATGCCGGCGCGCCCGCGATCCTGGTCGGCCGCGTGGCGGCGGGTTCCTATCGCGACGTGCGCGCGGCGATCGACGGCCATCCCCGCCATCTGGAGGCAGGGCCGATCGCCGGCCGCCTCGCCGCCGATCCCCGGTGGGAATTGGTGGAGGAACGCGAAAGCCAGGGGCTGTTCATCGCTCGCATCTGGCGATTCCGGGCGCGTCCCGCCACCAAATGAACGAAATTCAAAGGAAATCCGGCTAGGGACGCCGATCGGCGGGCCGGATGCGTTCTGGGCTTGACCGCGGGCGCGTGGCGGGGGAATTTTTGCTTTGCAGCATAGGATGCGGGCGGACGGACGCCAAAGCGGCAATTCGGCGGAGAAATCGAGTGCTTGACGTATCATCCGAAGGCGATCGCCGGATCGACATGGGCCGCGCGGCGCGCCGCCCGATCGAGCTTGCCGTCATCGTTCCCACCTATAATGAGCGCGAGAATGTCGGCAGGCTATACGGCCTTCTCGAAGATGCGCTGCAGGGCGTGCGGTGGGAAATGATCGTCGTCGACGACGATTCGCCCGATGGCACCGCCGAATTCGTCCGCGAGATGTCGATCGACAACCAGAATGTCCGCGCCATCCAGCGCGTCGGCCGGCGCGGGCTTTCCACCGCGGTGATCGAAGGCATGCTGGCGACGGGCGCCACCAAGCTCGCCGTGATCGATGCCGATCTGCAGCATGACGAACGCAAGCTGCCCGAGATGCTCGAACTCTTGCGCAGCGGCCAATATGATATCGTCGTCGGATCGCGCTACACCGATGGCGGCGGCCTCGGCGAATGGGACAGCAAGCGCGCGCGGATGAGCCAGTTCGCCACCCGGCTCGCCGGCCTGGTCCTCAAATCGGACCTGAAGGACCCGATGAGCGGCTTCTTCATGATCAACCGCGACGCCTTCGAACGCACGATGCGCGGGCTTTCGGGCGAAGGCTACAAGATCCTGCTCGATCTGTTCGCCTCGGCCGATCCGCCGCTGCGCTTCGCCGAGGTGCCCTATGAGTTCCGCACCCGCCAGCATGGCGAAAGCAAGCTCGATAGCGCGGTATTGTGGGAATATCTCGTCCTCATCGTCGACAAGCTGGTCGGCCGCTTCATCCCGGCCCGGCTGCTCCTGTTCGCGCTGGTCGGCGGATCGGGCGTGGTGGTGCACTTCGCCACCTTCGCCGCCTTGTATTTCGGGCTGAAATCCACCTTCGTGGCGGCGCAGACGGTGGCGACGGTGGTCGCGATGACGACCAACTACGTCTTCAACAACATCCTCACCTATCGCGACAAGCGGAAGAAGGGGTGGAGCTTCCTGACCGGCCTGATCGCCTTCTATGCCATCTGCGGCATCGGCGTGATCGGCAATGTCGGCGTCGCCAACATCATGTATACTGAGAAGTTCACCTGGTGGCTTTCCTCGGCGGCCGGCATCGTCATCGGCACGCTGTGGAATTATTCGGCGTCGTCGCTGTTCGTCTGGAAGAAGAAATAGGCCGGATCGCGGCCGCCCCGGCAGATGCGGGAGCGGCCGCGAAATCCCTTCAGATCACCAGGTTGGGCGGACGGCCGCTGCGCATGATGCGGATCTGCTCGCCGAAACGGCTGGCGAGATGCTGGTGGGCGGATTGCGCATCGCGCGCCTTGGCCGTCTTCGCGGCGGCGCATTCCTCGATATAGCGACGCCAGATGAAATCGCGGTCGATACCCATTTAGGCCTCCTTGCCAGATGGGGCGCCCGGCGCGGACGCCCGGTCGGATCTCATGGCAGCACCATGCCACAGCGAACGGACGAGCGCGAATCGTCCGTCTGGCATGCGGGGCGGGCCGCCCCCGGCGTTGCGCGCCGCGCCGCGCGCCGCCATAAGCGGCAGCGATGGATAATTATCTCGCGCTGATCCGCCGCATCCTCGACGAAGGCACGCCCCAGGCCGACCGCACCGGCGTGGGCACCCTTTCGGTGTTCGGGCACCAGATGCGCTGGGATCTGGCGGCGGGATTCCCGCTCGTCACCACCAAGAAGCTGCACCTGCGCTCGATCATCATCGAGCTTCTCTGGTTCCTGCGCGGCGATACCAACATCGCCTGGCTCAAGGACCGGAAGGTCAGCATCTGGGACGAATGGGCGGACGCGAACGGCGATCTCGGCCCCGTCTACGGCAAGCAGTGGCGCGACTGGGAAGGGCCGGGCGGCGTGCATGTCGACCAGATCGCCGCGCTGATCGATCTCATCAACCGCGATCCCGGATCGCGCCGCCAGATCGTGACGGCGTGGAACCCGGCGGACCTGCCCCGGATGGCGCTTTCCCCCTGCCATTGCCTGTTCCAGACGCATGTCGCCAACGGCCGGCTCAGCCTCCAGCTCTACCAGCGGAGCTGCGACGTGTTCCTGGGCGTGCCGTTCAACATCGCTTCCTATGCGCTCCTCACCCACATGCTCGCCCAGCAATGCGGGCTGGAGCCGGGCGAGTTCATCTGGACCGGCGGCGATTGCCACCTTTATTCCAACCATCTCGATCAGGCGCGCGAGCAGCTGGCCCGCGATCCCCGGCCGCTGCCGAGGCTGGAGATCCGGCGCCGGCCGCCTTCGATCGACGCCTATGAATATGAGGATTTCGCCTTCGTGGATTATGATCCGCACCCGCATATCGCGGCACCGGTGGCGATATGAGCCGGCCGCGCATCACCTTCTACGTCGCGCGGGCCGATAATGGCGTGATCGGGCGCGACGGCCGGCTGCCCTGGCGGCTGCCGGAGGACCTGAAGCGGTTCAAGGCCATGACCATGGGCAAGCCGATGGTGATGGGGCGCAAGACCTTCGAGAGCTTTCCCAAGCCGCTGCCCGGCCGCCGCCATATCGTGCTGACGCGCGATCCGGCCTGGGCGGCGGACGGCGCGGAAGTCGCCCATTCGGTCGATCAGGCGATCGCGCTTGCCGGCGATGTGGAGGAGGTGGCCGTGATCGGCGGGGCGGAGATCTACGCGCTCTTCATGCCGCAGGCCGACCGGATCGAGCTGACCGAGGTGCACCGCACCGTGGAGGGGGATACGAAGATGCCGCCGCTCGGCGCCGGCTGGCGGGTCGCGAACCGCGAAATGGGCGGCCCCGATTTCGATTTCGTGACGATCGAGCGCAACCGCTGATTGTGCCGGCGCGCCCGCTTTCCTATAGCCCTCGCGCCATGGACCGGCTGACCAACGATGCCCCGCTGCCCGATCGCCTGCGCGGGGGCGTGATCGCGCTCGGCAATTTCGATGGATTCCATCGCGGCCACCAGGCCGTCGTCGCCCGTGCGCGCGAACGGGCGCGGGCGGAAGGGCGGCCGTTGATCGTCGCCACCTTCGATCCGCATCCGGTGCGCTTCTTCCGCCCCGATGCCCCGCCTTTCCGGCTGACGACATTGGACCAGCGCGCGCGCCTGTTCGCCGAGGCGGGGGCCGATGCGATGCTGGTCTTCCGCTTCGATGCGGAGCTGGCCGGCGAAAGCGCCGAACAATTCGTGCGCGAACGCATCGCCGGGCGCACCGGCGCGGCGGCGGTGGTGACGGGGCAGGATTTCACCTTCGGCAAGGCGCGCGGCGGCAATGTCGCGGTGCTGGCCGAACTGGGCGAGGCGCTCGGCATCGCGACCGAGGCGGTGGCGCCGGTGGCGGACGCGGAAGGGCAGATATCCTCCAGCCGCATCCGCGATGCCCTGCAGCGCGGCGATTGTGAGGCGGCGGCCGCCCTCCTCACCCGCCCCTTCGCGATCGAGGGCGTGGTGATCCACGGCGACAAGGTGGGCCGCCAGATCGGCTTTCCCACCGCCAATATCGACATGGGCGATTATCTGCGCCCGGCCTACGGCATCTATGCCGTGCGCGGCCGGCTGCCCGGCGGGCGCGTGGTGGGCGGGGCGGCCAATCTGGGCATCCGCCCCAGCTTCGATCCGCCCAAGGAGCTGCTGGAGCCGTATTTCTTCGATTATTCCGGCAGCCTTTATGGCGAGACGATCGCGGTGGAGCTGGTCTCCTTCATCCGGCCCGAGCTGCGCTTCGACGGGCTGGAGGCGCTGAAGGCGCAGATCGATGCCGATTGCGCCGAAGCGGCGCGCCGGCTTGCGGCGGCACCGCCGCTACCCTAGAGCGTGAAAACCTTGGCGGCCGCCCCGGCGGCGGCCAGGCCCGATCACCTTATTCCAGGCCGAAGCCCCCGATGTCCGACGCACCCGACTACCGCGAAACCGTCTTCCTGCCGAAGACCGCCTTTCCGATGAAGGCCGGCCTCGCCGCGAAGGAACCGGCGATTCTGGCGCAGTGGGCGGCGGACGACATTTACGGCCGGCTGCGCGAGGAGCGCGCGGGCCGCGAACGCTTCATCCTCCACGATGGCCCGCCCTACGCCAATGGCGACATCCACATGGGCCACGCCATGAACAAGGTGCTGAAGGACATCATCGTCCGCAGCCAGTCGCTGCTCGGCAAGGATGCGCCCTATGTGCCCGGCTGGGACTGCCACGGCCTGCCGATCGAATGGAAGGTCGAGGAAGCCTATCGCGCGAAGAAGCTGAACAAGGACGAGGTCGATCCCGTCCAGTTCCGCGCCGAATGCCGCGCTTATGCCGAAAAATGGGTGGGCGTGCAGCGCGAACAGTTCAAGCGGCTGGGCGTGATGGGCGATTGGGACGATCCCTATCTCACCATGAAGTTCGACGCCGAGGCGGCGATCGTCGGCGAGCTTCTGAAGTTCGCGGAATCGGGCCAGCTCTATCGCGGCGCCAAGCCGGTGATGTGGAGCCCGGTCGAAAAGACCGCATTGGCCGAGGCCGAGGTGGAATATGAGGATATCACCTCCACCCAGATCGACGTGGCGTTCGAGATCGTGGAGTCGCCGATCGCGGAGCTAGTCGGCGCTCATGCGGTGATCTGGACGACGACGCCGTGGACTATCCCGGTCAACCAGGCTTTGGCTTATGGACCGGACGTCGAGTATTGCTTATTCAAACTTGGTATTGCCGTGGATAGTCATCCTGGCGTCAATATCTTTGAGAATCCTGCTGTAAAGCAATGGCATGACCGCTTCATCGTAATTGCCGCCGATAAAGTGTTGTGTGCTGAATTCGAGGAGCGTTTCAGCAACTTATGGCCGGGCGCTGCGTGCACGCTTATTGAACAGAAGCGCTTCAAAGGCTCCGAGCTAGCGGGCACCCTAGCCCGCCACCCGATGCACCATCTCGGCGGCTTCTTCGCCAAGCCCCGCCCGCTGCTGGCCGGCGATTTCGTCACCACCGACACCGGCACAGGCCTCGTCCACATGGCGCCGGACCATGGCGAGGACGATTTCCTGCTGTGCAAGGCCAACGGCATCGATCCCGTCTTCGCGGTGGCCGATGATGGCAAGTATCGCGCCGACTGGGGCTGGCTCGGCGGGCAGGGCTCCGTCATCAATCCGAAGTTCAACGCGCCGGACGGGCCGATCTGTTCGGACCTGCGCGAAGCGGGCGCGCTGCTGGCGGCGAGCTACGACTATAAGCACAGCTATCCGCATAGCTGGCGGTCCAAGGCGAAGGTGATCTTCCGCTGCACGCCGCAATGGTTCATCCCGATGGATCGCGAGATCGGCGGGCGCGAGGCGCTGCCGGTGGTGGAATCGGGGGTCGAGGGCGATACACGCGGCCACGCGCAGGGCAACGGCCCGACCTTGCGGCAACTGGCGCTGGACGCGATCGAGCGGACGCGCTGGGTGCCGGAGAAGTCGCGCAACCGCATCCATGCGATGGTGGAAGGCCGGCCGGACTGGGTGATTTCGCGCCAGCGCGCCTGGGGCGTGCCGATCGCGCTCTATGTGCATCGCAAGACCGGCGAATATCTGCGCGACACCGGCGTCAACGCCCGCATCGTCGATGCCTTCAAGGCGGGCGGCGCCGATGCCTGGTTCACCGCCGATCATCAGGCGCTGCTGGGCGATGCCTATGCCGCCGCCGATTATGAGCCGATCAACGACATCCTCGACGTGTGGTTCGATTCCGGCTCCACCCACGCCTTCACCATCGAGGCGCGATACGGGGAGGGCGTGCGCGCCAACCTCTATCTGGAAGGGTCGGACCAGCATCGCGGCTGGTTCCAGTCCAGCCTACTCGAAAGCTGCGGCACGCGCGGCCGCGCGCCTTATGATGCGGTGCTGACCCACGGCTTCGCGCTGGACGGGCAGGGCCGCAAGATGTCCAAGTCGATCGGCAACGTCGTCGATCCGCTGAAGATCATCAACGAAAGCGGCGCCGATATCCTGCGCCTGTGGGTCGCCTCGACCGACTATTTCGAGGACGTCCGCATCGGCAAGGAAATCCTGTCGGGCACGTCGGATGCCTATCGCAAGCTGCGCAACACCTTCCGCTACCTGCTCGGCGCGCTGGACGGCTTCGACGAGGCGGAGCGGCTGCCGGTGGCGGAAATGCCGGAGCTGGAGCGCTATGTCCTCCATCTGCTGGCAAAGCTGGATGCGGAACTCCGCCGCGCGGCGGATGCGTTCGAATTCAACGCCTTCGCCCGCGCGCTGACCGATTTCGCCAATAACGACCTGTCGGCCTTCTTCTTCGATATCCGCAAGGACAGCCTTTATTGCGATGCCCCAGGCAGCGCGAAGCGGCGGGCCTATCGCACCGTGCTCGACACGCTGTTCCACGCGCTGGTGCGCTATGCCGCGCCGATCCTCTGCTTCACCGCCGAGGAAGTATGGGGCACCCGCTACCCGGAAGCGGGCAGCGTGCACCTGCTGGAATGGCCGGTGGTGGATGCCGGCTGGGCGGATGACGCCATGGCGGCGAAGTGGAGCCGCCTGCGCACGCTCCGCGCGCTGGTGACCGAAGCGGTCGAGCCGCTGCGGCGCGAGAAGAGGCTGGGATCGAGCCTGGAGGCGGAGATCATCCTCGGCCTGGGCGATGCCGGCGATCGCGCGGCGGTGGCTTCCGTTCCGTTCGACGAAATCTGCATCGTTTCCAGCCTGTCCACCGCGGAAACCGATGGCGAGGGGGTGACGGTGATCGTCACCGAGCGCCACAAATGCGGCCGCTGCTGGCGCCACCTGCCCGAGGTGACGCAGGACGGCACGCTCTGCGGCCGGTGCGACGAGGTGGTGAATGGGTGATCGCCGCCCGCGCGTCGCGCTGGGGCTTGCCGCCGCCGCGATCGTCTTCATCCTCGATCAGCTGCTGAAGTGGCTGGTCAGCGGCCCGCTCGACCTCCAGGTCGTGCGCGAGATCGAGATCACCTCCTTCTTCAACCTGCGCTGGGTGGAGAATTACGGCGTTTCGATGGGCTTCCTCACCGCCGGCAGCGCGCTGGAACGCTGGCTGCTGGTGGGGATGACGGCCACCATCGCGCTGGTCGTGCTGATATGGATGTGGCGCGAGAAGAACCGCGCGGACACGATCGCCCTCGGCCTCGTGCTGGGCGGCGCGATCGGGAATATCGTCGATCGCGTGCGGCTTGGCTATGTCGTCGATTTCCTCGGGCCGCATATCGGCGGCTGGTATCCCTTTTTGGTCTTCAATGTCGCGGACGCCGCCATTACCATCGGCGTCCTGCTGCTGGTGCTGCGCGCCTTCCTGACGCGCGACCGTTCCGATCCTGCGGAGAAACTGAATGCGTAAGATTGTCATCGTCGGGGCCGCCACCGCATCGCTGCTGGCGCTTTCGGCCTGCGGCGGCAAGCAGGGCGGGGTGTTTGCGGGCCGCAGCGGGCCGGACGAGTTCGCCGTCGCGCGGCAGGCGCCGCTGGTGATCCCGCCCGATTTCGCGCTGGTGCCGCCCAAGCCCGGTGCGCCGCGCCCGCAGGAGGCCGATTCCTCCACCCAGGCGCTGCAGGCGATGTTCGGCGGCCAGGCCCCGCGCAGCGGCGGCGAGAGCGGGCTGATCGACCAGACCGGCAAGGCAGCCGCGCCCGCCATCCGGTCCCAGGCCGGCGACCCCGATACCGCCGTGGTGAACAAGGGCGCGGTGACGCGCGACATCATCGCGGCGCCCGAAGGCCCCGGCCAGGACGCGACGGTCACCACGCCCCAATAAGGGTGGCGGCTTTCCGCCCGTCTTCCCTTTCCCGTCCGCCCGCCCTTGCGCGGGCGGCCGCGGCATAGCCCGCCCGCGATGCGCGCGCTGATCCTCCGCCGGCTGCTGACCGCGCTGCCGACGCTGCTGGCGGTCGTCATCCTCTCCTTCCTGCTGATGAAGGTCGCGCCGGGCGGCCCGTTCGACAGCGAACGCGCGCTCGATCCCGCGACCGAGGCCGCGCTTGCCCGCGCTTACGGCCTCGATCTGCCGCTGCACGAGCAGGTGTGGCGCTATCTCCTGCGGATCGCGCAGGGGGATTTCGGGCCGTCCCTCGTCTATCGCGACTTCACCGTCACCGATCTGGTGGCGCAGGGGCTGCCGGTGTCGCTCACCTTGGGGGCGCTCGCGCTGGTGGCGGCGCTGGCGATCGGCATCAGCGCGGGGCTGTTCGCCGCCGCGCGCGCCGGCCGGCCGATCGATCATGCCATCATGCTGGCGATGACCCTGCTCACCGCGCTGCCCAGCTTCGTCACCGGGCCGGTGCTGGCGCTGGTCTTCGCGCTCTGGCTCGGCTGGCTGCCCGTATCGGGCTGGGGCGATGGCCGGCCGGCTTTCCTGGTGCTGCCGGTAATCGCGCTTGCCTTGCCGGTGGCGGGCGCCATCGCCAAGCTGGCGCGCGCGGGCCTGGCGACGGCGCTGGCGCAGGATCATGTCCGCACCGCGCGGGCGCGGGGCCTGTCGCCGCTGCGCGTCCTCGTCCGCCATGCGCTCCGGCCGGCGCTGGTGCCGGTGGCGAGCTATCTGGGCCCGGCCGCCGCCGGGCTGCTCACCGGCGCGGTGGTGATCGAAACGGTGTTCGCGCTGCCCGGCCTCGGCGGCTATTTCGTGCAGGGCGCGCTCAACCGGGATTATCCCCTGGTGCTGGCGGTGGTCATCCTCTACGCCGCGCTGATCCTGCTGTTCAACCTGATCGCCGACCTCGCTTATGGCTGGCTCGATCCGCGGATACGCGGATGAAGGCGGCGCGCCTGCCCGTCCTCCTGCTGGGGCTGGTGATCCTCGCCGCGATCGTCGGGCCGATGCTGCTGCCGTGGCGGCATGACGCCATCGACTGGAATGCCGTGCGCGTGCCGCCGGGAAGCCCCGGCCATCCGCTCGGCACCGACATGGTGGGCCGCGATCTGCTGGCCCGTTCGCTCGCCGGCACCCGGATCACCCTGCTGGTCGCGGCGGCGGCGGCCGGCGTGTCGCTGCTGATCGGCGTCGCCTGGGGCGCGGTGGCGGGCTGGAAGGGCGGCCGCACCGACGAGGCGATGATGCGGATCGTCGACGGGCTCTATGCGCTGCCCTTCATGTTCGTCGTCATCCTGCTGATGGTGCTGTTCGGCCGGTCGATCCTGCTCGTCTTCCTCGGCATCGGCGCGGTGGAATGGCTGACGATGGCCCGCGTGGTGCGCGGCCAGGTGCTGGCGCTGCGCGAACGCCCCTTCGTGCTCGCGGCCGAGGCGGCGGGCGCGCGGGCGCCGGCGATCATGATCGGCCATATCCTGCCCAATCTCGCCGGCATCGCCATCGCCTATCTGCTGCTGACGATCCCGCAGGTGGTGATGATCGAAAGTTTCCTCTCCTTCCTCGGCCTCGGCGTGCAGGAGCCGCTGACCTCGCTCGGCATATTGGTGAAGGAAGGGGCGGACGACATGGACGTGGCGCCCCACGCGCTGCTGCTGCCGGGCGGGATATTGGTGACGATCCTGATCTGCCTCACCCTGATCGGCGAGGATTTGCGGGATCGTCTGGCATGAGCGCGGTCTATGCGGTCGCGGGGCTGGAGGTGCATGCCGGCGACCGGGCGATCGTGCGCGGCGTCGATTTCGCCATCGCGGCGGGCGAATGCGTGGCGCTGGTGGGGGCATCGGGATCGGGCAAGAGCCAGACCTGCCTCGCCCCCTTCGGCCTCTCCCCGCTTCGCGCCATGGGATCGGCGCGGCTCTGCGGGGAGGAATTGGTCGGTGCGGACGAGGCGCGGCTGCGGCTGCTGCGTGCCGCCCATGCCGGCTTCGTCTTCCAGCAGCCGCTGACCGCGCTCACGCCCCATCTCAGGATAGGCCGCCAGCTGGACGAGGCATGGCGGCAGGCCGGGGCGCCCCGGCCCGACCGGCGCGATCTGGTGACGCTGATGGCCCGCGTCGGCCTCGATCGCGGCGACGAGTGGCTCGATCAATATCCCCATCGCCTGTCCGGCGGGCAGCGCCAGCGGGTGATGATCGCCGCCGCCATCGCCCACGGCCCGCGCCTGCTGGTGGCGGACGAGCCGACGACCGCGCTCGATGCCGGCCTGCGCCGCGATGTCATGGCCCTGATCGCGCGGCTGCGGCGGGAGGAAGGATTGGCGCTGCTGCTGGTCAGCCACGATCTGCCGGCGGTGGCCGAGCATGCCGATCGGGTGGTGGTGCTGGAGGAAGGCCATGTCGCCGAGGCGGGGGATGCGGCGCGGATATTCGCCGAACCGCGCGCCGATTATACCCGCGCGCTGATCGCGGCCAGCCCCCGGCTCACCGATCCGCGGCCCGATCTTCCGCTGGCGGGCGGGACATTGCTGGAGGCGCGGGGCGTCGCGGTTTCCTTTCCCCGGCCGGGCTGGCGGCGCGGGCGCATCGCGGCGGTGGCGGGCGTCTCGATCGGGCTGGGCCGGGGCGAAGGGCTGGCGATCGTCGGCGGATCGGGATCGGGCAAGTCCACGCTGGGCCGTGCCATCGCCCGGATCGGCCCGGCCGATGCCGGCGCGGTCCGCTGGCAGGGCCGGGATCTGCCGCCGCGCAAGGCGATGCGGCCGGGCGATCGGCGGCTGATCCAGCCTGTCTTCCAGGATCCGGTGGCGAGCCTCGATCCGCAATGGCGCGTGGCCGATATCATTGCCGAGCCGCTGCGCCATCTGCGGCCGGGGCTGGATGCCGCCGCGCGGGACGAGGCGGTGGCGAGGGCGATCGCCGAGGTGGAGCTGGAGCCGGCGATTGCCAGGCGGCGGCCGGCCACGCTTTCCGGCGGGCAGGCGCAGCGCGTGGCCATCGCCCGTGCCCTGGTGGCGGAGCCGGAGATGCTGCTGCTCGACGAGGCGACGTCCGCGCTCGACGTGCTGGTGGCGGGCCGCGTGCTGGATCTGCTGGCGCGGCTTCAGCGCGCGCGCGGGTTGGCGATCCTGTTCATCTCCCACGATCTGGCCGTCGCCCGGCGGCTATGCGGGCGGATCGCGGTGATGGAAGGCGGCAGGATCGTGGAGGAAGGCGATATGGAGGCGGTGATCCGCACGCCCTGTCATCCCGTCACCCGCGCGCTCGTCGCCGCCAGCGCCTGAGGGGCGGTTTGGCAAATCCGGTTCCGCCGGATTTGCCACTCGGCCCAAAAAAGAAGGCGCGTGGTTGCCCACGCGCCCTTTCTCGCTCCGGCTTGCCCGGAGTGTCGTTCAGAAGGCGACGCCGAGCGAGAAGACCACGGCATCGTCCGCCAGCCGGGGTTCGGCATAGGGGCGGATGCCCTTGATGTTGGTGCCGGAATAGGTGACGCCGGCGGTTATCACGCCGAAGGTGGCCGAGGCGCCGAGCGACCAGTCGCTGTAGCTGTGCGCATAATTGCCCAGTTCCTGATGGCCGAACTTGCCGGTCACGGTGATGGGCGTGCTCGGAATGGCGGCGGAAAGCTGGCCGTAGCTGTAGAACCAGTCCTCATTGCCCGTCGCGTTGGACGAGATCGCCCAGTTCACGCCCGCCTTCGCGGTGACGGGGCCGATCGTGTAGGACGCGCTGACATAGGGTTCGAAATAGTCGCTGTCGCCGTGGCCATCGAGATAGGTGTAATAGAGCACGGCGGCGTCGACGGTGATGCCGGCGCCGACCTCGCCCGTCCAGCCGGCGTAGAGATCGGTTTCCCAGCTGCCATAGGTGTAGCTGTCCTTCAGGTTCGACATCCAGGTGCCGACATAGAAGCCGCTCTTGTGGCTGATGGTCAGCGTCGGCTGGATGGCGAGATCCTTGTCCGTCAGCGATACGCCGCGGAAACGATAATCGGTGACGCCGGTGATGCCGCCGCTGATGGTGATGCCCTCGATCGGCTCGGTGCCGCCGGCAAAGGCGGGTGCGGACGCGGCGAAAAGGGCCAGGGCCGGAAGGCCCAGCAGAATCTTGCGCATGAGAAATGTTTCCCCTTCTTGTGTTCGTTCCATTCCCCGCGCCTTCAGCGCCGGGCCTCATTTTCCACTATAGACGTGGCGGGCCGGCTGCCTTCGGAACGGCTCTTTTGTGCATGGGCTTTTCGCACTGCACAAACGGAATTGGCCGTTCGCAAGGGGGAATCAGACAAACTGTTGCTGGATCGCAACAGATGATGTCCATGCGCGCGGCCGGCCCGGCGGGCGAATCGTTTAGGCTTTCCTTACCGGCGGCCTGCTATCACCGAAGGCGCAGATGACGGGAAATCATGCCCTTGCCCCCCCGATCCCGGCCGCGGCCGAGGATGCGGACGATCCCGGCCGGCGTTTCGCGCGGCTGGCGGGCGCGCTTGCGCTCGTGGAGCGGCTGGCGGGGATGGAATCGCCCCTGGAAGACCGGGCCTCGGCGGAAGACATCGCCGCCGGCTATGGCCGCGCGACGCCGATCGCGCGCCGGCGATTCGATGCGCTGGCATCCGAAACGGCGACGTTCAGCGCGGCGGGGATGGAGATATTGCTGCGCCAGCGCACGGCGGGCCGGGGCGATTGCCGCGCCGCCGCACGGCGCCTCGCCGCCGAGATCGCGGCCGCGCTGGCGGCTATGGCGACGCTCGTCGCCCGGCGCGGCCCGGCCGCCTGATCCCGCCGGCGCCGGCCCCGTTCAGCGGCCGGGGTAGCGATCCAGCCCGCGCTTCAGGTCGGCGATCAGATCGGCGGGGTCCTCCAGCCCGATATGGAGCCGGACGAGCGGCCCTTCCGCCTGCCAGCGGGTGGCGGTGCGGATCGGCGCCGGATCGACCGGCAGGGCCAGGCTTTCAAAGCCGCCCCAGGAAAAGCCGATGCCGAACAGGTCGAGCCCGTCGATCAGGGCGGCGCGGTCCGCGTCGCTGCCGCCGGCCAGCACGAAGGCGAACAGCCCGGAAGCACCCCGGAAGTCGCGCTGCCACAGGTCGTGGCCGGGGCAGGAGGGCAGGGCCGGATGGAGGACGCGGGCGACGGCGGGATGCGTTTCCAGCCAGCGCGCCACCTCCAGCCCGCCGGCCTGATGCTGGCGCAGCCGGACGTCGAGCGTGCGCAGCCCCCGGCTGCCCAGCGCCGCATCGTCCGGGCCGACATGCTGGCCGAAGGCGTGGGTCATGCGGCGCAATCCATCGAGCAGGCCGGGCGCCGCCGTCACCGATCCCAGCATCGCATCCGAATGGCCGACGATATATTTGGTGCAGGCGAGGATCGACAGATCGACCCCGCTGGCGATGGCGGGCAGGAAAAGCGGTGTCGCCCAGGTATTGTCGAGCAGGGTCGCGATGCCGCGCGCCTTGGCGGCCGCGCAGATCGCCGGGATATCCTGCACCTCGAAGGTGAGGCTGCCGGGGCTCTCCATGAACACGGCGCGGGTGCGATCGCCGAACAGCTCGGCTATGCCGGCGCCGATTAGCGGATCATAGAAACGGGTGGTGACGCCCATCGGCGCCAGCACGTTGCGGCAGAAAGCGCGCGTCGGCTCATAGGCCGAATCGACCATCAGCAGCTCGTCCCCCGCCTTCAGCACCGAAAGCAGCGCCATGCCGACGGCCGCCACGCCCGACGGGTAGAGCATCGTGCCTTCCGCGCCCGGCTCCAGCCGGGTCAGCGCATCGGCCAGCGACCATTGGGTCGGCGTGCCGCGCCGGCCGTAATAGAGCCGGTCGTTGGGGCTGGCGACGGCGGCGCGCAGGTCGCCCACGCTGTCGAACAATATGGTTGATGCCCGCCAGACCGGCGTGTTGACCACGCCCTGCGTCCATTCCCGCCGCCGCCCTGCCGCCACAACCTCTGTCGCGGGGCGGAAAGCCCGATCGTCCGTATCGCTCATGCCGGCCCCAGCGCCTTGGGTGTGTCGGGGCGCATGCCCCATTCGCTCCACGACCCGTCATAGAGCGCGACATCGTCCTTGCCGATCAGATGGGCGGCGAACAGCACCGTCGCCGCCGTGACGCCCGATCCGCAGGTGGTGACGAGCGGCCGGGCGAGATCGATCCCGGCGGCGGCGAATTCGGCGCGGATGCCGGCTTCGTCCTTGAAGGTGCCGTCCGCGTTCAGCAGGCGATCCATCGGCAGGCTGCGCGATTCCGGGATATGGCCGGAAGCGAGGCCGCGCGGATCGGCCTCCTCGCCCGTAAAGCGCTTCGCGCCGCGGGCGTCGACGACCTGCTCGGCCCCGCTGGCGAGGTTGGCGCGCATCTGATCGAGATCGCGGACGCGCGCCTCGTCCTTCCAGACGGTGAAGTGGCGGTGGCGCGTCTCCCGCCGCCCGGTTTCCAGCGGGCGGCCCTCGGCCTGCCATTTCTGGAAGCCGCCGTCGAGGATCGCGACCTGGTTCTTGCCGAAGGTGCGGAACATCCACCAGGCGCGCGCCGAGGTGCGGTGCGGCGTCGAATCGTAGAGGACGACGCGGCTGCCGTCGCCGATGCCCAGCGCCGCCATCCGGCTGGCGAATTTCTCCGCCGGGGGCAGCATGCCGGGCAGGGGGGAATTGGTGTCGGCCAGTGATGCCAGCCCCATGAACATGGCGCCGGGAATATGGCCCGCTTCATATTCGGTCGCCGGATCGCGCGTGGGATCGAGCGGGAAATAACTCGCGTCGAGGATGACGAGATCGGGCTCGTCCATCGCATCCGCCAGCCATCGGGTCGAAACCAGTGGGTCCATCGCCTGCTCCTTCGGCCTCCGCCTAGCCGATCGCCGCGCGCGTGGCGAGGTTGCGCAAGCCCCGGGCCTTACCTAGGTGGGGCGGCATGAACCCGATCCATCTTGGCCAGGCCAGCGCGCTGCCCGCCTCCCCCGAGGAAGCGGTGCTCGATTACGTCCCCAATCCGCGCGTCGGAAGCCTCTATCTGGTGCGCTTCGCCGCGCCCGAATTCACCTCGCTCTGCCCGGTGACGGGGCAGCCGGATTTCGCCCATCTGGTGATCGATTATGCGCCGGGCGAAACGATCGTCGAATCCAAGTCGCTCAAGCTGTTCCTGGGCAGCTTCCGCAACCACCGCGCCTTCCACGAGGATTGCACCGTCGGCATCGGCCAGCGCCTGTTCGACGAGATGAAGCCCGAATGGCTGCGGATCGGCGGCTATTGGTATCCGCGCGGCGGCATCCCGATCGACGTGTTCTGGCAGTCCGGCCCGCCGCCGGCGGGGCTTTGGCTGCCCGATCAGGGGGTCGCCCCCTATCGCGGTCGGGGATGAAGCCTCCCCGGCCCGACCGCCAGGCCGGCTTGCGCCGGCATGGCGGCCAGGCTTCAGGATGACGATTAACGCGAGCGGATGAACTGGCGGACATCCGCCGACAGCTTCTTCAGATCCTGTTCGCGCACATACATCATGTGCCCGGACTCGTAATAATGGAACTGGATGCGGCCGTCCGTGGGCATGCCGGTCCGCGACAGCGAATATTCCGCCGCGAAGAAGGGCGTGGCGAAATCATAATAGCCCTGGCCCACGAAGATGCGCAGGCCGCTATTCTCGCGCAGGCCCCGCCCGATATAGGGGGCGACGTTCATATAGACTTCCTGGTCGCGGCCGGCGCCTTCCAGCTTCCAGTCCCAGCCCCTGACCCCGCCGATGCTGATATAGTCGCGCTCGGTCTTGAAGCCGAGCGTCTGGCGGGCATAGCTGTTCATCGCCGCCGCATAGGCGCCGTCGATGCCGTAGAAGCTGGGATCATTGTCCGGCTCCTCACCCGCCGAATCATAGTCGACGCCGGTGTAGCGGCTGTCGAGGCGGCCGACGGTGAGGCCGCGATCGCGCAGCAGCTCCTTGTAGAAGCGGCTGGGCAGCACGCGCAGGTCCGCCCGGTCGAGGAACTGTTCGGACAGGCCGGTGAAGTGCGAAAGCTGCTGGCGGACGCTGGCGCGTTCCTCGGCGCCCAGCGCATTGCCCTTCAGCAGCGCGGCGGCATAGGGGCCGGCGGCGAAGGCGCGGGCCTGGGCGACGAAATCCTCCACCTTGGCCGGGCGGTCGCCGCTCACCTTGTTGTGATACCAGGCGGTCGCCGCCATCGACGGCAGGTTCAGGATGTGCGTCATCTCGTTGCCGGGCGTATCCGCGCCGGCCGCGAAATCGAGAATCGTCGAGATCAGGATGACGCCGTTGACCGCGACGTCGTTATAGGTGCCTTCCAACTCGTTCAGCAGCGCCGCCGAGCGGGTGGTGCCATAGCTTTCGCCGCCGATGAACTTGGGCGCGTTCCAGCGGCCATTCTCGTTCAGCCAGATGCGGATGAATTCGGCGATCGACTTCGCGTCCTTGGTGACGCCCCAATAATCCTTGGGGTCCTTCTTGCCGAGCGCGCGCGAGAAGCCGGTGCCGACCGGATCGATGAAGACGAGGTCGGTGACGTCGAGCAGGCTCTCCGGATTGTCGACGATCGGATAGGGCGGCGCGCCATCGTCGCGCGCGTCGGACGGGATGGCGACGCGCTTCGGGCCGAAGGCGCCCATGTGGAGCCACAGCGAGCCGGAGCCGGGGCCGCCATTGTAGAGGAAGGTGATCGGCCGGTTCGGATCGACCGGACCTTCCTTCACATAGGAGGTGGAATAGATCGCCGCGATCGGCTTGCCGTCCTGATCCTTCAGATAGGTTTCGCCGGCGGTGGCGCGATAGTTGATCGTCGTGCCGCCGAAACGGCCGCTATGCTTGGTGACGGAAACGGTGGGCGGGGGGATCTCGGCCGCCGGCTGTTCGGCCTTCTTCTCGTCCTTGGCGGGCGCGTCCGCATAAGCGGCGGGGGGGAAGGCGGCTATCGCGCAGGCAAGCAGCAACGAACGGAATTTCATGAGGAATGCAGCCCCTTTTATGGACCGCACGAGCCCCGATCCCCCCAAGACCTCGGCACATACGGCGGTTGTTGAGGCCTGCCGTTATGCCGCGCCGACGGTGATTTGCAACACTATTACAGCAGTTTGATCTCCCGCAGCCGCTGCATCAGATAATCGTGCGCGGTGATCGGTTCGGGATAGAGGTCGGGCCGGCCCTCGCCCGTGCAGCCCGGCAGCGTTTCGATCAGGAAATCGGGGCGGAAATGCAGGAAGAAGGGCATGGAATAGCGCGAGAAACCGCGTCGTTCGGGCGGCGGGTTGCGGACGCGGTGGGTGGTCGACCGCAGCATGTTGTTGGTGAGCCGCTGCAGCATGTCGCCCACATTCACCACAAGCTCGCCCTCATTGGGCGCGACCGCCAGCCAGCGGCCGTCGCGGTCGAGCAGCTCGAGGCCCGCTTCCTCGGCGCCCAGCAGCAGCGTGATGGTGTTGATATCCTCGTGCGCGCCCGCGCGGATGCCCGGCGCATCGGCCGATACCGGCGGATAATGGAGCAGGCGCAGCACCGAATTGCCGTCCGCCACCGTATCGTCGAACCAGTCGGGCGCGAGGCCCAGATAGCGGGCGATGGCGGAAAGCAGCTTGCGGCCGGTGGCGTCGAAGGCATCGAACAGCGCGAGCTGGGTTTCGCGGAAATCGGCGACTTCCGTGGGCCAGAGATTGGGCTGCATATATTCGGCGAAGCGGTGGCCGGCCGGCAGCTCGCGCCCGACATGCCAGAATTCCTTGAGGTCGGACTGGACGGCATCCTTGGCGGTCTCGACGCCGAAGGGGGTGTAGCCGCGCGCGCCGCCGGTGCCGGGCACATGATAGCGGCGCTTCACCTCCTCCGGCAGGGCGAAGAAGGCGCGGGCGGCGGCATCGGCGCGCGCGATCAGCGCGGCATCGATCCCGTGATCGGCGACGATGGCGAAGCCGTAGCGTTCGAAGCTGCCGCCCAGCGCCCGGGCGAATTCCATGGGATCGGCCCCGGCCCGCAGCAGCGAGACGGAGGCGACGCGATCCTGATCGGCATTGTGAAGGCTTGTCATGCCGCCCTTATAGTGCGGCCGTGGCGGCGCTCAATCGGCTGCGCCGAAGCCGTCCCTCATCGCCGCCGGAAGGTGATCGCCTCCCCGAACCGCTCGAAATGGAGCTTGTCCCCGTCGATCGGCAGCCGCGTGCCGTTGAAGGCGGCGCGGCCGAGATCGTTGGGGGCGAAACGCACCTCGATCCGCCGTCCGCCGCCCTTCAGGTCCAGCGGGAATTCCTGGCTGACCAGATCGTAGATCGGCAGGATCAGGTGGATGGCGCGGGGCGGCTGGGCGGGATCATAAGCGATTTCCGCCGTCCCACCCTGACGGACACGGCCTTCGACAGGCGACATCGTCGGGCCGACCAGCACGAAGGAGAAGAATTGCGGGTTCAGCTCCTTGGGCAGAACCAGCCGGGCCGTGACGACACCCGGTTCCCCGCGGCCGCGATCGGTGAAGCTGAAGGCCGGCGCGCGGACGGGATCGCTGTCCAGCACCACCGATCCGGCGGCGACGTGCCAGCGGCCGGACGCGGTCTCGTCCAGCGCGCCATAGGCCAGCCCATATTCGAAGCGGCCGTCCGGGCGGAGGATCAGCTCGGCCGCTACCTCCGCCCGCGATCCGTTATAGGCGCCGGCCAGGCTTGCCGGATCGGGCGTCGCGTCGATCGACTGGAGCAGCGCCAGCGCGGCCAGTATCAGCGCCATCGTTCCGGTCTCCCTCTGCCGCCGCCGCCGTCAGCGCCCCTTGAACAGGCCGCCCAATATGCCGCGCACGAGTTGGCCGGCGATGCCGCCCCCGCTGCGCGAACGGCCGCTGCCGCCGAAGATCTGGCGACCCAGCTCGTTCGCCACCTGCCGGCCCAATGAGGAGGAGGCCGATCGCGTGGCGGAGGTGATCGCCCTGTCCAGGGCGTCGGGCTTCGCGGCCTCGCGCTCGGCGGCGACGCGGGCGCGTTCGGCTTCCTTCGCCTGCCGGGCGGCTTCCCGTTCCGCGGCGATCCGGGCCTTTTCGTCCTCCTTGGCCTTGGCGGCATCCAGCTTCGCCTGCTCCGCGGCCGCCCTGGCTTCCGCGGCGGCGGCGGCGGCCTCCCCGGCCTTGGCCGCCAGAATCTCCTCGGCGGACTCGCGATTGATGGCCGTGTCATATTTGCCGTCGATGGGCGAGACGGAGCGGATGATCGCGCGCTCCTTCTCCGTCAGCGGGCCGACCCGGCTGGACGGCGGCTTGATCAGCGTGCGCTGCACTGGCGACGGCGCGCCATCGGCCTGGAGCAGTGACACCAGCGCCTCGCCCACCTTCAGCTCGGTAATCACGGTGGCGACGTCGATGTCCGGGTTGGCGCGGAAGGTTTCGGCCGCCGCCTTCACCGCCTTCTGGTCGCGCGGGGTGAAGGCGCGCAGCGCGTGCTGCACGCGATTGCCGAGCTGGCCCGCCACCTTTTCGGGGATGTCGATCGGATTCTGGGTGATGAAGTAGATGCCGACGCCCTTGGACCGGATCAGCCGCACCACCTGCTCGATCTTGTCGAGCAGCGCCGGGGGCGCGTCATCGAACAGCAGGTGCGCCTCGTCGAAGAAGAAGACGAGCTTCGGCTTGTCCGGATCGCCCACCTCGGGCAGCGTCTCGAACAGTTCGGACATCAGCCAGAGCAGGAAGGTGGCGTAGAGCTTGGGGTTCGCCATCAATTTGTCGGCGGCGAGGATGTTGATCGTGCCGTGACCCTTTTCATCGGTGGTGATGAAATCGGCGATGTCGAGCGCGGGCTCGCCGAAGAAGCGGTCGCCACCCTGCGATTCGAGCTGGAGGAGCTGGCGCTGGATCGATCCCACGCTCTGCTTGGTGACGTTGCCGTAGCGCGTGGTGAGATCGGCGGCATTCTCCCCCACATGGGTCAGCATCGCCTGCAGGTCGCCCAGGTCGAGCAGCAGCAGCCCCTGTTCGTCGGCGACGCGGAAGACGATCGAGAGCACGCCTTCCTGCACCTCGTTCAGCCCCATCAGCTGCGCCAGCAGCAGCGGCCCCATTTCGGATATGGTGGTGCGCACGGGATGGCCCTGCTCGCCGAACAGGTCCCAGAAGACCACGGGATTGTCCGCGTAGGCCCAGTCGGAATAGCCGATCTCGGCGGCGCGCGCGGCCCAGGTGTCGTGCAGCTTGTCGGTCGGCGATCCGGCCAGCGCCATGCCGGAAAGATCGCCCTTCACATCGGCGACGAAGGCGGGAACGCCGGCGCGGGAAAAGCCTTCGACGATGCCCTGGAGGGTGACGGTCTTGCCGGTGCCGGTGGCGCCTGCGATCAGGCCGTGGCGGTTGGCGCGGCGGAGGTTGAGATATTGGGGGCCGGCCGCGGGGCTCGTGCCGATGAAGATGCCGCTAGTGTCGTCGGTCATGCCCATGGATCTCCGTCGTCATGCCGAAGGGAATTCAGCATGACGACGGGATTTAGGCAATCGCGCGATCAGTTGCCGCTGCCGGAGTTGATCTTCACGCCGATATAGCGCGGCGTGCCGTTGCCGCGCTGGATGAACAGCAGGGCAGTGGAGCGGCCGGCCTTGCGCGCGGCATCCACGGCGGCGGCGGCATCGGCCACCGTCGTCACCGGGCGCTGGTTGATCGAAAGGATGATGTCGCCGCGCTGGATGCCTTCCTGGGCCGCATCGCTGTTCGGATCGACCTGCGCCACGACCACGCCGCGCGTGGTGGTGGGCACGCCGAGCTGGCGGGCGACCTCGGGCGTCAGGGCCTGCACGCCGAGGCCGATCGACTGGCGTGTCGACTGGGCGTTGGGCGCGGGCGTGGCCGAACCGTCGCCATCATCGTCATCGCCGGCGGCGGCGGCAAGCTGGTCCTCGGGCGGGCGTTCGCCCACCACCACCGTCAGGGTCATGCGCTTGCCGTCTCGGATCAGCTCGATCGGCATGCGGGTGCCGACGGGCGAATTGGCGACGATGTAGCTCAGCGTCTCGTCCGGCGTGACCTCGCGGTTGTTGACCTTCACGATCACGTCGCCCTGGCGGATGCCGGCGCGGGCGGCCGCCTCGCCCGGCTCGACCCGGCTCACGATCTCGCCGCGATCCTTGGGCAGGCCGAGGCCGGAGGCGATATCCTCGCTCATCGGCTGGATGCCGACGCCCAGATAGCCGCGCTTCACCCGGCCGCCGCCCTTGAGCTGCTCGATCACCGGCTTGGCCTGTTCCGCCGGGATGGCGAAGCCGATGCCGACATTGCCGCCGGTTGGCGAGAAGATGGCGGTGTTGATGCCGATCACATTGCCCGAAAGATCGAACATCGGGCCACCGGAATTGCCCTGGTTGATCGAGGCGTCGGTCTGGATGTAGCGATCATAGGCGCCGCCGCTGATCGAGCGGTGCAGCGCCGATACGATGCCCGCCGTCACCGTGCCGCCCAGGCCGAAGGGGTTGCCGATCGCGACCACCCAGTCGCCCACGCGCGTCCGGGTGGAATCGCCGAACTGGACGAAGGGCAGCGGCGTCTTCGATTCGATCTTGAGCAGGGCGAGATCGGAATAGGGATCCCGGCCGATCACCTTGGCCTTGTATTCGCTGCGGTCGGGAAGCGTGACGGTGATCGAATCCACCACCGAGCTGACGATGCCGCGCCCCTGGGCGCCGCCCGAGATCACATGGTTGTTGGTGACGACATAGCCGTCCGGCGACACGATGAAGCCCGAGCCGAGCGACGTCGCCTCGCGCGTGATCGGCTGGCCGTCGCCGCTGCCGCCGAAGCGGCCGAAAAGGTCGCCAAAGGGCGTGCCGGCGAACGGGTTCTGGTTCTGCACCTGCACCCGCTGGGTGGTGGAGATGTTGACCACCGCCGGCTGGAGCTTGGCGGCGAGATCGGCAAAGCTCAGCGGCGCGCCGGGGCGCGGCGCCGCGGCCTGGATCTGGCCCGGCGCGTTCTGCGCCACCTGTGCCCCCACCGGTTGCTGCAGCACCATCGTCGCAGAGGCCCCGCCGGCGAGCAGGGCGGCAGTGATGGCATAAGCGTATCGCACGATCGCAGACTCCTCAGATATTCCCCCCGCGCCGCCATCTGGTCGAACGGGCGGGGCGCGAGCCTATATTAGGTGGGAAGCGGCGCCTGAACGGCGATTGAATGAACGCCGCCTGCCCAACCCTGTCCTTATCTAGCGCCGCCCGCGGAACTCGCGAAGATATTCGTTGTCCGGCGAGAGTATTACGGACGAAGCTCCCGACGCCTCATTGCCGTCCGTCCCGAAGGTGATGCGATAGGACTGCATGGCCCGATAGAAATCGTAGAAGGCCGGGTCCTTGCCGAAGCTTTCGGCATAGACGCGCGAGGCATCGGCATCGGCCTCGCTGGTGATGAGCTGGGCCTGCTTGCGGCCTTCGGCCTCGATGGAGCGGGCTTCCTGCTGGCGCGCGGTGCGCATGCGCTGGAAGGCGCTTTCCAGCGGCGACCCGCTGGGCAGATCGGCGCGCTTGATGCGGACGTCCACGATCTCCGCGCCATATTGCCGGGCGACGCGGGCGAGCGCGTTCTGGATATTGTCCATCACCTGGCCGCGTTCGGGGCTGAGCAGCGCCGCGAAGGGCCGCTTGCCCAGCTCGTTGCGGAGCGCCGATCCCAGGATCGGGCGCAGCGCCTCGCCCACGCGCTTTTCGCTGCCGGCGGATACGAACATCCGCCGGGGATCGACGATGCGGTAGCGGGCGAAGGCGTCGACCTCGAGCCGGAGCTGGTCGGTCGAAAGCACCGCCTGGCGCTGCATGTCGAAATCGAGCACGCGCTTGTCGACCCAGATGATCTGCTCGACGAAGGGGATGCGGAACAGCAGGCCCGCGCCGGTGCGGCCGAAATCCTCATTGGCGTGATAGCGGTTGGCCACCTGCACCGGCTGGCCGAAGCGGACGATCAGCGCCTGCTTGGTTTCGGGCACCACCTTCACGCACATCAGCAGGGCGGCGAGCAGGATGGCGGCCAGCACCAGCCAGGCGGTGGGCGTGCGGCCGAAGCGATCGGCGGGGCTCATCGGCCGGCTCCCTGCGCGGTCGCGGGCGGCGTGGCGGCTTCCGGCCGGCGCAGCTGCTGCAGCGGCAGATAGGGCTGCACGCCGTTCGCCTCGATCACCGTCTTGTCGGTCTTGGCCAGAACCTTCTCCATCGTCTCATAATACATGCGCTTGCGCGTCACTTCGGGCGCCAGCTTATATTCGGCATAGACCTTGTCGAACGCCTGCGCCTCGCCCGATGCCTGGGCCGTCTTCTGCATCGCATAAGCGCGCGCCTGGTTGAGGAAGGACTGGGCGAGCTGCTGGGCGGCGGTGACTTCCTTGAAGGCGTCGTTCACGGCGGCCGGCGGATCGGCCTGCTTGATCGCCACGCCCTGCACGGCGACGCCGGCGCGATAGCTGTCCAGCAATTCCTGCATGCGGGCGGCGACGCGGGCCTCGATCTGGCTGCGCTGCGGGCCGATCGCGTCGTTCAGGGTGACGCGGGCCAGCTCCTCGCGCATCGCGCTTTCGGCGACCTCGCGGATCGTGTCGTCGGGATCGGCCAGCTCGAACAGGTAAAGTTCGGGATCGCGGATGTTCCAGCGCGCGGAATAAGCGAGGTCGACGATATTCTGGTCGCCCGTCAGCACCAGATTCTCGGAGCTTTCGCTGGTCGATCCGATGTCGACGGTGCGGATCTCGTCCACGTCGATCTTCTGGACGATCTCGAAGGGCGCGGGCAGCGAGAAGTTGAGGCCGGTGCCCATCGTGCGCGCATAGGCGCCGAAGAAGGTGACGACGCCGCGCTGCTGCGGGCCGATCGTGTGGATGCTGGTGATGGCGACCCAGATGGCGATGAAGCCCAGCAGGCCCCAGAACCAGAGTGGCCGGCCGCCGAACTGGGGCATGCCGCCCATGCCGCCGCCACCGCCCATCTTCTCCCGGCCGCGGCGCAGCAACTCGTCCAGCGCGCTCGGCCCCTGATTCTTGCCGCCGCCGCCGCCCGGGGGGCGCTTGCGCGGAGGCTGGCTCCACGGATTGCGCGGGCCGAGGCCGCCGCCGTCCCCGCCGCCATTGCCGCCGGACCCGCCCGATCCGCCGCCGCCCCACGGGCCGCCCCCGCCGCTTTCGTTCAGGTGCGCGATGGAAGAAGCGGACGGGCCGGAAATCTGTTGCATGGGCGTCATTATAAGTAGCGGTTCGCGGAAAAACAGTGCCATCCGCCGTTTGCGTGGCCTATGGCGCCAATCATGAGCGATTCCGATCCTTTCGCCGCCGCCCTCGATGCCATTGCCGATCCCGTTTCGGGCCGCGGCCTGATCGCGAGCGGGCGGGCGGCCGCACCCCGCGTCAACGATGCCGATGCCACCGCCAGCGTGATCCTGGACGTGACCGGCCTTTCGGGCGACGACCGCGCCGGGCTGGAACGGGCGATCCGGGCGAAGCTGATCGGCCTCGGCGGGCTGCGCGACGTGCGCATTGCCATGACGGCGGAGAAGACGGCGCGGCGGCTGATCGTGGTGGGCAGCGGCAAGGGCGGCGTCGGCAAATCGACGCTGGCGGCCAATCTGGCGGTGGCGCTCAAGCGGCTGGGCGCGAAGGTGGGGCTGGTGGATGCGGATATCTACGGCCCGTCGCAGGCCCGGCTGCTCGCCACCGAGGGCCGCCGCCCCGAAGCCGAGGGCCAGCGGCTGCTGCCGATCGAATCTCCCTTCGGCCTGCCGATGCTGTCCATGGCCCATCTGGTGAAGCCGGGGCAGGCGATCGCCTGGCGCGGGCCGATGGCCGGCAACGCGCTGGGCCAGCTGATCGAGGCGGACTGGGGGGATGTGGACACGCTGATCCTCGATCTGCCGCCCGGCACCGGCGACGTGCAGCTCTCGCTGATCCAGAAACACAAGCCCGCGGGCGCGATCATCGTCTCCACCCCGCAGGATCTGGCGCTGATCGATGCCACCCGCGCGATCGACCTGTTCCGCCAGGCGACGGTGCCGATCATCGGGCTGGTGGAGAATATGGCCGGCTATGCCTGCCCCCATTGCGGCGAGGTGAGCGACCCCTTCGGCGCCGGGGGCGCGGAGGCGGCGGCCGGGGCGCTGGGCGTGCCCTTCCTCGGCCGCGTGCCGCTGGAGATCGCGATCCGCAAGGCATCCGACGCGGGCGATCCGCCGGCAGCCCATGGCGAGGCGATCGCCCAGCCTTTCCTCGATATCGCCGGCGCGCTGATGGGCTGGCTGAACGCGAAGGCCGCTCCTACGTTCTGAACGGGACGAACAGAGGAGAATGACCGTGCCGCTCACGTCCGACGAAGATATCGCAGCCCTGCTGTCCGAAGTGCGGACCATTGCGATGATCGGCGCGTCCGACCGGCCCGACCGGCCGAGCTACGGCGTCATGCGCTTCCTGCAGGATCATGGCTATCGCGTGATCCCGGTGAACCCGCAGATCACCGGCGAGCATGTCCATGGCGAATTCATCTGGCGGGAGCTGTCCCAGCTGGGCGATCCGATCGACATGGTCGATATCTTCCGCCGACCCGAAGCGGCGGGCGAGGCGGTGGACCAGGCGATCGCGGCCGGCGCGAAGGCGGTGTGGATGCAGCTGGGTGTCGTCAACGAAGCTGCCGCCGCCCGCGCCGAGGCGGCCGGCCTCAAGGTGGTTATGGACCGCTGCCCCGCGATCGAAATCCCGCGCCTGGGCCTGCCCCCCGTCGCCTGAAATGGAGGCGGCGGTGTCGGGCCCGCACAACGGCGCACCCCGCCATAAGGCAGTGCGCCGATGATCCAACGTTGCCGGATTCACCGATATGGATGGTGACCCCTACGGGAATCGAACCCGTGTTTCAGCCGTGAAAGGGCCGCGTCCTGACCGCTAGACGAAGGGGCCGTCAATCGGTGTCGCGCCGTTAAAGCAGCGATCGGGCGGGGTCAAGCATCCCGTGCAATATTATTTCCCGCCCTCGTCCGCTCAGCGATGCTCGTCCGCCCAGGCCGCATCCTCGAGGTGGAGCTCGGCCGCCGGGCGGCTGTTCCAGTCGTCCACCTTGGGCCGGCCAGCCAGCCACAGGCGGCGATCCGCGCCCGCGCCGAGCAGGGCCTGGCCGAGCGCGCTGTCCGCCTGGCGGAAGGCGATCGTCTTGATCGAGCGGCCGTCGTCGCCCTGGACGATGGCGCGGACATGGCCCTGGCCGACGATATCGGCCCTGACGATGCGGACCGGGCCAGCTGCCACGCGCGGCGACGGCCAGCCCGCGCCATAAGGGCCGCCGGCATCGAGCGCATCGACCAGCGCCGGGTTGATCCCGCCCGGCGCCAGCACCGCATCGAGCAGCAAGGCGCGGCCGTCCTGCGCGCGGGCCACGTCCGCCGCGAGCCTGTCGTCGAGGAAGTCGGCGAGCGCGTCGAGCCTTGCCTGCTCCACCGTCAGCCCGGCGGCCATGGCGTGGCCGCCACCGGCAACGAGCAGGCCCATATCCTTGGCCGCCAGCACCGCCGCGCCGAGATCGACGCCCGAGATCGACCGGCCGGAACCCTTGCCGATGCCGGCATCGTCCATCGCCACGACGATGGCGGGGCGGCCGAGCTTCTCCTTCAACCGGCCGGCGACGATGCCGATCACGCCGGGATGCCAGCCGGCGCCCGAAACCAGCGCCACCGCGCGGTTGCCCTGCGTGGCGGCGGCGACTTCCGCCGCCTCGGTGACGAGCATCTCGATGGCGCGCCGCTCGCCGTTCAAGCGGTCCAGCTCGGCGGCGATCGTGCGGGCCTCCTCCGGGTCCTCGGTGGTCAGCAGGCGGACGCCGAGGTCGGACTTGCCGACGCGGCCGCCGGCATTGATGCGCGGCCCCAGCGCGAAGCCGAGATCGGTGCAGGTCGGCGCGCGATCCAGCCGGGCGGCCTGGGAGAGGGCGGCCAGGCCGATATTGTGCCGCTGCGCCATCACCTTCAGGCCCTGGGCGACGAAGGCGCGGTTGAGCCCGCGCAGCGCCGCGACATCGGCCACCGTGCCCAGCGCCACGAGATCGAGCAGATCGATCAGCCGGGGTTCGGCGCGGGTGGCGAACCAGTTGCGCGCGCGCAGCGTGCGCAGCAGCGCGGCGCCCAGCAGGAAGGCGACGCCGACGGCGGCGAGGTGGCCGTGGGCGGCGGCGTCCGCCGCCTCGTCCAGCCGGTTGGGGTTCACCAGCGCCAGCGCCGGGGGCAGGGTGGCGGCGCATTTGTGATGATCGACGACGATCACGTCGACGCCGGTGGCGCGCGCCATTTCCAGCGCCTCGAACGCCTGGGCGCCGCAATCGACGGTGACGATCAGCCGCGCGCCGCCGGCCGCGATTCGCACCAGCGCCTCGCCCGACGGGCCATAGCCTTCCATCAGCCGGTCGGGGATATAGGCCTGCGGATCGAGCCCCAGCCCCCGCAGCAGCCGGATCAGCAGCGCCGCCGATGTCGCCCCGTCGACGTCATAGTCGCCGAAGATGGTCACCGGCTCGCCGCGCGCGACGGCGTCGGCCAGCCGCTCGGCCGCTTGGTCCATGTCGCGGAAGATCGAGGGGTCCGGCATGAAGCCGCGGATGGTGGGCGCGCGGTGCGCCTCCACCGCCTCGCGCGGGACGCCGCGCGCCATCAGCAGGCCTGCGACGAGGTCGTCCGGCCGGAAACCCGCGTCGCGGCCGTCGGTGCCCGATCCCCGCCAGCGCCAGGGCTGGCCGAGGATCGATCGGGAGATGTTGAGCACGGCAGTCATGCCCATGCCCTAGAGCATTTTCGCGCCCGCCGGAATCGGCTGGCGGCGGAATCGGGAAATGGCGGGAGGCGGCGCGCTCAGCCGCCCTTGTGATGTTCGCCCTTCACCCAGCGCACGGTGCCGGAGCTGGCGCGCATCACCACGCTTTCCGTGGTCATCACGCCGTTCTTGCGGCGCTTCACGCCTTCCAGCAGCGATCCGTCGGTCACGCCGGTCGCGGCGAAGATGGCGTCGCCCTTCACCAGATCCTCGAGATGATAGATGCGATCGAGATCGGTGACGCCCCATTTGTGGGCGCGGGCACGCTCCTCCTCGTTGCGGAAGAGCAGTCGGCCCTGGAACTGGCCGCCCACGCAGCGCAGCGCGGCCGCCGCCAGCACGCCTTCCGGCGCGCCGCCCGATCCCAGATAGATGTCGATGGTGGTGTCGGGATCGGTGACGGCGATCACGCCGGCCACGTCGCCGTCGGGGATCAGCACGATGCCGCAGCCGATCTGGCGCAGCTCCGCGATCAGCTTTTCGTGGCGCGGGCGATCGAGGACGCAGGCGATGATCTCGTTCGGCTGCACGCCCTTGGCGGCGGCCAGCGCGGTGATGTTCTCGGTCGGCGTGCGATCGAGGCCGACGAGGCCGGCCGGATAGCCGGGGCCGATCGCGATCTTGTCCATATAGACGTCGGGCGCGTTCAGCAGGCCGCCTTCCTCGGCGATGGCCAGCACGGCGAGCGCGTTGGGGCCGGCCTTGGCGGTGATGGTGGTGCCTTCCAGCGGATCGAGCGCGATATCGATCTTCGGGCCGGTGCCGACGGCGGCGCCCACCTTCTCGCCGATATAGAGCATCGGCGCCTCGTCGCGCTCGCCCTCGCCGATCACGACGGTGCCGTCGAACTCCAGGCCGTTGAAGGCCTTGCGCATGGCTTCGACCGCGGCGGCGTCGGCGGCTTTCTCATCCCCCCGGCCGATCAGCCGCGAGGCGGCGATCGCGGCCGCCTCGGTGACGCGCACCATTTCCAGAACCAGCACGCGATCGAGCGCCTTGCTTGCCTTCACCATCGTTCCCACGCCTTTCCGTTAATCACCGGCCCGATAGGCAAGGCGTGCGACAAAGTCGAGAATCGATCGCATGCAAGATTCATGGAACCACGGCGGGCCGTGTGCTTTGATCGGTTATATGGTCTTTTACCTTCGGTTAACCAATCTGAACTAGCTCTGTCGGCGATAAGCCGATGCGGAGACCATGATGAGCCTCGCGGCCAAGCTACGTCAGACCTTTGACGAGGACGAAGAGCGCCGCTCGACCCGCACGCGGTTGCTGCTGGACGGCGGCGTGCGCCACGGGACCGAGGATTTCGCCGACATCACCGTGCACGATCTGTCGGTCGACGGCTTCCGCGCCGAATCGGCGATGGAATTGTCGCCGGGCATGACGGTGGAGATCGACCTGCCGGGCATCGGCGTGCGCGAGGCGGACGTGATGTGGGCGGGCTACCCCTATGCCGGCTGTGCCTTCGTCCAGCCGCTGCTGCGCGAACAGGTGCGCGCGGCGCTGGCGGAAAGCCCGGTCGTGTGGGGCGAATTCGGCGGATCGGAGGACATGACCTCCGCAGTGTCGCGCGGCGCGGCCATCCAGATCGCCGCCGCCGTCGCGGAGGCCGTGACGCCGCCGGCGACTGCCGGCGAGACCGAACGTCCGCTGCCCTTCGGCACGCGGCTGCGTTCCATCCTCGTCATCAACGGCCTGCTGTGGGCCGGGATCGTCGCGGTCGCCTGGATGCTGTTCGGCTGACGGCGGGGGAAGGGGCAGGCCCCTTCCCGAATCCTCGGATGTCGAGCCGGAATCCTCAGATATCGAGGATGTGCATCAGCATCGGCTGGCTCAGGATGCTGGCCGACCCTTTCAGCCGGTCGAGCGCGTCGGCGACGGCGCTTTCCGGGCAGTCGTGCGTCACCATCACCAGAAGCACGCCGCCATCGGCCGCCGCCCCGCGCTGGATCAGGCTTTCGATCGAGACGCCGGCATCGCGCATCGCGGCGGTGATCTCCGCCAGCACGCCGGGCCGGTCGGCCACGGTGAAGCGCAGATAGGCACGGCCGTTGCGCTCGCCGGGAATCGCGGGCGGCAGGTGGGCGAGGCTCGCGACCGGCATGGCGAAGGCGGGGCCATATTCGCCGCGCGCGATATCGATGAGATCGGCCACCACCGCCGATGCGGTCGGACCCTCGCCGGCGCCGCGGCCTTCGAAGAACAGGCGGCCGACGAAATTGCCCTCGGCCACCACCGCGTTCAGCGATCCGACGACATGGGCGAGCGGGTGGCTGATCGGCACCAGGCAGGCATGGACGCGCTGGAACAGGCCGCCCCCGCCGGCTTCGGCCAGCCCGACCAGGCGGACGCGGAAGCCCAGCGCCTGCGCCTCGGCGATGTCGGCGGCGATCACGTGGCGGATGCCCGATATGGCGACGGAATCGAAATCCAGCGTCGTGCCGAAGGCCAGGCTGGCGAGGATCGAAAGCTTGTGCGCGGCATCGACCCCGTCGATGTCGAAGCTGGGATCGGCCTCGGCATAGCCCAGCGCCTGCGCCTCGGCGAGGACGTCGGCGAAGTCGAGGCCCTCCTGCTCCATCTTGGTCAGGATATAATTGCAGGTACCGTTGAGGATGCCGTAGACATGGCCGATCTCGTTGGCGGCCGCGCCCTCGCGCAGGCCCTTGATCACCGGGATGCCGCCGGCCACCGCTGCTTCATATTTCAGCGCGGCATCGGCCTTCTCCGCCGCTTCGGCCAGCTCAACGCCATGATGCGCGATCATCGCCTTGTTGGCGGTGACGAAGGCCTTGCCCGCCGCCAGCGTGGCGCGCGCCAGCGTCAGCGCCGGGCCATCCGCGCCGCCGATCAGCTCGACCACCACGTCGACATCGTCGCGCGTCGCGAGCGTCGCGGCATCGTCCACCCAGGCAAAGCCGGAAAGGTCCACGCCGCGATCCCGCGTGCGATCGCGCGCGGAAATGGCGGTGATCGCGATCGGGCGGCCGGCGCGGCGCTCGATCAGCGCGCGATTGGCCTCCAGCAGCTTGACCACCCCGCCACCGACCGTGCCGAGCCCCGCGAGCGCGATTCGCAGCGGTTGCGTCATGAACAGATTCTCCAGCCTCTAACCACGCCGCCTCCTAGAGCAGATGCGCGAGGGGTGGGAACCAGTTTTTCCAGCAGGATGGAAAGCGATTGCATTTCGTGCAACCGTAGGCGCTTTCTTCGCACTTGCAGCATGTGCACTGCAACATAAATTCGAACGGGAAATCGGGGTAGGACGGGAAAGCCGGATCGATACCCCTCACAGGAGATCGTTCGATGCGTTTCATCAAGACCGTCGCGGCGCTGGCCGCCGTCGCCGCCCCCGCCCTTGCCGTGCAGCCGGCCTTCGCCCAGAGCGAATGGACCGAAAGCCGCTTCCAGCGCGATGGCGACGAATATGTCGTCAAGACCAGCCAGGTCGGCGAAACCACGCGCCTCAAGGGCTATGTGGTCGGCAAGATGGTGAATTTCGACCTCAACGTGCGCGGCGATCGCGTGCGCGGCAAGGTGAACAACACCAATGTCGAGTTCCGCCGCAAGGACGCTGCCGAGCTCGCTTCCAACTGATCGCCCGCCGATCGCTTCGGCGGATCGGCTGATCGCTCAAGCGGCCCCGCCCTCACCGGCGGGGCCGTTTCAGTTGCAGAACATCGCATTTTCCGTGCTTTTCGCATTGGCCGATGGAGCCGCCGCGCTTGGCCTTCGTTCATTGTTCGTCCCTTTCCGGGACGAGGAAGGAACGGACATGGCGAACCAGAAGCAGGACGGCCAGGGCCAGCGCAATCAGCAACGCGAACAGCAGCGCCAGGCCGAACGCCAGCAGCAACAGCAGCAGCGCGGCCAGCAACAGCAGGGCGATCGCGGCGGCAAGCAGGATCGCGAAGGCGGCGATCGGCAGCGCTGACCGCGGCTCTCCCCCGAAACCGTCAAAATCGAAACCGTCAAAGCGGGCCGCCTTCGGGCGGCCCTTTTTTGTCCCGCACGGGGACGGGATTATCCCCTCCCGCCTGACGCCGGATGCTGGCAATGACGGAGCAGGGAGCGAGTGTCCATGCGTGGCGTAGCGGATGAGGAGGAAGCGCGGCGGGCGCTTCGGGTTGCACGAGCGATGATGGCGGACGCGCTGGAGCGGCTGGATGTCTATTCCCGCTCGCCGGCCGCCGCGACGCTCGATCTCGCCATCCATCATCTCGATCGGGAGCTTGGCGGGCCGGTGCCGGCCGCGGCCGGCGGCTGATGCGACCGGAAGATGGGTGCCGGGGCATCGCGGCCCTTGCTTGCGCCCGCTCGGATCGTCCAAAGGCTGATATGTGACGATCAGGATCGAGATGGGAAATGATGCCGCCGGCCGGCCGGTGGCGATGGATGTCGAGGAGCTTCTCGCCACCCGGTTGCTCGTGCAGGGCAATTCCGGGTCCGGCAAGTCGCACCTGCTGCGCCGGATGCTGGAGGAGAGCGCCGGCGTCGTCCAGCAGGTGGTGATCGATCCCGAGGGCGATTTCGTCACGCTTTCCGGCCCTTATGGCCATCTGCCGATCGAGGCGGGCGATTATAGCGAGGGCGAGATCGCCCGGATCGCCGCGCGCGTGCGCGAGCATCGCGTGTCGGTGGTGCTGAGCCTGGAGGGGCTGGAGCTGGAAGCCCAGATGCGCTGCGCCGCCACCTTCCTTTCCGCCCTGTTCGATGCGCCGCGCGATCACTGGTATCCCGCGCTGGTGGTGGTGGACGAGGCGCAGCTCTTCGCGCCCGCCGTGGCCGGCGAGGTTTCGGACGAGGCGCGCCGCGCGTCGCTGGGCGCGATGACCAACCTGATGTGCCGCGGCCGCAAGCGCGGCCTCGCCGGCGTGATCGCCACCCAGCGCCTGGCCAAGCTTGCCAAGAATGTCGCGGCCGAAGCCTCCAACTTCCTGATGGGGCGCACCTTCCTCGATATCGACATGGCGCGCGCCGCCGATCTGCTGGGCATGGAGCGGCGGCAGGCGGAAACCATCCGCGATCTGGCGCGCGGCCAGTTCCTGGCGCTCGGCCCGGCGGTCTCGCGCCGGCCGGTCGCGGTGAACATCGGCCCGGTCAAGACGTCCGCGCGCAGCGGCAGCCCCAAATTGGTGCCGCTGCCCACCGCGCCGGCCGAGGATGTCGAAAATCTCATCCTCGCGCGGGACGAGGCGCCTCCGCCGCCCCCGCCGCCGCCCGCGCGGCCGGCGGTCTCCTCGGAGGACCTGATCCGCGCCATCGCCCGGCCGCAGCTTGCCCCGGCCGTGGATGCGCCCGCCGGGCCGGCGATGGCAGAGGACGAGCGTGCCGATATCGTCGCGGCAGTGCTGGCCGATGTCGCCGCCGATCCCGAGGCCGCCTTCCGGCCGGTGGCGGTGCTGTTCCAGGATTTCCAGCTCCGCTGCCGGATGCGGCGGCTCACGGATTCCGGCGTCGATCTCGTTGCCTTCCGCCGGCGCATGGCGATGGCGCGCGCCGGCATCTTCGACGAGCGGGAGGAAGGCTGGGCCGAGGCGCTGGCGCTCGCCGCCGAGCTGCCGGAAGATATGCTGGGCGCCTTCCTGCTGATCGCGCGGGCGGCGCGCGAGGGCCGCGAGGCGCCGGGCGAGGCGGAGCTGGCCGAGGTCTATGGCACCCGGTCGCCGGGCCGGGTCCGCCGCCTGATCGCCTATATGGAGGCGCGCGACCTGATCGTCGTGCGCACCGATCTCGGCGGCAAGCGATCGATCGCCATCCCCCGGCTGGGCTGGACGACGGCGGCCACGGCGGCCGAGGCGGAAGCGCCGCCGCGCCCGCCGCGCCCGACGGAAGGCGCCACGCTCTTCTAGGCGGGCGCCGGCGCGGGTCTATTTCTCCCCCGTCTCCGCCGGGGCGGCCGGCTTCACCACGCGGTAGAGCACACCCCGCTCGCGCCCATGCCAGATCGGGATCAGATCCGGCTCGTGGGGCCAGCGTTCGCGCGGCATGTCGATCAGCCAGAAATAGTCGAAGGCGGCGCGGGGGAAGTTGGCGAGCGTATCCTCCCAGGTCGGCTCGCCCCGGCCGTGACATTCCGGCGGGCGGAGCAGTTGGGAGGGATCGCGCGCGAAGCGGCCGGCGGCGGCATATTTCACCGTCAGCAATTGCGCGCCCGCCATCGTCCATTGCCCGTTGGCAAACGCATCGCGGCGCAGGATCGCCTGGCTGCCGAGATGGTCCATGCGCGACGTGATCCATTGCGTGCGGCATTTGAGGTTGACCATCACCATCACCGCCGAACCGGGGCGGATATGGTCGATCGCGCCCAGCTGGTCGTCATAGGCGCGGGAGAATTGGTAGAAGCTGACGGTGGAGGCGCCGATGCGCGCCACGCAGAACAAGGCGGCGGCCACCGCGATGCCGCGCACGAAACCGCGCCCGGCCCCCGGCTTCGGCGCCAGCGCGATCACGCCGATGGCCAGCGCATAAGGCACCAGCCGCATGTCGGCATAGGCCGATCCCAACAGGATGCGCGGCAGCATGACGAAGGCGATCGCCAGGATCAGGAAGGCCAGCCCCAGCATCTTTTCGAAGCGCAGCTTCACCCGGAACAGGCCGGCCAGCAGCAGCAGGCCGATCAGCGCGATGCTGGCGGTATCGAACAGCTCCCACCGTTCGCGCAGCGCCCACCACAGCCAATAGCCCTTCATCTCCCAGTTGAACCAGTCGGCCGTCTGCCCGGCGACATTGCCGCTGCGCCAGGCCAGCATCAGCGCGGCCGGCGGCCAGAGCGGCCAGGTGGAAAGGCCCGCCCGCCAGATCGCGTGCAGGCGGGTGCCGCCATGGCCGCGATCGCGCACCAGCTCGGCGGCGAAGGCCAGCAGCCCCAGCACGCCCCAGCCGAAGCTGTGCACCAGCCAGATCGCCGCGCCCAGCGGCACGAACAGCGCGCCGCGCAACGCCCAGCGCTCCGCCCGCGCCAGCCGGAGCCACAGGCCGAAGGCGAGGAAGGCGAACGCCATCGCCAGCGTGTAGTTCAGGAAACCGAACTGGAAGGGATAGCCGAAGGCGAGCGGCAGGGCGAAGGCAGCGGTGGGCGGGATGCGGCCATGCGCCTCGCGCGCGATCCACAGCAGGCCGGCGGCGGTGATCGGCGGCACCGAGAGCGCGATCAGCTTCACCGCGAGCTGGAGGCCGAAGACCTTGGATAGCGGGATCACCAGCAGGTCGACGCCGAGATTGCCGAGCAGCGCCCATTCGAAGCCGAAATAGCGCGACAGATAGGGCGAGCTGTCGATCGTCAGCTGCACATGGTAGCGCGCCAGATGGCCGAGCAGGTCGGTCAGCGGCGGCAGCGGCGGATAGACGAGCGGGATCGCGCAGAGGATCACCAGGGCCGCGGCATAGCGCCAGTCGGCCCACCAGGGGGCAGCGTCGGTCGGGGGCGGATTCATGCGCGCGGCTTATTCTCCGCCGCGCGGGCGGCCGCAAGCGGGGATTTCATCGCGCTCGGCGCCTTGTGCCGCTTCAAATCGCCGGCGCGAGGCAGTACAGGCCCGCCGATGATTCTGATCCGCCGTTTCGCGATCGCGCTGGCCGCGATCCTCATCCTCGCGATCGCAGGCTGGTTCCGCATCCGCGGCACGCTGGCCGAACCGCTGTGGCTGGATGAGGCCTATAGCGCCTATGCCGCCGCCAAGGGCTTCGATTTCCTCTGGAATATCGTTCCGCTCTACGAAACCCATCCGCCCTTTTATTATTCGCTGCTCCGGCTCTGGACCTTGGGCTTCGGCGATTCGCTCGCCGCGCTCCGCGCGCTCGGCATCGCCTGCGGGCTGCTGACCGTGCCGGTGACGGTGCTGGCGGCGCGGGAAGCGGCGCGGCTCGTCCGCCTGCCGGCGATGCCGGTCATGCTGGCGGCGGGGCTGGTGGCGGCGCTTTCGCCGGCGCTGGTCGAAATGGCGCGCGAGGTGCGCCCCTATCCGGTGCTGATCCTCGTCTATGCCGCCGCGCTCCTCGCGCTGATCCGCGCCGCGCGCGGGGTGGAGGCGGCGGGGCGCATCCCGCGCCGGCCCTTCGCCGCTTATTGCGCCTGCCTGCTGCTGGTGCTCTGGCTCCACAATCTCGGCCCGCTTTATGCCGCCGCGCTCGGGCTCGCCTCGCTGCTGCTGATCGCCCGGCCGGGGCTTTCGCGGCGGGACTGGGCGTTGCTGATCGGCGGGCAGGCGCTGGCCGGGCTGCTCTATCTGCCGGGCCTCCTCATCCTGATCGATCAGGCGCCGACCTGGGTGAAATCCACCTGGCTGCATTTCTCCACGGTCAATCTCGTGCCGCGCCTGGCGGAAATCTATGTCGCGCAGGGCACGAAGGGGATCGTCGGCGGCTGCCTGCTCCTGCTCGGCGCGATCGTCCTGCTGGCTTTGCGCAGGGGCGGCTGGCGGCTGGCGGCGGCGCTGCTGGTCGCGGCGCTGCTGCCGGTCGCGGCTTCCATCGCCCTGTCGCTGCTGGTGGCGCCGGTGTTCATCGTGCGGACGATGACGGCGGCGGCGGTGCCCAGCCTGATCCTGATCGCCATCGGCATGGGCGGCGTATTCGGGCTTCCCGGCTGGCCGCGCCGCATCGCCATGGTCGCCGCCGGGGTTTGCCTGATCCTGCTGGCGGGCCGGATGGCGGTGATCGACGTCCGCCGTCGCGCCAGCCCGCCGATGCAGGACTGGTATGCCGCCGTCCGCTGGCTGGAGCAGCGCTACCGCCCCGGCGACATGGTATGGGCCTATCCCAACGAAGGCGCGCTGCCGTTCGATTATGCGGTCCGCGATCTCGGCCTCAGGATCGCCACCCGGCCGATCCCGACGCCGATACCGACGCTGGATGGCGGGCCGGGCGCCTGGAATCCCACCGGCAGCCGGGGCGTCTTCTCGCTGCCGGCGGATCGGCTGGCGGCGATCGCCGATGCGCCGGATGCCCGCGCGGTGCCGACCATCTGGCTGCTGCGGCTGGGCGCCAACGCCTACGACAAGGGCGATCATCTGCTCGACGCCCTGGATCGCACCCGCGTGCGGGTGGGTGATTGCGAAAGCTATCCGATCGACATCATCGGGCTCGCCCGGCCCGACGTCGCCGGCCCGCCGCAGATCTTCCCCGAGGATCGCGTGCCCTGCGAGCCCGATGACAAGCCGCCCGTCCGCCACAAAATGAAATCGCCGCCCCCGCGTGACGGGGACGGCGATCGTTTCTCGACGAAGAAGAAGCGGGCCGCGCTCAGCGGCCGTCGCGGCGGCCCAGCAGGCGCAGGCGCAGCGCGTTGAGCTTGATGAAGCCGGCGGCGTCGCGCTGGTCGTAGGCGCCGGCGTCGTCCTCGAACGTCACCACCTTCTCGCTGTAGAGCGTGTAGGGGGACTTCCGCCCGATCACATGCACGCCGCCCTTGTAGAGCTTGAGGCGGACGGTGCCCGTCACCTTCTCCTGGCTGTGGTCGATCGCGGCCTGCAGCATCTCGCGCTCGGGCGAGAACCAGAAGCCGTTGTAGATCAGCTCCGCATAGCGCGGCGCCAGTTCGTCCTTCAGGTGCGCCGCGCCGCGATCCAGCGTGATCTGCTCGATCCCGCGATGGGCGAGGTGCAGGATGGTGCCGCCCGGCGTCTCATACATGCCGCGCGACTTCATGCCGACGAAGCGGTTTTCGACCAGGTCGAGCCGGCCGATGCCATGGGTGCGGCCGAGATCGTTGAGCTTCGCCAGCAGGGTGGCCGGGCTCAGCCCCTCGCCGTTGATCGCCACCGCGTCGCCGCGCTCGAAATCGATCGTGATGATCTCCGGCTGGTCGGGCGCGTCCTCGGGATTGACGGTGCGCGAATAGACATAATCGGGCACCTCCTCCCACGGATCCTCCAGCACCTTGCCCTCGGACGAGGTGTGGAGGAGGTTGGCGTCGGTGGAGAAGGGGCTTTCGCCGCGCTTGTCCTTGGGCACCGGAATCTGGTGCTTCTCGGCAAATTCGATCAGCGCGGTGCGGCTGGTCAGGTCCCACTCGCGCCACGGCGCGATCACCTTGATGTCGGGCGACAGCGCGTAATAGCCCAGCTCGAAGCGCACCTGATCGTTGCCCTTGCCGGTGGCGCCGTGGGACACCGCGTCGGCGCCGACCTGCTTCGCGATCTCGATCTGGCGCTTGGCGATCAGCGGCCGGGCGATCGAGGTGCCGAGCAGGTAGAGCCCTTCATAGAGCGCATTGGCGCGCATCATCGGATAGACATAGTCCTTCACGAACTCCTCGCGGAGATCGTGGATGAAGATATGCTCTTCCTTGATGCCCATCAGCCGGGCCTTGGCGCGGGCGGGTTCCAGTTCCTCGCCCTGGCCGAGATCGGCGGTGAAGGTCACGACCTCGCAGCCGTAGGTCTGCTGCAGCCATTTCAGGATGACGCTCGTGTCGAGCCCCCCCGAATAGGCCAGCACCACGCGCTTCACATCGTTCGTCATCTTGATCTCCGAAAGGGGGCCGGATTCCCGGTGCGGGCGCGCTCTGCCACAGCGCTTGGCCACGGTTCAAGCGCGATACAGGCAGGCGGGCCAAAGATGTCAGCGTTGAAACTTGCTTTCAGCGTCGAACACGGGCCGCAACATCCCCCTGCGAATCAGGGAGGGTGCAGAACGAGAATCGCACGTTCGATCGACAGGATGAAAGGAACAAGTCCATGAAGAAGTTCGTCATCGGCGCTTCGCTGGCCGCCCTGGTCGCCGTGCCGGCCCTGGCCTTCCAGGATGCGCCGCGCGCGCCCAAGGCCCCGCAGACGCGGGCCGAGGTGCAGGCGCAGGTCGCCGAGCATTTCGCCCGCATGGATCTCAACAAGGACGGCTTCGTTACCCAGGAGGAGATCAAGGCCGGCCGCGAGGCGCGGGCGAAGGCGCGGGCCGACCAGCGCTTCGCGGCGCTGGATAGCGACAAGAACGGCCAGATCAGCCGTGCCGAGTGGGATGCCGGCCGCGAACATGCGAAGGAACGCTTCGCCGAACGGCGCGGCGGCGATCACGGCCCCGGCAAGGGCCGGGGCATGCGCGGCCATCACCGCATGGGCGGACATGGCTGGGGCGGCCAGGGTGCCGGCGGCTGGGGCGACCGGATGTTCGCCATGGCCGATGCCAACAAGGACGGGAAGGTCTCGCTGGCCGAGGCGACCGCGGCGCGGCTCGCCTGGTTCGACCGGATCGACACCAACAAGGATGGCACCATCTCGCCCGAGGAACGCAAGGCCGCCTTCGATCAGATGCGCGCCCAGCGGGCCGATCGCAAGGCGCCGCCCGCCGGCAACTGACGATCGGCGCCGGCCTTCCGGCGCACGGCCTGCCTTGATGCCGTCGGCCTCCACGCGAGGGGCCGGCGGCATCGTCGTTTCCGGGAAGGGAACGGCGTCCGCCCGCCCGGTTTGCACGGCTGCCTATCGGCGCTATGCTGATTCAACTGCCGTCCTGTCCACGCAAGATGGGAATTGACGGCGCGAACAATGTCATCCTTCGAAGCGAGAGGCGGGTGATGGCGCATACCAACTGGACGACGCTGGCGGAAACGCGGGCGGGCGGGGTCGTCGCCCAGCTCCGCCAATATGAGCTGCCGACGCCGGTGGAGATGACGGTGCGCGAGACCCAGCCCGTCATCAGCATGATGATGCCGCCCTATCCGGTGGAACGGCTGGGTCGCTATGAAGGCGCGGGCGCGGACTATCACGGCCTCGGCAACATCGTCTTCACGCCGGCGGCGGCCGATTGCCAGTTCCGCGGGGACGGCGGCCGGCCGGTGAGCATCAGCTGCCTGTTCGATCCGGCCCTGTTCGACCGCGTCGTGCCGATCGGCGAGGGCTGGAGCCGCAGCCGGCTTGCCGCCACGCTCGACATCGGCGGCACGGCGGGCGGCGCGATCGATCGGCTGCTCCGGCGCATGGCCGAGGAACTGCGCGCGCCTGGCTTCGCCGCCGACATCATGGTGGAAGGGCTGGGCCTGGCCACGCTGGCGGAGCTTGCCCGTTTCCTGCGCGCCGGCAAGGTGCACGAGTCGCGCGAGAGCGGCCGGATGAGCGCGGGCCAGCTCCGCCGGCTGGAGGAATATGTCGATGCCTTTCCCCGCCAGCCGCCGACCATCGCCACCTTGGCGAGGTTGCTGGGCATCAGCCCGCGCCGCCTCACCACCTTGTTCCGCGATACCACGGGGCTCACCGTCCGCGCCTGGGTGGAGGGCCGGCGCATGGAGCAGGCCCGGCGGCTGCTGACCGAGGGCGATCTGCCGCTGAAGGCGATCGCCTATGATCTGGGCTTCGCCAATCAGGGCGTGTTCTCCACCGCCTTCCGCCGCATCGCCGGCATGACCCCCAGCGCCTATCGCGACGCCTATCGTTGACCGGGCGGCGCAACAGCCTGCCCGTATGCGGAAGACATAGCCGGCGCGCGCTTGTGCCGGCGGGCTTATGCTGCCGGCAAAAGCAAGGGAGGGTTGGATGAAGGCCGTGCGCGTCCACGGGCCGGGCGATGTCCGGCTGGATGAGGTCGAGGCGCCCGTGGCGGGCGAGCGCGACGTGGTGGTCCGGGTGGCGGCCGCGGGCATTTGCGGCAGCGACGTCACCTATGTCCGCACCGGCGGCGTCGCCGCGCCCGCGACCGAGCCGTTCGGGCTGGGGCATGAACTGGCCGGCACCGTCGAAACGGTGGGCGCGGCCGTCCAGGGCATCCGGCCGGGCGACCGGGTGATCGTCAACCCGATGGGGGATGGCAACGCCATCGGCGCCGGCGTGCCGGAAGGCGCCTTCGCCCCCCGGCTGCTGGTGCGCGACGCCACCCTGGGCGGCGCGATCCACCGCATCCCGGACGATCTCTCCTTCGATCGCGCCGCGCTAGCGGAGCCGCTCTCGGTCAGCCTCCACGCCGTCAACCGATCGGAAGCGAAACCGGGCGATCGCGTCGTGCTGTTCGGCGCGGGGCCGATCGGGCTCGGCATCCTCATCTTCCTGAAGCAGCGCGGCATCACCGATATCGCCGTGGTCGACACCACCGATCACCGGCTCGATCGCGCCCGCCGGCTCGGCGCCACCCTCACCGTCAACCCGGATCGGCAGGATCTGCGCGAGGCGCTCGGCGTCGCCTTCGGCATGGGCGAGCTGTTCGGCTGGCCGGTGGTGAATGCCACCCATTGGTTCGAGGTGACGGGATCGGCGGCGGTGGTCGATTCGATCGTCGCGCTCGCGCCTTTCCATGCCCGCATGGTGCTGGTGGCGGTCCACCACGATCCGGTGCCGGTCAATTTTCAGATGGCGCTGGGCAAGGAGATGACGATCGTCACCTCCATGGCCTATCCCGATGAATTCCCGGACGTGATCGCCGCGATCGAAGGCGGCGTCGATCTTTCGCCGATGATCAGCCACGTCCTGCCCTTCGCCGATTTCGAGGCCGCCTTCGCCACCGCGCAGGATCGCCATGTCTCGGCCAAGGTGCTGGTGACCTTCGATGACTGAGATTCGGGCGATGACGGGAATGCAGGCGAAGACCGGGATGGAGGAGGCGCCGGCGATCCGCATCGCCGATCTCGCCCGGCCCGTGCTCACCGATATGCAGGCGGCCGCGATCGCGGCGGCCCCGCCGGTCGCGATGGAGGTGGAGGCAGTGCTCGCCGCCGCGCGGGGCGCCACCGGGCTTGCCGATTTCGGCGCGCCCGATTTCCGCGNGCGGCTGGCCATATGGCTTGCCGCCTTCGATGCGGACAAGGGCCTCGGCCCGCTGGGCCGCGCCGGCCTGTTCGGCGATTGCGTGCGCTATGCCTCCACCCGGCTGCGCGTCGAGGATATCCATCGCCGCCATCCCGAGATCGCCGATGTCGCGATCGACCGGCCGATCATGATCGCCGGGCTGCCGCGATCGGGCACCACCCATCTCGTCAACATCCTCGCGGCCGATCCGCGCCTCAGGTCCATGCCGCTCTGGGAAACGATGGAGCCGATCCCGGCCGATGACGCGCCGGCCGTGCCGGGGGAGGACCCGCGCTTCACCCGCACGCGGGCGATGTGGGGCCAGTTCGAGGCGATCGTGCCGCTGATGCCGGCGATGCACGAAATGGCGCCCGATCATGTCCATGAGGATATCGAGCTGCAGGGCGCGGACTTCTCCTCCTACCTGCCCGAATGGCTGAGCCGGCCTTATGCCTGGCGGGATTATTATGCGGCGCACGATCAGACGCCGCATTATGCCTATGGCCGGCGCGTGCTGCAGGCGATGACGTGGCTGCGCGGGCCCAACCGCTGGGTGATGAAGTCCCCGCCGCACATGGAGAATTTCGGGCCGCTGCTGGCGACCTATCCCGACGCGACCGTGATCGTCACCCATCGCGATCCGCTGGCGGTGATCCAGTCGGCCGTCACCATGCTGGCCTATGGCGATCGCATCCGCCGCACCCTGCCGATCGACCTCAAGGAACTGGCCGATTATTGGATCGACCGGATCGAGATGCTGCTGCGCGCCTGCGTTCGCGATCATGATCTGCTGCCGCCGGGCCGGTCGATGGACGTGCTGTTCCACGAATATATGGCCGATCAGAAAGCGGTGATCCGCCGCGCTTATGCGCTCGCCGATCTCGATCTCACGCCCGAGGCCGAAGCCGCGATCGATCGCTATCTCGCCGCCAACCGGCGCGGCAAGCATGGGCAGGTCGCCTATGACCTCGCCGGCGATTTCGGCGTCGATATCGGCGCTTTGCGCGAACGCTTCGCCTTTTATTACGATCGCTTCCCCGTCCGGCGGGAGCGGATGGCCGGGGAGGCCCAATGACCGATACGACCAGCGAAACCGCGCGCCAGCGCCTGCTTTCCGGCAAGGCGTGGGACGATTTCTGCGAAACCATCCGCCGCACCGGCCATATGGTCGATCGCTTCGGCGAGGATGCCGACGCGCTGGACCGGGCCGAATGGTATCGCTTCATGACACGGCTGATGCGCAACGGCTTCGAACGCTTCATGGAGAATTGCGAGCCCGATCGCCCCCGGCTGCGCGATGCGCCCTGGCGGCAGGGCATCAATTTCCAGTCGCCCGATCAGGATCACCTGCTCGCCGAGTTCGTCGACGGATCGGCCGATTACCGCATCACCGGCAATCGCGGCACCATCCCCTATTTCGTGATGGCGGCGTGGGAGGCGAAGCAGCCCGCCGACATCGGCGCCCGCGACTGGGCCGGGCGCGAGGTGGAGGGGCTGGCCGAATTCGATCCGGCGACGCTGCGCACCACCGGCTTCCTGCAAAGCGATGCGATCCGGTTCGACGCCAATGGCGATTTCGAGGTGATCGTCAGCCGGAACAAGCCGGCGGGCGACGTCGCCTGGCTGCCGATCACCGATCATTGCGTCGGCCTGCTAGTCCGCACCGTCTATCATGACCGCGGCGCCACGGTGCCGCCGGTGATGCGGATCGAGCGGCTCGACGGCGCCGATCCGCGCCCGATCCGCCCGGCGGAGATGAGCGACGGGCTCGCCAAGGCGGGCCAGCTCGTCCTTGCCTATGCGGAACTGGTGCGAAGCTGGTGGCAGGACAATCTCGCCAAGCGGCCCAACCGCATCCGCTTCAGCCGCGCCGTCTATCTCTCCAATGGCGGCGTGCCCGATCGCCATCACGGCTTCGGCACGTGGCAGAAGGCGCCCGGCGAGGCGATCGTCCTGCGCTTCACGCCAACGCCCTGCGATTACTGGATCTTCCAGCTCTGCAACATCTGGCAGGAAAATCTGGATAATTATGAGGACGGCCAGGGCTATGTGCAGAAATACACCGCCCGCTACGAATCCGACGGGTCGGTGCTGCTGGTGGTGGCCGATGAGGACCCCCGTATCGGCGGCAACTGGATCGATCCCTTCGGCCACGCCCATGGCGGCTGGAGCCTGCGCCTGATCAAGACGGAAGGCGATCCGCCGCCCGTCACCCTCTATCGCCTGCCGCTCGCCGCGCTGAAGCGGGACGGCCTCGCCGCGGTCGATGCGGCGGACGCGGTCGAGACCGGCGAGATCAGCGACTGAGCGCGAACAGGCCCAGTCCCGCGACCGCCGTGGGATCGAGCGCGATCCCGAACCGGTCGGCCAGCAGGCGCGACCAGCCTGCGGCGTCGCCGGCCTCGACCTGATCGACGATCCGCCCATTCGCCCGTTCAGTGAAGCTGCGGTCGGTGAGCGAGAGGAATCCCGTCTCCGTCACCCGGCTGGCGATATGCAGCCGGGTGAAGCGCGATGCTGGCGCGGTCGCCGTCCAATGGTTCGCCATCTCCAGATCGGCGGGCACCACCGGCGCCAGGGTGAAGCTGTATTGATCGGCCCAGCCATTGCCGTCGTGGCGTTCCAGCATCCAGGCGGATTCGCCGCCGATTGCGCGTGCCGATAGCCGGTGGCGGGCGCCATCGGGTGACGACGCCTCGGCACCATCGTTGAGCGGCATGGGCGGCGTGAAGGCGCCGCCGAAGCCCGCATCGGCGATCCACGGCCGGCCGCCCAGTTCCACGAGGTTAAAGCTGTGGGTGCGGGGCGGCGTCGTGTCCGTGGGGATCAGCCATACCCGCGCCAGCAATGGTCGCGCGGTAAAGCCTGCCGCCAGCAGCGCGCGCAGGAAAAGCTGGTTCTGCTCGAAGCAATATCCCCCGCGCCGCGCCGTCACCAGCTTGGCGAACACGCTATCCGGCGCCAGATCTATGCCGCGGCCCAGCATGATATCCAGATTCTCGAAGGGGATGGCCAGCCGGTGCGCCCGCTGCATCAGCGCCAGCCCCTCGGCATCGGCGGCGGGCAATGCCGCTAGGCCGATCCGCGCGCAATAAGCGGCGCTCTTCCCGTTATCCAAGGCTGCGATCATCGGCGGCACGTCTCCCTCGCGCGCCGATGTGCCCGCGCCGGGGCCCGCGATCAATCCTTGGCGGAGACCCAGGCCATTGCCGCTTCGGCCTCGCCGGGTTCGAAGGTCCTGATCGCCATGAAGGGTATGACGGGATCGAGCAGGCGGATGGCCGTCCTGATCCATTCCTTGTCGGTGATCACCGCCTCGCGCGAAAAGCGGTTGAGCTGGAACAGCTTGGACAGGCTGTAACGCATGTCCTTGAGGCCGGCCTGGAAGGTCATGTCGCGGAAATCGGCGAGGTCGGCGAGGATGGCGATCTTGTCGTGCCGGCCCAGCCGCGCCTCGATATCCGCGATCATCCGGTCATAATCGCCATCGTCGAGGATGCCCGACAGGCGGTAGGCGGCGACATGATCGGGCGAGGGCAGGATTTCCAGCATGGCGCTCTCCGTTGCGCGTGCAGGTGCGCTTCACGAAACAACGATCCTTGCCGGCTTCGGCTCCGCCGCCGAACAGGTTGACGACATGGGGCGGTTGATGGCAGTGGCAGCGCTTGGCCGTTAGGCGAGCGGGTATAGCATAGTGGTAATGCACTAGCCTTCCAAGCTAGCTAGAGGGGTTCGATTCCCCTTACCCGCTCCAGACTTCCTTCAGTATCTCAGGAAGCTGCGGGCGAAGGGGCATCCCTCCGCCCGCCGGGTGGCGCGTCAGTCGAGCACGGGCGCGCCGGGCATGCCCATATAATAATGGCCCGCGTTGAGGCCGCCATCGACCGACAATTCGGTGCCGATGCAATAAGCCGCGTCGTCGGACGCGAGATAGGCGGCGGCCGCGCCGATATCGGCAGGGTCGCCGGCGCGCTGGGCGGGATAGATGCGGAAATTGCGGTCATAATCCGCGCGCGGCACGCCGGTGGGGTTGGCGAGCGGGGTGTAGATGCCGCCGGGGTGGATGGAGTTCACCCGGATGCCGCGGGGCCCAAGCTCCAGCGCGGCGGCCTTGGTGAAGCCGCGCACCCCGAATTTGGACGCGCAATAAGCGGTCAGCGCATTGGCGCCGGAAATGCCATCGGCCGAGCTCATGTTGATGATCGATCCGCCGCCCGCGCGCTCGATCGCGGGGATCACCGCCTGGGTGCCGATCATCACCCCCATCAGGTTCACGTCGATGATGCGGCGCATCTCCGCCTCGCTCAGGTCGTCCAGCCCCTTGAACACGATGATGCCGGCATTGTTGACCAGGCTGTCGATCCGGCCGAAGCGCGCCTCGGCCGCGGCGATCACCCGATCCCAGTCGGCGCGGGAGGTGACGTCGAGATGCTCGTAGGCGGCGACGTCGCCCAGCTCGGCGGCGAGCGCCCGGCCCGCATCGTCCAGCACGTCGGCGATCACCACGCGCGCGCCCTCGGCGACGAAGCGGCGCACGATCCCCTCGCCGATGCCGCGCGCGCCACCCGTTACGATGGCAACCTTGTTCTCCAGGCGACGCATATATCCTCCCTCGATGCTCCGCATCGCCAATATGCGTAGCCGTGCCTGCCTGCAATCGCGGGTTGTGCGGAAACGGGCGGTGGAACCGCGATGCCGGTGCGTGAAGCATCTTGGTCGATAGGGCGGAGCGATCCGTCGATTGACCCTTCTTCCTTTTGGGTTAATCCTTTAGGCGAGCATCGGGGGCAATGCGGAGTATCCTATATTGCCTTCATCCGATTCCGGCGGGACCGTCGCGGAAAGATTGCCCGCCAGTCTCGATACGGTGCGCGGCCTCGCCTGCCTGCTGCTGGTCTGCTTCCACGTCGTCGGCGATACGCCGGCGCGCGGGCTGGGGCTGCCGGCGGAATCGGGCTGGCATTATGCCAGCGACAGCCTGGCGCTGATCCGCATGCCGGTCTTCACCATCCTGTCCGGGCTGCTTTACGGCTGCCACCGCGCCAGCCTGCGCAATATCGAGGATTTCGCGATCAAGAAGCTGCGCCGGCTGGGAATTCCGCTGCTGGTGCTGACCTTGCTGATGTGGTCCGGCCGGTCGCTGGTGCATGGCGAGGATGTATCGCTGCCTTATGCGCTCACCCACAGCTATGAGCATCTCTGGTTCCTGCAGGCGCTGCTCTGGGTGTTCGCGTCCGTCGCACTGGTCGATTGCCTGGCGCGGCCTTCGCCCGTCCGGCTGGCGATGCTGGTCGGCGGCGCGGCGCTGCTTTCGGCGCTGACCCACACCACTTCCTTCCTCTCGCTGGAACGCGCCATCTACCTGCTGCCCTTCTTCCTCTACGGCCTCTTGCTGTCGCAATTGCCGGCGGGTTTCCTGTCCCGGCGGAACGGGATAGCGGCGCTGGTCGCGGCGCTCGCGATCATGGCCTATGCGCAGGGCGGCCTGCTGGGGATCGTCCCCCGGCTGCGGCCGGACGGAATCCCCGCCTTCGCCTGCGGGGCGGCGGCCTGCACCGCGCTGCTCGCATTATTGCCCCGGATCGGCGCGCTGGCGACGATCGGCCATTATTCCTATTCGATCTACCTCTGGCACGTCTTCTTCCTGGCCGGCGGCCGGATGGCGCTGCGCGCGGCGGGCCATGAGGATGTGCCGATGCTGTTCCTCGCCAGCGCCTTCTGCGGGCTGGCGGGGCCGATCCTGCTCCATCGCGTCGCGATCCGACACGAATGGAGCGCGATCGCGCTGCTGGGGATCAAGCCCGCCCGCCGCGGGCTGCAGGCGGCCTGAGGTCAGGCGGGCTCGGCGACCAGGCCGATCGATACGCCGAAGGGCAGGCTCCACCGGCCCACCCAGCGCCGCTCGGCCGCGAATATGCCCTGAAGCAGGCGGTTGACCAGCGGGGAGGGCATCGCATCGTCGCCGTCCTCCTGCCCCCTGAGCTTGCCCAGCCCGCGCGCGGCGGCGATCAGCGGGAAGAGCAGGGTGTTGAAATGGGTGGCGTGGCGCACCTTCAGCCCGCTATCGGCAAGCACCTTGCGGACATGCGCCATGGTGTAGCGCCGCTGGTGGTGGTGGGCGACGTCATGCGCGCTCCACATCCAGGGCGCGGCGGGCACCGTCACCAGGATGCGTCCGCCGGGGGCGAGCTTGGGCACCAGCGCGGACAGGGCCTCGCGGTCGCCGGGAATATGTTCCAGCACGTCGAGTAGGACGATGAGGTCGTAGGTGCCGTCGTCCAGCACCACGTCATGCGGCAGGAGGCCACCCTTCACGGCGACGCCGGTGCGCTCCGTGGTCAGCGCGCGCGCGGCGTCGTCCGGCTCGATCGCGTCGACGGTGCCGTAGCGCTGGAGCATCGGGATGTTCGATCCCGTGCCGCATCCCACCTCCAGGATACGGGCGCCGGGCCGGGGCCGGACCTGCTGTTCGATCAGCGCTGCGATGATGCGGCGGCGGGCGACGAACCACCAATGCGCGCCATCGATCTCGGCCATCCGGTCATAGATGGCGCGATTCATCCAATTCTGCCTTCCAAGCTAGTCCTGTCCTTCGATCCGTTCGCGGATCACATAGATGGGGCGACGCTTCACCTCCACCAGAATGCGGCCGATATACTCGCCCAGCACGCCCAGCGACAGCAATTGCACGCCGCCGAGGAACAGGATCGCCACCATCATCGAGGGATAGCCCGCCACATCCGCGCCGTAGATCACGGTGCGGATCACGACGAACGCCGCATAGACCAGCGCCACCAACGCGATCATCGCGCCCAGATAGCTCCATATCCGCAGCGGGACGGTGGAGGCGGAGGTGATGCCGTCCAGCGCCAGCGTCCATAATTTCCAATAATTGAACTTGGTGCGGCCCACCTGGCGTTCGGCGCGGTCATATTCCACGCCCGCCTGGCGGAAGCCGGACCAGGCGAACAGCCCCTTCATGAAGCGGTTGCGTTCCGGCATCAGCTTGATGACCTCGACCACCTTGCGGTCGAGCAGGCGGAAATCGCCAGCATGCTCGGGTATCTTGTCCGACGAAAGCCAGTTGTGCGCGCGATAATAGAGATCGGCGGTCATCCGCTTGGGCAGCGAATCCGTCTGGCGATCGCGGCGGATGCCGTAGACCACCTCGCAGCCCGCGCGCCAGCGATCGAGCATCTCGCCGATCACCTCGGGCGGGTCCTGCATGTCCACGTCGATCGGGATCACCGCGTCGCCCAGCGCATGGTCCAGCCCCGCCGAAAGCGCGGCCTCCTTGCCGAAATTGCGGGAGAGCGAGAGCGCCCACACCCGCGGATCGGCGCGATGGGCTGCGTGGATCGCGGCCAGCGTCGCATCCTTGCTGCCATCGTCGATGAACAGGATCTCCCAGCTCAACGGCGTGCCGTCCGGCTCGCGCAGCCCGTCCAGCACGCCGCCGACGCGGGTGACGAACGGCGCGATCGCGGCCTCCTCATCCTTGACGGGCACGATTACCGAAAGGCGGGGTGCGGTCATGCGCTGGCTTTCATCCGGTGGGTGTCCCGCGCATAGCCTTTCGCAGGCGCGGCGAACAGATGGCCTTGCGCGGCGGCCGGAGTAAAATCATCGCGAGGGGGAGTGGGCCGGCGGCGGGCCGGCCCGTCAGATGCGTTCGCCCTGGAGCAGCCTTGGCAGCTTGCCGGTTTCGCCCCTGGCCTCCGCCATGAAACGGCGCTTGAGCGGGGCGATCCGCTCCACCGCGCCCAGGCCGAAGCGCCGGATCGCCGATGCGGTGCGGCCGGGCACGCCGAACAGGCGGGTGAGCCCGTCGGTCGCGGCGGCGACCATGAAGGTATCGAGCGAGCGCCACCGTTCGTAGCGGGCGAGGAGCTGCGCATCGCCCAGGTCCATTCCCAGCCGCGCGCCTTCCACCAGCACCTCGGTGAAGGCGGCGACATCGCGGAAGCCGAGGTTCAGGCCCTGGCCGGCGATCGGGTGGATGCCGTGGGCGGCATCCCCCACCAGCGCGAGCCGCGTGCCGGTGATCCGCGCGGCATGGTGGAAGCCCAGCGGATAGCTGGAAAGCGGCGAGGCGAGCTCCAGCGCGCCCAGCAGGCCGCCCATCTTGCCGGCCGCCTCCGCCGCGAAGGCGCGCGGGCCGAGGCCGAGCATGGCGGGCGCATCCTTGCCGGCGACCGTCCAGACGATCGCCGAGCGGTGGCGGCCTTCGGCATCGTCCACCAGTGGCAGGATGGCGAAGGGGCCCTGCGGATAGAATATCTCGTGCGCCACGCCCTGATGGGGATGTTCGTGGATCACCGATCCGATGATCGCGGCGTGATCATATTTCCAGTGGGCGATGCGGATGCCGGCGGCGTCGCGGGTGGGCGACCGGCGGCCCTCGGCGCCGATCAGCAGCGGCGCCTGCACCCTCCGCCCATCGGCCAGCGTGACGCGGGCGGACGTGCCGTCGCGCTCCACGGCGGCGGGGCGGGCGGGCATCAGCAGGGTGATGTTCTTCGCCGCCAGCGCCGTTTCGCGGAGCGCGACGCGGAGCGCCCGATTCTCGAACATGATTCCGACGGCGCCTTCATCCTCGCCCGGCTCGAATATCAGCGCCTGCGGGGTCAGCCCGTCCGTCACCCGGATCGTCTCGATCGGGCAGCCCTTGCCGGCCAGCCTGTCGCCCACGCCGATCGCCTGCAGCATCCGCCACGGCGCGGCGGCGACCGCCGATGCGCGCCCGTCGAAGCCGGCGGTAAGCGTCGCTTCCGGATCGGCGGGGTCGATCACGATCGTGCTCAGGCCGTGCGCATCGAGCGCGATCGCCAGCGTCAGGCCGACCAGCCCGCCGCCCAGGATGATGACATCGCTTCTGAGGTCGCTGCTTTCCATTCCCGCCTGCTAAAGCATTTTCGAGCCGGGTGGAAACACCCGACGGCCCGGACGATACGGAAAACCGGCCGCGCCGGGCGTCGCGCTTGACCCGGAGTCCGCCGCAGGCGATTGTCGGCGGACGGAACATTTCGGGCACGCCCGCCGGCCCCGGCCGCGCGGACGTGCGCATGGCGGGCAAGCAGCATGGCGATGGAACAACCAGTCTGGCGGGAAACCGCGCGTCGCGCGGCGCAGCGTGGCGGATCGATGGGCGGCGCGCTGGCGCTGCTCGCGCTGATGCTGGCGCTGGCCTTCGCGCTGGCGAGCTACCAGCCGACCGATGCCGCGCTCAACACCGCCGCCGGCGGGGACATCGGCAATATCCTGGGGCCGGTGGGCGCATGGGTGGCGGATCTGCTGCTCAGCCTGTTCGGCCCGCCGGCGGCGCTGCTGCTGCCGATCGGGATCATCGCGGCGCTCAGGCTGTGGCGCGGCGCCACCGTGGGCCGGTGGAAGCGATCGCTGCTGCTGTGCATCGCCGGTCTGCTGCTGCTGGGCATGGCGCTCTCGCTGCTGCGCGGCGGCTCGGTCTCCGGCCTGCCCGCCGGCTGGGGGGGCGTGCTGGGCCTCGTCCTCGCCAACGGCCTCGACGCCCTGATCGGCCTTGCCGGCAATGCGAGCTGGATCTCGGCACTGCGCGTCGCCGCCATCCTGCTGTTCGGGGCGGGTGGCATCGCCTTGTGGATTTGGGGCCTGGGGCTGGAGGCCGGCGAGCGCGAATGGCTGTTCCGCCGCCGCGATCGCGCGGCCGCCGATGCCGCCGATGCGGATGCGGACGAAACCCCGCGCCGCGAACGCCAGCCCGCGCGGATTCGCGAGGCGATGCCCGCGCCGCGCCCGCGCGCCACCGCCCTTGTCGACGAGGATGAGGGCGAGGCGCCTTCCGGCCCCACGATCAAGGAGCCGGAGCGCCGCCCGCCGCCCAAGGAGGCGCGCCGCGAACAGCGCCAGCTGCCGCTGGGCGATACCTACACGCTGCCGCCGCTCACCCTGCTGGCGGAGCCGCCGGCCGCCGCTGGCCCCGCGATCGACCGCACCGCGCTGGAACGCAATGCCCGGCTCCTCGAAACCGTGCTCGACGATTTCCACGTCAAGGGCCGCATCGTCGAGGTCCGCCCCGGCCCCGTCGTCACCATGTATGAGCTGGAACCCGCCGCCGGCATCAAGGCCAGCCGCGTCATCCAGCTTGCCGACGACATCGCCCGCAACATGTCCGCCCTGTCGGCGCGCGTCGCCACCATTCCGGGGCGCACCGTGATCGGCATCGAACTGCCCAACAAGGTGCGCGAGGCGGTGGTGCTGCGCGAGCTGATCGACAGCGCCGCCTTCGAGACCCAGGGCGGCGCGCTGCCGCTGGTGCTGGGCAAGAACATCGCTGGCGATCCGGTGATCCACGATCTCGCCCCCATGCCGCACCTGCTGGTGGCCGGCACCACCGGATCGGGCAAGTCGGTGGGTCTCAACTGCATGATCCTGTCGCTGCTCTACCGGCTGACGCCAGACCAGTGCCGGATGATCATGATCGATCCCAAGATGCTGGAACTCAGCGTCTATGACGATATCCCCCACCTCCTCTCGCCCGTCGTCACCGAGCCGCAGAAGGCCGTCCGCGCGCTGAAATGGGCGGTGGAGCAGATGGAGGACCGCTATCGCATGATGGCCTCGGTCGGCGTGCGCAGCCTGACCAGCTTCAACGATCTGCTGCGCACCGCGCGCGCCAAGGGCAAGCCGATCACCCGCCGGGTGCAGACCGGCTACGACGCCGAGACCGGCCAGCCCATCTACGAGGAAGAGACGCTGGAATTCGAGGTGCTGCCCCAGATCGTCGTTATCGTCGATGAGCTGGCGGACCTGATGATGACGGCGGGCAAGGAGGTGGAATTCCTGATCCAGCGGCTGGCGCAGAAGGCGCGCGCCGCCGGCATCCACCTCATCATGGCGACGCAGCGCCCCTCGGTGGACGTCATCACCGGCGTCATCAAGGCGAACCTGCCGACGCGCATCAGCTTCCAGGTCACCTCCAAGATCGATTCGCGCACCATCTTGGGCGAACAGGGGGCCGAACAGCTGCTCGGCAAGGGCGACATGCTGTTCATGCCCGGCGGCAAGCAGATCGCCCGCGTCCATGGCCCCTTCGTCTCGGACGACGAGGTGCGCGCCGTGGCGGAGNATTGGAAGGCGCAGGGCACGCCCGAATATATCAACGCCGTCACCGAGGAGCCGGCCGAATCCTATGAGCTGGAGGGCGCGCCCACCGGGCCGGACGATCCCGAGACCAAGGATTATCGCCGCGCCGTGCAGCTCGTGGTCGAAAACCGCAAGGCATCGACCAGCTGGCTCCAGCGGCAATTGCGCGTCGGCTACAACTCCGCCGCGCGGCTGATCGAGAGGATGGAGAAGGATGGGGTCATCTCGTCCCCCGATCATGTCGGCCGGCGCGAGGTGCTGCTGGACGTGGGCGATCTCCCCGATTTCGGTCGCAGGCTCGGCTGATCGATTCGCCGCCGGTTCACAGCCTATTCAAGCCGCAGACGGCATCCCCGCGCCATGACCTACCCGGAGAAACGCATGATCCGCCCCTTCCTGCTTGCGCTCGCCGCGCTGCCGCTGGCCGCCGCGGCCGTCATCGGCGCCGGCCCGGTCGCGGCGCCGGCCGCCGCCGAGGCGGCCGATCCGCTGGCGCAGGTTTCGGCGCATCTCAGGGCCGTGAACACGATGACCGCGGCGTTCGCGCAGACCGACCGCAACGGCAAGACGCTGACCGGCACGCTCACCCTCAAGCGGCCGGGGCGCATCCGTTTCGAATATCAGAAGGGCGTGCCCCTGCTGGTGGTGGGCGACGGCAAGGCGCTCACCATGATCGATTATCAGGTGAAGCAGGTTTCCCGCTGGCCGATCGGCGATTCGCCGCTGTCGGTGCTGCTCGATCCGTCACGCGATCTGTCGCGCTTCGCCAAGGTGGTGCCCAGCGGCGATCCGAAGCTGCTCCTCGTCCAGGCGCGCGATCCCAAGCGGCCGGAATTCGGCACGATCACCATCGCCTTCAGCCGCTCGCCCTCGGCGCCGGCGGGGCTGATGCTGCGCGGCTGGACGATCGTCGACGCGCAGAACAACCGTTCGACCATCGAACTCGACAGCCAGGCCTTCAACATGCCCGTCGCCGACGGCGCCTTCCGCTGGACCGACCCGCGCCCGCGCGGCCCGCGCGGCTGATCGGCGCGACGGTAAACGATTTGTAATGTCCATTCATCCCGGCGACAGCTTTGGGGGCGTAGATATTCCCAAGCGGCCATGGAAGCCGCGCGGGATTTCCCCCTGTTGCCCGCGTCGCACATATCCATGTCCCGCCTTCGCGTGACGAACGCAAGGTCGGCCCCTGTTCCACGCCCCCGGAGCAGGGGCCATTCCTTTTCAGGGTGGCCGCCCTTCAGCTGCAGACGCGCTTGCGCACCGTGGTGACGTCCGTCACCCGGCCGCTGCGGGTGGCGATGGCGACGCACTGGCTGGTGCCGCCGTTCCAGTAATAAGCGGTGTGGCCGCCATCCGAATTGCTGTCCCGATCCACCTGGCGGAAGCCGCGGCGCGACAGTTCGGACTGCGCCCGCTCCCAGTCCTGGTAGGAAATGTCCGACAGGTTGACGTAGTCGCCATAGCCCCCGCGCGGATGATTGGGCCGGTAGGCGGTTTCCTGGTTCCGCTGCTCCACGCCTGCCGAATAGCCGCTGGCATAAGCATCGCTGCGCGAATAATTATGGTAGGACTGGTTGTAGAGCCCGTCGCGATAGCCGCGTTCATAATCCGCTTCGGACTGGCTGTCCGAATAATGCTGGCCGTCGTCATGATTGTGGGATTTGTGGGCCAGCGCGATCACGCCGATCAGCGCCGCCGCGCCCACGGCGACCGCCGCCGCCGTATCGCCGCCACCGCCTTTCTGCCCGCAATCCGCCGCCGGCGTGGATGTGATCGCGTCGTATCGGCCGTCCACCGTCGATACCGACAGGCACTGCTTCTTGTCGCGGTTCCACCAATAGGTCCATTTGCGGTCGTCGCCGGTGCTGCCGTGCTGGAACGTATAGCCCCGCGATTCGAGCGCGGACTCCCCTGCCGAGGCGCGGGCGCCCACCAGATCGCGGACGTCGCCGGGTGTCGCCGCCAGGGCCGGCGCCCCCGGCAGCATGGCGATAAGGAACGACGCCATCGCGGCGCCGGAAACGACCTGCTTCATTCGACTTTCCCCATATCGATGATAGGCGGCGGGCCGAGGCTATCATGATTCTTCGCGCCCCGTAACGGATTGCAGCCGCCCCGTGGGGCTGGTGACTGGCGCCGGCGCGGCGGCATCGCTACATCGCGGCCATGTCCGATACGCTCAAGATCGCTTCCTGGAACATCAATTCGGTGCGCGCCCGCATCGATATCGTCACTCGCTTCCTCGAGGAGGAGCGGCCGGACATATTGTGCCTCCAGGAAACCAAGGTGGTGAACGACATCTTCCCCGGCGATCCGTTCCGCCGCATGGGCTATGTCCACCAGGTGCTGAACGGCCAGCGGATGCACCATGGCGTCGCGATCCTGAGCAAGGTGCCGCTGGACGAGAATCTCAACCATGACTGGCAGGATAATGGCGAGGCCCGCCATGTCGGCGTGCGCCTCCCCAACGGCGTCAGGCTGGAAAATGTCTATGTGCCCGCCGGCGGCGACATTCCCGATCGCGTGCTGAACCCGAAATTCGGGCAGAAGCTGGATTTCATCGAGCGGATGACGCGCTGGTCCGAGACGCTGGCCGAACCGACGCTGATGGTGGGCGATTTCAATATCGCGCCGCTGGAATGCGACGTGTGGAGCCACAAGCAGCTCCTCGACGTCGTCAGCCACACGCCTGTCGAGGTGGAGGCGCTGACCCGCCTGCAGCAGAGCCATGGCTGGATCGATCTCGGCCGCCATTTCCACCCGGCGCCGGCGCGGCTCTATACGTGGTGGAGCTATCGTTCGAAGGACTGGACCGCCAATGATCGCGGTCGCCGCCTCGATCATATGTGGGCGAGCCCCACGGTCGCCGCCGCGGCGACCGGCCATCGCGTGCTCGAGCCGTGCCGGAGCTGGCTCAAGCCGTCCGACCATGTGCCGCTGGTGACGGAGTTCTCCTTTTGACGGGCCTGCGCGATGCCGCCCGCGCGCTGGACGCGCTGCGCCGGGGCTGGCCGGTGCGCATCCTATCGGCCGAAGGGGCGATCGCGGTGCTGGCGATCGAGACGGCCGACGACGGCCGGCTCGCCACCTTCGATCCCGATGGCCGCGCCGATGTGCTGCTGTCGAGCGGCCGGGCCGCGACGCTGAAGCTCGCCAACCAGCGCGATGCGGCGACGCCGGGAACCGCCGTCCGCATCGAACGCGCGCCCTGGCTCGATCTGCCGGCGGCCGTGGCGCTGGCCGATCCGGCGCTCGATCTGGCGACGCCGCTGAAGGGGCCGTTCCGCGCGATAGCCACGTCCGCGCCCGATGCCGCCGCCGCTGCCCTGCGGCTGGCGCGGCTGGCCGGCCTGCTGCCCGCCTTCTTCGTGCTGGACGACGGGGCCGGCGAGGTGGAGGTTTCGGCCGAAGCCATTGCCGGGCAGGATGCGGCGGCCAGGCTGGTCGTCGCCGCGCGGGCGCGCCTGCCGGTCGAGGTGTCCGAACGCAGCGAGATCGTCGCCTTCCGCAATGCCGATGACGCGGCCGAGCATGTCGCCCTCATCATCGGCGAGCCGGACGGGACGCCGCCTCTGGTGCGCCTCCACAGCGAATGCCTGACCGGCGACGTGCTGGGATCGCTGAAGTGCGATTGCGGGCCGCAGCTCCACGCCGCCCTCCACGAGATCGCCGATTCGCGCTGGGGCATATTGCTCTATCTCAGGCAGGAAGGGCGCGGCATCGGCCTGGTCAACAAGCTGCGCGCCTATGCGCTACAGGATCAGGGCTATGACACGGTGGACGCGAACGTCCGCCTCGGCTTCGATGTCGATGCCCGCGATTTCGGCGTGGCCGCGCGGATGCTGCAATTGCTGGGGCAGGACAGGGTGCGCCTCCTCACCAACAATCCTGCCAAGGTCGCGGGGCTGGAGGCGGCGGGGGTCGCGGTGGTCGAACGGGTGGCGCACGCGATGGAGGCGAACCCCCACAATCGCGCCTATCTGGATACCAAGCGCGACCGCACCGGCCACCAGCTATGATCCGCGTCGATACCGGGGCATTGACGCTCGAGGCCGCCGGCCGGCGGATCGCCTGCGCGATCGGCCGTTCGGGCGCCTGCCCGGCGGCGGACAAGCGCGAGGGCGACGGCATGACGCCACTCGGCCTCTGGGCGATCCGCACCGTGCTGTTCCGCCCCGGCCGCGCCGCGCCGCCGGCGGGCCTCGCCCTGCCATGGCGCTGGACCCGCGCGGACGACGGCTGGTCGGACGATCCCGCCGATCCCGCCTATAATCGCCCGGTCCGGCATCCGCGTGCCGCTTCGGCCGAGCATCTCTGGCGGGAGGACGGGCTTTACGACGTGATCGTCACGCTGGGCCACAATGATGCGCCTCCCGTGCCGGGCCTCGGCAGCGCGATCTTCCTGCATTGCTGGAACGAGGCGAAACCGACCGAAGGCTGCGTCGCTATCGAAAAGGCCGCGCTGCTCGACCTGCTGCCCCTGATCGGGCGCGGCGAAAGCGTCGAGATCGCTGACCGCACGCACAACCGCCGTGCCGGCCCGGTTTCGGCATCCATCGCCGCAACGCCCGAATATCGGGCGCAGCGGCAATGAATCGCGGCTTTCGTCAGGATGGCGGCCGGGCGATGGCCTCAGTCGAACAGCGACGATACCGACGTCTCGTCGGCGATGCGTTTGATCGCCTCGGCAAGCAGCGGCGCGATCGTCAGGTGGCGGATCTTCTCCGCCGCCGCGACCGCTTCCGGCGCGCCGATCGAATCGGTGATCACCAGTTCGCGCAGCTGCGATCCCTCCACGCGGGCGACCGCGCCGCCCGAAAGCACGCCATGGGTGACATAGGCGACCACGTCCTCCGCGCCCGCTTCCTTGAGCGCGGCGGCGGCGTTGCACAGCGTGCCCGCCGAATCGACGATATCGTCGACGAGGATGCAGAAACGGCCGGTGACGTCGCCGATGATGTTCATCACCTCCGATTCGCCGGCGCGCTCGCGGCGCTTGTCGACGATGGCCAGCGGCGCGTTCTCCAGCCGCTTGGCCAGCGCGCGGGCGCGCACCACGCCGCCCACGTCGGGGGATACGACCATCAAATTCTTGCCGGCGAAACGCGCCTGGATATCGGCGGACATCACCGGGGCGGCGAACAGATTGTCGGTCGGGATATCGAAGAAGCCCTGGATCTGGCCGGCGTGCAGATCGACCGAAAGCACGCGATTCGCCCCCGCCGTCGTCAGCAGGTTCGCCACCAGCTTGGCGGAAATCGGCGTGCGCGGGCCGGGTTTGCGGTCCTGCCGGGCATAGCCGAAATAGGGGATCACCGCCGTGATCCGCTTGGCCGACGCGCGCTTCAGCGCATCGATGCAGATCAGCAGCTCCATGAGGTTGTCATTGGCCGGATAGCCGGTCGACTGCACCACGAACACGTCCTCGCCGCGGACATTCTCGTGGATCTCGACGAAGACCTCCTCGTCGGCGAAGCGGCGCACGCTCGCCTCGGTAAGCGGGATTTCGAGATAGGCGGCGATCGCTCGCGCCAGCGGCAGGTTGGAATTGCCGGCCAGTAGTTTCATGTTCGTCCTCGCTGCCGCGTTTCGCGGCCTATTAGTCGCCAGATGCGCGCGGGGGAAGGGGGTAGGGCGTTCGATGGAACGGCGGTCCGCTCTGGCCGTTCGATCCGTCCCGCCCTAAAGCAGGGGTCATGACCATGCGCCTTTCCATCCTGCTCGCCCAGCTCAATCAGAATATGGGCGATCTCACCGCCAATGCCGATGCCATGCTGGCGGTGCGCGATCGTTGGCCCGAGGCCGATCTCATCCTGTTCCCGGAACTCCAGCTGATCGGCTATCCGCCCGAGGATCTGGTGCTGAAGCCCGCGCTGATCGCCCGCGCGCATGATGAGCTGCACCGCATCGCGGCCGCCACCGCCGATGGTGGGCCGGCGATGCTCGTGGGCACGGTGATCGCGCTCGACGACGGGCTCTACAATGCGATGGCGCTGCTCGATCGCGGTGCCGTGGCGGCGATGATCCGCAAGCATGAGCTGCCCAATTACGGCACCTTCGACGAAAAGCGGCTGTTCATGCCCGGCCCGCCGCCGGAGCCGATCCATTTTCGCGGCGTGCGCATCGGCGTGCCGATCTGCGAGGATATCTGGTTCCCCAAGGTGTGCGAGCAGCTGAAGGCGGCCGGGGCGGAGCTGCTGCTCGCCCCCAATGGCAGCCCCTATGAGCCGGACAAGGACGATCTGCGCCTGGCGCTCGTCCGCCGCCGCGTGGAGGAGACGGGGCTGCCGCTCGCCTATCTGAACCGCGTCGGCGGGCAGGATGAGCTGGTGTTCGACGGCTCCTCCTTCGTCGTCAACGCCGATGGCGCGGTCGCGGTGCAGATGCCGGATTGGGAAGCCGCCGAAACGCTCACTTTCTGGGACAAGGGCGCGGGCGGCTGGACCTGCGAGGCGGGGGAGCGCCATGCGCTCGATCCCGCGCCGGCGGATCTTTACCACGCGATGATGATCGCGCTGCGCGATTATGTGAACCGCAACCGCTTCCCCGGCGTGGTGCTTGGCCTGTCCGGCGGCATCGACAGCGCGCTTTCCGCCGCCGTCGCGGTCGATGCGCTGGGGGCGGACCGGGTATGGTGCGTGATGATGCCGTCGCGCTTCACGGTCGACGAAAGCCTGTCCGACGCGGCCGAATGCGCGCGGCTGCTCGGCGTGCGGCTCGATACCATCCCGATCGAGCCGGCGGTGACGGCCTTCGATGCCATGCTGGCCCCCGCCTTCGCCGGCCGCGCGCGCGATCTGGCCGAGGAGAATATCCAGTCGCGCATCCGGGGCGTCACCCTGATGGCGCTCAGCAACAAGTTCGGCCACATGCTGCTCACCACCGGCAACAAGAGCGAGATGTCGGTGGGCTATGCCACCATCTATGGCGACATGGCCGGCGGCTATTCGGTGCTGAAGGATGCCTACAAGACCACGGTGTTCGCGCTGTCCGAATGGCGCAACGCCAATCGCCCGTCGCTGGGCCTGGGGCCGGAAGGGCCGGTGATGCCGGTGAACGTGATCACCAAGCCGCCGACGGCGGAGCTGCGCGCCGACCAGAAGGATTCGGATTCGCTGCCGCCTTACGACGTGCTCGATCCCATCCTGCGCGGGCTGGTGGAGGAGGAGCTTTCGGTCGCCGATCTCGTCGCGCGCGGCTTCGATCGCGATACGGTCGCGCGGGTGGAGCGGCTGCTCTACATCGCCGAATATAAGCGCCGCCAGGCCCCGCCGGGGGTGAAGCTCGGCACGCGCAATTTCGGGCGCGACCGGCGCTACCCGATCACCAACGCCTTCCGCACGGCGTGATCGCGCCCGTTCTGGCCATTCCTGCCGGCTCCGCGCCGGCGCTCAATCGGATCGAAGCATGACCGTGACCACCCGTTTCGCCCCGTCGCCCACCGGGCGGCTGCATGTCGGCAATATCCGCGCCGCGCTCCACAACTGGCTGTTCGCGCGCCAGCAGGGCGGCCGTTTCCTGCTGCGGCTGGACGATACCGATGCCGAACGATCGACCGAGGCGTTCGTCGAGGCGATCCGCGCCGATCTCGGCTGGCTCGGGCTGGTGCCCGATGGGGAGGAACGGCAGTCGCGCCGCTTCGCGCTCTACGAGGCCGCCTTCGATCGGCTGCGCGCGGCGGGGCGGGTCTATCCCGCTTATGAGACCCAGCAGGAACTGGACCTCAAGCGCAAGATCCTCGCCGGGCGGGGCCTGCCGCCGGTCTATGACCGCGCGGCGCTGGCGCTGAGCGATGCCGACCGCGCCGCGCTGGAGGCGGAAGGGCACCGGCCGCACTGGCGCTTCCGGCTGGACCATGACGAGCCGATCGCCTGGGACGATCTGATCCGCGGCCCGCAGCGCTTCGATCCGAAGCTGCTGTCCGATCCGGTCGTCCGCCGCGCCGACGGCAGCTGGCTCTATATGCTGCCCAGCGTGATCGACGATGTGGACATGGACGTCACCCATGTCGTGCGCGGCGAGGATCATGTCACCAATACCGGGCTCCAGCTCCAGATGTTCGCGGCGCTGGGCGCCACGCCGCCGGCCTTCGCGCACGAGGCGCTGCTGACCGGCAGCGAGGGCAAGCTTTCCAAGCGCCTCGGCGCGCTCGGCTGCGATGGCTTCCGCGAAATGGGGATCGAGCCGCTGGCGCTGCTGGCGCTGCTGGCGCGCATCGGCACCAGCGATCCGGTCGAGCCGGTGGCGACGGTGGACGAGCTGCTCCACGCCTTCGATTTCAACCGTTTCGGCCGTGCGCCCGCGCGCTTCGACCTGGAGGAGCTGACCGCGCTCAACGCCCGCATCATCCACCGCCTCCATTATCAGGACGTCGCCGATCGGCTGCCCGCCGGCATGGATGCCGCCGCCTGGCAGGCGATCCGGCCGAATATCGACAAGGTGGCCGATGCGGCGGACTGGTGGGCCGTGGTCGAAGGCCCGGTCGCGGTCCCCGCATTCGATGAACAGGATCGCGCCTATCTGGCCGAGGCGGCCGGCGTCGCCGCCGGTCTCGACTGGGCCGGCGATCCCTGGCCGGCGCTGACGACGCTGCTGAAGGATGCCACCGGCCGCAAGGGCAAGGCGCTGTTCCTGCCGCTGCGCCAGGCGCTCACCGGCCGGGACCACGGCCCGGACATGGCCGCGCTGCTGCCGCTGATCGGCAAGGACCGCGCGATCGAACGGCTGCGCGCGACGGGGTGACCGGGGGAGGGCCGGCCTCCCGGCCCCGTGCCTATCCCAGCCCCAGCGCGGTCGCCGTCCAGAAGGTCGCGCCTGCCGCGATATAGGCCAGCACGAAGAGGTAGCCGAGCGCGAACAGCGGCCAGCGCCAGCTATTGGTCTCGCGCCGGATCACCGCGATGGTGGACAGGCATTGCGGCGCGAACACGAACCACATCAGGAAGGCCAACGCCGTCGGCAGCGGCCAGCGTCCGCTCAGCCGCTCCGTCACCGTTTGCTCCAGCACCGTCTCGTCATCGGATTCGATCGAATAGACGGTGCCGAGCGCCGCCACCGCCACCTCGCGCGCGGCCATCGCCGGGATGATCGCCAGCGCGATTTCATGGTTGAAGCCGATCGGCCGCACCACGGGTTCCAGCACCGATGCGATGCAGCCGGCGGCGGAATATTCCACCTGGCTCCGCCCCTCCGGCGCCTGCGGGAAGGAGAGGAGCAGCCACAGCAGCAGCGATGCCGCGAGGATCAGCGTGCCGGCGCGGCGCAGGAATATCCAGGCGCGCTGGGCCAGCCCGATCAGGATGTCGCGCGGGTCCGGCCACTGGTAGCGTGGCAACTCCATCATGAAGGTGCCGGCGGCCCCCCGCGTCACCGTGCGGCGCAGGATGAAGGCGGCCGCCATCGCGCCCAGGATGCCGGCGATATAGAGGCCGAACAGCACCAGCCCCTGCAGGCCGATGCCGTAACCCATGTCGCGCGCCGGGATGAAGGCGCCGATGATCACGGCATAGACCGGCAACCGCGCCGAACAGGTCATCAGCGGTGCGATCAGGATCGTCGTCAGCCGGTCCTTCGGATCATCGATGGTGCGCGTCGCCATGATGCCGGGGATGGCGCAGGCGAAGGAGGAGAGGAGCGGGATGAACGCCCGGCCGGACAGGCCGACGCCCGCCATCAATTTGTCCATCAGGAAGGCGGCGCGGACCATGTAGCCCGATGCCTCCAGCACGAGGATGAACAGGAACAGGATCAGGATCTGCGGCAGGAACACCACCACCGATCCGACGCCGGCGATCAGCCCGTCGACGACCAGCGATCGCAGCAGTCCGGCGGGCAGGGCATCGGTCGCGGCGCCCTGGATCACGGAAAAGCCGTCCTCGATCCAGCCGATCGGCGCTTCGGACCAGGCGAACACCGCCTGGAACATCACGAACAGCAGGGCCAGCAGGATGGCGAGGCCCGCCACCGGGTGGAGCAGCACGCGGTCGATCCGTTCGGCCGCGTCGCGCGTCACCTCGGGCCGCGTGGTCGCCGCCGCGGCGATGGCGCGCGCGCGCCGCTGGAGCGCGGTGTAGCTGGAATGTTCGGCGGCCTCGGCCACCTCCGGCGCGGCGTTCGATCCCACCGCCTTGCCGAGCGCGGCGCGCAGCTCGTCCAGCCCGCGCCGGCGCACCGCGACCGTGGGAACCACGGGGATGCCCAGCTCGCGCGAGAGCATCTCGGCATCGATGGTCAGCCCGTCGCGTTCGGCCATGTCGACCATGTTGAGCGCCATCACCGTCGGCAGGCCGAGGGCGACGAGCTGGAGCGCGAAGCGCAGATGATTGTCCAGATTGCCGGCATCGACGACGATCACGATCGCCGCCGGCGGCCGCTCGCCCGCCTGGTGGCCGGTCACGACGTCGCGCGTCACCGCTTCGTCCGGACTGCCGGGATCGAGGCTGTAGGTGCCGGGCAGGTCGACCAGCTCGACCGGGCGGCCGTCATCCAGCGAGAAGCGGCCCGATTTCCGCTCCACCGTGACGCCGGGATAATTGCCCACCTTCTGGCGGGCACCGGTCAGGGCATTGAAAAGGGCGCTTTTGCCGGCATTGGGATTGCCGACCAGCGCGACGAGCGGGAGGGGATTCATGCTTCGTGGCCGGTGACGCTTATCGCCAGGGCCACGCGCCGCCGCAGCGCCACCGTCATCCGCCCGACCCGGCAGGCGACGGGATCGCTGCCGATGGGGCCGGTGTGCAGCTTCTGCACCACCACGCCTTCGTCGAAACCGAATTCCCGCAGCCGCTTCGCTTCGGCCGGGCCGATTCCGTCCCAGTCGATCGCGGAAACCGTGGCGTTCCGCCGCAGCGGCAGTTCATCGAGACGCAAGATCATCACCCGCAAGTCAATATTCTGCGAGTGATTATCAATAGGACGGGGAAAAGGCCAGCCCGATCGTCACCGCACAGGATAACGCAGCCGGCCCAGGAAGCGCGCCGGGCTGAAATGGCGATCGGGATCGGGCTTCAACTGCGCCTTCAATTTCTCGAACCGCATCACATTGTCGATCCGCCGGGCCAGGAAGGCGCGAGTGTCGGCGAAATCCTCGCTCTCGTCGTCGAGGAAGGCGAGCAGGGTCGCGCCATAGACAGCGGCCAGCGTCGCCCGCTTGGTATAATAAGCGAAGTCGGTGGTGGTATCGCCGGCCGCCCGCCACATCGCATCGGCGGCGCGCCAGCCCAGCTTCGCGCCGTGGGCGGCATGGGCGGGGCGGGCGAGGATGGAAAGCGCGCGGCGCAGCGCCTCGCGGTCGGGATCGACCAGTTCGAGCCGGGTGGTGACCAGCGCCGAGATTCGCTCGCGGATCTTCATCGCCGCCAGCGTCTCGCCCGGCAGCCTTTGCGCCATCGTCCGGTCGACATAAGCAAACCAGGCGTCGATCATCGCGACCGCGCCGCCGCGGAAGGCGAGCGCCGCCTGCCCCGGCGGCAGGCCGATCTCCGCCCCGGCGGCGTCCAGCGCCGCGGCGCTCCAGCCGTCGAAGGCGGCGTGGCGGGCGAGGCGCGGCGCCAGCGCCTGGCGGATTTCGTCGAGCGTGAGGTCGGGTGCGGTCTCGGTCATGGGCGGAGCATAGGCCGGTGCGCCGCGCACGCCAACAGCGGCGTCAGGCCGGGCGCGATCGATCGGGCCGGCGCACCAGCACCAGGGCGACGGCGATGGCGACCGCGCCGATGCCGTCCACCACGCCCAGCCGCTCGCCATAGGCGATCCAGCCGACGGCGGCCGCCACCACCGGCTGGATCAGCAGGCCGATGCCGATCACCAGCGGCGGCAGATGGCCGATCGCATAGACGATCAGCCCCTGGCCGATCACCTGGCTGCCGATCGCCAGCAGCAGCAGCGGCGTCCAGTTGCCGGGCCGGACCGCCTCGCCCATCAGCATGGCGAAGATGAGCAGCGGCAGCGTGCCGAACAGGGTCGAAAGCGCGATCGTCGGCAGCGGCGCCAGCCGCCCGCGCGCCGCGCCCACCGCGACGAGATAGAAGGTGTAGAGGATGCCGGCGAGGATGCAGAGCAGGTCGCCCACCAGATTCTGCGGCGAAAGCTGGTAGGATCGGCCCATCAGCAGCACCGCGCCGGCCGCCGCCAGGATCAGCGCGAATATCTGCGTCCGTCCCGGCATCGCGCGGGCGATGATGAAGCCGTAGATCGGGAAGGTCAGGCTGGTGATGTTGCCGAACAGGGTGGCGTTGGCCAGCGTCGTGTGGAGGATGCCGACATGCCAGGATGCGAGGTCGGCGGCGAAGAAGAAGCCGCCGCACGCCAGCACCGCCCACAGCCGGCGCGGCATCGCCGGCACCGGCTGGCCCGCCGCCCGGCAGAGGATCAGCAGCAGCGGCGCCGCGATCGCCAGCCGCCAGAATCCCGCCGCCACCGGGCCGACATCGGCCAGCCGCACGAACCAGGCGCCGAAGGCCAGCGCGACGTTCGCCGCCACCATCGCGGCGAAGGCCAACGCCCGGCCACGACCGCGCCCGCCGTCACCCCGTTCCCGGCTTTCTTCCGCAGAAGTTAATCTTGACGCATCCGAATCGTGCATCGCGCCATCTGGCTGCCTATGTCGGTGCAGTCCAGTTTCAAAAAGGGACCTAAGCCATGCCGTCGCTGTTCGATCCCATCCGCCTGGGCGCTGTGGAAGCGCCGAACCGTATCCTGATGGCGCCGCTCACCCGCGCGCGCGCCACCGGCGATCATGTGCCGACGCCGATCATGGCGGAATATTATGCCCAGCGCGCCAGCGCCGGCCTGATCCTGTCGGAAGCGACCGGCATCAGCCAGGAAGGCACCGGCTGGCCGTTCGCCCCCGGCCTGTGGAGCGACCGGCAGGTGGAAGCGTGGAAGCCCGTGACGGAGGCGGTCCACAAGGCGGGCGGGCGCATCTTCGCCCAGCTCTGGCACATGGGCCGCATCGTCCATCCGAGCTTCATCGGCGGCGCCGCGCCGGTATCGGCATCCGCGACCACCGCGCCCGGCAAGGCGCACACCTATGACGGCAAGCAGCCTTATGCCGAGGCGCGCGCGCTCAGGCTCGACGAGATTCCCCGGCTGATCGACGATTATGCCCGCGCCGCGCGCAACGCGCTGGCCGCCGGCTTCGATGGCGTCCAGCTCCACGCTGCCAATGGCTATCTGATCGATCAGTTCCTGCGCGACAATTCCAACCATCGCGACGATGCCTATGGCGGCCCCGTCGCCAACCGCATCCGCCTGCTCGCCGAAGTGGTGGAGGCGCTGGCCGGCGTCGCGGGCGCGGGCCGCACGGCCGTCCGGCTCTCGCCCAATGGCGAGATCCAGGGCGTGGACGACAGCGACCAGAACGCGCTGTTCACGGCCGCCGGTGCCGCGCTCGACGGCTTCGGCCTCGCCTTCCTCGAACTGCGCGAGCCCGGCCCCCAGGGCACCTTCGGCGCATCGGATCGGCCGGCGGTGGCGCCGTTGATCCGCAAGGCCTTCTCCGGCCCGCTGGTGCTCAATTCCGATTATGTCGGCGATACCGCGCAGGCGTTGCTGGACGATGGGATCGCCGATGCCGTCAGCTTCGGCCGCACCTTCCTCGCCAACCCGGATCTCCCCCACCGGCTGGCGAACGGCCTGCCCTTGCAGAAGGATGATCCGCGCACCTGGTACAGCCAGGGCAGCGAAGGCTATACGGATTACCCCGCCGTCGCCTGATGGCTGATCGGATACGGCGCCGCCGCCATCGCCGCGGCGGCGCTTGACGGCCGGTCGCGGCGCCCGCAATCCTGCGGGGATGCTGCCGCCATCCAACGTCGCCGTCGCGGAAATCGCGCACACCATCCAGCTTGCCGTGGCGCCCGTCTTCCTGCTGGCGGGCATCGGCAGCATCCTCAACGTGCTGGCCGGCCGGCTCGCCCGCGTCGTCGATCGCGCCCGCCAGCTCGCGCGCGAATTCACCCCCACCGATCATCCCGATCACGAGGCGCAGGTGCATGAGCTGCGGCTGCTCGACCGGCGGATCATGCTCGCCAACATGGCGATCTTCCTCTGCACGGCCAGCGCGGCGCTGATCTGCGCGGTGGTGGCCGGCCTGTTCATCGCCGATCTCACCAGCCTGGGCTTCGCGCGGACGATGGCATTCGGCTTCATCGCGGCGATGCTGCTGCTGGTATCGGGCCTGTTCCTGTTCCTGATCGAGGTGCGCGTGGCGCTGCTCACCATCCGCGTGCGCGAGGAGCTGCTGGAACAGCGCACCAACCGGCGGAGCTGGCGGCGCTGATCCTGCGCCCGGTTATTTGCGGCAATCCTCCACCACCCGCGCCACTTCCGCCCAGGCGGGGATGGTGAGCGCGGGCAGGCCTTCCGTGTCGATGCGGAAGCTGCCGCGGCTGAAGGCCATCCAGTCCAGCAGGCCATCCGATGCCGTCAGCCGGGCGGTCGGCCCTTGCGCGGTCGGCGTCGCGGGCAAGCGGCGCTTGCCGTAGCTGGTCGTCACGTCGATCCCGTTCGCCGTGCTTCCCGCCGGCGCGGCGCGCGAAAGCAGGATCGTGCGATCGGCCTGGCAGGCTAGCACCAGCTCCGCCGGCTGCCCGGCCACGCCGAAGCGCGCCGTGCCGCGATCATAGCGCCAGTCGCCCGGCGTCAGCGGCGCATCCTCCCAGGCCAGGGGCGGCGGGGGCGGTGGAGGCGCGGGGGCCGGCGGGGGTGGCGGGGGAGGGGCCTCGGGGGCGACGCATCCGGCGACGGCCAGCAGGGCGATTGCCGTCAGCGCGGCGCGGAAGGAAAGCGGGAACCCAGCCATGTCAGCGGAATGATCGATCTCGGCGCATCTGAAAAGCCCTGTCTGTCGCACCCGATCGGATTGCCCGGCCGGCCTATCCCCGTCATATCCGTGCTGAAAAGGGCAGGGGATGGTGAATGGCGCACGGCGCACGGCGGTTGAGATCGATCATCGGCGGATCGGCGGGCAATTTCGTCGAATGGTATGACTGGTTCGCCTATGCCTCGCTCAGCATCTATTTCGCGCCGGCCTTTTTCCCGGAGGACAATCCCACCATCCAGCTGATGAACACCGCCGCGATCTTCGCGGTCGGCTTCATCATGCGGCCGGTGGGGGCGTGGGCGATGGGCATCTATGGCGATCGCCATGGCCGCAAGGCGGGGCTGGCCCTGTCGGTGGGGCTGATGTGTGCGGGATCGCTGCTGATCGCGCTCGCGCCCACTTATGCCGCCGCCGGCTGGGCGGCGCCGGTGCTGCTGGTGTTCGCGCGCATGCTGCAGGGGCTGAGCGTGGGCGGCGAGTTCGGCGCCAGCTCCACCTATCTCAGCGAAATGGCGACGGCCGAACGGCGGGGTTTCTGGTCCAGCTTCCAATATGTCACGCTGATCGGCGGCCAGCTCGCGGCGCTTGGCGTCCTCATCGTCCTGCAGGCGCTGCTGGACGAGGCGGCGCTGGAAGCCTGGGGCTGGCGCATCCCCTTCGCTTTGGGGGCGGTGCTGGCGCTGGGCGTGTTCCTGTTCCGCCGGGGCCTGGCCGAAACCCGGCAGTTCGCCGCGATCGATCGCGCCGCGACGCCCGCATCCTCCGCGCGCAACCTCTGGGCCGGGCATCGCCGCGCGACGCTGATGATCGTGGCGATGACGATTGGCGGCACGCTCGCTTTCTATGCCTATACCACCTACCTCCAGAAATTCCTGGTCAACAGCGCCGGCTTCTCCCGGCCGCAGGCGACCGCGATCACGGCCGCCGCGCTCGCCGTCTTCATGCTCCAGCAGCCGTTCTGGGGCTGGCTGTCGGACAGGATCGGCCGCAAGCCGCAGATGATCTTCTTCGGCGTCACCGGCGCGGTCACGACGGTGCCGATCTTCCACGCGTTGGCGGATGCGGGCGATCCCGTGACCGCCTTCTGGCTGGCGCTGATCCCGCTCACCTTGATGTCGGCCTACACGTCCGTCGGCCCGATCACCAAGGCGGAGCTTTATCCCGCCCATATCCGCACGCTCGGCGTGGCGCTGCCTTATGCGCTCGCCAACACCGCCTTCGGCGGCACCGCCGAATATGTCGCCCTGTGGCTCAAGAATGCGGGCGTCGAGGAAGCCTTCTACTGGTATGTCTCCGCCGGGATCGCGATCGCGCTCATCGCCTTCGTGGCGCTGCCCGATACCCGCCGGATCAGCCAGATTTCGGACGACTGATCCGGGGAGGAAGGCGGCCGATCGGCTTCCGGTTGCCAGAGGGCCGCCTTGCCGCGCATCGTGCGGCCATACGGAGGCCTTCGATGACCATCACCATCACCGCCTTCGAACGCTCCCCCGATCGCGGCCGGGGGCTGGCGCGCGACATGCGCGTTCGCTGGGCGCTCGAAGAAACGGGCCAGCCTTACGACGTCCGCCTGCTTTCGTTCGATGCGATGAAGGAGCCGGCGCATCGCGCGCTTCACCCCTTCGGGCAGATTCCGACCTATGAGGAAGGCGACCTCGCCCTGTTCGAGTCCGGGGCCATCGTGCTGCACATCGCGGAGCATCATGCCGGCCTGCTGCCGGACGACACGAACGGTCGGGCACGCGCGATCGCCTGGATGTTTGCCGCGCTCAACACGGTTGAGCCGCCGATCGTCGACCGGGCGATGGCCGTGCTCCTGGAGGCCGGCAAGAGCTGGCACGAGGAACGCCTGCCTCTCCTCGAGGATCGCGTTCGTGGCCGGCTGGCCGAACTTTCCAGCCAGCTCGGCGATGCCGACTGGCTCGACGATGCGTTCAGCGCCGGCGACCTGCTGATGGTGACGGTGCTGCGCAGGCTGAATGGATCGGGCCTGCTGGAGGAACATCCCAACCTTTCCGCTTATGTCGCCCGCGGCGAGGCGCGGCCGGCCTATAAGCGCGCCTTCGCCGATCAGCTCGCGATATTCACCGGCCGCCCGTCGATCGGCTGACGGCGGGGCCGGCATCGACCAGCCCGATCCGCTCGCGCAAGGCCCAGCGCGCCGTCATCAGCACGGCGACAATGGCGAGGCCGAGCGCGAGGCCCGTCCATATGCCGACCCCCGCCCAGCCGGCGTGGAAGGCCAGCCAAGCGCCGAAGGCCAGCCCGATCAGCCAGTAGCCGACCAGCGCGAACAGCATCGGCACCGTCGTGTCATGCAGGCCGCGCAGCATGCCCGCGCCCACCGCCTGCGCGCCGTCGACGATCTGGAACAGCGCCGCCAGCGCCAGATAGGATATGGCGAGCCTCACCACCTCGGCATTGGCGGGGTTGTGGGCATCCAGGAAGATGCCGATCAGCAGCCGGGGTGCGGTGATCATCAGGATCGCGGTCAGGCCCATGAAGCCCACGCCCATCGCCCAGGCCGTCCAGCCGGCGCGGCCGATCGCGATCCGGTCGTGCCGCCCCACCGCCAGCCCCACCCGCACCGTCGCCGCCTGCGCCAGCCCCAGCGGCACCATGAAGGTGACGCTGGCGATCTGGATGGCGATGGCGTGCGCGGCCAGCGGGTCCTGCCCCAGCAGCCCCATCAGGAACATGGCGGCGTTGAACACCGTCACCTCCAGCCCCAGCGTGATCGCGATCGGCAGCCCCAGCCGCCAGACGGCGCGGAAGCGCGGCCAGTCCGCCCGCCAGAAATGGCCGAACAGGTGGAAACGGCGGAAGCGCGGATGCACGCTCACCACCGTCGCCAGCCCCACGAACATCAGGCTGTTGGCGATGGTCGATCCCAGGCCGGCGCCGACAAGGCCCAGCTGCGGCATGCCGAATCCGCCCAGCACTAGCCCGTAATTGATGACGGCATTGGCGATCACGCCGCCCACCGCGATCACCAGCGACCAGGCCGGCCGTTCCAGCGCGGCGACGAACACGCGCAGCACCAGATAGAACATGTAGGGCAGCAGCCCCCACATCATCGCGCGCAGGAAATGCCCGCCGTCCGCCGCCAGCGCCGGTTCTTGGCCGAGCAGGAGGAGCACCCGCTCGCCCTGCCACAGCAGCAGCCATAAGGGGACGACCACCGCGACGGCCGCCCACATCGTCTGCCGCACCGTGCGCCGGACGTCGCGCACCGCGTTGAAGCGCGCGCCCACGGCCTTGGCGATCATCGGCGATGCCGCCATCACCAGCCCGCTGCCGATGACGACGCAGGCCATCATCAGGTTGGTGCCGAGCGCGCCGGCCGCCAGCTGCCGCGCGCCCAGCCGGCCGAGCAGGATCACGTCGGTCGCATGGATCGCCGCCTGGGCGAGGTTGGTCAGGACCAGCGGCCACGCCAGCGCCAGCGTCGCGCGCATCTCGTCGCGCCAGGGGGTGGGGGACCGGTTCATGCCGGGCCTTCTATCGGCGCGGGAAAATTTGTCACGCGCGGGCCGTCCGGGGCTTTGACGGATGCGCCCGAAACGCGCAGATATGCCGGCGTCCGGTTCGACCGGGCCTACCCGATCGAAAAGGAAACCCATGACGAGTGGAGCGCGTGGTCTTCTGTTGTTCGGCGCCACCGGCGATCTGGCGCAGCGGATGCTGCTGCCCTCGCTGTTCGCGCTCCACGCCGAAGGGCTGATCGCGCCCGATCTCGCCATCACCGGCACGGCGCGCAGCGGCCTGGACGATGCCGGCTACCGCGCCTTCGCGGGCGAGGCGCTGGAAAAGCATGTCCCGGAAGAACGGATGGCGCGCGATGCGATTCCGGGCTTCCTGAAGCGGCTGCATTATGTTCCGCTCGATGCGTCCAACCCGGAAGGCTATGCCGCGCTAGGCAAGAAGGTGGGCGCCGCGCGGGAGAATCTCGCCATCTTCCTGTCGACCGCGCCGCAATTGTTCGAGCCCACGATCGCCGGCCTCGCCGCCGCTGGTCTGGCCGGTGACAACGTTCGCATCGGGCTGGAAAAGCCGCTCGGCACCGATCTCGCCTCCAGCCGGGCGATCAACGATGCGGTGGCGGCGGTCTTCCCCGAGGCCAGGACCTTCCGCATCGACCATTATCTCGGCAAGGAAACCGTCCAGAACCTGCTGGCGCTGCGCTTCGCCAACCTGATGTTCGAGCCGCTGTGGAACGCCGCCGGGATCGAGCATGTCCAGATCACCGTATCGGAAACCGTCGGCCTCGAAGGCCGGACCGCCTATTTCGACGGATCGGGCAGCCTGCGCGACATGGTGCAGAACCATATGCTCCAGCTGCTCGCCCTGGTCGCCATGGAGCCGCCCGCCCATTTCGATGCCCGCGCCGTGCGCGACGAGAAGGTGAAGGTGCTGCGCTCGCTCCGCCCGATCGATCGCGAGACCGCGCTCACCCACACGGTGATCGGCCAATATGCCAAGGGTGCGGTCGGCGGCGTGCCGGTGCCCGGCTATGTCGAGGAGCTGGGCCGGCCTTCGGATACGGAGACCTTCGTCGCCCTGAAGGCGCATGTCGATAACTGGCGCTGGAAGGGCGTGCCCTTCTACCTGCGCACCGGCAAGCGCATGCCCAACCGCCAGTCGGAGATCATCATCCAGTTCCGCCCCGTGCCGCATTCGATGTTCGCCGAGCGCGGCGGCCGGGTGCATGCCAACAAGCTCGTCATCCGCCTCCAGCCCGAGGAGGAGATCCGCCTGCTGGTGATGGCGAAGGAGCCCGGCCTCGATCGCGAGGGCATCCGCCTGCGCGAGGTGCCGCTCGATCTTTCGCTCACCACCGCCTTCGCCGGCAGCCGGCGGCGCATCGCCTATGAACGGCTGCTGCTCGACCTGATCGAGGGCGATCCCACCCTGTTCGTCCGCCGCGACGAGGTGGAGGCGCAATGGGAATGGGTCGATGCGATCCGCGATGGCTGGACGGCGAACGGGATGACGCCCAAGAGCTATCCGGCGGGCACCTGGGGCCCGTCGGCGGCGATAGCGCTGACCGAACGTGACGGAGTGAGTTGGCATGATTGAAGCGGAATGGTGGGATTATGACGATGCCGATGAGATGGCCGATGCCGTCGCCGGCGACGTCGGCTTCATCATCGAAAGCGCACTGGACGCCCGCGGCCAGGCCCTGATCGCGCTGCCGGGCGGCAAGACGCCCGCGCCGGTCTTCGCGAAGCTGGCGAACGCGAAGATCAAGTGGAAGAACGTCACCATCATTCCCACCGACGATCGGCTGGTGGCGGTCAATGATCCGCTGAGCAATGTCGCGATGATCGCGCGCACCTTCCTGCCGCTGGGCGCGCGGGTGATGCCGATCGTCAGCGAGGCCGCGACCGATCATCACGCGGCCGGCAAGGCCGCCGACGCGCGGCTGCAGGATCTGCACTGGCCGCCCGATCTCGTCTGGCTGGGCATGGGCGCGGACGGGCATACCGCCTCGATCTTCGCCGGGCCGGATCTGGACGAGGCGCTGAACGGCCCCAAGGCGCGCCGCGCGGTGGGCGTGCTGCCCGATCCGCTGCCGCCCGAGGCCCCCGTCGCCCGCGTCACGCTGACCCGCGCGGCGATCCTTTCGGCGCGCACCATCCTCATCACGCTTTCCGGCGACGCCAAGCGCAAGGTGCTGGAAAAGGCGATTGCGGACGGCCCGCTTTCGACCGTGCCGATCGGCCGGGTGCTGGCCGATGCCGAACAGCCGATCGATATCCACTGGTCCGCGGCATGACTGATCTTCACCCGATTATATCGTCAGTTACGTCTCGGGTGGTGGAGCGGTCGGCGGCGGGGCGTCGGGCGTATCTGGAGCTGATCGAGCGGGAGCGGGATGGCGGGGTGGATCGTCCGCGTCTGTCGTGCGGCAACCTGGCGCACGGTTTCGCGGCGTCGGGGGCGGACAAGCCCGCGATCCGGGCGGGCGGGGCGATGAACGTCGGGATCGTCACCGCCTATAACGACATGCTTTCGGCCCATCAGCCTTATGGCGGCTATCCGGAGCGGATGAAGCTCTGGGCGCGCGAGGCGGGGATCACCGCGCAGGTGGCGGGCGGGGTGCCGGCGATGTGCGACGGGGNGACGCAAGGGCAGCGCGGCATGGAGCTGTCGCTGTTCAGCCGCGACGTGATCGCCCTGTCGACGGCGGTGGCGCTGNGCCACGGCATGTTCGNGGGCGCGGCCCTGCTCGGCATCTGCGACAAGATCGTGCCGGGCCTGCTGATCGGCGCGCTGCGCTTCGGCCATCTGCCGATGGTGCTGGTGCCGGCCGGGCCGATGCCCTCGGGGCTGGCCAACAAGGAGAAGCAGCGCGTCCGCCAGCTTTATGCCGAAGGCAAGGTCGGCCGGGCGGAGCTGCTGGAGGCGGAGGCCGCCTCCTATCACGATGCCGGCACCTGCACCTTCTACGGCACGGCCAATTCCAACCAGATGATGATGGAGGTGATGGGCCTGCACGTGCCGGGCGCGGCCTTCATCAATCCGGGCACCAAGCTGCGGCAGGAAGTGACGCGCGCCGCCGTCCACCGCCTGGCGGCGATCGGCTGGGGCGGCGAGGATTACCGCCCGATCGGCCGCGTGATCGACGAGAAGGCGATCGTCAACGCCGCGGTCGGCCTGCTGGCGACGGGCGGATCGACCAACCACGCCATCCACCTGCCGGCGATCGCGCGGGCGGCGGGCATCGTCATCGACTGGGAGGATCTCGACCGGCTGTCCTCGGCGGTGCCGCTGATCGCGCGCGTCTATCCCAACGGATCGGGCGACGTGAACCATTTCCAGGCGGCCGGCGGCATGGCCTATGTGATCTCGACCCTGCTCGATGCGGGCCTGCTCCATGGCGATATCCTCACCATCTGGCAGGGGGGGCTGCGCGCTTATGCGGCCGATCCGGTGCTGGCGGGCGACAGCCTCGCCTGGCAGCCGGCGCCGGCCGATCCCCTGGACCCGCAGATGCTGCGGCCGGTGGCCGATCCGTTCCAGCCGGATGGCGGGATGCGGCTGCTCCAGGGCAATCTCGGCCGGGCGACGATGAAGACGAGCGCGGTCGATCCGTCCCGCTGGACGATCGAGGCGCCGGCGCGGGTGTTCCACGACCAGGACGATGTGAACCGGGCGTTCAAGGCGGGCGAGCTGGATCGCGACGTGGTGGTGGTGGTGCGCTTCCAGGGCCCGCGCGCCAACGGCATGCCGGAACTGCACAAGCTGACGCCGCCTTTGGGCGTGCTGCAGGACAAGGGGTTCAAGGTGGCGCTGGTGACGGACGGGCGGATGTCGGGGGCGTCGGGCAAGGTGCCGGCCGCGATCCACATCACGCCGGAAGCGCTTGGCGGCGGCCCGCTGGCGCGGCTGCGCGACGGCGATGTCGTCCGCGTCTGCGCCGCCACCGGCACGCTGCAGGCGCTGGTCGACGAGGCCGAATGGGCATCCCGCCCCGAAGCCGCCCCGCCCCGCGCCCAGCCAGGCACCGGCCGCGAACTCTTCGCCTTCATGCGCCACTCCGCCGACGGCGCCGAACAAGGCGCCTCCGCCATGCTGGCGAGCGCCGGCCTGTGATCGGGGGCGCTGATCGCCATCTATCCTGACGGGCCTGCCCGGCCCGAAGAGCATGCAGAAGGACCAAGGACCGAAGATGAATATCGATGACGTGATGGAGCTGGCGCCCGTGGTCCCCGTGCTGGTGGTGGAGGATGTGGCCCATGCCCGCCCGATCGCCGAGGCGCTGGTGGCCGGCGGCCTGCGCGCGCTGGAAGTGACGCTGCGCACGCCCGCCGCGCTGGATGTGATCCGCGAGATGGCGAAGGTGGAGGGCGCCGTGGTCGGCGCCGGCACCGTGCTCAACGCCGATCAGCTCGAACAGGCGGTGGATGCCGGCGCGCGCTTCATCGTCAGTCCCGGCCTCACCAAGGCGCTCGGCCGCGCGGCGATCACCAGCGGCATTCCCTTCCTGCCGGGCATCGCCACCTCCGCCGATATCATGCGCGGCCTCGATCTCGGCCTCACCCGCTTCAAATTCTTCCCGGCGGAAGCCAATGGCGGCATTCCCGCCCTGAAGGCGCTGGCCGCTCCCTTTCACACCGTCCGCTTCTGCCCCACCGGCGGGATCACGGAGAAGACCGCGCCGGACTGGCTCGCCATCCCGGCCGTGAAGTGCGTCGGCGGCAGCTGGGTGGTCGGCAAGGGCGAGCCCGATCGCGTGGCGATCGAGGCCGCCGCCCGCGCGGCCTCCGCGCTGCGCGGCTGAACCGCCTTTACCGCACGCTGAACAGCACCCGGTCCACCGCCCTACCGCCGGCATCGACCAGCAGCAGGCGGTGCTGGCCCGGTCCGGCGAATATCAGCGGCTGGCTGTCCGCCGGCCCCAGATCGCGCCGGTCCAGCATCAGGCGATGGCCCTCCACCGCGCCGGAGGTGGCGATGCGGATGCGCTGGCGGTCCATCGGGATGTCGGGATCGATCGCATAGACGGTGCCGGCCACCGGATCGGCGATGCGCGGCCGGCGCGCCGCCGGCGGGGTGGCGGCGACGATCGCCTGCCCCGTCCCCTTCAGGAACCATTCGCCGCGCGGCGGCTCGACATCGCCGGCGAAGCGGATGGCGCGGCGCTCCAGCCCCCGCGGCGGGGCGGGGCGCCGGCCCGGCCTGTCGCGATGCAGGGCCAGCATGACCTCCCGCCACACCGGCGCCGCGCCGCTGGTGCCGGAAACGCCGCGCATGGGATCGCCTTCCAGATTGCCCACCCACACCGCCACGGTGAAGCGATCGGAAAAGCCGATGCACCAATTGTCGCGCATCGCCTTGGACGTGCCGGTCTTCACCGCCGCCCAGAAGGGCAGGCGCAGCGCGCTATCCAGCCCGAAGGTCACGGCCCGCGCGCCGGGATCGGCCATCATGTCGGCGGCCAGAAAGGCGGCCTGCGGCGTGAACACGGCGCGCGGCGACGCCTTCGGATCGTCCGCCCGGATGCGCAGCGGCGTATAACGCCCGCCGTTCGCCAGGGTGCGATAGGCATCGGCCTGCTCCAGCAGCGTCACCTCGGCCGATCCCAGCGCCAGGCTGAAGCCGTAATAATCGCCGTCCTCGGTCAGGCCGCCATAGCCCGTCTCGGCCAGCCGCTCGCGGAACGGCTCCACCCCCGTCAGCAGCAATGTGCGCACGGCGGGGACGTTCAGCGACCCGGCCAGCGCCGTGCGGGCCGATACCATGCCCTTGAAGTTCCGGTCGTAATTCTGCGGGACATAGAGGCCCGAGGCGGTATCGAGCTGGACGGGCGAATCCTCGATCATCGATGCCGGCGTCAGCCAGCCCTTCTCCATAGCCTGCGCGTAGAGGAAGGGCTTCAGCGTCGATCCCGCCTGCCGATAGGCGTCCGCCCCGTCCACCGCCGCCGCCGTCGATAGCCCGCCGACGCCGCCGACATAGGCCAGCACGTCGCCGCTCGCATTGTCGGCCACCACCACCGCGCCGTCGCGCGCGCGGCCGGCGCCCAGCCCACGCAGCTGACGGGCGAGCGCGGCGGAGGCGATGCGCTGGATGTCGCGGTCCAGCGTCGTCGTCACCGTCATGCCCGGCTGGCGCAGCAGCTTGACCGCCAGATGGGGCGCGAGGCCGGGGTCGAGCGCCAGCCGCCGCGCCGGCCCCAGCATCGCCACCGCATCGGCCTGCAGGCGCGCGCAATCGGCCCGCCGCCCGATCGCGCAGGCGCGCCGTGCCACCTCGGCGGCGCTCGCCTGCGGGGCGGGCAGCAAGGCCGTCAGCAGCAGCGCATCGTCGGGCGAAAGCGCGGCCGGCGTCTTGCCGAACAGCGTGAGCGCGGCCGCGCCCACGCCCTGCGCCTCGCCGCGAAAGCCGGCCAGGTTCAGATAGGCTTCCAGTATCTCGTCCTTGGACCAGCGCGCCTCCAGCGCGCGCGCCGCGCGCATCTGGCGCAGCTTATCCCGCCAGCTCCGTGCGCCGGGCCGGGCGAGATCGGGCGCGAGGAAAGCGGCGAGCTGCATCGACAGCGTCGATGCGCCGCGCGGCCGCTTGCCGGAAAGCCGGTCCCGCGCCGATCCCGCCAGCGCCCACCAGTCCACGCCGTCATGATGGAAGAAGCGCCGGTCCTCGGCGGCGACCAGGGTTTCGCGCAGCGCCGGCGCGATCGCGTCCAGTTCGGTCCATGCCAGCCGCCGCGCCTGGAAGTCGACGCGCTCGGCATCGAGCAGCCGGCCGTCGCGGTCGCGCAGCCACGCCTCGCTCGGTCGGTAGGCCGCCCGCACCCCGGCATAGCCCGGCATGGCCGGCGGCAGGGTCCACAGCCAGAGCCCCGCCAGCCCGATCGCCAGCGCGAGGACGGCGGCGGTCAGGCCATTGATCGGGGTGAGCCAGCGAACAGGACGCATCACGTCACCTGAGCGCCACCGTCACCGGCTGGTTGGGCAGCGCCGCGTGGATATCGGGCGAATACATCGCCTCCACTCGCGTCGGCGGCAGCTGGAAGGTGCCGGCCCCGTTCAGCCGCACGGCATATTCCACGGTGAAGCGCCCGCGCGGCACCCATTCGAAATAGCCGCGCCACGCATCCAGCCCGCGCCCGACATAGGATGGCTGCACGCCTTCCCCGTCCGATGCCTGATCGGCGAGCTGCTGCGATTGCCCGCCGAGGTTGCCGACGATGGTGGCGCCCGCCGGGATGGGATCGCTCACCACCACCCAGTTGCGCTCCGCCGTGGCATCCACGCTGATGCGGATCCTGAGGACGTCGCCGCGCGTGAACCGCCCCTTCACCCGCTGCTGGATCACGCTCACCTGCCTTTCGATGCGGTATCCGGCGAACAGCGGCTGGCGAAGCGGCACGGCGGCGGTCAGCGCGACCTGCGCCCACGGCCCGCCCCCGCCACTCTGCGCCAGCAGCAAGGGCGCGCGGGCGGCGGGCAAGGGCAGGCGGAGCAGGGGCGCATCGCCGGGCTTCGGCCAGCTCTGGCTGCGGGTCGTGCTGCCGAGCGTGGCCGTGGTGGTGCCCGCCACCGCTTCGGCGGGATAGAGCGCGGCGAAGCGCTTCGCCACCAGCGCCCCCCAGGCATTGGCCGGCGTCGTATCCCAATGGCCGCGCTTCTGGCGCAGCGCCACGCCCACCATCATGCGGGGGCCATCCTCCTGCCAGCCGGGCCGGCCGAGAATGGCCATGAGGGCGCGGATCGCCATCTCGTCCCCGCTCGTCATCATCCACCAGGGCGCGGCGCCGGCATCGTTGAGGTCGAAGCGCGATCCTTCATAGATGAGGCGCGATCGCAGCACGCGTTCCGCCTCCTGCCGCAGGGCGGGATCGCCGCCGGTGCGGTCGATCGCGACCAGCCAGTCGGCAAGCGCGGAACTGGGCATATCGGCGGGCCTGAGGCCGATCTGGCCCAGCATTGCCGGCGTCGCGGCGCCGTTGCGGGCCAAGGCGGCCAGCGCCGCCAGCCGCAGGTAGCGCCGCTCGCCGATCCCCTGGCCGGCGCTTTCGACGCGGCCGTCCACCACCGCCTTCAGTGCCTCGATCATCCGCGCCCTGGCGGCCTCGGGAAGGACGAAGCCGGCTTCGGCGGTGATGTGGAGAACGTAGGCGGTCAGCGCCTCGCTGCCTTCCATGCTTTCCACGGGGAAGTAGCGGAGCAGGCCGTTGCGATCGATATAGGCCGGGATCTCGCCCGCCAGCCGGCCCCAGGCGCCGGCATCGTCGGTCGCCACCGCCTTGGACAGGCGCTGCTCGAAACAGTCATAGGGGTAGGCGGCCATGTAGCGGCGCACGCCGTCCAAGGGTGGGGCGAGGCTGTCGGTCAGCCGGATCGAAACCTCGCCGCGCCCCGGCAGGGCGCCGGCGGGCGGCGCCAGCATGATGCTGGTCTGCGGGCCGACGCGGGCCAGCGTCGCCGCCCAGGTTTCCAGCGGGACGGCGGGCGCCACCTCCTGATTCACCGTGATCCTGTCCACCGCCCGCCCGTCCGAGGCGCGGGCCGATACCGTCCAGCGGAGCCGATCGATGCCCGCCGGCGCCGGCAGGTTCCAGGTGACGGGCACCGCGCCGCCGGCCGGGATCGTCACGGTGAGCGGCCGGGCGGTGCCGATGCGGGGCGCGACCTCCGCCGTCGCCGTCACGGTCATCGGCCGGTCCGATCCGTTGCGCAGCGTGAAGCTCGCGCCGTAGAAATCGCCGGATCGGACGAGCGGCGGCAGGCCCGAATAGAGCGTCAGGTCCTGTGTCGTCCGCACGGTGGCGCTGCCGGTGCCGAAGCGATCGGCGCCCGCCGTGGCGATCGCCACCAGCCGGAAGGAGGAAAGCGCGTCGGACAGCGGCACCGCCACCTTGGCGCGGCCCTGCGGATCGAGCGGCACGCGCCCCTTCCACAGCAGCACCGGGCGGAAATCCTCGCGGTTGACGGCGGAAAGGTCGCCACCGCCGCCGCCGCCCGCCGCCAGCGCCTTGCGGCCATAATGGCGCTTGCCCACCACCTGCATCTGCGCGGTGGAGGTGAGCACGGACAGCGGCCGTTCGCCCATCATCGCATCAATCAGCGCCCAGCTCGGGTTGGGGGAAAGCTGCAGCAGCGCCTCGTCCACGGCGGCAAAGGCGATCTCGGCGGATTTCGGCGCCGTGCCGGCGGCGTCCTTCACCTGCACGCTCACCTGCGCCGTATCGCGGATGCGATATTTGTCGCGATCGGCCTTCACGTCGACGGCGAGCTGGTGCGCCTCCCAGCCGACATTGATCTTGGCGATGCCCAGCCGGAAGCTCGGCTTGGCCAGATCGACCAGCGCGGTGGGGGCGGCGCCTTCCCGGCTGAAGAAGGGCAGGCCCCAATCGCGGGCGAGATTGGCCAGCCACAGCCTGAACCCGCCGATGCGCCCGCGCACGGCCATCACCGATACATAGACGTCGGGCGCATAGGCGCCGTTCAGCGGCACCTCGATCACCGGGTCCTTGCCCGAAAGTTTCGTCACGAAGCTGCCGATCACGCCCTCGCGCTCGACGGTGACGAGCGCGGTCGCCTCGCGGAAGGGCATGCGAACCTGGAAACGGGCGGTCTCGCCCGATTTATAGTCCAGCCGCTCGGGCACCAGGTCCATCCGGTCGCCATTGTCGCCGCCGAACCACCAGTCGTCCTCGCCCGCCAGCCATAGCGATCGGACGGCGCGGCTGGCATTGCCGGCATCGTCCTCCGCGGTGGCGACCGCATAGATCTCGCCCGAAACGCCGGGATCGATCCGGCATTCCGCCAGCCCCAGCGAATCCGTCTTGGTGGTGCAGCCCTGCTTCAGCCGGGTAGTGCGGGCGCTGTTGTCATAGGCGTAGAAGCCGCCGATCAGCCGGCGCCGGGCCGAAATCACCTCGCGGCTGTAAAGCTCCACCTTCACCTTGCGGCCGATCACCGGCCGGCCGTCCACGTCCAGCACCACCAGCTTGAGGCGAAGATCGTCCTCCTTCATCAGCCAGCCGTCGGTCTTCAGGCCGACGCGGACGGCGGATGGATAGATGGGCAGGCGGCGGGAAGCGGTCAGCACCTCGCCATTAGCATCCTGATAATCCATCTCGACCGCCATCACGGTCGGCTGGTCGATCGCCTGCGGTATCTCCACATTGGTGTGCGCCGTGCCCTGGCCGTCGAGCGTGACGGGCAGCATCTGCACGCCGGGCACGGCCGCGCCGCCAATCTCGCCGCCGTCGCCGTCCAGCGGTTTCACCCCGGCTTCGATCCTGGCGCCGCCGAAGCTCCAGCCCTCCCAGCCCTTGGGCGTGCTGTCGTCGGTCTGGAAGGCGGTGCGCAGCGTGACGCCCATGTTCGATGCGCCGCCGCCGGAAAGATAGCCTACGAACAGGTCGACCGGCAGCAGCCGGGGGCGCACGGCCGCCGCCTTGGGGCCGGTGATGGTCGCGCGCATCGTCGGCAGGCGATATTCGTCCACCCGGATCGACTGGTTGGTGAAGATCGTCCGGTCGCCCGACACGATCGTAAGATCGTAATCGCCCTGCGGCGCCCCGGCGGGCGCCGTCCATGCCGTTTCGCCGATGCCGTCGGCGCCGATGTCCAGCGGCAGATCGAACTGGGTGTCCGATCCGCGATGGGTGAGCCGCAGCACGCCCTGCAACCGCCCGGCGAAGGTGAAACCGGCGGCCACCGGGCGGCGCAATATATGCTTCATGTGCACGGTATCGCCCGCGCGCATCAGGCTGCGGTCGAAGATAGTGTGGAAGATGTCGGTATCGTCGGACCAGCCATAAGGCAGGTCGAAATCATAAGGCTGGATGCCCTTCGACCAGCTCGTCAGGGTGAAGCTGAAATCGCCGTCCTTGCGGGCGGATATCATCAGCGGATGGGATGCTTCGGGATCGCAGGCGCCGTAGGTCTCGGGCTCCGGCAGGCGGCGGATCGCCAGCCGGCCGCGCGCGTCGCTGCGGCCCTGCGCCAGCAGGCGGCCGGAACAGCTGTCGGTTATCCGCACGTCGGCGCCGGCGACGGCATCGCCGCTGTCGAGCGCCGTCACCCAGGCGAGCGAGGTATCGCGCCCCCATTTGAAATGGACGGCGAGGTTGGTGACGAGCGCGCCTGCGGAAACATAGCGGGTGGCATCGCGGCCCAGCAGCGCGCGGCCCAGCGCGGGGCTTGCCAGCTCGACGACGTAGAAGCCGGGCTTGGCCAGCGGGATGCCGACCACTTCGAACTGCCGGCCCTTGCCGGGCAGCGCCAGCGACATCGGGCGGGCGCCGGCCACGTTCCTCAGCACCGCGTTCGCGCCGGTGTGGTTGACCGTCACCTTCTCCTTGCCGCGTCCCTCCTCCCGGAAATCATTGTCGTCGGCCTTGTCGATCGTGCGCAGCCAGCGGGCGACGGCCCCGTCGTCGCCATCGATGCGGGCGATATTGCCGTCCACCGCCAGGGTGCCGCCCTGCAATGCCGGTTCGACGTTGCGCACGGCGACGGGCAGCATCCCGCCTTCCTTCGCTTCCAATATCCCGAACGGCGCCGCGAACTTCACCAGCGGCGGCGCGGCATCGAAGCGGATATCGAGCGGAAAGCGCCCGGCATTGGCGAGCGGGCGGCCGCTATCGTCGATCAGCCGTTCCGGCAGCAGCAGCCTGCCGTCCACCGATTCGGGGAAGGGCGCCTTGAAGCGGACGGCGCTGACCTGCGCGGCGCTCTTGTCCGCGATCTCGGGCAGCAGCTCGGTGCCGTCGGCAAGGCGGATGCGGACGCCCTCGGCCGCCGCGCGCGCGATGGGGGCGGTGAAGCGGACATTGGCGGGCTCGACGGGGCTGCAGCCGGCCTGCGGATTCACCCGCGAACATTCGAACCGCGCCTCGAACGCCTTGCGCACCGTGAAATCGAAGCGCTGGTCCGCGCCGGCCGTGCGCCCGCCCGGCCCGCTGATGCCGGCACCCCACAGCAGCGCCATGTCGCGCCCCGGCGGCAGCGGGCGGCGGCATTTGAGCGCGGTGATGCCGGCGAGCGCCGTCGCCCGTTCCCTGGCGTCCTTGGGCAGGGCTTCCGGCAGGCCGGCTTCCGAGAGGAAATTGCGCACCTCGTAGCGATCCGGCCCCATGCCGGCGAGGATGTCGCCCACGGTCGCGGGCGGCAGCACGTCCACCGCGATCTTCTCGCCGATGCCGTCGACGGCGCAATAAGCGGCCTGCGCCACGGAGGCGCGATCCGGCACGACATTGGCGGCGACGAGGAATATCTGGTCCTCGGCCACGTCCCCGCCATAGCGCGACGGCAGGACGGCGCGGGCGACGGGACCGCCCGTATCGATCACGAAGCTCTGCTGGCCGGCAAGGGTGGCGCCCCGCAGCGTCTTCAGCCCCTCGCGCAGCGATAGGGCGCAGGAAAGCCCGCCGGGCAGCGCCCGATCGAATTCATGGACGTAGATCGACTGGTCGACCCAGCGGCCCTTGCCCGGAACCGGGCAGGCGACGGCGAAGGGCGCGGCCGCGCGCGGATCGCCCAGCGGCACCATCGGTTCGGAAAAGCGCATGGTGAAGCGTTCGATCAGGCCGCCCGCGCCGCCGGGCGTCGCCATCACCACCTGCGGAGCGACGTCGCTGGAGGCCGCGACGGGCGCGAGGACCAGCAGCAGGGCCGCCCAGCGCATTCCGAAAAGCCGCCGCATCATCCGCTCCCCTTTTCATTGTGGTTCGAAAATGCCGTCTGGCGGATAGGGAATCCAGCCGCAATCGAAGGTCAACGGCAATCGAGGCAAAGTAAAGCCCGGCATTATTATGGCATTATCGTCTTGCGCGGTCGAACTCCGCGCGACATGTTCCCGTCCCGGGGGGCAGGAGAATGCCGGGAGCGGGGGCTTTGCCATGGCTTCTCGATGCCGCATTGCGCGAAGTCGCGTTATTTGCGGCCATCGGGATCCTGATCGGCGGGATCGACGATCTCGCCATGGATATGCTGTGGCTGCTGCGCACCGCGAAGCGGCGGCTCACCGTCTATCGCCGTCATCGGCCCGCCACGGCCGCCCGCCTGCCGCCGCCCGATAGCCCCGGCCGGATCGCCATCTTCATCGGTGCCTGGGACGAAGGCGAGGTGATCGGCCCGATGCTCCGCCATGCGCTCGATCGGCTGGATCATGCCGATTTCCGCATATTCGTGGGCGTCTATCCCAATGATCCGGCGACACAGACGGCCGTCCGGGCCGTGCAGGCGAACCATGCGCGCGGCGGCCGGGTGCGGATGGTCGACGGGCGGCTGCCCGGCCCGACCACCAAGGCCGAATGCCTGAACCGCCTGTGGCTGGCGCTGCTGGAGGAGGAAAGGGCGACCCGCATCCGATTCAAAGCGATCGTGCTGCACGATGCCGAAGACGTGGTGCACCCGGCCGAGCTTGTCGTGTTCGACCGGCTGATCGAACGCTTCGCCCTGGTGCAGCTGCCGGTAATCCCGCTGGTCGTGCCGGGCTCGCTCTGGATCAGCGGCCATTATTGCGACGAGTTCGCCGAGGCGCATGGGAAACAGCTGGTCGTGCGCGAGGCGATCGGCGCGGCGCTTCCTTCCGCAGGCGTGGGATGCGCGATCGCGCGCGATGCGATCGCCCGGATCGCGGCCACGCGCGGCGGCCTGCCCTTCGACGCCGACAGCCTGACGGAGGATTATGAGCTTGGGCTGCGCGTCGCCGAAATGGGCGGGCGCGGCGTCTTCGTGCGATTGCCGGTGGACGATGGCGGGCCGCTGGTGGCGGTGCGCGCCTATTTCCCGGCGACGATCGACGCGGCGGTGCGGCAGAAGACGCGCTGGCTGATCGGCATCGCGCTGGCGGGCTGGGACCGGCTGGGCTGGCGCGGCGGCATCGCCGAACATTGGATGCGGCTGCGCGATCGCCGGGCGGTGCTGGCCGCGCTGATCGTGAGCGCGGCCTATCTCGCCTTGCTGCTGTGGGCGGCCGCGGCGGTGGCGCATCGGGCCGGCGGCCTGCCTGCGCCGGTGCTCGATCCGCCGCTGTCCACATTGTGCTGGATCAACCTCGGCCTGCTCGGCTGGCGCATGGCGATGCGCTGCTGGATGGTCTGGCGCTTTTACGGTGCGCGTGAGGCTATGCGCGCGCCGGTGCGGATGATGGTGGGCAATATCATCGGCATCATGGCCGCCTGGCGCGCGCTGCTCTTCTATGTGCGGAGCGGGCGCACCGCGCTCCGATGGGACAAGACGCGCCATCGCTTCCCGGCCGGCGGCGCCGAATGAAGCTGGCTGCGCCGCCGATCCGCTTTCTGGCCTTGGTGGTGGCGTCCTGGATCGGTGCGCGGATATGGTGGGTGCAGGGAAGCGACGCCGCCGATGCGCCTCCGCTCCTGACGGCGCGGCGGGATATCCGGCCGCAATCGCCGCCGCCGCATCGGGATATCCATCCGTCGATTCCCGCTCGTGCCGATCCGGGTCCGGAGCCGGAGACGGCGGGGGTCGCGAAGACGCGGTTGGCCGCACATGTCCCGGCATTTCCCTGGCCCGTCACCCAGGTGGCGGACGAGCCGGAGGATGCTCCGGTCCCTGCATCAGGCCCGCCACCGCCACCGTTTCCACCCTCCGATCTCCCGGTCGCTCCCGTGGATGTGGCGCCAGCGGAAGGCTCGCGCTGGTCGGCCAGCCTTTATCTCTTCGCGCGCGGCAGGGGCGGCGAAGGGCTGGCGGCGGGCGGCCAGCTTGGCGGCGGGCAGGTGGGCGGCCGGATCGCCTGGCGGGCGAATCGCGATCTCGGCCTCGCCGCCCGGCTCTATGCGCCGACCGATTCGATCCGCGCGGCCGAAGGCGCGATCGGCATCGATCTCCACCCCTTGCCCGACCGGGCGATCCGCCTGTCGATCGAGCGGCGAATCGACCTTGGCGGCGAGGGCCGCAATGCCTGGTCGGCCTATGCGGCGGGGGGATTCTGGCGGGCGCTGGGGGCGGGGATGGAGGCTGACGGCTATGCCCAGGCCGGGATTGTCGGCATCCATGCGCGCGATCTGTTCGCCGACGGCGCGGTCCGCATCGCCCATCGCCGGGATGTCGCGCCCGATGTCGCCCTGCGGCTGGGCGCGGGGGCATGGGGCGGTGCCCAGCCCGGCGCGAACCGCCTCGATATCGGCCCCCGTGCCGCGATCAGCCTGCCGATCGCGGGAGCGATGGTGACGGGCGCGCTGGAAGGCCGTTTCCGCGTGGCGGGCGACGCCACGCCCGGATCCGGCGTGGCCTTCACCCTCGCGACCGATTTCTGAGGTCGCCCGCGGGCTGGCCGATCAGGAGGCCTTGTCGCCCTTCTTGTTGCGATTGGCGTAGAGCAGGGCGGCGACGATCGCGGCCGATCCGATCGCGACGCCCACGCCGATGCCCGCCGCGGGCGTGATCCGGCCGGCCTTCTTGGTGCCGGACGATTGCGCCTTGCCGGTGGTCGATTCGGATTCGGACATCGGATTCTCCTCTACGCGAACGGCGCCCGAACGCGGGGCCGCCCTGGCCATCTTACCGGCAACTCTCTCAATTCCAACCTGAATGGGGGATTTCTGCCGGTGGAACGTTTCGCATCGCCCGAAGTGGATGCCCCGCGAGGGCGCGGCCGTCCCGCTCTTATCAATCTGTTGCATTGGCGACCCGAAAAAATGGCGCACGCATTTCAGCGGCCGCCAGAAAGTGGGTGGCTAACCTGCGGGGGGCAATTTGAGCGCCTCGTCGCATTCTCAAGGATTGGTCGAAGCCGCCCTTTCCTATGCGGCGCGGGGCTGGCCTGTCTTTCCCTGCTCGCCGCGCAACAAGGCGCCGCTGCTGCCCGCCGATAAGGATGCGACCGGCAAGCGCATTCCGGGATCGGGCGGCTGTCGCAAGGCGTCGCTGGACCCGGAGCAGATCCGCGCCTGGTGGAGCAAGTGGCCGTCTGCGATGATCGGCGTGGCGATGGGCGGCAACGGCCTGTTCGTCTTGGACTTCGATCCGCGCATCGATCCCGACACCGGCGAGGAATGGACCCTCGATCGCCTCAAGGCCGAGCTGGAGGAACAGATCGGCGGCGCGCTGCCGGCGTCGCTGGCGGTGCGCACGCCCAGCGGCGGGGTCCACGTCTATTTCGCCCAGCCGGCGGCCGGCGAGCCGATCCGCAATCGCGGCAACCTACCGCGCCATGTCGATGTGCGCGGCGAGGGCGGCTATGTCATCGCCCCGCCCAGCTGCATGGAGGATGGTCGCCGCTATCGCTGGCTGCGCGATGAAGCCGATGCGTCGATCGCCGCCGCGCCGGCCTCGCTGATCACGATCCTGCAAAGCCGCAAGGGTGCAAGCCCGCCGACTGGAAAGCTCAAGCGGCAGGGCGTGGGGGCGGCGAACGACGCCGAGCGGCGTTATGCCCTGTCCGCGCTCGATGGCGAATGCCGCGCGATCCAGACCGCGCCCAGCGGCGCGCGGCAGGATGCGCTCAATCGCGGCGCCTTCGCCATCGCCCAGCTCGTCGCGGCCGGGGCGCTGGCCGAGCCGATGGCGCGCAGCGCCATCCTCGCCGCCGCCATGGATAATCCCGGCCAGGACGATCCCCGCCAGATCGAAGCGACGATCGACAGCGGCTGGGCCGCCGGCCTGGGGGCGCCGCGCGATCTATCGGAGGTAGGCCAGCGCGCGGCCTCTCCCGCGCGCGGCGCCCGCCTGCGGGCGGCGAATGACGATCCACCCTTGCACGATATTGCTGCGGACGCCGACGCGCTGCACCGTCGGCTGTGCATGCTGCCGATGACCGATCTCGGCAATGCCGAGCGGTTCGCGGCGCGGTTCGGCGATCGGGTCCGCTATGTCGATAAGATCGGCTGGATGGCCTATGACGGCCGCCGCTTCATCCTCGACGGGGCCGAGGCGCTGATCGGCGGCTGGGTCCATGAGACGGTGCGCGCGATCCGGCAGGAAGCGCGCGTGATGCGCGAGACCGGCCGGCGCGACCAGGACGATGCCGGCGCGCTCGACGATCTGGTCGAGGTGAAGCGCGAAGGCACGGAAGTCCTGCTGTCCGACAAGCTCGCGACCTGGGCCAAGGCGTCGGAGAGCGCCAACCGGCTCGGCTGTATCGCCGGCATCGCCAAGAACCTGTCCGCCGCTGGCCTCACCGTCCAGCCCGAGCAGCTCGATCGCAATCCCTATCTGATCAATGTGCTGAACGGCACGCTGGAGCTGTATCACGAAGCGGAAGCCCCCGAGCCATGGGCCGAGCTGCGCTTGCGGCCGCATGATCCGGCGGACCTGATCACGCGCCTGGCGCCGGTCGAATATCGGCCGGGGGCGACATGCCCGGTCTATGATCGCTTCCTCGCCCGCGTGCAGCCGGCGAACGATATGCGCCGCTTCCTCCATCAATGGGGCGGGCTGTCGCTGACCGGCGACGTGTCCGAACAGAAGCTCGCTTTCTTCCACGGCAAGGGCGCCAACGGCAAATCTACCCTCGTCGATACCTGGGCGACGATCGCCGGCGACTATTCCGGCACGGTGCCGATCGAGACCTTTCTCGATCAGGGCCGCAAGCGGAAGGGATCGGATGCCTCGCCCGATCTGGCGGCGTTGGTCGGCGTGCGCATGCTCCGCACCTCGGAGCCGGAGAAGGGGTCGAAGCTCGCCGAGGCGCTGATCAAGCTGGCGACCGGCGGCGAGCCGATGCCGGTGCGCCGGCTGATGCGCGATCCGTTCGACTTGCATCCCGCCTTCAAGATGACCGTATCGGGCAACCACCGGCCGTCGATCAGCGGAATCGACGACGGCATCTGGCGGCGCGTGATGCTCGTGCCTTGGGACGTGCAGATCCCCGATCGCGAGAAGGATCGCCAGCTCGTCGCCAAGATGAAGCGCGAGGCCAGCGGCATCCTCAACCGCCTGCTGGACGGCCTCATAGACTGGCGCGTCAACGGCCTCACCGAGCCGGAAAGCGTGCGCGGGGCCACGGCCGACTATCGCGAGGAGAGCGACCCGCTGGGCCGCTTCCTGTCCACCTGCACGCGCGTGGCACCCGGCGAGCGGGTGCAGTCGTCGCGGCTCTATGCGCTGTTCATCGCCTGGGCGCGTGCGTCTGGTGAGCGCGAATGGACGCAGACCGGGTTCAGCCGGGCGATGACCGATCGCGGCCATCGCAAGGTGGAGAGCCATGGCATGCGCTGGGTCGACCTGGAGATGACCCGCACGGCCGACGACTTCGACGATGCGGACGAACGCTCCGCGTCGCCCCGTTCACCCTGGGAGGACGATGATGACGTACCATAAGGGAGACCCTTGCAAGGGTTGGTGCAAGGGTCTCGCAAAGGTTGGAGCAAGGGTTGCGCCGCAGATTTCTGCGGCGTTGCAAGGGTTGCAACACTTCTGCGCGATCCTGTCTCACGTATATGCGCGCGCATGTGCGGGCGCGCACATGCGTTGGATTACACAAAACCCTTGCAACCCTTGCTACCCTTGCACTTCCGAACAGGAAGTGACGGAAATCCGTCCTTCTCTCGCCGATGACGGTGCAAGGGTAGCGCAAGGGTCGGGGGCGAACCCGCAAGGGTCACCCCCCGGTCAAAAGTCTGGAAGCCCCTCCTGCCGGAGACCACGCGCCCTCTCATCTAGAGATTTTTTTCCGGGTGATGAGAAATTTCGGGGGCGGGGTGACGCCCACAAAGGCCGAGCCGGCCGCCCCTTCCATGTGCCGACCGTCGAAAATCGAATTACTGTCAAGCACTTGGCTGATGCGGGATGGCGGCAAGAGCGTATCGCCGTCGCGATCGGGGTCTCTCATCCCACCCTAAGGCGCCATTATTTTTCCGAACTGGGTTCGCGTGCTGGAGCTGCTCGCCATGCCAAAGAGAGCGGAGATCGGACACATGGACACGATTGACACCATTGAGCGATGCCGTGCGCTCAATCGCAGGGCGGCCGCCAAATATTTCGAGCTGGGCATAGAGCCGATCGATGCAGCGATCGCCGCCATCTATTCGGCTCATGATTTGGCCGTTGCGGCCGTCGGCGACGCGCATGGAGCGATAGAATGGATGCGCAATGCTGCCGACCTGATGGAACGCCAGCTGCTCGATCGTCAAGCGGGGGAGGCGAGACATGGTTGAACGTGTGGAATCGGCCGACAGTGATGCGGACATCATTCTCGAAGATCCGATGACACCCCGCGAGTTCGAAAACGCGTTAGCTGGGCATCTGACGCGCAAGGATCGCCGTCGTTTTTGGGCGGCGTTGAAGGAGGCCGGGCTTCTGGTGTTTCACGCATGATGGGCCGGTGTGAGAAGTTCATGACGCTCGATGAGGCGTCGAAGGTCGCGGGCATTCGGTGGCGCACGCTGAAAGCAAGGCTCATCGCCTCTGGTTGGCTGGTGCCGGTCGGCGGTGGTCAGGTGCGTTGCTCATCCGGGGCGATCGGCGCTGGCTATCTCGTGCCGATGATCTCCGATCGTCATGGCGTGTTCGGGTCGATCACTGTCGAGGTAGGTTACAAGATCACCAATGTGGGCTTGGCCGAATTGCAGCGGAGGTTTTTAGCGTGAAGCTGCCGCGCGGGTTGATAGGGCCGATCTATGCGATGGCGCGCCCCCGCCGCCCGGGTGCCGAGCGGGAGACAGTGATCGCAGCCGCCGGCACAAACGGTTCAGCATCGAACCGCGCCCGGCAACTGGCGCGGGCCGTTGCCGCCGCCGCATTGGCCGATATCGACCGCGATCCGGCCGAACACGTCATTCGCCTTCTACGAGATCTAGCACCAACGCCGCTCGACACGCTGGCTATATCGGCCGAGATCGATACGGCCGGACTTGTCATTGCAGAGCGTGTGCGCCGCTTGCGTGCTCGTGGCGGGCGCAGGCTTTCCGATCGAGAGGCGCTGTCAGAGGATAGTGAGGTGATTGCCGCCGTCGCGTCCATCCTCTCGGAACGGTATCGCCGCTATCTCGCAAAAAAATAGATGGGGAAAATCGGATTTTTCCCAGCGAAGATGCGCCATCGATCAGCGGTGACTTGCTGGAGAAACCCTATGTTGATCGCTAACTCGTCCGCCCCCCGCGCCCTTATGGCGGCGGGGCTGCCTTCCGTCCGTGCCGAGGGTGGTCGCCCTTCTTTGGAGGCGAGAGCCGTCTCCGAACTCACGGAAGCCATCAACGATTTCAAAGCCAAGTTTGAGGGGCGCCTGCAGGCGCTGGAAAAGCACGGCGACGAGCAAGCTCTAAAACTGGCCGCCTACCAGCTTAATGGGGGACCCTCGGAACAGAGCGATGGACAGGCTAACGATCCTGAATATCGACAGGCTTTTGCAAGCTACGCGCGCCGTGGCGCGATGGATGCCGAGGCGACTCTGAGGGATGCCAACGCCGACGGCACGGATCGCGGTAGAATCCGCGCCGCAATGTCGGAGGGCGACAATTCGGCCGGTGGCTATATGGCCCCGGTCGAATGGGACCGGCGGGTCCGCAAGGCCCAGCGTTCGTTTTCACCGATGCGCCGGCTTGCCCAGATCGTCACGACAGGCGTCAACGGCTATTCGACGCTTTGGAACAGCGAGCAATGGGGGTCGGGNTGGGTGGGCGAGACGGCCTCGCGCCCGCAGACCAGCACCACGACGCTGACGCCGCTCAACTTCCCGGCCGGCGAGATCTACGCCATGCCGGCGGCGACGCAACGCTTGATCGACGATGCATTGCTCGATTTTGAGCAGTGGCTTTCCAACGAACTCAGCGATGAATTTTCGCGTCAGGAGGGCATCGCGTTCATCTCGGGCGACGGCGTCAACAAGCCGCTCGGCTTTCTGCAATACCTTCCCGGCGGCGTGGCCGCCACTGGCCAACCGCTCGCTCATCCCGGCGGCGAACTGGGCGTCACCGTGAGCGGTGCGGCTGCGGCCTTGACGCCGGACGGCTTGGTTGACCTGAAATACGGTCTGGGCGCCCCCTATCGCCAAGGTGCGGCCTGGCTAATGAACAGTATGACGGCAGCGCTCATCACGAAGATGAAGGACGGTGACGGCAATTTCCTGTGGCGCGAAAGTCTCGCGGTAGAGCAGCCGCCGCTTTTGCTGGGCAGCCCGGTCGAGATCGACGAGGCCATGCCCAACGTTGGCGCTGACGCTTTCCCGATCGCGTTCGGCGATTTCTCGCGCGGATATTTGATCAACGACCGAATTGGGGTGCGCATCTTGCGCGACCCCTTCACTGCTAAGCCTTATGTGCTGTTCTACGCCACCAAGCGCGTTGGCGGGGGTGTTCTCGATCCAAAAGCGATCCGGGTCCAGAAGGTTTCGGCAGGATAGTTCCAATATACTGAAGTCTATAGCAGGGAGGGCGCCGTGAAGGCGCCCTCTCATTATCATTTGCGGGGGGTGATCACCCGCTCCCTTTCTGTTGTTGATGGATGGCTCTCAGCGTAGCGCTTCGTGACAAACTGTCCATCAGTTGAGTCCCGATATACGGTACGTCGAGGTCCTTTAGCATTCGACATTGCAAAGTGTCCTTTGAATTGTCTCCGGTGTCGACCTGGCCGGTTGCAGTGGAATGAATCCGCTGCAACCGGAGTTGGGTTTCTACTCGTCGACCAAAATGGGGAAAGCGCGCAGGCCAAACTGTTTGGCGTATATGCGCGAGCCATCCTTTTTCGTGATCCACGGGCGGAAGACCCACCGTTTTCCAGGTGGAGCGACCATAGACATAATAAATTGCCTCGTGAGAGGCGGCTTCGAACGCTTTGCCTATGGAATCGTGTGTGCTAAGCACACGGTGCTAACCTGATTCGAGGCATCGCGAGCTAGGCCGCGGTTCTGAGATGAAGAGGAGAAGGGGTGCTAGTCGATAGGCTGGCGCTCCTTTTTCTTTAGCTTTGATACCTTACGCCGCAAGGCGATCCGTCCACGCATCGTGTTGCCGGTGGAGCGTCACAGTTTGGTCGGCGCGCTCGTCCAGCTCTTCGATGGATTCCAGGTGGTTGATGAACTCTTCGAGTTCTTCGTCATCCATATTCCGGACAATAAAGAGGATTCGCAGTAACCGGTCGGCGGGACCCGGGATTGCGCTTGCACCCTTTTCCCATCGCGCAACCTGTTGGCTGCTTTGTCCCATCATTCTACCTAGCTCTGCCTGCGTAAGATCCATAGTCTTCCGCAAGAATTTAATTTCGGCAGGGGCCAGTTCCTTTCGGTTGCTTACCAGATGTTCTCCTATGCTACGGTGCAGTCCTTCCATATCAATAATTGATATGAATTCTTCCCCGTCGCGTTCCTTCCGACTAAATCCGTTCTGAAGGAAGATTCCGGAGAGACCGCACTCCTTGTACTCGTATGGGATGGATTTCAGATCCTCCCCACAACGGTAAAAGGTTTCGGTGTTGCTCATAAGTCTTCCCATTCCACTGTCTTCACAAAGATCTCTTTGTTAATCACGACAATCGTGACAACGCCGATCTCTCGACTCCCCTTTACCCGTGCGACAACCTTGCATCGCCATTCTCCCTGTTCGGCACCCTCTGAAATGTCTCCTTCGATGCACCCGGTGCGCAGCACCCTTATGGCATCCTCGCGCGTAATCCCGCGTTCGCACATGCGTTCGCGGCTATGGGTTCCGAAGTAGACCTTGCCAGTCTCGGTAGCCAGCGCTCGAATCTCCCTTTCCAGAGCGGAGCAGGTCGGGCGGAAAGGCACCACATTGGCGTTCGTTTGCTTCGTCATCCACCTATCAATATGATAGGTAGTATGTGATGTCAACTTAACAAGACGTAAATGGTTCCATGGCGTCTGACCCGGTTAAGGCTCATTGGTCGATTTTCGACCCTACGGCCTGGTAGAAGTCCGCAAGTGCCCGAGATATTTCCTTGGCTGCTGCTGCCAACTCCGCATGGGATTTCGTATAGACGTGCCCAGCGATGAAATCGTCAAACAGGCTCTGCACCATGGCGGCGCCATGCAGCACCTCATGGCGGTGGAAATCGTCGATAGGTGTTGATCGCGTCATGCCTCGGCCTACTCGCCCTTTCGAGCCGTCGCCTTGGGAACGCGCGATAGCATCTTGAAGCCCCGCGGCGATTTTATCGAAAGCTGCCTTCGTCATGGGGTCACCAGCCGCTCCGCTAAGAGCTGACGTATTGCCTCCGGCCGCGATGGCCGAGGATGCGGTTGCGTTTCGATCCAGGCGTCGAGTGCGGCGAGCTGGTCGGGGGGTAAACGAAGATTGATCGGTGTCGCTCCAACGGGCGGCCGACCTCGCCCCCTTTTTCTGGCACCGACAATTGACATGGCAGATATCTAGTGCCAGAAAATGCGAACCGGGACAAGGCTGCAACCTTGCCCCGGTTCTGACCACCCCCGCAATGGAGCTGCGATTATGGCTGTGGAACCTCTACGGGCTGAATTCGCCCAAAACAATGATGTGAGCGCCGAGCGCGAATCAGATCCTTTTGCTGAAGCGTTCATGCAGACCTTCCTTGAATGGAAGGTGCTTGATGAAGACCTGAACCATGAAATTGACGTAATCTATAAACGCCTCGCGTTTGCTTATGAAGGCGGGAAGGCGCGGGCGGCCTTCGGAGGTTGGTACATGTCCGGCGATCATGCGGCTATTGCCGCGCTGGTCGCGTTCGAGGAAATAGATATGATCCTGGACAACCAATATCAGACCCCTTCTATGGAGCGCGGCCGGGAGGAAGAAAACGCTTTACTGCGCGTCGCGGAATCGCTGCGTAGCGTCTGGCGATACCTCGACCGTCAAGGCTTCACGGCCGTACGCCCATTTGCGCGATATGTCGGCGCTGTTCAAAAAAGTGACGAGATCATTTGGGGTTGAGTGGCGATGCCACTAGCGCGCCGTTTGCGCGGTCAGTCAGCGGCATCTGGCGCCCGCCTGGACTATCGATGCTTGACAATGTTCTCCGCTGAGATATTTGACATTAAATACTCAGCGGAGAAAATTTGTATGTCATCCTTAGCCGATCGGAAGACGCGGTTTTCAGACGCGGCCAAGGCGATCGAAACCACGCCGAAGGCGTTGCGAAACTGGATCGCGCGTCGGCAGGTCGTTCTTTACGGGCAGGAAGATACGCGTGTTTGGCACGATTTTTCCCTCGCCGACGTCGCGAGCTTGGCGATTACCCGGCGGCTCGTCGATTTCGGATTGAAGGTGGAGGAAGCCAATGTGCTGGCGCGCCGCATTCTATCGACGTTGCAAGGGCCGCAGTTCGCGCATGCCGAGGATTTCGAGAAGCTCATGGGCTTTTGGGAAGAGCGTCGCGTGGCCGTGTGCCATGAGCTTGAAGGCTGGCGACTGATCCGCGTGATGGATGGCGATCGGATTGATCCCGATGCCTGCATACTGCTCAATGTTCATGGCATTCTTGCGCGGGTGAGCGCTCGCTTGGCGGAAAACGAGGCTTAGGCCCGATGTCCCAGCGCTCCTCCCATTTCAAACAGAGCGACGTCACCCGCGCTGTTCGCGGAGCGTTGCAGGGTGGGGCGCAGGTCGCCAGCGTGGCGATAACCCCGAGCGGGGTTATCACGCTGAAATTCGTCGGCGGTGAAAATTCCAATGGCGGCGGCGATGATCTCGATGATCGTCTTGATCGGTTCGCTGCACAATGAAGAAACGCTATCCTTGGGCGACCCCCTACCGAGACCGTCATGGGAAGCCACGCTGGCGATTCCGCCGTAAGGGCTATGCTCCGCATTCGTTCAAGGCGCCATACGGCACGAAGGATTTCGAGCGCGAATATGCCGCTTGCCTTTCAGCCGAGCCAATTCAGATCGGGGCGAGCCGGATCATTGCCGGCAGCGTCGCGGACGTGATTTCCCGCTATTACAGCGACAATGCTTTCCTCGATCTGAAACCGGCGACGCAGACCGTCTATCGCGGCGTGCTGGAGCGCTTTCGCGCCAATTTCGGGAAGGATCCGATGCGTCGCTTCGATGCGGAGCGGATCGCCAGACTTATGAACGCCATGCGTCACAAGCCCCATGCGGCGGCGCGGCTGCGTAAGCTGCTGACCCAGTTGTTCATCATCGCCCGCCGGGCCAAGATCGTTCCCCAGGGCTTCGATCCGGTGAAAGACACCAAGCCGCCAAGGGCGGTTAGCGACGGCTATCACCGTTGGAGTGAGGACGAGCTGGCCGCTTTCGAGGCGAAACACGCCCTGGGCACCAAGCCGCGCCTTGCCTTCGCCCTGCTGCTCTACGGCGCCCAGCGGAGCGGGGACGTCCGGTTGATGACCCATGAGACGATCGAGGGCGGCCGAATCAGGCTGGACCAGAGCAAAACCAGCAACGCGGTGGACGTGTTAGTTGTCGAGCCGTTGCAAGAGGCGCTGGACGCGGGCCCCTTGGGCGAGGCGACCCTGCTGGAAAGCAATCGCGGCGAGCCGTTCACGCCCAAGGGATTCTACAATTTGATGAAACGGGCGTGCATTCAGGCAGGCTTGTCGCATTGCTCACCGCACGGGCTTCGCAAGTCGGCCGCGCGCCGCTGTCGGGAGGCGGGATGCACCCCTGATGAAGGCATGGCGATCACCGGCCATAAAACGCTGAAAGAGTATCTGCGCTATGCCGGCGACAGCGATCGGGGCGTGCGTGCGGACGCAGGAATGGCCAAGGTTATGGCTAACCGTGACAGAAAGTTAGCCAAGGCACGCGCGCAAACGGCTGAATTGGAGGCAGAAAATGCCTGATGTTGGATGCCCCGCGAGGATTCGAACCTCGATTGACGGAGTCAGAGTCCGTAGTCTTACCTTTAGACGACGGGGCAAAAGGCAGGCGCGCGCAATATAAGCCGTCCTGCCTCCTGTCAACGCCCCAACGTTCGATCCCTGTCGCCGGCGGCCTTGCCGCGACCTCCATGTGCCGATAGTCTCCCTCCCAAGTCCCGGCGGCATCGGATCGGCCGGAAAGATAAGAGTGATTGCATGGCGCAGCAGACCGGAATGGCGGCGCCGCGACGCGGAAGCTTTTCGCGCAACGCGGCCCCCGACGCGCCCCAGAGGCGGCTCCACCGCCGCACTTATGCGGCGCTTGATCTTGGCACCAATAATTGTCGTCTACTTGTCGCGCGGCCGGCGGAGGAAGGTTTCGTCGTCGTCGATGCCTTTTCGCGAATCGTTCGTCTGGGCGAAGGTCTGGCCGCGACGGGGCGGCTCAGCGACCGGGCGATGGACCGCGCGGTCGCCGCGCTTTCGATCTGCGCGGAAAAATTGCAGCGCCGGCAGGTGACGCTGGTGCGGTCGGTGGCGACCGAGGCCTGCCGCCGGGCGAGCAACGGGCGCGAGTTCGTGGAGCGCGTCTATCGCGAGACGGGGATCGCGCTCGACATCATCTCGGCGGAGCAGGAGGCGCGGCTGGCCGTGCTGGGCTGCCATGTGCTGCTGGAGCCCGGGGAGGGGCCGGCGCTCATCTTCGACATCGGCGGCGGCTCCACCGAACTGGTGCTGATCGAGCCCGTCGGGGATACGCCGCGCATCATCGAATGGTTTTCCGCGCCCTGGGGCGTCGTCTCGCTCACCGAGACCGAGCCGCACGACTGGGCGGACCGCGAGGCGCGGCTGGCCGCCTATGGGCGCATGCGCGCGCGGGTGGCGGAGGCGTTCGCGCCCTTTGCCGAAGGGCTGGCCGGGGTGAACCATGCGTCGTCCCGCTTGCTCGGCACCAGCGGCACGGTGACCACGCTCGCGAGCCTGCATCTCGGCCTGGCAAGCTACGACCGGCGCGCGGTGGACGGGCTGATGGTGCCGGCGCAATCGATGCGCGACATCAGCACGCGCCTGTCGTCCATGTCCGTCGCCGAACGCGCGGGCCTGCCCTGCATCGGCACGGAACGCGCCGATCTGGTGGTGGCCGGCTGCGCCATCCTGGAGGCGATCATCGACATCTGGCCGGCGGAGCGGCTGGGGGTTGCCGACCGCGGGATTCGCGAAGGCATCTTGCGTTCGCTGATGGCGCGTGAGACCGGGCGCGCATGAGTATGAAGCAATGAGCCGCGGCGGATCGGGCGGCCGCCAGAGGGTGAAGACCGCACGGGGACGCAGCGCCGCCTCGACCCGCTGGCTCGAGCGCCAGCTGAACGACCCCTATGTGCGCCGCGCCAAGGCCGAGGGCTATCGCTCGCGCGCGGCCTACAAGCTGCTGGAACTGGACGAGCGCTTCCACCTGCTGAAAGGGGTGAGCCGCGTCGTCGACCTCGGCATCGCGCCTGGCGGGTGGAGCCAGGTGGTGCGCAAGGTATCGCCCAAGGCGACGATCGTGGGCATCGATCTGCTGCCGGTCGATCCGATCGACGGCGTCACCATCCTGCAGATGGATTTCATGGATGATGCCGCGCCCGATCTGTTGAGCGAAGCGCTGGGCGGGCCGGCCGATCTCGTCCTGTCCGACATGGCGGCCAACACCGTGGGCCATCCCCAGACCGATCATCTGCGCACCATGGCGCTGGTCGAGACCGGCTGCGCCTTCGCGGCGGACGTGCTGCGGCCCGGCGGCGCCTATGTCGCCAAGGTGCTGGCAGGCGGCGCGGACAATGATCTGGTCGCCGAGCTCAAGCGCCTGTTCACCACCGTCAAGCACGCCAAGCCGCCGGCGAGCCGCAAGGACTCGTCCGAATGGTATGTGATCGCCCAGGGCTTCAAGGGGCGTAAGCCCGAACCGGACAGCGGCGCGGAAAGCTGATCCGCGCCGCCGCCGGATCGGCGTCTCAGTGCCTGGCGGTGCGGGCCTCCGCGATCGCCTTCTTCAGCGCGTCATAGCCGACGGCGCCGGGCAGCAACTGGTTGCCGACGATGAAGGCCGGCGTGCCGCTGAGCTGGAGCGTGCGGGCAAGGCCGATATTGCCGTCGATCTCCGACTGCACCGCGGCCGCCTTGCTGTCCGCCGCCACGCGCACGGGATCGAGGCCGACCTGCTTCTGCACCTCGGCGATGGCAGCGGGCGTGGGCCGGCCGCTATTGTAGAGCTTGAGATGGAAGGGATAGAAGGCGCCCTGCCGCGCGGCGGACAGGCTGACCTTCGCCGCCGCGTCGCTGGCGTCGCCCAGGATCGGCAGTTCCCGGAAGACGACCTTGAGCTTCGGGTCCTCCTTGATCAGCCGATCAACGTCGGCAACGCTCTGGCGGCAATAGCCGCAGGAATAATCGAAGAATTCGACCAGTACGACATCGCCGTCGCGCGCGCCGGCCCAGGCGCCCGCGAAGGGCGTTTCCAGCGCCTTGCGGTTGGCTTCGATCAGCTGCGCGGTCTGGCGGCCCTGCAATTTCTCCATCGCCTCCGGGATGATCTCCGGATGGGCGAGGATATAGTCATGGACGATCGCCTCGATCGCCGCGCGATCCCTGGCCGGAACCGTTCCCGCCGAGGGGGCCGATTGCAATGCCGTGAGCGCCAGCGCGGCCGCTCCCCCGGCCAGCGCACCGATGATGCCTGCCACCCAATATCCTTTCCTGTTTTCCTGCACGGGCGTGCCGGCCCCTTTCCGTTCAGCGTCGCTTGCGATCGGCGATCGCCTGCCGGGATGTCAATGCGATATCCTCCGCGCGCACATAATCGGGCGTGCCTTGCGGGATGCCGCGCATCGCGGTTTCGGCGTTGCCGAGCGCGAGCTGCGGCTGGCCGGTCATCGCATAGCGTTCCGCCGTGGCGAGCGCCGCGCGCGCGATATCGCCTTCCTGGCTGTAGACGATGCCGAGCTGATACCAGGCGAAGGGATTCTCATTGTCCCGCGCCACCGCGTTGCGCAGCACGGTGCGGGCCTCGGCCAGGTTGGCGGGGTCTTCGGACGCGATCAGCGCATGGCCCAGCAGGGTGGCGATCAGCGGGGTGCTGCGCGTGCGCTCCACCGCCTCGCGCAAGGGGGCGATCGCGGCCTTGGGCTGCCCGGATTCGAGCAGGACCTGGCCCTTGAGCTCGAGAAAATAGGGATCGTGCGGCTGGGCGGCGATCAGCTTGTCGACCTCCGCCACCGCCTTGTCCGGATAGGCGGCGCGATGCCAGGCATATGCGCGCGCATAGCAGGCGGGGATACTCTGGTCGCTTTCGGGATATTTGATCAGCGTGACCTTGGGGTCCTGGACGAAGCCGGCGAGTTTCGCCTTCACCCGCTGGAAGCGGGCCTCCAGCGCCGGATCGGTCGGCTTGTTCCAGGCGGGATCGGTCTTCAGCTCCGCCTCCATCACGGCGGCGCGATCGGCCGACATCGGGTGGGTGCGGGCATAGGGATCGACATCGGCATAGCTGGAGGAGAGGCGGAATTCCTCCTTGCGCAGCTTCTGGAAGAAGGAGACCGATCCCTTCCCCGATATGCCGGCCTTCTTCATGAAGCTGGCGCCAGCGGCGTCCGCGCTCGATTCCTGGGTGCGGGTGAAGGCGAGGAAGTTGCTCATCGCCGCCTGCTGGCCCGCGGAAAGGATGCCCATGCCCGCCTCGCCGCCGCCGGCCGCGATCGCGGCCACGCCCAGCAGCAGCGAAAGGATGCTGATCCCCGTCGCCGCACGCGCGCCTTCGGAAAAGCGGACGATATGGCCGCCGGTGATGTGGCCCACCTCGTGGGCGATCACGCCCTGCACCTCGTTGGCGTTGTCCGCCGCGGTGATCAGGCCGGAATGGATGTAGACGATCTGGCCGCCCGCGACGAAGGCGTTGATCTCCTTGTCCTGGATCAGGACCATCTGGACATTGTTGGGCTCGAGCCCAGCGGCGACGACGATCGGGCGGGCGATATCGTTCAGCAGCGATTCGGTTTCGGCATCGCGCAGGATGGATTGCGCCATCGCCGGCCGTGCCAGCAGCGCCATGGAGAGCAGCAGCGCCATCAGCCAGCGGCCGATCTGCCTGCCGGGAAGGGGACGGACGGAGCGATGCATCATGCCGGATGTCTCCCCATGCGCCTGAACTCCGGATGAAAGCGGCCGGCCATCGGATGGATGGCCGGCCGCCGTCAGGCGATCAGTTGCCGAACGTGCGCTGCCACCAGCCCCGGCGCGGGGCGGCATCGGCCGCCGCGTCGGGCGCGGCTGGGGCTTCCGCGACGGCCGCCTCGGCAGGCGCATCCGCCGCCTTGGCACGGGTGCGGCGGCGCGGCTTGGCCGGGGCCTCCTCGTCATTGGCCGGGGTTTCGACAGGCNCGGCCGCCTTGGCCTTGGTGGCCCGGGGCTTGGGCGCCGCCTTCGGCTTCGCGTCGGCCACGGCCTCGGCGGTTTCCGCCTTGGGCGCGGCCTTGCGGCGGGTGCGCTTGGGCTTTTCCTCCGCGACCGGCNCCACGGCGGCTTCTTCGACGGGAGCGGCCACCGCGGCGGGTGCTTCGGCCACGACGATTTCGGCCTCGGCCTCCTTGCGGGCACGCGGACGCCGGCGAGCGCGCGGCTTGGCCGGGCCTTCCTCGGCCACCGCCTCGGCGGCGGGAGCCTCGGCCGTCACCGCCTCGGCGGTCTCCGCTTCCTCGGCCTCAGCCGATTCGGCTTCCGCGGTCGCGGCGTCGGTCACCGTCTCGTCGCCGTTGCGGCGGCGGCCGCCACGACGGCCGCGACGGCCACGGCGGCGACGGCCTTCCTCGCGTTCCTCGCGCTCGGCCTCGCTCTCGGCGCTGACGGCGGGGGCTTCGCCCTGCTCGTCCTCGTCGTCGCCGGCTTCCTCGTTCTCGCCCTCGGTCTGCTCGTCGCGCGGGGCGGTCTCGCCCTCCTCGCGCCGGCCGCCGCGACGGCGGCGACGGCGGCGACGGCGGCCGCGTTCCTCGCTGTCGCGCCGTTCCTGCTCGCCACCGGCGGCCTCGGCCTCGGCTTCCTCGGCGGCTTCTTCCTCTTCCTCGTCCTCGAGATCGAGGATGTCGTCATCCTCGGGCTCGATGGCGACGGGCTGCGGCAGGCGCGGCGTATAGGCCGGCGGCGGGCCGGAGGATTCCACCGTCATCCGCGCGCCTTCGAGCGAGCCGTCCGAAAGGATCTCGATCAGCACGCCATAGCGTTCCTCGATCTCGCCGATCTCGTCGCGCTTGCGGTTGAGGACGTAGAAGGCGGCTTCCTGGCTGGCGCGCAGCACGAGGCGCGAACCGCGCCCGCGCGCGGCCTCGTCCTCCAGCATGCGCAGCGCCGAAAGGCCGGCCGAGGATGCGGTGCGGACGAGCCCGGTGCCCTCGCAATGCGGGCACTGGCGGGTCGAGGCCTCGAGCACGCCGGTGCGCAGCCGCTGGCGGCTCATCTCGAACAGGCCGAAGCTGGAGATGCGGCCCACCTGGATGCGGGCGCGGTCGTTCTTCAGCGCCTCCTTCATCGCCTTCTCGACCTTGCGGTTGTTCGAGTTCGATTCCATGTCGATGAAATCGATCACGACCAGGCCGGCCATGTCGCGCAGGCGAAGCTGGCGCGCGATCTCGTGCGCGGCCTCGAGGTTGGTGCTGAGCGCGGTCTGCTCGATATTATGCTCGCGCGTCGAACGGCCCGAGTTGATGTCGATCGAAACCAGCGCTTCCGTGGGATTGATGACCAGATAGCCGCCGGACTTGAGCTGGACGATCGGCTGATACATCGCGGCCAGCTGGTCCTCGACCCCGAAGCGCTGGAACAGCGGCACCGGATCGTTATAGGCCACGATCTTCTTGGTATGGCTCGGCATCAGCAGCTTCATGAAGCTGCGCGCCTGGCGATAGCCTTCCTCGCCCTCGACGATCACCTCGTCGATGTCGCGATTGTAGATGTCGCGGATCGCCCGCTTGATGAGGTCGCTGTCGCCGTAGATCAGCGCCGGTGCCTCGGACTGCAGCGTATTCTCGCGAATCTCGTCCCACAGCCGGGCGAGATAGTCGAAATCGCGCTTGATCTCGGTCTTGGTGCGCTGGAGGCCCGCCGTGCGGACGATGCAGCCCATCGTCTTCGGCAGGTTGAGTTCCGCCATGATCGATTTCAGGCGCTTGCGATCGGCGGCGTTCGAAATCTTCCGGCTGATGCCGCCGCCATGGGCGGTATTGGGCATCAGCACGCAATAGCGGCCGGCAAGGCTGAGATAGGTGGTCAGCGCCGCGCCCTTGTTGCCGCGTTCCTCCTTCACCACCTGCACCAGCAGCACCTGGCGACGGCGGATCACGTCCTGGATCTTGTAGCGGCGGCGCAGGTTCATGCGCTTGGCGCGCAGCGCCTCCACGGCATTCTCGTCGCCGCCGCCGGCGCTCGTCGGCCTGCGGCGGGGCGCATCCTCGCTTTCGCCATTGGCGTCGTCGTCATGATCGTGATCGTCATGATGATCCTCGTCATCATGATGATCCTCCTCGGCCTCCTCGCGCTGGCGCAGCGCTTCTTCCTCGGCGGCGTGCTCCGCCTCCTCGCGCAGCAGGGCCTCGCGATCCTCCTTGGGGATCTGGTAGTAATCGGGGTGGATTTCCGAAAAAGCGAGGAAGCCGTGGCGGTTGCCGCCATAATCGACGAAGGCCGCCTGCAGCGACGGCTCGACGCGCGTCACCTTGGCCAGATAGATATTGCCCTTGAGCTGCTTGCGCTCGGCGGACTCGAAATCAAATTCCTCGATGCGGTTTCCCTTGACGACGGCTACGCGGGTTTCCTCCCGGTGGCGCGCGTCGATCAGCATGCGCATGGTCATTCATTATTCTCCGGGCGCGTCCGCCATCCGCCAGTCTGCGGCGCGGCGCGCGATATGTAAGGGGCGCAGGCGCCGGCATCGTCGCGATGCCGCGCCAGTTCACCCGGTTGAAAAAGAGAAACTGTGCGTCTGCCGCAATGTCATGTCCGGCACCGTGCGCCGGAAACAGGCCCCGAACCGACGCGCCGCCACCTTTCGAGGGGCGACTGAGGTTCGGGAAATCAAGACTCATGCAGCGTCAACCTAGATGGGCGGCCGCAAATGCGGCTCCTGTTCCGATCGGGCCTTGCCCTGTTGGATCAAAGGCAGCCGCGCGGATATTCCGCTGCTAGCATCTGCGCGGACGGCGGGCAACCACAACTGTCCGGCAGGGCCGTGATATCGGGACTTTGGTAAAGTAAGTGTTTGCCCCTATGCTTCAAGGCGAAACCGGAAAGCGCTACGGGACGGCTCGAAACATGATCTCGCGCATCGCGCAGGCTGGCGGCGGAATATTCGGCCGCTTGCGCCGATCGAAGGACGAAGGGGGGGACAGGCAGATCTTTTCCGCAATTCCACGCGTCCTCTGCCTGGTTCTGCTTGCCATCTTCATCGCGACCCCGATCGACGCCGCGTCGATCCGGGGCGTCGAGATATTGGGGGACAGCATCACCCTGCGCTTCGACGGGCCGGTAGAGAAGGCGTCGGTCTTCACGCTGGACGGGCCGCGCCGCATCGCCATCGACATCGCATCCGCCCATGCCGGGTCGGGCGGGGAGGCCGGCGGCTATATCGCCGCGATCCGGCAGGCGCAGTTCGATCCGCGCACCGCGCGCGTCGTCCTGGACCTGAAAGGCCCCGCGCTGGTGAAGGGCGGCGGGTTCGCGGCGGACGGCCGGTCGCTGGTGCTGGAGATAGCGGGCGCCAGCGAACGCGCCTTCGCCCGCAGCATCGATGCGCCCCGGCGCGTCTTCCTGCCGCCCGTCGCCGTCCAGGCATCCGCGCCGCGCCGGTCCGATCGGTCGGCCGTGCGCGTGCCGCTGGATCGTTCGGCGGAAGGCGATGGGCCGCCGCTTCCCCGCGTGATCGGGGCGAAGGGCAGCAATCGCCCGCTGGTGGTGATCGATGCCGGCCATGGCGGCCATGATCCGGGCTCGCTGGGGCCGGGCGGGCGCCGGGAGAAGGATGCCGCACTGGCCATCGCGCTCGCCATCCGCGACGAGCTGGTCGAATCCGGCCGGGTGCGCGTGGCGCTCACCCGCGAGACGGATCGTTTCCTGGTGCTGGGCGAGCGGCGGGAGATAGCGCGCCGGCTGGGGGCGGACCTGTTCCTTTCGGTCCATGCCGACAGCGCCCCCAATCCGGCGGCGCGGGGCGCCACCATCTACACCCTGTCCGAGGTCGCGTCCGACCGGGTGGCCGCCGCCGTCGCCGCGCGCGAGAATCGGGCGGACGTGCTGAACGGCGTCAATCTCGGCGGGGAGAATGAGGACGTCTCCTCGATCCTGTTCGACCTCGCCCAGCGCGAGACGATGAACATCTCGGCCGATTTCGCGGTGCTGCTCCAGCGCGAGATGGCGCCGCACATCCCCTTCAAGGACGAGTTCCACCGCTTTGCCGGCCTGATCGTGCTCAAGGCGCCGGACGTGCCCTCCGTGCTGCTGGAAACGGGCTACATCTCCAACGAGGAGGATGCGAAGCTGCTCTTCTCCGAAAAATATCGTCGCGATATCGCCAAGGGGGTCCGCCGCGCCATCGAGGTCCACTTCGCACGGCGGCTGGCGAGCAACTGATCGCCTGATGGCTGGCAAAGCGGCCTCAACCTGCTAGATGGCGGGGCGATGGAAGATGCGCCGCCGGAGAATCTGCACATGAAGCTCAGGCGTGCGGGCGACGGCCTCGGGCCGGCGCTGCGCGCGTTGTGGCAGCGCCGAATCGTCCGCTGGGCGGCCTATGCGGCGGGCGGGCTGCTGGTGCTGTGGCTGGCGGTATGGCTGGTCTTCGCGCGCGACCTGCCCGATGCGGACCAGCTTCTCGCCTATGAGCCGCCGCTCCCCACCAATGTGCGCGATATCGACGGCATGCCGGTCCACAGCTTCGCGCGTGAGCGGCGGGTGGAGCTGGCCTATGACGAATATCCGCCGATGCTGGTCCACGCCTTCCTGGCGGCGGAGGACAAGACCTTCTTCTCGCACAGCGGCGTTGACCTGACCGGCCTTGCCGGCGCGGTGATCGATTATGTCTCCAAGCTCGGATCGGGCGAGCGGGCGCGCGGCGGATCGACCATCACCCAGCAGGTCGCCAAGAACCTGCTGATCGGCGACGAATATTCGCCGACCCGCAAGATCAAGGAGATGATCCTCGCCCGCCGGATCGAGCATGCGATGACCAAGCAGCAGATCCTGGAGCTTTACCTCAACCAGATCTTCCTCGGGCGGAACGCCTATGGCGTCCAGTCCGCCGCGCGCGCTTATTTCGACAAGGACGTCGATCAGCTGTCGCTGCCGGAAATGGCCTATCTGGCCATCCTGCCCAAGGCCCCGGCCAATTATAACCCCGATCGCTTCGCCGCCCGCGCGCTGGAACGGCGCGATTATGTGCTGGCGCAGATGAAGGCGAATGGCTGGATCGACGAGGCGCAGCGCGCCGCCGCCAGCGCCGCGCCGCTCGGCACCATCCACCGCGCCGCCGTGGTCCGCCGCGACATCGGCGGCTATTTCATGGAAGAAGTGCGCCGCGAGCTGATCGAGCGTTATGGCGAGGCCGCCAAGGACGGCCCCCACAGCGTCTATTCGGGCGGGCTCTGGGTGCGCACCTCGATCGATCCCAGGGTGCAGGGGGCGGCGGAAACCGCGCTGCGCGACGGCCTCGTCCGCTACGATCGCGGCAAGGGCTGGAGCGGCCCGGTCAAGAAGATCGATCCGGGCGAAGGCTGGCCCGCGCGGCTGGCCGCCGCCAATGTCGGCACGGGCTATGCCGACTGGCTGGCCGCCGTGGTGCTGGCGAAGAGCGCCGGCAGCGCCGAGATCGGCCTTGCGGACGGATCGACCGGCACGCTCTACGCCGCCGCCGCCGCCATGCCGAAGCGCGGCGTCGGTGGCCGCGCCTTCGATTTCCTGGCGCCGGGCGACGTGATCGTGGTGAAGCGGGAAGGCGGCGCCTTCGGCCTGCGCAACATCCCCGCGGTTTCCGGCGGCTTCGTGGCGGAGGACCCGCATAATGGCCGCGTGCTGGCCATGCAGGGCGGGTTCGATGCGCGCGGTTCCTCTTTCAACCGCGCGACCCAGGCGCAGCGCCAGCCGGGATCGAGCTTCAAGCCCTTCGTCTACGCCGCCGCGCTGGATAATGGCATGACGCCGGCCTCGATCATCGTCGATGGTCCCTTCTGCGTCTACCAGTCGGCCAGGCTCGGGCAGAAATGCTTCCGCAACTTCTCCGGCGGCAATGCCGGCCCGCAGACGATGCGCTGGGGCGTCGAGCAGTCGCGCAACCTGATGACGGTGCGCGCCGCCAGCCAGACCGGCATGGACAAGGTGGTGAAGACCGCCAAGGCGATGGGCATCGGCGATTATCCCGCCGTGCTCGCCATCTCGCTCGGCGCCGGTGACACCACGGTGCTGAAGCTCACCAACGCCTATGCGATGCTGGCCAATAACGGCCGCGAGCTGAAGCCGACGCTGATCGACTATATCCAGGACCGCAACGGCAAGACGATATGGCGCGCCGATACCCGGCCGTGCGAGGGCTGCAACGCCAAGGACTGGAACGGCGGCCCGATGCCGCGCCCGCGCCCGCGCGGCCGCCAGGTGATGGATGCGATGACGGCCTATCAGACCGTGCATATCCTGGAAGGCGTGGTCCAGCGCGGCACCGCCACCATCCTGCGCGATCTCGGCCGGCCGCTGTTCGGCAAGACGGGCACCTCCACCGGCCCCACCAACGTATGGTTCGTGGGCGGATCGGCCGATCTCGTCGCCGGCGTCTATCTCGGCTACGATCAGCCGCGCTCGCTGGGCGGCTATGCCCAGGGCGGCACCGTCGCCGCGCCGATCTTCAAGCAGTTCGCGCAGGTGGCGATGAAGGACATGCCCGTCGTGCCCTTCCGCGCGCCGCCGGGTATCCGCATGGTGCGGATCGATCGCAAGTCGGGCCGCAAGGTCTTTGCCGGCTGGCCGGGCACCGATCCCAAGGCGGCGATCATCTGGGAAGCCTTCAAGCCCGAAAGCGAGCCGCGCCGCACCATAAGGCGCGAGGAGATCGCCAAGCAGGCGGATGCCGCGCGGCCCGCGCAACGCAGCGGCGACAGCGATTTCTTGCAAAGAGAGGGCGGCATCTATTAACCCGCCAGCCGATGCTTCCGCCCGGCGCGGGCCGGGCCACCGCATTGTCCCGCCACGCCGCCGCGGGATTGCCCCGGCCGGCGCCGGGGCGACAGACCATGTTCAGGAGCCTTGACGATGCGCGCCGAAGCGCAAGCCTATGCCGACCAGATCAACGATGCGCTCGCGCTGCTGCGCCGGTTCCTGGATTGGGACCGCGCGCTGCGCCGCCTCGATGAGCTGAACAACCGCGTCGAGGACCCGAAGCTGTGGGACGACCCCAAGGCCGCGCAGGAGGTGATGCGCGAACGCCGCCGGCTGGACGAGGCGATCACCGCGACCCGCGCGATCGAGACGGAGCTTTCCGACACGATCGAGCTGATGGAGATGGCCGAGGCCGAGGGCGACGATGCGATGGTCGACGAAGGCGTCGCCACGCTGGCCGCACTCGCCGAACGGGCCGAGCGGGACAAGGTGCAGGCGCTGCTGGCGGGCGAAGCCGATGCCAACAATGCCTATATCGAGGTGAATGCCGGGGCCGGCGGCACCGAGAGCCAGGATTGGGCCGGGATGCTGCAGCGCATGTATGCGCGCTGGGCCGAGCGCCACGGCATGAAGGTGGAGCTGATCGACTATCATGCGGGCGAGCAGGCGGGCATCAAGTCCGCCACGCTGATGATCCGCGGCGAGAACGCCTATGGCCACGCCAAGACGGAAAGCGGCGTCCACCGCCTCGTCCGCATCAGCCCCTATGATTCGGCGGCGCGCCGCCACACCAGCTTCGCCTCCGTCTGGGTCTATCCCGAGGTGGATGACGACATCGATATCGAGGTGCTGGACAAGGACCTGAAGATCGACACCTACCGATCGTCCGGCGCCGGCGGCCAGCACGTCAACACCACCGATTCGGCGGTGCGCATCACCCACATCCCCACCGGCATCATCGTCGCCTGCCAGAACCAGCGTTCGCAGCACAAGAACCGGGCCGAGGCGATGAAGCAGCTCAAGGCGCGCCTCTACGAGCAGGAATTGCAGCGCCGCGAGGCGGAGGCGAGCGCCGGCTATGAGGCGAAGACCGATATCGGCTGGGGCCACCAGATCCGATCCTACGTGCTCCAGCCCTATCAGCTGGTGAAGGATCTGCGCACCGGCGTCACCTCCACCTCGCCGTCGGACGTGCTCGATGGCGATCTCGATCCGTTCATGGCCGCCGCCCTTTCCCAGCGCGTGACCGGCGAGAAGGTCGAGGTAGAGGACGTCGAGTGAGGCTGAGGGCGCCGGCCATATTGCTGCTGGGCGCGCTGGCGGCCTGCACGCCGGCGGCACCCGGCAGCGATGCTGAGGTGAAGAGCAGCGATTTTCCCGCTGCCCATCGCCCGGTGGCGCCGATCGTCTCCAACCGCTACTCGAACGAGGATGATCGCGATCGCCTGCGCGAGGCCGTTAATGTCATGACGCGCTCCGGCGTCGTGCGCGGCATGACGGTGGCGGATATCGGCGCGGGCGAGGGCTATTACACCATCCGCCTCGCCTCCCGAGTCGGCGAGGACGGCCGCGTGCTGGCGGAAGATATCGTGCCCGAGGTGCGCGACAGGCTGGCCGAGCGCGTCAATCGCGAGGCGATCGACAATGTCAGCGTCAAGCTGGGCGAGCCCGCCGATCCCAAGCTGCCGGAGGCGAGCTTCGACCGGATCTTCCTGGTGCACATGTATCACGAGATCGGCGCGCCCTATGAGTTCCTCTGGCGGATGCGCCCCGCGCTCCGCCCCGGCGGCCGCGTCGTCGTGGTCGATTCGAATCGACCCACCGCCGAACATGGCACGCCGCCCGCGCTGCTCGATTGCGAGATGGCGGCCGTCGGCTATGCCCGCGTCGGCCGGCTGACCATGCCGTCGGCTGGCGGCTATATGGCGATGTATGAAGCCAGGGGCGAACGGCCCCGGCCAAGCGCGATCAAGCCCTGCATCCTTTCCACCAGCGCCCCCGGCACCCCCGCGCCGAAGAACCCGCACGACCGCTGACCGGCCGGCCGCCGGCACGCGGCTCCATTATCCGCCCATCGGCCGGTGGATTACATCCGCGAGGATTTCCAGCGATAGCTTGATCGGACAACAGCGAGGCGGCGAACCCACGGACTTCGTTCCAATCGCCCCGTGGCTCCATTGCTTTCGTGGGTCGCGCTAACCCCCGAAGGGATAGGGCTTCTGAAACAGCCCCAGGCCGCAAACTCCCCGAAATACGGTGGGGTGTTTGTTTTCCAGGTAATGGGTGCTGTTTAGGATCACGGCATTCGGGGCCGTGTGGCTGCGGAACTCCATTGCGGCGCGATGCGAGCCACCCTTCTTCGTCCGATCGAAGTCAGCCGACAGGCCCGACACGTCGTCCATCACAAGCAAGCCACCGGGGGGAAGGGCTTCCCACCATAGTTCCAGTTCCTGCCGAGTGTGGTCATATTGGTGGGAGCTGTCGATATATACAAGCTGCGGCGCTCCTCCGAGAAAAGCCGCAGCTTCCTTAGCGCAGATCGGATCTGATGAGTCGCGGACCGCGACTTGGACTATGTCTGACAGTTCCGCTCGTTCCAGCCAACCCGAAGTATAGGCGCTCGACTTCGGATCAATATCTACCGTGTAGAGCTTCGTTCCTATCCCCATACGGCGGGCGATCATGCCCAACAAGAGCGTCGAAAACCCGACATAGTGCCCACATTGGACAACGCGCTTGATGCCCGACGACATCATCAGACCGGTAAGCATTGTAATTGTATCGATGCTGGAGGCGCCTGAATTTGGCCACTGTTCGCTTGTCTGGCGAAGCCAGGCGATTAGGATGTCATGGTCTTCCGCGGAAAGGACATGCAGAAACGGCGGATCGTAGGGGTGCGCGCGAAACCAGTTGTTGTCAGCGCCTGGGGTTTGCGCGGCGACAGTTGCGTACGGAGTGCGAGTCATGAGGGCCTCCAGGAATTGAGGTCGACTATCATGGCCAAGTCATTGGCTAAAGCTTAAAAATCACCGCAGCACCAGTAATGATCCCGGAGGACTTGGTATCTCCTGGATTGCTCAATTTCATGTCAGATCATCGAATACCGTCTGCTTCATGGCCGGGGATCGCTGCGGAAATTTTGGTCCAGCCTCCCCTCCGGAGCCGCTACCTCGGCATCCTTCACGGCAAATATTGCCTCCAGACACGCAATCACTATCGGCCGCCCGCCGAACCGATGCCTCCCGTGATATTTCGACCGATCCGAAATTGGCAGTGATCTCCTGACAGCCGCGCTCTCGCGTTCAACCAGTGCGGGAGGCGCCGGGCGAGGAAATATCGTCCGGTCGGGCCTGTGCCCGCCAGCTCACCGAGCGCATCAGAGCCCATCCGCTATATGTCGAGGTGAAATCGGCTCAGACGCCTTCGCGGGTGCAGAAGGAATCGAGGCTGACGCGCGACGCCGAGACCGGCCAGAAGTCGATTCGTCGGTGGATGACGAAGCTGGCTCGAATTCCGCTGGGCGAGCCGCACTGGATCGAGGGGCGGACGATGCCGCGCGCAGCGCAGGGGCGGGGCGATCCGGCGCCCGCGCCGTTCGGACGATCATCGTAAGATTGGAAGGCCCCCGATCCATTCGGGGCAAGCGGCCCGCTCGGTGCGTCCGGCGCCGGCCAAGGAGGCCGGCTACCGCTGACGGCGGAACAAGATGAATGGTCGGGGAGAGAGGATTCGAACCTCCGGCCCCTGCCTCCCGAAGACAGTGCTCTACCAGGCTGAGCTACTCCCCGACGCGGAGTGCAATCGCTGTTTTGTGCCTCTCGGGAAGGCGCGACTGCTTGCCAAGTCGGGCGCCTATAGGGGGGATTTTTCCGGCTTTCAAGCGCCTCGTGCAGCCAGCATGTCCGCAACCACCACGAATTTTTCGCGCGGGGCTCCGTCGCGGGCGCGCGCGGTCTCCGCCGCCTCGATTTTCTGCCAGTCGGCGAAGCTCACCTTGTCCGCCCCGCGCTCGGCCAGCAGCACGTCCAGCCCCTTGCCGCCGGCCTTGTTGGCGGGGGCGGGATGATCGGCGGCGATCTCCTCGGCGATCTTGTAGCCATCGGGACGATTCGTGCCGATCGTGCCGGTCGGCCCCCGCCTGGCCCAGCCGACGGCGTAGAGGTTGCCGCCGTCCACGGGCACGCGGCCCTCGCTGTTGGCGAATCGCCCGGCGCTCTCGTCATAGGGCACGCCGGGAATGGGCGGCGTGCGATAGCCGATACAGGATACGACCAGCCCGCACGGGATCGCATAGGTTTCGCCCGTGCCTTCCACCTGCCCATCGCCGATCGGCCGGGTGCGCTCGACGATCAGGCGCTCGACGCGGCCGTCGCCCTCGATCGCGACCGGCTTGGCGAAGAAATCGAAGTCGATCGCGACCTCCTTGTCCTGGGCGAGCGAGACGAAGCCGCGCAGATGGCCCATCGCCTTGCGCTGGCCCGGCTCGAGCGCGGCATCGGCCTCCACGGGCGGCAGATCGGCGGGGTCGACATGCGGCACGGCGCGCCGGAGGTGGCCGAGCTCGCCCAGCTCCTTGGGCGTCATCTGCATTTCGTGCGGGCCGCGGCGGCCCACCATCGTCACCCTGCGGATGGCCGAATTGCCCAGCGCCTCGAAGGCGTGGGCGACGATATCCGACCCGACGAACTCGGCCGGCCCCTTGGCGAGGATGCGCGTCACGTCCAGCGCGACATTGCCGTTGCCGATCACCACCGCGCCATCGCAGTCGAGTGGCGGGTTGAGCCCGGCGAAATCGGGATGGCCGTTATACCAGCCGACGAAGGCTGCCGACCCGATGACGCCGGGCAGGTCGCCGCCGGGGATGCCGAGCGGGCGATCGACGGGTGCGCCGGTGGCGAGGATCACGGCGTCATAGAGGGCGACCAACTCCGCCACCGTCACCTCGCCGCCGACGGTGATGTTGCCGACGAACCGGACATTGGGGTTGAGCGATACCTGCTCGTAGCGCTGGGATACCGCCTTGATCGACTGGTGATCCGGCGCGACCCCGAACCGGATGAGGCCGTAGGGCACGGGCAGACGATCGATGATGTCGATGCTCACCTGGTCGCCGAACTGCTTCTGGCAGGCTTCCGCCGTATAATAGCCCGCCGGGCCCGAACCGATGATCGCGATATGCCGCATATCGTTCGCCTCTCCAGTATTTTGGACGATGGTAACGCGGTGCGGGCGCGGCACAAGGGCCGTCCGGCGGGCGGCTGGCGATTGCATTTGCCAATATTACGTTTCAATGACAGCCGCGCATTCCCGAAGGAGCCCGTCCCATCCGCCAGATCGCTGCCTTGCCCTACCGTATCGAGGCGGACGGATCGGCGCGCGTGATGCTCATCACGTCCCGCGATACGGGGCGCTGGGTGATCCCCAAGGGCAATCCGATCCGCGGGCTCGATCCGCACCGCGCCGCCGCGCACGAGGCTTATGAGGAAGCGGGCGTATCGGGCATTCCCTGCCCGTCCGCGCTCGGCACCTATCGCTATCGCAAGAGAAAGAATAATGGCGAATCGCGCAACGCCACCGTCGCGGTCTTCCCGCTGGCGGTGCTGAAGCAGGCGGAAGAATGGCCGGAGCAGGATGAGCGCGAGACGCGATGGTTCACCCTGGCCGAGGCCGCGGATGCCGTCGCCGAGCCGCAACTGAAACAACTGATCGCCGGTTTCCGGGCGCCCGTCGCGCCCGCCGGCCTGCTGGAGCGCGGCCTCGCCTGCGTCCGCAATTGGGGAGCTACGATACCGATGCTGCGCTGGTTCCAGGCCTTGATGCCGAAACAGGGGCGCTTCTTCGAACAGTTCGAGGATCATGCCGCCACGCTGGTCGCCGGCGCCGACGCGCTCGCGCGGCTGCTGGAAGGCGGCGACGACATGGCGGATCATGTCCGCGAGATCTTCGAGCGCGAGCATGAAGCGGACGAGATCATCCGCGAGGTGCTGCAGGATGTGCGCCGCATCCTCATCACCCCGTTCGACCGCAGCGCCATCACCAGCCTGATCGGGGTGATGGACGATGCGATCGACCAGATGAACAAGACCGCCAAGGCGATCACCCTCTACGAGATCATCCGGTTCGAGCCGCAGATGCGCGACATGGCCGGCATCATCGTGGAGGCCGCGCGGATCACGGCGGAGGCGATGCCGCTGCTACGGTCCGTTGGCACCAATGGCGGGCGGCTGCATGAGCTGACCGAACGGCTGGTCAGGATCGAAGGCCATGCCGACGAGATCCACGATGCCGGCCTGCGCGCGCTCTACCGCGCCCATATCGACAGCAAGCCGCTGGAATTCATCGTCGGGCGCGAAATCTACAGCCATCTGGAAAAGATCGTCGACCGGTTCGAGGACGTGGCCAACGAGATCCAGGGTCTCGTGATCGATCACGCCTGATCGCGCCGGACAATCATCATGGAAGCCGCTGCTCTTTCGCTGCCGCTGCTGATCGGGCTGATCGGTGTGGCCTTGCTGTTCGATTTTCTGAACGGCCTGCACGATGCCGCCAACTCGATCGCGACGATCGTCTCCACCCGGGTGCTCCGCCCGCAATATGCGGTGGTCTGGGCCGCCTTCTTCAACTTCATCGCCTTCCTTTTCTTCGGCCTGCATGTCGCCGAGACGGTGGGGCGCGGCATCGTCAGCGCGGAGATCGTCGATGCCCATGTGATCTTCGGCGCACTGATGGGGGCGATATCGTGGAACCTCATCACCTGGGGGCTGGGCATCCCTTCCAGCAGCAGCCACGCGCTGATCGGCGGCCTTCTGGGCGCCGGCACCGCCAAGGCGGGGCTGCACGCGGTGGTGTGGAGCGGCGTGTTCAAGACTGCCGCCGCCATCGTGCTGTCGCCCACCATCGGCCTGGTGCTGGCGCTGGTGCTGGTGCTCATCACCTCATGGGCGTTCGTGAAGGCCACGCCCACGCTTGCCGATCGCTGGTTCCGCAAGCTCCAGCTCGTCTCGGCATCGCTCTATTCGCTCGGACATGGCGGCAATGACGCGCAGAAGACGATGGGGATCATCGCCGTGCTGCTTTATTCGCAGGGGATGCTGAGCGGTGGATTCCACGTGCCCTTCTGGGTGGTGATAAGCTGCCAGGCGGCGATGGGGCTGGGCACGCTGATGGGCGGATGGAAGATCGTCCACACCATGGGATCGAAGATCACTCGCCTCACCCCGGCGCAGGGCTTCTGCGCGGAAACGGGCGGCGCGCTCACCCTGTTCGGCGCGACATGGCTGGGGGTGCCGGTATCGACCACGCACACCATCACCGGCGCGATCGTTGGCGTGGGATCGGCGCGGCGCATGTCGGCCGTGCGCTGGAACATCGCCAGCCGCATCGTCGTCGCCTGGGTGGTGACGCTCCCGGCCGCCGCCGCGATCGGTGCGCTCTTCTACTGGCTGGCGGGTCTTTTCGCCTGGTGACCGCAAACAGGCGGGCGACCTCGGGGCCGCCCGCCTGCCCGATCAGTTGGCCGCCTTGGGCGCCGCGGCCGATGCGTCGGCGGGCAGGCCGCCGAGCTGGGTGACCAGCTTGGTATAGGCATCGAGATAGGCGAGCACGATCACCTGGCCGATCTCGGTATTCTCATAACCGCCGCCGCCGGCACCGAAGGCACCGCCGCTGAACAGGCCGGCGCCGGCGCCGAAGCCCAGATCCTGCTTGCGGGCATAGCCTTCGATCAGCGCCTCTTCCTCGGTGGTGCGGGCGTTGACGACCGAAAGCGTGACGTTGGCTTCCTTCTTCTTGATCGAAAGGCCGCCGGCCAGCGCGCCGAACGTGTTGCGGCCGAGGACACCGCCCAGCAGGCCGCCCAGCGCATTGCCGCCGGCATTGTTGTTGGAGCTCACGATATCCGGCTGCAGGAAATAATCGGCGGCCTTCACCTGGCCCTTGCCGATATTGGACTTGGCCTGAAGCTCGCCGGAATCGGCCAGCGCGCGCTCCATGTTGCGGCTGGCGAGCGATCGGCCGCGATTGACCAGCGTGAAGCAGCCCGATTTCTGGACGAACGTCTTGATGATCGCCTCGGGGCTGCCGAGGCTCAGTTCACGCCACCACTGATTCTCGGGCTCGACGATGGCGATGGTGCCCAGCTTGCGGGTGCAGACGGGGATCTCCGCCTGCTTGGCGGTCTGCTGCTTGCGGGCCGAGGATTGCGCCTGGGCCGCGGGCGGCAGCAGGGCCACGCTGGCCAACGCGCCAGCGAGCAACATGATCTTCTTCACAACAAATGCCTCCCAGTTATGCGACCCCCGATAACGCCTGCGCGTTAACACCAACCCCTTAACGGATTTTGTGACGCGGGTCACATGCCGGCGGATTTCACATATCTTTGGCAAGCGGCCTGCTTGATGCTATCGGCGGCGCCAATTCCATCCATCCCAGAAGATCGGCCCTTTCCGTGACCCCGCTCGACCGTATCCGCAATTTCTCGATCATCGCGCATATCGACCATGGCAAGTCGACGCTGGCCGACCGCCTGATCCAGCGCACCGGCGGGCTTTCGGACCGCGAGATGTCCGCCCAGGTCCTCGACAATATGGATATCGAGAAGGAGCGCGGCATCACCATCAAGGCGCAGACCGTGCGCCTCGATTATACCGCGAAGGACGGGCAGAGCTATGTCCTGAACCTGATGGACACGCCGGGGCACGTGGACTTCGCCTATGAGGTCTCGCGCAGCCTTGCCGCCTGCGAGGGCGCGCTGCTGGTGGTGGACGCGGCGCAGGGCGTGGAGGCGCAGACGCTGGCCAACGTCTACCAGTCGATCGAGCATGATCACGAGATCGTGCCCGTCATCAACAAGATCGACCTGCCCGCCGCCGAGCCCGAGAAGGTGCGCGAGGAGATCGAGGAGGTGATCGGCCTCGACGCGTCCGGCGCGGTGCTGGCGTCGGCCAAGTCGGGCATCGGCATCGACGACATTCTCGAGGCGATCGTCGCCAAGATCCCGCCGCCCAAGGGCGATGCGACCGCGCCGCTCAAGGCGATGCTGGTGGATAGCTGGTATGATCCCTATCTGGGCGTCGTCATCCTGATCCGCGTGATCGACGGCGTGATCCGCAAGGGCCAGCAGATCAAGTTCATGCAGGCCGGCACCACCCATCTGGTCGATCGCGTCGGCTGCTTCCGCCCGAAGATCGAGCAGCTCGGCGATCTCGGCCCCGGCGAGGTCGGCTTCATCACCGCCCAGATCAAGGAAGTGTCGCAGACCGCCGTCGGCGATACCATCACCGATGCGAAGAAGCCGGCGGCCGAGCCGCTGCCCGGCTTCAAGGAAGTGCAGTCGGTGGTGTTCTGCGGCCTCTTCCCGGTCGACGCCAATGATTTCGAGAAATTGCGCGAATCGATCTCCAAGCTGCGCCTCAACGACGCCTCGTTCAGCTTCGAGATGGAGACGTCCGCCGCGTTGGGCTTCGGCTTCCGCTGCGGCTTCCTCGGCCTGCTCCACCTGGAGATCATCCAGGAGCGGCTGACCCGCGAATATGATCTCGACCTCATCACCACCGCGCCGTCGGTGGTCTATCGCCTGCTGCTCACCCGTTCGGCGGGCGAGGCGGAGGCGCGGACGATCGAGCTGCACAACCCCGCCGACATGCCCGATCCCAACAAGATCGAAATGATCGAGGAGCCGTGGATCGAGGCGACGATCTACGTGCCCGACGAATATCTGGGCAGCATCCTCAAGCTCTGCCAGGATCGGCGCGGCATCCAGAAGAACCTGACTTATGTGGGCGGCCGCGCGCAGGTGACCTACGAGCTGCCGCTGAACGAAGTGGTGTTCGATTTCTACGATCGCCTGAAATCGATCACGCGCGGCTATGCCAGCTTCGACTATCACCAGATCGGCTATCGCGAGGGCGATCTCGTGAAGATGTCGATCCTCGTCAACAACGAGCCGGTCGATGCGCTCAGCATGATCGTCCACCGCGCCGCCGCCGAGGCGCGCGGCCGCCACATGTGCGAGCGGCTGAAGGACCTGATCCCCCGCCACATGTTCAAGATCCCGATCCAGGCGGCGATCGGCGGCAAGGTGATCGCGCGCGAGACGATCGCGGCGCTGCGCAAGGACGTGACCGCCAAATGCTATGGCGGCGACGCGACCCGCAAACGCAAGCTTCTGGAAAAGCAGAAGGAAGGCAAGAAGCGGATGCGCGAATATGGTTCGGTCAGCATCCCGCAGGAAGCCTTCATCGCCGCGCTGCGCATGGGTGACGAGGGATAAGGGTGACGAGGGATAAGGCGCCCGGTTTCAGGCGCTTTTCCTGAGGCCCGATCGCACGCCGCCCATCTGCCAGATAAGGAGCGCCGGCACGCCGATCGCGATGTCCCGCGCCCGCTTGACGAGCGACAGCGCCACCGCCGCCTCCGGCCCGATGCCGAATATCGGGCCGAGCAGGATATAACCCGCCTCCTGGATGCCGATCGCGCCCGGCACCACGAAGGCGGCGCTGCGCAGCACGAAGATCAGGCTTTCCAGCGCTATGATGTGCAAGATCGTCTGATGCTCCCCCATCAGCCGCAGGGTGAGCCAGGCCGAGGCCGCGCTCCCCGCCCAGGCGAGCAGGTTGAAGAAGAAGGAGGCGAGGATCGCGCGCCGCACCCGGTAATAGCGCGTCAGCTCGGCCACCACCGCATCCACCGCCACCTCCGCCCTGGGCAGCATCCGCCGGGCGAGGAAGGCGAGGAAGCGCAGCGCCGGCACCTGCAGAAGGGCGAAGGCGATCGTCACCGCCACGGCCACGCCCGCGCCGATCAGCGCCAGCGTGCGCAGCGATCGCATCGCATCGGCGTCCAGCAGGATCGCCCCCAGCATCCACAGGCCGAACAGGGTGAACAGCAATTGCGCCGCCATCTCGGTGGTGAGGTCGACGATGATCGAGGCATAGACCCGCGTCGCCGGCAGGCCGCGGCCGATCAGCGTCCACGCCCCGACCACGATGCCGCCGATCTGGGAAAAGGGCAGCAGGTCGCTCGCCCCCTCGCGCGTCGTCCGCGCCCAGGTGAAGAGCGGCAGGCGGCGGAAGGATGCGTCCGGCATCGCCGTCAGCCAGGCCGCGCCCAGCAGGCCCAGCACCGCGAAGGAACAGGCGATCAGCAGCAGGAAGCCGCCGATGCCCAGCCGGCCGGCGGCGGCCATGATGTCGCCCAGCCCCGCCCGGCCGATCGCCCACAGCGCGATGGCGAGCCCGATCGCGGTCGCCGCCAGCAGCGGCCAGCGGAACGGGACCTTCACGATCGCATGAAGCGCAGCACGAAGCGGATCGCGCCGGGCACGAAGCGCGGCCGGATCAGGCGGCGGTCATAAGGGGCCAGCCGCCGGTCGTTTTCGGCAAGGCAGATGCGGGCCAGCTCGGGAAAGCTGATTTCCACGCCCAGTTCCCTGGAACCGTTGAGCGTGAAATTATTCTCCTGTGCCTTGGTGTTGCTGCCCATGCCCTTCGCCATGTCGATCCGCTCGAGGATCAGCACGATCCACACCGCGATCACCTTCAGTTCGAACCAAGGCCGGCGCCACCAGGGCATGTTGCGCCGCCACCAGGCCACCCAGTTGACGAAGAACAGGATATGGCGCCCTTCCTCGCGCATCACCGGCTCGAACGTATCGACCAGCTCCGGCGGGAAGAAGCCCGATCTGCGGGCGACATCGAACAGGCCGAATCCGAAGAAGCTGTCGATGCATTCGGAATATCCGGTGCGCATGAAGGCGAATTCGGGATCGCGCGGGCGGCGATATTCGGGCTCGGGCGCCAGTTCGATCCCATAGGCCTGCACCATATCCGCCAGCACCAGCTTGTGGCGGCTCTCCTCGAAGGCGTTCATCATGATCGCTTCCTTGAGGAGGGGGTCGGAAACCGCCTCGCCGAAGGTGCGCACGTTCATGCCGGCCCGGCCCTCGGTGGCGACGGCGATGTCCCAGATCGGCAGTGAGGTGATCTTGCCGTGCGTGTCCGCGTCCAGCTTCGGCCATTCGATCAGCGCGGGGCGGTAGGGATCATGGGTATCCAGCAGGGTGCGGCAGAACAGAGTCTTGTGCGTCTCGCTGCCCAGCGGCGCCGGGGCGCCCCCGGCTGCGGCGGCGGGGGCAAAGGCGCTCATGCTCTCCATCAGGCCGCGACCCTTTCTTCCTCGAAATCGGTGAAGCTGCCCAGCCGCGCGCCCGACAGGCGAAGCGCGGCGCGGGTGCGCTCGTCCACCAGCGCCGCCAGCTCGGCCTCATAATCGTAACCCGGCGCATGGCCGGCAAAGCCGGCCTCGGTCGCGGGATGGAGATAGATTTCGGTGAGGCCTGGTGGCAGATGCTCGATCAGGCCCGCCAGCCGCCCGACATGCATATGGCCGGACCAGCGCAGGCCGAACACCTGATCGGGCACGATCAGCCCCGCCGATGCGAAGCGCGCCTGCAGCGTCCGCGCCCATGGCGCGGCGACGCGGTCGGCCAGCCGGCCGGGACTGGCCGGCTCCACCTCGGCCAGCGGCTCGGGCGGTTCCACCGGCGCGCGCACGGCGCGCAGGCCGAAACGCCCGCCGATCTCCACGATCAGGCCGGCGATGGTCGGGTGCAGGTGGAAATGCTTGTGGGCGTTCACATGATCCAGCTTCAGCCCGGTCGCGCCGAAGGCGATGAACTGCGCCTCGATCTCCTCGGCCAACTGGCGCCGCACGGCGGGGCGGAAGAAGAAGTCCACGCCCGCGCGCACCATGTTGGCGCGGAACCGGCCGTCGCCATCGACCAGATCGGGCACGCGATCGGGCGGCAAGGTGGGCCGGCCGTCGACCAGCACCAGATGCAGGCCCACGCCCAGCATGGGCAGCTTGCGCGCGGTGGCGATCGCGTCGGTCGCGGCCTCGCCCGCCACCATCAGGCTGGTCGCGGTCAGCACGCCTTCGCGATGCGCGCGCTCCACGGCGCGGTTCACCGCGATCGACGCGCCGAAATCGTCGGCGGTTATCACCAGCCTCCTGGCCGGGTGCGGCGCGGGCGCGGCCTCGCCCGGCTCGGTGCCGGCCCAGCCTGGCCCATGGGCGGGGGGGCGGGACAAGGTGCCGGCCGGGGCGGCTGCGTGGGCGGGAAAGCGCATCGTCCCGCCCCCCTTCAGGCCACCGCTTCCTTGCGCTGGCGCAGGAAGCGGAAGAATTCCACCCCTTCGCGCAGCCGCCGCTTCATCATGTCCTGGTCGCGGATCATCTCGCCCACGATCGCGCCGATCTTGCGCGGGCGGAAGTAGAAGCGCTTGTAGAAATCCTCGACCGACGCGAAGATCTCCGTGCTGTTCAGGTGCGGGTAGCTCAACTGGGCGATCTGGTTGCCATGGTCGGTCAGCAGATGGTCCGTCCCGTCGAACCAGCCATTCTCCGTCGCCTGCCGGTAGAGGAAGGTGCCCGGATAGGGCGCGGCCAGCGATACCTGGATGGTGTGGGGGTTGATCTCCTGCGCGTAGCGGATCGTTTCCTCGATCGTCTCCTTCGTCTCGCCGGGCAGGCCCAGGATGAAGGTGCCGTGGATGACGATGCCCAGCGCGTGGCAATCCTTGGTGAACTGCCGGGCGACATCGACGCGCAGGCCCTTCTTGATATTGTGCAGGATCTTCTGGTTGCCGCTTTCATAGCCGACCAGCAGCAGGCGCAGCCCGTTGTCCTTCATCACCTTCAGCGTATCATAGGGCACGTTGGCCTTGGCGTTGCAGGACCAGGTGACGCCCAGCTTGCCCAACTCGCGGGCCAGCGCCTCGACGCGCGGCGCGTTGTCGGTCAGCGTGTCGTCGTCGAAGAATATCTCCTTCACCTGCGGCATTTCCCGCATCACATATTTCACCTCCTCGATCACATGGCCGATCGATCGGGTGCGGTAATTATGGCCGCCCACGGTCTGCGGCCACAGGCAGAAGGTGCAGCGGCTCTTGCAGCCGCGCCCGGTGTAGAAGCTCACATAGGGATGCTTCAGATAGCCGCCGAAATATTTCTCGATCACGAGGTCGCGCTTGTAGATCGGGCTGACGAAGGGCAGCGCGTCCATATCCTCCAGCACCGGCCGGTCGTCATTATGGACGATCACCCCCTGCGCGTTGCGGTAGCTGATGCCCTTGATCGATGCCCAGTTCTGGCCGTCGGCGACGTCCTTGATCGTGAAGTCGAATTCGTTGCGGGCGACGAAGTCGATCGCCTCGGACGCCGCCAGGCTTTCCTGCGCCTGCACCGCCACCTTGGCGCCGATCAGGCCGATCTTCAGATCGGGATTCAGCGCCTTCAGCATCTCCGCCGTCTTCACGTCCTGCCGGAAGGAAGGGGTGGAGGTGTGGAGGATCACCAGGTCGCGCGCATAGGCTTCGTGCTTGATGTCGTCGAAGGAAAGGTCGTGGGCGGGGGCGTCGATCAACTTCGATCCCTCCACCAGCGCCGCCGGCTGGGCGAGCCAGGTGGGATACCAGAAGGACCGGACCTCGCGCTTCATCTGGTAGCGCGCGCCGGCGCCGCCGTCATAACCGTCGAAGGAGGGGGCTTGCAGAAAAAGCGAGCGCATCACGTCAGATACTCCGTATCCGCCGACATCCGACCATCCTTCCCTAGCCGAAATCTTCCTCCCCGCCAATCGATTGAGCGGACGGCGAAGGCGCCGAGAAAGAGGATGAAGGAAAGGATGTCGCGCAGCGGCAACAGCGCGATCGGCGCGGTGCGGCGGCCGGCGAGGCGGTCGATGCGGAGCGCGAGGGCGAGGCGCGCGGCCAGCGCTGCGGCGACCAGCCACAAATTCAGGCCGAGAAGAGCGAGCGGCAGCGGATGGGTGACGATGCTGCCGGCATAGCCCCATGGGTCGAGCCCGCGGATGGTGGCGTTCCAGCGCAGCTCGTGGCGGGCGAGGGCGGCAAGGCTCGTCTCGGCGCAGCCATGGGTGACGATGAGGCGCGGTATCGCCACTTCGCAGCCCGCCGCGTGGGCGGCGGCACCGATGGCGTGGTCGTCCGCCAGCACGTCGGCGAAGGGGGCGAAGCCGCCGATGCGGTCCAGCGTTTCGCGGCGCATCGCGATGGTCGATCCCATGCACGGCCGGGCGCGCCCGGTGGCGAGGCCGACGATGACGGACGGCAGGAACTGCCAGCTGATGCCGGCGGCGGCGATGCGGGACCAGGCACCGGCATCACCCCGCCCGGCATAGAGGCAGGTGGCGATCGTGCCGGCAGGCGCGATCGTGGCGACGATGCGGGAGATATAATCGGGCGGCACCGCGATATCGCTGTCGCTCAGGATGATGATGTCGCCGCTGGCGTCGGACATCATGTTGATCAGATTGGATATCTTGCCGTTGCTGCCGTGGCGCGCGCGATCGGCGCGCACCCGCACCGGCCCGTCGATCGCGCGGGCCACGGCGGCCGCCGGATCGGCCGGGTCGTGCACGCCGCAGACGATCTCCACCGCGCCGCGATAATCCTGCTCCACGAAGCTGCGGAGATTTTCGGCCAGCAGCGGCTCGGCGCCGTGGAGCGGCTTCAGGATCGTGACGGGCGGGCCGTTTTCCGGCGGTATCGGCCCGGATTTCCAGCGTCCGGCAAGGATCGTCGCGGCCAATGTATAAAGGATGCCGGCGACGGCGAGGCATTGCGGCAGCAGGAGCGCGGTCATCGTCACGCGATCGACTGTAGACCGCGCCGCCATCTTTTCACATACTTCGTCGCAGGCCTGGGCCGGAACCGGGCGACCGAGGAGGCAATGCTGGCCGATCGCGGGAAGACCATTTTGGTGACGGGCGTTTCCGGCTTCGTGGGCGCGGCGGTGGCGCGGGCCTTCGCCGGCGCCGGCTATGCGGTGCGCGGCCTCGCGCGCGAAACGAGCGCGCCTGCGAATCTCAGGGACTTTCCGGGCGAGATCGTGCGCGGCGACATCCGCGACGCTGCCGCCATGCGCGCCGCGCTCCGGGGCGTGGACGGGCTGGCGCACGTCGCCGCCGACTATCGCCTGTGGGCGGCGAACCCGGAGGAGATCGTCCGCAACAATCGCGAAGGCACGCGCACCGTGATGGAGGCGGCGCTGGCCGCCGGCACGCCGCGCATCGTCTATACCAGCAGCGTCGCCACGCTGGCGCCCGACGCCGGCCGCCCGGCGGACGAGGACCGGCCGCTCGACGAGGAGGCGGCGATCGGCGCCTACAAGCGCAGCAAGGTCGCCGCCGAACGGCTGGTGGAGGCGATGGTGGCGGCGCGCGGTCTGCCTGCGGTGATCGTCAACCCCTCCACCCCGATCGGCCCGCGCGACGTGAAGCCCACGCCCACCGGCCGCATCCTGATCGAGGCCGCGCGGGGCCGGATGCCGGCCTTCGTCGACACGGGGCTGAACCTGGTCCATGTTGACGACGTGGCCGAAGGCCATGTCGCCGCATTCGAGCGGGGGCGGGCCGGGCGCCGTTACATATTGGGCGGCGAGGACGTGAGCTTGCGGACGATGCTGACGGACATTGCGGGCCTCACCGGCCGCCGGCCCCCGCGCCTCAACCTGCCGCGCGGGCCGCTCTATCCGCTGGCCTGGGGTGCGGAGCTGGTGTCGCGCCTGTCGGGCCGCGAGCCCTTCCTCACCCGCGATGCGCTGAAGATGTCGCGCCACGCCATGTTCTACAGCTCGGCCAGGGCGGCGGCGGAGCTGGGCTATCGCGCCCGGCCCTATCGTGACGCGATCGGCGATGCGATCGCCTGGTTCCGGCGCGAGGGCATGATCGCATGACGATATTGGCCGCCATCAGCCTGGGCCTGTGGATCTATCTGCTGGCGGGGCATGGCGGTTTCTGGCGCGCGGCCGAGACGGACGAGGCGGCCGCCCCCGATCCGGTGAACTGGCCGGCGGTGGCGGCGGTGGNGCCGGCGCGCGACGAGGCGGCGGTGATCGGCCGGACGATCGCCGGCCTGCTGGCGCAGGATTATCCCGGCGATTTCCGTATCCTGCTGGTGGACGACGGCAGCAGCGACGGCACCGCCCGGATCGCGCGGGAAGCGGCCGCCGCCACGGGCCGGGGGGACCGGCTGGAGATCGTGCCCGGCAGCCCGCCGCCCGCCGGCTGGACGGGCAAGCTCTGGGCGATGGAGCAGGGCATCGCCCGGGCCGGCGGCGCGCGCTGGCTGTGGCTGACCGACGCCGATATCGCCCATGCCCCGGACACGCTCCGGTCGCTGGTGGCGCGCGGCGAGACGGAAGGGCTGGCGCTCTGTTCGCTGATGGCGCGGCTCAGCACCGCCAATGCCGCCGAACGCGCGCTGATCCCGGCCTTCGTGCTGTTCTTCCAGATGCTCTATCCCTTCGCGCGGGTGAACCGGGCGGGATCGCCGGTTGCCGCCGCTGCCGGCGGCTGCATGCTGGCGCGCGCCGATGCGCTGGCGCGGGCGGGCGGCATCCCCGCCATCGCCGCCCATATCATCGACGATTGCGCGCTGGGCCGGGCGATGAAGCGGCAGGGGCCGATCCGCCTGATGCTGACGCGCCGATCGGTGAGCATCCGCCCCTATGGCGGCTGGCGGGAGATCGGCGCCATGATCGCGCGGTCGGCCTATGCCCAGCTCCGTTATTCGCCCTGGCTGCTGGCGGGCACGCTGCTGGGCCTGGCACTGGTCTTCCTGGTGCCGCCGCTGGCCGCAGCATTCGCCGCCGGGCCGGGCCGGGCGATGGGGATCGCCGCCTGGGCGCTGATGGCGATCGCCTTCCAGCCGATGTTGCGCTTTTATGGCCGGTCGCCCCTGTGGGGGCCGCTGCTGCCGGCGATCGCGGCTTTCTATGCCGGCGCCACCGTGCTGTCGGCCTTGGCGCATGCACGCGGGCGCGGCGGCATGTGGAAGGGGCGCGCGCAGGCGCGGCTGGGCGCATGACCGCGCTGGCGGAACAGGCGCCAAGGGCGGCGGGCGCGGCGGCGCTGGCATCGGGCAAGGGCCATAAGGACGAGAATTTCCCGGTCGCCTCGCTGCTGATCCGGCCGGAGCATCGCGCGCCGATCATGGCCTTCTACCGCTTCGCGCGGGCGGCGGACGACGTGGCCGATCACCCCACGGCGGCGCCTGTCGAAAAGCTCGCCCGGCTGGAGGCGATGCGCGCGGGCCTGACCGGCGAAAGCGATGCCGATCCCGCCGCCGCGGCGCTGCGCGCAGCGCTGGCCGGGCGCGGGCTGGATGCGGGCCACGCGCTCGATCTGCTGGAGGCGTTCCGCCGCGACGTGACGGTGAACCGCTATGCCGATTGGGACGCGCTGATCGATTATTGCCGCTATTCGGCGATGCCGGTCGGCCGCTTCGTGCTGGATGTGCATGGCGAGGATCGCGCGCTGTGGCCGGCGTCGGATGCGCTGTGCGCGGCGCTGCAGATCATCAACCACCTGCAGGATTGCGGGAAGGATTATCGCGCGATCGATCGGGTCTATCTGCCCGCCGACCGGCTGGCCGCGCATGGCGCCACCGTCGATATGCTCGCTGCCCCGCGCGCGGCCCCGGCGCTGAAGGCGGCGATCGGCGAGGCGGCGGGTGAGGCGGAGGCGCTGCTCGCCCGGTCGGCCGGTTTCGCCCACGCCATCGCCGATCGGCGGCTGGGCATGGAGGTGGCGGCGATCCAGCGGCTGGCGGAAAGCCTTGCGGCGCGGCTGCGCCGTCGCGATCCGCTGGCCGAAAAGGTCCACCATGGCAGGATGGAGGCGTTGATGATCGCTGGACGCGCGGCACTGGGCCGGATGATCGCGCGGGGCGGGCGGGCATGACCGCCACCAGCCTCGCCACGCAGGGCCGGGCGGCCGGCAGCTCCTTCTATGCCGGCATGCGCGTGCTGCCGCGCCCCGAACGCGAGGCGATGTATGCCATCTACGCCTTCTGCCGCGAGGTGGACGATATCGCCGACGACCAGCGCGGGGATCGCGCCGCCCGCGGCGCCGCGCTGGAGGCGTGGCGCGCCGATATCGCCCGGCTCTATGCCGGCGGCGATCCGGGGCAGGCGCATTATCTGGCGCCGGCCGTCCGCCGCTTCGATCTCGCGCGGGCGGATTTCGATGCGGTGATCGCCGGCATGGCGATGGACGTGGCGGGCGACATATGCTGCCCCGACGCGGCCGATCTCGATCTCTATTGCGATCGCGTGGCATCCGCCGTGGGGCGGCTTTCGGTGCGGGTGTTCGGCATGGAGGAAGCGCCGGGGCTGGCGCTGGCCCACCATCTCGGCCGCGCCCTGCAACTCACCAACATTCTGCGCGACGTGGATGAGGATGCGGCGATCGGCCGGGTCTATCTGCCGGCCGAGGCGCTGGCGGCGGCCGGGCTGCCATTGGGCGATATCGCCGCGATCACCGCCGATCCCCGGATCGATCGCGCCTGCCGGGCGGTGGCGGCGGAGGCGCGCCAGCATTTCGATGCCGCGCGGCGCATATTGGCGGCCCGGCCGCGCGGCCACCTGATCGCCCCCCGGCTGATGGCGGGCGCCTATGGCGTGCTGCTGGATCGGATGGAGGCGGCGGGCTGGGCGCCGCCGCGCCGCCGGGTGCGGCACAACCGGCTGGCGATCCTGGGGATGATGATCCGCCTCAGGCTGCTGCGGTAGGGCGGCGATGGCGCGGGCTCATGTGATCGGCGCGGGGCTGGCCGGATTGGCGGCGGCGATCGCGCTCACCAAGGCGGGCCACGCCGTCACCTTGTCCGAAGCGGGGCCGCGCGCCGGCGGGCGCTGCCGCTCCTATCACGATCCCCAGCTCGGCCTCACTATCGATAACGGCAACCATCTGGTGCTGTCGGGCAATGCCGCCGTGGCCGATCATCTCGCCACGATCGGCGCCGCCGATCGGCTGGCCGGGCCGGCGGAGGCGAGCTTCGCCTTTTTCGACCTGCGCGATGGCGAACGCTGGCGGGTGGCGCCCAATGGCGGGCCGCTGCCCTGGTGGCTGTTCGTCCCCGGCCGGCGGGTGCCGGGCACGAGTGTTGCCGATTATCTGCCGCTCGCTCGCCTGCTGGGCGCCGATGCGGACGCGCGGATCGGCGATGTGATCGCCACCGATACGCCCCTGTGGGAAAGGCTGATCGCGCCGCTGATGGTGGCGGTGATGAACACCCCGCCGGCGGAGGCATCGGCCGGGCTGGCGGCCGCCGTGATCCGCGAGACGCTGGCCAAGGGCGGCCGCGCCTGCCGCCCCCGCATCGCCCATCCCACCTTGGCGGCCGCCTTCGTCGATCCGGCGATCGCGTGGCTCCGGTCGCATGGCGCTGACATCCGCATGGGCCGGCGGCTGAAGGCGCTGGGCTTCGCGGGCGATCGGGTGGAGCGGCTGGGTTTCGCCGACGGGGCGGATGCCGTCGCCGCCGACGATCCGGTGGTCCTCGCGGTGCCGGCATGGATGGCGGCCGATCTCGTGCCGGGCCTCACCGTGCCCGATCGCCACCATGCCATCGTCAACGCCCATTTCGCCTTTCCGCCGCCGCCCGCCTTGCCGCCGATGCTGGGGGTGATCGGTGGCACCGCGGAATGGATCTTCGCCTTTCCCGACAGGATCTCGGTGACGATCAGCGCCGCCGACCGGTTGTGCGATGAGGATCGCGGCGCGCTCGCCGCCCGGCTGTGGGCGGAGGTGGCCCGCGCCGCCGGGATCGATGCGCCGTTGCCGCCTTGGCAGATCGTGCGCGAACGCCGCGCCACCTTCGCCGCCACGCCCGATCAGGATGCGCGGCGGCCGGGGGCGGCCACGGCCTGGGCCAATCTGATGCTGGCGGGCGACTGGACGCGGACCGGCCTGCCGGCGACGATCGAAGGGGCGATCCGATCCGGGCGGACGGCCGCCCATCTGGCAGGCGAGGTGGCACGCGCGCATGTATCAGTCTGAAGCCGGCAATCCTGTTCCCGTCGATCCGCTGGCCGCGGTGGAGAAGGCCGTCGATCGCGCGGCGGTGGCGCTGATCGCCGCCCAGCGCGACGACGGCCATTGGGTGTTCGAGCTGGAGGCCGATGCCACCATCCCGGCCGAATATCTGCTGCTGCGCCATTATCTGGGCGAGCCGGAGGATCTGGCGCTGGAGGCGAAGGTCGGCCGCTATCTCCGCCGCATCCAGAACGGGGACGGCGGCTGGCCGCTGTTCCACGGCGGCGCGATGGACCTGAGCACCACGGTGAAGGCCTATTTCGCGCTCAAGCTGATCGGCGATGACGGGGATGCGCCCCATATGGCGCGGGCGCGCGCGGCGGTGCTCGCGGCCGGCGGGGCGGAAGCCGCCAATGTCTTCACCCGCATCCAGCTTGCCCTCTATGGCGCGGGGCCGTGGGCGGCGGCGCCGGAAATGCCGGTGGAGATGATCCTGCTGCCGCGCTGGTTCCCGATCCACCTGTCGAAGATGTCCTATTGGGCGCGCACCGTGATCGTGCCGCTGCTGGTGCTGATGGCGCTCCGCCCGCGCGCGCGCAATCCGCGCGGCACCCATGTCGACGAACTGTATCGCAGCAAGGAACCGGCGCCGATCGCCAGCCGCGCGGCGGGCACCGGAAGACTGTGGACCGAAGGCTTCCTCGCGCTCGACAAGCTGCTGAAGGGCGTGCGCCCCTTCTGGCCCGCCGGCTTGCGCCGCCGCGCGATCGATCGCTGCGTCGCCTGGACGCGCGAACGGCTGAACGGGGAGGACGGGCTGGGCGCGATCTATCCCGCCATGGCCAATGCCGTGATGATGTATGATGCGCTCGGCTATCCGCCCGATCATCCCGATCGCGCCATCGCCCGCGCCTCGGTCGAAAAGCTGCTGGTGCTCGATCCCGAGGACGGAACGGACGAGATCTACTGCCAGCCCTGCGTCTCGCCCGTCTGGGATACCGCATTGGCGGCGCATGCCCTGATGGAGGCAGGCGGCGAGGCGGCGGAAGCGCGGGCGGCGAAGGGGCTCGCCTGGCTCAAGCCGCTGCAGGTGCTGGACGTGAAGGGCGACTGGGCGGAACAGCGGCCCGATGTGCGGCCGGGCGGCTGGGCCTTCCAGTATCGCAACGATCATTATCCCGATCTGGACGATACCGCCGTGGTGGCGATGGCGATGGACCGCGCGCGCGGCCGGATCGTGCCGGGCGACGGGCAGGATCAGCCGATCGCGCGCGGCCGCGAATGGGTGGAAGGCATGCAGAGCCGCAATGGCGGCTGGGGCGCCTTCGATGCCGATAATATGGCGGAATATCTCAACAACATCCCCTTCGCCGATCATGGCGCGCTGCTCGATCCGCCGACCGTGGATGTCACCGCGCGCTGCATATCGATGCTGGCGCAACTCGGCGAGCCGGCGGAAAGCCCCCGCATGCGGGCGGCGCTCGCCTATCTCGCGCGCGAGCAGGAGGCCGATGGCAGCTGGTTCGGCCGCTGGGGGGTGAACTATGTCTACGGCACATGGTCCGCCCTCTGCGCGCTCAACGCGGCGGGGGTCGATCCGCAGGAACCGATCGTGCGCAGGGCGGTCGCCTGGCTGGAGGCGATCCAGAATCCCGATGGCGGCTGGGGCGAGGATTGCGACAGCTATGCGCTGGATCGCACCGGCCACCGCCCCGCGCCCTCCACGGCCTCGCAGACGGCCTGGGCGCTGATCGGGCTGATGGCGGCGGGCGAGGTGGATGGCGCCGCCGTCCAGCGCGGCATCGGCTGGCTGATGCGCCATCAGGGCACGGATGGGCTGTGGCCGCAGGAACATTTCACCGGCGGCGGTTTCCCGCGCGTCTTCTACCTGCGCTACCACGGCTATCCGCGCTATTTCCCGCTCTGGGCGATGGCGCGATACCGCAACCTCAAGCGCGGCAACGCGCGTCGCGTGATGGTGGGCATGTGACGATCCTGGTGGCGACGGGGCTGAAGCGCGAGGCCCGGATCATCGCGCGCGACGGGCTGGCGCCGATCCCCGGCGGCGGCGACGCGGCGGCGCTGGAAGCCGCGCTGGAGGCGCATGCGCGTTCCGCGCGCGCGATCTGGAGCATGGGGATAGCCGGCGGCCTCGCTCCCGACCTCGCCGTCGGCGACTGGACGATCGGCGGCGATCCGGCGACGGTGGAGGCACTCGCCCGCCGCCTGCCCGAGGCGCGGATCGGCGAAGTCCATGCCGATGGCACGCTGGTCGCCGAAGCGGCCGCCAAGCATGCGCTCCATGCCGGAACGGGCGCGATCATCGTCGATATGGAATCGCACGTCGCCGCCCGCGTGGCGGCCCGGCACGGCCTGCCCTTCGCCTTCCTGCGGGTGATATCCGATACCGCCGACCATGATCTGCCGCACGCCGCCTGGGTGGGGATGCAGCCCGGCGGCGGCATGGCGATCGGCCCGGTGACGGCATCGCTGGCCCGCAACCCCGGCCAGCTGCCCGCCCTGATCCGCACCGCGCGCGATGTGGGCGCGGCCTTCCGGTCGCTCGAACGGCTGATGGCGCGCATGAATGAAGGCGAACGGTTCTGGGAGCAGAGGCAATGATGCACTGGAAGCATTGGCGGCCGGCGGCGGCGCTTTTCATGACGATGGCGACAGGCACGGCGGTCCACGCGCAGGATGCCCCGGAAACGCTGTTCCGCGATGTGCGGGTGTTCGACGGGCAGTCGGATCGCCTGTCCCCGCCCACCAATGTCGCGGTGAAGGGCAATGTCATCATGGCGATCGGGCCGGCGGCCAAGGCGGGCGCCGGGACGCGGGTGATCGAGGGGCGCGGCCGGACGCTGATGCCGGGGCTGATCGACGTCCATGTGCACCTGACCTTCGGCGCGCTCGACATGGCGAAGCTCATGTCGCCGGATCTGACCCCGCAGGCAGCCGAGGCCGCCGCCGCCGATCAGGCCAGGGCCATGCTGCTGCGCGGCTTTACCGCCGTGCGCGACATGGGCGGCCCGGTTTTCGGGCTGAAGGCCGGGATCGATAGTGGCAAATATCAGGGGCCGCGCATCTGGCCGTCGGGCGCGGTGATCAGCCAGACGTCCGGCCACGGCGATTTCCGCCTGCCCACGGAACGCTCGCGCCGCTTCTTCGGCAAGCCATCGCGCGCCGAGGAGTTCGGCGCCACCTTCATCGCCGACGGGCGGGACGAGGTGCTCGCCGCTACGCGCGAGAATCTCCGCTTCGGGGCGAGCCAGATCAAGCTGATGGCGGGCGGAGGTTCATCCTCCGATTACGATCCGATCGACGTGACCCAATATCTGCCCGAGGAGCTTTCGGCCGCCGTGGCCGCCGCCGAGGATTGGGGCACCTATGTCGCCGTGCACGCCTATACGTCGCGCGCGGTGCGCCGTGCGCTGGATGCGGGGGTGAAATCCATCGAGCATGGCCAGCTGCTCGACGAAGCGACGATCAAGCTGATCGCCGATCGCGGCGCATGGCTTTCCCTCCAGAACCTGCCGCCGCCCCTGCCGAACGATCCGCCCGATCGCGTCGCCAAGAAGATGGCGGTGCGCGAAGGTTCGGACCATGCTTGGAGTTGGGCGAAGAAATATCATGTGAAGCTCGCCTGGGGCACGGACTTCCTGTTCCGGCCCGAGGAGAATCGGGAACAGAACGCCTATATCCTCCGGCTGAAGCAATGGTTCACCCCGGCCGAGATCCTGCGGATGGTGACGCACGACAACGCCCAGCTCCTCGCCCTGTCGGGCGAACGCGCGCCCTATAAGGGCAAGCTGGGCGTGGTCGAGGCCGGCGCGCTGGCCGACCTCATCCTGGTGAACGGCGATCCGCTGGCGAATATCGACCTGATCGGCGACCCGGATCGCAACTTCGCGGTCGTGATGAAGGACGGGGTGATCTACCGGGCCGATGGCGTGAAATGAGTTGGGAGGCGGCGTAGCGGCCGTGCTGCAATTGAGGCGGGCGCAATTCGATATATCGATGGAAAGCCGACGTCGCACTCCGACCGGCAGATATGGGCTTTTAGTTGAATTGTAGGATTCATGCGCCTATCTAGGCCCTAATCGAACCCGCCAGGCCTCTGCCCGCAAGGGTATGCACACTTGGCGGGTCTTTTATTTTCAGGATCGTGCCGGCTATGTAACGGCATGTCGCGACCGTTTACCAAACCGGCAATGACTTTTGCGCAGCAGATCGCGCATCTGCGCATGCAGGGCATGATCGTGCCCGATGTCAACCGCGCTGAGCATTGGCTGCGCCATGTAAGCTATTATCGCCTGAGTGCTTATTGGCTGCCATTTGAAAATCCCAAGGGGCATGCCGGCCCAAGATTTGCTCCGGGCACAAATTTCGATACCATCACCGCGCTGTATGAATTCGATCGCCGATTGCGATTACTCGTTCTCGATGCAATCGAGAGGATCGAGGTCGCGATTCGAGGAAGCTGGGCTTATGCGCTTGCGCATAACGGTGGCCCACATAGCTATCTCGACGCATCACTCTATAGCGATCGCCGTATCTTTCATGAAAATCTGGCGCGGCTCGCCCGCGAAGTCGGAACCTCGCCGGAGACGTATATCGATCATTATCGGCAGAACTATGATGATCCAGCGATGCCGCCGGTCTGGATGGTCGCGGAGATGATGTCCTTTGGGCAATTATCGCGCTGGTTCTCTTCGCTCCACGATCGCGCTTTAAGGAACAGAATCGCCCAGCCGACGGGCCTGCCCGAAGTCGTGCTGGTGCCGTTGTTGAGACATCTTTCCACGGTCCGCAACAGTTGCGCCCATCATGCCCGCTTATGGAATCGCGGTTTCCTGATCCGTATGAAACTGCCCGTGAAACCAGCAATGTTGGTGGAAACCCTGGAAACGACGGCCAATCCCGGGCCGGCCCTGCTCTACAACAGCTTGGTGCTTATTCAGTATCTGCTGCATCAGGTAGATCCGACGTCAGGATGGCAATCAAAGCTGAAGAAGCTACTGAAAACCCATCCGACGGGCGGGCTGGCTGAAATGGGGTTTCCAGTCGGATGGGAAAGACGCCCGCTGTGGCTGTGGCTGTGACCGCCAACGCCCGGCCCCACATGACTTCTGGAGCGTAGCTTACCTCGCTTCGATGGTTTTCACCGCCACGCCGCCGTCACATGCTTGCCGGCTTCGGGCTGCGATTGCCGGATGAGGGCCAGTTCGCGCTCGACATGGCTGGAATAGACATTCTCGGCCGGGCGCTGGCGGCTGAGGTCGATATCCGGGGCCATCGGGCCTTCGGTCCGGATGTGGCGGGCGGCCTTCAGGAATTTGAACGGATGGCGGACGGCGTCGGTGGTCGCGGTGCCCTCGAACCCGCAATGGACCATGCAGTCGGCGCATTTTTCATATTTGCCGACGCCGTAATTCTCCCAGTCCGTGTCGTCGATCAGCTCGCGGAAGGTCTGCACATAGCCTTCGCCGAGCAGGTAGCAGGGCTTTTGCCAGCCGAAGACGGTGCGCAGCGGCATCGACCAGGGGGTGCATTCGTAGGTCTGGTTGCCGGCCAGGAAATCCAGGAACAGGGGCGAGTTGGTGAAGGCCCATTTCCGCTTGGGATCATGGCGGAACACGTCGCGGAAGAGCTGACGCGTCTTTTCGCGGTTGAGGAAATGCTGCTGGTCCGGCGCGCGTTCATAGGCATAGCCGGGCGAGACGGTGATGCCGTCGAGCCCGATCGCCATCATGTCGTCGAAGAAGGCCGCGAGCCGATCGGGATCGGCGCCGTCGAACACGGTGCAGTTGATCTGGGTGCGGAACCCCCTGGACTTGGCGAGCAGGATCGCATCGCGCGCGACCTCGTAGACGCCGTCCTGGCAGACCGAGCGATCGTGCATCACCTGATCGCCGTCGAGGTGGATCGACCAGGTGAAGAAGGGCGACGGGCGATACTGATCGATCTTCTTCTTCAGAAGCAGCGCGTTGGTGCAGAGGATGACGAACTTCTTGCGCGCGATATAGCCTTCGACGATGCGCGGCATCTCGCGATGGAGCAGCGGCTCCCCGCCGGCGATCGATACGGCGGGGGCGCCGCATTCATCGATCGCGGCCATGCACTGGTCGTAGGAAAGGCGCTGGTTCAGTATCTCGTCCGGATAGTCGATCTTGCCGCAGCCCTTGCAGGCGAGGTTGCAGCGCAACAGCGGCTCCAGCATCAGCACCAGCGGATAGCGTTCGACGCGCCGGAGCTTGCGGCCCAGCACATAGCCGCCGATCCGCGCCGCCTGGGAAAAGGGTATGGCCGCCATCTTGCTCAGGCCTCCTCTGCAACCACATCGCGCCGGGCCAGCCGATCGAGCGCCGGCGGCAGGCGGAAATGAAGATCCTCCTCGATCCCGTCGAGCGTTTCGACGGTGATGGGAACATGGCCGCGGATCGCGGCGATCACGCCCTGGACGAGATCCTCGGGCGCCGAGGCCCCGGCGGTGAGGCCGATCCGCTCTACCCCCTCGAGCCAGGCGGGGTCGATCGCGTCGCCATCCGCGACGAGGTGGCTGGGCAGGCCCAGCTCCACGCCGATTTCGCGCAGGCGGTTGGAATTGGAGCTGTTGGCTGATCCCACCACCAGCAGCATATCGACCACGCGGCAGAGATCGCGCACGGCGGTCTGCCGGTTCTGGGTGGCGTAGCAGATGTCGGCGGTGCCGGGGCCGGTGATGTCGGCGAAGCGCGCCTTCAGCGCATCGATCACCGATCGCGTGTCGTCCACCGACAGCGTCGTCTGGGTGACATAGGCGACGGGGCTGTCGTCGGCGATGTCGAGCGCGGCCACGTCCTCCGCCGATCCGACCAGATGGACGGTGCCGTCGATCTGGCCCAGCGTGCCCTCCACCTCCGGGTGGCCGGCATGACCGATCAGCACCAGCGTGCGGCCGGCGGCGACATAGCGGCGGCCCTGGATATGGACCTTGCTGACCAGCGGGCAGGTGGCATCCAGCACCGGCAGCCCGCGATCGCGCGCTTCCTTCTCCACCGCGCGGGCGACGCCATGGGCGCTGAACACGGTGACGGCGCCGTCGGGAACGTCGGACAATTCCTCCACGAACACAGCGCCCTTGGCGCGCAGCGTATCGACCACATGGCGATTATGGACGATCTCGTGCCGGACGTAGACGGGGGCGCCCACCCGATTGAGGGCGTTGTCCACGATCTCGATCGCGCGGATCACGCCGGCGCAGAAACCGCGGGGCTGGGCAAGGACGAGCTTAACCACCGAGTCCTCCTTTTACGAGGCTGCGCCAACAGATAGCGGAGCCGGCTCATTCCCAAAAGTTAAATCGCGGCAAGGCGTTCCGTGCCGTTCCTGCCATGATCGCGGCGGCAGGGGCTTGCCGCCGCCGCCGGGCCGGGCCACATCGTTGCGGCCTGCCCGTCGCGGATGGAGACGCCGATGTTCCGCCCCGCCTTTCTCCTGGCGCTTGCCGCCATGCCGCTGGTGCCCGTCGCGGCTCAGGCGCAGGCCGCCGATCCGGCCGCGCGCGTGGCGGCCTACAACGATCAGGTGGTCGCGATCATGAAGGCGCGGCTGCCGCTGGCCCAGCGCACCGACCGGTTCGAGGCGGCTGTGCGGGCTTATTACGACATGCCGGCGATCACGGCTTTGGTGATCGGCCCGAAATGGGCCGCCAGCCCGGCGGCGGACCGGCAGGCGGCGATCGCGGCGCTGACGCGGCATTCGGCCCTGTCGCTCGCGCGGAATTTCGCGAGCTATGGCGGGGAGCGCTTCATCGTCGATCCCGACGTTACCGTGCGGGACAGCAGCCGGATCGTGAAGGTGACGATCCGCACCGGCACCAGCGGCGGCGCTACATTGCTCTATCGGATGCGCCAGTCGGGCGGGGAATGGCGGATCATCGACGTGATCGCGCAAGGGGTGAGCCAGCTTGCCGTGCAGCGCGCGGACCTCGCCCGCACCGTCGCCACGGATGGCGTGGCCGGCGTCGCCCGGCGGCTGCGCGCGATCGACGGCGGCGCTCAACGCTGATCCTTTCGCGGCGGCCCGAGCAGGGCGGGCTCGAAGATCAGCGCGCACACCAGGGTCCAGGCGAGCGACAGCATCAGGATCTTGCCCATGCTGGCGGTGCCGGGATGGCTGGACAGCCAGAGGCTGCCGAAGGCGGTGCCGGTGGCGAGCGCCGAGAAGAAGATGGCGCGCGCGAGGCTGGATTGCAGGAGATCGGCGGCGCCGGCCCGCCAGGCCATCACGAAATAGATGTGGAAGGCCACGCCCACCCCGAACAGCAGCGGGAAGGCGATGATGTTGGCGAAGTTGATCGGCTGGCCGATCAGCACGCAGGTGCCGAGCGTGAGGAATCCCGAAAGGATGACGGGCGCGAGGGTGAAGGCCACCTCGCGCAGGTCGCGCAGCACGGCGAAGAGCAGCAGGCTGATCGCCGCCAGCGCCAGCAGGCCGGCATGGACGAAGGCATGGGCGACGGTGCGCGCGCCTTCCTGGGTGGATATGGCGACGCCGGTGGCATCGGGCGCGATCGCGCGCACCGCGCGGGTGAAGCGGGCGAGCGCTTCATTGTCGTTGCCGGCCGCGCGGGGCACCGCCTGCACGCGCACGCCGCTCTTCGGGGCCAGCCAGTCGCGCTTCAGATCGGCAGGGATATCGGTCAGCGTGACGGGTTCGGCGGACAGGGCGGCGCGCAGCTGGGCGAGCATCGCCTCCAGCGGCGGCACCAGCATCGCACGGGCCTTGTCGCGGGCCTCGGGCGGCGCGCCGGCCAGCGTGGAGAGGGCCTTGGCCAAGCGGCGGGCATTGGCGTTTTCGCCATGGGAGGCGAGCGCGGCGGCCGTGCGGCGGAGGGCGGCGACCGTATCGGCGTCGCTTGGCGGCGGCAGCGGCTCCAGCGGATCGAGCGTGAGATCGAGCAGTAGGCGCGCATCGGCGATCGTGGCGAGCTTTTCCGCCTGGCCTTCGGGCACGAAGCTTTCGATCGTCATCACCCGGCCGACCTCGGGCAAGGCTTCCAGCCGCGCGGCGAGCCGGCGGGCGGCGGGGAGATCGGGCGCGAGGATGTCGATCACATTGGGGTTGCGATCGGGATCGTGCATCAGATCGGTCAGCGTCGCCATCGCCTCGGCATCGGGGGCCTTGAGGTGGAGCGGGTTGAAATCGAACCGCACCGCCGGCAGCGCGATGATGCTCACCACCATTGACAGGCCGAACAGGCCCAGCACCAATTTGCGCCGCTGAATCAGGAAGGCGTCGGCCGGGGCCAGCGCGGGCGTCCCCACCTCGGCGCGGGGCCGGCCGGGGCGTAGCAGCAGGATCAGCGCCGGCAGCAAGGTGGCGCTGAAGGCGAGCGCCACGATCATGCCGATGCCGGAGATGATGCCCAGTTCGGCGATCCCCACATAATCGGTGGGCAGGAAGGCGAGGAAGCCGAGGCAGACGGCGCCGGCGGCGAGCAGCAGCGGCGCGCCGAGCGCGGTGGCCGCCGCCCGCAGCGCGTCGGCGGGGCTCGCGCCGCCATGGCGTTCGGCCTGGAAGCGCACGGCGATCTGGATGCCGAAATCGACGCCCAGCCCCACGAACAGCGGGATGAACGCGACCGAGATCAGGTTGAACCGGCCGACGGCGATCAGCCCGATCGCGGCGGTGACGACGAGGCCGGCGAGCGTGGTGAGCATGATCGCCGCGACCAGCCGGCCGGAGCGGGTGGCGAGCCATAATGTGCCGAGCATGGCGGCGATCATCACCATGGCCACCAGCCATGCCTTGTCGGCGAGCGAGGAGAATTCCTCGTCCGACAGCGGCACCGATCCGGTGAGGCGAACGGTGACGCCATGGGCGGGATCGAGGGCGAGCGCGCGGGCGGCGGCACGGATCGCGTCGCTCGCGGCGATGCCGGGCTGGAGCGCGCCATAATCGAGGATCGGGCGGACCAGGATCAGCCGGCGGCGCGGGGCCTCCAGTGCGCCCTCCTTGTCCCCGTCGCCGAGCAGCGCCTGCCAGGAGAAATAGGCCGGCCGGCCGGCCGCCTGCGCCTCCAGCGCATCGGCCAGCGCCGCCATCGGCCGGTCGATCCGGGCGATATCGGCCTCGCCCCGGTCGACGCCGGAGATCATCGTGCCGAGCGCATCGGCGATGCCGCGCAGGCTGGGATCGGCGGCGAGCGGGCCGAGGAAGGGCTGGGCCTCCACCATCCGGGCCGTTGCCGCGGCGACATCGGCCTGCGACCGGAAGAGCAGCCCCTCGCGCGCGAAGAATTGGCCGCCGTCGGGCCGGGTGACGCCCCGGAAATGGGCGCGATCGGCCGCCAGCCGATCGGCGAGCGCGGCGGTGGCGGTCTCCGCCAGCTCCGCCGTCGCGCCATCCACCACCACCAGTATCGCGTCGCCATTCTGCGGGAAGGCGGCGTCGAGCCGGCGCTCGTTCACCCGCCAGCCGACATCGGGCGAGATCAGCGCCGTGCTGTCCGTCGTCATCGCGAAATGGGTGGCGGCATAGGCGCCGGCGGCCAGCGCGAGGAGGAGGGCGGCGACCAGCACCGCCATCGGCCGGCGGCAGGCGGCGTCCACCGCGCGGGCGACCGGCCCGTTCGCCCGCGCCGGCATCGTTACTGGGGCCAGCCGCGCCACGCCCGGCTTCAGCCCGCCATATGGCGCAGGCGGAAGGCGATCCTCTGGTCGCCCGGCCCGTGATCGAAGGCGGCATCGGCGAATTTCGGCGGGCCGAGACGGATCTTCGCGTCGTTGGAAAAGCCGATGCCCTCGGTGGGAATGCCGATCAGGTTGCGATCGACCTTGCCGTTGCCGTTGCGGTCATGGAAGCCCTGCGCGGCATAGCGGCCCGGCGGCACGCCCCGCACCACGACGACGGTGGCGCCGATCCGCGCCGGCGCCTCGCCCGACCACGGGCAATCCTCTTTCAGGAAATGCGTCTCGGGGCAGATATCGACATGGACGCGCCCTTCGGCGGTGCGGACGCCGGTGACGGCGATCTCGATCGACCCGGACGGATCGGCGGCGGGCGCCGCCAGCAGCGCGGCCAGCAACAGCCGCGCGCCGATCAACCGGCATCCCCCGCGACGGCGAGGCTATTTTTTCTAAGGGCAGCGAGGATGGTGGCGGTGATGGCGTTGTGGTCGAGGCCGGCCTGTTCGTANTGGCGCTCGGGNTTGTCCTGGTCCTGGAAGATATCGGGCAGGCGCATGGTGCGCAGCTTCAGGCCGCCGTCGATCAGCCCGGCGTCGGAGGCCAGCGTCAGCACATGCGCGCCGAGGCCGCCGATCGCGCCTTCCTCGATGGTGACCGCCACCTCATGGGTGGACAGCAGCCGGCGGATCAGCGCCTCGTCCAGCGGCTTGGCGAAGCGCAGGTCGGCGACGCTGGTGGAAAGGCCCAGGGCCTCCAGCTGGTCGGCCGCGCGCTCGGCCTCCGCCAGCCGCGTGCCGAGCGAGAGGATCGCCACCGTCTTGCCCTCGCGCACCAGCCGGCCCTTGCCGATCTCCAGCCGCTCCGGCGTGGCGGGGATGGCGACGCCGGTGCCGTTGCCCCGGGGGTAGCGCACCGCGATCGGCCCCGTATCGTGCAGCGCCATGGTGTGGACCATGTGGGTCAGCTCCGCCTCGTCGGCGGCCGCCATCACCACGAAATTGGGCAGCGAGGCGAGATAGGTGACGTCGAAGCTGCCGGCATGGGTGGCGCCGTCCGCCCCCACCAGCCCCGCCCGGTCGATCGCGAAGCGCACCGGCAGGTTCTGGATCGCCACGTCGTGCACCACCTGGTCGTAGGCGCGCTGCAGGAAGGTGGAATAGATCGCGCAGAACGGCCGCATGCCGCGCGCGGCCAGGCCGGCGGCGAAGGTCACCGCATGCTGTTCGGCAATGCCGACGTCGAAGCAGCGATCGGGAAACGCCTTCTCGAACCGGTCGAGCCCGGTGCCCGACGGCATCGCCGCGGTGATCGCGCAGATCGTCTCGTCGCGCTTCGCCTCGGCCACCAGCGCATCGGCGAAGACGGCGGTATAGGCCGGCGGCCCCGGCGGCGCCTTGGCCTGCGCGCCCGTCACCACATCGAACTTCTGCACGCCATGATATTTGTCGGCCGCCGCCTCCGCCGGCGCATAGCCCTTGCCCTTCTGGGTCACGACATGAACCAGGATCGGCCCTTCGGAGGCGTCGCGCACATTCTCCAGGATCGGGATCAGGTGATCGAGATTATGGCCGTCGATCGGCCCGACATAATAAAAGCCCAGCTCCTCGAACAGCGTGCCGCCCATCGTCATGCCGCGGGCGAACTGGTCGGTCTTGCTGGCGACGTCGTGCAGCGGGCGCGGCAGCCGGCGCGCCACCTTCTTGGCGAGATCGCGCAGGGACAGGAANGGCCGCGACGAGACGATCCGGGCGAGATAGGCGGACAGCCCCCCCACCGGCGGCGCGATCGACATGTCATTGTCGTTCAGGATCACCACCAGCCGGTTGCCGGCCTGGGCGGCGTTGTTCATCGCCTCATAGGCCATGCCCGCCGACATCGCCCCGTCGCCGATCACCGCGATCGCCTTGCCCGGCGCGCCCGCCAGCTTGTTCGCCACCGCAAAGCCGAGCGCCGCCGAGATCGAGGTCGAGCTGTGCGCCGCCCCGAACGGATCATATTCGCTCTCGGACCGCCTGGTGAAACCCGAAAGCCCGCCGCCCTGCCGCAAGGTGCGGATGCGATCGCGCCTGCCGGTCAATATCTTGTGCGGATAGGCCTGGTGGCCCACGTCCCAGATCANCAACCGGCATCCCCCGCGACGGCGAGGCTATTTTTTCTAAGGGCAGCGAGGATGGTGGCGGTGATGGCGTTGTGGTCGAGGCCGGCCTGTTCGTANTGGCGCTCGGGNTTGTCCTGGTCCTGGAAGATATCGGGCAGGCGCATGGTGCGCAGCTTCAGGCCGCCGTCGATCAGCCCGGCGTCGGAGGCCAGCGTCAGCACATGCGCGCCGAGGCCGCCGATCGCGCCTTCCTCGATGGTGACCGCCACCTCATGGGTGGACAGCAGCCGGCGGATCAGCGCCTCGTCCAGCGGCTTGGCGAAGCGCAGGTCGGCGACGCTGGTGGAAAGGCCCAGGGCCTCCAGCTGGTCGGCCGCGCGCTCGGCCTCCGCCAGCCGCGTGCCGAGCGAGAGGATCGCCACCGTCTTGCCCTCGCGCACCAGCCGGCCCTTGCCGATCTCCAGCCGCTCCGGCGTGGCGGGGATGGCGNCGCCGGTGCCGTTGCCCCGGGGNTAGCGCACCGCGATCGGCCCCGTATCGTGCAGCGCCATGGTGTGGACCATGTGGGTCAGCTCCGCCTCGTCGGCGGCCGCCATCACCACGAAATTGGGCAGCGAGGCGAGATAGGTGACGTCGAAGCTGCCGGCATGGGTGGCGCCGTCCGCCCCCACCAGCCCCGCCCGGTCGATCGCGAAGCGCACCGGCAGGTTCTGGATCGCCACGTCGTGCACCACCTGGTCGTAGGCGCGCTGCAGGAAGGTGGAATAGATCGCGCAGAACGGCCGCATGCCGCGCGCGGCCAGGCCGGCGGCGAAGGTCACCGCATGCTGTTCGGCAATGCCGACGTCGAAGCAGCGATCGGGAAACGCCTTCTCGAACCGGTCGAGCCCGGTGCCCGACGGCATCGCCGCGGTGATCGCGCAGATCGTCTCGTCGCGCTTCGCCTCGGCCACCAGCGCATCGGCGAAGACGGCGGTATAGGCCGGCGGCCCCGGCGGCGCCTTGGCCTGCGCGCCCGTCACCACATCGAACTTCTGCACGCCATGATATTTGTCGGCCGCCGCCTCCGCCGGCGCATAGCCCTTGCCCTTCTGGGTCACGACATGAACCAGGATCGGCCCTTCGGAGGCGTCGCGCACATTCTCCAGGATCGGGATCAGGTGATCGAGATTATGGCCGTCGATCGGCCCGACATAATAAAAGCCCAGCTCCTCGAACAGCGTGCCGCCCATCGTCATGCCGCGGGCGAACTGGTCGGTCTTGCTGGCGACGTCGTGCAGCGGGCGCGGCAGCCGGCGCGCCACCTTCTTGGCGAGATCGCGCAGGGACAGGAACGGCCGCGACGAGACGATCCGGGCGAGATAGGCGGACAGCCCCCCCACCGGCGGCGCGATCGACATGTCATTGTCGTTCAGGATCACCACCAGCCGGTTGCCGGCCTGGGCGGCGTTGTTCATCGCCTCATAGGCCATGCCCGCCGACATCGCCCCGTCGCCGATCACCGCGATCGCCTTGCCCGGCGCGCCCGCCAGCTTGTTCGCCACCGCAAAGCCGAGCGCCGCCGAGATCGAGGTCGAGCTGTGCGCCGCCCCGAACGGATCATATTCGCTCTCGGACCGCCTGGTGAAACCCGAAAGCCCGCCGCCCTGCCGCAAGGTGCGGATGCGATCGCGCCTGCCGGTCAATATCTTGTGCGGATAGGCCTGGTGGCCCACGTCCCAGATCAGCACGTCCCTGGGTGTGTCGAACACATAATGGAGCGCCACCGTCAGCTCCACCACACCCAGGCCAGACCCCAGATGCCCCCCCGTCACACCCACCGCCGATATCATCTCCGCACGCAGCTCGGTCGCAAGGGTGGCAAGTTGATCGGGGCTCAATCGCCGCAGTTCATCCGGTGTGCGCACCAGATCGAGAAGCGGGGTCCGAGGGCGATCAGACATAGGCTGATGCCATCATATTAAATAGCGATTGTCGAGCCACTTTCCGGCCCGATCTCACTTCGGCTCGTCCGATTTTTCCATCATGATGCTTTGCCGCAACGATGCGAATCCATCGCAACAAGCCTGAAACATCTTTCGGATACGAAGGCGGCCGCTTTCCGGCACGTCTTCAGCGCAATTGCCGCTTCTCCAGCTTCCGCGCCAGCGTGCGGCGATGCATGCCGAGCCGGCGGGCGGCTTCCGATATGTTGAAGTCGGTATCCACCAGCGTCTGGTGGATATGTTCCCACTCCAGCGTCTTGATCGATGTCTGGCGGCCGTCGACAGGGGTTGCGGCGTCGCCGTCGGCACGATCGAAGGCGGCCTCGATATCGTCGGTGTTGGAAGGCTTGGCGAGATAGTGCGAGGCGCCGAGCTTGATCGCCTCCACCGCCGTCGCGATGCTGGCGAAGCCGGTGAGGACGACGATCCGCATATCCGGATCATGCGCGTGGAGCGCCTGCACGCAGGCCAGGCCGGAAGCGCCGCCAAGCTTGAGATCGACCACGGCATAGCCGGGATCGTGATCGGCGAGCAGGGCCACCAGCGCGTCATGGCTGGCGGCGGACAGCACGGCATAGCCGCGCCGTTCGAAGGAGCGGCGGAGCGTGCGGGCGAAGGCGGCATCGTCCTCCACGATCACCAGCAGTCTTTCCGGGCCGGTCATGGCGCGATCTCCCGAGAGGATTCCTTCGGCGCATAGGCGATCGCCGACAAGGGCAGCATGATGGTGACGGTGGCGCCGCCGCCGGGGCGGTTCTGCGCCTCCGCCCGCCCGCCGAGCTTGCGCAGCACGTTGACGAGCAGGAACAGGCCGAGCCCGCCGCCCGGCCGCCCCTTGCTGGACCGATAGGGCTGGCCGAAGCCGTTCAGCATGTCCGGGCTGAAGCCGGGGCCGCGATCGCTGACCGAAAGCACCAGCAGATCCTGCTCGCGCCGGGCGACGATGCCGATCCAGTGGGGCGAGACTTCGGCCGCATTGTCGATGACGTTGCCGATCACCTGCTTCAGCGCCGGATCGGAGACGATCGGCACGTCCGCGCCGAAGCGATCGTCATAGTCGACGGTGCCGGCCAGCCGGCTCGATCGCCAGTCCGCGACGATATCGTCGAGAAAGCGGCGCATGGTGGTGACGGCGGGCGCCACGCCGCGCGCCTCGCCCGCCGACATCAATATGCCGCTGACGATCGCCTTGCAGCGCTGCACCTCGGCCTGCATGTCGGCGATGTCCTGCGCGAGATCGGGATTGCCGGCGAGCTCCGGCATGCGCTGCCAGTCCCCCAGGATCACCGACAGGGAGGAGAGGGGCGTGCCGAGCTCGTGCGCGGCGCCGGAAGCGAGCAGGCCCATGCGGACGATGTGATTCTCCTCCGCCGCCTGCTGGCGGACATCGGCGAGCGAGGCATCGCGTTCGCGCAGGTTGCGGCTGATCTGGGTGACGAACACCACCAGCAGGATCGCGATCAGGCCGAAGCAGACCAGCCCGCCCTGCAGATAGAGGCCGAACAGGTCGTCCTGATGGCCGGGCGGCAGGGCCAGCGGGCGATAATGGCCCATCAGCCAGGCGAGGCAGAGCGTGGTCACGCCGACGATCGCCCAGCTCGACCAGGGCTTGAGCAGGATCGCGCCCAGCACGACCTGGAGCAGGAACAGCCAGGCGAAGGGATTGGTGAGGCCGCCCGTCTGGTGGAGCTGCCAGGTCAGCGCCGCGACATCGACGAGGAAGGCGCTGAACAGTTCGCCATTGGTGACGTGCTTGCGCTCGCGCAGGAAGGGGCGGCTCAGGAGGTTGATGGCGATCAGCAGCGCCGGCATCAGCAGCAACGGCCCCAGCGGCAGCGGAATGCCCATCACGCCATGGACGACGGCGATGGTGCCGAGCTGGCCGAGCACCGCGATCCAGCGGAGCTGGAGCAGCAGCAGCATGTTGTTGACGCCGATCGACGCCGGCCCTTCCACCGGGGCCATCGCCATGCGCGCCTTGTCCCAGACGGCGTTCATGCGGCCCGCCGCGCGCGCATCTCCTGCCGGGCGACGACCGCGCCGGCGCCCGCCAGCAGCAGCGCCATCACGAACCAGGTGATCGCATATTGGAGATGGTTGTTGGGGAAGCGGACGACGGTGAGCCCGCCCACGGGATAGCCGCCGGCATTGGGCGCGGCATCGATGAAATAGGGGGCGATCGGGCCTGGCCCCAGATGGCGGGCGGCGGCGATGGCGGCGACGTCGCGCGAATGCCAGCGATCGGCGGCGGGATCGTTGCCGCGCAGGAAGCCGCCCCTGGGCTCGGTGATGCGGAGGAGGCCGGTGACGCTGGCCGGCCCGGCCGGGTTGCCGGCGGCGCGGCTGGCGGGATCGCGCCGGTCGGGCGGCACGAAGCCGCGATTGACGAGGACGGTGAAGCCGCGGTCGTCGGCAAGCGGGGTGAGCACCCAATAGCCGCTGCCGAGATCGGTGACGGCCTGCACCAGCGTCTCGCGATCGTGGCGGAAGCGGCCGTGGAGGGCGACGCGGCGATATTCGTCGCCGGCGGCTGAAATGCCGGCCCAGGCGGCGGGGCCGGGGGCGGGCACCGGCGCGGCGTGGACGCGGGCATCGACCCGGGCGATCAGCGCTTCCTTCCAGGCGAGCCGCTGCACCTGCCAGAGGCCCAGCGCCGCAAGGCCCGCGACCCCCAGCAGGACGAGGAGGCCGATGAGCGCGAGCGACGCGGCGGACCGGCCCGATTTCCCGTTCTTGTGCTTTGCTATGTCCTCTCCCGCGCCGGCGGCGGTCAAGGCATCTGGCTCATGTCGTGCGGCGACATGGGCATCATGTTGGTGTTGAGGTGGTACATCACCCACAGCGATCCCGTCAGTGCGATGACGACGAGGACGATAGTAAAGATCAGCGCCATGATCGTCCATCCGCCTTCGGACCGCGCGTTCATGTGGAGGAAGTAGATCATGTGGACCACCACCTGCGCCACCGCGAAGCCCATGATGACGAGCGCGGTGAGCTGGTTGTCGCCCAGCGCGTCCGTCATCACCAGCCAGAAGGGAATGGCCGTCAGGATCGCGGCGAGGATGAAGCCGGTTACGTAATCGCGCAGCGTGCCGTGGCCGTGCGCGTCGCCATGGCCATGATCCTCGTGGTGGCCGGCATGATCGCCGTGGGCGTCCGTGCTCATCGCAGCATTCCCATCAGATAGACAAAGGTGAAGACGCCGATCCAGATGACGTCGAGGAAGTGCCAGAACAGGCTGAGGCACATCAGCCGCCGGCGGTTGGCCGGGACCAGCCCGCGCCGCGCCACCTGCACCATCAGCGTCACCAGCCAGACGATGCCGAAGGTGACGTGGAGGCCGTGGGTGCCGACCAGCGTGAAGAAGGAGGAGAGGAAGGCGCTGCGCTGGGGCGTGGCGCCCTCGTGGATCAGGTGCGCGAACTCGTAGAGCTCGATGCCGAGGAAGGCCGCGCCGAACAGGCCGGTGATGGCCAGCCAGCCCTGCGTCCGCCCGATCGCGCCCTTCTCCATCGCCAGCATGGCGAAGCCGTAGGTGATCGAGGAGAAGAGCAGCATCGTCGTGTTGAGCGCGACGAGGGGCAGATCGAACAGGTCGCGCGGCGAGGGGCCGGCGGCGTAATTGCCGCCGAGCACGCCGTAGCAGGCGAACAGGATCGCGAAGATGAGGCAGTCGCTCATCAGGTAGATCCAGAAGCCGAGCATCGTGCTGCCGCCTTCGGCGTGGTGATGCTCCTCCTCCAGGTGGAAGCGGGGGGCGCCCGACTGGGTCATGGTGAGGCTGGTGTCGGCCATTATCTTATGCTCCCGCCGCGAGCAGGCGCGTCCGCTCGTCTTCCGTCTTTTCCACGGTTTCCGCTGGAATGTAGAAATCGCGCTTGTAGTTGAAGCTGTGGCCGATCGCGACCGCGAGCACGCCCGCGAAGCTCAGCGCCGCCAGCCACCAGATATACCAGACCAGCCCGAAGCCGCAGGCGAGGCTGAGCGCGGCCAGGATCACGCCGGTGCCGGTGTTCTTCGGCATGTGGATCGGCCGGTAGCCGCCGGTGGGGCGCACATAGCCGCGGCTCTTCATGTCATACCAGGCATCGAGATCGTGGATCACCGGCGTGAAGGCGAAGTTGTAGTCCGGCGGCGGCGAGGAGGTGGACCATTCCAGCGTGCGGCCGTTCCACGGATCGCCCGTCGTGTCGCGAAGCTGGTCGCGCTTCAGGTAGCTGACGGCGAACTGCACCAGCATGGCGGCGATGCCGATCGCGATCAGGGCGGCGCCGAAGGCGGCGATCACGAACCAGATCTGGAGCGAGGGATCGTCGAACACGCGCATCCGCCGCGTCACCCCCATCAGGCCGAGCACGTAGAGCGGCATGAAGGCCAGCCAGAAGCCCACCACCCAGGCCCAGAAGGAGACCTTGCCCCAGAAGGGGTCGAGCCGGAAGCCGAAGGCCTTGGGGAACCAGTAGTTGATCGCCGCGAACAGGCCGAACAGCACGCCGCCGATGATCACGTTATGGAAGTGCGCGATCAGGAACAGCGAGTTGTGGAGCACGAAATCCGCGGGCGGCACGGCAAGGAGAACGCCGGTCATGCCGCCGACCACGAAGGTCAGCATGAACGCCACCGTCCACATCATCGGCAGTTCGAAGCGGATGCGGCCGCGATACATGGTGAACAGCCAGTTGAAGAGCTTGGCCCCCGTGGGGATCGAGATCACCATGGTGGTGATGCCGAAGAAGCTGTTGACGCTGGCGCCCGATCCCATCGTGAAGAAGTGGTGCAGCCACACGATGTAGGACAGGATGGTGATGACCACCGTGGCGTAGACCATCGACGTATAGCCGAACAGCCGCTTGCCGGTGAAGGTGGAGGTGACTTCGGAAAAGACGCCGAATAGCGGCAGGATCAGGATGTAGACCTCCGGGTGGCCCCAGATCCAGATCAGGTTCACGTACATCATCGGGCTGCCGCCGAAATCGTTCGTGAAGAAGTTGGTGCCTACATAGCGATCGAGCGAGAGCAGCGCCATCACCGCGGTCAGCACCGGGAAGGCCGCCACGATCAGCACGTTGGTGCACAGCGCCGTCCAGGTGAAGACCGGCATCTTCATCATCGACATGCCCGGCGCGCGCATCTTCACGATCGTCGCCACCAGGTTGACGCCGGACAGCAATGTGCCGACGCCCGCTATCTGCAGCGCCCAGATATAGTAATCGACCCCGACATCCGGGCTGTAGCCGATGTTGGACAGCGGCGGATAAGCCAGCCAGCCGGTGCGCGCGAATTCGCCGATGAACAGCGAGAACATCACCAGCACGGCGCCCGCCGTCGTCATCCAGAAGCTGAAATTGTTGAGATAGGGGAAGGAAACGTCGCGCGCGCCGATCTGCAGCGGCACCACATAGTTCATCAGGCCGGTGACGAAGGGCATCGCCACGAAGAAGATCATGATCACGCCATGGGCGGTGAACACCTGATCATAATGGTGCGCGGTCAGATAGCCTTCGGACCCGTTGAACGCCATCGCCTGCTGGAGGCGCATCATGACGGCATCGGCAAAGCCGCGCAGCAGCATCACCAGGCCCAGGATCATGTACATGATGCCGATCCGCTTGTGATCGACGGTGGTGAACCATTCCTTCCAGAGATAGCCCCAGAGCCGGAAATAGGTGAGCGCGCCGACCAGCGCTATGCCGCCCAGCGCCACGGCCGCGAAGGTCGCGACCAGGATCGGTTCGTGCAGCGGCAGCGATTCCAGCGACAGGCGACCGAAGATCGGGCTGAGCGCGGCATATTGGTTTTCCATGGTGGACTCGACCGTCATCAGGATTTCCGGGGCAATCAGCTATTGTTAGCGCGGGGGACGACCGCGTCGGCGGAGGCGCGCGGCGGCCCGCCGATCACGCCGGGGCGCAGCAGGCCGGCGCCGGTGAGCGGCGCGCCGGTGGGGGCCGGCCTTTCGGCCGCCGCCTGCTTCACCGGCTGCGGCGGGGCGCAGACCGCGCCCACCATCATCGGCTGGGGCGCCAGCACCGCGCCGCGGCGGGCATGCTTGTCGTAGGTGAGCTGGCGGACGTTGCGGATGCCTTCCTTGCCGAGGCCGCCCTTGGCGTCGATCGCCATCATCTCGCTCATGCACATCTTGCCGGGCTCGACGCACATGTTGACGACCGCGTCGTAGAGATCGGCGTCGACCGCGGCGAAGCGGCGGACGGGCACGTTCTCGCTCGGCCGCTCAAGCTCCAGATAGGCCTTGCGGTCGAGCCGGTCCTTCTCCGCGCGCGCCTTGGCGACCCAGGCGGCGAAGCCGGCATCGTCGAGGCCGTGGAAGCGGAAGCGCATGCCCGAGAAGCCCGCGCCGCTGTAATTGGCGGAGAAGCCTTCATAATTGCCGGCCTTGTTGAGCACGGCGTGCAGCTTCGTCTCCATCCCCGGCATCGCATAGATCTGGCCGGCCAGCGCGGGGATGTAGAAGGAGTTCATCACCGAGGAGGAGGTGATGCGGAAATTGATCGGGCGATCGACCGGCGCGGCGAGCTCGTTCACCGTGGCGATGCCATATTCGGGGTAGATGAACAGCCATTTCCAGTCGAGCGCCACCACCTCGACCTCCAGCGGCCGGGCGTCCGCGGGCACGGGCTGGTCCTTCGCCACGCGCGAGACCGGGCGATAGGGATCGAGCAGATGGGTGCTCGTCCAGGTGATCGCGCCCAGGCAGATGATGATCAGCAGCGGCGCCGCCCAGATCAGCAGCTCGAGCTGGGTGGAATGATCCCATTCCGGCTCGTAGCGCGCTTCCTTGTTGGACTGGCGGTAGCGCCAGGCGAACAGCACGGTGAGCGCCATCACCGGCACGATGATCAGCAGCATCAGCACCGTCGAGATGACGACCAGGTTGGCCTGCTGCTTCGCGACGTCGCCGGCGGGATCGAGCACCACGGCGTTGCAACCGCCGAGAAGGGCGCCAAGGGCGACGACGGCGCCGATCAGGGCGCCGGAACGCGCGGCGCGCATGGCCCGCGCCGGGAAAAGGGCTGGCTGGTTCATGGTCCGGGCGCCTAGTGCTGCGACGCGGCAAACGACATAGGACATTTTGTCCAATCCCCTTGTTCGCGAACGGAAGCAAAGAGGCGTAAAGTCTGCGGCGCTTCCGTCGCGGGCGATTCGTGCTTGGCCGAAACGCCAGCTTGGCAGAAACGCGGCGGCCGGTCCACGCGGACGGCCCAACGCCGATCAGGCGCGCGCTTGGTTTGGGAGTGTTTGATGAGTGCAGAGATGGTTGGCTCCAGAACCGCGGAGCGCGATCTCAGCGAAATCAACTCGCGGCACAGCCATGTCTCGCCGGGTGAGATCGCGATCGGCGTCATCATCGGGCGGACGTCGGAATTCTTCGATTTCTTCGTCTATGCCATCGCCTCGGTGCTGGTGTTCCCGAAGCTGGTCTTCCCCTATGTCGATCCGCTGACGGGGACCCTCTATTCCTTCGCGATCTTCGCGGTGGCCTTCATCGCCCGGCCGCTCGGATCGCTTTTGTTCATGACGATCGACCGCGCCTACGGCCGGGGCGTCAAGCTCACCATCGCCCTGTTCCTGCTCGGCGGGTCGACTGCGGCGGTCGCCTTCCTGCCCAGCTACCAGCAGATGGGCGCCACCGCCGCCCTGCTGCTCACCTTGTTCCGCTTCGGCCAGGGGCTGGCGCTGGGCGGCGCCTGGGATGGCCTGCCCTCGCTGCTCGCGCTCAACGCGCCGCAGAACCGGCGGGGCTGGTATGCGATGATCCCGCAGCTCGGCGCGCCGCTGGGCCTGATCGTCGCCAGCCTGCTGTTCGCCTTCTTCGTCTATGTGCTGCCGGCGGAGGATTTCCTCGCCTGGGGCTGGCGCTATCCCTTCTTCGTCGCCTTCGCGATCAACGTGGTGGCGCTGTTCGCCCGGCTGCGCATCGTGGTGACGCCGGAATATGCCCGCCTCTACGAGAATCGCGATCTGGAGCCCGCGCCGGTGATGCAGACGGTGCGCGAGGAAGGCCGCACGATCATCATCGGCGCCTTCGCCCCGCTGGCGAGCTTCGCCATGTTCCACATGGTCACGGTGTTCCCGCTCTCCTGGGTGTTCCTCTACACCCAGAACGCGCCCGATCGCTTCCTGGTGATCGAGGCGATCGCCGCGGGCTTCGGCGTGGTGGCGATCATCGCTTCGGGGCTGATCGCCGATCGCGTCGGCCGCCGCACGCTGCTGGCGCTCTCCGCCGCCGCCATCGCCGCCTATAGCGGCTTCGCCCCGCAGCTGCTGAACGGCGGCGAACTGGGCGAGCTGGCCTTCATGGTGCTGGGCTTCATCCTGCTGGGCCTCGCCTTCGGCCAGTCCTCCGGCGCGGTCTCCTCCAGCTTCTCGCCCGCCAACCGCTATACCGGATCGGCGCTGACGTCGGATCTCGCCTGGCTGGTGGGCGCGGGCTTCGCGCCGCTGGTGGCGCTGCTGCTCGCCAGCAATTTCGGCCTGCTGGCGGCCGGCGCCTATCTGCTGTCGGGCGCGGTGTGCACGCTGCTGGCGCTGTGGATCAACAAGGAACTGGCGCAGACGATGCGCTGATTCGGCTGGTTCCGGTTCTTCGGGAACAAGAAAGGGCGGCTCCGACGGGGCCGCCCTTCTCTTTTTCCGGGAATGCGCGCCCGGCCCGATCAGGCCAGGCTTTCCACCTTTTCCACCCATTCCGGGAAGAAGCAGGGTTCGCGGCTGGACCAGCCGGGCGCGGTGGCGGCGGCCTCGCTGATCGACTGGAGCAGCAGCCGGCGCTTTTCGGGGTGGAGATGGGGCAGGGCGGCGGCCGCGCAGAAGGCGCCCGGCAGCCAGGGGCGGACATGCGCCCCGATCAGCCGTTCGTAGAGGAAGCGGTAGGCGGAGAAGGCCGGCAGCCGATCCTGGCCGAGATCGAAGGCCGATACGATCACCAGCGGCGCGAAGAAGGGCTCGACCGCGTCGAGGCCGCTATCGTCAGGCACCAGCGCGCGGATCGTGTCGAGCCGCTCATAGATGCGTATCTGGGCGCGGATGCTGGCGGCTTCCACCATGTCGCGCGACCAGCGGACCATCGCATTCTCGCGATCGAGGCCGATATCGAGCGATCGGCGGATATAGCGCTGGGTGCCGGCGGGAAAGCCCGCAAACTCCTTCATCTCGGCCAGGGCCATCGCCCCGTCTGCCGGTCTCGCCTGGGTGCCCATATGCCAACCCCCTCGATCCACTACGCTACAGGCCCATGATCCTGCGCCCCGGTGATTGCCGGGAGCTTAACCGTGGACCCGCGAAGCGGATCGAAGGGGAACATTTTTTCTGTTGCGATGCAACATCGCAGGGCCTGCGATGCGCCGAAGCGATTCAAAGACGAGTCGATCAGTTGTCCGAAGGGCTTGCCTCGGCGGATTCGCCGCCTTCCGTCACGTCGCGGAAATAGGGTTCGACCGGGCCGCTGGCCTTGATCGTCATCGGGTTGCCGTGCCGGTCGCGCGAATTGCCGACGGCCATGCGCACCCAGCCTTCGGACACGCAATATTCCTCGACATTGGTCTTTTCCGCGCCCTTGAAGCGGATGCCCACGCCGCGCTGGAGCGCATCGGCATCGAAATAGGGGCTCTTCGGATTGGTCGACAGGCGATCGGGGGGCGTATCGGACATGGCAGGGGCTTTCGTTGAAGGGATCGGCGCGCGCCATAGCCGGGGGGCGGGGCGCTTTTCAATCCGCGCGTCGCCTTCCGCACGCCATGGCGTTGGGCGCGGAGAGGCGATAAGCAAGGCGATATAACCGAAAAGGGGGATGATTTCATGCGTTTGCTGTTGGCCGTTTCCACCGCGATGCTCGTGGCCGCGCCCGCCTTCGCCGATCCGCAGGCCGGCGATACCGTGATCCATGCCGGCACCCTGCTCGATCGTCCGGGCCAGGCGCCGCGTCGCAACGCCACCATCGTCGTGCGCGCCGGCAAGGTGGCCGAGGTGCGCGACGGCTTCGTCGCGGCACCCACCGGCGCCCGGCTGATCGACCTCAAGGATCGCTATGTCCTGCCTGGGCTGATCGACTCCCATGTCCACCTCGAATCCGACCGCGCGGGCAAGGACGGGCTTTTGGCGAGCTTCACCGAAGGCGTGCCGATGCATGCCTATGAAGCCGCCTGGAACGCCCGCAAAACGCTGAACGCCGGCTTCACCACCGTCCGCAACCTGGGCGACGGCTCGGGCGTGACGCTGGCGCTGCGCGATGCGATCCGGCAGGGCTGGGCGGTCGGCCCGCGCATCGTCGATGCCGGCATGTCGATCTCCACCACGTCCGGCCACATGGACGAGCGGCTGGGCCTGAACGACGACCTGCGCGAACATGCCGGATCGCCCGAGAATCTGTGCGATGGCGTCGAATCCTGCCGGCATGCGGTGCGCATCCAGATCGGCCGGGGGGCGGACGTTATCAAGATCGCCACCACCGGCGGCGTCAACAGCCGCATCGGCGCGGGGCTGGGCAAGCAGATGTTCGACGACGAGGCGAAGGCGATCGTCGAGACGGCGCACATGTATGGCAAGAAGGTCGCCGTGCATGCCCATGGCGCGGACGGGATCGCGCTGGCGCTCGCCGCCGGCGCCGATTCGATCGAGCACGGCACGCTGATGGACGATGCGGACATCGCCGCCTTCCGCAAGACAGGCGCTTATTACGTGCCGACGCTCTCCACTGTGAACGGCTATCTGGAACGGATCGCCGCCGATCCCAACGCCTATGAGCCCGCCGTCCGCGCCAAGATCGACTGGCGGATCTCGATCACCGGCAAGGCGCTGGAAAAAGCGGTGCCGGCCGGCGTGAAGATCGCCTTCGGCACCGATGCCGGCGTCTCCAAGCACGGCCGCAACGCCGACGAGTTCGAATGGCTGGTGAAGCACGGGCTGACCCCGATGGGCGCGATCCAGGCGGCGACGGTCAACGCGGCCGACCTGCTCGGCCTCAAGGACGAGGTGGGATCGATCGAGCCGGGCAAGGCGGCCGACCTGATCGCGGTGGCGGGCGATCCGCTGGCCGACGTGAAGGTGCTGAAGACGGTCGGCTTCGTGATGAAGGGCGGCGAGGTGTTCAAGCAGGAGGATTGATCGGCCGGGCCGTGCTCAACTCGTCGCCGGGTGAGCGCGGCCCGCCGCAGAAGGCCGGTTTTGTTAACTTTCTGGTCTTTCCGCGACGCACAAAGACCGCCTAGCAAGGCGACGGGACACGCGGGGACTTAAATGATGCGCACATCCTTCTGGGCCGGAATGGCCGCGATGCTGCTGGCGTCGATGACGCTGACCGCGACGCCGGCGGCCGCCCAGAGCCAATATTGGCAGTGTGCGCCCTTCGCGCGGATGATCTCCGGCATCCAGCTTTTCGGCCGCGCGGCCGACTGGTGGGCGCAGGCCGCCGGCAAATATCAGCGCGGCCAGACCCCCAAGGTGGGATCGGTGCTGTCCTTCCGCGCCTTCCGGGCGATGCCCGCCGGTCACGTCGCGACCGTGAGCGAGGTGGTCGATGCCCGCACCGTGAAGCTCACCCACGCCAACTGGTCGATCATCAACGGCCGCCGCGGCCAGGTGGAACGCGATGTCACCGCCGTCGACGTGTCCGAGGCCGGCGACTGGAGCAAGGTGCGCGTCTGGTGGGGGCCGAGCCGCGGCCTGGGCATGACCGCCTATCCCACCAACGGCTTCATCTACGCCGCCGCCGAAGCCGCCAAGGCGATGATGGCGACGGGCGCCGAGATGGTGAAGAGCGACGACTGAGCGCCTCGGGCCGCGGGCTTCGCGGCTATTTCCTGTCGTCGTCAGTCCTCAGCCCCCGACAGTATCGGGTTCCCTGCTTTCGCCCCACACCTCGTCATTCCCGCGCAGGCGGGAATCCATTGTGTCGGGAGCTATCGAACCAACCGCATCGCTGGCCTGCGCTCCCGCTTTCGCGGGAATGATGGTTGAGAGAATCTCGCCCGGATGACGGCCCTTGCTCGGGAGAAGGAGGGGAGCGTTTTGCCGCTACCGATCCGCCGCGATCAGGCCTTTTCCAGCGTGCATTGCAGCGGATGCTGGTTCTGCCGGGCGAAATCGATCACCTGGCTGACCTTGGTTTCCGCCACTTCATAGCTGAACACCCCGCACACGCCGACGCCCTTCTGGTGGACGTGGAGCATCACGCGGGTGGCGTCCTCCAGGCTCATGCGGAAGAAGCGCTGCAGGCAGAGGACGACGAATTCCATCGGCGTGTAATCGTCGTTCAGCATCAGCACCTTGTAGGGCTGGGGCTTCTTGGTGCGCGTGCGGGTGCGCGTGGCAACGCCGAGGCCGGTGCCGTTTTCCTCGTCCTTGCCCGCCATCGCACGAATATCGCTGCGCACGCCTGCGTTCATCATATCTTCCGTCATGTCGGTGAACACAGAATATGGCATCGCCGCCGCGAAGGGCAAGGGCGCGGCATGGTATCCGGCCGCATAACCCCCACGGCAAAACGGCCGCCCCGGAAGGTTCCGGGACGGCCGCTTGCTGGAATACTCCCCAGCTACGCCGGATCGGCACCGATCCCCGCTTCCATCCCATCTTCTCGGCGAGAGGGGTGGGAGGGAGGAGCGGTGCCGCAACCGTTCCGGCTCCACGGGCCGGCACGGATTTTCCGCGATCCGGGCGGGGCGCTCAGGCCTCGCCCGGATCGCCGGACATTAGAAAGCGGCGGTCTTCAGCTTCTCGGCCGCGACCGCATAGCGGTTCGACAGCGGCTGGAAGACATCGCCGGCCAGCTTCATCCATGCCTCGCTGAGCTTGGAGGCTTCCGCCACCGCGCTGTCGAACGAGGTGCGCGCATATTCGCTCTGGAGCTGGAACAGCTCGGTCGGGCTCTTGGCGGCCGCCAGGCTCTTGAAGGTGGTCGAGGCATGCTCGAACGCCTTCTTGCCATATTCGGCGGCTTCCTGGGTCAGCGTCTCGGCGCCCTTGGCGGCGAGCTTGCCCGATTCGACGAGCGCCTCGACATTGCCCTTGGCAAGCGCGGTGAACTCCTCACCGAACTTGCTGCTCTTCTCGAACGCGGCCTTCGCCTTCTCATTCGCTTCGGCAAAGAAGGCCTGCGCCTTTTCAGCGGCCTGCCGGGTCGTCTCGGTCGGGTTCAGCATATCGAAATATCCTTTCTGCGCCGCCGCGGTCCCGAGGGCCGGAGCGGAAATGGCCTTTATGGGCAGCGTCTTCGCGGCCGTCTTGGCCGGGGCGGCCCGCCTGGTGGAGGCGCGGGTGACCCGGCGGGGTTTGGCGACCGGAAGCGGGGTCGCGGGCTTCCCGGCGGCTTTCGCCTTCGGGCTACGCGCGACAGCCTTGGCCTTGCGCGTCGGAACGGCCACCGCGGTCGCGGGGGCCGGATCGGCCGCCGGGGCCGAAGCCTTGGCGGCGGTGACATCGATCACGGGATCGGCCGGCATTTCCGGCGGCGTGGCGACGGCGAGTTCGGCGACGGCGTCCGCCGCCTCGCTGACCGGTTTCGCCACGGCGCCGTCAACGCCCTCCTCGGCCGGCTTCGATTCCGGCGCCGCCGCCACTGCCTCGGCAGGTGGCACCGGAGCCTGGGTGGAATGCTTGCGCTTCCGTGTCGCCGGCGTATCGGACATTGGATGGACCTCGTTCGATGTTGCGATGCACAATACGCAATCGCAGCGATCAAATCAAGGCCATTGTGCAGTGCAGCATAATTTGGCCAAGTCGATGATTATAGGGAGTAATATGGCATAACCGGCCGAAATCGCGATTCCGGCCTGCCGCTACGGCAAGCCCGTCTAACGCATCCGCACATAACGGCCGGGGGCGTCCTCGATCGCCTTCAGCCGGCCCTTGCCGGGGATGCGCGCGCCTTTGGCCGGCACCTCGCCCGTGCCGAAGGCGCGAAGCCAGGCGATCCAGTCCGGCCACCAGCTGCCCTTAGTCTCGGTCGCGGCGGCGAGGAAATCGTCGAGCGAGGCGGCCTTGGCCGGGCCGGTCCAATATTGATATTTGCCCGAGGAGGGCGGGTTCACCACGCCGGCGATATGGCCGGAACCGGCGAGCACGAAGCGCAGCGGCCCGGCGAAATGCTCGGTGATCTTCCACACGCTGGCCGGCGGCGCGATATGGTCCTCCCGCCCCGCCTGCACATAGGCCGGCGTCGTGACCGTGGTGAGGTCGATCGGCACGCCGCCCACCGCGATCGCGCCGGGCCGCACCAGCTTGTTGTCGCGATAGAGATCCTCGAGATAGACACGGTGCCAGGCATAAGGCAGGTTGGTCGTGTCCCCGTTCCAGTAGAGCAGGTCGAACGGCGGATATTCCTGCCCCAGCAGGTAATTGTTGACGACATAGGACCAGATCAGGTCGCGCCCGCGCAGCAGGTTGAAGGTCAGCGCCATGAAGCGCCCGTCCAGATAGCCCTTGTCGCCGGCGAGCTGGCCGATCAGCTCGAGCTGGCCGTCATCGACGAACAGGTTGAGATCGCCCGCGCGGGAGAAATCGACCTGGGCGGTGAAGAAGGTGGCGCTGGCCACCTTGCCCGCGGCATCCGTGGCGGCGAGATAGGCGAGCAGGGCCGCGAGGTTGGTGCCGGCGACGCAATAGCCGATGGCGTGGACGCTTTCGACATCGAGGGCGGCGCGCACCGTGTCGATCGCGTCCAGCATCCCCTTCAGCACATAATCGTCCATCGTCGTGCCGGCGAGGCTTTCGTCCGCCGATTTCCACGAGACGACGAACACGCTGAGGCCCTGCTCCACCGCCCAGCGGACGAAGCTTTTCTCCGGGTTGAGATCGAGGATGTAGAAGCGGTTGATCCAGGGCGGGAAGATGATGAGCGGCGTTTCCAGCACTTTGCCCGTCGTCGGCATATATTGGATCAGCTGGTAGAGCGGCGTTTCGTGGACCACCTTGCCCGGCGTGGCGGCGATGTTGCGGCCCAGCTCGAAGGCGTTCGGATCGGTGTGGGTGAGCTGGCCCTTCTCCAGATCGGCCAGCATATGCTCGAGCCCCTTCATCAGGCTCGCGCCGTTCGTCTCGATCGCCTTCTCGATCACCTGCGGGTTGGTGAAGGCGAAGTTGGACGGGCTGACCGCATCGACGAAGGCCTGGGTGGCGAAGCGCAGCTGGTCGCGCTGCCTCGGCTCCAGCCCGTCGAGCGCGTCCACGCCTTTCAGCATGTGATCGGCGATCAGCAGATAGGATTGGCGAATCAGGTCGAACAACGGATTGTCCCGCCAGATCGCGGCGGCGAAGCGGCGGTCCTTGTCCGCCTGCGACGGTTCGGACGCCGCCCCGGCGGGCGCGAGGAAACGCTGCCACAGCCGGAGGCTGTCATTCCAGAAATCGGCCTGCGCGCCCCCGATTCGCGCGGGATCGGCCAGCAGCGCGGCCTGCGGCGGATGCGCCATCGCCTCGCCGGCCTGGGCGGCGGCATCCATCGCGCCGGCGGCATGTTCCAGCATCATCTGCTGCAGGCGGCCGATCACGCCCGTCCAATGCTGCATGTCGGCCAGATTCGCCGGCGCGAAGGGGAAGGCGTTGTCGCCGCCATTCGCGCTTTGCCCGGCCATCCGCACGCATCCTTTCTTTTGGTCCGCACCTATCCGGCCTATAGGCCGTAGCTGGCGATAGTGGGCGATCCCCGCCCGGCCGCCAATAGAGGAAGACATGTCCGAGGAATTTTACCGCATCAAGCGTCTGCCGCCATACGTTATCGCCGAAGTGAACGCGATGCGGGCAGCGGCGCGAGCGCGGGGCGAGGACATTATCGACCTCGGCATGGGCAACCCGGATCTGCCGCCGCCGCCGCACGTGATCGACAAATTGTGCGAGGTGGCCCGCAAGCCCGATGCCCATGGCTATTCGGCGTCGAAGGGCATTCCCGGCCTGCGCCGCGCCCAGGCGGGCTATTATGCCCGCCGCTTCGGCGTGGAGCTGGACCCCGATACCGAAGTGGTGGTGACGCTGGGATCGAAGGAGGGCCTCGCCAACCTCGCCCAGGCGATCACCGCGCCGGGCGACGTGGTGCTGGCGCCCAACCCGTCCTACCCGATCCACACCTTCGGCTTCATCATCGCGGGCGCGACCATCCGTTCCGTGCCGACCACGCCGGACGAACGCTATTGGGAGGCGCTGGATCGCGCGGTGAAGTTCACCGTGCCCCGGCCTTCGGTGCTGGTGGTGGGCTATCCCTCCAACCCCACGGCGGAGGTGGTGGACCTGGCTTTCTACGAACGGCTCGTCGCCTGGGCGAAGGAGAACAAGGTCTGGGTGCTTTCCGACCTTGCTTATTCCGAGCTTTATTATGACGGCTGCCCGACGCCCTCGATCCTGCAGGTGCCCGGCGCCAAGGATGTCGCGATCGAGTTCACCAGCATGTCGAAGACCTATTCGATGGCGGGCTGGCGGATGGGCTTCGCGGTCGGCAACAAGACGCTGATCGCGGCGCTGACGCGGGTGAAGTCCTATCTGGATTACGGCGCCTTCACGCCGATCCAGGCGGCGGCCGTCGCCGCGATCAACGGCCCGCAGGATATCGTCGAGAAGAATCGCGAGCTGTATCGCCGCCGCCGCGACGTGCTGGTCGAAAGCTTCGGCCGGGCGGGGTGGGAAATCCCCACGCCGCGCGCCTCGATGTTCGCCTGGGCGCCGCTGCCGCCGGCGCTGGCGCATCTCGGCAGCCTGGAATTCTCCAAGCAGCTTCTCACCCATGCCGGCGTCGCCGTGGCGGCGGGCGTCGGCTATGGCGAGGAAGGCGAGGGCCATGTCCGCATCGCCATGGTGGAGAATGAACAGCGCATCCGCCAGGCCGCGCGCAACGTGAAGCGCTATCTGCAGAGCATGGGCGTCAACGCCGGCGCCAAGGCGGGCTGATCGGCTGACGGATCGGGCGTCCGGCGGCGGCATCGCCCGCCGCCGGACGTTACATAGAATCCATATTGTCCCGAAATTGGATTACGCGCGCGTAAACCCCACATGACCCGAAACGTCGGTCGTGCTACGGCCGATTCCGGGTTCGGCCCCTGTTGGGCCATTTTCGTTGCGGGGTTAGGCACATGGCTATCACGATGATTCGGCGCGCGGCGCTGCTGGCTTGCGGCGCGCTCGCTCTGGCGGGCACGGGGAATGCGCAGGCGGCGACCGCCCTGGATTACGACGTGTTCGCGCTTGGCAATTTCACGTCCGCCTGGACCGAGGTGAACGGCTCCCTGGCCGCGGGCGGAAACGTCAATGTCCAGGGTTTCAGCGTCGGCAAGGATCTCGGCGCGGGCTATAGCGGCGCCTCGTTGGTGGCCGGCAGCAATATCGTCTATGCCAGCGGCACGGTCTTCCATGGCGATGCGGTGGCGGGCGGCACCATCACGGCCTCGGGGTTGACGGTGGCGAATGGCGTCGCGACCCAGAACGCGCCGGTGCCCGTGAATTTCGCCAGCGAGGCGACGCGCCTCCAGAATCTTTCCGCCTCGCTGTCGGGCCTTGCCGCCAACGGCGCGATCACTTCGAACGGCCACAGCCTCACCTTCACCGGAACCGACGCGGCGGTGAACGTCTTCAACCTGACGACCAGCCAGCTCAGCAGCTCCGGCGGCTTTTCGGTGTTCATTCCCGAAGGATCGGTCGCCGTGTTCAACGTCAGCGGCGCGGCGGCGGCGCTCAGCGGGAACGGCGCCTACACGATCAACGGCCAGACGATCGTGAACCAGTCGGCGGGGCTGGCCTCGTCGCTGCTGTTCAACTTCAGCGATGCGACGGCGCTCACCTTCAGCGGCAGCTGGGCGGGCAACGTGCTGGCCCCCGGCGCCGATGCGACGCTGGGTTGGGGAGGGTTCTTCGGATCGCTGGTCGCCAACAACATCACCGGCAATTCCGAATTCTATGTGGGCCGCTTCACCGGCTATGATCTGGTGACCAATCCGCCGGTATCCGCGCCGGTGCCCGAACCCGCCAGCTGGGCGATGATGATCGCCGGCTTCGGCCTGATCGGCGGCATGCTGCGCCGGGCGCGCTTCGGCAAGGCGGCCGGGGAAGGCGCGGCGCTGGCCTGAGGTCTGCCCCCGATCCGGAAACGAAACGGCTGAAACGAAAAGGGCGCCGGGGATCGATCCCCGGCGCCCTTTTTGCTGCGCGGCCGGTGCCGCCTCAGCGGGTCGGCGCGTCCAGGCTGAGGTCCAGATTCTTGGCGTTCTGCGGCACGTCCAGCACCGCGCCGTTGAAGTCCACCGACTGGCCGGGCTGGAGCCGGGCGATCGGCCGGGCGATCGTCCAGGCGAAGACCACGCGATCCTGCGCATCCAGCAGGTTGGCGCGTATATCGGGCACGGGCTGCACCTGATCGGTGGGATTGGTGATCCGGCCGGTGACGGAAAACAGCTCGTTGCCGCTCGCCATCGGCCGCCTTTCCGGCGTGCGGGTGGATTCGATGATCAGCGGCACGCCTTCGGAGGCGCGGGCCAGGCCGATGCGCTGGGCGATGTCCGGCGGGCCGAAGGCGACCAGCGCGCCGGTGGCGGCCAGCATCAGCACGGCGGCGATCACCGCCACCAGCGTCCACAGCTTGGCCGGATTGCGCCGGGGCGTGAAGGGCGGCTGATGGGCGAAGGGATCGAAGCCGTCGGGCGCCGCCGCCGCCTCGTCCTCGCCATAGACGGTGACCGGATCGGCGGCGGGCGCATCGGCCGGCTCGGCTTGCGGCGCGCGGGCGCCGGCCGCGAAGGACGGGGGCGCCGGCTCGCCGGGCGCGGCGGCTGCCGGAAAGGGGTGGGCGGTGGCGGCCGCGGGCTCATCCGCCCCCGCATCGCCGGCCGGCGCGGCTTCCGCCGCCTGGGCCAGCACGGGTTCGGGGGCCGCCTCTTCCCGGGCGGCGAGCGCGGGCGCTTCCTGGAACCAGCTATGCCGGCAGGACGCGCAGCGCACCTGGCGTCCTTCCGGGCCGATAGCCGTGTCCGGAACCAGATAGCGGGTGTTGCAGGCTGGGCAGATCAGGATCATCGGGCGCTTGGTCTATGGTTGATGCCGCGTCGACTAGACACGTGCGAAGGGGCGCTGGCAAGCGGTTACAGCCGATCCGGCCGTGGTTCGCCCGGCACATCATGGCGCGCATGCCGGCCCCGTGGCCGGCCCGGCATGCCCTTGCCCGCGATCAGCGCCCCTGGCTGCGCCAGCGGCGGATGACGCGGCCGAGTATCTGGTCCTCCCCCCCCACCTGGGTCCACAGTTCGGAGAAGACCGGATCGGTGGAGGCGGGCCGCTTTTCCGGCTCCAGATCGTCCAGCGAGACGCGGATCGGGATGGCGACGCCCTCGCCGCAGATGATCGCCTCGCGGTTGCGCAGCGCCGGGATGGAATCGAGGAAGCCGCGCGCGCCTTCGGGCATGGCCGATTTCACATAGGCCTGGTCGCGATCATTGTTCAGGCGCATGGCGATGATGGTGCCGCACTGGGAAAGCACGCCTTCGGCGAGGTCCGACGGCCGTTGGGTGATGAGGCCCAGCGACACGCCATATTTGCGCCCTTCCTTGGCGATCCGTTCCAGGATGGTGCGCACGGAGGCGCCGGTCGTCACCCGGTCCGACGGGATGTAGCGGTGCGCTTCCTCGCAGACGAGCAGGATCGGCCGCTGCGCCTCGCCGCGCGACCAGATGGCATAATCGAACACCATCCGCGCCAGCACCGCGACGACGGTGGAGGTGATCTCGTTGGGCACGCCTGACACGTCGATGATCGAGATCGGCTTGCCATAGCCCGGCAGGCGGAAGATGCGCGACAGGAACTGCGCCATCGTATCGGCCACCAGCATGCCCGAGAACATGAAGGCGTAGCGCGGATCGGCCTTGATCTCGTCGATCTTGGTCTTGAGACGGAGATAGGGGGCGGTGCCGCCGGCCTTGTCCATCCGGCCCATTTCCGTCTGGATGATGTTGGACAGGTCCGAAAGCAGATAGGGCACGGGGCTGTCGACGGTCAGCTTGGAAATGCCCTCGGCCGCGCGGTTCTTGGCGCGGGCGGCGAGCAGGCACTTGGCGAGGATGTCGCGGTCCATCTGGCGTTCGGCGCCGGTGGAGGTGACGAACACCTCGGCATGTTCCTCGAAGTTCATCAGCCAATAGGGCATGGCGAGGTTGTCGACGTCGAAGATCTCGCCCGTGCCCTTGAAGGCGGCGGAATATTCGCCATGCGGGTCGATCATCACGATATGGCCCTCGGGCGCGCTGCGGCAGATGCGGTGCAGGATCAGCGCCGCCGAGGTCGACTTGCCGGTGCCGGTGGAGCCCAGCAGCGCGAAATGCTTGCCCAGCAGCGCATCGACGTAAAGCGCGCCGCGAATATCCTCCGTCGGGTAGATCGTGCCGATCTCGATATGGGCGCGTTCGTCCGCCGCATACATCTGCTTCATGTCCGCGCTCGACACCGGATAGACGCGGCTGCCGGGCGTGGGATAGCGGGTGACGCCGCGCCGGAAGTTGAGCAGCCGGCCGGTGAAGCGATCCTCCTCGCCCTCGCCCAGGAAATCGACATGGCCCAGGATCAGGTCGCTGTCCGCGTCGGCCAGGCGCAGCGCGCGGACATTGGCGATCAGCCAGCGCTGGCCCACGCGGATCTTCACCTGGCTGCCGACCTGGCCGGCCATGGCGATGCTGGGATCGGGATCGCTCTGCAACGATGCCAGCATCTGCCCGTCGAGGCTGATCTGCGAGGAGGAACCGGCGATCTCCATCAGCCGGCCGATCTCCACCGCACCGTTGCCGGCCGCCCGCTCCACGGGGCGGAATCCCATCGCCATATCGTTCATGCAGCCCCTGCCTTCGCTAGCCAACGGCGCGGACGATAAGAGGCAAAGGATTAAGAAAGTCGGATATTACGGATCACTTCTTGCGGAAGGCCGCGGCGGCGGCCCAGCCCAGCGCCACCGATACCGCCACCGCGACGAGGCCGTAGGTGAAGGACCAGCGATCGGCGACGATGGCGACGAAGCGTTCGAAGCCGGACTTGTCGATCTCGATCTCGCGGGTGGCGGCGGCGACCACCCGGCCGTCCTGGATCAGGAAGGTCTCGGCGGTATAGCTGCCCACCGGCACGCGCGCCGGGATGGCGATGCGGGCGCGGTAGAGCACGCCCTCGCTCACCTCCACGCCGTCCGGGCTTTCGACATAGAGGCCGCCGCGCCGCTTGAGATCGACCAGCCCCGCCTCGAACCGGCGCTGCGCCTCGGGCGTCTCGCCGCTGGCCGGGGAAAGCTGAATGTTGCGGAGGCCGAGTTCGTAGATGGCGGCGGTGCGATCGTCCACCAGCCCCTTCAACGGCCGGGAGGATGCGACCGCGTAGAAGGCCGGCACCGATCGGAAACGCGCATTTTCGGCATTCATCCAGACGCCGGCGATCTTCTGCTTCTCGCGCAGCACGATCGGTTCGGCGGGGCCTTTTACCACCACCACCACATCGGCCGGCTTTTCGGGCGCGCGGCCGCCGGGATAGACGATCGCGCCGAACAGCAGCAGTTCCGCGCCGGTGAAGCTGTAGATGATGTCGATCCGCCGCCGCGACACGTCCGGCACCAGCGACGGCTTGGCGGCGGCGCCCAGCAGCAGCGCGATCAGGGGCAGGAGGATGAGGGCGGCGCGGCGCTTCATAGCGGCTGGATCGTGTAGATCTCGTCCGGCCGCCAGCCGAGGCCCAGCGCCATCCGCACCGCCACCGCCAGCACGATGCCGGCAAGTGCCAGGCGCAGCCATTCGGGCCGCACCTTCATGGCGAAGCGGGTGCCGAGCTGCGCGCCCACGACGCTGCCGATCAGCAGCAGCACCGCCAGCACGATATCCACCGCCTTGGTGGTGGTGGCATGCACCAGCGTGGTGGCGGCGGTGACGAACAGGATCTGGAAGGAGGATGTGCCGACGACCACGCGCGTCGACATGCCGAGCAGGTAGATCAGCGCCGGCACCAGCACGAAGCCGCCGCCGACGCCGAGCAGCACGGTGAGCAGGCCGGTGCCGAAGCCCAGCAGCAGCGGCGCGATCGGCGAGATGTAGAGCCCCGATCGATAGAAGCGCCAGCGCATCGGCAGGGCCGCGACCAGCGGATTGTGGCGGCGCTGGCGCGGCGGGGCGGCGGCCTTGCCCCACAGCACGGCGATGCTCTGCGCGGCCTCGCGCGCCATCAATATGCCGATGCTGCCCAGCAGCAGGACATAGAGGATGCCGACGACGGTATCGATCTGGCCGCTGTCCTGCAGCGCGCGGAAGGCATAGCCGCCGGTGATCGATCCCAGCGCGCCGCCTGCCACCAGCACCCAGCCCATCTGGAAATCCACGCCCTGCCGGCGGTGATGGGCGAGGACGGCGGATACGCTGGCGCCGGTGATCTGGGTGGCGGAGGAGGCGACCGCGACGGCGGGCGGAATGCCGTAGAAGATCAGCAACGGCGTGGTGAGGAAGCCGCCGCCCACCCCGAACATGCCCGAAAGGATGCCCACCAGCCCGCCCAGGNCGATGATGACGATGATGTTCACCGACAGGCCGGCAATGGGCAGGTAAAGGTCCATGCCCCCCGCTAGCCGATTTCGCCGTTCAGGTCATGTGCCAAGGCGGCGGAAGATCAGCCTAGCTTGCCGAACCTGGCCTCGAATCCGGGGATGTCGCCGATGGAGAGCAGCCGGGCCTGCTCGATCCACTGGTCGCGCCGCAGTCGGCCGGCGAAATTGCCCATGGCGGCATCGACCTTGTCGATCTGCGCCGGGGTGAGGGCGGCGAGCTGCGAATATTGGGTGATGCCGAGGCCGTTCAGCACGGACTGCGCCTTGGGGCCGAGGCCCTTCAGGCGGGTGAGGTCGTCCGGCGGATTGGGGGTGGTGTCGATGCCCAGGAACTGGCCGGCGATATCGGCGGTGGCGATGGCTGCCGCATCGGTCACGCGATCATGATGCGGCTCGGCCCTGGGCGCGGGGGCTGCCGGCGGCGGGGCGGCGGGGGCGATCTTGGACGGTTCGGACGTCGGCGGCTCGATCGTTCCCGTGGCCTGCCGGCGCCCGCGCAGGACGAAGAATATGGCAAGGGCGGCGAGGATGACCGCGCCGATCGCGACCAGGAAATAATTGTCCATATGCTTCTCCGTCCTTTCCGCCTTCCGCTGCCTACGCTACCGTAACGAACGCCGCGCGGCCATCGCCGTTCCGTGCGCGGCTATTGCCCCTGCCGTTCGCGCGCCACCTCGCGCCAGCCGATGTCGCGGCGGCAGAAGCCGGTGGGGAAGCGGATCGCATCCACCGCGCGATAGGCGGCGGCCTGCGCCTCCGCCACGGTCCTGCCCGTGGCGGTGACGTTCAGCACGCGCCCGCCATTGGCGACGATCCCGCCGTCGCGGATCGCGGTGCCGGCGTGGAACACCTTGGCGCCGCCGGCCTCGGCCGCGTCGATACCCTCGATCGCGCCGCCCTTCTCCGGCGTGCCGGGATAGCCGTTGGCCGCCATCACCACGGTCAGCGCCACCGCGTCGGAAAGCCTGGGCGGGGCGGTTTCGCCCAGCCGCCCCTCGGCCACGCGGAGCATCAGCTCCAGCAGGTCGCCTTCCAGCCGCATCATCAGCACCTGGCATTCGGGATCGCCGAAGCGGGCATTATATTCGATCAGCTTGGGGCCTTCGGCCGTCAGCATCAGGCCGGCATAGAGCACGCCCGAATACGGGGTGCCTGCGGCCGCCATCGCCCGCACGGTCGGCTCGACGATCTCGGCCATGGCGCGCGCCTCCAGCGCCGGGGTCAGCACCCGGGCCGGGCTGTAGGCGCCCATGCCGCCGGTGTTGGGGCCGGTATCGCCTTCGCCCACCCGCTTGTGATCCTGGGCGGAGCCGAAGGGCACCACCGCCTTGCCGTCGGTCAGCGCGAAGAAGCTCGCTTCCTCGCCGGTCAAAAATTCCTCCATCACCACCTCGGCCCCGGCCTCGCCGAAGCCGCCGTCGAACATGTCGGCGATCGCCGCCTCGGCGGCGGCGGCATCCTCGGCGATCACCACGCCCTTGCCGGCGGCCAGCCCGTCCGCCTTGATGACGACGGGCAGACCGAAGCGGGCGAGGCCCGCGCGCGCGGCATCGGCATCGGTGAAGCGCGCATAAGCGGCGGTGGGGATATTTTCCCTCGCGCAGAGATCCTTGGTGAAACCCTTGGACCCTTCAAGCTGCGCGGCGGCGGCATCGGGGCCGAACACCAGCACGCCGTTCTCGCGCAGCAGATCGCCCACGCCTGCCACCAGCGGCGCCTCCGGCCCGATCACGACCAGGCCGATATCCATGTCGCGGGCGAAGGCCAGCACCGCATGGGGGTGGGCCGGATCGATCGGCACCAGCTCGGCATGTTCGGCTATTCCCGGATTGCCCGGCGCGGCGTAAAGCTTGGTCAGCTTCGGCGATTGTGCGAGCGTCCATGCCAGCGCATGCTCGCGCCCGCCAGAACCCAGCAACAGGACTTTCATGAGCGATCTTCCCTTCGAACCTCAGCGGCTGTTAGCCGAGGAGGCGCCCGGCGACAATTCGCCGACGATGAGCGTGTCCGAGCTTTCGGGCGCGCTCAAGCGCAGCGTGGAGGAACGGTTCGGCCATGTCCGCGTGCGCGGCGAGATTTCCGGCTTCAAGCGGGTCGCCTCCGGCCATTGCTATCTGGCGCTGAAGGACGACAAGGCCGTGATCGACGGCGTGATCTGGAAGGGCACCGCCGGCGGCCTCGCCTTCCGGCCGGAGGACGGGATCGAGGTGGTGGCCACCGGCCGGCTCACCACCTATCCGGGCCGTTCCAAATATCAGATCGTCATCGAACGGATGGAGCTGGCCGGGCAGGGCGCGCTGATGCAGCTCCTTGACCAGCGCCGCCGGGCGCTCGCGGCCGAAGGGCTGTTCGATCGCGATCGCAAGCAGCCTTTGCCTTTCCTGCCGGGCGTGATCGGCGTCGTCACCTCGCCCACCGGCGCCGTGATCCGCGATATCCTCCACCGGCTGGAGGATCGCTGCCCCACCCGCGTCGTCGTCTGGCCGGTGCTGGTGCAGGGCGAGGGCGCGGCCGATCAGGTGGCCGCCGCCGTGCGCGGATTTGACGCCATGGCGCCGGATGGGCCGGTGCCGCGCCCCGATCTCGTCATCGTCGCGCGCGGCGGTGGATCGATCGAGGATCTCTGGGCCTTCAACGAGGAAGCGGTGGTGCGCGCGGTTGCCGGCTGCTCGATCCCGGTGATCTCGGCCGTGGGGCATGAAACGGATACCACGCTGTGCGATTTCGCCGCCGACGTCCGCGCGCCGACCCCCACCGCCGCCGCCGAGATGGCGGTGCCGGTGCGCGGCGACCTGCTATCCGGCCTGCGCGAGCTTGGCGTGCGCGCCGCGCGCTGCGCCAACCGCTATCGCGAGCGCGCGGGCGAGCGGCTGGAAGCGACGGCCAGGCGGCTGCCCGCGCCCGATCGGCTGCTCGGCCCCCAACAGCAGCGGATGGACGATCTCGGCGAACGCCTGCCGCGCGGGCTTTCGCGCCGGCTGGCGGTGGCGCGCGGCGATCTCGCCCATGCTGCGGGCGCGCTCCGCCCGCCGCTCCTGAAGGCGCGGCTGGCGCGGGCCGGCGAGCGGCTGGCGGCGGTGCGTTTCCGCCCGGCGCTGATCGAAGCGCGGCTGGCCGATGCCGAGGCGCAGGTCCAGCGGCTGTGGCGGCTGGCGGAAGGGCTCAACCCCGAACGGCCGCTCGCCAAGGGCTATGCCTGGGTCGGCCGGCGCGGCGGCGGGGTGGTGACGACGGCGGCGCAGGCCAAGGCGGCGGGCGCGCTGACGCTCCATTTCGCCGACGGCACCGTGGACGCACGGGTTGAGCGGGGCGGCCGGCCATCCTATTCTCCGGAAGAACCCGAACAGCCGAGCCTGCTCTGATGCGGGCCAGAGGAACCAAGATCCCATGTTGATGTCGCACGCCAACCGCCCCGCCCGGCTGCATTATATGGCCAATAATTTCCGCGTGCTCACGTCGGGCGATCATGTCGTCTGCGCGGTCTCGGGCGAGAAGATCCCGCTCGACAATCTGCGTTACTGGAGCGTGGCGCGGCAGGAAGCCTATGCCAGCGCGGAGATTTCGACCCAGGCGGCGCTTTCCGCGTGATCCCGGCCGGCGCCGCGCGACGGCTGCTTTCCCTCGCCGTGGCGCTGCCGCCCGCTTTCCTTCTCGCCGGTTGCGTGCCCTCCGCCCCGCCGCCCGCCCCGGCGGCGGCCGAACCGGCGCCGCCACCGCCCCCAGTCGCGCCGCTGTCCGGCCAGTTCCAGTTCCAGGGCGAGTTTCGCCAGGGCGGGCTCGTCACCGGCACCGCGCCCCAAGGCACGGCGGCGCTGCTGCTCGATGGCCGGCCGCTGGCGATGGCGCCGGACCGGCGCTTCATCATCGGCTTCGGCCGCGACCACGGCCCGGCCGCGACGCTGGAGGCGCGGGGCGCCGATGGATCGGTGCTGCGCCGCCCGCTTGCGATCGCGCCGCGCCGATGGGACGTGCAGTCGCTTCCCACCCTGCCGCGCGGCACCACGCCGACGCCGGAATTCCTGGCCCGGCGCAAGGGGGAACTGTCGCAGATCGACGCCGCCCGCGCCGTCCAGTCCGCCACCGACGGCTGGCGTCAGCATTTCCAATGGCCGGTGACGGGGCGGATCAGCGGCGTCTTCGGATCGCAGCGCATCTATGCGGGCGAGCCGGGGGCGTTCCATTCGGGCGTGGACGTGGCCCGGCCCACCGGCACGCCGGTGGTGGCGCCGGCCGATGGCGTGGTGATCCTGGCGGCGGCCGCGCCCTTCACGCTGGAGGGCAATCTGCTGATGATCGATCACGGCATGGGGCTGAACAGCGCCTTCCTCCACCTTTCCCGCATCGACGTGAAGGTCGGCCAGCGCGTGTCGCGCGGCCAGCTCGTCGGCGCGATCGGCGCGACCGGCCGCGCCACCGGCCCGCACCTCCACTGGAGCATGAAGTGGCAGGACGAACGGATCGATCCCGCCCCGCTCGCCGGGCCGATGCCGGTGGAGTGAAGGCGGGGCATCGCCCGTCTATCGACATGACGAAAGTTTAATCCCCGCCGGGATTGACCCGGCGGGATCATGTCGCGCCCACGGCCCCGCATGGGGCGGAGCCGTTTCGTCGAGGTCCCCGATCAGGGTCATGTCCAGCAACGATCATAGTCGATCGACCGTGCCGCAAGGGCCGTCGCTGAGCTGACCCCGGCTCACGCGCGCGACGGGCCTTGCGGCCGGTCGCAAGCGAGGTGAGCCATGAACAACGCGATCCGTTTCTTCGCATTCCATCTGCGTCGCGCCCGGCCGCAGCGCGATCCCAACGAACTGGTCAACGAAGGGCTCACCTTCGGCGGACAGCTGGCCGACAGGGTTGCCGCGGTCGGCGGCTCCTGGGGCTTCATCATCGGTTTCTGCCTGTTCCTGGCGGGCTGGGCGGCGATCAACACCGTCGTGCTCGTCGCGCACGCCTTCGATCCCTTTCCCTTCATCTTCCTCAACCTGATGCTGTCGATGCTGGCCGCGCTGCAGGCGCCGATCATCATGATGAGCCAGAACCGCCAGGCCGCGAAGGACCGGCTGGAAGCGCGGCTGGATTATGAGACCAACCAGCGCGCCGAGGCGCAGATCGCCCTGCTTTATGAGGAAGTGCTGGCGGTGAAGGGCCAGCTTCGCCTGCTTTCGGAACGGGCGGTCGAACGCGCCTGAAGGCGGCCGCCGGGGCGGTATCGCGATGTCAGCGCGAACCGCCCCGCGCCAGCCGTCCGCCCAGCGAGCCCAGCAGCGGCAGCGAGGCGAGGAAGGCCAGATGATACCAGGCCGGAAAGCGCTGCCACAGCAGGTAATGGATGGGGAGGAACATGAGGAGGAGGATCGCGCCGGCGATCGCCGCCGCCCGCACGCCGCCGATCCGGGCGGCGATGAAGCCGCTGCCGATCGAGCTGGCTGCGCTCACCAGCAGCCGCGCGGCCATCATCGCCCAGGTGAAGGCCATCGCCTTCTCCACGGCGGCATAATCCGGCCAGCCGTGGCGCAAGGCGAGGTTCAGCAGCGTCGCAAGAACGAACCAGCCCAGGATGCCGGCCGCCGTGCCGCCAATCAGCCTCGCCATGGCCTTCTCCCCTGAAAGCAAGCGCCGCCGATATTAGCAGATCGGCGGGGCTTCAGGCAGGCGCCTTCAGCGCATCGGGGGCCAGCGACTGGATCATGCGGCGAATGCCGTCCCGCCAGTCCACCCTGGTCTCGCCGATCAGCGCGTGCATCCGGGCGGTATCGATCGAAAGCGCGCCGAAGGCGGCATTGTCCTGCTGGAAGACGGGGGTGAAGCCGGTCAGCTCGCCGATATAGGCGCACCATTCCTCCACGCTCGCCGCCTGCGATCCGCCGAAATTGGTGGTCGTCACCTCGGTCGTGGCGGCGCCCAGCAGATAGGGGATCTTCTCGACATAATCGTCGACGTGGAGCGGGTTGTAGAGGTTCGGGCCTTCCGGGTGGATCGCGATCGGCGCGCCGTTCTGCATCATCAGCAGATGATACCAGGGCCAGCCGCCATTATCGCCATAAGGCACGCTCATCCGCGCGATGGTGGTGGGCACGGCATAGGTCTTGGCGGCGAAGCGGCAGACCGATTCCGCCGCGATCTTGGCGATCGAATAGGTCGGGAACATCGACCGGTGATTGTCGCCCAGCGGATCGCTCTCCTTGCGCGGCGCCGGCCCCTCATAGGCATAGACGCCGGTGGTGGAGATATGGAGGAAGGCCTTGGCATTCCGGCATTTGGCGATCAGGAAGCCGACGCCCTCGGCATTTTCCTTCAGGTCGCGATCGAAATCGCCGGTCTTGGCGACGGCGGCGTTGACGACATAATCCACCTCGGGAAGCGCATCCAGGCTGGCGGGATCGGAAAGGTCGATCCGCACCGGCGTCGCGCCCATCGCCTCGATCTCGGCCCGATCCTCCGCCTTGCCGAAGCGGGCGGCGGCATAGACCTTCGCCTTGCCGGCATAAGCGGCCACCAGCGGCCTGGCGAACTGGCCGGTAGCGCCGGTGATGAGGATGCTCTTTCCTTCGATATCGGCCCGCTGCATGGCTTCCGCTCCCGTCCTGTCGTGATTTTGGGGAAGCTAAGCCCGGCCCGATCGCGGCCACAAGATAGCGGGCGCTGTTCGCGGCCGTCCGGACCATGCCTGTCCCGATGGGTGGACGGCGGCGGCGGGATGGACTAGGCCGCCGGCCATGCGGGGCAGGGGATCAGCAAGGGGCACCTTCCGCGGCGAGATCGCCGTGGCGCTCCTGCTGCTGGCGCTCGCCATGCGCGTGCTGGTGCCGGCGGGCTGGATGCCTTCGGTCGACGGCCGCGCCATCACGCTCTGCACCGGCACCGGCGCCGTCGAAGCCTGGGTGGCCGATGACGGCACCATCCACAAGAAGGCGCCCGGCGAAACCGGCAAGGGCGCCGAACCCTGCGTCTTCGCGGGGCTGGGCGCGGCATTGCTCACGCCCGATCCGCCGGTCGCGCCGCCGGCCCTGTTCGCGGCGCCCGTCGCGGCCGTCCTCGCCGTTCCCGCCGTCGCCATCGGCCGGGGCCTCGCCGCCCCGCCGCCGCCGCCCACCGGGCCGCCCGCCATCCGCTGATGTCCGTCACCGCCATGGGCGCGCGCCGTTGCGCGGCTCCATGGTCCTATCGGCTGGGCGCCGCCTTTCGCGCGCGCCCGGAAATCAGGGATATTCCATGTCTTTTTCTTCCCGCGCGGCCGGCCGCGCGTCTCTGCTCGCCATCGCCGCCATTATCGCCACGCCCGCTCTTGCCGAGGATGAGGGCGATCGCGGCACCATCATCGTCACCGCCGCTTCCGCCATCGCCGACGCCAGGGCCGATGTCGCCCGCGTGCCGGGCGGCAGCGGCGTGGTGCCGGCCGCCGATTTCGAGGATCGGCTGGCCGTATCGCTGCGCGATGCGCTGGCCTTCGCGCCCGGCGTCTACACCCAGCCGCGCTTCGGGCAGGAGGTGCGGATATCGGTGCGCGGCTCCGGCCTCAGCCGCGGCTATCATATGCGCGGGCTGATGCTGTTCCAGGATGGCGTGCCCATCAACCTCGCCGACAATAATGGCGATTTCCAGGAACTCGATCCGCAGGTCTTCCAGCATATCGAAATCTTCCGGGGCGCCAACGCGCTGCGGCTGGGATCGTCCACGCTGGGCGGCGGCATCAATGCGGTGACGCCCACCGGCCGGTCCGCGCCGGGGGTGGAGATGCGGGTGGACGGCGGCAGCTTCGGCACCGTGCGCGGCAAGGTCGCCGCCGGCTTCGCGACGGAACGGGCGGATGCCTGGTTCGCGCTCACCGGCGATCGTTCCGATGGCGACCGCGATCATGCCGATCGCAGGGCCGTCCGCTTCAACGGCAATGTCGGCATCCGGCTGGACGACCGGATCGAGACGCGCTTCTACGCCAGCGTCAACAATATCGACCAGAAGCTGCCCGGCGCGCTCGCCATGGCGGATGCGCTGGACCATCCGAAGCAGGCGGCCGCATCCAGCCTTGCGGGCGATCAGGCGCGCAACCTGGATTCGCTTCGCCTCCAGAACCGCACCACCGTCGATCTCGGCTCTGCCAGCCTCGCCTTCGGCGGCTATTGGAACGTCAAGGAACTGGTCCATCCGATCTATGAGCTGATCGACCAGAAATCGCAGGATCGCGGGCTTTTCGCCCGGATCGACTGGGCGGGCACCCTGGCGGGCCTGCCGGTCGAGGCGGCGGTCGGCACCACCGCGCGCTTCGGCACGGTGGCGGCGCGGCAATATCGCAATGTCGCCGGCAAGCGCGGCGCGCAGACCGCTGATGCGCGGCAGACGGCGACGACGATCGACAGCTATGGCGAGCTTCGGATCGCGCCGATGCCCGGCCTCTGGCTGATCGCCGGGGGCGTGCAGACCCATGGGGAGCGCAAGATCGCCAACCATATGGCGCCGGCCCGCAGCGGGGACGCGGATTTCGATGCCTTCGCGCCCAAGTTCGGCCTGTTGTGGGAAGCGCGGCCCGACGTGCAGGTCTATGCCAATTACAGCCGCTCGGTGGAATTGCCGGGCTTTGCCGAGCTGGCCCAGGCCCCCTTTGGCGGCGCGCCCGGCTTCGTCGATCTCGATCCCCAGCGGGCCTGGACGATTGAGGTCGGCACGCGCGGCCGGATCGGCATCGCGGCATGGGATATCAGCCTCTACCGCGCCGACGTGAAGGGGGAGATGCTGCAATTCACCACCTCGCAGGATATCCCCGCCGCCACCTTCAATGCCGACAGGACCCGACATCAGGGGATCGAGGCGTCGCTGGAACTGGATCTCGCCCCCTGGGCGCGGCTGCGTCAGGCCTATCAGCTCAACGATTTCCGTTTCCGCCATGACGCCATCTACGGCGGCAATCGCCTGCCGGTGGTGGCGAAGCACCTCTATCGCGCCGATCTCCGCCTGGGCACGGATCGCCTTTCCGTCACCCCCAATGTCGAATGGCTGCCGCAGGGGGCGTGGGCGGATTATGGGAACGGCACCCGCACGGGCGGCTATGCGCTGATCGGCCTTGGCGCCGAAGCCGGGCTTCGCGACGGGATCACCTTGTTCCTCGACGCCCGCAACCTCGCGAACAGGCACGCCATTGGCGACATTTCCGCCGTGGTGCAGGCGACCGACGCCGCGGCCATCTATTATCCGGTCGAACGCCGCGCCTTCTACGGCGGCGTCAGGGCGCGATTCTAGGTGCGCGGCCGGCCCGGCCGAATCGTTCGGCCAAGGGGCGGATCACGGACTGCGTGGTGCCGACGCCGAGCCAGCATCCCGAACTGGATTGGCATGCCTGCGCCCTGACGATGAGGCGCGGCCGCTACAAGCCCGCCCGCGATAGCGCCGGCAATCGCGTGGAGAGCACCGATTCCCGCACCATCCGCTGGCAGGTTCCGCAGGACTGGCAGCCGGGGTTCGGGCAAGACAAATGCCGGCGGAGTTCCCCAACTCCGCCGGCACCTCAGGCGGCGATTCTCTGCCCGTCGCCCGCGATGGCGGCCTGAACCTCCGCCTCGGTCATAAGTCGTTGCTCGATCACGCAGTGCAGGCTCAGCCCGTCGCCCGGCGCGGAGCGCGCATGGGCGATGATCGCGTCGTCTTGCGAGGACAGGCCGATCGGCCGGCTGGCGTCCACCGCCATCGCCTCGCCGAAGCGCGCCCCCCAGGAGGAGGCGACCACGCGGCCCTGGTCGTCGACCAGGCTCACCCGGCGGCGGCCATTGTCCGCCGTGTCCATGCCGCCGATATGCTCGCCGATCTTCCGTTCCCAATCATATTCCAGATAGAGCACGCCCATCGCCGGGCCTTCGCGCTCCGGATCGGCGCGGATGCCGGCTGCGAAGATCAGCACGGCCTGATGGTCCGACCAGGGATTCTGCCACACCTCGTCGGTGAACCAGTCGTCCGACCGGCGGCTGGCCATCGCCTTGCGGAACTGCGGCGCCTCGCGCACGTCGGCGGCCTGCACGCGGGCCTCCTCGTCGGCGGAAAGGAAGATGCGGCCTTCGGCATTGGCGACGAAGGCGTTCAGATAATCGCTGGAATAGCGCATCAGCCCCCGCAGCCGGGCATTGGCGGCGGCCGCCTTTTCGGGCGACGGGTCCGCCACCGCCGCGATCACCGCCGGATCGGTGGCGAGCATGCGCAGGTCGCTGCTGCGGGCCTGGATGGTGCGGCCGACATTGTAGATGATCGCTTCGGCCAGATCGACGAGGCGTGCGCCCTCGATCTCGGCCACCATCTCGTCGGCGATGCCGGCCGCCTTGGCCAGCCGGTCGAGCACCTCGGCCCGGAAGGCGAGCGAGCTGGCCCGCGCCTGGTTGGCGAGCGCCTTCACCTCCTGCGCCACCACGGAGAAGCCGCGTCCCGCCTCGCCCGAACGCGCCGCCTCGATCGTGGCGTTGAGCGCGAGCAGGTTCGTCCGGCCGGCAAGCCGGGCGCTTTCGGTCGCATAAAGCTGCACTTCATCGCGAAGCGAGGCAAGGAGCGAGCGGATCCGTCTGGGCATAAGGCGCGATTCCGAAATGTTATTTCCCGATCGCTAGGATGAAGTGGTTAATAAAACGTCGTTCCGGGCGAAATAGTCGGGCCGTCCGCCCGCCCGCCGTTCATCGCGTTGACAGCGCGGCTGGGCTAGAAGCGCCCGATCAACGGGATGAAATGACGATGGCGAGAATCAAGGCGGTGATCGGATTGGGCGTGGCGGCGGCGATGCTGGCGACGTCGATGCCGGCAATGGCGCGGCCGGGACATGGCTGGGGCTATCCGCGCCCCGGCTACGGCCATGGCGGTGGCTATCGCCATCATCGCGGCAACGGATTCGATTTCGGCGATTTCCTGCTGGGCGCCGTCGTGGCCGGCGGCATCGCGGCGGTCGCCACCAACGGCTTCGGCATGCGCGATTCGAATCGCGACGATGGCGATGCGGATTGGAACGGCGATCGCGGCCGCGGCCAGGCCGATGACCGCGCCGATACCGCCGCGCAGGATGAGGCGGCCGATGCCTGTGCGGCGGCGGCCGAACGGCAGGCGGGCCGCATCTCCACCGATGCCCGCGTCACCGATATCAGCCGGGTGAGTCGCGATGGCGAGGGCTGGCAGGTGCAGGGCGTGGTGGAGACCGGGCCTGCCGCCGCCGATCGCCGCAGCTTCCTGTGCGGCGCGCGCGCCGGCCAGGTCGATTTCGTCCAGCTGGGCAACGAGCTGGCGATCCGCTGACGCCACCCGTCTACTTGCGGCCGGCGCCCGGCGCGGGCGCAACGGCTGGACAGCGGCGGGCCATATCTTTATCGCGCGGCCATGACAGCCCATTCCACCGCCCATCCCAGTGACTGCATCCTGATCGTCGATTTCGGCAGCCAGGTGACGCAGCTCATCGCCCGCCGGGTCCGCGAGGCCGGCGTCTATTCCGAAATCGCGCCGTTCAACGCGGCGGCCGAGGCTTTCGAACGGCTGAAGCCAAGGGGCATCATCCTGTCCGGCGGCCCGGCCTCGGTTGCCGAGATGGGCAGCCCGCGCGCGCCCCAGCATTTCTTCGAGGCCGGCATCCCCATCCTCGGCATCTGCTACGGCCAGCAGACGATGTGCGCGCAACTCGGTGGATCGGTGTCGCCATCGTCCGACAATCGCGAATTCGGCCGCGCCTTCATCGAGGTGACGAAGGAATGCGGCCTGTTCAACGGCCTGTGGAAGGAAGGCGAGCGCCACCAGGTGTGGATGAGCCATGGCGACAAGGTCGATGCGCTGCCGGCGGGCTTCGTGCCGGTCGCCGCATCGGAAGGCGCGCCCTTCGCCGTCACGGCGGATGAGAGCCGCCGCTTCTACGGCGTGCAGTTCCACCCGGAGGTCGTCCACACGCCCGACGGCGCCAAGCTGATCGCCAATTTCGCCCGCCATGTCTGCGGGCTGGCCGGCGACTGGACGATGGCCGAGTTCCGCGCCGCCAAGATCGCAGAGATTCGCGAACAGGTGGGTTCGGGCAAGGTGATCTGCGGCCTTTCCGGCGGCGTCGATTCGGCGGTGGCGGCGGTGCTGATCCACGAGGCGATCGGCGATCAGCTCACCTGCGTGTTCGTCGATCATGGCCTGATGCGGATGGGCGAGGCCGATCAGGTCGTCAGCCTGTTCCGCGAGCATTATCACATCCCGCTCGTCCACGTGAACGCGGAGACGCTGTTCCTCTCCGGCCTCAAGGGCGAGACGGACCCGGAAAAGAAGCGCAAGTTCATCGGCAAGACCTTCATCGACGTGTTCGAGGAGGAAGCCCGCAAGATCGGCGGCGCCGAATTCCTGGCGCAGGGTACGCTCTATCCCGACGTGATCGAAAGCGTCTCCTTCACCGGCGGGCCTTCGGTGACGATCAAGAGCCACCATAATGTCGGCGGCCTGCCCGAACGCATGAACATGAAGCTGGTCGAGCCGCTGCGCGAGCTGTTCAAGGACGAGGTCCGCGCGCTGGGCCGCGAGCTTGGCCTGCCGGAGATCTTCGTCGGCCGCCACCCCTTCCCGGGGCCGGGCCTCGCCATCCGCATCCCCGGCGAAGTGACCAAGGAACGCTGCGACATCCTGCGCAAGGCCGACGCCATCTATCTCGAGGAAATCCGCGCCGCCGGCCTCTACGACGCGATCTGGCAGGCCTTCGCCGTGCTGCTGCCGGTGAAGACGGTGGGCGTGATGGGCGACGGGCGCACCTACGACTCGGTCTGCGCGCTCCGCGCCGTCACCTCGACCGACGGCATGACCGCCGACATCTATCCCTTCGACGCATCCTTCCTCGCCCGCGTCGCGACCCGCATCGTCAACGAGGTCCAGGGCATCAACCGCGTCACCTACGATTACACCTCCAAGCCCCCCGGCACGATCGAGTGGGAGTGACGCGGATCAGGCGGGTGTCCGGTGGACATCCGCCCGCGCCACTCGGCGGCGCAAGCCGCCGTGGGAAGGCAAGGGAGTAAGGCGGATGCCCTCGGTGGCGTCCGCTCGCATCCTTCAGCGGAGCTATTCGATCAGGCCAGCAGCGGCGTCGGCACGCCAAGAGCGGGACCGGCTTTGGCAAGCCCATGGTCGAGCGTGTGGACGGTGGCGCTGTTCGGCCAACCAGGCTTGCACATGCGGTGTCGCTTCGTTGGAGAGCGCCGCGACGATCAGCGACGTATTGAGATAAAGCATCAATCGCGGTCGGCGTCCCGCATCGCCCACCAGATTGACCGCCTCCTGGGATTTCGGCATCCCGGCCGTCAGGGATCGCAGCGCGGCGGCGTCGATCCGCTTGCGCGGTCTGGCCACGGCGGTGATCCGTGCCACCGGCCTGCCGCGCCGGGTAATGTCGATCGAATCCCTCGCTTCCACCCGGTCGACGAGTTCGCTCAGATGGGCCTTGGCATCCGCCAGACTGATCGTGTCCGTGCCATGTTCCTGACCATGTAGATGGTCATAAAAGGCATTCGGACCCCAGTTTTCAACGGCGCCGCGCACTGGCGCTGCCGCCAAGCCCTGCATTGCCTTTGCCGCCCATCGCGCGCAGGTTCCTTGCCAATAACAGGGAGAGGGATGCCGCATGATGGATCGTCTCGACGCCACGAAGCCGCCGGCCTGGTATTGGCTGGTCGCCGTCCTTGCCTTGCTGTGGGAGGGGGCGGGCTGTTTCGTCTATGTCTCGCAGGTGGGCATGTCCGCCGATGCCTTGGCGCAACTGCCGGCGGCGCAGCGGGAAATCTGGATGATGATGCCGGTGTGGGTGACGGGCGCCTATGCCATCGCGGTCTGGGCCGGGCTGGCGGGCGCGGTGGCGCTGATTCTCCGGCGCCGCTGGGCGCAGCCCCTGTTCCTGGTTTCGCTGGCCGCCGCGATCGTCCAGTTCGGCTGGACCTTCCTGGCGACGCCGATCGTGCGCACGGTCGGCGCGGCGGCGGCCGTGCCGTTCCCGATCTTCATCATCCTGGTCGCGGCATTGCTCGCCTGGTTCTCGGGCCGGGCGGCCGGGCGTGGCTGGCTTCGGTAGGCGGCGGCGATGCTGACGCTCCATTATCACCCCTTTTCCTCCTTCTGCCAGAAGGTGCTGGTGGCGCTGTATGAGCGCGATGTCCCCTTCACGCCCCGGCAGGTCGATCTCGGCGACGCGGGGGAACGGGCGGCGCTGGCGGCGCTCTGGCCGATGTGCCGCTTTCCCGTGCTGACGGATGATGTGGCGGGGCGGGCGATCCCCGAATCCTCGATCATCATCGAATATCTCGATGGGCACGGGGCAGGGGCGGCGCCGCTGGCCCCGGCCGATCCAGCCGCGGCGATCGAGGTGCGGCTGATGGACCGGCTGTTCGATCATTATGTCGAGCTGCCGATGCAGCGCATCGTCGGCGATCATCTGCGGCCGGAGGACAAGCGCGATCCGCATGGCGTGGCGGAGGCCCGCGCCACGCTCGGCACGGCCTATGCCATGCTGGAGGATCGGCTGGCCGGGCGGGCCTGGGCGGCGGGCGATGCCTTCTCGCTGGCGGATTGCTCGGCGGCGCCGGCGCTCTTCTATGCCGAATGGGTGCAGCCCTTCACCGGCGACCATCCCGCGCTCGCCGCTTATTTCCGCCGGTTGCGGGATCGCCCGTCCTTCGCGCGGGTGCTGGAGGAAGCGCGGCCCTATCGCGCCTACTTCCCGGTGCCGGCGCCTCCGCTGGGGGATTGACGGCCGCATCCGCGCTGGCGCAGGGCTCCGCATCCGATCGGCACGGAGGAACGGCGTGGGCGTCACCATCTACGGCATCAAGAATTGCGACACGATGAAGAAGGCGCGGGACTGGCTGGCCCAGCACGGCGTCGCGGCGGAATTCCATGACTATAAGACCGCCGGGATCGATCGCGCCACGCTGGAACGCTGGGTCGCCGATCTCGGCTGGGAGGTGCTGCTGAACCGCGCGGGCACCACCTTCCGCAAGCTGCCCGATGCCGATCGCGAAGGGATCGACGCCGAAAAGGCGATCGCGCTGATGCTGGCGCAGCCGTCGATGATCAAGCGCCCGGTGCTGGATGTGGACGGCAGGCTGACGGTGGGCTTCAAGTCCGATCGCTACGCGGCGCTGTTCGGCTGACCCGGCCGGCCCGTCAATAAGGCTGGCCCTGCTCGTGGGCGCGTTTCCGGGCATCCTTCTCGGCGCGCTTGCGTTCCTTGGCCTCGCGCTCTTCCTGCTTGCGGATCTCGCGGCCGCGATTGCGGTCCGCTTCCTCCTGGCTGGTGGTGACGGCGTCGACACCTGCGCCCACCGCCTTCACCGGCAGCGTCACGATATTGGCGGCCGTCCGCGCGACGCAGCCGGACGCGAGCAGGGCCAGAGGCAGGATAAGCAGGGCGGCGCGCATGCGGGACCGATCGATGGTTCTTGGTGCCCGCGCTTGTAGCCGGCGCCGCCCGCGCCGTCGATCGGGGTTGCGACGATTTGACCGCGCGGTCCGCCAGGGGCTACCACCCGCCCATGTCCACGACCTTCACCCTCGATACCTCCACCAGCCGCGCCCACCCCACGCCCGCGCCGATGAAGCGGATGACGGTGCCGCAGATCCAGGCGCGCAAGGGCAAGGAGCCGATCGTCATGCTCACCGCCTATACGGCGCGCATGGCGCAGCTGCTCGACCGGCATTGCGATATGCTACTGGTGGGCGACAGCCTGGGCCAGGTGATCTACGGCCTGCCTTCCACCCTGCCGGTGACGCTGGACATGATGTGCGCGCATGGCGCCGCCGTGGTGCGCGGCAGCTATCATTCGGTGGTGATCGTCGACATGCCGTTCGGCACCTATGAGGCGAGCCCCGAGCAGGCCTTCCGCTCCGCCGCGCGCGTGATGGCGGAAACGGGCGCGGCCGGCGTGAAGCTGGAAGGGGGCGAGGCGATGGCGCCCACCGTGGCCTTTCTGCAGGAACGCGGCATCCCCGTGGTCGGCCATATCGGCCTTACCCCGCAGGCGGTGAACGCGCTGGGCGGCTATGGCGCGCGCGGCCGCAGCAATGCCGAACATTCGAAGATCATCGCCGATGCGCGCGCGATGGCCGATGCCGGCGCCTTTTCCATCGTCGTCGAAGGCGTGGTGGAGCCGCTGGCCGTCGCGGTGACGGCGGAGGTCTCCTGCCCGGTGATCGGCATCGGCGCGTCGGCCAGGTGCGACGGCCAGGTGCTGGTGATCGACGACATGCTCGGCATGTTCGAACGCACCGCCCGCTTCGTGAAGCGTTATGACGATCTGGCGTCCCGCATCGATGCGGCGGCGGGCGCCTATGCCGAGGAGGTGCGCGCGCGCGCCTTCCCCGGCATCGATCAGACCTATCAGCCCAAAGGCTGAACACAGCTTTCGTTCAGGTTCAGTCGTCGCTAAGAAGGCGACCCGCGATAATTCGGCCGCGATGCTTGGAGAGACTGCTTGGCCCTGAAGCCCCAGAATGAAGACGCCTTCTTCCGCGAGGTGGATGAGGAACTGCGTCGCGAACAGATCGGCACCTTCTGGCGCACTTATGGCCGCCTCGTCGCCATTGCGGTGGTGGTGGGGCTGGTCGCCTTCGGCGGGTGGCTCTACTGGCAGCACCGGCAGAAGACTGCCGCCGACGCCGCGAGCGAGGCGATGGTGCAGGCCCTGACCGATCTGGAACAGGGCAAGCATAATGCCGCCAAGGCCAAGCTCGAAGCCGTGCAGAAGGAAGGCATTCCCGCCTATCGCGGCGCGGCCTTGCTCGCCCAGGCGGCCTCCGCGCTGGAACGCGGCGATGTGAAGGCGGCGGCGGCCGGCTATCAGGCCGTGGCCGCCGATCCGGCGATCCCGCAGCCGTTCCGCGATCTTGCCACCATCCGCCAGACCGCCGCCGAATTCGATACGCTGCCGCCTGCCCAGGTGGTCGCGCGGCTGAAGCCGCTGGCCGAAGCCGGCAACCCCTGGTTCGGCAGCGCCGGCGAGATGACGGCCATCGCCTATATGAAGATGGGCAAGCCCGACCTGGCCGGCCCGATCTTCGCGGCCATGGCGAAGGATGAGGGCGTGCCCCCTTCGATCCGCGATCGCGCCGGGCGCCTCGCCCTTTCGCTCGGGGCCGATGCGGCCGCCCCTGCCGCCCCCGTCAAGGCGCCGGGCGCCGCAAAGGAATGACCAGCATGAAGCGTGCCGTGATCGCGGGGATGATCCTCGCCAGCCTCAGCGGCTGCGGAATATTCAAGAAAACCGCGCCCAAGACCGCCGTGCTCGGCGAACGCACCCCCGTCCTCACTTATGAGACGGGCGCCGAGGTCGATGCCTCGCTGGCGGACACGCCCGTCGAGGTGCCGGGCCCGATGACCAACGATGCCTGGGCGCAGCCCGGCGGCAATGCCTGGAAGGTGCTGAGCCACGTCGCGCTCGGCCAGAACCTGTCCGAGGCGTGGCGCGCCCATATCGACGGCAGCACCAAGCGCGCGCGGCTTGCCGCCGCGCCGGTGGTGGCCGACGGCAAGCTCTACGTGATGGATATCGGCGGCCGCGTCCACGCCCTCGATGCCGCCAGCGGGCGCGAATTGTGGGTGAAGGCGATCCCGCAGGCGAAGAAGCTGTCGGGCGAGGAGCAGAAGGAAAGCCGGTCCGGCAAGGTCGTGTTCGGCGGCGGCGTCAGCTACGAAGCCGGCCGGCTCTATGCGACGACCGGGCTGGGCGATGTCTCCTCGCTCGATGCCGCCACCGGCAATATCGGCTGGACGGTGCGCCCCGGCGGCCCGCTGCGCGGCGCGCCCACCGTCGCCAACGGCCATGTCTATGTCGTCAGCCAGGATAACCAGCTCTTCGCGCTGAAGGCGGAGGACGGATCGGTCGTCTGGAACGAGGCCGGCACGCTGGAACTGGCCGGCGTGTTCGGCGTCGCGGCCCCGGCCGCCGCGGCCGGCACCGTCGTCGCCGGCTTCTCCTCGGGCGAGCTCAACGCCTATCGCTACGAAAACGGCCGCATCGTCTGGCAGGATGCGCTGTCGCGCACCAGCATCTCGACCGCGGTGGCCAGCCTTTCCGATATCGATGCCGATCCGGTGATCGATCAGGGCCGCGTCTATGCCGTCGGCCAGGGTGGCCGCATGGTCGCGATGGAGCTCAACACCGGCCAGCGCATGTGGGAACTCAGCATCGCCGGCATCTCCACCCCCTGGGTGGCGGGCGACTGGATCTTCGTCGTCACCGATGACGCGCGGCTGATGTGCATCGCGCGCACCAGCGGCAAGGTCCGCTGGATCAGCCAGCTCGAACGGTGGCGCAGCGCGAAGTCGAAGAAGGGCCCGGTGAGCTGGACCGGCCCGATCCTCGCGGGCAACCGGCTGATCGTCGCCAATACGGAAGGCGAGCTTGCCTATGTCGATCCGGCGACCGGCAAGGTGCAGTCCAAGGGCAAGGCGGGTGGGCCGGTCTATCTTTCCCCCATCGTTGCCAACAACATGCTCTATGTGCTGGCCGAGGACGGCACGCTGACCGCCTGGCGCTGATATCGTCCGCTCCCCGGTGTCCCGAAGGGCATCGGGGAGGGCGCGATGCCGCCGATCGCATAATTGAGTCCCGCCGGCGCGCGAATGTCGGTAAGGGGGCACAATGTCCAAGCTTCCCGTGGTCGCGATCGTCGGCCGGCCGAATGTCGGCAAATCAACCCTGTTCAACCGCCTCGTCGGCAAGAAGCTCGCGCTCGTCGACGATCGGCCGGGCGTGACGCGCGATCGCCGCGAAGGCGATGCCACGCTGCTGGGCCTCGAATTCCGGGTGATCGACACCGCCGGCTTCGAGGATGAGGACCCCGATACGCTGCCCGGCCGGATGCGCCGGCAGACGGAAGCGGCGGTCGATGCGGCCGACGTCGCGCTGTTCCTGATCGACGCGCGCGCCGGGGTGATGCCGCTGGACGAGGAGATCGCCCGTTGGCTGCGCGCCGGCGATACGCCGGTGGTGGTGCTCGCCAACAAGGCCGAAGGCAAGGCGGGCGAGGGCGGCGTGCTCGAATCCTTCGCGCTCGGCTTCGGCGATCCGGTGCCGTTCAGCGCCGAACATGGCGAGGGGCTGGCCGATCTGTTCAGCGCGCTGCTGCCCTATGTCGATCGCGAGGACGATGCGGAGGATGAGGCGGCGGACGACGAGGATGAGGAGGGCCGTCCCACCGGCCCGTTGAAGCTCGCCATCGTCGGCCGGCCCAACGCCGGCAAGTCCACCCTCGTCAACCGCATGCTGGGCGAGGAACGGATGATCACCGGCCCCGAGGCCGGCATCACCCGCGATTCGATCGCGATCAACTGGGAATGGACCGATGCGGAAGGCAATGTCCGCCCCGTCCGCCTGATCGACACCGCGGGCATGCGCAAGCGCGCCCGCGTGCAGGACAAGCTGGAAAAGCTCTCGGTCGCCGATGCGCTCCACGCCGTCGATTTCGCCGAGGTGGTCGTGCTGCTGCTCGATGCCACGCTGGGGCTGGAGGCGCAGGACCTGCGCATCGCCGACAAGGTGCTGCAGGAAGGCCGCGCCCTCATCATCGCGCTCAATAAATGGGACGTGGCGGAAAATCCGCCGGCGCTGTTCCAGGGCGTGCGCACCGCGCTGGACGAGGGGCTGGCGCAGGTGAAGGGCCTGCCGCTGCTCACCGTCTCGGCCGCCACCGGGCGCGGGATCGACCAGCTTCTCCAGGTCGCCTTCGAATCGCGCGATGCCTGGTCGCGCCGCGTCTCCACGGGCCAGCTCAACCGCTGGTTCGAAAAGGCGATCGAGAAGAATCCGCCGCCCGCCCCCGGCGGCAAGCGGATCAAGCTGCGCTACCTCACCCAGGCCAAGACGCGCCCGCCCGGTTTCATCCTGTTCGGCACGCGGGTGGACGAGCTGCCCGAAAGCTATCGCCGCTATCTGATGAACGGCATCCGCCGCGATCTCGGCTTCGGCGCGGTGCCGGTGCGCCTCACGCTGCGCGCGCCGAAGAATCCGTTCGATTCCTGATGGCCCTGGCGGTCGATGCCCGGGGCATGCGCTGCCCCTGGCCGGCCCTGCGGCTGGCCCGTGCGATGCGGGATGCCGGCCCCGGCGCCACCGTCCGCCTGCTTGCGGACGATCCCGCCGCCCCGCGCGAGGTGGCGGCGCTGGCCGCCCAGCATGGCTGGCAGGTGGAGGAAGATGGCGAGGCCCTGATCGTTACGGGCTGAGATGGGTCGATAATCCGGCGGATTGTCGATGGCGCTGCCCACAAAACGGGTTGCCCCGTCAACGCGGCCTTTACGAATTTCCTGCAACAGGGCGTTTGGCCGTGGGGAAATGGCCGATGGAGGAGCGGACAAGTGGCCGGTAAGACGTTGGCTTTGGTCGACTGGGACGTCTTTTCGCGCGCGCGCACCGAGCTTGGCGCGGGCTTCATCCGCATCCTCGGCTATTTCCGCGAAGACGGCGTGAAATCGATCCAGGCGATCGAGGAGGCGATGCGCGCCCGCAACGCCACCGCGCTCGTGATCCCGGCGCATACGCTGAAGGGCGAATCGCTCCAGTTCGGGGCGGAGCCGCTGGCGGCGCTTTCCGAACATATCGAAAAGGTCGCCCGCCGCTGCGTCGAGACCCGTCAGGCCCCGGACGAGCTGATCCCCGATGTCGTCCGCCTGCGCCCGATGTTCGAGGAAACGCTCGCCCAGATCGACCGCGAGGCCAGCCCCCTCATGCAGCGCCGTCCCAGCTTCGGCCGCCGCCCGCCCACGGTTTTCGGCCAGGGCTGAATTCGTCCCGCTTGCCATCGTTGCCGCCGCCATGCTCTGACCGGCGCGACGGAGCAGGAGGACGGCCCATGAACCCATGGATATTGCTGGGCGGATCGATCGCGCTGGAGATCGCCGCAACATCCCTCCTCAAGGCGTCGGAGGGCTTTGCGCGGCCGGGCTTCGGGATCGCTTCGATCGCGCTCTATTCGGCCTGCTTCTGGCTGCTGTCGATCACGCTCACGCGGGTGCCGATGGGTATCGCCTATGCGGTCTGGTCGGGCGTCGGCATCGTCGCGATCGCGCTGATCGGGCTCGCTTTCTTCCGCCAGCCGATGAACGGCGCGCAGTGGCTGTGCGTCGGCCTGATCCTCGTGGGCGCGGTGGGGCTGAACCTCACCACGCCGCACGATGCCGGTTCCGCGGATCAGCGGGTCGGCACGGGCTCCGGCCCGGAATAGTCGTAGAAGCCGCGTCCGGTCTTGCGGCCCAGCCAGCCGGCCTCGACATATTTCACCAGGATCGGCGCCGGGCGATATTTGGGATCGCCGAAATCCTCCTGCAGCACCCTCAGGATCAGCAGGATCGTATCGAGGCCGATCATGTCGGCCAGCGTCAGCGGCCCCATCGGGTGGCCGAGGCCCAGCTTCACGCCCTTGTCGATATCGACGATCGATCCCACGCCCTCGCCGACGGCAAAGAATGCCTCGTTCAGCAGCGGCAGCAGGATGCGGTTGACGACGAAGCAGGGCGAATCCTGCGCGATCACCGTTTCCTTGCCGACCTTCCTGGCGAAATCCTGGGCGACGGCGACGGTCGCGTCGGAGGTCGCAAGGCCGCGGATCACCTCCATCAGCGGCATCAGCGGCACCGGGTTGAAGAAATGCATGCCGATGAAGCGCGCTGGATCGATCGATGCCTGCGCCAGCCGGGTGATGGAGATGGAGGAGGTGTTGGACGCCAGCACCGCATCCGCCGCCAGCACCTTGCCGACATTCTGGAAGATCACGCGCTTGATGTCCTCGCGCTCGGTCGCCGCCTCGATGACGAGGCCGGCGGCGGCCATGGGCGCGAGATCGCCGATCGGCTCGATCCGGCCGATCGCGCCGTCCGCCTCGCCCGCGTCCAGCTTGCCCTTCTCCACTTGCTTGGCGAGGATCCTGGCGATCCCCGCCTTGCCCTTTTCGGCGACGTCGGCCGAAACGTCGGACAGGAACACCCTATATCCTGCCTGCGCCGCCACCTGGGCGATGCCCGCCCCCATCTGGCCCGCGCCGATTACGCCGATGCTGTCCATGTCCGCTTCCCTCCAGTCTGATCGGCCTCGCGGATAGGGGAGGATGGCGGCGATGGGAAGCGGGGGCGCGGCCCGGCTGCCGCAATCGCGATCAGGGCGCGGTTTCCGGCGGGCGCGCCTCGGCCAGGATCAGCGCGAACAGCCCGTCCGGGTCGGTCCATTCGCGCATCGGCGTCCAGCCGCCCGCCGCCAGCAGAAGCCGGGCGCCGCGCGGATCATATTTGTGGCTGTTCTCGGTATGGATGGTCTCGCCCGCTGCCACGGCGAAGCGTTGCCCGGCGACGATGAAGCTTATGTCCGCCATCGCCTCCAGATGCATCTCGATCCGCGCGGCCTCGTCGTTCCAGATCGCGCGATGGCGGAAGGCGGCGATGGGGATATCGCCGTCCAGCTCGCGGTTGATGCGGTGGAGGAGGTTGAGGTTGAACGCGGCCGTCACCCCTTCGGCATCGTCATAAGCGGGGATCAGGATGGCGGGCGATTTCACCCGGTCCATGCCGATCAGCAGCATCGCGCCCTCGCCCAGCGTGCCGGCCATGGCGCGCAGCAGGTCCACGCCGTGCGCGGGCCCCATGTTGCCGATCGTCGATCCGGGAAAGAAGCCCAGCTTGGGCAGGTGGCGGACATCGCGGGGCAGCGCCACCCGCGCCATGAAATCCGCCTCCACCGGGATCACCGGCAGGCCGGGAAAGTCCGCCGCCAGCGCATCGGCCGATTGCCGCAGGAAATCGCCCGAAATGTCGATCGGCACATAAGCGGCGGGCGCGATGGCGGACAGCAGGTGCGGCGTCTTGGCCGACGATCCCGATCCGAACTCGATCACCGCGCGCCCCGGCCCGGCGATGCGGCCGACCGCGCCGGCATGTTCGGCCAGCAGCGCGGTTTCCACCCGCGTCGGATAATATTCGGGCAGGCGGGTGATCGCCTCGAACAATTCGGACCCGCGATGGTCGTAGAACCAGCGCGCCGGGATGGCGCGCGGGCGGGCGGAAAGGCCGGCGATCACGTCGGCCCGGAAGGCCGCGTGCAGCGTGCCGGCGCGGTCGAGCAGGTCGGTTGCGGCCATGTCAGATATCCTTCGCCAGCCGCAATGCGGTGAACTGCCAGCGCTGATGGGGGTAGAAGAAGTTGCGGTAGGATGCCCGCGCATGGCCGCGCGGCGTGGCGCAGCTCGCGCCCTTCAGCACGCACTGGCCGGACATGAACTTGCCATTATATTCGCCGACCGCGCCGGGGGCGGGGCGGAAGCCCGGATAGGGCAGATAGGCGCTGGCGGTCCATTCCCACCCGTCCCCGAACATCTGCCTCAGCCCCGGCCCGCCGGCGCCTGCGGTGCGCGGCCGCACCGGCCCGGCTTCGTCCAGCTGGTTGCCGGAATTGGGATCGATCGCCGCGGCGACGCTTTCCCATTCCGCCTCGGTCGGCAGGCGCGCGCCGGCCCAGCGGGCATAGGCGTCCGCCTCATAATAGCTGATATGTGTGACGGGCGCCGCCGGCCGCACGGGGTGGAGCCCGTCCAGCGCGAAGCTCGCCCAGCCCACGCCGTCTTCCGCCCGGCGCCAGTAGAGCGGGGCCGAAATCCCCTGCGACCGCACCCAGGCCCAGCCGTCCGCCAGCCAATGTTCGGGCCGGTCATAGCCGCCATCGGCCATGAACGCCTGCCATTCGCCGTTGGTGACGGGCCGGTCGGCCAGGGCATGCGGGGTCAGCATCACCGGATGGGGCGGCCCCTCGCAATCGAAGGCGAAGCCGTTGCGCGCGTCCGCGCCGATCTCGACGATGCCGTGGCGCCCTTCGATCCACCTGATCGGATCGGGCGCCGGCGAGGGCGGATCGCGCCGCGCCTCCCACATCGCCGGGCACAGCGGATTGGCGGCGAAGAGGTTGAGGATATCGGTCAGCAGCAATTCCTGGTGCTGCTGTTCGTGCTGGATGCCCAGCATCACCCGGTCGCGCATGGCGGCGTCCAGCCCCGGCAGGGCGGCGATCACCGCTTCGTCCACCGCCTCGCGCCAGGCGATAACCTCGCCCAGCCTGGGCCGGGTCAGCATGCCGCGCCGCTCACGTGGATGGCGCGCGCCCTCCGCCTCGTAATAGCTGTTGAACAGATGCGCCCAGCGCGGATCGCGCGGGCGATATCCGGTGCCGCCGTCGCGCAGCACGAAGGTTTCGAAGAACCAGCTCGTATGCGCCAGATGCCATTTGGCGGGCGATGCCTCCGGCATGGATTGCGCGGTCGCATCGGCGTCCGAAAGCGGCGCCGCCAGCGCAAGGCTCAATCCGCGCACCGCCCGGAAACGGGTCGCGATATCGTCCTGCGGCTGGGTTTGTCGTGCCGCGTCGCTCAGCATGGCCTCAAGCCCATGGCCGACCAACGGATCACGGCCGGCATGGTTGCATGGGGCATGGCCCGGCTCAGGGGCCGGATGCGCTGCCGTGGCGGCTAGCGCGTGGCCCCCGGCTGCCACAGCACGTCGCCGCCATTGTGGGAGGCGATCAGCCGGGCGAGCACGAACAGATGATCCGAAAGCCGGTTGATATAGGCAAGCGCGCGCGGATTGAGCGCAACCTCGCGCGCCGCCGCCACTGCCGATCGCTCCGCCCGGCGCACCACGGCGCGGGCGAGGTGGAGGTGCGCGACCGCGCCGGGGCCGGCCGGCAGGATGAAGCTGCGAAGCGGCGCCAGCCCCTCGTTCAGCATGTCGATCTCGCGCTCCAGCCGGTCCACCTGCGATTGGGCGATGCGCAATTCCATCTCGGTGGGCGCGAAATCGCCTTTGCCGGGCGTCGCGAGGTCCGCGCCCAGATCGAACAACTCGTTCTGGATGCGGCCGAGCAGGGCGGCATGGCTTTCGTCGGCGACGTGCTGGAGCGCGACGCCGATCGCCGAGTTGGCCTCGTCCACGTCGCCGATCGCCGCCATGCGCGGATCGGCCTTGGACACGCGCGAACCATCGACCAGCCCGGTCGTGCCGGCGTCGCCCGTGCGCGTGTAGATCCTGTTGAGCCTTACCATGCCGCCTCGTCCGCCGGGCTCAGCCGCCGCGGGCGACCAGCAGGAACAATATGATGAGGATGATCGCCAGCGCCTGGAAGCCGATGCGCGCCCGCATCATCCTGTTCTGCCGCTGGCCGGAAAGATTGGGGCCGCTCCCCGTCAGATCCGCCTCGGTGGTCTTCAGGAAGATGACGATGCCGCGCACCAGCGCCGCCAGCGTCGCCAGCATGGCCAGTATCATGAGGATGATCAGGAAAGTGGACATGGCGCCATTTTAGGCGCTTGCCGGGGGAATGCCAGCGGGGATTGCCCCGGCGCGCAGCGATGCGGCCAATGCGTGGCCGTCCATGCCCCGCTGGCGCATCAGGGCAAGCGCGGGCGCGCCGTCGCGCTTGGCCAGCCTCTTGCCGTCCGGCCCGGTCAGCAGCGGATGATGGTGGTAGAACGGCGTCGGCAGGCCCAGCAGCGCCTGCAGCAGGCGGTGGACATGGGTGGCGGCGAACAGATCCTCGCCGCGCACCACGTCCGTCACGCCCTGCGCGGCATCGTCGACGGTGACGGCGAGGTGATAGGATACCGGCGCGTCCTTGCGAGCGAGCACCACGTCGCCCTGCTCCCCCGGCGCCGCCGGCACCGTGCCGGCGGTCTCGTCCGTCCAGTCGAGCGGGCCGGCGCGGGCGATGGCGGCCGCCATGTCGATCCGCCAGGCGTGCGGCTCGGCGACCATGCGGGCGGCACGGACCTGGGGATCGAGATGGCGGCAGGTGCCCGGATAGACGGCGCCCGCCGGCCCGTGCGGCGCCGCGGCGCTGGCGGCGATCTCCGCGCGGGTGCAGAAGCAGGGATAGGCGAGGCCCATCGCCTTCAGCCGGTCGAGCGCGTCGGCATAGAGGCCGAGCCGGGCGGACTGGCGGACGACATCGCCGTCCCAGCGCAGCCCCAGCCAGGCCAGATCCTCCAATATTCCGGCCACATGCTCCTCGCGCGTGCGGCCGGGATCGATATCCTCGATGCGCAGCAGGAAGCGCCCGCCGGCCGCCCGCGCCAGATCATGCGCGCGGATCGCCGAGAAGGCATGGCCCAGATGCAGCGCGCCGGTCGGGCTCGGCGCGAAACGCGAAATTACGTGACTCATCGGCAAAACGGCTCTTGACCACGAGTCGGGAACGATGTTGTCATGACGGTGTCACGCTCTTGAGGTTAGGAGCGCGACGTCGGGAGACGCGAGCCGGTTCGGCCTCCGCGTCCCGAGTGCGACGGGACCGAAGCCGTCCGGTGGCTCTTCCAGCCACACGGGGAGGCCGTCCGTTCCATGTACCATCCCGATCTCCTGCGCCATCCGGATAGTTGCCCGGCGCTCGTGCTCAATGCCGATTATACGCCGCTCAGCTATTATCCGCTCAGCCTGTGGTCCTGGCAGACGGCGATCAAGGCGGTGTTCCTCGAACGCGTCGATATCGTCGCTTACTATCAGCGCGAGGTGCACAGCCCCAATTTCGCGATGCAATTGCCCTCGGTGATCGCCCTTCGCCAATATGTCCGGCAATCGCAATATCCCGCCTTCACCCGGTTTAACCTGTTCCTGCGCGATCGCTTCACCTGCCAATATTGCGGCGCCGCCACCGACCTCACCTTCGATCACGTCATCCCCCGCGCCCAGGGCGGGCGGACGACATGGGAGAATGTGGCCACCGCCTGCGCGCCCTGCAACCTCCGCAAGGGCGGCCGCACGCCGCGCCAGGCGCATATGGCGCTGATGGAGGAACCGATCCGCCCCACCACCTGGCAGCTCCAGGAAAACGGCCGCAGCTTCCCGCCCAACTATCTGCACCAGAGCTGGCGGGACTGGCTCTATTGGGATGTCGAACTGGACGCCTGAGCGCCCGTTGGAGATTCGCTCCCGGCAAATCCGGTGATGCCGGATTCTCGACAGCCCCGAGCGCGCCTCCCTTTCATTTCCGGGCGGGACTGCTCTAAGGCTGGTGGCATGATCGCGCGCCTTTTCCTGCTCTTCGCCCTTTTTACCGCCGCCCTCCCCGCTTATGCGGCGGGCGGCATCGTCACCGCCGCCGATCCGCGCGCGGCGGAGGCCGGGCGGGAGATGCTGCGCGCCGGCGGCAGCGCCACCGATGCGGCGATGGCGATCATGCTGGCCCTGAGCGTGGTGGAGCCGCAATCCTCCGGCATCGGCGGCGGCGGCCTGCTCGTCCATCATGACGGCCGCACCGGGGCCATCGCCACGGTCGACGGGCGCGAGGCCGCGCCCGCCGCCGCCACGCCCGATCGCTTCATGCAGGATGGCCGGCCGATGCCGTTCGCTTCCGCCTTTCCCGGCGGCAAGTCCGTCGGCGTGCCCGGCAATATCCGGCTGATGGCGGAGGCGCATCGCCAATGGGGCCGGCTGCCCTGGGCGAAACTGTTCGAACCCGCGATCCGGCTGGCCGAAGGCGGCTACAAGGTCACGCCGCGGATGAGCCAGTTCGCCGGCTATGTCGCGCCGCTGTGGAAGGATTTTCCCGGCATCGCCGCCATTTATGCCCGCGACGACGGCAAGGCGCCCCCGGTCGGCACCCTGATCCGCAATCCCGCGCTGGCGAAGCTGCTGCGCGATGTCGCCGCCGGCGGGCCGGATGCCTTCTACGGCGGCAGGAACGGCCAGGCGATCGTCGATGCGGTCAGCAAGGCGCCGGTCAATCCCGTGCCGCTCACGCTCGCCGATCTCGCCGCCTATCGCGCGAAGGAACGCCCGGCGCTGTGCGGCGCCTATCGGGGCTATCGCGTCTGCGGCATGGGGCCGCCCTCGTCAGGCACCACCACCATCCTCCAGATGCTCGGCATGCTCGAACGCTTCGACATGGCCGCGCTCGGCAAGGACAGCCCGGAGGCATGGCACCTGATCGGCGAGGCGATGCAGCTTGCCTATGCCGATCGCGATACCTGGCTGGGCGATACCGATTTCGTGTCGGTGCCGCTGCAGGGGCTGATCGACCGCGACTATCTCGCCCGCCGTTCCGCGCTGATCGCGCCCGATCATGCCCGTGGCACCTATGAACCGGGCGTGCCGCCGGGGGCGGAGCCGCGCACCGCCGCCGTCTCCGGCGAGGTTTCGGGCACCACCCATTTCGTCGCGGTCGATGGCGACGGCGATGTCGTAACGATGACCTCCACGGTCGAAGGGCCGTTCGGCAGCCAGCTCGTCGCCTCGGGCATGGTGCTCAACAACGAGCTGACCGATTTCACCTTCGCGCCGGAAAAGGATGGCGCCCCCGTCGCCAACCGGGTGGAGCCCGGCAAGCGGCCGCTCTCCTCCATGTCGCCCACCATCGTCTACGGGCCGGACGGCAAGGTGGTGCTGGCGATCGGGTCCGCCGGCGGCAAGCGGATCATCATGCATGTGATGAAGGCGCTGGTCGGCGTGCTCGACTGGAAGCTGCCCGCGGCCGATGCGATCGCGCTGCCCAACATCTTCTTCGGCGGCGGCGCGCTTCAGGTGGAACAGGGCAGCGCGCTCGATGCCATGCGCCCCGCGCTCGCCCGTTTCGGCCAGCCCGTCGTCGCGGCGGATCTGCCGTCGAAGCTCAACGCGATCGAACGTATCGGCGATGGCTGGCGCGGTGCCGCCGATCCGCGCAGCGAAGGCGTGGTGCTGGCGGAATAGCGCCGGCCGGCCCGCTGTGCGAGCGGCCTTTCCGTAGCGGGTGCATCGGGCTATCCCGGCAGCGGGGGCAGCAGAGAAGGCCCCGGAGAGGCTGCAGGAACAGGGCATGCGCACGCTGGAACATTTCCCCAATCTCGTCACCATGTTCTTCACGCGCGCACGGGAGAAGGGCGGCGCGCCCTTCCTCTGGGCCAAGCGGGGCGATGGTTGGCAGCCGACAAGCTGGGCGGAGGCCGCGCGCGAGGTGGCGGCGCTGGCCGAAGGCCTGCGCGGCATGGGGCTGAGGCGCGGCGACCGGGTGATGCTGGTTTCCGAAAACCGCCCCGAATGGTGCATCGCCGATCTCGCGATCATGGCGGCCGGCCTGGTGACGGTGCCCACCTACACCACCAATACCGAGCGGGATCACGCCCATATCCTGGAGAATAGCGGCGCGCGCGCGGTGATCGTGTCGACGCCCAAGCTGGCCCGCGCGCTGATGCCGGCGGTGCTGCGTTCCACCGGCTGCCGCCACGTCATCGGTATCGAGCCGCTGCGCATCGGCCAGTCGGGCGACGTGCGCTTCCACGACTGGGCGGAGCTGATCGCATCCCAGCCCGGCGATATCGCCGCGGCGGAGGCGGCCGCCGATTTCGGGCGCGACGACCTCGCCTGCATCATCTACACCTCCGGCACCGGCGGCGCGCCGCGCGGCGTGCGCCAGCATCATGGCGCGATCCTCCACAATGTCGCCGGCTGCACCACGATCATCGCCGAGGATTTCGGCTGGGATGACGAGGTGTTCCTATCCTTCCTGCCCCTGAGCCACGCCTATGAGCATACCGGCGGCCAGCATTTCCCGATCGGGCTCGGCGCGCAGATCTATTATGCCGAGGGGCTGGAAAAGCTCGCCTCCAATATCGAGGAGGTGCGCCCCACCATCATGGTGGTCGTCCCTCGCCTGTTCGAGGTGCTGCGCGCCCGCGTGTTGAAATCGATCGAGAAGCAGGGCCGCACCGCGCAATATCTGATGCGCCGCGCGCTCCAGATCGGCGAGAAGAATTATGCCGGCCGCTCCACGCTGGGCGACCTGCCGATGAAGCTCATCCTGCGGCGCACCCTGAAGCCCAAGGTGGGCAAGCGCTTCGGCGGGCGGATGAAGGCGATGGTGTCGGGCGGCGCGCCGCTCAACCCGGAAGTGGGGCTGTTCTTCCACTCATTGGGCCTCACCTTCCTGCAGGGCTATGGCCAGACGGAGGCGGCGCCGGTCATCTCCTGCAACCGTCCCTCGGCCGGGATCAAGATGGACACGGTCGGCCCGCCGCTGCCCGGCGTGGAGGTCCGCATCGCCGACGATGGCGAGATTCTCGTGCGCGGCGAGCTGGTGATGCACGGCTATTGGCGGAATGAGGAGGAGACGGCGCGCGTCCTCAAGGACGGCTGGCTGCACACCGGCGATGTCGGCCATATCGACGAGAAGGGCCGCATCGTCATCACCGATCGCAAGAAGGACATCATCGTCAACGACAAGGGCGACAATGTCGCGCCCCAGAAGATCGAGGGGATGCTGACGCTCGAGCCGGAGATCCTGCAGGCGATGGTGACGGGCGACCGGCGGCCACATCTGGTCGGCCTGATCGTCCCCGATCCCGAATGGGCGCGCGAATGGGCGGAGGCGCAGGGGATTGCCTATGACCCCGCCGTGCTGCGCGGCGATCCCGCCTTCCAGAAGGCGCTGATGGCGGCGGTCGATCGCGTGAACGGCAGCCTTTCGGTGATCGAGAAGGTCCGCCGCATCCTGATCGCCGACGAACCCTTCTCGATCGAGAATGAGATGCTCACGCCCTCGCTCAAGATCCGCCGTCACATCATCCGCAAGGCCTATGGCGCGGCGTTGGACGCGCTCTACGGCACGCGCTCCTGACGGGCGGTAACCACTTTTGATTTTCGGGATATACTCAATATAGACTTGCGAAATACATGAAAATCGTTGCAGTTTGTCTGGATCAATTTCGGAACCGGAGATTCGGCAATGATTGATGAGACGGACCGTCGAATCCTGCGGGCGATTCAGGGTGAAGGGCGAATAACCAACCAGGAACTCGCCGCCCGATGCGGATTATCTGCTTCGGCCTGCTTCGATCGGCTGCGCAAATTGCGCGAGCAGGGCTATATCACCGGCTTCGCCGCGCTGCTCGATCCGGTGAAGCTCGATCGCGCGCTGTTGATGTTCATCGAAGTATTGCTCGATCGCACGACCGGAGACGTTTTTCAGGATTTCGCGGCGGCCGTCAGCAATCTGCCCGAGATATTGGAATGTCACATGGTGGCGGGCGGCTTCGATTATCTTATCAAGGTCCGCGTGCGGGACATGGCGGCCTACCGCGCCTTCCTCGCCGATACGCTGGTGCAGATGCCTGGCGTCCGCGAAACCCGCACCTATGCGGTGCTGGACGAGGTGAAGAACGTCACCGCGCTGCCGATCTGATCGCGGCCTGGTTCCGGATTGCTGGAAAACGCCGGCCTCGGGCCGGCGTTTTTGTCTGGGCTCCAGGTCGTCGGGGCGATGGCTATGCCCCGAACCGCCCGGCGGTTCCCCCGCCGCCGTGGGGGGCGGCGGCGGGAGATGCGGGTGTTACTGGCCCGGATTGGGGGCCGGCGCGCCGGGCTGGCCCAGCCGGGTCTTCTCCGAAGCCACCATGTCGGCCACTTCGGCCAGCAGCTTCTTCGCGTCGAAGACGATGCCGTCCTTGATCGTGTAGCTGACGCCGCCGACCAGCTCCTGCTTGTTCGTCTCCGGGTTCAGCCGCAGGTGGCCGGTGCCATAGAGCGTCTTCAGGTTGGCGAGCGGGTTTTCCTTCACGATCACCATGTCGGCGAGCATGCCGGGGCGGATGACGCCGGTGGGCGCGGGCACGCCCTTGGGCCGCCAGGCCTCGTCCGCGCCCCACATGGTGGCCGAACGCATGATCTCCAGCGGGGTGAAGCCGGCCTCGCGGAACAGCTCCAGCTCCTCGATATAGGCGAAGCCGTAGACCTTGAAGATGAAGCCGGAATCGGTGCCCACCGTCACCCGGCCGCCCATATTCTTGTAGGCGTTCATCAGCTTGAAGAAATTGCCGTAGAAGCGGCCCCAGGCGAACTCGTTCTCCGTCGTCCAATCGTAGAAATAGGAACCGTGATTGTCGCGGGTGGACTGGAAATAGTTCCAAAGCTGCGGAGTGGTGAACTTGTTCTGCCAGTCGGCGTTGCGCGCCCGCATCAGATCGCGCGAGGCAGCGTAGATGTTGAACGTCGGGTTGAAGATGACGTTGTTTTCTTTCTGGTGCTGCAGATATTCGCCCCATTGCGGCGAACCGGCCGGAAACACCTCGTCCCAGATCTCGGCGACCTCGCCGAAGCGATGCTGCTCGTTATTATAATCATAATCGACCGGGAACTGCTGGATGGTCGCATCCTTCAGCAGCGATTCGAAATGGCCGTAATAATGCGTCACCGTATCGAGATGCGCGTCGCCGGCGTTGCGAGCGTTGAAATTGGCGACGCCGGTCTGCGCGAGGTGGGCGACGGTGCCCATCTTGTTCTTGTGGGCCTCGTCGATCGCGGCGGCGATGATCTCGGGCGTTTCCTCGGGCCGGTTGAAGAACTTGATGCCGTCGATATTATTCTTGGCGGCCCAGCGCACCCAGAGACGGGCTTTTTCGGCGGAATCGATCGCGCCGCCGCTCCAGCCCGCGCCCAGCGTCTGATAGTTGAAGATGCGCGGGGCGGCGATCTCGTTGGCGGCCGAGCGGTTCTTCTCGGAGCTGGCGACCGCCGGATCGGCCAGCGGCACGCCGCGCACGGTCGTCACGCCATGGGCCAGCCACAGCTTGTAGGCGTAGCTGACGTCCGGTGCCTTGTCGCTGGCCGGGGTGTGGACGTGCATGTCGACGAAGCCGGGCATCACATACATGCCGGTGGCGTCGATCTCATAATCGGCGTCGCGCGGCTCGCGCTCGGCCTTCAGCGGCAGGCCCGGCCAGCCGGCCTGGGTGACGGCGGTGATCTTGTTGCCTTCGACGGTGATGTCCACCGGCCCGCGCGGCGGCGCGCCGGTGCCGTCGATCAGCGTGGCGCCACGGATCACGAACTTGCGGAACGGCCCCTTGCTCTCGGCGGACGTGCGCGCGGGCGCGGGCACGAATTGCGGCCGCGCGCCGGCGACCGCGCCGGTGGCGCCGCCGGCATACCATTCGTCCGGGTCATGGGCGGGGGACACGGTGGCGAGGCAGGTCGTGGCCAGCGCCAGCGCGGTCAGGCGGAGGATCATCTTCTTCATTGTTTCAGCCCCTTTGCTCTTCCCGTCTGGCGTTGTGCGACCGGCAGGGAATCCTTGTCTTTCATCGGCTTGCCCGGCACCCCGATCAAGGGGCGCCGGGCGGAACAAAAAAGGGCGGCCAACTTCGACCGCCCAGTAACAGGATCAGGGATGCGGCAGGCCTTCCTCGGGCATCCCCATGCGCCGCTTCTCGGCCTTCACCATCTCGGCCACGTCGGAAAGCAGCTTCTTCGCGTCGTAGACGATGCCGTCCTTCACGGTGTAGCTGACGCCGCCGACCCGCTCGAGCTTCTGGGTCTGCTCGTTCAGCCGCAGCGCGCCGGTGCCGTAGAGCGTCTTGAAGTTCTGGAGCGGGTTTTCCTTGACGATGACGAGATCGGCGAGCTTGCCGACGCGCACCGTGCCGATCGGCGGCACGGGCTGGCCCTTGGGCTCATAGAGGGTCAGCGCGCCGTTCAGCGTGGCGGACATCAGCACCTGGCTCGGGTTGAAGCCGGCTTCCTGCAGCATCTCCAGCTCCTGGACATAGCCGAAGCCATAGGGCTCGAAGATGAAGCCCGAATCCGAACCCGTCGTCACGCGGCCGCCGATATTCTTGTAATCGTTCAGCAGGCGCATGAACTTGTGGTAGAAATTGCGCCACTTGATCTCGGTGCCCACGGTCCAGTCGTAGAAATAGGAACCGTGGTTCTCGCGCGACGACTGATAGAAGCCCCAGAGCTGCGGCATGGTATATTTGTCATGCCAGTCGGCGTTGCGGGCGTGCATCAGATCGCGCCCGGCGGCGTAGATCGTCATCGTCGGATCGAAGGTGACGTGGTTTTCCTTCTGCTTTTCCAGATAGGCCCACCATTCCGGCGATCCCTCGGCCACGCTTTCCTCGTAGAGGTTGGCGACATCGCCGAAACGGTCCTGCTCGTCGGCATAATTATAATCGTGCCGCCAGTTCTGGACCTGGCCGTTCTTCAGCATGGATTCGAAGTGGCCGTAGAAATGGGTGACGGTGCCGAGGCCCGCCTCGCCCGCCTGCAGCGCGTTCATCCGGCCCACGCCGATCTGGGAAAGATGGGCGACGGTGCCGAGCTTCTGCTTCTTGGCCTCGTCGATGATCGCCTCGATCACTTCCGGCGGCTGATCCTCATTATCGATCAGCTTGATGCCGTCGATGCCCTGCTTGGCCGCCCACTGCACCCAGGCGCGCGCCTTTTCGGGCGTGTTGGTGCGGCCGCCGGTCCAGCCCTTGCCCTGGCCGGGGCGCTGATAGGCGAAGATGCGCGGGGCGACGATCTCGTTGCGGGCGGAACGCGCCCGCTCGCTCAGCGAGATTTCGAGGGGGGCGAGGTCCACGCCGCGCACGGTCGTCACGCCATGGGCCAGCCAGAGCTTGTAGGAATAGCTCATGTCCGGCGCCTTGTCGTCGCTGGCGCCATGGACGTGCATGTCGACGAAGCCCGGCGTCACATACATGCCGGTGGCGTCGAGCTCATAGTCGAAGTCGCGGGGCTCGCGGCCCTGCTTCATCGCCAGGCCGGGCGTGCCGGCCGGCAGGATATCGGCGATGACGTTGTTTTCGATGACGATGTCTACGGGGCCGCGCGGCGGGGCGCCCGAACCGTCGATCAGGGTGACGCCGCGGATCACCATCTTGCGGAAGGGGCCGGCACCTTCGCCGGGCTGGCGGGCGGGGGCGGGGTTGGCGCCCGCGCGCGGCTTCACCGCATCCACCTTGCCGCCGGCGGGCGGCGCCTGGTGGGCGCTGGCCATCGGCCCGCCCGAAAGGCCGAAGCCGGCGGCGCCGATCAGCAGCGCGCTACGCACGAACCCGAATTTATGCTTTTTCATTTCAGAACCCCTGTTCCCGGTTAGGCAGTGCGGCGCCCACGCGAGGGGGCGCAATCCGCGCCGGTCCGGGTTGGGATCGGACCGGCGCGGAAGCAGGCTCAGCGGAAGCGCTTGAGCAGGCTCAGGCCGAACGTGCGCGGCGGAGCGCTGTAGACGGTGGTCTTGCCACCGGTGTTGGAGCTCGATCCGCGGCTGTTGACCGCCGCCGCATCGAACAGGTTGTTGATGAACAGATGCGCGCTCCACTCGCCGTCCGGCGCCTGGACGCCGAAGCGGAGGTTGACCAGCTCGAACGCGTCGACCTTGCGGCGATAGACGTCGAGCGGGGAGAGCGTGCTGTAGGAGTTGCTGGTGTAGCTTGCGTCGACGCGGACGACACCGTCCAGCCCGTCGGTCAGGCCGGTGGTATATTCCGCTGTCCCAGCGAGGTTCCACTTCGGCACATAGGCCAGGCGATCGCCCTTGCGGCCGGTGGCGATCACGACCTCGCTCACCTGGTCTTCCGAAAGCTTGGCGTCGGTGTAGCCGACATTGGCGATCAGCGAGAGGCCGTCGATCGGGGTGGCGTTCAGCTCCACCTCGGCGCCGCGGATGCGGGCCGCGCCGGCGTTGGCGATCAGGCCGAACACCGATCCGGTGCCGGCGGTGCGGCCCGAGACCTGCAGGTCGTCCCAGTCGATCTGGTAGCCGGTGACGTTGAAGTAGACGCCGGGCATGATCTTGGACTTTACGCCAAGCTCATAGTTCCACAGGCTGTCGGACTTGTAGGCCGCAAGCGCCGCCGGCAGGCCGATCACCTGGTTGACGCCGCCGGGGCGGAAGCCCTGCGCCGCCTGGGCATAGACCATCAGGTCGCTGGTGAACTCATAGGAGACGTTGAACTTGTAGACGAAGCCGTCCTCGCTGGAGCTTTCCTCGGTATATGGCGTGACCCTCGAGGAATAATGCTCCTGGCCCTTGTCGATGCGGCCGCCGACCGTCTTGTCATAGTCGTAATAGCGCGCACCGGCCGTCAGCGTCAGCTTGTCGAAGAACTTGTAGGAAAGCTCCGCGAAGGCAGCCTTCTGCTTCAGGCGATCCTTGATCGTGCGATCGTAGAAGATGTTCTCGTCCACGAAGTCCTGCAGCTGGCCGGTATTGGGATCGGCCGTCAGCAGGGTGCTGCGCACGGTGGTCTTGCGGTCTTCGGAGAAGAGGCCGACCGTCCAGTTGAACGGACCGCCGTCGGTCGAGCTCACGCGCAGCTCGTTGGTCCAGTTCTTGATCCGCTGCGGCTGGTAGAGGCTCGAATAGAGGATGCGATCGGTCTGCTCGAGATAGGTCGCAAGCTCGGTCGGCGAGCAGGTGAGGTTCACGTTGCCCAGGTGATAGCGCGCGCAGCCTGCGGCATTGTCGCGGCCGTTGAAGGTATCGCTGACGTCGCCGACCTGGGTGCGGTCGCGATCGAAATAGGTGGTGACGGCGGTCAGGGCTACGGGGCCGAAATCATAGTTGATCGTGCCGCTGTAGATGCGGTTCTTGTCGTAATTGCCCGATTCCGAACGGCCGTCCGTCACGTAGCGCTTGCCGGTCTCGGCGATCCAGCGCGGGCTGTCGGTCGAAACCTTCTCATAATAAGCGGCGAGGTCGACGGTCAGTTCGTCGGTCGGGGTGAAGCGCACCAGCGCGCGGCCGCCATAGGAATAGCCGTCGTTGATGTTGGTGGTGCCGTAAAACTCGTTGTCCACATAGCCGGCGAACTGGTTGTAGTTGCCGACGACGCGGATCGCGAGCTTGTCCTCGACGATCGGCAGGTTGATCATCGCGTCGGTGGAGGCGCCCATGCTGCCGCCGTCCACGGCGGACATGGTGCCGGCGACGGCCGCCTCGATCCGGTCGGTCTTCGGCTTCTCGTAGATGATGCGCACCGTGCCGCCCATCGATCCCGAGCCGTAGAGCGTGCCCTGCGGGCCGCGCAGCACTTCGGCGCGCTGCACGTCGAACAGGCGCAGGTCGGGCGTGGAACTGGCCGCGTCGCTGGTGGTGCTGACCGATCCCGAGACGGGCGACTCATCGAAATAGACGCCCACGGTCGGCTCGCCGGCGGCGGTCACGCCGCGCAGGATGACGCGGCGGTTGCCGGGGCCGCTGTCGACGATGCGCAGGCTGGGCGTGTTGCGGGTGAGATCGGTGAAGCTGGTGGTGCCGCCGCGCTGGAGCGATTCGCCGCCGACGGCGGAAATGGCGAGCGGCGTATCCTGCAGGCGGGTGTCGCGCTTCAGCGCGGTGACGACGATTTCGCCGGAATTCTCGGTTTCCTGGGCGTGGGCGAGATGTGGCATGACAAGCATCGCAGTGCCGACAAGCAGTGCAACCTTGCGCTGCGATCGGGCAGCAGAGCGCGCGGCGAAAACTTCGCCGAATCCAAATGTCATCGGAGACCCCCTTTTAAATTTTTTGTTCCAGCGCGACCCGCAGGAACCTTGTCCTCATTATCCCTTGGTTCTGATTATCGGTTTTGTTCTGTTTTTTTCTTGTCCGTGAACCGTAACATCGGCTCACGCGAAGGTGTTTGTTTTTTTGCCCCTCAAAGTAGAATTTTCTTCGGGCTGATGCCGGGAATCGAAGAATTTCTCCTGAATCGGCCTGAAGCGGCAGCTTTTCGGGTATGAGGAGGAAATGCCGGAGATATCACGATGATCGCGGTGATTCCCGCCAGCCGTTGCGGCCGGAGGCAAGCAAGGGCAGGCATCCCGCAAGGCGCGGGAACCGAGGGGATCATGTTCCGCATGCTGGACATCCATCGGCATTCCGGCGGTGATATCCGCAAAAATGGGGGATGATAGGGTTAAGCGGCCCACGGATTTGCGATCCGTGGCCCGATTTGGCGCACAGGGCGCAACATATTCGGGATCGCGGACGCATTTCTCCCGAAATGGGGACTAACCGAACGATATTCGAAAAGGCCGAAGTGGGAGGGAGCGTGCGGCCGCCGCGCGGGCCGCATATGCGGGAGCGATCCGCGCCGGATCAGGGAATTTCAGCGGGCGGCGGCGGCCCGGCCGAGGCGGGGGAGCCGCAGCCGCCCGGCCCAGGCCCGTTCGTGGAGGAAGAAGGCGACCGCGTTCACGCACGGCTCGATCAGCGCGATCCCGCCGGCGATATGCGCCGATCCGGTAAGGGCATAGGCCACGCTGAACCCCACCGTCAGGTGGATGGCGAGATAGGTGAGCGTCTTCAGATATTCGTGCGACATGGTGGCGGACCTTTGCTGGTCCGGTCTATATGCGAATCGTTCGCAATAAGATCAAGGCGATTGATATCGCTTCTGTGATCGCCTGTATCGATCAATCCTGGCCGATCGCCTGCTCGATCCGGCTGAAGCCGTCGCGCGCCATCAGTTCGGGCAGGTCGCGGACGATCCGTCGCGCCAGGCCGGGGCCTTCATAGACCAGCGCGCTGTAGAGCTGCACCAGGCTGGCGCCCGCGCGGATGCGGGCATAGGCGTCGCTTGCGCTGGCGATCCCGCCCGCCGCGATCAGCGGGATCGCGCCGCCCGTCGCCTTGCGGAAATCGCGCAGCCGCTGGAGGGCGAGATCGCGCAGCGGCGCGCCGGAAAGCCCGCCCGTCTCCCCGCGCAGCGCCGATTTCAGCGGCGGCCGGCCGATCGTGGTATTGGCGACGATCAGCGCGTCGATCTTCCGGTCGGCCGCGACGGCGGCGATATCGTCGATATCGGCGGGCTCCAGATCGGGTGCGACCTTCAGGAACACCGGCGGCCGCGCCTGCCCCCGCGCCTCCATCACGCCGGCCAGCAATTCGTCCAGCGCCGCGCGCGATTGCAGAGCCCTGAGGCCCGGCGTGTTGGGGGAGGAGATGTTGACCGTCAGATAATCGGCCACGTCCTTCATTACCGTCACGCCGCGCGCATAATCGGCGATGCGATCGGCGGCATCCTTGTTGGCGCCGATATTGACGCCGACGATGCCGGGGCGGTGGCGCCGCTTCAGCAGCCGTTCCAGCGCCGCCGCCTGGCCGCCATTGTTGAAGCCCATGCGGTTGATGACGGCGCGGTCTTCGCCCAGCCGGAACAGGCGCGGGCGCGGGTTGCCGGGCTGGGGGAAGGGGGTGAGGGTGCCCACCTCGACGAAGCCGAAGCCCAGCGAGAGCATCGCGTCCGGCACCTGTGCGTCCTTGTCGAAGCCGGCGGCCAGCCCCACCGGATTGGGGAAGGCGATGCCGGCCAGGTTCACCGCCAGCCGGGGATCGGGCGCCGGCCTGCCGCCCGCCGGTTTCAGCCGCAGCGCCGTCACCGTCGCGCGATGCGCGCTTTCGGCGTCGATGCGGAAGATGAAGGGGCGGATCAGCGGATAGAGCGACATGGCCGCCCGCCTAACCCGTCGCGCCCGCCGCTGTCATGTCTTTTGCGCGAATGGCGGTTTGACGCGGCGTCTGGTCACGCTAACACACTGGCAGGGGACCAGATGATCTAGCCGGCAATCGAACAGGATAAACAGGGAGTCCGCATGTTCCGCACCCTTCTTCTCACCTCCGCCATGCTGCTGGCGGCGCCTGCCGTGGCGCTGGCCGCGCCCGCTGCGGCGCCTGCCGCCGTTCCCACCGCGCAGGATGCCGCGCTGAAGCAGTTCTTCGTGGATTTCGACAAGGCGGAGCTTGCCCGCTCGCCGATGACCAAGGCCTATCGCGGCATCCGCGACGGCGATTACGGCAAGTGGAACGATTTCTCCGACGCGGCCGAGGTGCGCCAGCACGATGCGGAGCAGGCGGCGCTGGCGGAAATGCGCAAGCGCTTCGACCCCGCGAAGCTGAACGAGGAGGATCGCCTGTCCTTCCACCTGTTCGAAAAGATGATCGAGCGGCGCGACCGGGCCTTCCCCTATCGCGACTATGAATATGCCTTCGATCAGATGAACGGCGCGCAGAGCCAGCTTCCCGCCTTCCTCATCAACATCCACCGCGTCACCAGCAAGGCGGATGCCGAAGCCTATGTCAGCCGCCTCCAGGCGCTGGGCCCGGCGATCGACGAGATCGTTGCGGCGTCGAAGGAACGCGCGGCCAAGGGGCTGATGCCGCCCAAATGGGTCTACCCCTATGTCATCTCCGATGCGCGCAACGTCGTGGCCGGCGCGCCCTTCGGACCGGGCGAGGATGCGCCGCTCTTCGCCGATCTCAAGGCCAAGGTCGGCAAGCTGGATATCCCGCAGGCGGAGAAGGATGCGCTGATCGCCGCCGGCGCAAGCGCGCTCACCACGTCCGTCCAGCCCGCCTATCAGCGGCTGATCGCGGAGATGGCCGCGCAGGAGGCGAAGGCCGGCACCGATGACGGCGTGTGGCGGTTCCCGAACGGCGCCGCTTATTATGCGGAGCGGCTGGCCAATTACACCACCACCAGCCTGACGCCCGATCAGATCCACCAGATCGGCGTCGACAATGTCGCCCGCATCCATGGCGAGGTGCAGGCGATCATGGACAAGACCGGCTTCAAGGGCGACCTCCAGGCCTTCTTCAAGTTCATGCGCGAGGACAAGCGCTTCTACGCGCCCAATACGGACGAGGGCCGCGCCCTCTATCTCGCCGAAACCGAAAAGGCGAAGCAGTGGGTGACGGCGAAACTGCCGCAATGGTTCGGCGTGCTGCCGCAGGCGCCGCTGGTTGTGAAGCGGGTGGAGCCGTTCCGCGAGAAATCGGCCGGCAAGGCTTTCTACCAGAGCCCCGCGCCCGATGGTTCGCGCCCCGGCACCTATTATGCCAACCTCTACGACATGGCGGATATGCCGCTGTTCGAGGTGGAGGCGCTCTTCTACCATGAGGGCCTGCCCGGCCATCACCTCCAGCGGACGATCCAGACGGAGCTGAAGGACGTGCCGCCCTTCCGCCAGTTCGGCGGCGTCACCGCCTATACCGAAGGCTGGGGCCTCTATTCGGAGAAGCTCGCCAAGGACATGGGGCTCTATACCGATCCCTATCGCGATTTCGGGCGCCTCCAGCTGGAGCTGCATCGCGCGATCCGGCTGGTGGTCGATACCGGCATGCACCACAAGCGCTGGACCCGCGAGCAGGCGATCAAATATGTCGAGGACAACAGCGCCGATGCGCCGGGCGGCATCGTCAAGGCGATCGAGCGCTATGCCGTCTATCCCGGCCAGGCGACCGCCTACATGATCGGCCGCCTCAAGATCAGCGAGCTGCGCGACAAGGCGCAGAAGGCGCTGGGCGACCGCTTCGACGTGCGCGGCTTCCACGATGTCGTGCTGAAGAGCGGGCCGGTGCCGCTCGACGTGCTCGAGGAACAGGTGGATGCCTGGGTGAAGGCGCAGAAGGCGGCCTGATCGCCGGCCGGCGGGGCGCGTGCCGCGCGCGTCCCGCATGCCGGCCGGCCCTTTTCCCATCCGGGTAATTCCTGAGTCGATTCCATCCAATCGCGGCGCAGCAGAGTGCGCTAGTCACTTTCCTGCGACCCGAAGGGCTCACCGTCCAAGGATGGCGAGGCCTTTTCCTTTGGCCCGGCTGGATTTTTCCGGCCGGGCTTTTTTTGGCCCGCGGCCTTCGTCTTTTTGTCCGTGACAAGGGGGAACGAAGATGCTCCCATGCGTTCTGGACGGACAACTGGGGAGTTGGACGGACGTGGGGAATATCGGAGCCGGACGTGCCAGCACGGTGAGCCTGCGCTATTTCGCGCCGGCGCCGGAATTGCGGCGATTCATCGCGGCCTATTATATATTCCAGACGGATCAGCCACGGCTGGCCGATCTGGTCCGGGCCGATATGGCCCAGCTTCGCTTCATGGTCCAGGGCGCCGGCTGCTACGGTTTCGGCGAGGATCGCTTTGCGGGCGCTCCCGAAATCTCGCTGCTCGGGCCGACGACGGCGGCCACCGCCTTCGATGTCGAGGGGCCGGCGCTGGTGTTCGGCATCGCCATCCTGCCCATGGGCTGGGGGGCCTTGGTGCGGGAGGATGCCAGCCTCTTCGCCGATTCGGTGGTCGATGGCGCCGCCATGTTCGGGGCCGCGACGGCGGAGACGCTGGATGCGCTGCGCCACGATCCCCGCCCCAGCCGGATGATCGCGGCGGTCGATCGGCTGCTGCGCGGGCTGGTGGACGGCTCGGACTGGATGCCGGACTGGTTCGCGCTCCTCGCCGATCGCTGGCTCACCGATGCGCCGTCGCCCTCGGTCGATGCGCTGGTGCGGGAGGCCGGCGTGTCCGGCCGCCAGGTGGAGCGCCTCGCCCGCCGGCTCTATGGCGCGCCGCCCAAGCTGCTCGCCCGCAAATATCGCGCGCTGCGCGCCGCCAGCCGCTTCGCCGCCACGGGGATGGGCTGGGCGGACGCGGCGGGCGACGCTTTCTACGATCAGTCGCATTTCATCCGGGAATTCAAGCGCTTCACCGGCCACACCCCCTGCCAGTTCCAGCGCGAGCCTTCGGCCGTCACCCGCCTCACGCTTGCCCGGCGCCACCTCGCCAGCCTGCCCCGGCTCGCGCTGGTGAGCTGATCCCGCTCCGGCCTCGCCGGAACCAGGGCGGCTTCCCACCGCACCCTTGACGTAGGCGGCCATCGGCCCCAAGTGCCAATCGGAACGAATCAGTCCGATTGGAGATCATGCGCCTTTCCAGCCTTGCCGATTATGCGGTCGTGATGCTCACCGCCGCCGCGCGCCATGCCGGCGCGGGGGCGGATGATGCCCGCCTGTCCGCGGCGATGCTGGCGGAGGAGACGGGCGTGCCGCTGCCCACCGCGCAGAAGCTGATGGGCAGGTTGGCGGGCGCCGGCCTTCTCACCTCGGCGCGCGGCACCGGCGGCGGCTTCCGCCTCGCGCGCGATCCGGCGGCGATCAGCCTGGCGGAGATCATCGAGGCGGTCGAAGGCCCGATCGCGATGACGGCCTGCGTGGAGCAGGGCCGCCATGATTGCGCGCTCGAAGCCGGCTGCCGTGTCCGTCCGCACTGGACGGCGGTGAACGGCGCGGTAAAGGGCGCGCTCGGCGGGGTCAGCCTCGCCACGCTTGCAGGAGTGCCCGCATGAGTGAAGTCCGCAACCGCGAGGCCTATGAGGCCGCGCAGAAAGCCTCGACCTACGAATGGGGCTTCACCAGCGATGTCGAACAGGATTTCGCGCCCAAGGGCCTCAACGAGGATACCGTCCGCTTCATCTCGGCCAAGAAGAACGAGCCGGAATGGATGCTGGAATGGCGCCTCAAGGCCTTCCGCCTGTGGCAGACGATGACGCCGCCCGACTGGGCGAAGCTCAACGTGCCGCCGATCGACTATCAGGACGCTTATTATTACGCCGCGCCCAAGGCGAAGCCGAAGCTGAACTCGCTGGACGAGGTCGATCCCGAGATCCTCAAGGTCTATGAGAAGCTCGGCATCCCGATCGAGGAGCAGAAGGTGCTCGCCGGCGTCGAGGGCAGCCGCAAGGTGGCCGTGGACGCGGTGTTCGACTCGGTCTCCGTCGCCACCACCTTCCGCGATGAGCTGAAGAAGGCCGGCGTCATCTTCCTCTCCATCTCGGAAGCGATCCGCGAATATCCCGATATGGTGCGGAAGTGGCTGGGCAAGGTCGTGCCGATGCACGACAATTATTTCGCGACCTTGAACTGCGCGGTCTTTTCGGACGGCACCTTCGTCTACATCCCCGAAGGCGTGCGCTGCCCGATGGAGCTTTCCACCTATTTCCGCATCAATGCGGAAAATACCGGCCAGTTCGAACGCACCCTGATCGTCGCCGACAAGGGCGGCTACGTCTCCTATCTCGAAGGCTGCACCGCGCCGATGCGCGACGAGAACCAGCTCCACGCCGCCGTGGTCGAGCTGGTGGCGCTGGACGATGCCGAGATCAAATATTCCACCGTCCAGAACTGGTATCCCGGCGATGCCGACGGCAAGGGCGGCATCTACAACTTCGTCACCAAGCGCGCGCTCTGCCAGGGCCGCAACAGCAAGGTGAGCTGGACGCAGGTGGAAACCGGATCGGCGATCACCTGGAAATATCCAAGCTGCGTGCTGGCGGGCGAGAACAGCGTCGGCGAATTCTATTCGGTCGCCGTCACCAACAACATGCAGCAGGCCGATACCGGCACCAAGATGATCCATCTCGGCAAGGGGTCGCGCTCGACCATCGTGTCCAAGGGCATCTCGGCCGGCCGCTCGAACAACACCTATCGCGGCCTCGTCCGCGTCGGCCCCACGGCGGAGGGCGTGCGCAACTTCACCCAGTGCGACAGCCTGCTGCTGGGATCGGACTGCGGCGCCCACACCGTGCCCTATATCGAGGTCCGCAACCCCTCGGCCCAGATCGAGCATGAGGCGACGACCAGCAAGATTTCGGACGATCAGCTCTTCTACGCCATGTCGCGCGGGCTGGATCAGGAATCGGCCGTGGCGCTGATCGTCAACGGCTTCGCCAAGGAAGTGCTCCAGCAGCTCCCCATGGAATTCGCGGTCGAGGCGCAGAAGCTGCTCGGCATCAGCCTGGAGGGCAGCGTTGGCTGATACGCTCTTCGTCATCCCCGCGAAGGCGGGGATCCATAAACTCCAACGGCCGGGAATATGGATTCCCGCCTTCGCGGGAATGACGATTTAAAGATGTTGCAGATCAATAACCTCCACGCCGAAGTCGACGGCAAGCCGATCCTCAAGGGCCTCTCGCTCAGCATCAATGCGGGCGAGGTCCATGCGATCATGGGGCCGAACGGCGCGGGCAAGTCGACGCTTTCCTACGTCCTCGCCGGCCGCCCCGGCTATGAGGTGACGGAGGGCACCGCCACGCTCGACGGGCAGGATCTGCTGGCGCTTGATCCGCACGAGCGCGCCGCCGCCGGCCTGTTCCTGGGCTTCCAATATCCGGTCGAGATTCCCGGCGTCTCCAACCTCCAGTTCCTGCGCACCGCGCTCAACGCCCAGCGCAAGAGCCGGGGCGAGGCGGAGCTTTCGGGCGCCGAGTTCCTGAAGGTCGCGCGCGCGCAGGCGCAGGCGCTCGGCCTCGACATGGAGATGCTGAAGCGCCCGGTGAACGTCGGCTTTTCGGGCGGCGAGAAGAAGCGCAACGAGATGGTGCAGATGGGCATCATCGATCCGAAGATGGCCATCCTCGACGAAACCGACAGCGGCCTCGACATCGATGCGCTGCGCGTGATCGGCGACGGCATCAACCGCATCATGCGGAAGGACGACAAGGCCGTGCTGCTCATCACCCATTATCAGCGCCTGCTCGATTATGTCCGGCCGGATTTCGTCCACGTCCTCGCCAATGGCCGCATCGTCCGTTCGGGCGGGCCGGAACTCGCGCTGGAGCTGGAGCGCGAAGGCTATGGAGCGATCGCGGCGTGACCGCGCTGGCCCTCCCCACCGCGAGGCAGGAGGCCTGGCGCTACAGCGACCTGGAGGCCGTCGCCGCCGTCTGGCCGGTGCCGCCGGCCGAGCGGATCAATGTCGCCGCCGGTGAAAGCGCCGTGCGCATCGTCGCGCCGCAGGCCGGGGCGGATGGCGTGGTGATCGCGGATTATGCCGTCGATATCGCCGCCGGCGGAACCTGCGCTTTCTTCATCCTGAACATCGCCGGCCGGCTGGGCCGCATCGCCATCGACGTGACCCTGCACGACGGCGCCCATTTCGAGTTGGGCGGCGCGATCGTCGGCGGCGCGGGGCAGACGCTGGAGATCGTCACCACCGTCAACCATGTCGAGCCCAACGCCACCAGCAACCAGGTGGTGCGATCGGTGCTGGCCGGAACCGCCACCGGCAGCTTCCTCGGCAAGGTCGCCGTCGCGCGCGATGCGCAGAAGACGGATGCCAGCCAGTCGGTGAAGGCGATGCTGCTCGATCGCACCGCCACCGCCAACGCCAAGCCGGAGCTGGAGATCTTCGCCGACGACGTGAAGTGCGCCCATGGCGCCACCGTCGGCGAGCTTGACCGGCAGGCGCTCTTCTACCTCGAAAGCCGCGGGCTCCCGCCTGCCGAGGCCAAGGCGCTGCTGCTGCAGGCCTTCGTCGCCGGCGCCTTCGTCGCGCTGGAGGATGATGCCGCGCGCGCCGATCTGGAAGCGAAGGCGCTCGCCGCGCTGGAGGCGCTGCTGTGACCGCGCTCGCCGATGCCCGCCCGCTCGACTGGCTCGCCGATTTCCCGGCGATCCCGGAAGGCTGGGCCTATCTCGATACCGCCGCCACCGCGCAGAAGCCCAAGATGGTGATCGATGCGATCGCCCGGGCCTATGGCGAAACCTATGCCACCGTCCATCGCGGCGTCTATCAGCGCTCGGCGGACATGACGGTCGCGTTCGAGGCCGCGCGCCAGCGGGTCGCCCGCTTCATCGGCGCGGGTTCGGCGGACGAGATCGTGTTCGTGCGCGGCGCCACCGAAGGCATCAACCTCGTGGCGCAGAGCTGGGGCGGCACCCACCTGAAGGCGGGTGACCGCATCCTGCTTTCCACGCTGGAGCATCATTCCAACATCGTGCCGTGGCAACAGCTGCGCGATCGCGTGGGCGTGGAGATCGATGTCGCCCCGCTCACCGCCGATGGCCGGATCGATCTCGATGCCGTGGCGGCGATGCTCACCCCCGCGCACAAGCTGTTGGCGCTGGCCCATGTCTCGAACGTGCTCGGTTCGGTGCTGGATGTCCGCCGCGCGGCGGCGCTGGCGCACGATGTCGGCGCGCGGCTGCTGGTCGACGGCTGCCAGGCGGTGCCGCGCCTCGCGGTGGACGTGGCGGCGCTCGACTGCGATTTCTACGTCTTTTCCGGTCACAAGCTCTACGGCCCCACGGGCATCGGCGTGCTGTGGGCGAAGGCCGACATCCTCGAATCCATGCCCCCCTGGCAGGGCGGCGGATCGATGATCGACAAGGTCAGCTTCGAACGCACCACCTATGCGCCGCCGCCGGCCCGGTTCGAGGCGGGAACCCCGCATGTCGTGGGCGTCGTCGGCATCCATGCCGCGATCGATTATGTCGATGCGATCGGCCTGGCCGCGATCCACGCGCACGAAGCCGCGCTGGTGAAGGCCACGCGGGAAGCCTTGTCCGGCATCAACAGCGTGCGGCTGTTCGGGCCGGAGGATTCGGCCGGCATCGTCAGTTTCGCAGTGGAAGGGGTGCATCCCCACGATGTCGGCACCATATTGGACGAGGCGTATGTCGCCATCCGTGCCGGGCATCATTGCGCCCAGCCGCTGATGGAGCATCTGGGCGTGCCCGCCACGGCACGCGCCAGCTTCGGCGTCTATAACGGGCTCGCGGATGTGGCGGCGCTCGCCAACGGTATCGAACGGGTGACGAGAATATTCGGATGAACGAGGAAACGAAGATCCGCACCGAGGAAGTGAGCGCCGTGGCGCCGGCGCCGCGCGCGCGCGTCGAGGATGCGCTGGACGATGCGCCGCCCGCCGCCGATGCCGCGGCCGATCGCCCGCGCGATTATCTGGACGGCTTCCTCGCCCAGAAGCCCGTGCCCCAGGGCGCGGGCGAGCCCGGCGGGGAGATTTACGAGGGCGTCATCGCCGCGCTCAAGGAAATCTACGATCCCGAGATTCCGGTGAACATCTACGATCTCGGCCTCATCTACGGCGTGGATGTCGATGCCGGCCATGTCGTCGTCACCATGACGCTCACCACGCCCCATTGCCCCGTGGCCGAATCCATGCCGGGCGAGGTGGAGCTGCGCGTCGGCTCCGTGCCCGGCGTCGGCGTGGCGGAGGTCAACCTCGTCTGGGACCCGCCATGGGACCCGCAGAAAATGTCGGACGAAGCCAAGCTCGAACTGGGGATGCTGTGATGAGCACGACTACCGCCACCCGCGTCCGCCCCGCCGCGATCATCCTGACGCCGTCGGCCGAGCAGCGCATCGCCGATCTGATGGCCCGCGCCCCCGAAGGCGCCGTGGGCGTCAAGCTCTCCACGCCGCGCCGCGGCTGCTCGGGCCTCGCTTATTCGGTCGATTACGTCACCGAAGCCGATCCCTTCGACGAGAAGATCGTGACGCCGGGCGGCGATTTCTACGTCGACGGCGGCTCGATCCTCTACCTCATCGGATCGACGATGGACTGGGTGGAGAATGATTTCACCGCCGGCTTCGTCTTCCAGAACCCGAACGCCAAGGGCGCCTGCGGCTGCGGCGAGAGCTTTACCGTCTAGGCGGGGCCGCATTGCCCGTTCGCTCCGGGCGACCTGCCTCGACTTCGCTCCACACGAACGGCGGGATTTCGGTGGCCATCCCGTCATCCTGACGAAAGTCAGATCCATTACCGCAACGCCCGCGATGGCAGCGTTGCGGCCATGATGCTGAATCAGGTTCGGCAGGACGAGGTCGTTTGCGCTCGAACGCCGGTTGCCCCCACCGGCACCCCTCGCTAGACCGCGCGCCATGCTGCCCGCGCTCGCCCATGTCGATTGCTGGATCTTCGATCTGGACAATACGCTCTATCCGGCGTCGGCCGATCTGTTCGCGCGGATCGACGTGCGCATGGGCCAGTTCGTCCAGAACCTCCTCGGCGTCGACCCGGTGGAGGCGCACCGCATCCAGAAAAGCTATTTCGTCGAGCATGGCACCACCCTCAACGGGCTGATGGCGCGCCATGGGATCGAGCCGCGCGAATTCCTGGATTTCGTTCACGATATCGAGATGGACGCGCTGGCCGAGGATCGCCGGCTGGTCGAGGCGCTGGCCCGGCTGCCGGGGCGCAAGCTCGTCTTCACCAATGGCGACCATGCCTATGCGCGCCGCGTGCTGGGCCGGCTGGGCCTGTCGGAAAGCTTCGAGGCGATCCACGATATCCACGCTTGCGCCTATCGGCCCAAGCCCGATCCGGCGAGCTACGATGCGATGTGCGCGGCGCTGAACGTCGCGCCGCGGACGGCCTTGTTCGTGGAGGACATGGCCCGCAACCTCAAGCCCGCCAAGGCGCTGGGGATGAAGACGGTGTGGGTGAACAACGGATCGGATCATGGCGATCACGGCCATGATCCCGATTATATCGATTATGAGATCGCCGAGGTCGGCGAATGGCTGGAAGAGATATTGGGGACGAAGATATGAGCGATCTGGCGCAGACGATCGAAGCCGCGTGGGAAGTCCGCGACACGCTGGGTTTCGATACGAAGGGCGATGTGCGCACCGCCGTGGATGCGGCGCTGGCCCAGCTCGACGCCGGCACCGCGCGCGTGGCGGAGACGGTGGATGGCGAGGTCATCGTCCACCAGTGGCTGAAGAAGGCGGTGCTGCTCTCCTTCCGCCTCAACGACAATGCGCTCATCACCGGCGCGCCGGGCGAGGCGAGCTGGTGGGACAAGGTGCCCAGCAAATTTTCCGGCTGGGGCGAGGCGGAATATCGCGCCGCCGGCTTCCGCTCGGTGCCCGGCGCGGTCGTCCGCCGGGGCGCCTTCATCGGCAAGGGCGCGGTGCTGATGCCCAGCTTCGTCAATATCGGCGCCTATGTCGGCGAAGGCACGATGGTCGATACCTGGGCGACGGTGGGCAGCTGCGCGCAGATCGGCCGCAACGTCCATCTTTCGGGCGGCGCCGGTATCGGCGGCGTGCTGGAACCGCTGCAGGCCAATCCGGTGGTGATCGGCGACGGCGCCTTCATCGGCGCGCGCGCGGAAGTGGCCGAAGGCGTGATCGTGGGCGAGGGGGCGGTGCTCTCGATGGGCGTCTATCTCGGCGCCTCGACCAAGATCGTCGATCGCGCGACGGGCGAGGTGTTCGTCGGCCGCGTGCCCGATTATGCGGTCGTTGTCCCCGGATCGCTGCCCGGCAAGCCGCTGCCGGATGGCACGCCCGGCCCGTCGCTCTATTGCGCGGTGATCGTGAAGCGGGTGGATGCGCAGACCCGCGCCAAGACCGGCATCAACGAGCTGCTGCGGGATTGATCGCCCGCCTTTCGTGACGCTTTTTCCCTCCTTCGCCCGGCGCCCGCCACGATTCGGCTTGGGGCGCCGGGCGGGCCGTGCCTAGACTGGCGGACCGGTCGGCTCCGCGAAGGGGCGGGTTGCGGGAGGGGGAAGCCGCCATGGCGCAGATCGTCGTCCATCATCTCGAAAATTCGAAGTCGCAGCGCATCGTCTGGCTGCTTGAGGAGCTGGAGCTGCCTTATGATATCGTCCGCTACCAGCGGATGATGGGCGCTGCGCCGCCGGAAATGACGAAGGTCCACCCGCTCGGCAAGGCGCCGTCGGTGGAGATAGACGGCGTGGCGATGGCCGAATCCGCCGCCATCATCCAATATGTGCTGCTGCGCTACGGCCGGGGCCGCCTCGCCCCCGCGCCGGATTCGCCGGATTATGCGAAATTCCTGGAACTGCTGCACTATCCCGAATCCTCGCTGGCGCTGCGCACGCTGCTGCCCTTGTTCATCCGCCTGTTCGGCGTCAGCGCGCCGATGCTGGAAGGCTATGCGGCGCACGGCCTGGGCGTGCAGCTCGACTATCTCGATGCCCTGCTTGCCGGGCGCGACTATCTGATCGGCGATGGTTTCACCGCCGCCGATCTCCAGCTCACCCACGAGCTGCAATTCCTGAAGGCGCAGGGCCAGATCGAGGATCGCCCTGCGCTCACCGCCTTCGTCGCCCGCATGGAAGCCCGCCCCGCCTGGCAACGCGCCGTCGCACGCGGCGGCCCGTTCAGCCTCGCTTTCGGGGCGTAATCCCGCCGGTCCTACCGCCCGCTCGCTTTCTTGGTCCGCAGCGTCGGATCGGCGCCGGCCGGATCGTCGGGCCAGGGATGGCGGGGGTATCGGCCGCGCATCTCCTTGGCGACGGCCGCCCAGCTCCCCGCCCAGAAGCCCGGCAGGTCGCGCGTCGTCTGGATCGGCCGGCCGGCGGGCGAGGTGAGGCGCAGCACCAGCGGCACGCGGCCGTCGGCCAGCATCGGGTGGCGGGTGAGGCCGAACAGCGCCTGCGGCCGCAGTTCCACCGCCGGCCCGCCGTCCGCCGCATAGTCGATCGCGTGGCTCGATCCGGCGGGCGTCGCCAGCCGCGCGGGCGCCAGCCGGTCGATCGCGCGCCCGCCCTCCCAGCCCAGGATATTCTCCAGCGCCTGCGCAAGGTCGCCGGGGTTCACCGCGTCCAGCCTCCGCCGGCCCGCCGCGATCGGCGCCAGCCATTCGTCGATCGCCGCGATCAGCGCCGCGTCCGACAGGTCGGGAATCGAGGCGTCGTGGGTCCGGGCGAAGGCCGCGCGCTGCCGCAGCGCCACCGCGCTTTCGGGCCAGGGCAGCAGGCCCAGGCCGTGCTGCCGCACCCCTTCCACCAGCGCCGCGGCCACGGCGTCCCGGTCCGGCGCGTCGTCCGGCCCGCCGCCCAGCCGCACCGCGCCCAGCCGCCGCTCGCGCCGGGCGATCACGCCGCCGGTCGCGGGATCGAAGCGCACGTCGCGCACCATCGCGATCCGGTCGGCAAACAGCGCCTCGATATCGGCCAGCTCGATCGCGGCGGCGGAAAGGATGCGCGCGCCCGCCGCCGACCCTTGCGTCTCCGCCACCGCCAGCCATTCGCCGCGCGCCAGCGGCGACAGCGGATCGAGCCGGAAGCCCCGCCCGCCGACGGCGATCCAATTCTCCCCCGATGCATCGCGCCTGCGCGCCACCCGATCGGGAAAGGCCAGCGCGACGCAGGCGGCCAGCGCATTCTCTCGCTCCGCTTCGGGGAGAGGGGACGGCCGCCCCGAATGGCGTGCAGGCGGATAGGGGCTTTCCTTCTCCCCCTCCTCTTCCGGAAGAGGGGAGGGCTGCTGAACGAGGCGTCGCCACCGTTTCGCCAGCCCGCGCGCGCCCTCGGCCCGCTTGCCGCGCTCGCCCCGCCAGCGGCGCAGCCTCAGCTCGAGGTCGGCGTCGTTGCCGCCCAGCCCGCGTTCGGACAGCAGCACCGCCACCTCGGCCGCGACATCCGCCCAGCCGCGCGCCTTCGCCTCCACCAGCATATGGGCCAGGCGCGGCGGCAGCGGCAGCGCGGCGATCGCCTTGCCGTGGGGCGTCGGCCGGCCGTCCCCGTCGATCGCGCCCAGCACGGCGAGCCGCGCCCGTGCTTCGGCCACGGCGGCGGCGGGCGGCGGATCGATCCAGCGCAGCGCGGCCGGATCGGTCACGCCCCAGTTCGCGCAGTCCAGCAGCAGGGCGGAAAGGTCCGCCTCCAATATCTCAGGCGGGTCGAAGCGGGGCAGGCCGGCGGTCGCCGCTTCCTCCCACAGGCGATAGGCGGTGCCCGGCCCCTGCCGCGCGGCGCGGCCGGCGCGCTGCGTGGCGGCCGCCTGGCTCACCCGCTCGGTCGAAAGCCGGGTCACGCCCGCGGCCCGGTCATAGCGCGGCCGCCGGGCCAGCCCGGAATCGACGACGATGCGTACGCCGTCCAGGGTCAGGCTGGTCTCGGCGATGCTCGTCGCCAGCACCACCTTGCGGATGCCCGGCGGCGGCGCGGCGATGGCGGCGCGCTGTTCGGCCGGTTCCAGCGTGCCGTGCAGCCGGTGGATCGCGATATCGGCCGGCAGTCCCGCCAGCCGCTCCGCCGTCCGCTCGATCTCCGCCACGCCCGGCAGGAAGGCCAGCAGGCTGCCCTCTTCATCCGCCAGCGCGCGGCGGATGGCGGCCGCCATCTCGTCCTCGATCCGTGCCTCCGCCCGCCGGCCGATATGGCGCAGCGTCAGGGGCCAGCTCCGCCCCTCGCTCTCGATCACGGGCGCGTCGTCCATCAACGCGGCGAAGCGCGCGCCGTCCAGCGTGGCGGACATCGCCACCAGCCTGAGGTCGGGCCGCAGCGCGCCCTGCGCATCCAGCGCCAGCGCCAGGCCGAAATCGCTGTCCAGGCTGCGTTCGTGCACCTCGTCGAACAGCACGGCCGAAACGCCGGCCAGCTCGGGATCGGCCTGGATGCGGTTGCGGAAGATGCCCTCGGTCAGCACCAGGATGCGCGTCGCCGACGACTGCTTCGAATCCATCCGCGTGGCATAGCCGATGGTGCGGCCCACCGGCTCGCCCGCCAGCGCCGCCATCCGCTCGGCCGCCGCGCGCGCGGCCAGCCGGCGGGGCGACAGCAGCAGGATCTGTCCGTCGCACCACGCCTCGCCGAGCAGCGCCGGCGCCACCGCCGTCGTCTTGCCCGCGCCCGGCGGCGCCACCAGCACGGCGGACGACCGCGCGCGCAGCGCCGCCAGCAGATCGGGCAGCACGGCGTGGATCGGAAGATCGGTCACGCCGGCGTCTTCCTGCCGATATGTCCGGGTGATCGGGCCGGTGCCGCCTTGAAAATGTGCTGAAAGCGCATTTTCAAACGCGCCTGTCAGGCCAGCGCCTCGGCGATCAGCCGGCGGCTGTTGGCGACGCCGTAAAGCTTGATGAAGCTGCCCATGCGCGGCCCCTGGCTCGATCCCAGCAGGGTTTCGTAGAGCGCCTTGAACCAGTCGCGCAGCGCCTCCTTGCCGAAATGCGCCTTGCCGATCTCATAGACCTCGTTCTGGATCGCCTCGGCATCGGCATCCTCGCCCAGCGCCGCCAGCTTGTCGTCCAGCTCCTTCAGCGCGGCAGCCTCCTTCGCGTCGGGCTTGCGGCGGACCAGGGTGGGCGCCACGAAATCGCGGTGATAGGCCAGCGCGTGGCCGATCAGCCGGGCGAGTTCGGGATAGGCCTCCGCGCTCGCATCGGGCACGTAATTGGCCAGATAGCCCCAGACCTGCGCCTCGTCCGCCTCGCCCAGCACGCCGACGAGGTTCAGCAGCAGGCCGAAGCTGATCGGCAGGGTCGCCGCCGGCACCTGGCCGTTGTGGATATGGTGCACCGGATTGCCCAGCTTCTGCTCGATCGGCTGGGCGGGGTAGGCGGCGCGGAACTGCCGGTAATCGTCCACCGCGCGCGGGATCACGCCCATGTGGAGCGACTTCGCCTTCTTCGGCTCGCGATAGGCGTAGAAGGCCAGGCTCTCCTCCGGCCCGTAGGTCAGCCACTGCTCGAGGCTCAGGCCATTGCCCTTGGACTTGGAGATCTTCTCCCCCTTCTCGTCCAGGAACATCTCGTAATTGAAGCCCTCGGGCGGCCGCACGCCCAGCACGCGGGCGATCTTGCCCGATTGCGTCACCGAATCGATCAGGTCCTTGCCGGCCATCTCGTAATCGACGCCCAGCGCCACCCAGCGCATCGCCCAGTCGACCTTCCACTGCAGCTTGGCCTTGCCGCCGAGGATGGACTGGACCACCGTCTCGCCCTCATCCTCGAACCGCACCAGCCCCTGCTCGGCGTCCACCACCTCCACCGGCACCTGCAGCACGATGCCGCTCTTCTCGCTGATCGGCAGCACGGGGGAATAGGTCGCCTGCCGCTCCTTGCGCAGCGTCGGCAGCATCACGCCCATGATCGCGTCATAATGGCGCAGGATATCCTTCAGCGCCGCATCGAACCGGCCGGACGTGTAGCATTCGGTGGCGGACAGGAATTCATATTCGAAGCCGAAACGATCCAAGAAATCGCGCAGCATCGCATTGTTGTGATGGGCGAAGCTTTCGAACTTGCCGAACGGGTCGGGCACCTGGGTCAGGGGCTTGCCCAGATGCGCGCGCAGCATCTCCTGGTTGGGCACGTTGTCCGGCACCTTGCGCAGGCCGTCCATGTCGTCCGAAAAGGCGATCAGCCGGGTCGGCACGTCGGACAGCGCCTCGAAGGCGTGGCGCACCATCGTCGTGCGCAGCACCTCGTTGAAGGTGCCGATATGCGGCAGGCCCGACGGGCCATATCCGGTCTCGAACAGCACATAGCCCTTCTCCGGCGCGCCGTCCGGATATCGCTTCAGCAGCTTGCGGGCTTCCTCGAAGGGCCAGGCCTTGCTGTCGAGGGCGGCTGCGCGGAGGTCGTTTGCCATGTGTTCCCGTGTCGTTTAGGTGTTTGGAGGACGCCTTAGAGCGATTCCGCCCCGGATGGAAAGCCGAAGGGCGCGCAATCGGGGCGGGAAGCGGGGTGCCCGATGCGGACCGTGGAACCGGAAATCCTTTCAGCCGATGCCGCGCTGCCCGTGTTCTATGCGCGGCGGATCGATCCGGTTCCCGAACGCAGGCTCTATGTCGCGCGGCCGGGGCTCCGGGCGATGCCCTCGGGCAGCCTCATCATGGCCGGCTGCCTGCTGCTCCAGCTCTGGACGCTTACCTTCCTCCTCTGGGCGATGTGGTGGCCGGCGCCGCAGACGCCGCGTCTCCTCGCTTTCGCGGTCGGCGGCACCGTCACGCTCGCCTTGCTGGTGCTGCTCGTCATCCTCCTGCTGCTCCGCCGCTATCCGGGCTTCCTGCTCGGCGTCGCCCGCGCGCCCTTCATCCGGCTGACCGTCACCGACCGGCGCGTGGTGTGGAGCCTGCCCTGGCAGCGTTACCCGCTGATGGAGATCGGCCGCGAGCGCATCCTTGGTGGCATATTGGGCGCGGTCGATCGGCGCGGCTGCGGCAATGCGGCGATGATCATGGTCCATGGCGATCCCGCCGCCGATATCGACGGCAACATCCATTTCGATCGCCTGCCCGACGTCGAAAAATTCGTGGCGGCGCTGGCGCGGTAGGATCTGAGGGGCCGTTTGGAAATTCGCTTTTCGCGGATTTCGGCACGGCCCCGCAAATCCGGTGAAACCGGATTTGCCGAAAAGTCTCTCAGAGTCCGCAAATCCGAAAAAGCGGATTATCAAAACAATCCCTGGCGGCGGTCGCGGCAATTCCCAATTGAAGCGCCGTTAACCATCCCATACGCAGGTTTCCCGAAGCCCAGAACAACAACAGAGAGGAAGCCGATGTCGAAAATCACGATCATCGCCGCACTTCTGATTGCGGCGATGCAGGGGGCGGCCGCAAACGCGGCATCTTTCCTTTTCATCCGCCATGCCGAAAGCACGGCGAACGCCGGCACCGCCACTACTGTTGAAGAGATGCTCGATCCGCCGCTCACTGCCCTGGGGCAGCAGCAGGCGCTCGATCTGGCCGATGTTCTGGCCGGCTATAATATCACGACCATTTATACGAGCGCCTACCAGCGCACGCAGCAGACCATCGCGCCCACCGCCGCCCATTTCGGCCTGACGCCCACCGCCGACGCCCGCACCAACGAATGGTATGTCGGCGATGTCGAGCTTGGTGGCCCGGCCGTGGATTATCTGAGCATCATCGGCCGCTGGGCGATGGGGGATACCGCCGCCAAGGCCGATCTGCCCAATGCGGAATCGCTGGATGACATGGTCGCCCGCGTGCTGCCGGCGTGGCAGGAGATGATCGCCGCCCACAAGGATGAGGACGGGGTCGTGGCCATCGTCGGGCACGGGGCCGAAATCGGCTTTGTCATGTCCTATTTCGCCCAGAATGTCAGCTCGGGCTTCGCCTTCTCGCATGGCCTGGACAATACCGGCATCGTCGAGCTCGAGATCGTGAACGACAAGCCCTACGTGACCAGCTGGCAGGGCATCGCCCTCCCGGTCCCGGCCTCGGTTCCTGAACCGGCGACCTGGCTGATGCTGCTGGTCGGCTTCGGCGCGATCGGCGCCGCGATCCGCTCGGGACAAGCGCAGCGGCTTCGCGCCCGGATCGCATAAGGCGCGGGCGCCCTCGACAATCCCGTCGACAGGCTTTGGGATATCCGGCGGACGGGGGGCCTGTCGACGGGGATGCGGGGAATTGCCCGCAACAGATGTTCTCCCTCAACGTCGTATCAGGCCCCAATGTCATGCCAGCGCAGCCTGGGCATCGCATCGGGCCTGGCATGGCCTCTCGGCGGCATGATCGGACGGGTTGATCGTCAGCGACGCCAGCCTGCGCTGGCGTGACGCGGGGATAAGCAACAACCCCCCATCCCGTCCGCAACCGATCCGCAAGCTGGCCGTTCCCCTCCCGTTCCCGTGGCGCTAAGGAGGGTCCGTGTCCACCCCGCTTCCCTGGCCCGCCATCCACGCCACCCATGGCGGCATCTGGATCGCCACCCCCGACGGCGCCGTCCGCAGCGTCGGCCGGGGGGAGGCGATCGCGCTGGCGGCGGAGACCCCGGCGGTGCTGCTCAACGCGCCCGTCACCGCCACCCGGCTGGGCTATGGCGAGCTTTCCGGCCTCGACCTGCTCGAACTCTTCGCCTTCGTCCATCCCGCCCGCTTCGTCGTGCCCACGCCCGCCGGCATGGCCCGCGCGCTGGGGCTGGAGCCGCCGGCGGACGATGCGGCCGCCGCGCCCTTCCTGCTGCGCGCCGCCGCCGCCTTGCTCGATCGGCTGGGCGATGCCGGCTGGGCGGAGCGCGAGGGCGGCTGGACGGCGGCGCAGGCCATGTTCCGCCTGCGCTGGCCCTGGGCGGCCGCCGCCGTCGAACGGATCGACCGGCCCGAACGCGCCGAACGCTGGCTGTTCTCGAAGCTTCCCGAATGGGAGGAGGCAGCGCCCCGCCCGCAGCCCCGGCCGCTGGTGCTGGCCGATGCCGAAACCGATGACGCGCTGGCCCGGCTGGTGGGATCGGGCGCCGAGCCGCGCGAGGGCCAGCGCCTCTATGCGGAAGCCGCGGCGCGTGTCTTCGATCCCCGCCGCGCGGAAGGCCGGCCCAACATGCTGCTGGCCGAAGCCGGCACCGGCATCGGCAAGACGCTGGGCTATCTGGCACCGGCCTCGCTCTGGGCGGCGGAAGCCGGCGGCACCGTCTGGGTTTCCACCTATACCAAGGCGCTCCAGCGCCAGCTCGATCGCGAAACCGCGCGCATCTTCCCGCATCCCGCCGATCGCGCGCGCCGGGTGGTGGTGCGCAAGGGGCGGGAAAATTATCTCTGCCTGCTCAATCTGGAGGATGCGCTGCAGGGCGGCTTCCAGGGGCGGGCGGCGATCCTCGCCCAGCTCGTCGCGCGCTGGGCGGCCTATAGCCGCGACGGCGATATGGTGGGCGGCGATCTGCCCGGCTGGCTCGTCACCCTGTTCCGCCGCGCCGGCTCCACCGCGCTCACCGACCGGCGCGGCGAATGCGTCTATGCCGGCTGCCCGCATTATCGAAAATGCTTCATCGAACGGTCGGCCCGCGCGGCCGAAGGGGCCGATCTCGTCATCGCCAACCATGCGCTGGTGATGATCCTGGCCACCCGCCGGCGGGAGGAAGGCCTGCCGCTCGCGCGGATGGTGTTCGACGAGGGGCATCATCTGTTCGATGCCGCCGATTCCACCTTCGCCACCGCGCTGACCGGGCAGGAGACGATCGAGCTTCGCCGCTGGATCGTCGGCCCCGAAGGCAAGTCGCGCGGGCGCAGGCGGGGCCTTTCCGCCCGCCTTTCCGATGTCGCTTCCTATGACGAGGAAGGCGCGCTGGCCATCGATGCGGCGGTGGAGGCAGCCTCCGCGCTGCCGGCCGATGGCTGGTTGGGCCGGCTGGGGGAAGGGCTGCCGCTCGGCCCGGTCGAACGGCTGCTCGCCGCGGTGCGCGACACCGTCTATGCCCGCGCGTCCGCGGCGGATGCGGGATACGGCCTGGAAACCGAGGCGGCGGAGCTCGATCCCGCGCTGATCGATGCCGCCGCTCCCGCCGCCCGCGCGCTGGAGGCGCTGGTCCGCCCGCTCGCCCGCCTGCGCCAGCGGCTGGAAGGCCTGCTGGAAGACGGGCCGGACTGGCTGGACGGCCCGGCCCGCGCGCGGATCGAAGGGGCCGTCGCCGGCCTTTCCAACCGCGGCCAGCTCCTCGCCGCCTGGGTGGCGCTGCTCGCGCGGATCGGCGGCCCGGTCGATCCCGATTATGTCGACTGGCTGGCCGTCGACCGGATCGAGGGGCGCGAATTCGACATCGGCCTCCACCGCCACTGGCTCGATCCCACCCGGCCGCTGGCCGAAACCGTGCTGAAGCCCGCGCACGGCGTGCTCGTCACCTCCGCCACCCTGCGCGGCGGGGAGGATTGGGCGGCCGCCGAAGCCCGCACGGGCGCCGTCCATCTCGATCAGGCGGTGCCCCGCTTCGAGGCGCCGAGCCCCTTCGACTATGCCGCCCGGGCCGAGGTGCTGATCGTCACCGATCTGAAGCGCGGCGATCTCGCCGGGCTGGGGCTGGCTTATGCCCGGCTGATCCAGGCGGCGGGCGGCGGCACGCTGGGCCTGTTCACCGCGATCCAGCGGCTGAAGGCGGTGCACGCCCGTATCGCCGATCGCCTCGCCCGCGAAGGGCTGCCGCTCTACGCCCAGCATGTCGATCCGATCGATACGGGCACGCTGGTCGATATCTTCCGCGATGATCGCCGCGCCTCGCTGCTCGGCACCGATGCGCTGCGCGACGGGGTGGACGTGCCGGGCGAATCGCTCCGGCTGGTGGTGATGGAAGGGGTGCCATGGCCGCGCCCCACCGTGCTCCATGCCGCGCGCCGCGCCGCCGGCGGCGGATCGGCGCATGACGATCGCGTCGTGCGGGCGCGGCTGGCGCAGGCCTTCGGCCGGCTGATCCGCCGCGCGGACGATCGCGGCGCCTTCGTGCTGCTGTCGGCGGCCACGCCGTCCCGCCTGCTCGATGCATTTCCGGCCGGCGTGCCGGTGCGGCGGCTCACGCTGGACGAAGCCGTCGCGCATGTCGCGGCGCTCAACGCATCCGCGCCCGCTAACCCTGTCGGCGCCTTTTCACCGCAACAAGTTTCCGGCATCAGCATGGAGCCGGAAGGGGATGTTGGAACGGAATGAAACGGCTGACGCTGCTGCGCCACGCGAAATCGGGCTGGGACGATCCCGTCGCCCGCGATTTCGATCGACCGCTCAATCCGCGCGGGTTCAAGGGCGCCCGGCTGATGGGCCGGCACATGCGCGATCTCGGCCTGCGTTACGATCTCGTCATCGCCTCGCCCGCCCTGCGTGTGGTCGAGACCCTGGACGGCCTGTGGGAAGGCTATGGCCGCTCGCTCCATGTCGAGCTCGACAAGCGCATCTACCTCGCGTCCGCCGCCACCCTGCTCGATGTCGTGCAGGAAGCGCCCGACGATGCCGATGCCCTGCTGCTCAGCGGGCATAATCCGGGGATGGAGGATCTGGTGCTGCTGCTGGTGCCCGATCGGCCGGACGATGCCGCGCGCGATCAGGTGGAGGAGAAGTTTCCCACCGCCGCGCTCGCGGAAATCCATATCGACGTCGATCATTGGGCCGATGTGAAGGCCGGCAGCGGCACGCTCGCCCGCTTCATCCGCCCGCGCGATCTCGATCCCGCGCTGGGCCCCGAGGCCCGGCGCTGATCTTACCGATATTCGTGTGTGACGTCGCGCTTCAGGCCGTGCAGGCGCACCGTGCGGCCGCCTTCGCAGATCGGTGCCGCCACCAGCCGCATCCACCGGCTCCTCCGGCGGGCGGGCAGGATCTCCACATCGATGGTGAAGCCGCGGCGGTGGCGGATGGCGTGCGCGCGCAGCCGCTCCATCGCCGCGCGCGAGGGTTCGCAATAAAGCGCCACGATCTCCGGCCGCAATAGCCCGGCCCCGCGCGGCAGGCCGAACAGGTCGTAGACGGTGGGCGACCAGCGGAGCCCGTTGTCGGCGAGATCGCACTGCCACACGCCGATGCCCCGCCGCTCGAAATGATCGGGATCGAGGACGACGTTCGTCGCCGGCCCCGCATCGTCCCGCAGCGTTCCCAGGTCAAACCGCTGCCCGGATTCGAAAAACGGCCAGCTATGGGTCAGCGGCAGGAGGTCGAGGGGCGTCGGCGGGGGCTTTTCCACAAGCAAGGGTTGAGCCTAAATCCGCCCGCTTAACAAGGCGTGATGCCGCGTTCCGGCAGCGTCCCCGGCCCTTATTCCGCCGCGCGCGCCTTTTCGTGGTGGCGGATCACCTCGTCGATGATGAAGCGCAGGAATTTTTCGGAAAAGTCCGGGTCCAGATTGGCCGATCGCGCCAGCGTCCGCAGCCGTTCGATCTGGGCCGATTCGCGGCCGGGGTCCGCCGGGGGCAGGCCGGCCTCGGCCTTGTAGCGGCCCACCGCCTGCGTGACCTTGAAGCGTTCGGCCAGCATGAAGACCAGCGCGGCATCGATATTGTCGATGCTTTCGCGATACCGCTTCAGCACGTCGTCTGACATCATTTTCCCTTCGGGCTCGGAACCGGCGCCCTTTTGTGGAGGTTCGGGCCTCTGTGCAACCCCGGGCGCTTGCCTTTACGGCCGCGCCGCGCCAAGGGCGCTTGTCATGACTGCTACCGTTACCCCCCTGCATCGCAAGGCCGCGCCCTCGCTGGAGCCGATGGTCCGTCTCGTCGAAGCCGATATGAAGCAGGTGAACGCGGTCATCCTCGATCGAATGCAGAGCGATGTGCCGCTGATCCCGGAACTGGCCGGCCACCTGATCGCGGGCGGGGGCAAGCGGATGCGGCCGATGCTGACGCTCGCCTGCGCCCGCCTGCTGGATTATGACGGCACGCGCCACCACAAGCTGGCCGCGTCGGTAGAATTCATCCACACCGCCACCCTGCTGCACGACGATGTCGTCGACGGATCGGGCCTGCGCCGGGGCAAGCGCACCGCCAACATGATCTGGGGCAATCCCGCCAGCGTGCTGGTCGGCGATTTCCTGTTCAGCCGCTCGTTCGAGCTGATGGTGGAGGATGGCAGCCTGCGCGTGCTGCGAATCCTGTCCAACGCATCGGCCGTGATCGCCGAGGGCGAGGTGAACCAGCTCACCGCCCAGCGCCGGATCGAAACCACCGAGGAACGCTATCTCGACATCATCGGCGCCAAGACGGCGGCGCTGTTCGCCGCGGCCTGCCGCATCGCCGCGGTGGTGGCGGAACGCGACGAAAGCGTGGAGCTGGCGCTCGACGCCTATGGCCGCAACCTCGGCATCGCCTTCCAGCTGATCGACGACGCGATCGACTATCTGTCGGACGGGGCGACGATGGGCAAGGACACGGGCGACGATTTCCGCGACGGCAAGGTCACACTGCCGGTGATCCTCGCCCATGCGCGGGGGTCCGACGAGGATCGCCAGTTCTGGCGCGATGCGATGGAAGGCCGGCGCGCCTCGGACGATGATCTCGCCCACGCCACCCGCCTGCTGCGCGAAACCGGCGCGCTGGACGATACCTTCGCCCGCGCCCGCATCTACGGCCAGCGCGCGGTCGATGCGCTGGGCGGGCTGGGCAGCGGCCATGCCCGCGCGGCGCTGGTCGAAGCGGTCGAGTTCGCGGTCGCCCGGGCTTATTGAATCGGCGGAAGGATAAGGCGGCCGATCCGGGAAAATCGCCGGGCGTCCCCTCCAAATCGTCATGCCGCAGGCCGGCATCGCCTCAAGGCTGGCCCAATTCCTTCATTCCCGCGAAGACGGGAATGAGATGCGGTGGAAGGCCGACCTTCCCGGCTACACGGGAGTGACCACTCGGCCGCCCGGGGTGCGGCCTAGAGCGTCTGGAACATCACCAGCGCATCGACATCACCGGCGGTCGGATGCCGGAAGGCGCCGGGCAGGCGGCCGACGATCTCGAACCCCATCTTCTGCCACAGGCCGACCGCGCGGACATTGGTGGAGACGACACAGTTGAACTGGATGGCGCGATACCCCTCCGCGCGCGCCTGATCGATCGAATGGGCGCACATCGCCCGCGCCACGCCCCGGCCGCCGGCGTCCTGCGCGGTCATGTAGCCGCAATTGGCGACATGGCCGCCGCCGCCGGCCTGATTGGCGCGCAGATAATAGGTGCCGAGGACGCGGCCTTCCGCCTCGGCAACGAACGTATGCCGGTCCCGCCCCAGCCAGTAAGCGAGCGCCTCCTCGCGGGCCATGTCGCGCGGCAGGGCGTAGGTTTCGCCCGCGCGCACGATCGGTTCGATAATGGCCCACAAGGCCGCCCCGTCGGCCGCCGTGGCCCGCCTGATCTGGATCATCCCGGCTATATGCCGTGCAAGATCATGGCCTTACAAGTCGTCCCATTTCGGGGCGGTTTTGCCGTCGTTTATCGCCCTGCAGGCACCGTTCGTAGAAAAACGCTCCCTCCTTCGCGCCCAGGACCTACTGCCGCAAGCGAAAGGGGCGGAAAATCGCATTGATACAGAATCTTATTGATAAGCGCGATCGGCCGGGCCGCTGGCGGACGGTGCGCGCCGTGCTGGAGCCGGCAGGGCAGGGCGCGGTGGGCGCCGAGCTGGTTCCCGCCTATCTTCTCGCGTGCGACATCCAGACGGCGTCGATCGAGCGCGAAGCCATCAGCGTCGCTGAGGCAGTGCGCTGGGCATCGGCTCAGCCCTGGCCGGTCGATCTCTACCTCCATGACGATGGGGCTGAGACGGCCTAAGCCAATCGCCATCAGGAGGGTGGTGGTTCGATCACGCCAGAGAATCGTCACCCTGCACTTGTTTCAGGGGCCACTTCTCCCCAATGCCGACAGCGTTTGTTGCACGATGGGCCCTGAAACGAGTGCAGGGTGACGACAAGCGATGGCCAAGATCATGGGCGCCGATCCAAGCCGTCATGCCGGTGCAGGCCGGCATCGCTGGCGGCAGAAGCTTCCTCACAGCAATCGAATCTGCCGCAAAACAAACCCCTCCCCGCCAGGGCGGGAGAGGGGCCTGCAAGTCCTTCGTTCGAAAGCGGTCCAGCCCGCCGCCCATGATAGGGCGGGGAGGGCCTCACCGCCCCCGGATCAGTTCGCCGCCTTCACGCTGGCGATCCAGCCGTCGATCTTCTTTTCCAGCACCGTCATCGGCAGCGCGCCGGTCATCAGGATCTGGGCGTGGAACTCGCGCGGATCGAACCTGGCGCCCAGTTCCGCCTGCGCCTTGGCCTTCAGGCGGGACATGGTGAGCTGGCCGATCTTGTAGGCCAGCGCCTGCCCCGGCCAGGCGATGTAGCGTTCGACCTCGGCGGTCGCGTCCGTCTCGCCCATGCCCGAATTGTCGAGCATGTATTTGATCGCCTGTTCGCGGGTCCAGCCCTTGGCGTGGATGCCGCTGTCGACCACCAGCCGCATCGCGCGCAGCATCTCGTCGTCCAGCCCGCCGAACCGCTCATAGGGATCGGTCTCCATGCCCAGCTCCTTCCAGAGCGTCTCGGCATAAAGGCCCCAGCCTTCGGCATAAGCGGTGTTGCCGCCATAGCGCATGAAGGCGGGCAGGCGATCATTCTCCTGCGCGAGGCTGATCTGGAAATGGTGCCCCGGCGCGCCCTCGTGGAGATAGAGCGTCTCCATCCCCGGCGTGGTGCGCGAAGGCAGGTCGTAGGTGTTGAAGTAGAATATGCCCGGCCGGTTCTTCGACGGGTCCTTGGGATCGTACATGCCCGGCTCGTAGGAACCGCCGGCCTGCGTCTTTTCGCGATAGGGCTCGTAATAGCGGATCTCGAGCGGGGTCTTCGGGATGGTCGAAAACTGCTCGGGGATGCGCGCGTCCACGCGCTTGCCGATCGCATAATAGCCGTCGACGAGCTGCTGCTTGGATTTCGGCTTGAACTTCGGATCGGTGCGCAGATGGTGGAAGAATTCCGCCAGCGTGCCCTTGAAGCCCACCTGCGTCTTGATCGCCTCCATCTGGCTCCGGATGCGCGCTACTTCGGAAAGGCCGAGCTGGTGCACATAATCCGGCGTCAGCGGCAGGGTGGTGAGCTGTTCGATCGCGGCGAGATAGACCTTGTCGCCGCCCTTCATCGCGCTGATGCCCACGGCCTCGCGCGCCACCGGCAGATATTCGTTCTTCAGGAAATCGCGCAGGCGGATATGGGCGGGGATCAGCTCGTCGCGGATGGTGGCGGCATAGGCCGTCTTCAGCCGGGCCTGGTCGGCGGCGGAAATGCCTTCGGGGAATTTCTTGACCGGGCCGTAGAAGGTCGATCCCTCCACCCCCAGGGCGATGATCTCGTCGAGCTGGTCGATCATGTTGCGGACAGTCATCTTCGACTGGACGACGCCCGATGCCATGCCCTGGCGGAAGCGCTCGATCGAACGATCCAGCAGCGCCACATATTCCTTGTGGCGCTTCAGGTTGTTCTCATAGTCCGCCAGCGTCTTGAACGGCGCCGCCCCCTGGCCCGAGGCGAAGCTGGGGTAGAAGGTGTGGAAGCCGGTGAAATGGTCGATCGGGCGCACCGCGGTCAGCGCCAGCATCTCCGGCGTCAGGTTCTTCAGCGTTTCCTGCGTCTGCCATTCGAACACGTCATAAGCGATCTGGTCGGTGGCATCGAGGCTGGCGCGGTCGATCGCGTGCAGGCGCTTCAGGTCGTCCTGGGCGGCGGCGCGCTCGGCATCGTAATAAGCGTCGCTCACATAATCGCCGAGATGATCGGCATAGCGCAGGTCGCCGCGGAAGATGGCGCTGATCGGGTTGCGCTTCAGGCTCGCCTCGTCGCTGGCGTGGAACAGCGCGTGGAGCTGATCGTGCGCGGACTGGCTCGCGGCGGCGACGGGGGCGGGGGACTGCGCCTCAGCGTTCGAGGGCAGGGCCGCGAGCAGCGAGACGGCGGAAGCGAGGAGAAGGTGACGAACGGCCATGCGTGGCTCCCTGTTAGGAGATATGTCGTCCGCTTTACGGGGGTAATACACCGGCCGCAAGCCGCCGGGAAGACGATGTCCCCCGGCGGCTGCCGCCGCCCGCTTACCAGAAGAAGGCGCGATGGGCCTCGATCACCCGGCCGGTGCGCACGTTCACCAGCAGCACGTCGTTGCCGTAGCGCACCCAGCGGTTGACGCCGGTCGGCTTCGGCAGCCGGTAGCGATAGGGATCGCTGATCACGTAGCGCGAGGCATAATAAGGCGCACCCAGACGGGCGCCGACGGCCACCGGGCGATAGACGTAGCCGCGCGGGCCGACATAGGTCGGACGGCGATAGACGTCGCGATGGTTGCGGCGATAATCCTGCCAGTCCTCGCGATATTCCCGCTTCGCGTCGCGCACGTCGTGCCTGTCGCCATAACGCTGCGCCATGCGGATATCCTGGCGATCCCGCTTCAGTTCGGCGGTCTGCGCCTGGGCGACCAGCGGCATGGCGGTGGCCGCGATCAGGGCCGAGATGATGAGCTTGCGCATGGGTCCGGTCTTTCCTCCAAGGTCCGCGGATCGATTGCCGTCCGCTTCCGATCCCCGCATTTCCATAGCGCGCGTGAACGGTGGAGGAATGTGATCGTCAGCTTCCATACAGAAACAAGGCGCTGGGAAGACTGGATTTTTCAAGACTGAAACATGATGACGAAACAGAAGGCCCGGCCTGCGCTGTGCAGGCCGGGCCTTCCCGGATATCCGCCTTGGTCAGCGCCAGAAGAAGCCGGGAATGACATCCTCGATCAGGCCGGTGGTGGTGTCGATCAGCAGCACGTCGTCATAATAGCGGACCCAGCGATAGGGGCCGTAGATAGGCGGCAGGCGATAATACCAGGGATCGCTGATCCAGTAGCTGCGGACATAATAGACCCCCGGCAGCCGGTAGCCCGGCGCCCAGCGGCGATAGCCGCCATGGCCGGCCGGGCCGTAATAGACGGGCAGGCGATAGATATAACGGTTGGACTGGCGATAATGCTGCCAGTCGTAGCGATTGTCGTTGCGCCACCCCTGCGACCAGCGGTTGCGGTTGTCCCATTGGTTGTCCCTGCGATCGCGATCCCTGCGGTCGTCCCATCGCTCGCGATTGTCCCAGCGATTGTCGCGGCCCGGCCGGTCGCGGTCGTTCCAGCTATTCCCGGGCCGGCCGTTCGTCGCATCGCGATCGCCATAGCGGATCGTGCGGTCGCGATAGCGGCTGTCGGCCGGCTGCGATCCGGGGCGTGTCCGGGGATCGGCCGACCAGCTATCGCCACGGCGGACGACGGCGCGGTCGCGGCCGTCTTCATTGCCCGAAAGGCCCGCGCGCTGCGGCGCCGGGCGCTGCGGGCCGCGCGCGCCCTCCGCGCCGTTGCCGCGGGCGATGGATCCGTTCCAGCGGGGCGACGCATTGGCCGAGGGGGTGGGGCGTGCCGTGTCGGGGCGCTGCGCGGGGCCTTCCATGCGGCCGCCCGGACGGCCGATATCGCCGCGCCCGCCGGCCTGCCCCTGCCAGCTCCGTCCCTGCGAACCCTGCCCGTGCCAGCCTTGCGATTGCGCCAGCGCCGGGGTCGCGGCGGTCGCGGCCAGCAGCAGCGCCACCAAAGTCCCACGCACCATGTCCATGCTCCTTGCCCAGGCGCACATCCGCGCCACCTTGGGGCACACCCTGGGCGAAGTCCACTGAGCGGAGGCTGAACCCCTTGGTCAGCGAATTGAAAGCTGCCGGATCTTTCCGCTCATTCCTTGCCGGCGGGCTTGGGCGGGGTGAGGGCGGGAATGGCGCGGGCGGCGTCCTCAGGATCGATTCCCGGCGGTGGCGCGGCGGCGATCGTCTCGCCCCCGGCGGCGACGCGCGCGGCATGGCGGATCGCGCGGCGGATGCGCGGATAGGTGCCGCAGCGGCAGATATTGGTGATCTCCGCATCGATGTCGGCATCGCTGGGGTTGGGATTCTTCTCCAGCATCGCCGCCACGGCCATGATGATGCCGGACTGGCAATAGCCGCATTGCGGCACGCTTTCGGCCACCCACGCCTGCTGCACGGGATGGCTGCGATCGCGCGACAGCGCCTCGATCGTCGTCACGAAGCTGCCTTCGATGGAGCCGATCGGCACCTGGCAGGATCGCACCGCCGCGCCGTCGAGATGGACGGTGCAGGCCCCGCACAGGCCCGCGCCGCAACCATATTTGGTGCCCGTCAGGTTCGATGCGTCGCGCAGCGCCCACAAGAGCGGGGTCTCGGGGTCCATACGATAATGGACCGGCTGGCCGTTCACCGTGAAGCGCGTCATGCCATCAGCGCATAAACGCTGCGGCTGCCGCTTGAAAGAGTGCTGCGGGCGATCGGCATGGCGCGCGCCGGCCCTTGCCAATGGCGCGGCGCATGCCATCTCCGTCGCCATGGCCGGCCATGACCCGACGGGCGGGTAGAGCGCGGCCCGCGAAGGATATGGAATCGGATGCGCCAACCCAGCTTCTTCATCCCCCATGGCGGAGGCCCCTGCTTCTTCATGGACGATCCCGCCGGCATGTGGACGCGCATGGAGGCGTTTCTCTGCGGCTTCGTCGCGGGCCTGCCGGAACGGCCGAAGGCGCTGCTCGTCGTCTCGGGCCATTGGGAGGAGGAGGCGTTCACCGTCCAGGATGGCGCGCGGCCGGGCCTGCTCTATGACTATTACGGCTTTCCGCCGCATACCTATCAGCTCCGCTGGGATGCGCCGGGCGCCCCCGATGTGGCGCGCCGCGCCGCCGGCTTGCTGGCCGATGCGGGATTCGCCACGGTCCGTGACGCCGAACGCGGCTGGGATCACGGCGTGTTCGTGCCGATGAAGGTCGCGGTGCCGGGGGCGGATATCCCGACGGCCCAGCTTTCGCTGCGCAAGGATCTCGATCCCGCCGCGCATATCGCCGCCGGCCGCGCGCTGGCGCCCTTGCGCGATGAAGGCGTGCTGATCGTCGGATCGGGGATGAGCTTCCACAATATGCGCGTGCGCAACGGCGACGCCACCGGCCCCGCCGACATCTTCGATGCCGCGCTGACCGCGGCCGTCACCGATCCCGATCCTGAGGCGCGCGCCCGGCGCCTTTCGGCGTGGAGCATGCTGCCGCATGCCCGCTTCGCGCATCCGCGCGAGGAGCATCTTATCCCGTTGATGGTCGCGGCCGGGGCCGGCGGGGATGATCCTGCGGCGCATGTGTTCGCCGATCATGTGATCGGCTGGAAGGTTTCCGGCTACCGCTTCGGCTGAAGCGCGGCCATCCGATCAGCGGGGAGGCAGGGCGCGCGGGCGGTGATTCTCGTCGAGCGCCACGAAGGTGAACAGTCCTTCCGTCACCTTCACCTCCTGCGCGCCGGCATCGCGCGTGGCGATCACCTCGATGCGGATGGCGAGCGAGGTGCGCCCGCGTCGCTCGACCTCGGCATAGACCGATATCAGATCGTGCAGCAGGATCGGCGCGATGAAGGCCATGGAATCGATGGCCACCGTGGCCGTCGCGCCCTTGGTCTCGCGATGGGCGACGATGCCGCCGGCGATATCCATCTGGCTCAGCACCCAGCCGCCGAAGATATGGCCGTTGGAATTGATGTCGCCGGGGCGCGGCACGACCCGCAATATCGGATCGCGCGGATGATGGGCCGAGGTCGCGTCGGTCATGGTCTGTCCTTCCTGCCGCCCACATCCTCGTCATGGCCCGATCCCGAGCTCATGAACACCAGCAGCATCAGGCCCG
>NZ_MIPT01000001.1:4286682-4291682 GCF_001853345.1 Edaphosphingomonas haloaromaticamans | reverse complement strand
CGAGGTTCCAGGAAATAGCCCCACCGTATAGACCGTACCCGAAACCGACACAGGTGGTCTGGTAGAGTATACCAAGGCGCTTGAGAGAAGTGTACTGAAGGAACTCGGCAAATTGCCTCCGTACCTTCGGAAGAAGGAGGCCCCACATATGCGCAAGCACTTGTGGGGGGCACAGGCCAGGGGGTAGCGACTGTTTAGCAAAAACACAGGGCTCTGCTAAGTCGGCTTCAAGACGACGTATAGGGTCTGACGCCTGCCCGGTGCCTGAAGGTTAAGTGGAGGGGTGCAAGCTCCGAAATGAAGCCCAGGTAAACGGCGGCCGTAACTATAACGGTCCTAAGGTAGCGAAATTCCTTGTCGGGTAAGTTCCGACCTGCACGAATGGCGTAACGACTTCCCCACTGTCTCCAGTACATGCTCAGCGAAATTGAATTCTCCGTGAAGATGCGGAGTACCCGCGGTTAGACGGAAAGACCCCGTGCACCTTTACTGCAGCTTCAGAGTGGCATTAGGAAAGAACTGTGTAGCATAGGTGGGAGGCTTTGAAGCTTGGGCGCCAGCCTGAGTGGAGCCATAGGTGAAATACCACCCTGTTGTTTTCTGATGTCTAACCTCGGACCGTGAAACCGGTTCAGGGACCCTCTGTGGCGGGTAGTTTGACTGGGGCGGTCGCCTCCTAAAGAGTAACGGAGGCGCGCGAAGGTTGGCTCAGGCCGGTTGGAAACCGGCTGTTAGAGTGCAATGGCATAAGCCAGCCTGACTGCGAGACTGACAAGTCGAGCAGAGACGAAAGTCGGTCATAGTGATCCGGTGGTCCCTCGTGGAAGGGCCATCGCTCAACGGATAAAAGGTACGCCGGGGATAACAGGCTGATAACCCCCAAGAGCTCATATCGACGGGGTTGTTTGGCACCTCGATGTCGGCTCATCACATCCTGGGGCTGGAGCAGGTCCCAAGGGTTTGGCTGTTCGCCAATTAAAGTGGTACGTGAGCTGGGTTCAGAACGTCGCGAGACAGTTTGGTCCCTATCTGCCGTGGGCGTCGATATTTGAGAGGAGTTGACCCTAGTACGAGAGGACCGGGTTGAACATGCCTCTGGTGGACCTGTCATCGTGCCAACGGTGCAGCAGGGTAGCTATGCATGGACGGGATAACCGCTGAAAGCATCTAAGCGGGAAGCCTCCCTCAAGATAAGATATCATAGAGCCGTCGAAGACCACGACGTTGATAGATCGGATGTGGAAGTGGAGTAATCCATGGAGCTAACCGATACTAATTGCTCTATTCGCGCTTGATGAGTCCCACCATCAACGACAACCCTGACCATCAGGACGTCGTCGATTAAGGACAATCTCTCAGCACAAGGTAAGCACGTCGATTTCTAAAACGATCCCGCTAGCGCTGGCTCCATAGCTTGGTGGCCATAGCGTCTGTGACCCACCCGATCCCATCCCGAACTCGGCCGTGAAACCAGACTGCGCCGATGGTACTGTTGCCTAAGCAACGGAAGAGTAGGGCGTCGCCAGGCTTTGAAGCCAGCGCCAGCAAGATCAAAACCCATTCACATGTCCAAAGGCCCCCGGAGCCAAAGGCTCCGCAAGGCCGAACGGCCGCCCGAGCTTATGCGAGGAAAGCCAAGGCAGCGGAACGCCGCTGCCGGCGCTTGAGGCCCATCAGTGTCGCGGGGTGGAGCAGCCCGGTAGCTCGTCAGGCTCATAACCTGAAGGTCACAGGTTCAAATCCTGTCCCCGCAACCAATCCTTCCATATCCCACCACACACCAAAGCGTCGCAGGCACACCCGCGGCGCATTTTTTTATATATTTCCCCATGGCTTCTGGCCGAGTCGCACCGGCTCAGCCGTACCCAGCCCATGTCGCCAAAGCCCAGGACGTCGATTTGCATCCGGGGGTATTTTGAGGGGTAATCCCAGCGCCCCCGCTGGAGAATACCCCATGGCCCTCAAGGAACTCGAAGTCCGCTACGCCACGAAGCGCGCCAAGGATTACAAGCTCACAGACGGCGAAGGCCTCCATCTGCTCGTCCGCCCCAACGGCTCGAAGCTCTGGCGGATGAAGTACCGGTTCGAGGGGCGCGAGAAGCTCCTCTCGTTCGGCGCCTATCCGCAGGTCAGCCTCGCCGAGGCCCGCCTGAAGCGGGCCAAAGCCAGACTCATGCTCGCTGAGGGAAAGGATCCGGGCGCCAGGGCGTCGCGCGAGCCTACGATGACATTCGAGGTCGCGGCCCGGGCCTGGCATGAAAATCGCGAAGCCTCGCTCGATCCGGGCCATGCCGCCCGCATCCTCGCCCGGCTTGAGCGCGATGTGTTCCCGGTGCTGGGCAAGGCCGATATCCGGGTTGTGAGCAGCGCCGATGTGCTGGCGATGATCCGCAGCGTCGAGGCGCGCGGCGCGCTCGATGTCAGCCGCAGGCTCAAGCAACATGTCAGCCAGATCTATCGGTTCGCCATTCCGCAGGGCTGGGCCGATCATGATCCCGCGGTCCATCTCGCCGACCTGCTCAAGCCCAAGCCGCGGGTTCGTCACATGGCCCGGGTCAGCATGGCGGGTCTGCCGGCACTGGTCCGGGCGATCCACGAATATGATGGTGATGAAAATCCCCGCAGGCGCGCGGTGACGCGCTCCGCTCTCCTGTTCACTTTGCTCGCACCTAGGCGCGGACCAACGAAACCCGGCTTGCCTCCTGGGACGAGTTTGAGGGACTCGACACGCCCAATCCGCTTTGGCGGGTTCCGGCTGTCCGGATGAAGATGGCGCGCGAACATCTCGTGCCCTTGTCCCGTCAGGCCGTGGCGGATCATATTTGAGCGACGCTTGCAGCGCGCCTGTAAAGTTGGCGACCGGACAGGCCGTCACCGGCGCGACTGCCGCCCGCGCCTCGACCAGCCGGTTCTCGACATCATATCGGTAGACCCGCGCGCCATCGAGCGTCAGGTTGCCGTTGCCATCGTAGCAGAAGGTCGCCGTGCCCGCGCTCAGATACTGGTTGAGCCCGTTCACAGCGTAAGTCCGCGCCACATTGGCTTCCTGGCCGAACACATAAGCATCGTTGCTGCGCGCCCGCGTGACGATCTGCGAGGCCTGATTATAGCCGAAGCTTATCGTGATGTCGCCCGACGTCCCGCCCAGGTCGTGCGCCAGCGCGCTCACCCGCCCGAGAGGGCAAGGTGGTTGCATGGCATCCCGCCCGCTGGGGCGGCGACCAGGCTGAGGCGTTCATCGAGGTCGAACAGGAGTTTCGTGCGGGCGACCGCTTGCAGTTCACCCGTAACAACTACCGCACCGGGCGCTTGAACGGCACCCTGGCCACCGTGACCGGCATTGACGCCGAACGGTCCACCCTCATGGTCGCGATGTAGGGCGGCACGACCTCCGCCATCTCACCGATCGCCATGTCCGCCCCGGATGGGACCAGACCATCCATTCAGCCCAGGGCGCCACCGCCGATCGGGTGATGGCGCATATGGAGAGCTTCCGTGCCAACACCGTCGATGCCCGCGCTGCCTAGTCACCACTCCCATCTTCACTGTGTAGATAAAATTTGCTTCAAGACACAGGCATCTTTGCTTACCCAAGCAATGGGATAACCACCAATATCACTCCCTGCCACGAAACTGATTTTCCACGTATCTCCTAGATCGATAATCGTAGCGCCTCGCCTTTCTACATTTGTTCTAGAAAATTTTTTAACTGCTGAACTAAAAGCTACATCGATAGCCTTTTCTTTCCCGCAATCATTGCGAGATGAACAAGCGCTTATTGCTAAGAACGGAATAAGTAGCAAAAATCTCATATTATTGATCTCTGCTATCGTAATAATATAATCCGTCCGCTTCCAAAACTACGCCGATCAGGTTGAAAGTCCCGTAAAAATTAACATCTTTGTCACTTATTCCGTACAAATAACCATCGGATTGGAGGAAGGGATGAGTATGGAAGAAAATATTTTCTTCATCCCAGCGGGATAGTGCTTGAGTCAATGGAATAGTCCCTGCCACTCCCGGGAAGACGCCTCCGACCCGCGAGCGATCGCCATTGCTATCCGCCCAAAACGCATGTTCGTTCTTTCCGCTAGTGGGTCCGTCTGGCTTGGAGCGTGTCCATGCTTGTACAACGGCGCTTCTAAATGCGGAACTTTTGAGCAACGGCAGCAATATCTTTGCAAGTTTAGGATCTGTTTTTCCGCCGCATTCTGGTTTGGCCTGGCAGGCACCAGAATTTCCAGATGCAGCTCCTCTCGTTTGATTGATCGCGCCGTTCACCATGCTGTTGGCTATGTCACGACCGGATTGGCACTGCCCGGCGCAGCTACCTGCTCCGGCAATAAACCCCCCGTTTTGCAACCGCCATCGTCGTCTGCAATTAGGGAACCGGTGCACGTGCCGCTCGGATCTCGGCCATTGACGGGATCGTTTGCGACATATGCATAGAGGTCGATCTGGTCTTCATAGATGTATCGCCAGATCCATTGGTCTACAGCGATATCGTTTTAGTAATTGTCCAGGAGATCAATCTACTTGTTCCAATCATATACTGTTTTCAATATAATTTTTGTCTGTTCTATTTTATAAGAACTATCTTTTGATCTTATATCTACGTCTGATATAAAGTGCCAAATTTCTTCTGGAATTTTCGATAAAAGATCATTTTGTTTTTTTAGTTTTTTGATAATTTCAATCGAAAATGCGATACATTCAGATTCGTCTATTTCACTTAAATTCTCCATTCTAATTAATTCAAGGACATCATTTATAAAATCATTTTTATTGTACACAAATACATTTCCCTATTAATTGGGATCATACAGGATAATATGAGGCCCTTCTTTGCCATATGGAGATCCATAATTAATGTGAAGAACAGGCTTTGGGCGATTTGGTAAAGAGCCCGATCGGAAATTAAGTTGAGTGGTATCAGCAGGTTAGCTTGACGGCTGAGCCTGTCGTTGATTCAGGGGTTTCGCCAAAAACTGCCGTGGATT
>NZ_MIPT01000001.1:4271461-4285727 GCF_001853345.1 Edaphosphingomonas haloaromaticamans | reverse complement strand
CGCCAAGGACTTCGAGCAGACCGTCGCATCGGCAACCGCGTGGCTGTTCATCGCCTCGATCCAGCTCCTTACTCGCCGCATCGCAAGAGCATGAAATCAGGCCCGATAGTTTTGAATCAGACTCTTATGGAGATGACAATAAGGTATCCGATGTCGTCAAGGATGGTAGTGCCTGGCATTATAGTTTCGTGGATGCGGACGGCGTAAGAACACTCACTCGAACTGGGCCGCTTTCTACAAAGCGTATCGTAGCCTCAGATGTTGCCACAAACAGGGTGATAAGCGATACCACCGTTGTAAATGGCATCGATCTGACAACTTCTTATCAACGTGACAGCCTCGGTCGTGTCACCCGCGTAACATCCCCCGGGGGACGCTACGTGGCTTACACTTATGACGCGCGGGGCAACGTTACCGAAACGCGCGTGGTGTCCAAGACACCGGGTACGCCAGCGGATCTCGTGACGACGGCGGGATATGATGCGAACTGCAGCAATCCTGTGACGTGCAACAAGCCCAATTGGACGAGAGATACGCGAGGTCAGCAGACCGATTATACTTATGATCCGGTCCATGGCGGTGTACTGACGGAAACCGGTCCCGCCGCGCCCAATGGAATACGACCGCAGACCCGCTACAGTTATACGGCCATGCAGGCCTATTATAAGGATGCAAGCGGTGCGATCACTGCTTCCGGTGGAACCGGAATCCAGAACATTTATGTCTTGACGGGTATTTCGACCTGCCAATCGACAGCGAGCTGCGCTGGCACGGCCGACGAAATCAAAACCAGCATAAATTATGGCCCGCAGGCAACTGGAACTGCCAACAATCTGCTGCCGATCAGTCAGTCGATCGGCTCCGGCAACGGGGCCCTTACGGCAACAACGACCGCGGCCTATGACAGTATTGGCAATGCCGTCTCGATGGATGGTCCGCTGGCTGGAACGGCGGACACGGTGCGCTATCGCTTTAATGTGGCGCGGCGCACCATGGGCATTGTCGGGCCGGATCCAGATGGTGCAGGCGCGCTCAAGCCTCGCGCAACTCGGTATACCTACAATGCCAACGGCCAGATGGCGATGGTCGAGAGTGGCACGGTGGCCAGCCAATCCGATGCGGATTGGCCGGGCATGGTCGTTCTCGATAAGGCCGTTACCCTGTATGACGACAAAGCACGCAAGGTGAGGGAGGAACTGTTCGGGGGCACGACGCTCGAAGCGGTCACGCAATATAGCTATGATGGATTAAGTCGCGTCGATTGCGTGGCGCAGCGGATGAACAAGGCCGCCTTCGCGGGGGCGCCCGACGCATGCGTAATGGGAGACGCGGGCAGCGATGGCCCCGATCGGATCAGCAAGGCCTATTATGACGAAGCCAGTCGCGTCACGAAGGTCCAGACAGGGGTAGGGACTACGCTCGTGCGCGACGAGCTGGCTCAGGGCTACACATCCGATGGCCAGGTGGCTTGGGTGAAGGATGCCAAGGGAAACCAGACGACGTATGAATATGACGGATTTGGCCGGCTCAAGAAAACGCGCTATCCGTCTCCGACCACCGCCGGCACGAGTTCGGTCGCCGATTATGAAGAGCTTGGCTATCAGGCCAACTCCGACCTCGTGGTCTCGCGCCGGCTGCGCGACGGGACGATGCTGGGCTACGCTTATGACAATCTCGGGCGCATGACGGCGCTGACGGCCGGGCATCTCGACGCGCGGGATGTGGATCGATCCTTCACCTATGACAATCTGGGCCGGGTGAAGACGGCCAATGACGGCAATGGTTTTACCTCGACGTTCAGCTATGATGCGCTGGGCCGGATGCTGAGCGAGGCTACGCCGGTGGGCACCAGGAGCATGCAATATGATCTTGGTGGCCGGCGGACGCGGCTGACCTGGTCGGACGGCTTCTACGTGACCTATGATTATGATGTTCTGGGCGAGATGACGGCGATAAGGGAAAATGGCGCGGCATCGGGTGTGGGCGTGCTCGCGACCTTTGTCTATGACGATCGCGGCCGCCGCACGAGCCTCACCCGGGGCAACGGCACGGTCACGACCTATGCTTATGACAATGCTTCGCGGTTGAGCCAGCTCGCCCAGGATCTTGCCGGCACCAACGCTGATTTGACCAGGACGTTCGCTTATAGTGTCGCCAGCCAGATCAGACAGCGGACGGGCTCGAACGACAGCTACAGCTGGGCTGAATATGCTAATGTCAACCGATCTTATTCGGTCAACGGGCTGAACCAATATACGCTGACCGGCACGATCGTGCCGTCCTATGACGGACGCGGCAACCTGACCAGTGCTGGCACCGCGGTCTATGGCTACAACTCGAAGAACCAGCTCTCCAGCTATCCTGGCGGTTATTTCAACTATGATCCGCTGGGTCGGTTGGTACAGAGTTCGTCGACGCACACCCAGCTGGAATATGATGGCGAGAGTCTGATCAGCGAACGCAGCGACCAGGCCTATGGCACAATCCTGCGTCGCTATGTTCATGGCCCAAGCGTGGACGAGCCGATCGTTTGGTACGAGGGCGCGGGCACGAGCGACCGCCGGTGGCTCCATGCTGACGAGCGCGGCTCGATCGTCGCGATCAGCAACCAACTCGGTGCCTCGATCGCGATCAATGCCTATGACGACTACGGCATCCCACAGTCGACCAACGTCGGGCGGTTCCAATATACCGGCCAAGCCTGGCTGCCGGAGATCGGCATGTACTACTACAAGGCGCGCATCTACTCGCCCACTCTCGGTCGATTCCTCCAGGCCGATCCCATAGGCTACGCCGACGGCTTGAACTGGTACAATTATGTCGGAGGCGATCCCATCAATAAAGTCGACCCAAACGGGCTGGCTCAACATTGTAGGCTTCAGGATGCAAGTTACTATGATAGTGAAATCAACACAAATGTCGTAACATCATTTTATATGTGCTTCGAAATCCCTGAGTCTCTTGTGCCTCGCGGATTTAAGAATTCTGGAGACGAGTTTAATTTCGCCGATTATCCCATGGTGAACCTTCCATGGACCCCAAAGACCGAGCCAATGCCCCAAAGTGGGCAGACCATTTCCGCCAAGATGAGCGACGATGAACGAGATCGCGCTGCGGAAGATGACTATGCAGTATGTCGATCACTTTCGAGCGCAGCCGCCAGAGCAAGGTGCTGGGCCAGTGCGGCTGAGAGAGATGGAGCACGCGCCGCAGGAAGGCCAGTGCCGCCGTTGGTAACCGAGCGGACCTCTGTGCCTGTTCCGACGCCTCCTACACCCTCTGCACCTAATCCTTGGGTGACCGGCGGTACTATCTTGGGTGGCGCGGCCGTTGTCTGCGCTGTTGTCGAACCTTGCGGGGCTGCTGCTCTGGGCGTTCTCGGCCTTGGGAGTCTTGGCTTGCTTGGATCGCAATAGAGCGGTGCTGGTAGTCAGCAGGTATCAACTGGAGCTATAGAGTGACTGATCATCTGGTAGATAACGTGATAGCGACGCGCGAGCTTGAACTGAACGGTTCCGGTAAGGTCACCATTGTTATAGGAACTCCTTTTGCAGTCGATGAAGCAAGAGAAGAGTTTTGGTGCCACTATCAAATTATTGGCGTTGGTGCCGAGAAGATTAAACATGGGATCGGGGCTGATACCTTTCAGGCGCTTTGCGTTACCCTCTATAAGGTAAGCCATGAGCTATATTTTTCCGATGAATATCAAAAGGGGGATTTAAAGTGGGAAGGTGGAATGACTATCGCTGATCTTGGTCTGCCTGTGTCTGACGGAATGATAGAGGACGTTAAGGCTGCCAAATCGCGCGTAGAAGCGTTGGGCAGCCCTAATGCAAGATAGAAGTTATGGCATCTCGCCCGTTGGTCGGGATGCCATAAGCGGTTGTCTACACATCGCTTTTAGGCGGATCACCCGTGGTGCCATAGGCGCGGTGATGGCACCGTTATGGTGCCCTGCCGGAAGCCGGGACCGGGGCCGATTCGGCGGCCGAGCTGGTCACCGCGATCGAGGCTGGGACGACAGGATAAGGAAGCACACCCTATGCACCTTGGGTACATGGAATCTGCCGCTTTATCAGCGGCTTGCTAGCATCGGCCGCTGCATCCCGATGGGATGCGCGCGGGCGTGGCAAGCCAATCCGTTGAGATAGGGCGCTTTTAGCGGGATACATCGGGATGCGTTGCGGGAGCGGCCGAACGTGCGGCCCGGCCCCCTGGCTATGTGGGGGGGGTAGTGCCGTGCCGCCTGTTCGACAGCGCCGGTGGTGCCGCCCAGAGGCGCTTGTGGGCTGGCGATCGGCGATCTCGAATGGCTGGTGATGCCGGCACTGATCCACCAGCAATTCTATATCTTCCACGATGGCGACAAGCCCGTCGGCCTGGCGCTATGGGCCAAATGCGGCGCGCAGGCGGAGCGCAAGCTGGAAGGCGGCATGATCGAGCCGGAAAATCGGCTCACGCTCGAGGAATGGCGATCGGGCGATAGGCTCTGGCTGGTCGACCTGATCGCACCCTTCGCCAATGCCGAGAATCGCCATCGCGAGGTGATGATCGCGGACCTGATCTCCGGCCCGCTGAAGGGACAGGCCTTCAGCTTCCATCAGACGGACCCCGCAACCGGCAAGCGCGCGGTCCAGCAGGTCGGCGCCGACGCGGGCGACAAGCTCAAGGCGGTCATCGAAAAGGCGCTCGCCGACACCGCGCCATAGTCCCGAAGCGGGACTGCACGACGGATACAAATGGGCCGAGAGGAAAATCGGCCCGTTTTTGTCCGTCAGATGGTCGTTGGGCGGCTAGTTCCCGCATGTCCGTTAATGCTGGGCTCCCAATGCAATTCGGACATGCTGTGAGCTTGATAGGAAAATGGCATTTTGGAGCCACCGATAGCGCCGCCCCTAAAGGGCGGCGTTGTCGTTTGCGGTCCATGGCCCATATCGGTTCAGGATAAGCCTGCTTCCGCCCGCCGCGCTGCAAGCCACGGTCCCAGCCTCGACACAGCCTCCTCAACCAGCTCCTCCGATACCGCGAAGCTGATCCGCATGTGGCGATGGCCTTCGACTGGGTCGAAATCCACGCCGGGTGCCGTCGCAACCCCCGTATCCTCCAGGAGCCGCGCGCAGAAGGACAGGCTGTCCGTCGTCAGATGCCCGATATCCGCATAGATGTAGAAAGCGCCGTCCGGCGGCGCGATCCGGCGCAGGCCCATTCCGGGCAGCGCTTCCAGCAGCAGCGCCCGGTTGCGGCGGTAGACCGCGATATGGCCCTCCAGCTCCTCCTCGCAATCGAAGGCGACAAGCCCGGCATGCTGCGACAAGGATGGCGGCGTCAGGAACAGATTGCCCATTCGCGCCCGCGCGGCGGCGACATGGCTCTCCGGCACGACCAGCCAGCCCAGCCGCCAGCCCGCCATGCTGAAATATTTCGAGAAGCTGTTGACGATGAAGGCGTCCGGCGCGTGCTGCAGCATGGATTGCGCCGGCTCGCCATAGCTTATGCCATGATAGATCTCGTCCGAGACCAGCCGGATGCCGCGCCGGCGGCAAAGATCGGCGATCGCAGCCAGCTCTGCCGGCGGAATGATCGTCCCGGTCGGGTTGGCCGGACTCGCCAGGATCAGCCCGTCCGGCGCCGGATCGATCCGCTCCAGCGCCGTCGCCGTGATCTGGAAGCGCTCGGCCTCGCCGCAGGGCAGCTCCACCGGTTCGAGGTGCAGCGCTTTCAGGCTGTTGCGATAGGCGACATAGCCGGGCCGGGCCAGCGCCACCCGCGCGCCCGGCGCGAACAGGCAGTTCAGCGCCAGCACGAAGGCGGGCGAGGCGCCGCAGGTGAGGATCACCCGCTCGGGATCGATGGTGACGCCATATCTGTCCAGATAATGGCGGGCGATCCGTTCCTTGAGCGCCGGGCTCTCCCAATAGCCCATGCCATCGGTATCCAGCACCTGATGCGCCCGCGCGATCGCGCGCGCTGGCGCCCCGGTGGAAGGCTGGCCGAACTCCATGTGGATGATCGATCGCCCAGCCGCCTTCAGGCTGTGCGCAAGGCGGCTGATGGCGATGGCGTGGAAGGGGTCGATCTCGGCGGACATATATTTGCTGCTAGAGCATTTGCCGATCGCCTGTGAAGCCATGCCGCGGCCAGGATGGTCGCGGGGCGGGATCAATCCGGCTCGAACGCCGCGATGATCGGGCAGGGGCCGGAGGCGGAAGCGCCGCACTGGTCGGCCAGCCGGGCAAGGGCGGCGCGGGCATCCCGCAGTTCGGCGATCTTCGCGTCGAGCGCGGCGATCCGCTCGCGCGCCAGCGTCCGCGCGCGATCGCGGTCCTGCCCGGCATCGAGGGCCAGCAGCTCGCCGATCTGTTCCAGGGTGAAGCCTGCCGCCTGCGCGGAACGGATGAAGCGCAGCCGGCGGAGATGGCCGGCATCGTAGCGGCGGATGTCCGCGTTCCGGCTGCCGCCCCGTGACGGCAGATCGATCAGCCCGCGCCGCTGATAATAGCGCACCGTCTCCACGCCCACCCCGGCGGCCTCGGCCAGTTTGCCGATCGTCATTCCAGCCACTGCTTGACTCCGTACCATGGTACGGAACCCATATGGGCAGGATCGACCGCGCGACAAGGAGATCCGAGGAAATGAGCCGCCCTTCCGCCCCCACGGCAACACTCTATCGCATGGCCATGCCCGGCCATGTCTGCCCTTATGGGCTGAAGGCGCGGGCGCTGCTGCTCAGCCGGGGCTACCGGATCGAGGATCGCCTGCTGACGACGCGGGAGGAGACGGACGCCTTCAAGGCCGCGCATGGCGTGAAGACGACGCCGCAGATCTTCATCGATGGCGAGCGGATCGGCGGCCATGACGATCTGCGCCGCCATCTCGGCCTCAAGGTCCGCGATCCCGGGGCGTTGAGCTATACGCCCGTCATCGCCCTGTTCGCGATGACGGCGCTGATGGCGCTGGCGGCGAGCCATGCCGCGTTCGGCACGCCGTTCACCGTCCGCGCCGGCGAATGGTTCATCGCCTTCAGCATGTGCGTGCTGGCGATGCTCAAGCTGCGCGACGTGGAAGGCTTTGCCACCATGTTCCTCGGCTATGACCTGCTGGCCCGGCGCTGGGTGCCCTATGCGCGCATCTATCCCTTTGCGGAGGCGCTGGCCGGCGTGCTGATGGCGGCGGGCGCGCTCAGCTGGCTGTCGATCCCGGTCGCCCTGTTCATCGGCACGATCGGTGCGGCTTCGGTGTTCAAGGCCGTCTATATCGATCGGCGCACGCTGAAATGCGCCTGCGTCGGCGGCGACAGCAACGTGCCGCTGGGCTTCGTCTCGCTCACCGAAAATCTGATGATGATCGCCATGGCGCTGTGGATGCTGGCGATGTGACGGCGCGCCCCGCGGCCGGGTTGGCGGCGGGGCGATCCCATGCTATTGCGCGCGCTCCGTTAATCGAGGGAGGGCTGGATGGTAATGCTGTCGCTGAAGCGCCCCTCGCTGCGTTCCGCCATTCGCGGCTGACGCACGCCGAAGCCGGGCCGCCGAGCCCGCTTCCCCCTACTGACCGCATGTGAAACGGAGGGCGCGCACCCCGCGCGCCGCATCGACGATATGGCCGATATCAAATCCCGGGGTGGCGCGCGCGCCATCCGCGCCGTCCTGGCCTTCACCTTCCGCCACTGGGCGCGGCGCCGCGCGCTCGGCATCGGCATCGCCCTGGCGATGTCGCTGGCGACGGTGACCGAAATCTTCGTGCCGATGTTCGCCGGCCGCCTGATCGATGCGCTTTCGGCCGGCGGGGGCGATCGGGCCGCCGCGCTCGGCGCCTTCGCCTGGATGATGGCGCTGGGGCTGGCGATGGTCGTCTTGCGCCATTTCGCCTGGTGGGGGATCGTGCCCTTCACGCTCGGCATCATGCGCGACGTCTCGCGCGATGCCTTTCACCGCGTCCAGCGCTTCTCCACCGATTGGCATGCCAACAGCTTCTCGGGGTCGGTGGTCCGCAAGATCACTCGGGGCATGTGGGCGCTGGATACGCTGAACGACGTGCTGTTGCTGGCCCTGCTGCCCTCCTTCGTGGTGCTGGTGGGCACGATGCTGCTGCTGGGCGCGCACTGGCCGGTTATGGGACTGGTGATGGCGGTGGGCGCGATCGCCTACATCATGCTTACAGTGCTGCTGGCGACGCGGGTGATCGCACCGGCCTCGCGCCTGTCCAATGCGTGGGATACCCGCATGGGCGGCGTGCTGGCGGATGCGATCGGCGCCAATGCCGTGGTGAAGGCGTTCGGGGCGGAGCATCGCGAGGATGCGCGGCTCGCCGGCCTAGTCGATAAATGGAGCCGCCGCACGGCGCGCACCTGGATGCGGCACACGTGGAGCGGCACGGGCCAGCTCGCCTTGCTGTGGGCGGTGCGATCGGCCGTCACGGGCACCGCCCTGTGGCTGTGGTGGCAGGGCCGGGCCAGCGCGGGCGACGTAGTCTATGTGATGACCACCTATTTCGTCGTTCACGGCTATCTGCGCGATATCGGCCAGCATGTGCACCACCTCCAGCGCTCGGTGAACGAGATGGAGGAACTGGTGCTGATGCATGGCGAGCCGCTGGGGATCGAGGATGCCGCCGATGCCGTTCCTATCCGGATCGAGGCCGGGGCGATCCGTTTCGAACGGGTCGATTTCCGCTATGGCGGCCATGACCGGCCGCTCTACGACCAGCTCGATGTCAGCATCGCGCCGGGCGAGCGGGTCGGCGTGGTCGGCCATTCGGGATCGGGCAAGACGACCTTCGTCAAGCTGGTCCAACGCCTCTATGACGCGACCGGCGGCCGCGTGCTGATCGACGGGCAGGATGTGGCGCGGGCAAGCCAGGCGTCGCTCCGCGCCCAGATCGCGATCGTCCCGCAGGAGCCGATCCTGTTCCACCGCAGCCTCGCGGAAAATATCGCTTATGCGCGGCCCGATGCGACGGCGGGCGAGATCGAGCAGGCGGCCCGGCTCGCCAATGCGCATGATTTCATCAGCCGGCTGCCGCGCGGCTATCGCACCTTGGTGGGCGAGCGTGGCGTGAAGCTGTCGGGCGGGGAGCGGCGGCGCGTGGCGCTGGCGCGGGCCTTCCTGGCCGATGCGCCGATCCTGATCCTGGACGAGGCGACATCCAGCCTCGATTCCGAATCGGAAGCGCTGATCCAGCAGGCGATGGCCCGGCTGATGGCGGGGCGGACCGCGATCGTCATCGCCCATCGCCTGTCCACGGTGCGGTCGCTCGATCGCATCCTCGTCTTCGAAGGCGGGCGCATCGTGGAGGACGGCGATCATGAGACACTGCTCAGCCGGCCCGACGGCCGCTACCGCCGGTTGTTCGACAGGCAATCGGGCGCGATCTCGATCCTCGACGAGGTCGCCGTCTAAGGGCGTGCTTTCCTAACCGCTGGCCGCCTGCAAAGCGTGCAGGCGCCGGCGGTAGGTGGGTCCGGTGGATGCAGGGCCGATCGGCGCGCGCCCGTCCGCCGGATAATCATGTCGCCATGCTTGACCCCCGCAGCGCGTGACCTTAGCGAGATGATAATGCGAATCTATCTCATTATCATCTGAGCAAGGGGCTAATGCGCGAAATGACCAAGGGGTTCGGGGAAAAGGCATCCGGTGGGTGCACGGGGCTGTGGATGCGGGCGGCGGGCCGCACGGCGCTGGCCGTGGCGATGCTTTCTCCGCTGGCGCTGACGGGGCCCGCAGCCGCGCAGGATGGCGATCCGCTGGTGCGCATCGATGCGCGGAACACCATCACCGTCACGGCCACGCGCATCCCCACATCGATCCTCGACGTTCCGGCCACGGTCAGCGTGATCGACGATCGGCGGATCGCGGACGATCTGGTTTCCGACGTCAAGGATCTGGTGCGCTACGAACCGGGCGTCAGCGTCCGCCGGGCGCCGGCCCGTTTCGGCGCGGCGCAGGGGTCGACCGGCCGCGACGGCAATGCCGGCTTCAACATTCGCGGGCTCGAAGGCAATCGCGTGCTGATCCAGGTGGATGGCATCCGCATTCCGGACGATTTCAGCTTCGGCGCGCAGGCGGTGGGCCGGGGCGACTATGTCGATCTCAGCCTCGTCAAATCGGTCGAGATCCTGCGCGGGCCGGCTTCCGCGCTCTACGGCAGCGACGGGTTGGCCGGCGCGGTCAGCTTCACGACCAGCGATCCCGCCGATATCCTCAAGAACCAGGACTTCGCGGCGCTGGGCCGCGTCGCTTATGAATCCGCGGACGATCAGTTCAGCGAGACCGCGATCCTCGCCGGCCGATCGGGCGACTGGTCGGCGCTGGTCGCTTACACCCGCCGCGACGGGCACGAGCTGGACAATGAGGGGACGAACGACGCGCCCAACGCGACCCGCACCAAGCCCAATCCGCAGGACACCAGGTCGGATGCCGTGCTGGGCAAGATCGTCTGGACGCCCAACGATGCGCATCGCGTGCGCCTGACGGTCGATTATCTCAACGATCATGTCGACACCAATGTGCTGAGCGGCATCGCCGCCCCGCCGGCCACGGGGCCGCTGCCGGGCACCGCCGTGATCGGCCTTACCGCCGCCGACCGGACGGAGCGCACCCGCGTTTCGCTGGACTGGCGCTATCAGGGCTCGGGCCTCGTCGATTCCGCGCAGGTCGCGCTCTGGTATCAGGACAGCGAGGCCCGCCAGTTCACGGCGGAAGACAGATATACCGCTGCCGATCGCACCCGGCTCAACACCTTCGAGAACAGGGTGATCGGGGCGAGCGCGGAGGCGCGCAGCGATTTCGCCACGGGGCCGCTTGCCCACCGCCTGGTCTACGGCGCCGATATCTCCTCCACGCGGCAGAAGGGGCTGCGCGACGGCACTGTGCCGACCGCGCCGGATACTTTCCCGAGCCGCGCCTTCCCCGTTACCGATTACACGCTTGTCGGCGCCTATCTGGCGGACGAGATCGCGCTTGCCGATGGCGCGATCACGATCTTCCCGGCGCTGCGCTTCGATTATTACGATCTTGATCCGAAGGCCGATCCGCTGCTGCCCCAGTTCGCGGCGGCCAGCCAGGATGGATCGCGCGTGTCGCCCAAGATCGGCGTGGTCGGCAAGATCGGCGGCGGGGCCAGCCTGTTCGCCAACTATGCCAGGGGCTTCAAGGCGCCGCTGCCCAGCCAGGTGAACCAGTTCTTCGAAAACCCGACTTCGCCCTTCTTCGCCTACCGATCGATCCCTAATCCTGATCTGAAGCCCGAAACCAGCGAGACGGTGGAAGGCGGCCTGCGTTTCGGTAGCGCGGCGATCGACGCCAGCGTCACCGGCTTCTGGGGGCGTTACCGCAACTTCATCAGCCAGGAACAGGTGGGCAGCCACGCCGGCACGCCGACCGATCCGATCATCTTCCAGTTCATCAATCTCGATCGGGTGAAGATCAAGGGGATCGAAGGCAAACTGGAAGGGCGCAGCGCGATCGGCATCACCGGCACGATCGCCATCTCCTACGCCACCGGCAATGTCGCCGGCGATAACGGCGCGCGGTCGCCGCTGATGAGCATCGACCCGCTGAAGCTGGTCGCCGGCATCGGCTATCGCGACAAAGCGGATCGCTTCGGCGGCCAGCTCATCCTCACCCATTCGGCGGGCAAGGAGGCGCGGCGCACCGATCCCGGGCAGTGCGGGTCTTCCTGCTACACGCCGGATGGCTTCACGATCGTCGATGCCACCGCCTTTGTGAAGCTCAACGACATGTTCACGGTGCGCGCCGGCATCTTCAACATCTTCGACACGAAATATGCCTGGTGGAGCGACGTGCGCGGCCTGGCCGCCACCCCGGCGACCCTGGCGGTGGGGGACGCCTACACCCAGCCCGGCCGCAATGCGAGCGTCTCGCTCAGCGTGCGCTTCTGATAAGAGAGGGGAGACAGAATGAAACGGACAATGAACAGCGCCTTCTTCCGCACCGCGCTCGCCGCCGTGATGGCGGCAGCGATTCCGATGGCGCCCGCGCTGGCGGACGGCCCCGTCGCCGTGCGCGCGCCGGCGGACGAGGCCGCCGCGCTCGCCGCCGATCGCGCCTCGATCCTCGCCATGGCCGGCGATTACAAGGTCACCTTCGATTTCCGCGAGACCACGCCCTGGCGGGCCGATTACACGCCGATCCCGTCCAAGATATCCGGCGGGCACGAAAGCGTCCGCGTGATCGAGGACAGCCCGCGCCGCATCGTCCTCCAGCATCTCCTTGTCGTGCCGGGGGAGAACGGCAAGTCGATGGTCATCAAGCATTGGCGGCAGGATTGGGTCTATGAGCCCGAATCCGTGCTCGTTTATGCCGGCAACGGCAAATGGGTGCTGGAGGATGTGCCCGAACGGATGCGCGCGGGCCGTTGGTCGCAGACAGTGTGGCAGACCGACGACAGCCCGCGCTACGGCGGCTGGGGGCAGTGGACCGAGGAAGGCGGCGTCCGCCGCTGGCGCAGCAACTGGACATGGCGCCCGCTTGCGCGGCGCGATGCGGTCCGCATGCCGCCTTATGACCGCTATCTCGCGATCAACCGCCATTCGCCGTCGCCCGCCGGCTGGATCCACTGGCAGGATAATATCAAGATGGGCCCGGAAGACGGCAAGGTTGGCGGCAAGCTGGTGCCCTTCGTCCAGGAATCGGTGCTGAACACCTACGTCAAGGCGAGCGATTATGACGTCAAGGCGGCGGACGCCTATTGGGCGGCCACCAGCAGCTACTGGGCGGCGGTGCGCGCCGCCTGGGACGCCGCGATCGCCAGGGGCAAGGGCGTATCCGTGGCCGAGGTCGCCGAAACCGGCTCCGCCTCGGGCGAACGGCTGATGGCGTTCGCGGACGATATCCAGGCCGGCAAGCTTTCTACGCCGCAGGCGATCACCAAGGCCCGCGCCATCATCGCCCAGGTGACCGGAAACTGATTGCCGGTCCGGGCCGCCTGCCGACATCGCCGGCGGCCCGGACCTCTGCTTCTTGCATGCCCGGCCACGCGCGTTGCGGATATCCCCGCCGCGTCTGTTGCGCCGGACGGGCGGCCATCGACAGCGCGCAAAGAAACCGGGCCAAGCCCCTGGAGGGGCGCCCGTCATCATCGGATGATAGAATAAGAAGATAGGAAACTGGAGCGGGCGAAGGGATTCGAACCCTCGACCCCAACCTTGGCAAGGTTGTGCTCTACCCCTGAGCTACGCCCGCTCTGGCGTTTCGGCCGGGCGTGCCCGGCGGGTGAGGCGCGGCTAATAGCGGAGGGTTTTCGGGTCGGCAACCCCCGTTGTGAAGAAAAATTGCATGGGCGCCGCAAAGGCGCTGCGGGGCTTGGCAGCGGCGCTCCCGCGCCCACATAAGGGGCTTCGGATATAAGCAGCCTGGACTTGGAAATAGGAGCGGCCGGTGGCGACCTTGGGTATGAGCAGCGCGGATCGCGAGGCGATCGAGACGTTCAAGCGGGACGTGATCGAACCGTCGATGACCGCGCTTGTCATCCTCGATTTCTGGGCGGAATGGTGCGGCCCCTGCAAGGCGCTCGGCCCCGTCCTGGACAAGGTGGCGGAGGATTATGCCGGCCGCGGCGTGAAGCTGGTCAAGATCGATGTCGACGCCAACAAGCTGATAGCCGCGCAGTTCCGTGTTCAGTCCATTCCCACCGTCTATGCGCTGTTCCAGGGGCAGCTCGTCGCCGATCTCACGCCCGCCCGCACCGAAAGCCAGCTCAAGGGCATGCTGGACCAGATATTGAAGCAGCTGCCGGTCCAGGGCGCGGACGATCTGCTGGCGCAGGATATCGCGCCCCTGGTGGCGATGGGCGAGGAGGTGCTCGATTCGGGCGATGCCGAGCGCGCGCTCTCCATCTTCAACCAGGTCGCCGAAATGGCGCCGGAGGATGTATCCGTCATCGCCGGCCAGGCGCGGGCGCTGATCGCGCTCGGCCGGGGCGCGGAGGCGGAGGCGCTGCTGGCGACGGTGCCCGAGGACAAGACCAGGGATGCCGGCATCGCGCGCGCCAAGGCCGCGCTTCAGCTCGCCCGCGATGCGATGCCCGTGGACGATCTCGGCGGCCTGCGCGCGCGGGCGGCGGCCGATCCGGACGATCATGAGGCGCGCTATGAGCTGGCCGGCGGGTTGATGGCGGCGGGCGACCGCGACGGCGCGGCCGATGCCCTCCTCGAAAGCATCGCCCGCGACCGCACGTGGAACGAAGGCGCCGCGCGCGCGCGCCTGCTCAACCCTGTCTCTTATACACATCTAGATGTGTATAAGAG
>NZ_MIPT01000001.1:4043502-4271385 GCF_001853345.1 Edaphosphingomonas haloaromaticamans | reverse complement strand
GGGCGACCGCGACGGCGCGGCCGATGCCCTCCTCGAAAGCATCGCCCGCGACCGCACGTGGAACGAAGGCGCCGCGCGCGCGCGCCTGCTCAACCTGTTCGAGGCGGTGGGGCTCGAGGATCCGTGGGTGAGCGCCCAGCGCCGCCGCCTTTCGGCCGTGCTGTTCACATGACCGTGGCGGGCGCGTCGGTTCGCCTATCGATCTTCCCGCTGGCGGGCGCCCTGCTGTTCCCGCGCGCGCTGCTGCCGCTCCATATCTTCGAGCCGCGCTATCGCGCGCTGGTGAAGGACGCGCTGGCCCGCGATCGCCGGATCGCCATGATCCAGCCGCGCGAACCCGAAAGGGAAGGGCACCCGCCCGCGCTCTACGACATCGGCTGCGTCGGCCGTATCGCCCATGTCGAGGCGCTGGACGATGGCCGCTTCAACATCGTGCTGGAAGGACAGAGCCGCTTCCGCGTGGCGGCGGAGCTCGACCGCCCCACGCTGTTCCGGCAGATCGAGGCGAGCTTCGACGATTTCGACGACGATGCCGAAAGCGAGCCGCTGGAGCTGATGATCCGCGCCGCGCTGGAACAGGAATCGAAGCGCTTCGCCACCGCGCGCGGCTATGTGGTCGATTGGGACGCGGTGGCGCGGCTGGACGATGAATCGCTGGTCAACGGCATCGCCCAGATCGCGCCCTTCGACGTGGCGGCAAAGCAGGCCCTGCTCGAAAGCCCCACCATCGCCGAGCGCGCGGACCTCCTCATCCAGTTCATGCAGTTCTTTCGCATGCGCGACGAGGATGATGACGGCCGAACGACATTCCAGTGAGCCGTCGGCGGCACACGCTTGGGCGATCGGGGCCGGCTAGGCGGCTATAATTCCCCGCCGCAACGCCCATGGGCCGCATCGTCATAGATGCGACCCCAGGAATGGAATGCCGCCACGGCCGCCCCGGCCTGTCCAGTTCGTGACGGCGCGCTTCAATTCTCGCGGCGCACGCGGATGGCGGTCTGCCCGTCGATATTGGCGAAATAGCTGCCCAGCGCCGCCTGACGGATCTTGATCGACATGCCCGGCTTGGGCGCGCGGTTGATGCGCTTGGCTTCCGTCTGCACCCAGCGGGCGCCATCCTCGAGCACGATCACCCAGCGATCCTGCGTTCCCTTCAGCGGGCTCGCCTCCTTGATCGTCGATTCGATCTCCTTGATCTCCTCCTCGCGCGCCTTCTCCTTGTCGTTGCCTTCGAAGATGGTCAGCGCCGGCAGGCTCAGGCCGAACAGCGTTCGCTTGGCCTTGCGCACCTGCCCCTTGTCGACCACGACGACGTCGCTCTGGGCCTCGGCGGTGTCGAGGGCGGCCACCCGTTCGTCGTAGCAGGCGAGCCGTTGGGCGGCATCGGCGATCGATCGGCACTCGATCAACTTGGTGAAGATTTCGGGCCTCCCTTCACGCTGCTCCGCGGCAAGCACGAGTGCTGGTGTGGCCAGGACACAGGTGGCCGCCACCCATCCGCTTGCCGAAAATTTCATCGAAACCTCCCCAAATTGCCGATAAATTGCGCAGCAGCTAGAATGCCATGGCCCGGCCTGCTCGGCCACTGTTGCATTTGTGCGACAGCGAATGGCGAACCGCCATTTTACCTGAACCTCAGCTTTACAAGCGTAAAGCCCATCCGGCATCACCCGAGCCATGCCGGAGGGGGTCGGCTGCGCGTCTGTCGCGCATTGGCTGCCGGACGGTTGGGACATTGGGCCGCGCCACGGCCCGACCACACTCCAGAATAAGGGACTGGATAGTGACCAAAACGCAGAAATTCCTGGGCCGTTCGGCACTGAGCACGGGGGTCATCGGCCTCGCGCTCGTCGCCGCGCCGGCCTTCGCACAGGATGATACCGCCAGCACGGCGGAAGATACCGGCACGATCGTCGTGACCGGCACCCTCATCAAGAATCCGAACATCGTCGCCACCAGCCCGGTGTCGGTGATCGGCGGTGAGGAAATCGCGCTCCGTCAGTCGAACACCGCTGAAGAGATTCTCCGCGACATGCCGGGCGCGGTCGCCAGCATTGGTTCGGCCGTTAACAACGGCAACGGCGGTGCCTCCTACGTCGACCTTCGCGGTCTCGGTTCGCGTCGCAACGTCGTTCTGCTTGACGGCACGCGTATCGTTCCCGGTGACGTGAGCGGTCGTGTCGACCTTAACAACATCCCGCTGGCCCTCGTTGAACGCGTCGACTCGCTGACGGGCGGGGCTTCCACCACCTATGGTGCCGACGCGATCACCGGCGTGGTCAACTTCGTCACCAAGAAGGACTTCTCGGGTGTCGAGCTGAACATTAGCAACCAGATCACCGAAGAGGGTGACGGAAACGTATTCCGCGTCGACGCCACCATCGGCGGCAATTTTGACGATGGTAAAGGTAATGCCGTTTTCAGCATTGGCTATCAGCAGTCCGATGCTGTTTATCAGAGCGATCGTCCTTACTCGCGCGAGAGCATCAACTCTTATAACGGCCAGCCCGAAGGTTCGGGTACGGCGGTGCCGGCGCGTTTCTCCGTCCCCGGCAGCGGCGTTCTGCAGATCGATCCGACAACCGGTACGCTCGTTCCGATCTACGCCAGCTTCAACTTCAATCCATATAACGTGTTCCAGACGCCGTTCGAGCGTTTCAACATGTTTGGCCAGGCGAACTATGAAGTTGCCGATGGTATTGAGGTTTACACGCGCGGTATGTTCTCCAAGAACACCGTGTCGACGATCATTGCACCATCGGGTATCTTCAACAGCTCGATGGAAATTCCGTACAGCAATCCGTATCTGCCCGAGGCTGTGCGCAACCAGTTCTGTAACGCAAATGGCCTTTCCGCGGCCGCTTGTTCGGCAGCTGCGGCTGCAACCGATCCAACGAGTGCTGATTTCCGTACCTTCACCACTAACGTGTTGCGCCGTGCGACCGAATTTGGCCCGCGCATAAGCGACTATGTGACCACTATCTTTGATTATCGTTTGGGCGTGCGGGGGAGCATCACCGACACGATCAATTTCGATGTGGCGGGCGCCTATGGCGAGAGCGAGAATACGCAGACCCAGCGCGGGTATATGCTGATGTCGCGCACACGCGATGCGCTGATGGCGACCAACACCACCAGCTGTCTCAGCGGGAACGAAGGATGCGTGCCGCTTAACATCTTTGGTGGCGACGGTAGCATCAACCCGGACCAGATCCCGTATCTGACCGCCAATTCGACGGTTTCGGTTCGTTCGACGCTGGCTCAGGTCCGCGCCCTCGTCAGCGGTGATTTCGGCGTCGCTAGCCCGTTTGCGGAGGACCCCATCCAATTTGCCGTAGGCGGCGAATATCGGAAATATGGCGCAAAGCAGGAGTCCGATCTGCTCGCGCAGACTCCGGGCGAGTTGGGCGGTGCCGGTGGCGCTGCGCCGAATATTGACGGTGGTTATGACGTATACGAAGCCTATGGCGAATTAATCGCTCCGCTGGTTACTGATCGTCCGTTCTTCCATAGCTTGCAACTCGAAGCGGGTATCCGTTATTCGAGCTACAGCGTGGACGCTCCGACGTCGCCCAGTTACAAGACCACGACGTGGAAGGCTGGCGGTACCTGGGCTCCGATTGAAGATGTCAAGCTTCGCGGTATGTATCAGCGCTCGGTCCGCGCCCCGAACATCGGCGAGCTGTTTACGCCAGTCACCACTGGTCTGACTAACCTTGCGGTTGATCCTTGTGCTGGCTCGGCGCCGTTGAACGATGCGAATCTGGCTGCGGTCTGCGTGGCTCAGGGGGCACCGCTCAATCAGATCGGTACGATCAATCAGCCAAGTTCTGGCCAGATCAACATTACCACGGGCGGTAATGTGAATCTTCGCCCCGAAAAGGCCGACAGCTATGTCATCGGTGCCGTGATCCAGCCGAAGGTTGTGCCGGGCTTCTCGCTGACGATCGATTATTATAATATCAAGATCAAGAAGGCGATCACGACGCCGACTGTCGATGACATCATGAGCGCCTGCTTCGATGATGTGACGGCAAGCTCTGCCACGAGTGTCGCCTGTCAGTCCTTTGGTCGTAACCCGGCCACAGGCGGTTTGGATGGTGACCCTGCGACCACGCTGGGTCTGATTGCTAACCTGTCCAACCTGGGTACGATCACGACCGACGGTATCGATCTGACGATGAATTATCGCCATCAGTTCGATTTCGCGACGCTTAACCTGACGTTCAACGGTAACTGGACGAACAGCCAGAAGTTTAAGGCCACCGATACCTCAATTAACCGCGAGTGTGTCGGCTATTACAGCATAAACTGCGGTCTTTCGGGGTCGATCCAGCCGAAATTGAGCTGGAATACCCGTGCTACGCTGAGCTTCGAGAAGGTCGATGTGTCGTTCCTGTGGCGCCATATCGATGGCGTGAAGTTCGAGCCGCTGCAGTTTGAGGCGGACCAGGAGGCGGCTGTGGGCTGCGTTGATCCAAACGGCGCTGATCCCGAAGCTTGCATCGTCGAGCCGGGCTTCCGCAAGATCAAGTCTTACGACTATTTCGATCTTGCGACTCGCGTCGCGGTTTCGGATAATTTCGACGTTACGTTTACGGTTACCAACCTGTTCGATAAGAAGCCGCCGGTTGTCGGCAATTCGATCGGTTCGACAACTTACAACAGCGGCAACACCTATCCGTCGACCTACGACGCTCTGGGCCGTCGCTTCGCGATCGGTGGTCGCGTCCGCTTCTAAGCGGTCGATCGATTGCAAAAAATTGGGGGCGGTCCTTCGGGACCGCCCCTTTTTTATGGGTTGAGGGATAGTCTGAGCGTTACCGGAGGAGGATCCGCGCGGATCAGTCCAGCAACGGCGCCTTGAGCGTCAGCGAAAGCCCCGCGCCTTGGGCGACGATCCCGGCCCAGTGCGCGACCTTCTCGATCTCGTCGCCATGGGTTGCGGTGGCGGTGCGATATTCGGCGGCTCGGGCATCGATGCCGAAATCGCTGCCGGTTTTCGAATGGCGGGTGAATGCGCCGTCGGCCAGGATTTCGGCAATGGCCGCATCGCTCAAGGGAAGACCGTAAAAGGCCGAAAGCGCGCGAAGCGCCTCCTCGGGCCGCGCCGTCAGCGTCTCGCTGTCGAGGCTGCGGACCCGTTCTCCGAAACGCGCGATCAGATCGGTGAAGAGCGACTGCTGGGCAAGCCAGCCAACGGCCGCGACCTGCAGGTCGGTCTGGCCGAGATAATCCTTCTCGCTGAAACCGAACGGCGTCAGGCCGTCCATGATCTGGCCCAGCAACTGCTCCCGCACCCAAAGCCTTCCGTCCATTCCTTTCTTCGCAACCGAAGTGAGGAAGGTCCGGAGGGGGGCATGGAGCAGCAAGGCCCGTGAATTGGGGCGCATGCCCAGCATCGCGGTGGCCAAAATGTTCACGATGTTGGATGGCTTGATGACGATCGCTTCGCCCGGCGAAAATGGACGGCCCAGCAGCCGCAGCCCATGGTCGAGCGCCATGGCGATCCGCTTCGGCTCGCCGCCTCGGCGGCGCCAGCCCACCAGGTCGTTGAGGAGGACGGGCTCCTTCAGCCCCATCGCGTAACCGGGCCGCTCGAACACCCGAGCGAGCAGGGTCGAACAGCAGAAGGCCGAATGGAAGATATAGTGGATCGGGGCCTCCGCCGGCGCGGCCCCGGCCGCTTCGTCCCGGCGCAGCACCAGCTTGGGCGCTTCCTGTGCCAGATAGTCGTCGGTCAGGAAGGTTGCCCGCTCATGCTCGTCGCGCGGCGTGTGCCGGAAATGGACGGCATCATATTGGGGATCATAGCGGTGGGGGAGCCATTCGGCGTCGCGAACCACGTCGAGCGCTGATATCTGCTTGTCGGTCACGCGCAGACTGATCGCACATTGCGCATCGACGCCACAAGCCGGCGAGGCCGCTTGCGCCGCTCCCGCCATCTCATTACTCCTTACACCAGGGTCAATTCCGCCTTGCCAGAGGGGCGTGTCCGTGGGGGACGATGAAACATCAGGATGAACGAGTAGGCCGCCTGCTGCAGGCGGTTGCGAGTGCGCGTCAACAGGGGAACCAAGCCGAGGAACGCCGTCTGATCGATGCCATATTGGCGATCGATCCCGATAATCCGCACGCCAACAACGCCAGGGGAATGGCGGCGCTGGCGGCGCGGGACTTTACCGATGCGGCAAGCCATTTCCGCCGCGCCGCAGAGGCCGATCCGACAGAGCCCGCCCTCTGGATGAATCTGGCGCGGGCCCAGCGCGAGCAGGGTGATGCCGCGGGCGAACGCCAGAGCCTGGATCGTGTGTTCGCCATCGATCAGCGCCATTTCATGGGTCGGCTGCGAAGCGCGGAATTGCACGAGCGCCTTGGCGAGACGGCGCATGCGGTCGAGGCGTGGCAGGCGGTGCTCAGCCTCAGTGCCGGCCTCGATCCCGTGCCGCCGGCGCTCGTCGATGTGCTGGCGCATGCGCGCGCTTTCGTTGCGGAGCAGACGCAGGCCTTCGCCGAGGAGGTCGAGCAGGGCATGGCCGATGCGCGGGCGGATGTCCCGCCAGCGGCGCTGCGGCGCTTCGATGCCTGCCTCGACAACGCCTTCGGCCGCCGCCGGATCTACCGGAATGAATGCTCCGGCGTGCATTATCCCTTCCTGCCGGCCTACGAATTCTTCGACCGGGATCATTTCCCCTGGCTTGCCGAGCTGGAGGCCAATACCGAAACCATCCGAACCGAATTCGAGGCGCTGCTCGCCCGGTCGCAGCCGATGCGGCCCTATGTCGCGATGGACCGGGGCACGCCGGAGAATAAGTGGACCCCGCTCGACAACTCGCTCGACTGGAGCGCTTATTTCCTTTGGGAATATGGCGTTGCCAATGCGGAGGCGCATGCCCTGTGTCCCCGCACGGTGAAGGTGCTGGAGGCCATTCCCCGGGCCGAGATACCCGGCCGCGCGCCCACCGTCTTCTTCTCCATCCTGCGGCCCCATACCCGGATTCCGGCGCATACCGGCGTCACCAACACCCGCACGATCATTCATCTGCCGCTGATCGTGCCCGAAGGGTGCGGTTTCCGGGTCGGCGGGGAAACGCGGAGCTGGCGGGTCGGCGAGGCTTTTGCGTTCGACGATACGATCGAGCATGAGGCCTGGAACGACAGCGATCAGCTGCGCGCCGTGCTGATCTTCGACGTATGGAATCCATTCATCAGCCCGGCCGAGCGGGATTTGCTCTGCCGCTATTTCGCGCTCGCCGATGCCAGCAGCCGCAATCCGGCCCGCGAACGGGGCGGGATGTGATCGCGACATGAAAAGAGGCGGGTCCGTGTGAACCCGCCTCCCATGCCGCTCAGCCCGTCTTCAGCACCAGGGCGCCATCGCCCTCGTCGATGGTGACGAGCGATCCGTCGCGGATTTCGCCTTTCAGGATCGCGTCGGCCAGCGGGTCCTGCAGATATTTCTGCACCGCCCGCTTCAGCGGCCGGGCGCCATAGACCGGATCGTAGCCGACCCGGCCCAGCCAGGCGCGCGCCGCATCGGTGAGCGAGAGCGCGATCTTGCGGTCCTTCAGCAGCTTCTGGACGCGCGCGACCTGGATGTCGACGATCGGGCCCATATGCTCCTGGCCCAGCCGGTGGAACAGGATGATCTCGTCCAGCCGGTTCAGGAATTCCGGGCGGAAGTGCGCGCGCACCACGTCCATCACCTGCGGTTCCACCGATTCCACGTCCGCGCCATCGGGCAGGCTGGACAGGAACTGGCTGCCCAGGTTGGAGGTGAGGATGATGAGCGTGTTCGAGAAGTCGACCGTGCGGCCCTGGCCGTCGGTCAGCCGCCCGTCGTCGAGCACCTGGAGCAGCACGTTGAACACGTCGTTGTGCGCCTTCTCCACCTCGTCGAACAGCACCACCTGATAGGGGCGCCGGCGCACGGCCTCGGTCAGCACGCCGCCTTCCTCATAGCCGACATAGCCGGGAGGGGCGCCGATCAGGCGGGCGACCGAATGCTTCTCCATGAACTCGCTCATGTCGATGCGGACCATCGCCGAATCGTCGTCGAACAGGAAACCGGCCAGCGCCTTGGTCAGCTCCGTCTTGCCCACGCCCGTCGGGCCGAGGAACAGGAAGGAGCCGAGCGGCCGGTTCGGGTCCTGTAGCCCCGCGCGGCTGCGGCGCACGGCGCGGGCGACGGCGGAAACCGCGTCCTGCTGCCCGATCACGCGCCGGCCCAGCTCCTCCTCCATATGGAGCAGCTTCTCGCGCTCGCCCTCCAGCATCTTGTCGACCGGAATGCCCGTCCAGCGGCTGACGACCGAGGCGATGTCCTCGCTCGTCACCTCCTCGCGCAGCATCGCGCTCTCGGAAGCGGCCTGCGCCTCGCCTAGCTGCTTTTCGAGCTGGGGGATCACGCCGTAGCTGAGCTCGCCGGCTCGTGCGAGGTTGCCGCTGCGCTGCGCCTGGTCCAGCTCGATGCGCGCGGCATCGAGCTGTTCCTTGATCTTGGCCTCGGCGTGGATCTTCTCCTTCTCGGCCTGCCAGCGCGTCGTCAGCTCCGCGGATTGCTGCTCGAGCTGGGCGAGATCGTATTCGAGCGCGCCCAGGCGGTCCTTGGAGGCCTGGTCGGTCTCCTTCTTCAGCGCCTCGCGCTCGATCTTGAGCTGGATGATCCGGCGGTCGAGATTCTCGATCTCCTCGGGCTTCGACTCCACCTCCATGCGCAGGCGGCTGGCCGCCTCGTCCATCAGGTCGATCGCCTTGTCGGGCAGGAAGCGATCGGTGATGTAGCGGTTGGAGAGGGTGGCGGCCGATACCAGCGCGCCGTCGGTGATCCGCACGCCGTGGTGCAGCTCATATTTCTCCTTGAGGCCGCGCAGGATGGAGATGGTGTCCTCCACCGTCGGCTCGCCGACGAAGACGGGCTGGAACCGCCGCTGGAGCGCGGGGTCCTTCTCCACATATTTGCGATATTCGTCGAGCGTGGTGGCGCCGATGCAGTGCAGCTCGCCCCGCGCCAGGGCCGGCTTCAGCAGGTTGGAGGCATCCATCGCGCCCTCGGACTTGCCGGCGCCGATCAGCGTGTGCATCTCGTCGATGAACAGGATGATGTCGCCCTCGGCCTGCTTCACCTCGTCGAGCACGCCCTTGAGGCGCTCCTCGAACTCGCCGCGATATTTGGCGCCCGCGATCAGCGATCCCATGTCGAGCGCCATCAGCGTGCGGTCTTTCAGCGTATCGGGCACGTCGCCATTGGCGATGCGCAGCGCCAGCCCCTCTGCGATGGCGGTCTTGCCCACGCCGGGCTCGCCGATCAGCACCGGATTGTTCTTGGTGCGGCGAGCGAGGATCTGGATGGTGCGGCGGATCTCCTCATCGCGGCCGATGACCGGATCGAGCTTGCCGTCGCGCGCCGCCTCGGTGAGGTCGCGCGCGAACTTCTTGAGCGCGTCGTAACGGTCCTCGGCGCCGGCGGTGTCGGCGGTGCGGCCCTTGCGGAGCTGGTTGATCGCCTGGTTCAGGCTGTCGGCGTGCACGCCGGCCGCCGCCAGCGCCTTGCCGGCAGCGGTGCTGGAAAGGGCGAGGGCGAGCAGCAGGCGCTCGACGGTGACGAAGCTGTCGCCCGCCTTGGTCGCGATCTGCTCCGCCTGGTCGAGCACGCGGACGGCATCGTTGGTCAGGCCCGGCGTGGCCTGGGCGCCGCTGCCCGATACGGCGGGAATCCGGGCGAGCGCGGCATCGGTTTCGCGCATCGCGGTTTCGGGCTGGCCGCCGGCGGCGCGGATCAGCCCCGCGGCCATGCCTTGCTCATCCTCCAGCAGGGCCTTCAATATATGTTCGGGGGTGATCTGCTGGTGGTTGAGGCGGATCGCCACGGTCTGCGCCGATTGCAGGAAGCCTTTGGCGCGATCGGTGAATTTTTCGAGGTTCATGGTCCCTCCCTTTCGCCGGGCGATATGGTGTGGCTATTTTGCAACACAAGGGGTGCCGCCGCCGAAACGGATATGCCATTGCGGGGCCGCGCGGTTCAACCGGCGGCGGGGCCGAACGATCCCGCCGCGACGCTTTTTGGGGTGCGGCCGGGACAAGGCCGATTCCGCCGGCGGCGGAATTGGGATAGCCTGCCGCGCGATGCTCGATCAGCTCACCCTGGATCAGCTCCGCATCTTCGTGGCGATCGCCGATGCCGGCAGCTTCTCGGCCGCATCGCGCAAGCTGATGCGCGCGCAATCGGCGATCAGCCAGAGCGTGCGATCGCTGGAGGACGCGCTGGGCGTGGCCCTGTTCGACCGCGCCACCCGCATCCCGCAGATGACGGAAGCCGGCCGGTCGATCCTGATCGACGCGCGGCGGATCATCAATCTTGCCGATGCGCTCCGGGTCAGGACGCGGCGGATGGCGGAGGGGCTGGAGCCCGAGCTGGGGCTGGCGATCGATCCCCTGTTCCCGCCGGCGATCGCGATGGACTGCCTTGCCGCGTTCGAACGGCAGTTCCCGACCATCCCGATGACCGTGCTGACCGAAAGCATCGGCGGGCCGGAACGCCATCTGCGCAGCGGGGCGGTGCAGATGGCGATCTATGCGCTGGAGACCACGGGCGCGACCGATCTGCACGCCGATTTCCTGATGGATGTGGAGATGGTGCCGGTCGTCTCCGCCCGGCATCCGCTGGCGGCGCTACCCGAGCCGGTGGGGCGGGAGGATCTGGAGCAGTTCACCCAGATCGTGCTGACCAGCGGCAGCGGGCAGAGCGGCTGGACCCGCGGCGTGATCAGCCCGAGAATCTGGCGGGTGGCCGACCTGCGCACGCGGCTGGCCTTCCTGATCGCGGGCTTCGGCTGGAGCCACATGCCCGCGCACTTCGTGGCCGCGCCGCTGGCCGAAGGCACGCTGAAGCGGCTGCACCTCCATGGCATCCCCGATTTCTCGCTGCGCGTCTATCTGGTCCAGCAGTTCAGCCGCCCTCCCGGCATAGCCGCGCGCTGGCTGATCGAGCGGCTGAAGCAGGGGATTGCCGAACAGGCCTGATCCATCTGGTTTGCAGATGGGTAGTGTCACAATTACCTCAGTTTGAATGATCGTTTCGCCGACCTATATGGGCCGGTGAAATGCCCCGAGGCGGTGCGCGACGAAGGTCGCCGCGAACGCCCGGCGGCCTGGAGCCTTTCGATGAACGTCACATCCCTGTCGGACCATGCGGGCCGCGCCGTCGCGAGCCCGGCAGAGGGCGCATCCGTGCGCGGCCGGCTTTCCCAGACCCATTTGCGGGCGATCGCCATCGGCGTGCGCGATGCACGGATGCCCGGCGCGCGCCTCCTCCACCGGCTGGCGGCGATGCCGCGCCTCGCCCGGCTGGTGACGGCGGGGCTGGGCCTGCGCTCTCCCCACGCGCTCGCCAATGCCGATCTCGAACGGCTGCGCCGCGCCGCCTTCCTGTTCACTTTGGGCTATGCCGTGGCGGAAGTGCTGGCGGTGCTGAACGGCGGCGATCTTTCCGAAACGCAGATCGCCCAGGTGATCGCGGGCCTCGCCGGCCGGCCGGCTCTTGCGGTGACGCAGCCGGATATCGTCCTCATGATGGAAGCGGCATGATGGCCATGCCCGCCCTCCGTTCGCGGCGGACCGGAACCGCCATCCCCCATCCCGCGCCCGGCCGTCGCACGCGCCCGTCGATCGCCGACCGCCGCGTGCGCAGCGCCTGGGCGCGATCGACCGCCTTGCCGCCCATGGCGCCGGCCCGCACGGCCGTGCTGGCGCGCCCGGCGGCGGCATCCCGCCCGCGCTTCATGCCGGCGCCGGGCACCGTCGCCCTGCTGCTGATCGCCGCCTTGTTCGCGGCTGTCGCCGGCTGGGTGCATGCGGTGACGACCGACATCCTGATATCGCTGCTGATGGGCGTGCTCAGCACCTTGCCCGGCATGCTGGTGCTGCGCCCGCTCATCGAAAATCGGGGCTGACCGGCCGTCCTCCCCCTTTTTGGGGCGGCTAGAGCGTCGGCGTCTCAACGGCGCAGGCCGTGATCGATCCGGCGGCCTTGATCTCCCGCGTGGCGATGGTGGTGGTGAAGCGCTCCACCCCCGGCAGCCGCCAGAGCTGGCCGCGCAGGAAATCGTCGAGCGCGGCGAGATCGCGGGCCAGCACGTGCAGCAGATAATCCGTTTCGCCGACCGTGGCATGGCAGGCGAGGATCATGGGATGGCGGATCACCGCCGCCTCGAACGCGTCATGCCGGTCGAAGGCGACGATGACGCGCACGAAGGCGCTGGTGGCGAGGCCGAGCGCCGCCGGATCGATCGCCGCCCGATAGCCCCGGATCGCGCCGGCCTGCTCCAGCGCCTGCACCCGCTTCCAGCAGGGCGTCTTGGTAAGGCCGGTGCGTTCGGCGAGATCGGCGAAGGAAAGCCGGGCATCGGCTTCCAGCAGGGCGAGCAGTTGATGGTCGATGCGATCCATATGATCTCCGGTGATGCCGGATCGTAGCACGAATGGCCTGTATATCGGCAATCGGAAGGACGACTGCCGAGAATCCCGCTGCCCGACCCATCCTTCCCGAACAATGTTCCGTGGCCCCGCTGCTAGTCTGGCGGTTCGACAGGAACCCAGAGGATGCGATGGACCGGCAGGCTTTCTATGCGATGATGAGCGCTCCCCCCGCGCTCGATTACGAGCTCTATCTCGATACCGGCTCGCTGCTCGGCTGCCAGAAGGGGTTTGACGAATTCGTCAACCGCGACGAGCTTCAGTTCCAGATCGTCCACCAGGTCGAGGAGCTGTGGATGAAGCTGATCGCCTACACGTTGCTCGACGTCGACGATTATCTGCAGGCGCGCGACACCCATCGGGTGCTGACCCTGATGGGCCGCTGCCACCGCCTGCTCCGGTTGATGACGGCGCAGCTCGACCTGCTCGAAACCATGTCGCCCAAGGAATATCAGCAGATCCGCCTGCAGCTCGGCAATGGCAGCGGGCAGGAATCGCCGGGTTTCCGCACGCTTCTGAAAATGCCGCCGCATCTGTGGACCAGTTTCGTCAGCCATTATCTCACGCCCGAGGGGCGGACGGTGCGGTCGATCTACGACCAGGATTATGCCCATGACGCGGCCTATGCGGTGGCCGAGGCGCTGATCGAGTTCGACGAATTGTTCGGCAAGTTCCGCTGGCACCACCTTTTCCTGATCCACCGTTCGATCGGCATGGGATCGGCATCGCTGAAGGGGCGTTCCGTCGATCTGTTGCAGGCGGGGGCGAAGCATCGCTTCTTCCCCGAGCTTTGGGACGTGCGCGTGGCGATGACCGATGCCTGGGGTGGCGATTATGGCCGGGTGCGCGACAGCCTTTCCGCGGGCGCCGCCGCATGACGCCCTGGCGCGCCCTGTTCGACGTGCCGGAAGGCGGGCCTTACCTGCTCGCCCATTCGGCCGGCGCGCTGCCCCACGCCGCGCGATCGCGGATCGAGACGGCGGTGCTTCAGCCCTGGGCTAAGCAGGGCGCGGGCGCGTGGGACGACTGGCTGGGCGCGATCGACGAGTTCCGCATGGGGCTGGCGGGGCTGCTGGGCGGCGTGCCGGCCGAATATTGCCCGCAGGCCAATGTTTCGGGCGCGCTGTTCCGCCTGCTTTCCGCCATGCCGCGCGAGCCGGGGCGGGACATATTGCTGGCGTCGGAGCAGAGCTTCCCCTCGATCGGCTATGCGATGGCGGCGCTCGCCCCCTTGGGCTACCGGCTGGAGCTGCTGACCGGCGATCCCGCCGATGCGGCCAGCTGGGCGGCGGCGATCCATCCCGGCGTGGCGGCGGTCGTGCCGATGCATGTCCATTCCAATAGCGGCGCGGTGGCGCCCGTGGCGGAGATCGCCGCGCTGGCACGGGGCACCGGTGCGGCCTCCATCGTCGATGTCGCGCAATCGGCCGGCGTGGTGCCGATCGACATGCCGAGTTGGGGCGTCGACGCGGCGGTCGGTTCCTGCCTCAAATGGCTGTGCGGCGGGCCGGGCGCGGGCTGGCTGTGGGCGGATGCCGCCTTCACCGCACGGGCGCAGCCGCTGGAGGTGGGCTGGTTCAGCCATGCCGATCCCTTCACCTTCGACATACGCGATTTCCGTTATGCCACCGATGCCCGCCGCTTCTGGGGCGGCACGCCTTCGATCGCGCCCTTCGCGCTGGCGGCGGGCGGCATCGCCACCGTCGCCGGCATCGGCGTGCCGCAGATCTTCGCCCACAACCGCCGGCTCACCGCGCGGGTGGCGAACCGGGCGGGCGACCGCTGGTTCCCGGCCGATCGGCGGGGCTTCGGCGGCACGCTCTGCATCAGGGCCGATGGTGCGGCGGAGGCGGCGCTGGCGGCCGCCGGCTGCCGGTTCGACCGGCGCGGCGCGGTGCTGCGCCTGTCCTTCCATGCCTATAATGACGATGCCGAAGCGGACCTGGTGGGCGAGGTGCTGGCGGGGCTGTAGGGCGCCGCCCGGCCTGAAAGGCAGCGCAATCCGGCTTACTCGTCCCCGTAGATGGCGATTTCCGGCGGTGCGTCGTGGGTCGCCATGGCGCGATACATGCCCGGCGTGTTGAACGCCCAGCCGCCCGACCCGTCGGCGGAAACCACGATCACGCCGCCCTTGCCGCCCATCTCGGTCAACTCCGCGATCATACCGTCGGCTGCATCCTCGATCGTCTCGCCGGCCAGGCGCACGCGCGCGGTGATCTCGTGCGCCACGCCCAGGCGGATGAAATATTCGCCCGCCCCGGTGCAGGAAACCGCGCAGGCGCGATCGTCGGCATAGGTGCCGGCGCCGATCAGCGGGGAATCGCCCACCCGGCCCCATTTCTTGCCGGTCAGCCCGCCCGTCGAGGTGGCGGCGGCGACATGGCCGCGGGTGTCGAGCGCGACCGCGCCGACCGTGCCATATTTCATCGCCGAATCGAACGGCGCGTCGGGATCGGCGAGAATCTCGTCCAGCTGGCGGCGGCGCTCGGCCGTCTCGAACCATTCGGGCGGGGCGGATTCGATGTCCTGCGCGCGGGCGAAGCCGTCCGCGCCGGCGCCGGCCAGGAACACATGGCTGCTGCGCTCCATCACCGCGCGGGCCAGCGTGATCGGGTTGCGGGTGGCGCGCACGCCGGCCACCGCGCCGGCCGCCAGCGTCGCGCCGTCCATGATCGCGGCGTCGCATTCGATCCGGCCCTCGGCCGTGAACACCGATCCGCGGCCGGCGTTGAAATGGGGATCATCCTCCAGCACGCGGATCGCCGCCTCCACCGCATCGAGCGCGGGGCCGCCGGCGGCAAGGATCGCCGTGGCGGCGTCGATCGCGGCCTTCAGCCCGGCGCGGCCGCCGGCATCGTCCGCATCCGAAAGCACGCCGCGCCGCATCGATCCCGATCCGCCGTGGATGACGATGGTCCAGCGGGGCGTATCGGCGGCGGCGGTCATGTCGTGCTCCTGGCGGGTGGTGCCGGGCGCTCTACACCGGCGGGCCGCGCCTGGCGACGGGAAAGGCCGATCAGCGGCCGCAGCCAGCCGATCCGGCGGCCGGCCTCGTAAAAGGCCCAGCAGCCCGCCGCCGTGCCGAGGATCAGGATCAGGAATTCCACGCCCGCGCCCAGATTATGGCGGATCAGCCACCAGCCGATCGTCACGATCAGCGTCTGGTGGACGAGGTAGACGGGGAATACCGCCTCCGTCAGCGTCGCGCGCCAGCGATGGTCGCGGTTCCACCAGCGTTCGGCCCCGCCCAACAGCAGCAGGATCGCGCCCCAGCCCATCAGCGATGCCGGGCCGAGCTCCGCCTGATGCATCGGCTTCAGCCAGTCCATCCCCGGATTGCCCGCCATCCGCCAGAGCAGCAGGGCATAGCCCACGATCATCATCGCTAGCGCCGGGCGCCACTGGCGCAGGATATCCGGCCACATGCCTTCGGCGCGGGCCAGGCCGAACCCGAACAGGAAGGCGGGCAGGTAGATGAGGTGGCCGGGCAGGTCGGTGGCGACATGGTTGGTGGGGCTCGCCCCCGGCATCAGCAGGAAGCGGACGATTAGCAGCCAGGCGACCGGCACCACCACCAGCCGCCAGCCCGAAAGCGCGCGTTCGAACCAGCGCTGCGCCTTGCGCTGCGCGCCTTCGGGCAGCAGCGCGGCCGCGATCGCGACGACGAGGCAATAGACCCAGATATAGGCCACGAACCACAGGTGGAACAGGCCGAGCGTGTGATAGTCGCGCGGGCCGAAGCCGAAATAATCATGCAGCCAGAAATGGCCGAGGCCCTGCGCATAGCCCAGCTTCTGCCGCAGCTCGATCCAGGGCTGGGGCACCACGACGAAGCAGACGCCGAAGATCAGCGGCAGCAGCAGCCGGGCGCTGCGCGATCGCACGAAGGCGCGGATCGAAGGCGCGCGCGCCAGCACGGCGCGGGTGGCGTAACCGGATACGATGAACAGCAGCATCATCCGCCACGGGTTCATCGCCACCAGCACATAGACGATCCATTCCACCGGCTCCTCGCCGTTCACATGCCAGTCCCAGGGGGACAGCATCAGGCCGATATGGTAGACGATGAGGAGGACGAAGGCGGCGATGCGAAGCCAGTCCAAGCCATAATGCCGCCGGGGCGGCGGCGAAATCTTGCCAAAGGTTATGATCCTGCTCCCGGTCGTGTCTTTGAGTCGTCAACGCCAGAGGCTATAGACGGGTTCATGTCCATTCGCCCATGGCGCGATATCGCGCGCCGAAAATCCCGCCAGATCATGGTCGGCAAGGTGCCGGTGGGGGGCGATGCCCCCGTCACGGTCCAGACGATGACCAACACGCCGACCAGCGATGCCGGGGCGACGATCGATCAGATCCGCCGCTGCGAGGAAGCCGGCGCGGACATCATCCGCGTATCCTGCCCCGATGTCGAATCGACGACGGCCTTCCGCCAGATCGTGCGCGCGGCCCGCGTGCCGATCGTCGCCGACATCCATTTCCACTATAAGCGCGCGCTGGAGGCGGCGGATGCGGGGGCGGCGTGCCTGCGCATCAATCCCGGCAATATCGGATCGTCCGAGCGCGTGGCCGAGGTGGTGCGCGCCGCCAAGGCCAATGGCTGCGCGATCCGCATCGGCGTGAACGCCGGCAGCCTGGAGAAGGACCTCCTCGAAAAATATGGGGAGCCTTGCCCGGAAGCGCTGGTGGAAAGCGCGCTCGATCATATCAAGCTGCTGCAGGATCACGATTTCCACGAATATAAGGTGGCGGTCAAGGCGTCGGACGTGTTCCTCGCCGTCGCGGCCTATATGCAGCTTGCCGAAGCGGTGGATTGCCCGCTGCATCTGGGCATCACCGAAGCCGGCGGGCTGATCGGCGGCACGGTGAAATCGGCGATCGGCATCGGCAACCTGCTCTGGGCCGGCATCGGCGACACGATCCGCGTCTCGCTTTCGGCCGAGCCGGAAGAGGAAGTGCGCGTCGGCTACGAGATATTGAAGTCGCTGGGCATCCGCACGCGCGGCGTGCGCGTCGTATCCTGCCCGTCCTGCGCGCGGCAGGGCTTCGACGTGATCCGCACCGTGGAGAAGCTGGAGGAGCGGCTGAAGCATATCGCCACGCCGATGTCGCTTTCGGTGCTGGGCTGCGTGGTCAACGGCCCCGGCGAGGCGCGGGAAACCGATATCGGCATCACCGGCGGCGGCAACGGCCGGCACATGGTCTACCTTTCCGGCGTCACCGACCATCATGTCGAGGATGCCGACATGATCGAGCATATCGTGCGGCTGGTGGAGGCCAAGGCGGCCGAGATCGAGGCCGCCAATGCAGCGGCGGAGGCCAGCGAGGCGGCGGAATAGCATCCGCCGGCTTCGAGAGCGGCAGTCCCTGGATCAGATGCGGATGGCGTGTAGCGTCGATCCGCCCCGGCGTGGGGCGTGGCTTTCGTTGGGTGGTGAGCAGGGGAGGCGTTCATTCTTGGTGACCGGACCGGCATGAGCCGCCACACGCCGCCCGCCATCGCCTTCGCGGTGGCGATGGCCGGGATCGCCGTATTTTCCTGCATGGATGCGCTGATGAAGGGGCTCACCCTGGAAATCGGCACCTACAACACGTTGCTGTGGCGCTCCTTCGCGGGCGCCGCCATCGCCGCGATGCCCCATTTCCGCCGCCGGCCGGGTTGGCCCGCGGCCTCGGTGCTGGCCATCCATGTGCGACGGGGCGCGGTGGCGACGGTGATGGCGGTCACCTTCTTCTGGGGGCTGGCGCGGGTGCCGATGGCGCAGGCGGTGGCGCTCACCTTCATCGCGCCGCTGATTGCCTTGTTCCTGGCCGCATGGCTGCTGAAGGAGCGGATCGACCGCAGCGCCATCCTCGCCTCGCTGATCGCGCTGGCGGGCGTCGCCACCATCCTCGCCGGCCAGGCGCGGGCGGAGCTGGGGGAAGGGGCGCTGCTGGGCGCGATCTCCATTCTCTTTTCCGCCGTCTGCTATGCCTACAACATCATCCTGATGCGGCGGCAGGCGCTGGTGGCGGACGGGCGCGAGGTCGCCTTCTACCAGAATATCATGGTCGGCCTGTTCCTGGCGCTGGCGGCCCCATGGCTGGCGGTGGTGCCCGATGCGGTCCACCTGCCGGCGCTGGCGGGGGCGGCGCTGCTCGCCACCATATCGCTGTTCCTGCTCACCTGGGCTTATGGCCGGGCGGAGGCGAGCTATCTCGCGCCCGTGGAATATACCGCCTTCATCTGGGCGAGCATCCTCGGCTATCTCGTCTTCGGCGAGCATGTCGGCGCCTTCACCGTCGCCGGCGCGATGCTGATCGCGGGCGGCTGCCTGCTGGCCGCCCGCCGCAAGCCCGTGCCGATGGGCAATCTGGAAGGAGCCCAATGACCGTTACCGTCCGCCCTGCCGCACCCGCCGACGTCGGCGAGATTCTCCGCATGATCCGCGCGCTCGCCGCTTATGAGCGCCAGCCCGATGCCGTGCGGGCGACGGAGGATATGCTGGCCGACCGGCTGTTCGGCCCCGACCCGCAGGTCTTCGCGCTGATCGCGGAGCTGGCCGGCCGGCCGGTGGGGCTGGCGCTCTGGTTCCTCAATTTCTCGACCTGGACGGGCCGGCACGGCCTCTATCTGGAGGATCTGTTCGTCGATCCCGAGGCGCGCCGCGCCGGCATCGCCCGCGCCCTGTTCCGCGGGCTGGCGGAGGAGGCCCGCAAGCGCGATTGCGCGCGGATCGACTGGGCGGTGCTCGACTGGAACGAGGATGCCAAGCGCTTCTACCGCAGCATCGGCGGCTACCATTCCACCGGCTGGGAGCCGTGGCGGCTGGACGGCCCCGCTTTGGCCGCGATGCAGGAGGAATAGGGAGGGCTTGCCCCTTATCCCCCCAGCACGTTGATGGTGAAGGCCAGCACGCCGATGTTGAACACGAAGGCGGCGATGCTGTGCAGCAGCACGGTGCGCCGGATATCATGGTCGAAGATGTCGACGTCCGATGTCTGGAACGTCATTCCCAAAGTGAAGGAAAAATAGGCGAAATCCCAGTAGTCCGGCTCGCGCACATGGGGGAAGCCCAGGCCGCCGCTGTCGCCGCCCTCCGGCCCCTCGCTGTAGAAGAGATGGGCATAGTGCAGGGTATAGACCATGTTGCTGAACAGCCAGGCGATCACCAGCGTGGCGACGATCAGCATCGCGGCGCCGGCCGATTGCTGCCCCAGCCGCAATTCGGCACCGATGGCGACGAGGATCACCAGCATCACCACGCCGGTGATGACGAGCAGCCCGACGCGGTTTGCGTCATTGGCCTTGGCGGCGGCGCGCATCTCGCTCGCCTCATTGTCGAACAGCGATATGCAGGAGACGAGGAACACGATCGCGGCGGCATCGAAGCCCAGCAGGATCGCGAGCCGCCAGTCCCGGCTGGCGCCCCAGAAGATCGCGGAGGCGACGACCGCGATCACGCCGCCGGCGATGAAGCGCGGCGGCGCGATGCGATTGCCGATGCCCCCGGATTTGCCCTCGCGTCCGCGCTTTGCCATGGCGGGGAAGACTATCGCAGGTCGCGATGTGGGAGGAGTAAAATCGATGGCGTGGCTGTGGCTTGTGCTGGGTGGTTGTTTCGAGGTCGGCTTCACCACCTGCCTCCGCTTCGTCGACGGATTCCGCAACGTGCCGTGGACGTTCGGATTCCTGGTATCGGTCGGCCTGTCGATGGCGCTGCTGGAGATCGCCTCGCGTTCCATCCCGATGGGCACGGCCTATGCCGTGTGGGGCGGGATCGGCGCGCTCGGCACCGTGATCGTCGGCATCCTCTGGTTCGGCGAGCCGATCAACGCGGTGCGGCTGGCGCTGATCGTCGGCCTGGTCGGCTGCATCGCCGGCCTGAAGCTGGCCCATTGACGGAGCGCCTGCCATGACCGCCGATCTGCCGATCAGCTTTGCCGACGTCGCCGAGGCCGCGATCCGCATCGAAGGCCATGTCCACCATACGCCGGTGCTGCGGTCGCGCCGGCTGGACGATATCCTCGGCGCGCGGCTGGCCTTCAAGTGCGAGAATTTCCAGCGGATCGGCGCGTTCAAGGCACGCGGCGCGCATAATGCCGTGCTGGCGCTGGATGCGGCGGCGGCCGCGCGCGGCGTCGTCACCCATTCGTCGGGCAACCATGCCGCGGCGCTCAGCCTCGCGGCGGCGACGCGCGGCGTGCCGGCCTATATCGTGATGCCGGAAAATGCGCCGCGCGCGAAGGTCGATTCGGTGCTGCGTCTGGGCGGGCAGGTGGAATTCTGCGCGCCCACCATCGCCGCGCGCGAAGCGGCGGCGGCCGCGATCGTGGCGGCGCGCGGGGCCACCCTCGTCCATCCCTATGACGATCCGATGGTGATCGCGGGGCAGGGGACGGCGGCGATGGAATTGCTGGATGCGGCCGGCCCGCTGGATGCGATCCTGGCGCCGGTGGGCGGCGGAGGGCTGATGTCCGGCACGGCGGTCGCCGCGCGCACCCTGCAGCCGTCGATCCGCATCATCGCCACCGAACCCGCGCAGGCGGACGATGCCTGGCGATCGTGGAAGGCGGGCGAGCGCGTCGCCGGCGATCCGCCCGATACGATCGCCGACGGCCTGCGCACCACGCTGGGCGCCAACGGCTTCCTCATCCTTTCGGCCCTACTCGACGATTTCGTGACGGTGAGCGAGGCCGCGATCGTCGAGGCGATGCGGCTGGTGTGGGAGGTGCTGAAGATCGTGATCGAGCCGAGTTCCGCCGTGCCGGTGGCGGCGCTCATCGAAGGGAAGGTGGATGTGAAGGGCGCCGAGGTGGGGGTGATCCTCACCGGCGGCAATGTCGATCTCGATCGCCTGCCCTGGCAGAAGGGGCTGTAGCGCCGCTATTCCGGGGGCAAGGCCGGAACGATCTCAGGCAAACACCCAGCGGCGGTTGAGCCAGAACACCAGCAGCGGCGTGGCCGTCACCATGAACGGCATGGGCCACCAGGTCGGCCCGCCCAGCCGTTCCACGAACAGCCACACCCAGAAGCTGTTGAGCGCGAGGCCGACCAGCGACACCGCGATGAAGCGGCCGCCCGTGCGGGCGAGGTTGCCGCGCCGGCCGTGGCCGCGGAAGCTCCAATGGCTGTGGATGACATAGCCGACCACCACCGCGGCCGAGAAGCCGAGCAGGTTCGATACCATCGGCGCGACGCCGGCCAGCTCCGCCAGCGACCAGTAAAGGCCGAGATGGACGAAGGAAGCGAGCCCGCCCGTCAGCGCGTAACGGAAGAATTGCGCCAGCAATGCGCGATACTGGGCCCAGGGGCCGATGGTGCCGTTCATGTCTGTCCGCTTGCCCTTTGCCCCCGAGCCACTAATGGCGGAAAACACTTATGGGAAGTGTGCAAGACGATCCGTTCGCGCGCCGTTGGCTGCGCTGGGTGCTGCTCTTCTGGGCGATCGCCGCCATAGCGATGATCGCGTCCAAATGGGGGGCGATCCGCTGGTTCGCGCTGCTCGACACCGACGACAATCTCCGGCTGGCGGAAGTGCGCGCCTGGCTGGACGGGCAGGCCTGGTTCGACTTGCGCCAGTATAAGCTCGATCCGCCGGGCGGCGCCAACATCCACTGGTCGCGCCTCGTCGACCTGCCGATCGCGGGCCTGATCCTGGGCCTGCGCCCCTTTATCGGCGGCATCATGGCGGAAAAATGGGCGGCGGCGATCGCGCCCCTGTTCGCGCTCGGCGCATCGATGGCGGCGATGGCGCTGGCCGTGCGGCGGCTGGTGGCGCCCGCCGCCTTCGCGCTGGGGCTGCTGATCCTCGTCTTCGGCGGGCAGGCGATGGCGATGTGGACGCCGCTGCGCATCGATCATCACGGCTGGCAGCTCGCCTTCCTTGCCCTTGCCGTCGCCGGGATGGCCGATCCGCGCCAGGCGCGGGGCGGGGCCACGATCGGCATCGCCACCGCGCTGTCGCTGGTGATCGGGCTGGAGATGTTCCCCTATCTGGTCCTGATCGCCGGCATCACCGGCCTGCGCTGGGTGGTGGACGGGGGCGAGGCGGAACGGCTGCGCGCCTATGGCGTGTCGCTGGCGGCCGGCTGCGCCATCGGTTTCCTGGTCTTCGCCTCGAACGACAATCGCGGGGCGGTGTGCGACGCGCTGTCGCCGGTATGGCTTTCGGCGGCGTTGGGCGGCGGCGCGCTCCTCGTCGGTCTTTCCCTGCTGCCGGTGCGCGGCTGGCCCGCCCGGCTGGCGCTGGCGGTGCTGGCGGCGGCCGTGATCGGCGGCTGTTTCGCGCTGGCCTGGCCGCATTGCCTGTCACGCCCCGAAGGCGTCTCGCCGGAACTCGACAGGCTGTGGCTCAGCAAGGTGCGCGAGGCGCGGCCGATCTACACCCATGGCTGGCGGGTGGCGCTGCCCACGGCGGCGCTGCCGGTGATCGGCCTGATCGGCAGCCTTTTCGCGATCTGGCGCGCGCGCCGCACGCCGATGCTGATGCCGTGGATCGGCGCCGGCCTGCTGGCCACCACCGCCGCCGCAATGCTGCTGTGGCAGCTCCGCGCCGGGGCTGCCGCCCAGTTGCTCGCGGTGCCGGGGGCGGCGGCGCTCGGCTGGACGGGATTGAACTGGGCGCGCCGGCAGGCCCGGCCGCTAACCCGCATCGGCGTGCCGGCGCTGCTGGTATTGGTGGTGACGGGCATGTTCGGCCGGCTTGCGGTGGACATGATCCCGGCGGAGGCGCCGAACGCCTATCGCAAGGCGATCAACACCGCCAACCGCCGTTGCCCGACCCTGCCGGCGCTACGGCCGATCGCGCATATGCCGGCGGCGACGATCCTCACCTTCGTCGATTTCGGCCCCCGCCTGATCGCGATGACGCATCACAAGGCGATCGCCGGCCCCTATCATCGCAACCAGCAGGCGATCTTGGACGTGCAGCACGCCTTCCGCGGATCGGCGGAACAGGCGCGCGGCATCATCGCCCGGCACGGGGTGACGATGGTGCTGATCTGCCCCGGCATGTCCGAATCGACCGTCTATGCGAGCGAGGCCCCCCACGGCTTCTACACCCGCCTGCGCGACGACAAGGCGCCGGACTGGCTGCAGCCCGTGGCCCTCCCCAAGGGATCCCCCTTCCGCCTCTGGCGCGTGCGGGGGTAGGGGCCGCGGCCCGGTGGGAGAATGGGGCGGCGGCTCCACGATTCGTGGGCGGTCGTGAAGCGATAGTCTGCGGTCGTGCCCGGCTCACCCCAGCCCGAACGATCCGTGGATGCCGTTGATAACGAATTGCGCGGCCAGTGCCGCCAGGATCACGCCGAGCAGGCGGGAGACCACGGCTTCCACATTCTGGCCGACCAGCCGCATCAGCGGCCCGGCGGCGAGCAGGGCCGCCAGCGTCAGCAGCAGGATCGCGCCCATCGCCGCCAGCACCACCGCGCCTTCCACCCAGCCGTGGCTCTTGCCGATGGCCAGCATGGCGCTGGCGATCGATCCGGGGCCGGCGATCATCGGGATGGCCATGGGGAAGATCGAAACGTCCTCCACATGCTCCTGCAATATCTTCTCGGCCCGGTCCTCGCGGCGCTGGGTGCGCTTTTCGAACACCATCTCCATCGCGATCACGAACAGCATGATGCCGCCGGCGATGCGGAAGGCATCCAGGCTCACGCCCAGCGCCCGCAGGAAATCCTCGCCGAACAAGGCGAAGACGAGGAGGATGCACGCCGCCACGATCACCGCGCGCACCGCCATCGCCCGGCGATGCGCGGCCGTCGCGCCGGCCGTGAGGCTGGCGAAGATCGGCGCGCAGCCGGGCGGATCGATCACCACGAAGAAGGTGACGAAGGCGGAGATGAACAGCTCGATCATTCGATCCCTATGGTCTCGTAGAGCACGATCCGCCAGCCATCGGCGCCGCGCCATTGCCAGACGGCAAGGTCATGGGCGCCGGGCTTGCCGCCCTTGAGCGCATGGGCCTGCCAGGCGAGCGTCGCATCGTCCGACCGGCCTTCCGCGATCAGCGCGCCTTGCGGTTGCAGGGCCAGCGTGCGCACGGCCTTTTCCGGCATGCGGCCTTCGCGCTGCTGCACGGCATCGGCGGCGAGCCTGCGGTCGGGGGCGAGGGATGTTTCCTCGGCCAGCCGTTGCGCGCGCGCCGGCTTTTCCGCGCGGCTGCTGCAATCGGGGAACATATGCGCCACCGCCCGTCCGGCGGGCACGAAGGCCGGGGTGGACCGGCCATGGTCGAGCAGCCATTTCCAGCCGCCGTCGGCCTGCCGCCGCCACACGGTGGTGAAGGTGCCGGTGCCGCCCTCGGCCGCGCCGATCCACGGGCCGGTCGATATGGCGAGGCTGCCGTCGCAGGCGGTGATCGCCGTCGCCGGCCACCACATCACCGGGACCGGCGGGTTCTCGCGGCCGGCGAGGAAAGCCTGCGCCTTCACTGGCTCGGGCGCGAACATCAGCCCGTCCCTGGCGGCATAGGCGCGGAATGCGGTCCACTGGCCATCGCGCTGCGCCATGGCGGCGAAGGCGCGCTCGGCCTGTTCGGCGCCGATGGAGGCAGGGGGCGCGGTTGCCGCGGTGAGCAGCAGCAGCGCCGCCTGGATCACAGTCCCTCCGGCGCGGCCAATCCGGCGCGGCGGAAGGCCGCCACCAGGGTGTTGCGCAGCAGCACCGCGATCGTCATCGGGCCGACGCCGCCCGGCACCGGCGTGATCGCGGAGGCGACCTCGGCGGCGCTGGCATAGTCGACGTCGCCGACCAGCCTGGTCTTGCCTTCCTCGGCGGCCGGCACCCGGTTGATGCCGACATCGATCACCACCGCGCCGGGCTTCAGCCAATCGCCCTTCACCATTTCCGGCCGGCCGACGGCGGCCACGACGATATCGGCGCGGCGCACCACGGCGGGCAGATCGCGGGTGCGCGAGTGGGCGATGGTTACGGTGCAGTTGGCGCCCAGCAGCAACTGCGCCATCGGTTTGCCGACGATGTTGGAACGGCCGATCACCACGGCCTCCATGCCGGAAAGGTCCCCCAGCCGATCCTGAAGCAGCATCAGGCAGCCGAGCGGCGTGCAGGGCACGAAGCCCGGCTGGCCCACCGCGAGCCGGCCGGCGTTGGCGACGTGGAAGCCGTCCACGTCCTTGTCCGGATCGATCGCGGCGATCACCCGCTGCTCGTCGATCTGCCTGGGCAGCGGCAGCTGGACGAGGATGCCGTCCACCGTTGCGTCGCGGTTCAGCTGGTCGACCAGCGCCAGCAGATCGGCCTCGGAGGTGTCGGCCGGCAGCTTGTGCTCGAAGCTCGCCATGCCTGCTTCCACCGTCGCCTTGCCCTTGGAGCGGACATAGACGGCGCTCGCCGGGTCCTCGCCCACCAGCACCACGGCGAGGCCGGGCACGCGGCCCGTCGCCCGCTCGAACGCGGGCACCGCCGCCGCCAGCCGCTGGCGCAGGCCCGCCGCATATGCCTTGCCGTCGATCCGTTCCGCGCTCATTCCGCCTGTCCCAATTCTGCCAGTTTCTTCGCCAGGGCCGCGGGATCGCCCGCCAGCCTGAATCTCTTTTCCCGCGATGTCGCGCCATGGACCAGCGCCACATCGCCCCGCGCCAGCCCCAGCCGCTTGGCCAGCAGCGCCCGCACCGCATCGTTCGCGGCGCCGTCGGCGGGTGCCGCCGCCACCTTCACCGCCAGATAGCATCGCCCGGCTGCGTCACGCCACAGCCCCGCCACCTGATCCCGGCCGCCGCGCGGGGTGACGCGCACGGCCAGCTGCACGCCGTCCCCGGCGATGCTCCAGGGCAGCGCCTCAGCCGCCGTAGGCCACCTGATAGGCCATGCCGGCCAGCAGCTTCTGCAGGATGACGAGGCCGAGGATCAGCACCATCGGCGAGAAATCGAGCCCGCCCAGATCGGGCATGAAGCGGCGGATCGGCCGCAGCAGCGGCTCGGTGACGCGGTAGAGCGCCTCCATCAACCGGCGGACGAATTCGTTATAGGTGTTGACCACGTTGAACGCGACCAGCAGCGACAGCACCATCTGGACGATGAAGATCGCGACCAGGATGTTGATGAGAAGATCGATGACGCTCAGCAGCGCCCCTACAAGATACATCAGCAAGTTTCCCTGATCCGCCGTTGGATGTTTCGATTAGCCGGAGAGGCGTTTCCGGGCAATATAAGGGTGGCGACGGGCGGAATGGAGGGGGCCGCATGAGCAGCCGTCCCGGCGGAGTTCGAGGCCGGTTGTCGCGCCGTCACGATCCGGCGGGTGTCGCCGGGATCGAGATCAGCCCGCGCGGACCAGCGTGCCGGCGCCGCGCCGGGTGAAGATTTCCAGCAGCATGGCGTGCGGCACCCGTCCGTCCAGGATCACGGCCGCGTCCACCCCGCCTTCCACGGCGTGCACGCAGGTTTCGAGCTTGGGGATCATGCCGCCGGAAATCGTGCCGTCCTGGCGGAGCGTCGCGATCTGGGTGGGGGTGAGGTCCGGCATCAACTGCTTCTGCTTGTCCAGCACGCCGGGCACGTCGGTCAGCAGGAACAGGCGGGCCGCACCCGTGGCGATGGCGATGGCGCCGGCCATGGTATCGGCGTTGATATTGTAGGTCTCGCCATCCGTGCCCACGCCGATCGGCGCCACCACCGGGATCATGCCGGACTTGGAAATGGTTTCCAGCAGCCGGCAATCCACGTCCGCGGGCTCGCCGACGAAGCCCAGGTCGACGGCGCGCTCGATATTGCTGTCGGGGTCGCGCTGGGTGCGGTGCACCTTCTCGGCGGTGACGAGCCGGCCGTCCTTGCCGGAAATGCCGACGGCGCGGCCGCCCGCGCGGCCGATCCAGGAAACGATTTCCTTGTTGATCGATCCCGAAAGCACCATCTCGGCGACGCGCGCGGTCTGGGCGTCGGTCACGCGCAGGCCGTCGACGAAGCTGGTCTCCACGTTCAGCGTCTTCAGCATCGCGCCGATCTGCGGGCCGCCGCCATGGACGACGATAGGGTTGATCCCCACCGCCTTCATCAGCACGACATCCTCGGCGAAATCGGCCGCCGCCTCGGGATCGCCCATGGCGTGGCCGCCATATTTCACCACGAAGGTCTCGCCGGCATAACGCTGCATATAGGGCAGCGCCTCGACGAGCGTTTCGGCCTTGGACAGCAGGGCGGGATCGATGGCGTGGTCGGTCATGGCGCGCCCATAGCGGGGACGGGGGCTTGCGTCACCTGTTGGTTGCGCCCCGGTGGGCCGGCGGCCTGGCTCAGCCGCGCGCGTCCAGCTTCCGGCCGATGCCGACGGCCAGATAGATCAGCGGCGGCACCAGCACGATCGAAAGCACCACCTTGGCGATCATCTGGCCCAGCATCAGCTCGCCGATCGGGAACACGCCCAGGAAGGCGATCGTCACGAACAGGAAGGTATCCACCACCTGCGATGCGATGCTCGCCAGCCCCGCGCGCAGCCACAGCAGCCGGCCCTCGCCGCGCCGGAGCGCGCTGAAGATGGTGACGTTCAGCAGTTGCGACGTGCCGTAGGCGACGATGCCGCCTGCCATCAGCCGGGGGCTCTGCCCCAGCACCAGGTGGAAGCCGTCGCGCCGGGCCGGGTCCATCTCGTCGGCGGCGGGCAGCGCCAGCACCAGCAGGATCAGCAGGATCGACATCACCAGCGGTGCGAATCCCCACAGCACCATGCGGTTGGCGGTGGCCCGCCCGTGCAGCTCCGCCACCGCGCTGGACAGCACCACGAGCTGGAGGAAGGCGAAGATCCCGGCTTCCACCGCCAGCGGGCCGAGATCGACCTGCTTGTTGCCCAGCACGCCGGCGATGCACGTCATGCCGCCGTAGAGGAGCGCGTAGAGGAAGAGGGAAGGGCGGATGGCGGGCGCGGCCGGGTTCGTCATGGCCCCCGTTAACGGCTTTCCCGCACCCGCGAAAGTGGGATGGCGGTGGATTTCGGTTGCCGGAGAGGCGCCAGGCCCTCTCGCCCGGATCCTCCCGTCACCCCGGACTTGGTCCGGGGTCCACCGTGCGGCAGGCGCCGGGCATGATGATCGCGCGCCAGCGTTGATCGAGAGATGGACCCCGGACCAAGTCCGGGGTGACGGAGCTTTTGGAGCGCGCTCTGTGCCCAATGTTTCAATGGCGATCCCTGCCAGGATTCCGGCGATGTCCGGCACTGCTGGAATGGCTGCGGAGGGGGGCGGCCGCCGGTTTGCGACGAAAGCGGCTGGCCTATTGCGGCGCGGCATGCGATCACCGCATCCCGGCGCGCCTGGCTATGCGGCGCGGGGCATCCGGGGGTTTTCGAAACTTCATGACCAAGTTCCTGATCGGCCTGGCCGGGATCGCGTTGATCCTGGCGATCGCCGTGCTGTTGTCGTCCAATCGCCGGGCCATCCGGCTGCGCGTCGTCGGCGCGGCCTTCGCCCTCCAGGTGGGAATCGCCATCCTGGTCCTCTACGTGCCGGCCGGGCGCTGGGCGCTGGAATGGCTGTCGGCGGGCGTATCCAACCTGCTCGGCTATGCGAACGAGGGCACGTCCTTCCTGTTCGGCGATCTCGCGGCCGACCGGCTCGGCAAGAATTTCGCGCTGCAGGCGCTGCCGGTGATCATCTTCTTCGCGGCGCTCGTCTCGATCCTCTACCATCTCGGCATCATGCCGCTGGTGGTGCGCTGGATCGGCGGCGGGATCGAGAAGGTGACGGGCGTCTCCAAGGTCGAATCGCTGTGCGCGGCCGCCAACATCTTCGTCGGGCAGAGCGAATCGCCGCTGGTGATCCGGCCCTATCTTGCCTCGCTCACGCCCGCCCAGCTCTTCACGGTGATGTCGTCGGGCATGGCGGGCGTGGCGGGCACGATCCTCGCGGCCTATGCATCGATGGGCATCCGCATCGATTATCTGCTGGCGGCGAGCTTCATGGCCGCGCCCGGCGGCATATTGATGGCGAAGATCATCATGCCCGACGCGCCGGATGCGCCGGACGAGGAATGCCAGATCGCCATCGCCGAGGCGACGCATGACGAGGAAAAGCCCGCCAACATCATCCAGGCGGCCGCCCAGGGCGCGCAGACGGGCGTGCGCATCGCGGTTTCGGTGGGGGCGATGGTGCTCGCCTTCGTGGCGCTGGTGGCGCTCGCCAACGGCATTCTCGGCGGGGTCGGCAACCTGTTCGGGCTGGAGGGGCTGAGCTTCCAGAAGCTGCTGGGCTTCGTCTTCGCGCCCATCATGTATCTGCTGAACGTGCCGTGGAACGAGGCGGGGATCGCCGGCGGCCTGTTCGGCCAGAAGGTCGTGCTCAACGAATTCGTGGCCTATATCTCGCTCGGCCAGCAGCTCGACCAGCTTTCGCCGCACACGGTGGCGGTCGTCACCTTCGCGCTGTGCGGCTTCGCCAATTTCAGCTCGATCGCGATCCAGATGGCCGCCACCGGCAGCCTCGCCCCCAACCAGCGGCCGATGATCGCCCGGCTGGGGGTGAAGGCCCTGATCGCCGGATCGCTCGCCAACCTGATGTCGGCGGCGCTGGCGGGCATGCTGATCGGGGCTTGAGGCCTCGCTTCCAAAGAAAAGGCGCGCGGGGATTATCGCCCCCGCGCGCCCTTATTCCTCCAATGCCTCAATCCTTGGCGGGCTCGGCGTCGCGGGGGGCCTTGGCGGCGACCGGGGCGGCGAAGCTCACGCCGTTCCGCGGCGGCGCCACCGCCTTGGTATCGCCGCCGGCCGCGCCCGCCACCAGCGAATCGAGCGTGGCGCCGTCGAAGCCCAGCTCGCGCATCAGGCTGTCGATCACCGGCGCCTGCGCGCGATAGCGCAACGCCGCCGATACCGCCGAGTTGGCGAGGTTGCCGTCGCCCGCCGCGCCTGATCCACCGTCATTGGCGGCCGCGACCCCGCCGCCGCCGAGGCCGTCGACCTGCACGATCCTGATGCTGTCGATCGCCTCCATCGGCTTCGCCGCCTCGCGGATCACCTCCGGCAGCACCTTGAGCAGCGCCATCTTGGTCTGGAGCGAGATCTGGTCGGACGAGAGGAGGTTCGCCGCCTCGTTGATCGCCCGCTGGCCGGCGGCCTCGACCTCGAAGCGCACCCGCGCGGCGTCGGCCTTCAGCTTCTCCGCATCGGCCTCGCCCTGCGCCGCCGCGCGGAGCGCCTCGGCCCGGTCGGCGGCGGCCTGCTTTTCCGCCTCTGCCTGCACGCGGATGGCGATGGCGGCGCGCTCGGCCTCGCGGGCGGCGTCGATCAGCTCGATCCGCTTGACGCGCTCGGCCACCTCGGTCTCGCGGGCCGTGCCCACCTGCTCCTCGGCGGCGACGGCGGCCGCGCGCGCCTTGTCCGCCTCGGCCTTGGCCTGGCTTTCCTCCCGGCTCTTGTTCTGCACGGCGATCTGCTGTTCCTGCCGCGCGATCTCGATCGCCTGCGCCTGGGCGATCTTGGCCTGCTGGACGGCGCGGTCCGCCTCGATCTGGGCGGCGTCGGTCTGCTGCTTGGCGAGGATACGCGCCTGGTCCGCCTCGCGCTGCCGCTCGGCCTGCTGGCGGGCGATCTCGGACGTCTGCTCGGCGCGGCGCATCTCCACCTCGCGCTCCTGCTCCAGCCGCGCGAACTCGCTGTCGCGGCCGATGGTGAGCGACTGGCGGGCGGCCTCCAGATTCTTCGCCTCGATCTGGACGCGGGTATCCTGCTCGATATCGTTGCGGGCTTTCTTGCGCAGCTCGATCTGCTCGGTCAGCTTGGTGAGACCCTCGGCGTCGAAGGCGTTGTTGGCGTTGAAATGCTCGATCGATGTCTGGTCGAGCCCGGTCAGCGAAACCGATTCCAGCTCCAGCCCGTTCATCGCCAGATCGGCCGACGAAACCTGCTGCACCTTCTGCACGAAATCGGACCGCTGCTCGTGCAGCTGGTTCATCGTCATGCCGGCGGCGACGGAGCGCAGCGCATCGACGAACTTGCCCTCCACCAGCTCCTTCAGCGCATCGGGATTCATCGTCCGCATGCCCAGCGTCTGCGCGGCGATGGCGATCGCCTCGCGATCCGGTCGCACGCGGACATAGAATTCGGCCTTCACGTCGATGCGCAGGCGGTCCAGCGTGATCAGCGCGTCGCTGTTCTTGCGCTCCACCGCCAGGCGCACGGTGTTCATGTTGACCGGCATGGTCTCGTGGAACACCGGCAGCACCAGCGCGCCGCCGTTCATCACCACCTTCTCGCCGCCGAAGCCGGTGCGGACGAAGGCGATCTCCTTGGATGCGCGCTTGTAGAGCCGGGCGATGATGAAGCCCAGCGTCAGGATCAGCGCCAGCGCGATGCCGGCATAGATGCCGATGCTGACCAGCGAATTGCCCTGTTCGGTCACGGGTACGATGTTGCTCATCTAGCCTTCCAGTTGCAGCGATGATGGGCGGCCGGTGGCGATGGCGCGGAAGACGTTGCCTTCGCGGCGGACGAGCAGAATCTCCTCGCCCTCGCCGAAAACCTGGCCGTGATTGTCGGGTTCGGCCATCACATAATGGGTCTGGCCATGATGATCGCGGACCCGCGCCTTGGCGGGCGATCCGGGAGAGGCGCGGCCGACGACGATGGTGGCGCCGAGGCCCACCAGTTCGCCGGGGTCGATCGCGGTGGTCTCGTCGCGGGGCAGGATGCGGCCTAGCGCGCGTGCGAGGATGCCGGTGGCGGGCAGCGCCGCCACGCCGGCGGCCGGCGCCGCGATCCAGCCGGGCAGCAGCGCGCCAGTAAGATTTAGCGCCACCTGCTGGCCGATCAGCCCGATCAGGCCGAAGCAGGCGAGCAGCACGCACAGCAGCATCAGCAGCGGAATGCGGCCGATGCCCAGCCAGCCCAGCCAGTCGCCATCGCCGTCCATGTCGATCTCATGGCCGATCATCCCGGCGGAAAGCCCCACGGCCTCCACCGCGCCGATCAGCAGCATGAGGGCGAGCGCGACCGCGAACGNCAGATTTTCCCCAGCCCCCAGAAATTCGAGCAACGACCTGATTCTCCCCCGCCTTCCCAGGACGCTATAGGCTGCCAAAGTTCACGTCGAGCGGAATGCGCCCGTCGCCGAAACTTCTCTGGAATTGATCGGGTTTCAATCTAAGGTCGCGCCGCACCGGGGAAGCATTGGGGGCTATATGGGGCGGTTCTGGTCGTGGGGATTGATTGCGTTTGCCCTGATGCTGGGCGGCTGCAGCAAATCGGTCGAGCCGCCGCCGTCCACCGAGGAACTGGCCGAAGCCCCCGCAAGCCAAGAAAAGGGCGGGGATGCGATCCAGGTCAGCGTGCCGCAGATCGCTTATACTTATCATTATTCCTTCCGGCTGCCCGCCGATGCGATCGTCCGCGCGCAGGATCGCCATCTGGCGATGTGCGATCGGCTGGGGCCGGCGCGCTGCCGCGTGCTGGCGATGGGCCGTGCCTCGGGGGACGATGGCGGCGCCTCCGGTTCGATGACGCTCGCGGTCGAGGCGGGGATCGCCCGCAATTTCGGCACGGCGCTGGGGCAGGCGGTGGCATCCGCCGGTGGCCGCCAGGGCGATGCGAGCATCGAGGCGGAGGATCTTTCCAAGCGCATCGTCGATACGGAGGCGCGGGTGCGCGCCCGGCAAGCGCTTGCCGACCGGCTCATGGCCCTGCTCCAGACGCGCAACGGCCCCGTCGCCGATCTTGTCGCGGCGGAAAAGGCGGTGGCCGAGGTGCAGGAGGAGATCGACGCCGCCCGATCCTGGCTGGCCGAAGCGCGTGGGCGCGTGGCGATGTCGACCATCGAGATCGGCTACGCGCCGGATGATGCCGGCTTCTGGTCGCCGTTGCGGCGGTCCGTGGGCAATGTCGCGGGCTTTTTCGGGGAAAGTCTGGGCCTGCTGGTCACGCTGGTCGCCACCATTCTGCCCTGGGTGTTGGCGGCGGGTGGACTGATCTTCGCGGCGCGCTGGCTGCGCCGGCGCTTCCGTCGGGACGAGGCCCACGACTAAGGCGCGCGCCGCCGAAGTTGCGCCCCGCCCCGCTCCGTGACAGAGCGGGCGGATGCTCTCCGATCATGTCCTTTTCATCGATGCCGAGGCGCTTGTCGTCGATAAGCCCGCCGGCCTGCCGGTAACGCCGGTGCGGGACGGATCGTTGAGCGTGGAGAACCATCTCGATTCGCTGCGCTTCGGTTTCCAGCGCCGGCCGCAGATCGTCCACCGGCTCGATCGCGATACCTCGGGCTGCCTGTTGCTCGCGCGCAACCCCAAGGCGCATAAGCGCTTTTCGGCCGCGTTCGAGGCGGGCAGCGTTACCAAGGTCTATTGGGCCGTCGTCAGCCCGCCGCCGGCCGAGGCGGAAGGGGTGATCGATCTGCCGCTCCTCAAGGTTTCGACCCGGGAGGAAGGCTGGCGGATGGTGGTGGACGATCGCGGCAAGGCATCGCGCACCCATTGGCGCAAGCTGATGGAGGCGGACGGCCGGGCGCTGATCGAGTTCCGGCCCGAAACCGGCCGCACCCACCAGATCCGCGTCCATGCCGCATCGGGGCTCGGCGCGCCGATCGTCGGCGATCCGGTCTATGGCCGGGGCGATGCCGGGCCGATGCTGCTCCACGCCCGCGCGCTCACGGTGCCGCGCGAAGGCAAGCCGCCGGTGACGGCGCTGGCCGATCCGCCGCCCAGCTTCGGGCCGTTCGCGGCCCATGCCGCCGTTCCCGATGCCGCCGCCTGAACCCTGGCCGATCCCGGAGGACGCGCTGGAGGAGAAATTCCTCGCCGCCACCGGGCCGGGCGGCCAGAATGTCAACAAGGTAGCGACGGCGGTGCAGATCCGGCTCGACGTGTTCGCGCTGGGCCTCGCGCCCGATGTCTATCGCCGGCTGAAGGAGCTGGCGGGCAGCCGCTTCACCGCCGATGGCGCGATCGTGCTGGTGGCCCGCACCCACCGCACGCGGGAGGCGAACCGGGCCGAGGCGCGCGAACGGCTGGGGGAATTGCTGGCCAAGGCCCATGTCCGCCCCGTGCGCCGGGTGAAGACCAAGCCCGGCAAGGCGGCCAAGGCGCGCCGGCTTGAAGGAAAGTTGCAGCGATCCGAAATCAAGCGCGGACGCGGCAAGGTCCGTATGGATTGAAGGAATATCCGATGTATCAGTTCGCCATGGCCGATGGGCAGGACAAGCCGGCCCTCTACCGCGATCTTGCCGCCGCGCTGGAGGCGGTGACGGCGGGCGAGCCCGATCCGGTCGCCAACATGGCCAATGCGGCGGCGCTGCTGTGGGAATATCTGCCCGATCTCAACTGGGCCGGCTTCTATCGCGCGCAGGGGCGCGAACTGGTGCTGGGGCCGTTCCAGGGCAAGGCCGCCTGCATCCGCATCCCCTTCGGCAAGGGGGTGTGCGGCACGGCGGCGGAAAGCGGGCGGGCGCAGTGCGTGGCCGATGTCCATGCGTTTCCCGGCCACATCGCCTGCGACGCGGCCTCCGCCTCCGAACTGGTGGTGCCGGTGAAGCGCGACGGCCGGGTGATCGCGGTGATCGATCTGGACAGCCCCACCCCCAACCGCTTCGATGCCGAGGATGTGGCCGGCATCACCGCGCTGGCGGTGATCCTGGCGGGCCGGATCGGCGAATAGGAGGCAGGCTCAGCTCAGCCGGTCCAGCGCCTCGTCGCTCAGCGATCCGGGGATGATCATCACCGGGCAGGGCAGCTTGCCGGCGTCCTGGCCGGCGAAATGGGCGACCAGCGGCCCCGGCGCGCCGGATGCGGCGGCGCCCAGCACCAGGGCGGCGGTTTCCGGCCGTTCCTTCAGCATCGCGCGCACCGCCGCCACCGGATCGCCGTCGCGCACGGTGATGGAAGGGCGCAGACCCGTTTCCTCGATCAGCTCGCCCGCCGCCTGCGCCACCAGCGCATCGGCGCGCAGCCGGGCTTCCTCCATCATCGCCGCCTGCACGCCGCCCCATTGCACGAACTCCGGGGGCGGGATCAGCGCCACGATCTCCACGGCGCCGCCCGTCTTGGCGGCGCGGCGCGCGGCGAAGCGCAGCGCGACGCGCGATTCGTCATTATCGTCGATCACCACCAGATAGGTGCGCATCGCTCGTCTCTCCCTGTTGGGGGCAAGACATGGGTGAAATGAAGCGCGCAGGCAAGCATGACGCGGGGGAAGGGGGCCTTGACCGGCAGGGCCGCTTGTCCGAGAGACGGTCGCCTGTTCCCTGCCCAGATATTCGAGGCCAGCCTTATGCCCATCGAACTCAAAATGCCCGCCCTCTCGCCGACGATGGAGGAGGGGACGTTGGCGAAATGGCTGGTGAAGGAAGGCGATACGGTGAAGTCCGGCGANCTCCTGGCCGAGATCGAGACCGACAAGGCGACGATGGAGTTCGAGGCGGTCGATGAAGGCACGATCGCGAAGATCGTCATCCCCGAGGGCACCGATGGCGTGAAGGTGGGCGAGGTGATCGCGCTGATCGCCGGCGAGGGCGAGGATGCCGCCGCCGCCGCGTCCTCCGCGCCCGCGCCCAAGGCGGAAAAGCCGGCCGAAGCCCCCGCGCCGAAGGCCGAACCCGCAACCGCCAAGGCCGAAGCCCCCAAGGCGGACGCGCCCCGTCCCGCCGCCCAGCCGGCCGCATCGGGCGATCGCGTGAAGGCGAGCCCGCTCGCCCGCCGTATCGCCCAGGCCCAGGGCATCGATCTCGCCGCCGTCACCGGATCGGGGCCGCATGGCCGCATCGTCAAGGCGGACGTGGAAGGCGTTAAGCCGGGCGCCGCCGCTCCGGCCGCTGCCGCCGGTGCGCCTGCTGCCCAGCCCGCGCCCGCGCCTGCCGCCGCTCCGGCCGGCATCCCGGCCGAGACGATCAAGCTTTCCAACATGCGCAAGACGATCGCCAAGCGGCTCACCGAGTCGAAGCAGACGGTGCCGCATTATTATCTGACGATCGACTGCAACCTCGATGCGCTGCTCAAGCTGCGGGGCGAGCTCAACGCCGGGCTGGAGGGCCGGGGCGTCAAGCTTTCGGTCAACGATCTCCTCATCAAGGCGCTCGGCGTGGCGCTGGCCGAGGTGCCGGATGCGAACGTCCAGTTCGCCGGCGACAACCTTGTCAAATTCCAGCGGTCGGACATTTCGATGGCGGTCGCCATCCCCGGCGGCCTCATCACCCCGGTGATCACGGACGTCGTCAACAAGCCGCTGTCGCGCATCGCCACCGAGGCGAAGGACCTTGCCGCCCGCGCCCGCGAAGGCAAGCTCGCGCCCGAGGAATATCAGGGCGGCACCGCCTCCATCTCCAACCTCGGCATGTTCGGCATCAAGCAGTTCGACGCCGTCATCAATCCGCCGCAGGGCATGATCCTCGCGGTCGGCGCGGGCGAGAAGCGGCCCTATGTCGTCAACGACGCGCTGGCCATCGCCACGGTGATGACGGCGACCGGCAGCTTCGATCACCGCGCCATCGACGGCGCCGTCGGCGCCGAGCTGATGGCGGCGTTCAAGCGCCTCGTCGAAAAGCCGCTGGGCATGCTGGCTTGAGCCGGGACGACGATATCCCGCCTTCGGGCGAACCGGCGATCCGCGTGATCGCGATGCCGGCCGATACGAACCCCTATGGGGACATATTCGGCGGCTGGCTGATGAGCATGATGGACTCGGCCGCCGGATCGGTCGCCTCGCGCTACTCGCACGGCCGCGCGGTGACGATCGCGGTGGAGGGGATGACCTTCCACCGTCCCGTCGTCGTCGGCGACGAGGTGTCGGTCTATGCGTCGCTGGTCGGCGTCGGCCGCACCTCGATGAAGATCGAGGTGCAGGCCTGGCGCCGCGCCCGGCACGACGACCGCAGCTATCAGGTGACGCACGCCACCTTCACCTTCGTCGCCATCGGCGAGGACCGGCAGCCCCGCCGCGTCCCCCCGCTGCCGGCGGACGGAGCGGCGAACTAGATAATCGTCGATGCGGGGGCGCTCCTCCCGCATCGCAGTTGGATCGGGAGCATTTCCTTGGCTGACACCTATGATCTCATCGTCCTCGGCTCCGGTCCCGGCGGCTATGTCGCCGCGATCCGGGCCGCGCAGCTCGGCCTCAAGGTCGCGATCGTCGAGCGCGAGCTGCTCGGCGGCATCTGCCTGAACTGGGGCTGCATCCCCACCAAGGCGCTGCTCCGCACCTCGGAAATCTATCACTACATGACCCATGCCGAGGCCTATGGCCTGTCGGTGGAGAAGCCGGGCTTCGACATCGCCAAGGTGGTGAAGCGGTCGCGCGGCGTCGCCGCCCAGCTCAACGCCGGCGTCAAGACGCTGATGAAGAAGAACAAGATCACCGTCGTCGAAGGCACCGGCACGATCACCGGCAAGGGCAGGCTGAGCGTCGAGAAGGACGGCAAGAAGACCGATCTCGCCGCCAAGGACATCCTCATCGCCACCGGCGCCCGCGCCCGCGACCTGCCCTTCGCCAAGGCGGACGGCGAGCGGATCTGGACCTATCGCCACGCGATGACGCCCAAGGAAGTGCCGACGAAGCTGCTCGTCATCGGATCGGGTGCGATCGGCGTGGAATTCGCCAGCTTCTATTCGGACATGGGCGTCGACGTGACGATCGTCGAGATGCTGCCCCGCATCCTGCCGGTGGAGGATGAGGAAGTCTCCGCCTTCATGGAAAAGGCACTGACCAAGCAGGGGATGAAGATCTTCACCGGCGCCGGCGTCGAATTGCTGAAGACGGGCGCCAAGGGCGTCACCGCCCAGATCAAGGGCAAGGACGGCAAGGTCGAGACGACCGAGTTCAGCCATGTCATCGTCGCGGTCGGCATTGTCCCCAATACCGAGAATATCGGGCTGGAGGCGCTGGGGGTGAAGACCACCAAGGGCCATATCGATACCGATCCGATGGGCCGCACCAGCGTGCCCGGCCTCTGGGCGATCGGCGATGTCACCGCGCCGCCATGGCTGGCGCACAAGGCGAGCCACGAAGGCGTGATCGCGGCCGAGGCGATCGCCGGCCAGCATCCGCATGCGATGGACAAGCGCAACATCCCCGGCTGCACCTATTCGCGGCCGCAGGTGGCGTCCGTCGGCCTGACCGAGCAGAAGGCCAAGGAAGCCGGCTATGAGGTGAAGGTCGGCAAGTTCCCCTTCATCGGCAACGGCAAGGCGATCGCGCTGGGCGAGGCGGAAGGCTTCATCAAGACGGTGTTCGATGCCAAGACCGGCGAGCTGCTCGGCGCGCACATGGTGGGCGCGGAAGTGACCGAGCTGATCGAGGGCTATACCGTCGCCAAGCAGCTCGAGACCACCGAGGCGGAACTGATCGAGACGGTCTTCCCGCACCCGACCCTGTCCGAGATGATGCACGAAAGCGTGCTCTCCGCCTACGGCCGCGCGCTGCACTTCTAGGGCAGGGCGTCCTCCCCATGCCCCGCCATCCTGACGAAAGTCAGGATCCATTGACGCTCCGCCCGGAAGGTGCGGAGCGGCGGGGGCGGGGGCAGGGATGACGGCCGGCCTCGATGCCGCCCTGCTCCACGCGCTGGCGGTCGAACCCGGATCGGCCGCCGCCGGACTCGCGCTTTTCTTCACGCGGTTCGGCGATGCCGGNCCGCGTTTTCTTATCGTTCTGCTGCTTGCGGCGCTGATCGGCTGGCGGCGCGGCCTCAGGCGCGCCGGCCTGTTCCTCGCCATCGTCGCGGGCGGGGCGCTGCTCGTCCTGCTGCTCAAGTCGGCGATCGGCCGGCCCCGGCCCGATCTGCTGCCGCATCAGGACATCGTCCGCTCCGCCAGCATGCCGAGCGGCCATGCCGCCAACAACCTGATCGTGTGGCTCGCGGCCGCCCGTCTCTGGTCGCCGGCCCGGGGATGGACGGCGGCGGCCCTTGCGCTCGCGATCGCCACCGGCCTGTCGCGGGTGATGCTCTCTGTCCATTGGCCGAGCGACGTGGCCGCCGGCTGGGCGATCGGCCTCTTGTGGGTCGCCGGCTGCCTCCGCCTCGCCCGCCGGGGGTGAATGCCCGATTGCCGGCGGCGGGAGGCGGGGTTACGACTGGCGACCGAGGACGAAGGGGGTCTTATGAAACAATCGCTTGCGGCGCTTTCCGCGCTGTTGCTCGCCACCGTAGCCGCGCCGGCTTCGGCGGAAACCGTGGTCGTCACGGCCGCACATATGTTCGATGCGAAATCAGGCAAGCTGCTTGACGATCCGGTCGTTGCCATCGTCGACGGCCGCATACAATCCGTCACTACGCGCGGTGATGCTCGGCATGTGTTTCCGGGGGGGACTCGGCGCGTCGATCTCGGCGAGATGACGATCCTGCCGGGCCTGATCGACATGCACGTCCACCTCGATGGCAACCCACATTATGGCGGCTATACCGGCCTCCAGTTCACCGACAGCTTCTGGGCGATCCAGGGCACCGCCAATGCGAAGGCGATGCTGGAAGCGGGCTTCACCACCGTCCGCAACGTCGGATCGGGCAATTATGCCGATGTCGGCATGAAGCAGGCGATCGAGGAAGGGCTGATCCCCGGCCCGCGCATCGTGCCCGCGGCCCACGCGCTGGGCGCGACCGGCGGCCATTGCGACGAGACCTATCTGCCGCCCTCGTTCGAGGCGAAGGGCAAGGCGGTCGGCGATTCGGTGGACGAGCTTCGCCAGCGGGTGCGCGAGCAGCGCAAATATGGCGCGGAAGTCATCAAGGTCTGCGCGACCGGCGGCGTCTTCTCCCGCAATACCGAGCCGGGGCAGCAGCAGCTTACCGAGGCGGAGCTTCGGGGCATTGCCGATGAAGCGCATATGTGGGGCCTGAAGGTCGCCGCCCATGCCCATGGCACCGCCGGCATCAAGGCGGCGATCCGCGCCGGCATCGACACGATCGAGCATGCCAGCCTGATCGACGATGAGGGGATCAGGCTGGCCAGGGAGCGTGGCACCTATCTTTCCATGGATATCTTCAACACCGAATATACCCAGTCGGAAGGCGCGAAGAACGGCGTGCTGGAGGATAATCTCCGCAAGGACCGCGAGATCGCCGAGATCCAGCGCCAGAATTTCCGCAAGGCGCATGATGCCGGCGTGAAGCTGGTGTTCGGCACCGATGCCGGGGTGATGCCGCACGGCACCGCCGCCGGCCAATTCGCGATCATGGTCCGCTACGGCATGACTCCGGCGGAGGCGATCCGTGCCGCCACCCTCACCGCCGCGCAGGCGCTGGGCCGCGAATCGAGCGTCGGCGCGATCGAGCCCGGCTGCTATGGGGACATCATCGCCGTCTCCGGCGATCCGACCGCCAATGTCCGCCTGCTCGAATCCGTGCCCTTCGTGATGAAGGGCGGGGACGTGGTGAAGGACCTGCGCTGAACGGCGGCGGGCGGCTTATCCCGCCGGCTGCCTGATGGCCTCGATCGCGTCGTGCCCGGCCGATCCGGGCACCGTCCACACCAGATCGCCGTCGGTCCACTCCGCCGCCGGATCGACGGGGATCAGCCGCAGGGCCTGCCGCCCGCCGACCCGTTCGACGCCGAGGCGGTGGCCGACATAGCCGTGGCGCGCCAGCTCCTCCATCAGCGCGGCGGGCGAGGCGTCGGCGCGGGCGAGGTGGCTCGCCACCATCTCCATCACGATCACGGGCTTGGCCTGGGCCATCGTCTTGCTCAGCCCGCGCAGCACGCGAAGCTCGAACCCCTCGACGTCGATCTTGATCACCGCCGGTATCTCGCCCGCCAGCATCTCGTCGCCCACGCCGATCGGGCAGGCGATGGTCTCGCCTTCGTTCGCATCGTAGCGCCGCGCGCCGAACGATCCCTCGCCGCTGTTCATGTGCGGCACGAACAGTGGAAGTGTGCCCGGCTCGTCGGCCAGGCCGCAGGCGTGGACGCGCGTGTTCATGATGCGGTTGCGTTCCAGATTGGCCTCGAACACGGCGCGCGGGCCGGGATTGGGCTCGAAGGCGATCACCCGTCCATCCGGCCCGGCCAGCCGGCTCAGCAGCAGCGCTATCATCCCTTCGTTGGCGCCGATGTCCACCACCGTGTCGCCGCGCCGCACCACGCCCATCATCAGAAGCTGGGTCGGCAGGTCGTAGAAGCGGCCCAGGAAGAAGGTCGCCCGGTTGGACCAGCGGCGGATATCCACCCGCATCTCATAGCCGTGCAGCTTGCCGCGCACCCAGCGGGGCGGCTGCCCCGCCCAGAAGCCGTCATGAGCGTAGGTGCCGATCAGTCTGTTGTAGAGCTTGCCCCAGCCGGGCAGTTCCCGGCTCACATAAGGGCGGACGGTGCCGATGATGGCCGCCTGCGCGAATGCGTTGAACCATCCCATCCGTAATGTCCCCTGATCGATCGATTTGCCCGGACATACGGGCGAATCGCGACCCCCCGGTGACGACGATATGGAGCAGGCCGGCCTTTGCAACCGCGCCGCCGGGGCATAATGGACGGCGCGAGCCATTCCGGCGCCGCATCGATGGAATCGGGCGGGACGGCGGGGTATCGCCTGCCCCGGCCGAGGCGGCCGGCGGGCGCAAGGCGGCCCCCGTTGACCCAGGGCGACTCTCTCTCTATAGCGCCGCGCTGTTCGTCCGCCGGATTCCCGGATGGCGGACTAGCTTGAACATTGCTGATGCACGCAATGGTCCGGGCGGGTCGTTAGGCCGCCGGGGCCTTTGCGCGTTCCGGGCATGCCCCGGGGCAATTCGGGCATCGGTAAAGTAACCGCCGGTTTTTCCGGTAACAAAAGGTGAAGGGCTTCATGCCGACGATCAATCAGTTGATCCGCAAGGGACGCGAGCCGCAGAAGGCCAAGTCCAAGGTTCCCGCGATGGAGCAGAACCCGCAGAAGCGCGGCGTCTGCACGCGTGTCTACACGACCACCCCGAAGAAGCCGAACTCGGCTCTCCGCAAGGTCGCGAAGATCCGCCTGACCAACCAGCGCGAAGTCATCAGCTACATCCCCGGCGAAGGCCACAACCTGCAGGAGCACTCGGTGGTGCTGATCCGCGGCGGCCGTGTGCGCGACCTTCCGGGCGTGCGCTATCACGTGCTGCGCGGCGTGCTCGACACGCAGGGCGTGAAGGATCGCAAGCAGAGCCGTTCGAAGTACGGCGCCAAGCGTCCGAAGTAAGCTCTGGCCAAGGCCGGTTGACATGCCCGGCGCGGCCCTCGCGGCCCCGGGCGCCTAGATAAGGAAGTAACGAGATGGCTCGTCGTCGTCGTCCCGAAAAGCGCGAAATCCTGCCCGATCCGAAGTTCGGGGATGTCGTGCTCAGCAAGTTCATGAATTCCGTCATGCTCGACGGCAAGAAGTCGGTCGCCGAAAGCATCGTCTATTCGGCGCTGGATACCGTCGAGGCGCGCGCCAAGAAGGATCCGCTGGGCGTGTTCCACGATGCGCTCAACAACATCCGTCCGGGCATCGAGGTCCGCAGCCGCCGCGTCGGCGGCGCCACCTACCAGGTGCCGGTGGAAGTCCGTCCGGAGCGTTCGCAGGCGCTGGCGATCCGCTGGCTGATCGCCGCCGCCCGCGCGCGCAGCGAGAACACCATGTCGGCGCGTCTCTCGGGCGAGCTGCTCGACGCCGCCAACAACCGCGGCAACGCGGTGAAGAAGCGCGAGGATACGCACCGCATGGCGGAAGCGAACCGCGCCTTCTCGCACTACCGTTGGTAACGACGGGTTTGTAACCGCCGCTGGTAATCGGCGGGACTCGAAAGAGTCACACATACTTCCCATATCGTCGGGGACGGAGCGCACGCTCCGATCCCCGACATCGGAGATTAGATCATGGCCCGCAGCCACCCGCTCGCCAAGTATCGCAATATCGGCATCATGGCGCACATCGACGCCGGCAAGACGACGACGACCGAGCGCATTCTTTATTACACCGGCAAGTCCTACAAGATCGGTGAAGTCCACGAAGGCACCGCCACGATGGACTGGATGGAGCAGGAGCAGGAGCGCGGCATCACGATCACGTCGGCCGCGACGACCTGTTTCTGGGACGACCACCGGATCAACATCATCGACACGCCCGGCCACGTCGATTTCACCATCGAGGTGGAACGTTCGCTGCGTGTGCTCGACGGCGCGGTCGCCTGCTTCGACGGCGTGGCCGGCGTGGAGCCGCAGTCCGAAACCGTGTGGCGCCAGGCGGAGAAGTACAAGGTTCCGCGCATGTGCTTCGTCAACAAGCTTGACCGCACCGGCGCGAGCTTCGAACGCTGCGTGGAGATGATCAAGGATCGTCTCGGCGCCCGTCCGCTCGTCCTCTATCTTCCGATCGGCATCGAAGGCGGCTTCAAGGGCCTGGTCGACCTGGTGAACAACCGCGCGATCGTGTGGCTCGAGGAATCGCTCGGCGCGAAGTTCGAATATCAGGACATCCCCGCCGACCTCGCCGATGCCGCGGCCACCGCGCGCAGCGAGCTGATCGAGACCGCCGTCGAGCAGGACGATGCGGCGATGGAAGCCTATCTCGAGGGCAATGAGCCGGACGCCGCCACGCTGAAGGCGCTGATCCGCAAGGGCACGCTGAACTTCTCGTTCGTGCCGGTGCTGTGCGGCTCGGCCTTCAAGAACAAGGGCGTGCAGCCGCTGCTCGACGCCGTCGTCGATTACCTGCCGAGCCCGCTGGACATCCCGCCGGTCGAAGGCGTCAAGCTGGACGGCGAGACCAAGGATTCGCGTCCGGCCGACGATACGGCGCCGATGTCGGCGCTGGCGTTCAAGATCATGAACGATCCCTTCGTGGGCTCGCTCACCTTCGCGCGCATCTATTCGGGCAAGCTCGAAAAGGGCACCTACCTGAACTCGGTGAAGGACAAGAAGGAAAAGATCGGCCGCATGCTCCTCATGCACGCCAACTCGCGTGAGGACATCGACGAAGCCTATGCGGGCGACATCGTCGCGCTCGCCGGCCTCAAGGAAACCACCACCGGCGACACGCTGTGCGCGCCGACCGCTCCGATCATCCTGGAGCGGATGGAATTCCCCGAGCCGGTGATCGAGCTGTCGGTGGAGCCGAAGACCAAGGCCGACCAGGAGAAGATGGGCGTCGCCCTCAACCGCCTGGCCGCCGAGGACCCCTCGTTCCGCGTTTCGACCGACCACGAATCGGGCCAGACGATCATCAAGGGGATGGGCGAGCTCCACCTCGAGATCCTCGTCGACCGCATGAAGCGCGAGTTCAAGGTCGAGGCCAATGTCGGCGCGCCGCAGGTGGCGTATCGCGAATATCTCGCGAAGCCGGTGGAAGTCACCTACACGCACAAGAAGCAGTCGGGCGGCTCCGGCCAGTTCGGCGAAGTGAAGGTGAAGCTCACCCCCGGCGAGCGCGGCACCGGCTTCGTGTTCATCGATTCGGTCAAGGGCGGCAATATTCCGCGTGAATATATCCCCTCGGTCGAAAAGGGCATGCGCGAGACCGCCGAGACCGGTTCGCTGATCGGCTTCCCGATCATCGACTTCTCGGTCGAGCTGCTGGACGGCAAGTATCACGACGTCGACTCGTCGGCGCTTGCGTTCGAAATCACCGGCCGCGGCGCGATGCGCGAAGCGGCGCAGAAGGCTGGCATCAAGCTGCTCGAACCGATCATGAAGGTCGAGGTGGTGACGCCGGAAGACTATCTGGGCGACGTGATCGGCGACATGAACAGCCGTCGCGGCCAGATCCAGGGCACCGACAGCCGGGGCAACGCCCAGGTCGTCGAGGCGATGGTGCCGCTCGCCAACATGTTCGGCTACGTGAACCAGCTCCGCTCGTTCACGCAGGGGCGCGCGCAGTACACGATGCAGTTCTCGCATTATGACGAAGTCCCGGCGAACGTCGCGGACGAGGTGAAGGCGAAGCTGGCGTAAAGCTGAATTTGTGGTTATGGGCGCGTCCGCATCGGGCGGCGCGCTCGGAAAACGGTTTGAGAAGAAGGTAGGATACAATGGCGAAAGCTAAGTTCGAGCGGACGAAGCCGCACTGCAACATCGGCACCATCGGTCACGTCGACCATGGCAAGACCTCGCTGACGGCTGCGATCACCAAGGTGCTCGCCGAGACCGGCGGCGCGACCTTCGTCGACTACGCCAACATCGACAAGGCGCCGGAAGAGCGCGAGCGCGGCATCACCATCTCGACCGCGCACGTCGAGTATGAGACGGCCGATCGTCACTATGCTCACGTCGACTGCCCGGGCCACGCCGACTATGTGAAGAACATGATCACCGGCGCCGCGCAGATGGACGGCGCGATCCTGGTCGTGTCCGCCACCGACGGCCCGATGCCGCAGACCCGCGAGCACATCCTGCTCGCCCGTCAGGTCGGCGTGCCGCAGCTCGTCGTGTTCCTGAACAAGGTCGACCTGGTCGACGACGCCGAGATTCTCGAGCTCGTCGAGCTGGAAATCCGCGAGCTGCTCTCGAAGTATGACTTCGACGGCGACAACATTCCGATCATCGCCGGCTCGGCGGTCGCCGCCCTCGAAGGCAAGACCCCGGAAATCGGCCATGACGCCGTGCTGAAGCTGATGCAGGCCGTCGACAGCTGGATCCCCCAGCCGGAGCGTCCGCTCGACAAGTCGTTCCTGATGCCGATCGAAGACGTGTTCTCGATCTCGGGCCGTGGCACCGTGGTGACCGGCCGCGTCGAGACCGGCGTCGTCAAGGTGGGCGAGGAAGTCGAGATCGTCGGCATCAAGGACACCCGCAAGACCGTCGTGACCGGCGTCGAAATGTTCCGCAAGCTGCTCGACCAGGGCCAGGCCGGCGACAACATCGGTGCGCTGATCCGCGGCGTCGGCCGTGACGAGGTGGAGCGTGGCCAGGTGCTCGCGAAGCCGGGCACGATCACCCCGCACACCGAGTTCAAGGCCGAGGTCTACGTCCTGTCGAAGGACGAAGGCGGCCGTCACACGCCGTTCTTCGCCAACTACCGTCCGCAGTTCTACTTCCGCACGACCGACGTGACGGGCGAAGTGCAGCTGCCGGAAGGCACCGAGATGGTGATGCCGGGCGACAACGTCTCGATCGGCGTCAAGCTGATCGCCCCGATCGCCATGGACCAGGGCCTGCGCTTCGCCATTCGCGAGGGCGGCCGCACGGTCGGCGCCGGCGTCGTCGGCACGATCGTCAAGTAATTGCTTGCATGAGCCGGCCGGCTCCCCTACGGAGCCGGCCGGTATTTTTTCGCCCCGAAGGATTCGGCCGGCAGATTCGGTCCGGCTCCAGGGGCACGGCTCTTTCGCATCGGTAGAGAAATGGAAACGCAGAACATCCGTATTCGCCTGAAGGCGTTCGACCATCGCGTGCTCGATCAGGCCACCGGCGACATCGCCGACACCGCCCGACGCACCGGCGCGCTCATCCGCGGCCCCATTCCCCTCCCGACGCGCATCGAAAAGTTCACGGTCAACCGTGGACCGCACATCGACAAGAAGTCGCGCGAACAGTTTGAGGTGCGCACCTACAAGCGCCTCCTGGATATCGTTCAGCCCACGCCGCAGACGGTCGACGCTCTTATGAAGCTCGATCTCGCCGCGGGTGTTGATGTCGAGATCAAACTGGCCTAATAGGCCACCTCCCGTCGCGGCCGAATCGGCTGCGGCGCTTCGCGCGATTTTCCGCCACGCGGCGTAAGTCGAAAGGCGATCGGCCCCCGGGCCCTTCGATCGCGCGACGGAAGAGTAGGGATACCGGCCAGCCTTCAAGGCTGGCGACCGAGTCCCCGTCTTTCGCTTTTTACGAAGCGGAAATGATGGCCCTGACGGGGGCAAGGGTTCATTGGGCTGGGCTTCGGCGGTTACGCCGGGGCCTTTTTCGTTGGCACGCTCCCCGCTGACGGGAGCCTCTGTTGGAAGGAACGGATCATGCGCACTGGCGTGATCGCGAAGAAGATGGGGATGACCCGCCTGTTCCAGGAAGACGGCCGGCACGTTCCGGTTACCGTTCTGTCCCTGGAAGGCAATCAGGTCGTCTCGGTCCGCGACAAGGAGCGCGACGGCTATGTGGCCGTGCAGCTCGGCGCGGGCACCGCGAAGGTAAAGAACATCTCGAAGCCCGAGCGCGGGCATTTCGCCAAGGCGGAAGTCGAGCCCAAGGCGCGCCTCGTGGAATTCCGCGTGGCCGATGACGCCGTGCTCGAGGTTGGCGCGGAAATCGCCGCCGACCATTTCGTGCCGGGCCAGTATGTCGACATTGCCGGCCAGACGCAGGGCAAGGGCTTCGCCGGCGCCATGAAGCGCTGGGGCTTCGGCGGTCTGCGCGCCACGCACGGCGTTTCCGTCTCGCACCGTTCGCACGGTTCGACCGGTAACCGCCAGGATCCGGGCAAGGTCTTCAAGAACAAGAAGATGGCCGGTCACATGGGTGATCGCCAGCGCACGCAGCAGAACCTCGAGATCGTCTCCACCGACGTCGAGCGCGGTCTGATCTTCGTCAAGGGCTCGGTGCCCGGATCGAAGGGCGCCTGGCTGATCGTCAAGGATTCGGTCAAGGTCGCGCGTCACGCCGATGCGCCCTATCCGGCCTCCGTGAAGAAGGCTGGCAGCAACGATAGCGCTCCGCAGGCCGAGGCTCCCGCCGAAGTCGCTGCCGAAGCCGCTGAAGGCCAGGAGGGCTGATCATGAAGGTCAAGGTTCAGACCCTCGACGCCAAGGCGTCGGGCGACATCGAACTCGCGGACGAGGTGTTCGGCCTCGAGCCGCGCGCGGACATCCTGCACCGCGTCGTCACCTGGCAGCTCGAAAAGCGCCGCGGCACGGCCCGTCCCACCCGCGAGCGTTCGGACGTTGCCCGCTCGGGCAAGAAGTTCGGTCGCCAGAAGGGCGGCGGCACGGCCCGTCACGGCGATCGCCGCGCCCCCGTCTTCATCGGCGGTGGTAAGGCCCACGGTGCCCGCCTTCGCGACTTCAACCCGTCGCTGAACAAGAAGGTTCGCGCGCTCGGCCTGAAGATGGCGCTCTCGGCCAAGGCCAAGGACGGCAACCTGATCGTCGTCGACGCGCTGGATGTCGCCGAAGGCAAGACCAAGACGCTCGCGGGCCAGCTCGCGAAGCTGGGCTTCGGCACGAAGGCGCTGGTGATCGACGGCGATGTGCTCAACGTCAGCTTCGCGCTGGCTTCGAGCAACATCAAGGGCGTCAACCTGCTGCCGGCGATCGGTGCGAACGTCTACGACATTCTGAAGCATGACACGCTGGTGCTGACCCGCGCCGCCGTCGAGAAGCTGGAGGCGCGCCTCAATGGCTAAGAAGCAGAACGAAGCGGTGGCACTGCGTCATTATGACGTCGTGCTCGCGCCGCACATCACCGAGAAGACCTCGCTGCTCTCCGAGCATAATGCGGTGGTCTTCAAGGTCGCCGGCGACGCCAGCAAGCCCGAGATCAAGGCGGCTGTCGAAGCGCTGTTCAACGTCTCGGTGACGGGCGTGAACACCATCGTCCAGAAGGGCAAGACCAAGAAGTGGAAGGGCGCGCCCTACCGCCGCTCGGACGTGAAGAAGGCGATCGTGACGCTGGCCGAAGGCCAGTCCATCGACGTGACCACGGGGATCTGACGCCATGGCGCTGAAGCATTATAACCCGACCAGCCCGGCGCGGCGCGGCCTGATCCTCGTCGACAAGTCGTCGCTGTGGAAGGGCAAGCCGGTCAAGGCGCTTACCGAAGGCAAGCGCAAGTCTGGCGGCCGCAACAACATGGGCCACGCCACCGCGCGCGGCATCGCTGGCGGCCACAAGCAGAAGTATCGCTTCGTCGATTTCAAGCGCCGGAAGTGGGATCAGCCCGCGACCGTCGAGCGCCTGGAATATGACCCGAACCGCTCGGCCTTCATCGCGCTGGTGAAGTATGAGGACGGCGAGCAGGCCTACATCATCGCGCCGCAGCGTCTGGCTGCCGGCGACGTGATCGTGGCGGGCAAGAAGACCGATACCAAGCCCGGCAACGCGATGGAAATCGGCCAGGCCCCGGTCGGCACGATCGTCCACAATGTCGAGATGAAGCCCGGCAAGGGCGGCCAGATCGCGCGTGCCGCCGGCACCTATGTGCAGATCGTCGGCCGCGACAAGGGCATGGTGATGGTTCGCCTGAACTCGGGCGAGCAGCGCTACATCCGTTCGGACTGCATGTGCACGGTGGGCGCGGTGTCGAACCCCGACAACGCGAACCAGAACCTCGCCAAGGCCGGTCGCAACCGCTGGCTCGGCCATCGTCCGCTCACCCGCGGCGTCGCCAAGAACCCGGTCGACCACCCCCATGGCGGTGGTGAAGGCCGCACCTCGGGCGGCCGTCACCCGGTCACCCCGTGGGGCAAGCCGACCAAGGGCGCCCGCACCCGCAGCAACAAGGCGACGGACAAGTTCATCATCCGTTCGCGTCACGCGAAGAAGAAGAGGTAAGCCATGGCCCGTTCCGTCTGGAAAGGTCCGTTCGTCGACCTGCACCTTCTGCGCAAGGCCGAGGCCGCGCAGGAATCTGGTGCCCGCGCGCCGATCAAGACCTGGTCGCGCCGCTCCACGATCCTGCCGCAGTTCGTCGGCCTGACCTTCAACCTCTACAACGGCCGCAAGTTCGTGCCGGTGTCGGTCAACGAAGACATGGTCGGTCACAAGCTGGGTGAATTCGCGCCGACGCGCTATTTCCCCGGCCACGCCGCCGACAAGAAGGGCAAGCGCTGATGTCGAAGCCTGCATCCCCCCGCAAGGTCGGCGATAAGGAAGCGCTGGCGGTGGCCACCACCGTCCGCGGCTCGCCGCAGAAGCTGAACCTGGTCGCGGCCCTCATCCGCAACAAGAAGGCCGGCGACGCGCTCAACATCCTCGCTTTCTCCAAGAAGGCGATGGCGGTCGACGTCCGCAAGGTGCTTCAGAGCGCGATCGCCAACGCCGAGAACAACCACAATCTCGATGTGGACGCGCTCGTCGTGAAGGAAGCCTCGGTCGGCAAGGGCCTCGTCATGAAGCGCTTCGCCACCCGCGCCCGCGGCCGTTCCACCCGCATCGTCAAGCCGTTCTCGCGCCTGCGCGTGGTCGTCCGCGAGCAGGAAGAGGCTGGAGAATAACATGGGTCAGAAGTCCAACCCGATCGGCATGCGGTTGCAGATCAACCGCACCTGGGACAGCCGCTGGTTCGCCGAAGGCGCCGATTATGGCCGCCTGCTGCTTGAGGATCTGAAGATCCGCAAGTTCATCATGAAGGCGCTGCCGCAGGCGGCGATCTCCAAGGTGGTGATCGAGCGTCCGGCCAAGCTGTGCCGCATTTCGATCTACGCTGCCCGTCCCGGTGTCATCATCGGCAAGAAGGGCGCGGATATCGAGAAGCTCCGCAAGAAGCTGGGCGAGATGACGTCGTCGGACGTGAGCCTGAACATCGTCGAGATCCGCAAGCCGGAAATCGACGCCAAGCTCGTGGCCCAGGGCGTCGCCGACCAGCTCGAACGCCGCGTCGCGTTCCGCCGTGCGATGAAGCGCGCGGTGCAGTCGGCGCTGCGTCTCGGCGCGGAAGGCATCCGCATCACCTGCGCCGGCCGTCTCGGCGGCGCGGAGATCGCGCGGACCGAATGGTATCGCGAAGGTCGCGTGCCGCTGCACACGCTGCGCGCGAACGTCGATTATGCCGAAGCCGAAGCCCACACCGCCTATGGCGTGTGCGGGATCAAGGTGTGGATCTTCAAGGGCGAGATTCTCGGCCATGATCCGCTCGCCCAGGATCGGCTCATGATGGAAGCTCAGACGTCGGGGGTCCGGCCGGCGCGGTAAGGGGTTCGCCCCTTTCCACGTCGCCTGATCGACCGGACAATCGGTGTCAGAAGGCGATTAAGACATGCTGCAACCAAAGCGCACAAAATTCCGCAAGGCCTTCAAGGGCCGCATCCACGGCGATGCCAAGGGTGGCACTCAGCTCAACTTCGGCGCCTTCGGCCTGAAGGCGCTGGAGCCGGACCGGATCACCGCCCGCCAGATCGAGGCGGCCCGCCGTGCCATCACGCGCCACATCAAGCGCCAGGGCCGTCTGTGGATCCGCATCTTCCCGGACGTTCCGGTCTCGTCGAAGCCGGCCGAAGTCCGCATGGGCTCCGGTAAGGGTTCGCCCGAATTCTGGGCCGCCCGCGTCAAGCCCGGCCGCATCCTGTTCGAGCTGGACGGCGTTCCCGGCCCGCTCGCCCGCGTCGCTTTCGAGCGTGCGATGGAGAAGCTGCCGATCAAGACCAAGGTGGTCGCCCGCCTCGGTGAATCGATTTACGAGGCTGCGTGACATGGCCAAGATCAGCGATCTCAAGACGAAGACCGACGACCAGCTCTCCGAGCAGCTGGGCGAGCTGAAGCGCGAGCAGTTCAACCTGCGCTTCCAGGCCGCCACCAGCCAGCTGGAGAAGCCGTCGCGGGTGCGTGAGGTGCGTCGCACCATCGCGCAGATCAAGACCCTCCAGACCGAGCGCGCGCGCTCGGCCGCCAAGTAAGGAGACACCAGTCATGCCGAAGCGCGTGCTGACGGGGACTGTGGTCTCCGACAAGACCGACAAGACGGTGGTGGTGCTGGTGGAGCGTAAGGTGAAGCACCCGCTCTACGGCAAGATCATCCGCCGTTCGAAGAAGTATCACGCCCATGACGAGGGCAACGTGTTCAAGGAAGGCGAGACCGTCCGCATCGAGGAATGCGCGCCGATCTCCAAGCTGAAGACGTGGCGCGTTCTGGGCAAGGTCGGGGCCGAAAGCCCCGCCGTCGCCGGTTAAGGAGGACTGACCCATGATTCAGATGCAGTCCAACCTGGACGTGGCCGATAACTCGGGCGCCAAGCGCGTCCAGTGCATCAAGGTGCTCGGCGGTTCCAAGCGCCGCACCGCCACCGTCGGCGACGTGATCGTCGTGTCGATCAAGGAAGCCGCCCCGCGCGGCAAGGTGAAGAAGGGCGACGTGCACCGCGCCGTCATCGTCCGCACCGCGAAGGACATTCATCGTCCGGACGGTTCGACGATCCGGTTCGACGGCAACGCCGCCGTTCTGATCAACAAGAATAGCGGGGAGCCGATCGGCACCCGCATCTTCGGGCCGGTGGTGCGCGAACTGCGCCAGGCGGGCCACATGAAGATCATTTCGCTCGCGCCCGAGGTGCTGTGATGGCCGCGTTGAAGATCAAGAAGGGTGACAAGGTCATCGTCCTGTCCGGCAAGGACAAGGGCAAGACCGGCGAAGTCACCAAGTCGCTGCCCAAGGAGGGCAAGGTGATCGTGTCCGGCGTGAACGTCGCGACCCGCCACCGCAAGCCGACCCAGGTCAACCCGCAGGGTGGCCTGGAGCGCGTGGAAGCGCCGCTGCATGTCTCGAAGGTCGCGCATGTGACCGCCGACGGCAAGCCGACGCGCGTCCGCTTCGAAATCAAGGACGGCAAGAAGGTCCGCGTGGCCGTGAAGTCCGGGGAGCAGATCAATGGCTGACGCTTACAAGCCCCGCCTCAAGAAGCTGTACGAGGACCGCATCGTCCAGGCGATGACGGAGAAGTTCGGCTACACCAACCCGATGCAGGTGCCCAGGCTCGAGAAGATCGTGCTGAACATGGGCGTCGGCGAGGCGACGCAGGACAAGAAGAAGGTCGAGGTCGCGGCCCAGGAAATGACCGCGATCGCCGGCCAGAAGGCCGTCATCACCAAGGCGAAGAAGTCGATCGCGCAGTTCAAGCTGCGTGAAGGCATGCCGATCGGCGCGAAGGTCACCCTTCGTCGCGAGCGGATGTACGAATTCCTCGACCGGTTCGTGACGATCGCCCTGCCGCGCGTCCGCGACTTCCGCGGCCTTTCCGACAAGTCGTTCGACGGCCGCGGCAATTATGCCACCGGCCTGAAGGAGCAGCTGATCTTCCCGGAAATCAGCTACGACAAGATCGACAAGATCCGTGGCATGGACGTGGTCGTCGCGACGACGGCGAAGACCGACGAGGAAGCGCGCGAGCTGCTTCGCCTGTTCGGCTTCCCGTTCCCGCAGCCCGTCGTCGAAGAAAAGAAGGCGGCCTGATCTCCCTCGGGGAGACTGGCTCGATCCGATAAGGAAAGAGAACTTAAGTCATGGCGAAACTGAGTTCGATCAACAAGAACGAGAAGCGCAAGAAGCTCGTCAAGCAATATGCTGGCAAGTATGCGCGCCTCAAGGCGATCGCGGACGATGAAGGCAAGGACGAGACGGAGCGCCTGATCGCGCGCCTGAAGCTCGCCGAGCTGCCGCGCAACGCGAACCCCACCCGCGTTCGCAACCGTTGCGAGCTGACCGGGCGTCCGCGCGCATACTACCGCAAGTTCCGGCTGTGCCGTGTCCAGCTGCGCGATCTGGCCAACAAGGGCCTGATCCCGGGCGTCACGAAGTCGAGCTGGTAAGGAACTGAAGATGGCTCTGACCGATCCTTTGGGTGATCTGCTCACCCGCATCCGCAACGGCCAGCGCGCGCGCAAGGACAGCGTCCTGTCCCCGGCGTCCAAGCTGCGTGCCCGCGTCCTCGACGTGCTGCAGCGCGAAGGCTATATCCGTGGCTACAGCTCGGAAGATCTCGCCGGCCACGATGGCCTGCGTATCGAGCTGAAATATTTCGAAGGCCAGCCGGCGATCCAGCATGTCGCCCGCGTCTCGAAGCCGGGCCGCCGCGTCTATTCGGGCGCCAAGGAGCTGCCGCGCATCCGCAACGGCCTCGGCATCACCATCGTCTCGACGCCGAAGGGCGTTCTGTCCGACGCGGAAGCGCGCGAGCAGAATGTCGGCGGCGAGATTCTCGCGGAGGTCTTCTGATGAGCCGCACGGGCAAGAAGCCGGTCGCCATTCCCGCGGGCGTGACGGCCACGATCGAGGGCCGCGAGCTTTCGGTGAAGGGGCCCAAGGGCACCCTCACCCTGCCGCTGGCCGATGAGGTGACCTACACCATCGAGGACGGCCAGATCGCGATCCAGCCGGCCAACGACACCAAGCGCGCCCGCTCCTTCTGGGGCATGCAGCGCACCCTGGTGCAGAATCTGGTGACGGGCGTGACCGAGGGTTTCTCGAAGACGCTGCAGATCACCGGCGTCGGCTACCGCGCCAACCTTCAGGGCAAGAACCTGAAGCTGCAGCTCGGCTACAGCCACGACGTCGATTTCGCGGTGCCGGAAGGCATCACGATCGCGACGCCGGACCAGACGACGGTGCAGATCAGCGGCATCGACAAGCAGAAGGTCGGCCAGATCGCCGCCGAGATCCGCCGCTGGCGCAAGCCGGAGCCCTATAAGGGCAAGGGCATCAAATATGCCGGCGAGTTCATCTTCCGCAAGGAAGGGAAGAAGAAGTAATGGCCAAGCTCTCTCTTTTCGCGAAGCGCCGCCAGCGCGTCCGCACCGCGCTGCGAGCTCGTGGCGCCACCCGTCCGCGCCTTTCGGTGCACCGTTCGGGTCGCCACATCTATGCCCAGGTGATCGACGACGCCGCCGGCCGCACGGTCGCCGCCGCCTCGACGCTGGACAAGGATGTCCGCGGCCAGACCGGCGCCACGGCGGAAGCCGCGGCTGCCGTCGGCAAGCGCCTGGCGGAGCGTGCCTCGGCCGCCGGCGTCACCAAGGTCGTGTTCGATCGCGGTGGCTTTCTGTTCCATGGTCGGGTGAAGGCTCTCGCCGACGCCGCCCGCGAAGGCGGACTGGAGTTCTAATATGGCTGACGAAACCGAAATCCAGGCGGGCGCTCCTGCCGATGCGCCCGCCGCTGGCGGCGCGCCGGAAGGCGAGCGCCAGGGCCGTGGTCCGCGTGGCGGCCGTGGCCGTGGCCCGGGCGGTGATCGTGGCGGCCGTGGCCGCGACGGCAACCGTGGCCGTCGCGACGATCGTCGCGGTGGCGCCGAGGAAGGTGGCGAGGAGCTGATCGAAAAGCTCGTCCACATCAACCGCGTTTCCAAGACCGTGAAGGGCGGCAAGCGCTTCGGCTTCGCGGCTCTGGTCGTCGTCGGCGACGGCAAGGGCCGGGTCGGCTTCGGCCATGGCAAGGCGCGCGAAGTGCCGGAAGCCATCTCGAAGGCGACGGCTGCCGCCAAGAAGGCGATGATCCGCGTTCCGCTGCGCGAAGGCCGCACGCTGCACCACGACGGCAACGGCCATTTCGGCGCGGGCCGGGTGACGCTGCGCTCGGCGCCGCAGGGCACGGGCATCATTGCGGGTGGCCCGATGCGCGCCATCTTTGAAAGCCTGGGCGTGGCCGATGTGGTGACCAAGTCGGTCGGCACCTCGAACCCCTACAACATGATCCGTGCGACCTTCGAAGCGCTTTCGGATCAGACCAGCCCGAAGTCGGTGGCCCAGCGCCGCGGCAAGAAGATCGCCGACCTGCTGGGTCGTGGCGGTGCTTCGGCCGAGGTGGCGGAAGCCGAAGCCGCGGCCGTTACGGAGTAATCGGACATGGCGACCATCAAGGTGACGCAGGTCGGCTCGCCGATCCGCCGGACCAAGGACCAGCGCGCGACCCTCGTCGGCCTGGGCCTCAACAAGATGCACCGGACTCGCGAACTGGAGGATACTCCGGAAGTGCGCGGCATGATCCGCAAGGTGCAGCACATGGTGAAGGTCGAGGGCTGATCCCCTCGGCCGTCCCGGCCGATCGCCGGGGCTCACAAGGCGCCGCGATGATGGCTTCGGCCGCATCGCGGCCCTTTGTCGATTTGGTCCATGGGCCGATTTGGGCTTTACGGCCCGGCGGCGAACGGGGTAGGGGCCTCGGCCTCTAGCCAGACAGATAGAGTCCGATTCCCGCGATGCGGGGCGGGCTCAGCGCGACAAAAGCGAAAGCGAGTGCACGATATGAAACTGAACGACATCCGCGACAATCAGGGCGCGCGCAAGGGCCGGGTCCGCGTGGGCCGTGGCATCGGCTCGGGCCTCGGCAAGACCGGCGGCCGCGGCCAGAAGGGCCAGAAGAGCCGCTCGGGCGTCTCGATCAAGGGCTTCGAGGGCGGTCAGATGCCGCTCCACATGCGCCTGCCGAAGCGCGGCTTCAACAACATCTTCGCCAAGGATTATGCCGAGGTGAACCTGGGCCAGCTCCAGGCGCTGGTCGACGGCGGCAAGCTCGCCACCGACGGCGTGATCGATCACGCCGCGCTCAAGGCGGCGGGCGTCGCCCGTGGCGGCAAGGATGGCGTGCGCCTGCTCGGCAAGGGTGAGCTTAAGGCCAAGCTGTCGCTCAAGGTCGCCGGTGCGTCCGCCGGCGCCAAGGCGGCGGTCGAGAAGGCCGGCGGCTCGGTCGAGGTGATCGTGGTGGTTCCGGCGGCCGAAAAGGCTGCCGCTAAGAAGGGCAAGACCCTCGCCGCCAAGAAGGCCGCCAAGGCCTGAATTTCCGGTTGCGCTTTCGGCCCGTTCTTGGTGTTCGGGGCTGACAAGCGCGACAGGGGCATTATATGAGGCGGCGGGGGGCGTAGAGGCACTCCGCCGCCTTCAATTTTTCCGGGGTCGTTAAACGCATGGCATCCGCAGCCGAACAACTGGCCGCCAACGTCAGTCTTTCCCAGTTCGCCAAGGCGACCGATCTCAAGAAGCGGCTGTGGTTCACGCTGGGCGCGCTCATCGTGTTCCGCTTGCTCAGCTTCGTGCCGCTGCCCGGCATCGATCCGGTGGCGCTCCACGCCCAGTTCGAAACGACCAAGGGCGGCGTTCTCGATTTCTTCAACACCTTTTCGGGCGGCAGCCTCTCGCGCATGAGCCTGATCGCGCTCGGCGTGATGCCCTACATCACCGCCTCGATCGTCGTGCAGCTCGCGACCTCGCTGTCGCCGTCGCTCGCCGCGATCAAGAAGGAAGGCGAGAGCGGGCGCAAGAAGCTCAACCAATATACCCGCTACGGCACGGTGCTGCTCACCGCGATCCAGGGCTATTTCATCGCCGTCGGCCTGGAAGCCTGGGGTGCGGACCAGGGCATGTCCGCCGTGATCGATCCGGGCATCCTGTTCCGCGTCACCACCGTCATCTCGCTGATCGGCGGCACGATGTTCCTGATGTGGCTGGGCGAACAGATCACCAGCCGTGGCATCGGTAACGGCGTCTCGCTCATCATCATGGCCGGCATCGTCGCCTCGCTGCCCACGCACCTCGCCCAGCTTTTCGAGGGCGGGCGTTCGGGCTCGCTGTCGCCGGTGCTGATCCTCGGCGTGGTCGCGCTGATCGCGGGCCTGATCCTGTTCATCTGCTTCATGGAGCGCGCGCAGCGCCGGGTGCTGATCCAGTATCCGAAGCGCCAGACCGCGCGCGGCATGATGCAGGGCGATCGCAGCTTCCTGCCGCTCAAGATCAACACCGCCAACGTCATCCCGCCGATCTTCGCGTCGTCGCTGCTGCTGATGCCGCTCACGATCAGCCAGTTCGCCGGGCAGCGCGTGAACGACGATACCTGGTGGGGATCGGTGCTGAGCTGGCTGAACCTCAACCTCGCCCATGGCGCGCCGATCTACATGCTGCTCTATGCGGCGGGGATCATCTTCTTCTGCTTCTTCTACACCGCGGTCGTCTTCAACCCGGAGGAGACGGCGGACAATCTGAAGCGTTACGGCGGCTTCATCCCCGGCATCCGTCCGGGCAAGCACACCGCCGACTATCTGGATTTCGTGCTGACCCGCATCACCGTGATCGGCGCGGCCTATCTGACGCTGATCTGCCTCGTGCCGGAATATCTGGCCTCGCGGGCGGGCATCAGCTTCGCGCTCGGCGGCACCAGCCTGCTGATCGTGGTCAACGTGACGATCGATACCGTCACGCAGATCCAGAGCCACCTGCTCGCCCATCAATATGGCGATCTCATCAAGAAGGCGAAGTTGAAGGGCGGCAACCGCCGCTGACGGCAAAGACCGGCAAACCGGCAATAGGGGGGACTAGCTTCCGATGAACATCATTCTGCTGGGGCCTCCGGGCGCGGGCAAGGGCACCCAGGCGGGCCGGCTGGTCGCCGAACGCGGCATGGTGCAGCTTTCCACCGGCGACATGCTGCGCGCCGCCGTCAAGGCGGGCACGCCGATCGGCCTCCAGGCCAAGGCGGTGATGGAATCGGGCGGCCTCGTCTCGGACGAGATCGTCTCCGGCCTGATCGGCGAGCAGCTCGACGCGCTGTCGCCCGATACCGGCGTGATCTTCGACGGCTATCCCCGCACCGCCGCGCAGGCCGAATCGCTCGACGGCCTGCTCGCCGCGCGCGGCCGCACCCTCAATCATGTGATCGAGCTTGAGGTGGACGAGGACGCGCTGGTCGAACGCATCACCGGCCGCTTCACCTGCGCGCAGTGCGGCGAGGGCTATCACGACAAGTTCAAGCTGCCCAAGGTGCCAGGCACCTGCGACGTCTGCGGCAGCCACGAGTTCAAGCGCCGGCCCGACGACAATGAGGAAACCGTGCGCACCCGCATGGCCGAATATCGCGCCAAGACCGCGCCGATCCTGCCGATCTACGAGGCGCGGGGCCTGGTCTCCCGCGTCGACGGCATGGCGCCGATCGCCGATGTCGAGGCCGCGATCGAACGGATCCTCGGCCCCCGATAGGAAGCGCGGGCACCCGCTTCGGGCCGCCGCCTCGTCATGCTATCATCCCCTCTCCCGATATCCGGGGGAGGGGATGATGCGTTTTACGGCCCCGTTCGGTCTGGCCATGATCGGTGGAGCGGCGCTGGCCGCCGCCGCGCCTGCGGACGCGGAAGTCGTCTCCGCCTCCGCCGGAGCGTTCGAGATATCGCGCAGCATCACCGCCCCCGTCACGCCCGATGCGGCCTATGGCGCGCTCGGCCATGTCGGCCGCTGGTGGAGCAGCGCGCACAGCTATTCGGGCAATGCCGCCAACATGACGCTGAACCTCCATGCCGGCGGCTGCTTCTGCGAGAAGCTGGCCGATGGCGGCTCCATCGAACATATGCGCGTGATCGCCGCCCGCCCCGGCCGCCTGCTCCGCCTGTCGGGCGCGCTCGGCCCCCTGCAGGCCGAAGCCGTCGCGGGAGTGATGAGCTGGACGCTCACCGCCGACCCCGCCGGCGTCCGCATCGTCCAGACCTACAGCGTCAGCGGCCATATTCGCGGCGGAGCGGGCAAGATCGCGCCCGCCGTCGATCAGGTGATGGGCGAGCAGCTCCAGCGCCTCGCCGACTACCTCCGCGCCGCCCGCACGCCCTGAGCGCCGGTCAGCGCTGGCGATCCCCCACCAGCGGGCCGATCGGCAGCATCTCGTTCGAAGAGCGGATCGCCTCGGCCAGCGGCACGTAGCGCAGGTCGGTGCAGCCCAGGCTGAAGGACAGCGTCACCGCCTCGCCCGACTTGTCGACCCAGCGCACCGTCCAGCTCGGCGCGTCGGTGCGGAAGCTCTCGCATTCCTCCGGCCCGATCCGGCGGTCGGCGGCGGGGCGGTAGGGGGCGAGTCTCTTCTCGATCGCGCGGAAGGTGGCGGGCTCCACCAGCAGCGCCTGCTCCCCCACCTTGGCGACGAAGCGCGTGCCGATGAAGCGGCCGCCGCCGTCCGCGAGGATGCGGGTGCTGTAGACCGGGCAGCGGCCGAAGCAGGGGCCGGCGGCGATGACGATCTCGGCCGTGTCGGCGTCGGCATCCGGCTCCGCGCCGGCAGGCTGGAGCGGCGCCATCGCAAGGAGACCGGCGGCACCCATCACCCTGGCTGCTGTCGAAAAGCTGCGCATCATCGAACGCCCCCTACGGATCGCGCGATCAGATAACATGTTATCGCGCTGGTGCCCGTGCAATTTATGGTAACAGCGGCGATATGATCGATTGCCCGGACCGGGCCTGCGCCCGGCGGGACGGAGGAGGATGCCATGCTGCTGTCGATGCTGTTCGCCGCCATGCTCGCCCCTGCCGCCGAGGAGCGCCGCCCCGGCGGCCAGCCGGAGGCGATCGTCTATCGCGATGCCGGCTATAGCGGCCCTGCCGTCGCGGTGGGCCGCGCCAACCCGGACATGGGCCTCGCCTGGCCGGTACGCAGCATCCGCGTCAACAGCGGCACCTGGCAGCTCTGCCCGCAGCGCAATTATGGCGGCCGCTGCATCACGGTTTCGCGCAGCACGTCGAACCTCGGCAACCAGCTCGGGCCGGGAAGCCGCCTCGTCTCGATCCGCCCGATCGGAGCGGAGCCGCCGCGCCCCGTGCCCAACCAGTCGCTGCGCGGCATGGCGGCCGAATTCTTCCCCCGCCCCGCGCGGGACGGGCGCCGCGTCGCCGCCTGCGCCACGGGCAGCGCGACGGCCAATTGCGCCGCCCGCAGCGCCGACGCCTTCTGCCGCGCGCAGGGCTGGAACGGATCGAAGAGCGAGGCGCTGGAATCGGAAGGCCGCGCGGTCTACCTCGCCGACGTGCTCTGCGTCCGTTCGGGCTATTGAGCGAAGCCGCGCGCGGACGCTCTACCGCGCGATCATCCCCAGCTCGAAGGAAAGCTTCAGCAGCCGGGGCTCGGGTGCGGCGGGATCGGCGACGAAGGCCTGCGCCTCGCCGTTCACCGCGCCGCACAGGTTGAAGGGCGCGCCGCCGATGGCGATGGCCTGGCCGGGGCGGCAGCGGCGGACATGGCCGTCGCGGTCGATCTCGATATCCGCCGTGCCCAGCATCCGCCGCCGGTCGAAGCGCCGCTCGCTGCCCGGCAGCGGCCCCAGCGTGCCCACCGCCTCGCCGATCAGCCGCGCGTCGATCGCGATCGCCCGGCGATAATCCTCGCCCAGCACCGCCTTCAGGAAGGCCGGATCGGCGATCGCATCGCATTCCGGCGCGGCATCGGCCACGCTGCGCCCCGCGGTCTCCATGGTGCAGCCCAGCACATGGCCGCGCCCGTCGAGCGCGAGATGGGCGATGATGGCGGTATGTTCGAAGGTGGCGGGCGGATAGGGCGCGGTGGCGGCGGGGACGGGTGCCGCGGCCAGCAGCAGGTAGGGCAGCATCGATGAATCTCCTTGGGCCGCCATCCTAGTGGATCGCATCGGGCAAAGGCATCCGCTTTCGTCCGGTGCCCGATCCGCTGGACCGCAGACCGGGGCATTTCGTTCGCGGCGGAATCGCTGTAGGGCGCGCGGATGCTGCGCATCACCGAACTCAAGCTGCCGCTCGGCCATCCGCCCGAGGCGCTCCTCGCCGCGATCCGCGATCGGCTGGGCATCGCGCCGGAGGAATTGATCGATCACGCCGTCGCCCGCCGCGCCCATGATGCCCGGCGCAAATCGGCGATCCAGATGGTCTATTCGGTCGACGTGACCTTGAAGGACGAGGCGGCGGTGCTCGCCCGCTTCGCCGACGATCGCCACGTCCAGCCCACGCCCGACACCGGATATCGCCCGCCCGTGCAGGCGCCCGCCGGTCGCAGGGGCCTGCGCCCGGTGGTGATCGGGGCGGGGCCGTGCGGCCTGTTCGCCGGCCTGATCCTCGCCCAGATGGGCTTCCGCCCGATCATCCTGGAACGCGGCAAAGTGGTGCGCGAACGCACCAAGGATACTTGGGGCCTGTGGCGGCGCGGCGTGCTCAACCCCGAATCCAACGTCCAGTTCGGCGAAGGCGGTGCCGGCACCTTCTCCGACGGCAAGCTCTACAGCCAGATCAAGGACCCGCGCTTCCTGGGCCGCAAGGTGCTGACCGAATTCGTCAAGGCCGGCGCGCCCGAGGAGATCCTTACCGAGGCGCACCCCCATATCGGCACCTTCCGGCTGGTGACGATGGTGGAAAGCATGCGCCGCACCATCCAGGATCTGGGCGGCGAATATCGCTTCGAACATCGGGTGGAGGATTTCGATATCGCCACCGCGCCCGATGGCGGCCGCCGGCTGCGCGGGCTCCACCTCCACACCGGCGAATATCTGGAGGCCGACCATGTCGTGCTGGCCGTCGGCCACAGCGCGCGCGGCACCTTCCAGACGCTATACGATCGCGGCGTCCATATCGAGGCCAAGCCCTTCTCGATGGGCGTGCGGATCGAACATCCGCAATCCTGGATCGATCGCGCCCGCTTCGGCACCTGCGCCGGCCATCCCGATCTGGGGGCGGCCGCCTACAGCCTGTCGCACCATTGCTCCAACGGCCGCACTGTCTACAGCTTCTGCATGTGCCCCGGCGGGCGCGTGGTGGCGGCGACGTCGGAGGAAGGGCGCGTCGTCACCAACGGGATGAGCCAATATTCCCGCGCGGAATTCAACGCCAATTCGGGTTTCGTCGTCGGCATCGATCCCGAACGCGATTATCCCGGCCACCCGCTCGCCGGCATCGACCTCCAGCGGCATTGGGAATCGCGCGCCTTCGTGGCGGGCGGGTCCAGCTATCAGGCGCCGGGGCAGAAGGTGGGGGATTTCCTCGCCGGCCGCGCCTCCATCGAATTCGGGGAGGTCATGCCGTCCTACAAGCCGGGCGTGCACCTCACCGATCTCGCGCAGTGCCTGCCCGATTTCGTGGTGGATGCCTTCCGCGAGGCGCTGCCCGTCTTCGGCCGCCAGATCGCCAATTACGATCATCCCGATGCGATGATGACGGGCGTGGAAACCCGCACCTCGTCGCCGGTCCGCATCACGCGCGGCAGGGACTTCCAGAGCCTCAACACCGCTGGCCTGTTCCCGGCGGGGGAAGGCGCGGGCTATGCCGGCGGCATCCTTTCGGCGGGCGTGGACGGCATCAAGGTGGCCGAGGCCGTGGCGCAGAGCCTGGTCGCGGCGGGCTGAGGCTGCCGATCCGCCGCGCCCTTCGTTATTCCCGCCCGATCCATTCGGCCGCTTCCTCGATCGCGGTATAGATGCGGTCCAGCTCGCCGGCGGTGATGCAATAAGGCGGCAGGATATAGACGACATTGCCCATCGGCCTGAGCAGCAGCCCCCGGTCGCGGAAGAAGGCGTTGAGGCGCGGGCCGATCGCGGAAAGATAGTCGCTGCCTTCCTCCACGAACTCCATCGCCGCGATCGTGCCGGTCCGGCGCTTCGCCCTGATCCGGCCGCGCCCGTCCAGCGCCGCCAGCCGTTCCGCCTGCATCGCCGCCAGCGCCGCGATCCGATCGGCCACCGGCTCCTCGCGCCAGATGGCGAGGTTGGCGTTGGCCGCCGCGCAGGCCACCGGATTGGCGGTGTAGCTGGACGAATGGAAGAACATCCGCCCGCGATCCGGCGAAAGATGCGCCTCGAATATGGCAGGCGTCGCCAGCGTCGCCGCCAGCGGCAGGGCGCCGCCGGTCAGCCCCTTGGAAAGGCAGAGGATGTCGGGCGCGATGCCGGCCTGCTCGCAGGCGAAGGTCGTGCCGGTGCGGCCCCAGCCGGTCATCACCTCGTCCAGGATGAACAGCACGCCGTGCGCCGCGCAGATCGCCCGCATGGCGGCCAGCACCTGCGGCCCATACATCATCATGCCGCCCGCCCCCAGCACCAGCGGCTCCAGGATGAAGGCGGCGGGCCTGTCCGCGCCCCGGCAGGCGGCCTCCAGCGCATCCAGCGTCGCCTGCTCGCGGCCCTCGGCGGGGAAGGGGATGGTGCCCACGTCGAACAGCAAAGGCTGGTAGGCGCGGTTGTAGACGCCGCGCTCGCCGACGGACATCGCCCCGATGGTGTCGCCATGATAGCCATGTTCCAGCACCAGGATGCGGTGGCGCGGCTCGCCCCGGTTCAGCCAGTAGCCCAGCGCCATCTTCAGCGCGACTTCCACGCTGGTCGATCCGCTGTCGGAAAAGAATACGTGGGCGAGGCCGGCGGGCGCCATGGCGATCAGCCCGCGCGCCAGCGTCTCGGCGGGCTCATGGGTCCAGCCGGCGAAGATCAGCTGGTCCAGCCGGTCGGTCTGGGCGCGGATCGCCGCCTGGATGCGCGGCTCGCAATGGCCGTGGGTGATGACCCACCAGCTTGATATCGCATCGATCCAGGCGCGCCCGTCCGCGCCATATAAGGTCGCGCCCGCCGCCCGGTCGATCAGCGGTATCTCCTCGCCCAGCCCGTGCTGGGTGAAGGCGTGCCAGACGGGGGAGGGCGACGCGCTCATGCCGGCCGGGCCCTGAAATCGGCGATATCGAATCCCTCGGCGAAGGCCGCCGCCAGCATATCGGGCGTCAGCGGATCGAGGTGGGGCAGCCGCCCCAGCCGCCGCACCTGGCCGATCGCGGCGATGGTCGCCTCATTATCCTCGTTGGCCGGGCCGATATAGGCGATGCCGTGGATCGTCACGCCGCGCGCGCGCAGGGCCTCGATCGTGGACAGGCTGTGGTTGATGGTGCCCAGGCCGGTGCGCGCCGCCAGCACCACCGGCAGGCCCCAGCGCGTGAAGATATCGGCATAGAGCGTCGTGCGCGTCACCGGCACCAGCGGCCCGCCCGCGCCCTCGATCACCAGCGGGCCGGGCAGGGCGGGCGGGGCGATCGCCGCCGGGTCGATGGCGATCCCTTCCAGCTCGGCCGCGCGATGCGGGGAAAGCGGGTGGATCAGGCGATGCGCCTCGGGCAGCACCGGCCGGCCGCTCAGCCGCGCCACGATCTCGCTGTCGGTCTCCTCGTCCAGCCCGGCCTGGATCGGCTTCCAGTAGGTCGCGTCCAGCGCCGCGGTGAGGGCTGCCGCCAGCACCGTCTTGCCGATGCCGGTGTCGGTGCCGGTAATCACATATCGGGTCATGCGTTCAGGGTTCCGTAGGCGATATGGTAGGTGGCCCCGGCGCCCTCCGCTTCGAATGCCGCCATGGCCCGGCGCAGGGCGGGCGCCGGCACGGGCGGGCGCGGCACGCGCGGCCGGTGCGCGCCGATCGCCCGCAGCCCGGCCAGGAAGGCGCGGGCATCGGCATGGCGATCGACGAAATATTCGCTCTCCACCGTCGCGCCGAGCGCCGTCAGGGCCTCGGGGGCGGGATAGTCGCCCATGGCCGGGGCCTCGCCCGTCGCGGCGCGGTGCGCGGCATCCCATTCGGCCAGGCTGCCGGCGGCCATGGTGGCGAAGGCCAGCCGCCCGCCGGGGCGCAGCAGCGCCTTCAGCCGGCCGATCGCGCCCGGCAGGTCGGCGAACCACTGGAAGGCGAAGCTCGAACAGATCAGATCGAAATCGCCCTCCACCTCCGGCCGCTCGCCATCGACCAGCGCGAAGCCCACGTCCAGGCGCGGGCCGATCCGTTCCGCGCAGCGATCGAGCATGGCGGGCGCGATATCGGTCAGCAGCCAGTCGCCCAACCCGATCCGCCGGATCAGCGCCTCGGAAAGCAGGCCCGTGCCGCAGCCAATCTCCAGCACGCGCGGCCGGCGCGGCAGGGGCAGGGCGCCGATGCGTTCCGCCAGCCGGCGCGCGGCATGGGCCTGCACCCGCGCCGCCGCGTCATAATCGCGCGCCTGGCCGAAGGCGTGGGCGACATGCGCGTTCACAGCAGGTCCCTCAGCAGGGCGGACAGGCCGGTCACGGCATCGGCGCCGGCATTGAGCGTCAGCGATATCCGTAGCCGCGATGTGCCGATCGGCACCGTCGGCGGCCGGATGCCCCGGACATCGAAGCCCGCCGCCTGCACCGTGCCGGCAACCTCCATGGTCCGCTTGTCGTCGCCGATGATGACGGGGATGATCTGCGATCCCGTCGCCGGCAGCCCGGCCGCCGCCGCATGGCCGATCAGCGCCGCCAGCGCCGTGCGCCGTTCCGGCTCGTGCCGGACGATGCCGATCGCCGCGCGCACTGCCGCCGCCATCAGCGGGGAAGGCGCGGTCGAGAAGATGAAGCCCCGGCCCCGGTTCACCAGATAGTCGGTGATCGCTGCGGGACCGCACAGCAGCGCCCCCTCGCAGCCCAGCGCCTTGCCGCAGGTGCTGAGCGTGATGACGTTGTCGCGCCCCTGCCACGGCGCCGCCAGCCCGCGCCCGTCCGGCCCGAACACGCCGGTCGCATGCGCCTCGTCGATCAGCAGGAAGGCGTCGGTCTCGTCCGCCAGCGCCGCCAGCGCGTCCAGCGGCGCCCGGTCGCCGTCCATGCTGTAGAGGCTCTCCACCGCGATCCACACCCGGCCCTTGCCTCCGCCCGCGCGCCATGAGCCGATGGCATCGGCGAAGGCGTCCGCGTCGTTGTGCGCGGCGCTGGCGCGGTCCGCCTTGCCGGCGCGCATGCCTTCGTGCGCGCTGGCGTGGATCAGCTCGTCATACAGGATCAGGTCGCCGCGCCGGGGCAGCGTGGCGAAGGCGGTCGCGTTGGCGGCGAAGCCGGATGAGAAGAACAGCGCCGATTCGCAGCCGAAGAAGGCGGCGGCCTCCGCCTCCAGCGCCTCATGCTCGGGATGGTTGCCGCGCAGCAGCCGCGATCCGCCGGCGCCCACCGGCACGCCGCGCGCCAACGCCGCCGCCACCGATTCGGCCAGGCACCCCGATCCGGCGAGGCCGAGATAGTCGTTGGAGGCGAAATCCGCGCCCGCGCGCGGGATAAGGCTGCGCCGCCGGCCACGGCGGGCAAGCGCGGCGAGGTCCGCCCGATGCTGGTCCAATATCGCCATCGCGGGCGCCCTAGCGGAAGGCGGCGGCGCTTGCAAAGCAGGCGGGCGCGGTGCATGGGCCGCCTCCGCCCGCCGGGATTGCGTGCTTGACTCCGCCCCGCCCCGGCCCTAAGCGCAGCTCATCCCTAGAGACCGGTTCCGGCGGCGTTTCGGCGTGCGCCGTTTTTTCGTTCTCTACGGGGTGCGTCGAGATGGGACGGGGAAGCCACCCGTCCTGTGGAGCAGGAGAATAGACAAGTGGCACGTATTGCGGGTGTCAACATCCCGACCAACAAGCGCGTCGAAATCGCGCTGACCTACATCCATGGCATTGGCCCGGCCAAGGCCAAGGAAATCACCGCCAAGCTGGGCATCGAGCCCGCGCGCCGCGTTCAGGACCTGTCGGACCAGGAAGTCCTTCAGATCCGCGAGACGATCGACGCCGGCTACACCGTGGAAGGCGATCTTCGCCGCCAGGTGGCGATGAACATCAAGCGCCTGATGGACCTGGCTTGCTATCGCGGCCTGCGTCACCGCAAGGGCCTGCCGGTCCGCGGCCAGCGCACGCACACCAATGCGCGCACCCGCAAGGGCAAGGCCAAGCCGATCGCCGGTAAGAAAAAGTAAGATTAAGAAATCAGTCCGGGCGACTGGTTTCCTTACTTTTCCGCCGGGGGCGAGGCCTCGCAGAGACCGCCCCGGCGCCACGCAAGAGATTAAGGTCAGGATCTATCCATGGCACGTGAACCCCAGCGCCTTCGCCGTCGCGAGCGCAAGAACATCACCGCCGGCGTCGCCCATGTGAACGCCAGCTTCAACAACACCATGATCACCATCACCGACGCGCAGGGCAATGCGATTGCCTGGTCGTCCGCCGGCATGATGGGCTTCAAGGGCAGCCGCAAGTCGACCCCCTATGCCGCCCAGGTCGCGGCCGAGGATGCCGGCAAGAAGGCCGCCGAGCATGGCGTCCGCACCCTCGAGGTCGAGGTCAAGGGCCCCGGTTCGGGCCGTGAATCGGCGCTTCGCGCGCTGCAGGCGGTCGGTTTCCACATCACCTCGATCCGCGATGTGACGCCGATCCCGCACAATGGCGTGCGTCCTTCCAAGCGCCGCCGCGTCTGATTGTGCTTGGCGGGGGCCTTCGGGCCTTCGCCGCTGAGTTTTCCGGCCACGGCGGACGCGCCGTGGTCCAACCCCCAAGGGGAAGTCCATGGCTGTCAACGCAAAGAACTGGCAGGAACTGAAGAAGCCGCAGGGCCTCGAAAAGAAGGCGGGCGGCGACGGCAAGCGCAAGGCGACCTTCGTCGCCGAGCCGCTGGAGCGTGGCTTCGGCCTGACGCTGGGCAACTCGCTGCGCCGCGTGCTCCTCTCCTCGTTGCAGGGCGCGGCCGTCACCTCGATCAAGATCGAGAACGTGCTTCACGAATTCTCGTCGCTGACCGGCGTTCGCGAAGACGTGACGGACATCGTGCTGAACGTGAAGCAGATCGCGCTGCGCATGCAGGGTGAAGGCGCCAAGCGGCTCCAGCTTTCCGTCACCGGCCCGGCCGAGGTGACTGCCGGCGACATCGCCACCACCGGCGATATCGAGGTGATGAACCCCGAACTGGTGATCTGCCACCTCGACGAGGGCGCGTCGCTCAACATGGAGCTGACCGCCGATGTCGGCAAGGGCTACGTTCCCGCCGCCGCCAACCGTCCGGCCGACGCGCCGATCGGCCTGATCCCGGTCGACGCGCTCTACTCGCCGGTCCGCCAGGTCGCCTACAAGGTGGAAAACACCCGCGTCGGCCAGGAGCTTGACTATGACAAGCTCACCCTGACGATCGAGACCGACGGCACCGTCACCCCGGAAGATGCGATCGCTTATGCGGCCCGCATCCTGCAGGACCAGCTCCAGCTCTTCGTCCACTTCGACGACGCGCTCGTCCAGGCCGCTCCGTCGGCCGGCGGCGTCGCCGCGGCGCCCGCCGCCGGTGGCGAGCCGGAGCAGAACGCCAACCAGCTCAACCGCTACCTCCTCAAGAAGGTGGACGAGCTGGAGCTTTCGGTCCGTTCGGCCAACTGCCTCAAGAACGACAACATCATCTACATCGGCGATCTCGTGCAGAAGACCGAGGCGGAGATGCTGCGCACGCCGAACTTCGGCCGCAAGTCGCTCAACGAGATCAAGGAAGTCCTCGCTTCGATGGGGCTGCGCCTGGGCATGGAAATCCCCGGCTGGCCGCCCGAGAATATCGAGGAAATGGCCAAGAAGCTCGAACAGGAATTCTGACGATCGGCGGCATTCCCGCCGATCGTCACCCCGGCGCAGGCCGGGGTCTCGCCGGACGGGAGCGCCGCTCTCCATCGTGGGAGGTCCCAGCCTTCGCTGGGATGACGTCGAAGAAGGGGAATGGGCGGCGCCCTTAACGGCCGCCTGGTCCGGGGTACCTGATACGGCCCCTGAACGAACTGGAAGGAAATACCATGCGTCATCGCGTTGGCGGTCGTAAGCTTCAGCGGACCGCGTCCCACCGTACCGCCCTGTTCCGCAACCAGTCGGCGGCGCTCATCAAGCATGAGCAGATCACCACCACGCTCGCCAAGGCGAAGGAGCTTCGCCCCTATGTCGAGAAGCTGGTGACGCTGGCGAAGAAGGGTGGCCTGGCCAACCGTCGCCTCGCCCATGCCCGCCTGCAGGACGAAACGCAGCTCAAGAAGCTGTTCGAGGTGCTGGCCGAGCGCTACAAGGATCGCAACGGCGGCTATACCCGCATCATCAAGGCCGGCATCCGCGCGTCGGACGCCGCGCCGATCGCGATCATCGAATTCGTCGATCGCGACGTTTCGGCCAAGGGCCAGGATTCGGGCCCGGTCGCCGGTGAGGACGATCTGGACGAAGCGGCCTGATCTTCAGGTTTCTTCGCAAAGTTGCATGAGAGGCCGGAGGCGTTAGTCTCCGGCCTTTCTTTTTGCCCGTTCGCCTTGAAAGTTCCCGCCGCCGATGAAAAATCTTGTCGCAGCCTTCCTGCTTGGCGCCGCCGCTCCCGTGATCGCAGCCCCCATCACCTATCCCGTCACCGAACGCGGACCCGTGGTGGAAAATCATTTCGGCCAGCCCATCGCCGATCCCTATCGCTGGCTGGAAAATGACGTGCGCACCGATCCCAAGGTGGCGGAATGGGTGGCGTCGGAAAACGGCGTCACCAACGCCTATCTTTCGACCCTGCCGGGCCGCGCCGCGATCAAGCAGCGGCTGACCGCGCTCTGGAACTATGAGCGGTTCGAGCTGCCGGAAAAGGCGGGCGCCAATTATTTCTACACCCGCAACGATGGCCTGCAGAACCAGTCCGTCCTCTACGTCCGCGCCGGGCTGGAAGGCACGCCGCGCGCGCTGATCGATCCCAACGGCTGGGCGAAGGACGGGGCCACCGCGCTCGCCGAATGGAAGCCCTCCAAGGACGGGACGAAGCTGGCCTATGCCGTGCAGGACGGCGGCACCGACTGGCGCACCGTCCGCCTGCTCGACGTCGCGACCGCGCAGCCGCTCGCCGATGAGCTCAAATGGGTGAAATTCTCGAACCTCGCCTGGGCGAAGGACGGCAGCGGCCTTTATTATTCCCGCTTCGCCGAGCCGGCGGCCGGCGCCGCCTTCCAGGCGCTCAACGAGAATCAGCAGGTCTATTTCCACCGCCTCGGCACGCCGCAGGCGCAGGACGTGCTGGTCTATGCCACGCCCGACCGGCCGAAGCTGGGCCATAGCGCGCAGGTGACGGAGGACGGCGCCTGGCTGGTCGTTACCTCGGCCGAGGGCACGGACGACCGTTACGAGATCACGCTGATCGACCTGCGTAAGCCCGGCGCCGCGCCCGTCACGCTGGTGAAGGGGCTGGAGAATAACTGGACGCTCGCCGGATCGGCGGGCGACACCTTCTATTTCGTCACCAACAAGGACGCGCCGCTCCAGCGGATCGTGGCGCTCGACGCCGCCGGCGCGGTGCGGGAGATCGTGCCGCAGGACAAGGCGACCATCGACAGCGCCGCCATCGTCGGCGGCAAGCTGGTCGTTACCTATCTGGTGGATGCCCGGACGGAGGTGCGGCTGTTCGGCCTCGACGGCCAGCCCGCCGGCAAGGTGGACCTGCCCGGCATCGGTACGGCGATCGGTTTCGAAGGCGATGCGGGCGACCCGGAAACCTTCTTCGCCTTCACTAGCTTCAACGTGCCCAAGGCGATCTACCGCTATGATGTGGCGACCGGCGCGGTCACGCCCTTCGCGGTGCCCAAGGTGGCGTTCGATCCGGCCGATTATGTGGTGGAACAGCGCTTCTATCGCTCGAAGGACGGCACCCGCGTGCCCCTGTTCGTCGTCTATCGCAAGGGCGCGAACCTCAAGCCCGGCCTGCCGACGCTGCTTTACGCCTATGGCGGGTTCAACATCGCCTCGCGGCCGTCCTTCAGCCCGGCGAACCTCGCCTGGATGGAGATGGGCGGCGTCTATGCGCTGGCCAACATCCGGGGCGGCGGCGAATATGGCAAGGCGTGGCACGATGCCGGGCGGCTGGCCAACAAGCAGAACGTGTTCGACGATTTCATCGCCGCCGGCGAATATCTGATCAACGAAGGCATCACCGGCAGGGGCCGGCTGGCGATCATGGGCCGGTCGAACGGCGGCCTGCTGATCGGCGCCGTCACCAACCAGCGGCCGGACCTGTTCGCCGCGGCGCTTCCGGCCGTGGGCGTGATGGACATGCTGCGCTTCGACCGCTTCACCGCCGGGCGCTATTGGGTGGACGATTATGGCTACCCGGATCGCCAGCCCGATTTCGATGTGCTGCGCCGTTATTCGCCCTATCACAACATCCGCGACGGCGTGCCTTATCCCGCGATCCTGGTGACGACGGCGGATACCGACGATCGCGTGGTGCCCGGCCACAGCTTCAAATATGTGGCCGCGCTGCAGGCCGCGCGGATCGGCGATCGCCCGCACCTGATCCGCATCGAAACCCGCGCCGGCCATGGATCGGGCAAGCCGACGGACAAGCTGATCGCCGAGTTCGCTGATCTCTGGGCCTTCGCCGCGCGGTGGACGGGGCTGGCGGTTCCTGGCCAGTAAGCTTGCTTACCGCCGCAACCTGATTAGGGCAGAGCCATGGCCGTCCGCCTCGAATCCCTGAGCAATCGCCGCGCGATCATCGATCGTCGCGATATCGCCGGCCGGCTCGACGAGATCGAGGGGAAGGATACGGCGGCCCTCCGCCGCGAGGCGACGGCGATCCTGAAGGCGGCGCTGGAACATGGCCGGGCCGAGATCGCCGCCCGGCTGGCGGCCGCCCCGACGCGCGGCACCGATGCGGCGACCGGCTATGCCTTCCTCACCGATCAGATCCTGCGGCTGGTGTTCGATTTCACCACCGGCCGGCTCTACCCGCTCAACAATCCCACGGCGGGCGAGCGGCTGACGCTGATGGCGGTCGGCGGCTATGGCCGGGCGGAGATGGCGCTCCATTCGGATGTGGACATCGCCTTCCTCACCCCCTGGAAGCAGACGGGCTGGGCGGAGCAGGTGATCGAATCCATGCTCTACCTGCTCTGGGATCTCGGCCTGAAGGTGGGGCATAGCAGCCGTTCGCTGGACGATATGGTCCGCATGGCGAAAAGTGACCTCACCATCCGCACCGCGATGCTGGAAGGCCGCTTCGTCTGGGGGGACGAGGCGCTTTACGACGAGGCCTCGGCCCGTTTCGACCGGGAGGTGGTGGCCGGCACCGCGCGCGCCTTCGTCGCCGAGAAGCTGGCCGAGCGCGACGAGCGCCACCGCCGCATGGGCGACAGCCGCTATGTCGTCGAGCCCAATCTGAAGGAGGGGAAGGGCGGCCTGCGCGATCTCCACACCCTTTTCTGGATCGGCAAATATGTGAACCGGGTGCGGTCCGTGCCGGAACTGGTGGATACCGGCCTGCTCACGCCCGATGAGTTGCGCCAGTTCCAGAAGGCGGAGAATTTCCTGTGGGCGGTGCGCTGCCACCTCCACATCCTCACCAACCGGGCGGAGGACCGGCTGACCTTCGATGTCCAGCCCGACATCGCCCGGCGCATGCGCTATGCCGATCGTCCGGGGCGATCGGCGGTCGAACGCTTCATGCAGCATTATTTCCTCACCGCGAAGCGGGTGGGCGATCTGACCGGCGTGTTCCTGGCGCATCTGGATGAGGAGTTCGCCGCGCGCGGCCGCCGCTTCGCGCTGCCGCGCCTGCGCCGGAAGCCGCGCAAGCTGGAAGGCTTCGCCTTCGATCGCGGGCGCCTCACCACGCCGCATGACGATTTTTTCGTGCAGGACCCCGTCCGCCTGCTCCAGATGTTCGCGCTGGCGGACAAATATGAGCTGGAGATCCACCCCGTCGCCATGCGCCAGGCGGGGCGCGACGCGCGGCTGATCGACAATCGCGTCCGCCGCGATCCGCGCGCCAACGCCTATTTCCTCGATGTGCTCACCAGCCGGCGAAACCCGGAAACGGTGCTGCGCTGGATGAACGAGGCGGGCGTGTTCGGCCGCTTCGTGCCCGATTTCGGCCGCGTCGTCGCGCAGATGCAGTTCGACATGTATCACCATTTCACGGTGGACGAGCATACCATCCGCGCCATCGGCCTGCTTTCCGCGATCGAGAAGGGCGAGCTGGACGAGGATCATCCGCTGGCCAGCCTCATCATGCGCCAGCTCGTGTCGCGCCGCGCGCTCTATGTCGCGGTGCTGCTCCACGATATCGCCAAGGGCCGTGGCGGCGACCATAGCGAGCTGGGCGCGGAGGTGGCGCTCAAGCTCTGCCCCCGGCTGGGGCTGACGGCGGCGGAGACCGAGCTGGTCGCCTGGCTGGTGCGCTGGCACCTGCTGATGTCCGCCACCGCCTTCAAGCGCGACCTCGCCGATTTCAAGACGATCCTCGATTTCGTCGAGGCGGTGCAGAGCCCGGAACGCCTGCGCCTGCTGCTGGTGCTGACGGTGGTGGATATCCGCGCCGTCGGGCCGGGCGTGTGGAACAGCTGGAAGCGCCAGCTCCTCTCCGATCTCTACGAGGCGGCGGAGGAGGTGCTGCGCCTCGGCCACAAGCAGCGCGGGCGGAAGGAACGGGTGGAGGCCAAGCAGGCGGCGGTGCGCGACCGGCTCGGCTGGCCGGCCGATCGCTTCGACGCGATGGTGAAGCGCCTGCCCGAAGCCTATTGGGTGGCCGAGGGCGTCGACGTAATCGAACGCAACATGCGGCTGATCCACGATGCCGATGCCGGCGATCGCCCGCTTTCGATCGGGGCGGTGGCCGATCCCGAACGCGGCGCCACCCTCGTCACCATCTATGCCGCCGATCATCCCGGCCTCTTCTATCGCATCGCCGGTGCCATCCACCTGGCCGGCGGCAGCATCATCGATGCGCGCATCCACACCACGCGCGATGGCATGGCGGTGGACAATATCCTGGTGCAGGACCCGTTCGGCCGCCCCTTCGACGAGGAGGATCGCCTGCGCCGGCTGGAGTCGATGATCGACGACGCGCTCGCCAATCGCAGCCGCATCGCCGATCGCCTGGCCGCCAAGCCGCTGCCCCGCGCGCGGGCCGAAGCCTTCCCGATCGAACCCGTGGTGCTGATCGATAACCGCGCGTCCAACCGCTATACCGTGGTGGAAATCAACGCCCGCGATCGCCCCGCGCTGCTCAACGCGCTGGCCCACGCGCTCTTCCAGTCGAAGGTGACGATCCATTCCGCCCACATCGCCACCTATGGCGAGCGCGCGGTCGACGTGTTCTACGTGACCGACCTCACCGGCGACAAGGTGACGGGCGCCACCCGCCTCAAGGCGCTGGAACGCCGCCTGCTGGAGGCGGCGGGCGGCGAGGTTCTCGAACCCGCCTGATCCCTCCGCGCGACGGGGCGTGCGATTATCCCTTCCGGGGGGCTTGCGCTCGCCGGCTTATGGCGCGACCCTCCCTGCCGTCACGATCACGATTGCACCGCTCTGGCCGGTCACGGCGCAGCAGGAGGATGGCAGCGATGGTGGGGATCAGCAAAGGCATAAGGGCCATCGCGCTCGTCGGTCCGGCGGGCGCGGGCAAGACGAGTCTCGCGGAGGCGCTGCTCCGCGCCGCCGGCGCGATCGATCGGCAGGGCGCGGTCGCCGCCGGCAGCAGCGTGGGCGATGCCAGCGCCGAGGCGCGCGCGCGCGGCGGATCGACCGAGCTCAACCTGATGCGCTTCGACTGGCAGGGCGATGGCTTCGTCCTGGTCGATGCGCCGGGCGGCGCGGGCTTTGCCGCCGATGCCGATCTGGCGGTGGCGTCCGCCGATCTCGCTCTGGTGGTGATCGATCCCGATCCGGCGCGCGCGCCGCTTGCCGAACCCACCCTGCGCCGGCTGGAGGCGATGGGCGTGCCGCATGCCCTGTTCGTCAACAAGATCGATCAGGCCCACGGCCGGATCGAGGATCTGCTGATCGCGCTGAAGCCGATGAGCGCCGCGCCCTTCGTCGCCCGCCAGATCCCGATCATGACGGGCGATGTGGTGACCGGCTTCGTCGATCTCGCGCTGGAACGCGCATATCATTACCGGCCGGGCGCCGCGTCCGAACAGGTGCCGATCGACGATGCCCTGCGCGCGCAGGAGGCGGCCGCCCGCCAGACGATGCTGGAGCAGCTTGCCGACCATGACGATGCGCTGCTCGAGCAATTGCTGTCGGACGAGGTGCCCGATCTCGATCTCGTCTTCGGCGATCTCGGGCGGGAAACGCGCGACGGGCTGGTCGTGCCGGTGCTGTTCGGCTCCGCCACCGACGGCCACGGCATCCGCCGCCTGCTCAAGATGCTGCGCCACGATGCGCCGGCCCCGGATCGTGCGGCCGTCCGGCTCGGCGTGGATCGCGCCGCCGCCCTCGTCCTCAAGATATCGCATGGCAGCGCGATCGGCCGGCTGGCGATCGCCCGGCTGTTCGAAGGGCCGCTGGCGGAAGGTGCCGATCTCTTCGCCGCCGATGGCCGGGCCGCGCGGGCGGGCGCGCTCTTCACCCTCCAGGGCGCGGCGACCGCCAAGGTCGGCCGGGCGGAGGCGGGCGATATCGTCGGCATCGCCAAGCTCGACATGGCGCGCGCGGGCGAGCTGATCGGCATCGGCGCGCCGCCGCCCGAATTTCTCCTGCCCGTCGATCCGCCGGTCGCCAATTGCGTGCGGGCGGTGGCGGCGGAAAACCAGAAGGACGAGGTTCGCCTGTCCACCGCGCTCAACCGGCTGGCGGAGGAGGATCCCGGGCTCCATTGGGGGCAGGATGGCGAGTCGCGCGAAACCCTGCTGCGCGGCATCAATGACGAGCATGTCGCGGTGGCGCTCGATCGGCTGAAGCGGCGCTACGGCGTCGCGGTCAGCGTCCGCCAGCCGGGCGTCGCCTATCGCGAATCGATCCGCAAGGCCTGCAGCCAGCGTGGCCGGCACAAGAAGCAGTCGGGCGGCCACGGCCAGTTCGGCGACGTGACCGTGGAAATCCGCCCGCTGGACCGCGGCGAGGGCTTCCGCTTCGAGGATCGCATCACCGGCGGCGCGGTGCCCAGGCAATGGATACCGGCGGTGGAGCAGGGCGCGCGCGATGCGGTTGCGCGCGGGCCGCTCGGCTTCCCGGTGGTGGACGTGGCGGTCACCTTGGTGGACGGCGCCTTCCACAGCGTCGACAGCTCCGAACTGGCCTTCCGCACCGCCGGCCGGCTGGCCGTGGCGGAGGCGCTGGCCGCCGCCGCGCCCTATCTGCTGGAGCCGGTGGCGCACGTCACGATCCACGCCCCCGGCAGCGCCACCTCGCGCATCGGATCGGCGGTGGCCAGCCGGCGCGGGCAGATGCTGGGCATGGCGCCGGAGGACGGCTGGTCGCGCTGGGACGCGATCGAGGTGCTGGTGCCCGAAGCCGAGCTGCACGGGCTGGAGGGCGAGTTGCGGTCGCTCAGCCAGGGCATGGCGCGATATGAGGCGCATTTCGATCATCTGGCCGAGGTATCGGCCCGGCTGGCGGAAGGGATCGTCCAGCGCCGTGCCGAACCCGCGCAGCGTGGCCGCCAGCCAGCCTGACCGCGCGGCGCGCGTTCGGGCTGGCGCCGGAGGGCGGTGCGGGCTATCCCCATGTTCAGCCAGCCTTCATTTCCGGGGGCGCACCTCGGGTGGCATGATGAAATCCTGTTCCCTCCTGCTCCTCGCCGCGATGATCGCGGCCCCCGCCTGGGCGGCGGAGGAAGCCGATGGCCCGGCCGGCGGCCAGGTCATCAGCCTCACGCCTGAACAGAAGGAACAGCTTCTCGGCCGCAATACGGAAGCGGACGCCGATGCCGCGCTGCGCCGCGCCTCGGGCGGCGGCGGCAGCGAAAGCGCCGATGCGTCCCCGGCGCGGGTCTCGGGCGCGGGGGCGGGCGGCCCCCAGATCCATGGCGAGGCGGGCTTCATGATCGGCACCGGCGGCGCGCGCGGTGTGTTCGGCACGGCGGCGGTTCCGCTCGGCGAGAATGCCGGCGCGATCATCTCGTTCGAAAATACCCGTCTGCCGCGCGGGCGCGTGGTCGAGCCCCAATATTGGCCCTACGCGCGGTAATGGCCTTCAGTTCTTCCGCTGCCGCTGGCGGCGGTTGATCTCCACGATCTGCCGCATCGGCCGGGCGACGGCCAGCACGGCATACCATTCCCCCGGCAGCTTGGCGGTGCGGCGGTCCTCGCGCTCCAGCGCCCGCAGCTGCGCGCGCCACGTCTCGATCCATTCGCGCAGGCGGGCGACGCCGGTGGGGGAGAGCTTGATCGTCTCCGCGCCGAAGATGGTTTCCGGCCGGCTGTAATCCAGCGCGAAGAAATGCGGCTTCAGCAGCCGGTCGAAATGGCGGCGCAGCGGCTCGCGCTGCCAGATATGCGCCGGGTCCAGCCGCGCGCGCAGCCGCCCGCTCGGCAGCCGGTCGATCAGCGCCAGCCGTTCCAGCCGGTGGACATGGCGCTCCACCTCCTCGGCCGGCACGGAGAAGGACGCCACCGCCTCCGACGGCGGCCAGCCGTTCAGGATGAGGAAGAAGATGGTCGAAAGGATCGAATCCTTTCCCAGCGCCTCCTCCTGCGCCAGCGTCAGCTGTTCGGCTTCCGCGTCGCCGGGGCGGCGGCCCTCGATCAGCTCGGCCAGGCTCAGCCCCGCGATCGCCGCGATGCGCTCCAGCGTGCGCAAGGTCAGCCCGCGCCCGTGCAGCCAGCGTTTCACGGTGGCGCTGCCCACGCCCAGCGTCTCGGCCAGCCGGGCCTGCGTCCAGCCCGCAGCCCTGAGCGCGCGGCGCAGCGCGGCCAGCATCGCCTCGGTCTCTTTTTCGACGGGATCGTCAGTTGATCCCGAAGGGCTCATTTCATGATCCATAGCCCCTGAATGTAGCTGCGGGGCCGGCAAGGCAAGCTTATTCTCCGCTTGGTCAGGCCGGATCACGGCCGGGGATAAGGCCGCAAAGGCACCCTCGAAAACGGAGAGAAGAATGTCGGATATCCTCATCAAGGGCGGCACCGTCGTCGATGGCACGGGCGCGCCGGCCTATCGCGCGGACGTGCGGATCAACCAGGGCACGATCACGGAGATCGGCCCCGATCTGAAGCCGGATGGCGAGCGCGTCCATTTCGCCGATGGCTGCTACGTCACCCCCGGCTTTATCGAAAGCCACACCCATTTCGACGCGACGATGTGGTGGCAGCCCGATCTCGATCCGCTGCCCGGCTATGGCGCGACCACCGTCATCCTCGGCAATTGCGGCTTCACCGCCGCCCCGCTGCACCCCGAAAAGGCGGCGCAGCTGGAGATGGTGAAGATCTTCTCCTTCTTCGAGGATATTCCCGAAGGCCCCTTCCTCGAACATCTGCCGTGGGACTGGCGGAAATGGTCGGAATATAAGGCGTCGATGGTGGCGAAGGTGAAGGTGCCGGCCAATTATGCCGCCTTCGTCGGCCATATCGCCATCCGGCTCGCGGTGATGGGCCTCGATGCGTGGGAACGCGCGGCGACGGCGGAGGAGATCCGCCGCATGGCCGAGCTGCTGGATGACGCGCTGGCCGCCGGCGCGCTCGGCCTGTCGGACAATCTCCACGATCATGATGGGCAGGACCGGCCGATCCCGACGCTGGTGGCCGACGATGCCGAGTTCGAGGCGCTGTTCGACGTGCTCCAGCGCTATCCGGCCGCGACCTATCAGGTCATAATCGACACCTTCATGCGCAAGACCGGCCCGGCCTCGCTGGAACGGCTGGAACGGCTGACCAAGGGACGCGGCATCCGCATGCAGGTGGCGGGCGCGGTGCCGACGCTGGCCTTCCAGAAGGATATCCTGCCGACCTTGCAGGCCCGCGTCGCCGACATGCGCGCCAAGGGCTATGATCTGTGGCCGGGCATCGCCCATGTCTCGCCCACCAGCACGCTCAGCCTGGTCAAGTCGCTGATCTTCGCCCAGTCGAACGATTATGCCTGGCACGAGGTGGTGCTGGCCGAAACCCACGAGGAAAAGGCCCGCCTGCTCGCCGATCCCGACTGGCGTGCCCGCGCCCGCGAAAGCTGGGATACGAAGGCCTGGCCCCATTCGCCGATGAACAATCCGCAGGACCTGCACCTGATCGATTCGGAAAACGGCACCGGCCCCGTCGGCGTCACGCTCAAGGATTATGCCGACAGCCGCGGGCTGCACCGTTCGGATGCGATGGCCGAATGGATCCTGGCCAACGGCACGCGCTCCACGGTGCACATGTCGCCCTTCCCGAAGGACGAGGCGCTGACGGTCGATCTGATGATCGATCCGCGCACGGTGGGGAACATCTCGGACGCCGGCGCGCACGGGCAGATGCTGTGCGGCGGCGGCGAGAATATCCTGCTCCTCACCAAATATGTCCGCGATGAAAAGCTGATGTCGCTGGAACAGGCGGTCCACGTCATGACCGGCAAGCTCGCCAACTTCTTCGGCCTCGCCGATCGCGGCGAGATCAAGGTCGGCAAGCGCGCGGACATCGCCGTCTTCAACCTCGAGGAAATTCAGCGCCGCGAGATGGAGAAGGCGTTCGACGTGCCGGACGGCAAGGGCGGCACCACCTGGCGCTTCACCCGCAAGGCCGCGCCGATGCGGCTCACGCTGGTGAATGGCGAGCCGACCTTCGACGGCCGCAAATATACCGGGGCCACGCCGGGCACCTTCCTCGCCCCCGCCAACGATGCCCACGCCGCCGCCGTCGCGGCCGAATAAGGGAGGATCCGGCCATGTCGAACGTCAGCCAGGCGGACATCGATTATTATCACAACGGGATGCGCACCTTCACCACCGAAAGCTCGGTGCTGATCAGCTCGTCCAAATATCTCAACCATGCCGGCCTGCGCGCGCTGATCGCGCAGGAGATGCTGCGCCGGAACGGGGCGGACCTGCCCAACACCGCCTTCATCCCGCAGGTCGCCGCGATCCTGCACGAGATGGAGGACATGCCCGGCATCATCCGCCTGTTCGAGGAGGAGAAGCAGCGCCTGCCCGAATTCAAGCGCTGGCTGGATCGGCGCGTCACCTCGGACTTCAAGGCGGACGAGGTGAAGGATTATCCGCCCGGCACGCTGGGCCATGTGATCCACGATTTCCTCGCCAACAGCGGCTACGATATCGATCACTTCTTCCAGGGGATGAAGATCGACAGCGATTACACCTTCTACCTGAAGGAACGCGTCTTCACCCACGATATCGAGCATATGATAACGGGGTTCGAAACGAACTTCTGCGGGGAGGTGGCGCTGCTCGCCGCCAACGCCCGCAGCCTGTTCCGCTATTTCCGGCCGGAGCTGGCAGCCTTCATCAATCGCGTCGGCACCTATCTGAAGGCCAAGACGACGATGAAGATGGGGCTCTATTACCCGCAGGTGATCCCGGAGATGCTGGAGGCCGAGGATATCGGCGCCGCCCAGGGCAAGAACTGGAAGGTGCCGCTGATGATCGTGTGCTGGCGCGACCATCTCGACTGGAAGGTGGAGGACATACGCGAGGAATATGGCATCACTGGCGCGCCGCCCGCCGGCCATTGGGCGTGGACCACCGATGCCAGCCAGGATGCCCGTTCCGATCCGGCGCACGGCGTGGCGATGGCCGCCGAGTGATCCGGGCAAGGCGGCGGGAGGACCAGCCCGTCGCCTTGCGTTTCGCGGCGGGCTGGCGCAACGGCGGGGCATGGACCTCGATGCCCTCCTCGCCAATTATTTCGGCACGGCCGATCTCGCCTCGCTCGATGACGCGGCCTTCGCGGACGGCGTGGACCGGCTGGCGATCGCCTTCGCCACCGAGACGGAGCCCGGCCGCCGCTTCGCGCTGTGGGCGCTGCTCCATGGCATAGGCGAGGCGCCCGATCCCGCCATCGCCTTCGAGGACGATCCGCGGACCCGCGATGCCGCGATCACCTATGCCCGGCTGGCGGATCGCGCGGGGGATTGATCGCGCGCCCGGCTTGCCGGCGCGGCCTCCGCTCCTGTAAACCGCGCCGGTCTCCTCCAACGGAACGGGCCGATGTCGCTTCACACCTGGTGGCTGTTCTTCCTCGCGGTGTTCCTGCTGTGCGGCACGCCCGGCCCCAACATGCTGCATGTGATGACGCGCAGCGTGCATTTCGGCGCGCGGCGCAGCGTCGCGGCGATGGCCGGCTGCCTCGCCGCGCTGGTGCTGATCCTGCTCGCCTCCGCCACCGGGCTCAGCGCGCTGCTGATGGCATCGCCCCGGCTGTTCGATGTGCTGCGCTATGCCGGCGTCGCCTATCTCGTCTATCTCGGCATCAGGGCGTGGCGCAGCGATGCCGCGCCGATCGACGTCGATGGCCGGGCGCTGGTTCCCTCACTCTCGCCGCCGGCCATGTTCCGGGGCGGCTTCGCGATCGGCATCAGCAACCCCAAGGCGCTGATGTTCGCGGCCGCCTTCCTGCCCCAGTTCATCGACAAGGCCCGGCCCGAAATCCCCCAGTTCGCGATCCTGGTCGCCACCTTCGCCGTGACCGAGATGTTCTGGTATGCGGTCTATGGCATCGGCGGCCAGAAGCTCGCCGGCTTCCTCACCCGCCCCGGCCTGAAGCGCGCCTTCAACCGGCTGACCGGCGGCATCTTCATCGGCTTCGGCCTCGCGCTGCTCGGCAGCCGGCCGTGACATATACCCAAGGATAATTCTCGATTGCCCTGGGCACGGCTACCTCCGGCCCCATGATCGCGAGACCCTTCGGCCGCAACTATGCCTGGGTGGTGGTGGCGGTGACGTTCCTGTCGCTGCTGGCCGCCGCGGGCCTGCGTTCCGCCCCCGGCGTGATGATGACGCCGCTGCAGGCGGCCTTCGGCTGGGATCGGGCGACGGTCTCGGCGGCGGCGGCCTTCGGCATCTTCCTATATGGCATGGTCGGCCCGTTCGCGGCCGCGCTGATGCAGACGATCGGCATCCGCCGCACGCTGATCGGCGGCCTCGGCCTGATGGCGGTCTCGACGGGCTTGAGCCTCTTCATGACCGAGCCGTGGCATTATGTGCTGACCTGGGGGCTGCTTTCCGGCCTCGGCAGCGGCGCGGTGGCGCTGGTGCTGGGGGCCACCGTCGCGTCGCGCTGGTTCGATCGCCATCGCGGCCTCGTGATGGGCATATTCAGCGCCAGCACGGCCACCGGATCGCTGCTCTTCCTGCCGGTGCTCGCCTGGCTTTCCGAACAGGGCGGCTGGCGGCCGGTGGCGATGGCGGTGGCGATCGTCTCGGCGGCGCTGATCCCCCTGGTCGCGCTGCTGCTGCCCGAACGGCCGGCCGATGCGGGGCTGCTGCCTTATGGCGCCGATGCGCCCCGACCGCCGGAGCCGCCGGCCCATCCCAGGGAAAGCGTGGCGCTCGCCTTCCGCGTGTTGGGCAAGGCCGCGCGCACGCCGGTCTTCTGGCTGCTGTTCGGCACCTTCTTCGTCTGCGGCCTCACCACCAACGGCCTCGTCGGCACGCACCTGATCGCTTATTGCGGCGATAACGGCATGGGCGCGGTGCAGGCGGCGGGGCTGCTGGCGGTGATGGGCGTGTTCGACCTGTTCGGCACCACCGCCTCGGGCTGGCTCACCGATCGCTATGATCCGCGCAAATTGCTGTTCGTCTATTACGGGCTGCGCGGGCTTTCGCTGGTGGCGCTGCCCTTCACCGGCTTCGATATCGTCGCGCTTTCGGTCTTCGCCGTCTTCTACGGGCTGGACTGGATCGCCACGGTGCCGCCGACGGTGAAGCTCGCCGGCCAGCATTTCGGCGATCGCGATGCGCCGATCGTGTTCGGCTGGGTGGCATCCGGCCACCAGATCGGCGCGGCCGTCGCGGCGCTCGGCGCGGGCCTGCTGCGCGACATGACCGGCAGTTACGGCCCCGCCTTCATGATCGCCGGCGCGATCGGCGTGCTGGCGGCCTTCGGCGCGCTGGCCATCGCCCGCGACGTGAAGGTCCATCCGCGGCTCGCCTGAGGATGCGCCTCGCGCCGCACGCAAAACCTGCCCTTTCCGCGCCTTTTCAAACCTTGATCGTCATCGTGAAGCTGCGCTCGGCACCGGGCGCGATCTCCACCACGCCCGGCCGATCGCGGAAATCGCCCGCGAAGCCCGCCGGGTCGGCATGGCCCTGCCACGGTTCGATGCAGAGGAAGGCCGCGCCCGCCTTGCTCCACAGGCCCAGCGCCGGCATGTCGGGAAAGCCGATCTCCAGCATCCGCGCGCCCGGCACGCCATAGAGCAGCGACCGGCTGGCGAGATCGTCCAGGATCAGCGCGTCCTCCGCGAACAGGGCATCGTCCAGCGCCAGCTCGCGTCCGGCGATGGGCGTGGGGCGGGGCAGGGGATCGATCAGGCCGTCGGCATCCACGCGTCGCACCGGCGCGGCCTCCCCGGCGGCGAAGATCAGCCGGTGCGCCTCGCGCGGGCCGGCGCCCGGCAGCGGCCAGCGCAGCGCCGGATGGAAGCCGAAGCTCGCCGGCAGCGGCCTGTCGCCCATGTTCCGCGCCGTCGCCTTCATCTCCAGCGTGCCGCCGGCGATGGCGAAGGCCATGTCGAGCTGGAAGGCGAAGGGGTAGGCCGCCCGTGTCTCGGCATCGTCCGCCAGCCGGAACAAGGCCCGCGCCGCCGTCGCCTCGACCAGGTCGAAGCGCCGCCGCCGGGCGAAGCCGTGGCGGGGCAGGCGATAGGTCTCGCCGTCGATCCGATAGCTGTCGTTGCGGAGCGTGCCGACGATCGGAAACAGGATGGGGGCGCGGCCGGCCCAGAAAGCGGGGTCGCCGCCCCACAGCAGCTCCCGCCCCTCGGCGTCGGTCAGCGATTGCAGCTCGGCCCCGAGCGGGGCGATCGTCGCCGCGATCCCGTCGCCGGCGATGCGGACATCGCCTTCGCTCACGCGGCTTCCTCCTCGGCGGTATCGGCCAGCGATTCGCGGACGCCCACCAGCGCATCGCGCAGCCGGCCCAGCGCCGTCGCCTCCAGCCCGGTCGCCGCCAGCATGTCGAGCGGGATGCGCCGCGCCTTCTCGCGCAAGTTCCGGCCGCTGTCGGTGAGCGAGACGATCACCTGCCGCTCATCCTCGCGGCTGCGCGCGCGCGCGATCAGGCCCGCGCCCTCCAGCCGCTTCAGCAGCGGGGTCAGCGTGGAGGATTCCAGGCCCAGCCGCTCGCCGATCGCGCCCACCGTCAGCCCGTCATCCTGCCACAGCACCAGCAGCACCAGATATTGCGGGTAGGTGACGCCGATCGCGTCCAGCCGGGGCTTGTAGACGCGGTTCAGCGCGTGGGCGGTGGAATAGACCGCGAAGCAGAATTGCTCGTCGAGGCGGAGATGATCGGCGGCGGGCATGGCGCACTCCTTCGCGGCGAATATATATCGTGCACGATATGATCGCAAGAAAGATATTCTTGTGGCCATCCGAGCTATAAACTATCGCACGATTAGATCGTGCACGATATATATGCCCCATCAGCCCGGTGCGAAGGCCGCGCCGGCACAGCGAAAGGCAAGCCCCATGAAGACGCTCTATTCCACCGAAGCCACCGCCACCGGCGGCCGCACCGGTTCCGCTTCCACCGCCGACGGCGCGCTTTCCGTCACCCTCGTCACGCCCAGGGAGCTGGGCGGGCCGGGCGGCGCCGGCAACAATCCCGAACAGCTTTTCGCCGCCGGCTATTCCGCCTGCTTCCTGGGCGCGATCAAGTTCGTCGCCGCGCAGAAGAAGGTGAAGATCGCTGAAGACAGCAGCGTCACCGCCACCGTCGGCATCGGCCCGCGCGATGACGGCCAGGGCTTCGGCCTCGATGTCGCGCTCAAGGTCTCGCTGCCGGGCGTCGACCGCGAAACCGCGCAGGGGATCGTCGATCAGGCCCACATCGTCTGCCCCTACAGCCACGCCACGCGCAACGGGCTGGACGTGCGGATCAGCCTGATCTGATTGCCGGGGGCGGCGGGGCTTACCCTGCCGCCCGCGCGCCATATTCGAAGCGCTGGCCCACCAGCGCCAGCGTTTCCCCGAACGGCACCGGCCGGCCGAACAGATAGCCCTGGATGCGGTGGCAGCCGAGGTCGCGCATCCGCTCGAAATCGGCCACCGTCTCCACCCCCTCGGCGGTGATGGTCATGCGGAAGCTGTTGGCCAGCGTCACGATCGCGCGGATGATCGACACGGTCTCGCTGCGCCGCGCGGCATCGCGCACGAACGATCCGTCGATCTTCAGCGCGTGGAAGATCGTCTTGTTGAGATAGCCGAGCGAGGAATAGCCCGTCCCGAAATCGTCGAGCGCGATGCCCACCCCGATCGATCGCACCCGGCGCAGCACGTCCAGCGATCCGTCCGTGTCGCTCAGGAACACGCTTTCGGTCACTTCCAGCTCGAGCCGCGACGGTTGCAGCCGCGCGGCCGCCAGCGCGTCGCTCACCGCGTTGGGCAGCGCCGGCAGCACCAGCTGGCGGGGGCTGACGTTCACCGCGACATGGATGTCGCCCGGCCAGGATGCGGCATGCTTGCAGGCCTGGCGCAGCGTCCATTCGCCGATATCGGCGATCAGCCCGCTTTCCTCGGCGATGGGGATGAAGATGGCCGGCGATATCAGCCCGCGTTCCGGGTGGCGCCAGCGCAGCAGCGCCTCGAACCCCACCACCGCCTGCGTCACGGCGGAAACCACCGGCTGGTAATGCACCTCGAACTCGTCGCGCTTCAGGGCCTGGCGCAGGTCATGCTCCAGCCGCACGCGGTCCTCGGCATTCTGCTGCAGGCGGGGCTCGAAATGGACGAAGGTGCCGCGTCCGCGCGATTTCGCCTCGTAGAGCGCGAGGTCCGCCTTCAGCAGCAGGTCGTCCACCTGATCGCCGTCGATCGGCGCGATCGCCGATCCGATCGACATGCCGATGCGGATCTCGGCCGAAGGCAGCATCAGCGGCTGGCTCACCGCGCGGATCAGCTTGTGGCCCAGCTCCTCCACCGCCTGCCGGCTCTGCCCGTCGGTCAGCAGCAGGGCGAATTCGTCGCCGCCCAGCCGGCCGATCCGTCCGCGCGGCCCCACCTCGGCCTGCAGCCGCTGGGCGATCGTGCGCAGCACCTCGTCGCCCAGCGAATGGCCGAAGCTGTCGTTCACCGGCTTGAACCCGTCCAGGTCGAGGAACATCAGCGCGCAGGGCACATTGCTCGCCTTGGCGCGGGCCACGCCGTCGGCGAACAGCTCATGCATGTGCTGGCGGTTGGGCAGGCTGGTCAGCATGTCCATGCGCGCCATATGGGTCAGCCGGTCCTGGCTGCGGCGGATCTCGGTGATGTCGCTGCCCACGCCGCGAAAGCCCTCGAACGCGCCGTCCGGGGCGAAGATCGGCGTGCCGGAAAGCGCCACCGATCGCGCGCCTCCGGGCGTCTCGACATCGATATGCAGGCCCGAAAAGGGCTCGCGCGCCACCAGCGCGCCGCCCAGCCGCGCGTCGCAGCCCAGCACCACCGGCAGCGACTGGCCGATAAGCTGGCCGGTCGAACGCCCCAGCATCGATGATATGCGCGGGCTCACATAGGTCAGCTGGTTGGCGGCATCGATCTGCCACAGCCAGCCCGCGCCCTGTTCCTCATATTCCTTCAGGAGCAGCCCGATCGCCTCGCGCCGGCTGCGTTCCTCGGTCGCCTGGCGCATGAACCGGGTCAGCAGCCGCTCGATCGTCAGGCAGCCGGTCAGCACCACGGCGACATAGCCGGCGATCAGCACCACCGCCACGCCGATCGCGAAGTCGCTGGCATTGTGCAGGCCCCACAGCAGGGCGGTGGCGATCACCACCACCCACACCGCCGCCGCCAGCGGCACCAGCGCCAGCAGGAAGGCGCCGGCCATCATCGTCGCCATCGCGCCGGCCAGCATCATCTGCGTCTGGGGCGGCTGATCGGCAAAGGCGAAGAAGGGCAGGGCGGACCAGAGCAGGGCGTGCATCGCCGCCTCGAACACCGTCCAGTAGGGCGATCGCAGCAGTTCGTCCGAATCATAGCCGGCCGCCCGGCGCCGGGCGCGGACGATCACGAAGTTCGCCGCCACGATCAGCGCGGCCCAGGCCGAAAGCGCCGTCACCGGCACCGATCGCATCAGGCCCCACAGCACCACCAGCGCGCAGGTGACGCTGAGCCCCGCCATCCACGGCGCGGCGCGCCACAGGGCCTCGGTGCGGGGATCGCCCGGCGGGATATCGGCGGCGATGCGGCTGCGCAGGCTCGCCTGCCCGCCGGTGCCGGACGAATCGGCCAGGTCGAGGGGGGGAACTTTCAGCAAGGCGTGGCGCATCGATCACCCGTGGGCAGCATATCGGGCGATCCTAGGGCGAACATGCTTTGCCGTTCGTTAATTCTGTTGCCGATTTTTCGTGATGCTGTGGCGGCGGATTCCTTCATCTTTCGGCGGCCGCGATCATCTTGCGGCTCGATTCCAGGGGTTTGGCTTTCCCTGTCGCGGGGATTGCCCCTATGCTGTGACGGCAATCACAGTCCCCGCCGGGCAGCGGGCGTTAAGGACGATTCGCCTCGCTCGTGTAGCGTATTCGGGCGTGGCACCCGTTTCTTACCCGCCGTTGCCCGGCCGAACAGGAAGGCCGTGCCGACGATGGATGCCCAGGAAGTGCTGGCGATGCTGCCGCCCCATTCGGTGCTGGCGGCCTGCACGCCGGCGGAACTCGCCGATCTCCTCTCCTCCTCCAGCGTCCATGCGATGAAGCCGGGCGACACCATACTACGGCAGGGGGACGAAGGCGATGCGGCGGTGGTGATCCTGGCCGGCATCGCCCGGGTCAGCATGATCGCCCCCAATGGGCAGGAAATCGTGCTTGATTATGCCGAACGCGGCGCCGTGCTGGGGGAAATCGCGCTGCTCGACGGCCAGCCGCGCACCGCATCGGCCACCGCGCGCTATGCCGGCCGCTATCTCCGCATCGGCCGCGCCGCCTTCGAACGGCTGATCGAAGGCCATCCCAAGGTGGCGCTCCGGATGCTGCGCGATATGGCGCGCCGCCTGCGCGATACCGATACGACGATCGAAAGCGATCGCGCCTTCGCCGCCGGCCCGCGCCTTGCCCGCTTCCTCAAGCGGCTGACGGACGGCAAGGCCGACGGCCACAAGCTGGCCGGCGACCTCAGCCAGAGCGAGCTCGGCAATTTCGTCGGCATGAGCCGGGAGAATATCAACCGCCAGCTTGCCNCCTGGGTGGAAGCCGGCGTGATCGAGCTGGCCAATGGCCGCATCCGCATCGTCGACGACGCCTATATCGCCCAGATCGCCGAGGCGGGCGACTGAGGCGGGGCCTGGTCTCGATGTGCGGGGGCGCCGGTGGAGGCGCCGTGGCCCCCAATCCGTCATGCCGAACTCGTTTCAGCATCCACCCATCGGCACAGGCGAAGCCCGATCGGGAAAACCGCCGCTGCAAACTGAAAACGGGCTCGATTCCAGGACCGATCGACATTCAGATGTGGGGCGGAGCGAAAATCGCCATTTGCAGGTCGTCAGGGCTGAAAGCCGATCGGCCCTAGGTGGCGTGGACAAATTCGGATCACGGCCGCTGTTGGGATTTTCGACCCAATTGCTGCCTGTCGGGATGCGCCGACAAAGTGGTCATTCCTCGCGTGGGCGGCAACCACCCAAAACGGCATTGCAGACCCTCATGGAAAAGCTAACCTTTCGCCATGCCTCCCGCCGACATCAAGCAATTCCGCAAACTTGTACGTACCGCTCTCGAAGAGGCCGGCTTCGTTGCAAAACGGCTAGAGCCCAAGATGCCATTAGCGTGGACGCTTCCAGCCTCCGAGATCGTGCCGACATTTCTTCCACACGAAATGCGGAGGCCGTGGGGTTATCATCTGTCGGGGACGCTAGGCATCGAACTCCCGGCACTGACTACTTGGTTGGCGGAGCGGTTTTCTCCGAACGACCGTGGCGTGTTTCGACATTGCTTCGTGTCTTATCACATCGCCAACGACGCGCTTCTCAACGATCTGAGCGTCATTCACAGCGAGGAAGTTCCCGCGTCTATTTGGGTGGACCGCCTGAAGGACAGGTTCTCTGCCCTTCCATCGAGCCTTGATGATCTGTGCGACGTCTATCGTCGCTCACCTGATCACCTGAGTTGGTTTTCGGCGCCAATGAACAAATCCGCCTGGGATTTCCTGTTGAGGTGGCGCGCCAATCCCAAAGCTGATTTGACCATTCCAAAGTCGCTTTTCTAGCCGGTGCGACGAGCACGCTCACGTCGGCTCTCCCCGACTTTCCGGCCATCCGCAGGTTGTTAGGCGATTCCCGAAACCCGACAGTCGATCACTATCGGAAGCTGCTCACGCCGCCTGGCCCGCCCGCTTCCAGGCGATGATCCGTTCCGCCATGGCCGGGCCCTGTTCCTCCTGCAGGAAATGGCCGGCGCCGGCGATGCGGGCATGGGGCTGGCCGGCGGCGCCCGGCACGCGCGCCTGGAACACAGCTTCCCAGGCGATGGTCGACGGATCGGAATCGCTGAACAAGGTCAGGAACGGCCTGTCGAACCGCTCCAGCACCGCCCATGCCGCCCGGTTGGCCGCGATGCCCGGCGCTGAGGTGGCGAGCGGGATGCAGCCGGTGATGGCCAGCGCGCCGGCCTTGTATGCGGCATCGGGGAAGGGTGCGTCATAGGCGGCGAGCACCGCCGGATCGGGCCGGTTCACGCAGACGGCGGCGATCACCTCGCTCACCGCCAGGTCGTCGCTCGTCCGGCAGGTTTCGGCCCAGGCGGTGATGATCGGCCCCGGCCAGCCTGCCACGCCCAGCGGTGGCGGCTCGCAGGTCGGCAGCAGCGTATTGGCGGCCACCGCCGCCTCGAACCGCTCGGGCATCGCCGCCAGCAGGTTGAGGCCGATCGGCCCGCCCCAATCCTGGCAGACCAGCGTGATCCGGCGGAGATCGAGCGCCGTCACCAGATCGGCAAGCCAGCCGACCAGGGCGGCCTGGCTATAGCTTTCCCGCGCGGTCGGCTTGTCCGATCGGCCGAAGCCCACATGATCGGGCGCGATCACCCGATAGCCCGCGGCCACGAGCGGCGGGATCATCCGGCGGTAGAGGAAGCTCCAGCTCGGTTCCCCATGCAGCAGCAGCATAACCGGCGCGTCGCGCGGGCCTTCGTCCAGATAATGCATGCGCAGCGGCCCCAGCCGCGCGTCCGGCGCCATGTGATAATGGGGCGCGAAGGGGAAATCGGGCAGGCCGGCGAAGCGGTCGTCCGGCGTGCGGGCCACGCCCTCGCGGATCAGCAATTTCCGTCTCCTTTTCCGTGTCCCGGCGCGCGTGGCGACAGTGCGGCCGATAGGCGGCGGCCATTGGACCATCTATGGTCCGGCCATCGAAAATGCGAAACGGAAGAGGGATGCCGATGCTCAGCCTGCAGGAGATTTCCGACCGCCTCGAAATACAGGACCTGTTTGCCCGCTATTCCTTCGCGATCGACGATCGCAACTGGGCGGGGCTGGACGACGTGTTCACCGAGGATGCGATCATCGACTATACCGAGGTCGGCGGATCACGCGGGCCGTTCCGCGAGATTCAGGCCTGGCTGGGCGAGGCGATGAAGAAGTTCAAGGGCTTCCAGCACATGGTCGCCACGACAGAGCTGAAGCTGGACGGCGACAAGGCCACCGCGCGGACGATCCTGTTCAACCCGATGATCATGTTCCCGGACGGCACCGAAGTGCCCGGCAACGACAAGGTGTTCTTCGTCGGCCTCTGGTATTGCGACAAGCTGGTCCGCACCGAAAAGGGCTGGCGGATCGCCGAGCGGCGCGAACAGAAGAGCTATTTCCACAACGCACCGGCCGAACTCGCGCCGCCGGCCTGATCGGCAAGACGCGCGCAAGAGCGCATTTTTGCGTGCGATGCCGGCCGCTCCCTCACCCCGCCACCCATAAGATACTGCCGTTGGGTAGCCGGGTGGGAAAGCGGGGGCCGCCGCCATGCGCCGTCAGGCGCATCCCATCAACGGCAGGTGCGCTTGCTATCGACCGCCTTGCCGACCAGCGCGCCGGCGGCCGCGCCCAGCAGCGTGCCGGTGGTGCGATCGCCGTCGGTATCGACCGCGCGGCCCAGCAGCGCGCCGCCTGCGCCGCCCACGATCAGGCCGGTGGTGCCGTTCGACTTGCGGCAATAGGTGCGGCCGTCGCGGCCTCGCCATTCCTTGTAGCGATGATGCTTCCGGGCCTCGGCCTTTTCGGTCGGCAGCGCCATCGCCGCCGGCAGCGCGAGGGAAATGGCGCCCAGCGCCAGCATCAATTTCCGCATGATATCAGTCCCCTTGCAATGTTCGGTTCTGTTGATGCGGTCCTGATGGCGATCTCCACCTGAACGGTAGGCAACCGGCCGATGCCCGTCGACGTCCCGTGCCGCGGGATCGACGAAGCGTTATGCGGCGGTGAACAGGGAGACGAGGCGCGGGGCGATCGCCGCCAGATCGTGCCGGGCCTCCACCCGTGCCCGGCCCTCGGCGCCCATCGCCGCCAGCCTTTCGGGGGAAGCGGCCATCGCATCGGCGAGCGCCGCCACCAGCGCGTCATGGTCGCCGGGCGGCACCAGCCATCCGCATTCCGCGTCGACCAGCTCGGGGATGCCGGCGATCGTGGTGGAAAGCGCCGGCCGGCGGAGCGCGAAGGCCTCCATGATGACGATGGGCAGCCCCTCGGCATAGCTCGGCAGCAGCAGGGCGCGCGCATCGGCGATGGCGGCGCGCACCTCGGCATTGGATTTCCACCCGGCCAGGGCCACCATGTCGCCCACGCCATGGCGGGCGACTTCGGCCTCGATCGCGGCGCGGCTTTCGCCGTCGCCGATCAGGATCACGCGCAGGCCGGGGAAGCGCCCGCGCACGGCGGCGACGGCGGCGGGGATGTGCACCTGCCCCTTTTGCGGGCAGAGCCGGCCGACGCAGACCAGCGTCTCGCCGCGGGGATTGCCGGCGGTGTCGGGGAAATCCTCCAGCTTCAGCCCGCAATGGACGATGTGGATGCGCGGCCACAGATCCGCGCTCACATGTTCGCGCAGCCGCCCCTGGCAGTATCGCGTGATCGCGATCACGGCGGCGGCGTTGGCGATCTTGGCGGCGATGCCCTGTGCCGGCAGGTTCACCAGCTCGTCCGGCCCGTGCACGGTGAAGCTGTAGGCCGGCCCGCCCATCAGCCGCGAAAGCATCGCCACGGCGGCGGCATTGGTGCAGAAATGGCAATGGACATGGGTGATGCCGGCCGCCGCCGTTTGCCGCCGCAGCGCGGCCGCCTGCATCAGATAGGCGACATGGCGGACGAAGCCGCCGCCGGCCCGCCACAGCCCCGCCCAGGCCGGCAATGCACGGGCCACGCGATGCGGCCGGGTGAGCAGCTCGGCCAGCATCGCCAGCACCAGCCCCGCGGCATTGCCGCTCAGCAGATAACGGGTCCTCGCCTGTTCCGCCTGGTCGAGCGGGTCGACCAGCGCCTCCGTCCAGCGCCGCACGGCAAAGCGGGTCACCGGAACCCCGGTCTGCTCGATGGCTGCGATTTCCCGCCGGATGAAGGTGCCGCTCGTCACCGGATAGGTGTTCATCAGATAAGCGAGCTTCATCCGGGCCCTTTCGTCGCTGTGCGGCGGGCCGTCCTCATAACAGCCATGATGCGATGCGGCAAAGGGCCGCGCCCGCCGGCCTGATCGGAACCGGACAGCCGGTGTCCGCTATCGGACGGTTCCGGGCGGTACGCTTCGGGTGATATGCGGAATTCGCCGCCTATAGGTGAAATTCGCCAACATCAGGCGGCGATTTGCCAGTGAAAATGCCCGTGAAAGGGAAAATTCCCTGCATTCCGGCTGGTTCGGGCAGTTGGCACGCTCCCTGCAATGTTCCTGGCATCACCGGGCGGGATCGTCGCCCGGCCACATAAGGGAGTGAAGGCCATGTTCAAGTTCGAGAAATCCAAGGTCCAGCAGGTTCTGGTTTCGCTGGTCGGCGCGCTGATGCTGAGCGCGGCCTGCGTCACCGCCGCTGTCGCCCCCGTCCGCGCCGCGCCGATCGAAGCGCCCCGCTGCTGATCGGCCGCCATATCTTCTCAAGGGAAAAGACGATGACCAGCCGTTACTATCTGAACAAGCGCGAAGGCAAGCTGATGGGCGTCTGCGCCGGCTTCGCCGACTATACCGGGATCGATCCGCTGCTCGTGCGGGTCGGCGCGATCCTGCTCACGGTCTGCCTGTGCGGCCCGGCGATGATCCTGCTTTATCTGCTCACCGGCTGGCTGGCGAGCGACCGGGCGGCCTGAAGGGGCCGCCCCCGCCCGCAAATCCGGGCGGGTCAGTCGCCCTCCACCACGGTCAGCCGTTTTTCGGTGCGCAGCGTGATGCCGGCGACATGATCGGTCACCCTGGCGCGCACCACATAATCCCCCGTCGGATCCTCCGGGTCGATGAAGATGCCGAGCGACGCGTCCGAAAGGGTCAGCGCGCCGCCGGCGGGCGGGGCCTTGCCCACCCATAATTCGGTGTCGCGATGCCGGGCATAGACCTGCCCCTGCGGCCCGATCAGCGTGAAATCGGCGGTCACGTTGCACTGGTTGACCGGATTGGGCGTACAGCCGGTGAAGACGATGAAGCTGTCCACCACCTTCTCCCGGCCGATCCGGTCGATGATCGGCGGCCGCCCCGCATGGTCCGGCCCGTTCCATTCGCGCAGCAGCGCCGCGGCGTCGTCGGTGATGATCTGCTGGACGGCGAATTCGCCCTGCCGCGCGAAATCGGAAATCTCGGGCACGGCCGCGCCGGCCAGCAGCAGATAGGCCGACAATATCACAGGTCGCGCCGCACCATCTGCACCACGCTGGGCGCGATCTTGTGATCGGCGAACTTGTCCAGCAGCTCCTCGATCGTGCCCGCCTCCACCAGGTTGGCGCGGTGCGCCGGCCGCAGCAGCCCGGCCGCGACCACGCCGTCGAGAAAGGCGGTGAGATGGTCGTAGAATCCCGCCACGTTCACCAGCCCGCACGGCTTGGCATGATAGCCGAGCTGCGCCCAGCTCAGCGCCTCGAACAGCTCGTCCATCGTGCCGATGCCGCCGGGAATGGTGACGAAGCCGTCGGCCAGGTCGGTCATCATCGCCTTGCGCTGGTGCATGTTGGCGACGATGTGCAGCTCGGTGCAGCCGGTATGGGCGACCTCCGCGTCGCGCAGCACCTCGGGGATCACGCCGATCACCTCGCCGCCCGCCTCCAGCGCGGCATCGGCCACCAGTCCCATCAGCCCCAGCCGCCCGCCGCCATAGACCAGGCCGATCCCGCGCGCGGCCAGCGTGCGGCCGACATGGCGGGCGACATCGGCGAAAATCGGGTCGTTGCCCAGGCTGGAGGCGCAATAGACGGCAAGGCGTTTCATACAGGTCCCGTCAGGTGGAAAGGATAAGCGGGCGAATGGGCGCGGGGAAGGCTCAGGCCATGTCTGCCAGCATCAGCGCGGCGGTGGCCTTCGCCGATCCCAGCACGCCGGGGATGCCCGCGCCCGGATGGGTGGCGGCCCCGGCGAAATAGAGGTTGGCGATCCGGTCGTCGCGATTGTGCACGCGCAGCCAGCCGCCCTGCAGCAGCGTCGGCTCCAGCCCGTATCCGGTGCCCATATGTGCGTTCAGGTCGGCGGCGAAGTCGGTCGGCATGTAATGGAACATGGTCATCACCCGATCGGCCAGGCCCGGCATCAGCCGCCGCTCGATCTCCGCCAGGATGCGCTGCGCCAGGATCGGCCCGGTCCGGTTCCAGTCGATCGGCAGCTTGCCCAGGTGCGGCACCGGCACCACCGCCTGGAAGACGGAGCAGCCCTCGGGCGCCAGGCTCGGATCGGTCACGGTCGGGTGGTTGAGCAGGATCAGCATGTCCTCGGCCAGCACGCCATGCTCGAAGATGTCCTTCAGCAGCCCTTCGTAACGCGGGCCGAACAGGATCATGTGGTGCGGTATGCCGGGCCAGCTTCCCTTCACCCCGAAATGCAGGATGAAGGCGGACGGCGAATGGCGCTTGGCCTCCAGCGCGCGGGCGGCCTTCTGCCCGCGCACGGTGTGGCCCAGCAGGTCGCGATAGCTGTGCACCGGATCGGCATTGCTGGCGATCGCGCCGAATTCCTGGTGCCAGCCGCTGGCGGTGGCGAGGCCGGTCGCGGCATCCCCCAGCGTCTCGATCCGCACCACCGGATCGCCCAGCCGCAGCGTTCCGCCCAGCCGCTGGAAATGCGCCGCCATCGCCGCCACCAGCCGGTTGGTGCCGCCGCGCGGGAACCACAGGCCGCCATCCTTCTCCAGCTTGTGGATCAGCGCATAGAGCGCGGTGGCGGTGAAGGGGTTGCCGCCCAACATCAGCGTCTGGAAGCTGAAGGCCTGGCGCAGCTTCTCGTCCTTCACATAGCGCGAAACCATGGCGTGCAGCGACCGCCATGCCTGATATCGTGCCATCATCGGTAACGCCTTCGCCATGGCGCCCATGTCTAGAAAAGGCACATGGCCGAATTCCAGATATCCCTTGGCATAGGTTCCGGCGGCATATTGCAGGAATTGCTGGTAGCCGGCGGCATCGGCGGGGGAGATGCGGGCGATCTCGCGCATCAGCTGCGCCTCGTCGGCCGCATGGTCGAAGCTGGTGCCGTCCGGCCAGTTCAGCCGGTAATAGGGGCTCACCGGCAGCAGGCTGACATCGGCGTCCATCACCCGGCCGGAAAGCGCCCACAGTTCGCGCAGGCAATCGGGATCGGTGATGATGGTGGGGCCGGCATCGAAGATGAAGCCGCCTTTCTCCCAGGCATAGGCCCGGCCGCCGGGCTGGTCGCGCCCCTCGATCAGGGTGGTGTCCACGCCGGCCGATTGCAGGCGGATGGCCAGCGCCAGCCCGCCGAAGCCGGCGCCGATCACGGCCGCCGTCCTCATGCCTGCCCTCCGGCGCGCCCGCTATTCCCATCGCGCATCGCCGCCAGCATCTGCCCCAGCGGCAGCCGGCAGCGGACCATCAGGCGCCAGCGATCGGCGCGGGTCGATTGCATGGCGTGGAACCGCTCGATCATCGTCCGCCGTCCTTCGTGGAAGCGGCGGAACCGCGCCGCGCGGCGATCGGCATCGGCGGCCTGCATCAGCATCCGGGCGAACAGGCGATAGGGGCGCCGCGCGTCCCAGCTTTCGTAGGCGAAGTTGCGCATCGCCTCGTGCACGGTGCGCGAGGCCGGATTGCCGAGATGGGCAACGAAGGCGGCGGTGCGCACCGCGTCGGGCAGCGAAAGCCCGGTCGCGGGGTGGAACAGGCCGGCGCGCAGGCCCGCCTTGGCGACGTCCTTGGCGCCCGATTGCCAATAAGCGTCGAAATCGCCGCCCAGGGCCAGCGGCAGGGCGCCCGCCTCGCTTCGCTGCGTCTCGGCGACGGTCCAGCCTTTCGCGGCGGCATATTCGGCGATCCGCGCGCCGCTCGCCTCGCCATCGGCCTCGGGGGTGTCCGCAAGGGCCACGTCCTCGATCCGCACGATGTCCGCGTCCAGCGGCAGGATGCGCAGGTGGCGCGGGCCGGCCGACTGGTCGATCGTGGCGTCCACCCAGATCGGTCGTTCCAGCCCATGGGGTTCGGTGAGGCGCAGCGTTTCCGCCACGCAGGTCCGCCAGGCGGTGTCCAGCCGCTTCAGGTCGCCGGCGCCGCGCGCGTCGATCACCGCCTTGGCCTGCACCCGATCGCCGCCGTCGATCAGCAGCGTCGTCTTGTTCGCCGCCACGATCTTCCTGCCGGTCAGGATGGTGTGGGCGGGCATCGCCCGGCGCACGGCCTCGTCCAGCCGCTCGGAATGGACGGCATATACCGGCGTGCCGAACCGCCGCCTGCGGCCCGGCAGGGCGATGTCGTAGCCCCGCCAGCCATGGCCCACCAGCGGGGCGAGCAGCCAGCGGTGCGCATCCGCCACGTCGTCATGGCGGAAGGCCCAGATGTGGCCTTCGCCGCCGATCGTCTCGCCCTGGTCCACCAGCACCACGCGCAGCTCGGGCCGCCGCATGGCGAGCGCCAGCGCGATCATCCCCCCGGCCAGCCCGCCCCCGGCGATCGCCAGATCACAATGCTTCGTCGATACCATGCGGGGTGGAGCCTTACACCGATGATGCCGGTGCCGCAAAATGCCGGATATGCGCGGGCCCGCCGCCTTGCCGCCCTGCGGGCAAAAAAAAGGGCCGGTCCCGAAGGGCCGACCCGAAAGTCTTTAGGAGAGGATGCCTGAAAGGCCCGTCCTTTTTGCAACTGCGAAGGTGATGTTGCAAGTGCGAAAAGATGGGCCGCGATTGCATAAATCGCAACCGTAATGCGGGGGTGGACCCTGCGGCCACGTGCGCCTAGAACCGGCCCATCCCCGGGGGACCGCGCGCACGCGGTTGAGAGGCGGCTGTCCGGCCGCGACCCGCTGAACCTGATCCGGCTGACACCGGCGTAGGGAGGGAGCGTCCGGCGCGAGCGCGAAGGGCCGCAAACTCTCATCCGTCATGGGTCGCCCCGAACGGAGAGTTGCATCATGGCCGATATCCCCGCGCGTACCGAGATGACGGTCACGACCGGCCCCATCCGCGGCAGCCGCAAGATCCATGTCGGCCCTCTCGGCGTCGCCATGCGCGAGATCGATCTGGAGCCGTCCGCGGGCGAGCCGCCGCTGCGCGTCTACGACTGTTCCGGCCCCTATACCGATCCGCAGGCCCGCATCGACATCATGGCCGGCCTGCCCGAGCTGCGGCGCGACTGGATTCGCGGTCGGGGCGATGTGGAGGAATATGCCGGCCGCGCGGTGAAGCCGGAGGATAACGGCCTTTCCGGCGCCGTCGGCCGGAACGGCGCCGTCCAGCCCTTCCCCAATGTCCGCCAGCGCCCGCTCCGCGCCAAGGCGGGCGCCAATGTCAGCCAGATGCATTATGCGAAACGCGGCATCATCACGCCCGAGATGGAATATGTCGCGGTGCGGGAAAATCTCGGGCGCGAGATGCTGAAGGACAAGCTCGTCCGCGACGGGCAGGATTGGGGCGCCTCGATCCCCGATTACGTCACCCCCGAATTCGTGCGGGACGAAGTGGCGCGCGGCCGCGCCATCATCCCCAGCAACATCAACCACCCGGAAAGCGAGCCGATGGCGATCGGCCGTAATTTCCTGGTCAAGATCAACGCCAATATCGGCAATTCCGCCGTCGCCTCCTCGGTCGCGGAGGAGGTGGAGAAGATGGTCTGGGCGATCCGCTGGGGCGCGGATACCGTCATGGACCTTTCCACCGGCCGCAACATCCACGACACGCGCGAATGGATTCTCCGCAACTCGCCCGTGCCGATCGGCACCGTGCCGATCTATCAGGCGCTGGAGAAGGTCGGCGGCATCGCCGAGGACCTGACGTGGGAAATCTTCCGCGATACGCTGATCGAGCAGGCCGAGCAGGGCGTGGACTATTTCACCATCCATGCCGGCGTCCGCCTGCCTTATATCCCGCTCACCGCCAGGCGCGTCACCGGCATCGTCAGCCGGGGCGGATCGATCATGGCGAAATGGTGCCTCGCCCATCATCGGGAAAGCTTCCTCTACGAGCATTTCGACGAGATCACCGAGATCATGAAGGCCTATGACATCGCTTATTCGCTGGGCGACGGCCTGCGCCCCGGCTCGATCGCCGACGCAAACGACGAAGCCCAGTTCGCCGAGCTCTACACGCTGGGCGAGCTGACGAAGCGCGCCTGGGAGCAGGACGTGCAGGTGATGATCGAAGGCCCCGGCCATGTGCCGATGCACAAGATCAAGGAGAATATGGACAAGCAGCTCGAAGCGTGCGGGGAGGCGCCCTTCTACACGCTCGGGCCGCTCACCACCGATATCGCGCCGGGCTATGATCATATCACCAGCGGCATCGGCGCGGCGATGATCGGCTGGTATGGCACGGCGATGCTTTGCTACGTGACGCCCAAGGAGCATCTGGGCCTGCCGGATCGCGATGACGTGAAGGTCGGCGTCGTCACCTACAAGCTCGCCGCCCACGCGGCGGACCTCGCCAAGGGCCATCCCGCCGCCAAGCTTCGCGACGATGCCCTGTCCCGCGCCCGCTTCGAATTCCGCTGGCGCGACCAGTTCAACCTCAGCCTCGATCCCGACACGGCCGAGCAATATCACGATCAGACGCTGCCGGCCGAAGGCGCCAAGACCGCGCATTTCTGCTCGATGTGCGGCCCCAAATTCTGCTCGATGAAGATCACCCAGGAGGTGCGGGACTTTGCCGCCAAGCAGAACCAGCCGGCGGACAGCTTCCTCGCGGCGGAAGCCGCCGAGGCCGGCATGGCGGAGATGAGCAAGGTGTTCAAGGAAACCGGCGGCGAGCTCTACATGGGCGCCGGCGGCCGCGAGCACGATTGATCCCCGATCCGCTGGGCCGGCCCGCCGTGCCGGCCCAGCGGCGGATTTCGTCCCCCGGATTCCGGTGAAGCGCCGGCCCGCTGCGATGGCCGGCCGGAACCCCTATCGGCCTCCATCGTTGCCCGATCGTCAGGAGCGATGAGGCGCGGGTGGAGACGGATCGGAACAGGGCGGTTTTTCGGGGGCGGGAGTCCGCAGGCCCCGGCGTGCGCCCGGATCGCGACCGCGCGGATCGTGGCCCGTCCCGCGTGTCGAAGGACATGGAGGCGATATTCGGCAAGGCGGCCGATCCCCCGCCGCCATCCCCCAAGGCGGAGCGGCCCCGCGCGCGGCCCATCGTCATCCGCAACCTGTCGTCCGCCGGCCGCGGCGGCACCGGCTGGCGCCTCGTCGCGGCGGCGGTGCTCGCGGCCATGGTCGGCACCTTCATCACGGTGATGCGGGACGACCGGAGCGGCCCGCCGCCCAGGCTGGCGGCCGGCGCGCCGGCCCGGAACCCGCCATCGCCGTCCCGCCCTCCGGCGGCCGTGCCGGCGGATCGCCTCGCTGAAGCCGCGCCGGCGCCTCCCGTGCCGCAGCCCGCGCCCGCCATTCCGGCGGAGCGCAAGGCCGAATCCCAGCCCCGGCCCAAGCCGGAATCCGGGCCGGCCCGGCTGGCGACGGCCGATAAATCCCGCACCGCCCCCACGCGGCTGGCATCGCGCCCGTCCCGCCAGCGCTGCGAGGGGATGAACGAGAATCGCGAGGCGTGGTGCCTCCGTCCCGCCGTGCTGGCGGCGGACCGGGGCCTGCGCGATGCCTATGCCGATGCCATCCGCACCGGCGTGGAACGTTCGACCCTCATCTCCTATCGCAAGCGCTGGGCGCGGCTCCGCAATCGATCGTCGGACGAGCCGCGCTACCTGATCGGCAGCTATCGGGCGCTCGCCGAAGAACTCGCCTCCCTCAGCGATCAGGCCCGCATGGGGCGCTGAACGATGGCCTTGGCCCCTCCGCCTTCTGTCGCGCCGGTCCGGCTGGGCAGCGTCGATGGCGGGCTGGTCTATGCGATCGGCGACGTCCATGGCTGCTACGACCAGCTTTGCGGCTTGCTCGGCCGCGTCATGGAGGACATCGCCGGTCGCGGCGCGGGGCGCCGGCCGATCCTCATCTTCTGCGGTGACTATATCGATCGCGGCCCGCAATCCGCCGAGGTGCTCGACGCGCTCTGCTGGCTGGATCGGCGCGCAGGGTTCGAGCTTCATCTGCTCAAGGGCAATCACGAACAGGCGCTGCTCGATTTCCTGGAAATGCCGGAGGATGGCGAGGGCTGGCTGGAATTTGGCGGGGTGGCGACGCTCGCCTCCTATGGCGTGGCGCCGCCCGCCGCCGATCTCGGCCCGCAGGATTTCCGCCGCGCGCGTGACGAGCTTCTGGATCGGATGCCCGCCGGCCATCTCCGCCTGCTCCAGCGGCTCGAGCTGATCGTCAGCCTCGGCGATTACGCCTTCGTCCATGCCGGCATCCGCCCCGGCGTTGCGCTCGACCGGCAGGACGAGGACGACCTCCTCTGGATCCGCCGCGATTTCCTCGACGCCGCCGGCCCGCATGAAAAGATCATCGTCCACGGCCATAGCTGGGCGGACGCGCGCCCGGATATCGGCCCCCACCGCATCGGAATCGATACCGGCGCCTACCAGACCGGCGTGCTGACGGCCCTGCGGCTGGAGGATGGCGGGATGCAGGCGATCCAGTTCGGGGCGGAAGAGCGCCTGTCCTGACGGGGGCCCGCGCCACCGCAATGGCGGCGCGGGCCAACCGGTATCTCAGGCGAAGGAAACGGAGGTGCGCGGGCGGCGGCGCATCGCCGCGCCCGTCAGGCCGAAGCCCGCGATCATCATGGCCCAGCTGGCGGGTTCGGGAACCGCGGCGGGGATCGCCAGCGTCAGGTTGGCGCCGGTCGAATGCTTCACGGCCACGCCCGCCTCGGAATAAGCGAGATCCCAGGTCTTGAGCGTGAAGGGGTTGAACGTCAGGTAGAAATCCTCGGTCGTGCCCTGCACGCCCTGCCCGAACGGATTGTTGACGTTGCCCCACAGGATGAAGGCGTCCGGGCTGCCCTTGGCGTTGTTCGGCGACAGGAAGGCGGTCGCGGTCGTGTAGACGGTCGATCCGATGGTGAAGGCGATGCTTTCCAGCGAAGCGGTCTGGGTGTCGGCGTCCTGGAGGAGGGTGAAGCTGCCCGTCACCGTCTTCGAATTGTCGTTCAGGAGGCCCTGGAAATTATAGGTCTGCACCACGGCCGCGGCCTGTGCGGCGCCTCCCGAGGCAAGAGCGGTCAGCAGCCCGAGCGTAGATACGATCGTCTTCATGTCTGTCTCCCAATGCGGAACTCATGGCCCCACCACGAATTCCGCCGAGGGTTAGCGGCCGCCCGTGACTCCAGCGTGACGATCCTAACGATTTGTTAACCCTGTTTTTCGGAACGGGCCGGGCACCGGCATCAATGCCGTCCGCGCGGTGGCGTGCGGCGGGGCGGGCGCAACCACTTGGCCCCAGCATCGTTACGCTGGTGGAACCGGGGCCTGGTTCGTCGGCGCCCCGCGACAGAGGAGGGTTCAGGATGGTCAGGCCGATTATCGCCGTTGCCTTGCTTGCCTTGCCGCTGGTGGCCTGCGGCCCGAAACAGGAGGAGAAGGCCACCACCAACATCGTCGTTCCCGAAGGCGACTATGCGGAGCGGCTGCATGGCATGACGGAGAATGAGCGCAACGCCGTATTCTACCGCGCCATCCATGATGCCGGCCGCCCCTGCCAGCAGGTGCGCGAATCCACCGCGATCGCGCCGATCAAGGATGCGCCGAGCTGGGTCGCCACCTGCGAGGATGGCGGCCGCTGGGTCATCATCCTCGGCAAGGCCGGGATCGCCCAGGTCACCAACGCCGCCGAGCTGGAGGCCGCCACCGGCGGGACCGGCACGCCCTGATCCGCGGCGCGACGGGATCGGGCGGATGGACGGATCCGCCCGATCCCGCCGGGCTGGACAATCGCGGTTGAGAACATATCATGAACATCCGTGATGTTCGATTCGGGTGCGTGCCATGTCCGTCGCCAGTCCGGCCGGGTCCGTCGATCCGGTCCGCCACCGCTTCTTCTATGCCCTGCTGCCGCCGGTGGTGCAGGCCTACAGGATCGATCAGGAAGCGCTCCGGCGCGGCGGCGATCATCATCGGGTGCGGATGGAGCATCTGCACATGACGATGGCGATCCTCGACGATCATGCCAGCTATCCCGAATGGCTCGAACAGCCGCTGGCGGCGGTGGGGGAGGCGATCTGGGCGGCGCCGGTCGCGATCGATCTCGATCGCGTGGTCGGCAGCAACCGATCGGTGGCGTTGCGGCCGGGCAAGCGCAACCGGGCGCTTGGCGATCTCCACCGCCAGATCGATGCCGGGCTGCGGCGGGCGGGCGTGATGCCGCGCGAAGGCTATGGCTTCAGCCCGCACCTCACTCTCTTCTACCGCATCGGCGCCCCCTTTACCGAGGCGGTCGAGGGTTATCGCTGGGTGGCGCGCGAGCTGGTGTTGGTCCACAGCCTCGTCGGCCTCACCCGCCATCGCATATTGGGCCGCTGGCCGCTCAGGGCCGATCCGGGGCCGCAGCTCAGCCTGTTCTGATGCTCAGAGCCAGCCCGGCGTATGGGCATATTCCAGCTTGATGCCGTCCGGGTCCTCGAAGAACAGGGCGTAATAATCGCCCGAATATTGGGGATAATGCGCCGGCGGATCGAGCACCTTGATCCCCTGCTCCACCAGCAGGGCGTGGAGCCGGTCCACATCCTCGCGGCTTTCCGCCCGCCAGGCGATATGCTGCACGCCCGGCGCATAGCGGCGATAGCCATGGTCCTTCAGCGCCGGATCGCAGGGGATGAGCCCCAGCGACGCGCCGCGTCCCTCGGCCGGCAGGTCCCATTCCGCGCCGCTGCCGCCGGATACCCGGCGGTAGCCCATATATTCCAGCACCGGGCCATAGACGCGGATCGATGCCTCGATATCGCTCACGCACAGGTCGATATGGTGGAATGCCCCGCGATTGGTTCCGGCCATATCGATCTCCCTGTCGCGGCTATGCCTCAGCGCTTCTTCACGAACTCCGCGCGCAGCACCAGGCCCTTGATGCCGTCGTGGCGGCAATCGATCTCCTGCGGGTCGCCGGTCAGCCGGATCGACTTGATCAGCGTCCCGCGCTTCAGCGTCTGGTTCGCGCCCTTCACCTTCAGGTCCTTGATCAGGGTCACCTGGTCGCCGTCCGCCAGCACATTGCCCACCGCGTCGCGCACCTCGACGCCGCCATCGGCCGCGGCCGGGCGGGCCGCCGCTTCCGCCGGGCTGATCCATTCGCCCGTCGCCTCGTCATAGATATAGTCTTCGTCGCCGCTCATGTCGTTCCACCTTGCCCTTGAAGCGGGAAGCCCTAGCGGCACCGGCCGCTTCCCGCCACCCGCGCAGCATAGCATCCGCCCCGCCCGCCGGGAACCGCCGGCTCCGCCCGGCCGTTGCCTTGCCCATGCCGGAAGATGCGCGCCGCCGTCCTTCGCTGCGGCGGCCGATGGAGAGGATGCCGTGATGCCCTATGTCGATGGATATGTGCTTGCCGTGCCGGTCGAGAAGATCGACGAATATCGCGAGATGGCCGTCCGCGCCGGGGAGGTGTGGAAGGAGCATGGCGCGATCGCCTATGTCGAATGCGTGGCGGACGACGTGCCTTATGGCGAGCTGACCTCCTTCCCCCGCGCCGTGCAGCAGAAGGAGGGCGAGACCACCATATTCTCGTGGATCACCTATCCGTCCCGCGAGGCGCGGGATGCGATCAACGCCAAGGTGATGGCCGATCCCCGGCTGAAGGGCCAGATGGATCAGGCGCCCTTCGATCCCCGGCGGATGATCTTCGGCGGCTTCCGTTCGATCGTGGAGCTGTGAGCCGCGTCGAGATGTGATTGGCGAAAGCCGGCGAACAGGATAAGGCGCAGGGCACACGCGCCGGTGCCCCTTCGGGGGCTTCGAAAGGGAATGCGGTGCGGGCGGGTTTTCCGCCTCATTCCGCGGCTGACCCTGCAACTGTAAGCGGCGAGCCCGTGGGCCATATGCCATTGGGGATATCCTCCCCGAGAAGGCGGCCCGCCCGGCCCTGACCCGCGAGCCAGGAGACCTGCCGGCGTGATGTCGCTCTTGCCCCGGCCCAGGGACTGGCCGTGGCGCGGTGCTCCGTCTGGGCGACGTGGGGCGGCGGGCGATGCCGTCGCGGTCGTTTGGGCGGGAGGGAGCATTTGGACGGGACGGCGGGCGGCGCGGACGGGCCGCATTTCGATGAAGGGTTCCGGCACGGGCTGGGCCAGCTTCTGGCCTGGCGGCGCGACGTGCGCCATTTCCGGCCCGATCCGCTGCCGCCCGGCCTGCTCGATGAGCTGCTGGCGCTCGCGCAGCTTGCGCCCTCGGTCGGCAATGCCCAGCCTTGGCGCTTCGTCACCGTCGATTCGCCCGCGCTGCGCGCGGCCCTGGCGGACCATGCCGATGCGGAAGCGCTGCGGGCGGAGGCGGCGCTTGTTGCCGATGCCGCCCGGCTGGATCTCTATCGCTCGCTCAAGCTCCACGGCCTGCGCGAGGCGCCCGGCGTGCTGGCGGTCTTCTCGGATGACGGGCCGGAGGCGGGGCACGGCCTCGGCATCGCCACCATGCCGGAGGCGCTGGCTTATTCCACGGTGATGGCGATCCACACGCTGTGGCTCGCGGCGCGGACGCGGGGCATCGGCCTCGGCTGGGTATCGATCGTCGATCCGGCGGCGGTCCGCGCCATGCTCGACCTGCCCGATCGCTGGCGGATGATCGCCCTGCTCTGCATCGGCTATCCGCTGGCGGCCTCCGACGTGCCCGAGCTTGAACGGCGGGGCTGGCAGGGCCGGCAGGACTGGCGGGGCAATGTCGTTGCGCGCTGAGCTGCCGTGCGCCGCGGATGCGGCCGACCTGCTCGGCCAGGCTGCGCGCCGCCGTCACATAAGCGGGGCCGCCGCACACCGTCCATGCCTGGGGCAGGGCGATGCGCGCAATGCGGCTGAGCGCCGGATGGTGCAGCATCTCGGTGCCCTGGTCGGCGACGGTGCCGGTCGCGCTTTCGACGATCAGATAATCGGGCGCGGCCGCCACCATCTCCTCCAGCGAAACCCGCGCCAGCGGGCCCTTGCCCAGCTTGCCGGCCAGATTGACCAGCCCCACCCGCGCCATCAGGTCGTCGATCAGCGTGCCCGTGCCGGTCATGTAGCCGCGCCGCTGGTAATAAGCGGCGACCTGGCCGTGCCCGTTCGCGGGGATGGTCGCGAGATCGGCCTCCATCCGCCGGATCAGCGCCTCGCCGCGATTGGGATGTCCCACGGCGGCCGCCACCAGCCGGATCTGGGCCAGGATATCGGCATAGCTTTCGGCCGGCGGCAGGTTGACGGTGATCCGCTCCCCGCCCTTGATCGCGGCCAGCAGCTCGCGCCGGCGATAGGGGCTGGCGAGGATCAGGTCGGGCTTGCGCGAAAGCACGTCTTCGGCATTGCCGCGCGCCACCGGCAGCCGGGCGGCCAGCGCCGCGCCGGCCGACATCGCCGGATCGCGGGCGAAGGCGGAAAGCGCGGCGATCTGCCCCGGATCGGCCAGCGCCATCAGATATTGATCGGCGCAGAGGTTGAGCGAAACGATCCGCTGCGGCGGTCCGCTTGCGGCGCCGGCCGTCATCGGCAGGCAGGCGGCGGACATGGCCGCGAGGCGAAGGACGATCGCTTTCATCGCGCGCCGGCATGGCAAGTTGCCGGCCGGGGCACAAGCGGCGATCCATGGGATGGAGCATCGGATTTGGGGATGTGGGCATGAACCGGCTGCTTCTGCTCGGCGGGCTCGGCCTGCTCGTTCTCGCGGCCGGCCTCGCATCGCTCGCGGTGGGATCGGTCTCGCTCGGCTGGGCGCGGATGGCGGCGGTTCTGGGCGGCGCGGGCGACGATGTCGCACGCACCATCCTGGTCGATCTCCGCCTGCCGCGCGCGTTGCTCGGCTTGGGCGTCGGCGCGATGCTCGGCGTCAGCGGCGCCACGCTGCAGGGCTATCTGCGCAACCCGCTGGCGGAGCCTTCGGTGCTGGGCGTTTCCAGCACCGCGGCGCTGGGCGCTGTGATCGCGCTCTATTTCGGCCTCGCCAACTGGCATCCGCTGCTGCTGCCGCTGCTCGCCATCGCCGGCGCCTTTGCCGGCCTCGGCCTGCTCGGCCTGCTTTCCGGCCGATCGGAAAGCCCGCTGACGCTGATCCTCGCCGGCATCGCCGTCAGCACGCTGGCGGTCGCCGGCACCAGTCTTTCGCTCAACCTTTCGCCCAACCCCTTCGCGGCGATGGAGATCATGACCTGGCTGATGGGATCGCTGGAGGATCGATCGTTCGAGCATGTCTGGATCGCGCTGCCCTGCATCGCCATCGGCTTGCTCCTGCTGCTGTGGGACGGCCGCGCGCTCGACGCGCTGACCTTGGGGGAGGATGGCGCGACCTCGCTCGGCATCGATCTCCGCCGCACCCGGCTGCGCCTGCTGCTGGGCGTGGCGATCGGCGTCGGCGGCGCGGTGGCGATATCGGGGTCGATCGGCTTCGTCGGGCTGATCGTGCCCCATCTCGTCCGCCCGCTCACCGATCGGTCGCCCTCGGCGATCCTGCTGCCGTCGGTGCTGGCGGGGGCGGCGCTGCTCACCCTGGCGGATGTCGCCGTCCGCATCATCCCGACCACGGCGGAACTCAAGCTGGGCGTCGTCACCGCCTTCCTGGGCGTGCCGATCTTCCTTGTCCATCTGATGCGGGAGCGCCGGCTATGGTGACGATCCGGGCGGAACGTCTGGGCGTGGCGCTGGGCCGCCGCGCCGTGCTGGCGGATGTCGATGCCGATCTGGCGCCGGGCAGGCTGATCGGCGTGATCGGCCCCAACGGCGCCGGCAAGTCCACGCTGGTGCGGGCCTTGCTCGGCCTCGTGCCGCTATCCGGCGGCGGCGTGCGGGTGGATGGGCAGCCGGTGGCGCGCCTGTCCCGCGCGGCCCTTGCCCGCCGCATCGCCTATCTGCCGCAGGGGCAGACGCTGCACTGGCCGCTCACCGTGGAACGGCTGGTGGCGCTCGGCCGGCTGCCGCATCTGGCGCCGCTGTCGCGGATCGGCGAGGCGGATGTCGCCGCGATCGACCGGGCGATCGAGCAGGCGGATATCGGGCACCTGCGCGGCCGGGTGGCGACCGAGCTTTCCGGCGGCGAGCGCGCGCGCGTGCTGCTGGCCCGCGCGCTGGCGGTGGAGGCGCCCGCGCTGATCGCGGACGAGCCGCTGGCCGCGCTCGATCCCGGCCATCAGCTCGAGGTGATGGCGCTGCTGCGCCGCCAGGCCGATGCCGGCGCGCTGGTAGTGGCCGTGCTCCACGATCTTTCGCTCGCCGCCGGCCATTGCGATCGGCTGCTGCTGCTGCATCACGGCCGGCTGGTGGCGGATGGCCCGCCCGATCGGGTGCTGACGGCCGATCGGCTGGCCGACGTCTACGGCGTCCGCGCCTGGATCGGCGAGGTAGAAGGGCGCCGGCTGGTGGTGCCGATCAGCCATCATGGTTGACCGGCCCGGCCCGGCCGGACTATCGCCCCCGTCGCGACAGGTTCCCCGGCGACGGGGATGAAAAGGGAACGGGGTGGAATACCCCGGCTGCCCCTGCAACTGTAAGCGGTGAGCCATCGGGCCATATGCCATTGGGACGTCCCGTCCCGAGAAGGCGGCCCGGACCGGCGCTGACCCGCGAGCCAGGAGACCTGCCCGTCGCGGTCGTCCTTCGTCCGGCCAGGGTGCGCCGAGCGGACGGGTTTGCCCCGCGCGACGACATCGTGGCCGCGTTCGCGCGGGGGGCGAGGTCGATCATCCTGTCTCCCCGAACGGCGCGGCATGTCCGCCTTTTGGGGATATGTTCGATGTTGAGATCTGTTCTTCTTACCAGTTTCCTCCTGTCCGCGCCGGCCTTTGCCGAGGTGCAGGTGGCACCCGTGCCCGATGCGGCGACGCCGCCGGATTATGATGGCGGCGCGATCATCGTCACCGCCACCCGCGCGCCCATCGCCATCGATCGGCTGGCCTCCTCCGTCACGGTGCTGGACAAGGCGGCGATCGACCGCGCCCAGGATATCGGCGTCACCGAGCTGCTGTGGCGGACGCCCGGCGTCACCGTTTCGCGCAACGGCGGTTACGGCACCGTCACCTCCGTCCGCATCCGCGGCGCCGAGGCGGAGCAGACGGTGGTGGTGATCGACGGCGTCAAGCTCAACGATCCGTCCTCCACCAGCGGCGGCTATAATTTCGCCAACCTGCTGGTCGGCGATGCCCAGCGGATCGAGGTGCTGCGCGGGCCGCAGTCGATCCTGTGGGGCAGCCAGGCCATTGGCGGCGTCGTCAACGTCGTCACCGCCATGCCGGAAAAGGATCTGGAGGCGAGCTTCGATGTCGAGGCGGGATCGCGCGACACCGTGAACGCCCGCGCCGGCCTTGGCGGCCGCACCGGGCCGCTGGCCTGGCGGATCGGCGGCAACGTCTTCACCACGGACGGCATTTCCGCCATCCGCGCCGATCAGGGCGGAGGCGAGCGGGACGGTTACAGCAACCGCAGCCTCACCGGCCGGGCCGAGCTGGAGATCGCCGACGGCGTCAGCGCCGACGTTCGCGGCTATTATTCGCGCGGGCGGACGGAGATAGACGGCTTTGCCGGGGATACGGCGGAATATGGCATCAACCGCGAATTCGTGGGCTATGCCGGCCTGAACGTCGCGCTGCTGGACGGCCGGTTCCGCAACCGCTTCGCCTTCGGCTATACCGACACGGATCGCGACAATTACGATCCCACCCGCCAGCGCCAGCAGACCTTCGACGCGGCCGGGCGCAACCGTCGCTTCGAATATCAGGGCAGCTTCGCGATCACCGACACGTGGACGGCGCTGTTCGGGGTCGAGAATGAACGCTCGCGCTTCCGCACCGTGTCGCCGGCGGCCTCGCTCGCCATTCCGGTGCCCGATCCGGTGCGCGGCCATGCCGGCATCACCAGCCTCTATGCCCAGCTTACCGGCGAGGTGCTGCCGGGCCTGACCGTCAATGGCGGCGTGCGGCACGACGACCACAAGACCTATGGCGGCAAGACCCAGTTCGCCGGCGGCGGCGCCTGGTCGCTGCCCACCGGCACGGTGCTGCGGGCGAGCTATGCCGAAGGATTCAAGGCGCCGACGCTCTACCAGCTCTACTCGGAATATGGGAACACCACCCTCTCGCCGGAACGCGCCAGGGGCTGGGAGGCCGGCATCGAGCAGCATCTGTTCAGCGACGCGCTGACCCTGGGCGCCACCTGGTTCGATCGGCGGACGAAGGACCAGATCGATTTCTACAGCTGCCCCTTTCCGGCGCCCACCGATCCCGACGAGATCGATCCGCTCTGCCTGACGCCGGCGGGCGACGCGCGCTTCGGCTATTATCTCAACATCGCCCGCACCCGTTCGCGCGGGATCGAGGCAACGGCGTCGCTGAAGCTTTCCGATCGCCTGCTGGTGGACGGCAATTACAGCTGGATCGATGCGGAGAACCGGGACACCGGAAAGTGGCTGTCGCGCCGGCCCCGCAACGCCGCCAACGGATCGATCAGCTACCAATGGCCGTTCGGGCTGACCACGGGCGCTGCCGTCCGCTGGGCGGGCAAGAGCTACGACGATGCCGGCAACAACCGCCGGCTGGACGATTACACGCTGGTGGACCTGCGGGCGGAATATGATCTGGGCGGGGGCGTGCGCCTGTTCGGCCGGATCGAGAACCTGTTCGACGAGGATTATCAGACCGTCTACCGCTACGGCACGCTGGGCCGCAGCGTCTATGGCGGCGTCCGCGCGCGGTTCTGATCGGGAGGGATGAGATGCTGACGCGCGTCGCCGACGGACCCGCCGTGGTCGTCTGCAATAGCTGCCGCCACTCCGTCGCATCCCGCGAGGATGGGGAGGGGGTTCGCGGCGGCGCGCGGCTGGCGGAGGCGCTGCGCGCGGTGCAGGCCACCGATCCGGATACGGCGCATATCGCCATCCAGGAGATGCCGTGCCTGTTCGCCTGCAGCGAGCATTGCACCGTCCATATCCGCGCGCCGGGCCGCACCGGCTATGTCCTCGGCCGGTTCGCGCCGACCGGGGACGCGGCCCGCGCGATCCTCGACTACGCCGTCCGCCACGCCGCGAGCGAGGAGGGAAGGGTGCCCTTCCGGGAATGGCCGGAAGGGGTGAAGGGGCATTTCATCGTCCGGGTGCCCCCGCCCGGTTTCGTCGCCGATTGAACCCTGGTTAGGCACGTCCGGCGCCTGAGCCTTTCCAGGGCGTCTCAGCGCCCTGGAGGCGGGGCCGGCGTTACAGCCAGCCGGCCGTCTGCGCGACGAGCCACAGGCCGATCGCCAGGAACAGGAGCGCCGCGATGGCGTGGACGACGCGCATCGGCACGCGCTTGACCAGTTCGTTGCCCAGGAAGACGGCGGGCACGTTGGCGATCATCATCCCCAGCGTGGTGCCGGCCGTGACCGCGATCACATCGTGGAAGCGAGCGCCCAGCGCGACGGTGGCGATCTGGGTCTTGTCCCCCATCTCGACCAGGAAGAAGGCGATCACCGTGGTCATGAAGGCGCCGAAGCGGGCAGGCTTCGTCTCCACATCGTCCAGCTTGTCGGGGATCAGCGTCCACGCCGCCATGGCGATGAAGGAGAAGGCGACGAGATAGCGGAACCATGTGCCGTCCAGCAGGGCTGCGACATTGGAGCCGATCAGCGCGGCAAGGAAATGGTTGGCCAGCGTCGCCACCAATATGCCGGCCACGATCGGCCAGGGCCGCTTGAACCGGGTGGCGAGCACGATCGCCAGCAGCTGGGTCTTGTCGCCGATCTCGGCAAGCGCGACCAGCGCGGTCGAGGTGAGCAGGGCTTCCATGGACGGTCGATCTCCGGGCCGGGCGGCGATGAATCCAACGACATCGCACCTCCCGCCCGGCCAGGCGAAAGTGCGACGTCATTGGTCTCGCCCGGGCGGTCTCCCGCCCCTGCCGCGCCACGGCCTCTCGACCGAGTATGTTGACGCAGGCAATCCGCCCGTCGGGCGGCTGGCTACTCCCCAGATGACGGCCGCGCATTAGCCCCGATCCGTCGCATTGGCAATGGGGAGGGGGAACCCGGCCCGGTTTCGCGTGTATCGAGCATGAGCTTGAACGAGGAGAATGGAATGCGGGTCGTTATCGCCGCGCCGGTCCTGATGGGCCTGGCGCTTTCCGGCTGTGGGCCGAAGGCTCTTACCTTGCCGGACGACCCGATCGATCGCGCCGCCACCTGCGGCGTGGTGGCGGCGCTCGGCGCGCGGGCGGCCGGCGGCGGCAACGTGGCGGCGGCTCTGCCCTTCGACCGGCAGGCGGGCATCATGCATTACGCCCTGCTGGCGGGCGCCGAGGGCAAGAGCTTCGATCAGTCGCGCGCCGCCGCCGTCGCCGCGCGCATGCCTCAGCTCGAAGCGGGAATCAGTGCTGGCAAGTGGCAGGATCTGGCCCCTGCCTGCGCGGCCGCCTATCCGCAGACGCAGGAGCCCGCCGGCGGCCCGATCGATCTGCCGCAGGATGCGCTGCGGGCGGAGACCGGCTGCTATGCGCTGGGCGCATTCCTCAACAAGACGCTGGGCGGCCCGACCAGCGCCTATAAGGACAGGCTGGCGGAATTCACCCCGATGAACCGCGCGCTGGATGCCAAGATCGGCGCCGGCATCGCCGCGCGCGGCCTCAAGCCCGATGCGGCCGTCGCGCTCAGATCGGAAGCGCTGGCGACGATGGTGAAGCTGGGGCCGCCGGCCGGGGTGATGGCAAGCTGCGTCGCCAGGTTCACGCCCAAGGGGTGATTGGCTCCCCGGCAGGGGGCGGCGCTATCGCCGGGGCGTCAGCCTGAGCAGGCGGCCCTGCGATCCGCGCAGGCCGTCCTCCAGCAGCCAGATCGCGCCGTCGGGGCCCTGCTCCACCTCGCGGATGCGCTGGCCGTCCATGTCCCATTGGTCGGCCTTGGCGGCGCTGGTGCCGTCCAGCGCCACGCGCACCAGCCCCGGCGTGTTCATCGCGCCGATGAAGGCGCTGCCCTTCCATTCGGGGAACATGTCGCCCGAATAGATCATCAGCCCGGCGGGCGAGATGGCCGGCTTCCAATAGACCTTGGGCGCTTCCAGGTCCGGCCGGGTATCGTGATCGGGGATGGGCCGGCCGTCATAATGATCGCCGTTGGATACGATGGGGTAGCCGTAATTGCGGCCGGGCAGGATCAGGTTGAGCTCGTCGCCATGGCGCGGGCCCATTTCCTGTTCCCATAAATTGCCCTGCGCGTCGAAGGCGAGGCCCAGCAGATTGCGGTGGCCGTAGCTCCAGATCGCCGGGTGGAAGCCCCTGGCCGCCAGCGGATTGCCCTTGGCCGGCATGCCGTCGTCGTTCAGGCGGAGCACCTTGCCCAGCGTCGATTTCGGGTCCTGCGCGGGATCGAATTTCTGCCGCTCGCCATTGGTGAAGAACAGATGGCCGTCGGGGGCGAAGGCGATGCGGCCCGAATAATGGCCGTCGCCCTCCACATAGGGGCTGGCGCGGAAGATCACCTGCACGTCGCGCAGGGCCGGGGCGGGGCTTTCGGCAAGGGTGCCGCGTGCCAGCGCCACGCCCTTGCCGCCTTCGCCCTTCTCCGAAAAGCTGAAATAGACGAGCCGGTTCTCGGCGAATTTCGGGTGCAGCACCACATCCATCAGCGCGCCCTGGCCTTCGCTGTCCACCGCCGGAATGCCCGCCAGCGGGGTCGCGGCCTTGCCGTCCGCCGAAACCAGCAGCATCCGCCCGGCCTTTTCCGTCACCAGCATCCGGCCGTCGGGCAGGAACGTCATCGCCCAGGGCGAATCGAAATCGGCGACGACGGTGACGACGAAGGGCTTGTCGGCGGCCGCGCCCGCGGCCGTGGCCGGCGCGGCGGCATTGCCTTCCTCGCCCGCGCCGCCGCAGGCGGCCAGCAGGGCGATGGCCGGCAGGATGAAGGATGTGGGACGATGCATGGCCTGGCTCCGGGTCGGATCGGGATCGTTGCGCAACGTCCTGACAAAAGCGGATGTTTCCCGGAAGGGGCGTCCTTCCGGGAAATATTTTGTCATGCCTTCGCGCGCAGCTCGCGCTCGGCCTCGGCGATATAGTCCCGCGTATAGGGCAGGGCATCGCGGCGGCGGATATATTGGAGCTGGTAGTTGCACATGCCGCCATGGCGGAAGGCCGCGGCCGCGCCGGCAAGGTAGAACAGCCACATGCGATAGAAGCGGGCGTCGTAAAGCGCCTCGATCTCCGCCCGCGCGGCGACGGTGCGATCATACCAGATGTCGAGCGTCCAGGCATAATGGACGCGCAGCGTTTCGAGGTCGGAGAGGATCAGCTTGCTCCGCTCGCTGGCCGAAACCACTTCGGACAGGGCCGGGATATAGCCGCCGGGGAAGATATATTTGGCGGTGAAGGCATTGGTGGTCGAAGGCTTGCCCATCCGGCCGATGGTGTGGATCAGCATCACCCCGTCCTCGGCCAGCAGCGTGCGGCACTTGTCGAAGAAGGTGCGGTAGTGCGGCGGGCCGACATGCTCGAACATGCCGACCGAGACGATGCGATCGAACTGGCCCTGCACCTCGCGATAGTCGATCAGCTCGAACTTTACCCGATCGGCGACGCCGGCTTCCTGGGCGCGGCGGCGGGCGACGGCGAGCTGTTCCTCGGACAGGGTGATGCCGAGCACGTCGACGTCGGCGACGCGATGGAGGTAGAGCGCCATGCCGCCCCAGCCGCAGCCGATGTCCAGCACCTTCTGGCCGGGCTTCAGGTCCAGCTTGGCGGCGATATGGGCCTTCTTGTCGGCCTGCGCCTGTTCCAGCGAGTTGCCGGGATCGGTGAAATAGGCGCAGCTATATTGGCGGTCCTTGTCGAGGAAGAGGTCGTAGAGCCGGCCGTTCAGGTCATAATGATGGGCGACGTTGCGCCGGGACCGGCGTTCCCAGTTGATCCGGTCGAGCCGCGCGAGAATGCTTTGCAGCTGTTCGCGCCAGAAGCTGGCCTTCAGCTTGTCGCCGCCTTTCTCCCACGGCGCATTGCCGCGCAGCAGATCGATGAGGCCGCGGACATCGTCGCCCTCCACGGTGAGGCGGCCGTCCATCCAGGCCTCGGCGGCGCCCAGGCGCGGATTGCGGGCGATGAAGTTGGGCGCGCCCTTGTCGGTGAAGCGAATCCGAATCTCCGCCCAGCCGGGCGTGGCCGTGCCATAGGCCTTTTCAGTGCCGTCGGCGTAGGTGACGTGGAGCACCCCCCGCTTGACGATGCCGGAGAGCATCCGATCGAGTAACCACATCGGCAACCAGCCTCCTTCGCGGACCTTGGTAGGCGAATAGAGCCGCAAAACAGCCGATTATCAAGCGCGCGCAGGCATTGCCGACTCCGCTTGCCGAACGGTGGGCGATCGCCTATATCGCAGTCTCTCTCGACATTGGTGGCATTGGCGAGGTCGGCTCCGCTCCGGGGCCGGCGCCAGGGTCGCATGCTCGACGAAGGAGGCATATGGCGGACGCGGACATCGCCGCATTGACGAAGCTGATCGAACCCGAGGCGCAGGCGCTCGGGCTCGCGCTCGTGCGCGTCGCGATGTTCGGCGGCAAGTCCGATCCGACCCTGCAGGTGATGGCGGAGCGGCCCGACACCCGCCAGCTCGACCTTGCCGATTGCGAGGCCCTGTCGCGCCGGATTTCCGACGTGCTCGACGCCGCCGATCCGATCGAGGAGGCCTATCGGCTGGAGGTCAGCTCGCCGGGCATCGATCGGCCGCTCACCCGCCTCAAGGATTTCGAGGATTGGGCCGGGTTCGATGCGCGGATCAAGGTTGCGCCGCCGCTCGACGGCCGCAAGCAGTTCGACGCGCGCCTCGACGGACTCGAAGGTGAAACCGTGAAGGTGTATGCCGAACGGGTCGGCGAAATCGCGATCCCGTTCGGCCGGATCGCCAGCGCCAAGCTCATTCTGACCGATGCACTGTTAAAGGCCACCGCGCCGCTTTCGACCGAAGGCGCGGACAGGATTTCGAAGGAAGGATAGGACCAAGCCATGGCCACCGCCATTTCCGCCAACCGGGCCGAGCTGCTCGCCATCGCCGACGCCGTCGCGCGCGAGAAGCTGATCGATCGCGAAATCGTGATCGAGGCGATGGAGGACGCGATCCAGCGCGCGGCCCGCGCCCGTTACGGCGCCGAAAACGATATCCGCGCGAAGATCGATCCGCGCTCCGGCGACATGCGCCTGTGGCGCGTCGTCGAGGTGGTCGAGCAGGTCGACGACTATTTCAAGCAGGTCTCCGTCGCCGACGCGCAGAAGCTGCAGCCGGGCGCCGCGGTGGGCGACTTCATCGTCGATCCGCTGCCGCCGATCGAATTCGGCCGCATCGCCGCGCAGGCCGCCAAGCAGGTGATCTTCCAGAAGGTCCGCGATGCCGAGCGCGAGCGGCAGTATGACGAGTTCAAGGACCGCGCCGGCGAGATCATCACCGGCGTCGTCAAGCGCGTCGAGTTCGGCCATGTCGTCGTCGATCTCGGCCGCGCCGAAGGCGTCATCCGCCGCGACCAGCAGATCCCGCGCGAGGTGCTGCGCGTCGGCGATCGCGTCCGTTCGCTGATCCTGTCGGTGCGCCGCGAGAATCGCGGGCCGCAGATCTTCCTCAGCCGCGCGCATCCGGACTTCATGAAGAAGCTGTTCGCGCAGGAAGTGCCCGAAATCTACGACGGCATCATCGAGATCAAGGCCGCCGCCCGCGATCCGGGCAGCCGCGCCAAGATCGGCGTCATCAGCCATGACGGCTCGATCGATCCGGTCGGCGCCTGCGTCGGCATGAAGGGCAGCCGCGTCCAGGCCGTCGTGCAGGAAATGCAGGGCGAGAAGATCGACATCATCCCCTGGTCGCCCGACACCGCCACCTTCGTCGTCAACGCGCTGCAGCCCGCGCAGGTCGCCCGCGTCGTCATCGACGAGGAGGAGGAGCGGATCGAGGTGGTCGTGCCCGATGACCAGCTTTCGCTCGCCATCGGCCGCCGTGGCCAGAATGTCCGCCTCGCCAGCCAGCTGACCGGCAAGGCCATCGACATCTTGACCGAGGCCGACGCCAGCGAGAAGCGGCAGAAGGAATTCGTCCAGAACAGCGAGATGTTCCAGAACGAGCTGGACGTGGACGAGACGCTGGCCCAGCTGCTCGTCGCCGAAGGCTTCGGTAGCCTCGAGGAAGTGGCCTATGTCGAGGCGGACGAGATCGCCTCGATCGAGGGCTTCGACGAGGAACTGGCCGCCGAGCTGCAGAGCCGTGCGCAGGAAGCGCTGGACCGCCGCGAGCAGGCCAATCGCGACGAGCGCCGCGCGCTCGGCGTCGAGGACGATCTGGCCGATCTGCCCTACCTCACCGAAGCCATGCTGGTGACGCTGGGCAAGGCGGGCATCAAGACGCTCGACGACCTGGCCGATCTCGCCACCGACGAGCTCGTGCAGAAGAAGCGCGCCGAGCCGCGCCGCCGCAACGAGAATGCGCCCAAGCGCGCCGAGGACAAGGGCGGCGTGCTCGCCGAATACAACCTGACCGAAGAGCAGGGCAACGAGATCATCATGGCCGCGCGTGCCCACTGGTTCGCCGACGAAGCGCAGGAGGACGCGGCTGCGGATGGCGAGCAATGAGCATCCTAGCGCGATAGCGCCGACGCACCGTCCATCCCGCGCGAAGCCGAAGGGCGGGCCGCGGGCGGGCGGGAAGCATGTCGAGTCCGCACCGGACGCGGGCGGCGAGGACGTGGTCGATACCGGCCACGGCCCCGAGCGCCGCTGCGTCCTTTCGGGCGATCACGGGCCGCGCGACGGGCTGATCCGCCTCGCGCTCGGCCCCGACGGCACCGTCGCCCCCGATGTCCGCGCCAAGGCGGGCGGGCGGGGCGCCTGGATCGCGGTCGACCGGGTGGCGCTGGAAACGGCGATCGCCAAGGGCAAGCTGAAGGGCGCGCTGGCGCGTGCCTTCAAGACGGCCAGCTTCCTGATCCCGGACGATCTTCCCGCCCAGATCGAACGCGCGCTGGAACGCGCGGCGCTCGATCGCCTGGGGCTGGAGGCCAGGGCCGGCAACCTCGTTACCGGCAGCGAACGGATCGTCGATGCCGCGCGCAAGGGGACGGTGGCGCTGCTGCTCCACGCCCGCGACGCGGCAGCGGACGGCACCCGCAAGCTGGATCAGGCGCTGCGAGTCGGCCTCGACATGGAAGGCACGGACACGCGGGGACTCGTAATTCCCGCGAGCCGCGCCATATTGTCGATGGCCTTGGGACGCGAAAATGTGGTACATATCGCGCTTGTCGCGCCGGCTGCCGCCGCGCGCGTTTCCGATGCACTTGGCCGCTGGCGCGGTTTTATTGGACGGAATGGCAGCGCCGAGCCTTGCGATACACCTTCGCAAGGCCCATCGGCGCTACGGAATTGAAGTGAGGGGTTCGGGTACTCGATGAGCGATAACGACAAGCCGAAACTGGGTATGCGCGCGCCCCTGGGTCTCAAGCGCACGGTCGAGACGGGCAAGGTGAAGCAGAGCTTCAGCCATGGCCGCTCGAACACCGTGGTGGTTGAGGTCAAGCGCCGCCGTATCCTCGGCAAGCCCGGCGAGGCGGAAGCCCCGGTGCAGGAGGCGGCAACCACGCCGCCGCCCGCGCCCGCGGCTGCACCCGCCCCGGCGGAAGCGGCGCCCGTGGCCGAGGCTCCCGCCGCCGCGCCCGCGCCCACCCCGGCTCCCGCCCCCACGCCGGCCCCGGTGGCGGAGGCGCCCGCGCCTGCGCCCACCCCCGCGCCGGCCGCCAAGCCAGCGCCTGCCCCGAAGCCGGCCGCGCCGCGCGCCGCCGCGCCTGCGCCGACGCCGCGCCCGGCCTCGATGCGGCCGATGACGCCGCTCGAACGGCGCGAGATGCAGGAACGCCTACTGCGCGAGGCCGAGGAAGCGCGGATGACCGCGCTCGAGGAAGCGCGCCGCCGCGAGGAGCGCGAGAAGCAGGAGGCGACCGAAGAGGAGCGCCGCCGCGCCGAGGAGAATCGCCGCGCCGAGGAGGAGGCCGCCAAGGCCGCCGCCAGGGAGGCCGAGGAGGCCGCCGCGCGCGCCGCCAGGGAAACCGAGGAGGCCGCCCAGGCCGCGACTGCGGCGCCCGCCGCGGAAGCCCCGGCCGGCGAACGGGCGCCCGCTTCGTCCACCCCGCCGCCGCGTCGCTTCACGCCCGTCGTCGCGCCCAAGCGGCCCGAGCCAGCCAAGCCCTCGCGCGATCGCAAGGGCGATGACCGCCGCCAGTCGGGCAAGCTCACCGTCACCCGCGCGCTGGACGACGGCGACGGCGGCGCGCGTGCGCGCAGCCTCGCCGCGCTGAAGCGCGCCCGCGAGAAGGAAAAGCGTGCCCACCAGATGGGCGGCCCCGCCGCCAAGCAGGTGCGCGACGTGATCGTGCCGGAAACCATCACGGTGGGCGAGCTTGCCAACCGCATGGCCGAACGCGGCGCGGACCTGGTGAAAGCGCTGTTCAAGATGGGCATGCCCGTCACCGTCAACCAGTCGATCGACCAGGATACGGCCGAGCTGCTGGTCACGGAATTCGGCCATAACATCAAGCGCGTATCCGAAAGCGACGTCGACATCGTCACCGCCGACGATGTGGACGCGCCCGATACGCTGAAGCCGCGCCCGCCGGTCGTGACGATCATGGGCCATGTCGATCACGGCAAGACGAGCCTGCTCGATGCCCTGCGCGGCACCGACGTGGCCTCGGGCGAGGCCGGCGGCATCACCCAGCATATCGGCGCCTATCAGGTGACGGTGAAGGACGGATCGAAGATCACCTTCCTCGATACGCCCGGCCACGAGGCGTTCAGCGAGATGCGCGCCCGCGGCGCCAACATCACCGATATCGTGGTGATCGTGGTCGCCGCCGACGACGGCATCCGCCCGCAGTCGATCGAGGCGATCAACCACACCAAGGCGGCCGGCGTGCCGATGATCATCGCGATCAACAAGGTCGACAAGCCGGGCGGCAATCCGCAGCGCGTGCGCGAGGCCCTGCTGCAATATGACGTCCAGGTCGAAAGCATGGGCGGCGACGTGCAGGAGGTGGAAGTCTCCGCGCTCAAGCGCACCGGCCTCGACGAGCTGATCGAGAAGATCCAGCTCCAGGCCGAGGTGATGGAGCTGAAGGCCAATCCCGATCGCCCGGCCGAAGGCACGGTGGTGGAAGCCAAGCTGGACAAGGGCCGCGGCCCCGTCGCCACGATCCTCGTTGGCCGCGGCACGCTGAAGGTGGGCGACATCTTCGTCGTCGGCGCCGAAAGCGGCAAGGTCCGCGCGCTGGTCAACGACAAGGGCCAGCAGGTGAAGGAAGCCGGTCCCTCGACCCCGGTCGAGGTGCTGGGCCTTTCCGGCGTGCCGGGCGCGGGCGATCCGCTCTCGGTGGTCGAGAATGAGGCGCGCGCCCGCGAGGTCGCGGCCTATCGCGCCAGCGTCATCCACCAGAAGCGGACGACGGCGGCCCCGGCCAGCCTGGAATCGATGTTCTCGGCGCTGCGCGACAAGCAGGCCCAGCAATATCCGGTGGTGGTGAAGGCCGACACGCAAGGGTCGGTCGAAGCGATCATCGGCTCGCTCAACAAGATCTCGACCGACGATATCCAGGTGCGCATCCTGCACTCGGGCGTCGGCGGCATCACGGAAAGCGATGTCACGCTGGCCGCCGCCTCCAAGGCGCCGATCATCGGCTTCAACGTCCGCGCCAACGCCAAGGCGCGGGAAATCGCCACGCGGGATGGGGTCGCGCTCAAATATTATGACGTGATCTACGATCTGCTGGACGAGATCCGCGCCGCGATGGCGGGCCAGCTCGGGCCGGAATATTTCGAGACTGTCGTCGGCCGCGCCGAGGTCCGCGNGGTGTTCTCCGCCGGCAAGCATGGCAAGGCGGCGGGCCTGCTCGTCGTGGAAGGCTATATCCGCAAGGCGCTCCGCGCCCGCCTCACCCGCGACGACGTCATTATCTACAACGGCTCGATCGCCTCGCTGCGTCGCTTCAAGGACGACGTGCCGGAGGTCCGCGCCGGCCTGGAGTGCGGCGTCACGCTGGAAGGATCGACCGACATCAAGCCGGGCGACTTCCTCGAGACGTTCGAGGTCGAGGAACGCGCGCGCACCCTGTGATCGTTCGCGCCGGCCCGGTTCGCGCCGGGCCGGCGCCCAGCTTGTGAAAAGGCCGCGCCATGCGCCGCAACGAAACCCCCGAAGGCAAGTCCGTCCGCGTGCTCCGGGTCGGCGAGCAGGTGCGCCATGCGCTTGCCGACATCCTGATGCGCGGCGACGTGCATGACGATGTGCTCGCCAGCCACACCGTATCGGTGACGGAGGTGCGCATGTCGCCCGACCTGCGCCACGCCACCGCCTTCGTGAAGCCGCTGCTGGGCGCGGACGAGGAAAAGGTGCTGAAGGCGCTGCGCACCAACACCGCCTATCTCCAGAGCGAGGTGGCGCGCCGGGTGAACACCAAATATGCCGCGAAGCTCAAATTCCTGGCGGACGAGAGCTTCGACGAGGGCAGCCACATCGATGCGCTGCTGCGCCGGCCGGAAATCGCCCGCGATCTCGACCCGGACGATGCCGGCGGTGACGGCGAGGCCGACCGGGACGGCTGACCCGGCCCTTGCCCGGCCCCGTGCCCGGCGGTCAGCCGGTCACTGCGCGCCGGCGGCCCAGCCGATGACCACGCCGGTCGCGGTGATGATGAGCCGGATGCGGCGCGCAAGCTCCAACAACATCATGTCCCTTGCCTCCCTGTTCTTCGTCCCCGCGCCCTTCTGCCATGGCGGAAGGATAAGGATGATGACGGCGGGGTTGCAGTTTTGCGACGGACGGGCCGGGGCGGGACAGACCATCTGGCCGGTTTCGCAGGGGCGTAAACCGCTTTAAGGGCAGCGCGATGGCCAAGCTCTATTTCTACTACGCCTCGATGAATGCGGGGAAATCCGCCACGCTGCTGCAGGCCGATTTCAACTATCGCGAGCGCGGCATGGAAACCATGCTGTTCACCGCCGCGATCGACGATCGCTATGCGCTGGGCCGGATCAGCTCGCGGATCGGGCTGGAGGCGGAAGCCTTCCCCTTCGATGTCGCGACCGACCTGCGCGGCGAGGTGGAAAGCGAGCTGGCGCGCCGCCCGCTCGCCTGCGTGCTGGTGGACGAGGCGCAGTTCCTGACTCGCGATCAGGTGTTCCAGCTCGCCTCGATCTGCGACGATCTGGGCATTCCCGTGCTGGCTTACGGCCTGCGCACCGATTTCCGGGCGGAGCTGTTCGAAGGCAGCGCCCATCTGCTCGCGCTGGCCGATGCGCTGGTGGAGATCAAGGCGATCTGCGAGTGCGGCGCCAAGGCGACGATGAACCTGCGCACCGACGCCATGGGCCGCGCGGTGCGCGAGGGCGCGCAGACCGAGATCGGCGGGAACGACCGTTATGTCGCGCTCTGCCGCCGCCACTTCATGGAAAGGATGCGCAATGGCTGACGCCGCCCGCCTGCTGGTTCCCCTCGTCGAGGGCGATGCGCGGCTGGTGCCGCTGGAGGAACGCCACCGCGAGGCGCTGCGCGCGGCCTGCGCGGCCGATGCGGACATCTGGGCGATCTACAACGTCTCCTACGATCCCGATCATTTCGATGCGAGCTTCGATGCGTTGATGGCCAATCCGGCGCGGCTGGGCTTCGCCATCCTGCAGGACGATGCGGTGATCGGCATGACCGCCTATCTGGGCGTCGACGCGGGCAAGGGCCTGCTGGAGATCGGCAACAGCTATATCGCGCCCGCCGCGCGCGGCACCGGCCTCAACGGCCGGATCAAGCGGCTGATGATCGATCATGCGATCGCCTGCGGCTTCCGCCGCATCGAATTCCGCATCGATGCGCGCAACGGCCGGTCGATGGCGGCGGTGGAGAAGCTGGGCGGGGTGAAGGAAGGCGTGCTGCGCCAGGAACGAATCACCTGGAACGGCCATTTGCGTGATACCGTCCTCTACTCGATCCTCGCGGACGAATGGCGCGCCCGTTTCACCGCCGGTTCATGACGGCCGCGATAAGCGGGGCGCCGGAGGAAGGATATGACACGGCATCCTTGCACCGTCGCCCTGCTCGCGCTGATGCTGGCGTCCCCCGCCATGGCGGGGCAGGCGCCCGATCCGGAGGCGGCGCCTGCCGCGCGTGAGGCTGCCATCCCGTTCCTGGGATCGGAATCGATCAACGATTATCGGGTGGAAGGGCGCGATACGCTCTACATCCAGGATATACGGGGCCGCTGGTATAAGGCCGAGCTGATGGGCAATTGCCTCGATCTCGATCTGGCGGAGGTGATCGGCTTCGACACCGGCGGCACGAGCAGCTTCGATCGCTTCTCCACCATCGTCGTCCGTGGCCGGCGCTGTCCGCTGAAGAGCCTCGTCGCCAGCCCGGCGCCCCCGCCGGCGCGCGGGAAGACCCATGCGCACCATCATGGCGGCAAGGCGCCGCAAAGCGATCCGCCCGAGGACGATCAGGGCTGACGGCGCCAACCGCATTTTCCGGTCCCCGCGCGCGGAAAATGGTCTAGACGCCCGCCGATGGACGGATGGATCATAATCGACAAGCCGGTGGGCATCGGCTCCACGCAGGTGGTATCGGCGGTGAAGCGGGTGCTGCGCCAGGGCGGCTATGGCAAGCACAAGGTCGGCCATGGCGGCACGCTCGATCCGCTTGCCTCCGGCGTGCTCCCCATCGCGGTGGGCGAGGCGACCAAGCTTTCGGGGCGGATGCTGGACGCCGACAAGGCCTATGACTTCACCATCGGCTTCGGCACGGAGACCGACACGCTGGATGCCGAGGGCAAGGCGATCGCCACCTCTGACGTCCGGCCGCCGCGCGCGGCGGTGGAGGCGGTGCTGCCGCGCTTCACCGGCCCGATCGATCAGGTGCCGCCCGCTTTCTCCGCGCTGAAGGTGGATGGCGCGCGGGCCTATGATCTGGCGCGCGCCGGCGAGGAGGTGGTGCTGAAATCCCGCGCCGTCACGATCCACGATCTCCGGCTTTCGGCATGGGACGGGACGGGCGCCACGCTCTCGGCGCGCGTCTCCAAGGGCACCTATATCCGCAGCCTCGCCCGCGATATCGCTTATGCCCTTGATACCGTTGGCCACGTCACCATGTTGCGGCGGACCAAGGCGGGGCCATTCACCCTGGATCAGGCGATTTCGCTGGACAAGCTGGAGGAATCCGCTAAGGGCCACGCGCTTGAAGACATACTCCTGCCATTGACGGCGGGGCTGGACGACATCCCGGCTCTCGCGGTCAGTCCCGATCAGGCAAGGGCGCTCCGCGAGGGGCGGAAGTTGATCGGGATCGCCAAGCACCAAGGCCTTCATCTGGCGGTATCGGGCCAAGTCCCCGTCGCCCTCGTGGAGGTTTCCGGCCCGGAGATACGGGTGGTGCGCGGCTTCAACATTCGCGATGTCGAAGGATGAATTGAATGACGATTACCGCTGCACGCAAGGCCGAGCTGATTGCCACCCACGCCCGTGGCGAAGGCGATACCGGCAGCCCCGAAGTCCAGGTCGCGATCCTTTCGGAGCGCATCGCCAACCTGACCGAGCACTTCAAGACCCACGCCAAGGACAACCATTCGCGTCGTGGTCTGCTGATGCTGGTCAACAAGCGTCGCAGCCTTCTCGACTACCTCAAGCGGGAAGATGCGGGCCGCTACGCGGACATCGTCGCCAAGCTCGGGCTTCGCAAGTGAGCTGAAGCCACTGACCGGAACGGCCCCCTCGCGGGGCCGTTTCTCGTTTCGGGGATCAGGATTTCGCCCCGGAACATCCTCCCGGATCCGGCATACGGCCGTGATCCGGTTTCGGGCAGGACGCCCGACCATGGGGCCGGATGCCGGCCCCGCTACAGGCCCCGCCGGCATAGGGCCGGCGGCAGGAAGGAAAAGAGATGTTCGACATCAAGAAGCAGGAAATCCAGTGGGGCGGCCAGACGCTCACTCTGGAAACGGGCCGTGTCGCCCGCCAGGCCGACGGCGCGGTGGTCGCGACCCTCGGCGAAACCGTTGTGCTCTGCGCCGTCACGGCTGCGCGCAGCGTGAAGGAAGGGCAGGATTTCTTCCCGCTCACCGTCCATTATCAGGAGAAGTATTTCTCGTCGGGCCGCATCCCCGGCGGCTTCTTCAAGCGTGAACGCGGCGCGACCGAGAAGGAGACGCTGGTCTCCCGCCTGATCGACCGCCCGGTCCGCCCGCTGTTCCCGGAAGGGTTCTACAACGAGATCAACGTCATCGCCCAGGTGCTGAGCTATGACGGCGAGAACGAGCCCGATATCCTGGCGATGATCGCCGCGTCGGCCGCGCTCACCCTTTCCGGCGTGCCCTTCATGGGCCCGATCGGCGCCGCCCGCGTCGGTTACAAGGATGGCGAATATATCCTGAACCCGACCGACGCGCAGGTCGCCGAGGGCGATCTGGACCTCGTCGTCGCCGGCACCCACGATGCGGTGATGATGGTCGAATCCGAAGCCAAGGAGCTTTCGGAAGACGTGATGCTCGGCGCCGTCATGTTCGGCCATCGCGAGATGCAGAAGGTGATCGACGCGATCATCGATCTCGCCGAAGCCGCCGCCAAGGACCCGTGGGAACTGGCCGCCCAGCCCGATACCAGCGCCATGAAGGCGAAGCTCAAGAAGCTCGTCGGTAAGGATATCGCGGCCGCCTACAAGCTGATCAACAAGTCCGATCGCTCGAACGCGCTCAACGCGGCGCGCGCCAAGGCCAAGGAAGCCTTCGCCGATGCGAGCCCGCAGGACCAGATGGTCGCTTCCAAGCTCGTCAAGAAGCTGGAGGCGGAGATCGTCCGCACCGCGATCCTCAAGGATGGCCGCCGCATCGACGGCCGCGACACGAAGACCGTCCGCCCGATCGTGGCGGAAGCGCACTTCCTGCCGCGCGCCCATGGCTCGGCGCTGTTCACCCGCGGCGAAACCCAGTCGATCTCGACCTGCACCCTGGGCACCAAGGATGCGGAGCAGATGATCGACGGGCTGAACGGCCTGCGCTACGAGCATTTCATGCTCCACTACAACTTCCCGCCTTATTCGGTGGGTGAGGTGGGCCGCTTCGGCGCGCCGGGCCGTCGCGAAGTCGGCCATGGCAAGCTGGCGTGGCGCGCGCTGCACGGCGTGCTGCCGACCAAGGAGGAATTCCCCTACACGATCCGCCTGACGTCCGACATCACCGAGTCCAACGGCTCGTCGTCGATGGCCACCGTCTGCGGCGGATCGCTGGCGCTGATGGATGCCGGCGTGCCGATCAAGCGCCCGGTGTCCGGCATCGCCATGGGCCTGATCCTGGAAGGCAAGGACTTCGCCGTCCTGTCCGACATCCTGGGTGACGAGGATCATCTGGGCGACATGGACTTCAAGGTGGCCGGCACGTCCGAGGGCATCACCAGCCTGCAGATGGACATCAAGATCGCCGGCATCACCGAGGAGATCATGAAGGTCGCGCTCCACCAGGCGAGCGACGGCCGCGCCCACATCCTGGGCGAGATGGCGAAGGCGCTGGATCACACCCGCACCGAGCTTTCGGCCCATGCCCCGCGCATCGAGACGATGACCGTGCCGAAGGAAAAGATCCGCGACGTGATCGGCACCGGCGGCAAGGTGATCCGCGAGATCGTCGCCCAGACCGGCGCGAAGGTCGACATCGAGGATGACGGCACCGTCAAGATCAGCTCGTCCGACCTCGACAAGATCGAGGCCGCGAAGAACTGGATCATCGGCATCGTCGCCGAGCCGGAAGTGGGCAAGGTCTACACCGGCAAGGTGGTGAACCTCGTCGATTTCGGTGCTTTCGTGAACTTCATGGGCGGCCGCGACGGCCTGGTCCACGTCTCGGAAATCAAGAACGAGCGCGTGGCCAAGGTGTCGGACGTCCTGTCCGAAGGCCAGGAAGTGAAGGTCAAGGTGCTGGAAGTCGACCAGCGCGGCAAGGTGCGCCTGTCGATGCGCGTCGTCGATCAGGAAACCGGCGCCGAGCTGGAAGATACCCGCCCCGCGCGCGAGCCGCGCGAAGGCGGCGATCGCGGTCCGCGTGGCGACCGGGGTGATCGCGGCGATCGGGGTGATCGTGGCGACCGCCGCCGCGAGGGTGGCGATCGCGGCCCGCGCCGTGATCGCGGCGATCGCGGTCCGCGCCGCGAGCGGGACAATGATGACGGCCCCGCGCCGGAATTCGCGCCCGCTTTCCTGAAGCGCGACGACGACTGATCCACTTTCCCGGATCGGAATATGGAAAAGGGGGCCATCGGCCCCCTTTTCTGTTTCCGCCGGTCCGTTCCCGGAATTGCGGGGAAGGTTACAGCCCGTTGTGGGTGGCGGCCGCGTTCACATCGGCCGCGTCGATCGCGTCGGCCCGGTTATCGCCTTCCCGGCGAAGCGTGTCGGCCTGATCCTCGATGGCATCGGCCTGCGCGTCGTTGGTGGTGTTGTCCGCGATCGCATCGAGCTGGTCGGCCTGGTTGTCATAGGCCTGCTCGACATTGGCGGCCAACGAGTCATCGCCCTTGCCACCGCAGGCGGCAAGCGCGGCGAAAGCCGCGATGGCGGTGAGCTTGATCATGCGATTCATGCAAATCCCCTGCTTCGTCCCAGCGCGATTCCGGTTGCGCCTCCTGCAACGCGCAATCGCGACACCAAAAGTCCGAACGGGGCCGTCGGCCGCCGTTCGTTTCGCCGCGGCATCGTTGCGCGACGAAAGGATGTAAGCGTTGAAAGCGCGCGCAGTTCCCAGAATCGCGACGAAGCGTTGCGGAAAGCCGGATGGGGCGTTGACGAGCGCCAGCGAAAGCGCCGGGAGAGCCGCTGAAATATAAAGGGGAATCGGCGCGAGGAATGCCGCCGGATGGGAAGTGGGGAGCTTCTGTTGCCCGGCGCTCCCCGTGCCGCTGGATTCCGCTTCTGTTGCCCGGTGCGGACCGAACCGCGCTAAAGCTTTGTAACTTCGTCCGTGAGGACTAGGTTACGCGGCAATCGCGAGCGCCTCGTTGTCGTTGGCACTTGTAGGTTTGAACGGTTTTACGGCGCATTCAGGCCGGGCAAAAACATCGTCTTTGAACACACGTCGATCCTAGTTCGGCCCCGTCAGGAGCCCCTTGCCGGATCGGCGAGGGGTTTCTGGTGGAGCCGCCGGGTACCGCCCCCGGGTCCGCTGCATCTATTCCACGACATCATTTATCGCCATAGCCGGGCGAACCCGGCACCACCCATATAGTGCGGCGCGATGGCGTTGAGAAGGCCCGGCGGGCGGCAGGACTGGATTGTGCCGGCAGGCTTCAGGGCCGCTTCTTCAGCTCGTCGCGGATCTCCTTCAGCACCGCCACGTCGGGCGTGTCGGCGGGGCCTTCCAGCGGGATGGCGCGGTTCACGGCGCGCACGATCAGGAAGATGATGAAGGCGACGATCAGGAAATTGACGGCGACGGTGATGAACTCGCCATAGCCGAGCAGCGGCACGCCAGCCTTCTTGAGATCGGCATAGCTGTTGGCCGATCCGGCGAAATTGGCGGGAATCTCACCAAGGCGGATGAAATAGCCCGAAAAATCGAGCCCGCCGAAGAGCTTGCCGACGACCGGCATGATGATGTCGTCGGTCAGCGACGATACGATCTTGCTGAACGCGGCACCGATGATCACCGCGACCGCGAGGTCGAGCACGTTTCCGCGATTGATGAATGCCTTGAATTCCTTGAGCATGAACCCGTCTCCCTGCTGGTCGATCGACTTTCCCGTTTCGGTGCCGTCATGGCAAGGCCGCCGTTGCGACGGCATGGCCGCTCGCCTAACGATCGAAGCATGAATCACGATCCTGTCCAAAAACATTCTGCTGCCGGACATCCGCTGCCGGACGATGCCGATCAGCCCGCGGAAATCCTGTGGCAGGGCCGCTTCATCGAGGCGCGCCGCAAGGGAAAATGGGAATATGTCGGCCGCGCGCGGGGCATCGGCGCCGCGGTGATCCTGGCCGTGGACGACGGCCATGTGCTGCTGGTGGAGCAATATCGCGTGCCGCTGGGCGCGCCCTGCCTCGAACTGCCCGCCGGGCTGGTGGGTGACGATGTGGCCGGCGAGCCGATCGAGGCCGCCGCCGGGCGGGAACTGGAGGAGGAGACGGGCTATCGCGCCGGCCGGCTGGAGAATGCGGGCTGCTTCGCCGCCTCGCCGGGCATGGTTTCCGAAACCTTCACCCTGATTGTCGCGCGCGATCTGGTGCGCGTCGGCCCCGGCGGCGGGGTGGAGGGCGAGAATATCGTCGTCCACCGCGTGCCGCTGGACGAGGTCGCGGATTTCGTGAACGAACGCCGCCGCGCGGGGGTGATGATGGACGTGAAGCTGCTGTTGCTGCTTGGCGCCGGGCTGATCGGGTCAACCTTGCCGGATGGGCGGCAGGCGCCAGCGACGCCGCTTGCCCCGATGCTCCGGGGTCATTAAGCGAATATGCCCATGACCGCGCCTGTCCGTATCGCTCCGTCCATCCTGTCCGCCGACTTCGCGAAGCTTGGCGAGGAGGTCCGCGCCATTGACGCGGCCGGGGCGGACTGGATCCATGTCGACGTGATGGACGGGCATTTCGTGCCCAACATCACCATCGGCCCGGCGGTGGTGAAGGCGCTGCGCCCCCATTCGGCCAAGCCGTTCGACGTCCACCTGATGATCTCTCCGGTCGATGCCTATCTGGATGCCTTTGCCGAGGCGGGCGCCGATATCATCACCGTCCATCCCGAAGCCGGCCCGCACACGCACCGCACCGTCCAGCGGATCAAGGCGCTCGGCAAGAAAGCGGGCGTTTCGCTCAATCCCGCGACGCCGGCCAAGATGCTCGATTATCTGCTGGAGGAGATCGATCTCGTCCTGGTGATGAGCGTCAATCCCGGCTTCGGCGGGCAGAGCTTCATTTCCAGCCAGCTCCGCAAGATCGAGGCGATCCGCAAGATGATCGACAAGCTGGGCAAGCCGATCGACCTGGAGGTGGACGGCGGCATCGACGTCGGCACCATCCGGTCGGCGCGCGATGCTGGGGCCGATGTCTTCGTGGCCGGCACCGCCACCTTCCGGGGCGGGCCATCGGCCTACGCCTCCAACATCGCGGCGCTGAAGGCGGCGTGAGCAGGGCCGGCCCGATCGATCCGCCCGCGATCGACGGGCAGGACGGGATCGAACCCGGCAAGCGGCTGATCCGCGTGGCCGGTGATCAGGGGCTTTCCTTGGCAGAACGTCTCGCAAATCGCCTGCACAAGCTGGCGTGGCGCACGCCGCTCCACGCGCTCCGCCTGCGCGGCCGCTATCCGCTGAAGCTGCTGGCCGTGCCCGCCGATCCGATCGTGGGCGATGCCCATGCGGGCCAGGCGATCCTGGAAGGCGGCATCCTCCATCGCGGCGAGGCGATCGCGCTCGCCTCGCTCGATTTCTCCAACCTTGGCGTGTCGGCCGATTTCGCCGATCACATCCACAGCTTCGCCTGGCTGCGCGATCTGGCCGCCGCCGCCCCGCGCGAACGCGGCGCGCCGGTTGCGGAGCAGTTGCTGAAGCAGTGGCTGGCCGCCTTCGGCAACCATGTCGCCGAGCCCGCCTGGCGCGCGGACCTGTGGGGGCGGCGCATCCTGTTCTGGGCGTCCTACGCGCCCTTCATCCTTTCCAGCGGCGATCTGGTCTATCGATCGGCGGTGCTGAACAGCCTGGCGCGCGGCGCCCGCCACCTCGATCGCGGGGCGGACAAGGCGCCGCAGGGGCCGGCGCGGATCGCCGCCTGGTGCGGCGTCGTCGCGGCGGGCCTCCTCATTCCCGGCGGCGAGCAGCGGCTCGCGCATGGCGAGGCGGGGCTGGGCCGCGCGCTGGCGCAGGCGCTCTATGGCGACGGCGGCCTCGCCAACCGCTCGCCGGTCGCCCAGCTCGAACTGATCGAGCTGCTTTCCCACCTGCGCAGCGTCTATCTCGCCCGCAGGCGGGATGTATCGCCTCTGGTGGAGGATGCGCTGGCACGCGCGGTGCCGGCGCTGCTCGGCGTCGTCATGGGCGATGGCGCGCTTTCCAGCTGGCAGGGCGGCGCCCCCGTTTCCGCCGAGCGCATTTCCGCCGCGGTCGAAGCCTCCACGGTGCGTGCCCGCCCGCTTCGCCAGGCGCGCGACTGGGGCTATCAGCGGCTCGCCTGCGGCCAGGCGGTGGTGGTGATCGATGCCGCGCCGCCGCCGGTGTCGCGGCTGGCGCAGGGCGGCTGCGCCTCCACGCTGGGCTTCGAATTTTCCGATGCCGGCCAGCGGCTGATCGTCAATTGCGGCGGCGGCCGGGGCGGCCAGCGCCTGCCGGATGCGCTGGCCGAGGCGCTGCGGTCCACCGCCGCCCATTCCACGCTGGTGATGGCGGACAGCAATTCCACCGCCATCCACGCCGATGGCTCGCTGGGACGCGGGGTCGGCGAGGTGGAGCTCGACCGGCAGGAGAATGACGGCGGCAGCCGGGTGGAGGCCAGCCATGACGGCTATGTCCGCCGCTTCGGCTTCGTCCACCAGCGCCAGCTTGCGCTGGCCGCCGACGGGCGCGAATTGCGCGGCGAGGACGTGCTGCTGCCCGCCGGCCGGCGGCGGCGCGGGGCGGCCGCCCATTTCGCCGTCCGCTTCCACCTCGCGCCGGGGATAGAGGTGACGCAGACGGCCGATGGCCTCGGCGCCCTGCTGCGGGTGGGCGATGGCCGCCCGTGGCAATTCCGCTGCCGGGGCGGCACGCTGACGCTGGAGGAGAGCCTGTGGATCGATCCCACCGGCCAGCCCTGCCCGACGCACCAGCTGGTGATCGAAGGGCAGGCCGCCGCCGGCGGCTCCACGGTGAGCTGGCAGTTCAAGCGCGCGGGCTGATTCAGCCCCGCCGGGGCAAGACTCGGGTGGAATCGCGGGCGCCATTGCCGTAACGGGTGCGCCAAATTCCCCATCAGGATTCTTGGCCCCATGACCGACGTGAAGATCACCCGCGCCCTCCTATCCGTATCGGACAAGACCGGCCTCGCCGATCTGGGCCGCGCGCTCGCCCGCCACGGCGTGGAGCTGGTTTCGACCGGCGGCACCGCCAAGGCGCTGCGCGAGGCGGGGCTGGAGGTGCGCGACATTTCCGACCTCACCGGCTTCCCGGAGATGATGGACGGCCGCGTCAAGACGCTGCACCCCAAGGTCCATGGCGGCCTGCTGGCGGTGCGCGACGATGCCGCGCACATGGCCGCCGCCGCCGACCATGCGATCGGCATGATCGATCTGGTCGTCGTCAACCTCTACCCCTTCGCGCAGACCGTGGCGAAGGGCGCGGAACGCGACGAGGTGATCGAGAATATCGATATCGGCGGCCCGTCCATGGTCCGTTCGGCGGCCAAGAACCATGCCTTCGTCGCGATCGTCACCGATCCGGCCGATTATGGCGCGCTGATCGCCGAGATGGACGAGAAGGCCGGCGCCACCTCCTTCGCGCTGCGCCGCCGCCTCGCCGCGACCGCCTTCGCCGCGACCGCCAATTATGACGCGACGATCGCCTCCTGGTTCGCCTTCGCCGATCTGGGCGAATCCTTCCCGCAGGCGCTGTCGGTGCCGCTGAAGAAGGGCGCGGAGCTGCGCTATGGCGAGAATCCGCACCAGTCGGCGGCGCTCTACCTCCCCACCGGCCCGTCCGCGCGCGGCATCGCCCAGGCCGAGCAGGTGCAGGGCAAGGAGCTGAGCTACAACAATTACAACGATGCCGATGCCGCGCTGGAGCTGGTGAGCGAATTCCGCGACGGCCCGCCGACCGTGGTGATCGTGAAGCATGCCAATCCCTGCGGCGTCGCATCGGCCGATACGCTGATCGAGGCCTATGAAGCCGCGCTCGCCTGCGACAGCGTGTCCGCCTTCGGCGGCATCATCGCCGTCAACCGCCCGCTGGACGGTCCGACGGCGGAGGCGATTTCCGGCATCTTCACCGAAGTGGTGGCCGCGCCCGCCGCCGACGAGGCCGCCCGCGCCGTCTTCGCCAGGAAGAAGAATCTCCGCCTGCTCATCACCGGCGAGCTGCCCGATCCCGCGCGCCCCGGCCTGACGATGAAGTCGATCGCGGGCGGCATGCTCGTCCAGTCGCGCGACAATGGCCGCGTGACGCGCGACATGCTGAAGGTGGTGACCAAGCGCCAGCCGACCGCGCAGGAGCTGGAGGATTGCCTGTTCGCCTGGACGGTGGCCAAGCATGTGAAGTCGAACGCGATCGTCTATGCCAAGGGCGGCTCCACCGCCGGTGTTGGCGCGGGCCAGATGAACCGCCTCGAATCCGCGCGCATCGCCGCGTGGAAGGCCAGGGACGCGGCCGAGAAGGCCGGCTGGGCGGAACCGCGCACCATCGGCTCGGCCGTCGCCTCCGACGCTTTCTTCCCCTTCGCCGATGGCCTGCTGGCGGCGGTGGAGGCGGGCGCCACCGCCGTGATCCAGCCGGGTGGATCGATCCGCGACGCGGAGGTGATCGCGGCGGCCGACGAAGCCGGCCTCGCCATGGTCTTCACCGGCATGCGCCACTTCCGCCACTGAGGCCGGTTCAGGTCAGGCGGAAGCGCCTGACCTGACAGCCGCATCGTCGCGAGCGCAGTCGAGGGGGGCACCACCGCGAGCGGCGCGCCATCCCGACTCCGCCCGGCGATCCGGGATCACCCCTCCAGCGTCGCCTCCAGGCTGATATCCGCCTTCAGCAGCTTGGAGACCGGGCAATTGGCCTTGGCGGCGGCGGCGAGCTCCTGGAACTGCGCGTCGCTGGCGCCGGGAATCTTCGCCTTGAGCGTCAGCGCGCTCGCCGTGATGGCGAAGCCCTGATCCTGCTTCTCCAGCGTCACCTTGGCGCTGGTCTCCATCTTCTCGGCCGTCAGCCCGGCCTCGCCCAGGATCAGCGACAGCGCCATGGTGAAGCAGGCGGCGTGGGCGGCGCCGATCAGCTCCTCCGGATTCGATCCCTTCTGCCCTTCGAAGCGGGAGGCGAAACCATAGGGATAGGCATCCAGCGCGCCGCTTTCGGTGCTGATCGCGCCGCGCCCGTCCTTCAATCCGCCCGACCAGGCGGCCGAACCCTGCCTTACGATCTTCATCGCTTGTCTCCTCGCATCGATCGATGGAGGCGGCATCATGCGGGCGATGCGTTACGGAGGAAAGTCCCCCCGGAAGGGACGTCAGCGCCCGGCCACGATCCCGGCCAGCGTCGCGGGATCGCCGTCCGTCTCGCGCGGGCGGATGCCGGCGAGGCGGGCGAGAAGGGGATAGACATCGACATTGTCGAAAACGGGCAGCGTGCCGCGCCCGCCGATGCCGGGGCCTGCGGCGATGAAGGTGGCGCGCATGTCCGGCGCGTCATTGTCATAGCCGTGATTGCCGCCCTTGGCCGGCCATGCGGGCTGGGCGGCGAAGATCAGCCAGCCCGGATCGGCCAGGCACAGATAGGCCGGCACGCGCGGATTGGCGCCGAAGTGGAAACGGGCCGGAATCTCCGATTTCCGCCAGCATTGCATATGATCGTGGGGCTTCAGCAGTTCGCCCGCCAACCGGGCGTCGCTGCCGGCCACCGGATCGATCGCGGCATAGGGGCCGTCCGCCACCAGCCGGATCGTGGCGGGATCGACGATGCGGTCGATGCGGATCACCCGGTCGTCGCTGGTCGCGGCCATGCCGTGATCGGAAACCACGACGATATTGGCCGGCTGGCCGATAGCGGCGAGATTGGCCACGAGATCGCCGATCCGCCGGTCCACCTCGGCGATCGCCCCGTCGGTCTCCGCCGCCGCCGGCCCATATGCGTGGCCGGTGGTGTCGACCGTGTCGAAATAGAGCGTCAGCAGGCGCGGCCGCTTCGCCGCCGGGCGGCGCAGCCAGTCGATCACCGCATCCACCCGCTGGCTGTTGGGGATATTCTCGTCATAGCGCCACCAGTCGTCCGGCCGGCGGCCGTGAATGGCCACTTCCGATCCCGGCCAGAACAGGGTGGCGGTGCGCACGCCCTGCGCGCCGGCCGTCACCCAGATCGGCTCGGCCTCGTCCCACCAGAAGGGATCGAGCGCCTGCTTGGCGTCGCCCAGCGTGAAGGTCACGCCCGGCCGGCGCGGGTCTTCCATTTTGTTGCCGACGATGCCGTTGCGATCGGGGCGCAGCCCGGTGACGATCGCATAATGGTTGGGGAAGGTCTTGGACGGGAAGGACGGCCGCATCGCCGCCTTCACCCCGCCCGCCGCGAGCGCGTTCAGATTCGGGGTCAGCCCGCGATCGAGATAGTCCGGCCGGAACCCGTCGATCGAAACCAGGATGGTGACGGGCGCTTGTTCCTCGATCGCGGCGGCAACCGGCGCCGGCCCGGCCGCGACATGGGCGCAGGCCGAAAGCAGGCCGAAGGCGAGGGAGGCGGCGAGGGCGGGCAGGAAACGAACGGATTTCATGGACATGGGCTGGGCTGTGACGCGTCAATGCGACGCGATGATGACGGCGCCGGCGGCCGCCATCATCGCGATATGCCCGTTCGGGATCAGACGTTGAAGCGGAACAGCATGATATCGCCGTCCTGCACTACATATTCCTTGCCTTCGGAACGGAGCTTGCCGGCCTCGCGGGCGCCGGCCTCGCCCTTGTAGGCGACGTAATCGGCATAGGCGATGGTTTCGGCGCGGATGAAGCCGCGTTCGAAATCGGTGTGGATCACGCCGGCCGCCTGCGGGGCCTTGGCGCCCTTCTCCACGGTCCAGGCACGGGTTTCCTTGGGGCCGGCGGTGAAGAAGGTGATGAGGTGGAGCAGATCGTAGCCCGCGCGGATCACGCGGGCGAGGCCGGTTTCCTGGAGGCCGAGGTCGGACAGGAAATCGGCCCGGTCGGCGGGGTCGAGGCCGACGATCTCCGCCTCGATCGCGGCGGATACGATCACCGCCCTGGCGCCTTCGGCGGCCGCCTTCTCGAACACGCGGGCGGAATGCGCGTTGCCGTTGGCGGCGGATGCTTCCTCGACATTGCAGACGTAGAGCACGGGTTTGGCGGTCAGCAGCTGCGCGGTCTCGAAGATGCGCTTCTCATCCTCGTCCTTCGGCTCGGTCAGCCGCGCGGGCTTGCCGTCGCGCAGCAGGTCCAGCGCCTGGCCCAGCACCGAGGCCGCGGCCTTGGCTTCCTTGTCGCCCTGCGCGGCCTTCTTGGCGAAGGCGGGCACCCGCTTTTCCAGCGATTCGAGATCGGCGAGCATCAGCTCGGTCTCGACCGTCTCGGCATCGGCGATGGGATCGACCTTGCCTTCGACATGGGTGATGTCCCCATCCTCGAAGCAGCGCAGCACATGGACGATGGCGTCCACCTCGCGGATATTGGCGAGGAACTGGTTGCCCAGCCCTTCGCCCTTGGATGCGCCGCGCACCAGGCCGGCAATGTCGACGAAGGCGAGCTGCGTCTCCAGGATCTTGGCCGATCCGGCGATCCTGGCGATTTCCGCCATGCGCGGATCGGGCACGGCGACCTGGCCGACATTGGGCTCGATCGTGCAGAACGGATAATTGGCCGCCTGCGCCGCCGCCGTCTCGGTCAGCGCGTTGAACAGGGTGGACTTGCCGACGTTCGGGAGGCCGACGATGCCGCAGCGGAAACCCATGGAGATACCTTGTGTCTTGGAAGGGGCCGGGATCGGCCCGAGGATCGCGACAGCCGATAGGCGGTTCGCGGCGCGAAATCCAGCTTCCGTCACCGTTCGCCGCATCGCCGGAACGGGCCGGACCCTGTTTCGTTGGTCGTCCGAGGGGCGTTCCAGCCATGCAGGAGCATGAAATGGGTGAAAGCAGGAAGCCGGCCAGCGCCGAAGAGGAACTGATCGAGGAACGGGTGGAAGCGGAACGCGCCGCCATCCGCCGCAGGACCGGGGCTGGCGCCGTGGACGGCGGCGAGGCCAGCCATGAAGGCGGCGCCGGCGCCCAGGGCGGGGCCACCGATTTCGGCAATCCCCGGCGCTAGCCTCGCGCGCCCGCCAGGGCCGGCGGCGATCGGCGCTCAGCGATAGTTGAAGCTGATGCTGATCCGGTCGGGCTTGCCGTCGCCGGCCAGCACCTCGTGCCGCAACCAGCTTTCCCAGAGGAAGATGGTGCCCGGCGCGGGGACGGCGCGCACGAAGGTGTGCAGATCCTCGGGCGCATCGGCCGTGCGCTGCGGGGCGGCCATCATCATCGGCAGGCGCGGGTCTTCCAGCTTCAGCGCGCCCGCGCCGGGCGGGATGGCGATATAGACGGTGCCGGAAACCACGCTGTGCGGGTGGATATGGCCCGAATGCATGCCGCCGGGCTTCAGCAGGTTCACCCACAGGCTGTCCAGCTTCAGCTTGCGCCCGCCGAGATCGAAGGCGCAATCCAGGGCGAAGCGGGCGACGTGGCGATTGAGGATGCGCACCAGATCGGCGAAGCGCGGATCGCGCAGCGGCAGATCGGCGAGCGAGGCGTAGCTCGTATAGCCGCGATAGCCATGCTCGCGGGACCAGCGGCGCCCCGCCGCATCCTCCGCCGCCAGCGCGCGCACGGCATCCTCCAGCTCGGCGACGAGCGCGTCGTCGCCGATATTGTCCTCGTAGAAGCGGGTCGCGAACAGCGAACGGCTGGGCATCGATATTTCCTCACTCCTGCTGGCGCAGCGCGATCTCGCTCATGAAGCGGGCGTCGTCGCCATCGGCCAGCCAGCGCGCCTCGCCGGCGATGGCGCCCAGCATCCCGGCCAGGTCGTCCATCTCGGCCTTGGCATAATTGCCCAGCACATGGCCCGTCACCCGATCCTTGTGGCCGGGGTGGCCGATGCCGATGCGCACGCGGCGGAAGGGGTTGCCGATATGCGCCTCGGTCGATCGCAGGCCGTTATGCCCGGCGGTGCCGCCGCCGGTCTTCACCTTCACCTTGAAGGGCGCGAGGTCGAGCTCGTCATGGAATACGGTGACGTCGCCGGTGTCCAGCTTGTAGAAGCGCATCGCCTCGCCCACGGCGCGGCCGCTTTCGTTCATGAAGGTGGCGGGCTTCAGCAGCAGGATCTTGTGCGATCCGATCCGCCCTTCGCGCACCCAGCCCTGGAAGCCCTTTTTTTCCGGGCCGAAGCCGTGGGTTTCGGCGATGGCGTCCGCCGCCATGAAGCCCACATTGTGGCGATGCATCGCATATTGCGCGCCGGGATTGCCCAGGCCGACCCATAATTGTGGCATCAGTGGAATTCCGCGATCGTCGGCCGCGCGGGGCGGCCGTTACTTCTTTTGCGCTGGCGCGGGGGAAGCCTTGGTGGCGCCGGGCTGGGTCGCCTCGATGATCGTCTTCATGCCGCTGCTGAAGATGTTGAGGCAGTTCACCGCCTCCACGCCGCGATTGCTGGCGCGGAAGGTGGCTTCCTCGTCGCGCAGCACCTTGGTGAGGGCATCGCCCGAAACCCGCTTGGTCACGCGGCCGGCGAAGAAGGGCACGGCCTGCACCAGGGCGGGCAGCGCTTTCTTGTTGTCCTCGGTCAGCTTGGCTTCATTCTGGCGCATCGCCGCAAGGCTGGCGGCGGTGGCGATGAAGCAGAAGGCGTCGCGATCGCCGGGCTTGGCGGCGGGCGCGGGCTTGGCCTGGGCCAATGCGGTTCCGCTCAGCAGCGTCTGGGGCAGGAGGGCGAGGCACGCGGCCCCCAAAGCAATCCTGGCACCGCGCATGCTGTTCTCCCGCTTCCTGAAAGGATCATTTTCCGGTCGGATCGCATCATCCGACGGGCAGGAAAATGTCGCAAGCCGATTTGCCGGCGCGGCTCGCCCGATGCGATCGGACGAAGGCCGCGCCGGCTCGATCGTTATTCGCCTTCGCCTTCGGCGGGCGTCTCGTTGTCGCCTTCCTGGCTCTTCAGCGCGGACGGCGCGACGATCGTCGCGACGGTGAAGTCGCGATCGGCGATCGCCGGCTTCGCGCCCTTGGGCAGCGCGACTTCGGAGATGTGGATCGAGGCGCCGACATCGAGGCCCTTGAGCGAGATCGAAATCTCGTCGGGGATCTCGGCCGCGTCGACGATCAGCTCGATCTCGTGCTGGACGATGTTGAGCACGCCGCCGCGCTTGATGCCGGGGGCGGCATCTTCATCGGTGAACGTCACCGGCACGTTGACGTGCACGGTGGTGTGCTCGCCGATGCGCAGGAAATCGACGTGGAGCGGACGGTCCGTGACCGGGTGGAACTGGATGTCCTTCGGCAGGGTGCGGATCTGCTGGCCGCCGGCGTCGATCAGCACGACGCTGTTCATGAAGTGGCCGGTATGCAGGGCCTTCACCAGCACCTTCTCTTCCAGATGGATCGAGAGCGGTTCCTGCTTGTTGCCGTAGATAACGGCGGGGACGCGGCCTTCACGACGGATGGCGCGGGAGGCTCCCTTGCCTGCCCGGTCGCGCGTCTCGGCCGACAGCGTGAGCGTGTCGCTCATATCATGTCTCCAGTTCGCTTGGGTTGAATCTGCCCGAACCGCCTCCAGGGATGACCGGAACGGGAGGCGCGCGCATAGCCGAGCGGGGGGCAAGAGTCAAAAGCGGACGGGACGGCCGGCCTTTATTGCACGCGCTCCACCTTCAGCCCCTTCGCCTCCAGCATCCGCACCACCGAAGCCGGGCCGGCGAGGTGGCCGGCGCCCACCGCGACGAAGATCGTGCCCGGCCGGTCCAGCCGCGCCTTCAGCCAATCCGCCCAAGCCGCGTTGCGGCGGACCAGCAGGGCTGCGCGCAGCTCGGGCGATACGCGCACGTCCTTGTCGAAGGTCGCCGCGATCGCCGCCTCGTCCCCGCGCGACCAGGCGGCCAGCATCGCATCGAACTCCGCCTTCTGGGCGGTGCCGTCGTCGATCATCGCGACCAGGAACTGGCGCTGCACGTCCTCCGGCAGGCCATCGAGCACGCGGAGCTGCTGCTCGGCCGTCTCCAGCCCCTCGATCGGCCGCCCGTCCGCCTTGAAACGCGCCTCGAGCTGCTCCTCCACGCCCATGCCCCCGTCGAGGCCCAGGTCGCTCATCAGCACCGGCATCAGCATCAGCGCGCCGCTCCACGTCTCCATCCCGTCGAGGAAGGGCTGGGGCAGGCGGCTGCGCGCGATCAGCGCGGCAAGCTGCTCGCGCTTGTCGGCGGGCACGCGGTCCAGCAGCGGCGGCAGGCCGGGCGTCGTCCCCAGCCGGCTGAGCAGCGCGAAGGCCTTGGCCGGATCGGTCCGGTCGATCACCGCCTCGATCACCAGCGCGTCCGACCGGTCGATCGCCGCGTCGATTGCTGCATCGCGCCATTCATAGCCGGCCGGCAGCACATGGATGGTGCCGAACAGGTAGATGGTCGTATCCTCGTCGGCGAGCTTCCACAGCGCCGGATGGCCTTCCTGCGCCACCCGCGCGGCTGCGGGTGGGCTGGCGGCGGGGCCGCAGGCGGCGAGCGTGATGGCGAGGACGGCGGAGAGCAGCCTGGAGATGAGCGTCATGGCCCGCCTTATCCGGTGTCGGCGGGCCGCCCGCAAGCCGGGGTCAAGCAGCTTGCCGCTATGCCTTCGCGCCGCTAGGGTCCGCCGCGATTTTTGCAGATGCGAAGAAATATCGGGGATCAATGCCGGAAAAACTTTCCTTTCAAGGGCTTATTCTGACGCTCCATGATTATTGGAGCAAGCAGGGCTGCGTGATTCTCCAGCCCTACGATGTCGAAATGGGCGCCGGCACCTTCCATCCCGCAACAACATTGCGCGCGCTCGGCCCCAATCCGTGGAAGGCGGCCTATGTGCAGCCCTCCCGCCGGCCCACCGACGGCCGCTATGGCGAAAACCCCAATCGGCTGGGTCATTATTACCAGTATCAGGTGATCCTGAAGCCCAGCCCGCCCAACCTGCAGGAGCTGTATCTGGGATCGCTGGCGGCGATCGGCATCGATCCCCTGCTGCACGACATCCGCTTCGTCGAGGATGACTGGGAAAGCCCGACGCTCGGCGCCTGGGGGCTGGGCTGGGAAGTCTGGTGCGACGGCATGGAAGTGACGCAGTTCACCTATTTCCAGCAGGTCGGCGGTTTCGACTGCAAGCCGGTGGCCGGCGAGCTGACCTACGGGCTCGAGCGGCTGGCCATGTATATCCAGGGCGTCGACCGGGTCTATGACCTCGCCTTCAACGACGACGGCGTCACCTATGGCGACGTGTTCCTGGAGAATGAACGGCAATTCTCCGCCTATAATTTCGAGGCGGCGAACACCGAGGTGCTGTTCCGCCAGTTCACCCAGGCGGCGGACGAATGCCGCGCGCTGCTGGACCGGGAAAAGCCGCTGCCGCTGCCGGCCTACGACCAGGCGATCAAGGCCAGTCACATCTTCAACACGCTGCAGGCGCGGGGCGTGATCTCGGTCGCGGAACGGCAGGCCTATATCGGCCGGGTGCGCGATCTGGCGAAGGGCTGCTGCGAGGCGTGGATGCGCCACAACGGGTGGGAGGCGTGAGGATGGCTTTCCACAATCGCGCCATGCCAGCGCCGGCTGGCCTCTCCCTCCGCGTCCCGGAGCACGGGCCGCACGAGGCCCCGGCCTTCGCCGGGGTGGCAGAAAAGGGAGTTCGGGCATGATGGACTTCCTGCTTGAGCTTCGTTCCGAGGAAATCCCCGCGCGGATGCAGGAAAAGGCCTGCGCCGATCTCGCCCGCCTGTTCGAGGGCGAGATCGCCAGGGCCGGCCTCAAGGCCGATGGGATCGAAACCTATGCCACGCCGCGCCGGCTCGCGCTGATCGCGCGCGGCCTGCCCGTGGAAACGGCGGCGGTGAGCGAGGAGCTGAAGGGCCCCCGCGCCGATGCGCCGGCGCAGGCGCTGGAAGGCTTCCTCAAGAAGACGGGCCTCACCCGCGACCAGCTGGTCGAGCGCACCGATCCCAAGGGCAATGCCGTGCTGTTCGCGGTGATCGACAAGCCCGGCCGCGCGACCGCCGAGGTTCTGGCCGAGGCGATCCCCGCGATCGTCGCCGCCTTCCCCTGGCCCAAGTCGATGCGCTGGGGCGCGGCATCGGCCAGCAGCGGATCGCTGCGCTGGGTGCGGCCGCTGCAGGGCATCGTCGCCCTGTTCGGCAACGACGTGGTGGATTGCGCGGTCGATGGCATCCGTTCGGGCGCCGCGACGCTCGGCCACCGCTTCCACCATCCGGGCGAGATCACGATCGGCAATGCCGGCGATTATGCCGCCAAGCTGCGCGCCGCCCATGTCATCCTGGACCCGAAGGAACGGCAGGCGATCATCCGCGATCGCGCCGCCGCGCTGGCGGCGGAGGCCGGCCTCGCCGTGGTGCCGGACGAAGGGCTGGTGGCGGAAAATGCCGGCCTCACCGAATGGCCGGTGCCGCTGCTCGGCCGGTTCGACGCGGCCTTCCTGGAAGTCCCGCGCGAGGTGATCCAGCTCACGCTGCGCACCAACCAGAAATATTTCGTGCTGAACGATCAGACCGGCCGGCTCGCCGCCGCCTTCATCTGCGTCGCCAATATCGATGCGAAGGATGGCGGCGCCGCGATCACCGCCGGCAACGGCAAGGTGCTCGCCGCGCGGCTTTCCGACGCCCGCTTCTTCTGGGAACAGGACCTCAAGGTCCCGCTCGCCGAAAATGCGAAGAAGCTCGACCAGATCGTCTTCCACGAAAAGCTCGGCACCGTCGCCGACAAGGTCGATCGCGTGGCGAAGCTGGCGCGCTGGCTGGTGGAATCCGGTGTCGTCATGCCAGCCTCCGCTGGCATGACGAAAGAGGCGCTGGCCGACCTCGCCGAACAGGCCGCGCGCCTCGCCAAGGCCGATCTCGTCACCGGCATGGTCGGCGAGTTTCCCGAGCTTCAGGGCATCATGGGCGGCTATTACGCCCGCGCCGAGGGGCTGCCCGATGCGGTGGCCGATGCGATCCGCGACCATTACAAGCCGGTCGGGCAGGGCGACGAAGTGCCCACCGCGCCGGTGACGGTGGCCGTCAGCCTTGCGGACAAGCTGGACAGCCTGGAGCAGTTCTTCGCCATCGGCGAAACGCCGACCGGCTCCAAGGACCCGTTCGCGCTGCGGCGCTCCGCGCTCGGCATCATCCGCCTGCTGATGGACAACGGCCTGCGCTTCGCCATTCCGGCCGACCTGCTCGATTTCTTCGCCGACCGCCTCAAGGTCCAGCAGCGTGAGGCCGGCGTTCGGCATGACCTGATCGACGCGGTGTTCGCGCTCGGCGGGGAGGATGATCTCGTCCGCCTGCTCGCCCGGGTGAAGGCGCTGCAGGCGTTCGTTTCCACCGAAGATGGGCGCAACCTGCTGGCCGGCTACAAGCGCGCGGCCAACATCCTGAAGAAGGAGGGGGTTGAATCCCTGCCCGTCACCCCAGCGAAGGCTGGGGCCTCGGGCGAAGGCGCGGGCGTTCGGCCGCACGAGATGCCAGCCTTCGCTGGCATGACGGATGAGAAGGGGCTGTCCTACACGCCCGAAAAGGAAGAGGCTGATCTGGTCGCCGCGCTCGACGTGGCCGAGCCGAAGGCGGCGGCCGCGATCGCGGCCGAGGATTTCGAGGGCGCGATGCAGGCGCTGGCCGGCCTGCGCGGGCCGATCGACGCCTTCTTTGACAAGGTGACGGTGAACGATGCCGACCCCGCCAAACGGACGGCACGGTTGGGGCTGCTCTCACGCATCCGCGCGGCGGTGCATGAAGTGGCTGATTTCTCGAGGATCGAGGGCTGAAGCGCCTCCGCCGGGGGAGGTTGAGGAAGCGCAATCGCAATCCTCAACTTCCTCAACTTCGGCGGCGGCTCAACGAGGGTGAGAGTTGATGACGCAATACGTCTACCGTTTCGGCGGCGGTGTTTCGGATGGCGGCAAGGGGGATCGCAACCTCCTGGGCGGCAAGGGCGCGAACCTGGCGGAAATGGCCTCGATCGGCCTGCCGGTGCCCCCGGGCTTCACCATCTCGACGGAGATGTGCACGCGTTATTATGAGGAGGGCCAGTCCTTCCCCGAAAGCCTGAAGGCCGAAGTCGCGAACGGCATCGCCCATATCGAGGCGGTGACGGGCAAGAAGTTCGGCGTCGCCGCCGATCCGCTGCTGGTGTCGGTCCGCTCGGGCGCGCGGGCTTCCATGCCGGGGATGATGGACACGGTGCTCAACCTCGGTCTTAATGACGAGACCGTGGCCGGGCTCGCCGCGATTTCCGGCGACGATCGCTTCGCCTGGGACAGCTATCGCCGCTTCATCCAGATGTATTCGGACGTGGTGCTGGAGCTGGACCACGGCGCGTTCGAGGAAGCGCTGGAGATCGCCAAGGAGGACAAGGGCTACAGCCTCGATACCGAGCTTTCGGCCGCCGACTGGCAGGCGCTGGTCAAGCGTTACAAGGCGATCGTCGAGGAGCAATGGGGCAAGCCCTTCCCGCAGGACGTGCATGAGCAGCTGTGGGGCGCGGTGGGCGCGGTGTTCGGTTCCTGGCAGTCGGAACGCGCCAAGGTCTATCGCCGGCTGAACGACATCCCGGCCGACTGGGGCACCGCCGTCAACGTGCAGGCGATGGTGTTCGGCAATATGGGCGACACGTCGGCCACCGGCGTCGCCTTCACCCGCGATCCTTCCAAGGGCGACCGGGCTTATTATGGCGAATTCCTGATCAACGCGCAGGGCGAGGACGTGGTGGCGGGCATCCGCACCCCGCAATATCTGACCCGGGCCGCGCGCGAGGCCGCCGGCGCCAAGCCGCTGTCGATGGAAGAGGCGATGCCGGAGGTCTACGGCCAGCTCGCCAAGGTGTTCGACCTGCTGGAAACGCATTATCGCGACATGCAGGATATCGAGTTCACCGTGGAGCGCGGGCACCTCTGGATGCTCCAGACCCGCAACGGCAAGCGCACCGCCAAGGCCGCGCTGAAGATCGCGGTGGACATGGCCAATGAAGGGCTGATCAGCGAGGAGGAGGCCGTCGCCCGCGTCGATCCGGCCGCGCTCGACCAGCTTCTCCACCCGACGCTCGATCCCAACGCCCCGCGCGACGTGATCGCCAAGGGCCTGCCCGCCTCGCCGGGCGCGGCATCCGGCATCGCCGTGTTCGACAGCGACACCGCCGAGCATCGCGCCGAGCTGGGCGATGCGGTGATCCTCGTCCGTGTCGAAACCTCGCCGGAGGATATCCACGGCATGCACGCCGCCAAGGGCATCCTGACGGCGCGCGGCGGCATGACCAGCCACGCCGCCGTGGTGGCGCGCGGCATGGGCCGCCCCTGCGTGTCGGGCGTGGGCAGCCTCGCCATCGACGCCAAGGCGCGGCTGTTCCGCGTCGGCGGGCGCGAGGTGAAGGAAGGCGACGTCATCACCATCGACGGATCGACCGGCGAGGTGATGGTGGGCAAGGTCGCGACCGTGGAGCCGGAGCTGGCCGGCGATTTCGGCGTGCTGATGGGCTGGGCGGACAAGGTGCGCCGCCTCAAGGTCCGCGCCAATGCGGAAACGCCGCTGGACTGCAAGACCGCGCGCACCTTCGGCGCGGAAGGCGTGGGCCTGTGCCGCACCGAGCATATGTTCTTCGATGCCGCGCGCATCACCGCGGTGCGCCAGATGATCCTGGCCGAGGACGAGAAGGGCCGCCGCGTCGCGCTGGAGAAGCTGCTGCCCGAACAGCGCGGCGACTTCGTCCAGATCTTCGAGATCATGGCCGGCCTGCCGGTGACGATCCGCCTGCTCGATCCGCCGCTGCACGAATTCCTGCCCCATGCGGAGGAGGAGTTCAGCGAGGTGGCCGAGGCGGCCGGCGTCGGCGTCGAGGCGCTCAAGCGGCGCGCGGCGGAGCTGCATGAATTCAACCCGATGCTCGGCCATCGCGGCTGCCGCCTCGGCGTCACCTACCCCGAAATCTACGAGATGCAGGCCCGCGCCATCTTCGAGGCGGCCGTCGCCGTCGCGGAGAAGAGCGGCGCGGCGCCGATCCCGGAGGTGATGGTCCCGCTCGTCGCCACGAAGCGCGAGCTGGAGCTGATGAAGGACGTGATCGACAGCACCGCCAAGGCGGTGTTCGCCGAGAAGGGCCGGACCATCGACTATCTGGTCGGCACGATGATCGAGCTGCCGCGCGCCGCGCTCAAGGCCGGCGAGATCGCCGAGGTCGCCGAATTCTTCTCCTTCGGCACCAACGATCTGACGCAGACGACGCTGGGCGTCAGCCGCGACGATGCCGGCCGCTTCCTCACCACCTATGTCGACAAGGGTATCTATGCCCGCGATCCGTTCGTGAGCCTGGATGTCGAAGGCGTGGGCGAGCTGATCGAGCTGGCGGCGGAGCGCGGCCGCAAGACGCGCCCCGGCATCAAGCTGGGCATCTGCGGCGAGCATGGCGGCGATCCGGCCTCGATCGCCTTCTGCGAGGAAACCGGCCTCGATTACGTGTCGGCCTCGCCCTATCGCGTGCCGATCGCAAGGCTTGCCGCCGCGCAGGCGGCGCTGAAGAAGAAGGGCTGAGATGCGCCGCCCCTCTCCGTCCGATCGGCAGGCGGGGAGGGGCGGTCCTCAGGCCTGGCGATATTCCGGCGCCCGGCCCTCCGCGAGGGCGGCGGCCTGCCCGCGCCAGTTTTCGCGGGCGATGCGGCCGGGCTCATAGCCCATCCGGCCTTCGAGCGTGGCTTCGTCGCCATCGCTCATCCGTGCGATGTCCCGGAAGCGGGCATAGCCTTCCTCGTTCAGGCGGACTTCCTCGTTGCGGTCGATGCCGTGGATGCGGGTGAGGTCGTCCACGCCGCCGCGCGCGGCGGCCGCGATGGCGCCGGCCGTGCCCGCGCCGATGGCGGGCGCCGTCCGTTCCAGCTCGGCGATCCGGGCGTTGGCCGCCGCGATCCGGGCATCGCGATCGGCGATCGTCGCCTGATGATCGCTGCGCTCCTGTTCGTAGAGATGGCGCCATTTCGCGCCGCCGGATCGCGACAGCAGCCCCAGCAGCCAGCCGAGCACCAGCACCAGCGCGAGCACCGCCCATTGATTTGGCGAAAAGCTGAGCATCGTCATCGCCTCTCCTGATCGTGTGGAGGCCAACGGCTGCCGCCGTCCGACGTTCCGTCGCGATCAGTCCGTCTTGCGGAAGGCGAAGGCGGCGGTCTCATAGGGGAAGGCGGTTTCTTCTCCCGCCAGGGCCGGCGTCGAGGCGATGAGTGCGCGGACCCGGGCGGCCACCGCCTCCTGCCCGGCGGGCGGCAAGGCGGCGATGAAGCTGGTAGAAAGCGTGCGGTCCAGCACCACCTGATCGGCGGGGCCGATATGCGCGTGGCGGAAATGCGCCTCGCCGACGGCGGCGAATCCCTCGGCCGGGAAAAGGCTGCGCCACGCGCCCGATTTGTAGCGGGGGGCATCGCCCTGATGGGCATCGGTGATCGCGCTTAGCCGCGCCACCCAGTCCACGCTTTCGTCGCGCGCGTTCCAGATCAGCCCCAGCATGCCGCCGGGCGCCAGCACGCGGCGTATCTCGGCCAGGGCGGCGGCATTGGCGAACCAGTGGAAGGATTGCGCGCAGATCACCGCATCGGCCGACGCGGGCGGCAGGGGAATGGCCTCGGCGGTGCCGGCGAGGCATTCGATGTCGGGATTGTCGGCGGCCAGCTTGTCCCGCATCGCCGCCACGGGCTCGACCGCGATGGTCCGTGCCCCGGTCCCGCGCAGCCATGGCAGGAACTTGCCCGTGCCCGCGCCCAGATCGACGACGACACGGCCGGGTGCGAGGCCGATCACGTCGCGGAGCCAGCCGGCGACCTCCGCGGGATAATCGGGCCGGCCGCTCCGATAGGTTTCCGCCCGCGCCGAATAGCCACGGGCGGCGGCGTCATGGATCGATGGCACGGGATGCGCTCCGCCTGGTCTGGTTCCCGGCGGCAGAGCGCATGGCCCCGCCGCCGGGTTCCCCATATCAGCGGTTGATGAGGTTGTCCGAGATCGAGCAGGCCGCCGGGCCGAGGATGACGACGAACAGCACCGGCAGGATGAAGCAGATCAGCGGCACCGTCATGATCGCGGGCAGGCGGGCGGCCTTTTCCTCGGCGCGCATCATCCGTTCGTTGCGGAATTCGGCGGAAAGCACGCGGAGCGCGGAGGCCAGCGGCGTGCCGTATTTCTCCGTCTGGATCATGGTGGTGACGACGCCGCGGATCGAATCCAGATCGACGCGCATCGCGAGATTCTCGAAGGCGGCGCGCCGTTCGGTGAGGAAGCCGAGCTCGATCGCCGTGAGCGCGAATTCGTCGCCCAGCTCGGGATAGGCCTTGCCCAGCTCCTTGGCGACGCGGTGGAAGGCGGCGTCCACGGTAAGGCCGGCCTCGGCGCAGATCACCAGCAGGTCGAGCGCGTCGGGCAGGCCCTTGCGGATCGCGGCCGTACGCTTGGAAATCTTGTTCTGGACGTAGAGATCGGGCGCCTTGTAGCTGAGCAGCAGCGATCCCGCCGCCATCAGCGATTTCTTGAACGGGCTCCAGTCGCCCAGCCAGCCGAAGACGTAGATCGCCAGGAACACGCCGCCGCCGATCACCACCGGCAGCACCAGCCGGCCGAAGATCACCGCGATCGCCGCATCCTTGGATCGGATGCCGGCCTGCATCAGCTTGATCTGCGCCTGCTTGAGCTGCTCGTCCTGCAGCACCTTCATCGAATTGAGGAAGCTGCGCATGCGATCGGCGGTTTCGTTGGTGGCGTTCAGCTTCACCCGGCGCTTGCCGGTGGAAGCGGTGATGCCGGCCTTCAGCTGCTCCCGCCGCTCGTTCAGCGCCTTGACGCGCTTGGCCATCGGATCGCGCACCGTGGTGGCGGCATAGATGGCGACGAGCAGCGCGAAGGTGGCCACGGCGGCGAGCAGGGTCGCCACCATGTAGACATCCACCCCCATCAGCGTCGGGCCTTGCGCTTCCATGTCCCCGCTTCCCCGATCAGATTTCGAAATTGATCATCTGGCGCATGATGAAGGCGCCGATGCTCATCCAGATAAGGCCGCCGCCGCCCGCGATCATCAGCCGCTCGTCGACGAAGAACTTGCCCATATAATCGTAATTTATGTAGCAGATCAGGGCAAAGACGATGAAGGGCAGCGCGCCGATGATATAGGCCGATGCCTTGGATTCCGACGACATCGCCTTGATCTTCAGCTTCATCTGCGCCCGCTTGCGCAGCACATCCGCCAGATTGGCGAGCGTTTCGGCAAGGTTGCCGCCCGTTTCGCGCTGGATCTGCAGCGTGATGGTGAAGAACTGGAATTCGGGCGTGCCCAGCCGGTCAGCGGTTTCCTGAAGGGCGGCGTCCATCGTCCGGCCGATCTTCATCTTGTCGGAAACCGAACGGAATTCGATGCCCACCGGCCCCGGCACCTCGCTGGCGACCACGCCCAGCGTTTCGGAGATGGGCAGGCCCGAGCGCAGGCCGCGCACCAGAAGCTCGATCGCGTCGGGGAACTTGGCGTTGAAAGCGGCGACGCGCTTGTTGATCTGCATGCCCACCAGCATGTGCGGCACGCCCAGGCCCACCACCAGCCCGACGAAGATGGCGAGCAGGATCGGCGCGCCGCGCGTGAGGATCAGCAGCGCGACCACGCAGGCGATGGCGAGCGAGGTCAGCGCATATTTGCCGACGGTCCACGCCTTGCCCGTCATGTCCAGCCGCTTCTGAAGCTGGGCCGGATTGGGGATGAAGCGGCTGAAGGCCAGGTCCAGCCTGGTTTCGCGCTGGGCGATGATGCGCCGCATCTGGGCTTCGACCGCGCCGGCGCCGCTCTTGTTGTGGCGATCGCGGATCTCGGCCAGCCGGCGGGTCTGCGCCTTGGCCGTCGACGGGCCGGAAAAGGCCGCGAAGAGCAGCAGCAGCACGCCGGCGATGCCGGCCGCGAAGATCAGGATCGGCGCCAGCGCCATCGGGCTCAGCCCTGCTTCTGCTTCTTGGCGGGCAGCAGCGACTTGATGTCGCCCAGCTTGCCGAGCAGCGACTTGCCGGATGGCTGGTCGGCGGCTTCCTTGCCGTCGACCACCGCGATCAGGCGCGTGGCGATCTCGTTCACCATCGGGCCGATCTTGGCGGTCTTGCCGACCTCGGCGAGCGGTTTGCCCAGCTTGGCGGCCTGCGCGGCCGTCTTCTGGTCGTAAGGCAGCACGAAATCCACGGCGCGCTCGATCGAGCTTTCGAAATCCTTGCGCGCGATTTCCGGCACGCCGACCGTGGGCACCCGATTGGCGACGAGGATGACCCGCGCCTGCGGGGCGTTGGACTTCAGCCAGGCGAGGATGCGGATCGTATCCCGCGTCGCGGCGAGGGTGAATTCCGTCACCACCAGCACCGCCTGCAGATCGTGGATCAGGTGCGGATGCTGGATCAGCATGGCGCGCGGCAGATCGACCACGGTGCATTCGAAGGCGGCGCGCAATTCCTCCTGCAACTGGTGGAAGGCCGATCCGTCGGACAGCAGCGGCTGGGTGATCGGCGCTTCGGCCGACAGCACGGCCAGTTTGTCATTGGCCTTCACCATCGCGCGTTCGATGAACAGGCCGTCGATGCGGCTGGGATTTTCGATGGCGTCGGTCAGGCCCCGGCCCGGTTCCAGATCGAGCGCGAGCGCGCCGGTGCCGAAATGGACGTCGAGATCGAGGAGCGCGGTGGTGCGGCCGGAGCGTTCGCCGAACAGCCAGGCGATCGAGGAGGCGAGGGTGGAGGCGCCGACGCCGCCGCGCACGCCGATCACGGCGGCCGAAAGATGCGGGCGATCGACCACCTGCTCGCCGCCGCGCGGGCCGGCCAGCGTCATCTGCGCCTGCGCGAAGGCATCGCGCAGCTGATCCGGATTGAACGGCTTCAGCAGATAATCCTGGATGCCGGAGGCGACGAGATCGCGATAGAGGCGGACATCGTTCACCTGGCCGGCGGCGATCACCACCGTGCCGGGCTCGCACACCTCGGCCAGCGAATTGATGTCGTTCAGCGGATCGCCCGATTCCGTCATGTCGACGAAGAGGATGCCGGGGCTGGCCGATACGGAGAGCGACTGGACGGCATTGCGCAGCCCGCCCTTGTTCACCTTTTCGGGCGCCCAGCCCATTTCGGCGACGACGAGGCGCAGCAGCTCGGCCGTGGCCTCGTCGCAGACGAAGGCGGAGAAGGGATCGCGTAGCGCGCTGCCGCGGGCGTGGAAGGGCGCGTTCATTATTTGCTGCCTTTCGTCGTCGATTCGGACTTGAGACCTTCGGCTCCCGTCGGGGCCTTCTGGCGGTAGGACTGGATCGCCTTGGTGACGCTGCGGGCATCGGAGCCGAACGCTTCCTGGCCGCGCACCAGATCCTCCGGATTGGCGACCATCGCCGCGAGGTTGGCGTTCACCGCGCAGCCATAGTTGGACATGGTGGACGCGGCGAATTCCGGCTGGGAGGGACGGCTCCAGTTCGGGCAGCCCTGCACCTCGGCGCGGGACCGGCTGACGACGACGCGGATGGAGCCGGCGACGGGCGATCCCGGCATCACCGGTGCGGCATTGCCCAGCAGCATGCCATGATCCGCGAGGATGGCGGCGATCGTCGCGCGGGCGCCCTCATGCCCATAAGGGGCCGGGTCGTCGAGCGCGATGCTGTCGCCATAGCCCAGCCGGAGCGCGGCGAACCAGGCGTCCAGCCGGCGCCCTTCGGCGCTATCGGGCGACGCCAGCCCATCGGCGTTCACGTCGAACACGTAATCGGCGCGGCTCACGACCGGCTGGTTCACCGATTCGACGCCGCGATTGACCGGTCCGCAGCCGGCGATCGCCAGCGAGAGCAGGCCGGTGGCAAGGATGTGACGCATGGTTCTGCCTTCCATCGCGGGCCTCAATTGAACGAGAAGCCGGGCGCGGGGGCCGCGGCGCTCTTGCGGGAGGAGCCGGTTGCCGAAGCGCCGGGGCGGACGGAGACGGCCGGGGCGGCGGGGTTGCCGCCGACGCCGGGCGCCACGGTGACGGGCGGCGTCTGCACCGGCCCCGGCCGCGGCTCGCCGCTCTTGCCCATGAAGGTCTGCGAGCCGAGCAGCCGTTCGGCATCGGTGGGCGCCTTGTGGCCGTCGGTCGGCAACCGCGCCTCGCTGGCGGAGGTCGGGCGCACCAGATAGGGGGTGACGATGATCACCAGCTCGGTCTCGTTGCGTTTGAACGAGTTGGAACGGAACAGCGCGCCCAGGATCGGCAGGTCACCCAGGAAGGGCGCCTTGTCGATGGAATTGTTGCTGGTGTTGGACAGCAGGCCGCCGATCATGAAGGCCTGGCCGGAGCCGAGCTCGACCGTGGTTTCCGCCCGCCGGGTGGTGAAGCCCGGAATGCTGAAATTGTTGAGCATCACCGAACCCGCCGCCGAAAGCTGCGACACTTCCGGCCGCACGCGCAACGATATGCGCCCGTCGGACAGCACGGTGGGCGTGAAGGCCAGGCTCACGCCATATTGCTTATATTCCACCGATACGGTGCCCAGCGCCTGGCTGATCGGGATCGGCACCTCGCCGCCCGCCAGGAAGCTGGCCGTCTCGCCCGAAAGCGCCGTCAGGTTGGGATTGGCGAGCGTGGTGACGAAGCCGTCATTTTCCGCAAGATCCAGCGTGCCCAGCAGGTCCATGCCCAGCAGGTGGCCGGCGAAGCCGAGCGTGGTGCCCGTGTCCTTGTAATTGAAGGTGTAAGATGTGCTGCCGATTGGAAGCCCGGAGGGATCGTCCGGCTTGGTGATGGTCGTGATCGTCCCCGGCTTGCCCTGGCCGATGCCGAACAGGAACCCGCCGGAGCTGTCGCGGCTCAGCAGGTTCATGCCCACGCTCTTCGCGAATTCGCGATTCACCTCGGCGATGCGGACCTGCAGGTTCACCTGCATCGGCGTGGCCGTCTTCAGCCGGCTGAAGACCTGCGTGTCCTTGCCGACGAAGGCCTGGACGAGCTGTTGCGCCTCCTCGACATCGCCCGGCGTGGCGACTGTGCCGGTCAGCAGCACCATCCCGTTCATCGGCATGGCGGCGATCTGCGCGTCGGGCATCGCCACCTTCAGCATCTGGCCGACGTTGGAGAAGTTCGCGCCGACGCGGACATTGGTGGAATATACCACCTGGCCCGCCTTGTTGGTGGCGTAGACCGTGGTTTCGCCCGCGCCCTTGCCGAAGATGTAGAGCTGGGTGGGCGAGCGCACCTGCACGTCGGCGATGGAGTCATTGGCGACGAACAGGTCGGTCATCGGACCGGCGAGCTTCACCATTTGCCCGGTGCCGACCGAAAGCGTGATCCGATCGGTGGGCGCGGTGGCGGACGGTGCGGCCGCCAGCGGCGTCGCGTCGGCCAGCGCCAGCCCTGCGGCCAGCATGGCGGCCAGCGCCAGCCCCACCGCGTGGTGGCTGCTCTTCGAAATTAGCATCTTATTTCCCCCCCACGGGAACTTCGGTGACGGTGTTGCCGCGTGCGACGCGCACGACCGGCCCCGCGACGCGCGGCGCATAATTGCCGCCGGCGGAAGGCTGGCCGCCGGACTGCTGGCCGGAATCGGCCTTGGCGGGCACGGTGCGGCGCTGGAAGCGCGACACGTCTGCGCCGACGGTGACGGTGGTGTCGGTATCGATCGGCCGGTTGGCGATGGCGAGCAGCATCTGCTTTTCCGCCTTCGGATCGGCATTTTCGGGCACGCTTACCTCGCCCGCGGCGATGGCGCGCTCCAGTTCGGAGGTGTTGTCCGCGATCGAGCGGAGCGACAGCGAGAGCTGGCCGATCGTCTGCGCGACGGCAATCTTCTCGGCGATCTTGGGCGTCGCCTCGAGCGTGACGGTGGAGAAAGTGACGACCACCGTCTTGCCGTCATCGCCCACCTGATTGTCGGTGCGCTGGTCGGTCGCCAGCACCCGCAGGTTGCGGATGATCGTTTCGGAGGCCTTGAGCGGCGGCCCGTCGCCCCCGCCCGTCACGTCCTGGGTCAGCACCAGATCGACGCGGTCGCCGGGGAAGACGAAGCCGGCGACGCCGGAGGAGGCGGAGACCGAGACGGTCACGGCGCGCATGCCCGGCCCCAGCGCGGCGGCCAGGAAGCCGCGATCGCCGGGCTTGACCAGCGATCCCTGGGTGATCGGCGCGCCGGCCGTGATCGGCACCCGCACCACCGTTCCGGTCAGCGAGGCGAGGTCGCTCTGCCCCTTGATGAAATAGGCTTTCTCCACCAGGTCCTTCGGCCAGGGCTGGTAGCGGAAGCTGTCCGGTTCGATGATCGTGCCCACCGGCAGCGCGCGGGTGGCGACCAGCACTTCCGGGCCGGTCGGCTGCGGAGCGATGGCCGCAGCGGCTTGCGGCGCGGCGGCGCCGGTGAACATGGTCTTGGCCGCGAAGGCCGAAACACCTGCCAGGAGGAGCGCACCGATCAGCAGTGCAAGCTTCTTCACATCCATGACGCCCGTGATCCCTTCGGCCCTTTACGGTGCCCCGTCATGCAACGGGGGTGGTTAAGATATCGTTGGCCATCACCCACAGCGCCGCGAGGGAGATCGCGACGCCATAGGGGATTTCCGGCTGGCCTTCCGCGCGGCGGGCGCGGTGGAGGACGACCATCGCGATCGTCAGCACCCCGCCGATCAGCGCCATCGCCACCAGCATGCGCACCAGCGGCAGTGGCGGCAGCCACAGCGCCAGCGCCCCCAGCAGCTTCACGTCGCCCCCGCCCATCATGTTGAGCGCGAAGCAGCCCGCGAAGACGATGAAGACCAGCAGGGCGAGCCCCAGCTGGATTGCCATGCCCGGCCAGAGCGGCAGGCCCTGGGCCAGCCACCAGGCCGGCGCGCCGATGGCGATCGCGGCATTCAGCCAATTGGGGATGGTGCGCGCGGCGATGTCGCCCCACGCGGCGTAGAGCAGCCCTGCGGCCAGCGCGCCAAGGATGATGATTCCCGTTACCCCCATGGCCAAGAGGCTAGACGCGGACCCTTGCCAAACCGTAACCAGCGCCGATGGATGCGCCCCGGAATATCGACAGCGGCGGCCGGCGGAGCCTGCCCGTGGGGATGAGGATCGATTCCTGGCGGGCATCGGACGGCTGGGCGCTGCGCCGCTTCGACTGGCCGGTGCCCGCCGGTGGGGCCGCGCGCGGCAGCCTGCTGTTCCAGTCCGGCCGGGGCGACTTCATCGAGAAATATCTGCAGGCGATCGGCCACTGGCACGATCGCGGCTGGGCCGTCACCGGCTTCGACTGGCGCGGCCAGGGCGGATCTGGGCGATTCCTTGCCGATCCGGCCGTCGGCCATGCCGAAAGCTTCGATGGCTGGGTGGAGGATCTGGACGGATTCGTGGCGGCATGGCTTGCCGGCACGCCCGGCCCGCATGTGCTGGTCGGCCATTCGATGGGCGGGCATCTCCTCCTCAGGCTGCTGGCGGAACGGCATCCGCAGGTCGATGCCGCCGTGCTGCTGGCGCCGATGCTGGGCTATGTCGCCGGGCCGCTGCCGGCCTGGGCCGTCCGCTGGATCGCGGGCGCGGCCTGCCGGCTGGGCCTTGCCGGGCGTGCGGCATGGACGGAAAGGCTGGGTGACGGCGACGGCCCCTCCCACCGGCAGCGCAACCTTACCCATGATCTTGCGCAATATGCGGACGAACTCTGGTGGCGGGATCGGCATCCCGAGCTTGCGCTGGGCGCGCCGAGCTGGGGGTGGCTGCGCGCCGGGGCCGAATCGATGGCGGCGCTGGCCGCGCCCGGCATGCTGGAAGGCGTGGCGACGCCGACGCTGATCCTGGCGACTCCCACGGACCGGCTGGTCGATGCGCGCGCGATCGCCAGGGCCGCCGCCCGCATGCCGGATACCGAGCTGCGCTGGTTCCCGGCGGCCGCGCACGAGCTGCTGCGCGAGCGGGACGATATCCGCCGGGCCGCGNTGGGGATGATCGACGCTTTCCTCGCGGAGCATGCGCGATGATCCGGGCCGATATCGCCATCGTCGGCGCGGGCATGGCGGGCGCGTCGCTCGCCGCCGAAGTCGGCGGTGGGGGAAGGCGGGTGGCGCTGATCGAGGCGGAAAGCCGCCCGGGCTATCATGCGACCGGCCGGTCGGCCGCCTTCTGGTCGGAAACCTATGGCGGGCCGGCGGTGCAGCCGCTGACCACGGCATCGGGCGCCTACCTCTGGAACGGCGGTTTTCTCCGGGATCGCGGCGCGCTGCATATCGCCGACGGGGAGGGCGCGGCCGAGCTTGCGCGCATGGCGGCGGCGTTCGCGGGCACCGGCGTCGCGCTGGACCCGGTGGATCGCGCCGGGCTCGCGGCCGTCCTGCCCGGCCTCGCGCCCGGCTGGGACGCGGGGCTTGCCGAACCGACCTGCGCCGATATCGACGTGGCGGCGCTGCATGCCGATTATCTGGCGCGCGCGCGCTGCGCGGGCACAATCTTGCTGGCCGATGCCGCCGTCCAGGCGATGGATCGGGAGCAGGGCGGCTGGCGGATCGAAACCCGCGCCGGGCCCGTGCTGGCCGATATCGTCGTCAATGCGGCGGGCGCCTGGGCGACGGACGTGGCGGCGATGGCCGGCGCCCGGCGAATCGCGATCACGCCCTTCCGGCGCACCATGGTGCAGATCGCGATCGATCCGCCGGCCTCCGCCGATCCGCCGCTGGTGATCGACGCGCTCGGCCGATTCTATTTCAAGCCGGAAGCGGGCGGGCGGCTATGGCTCTCGCCGCATGACGAGGTGCCGAGCGCGCCCTGCGACGCCGCGCCGGAGGAGATCGACGTCGCGGTGGCGATCGATCGCTTCGAGCGGTTGGGCATCGGCCGCGTGCTGGCGCGCGAGCATGCCTGGGCGGGCCTGCGCAGCTTCGCGCCCGATCGCGCGCCGGTCTACGGCTTCGATGATCGCGCGCCCGGTTTCTTCTGGTTCGCGGGGCAGGGCGGGTTCGGCATCCAGACGGCACCGGCGGCGGCATGGCTGGGTGCGGCGCTGCTCACCGGCGGCGCCGTTCCCGATGCCGTGCACGCTATCGATGCGGAGCGTTATTCCCCCGCCCGGTTCGGCTGAGGATCAGGATTCCTCGACCACTTCGGCGCTGGCCGAATTCTTCACATTCTCGATGCATTTGAGCGCGGAGGCCTTGGCGGAATAGCCCTCGCTCGCGGTCGCCAGGATGTTGCCGTTGGCATGCACGAGCCGCCAGCGATATTCGCCGGCCTTGTCCTTGTAGACGGTGAACTTCATGGATTTCGTCCTCCCGAAGTCTATGGCCGAGGCCATCGGCCGGATCGTTACGGCGCGGGCACAGTATCGCGAATATCCCGCCTGTCCAACCGGCTGGTTGCGCCCGCGCCCGTCCCGTCCCTAGAAGGGGCGAAGCTTTGGGACGGAGCGGCGATGACGATATTGATCACGGGTGCGGCGGGCTTCATCGGCCAGCAGGTGGCGGCCCGGCTGCTAGCGCGCGGCGATCGCGTGATCGGCATCGACAATCTCAACGATTATTATCCGGTCGCCCTGAAGCGCGATCGGATCGCCGATCTCGAAACCCGCTTCGGCGATGCCTTTCGTTTCGCCCAGATCGACTTCGCCGATCATGAGGCGCTGGCGGGCGCGCTGGCGGGGGCGGCGATATCGGGCATCGTCCATCTCGGCGCGCAGGCGGGTGTGCGCTATTCGATCGAAAATCCGCGCGCTTATGCCCAGTCCAATCTGGTCGGCCACCTCAACATGCTGGAGGTGGCGCGCGAGCGGCCCGGCGTGCCGATGGTCTATGCCTCCTCCTCCTCGGTCTATGGCGCGAACGAAAGCCTGCCCTTCCGGGTCGAGGACCGGGTGGACCACCCCGTCTCGCTCTATGCCGCGACCAAGAAGGCGGACGAGCTGATGAGCGAGACCTACGCCCATCTCTATCGCATCCCGCTCACGGGCCTGCGCTTCTTCACCGTTTACGGGCCGTGGGGGCGGCCGGACATGGCGGTGTGGCTGTTCACCCGCGCCATTCTGGCGGGCGATCCGATCCGCGTGTTCAACGGCGGCGATATGCGGCGCGACTTCACCTATATCGACGATATCGTGACCGGGGTGGTCGCCTCGCTGGACAATCCGCCGCCCGACGATGGCCAGGCCAAGGCCGGGGGCAGCCGCGCGCCGCACCGCCTCTACAATATCGGCAATCACCGTTCGGAGGAATTGGGCCGCCTGATCGACGTGATCGAGGCGGCATGCGGCCGCCCCGCGATCCGCGATTACCAGTCGATGCAGCCGGGCGACGTCAAGGAAACCTATGCGGACATCTCGGCCATCCGCGACGATCTCGGCTATGCGCCGACCACGCCGATCGATGTCGGCGTGCCGCGCTTCGTCGATTGGTATCGCGCCTATCACTCTATCTGATTAGGGCCATTCATTCGGCGGCGATCGGGCCATATGCGGCCCGGGGCGCTTGCCTTGGCGGGCATCGGCCGGAAGATGGCGGGAAACGAAAAGGGATGCCCGCCATGACCGATACGCAGGAACAGGATCGCGCCGCGATCCGCGCGCTCGTCGAAAACTACACCATCTTCGGCGATGCCGGTGACGAGGCGGGCTTCGCCGGCCTGTTCACCGAGGATGCGGTGATCGTCACCCCGTTCAACCGGATGGAAGGGCTGGCGAACATCCGCACCATTCCCGCGATGCTGGGCCAGATGTTCGCGCGCACGCTGCATCAGGTCACGTCCCAGGCCGTGACGATCGTGGGCGACAGCGCATCCGGCGAGACCAAGAGCTACGCCAACCACATCACCGTCAATGCCGACGGCACGGCCACCAACGACATGTGGGCGATCCGCTATCAGGATGCGTTCCGCCGCGAGGACGGCCGCTGGAAGATCGCGGCGCGCACGCTGCTGATCGACTGGACGGAGCTGAAGGCGGTGAAGCCCGGCAACGGCATCACCGGCTGATCCCGCGGGGCTTGGCGGGGATGCCCGAATTGACGGATCGGGCCATCGCTTTCCGCAAACTGGCGTCCCTTCTTTTTCGCAAGCCGCCTCTCCTCTAGACCCTCGGCGACAAAAGCCGCATCGTTCGGATGTCGGAAGTGCGCAAAGGCGCATGCCGGGGGAGAGGCGCATGGAAAAGATCGGAAGTCCGCTGACGCGATCCCGCGATGCGGGCGGGGTGCGGCCATGAAGTTCTGGCTGGTGCTGATGGGCGTGGCCGAGGTGGACCAGCTCGTGCCGCTCGCCCAGCATGCGGAGGCCTGCGGCTTCCACGGCGTCACGGTTGCGGACCATCTCGTCATGCCGACGAAGTTCGCGACCAAATATCCCTATTCGGAAAATGGCGAATGGTTCTGGCCGATCGAGACGCCCTGGCCCGATCCCTGGGTCACGCTGGGCGTGATCGGCGGGGCCACATCGCGGATCAAGCTCGCCACCAATATCTATCTCGCGGCGTTGCGCGATCCCTTCACCGCCGCGCGCGCCATATCGGCCGTGGATGCCTTCGCGCCCGGCCGCGTGCTGTGCGGCGTATCGGCCGGCTGGCTGAAGGAGGAATATGATGCGGTCGGCGTGCCGTTCGAGACGCGCGGCAAGCGGCTGGACGAGCTGATCGCGGTGATGCGCAAGCTGTGGACCGGCGAAAGCGTGAGCCACGCGGGGGATATCTTCCAGTTCAGCGACGTGCTGATGCGGCCCGCGCCGGCATCGCCCATCCCCGTGCTGTGCGGCGGTTCCTCGCCGCCCGCATTGCGCCGCGCCGCGCGCAACGACGGCTGGCTCGGCCTGCCGATGACGCTGGCGGACAATGTCGCCATCGTTGAACGGATGCTCGCGCTTCGCGCCGAGCAGGGCCTGCCGCGCGAAGGCTTCACGCCGATCCTGTCGCTGGCCGAACCGCTGACCCCGGACGCGGTGGCGGCGCTGGATGCGGTGGGCGGCCATCTTTCGGCCATGCCCTGGCTGCCGACGCCGTGGGATGTCGAACGCTTCACTGACGACGGCGCCGACTTCCGCGAGCTGCGGGTCAAGAAGGATGCGATCAGCCGCTATGCCGAGCGCGTGATCGCCCGGGCGAATTGAAACGAACGCAGGAGAAACAAGGATGAGCAAGGATTTTCCCGAAGGCGCGGTGATGGTGTTCGGCGGCAGCGGCGGCATCGGCCAAGGCGTCGCCGTGGAATTCGCGAAGTCGGGCACGGACGTCGCGATCTGCTACCGGTCCAAGAAGGACGTGGCGGAAAAGACGGCGGAGGCGATCCGCGCGCATGGCGTGAAGGCGTCGATCCACCAGGTCGACGTGCGGGACAAGGCGCAGGTCGAGGCCGCCGTGGCCGCCGCCGCCAAGGAACATGGCCGCGTCCATTCGATGGTGTGGGGTGCCGGGCCGCTGGTGCCGCAGATCCACATCGCCGAATGGACCCAGGATCATTATCGCAACGCCATCGAAGTCGAGGTGTTCGGCTTCTTCACCGCATCGCAGGTGCTGATCGAGCATTTCCGCGCGAATGGCGGCGGCTCCTTCGTCCATCTCGGTTCGGCCGGCCATGATTGGTGGCCGGCGATGGACGGGCTTTCGGTGGCGCCCAAGGCGGCCAACGAGGCGCTGATCAAGGGCATCGCCAAGGAAGAAGGCAAATATGAGATCCGCGCCAATTCGGTGCTGGTCGGCGTGATCGACGCGGGCATGTTCCACGAACTGACCAAGCAGGGGGTGTTCGACGAAGCCTGGGTGAAGGAGACCCACAAGCTGCTGGCGCTGAAGCGCTGGGGCCAGCCGGAGGATATCGGCCAGGCGGCGGTGTTCTTCGCATCGAACCGCGCCCGCTACGTCACCGGGCAGACGATCTCGGTTTCGGGCGGCTTCGGGGTCTGATCGGAATGGCGGTCGCGGCGAAGGCGCAGGAAGTCGGCCTGGATGTCGAGGATCCGTTGATCCTCGACGACGTCTCCTCCCACGCATGGGATGAGGAGGCCGATCTGGTGATCGCCGGCCTCGGCGGGGCCGGCGTCGCCGCCGCGGTGGAGGCGCTGGAACGCGGCGTCTCCGTCATCGCCGTCGATCGCTATGAAGGCGGCGGGTCCACCGCCGCCAATGGCGGCATCTTCTATGCGGGCGGCGGCACCGTGATCCAGAAGGAAGCCGGCGAGGACGACAGCCCCGAGGAGATGTACAAATATCTCAAGATGGAGGCGGGCGAGGTCGTCGCCGATTCCACGCTGCGCAAGTTCGTCGACGAAAGCGTCTCCACGGTCGACTGGCTGCTCCACCATGGCGGCAAGCTCAACAGCGCGGTGTGGAAGAAGAAGGCGAGCTATCCGCCGCTCGATCGCTTCCTCTACCACCCCGATAATTCGCTGGTCGCCCGCTACCGCAAGGTGGCGAAGCCCGCCGCGCGCGGCCACCGCGCCCATATCGCCAACGGCAAGAAGGCATGGGGCGTCGGCATCGGCATCTACAATCCCCTGCGCGATTCCGCGCTCCGGCTGGGACTGAAGTTCCGCCCGCTCACCGAGGCGCGGCAGCTCGCCATCGATGCCTCGGGCCGGGTCGTTGGCCTCAAGGTGCTCTCGATCCCGCCGGGATCGAAGGATGCGGCCGCCTTCACCAAATATATCCGCCGGGCCAACCATTTCCTGGCGATGCTGCCGCCGTCCATCCCCTTTGCCGCGATCACCATCGGCATCGGCAACCATTATCTGAAGAAGGCGATGCGCATCGAGACGCATGGCCGCGAAACCCGCTGGATCCGGGCGAGGGAAGGCGTGCTGCTTTCCACCGGCGGCTTCATCATGAACCCGAAGATGGTGCAGCGTTATGCCCCGGCCTATGCGGCGGGCATGCCCAACGGCACGCTGGGCGATCAGGGATCGGGCATCGTCATGGGGATGACGGCCGGCGGATCGACCGCGCTGATGGGCAAGGTTTCCGCCTGGCGCTTCATCAACCCGCCCAAGGCCTGGTCCGACGCGATCGTCGTCAATGCCAAGGGCGAACGCTTCGTCGACGAGACCGTCTATGGCGCGACGATGGGCGAGCATATCGTCGATCATCATGGCGGCACCGGCTGGCTGATCTATGATGCCGCCGCGCGCAAACAGGCCTTCCGCCAGGCCTTCGATCCGGTGCTGGTGCCCTTCCAGCGCGATGTGACGCTGCTCAACCTGCTGTTCAACTACAAGAAGGCGCCGACGCTGGCGGCGCTGGCCGATCGCATCGGCGTGGATCGCGATGCGCTGGCGACGACGGTCGCGCGCTACAACCGCGCGGCGGCGGGCCAGGAGCCGGACCCCTTCGAAAAGGAGCCGGAGGACATGCAGCCGATCGCCACCGGGCCGTTCTACGCGATGGACATCTCGATCGCGAGCCGCTTCCTGCCGCTGCCCGTCATCACTTTCGGCGGCCTGCGCGTGGAGGAGAATACGGGGCAGGTGCTGGATGGCGAGGGCAGGCCGATCCCCGGCCTCTACGCCGCCGGCCGCACGGCGGTGGGCATCGCCTCGCAGACCTATGTCTCCGGCCTGTCCTATGCGGATTGCGTATTTTCCGGCCGCCGCGCGGCGCGCCACATCGCGAAGGCAAATATATGAAGCGCGACATCCGCGTCAGCCTGGGTCTGATCGGCCTCGAAACCCTGTTCGGCGGCGATATCCGCGCCGCGATCGATTGGCTGGCGGTGGCCGAGGAGATCGGCATCGACGGGGTGACGCTGACCGACCATGTCGTGATGGGCGAGGCGCTGGAAAATTATCCCTATGGCCCCTTTCCCATGCCGCTCGACTGGCCGTGGTGGGAACCGATCGCGCTGCTTTCCGCCATCGCCCAGGCGACCAAGAGGGTGCGGCTGCAGACGGCGATCCTCATCTCGCCGCTGCGCCCGGCTGTGCTGCTGGCCAAGCAGCTCGCCACGCTGGACGTGCTGTCGGGCGGGCGCGTCTCGATCGGCCTCGGCGTCGGCTGGCAGAAGGAGGAATATGAGGCGAGCGGCGTGCCGTGGGAGGGGCGCTTCGGCCTGATGATCGAGCAGATCGAGGTGGCCCGCGCGCTGTGGCGCGATGCGCCGGCCGCCTATCATGGCAGGACGGTCAGCTTCGATCGCATCCACAGCCGGCCCTTCCCGGTGCAGCAGCGCATTCCGATCATGCTCGGCATCGCGCCCAGCGAACGCAACGTCGCGCGCATCGCCGACCATGCCGATGGCTGGCTGCCGATCCAGGCGGACGTGCCCTCGATCGCCGAAGGCATTGCCAGGCTGCGCGATGCCTTCGCGGAACGCGGCCGCGATCCCGCCAGCCTGATGGTCCGCGCCGTGCCCCGCGCGGCGAAGGGCGACAACGGCCGTCCCAACATGGACCGCACGCTCGATAATGCCCGCGCGATGGTGGAAGCCGGCGTCACCGAGATCGAGCTCTTCCCCCTCCACTTCGCCCGCGACCGCGCCGGAGCGGAGGCGCTGGTCGAAAAACTGGCCGCCTTCAAGGCATCGCTCACCCCCTGATCGAACCCTCTTCCCAGACCGCGATCGCCCGCTATAAGGGCGCGCTTGTGATGCTGGGGCGTCGCCAAGTGGTAAGGCACCGGTTTTTGGTACCGGCATTCGCAGGTTCGAATCCTGCCGCCCCAGCCAGATTGATCATCGCCTTATTTCAGGGTGATAGGCCTCGAAAATGATCGGTTGCGGGCATGTGCCCTAGCCTCGCCCATGCGCCCCTAAGCGGTTTCATTTCCGGTCCGAGCGTCATACTCACCACGCCGAAGCCCAGGGCCGCTGATCTTCCGGCAGGCCCTTACGCGGCGTGTTTCCGCGTCAACCTTTCCGAATCGCGTTGCCGGAACCGTGTTGGGTTCCTCGCTTGCCCGGATGGCCTTGCGTCTCCTTCGGTGAGCTTCCTGCCTCGCACGCCGAACGCCGGCTCCTGCACCTATTGGCCGGTGCGTGGATAGGGATTCACACCGTCAGCCTGTCAATATTCACACGCGAGAGAGTGAATATTGACAGGCTGACGGTCGCAACGCATAGTGCCTCCCATCGAAAGCCGTCCGGCAAGCGACGGCATCAAGGGGAGGGGAAAAGCATGTACACCAGAAGCTTAGTGTCGGTTTCCGCGGTCGCCGTCGCGCTGCTTGCGTCTCCGGCATGGGCGCAGGATGCGTTGCCCGAGGCGGAGCGTGCCGCGTCGGGATCGGCGCATGACAACGGCGATCAGGCTATCCGGGCCGAGGATATCGTCGTCACCGCAACCCGCCGCGAAGAGCGCCTCCAGGACGTTCCGGTCAGCGTCACCGCCTTCCAGCAGCGCCAGCTGACGGAAAAGGGGATCGTCGGCTTCGAAGGCATCGCCCGCGAGACGCCCGGCGTCATCCTCAACCGCCCGACCCAGAATTTCAACAATTTCACCGCGCGTGGCATCGCCACCAACGGCTATAACGCCAACCTGCAAAGCTCGGTCGCGGTCTATATCGACGAGCTGCCGGTGTCGACGATCGGCAACACCACCGTGGTCGATCCCAATCTTTTCGACGTGGAGCGCGTCGAGTTCCTACGCGGCCCGCAGGGCACGCTTTTCGGATCGGGCTCATTGTCGGGCGCGATGCGGATCCTCACCAAGAGCCCCGACCTCGGGGATTTCGAGACCTCGGCGCTGGTCGATCTCGGCCTGACCGGATCGGATTCCATCCGGCAGCGCTATAACATGATGCTCAACGTGCCGGTGGTGAGCGACAAGCTCGCCGTCCGCGCGGTCGGCTTCTACCGGCACGAGGAAGGCTATCTCGACAATGTCGGGACGGGCGTCCACAACTCCAACACGCTGGTCGATTATGGCGGTCGCATGATCGTGCTGTGGAGGCCGGACGATCGCCTCTCCATCCGCCTGCTGGGTTCCTACGAGAATAGCGATCCCAAGGATTCGTCGCTCACCGATCCGACGCTGGGCCGGGAGAAGCGCTATTCCGATCAGCCGGATCGCTTTACCGGCAAGCAGACGATCCTCAACGCGACGATCGACTATGAGTTCGATTTCGCCAAGCTGACCAGTTCCAGCACCTATTCGGATTTCGACCAGCGCTTCTACGCCGACCTGTCCGGGTCGTTCCCGGCGGGCAGCTATCCGGGCGCGCCGATCGCCTTCGGCCTCGATGCCAATGCCTATGACAAGGTGTTCGTCCAGGAAACGCGCCTCGCCTCGACCCTCGACGGCCCGTTCCAGTTCGTCCTCGGCGGCTTCTACCTCCACCGTCGCCGCGACGTAGACTATCTGTATCGCTCGTCGCTCGAGTTTCTCGCGGAGCGCAACCTGACGGGGCTGCCGGACCAATATTATCAGAAACAGTATACGCACCAGATCAGCGAGGAGCTCGCAGGCTTCGGCGAGCTGACCTATCGCTTCTCCGATCGCTTCTGGCTGACCGGGGGAATGCGTTACGGCCGCATTTCGGCCCAGGGCTTCACCGAGGCTGGGGGCTATCTCGCCACGGCGGCCGGCTACAACTATTTCACCTATGCGCTCTACAATATTCCGGGGCATTTCGACACGTTCACGCCTTATGAAGCGGTCGCCGGGGTCAAGGCCAAGGGATCGAAACCCTCCTGGAAGGCCAGCGCCACCTTCAAGCCGGTCGAGACGCTGACGACCTACGCCACATTCTCGACCGGCTTCCGCGCGCCGATCGTCAATGCCTTCGCGGGCCGGCCGAGCCTGGTGGACCCCAACGACATCATCATTCCCTACGGCGCGACTTCGGACGATCTCAAAAGCTATGAGCTTGGCGCCAAGGGCCGCTGGCTGGACGGCCGCGTCACCATCAACGCGGCCTTCTACCTGATCGAATGGAGCAACATCCAGGCGCAGGCGAACCGCGTTTCGGATTCGGTTCAGTTCGCGACGAACGTCGGCGCGGCCCGCAGCAAGGGCTTCGAGGTGGAGATGGGCATCATCCCGGCCAAGGACGTCTATCTGGGCCTGAACGCCGCCTATAACGATTCGAAGATCACCAAGCTGACGCCCGAGGAAGCCGCCATTTCCGGCGCGGTGCTGGGTCACCGCCTGTCCGCGCCGCGACTTCAGGGGGCGATCTATGGCAATTACGGCTTCGACCTTGCCGATGATATGAAGGCGAACCTGGCCGTGAACGTGCAATATGTGGGATCGTACAACAACACCTTCCCGAACACGCCGGGCAACCCCAACCTGCCGCTGGCGACCTTCGGCCAGACCGACGAATATGTGAACGTCAATATGAGCCTGGGCGTGAAGCGGCAGGCGTGGTCGGCCCAGCTTTATGTCGAGAATCTGTTCGACAACCACTCGGCCGTCTACATCCATCCCGAAGCCTTCATGGCAAGCCGGGTCGGCACGCTGCGGCCGCGAACGGTGGGCATCCGCCTCGGATACGGGCTCTGATCCCCATGCCGGCCGGCGCATCTGAATCCCTGGGGGTCGCAAACCCGGTCGGGGGCGCCGCCGGAACGCAGCCGGGCGCTCGCGCCTGGTTCGTTCTGGCGGCGCTTTGCTTCGTCTATGTCCTCAATTTCCTGGATCGGCAGCTGCTGTCGATCCTGGCGAAGCCGATAAGGGAGGAGCTGCACCTCAGCCATGGCCAGATCGGGCTGATCAGCGGGCTCTATTTCGCGCTCTTCTATTGCCTGATCTCGATCCCGGTCGCCTGGTTCGCCGATCGCTCCAACCGCGTTCGCGTCTTGTCCTTCGCCTGCGCGCTCTGGAGCGCGGCGACGATCGCCTGCGGGTTCGCGGCCACCTATCCGCAACTGGCGATTGCCCGGATGACGGTGGGCATCGGCGAGGCGGGCGGCGTGCCGCCTTCCTATGCGATCATCTCGGATTATTTCCGTCCCGGCACGCGCGGCACGGCGCTCGGCCTCTACAATCTCGGCCCGCCCTTGGGAAATGCGCTCGGCGTCGCGTTCGGCGCGTCGATCGCCGCCGCCTATAGCTGGCGCGACGCCTTCCTGGTGCTTGGCGCGGTCGGTGTCGTGACGGCTCTGATCGTGTGGCTCACGGTTCGCGAGCCGGTGCGCGGCGGTCTCGATGCTCCCGCCGCCGGGCAGGGCCCGCAATCCATGGCGCCGTTCATGGCGACCTGCCGGATGTTCTTCGCCAATCCGGTGCTGCGGCTGGTGGCGCTCGCCACGGGAGCCAACCAGTTCATCACCTATGCGACCGCCAATTTCGCCACGCTGCTCCTGATGGAGGAGAAGGGCATGACCATGGAGGAGGTGGCGTTGTGGTATTCGCTGCTCATCCTCGTCTCCATGGGGGGCGGCATCTTCCTCTCGGGCCGGCTGGTCGATCGGCTGGCGTCGCGCGACAAGCGGGCCTACGCCCTCATCCCGGCCGTCGGGCTGATCCTCGCGGTCCCGTTCTTCGTCGGTTTCGTGCTGGCGCCGGGCTGGCGGATGGCGATGCTGCTGGCGGTCATCCCGATGGCGCTCAACTATTTCTACCTCTCACCGGCCGTCGCGCTGGTGCAGGAAGAGGTGCGCCCCAACGAGCGCGTGATGGCGGGCGCGCTGCTCCTGCTCGTCATGAACCTGATCGGGCTGGGCCTCGGCCCGACCTATCTGGGCGCCGCCAGCGACTGGTTCCGCGCCGCCCATCCCGAAAATTCGCTGCAGCTCGCCTTCCTCACCCTCGTGCCATTCTACGGATTGGCGGTGCTGCTCTTTTTCATGCTGGCGCGGGCCATCCGCCGCGCCGCGCAAGAAGCCGGAGACCTTTGATGCGCATGTTTCGGCGTGCCCCCATTTTCCTTCTCGGCGCCTTTCTCCTCGCCGGCGCGGCCGATGCCGGACCCGTCGTGCGGGCGCCCGACGGCGCCGTCGAAGGGATGGAGGCCGGCAAGGTCGATGTCTTCCGCGGCATTCCCTATGCCCGCGCCCCGATCGGCGATCTGCGCTGGAAGGCGCCGGTGGCACTGCCGGCATGGCAGGGCGTGCGCGATGCGCGCGCCTTCGGCCCGGCCTGCGTGCAGCCCCGGCCCCGCGCGCAGAGCATCTATGCCAATCCGCCCGAACGGATGAGCGAAGACTGCCTGACCCTCAACATCTGGGCGCCCCAGAAGGCGCGCGGCCTCCCCGTCTTCGTGTGGATCCACGGCGGCGCGCTGACCACGGGCTACAGCCATGAGCCGATGTATGACGGCGCCCGGCTCGCGGCCAAGGGGATGATCGTCGTATCGATCAACTACCGCCTCGGCATCCTCGGCTATCTCGCCCATCCCGAACTCAGCGCCGAATCCGGCGAGGGCATTTCGGGCAATTACGGCCTGCTCGACCAGATCGCGGCATTGCAATGGGTCAGGCGCAACATCGCTTCCTTCGGCGGGGATGGCGCCAACGTCACCATCGCCGGCGAATCCGCCGGCGCGCTCAGCGTGATGTATCTGATGGCGAGCCCGCGGGCCCGGGGCCTGTTCCACAAGGCGATCGCCGAGAGCGCCTATATGATCACGACGCCCGAACTGAAGGCGGAGCGCCACGGCACCCCTTCGGCCGAGGCAGCGGGCACCCAGGTCATGCAGGCGCTCGGCGCCTCTAACCTCGCCGGGCTGCGCGCCATGGAGGCGGAGAAGCTGACCCAGGCCGCCATCCTCGCCGGCTATGGGCCGTGGGGCGTGGTGGACGGCAAGATCCTGACCCGCCAGCTCGTCGACACCTTCGATCGCGGCGAGCAGGCGCGCGTCCCGCTGATGGCGGGCTTCAACAGCGGGGAAATCCGGACGCTGCGTTTCCTGCTGCCGCCCGCGCCCGCCGATGCGGCGGCCTATGAGGAGGCGATCCGCGGCCGATATGGCGATCTCGCCGATCAGTTCCTGCGGCTCTACCCCGCGACATCGGTGGCCGAAAGCATGCTGGCCACCACGCGGGACGCGCTCTACGGCTGGACCTCGACCCGGCTCGCCATCAAGCAGGCCAGGGCCGGCACGGATTCCTACCTCTATCTGTTCGATCACGGCTATCCGGCGGCGGACGAGAACGGAATGCACGCCTTCCATGCGGCCGAGCTTCCCTATGTGTTCGGCATGGCCCGCCAGACGCCGGCTTTCTGGCCGAAGATTCCCGACACGCTGGCGGAACGCCGCCTGTCCGATGCGATGATGGCCTATTGGGCCTCCTTCGCCACGACCGGCCGCCCCACGGCGCCGGGCCAGCCGGACTGGCAGCCTTATGGCGACGGCGCGCACTATATGGCCTTTGCCGGAAAGCCGCAGCCCGGCACCTATCTGTTCCCCAGCATGTATGCCCTGCACGAGGCCACGGTCTGCCGTCGGCGCGCGGCCGGCAATCTCGCCTGGAACTGGAATACCGGCGTTGCCTCCCCCGTCCTCCCGGCTAAGAGCGGAGATTGCCAGTGAGGCAGGGGAGCATGCAGGACTATCCGCTGACGCTGGACAAGTTCCTGGACCATGCCGCCAAATGGCACCCGGAAAGCGAGATCGTCACGGCGCGCGACGACGGCACGATCGACCGGCTGAGCTATGCCGAGGTCAGGGACAGGGCCCTGGCGGTCTCCTCGATCCTGGCGGGCTTCGGCATCGGCTTCGGGGATCGGGTCGCCACGCTCGCGTGGAACAGCCGCGCGCATGTCGAGGCATGGTATGGCGTCATGGGCATGGGGGCGGTGTGCCACACGCTCAACCCGCGCCTTACCGCGCCGCAACTGGCCTCCATGGTCGCGCAATCGGAAGCGCCGTTGCTGATCGCCAGCGCGGACCTGCTGCCGCTGGCGGCCCGCATCGCCGAACGCGCGCCGGTCGTGCAGCATATCCTCGTCATCGATGGCGATGGCGGGGACGCGCCCGGAATTTCCCGCCTCGAATCCCTGATCGAGGGGGCGCCGCGCAATGTCGTTTGGGGCGGCTTCGCCGAAACGGCGCCATCGGGTCTCTGTTTCACGTCCGGCACCACCGGATCGCCGAAGGGCGTGACCTACACGCACCGTTCCAGCTTCCTGCACACGCTGCGGCTGCTGCAGGCCGATGTGATGGCGATTTCCGGGCGGGATAGCGTCCTGACCGTCGTGCCTATGTTCCATGCCAATGCCTGGGGCCTTCCCTTCGCCTTGCCGGCGACCGGCGGCAAGCTGGTCCTGCCCGGACGTCGGAACGACGGCGCCAGCCTCGCGCGGCTGATCGCGGCCGAGGATGTCACGATCGGCGTGGGCGTGCCCACGGTCTGGCTGGGATTGCTCGAGCATCTCGAGGCCGAAGGCGGCGCCTTGCCGAGCCTCGAACGGATCATCGTCGGCGGCGCGCCGATGGCGCCCGCGCTCATGGAGCGGCTCGAACGCCGGCTGGGCGTCGAAATCCAGACCAGCTGGGGCATGACGGAACTCTCTCCCTCCGGCACGGTGGCGGTGCCGGGCGATACCGCGCGCAAGGCGACGGCGTCGGGCAAGCCGGCGATCGGTGTCGATCTGCTCATCACCGATGCGGAGGGACGGGCGCTTCCGACGCAACGGGAAACGGAGGGGCATCTTCGCGTCCGCGGCGCAGCGGTGATCGAACGCTATTTCGGCCACGACAGGTCCGCCACGGATCCCGACGGCTGGTTCGCCACGGGCGACCTGGCGAAGCTGACCGCCGATGGTGAGCTGATCATCACCGGCCGCGCCAAGGACCTCATCAAATCGGGCGGGGAGTGGATCAATCCGGCGGAAATCGAGGCGGTCGTGGGCGCCCTGCCTGAAGTGTCGCTCGCGGCCGTCATCGGCAGGCCGGACCCGAAATGGGGCGAGCGCCCGATCCTCCTGGTCGAGATGCGCGAGGATCAGCAGGTTTCCGACGAAAAGCTGCTGGGCGCGCTTGTTGGCCGGGTTGCGCCCTGGTGGATTCCCGACGCGGTCGTCCGCCTGTCCGCCATGCCGCTGGCCGCAACGGGCAAGATCGATAAATTGCGCCTCCAAAGCGAATATGGCGGGGCCTGACTTTCCCGCCTTGTTCTCCAGCCTTGACGCCTGCGCGCCTATCCCCGAAGAACATTCTCGTGCAAGAGAATGTGAAAGCCCCCAAGCGGTCGAAAAAGGCCGAGCAACGCGCCGAGACAATCGAGCAGATCCTTGATGCTGCCGAATATCTCTTTTCGAAACATGGGCTCTACGGGGTCACGCTGAAGGACGTGGCGAAGAAGGTCGGCGTCCATCACACGCTGCTGAATTATTATTTCGAGGACAAGAACAAGCTCTTCCATGCCGTGTTCGCCCGTCGCGCCGTCGTGACGAGCGAGCGGCGCATGAACGCGCTCGATCAATATGAGAAAGCGTGCGGCGACAGGCCGACCGTGGAAGGCGCGCTCCGCGCCTTTCTGGATACGGACCTCGACCTCTATATCGAGGGTGGCGAGGCGTGGAAAAACTACGCCGCGCTGGGCGCGCAGGTGGCGAATACGCCCGAATGGGGCGCCGAGTTGATGGACACCCACTTCGATCCCGTCGTGCTCAGATTGATCGACCTTCTGAAGAAGGCGCTGCCCGATTGCAGCGAGGAGGATATTTTCTGGGGGTATCAGTTCGTTACCGGTGCTCTCATGCTCACGCTCGCGCGCACGGGGCGTATCGACAAGCTCTCTCACGGCCTGTGCAAATCCGACGATTTCGTCGCCGTGAAGGAACGCATGGCTTCCTTCATGGCGGCGGGTTTCCTGCAGATCTGCGGCCAGGGGCGATGACGGCAGGCGAGGAAGCGGCACCGGCGTTTCGAGCGGCGTGAATTTCATTCGCTCACTTGATAGTGAATATCCCATGCGCTAATCCCTTCCGCAAGAAGGGAGAGTGCCATGAATCTTGCGGGTCGAATTGCCATCGTCACGGGCGCGGGTGGGGGATTGGGGCGTGCCCATGCGCTTTATCTCGCGCGTCTCGGCGCCAAGGTCGTGGTCAACGACATGTCGCAGGAAAGCGCCGGCAAGGTCGCTGCGGAAATCGCGGCTGGCGGGGGCGAGGCGATACCGGTCGCGGCTTCAGTCACGGACGAGGCGGCCATTCTCGCCATGGTTGACGATATTCTGTCCCGCTGGGGCCGCGTCGACATTCTCGTCAACAATGCCGGCATTCTCCGCGACAAGAGCTTCGCGAAGATGACGATGGATGACTTCAGGGCCGTCGTCGACGTGCATCTGATGGGCGCCGCGATCTGCTCGAAGGCCGTCTGGGAGCCGATGCGGGCGCAGCGTTACGGGCGGATCGTGATGACGACCTCGTCTTCGGGCCTCTATGGCAATTTCGGGCAGGCCAATTATGGCGCCGCCAAGATGGCCCAGGTCGGCCTGATGCAGACGCTCGCCATCGAAGGCGAGAAATATGGCATCCGGGTAAACGCCCTTGCGCCGACGGCGGCAACTCAGATGACGCACGGGGTTCTTTCCGATGACAGCCTGGAACTGCTTGATCCGTCGCTGGTGAGCCCGGCGCTTCTGGCGCTGGCGGGCGAGGATGCGCCCACGCGCACGGTGCTCTGCGCGGGCGCCGGCCATTTCGCCGCGGCGAACATCACGCTTACGCGCGGCCATTATGTCGGTGCCGGGGCCGATGCGGGCGATCGCCTGCTTTCGGGCTGGCAGGCCGTCACCGATCGCACGGGTGAGATGGTTCCCCCCTACGGCTTCTTCCAGGCGGAACGCGAGCTTGCCAGCGCGGGCAACGAAAACCTCGTCGTAGCGCTCCGCCAGTGATGCGCGACGCCGTCATCGTTTCCACCGCCCGCACCCCGATCGGCCGGGCCTATCGCGGTGCCTTCAACGCCACGCCCTCTCCGACCCTTGCCGCCCATGCCATTGCGGCGGCGGTGGAGCGGGCGGGCGTGGAGCCGGGGGCGGTCGAGGATTGTATTCTCGGCTGTTCGTTGCCCCAGGGCTTCCAGCAGACCATCGGCCGGACGGCCGCGCTGGCCGCTGGCCTGCCGGTCTCGGTATCGGGCATGACGCTGGATCGCCAATGCTCCTCCGGCCTGATGACGATCGCGACGGCGGCAAAGCAGGTGATCGTCGACCGGATGGACGTGGTGGTCGCCGGCGGCGTCGAATCGATTTCGCTGGTCCAAACCCCCGATCTGCGCGTCGATCAGGACCCCAGGCTGGCTGCCGCCCAGCCCGACATCTACATGTCGATGCTCGAGACCGCCGAGACGGTGGCGGCGCGTTACGGCATCCCGCGCGAGGCATGCGACGCTTACTCGCTCCAGTCGCAACAGCGCACGGCGCGTGCCCAGGCGGAAGGCCGCTTCGATGCCGAGATCGTTCCGGTGCGCACCGCCATGCGGCATGTGGACAAGGCCAGCGGTGAAACGAGCGTCCGCGAGGTGCATCTGGAACGGGACGAGGGCAACCGCCCCGATACGACGATCGAGGGCCTGTCCGCCCTGAAGGCCGTCTTCCCCGGCGGAACCGTCACCGCCGGCAATGCCAGCCAGCTTTCGGACGGCGCATCGGCCTGCGTGGTGATGGAAGCGCGCACCGCCGAGCGCCGCGGATTGCAACCTCTGGGCCGCTATGTCGGCATGGCCGTGGCGGGGACGAAGCCGGATGAGATGGGGATCGGCCCGGTCCTGGCGGTTCCTAGGCTGCTCGAGAAGTTCGATCTTGCGATCGACGATATCGGGCTCTGGGAATTGAACGAGGCCTTCGCGGTGCAGGTGCTCCATTGCCGCGACACGCTCGGCATTCCCGACGAACGCCTCAACGTGAATGGCGGAGCCATCGCGATCGGGCATCCTTATGGCATGTCGGGCGCCAGGATGGTCGGGCACGCGCTGATCGAAGGCAGGCGCCGGGGCGTCCGGCATGTCGTGGTGACGATGTGCGTGGGCGGCGGCATGGGAGCGGCCGGCCTGTTCGAGGTGATGTAGGCCCCGCACCGGGTCCGGGTGATCGGTGCTCAGCCGGGCTGGCGCAGGATCTGAACGTGGTCGGGGTCGATGCGCTGCGCCGGGTGGCCATGGATGCGCTCAAGGCCGACAGCAGGCGCCTCGCGGACGAGGTGTCCGGGAGCGGCTCCTGACCGCCGCCGCGCGGGTCAGTTGCCGATGGTGCGCACCGCGAAGGCAGCGGCGGCGGCGCGCGTCTCGACGCCGAGCTTTTCGAATATCTGTTCCAGATGCTTGTTCACGGTGCGTGGGCTGATGCTGAGGATCTCGCTGATCACGCGATTGGGCTTGCCGTAGCTGATCCACAGCAGCACCTCCGCCTCGCGCTGGGTGAGGGCGTAGCGATCCTGCAGGCGCTGGATATCGGCGCCGTCGCGGATCAGGTTGAGGCGGACCAGCGTCTCGTCCCGCCGCGCGCGGGTGACGAGCACCAGTTCGAGCGTGGCGCCCGGCAGATCGAGCTTGATGCCGGCGCCGCTGCCATTGTCGTCCGCCAGCAGCCGGGCGATCGCGGGGCGGAGGAGATCGGGCAGGGCGCCGGCCTCCTTGTCCCACGCGGGATCGATATCGGCCAGCATCCGGCCGGCCTGCGGCGTCGCCCAGGCGAGGCCGCCCGCTTCGTCGACGGCGAGGAGGTGGCGCCCGGTGGCGTCGAGCGCGATCTGGCTGCCATGGGAGATCCGCGCGTTGGCGAGGTGGACGCGGACGCGGGCGAGCAGTTCCTCCACCACGATCGGCTTGCGGACATAATCGACCCCGCCGGCGTCGAGCGCATGGACGACATGCTCGCTTTCGGTGAGGCCGGTCATGAAGATCACCGGGATATGCGCCCAGGCGGCGTTGCGCTTGATCGCGCGGGTGGTTTCGAAGCCGCCCATGCCGGGCATCACCGCATCCATCAGGATCAGGCCGGGGGTGACATGGGCGAGCAGATCGACCGCGCCCTCGCCGCTGGTGGCGATCAGCGCCGTCATGCCTGCCCGATCAATGGTGTCGGTGAGGAAGCGCAGCGTTTCGGGCGTGTCGTCCACGACGAGCACGGTTTCATGGGCAAGATCAGCGACCATCGTTCAACCTTGTCTTTATCATCGCCCCCAGCCCCTTGAGGTCGAAGCGGTCGAGCGAGGCGAGGAAATGCCCCGTCATCGGCCGGGCCTCGGGCACGGCGGCCTCGAATTCCTGTATTTTCCTTTCTATCCCCCGGACATGGCCGATACGGACGAGTTGCTCCAGCTCGACCAGATAGGCTTGCGCCGCTTCGGGCAGGGCATCGGCCGAACCGCCTTCGCCCGCGTCGGCCGTGGCGGGTGCGGGGGTGCCGCTCGTCCATTCGATATCGAGCTGGTCGGATATGGTATCGAGCAGCGTGTTGAGCTCGACCGGCTTGATCAGGAACATGTCGTGCGCATCCTGCCCGTCGCCGCCGCGGCGATATTCGTGCGCGTCGGCGGAAACCATGACGATGCGGATCGCCGGTCCATGCGCCTCGCGAATCAGGCGGGCCGTTTCCCAGCCCGACAATCCCGGCATGGTGATGTCCAGCAGCACGAGATCGGGCCGGACCTGGGCGGCGAGCATGGTACCGCTTTCGCCGTCGAGCGCGGTATAGACCGGAAAGCCGAGCGGTTCGAGCAGGTTGCGCAGCACCGCGATCTGGGTGGGATCGTCATCGATGAGGAGGATGGAGCGGCGCGGGCCGACATAGCCGGTCACGGTGTCGCCGCTCGGGCTGTCGGGCAGCGCGGCGCCCGCCGCCGCCTGGGACAGCATCACCCGGATGACGAAGCGGGTGCCCTTGCCGGGTTCGCTGCTGACGGTGATCTCCCCGCCCAATATCTGCACCAGCGCCTGCGTGATCGACAGGCCGAGGCCCACGCCCTGCTGGCGGTGCGCGCCGGGATTGCTGCCGCGTTCGAACGGATCGAAGATGCGCTTCAGATCGCGCGGATCGATGCCGATGCCGGTATCGGCGATTTCGATGGTGGCGAGCTGGCTGCGATATTTGACCTTGAAGCCGACCTTGCCGGCTTCGGTGAACTTGATCGCGTTCGACAGCACGTTGATCAGGATCTGGCGCAGCCGCTTCTGATCGGTGTGGACGAATTCGGGCAGCCGTTCCGGCCGTTCGTAGACGAAGGCGATGCCCTTGGCCTGCGCCTGCGGGCGGAACATGTTGGCGAGCTGATCGAGGAAGGGCGGCAGGCGCACCGTATCGCGGCTGACGCGCAGGATGCCGCTTTCCACCTGCGAGATATCCAGCAGCCCTTCGACCAGGTTGGTGAGATGCTCCGCGCTGCGGCGGATCACGCGGGCGGCCTCCACCGGGGGCACGTCGCTGCCGCGCTCCAGAAGCTGGGCATAGCCGTAGATCGAGTTGAGCGGGGACCGGATTTCGTGGCTGACGCTGACGAGGTAGCGGCTCTTGGCGGCGTTGGCGGACTCCGCGGCCTCCTTCGCCTTCTGGAGCTGGCGGTCGGTGACGTCGTGGGAGGCGATCTCCTCGACCAGCTTCTGCATGTGGTGCTGGGTTTCCTGCATGGCGGCGCGGCGGCTTTCGTGCGCGAGGACGATGATCCAGGCGGCGATGCCGGCCAGCAGAGCGAAGGCGAAGAACACCGCGAGCAGCACCGGCGCGATGGCGGCCCCGCCATCGGCCATGCGCCGCGCGAACTCCCGGTGGATGACGCCGAGCACCAGCGCATTGCACAGGTTGATGAGCGCCAGCACGCCGATGAAATGGCCGACGGGGGTGTGCACCTGCGCCGCGAGCGATGTCGGCAGCAGGCGTTCGAGCCAGTGGGACACCTGCTCCGTCGCGCGGCTGCGATCCTTGCAGCGATCGTGGCAGCGCGCCTCCAGCGTGCAGCACAGCGAGCAGATCGGCGCCGAATAGACCGGGCAATGGGCCATATCGTCCGGCTGGAAGCTGTTTTCGCAAATGATGCAGCGCCGTTCCGCCTTGGCCGGCAATGTCGATCGGCGCGCGATATAATAACGGCTGCGGGTGGCGAGCGCGATGGCGGGCGCGGCGACGAAGGCGATCGCCAGCCCAATGGCGGGCGCGAACGCCTGCGGCAGCGGGCCCAGCAGGCCGACATGCGAGACGGTGGAGGCGACGATCGACAGCGTCATCGCGCCCACGCCCACCGGGTTGATGTCGAACAGGTGGGCGCGCTTGAACTCGATGCCGCGCGGCGAGAGGCCGAGCGGCTTGGAGATCATCAGGTCCGCCGCCAGCGCGCCGATCCAGCCGGCGGCGATGTTGGCGTAGAGGATCAGGATGCCCTCGATCGCGTCGAGGATGCCGATCTCCATCAGGATCAGCGCGAGGACGACGTTGAAGATCAGCCAGACGACGCGGCCGGGGTGGCTGTGGGTGAGCCGGGCGAAGAAGTTGGACCAGGCGATCGACCCGGCATAGGCATTGGTGACGTTGATCTTGAGCTGGCACGTGATGACGAAGATGCCGGTGAGCACCAGCGCCAGCCCAGAATGGCTCGTCATCGCGGTGAAGATCGTGAGGAACAGGTCCGTCGGGCTGGCCGCCTGCGCGGCCGTCGCGCCGTGGCGCAGCACATAATCGGCGAGGAAGGAGCCCAGCAGCAGCTTGGCGCCGCCGATCAGCGTCCACCCCGGCCCGCCGGCGATCATCGCCAGCCACCAGCGCGTGCGCCCCGTTTTCTCGCGCGCGGGCAGGAAGCGCAGATAATCCGCCTGCTCGCCGATCTGCGGCAGCAGCGAGAGGAGGGTGGAGAAGGCCAGGCCGAAATAAAGGAGGCTGACCTCCCCGTCCGGCGCGCCGAACTGGCCGGCGAAGCGGCTCCATTCATCGAGCGCGGGCTGGCCGAGCCAGAGGATGTAGCCGATGGGTGCGAGTTGCAGCATCACCCAGATGGGCTGAGTGACGAACTGGAAGCGGGTGATCGCGCTCATGCCGTAGAGCGCGACCGGGATGACGACGAGCGAGCTCAGCACATAGGCCAGGCTCATCGGGATGCCCGACATGGCGCGCAGCGCGACCGCCATGATGCTGGCTTCGACCGAGAAGAGCAGGAAGGTGAAGGAGGCGTAGATCAGCGAGGTGATGGTGGAGCCCAGATAGCCGAAGCCCGCGCCCCGGGTGAGGAGATCGATGTCGAGCCCGCGCCGCGCCGCCTGATAGGCGATCGGGAAGCCGATCACGAACATCAGCGCGACCGCCGCCGCGATCGCCGCGACGCTGTTGGCGAAGCCGTAGGCCAGCGTGATCGTCGCCCCGATCGCCTCGCAGGCCAGGAAGGCCGTCGCCCCGATCGCCGTGTTCGCCACCCGCCCCGCCGACCAGCGCCGCGCGCTGTCCGCCGTGTAGCGCAGCGCATAATCCTCCAGCGTCTGGCTGGCCGCCCATTTGTTGTAGAGGCGCTTTTCCCGGTAGATGTAGGCGGGCTGGTTCATCGGCTCTCCCGCCTTGCCGGCAGCCCGCCCGCCTGGACGATGAAGGCGATGATCTCGTCCAGCCCGATATTGTCCTTGAGGTTGGTGAACAGGAAGGGGCGGGCGCCCCGCATCTTGCGGGCGTCGCGGTCCATCACCNCCAGGCTCGCGCCGACCAGCGGGGCGAGATCGATCTTGTTGATGACCAGAAGGTCGGATCGGGTGATGCCGGGGCCGCCCTTGCGCGGGATCTTGTCGCCGGCGGAAACGTCGATCACGTAGATGGTGATGTCCGCAAGCTCCGGGCTGAAGGTGGCGGCCAGGTTGTCGCCGCCGCTTTCGATGAAGATCGCCTCCAGCCCCGGGAAGCGCGCCGCCATCTGGTCCACGGCGGCGAGGTTGATGCTGGCATCCTCGCGGATCGCGGTATGCGGGCAGCCGCCGGTCTCCACCCCCATGATCCTTTCGGGGACAAGCGCGCCCGATCGGGTGAGGAATTCGGCATCCTCGCGCGTGTAGATGTCGTTGGTGATGGCGGCGATATCGTAATCGTCCCGCATCGCCTTGCAGAGCCGGTCGGTCAGCGCCGTCTTGCCCGATCCCACGGGGCCGCCGATCCCGATGCGGAGCGGGCCGTGGACATGGGGGGCGAGGGCGGCCATGGTCATGATCTGAACAGCCTTGTGTAGAGCGTTTCGTGGTGGATCGACGCCAGTTCCAGCAGCGGGGCGGCGGTGCCGAGATCGTCGAGCGGGGTGGCGATGGCCCGCGCCGCGATCGGCGGGATACTGCGGGCGAGAAGGGCGGTGGCGATCTGCCCGTCCGTCTGGCCGAGCGGCACGAGGCGCACGCCGGCCGAGACGAGGTTGGCGGCGGTGCCGTGCAGATAGGCATGGAGCGCCGGCTCCAGCGGGACGCCGTGGGCGGCGCAGGCCAGCGCCAGCACCACGGCATGGGCGATCGGCCGATCGCCCCAGCGGCCGGCGAAACCGTCGAGCGCGGGATGCGGCCAGGCGCGGCGGGTGACGGTGAGGAAGGACCGGCCCTGCTGGTGGCTTTCCAGCGCGGTTTCACTGCTGCCGCGAAAGGCGGCGGCCAGCGCCGCCACCTCATCGAAGGCCTGCGGATCGGCGGCGGTGCGCCAGCCATGGCCGAACAGCACCGCATCCACCCAGCCGCCGCCGCGCGCGAGCACCGCCTCGATATAAAAAGCGAGGCCGGCCACATCGCGGACCCGCTGATCGTCGACCGCCGTTTCCAGGCCGTGGCTGTAGGTGAAGGCGCCGACCGGATAGGCTGGCGATGTCCAGGCAAGCAGGTGCTGAAGGGCGCCGTCAGTGAGCATGGTGATGGTGGTGGCGCTCCCGTCCGGGTGGCGCGGCATGATCGTGATGGTGGCCGTCGCCGTGATGATGGTCGTGGCCGTGCCCGCCGCTGGCATAGGCCCCCTGTTCGGGCGTGAAGGGCGCGTGGACCGCATCCACCGATGCGCCCAGCCCCTCCAGCATGTGGCGGATCACATGATCCTCGCGCAGCAGGATGCGGTCGGCCTGGATTTCGGCCGGCAGGTGGCGGTTGCCGATATGCCAGGCGAGGCGGACCAGGCCGATGCCGGGCCCCGCGCGCACCGCCATCAGCGGCTCGGGCGCGGCGGTGACGGCGATCAGGCGCCCGTCCGCCAGCGCGATCGCGTCGCCATGGCCGATCACCGCCGCGCGGGGCAGGTTGAGCAGGAAGGCGGTGCCGCCCTTCGCGACATAGCGGAAGCGGCGGCGGTGCCGCTCGTCATGATCGAGGGCGATATGATCGGACGCGCTGGCCGGGTCCCACTCCCCCCGTGCGATGATCCGTTCCGCCGTCTGCATCACGATCCTTTCAGAACAGGAAATAGCGCTGGGCGAAGGGGAGGGTGCGGGCCGGCTCGCAGGTCAGCAGCTCGCCGTCCGCGCGGACCTCGTAGGTCTCGGGATCGACCTCGATATGCGGCATTGCGTCGTTCAGGATCATGGCCCCCTTTCCGATGGTCCCACGGGTGTTGTGCACCGCAGCAAAGGGGCGCGAAAGGCCATATCGATTGCGAATTCCGGCATCGATCGATGCGCCGGACGCAAAGAAGAGCGAAGACAAGGTGTTGGCCCGGCCAAGCGCGCCGAACATCGGCCGATAATGCACGGGCTGCGGCGTCGGGATGCTGGCATTGGGATCGCCCATCGGGGCCGCCGCGATGCTGCCGCCCTTGATCACCATATCGGGCTTCACCGCGAAGAAGGCCGGGGACCAGAGCACCAGATCGGCGAGCTTGCCCACCGCGATCGATCCGACGATGTGGCTGATGCCGTGGGCGATCGCCGGGTTGATCGTATATTTGGCGATGTAGCGGCGGGCGCGGAAATTGTCCGCATCGGCATCGTCGGTGCCAAGGGGGCCGCGCTGCCCCTTCATCTTGTCCGCCGTCTGCCAGCAGCGGATGATCGTTTCGCCGACCCGGCCCATCGCCTGGCTGTCCGACGACATCATCGAGAAGGCGCCGAGATCGTGGAGGATATCCTCCGCGGCGATCGTCTCCTTGCGGATGCGGCTTTCTGCGAAGGCCACGTCCTCGGCGATGCGGGGGTCGAGATGATGGCACACCATCAGCATGTCGAGATGCTCGTCGAGCGTGTTGACGGTGTAGGGGCGCGTCGGGTTGGTGGAGGAAGGCAGCACGTTGGGCAGGCCGGCGACGCGGATGATGTCCGGCGCATGGCCGCCGCCCGCGCCCTCGGTATGGAAGGCGTGGATGGTGCGGCCCCTGAAGGCGGCGATCGTGCTTTCCACGAAGCCGCTTTCGTTGAGCGTATCGGTGTGGAGCGTGACCTGGATGTCCATCTCGTCCGCCACCGACAGGCAGCAATCGATCGCGGCCGGCGTCGTGCCCCAATCCTCGTGCAGCTTGAGGCCGCAGGCGCCGGCCAGGATCATCTCCACCAGCGCATCGGGCCGGCTGGCATTGCCCTTGCCGAACAGGCCGAAATTCATCGGGATCGCCTCCAGCGCCTGGAACATCCGCTCCATGTGCCAGGGGCCGGGGGTGCAGGTGGTGGCGAGCGTGCCGTGCGCGGGGCCGGTGCCGCCGCCAAGCATGGTGGTGACGCCGGCGTTCAGCGCCTCCTCCGCCTGCTGCGGGCAGATGAAATGGATGTGCGCGTCGATCGCGCCGGCGGTCAGGATGCGGCCCTCGCCGGCGATGATCTCCGTCCCCGGCCCGATGACGATGTCGACGCCGGGCTGGGTATCGGGATTGCCGGCCTTGCCGATCGCCGCGATCAGGCCGTCGCGGATCGCGACATCGGCCTTGATGATCCCCCAATGATCCAGGATCACGACATTGGTGATGACGGTATCGGCGGCGCCTTCGGCCCGGCTGGCCTGGCTCTGGCCCATGCCGTCGCGGATCACCTTGCCGCCGCCGAACTTCACCTCCTCGCCATGGACGGTGCGGTCCTCCTCGACGCGGATGAGGAGGCTGGAATCGCCCAGCCGGATGCGATCGCCGACGGTGGGGCCGAACATGCCTGCATAGGCCCGGCGGGTGAGCGTGACCGGCATTCAGAGCCCCCCCATCACTTCGCCGCGAAAGCCGATCACGATGCGGCGGCCCCCATAGGGGATCAGCGCCACTTCGCGGCTCTGCCCCGGCTCGAAGCGGATGGCGGTGCCGGGCGCGATATCCAGGCGGTGGCCGCGCGCGGCGGCGCGATCGAAGGTGAGCGCGGGATTGGCTTCCGCGAAATGATAATGGCTGCCGACCTGGATCGGCCGGTCGCCGCTATTGGCGACGACAAGGGTGATGGCCACGCGATCGGCGTTGAGGACGATGTCGCCTTCGGCGGGGATGATCTCGCCGGGGATCATGCGGCGGCCCCGCGCGCCATTTCCGTCATCCCGACGAAAGTCAGGACCCATTGCCGCTCCGTCCGAAATTCCAGCGCAGCGGCAATGGATGCCGGATCAAGTCCGGCATGATGGATGTGGGGCGTTGAGGGCGCGGGCCCCGCCGTCACCGGATCGGCCTGTGGACGGTGACGAGCTTGGTGCCGTCCGGGAAGGTGGCTTCCACCTGCACGTCGTGGATCATCTCGGATATGCCCTCCATCACCTGATCGCGGGTCAGCACATGGCCGCCGCTCGCCATCAGATCGGCGACGCTGCGGCCGTCGCGCGCGCCTTCGACGACATGTTCGGTGATCAGCGCGATCGCTTCGGGATGGTTGAGCTTCACGCCCCGCTGGAGCCGGCCGCGCGCGACGATCGCGGCCATCGCCACCAGAAGCTTGTCCTTTTCGCGGGGCGTGAGGTTCATCGTCAGCAATACCAGACGGCGGGAAGGCGCGGGGGCAGGCCCAGCGTGGCGGCGCGCAGCGCGGCGGTCGCGCGGATCACGCGATCCCGCAAGGCCCGCGCGTCCCGGTCGATCAGGCGGAGGATGAGCAGGCCGTCGAGGCAGGTGGCGCCGCCATCCGGCGCGCCGGCGAGATCGCGGGCGAGATCGAGGTGGCAGGCGGCATCGGGGCCGGCATAGGCCAGCGTCGCGATCGCGCGCGCGCCGCCGAAGCCGAACGGCGCATCGGCGGTGGCGGCGAAATCCCCGGCGATGTGCAGCGCGTCCGCCCACAGCAGCCGGCCGGCCCGCCAGATGCGCCATTCGTCATGGACGAGGCCCCGGGTGAACTGCTCGCCCATCGCGGCGCGGCCGAACAGCATGGTTTCGACCGCGAGCAGCCGGGCATCCTCCGCCAGATGGGCATGCAGGCGCCGGCGCATCCGCGTGCGATCGAACAGGATCGCTTCCTGCGCCAGCCATTCGCAGCGCCCGGCCTCGGCGATTTCGATCCGCGTCTCGATGCGGATGTCGGGATCGCCCGGCCGCACGCGATAGAGTTTCTCCGCCGCCTGGGTGGTGACGGTGCCGCGGCCATGGGGCTCGACCCGGATATCGAGCGCGACGCGATCGCCGCCGGTGAGGCCGCCGCTGGTGGTGATCGATACGGCCTGCGGGAAATCGCCCGCGGCGACATCGGGGAACAGCAGCCGGCAGGGCGCGCGCTGGTAGAGATCCGCCACGCCGCGCGCGGCGAAGGCGATGCGCGCCTCGCCATCCACCCGTTGCAGTGCCGCCTGCTGGCGCTGCGCCGATGGCGGCGGCGCCAGCGGATGAATGACGGCATCTGCGGATCGGCCATGCTCCATGCCGATGGTTGTGCGGGGGACACGGACGCATCGACATGGGGCATTTGACGTATGGGGCGGGAGAACCTCGCCCCGCCGGTCAGGTGGTCGGGCGCTTCTTCGGCCGCCAGCCATAATCGGGATCGACCTTTTCCACCTTGCCGTCGCGCTCGCCCTTCTGGCCGGCCGAGGGCTGCTGATGCTCGGTCGTGAGGTCGGAAAGATAGCCGGCCTGGGTGATGCCCTTCTTGCGCATCGCGACGCCGGTGAGACAGGCGTGCATCACGAAATTGGCGTTGAGCGCGGTGCGGTATGTGGAATCGAGCTGGGGCGCCACCTCGACGATCTCGAAGCCGACCAGCTCGTTCTCCGCGCACAGCCGGCGGACGATCGGCAGCGCCTCGCGCATGGTGAGGCCGCCGGGAACGGGCGTGCCGGTGCCGGGCGCGAAGGCGGGATCGAGCACGTCGACGTCAAAGCTGATGAAGATCTTCTTGCCGCTTTCGCGCGCTTCCTTGAGCGCGCGCTCCATCGTCGCCTGCCAGCCATTCTTCTCGATTTCCGGCATCGCATGGTAGCGCACGCCGTTGTTGCGCATCCATTCGAAGCCCTCCGCCTCCGGCCACGGCCCGCGCAGGCCGACCTGGATATAGTTCCGGCCGAGGACATGGCCTTCCTTCACCGCGCGATAGACGGGCGCGCCATGGGTGATGAAGTGGACGCCGCCCTGGCCGGCATCGAAGTGGGAATCGAAGTGGACGACGCCGAAGCTGCCTTTGCCGTGGACGTCGGCCAGGCCCGCCACGTCTGAATATTCCAGGCTGTGATCGCCGCCGACGATGAAGGGGATGGCGCCGGTGCGGGCGATCTCGGCAACGCGCTCGCGCACATGGTGGACGGTGCGCTCGGTGCTCATATTGTCGACGGCGATGTCGCCATAATCGACGATGTTCAGCTCCTTCGACGGATCGACCATGGTGAACATGTCGATCCCGCCCGCGCCATATTGGTTGCGGAGCGCCGATGGGCCGGACTTGGCGCCGCGATAGCCCGATCCCATGTCCAGCGGCGCGCCGACGATCGCGACGTCCACCTTCCCGGCAACGAGATCCTCCGGATAGATGGCGACCGGCGCGCCCGCGAAGGTGGCGATGCCGCCGCCATAGACGCCCCCGCCACGGCCGTTCATGTAATAGCTGAGGCTGAAGGGGCCCGGTTCCCGCTTCGGGTCCATCGTGCGCGGGCGCATCGTCTTCCAGCCGTTGAACATGGGCGATTCGGTATTGAGCGGGATCGACGCCATGTCGGTGTCGGGATGGAACTTGTTCGCCTCCACCACGGCGAGCATGCCGTCGATATAGGCCTCGATCTCCGCCGGGCTCTTTTTCTCGAGGCGCTGGAACAGCTTGTCGTAGGAACCGGCCATGCCCTCCGCCTTCTCGGAAAGGAGGAAATCGCGCTTCTCCTTGGGCAGCTTCGCGATCTTGGCTTCCAGCCAGGCGGGCGGGGCCACCTTGTCCGATCCGGCGGCCACGGTCGCGGTGATCGCCACGCCCGCCAGCAGCATTCCGATAACGATCCGTTTCAGCCTCATGATCCAGCCCCCGGCAAAAGAAATCCTGTCGGGGCGGGACGCTAGGGGCGGCGGAGCCGGGCCGATATGGGGCGATTGACGTAGCAGGGTAAGATACTGATATATAATAAGAAGGGGCGACATCCTGCGATGCCGCCCCCAGGTCCACGCTGGATTTCGGATCAGGTCGTGGGCTTCTGGCGCCCCTTCTTTTCCGCGGGCTTCTGCCATTCGGAGCTGAGCGGGCTCAGATAATGTTCCTGGGTGATGCCTTTCTTGCGGATCGCCATGCCGGCCATGCAGGCGTGCATGATGTAGGCGCTGTTCTGGGCGGAGCGGTAGGTGGGGTCCATCGTCGGATCGAGCTCCACCAGCTCGAAGCCGGCAAGGTCGGTCTCGGCGCAGATGCGGCGGATCAGCGGCACCACCTCGCGCATGGTGAGGCCGTCGGGAACCGGCGTGCCGGTGCCGACCATGTAAGCGGGGTCGAGCACGTCGATGTCGAACGACACGAACACGCGCTTGCCGTTTTCCTTGGCTTCCTTGAGCACGCGGCTGACCACCACGTCCCAGCCGGATTTCTCCACCTCCACCATCGTATGGTAGCGGAAGCCCTGTTCGCGCATCCATTCGAAGGTCTCGATATCGGGCGATTGCGCGCGCAGGCCGACCTGGATGTAATCGCGGCCGGCGACATGGCCCTCCTTGATGAGCCGGTAGACCGGCTGGCCATGATCGATCAGATGGGCGCGGCCGCGACCCGCATCATAATGCGAATCGAAGTGGATGACGCTGACCTTGCCCTTGCCCAGCACGTCGGTGACGCCGGCGATGTCCGAATAGGCAAGGCTGTGGTCGCCGCCGACGATGAAGGGGATGGCGCCCGTCTTCGCGATGGAGGCCACCTGTTCGCGCACATGGCCCATCGATCGCTCGGTGCTCATATTGTCGACGGCGACGTCGCCATAATCGACCATGTTGAGCACGGCGCGCGGCGACGTCATCGTATACATGTCGTTGCCGGCGCCCATGCGGACGGTGCGCATGGCGGTGGGGCCGAGATGCGCGCCGCGCGTGCCCGAACCCATGTTGAGCGGGATGCCGACCATGGCGATATCGACCTTGCCGGCGGTCAGGTCGTCCGGCCGCAGCGCCACGGGCAGGCCGAAGAAGGTGGGGATGCCGCTGCGCCCTTCGACATAGCGGCTGAGCGAGAAGGGGCCGGGTTCGCGTTTCGGATCGAGCTCCGCCGGGCGCAGCACCTTCCAGCTGTTGAAGCTTTTGGCCTCCGGGTTGAGGGGGATCGACGCCAGGTCGGTCTTGGGGTTGAACTTGCTCGCCTCGATCACCTCCATCATCGCGGCGACATAGGCCTGGATCTCCTCCGGCGACTTGGCCGCCAGCCGGCGCTCCAGCTCGCCTTCCACGGAAACGAATCGATCGGTTTCCTTCGAACGGAGGAATTTCGCCTGCTCGGGCGTCAGCTTGTCGAGCTTGGCCTCGATCTCGGGCGCGAACCGCTTTTCCGTGCTCTGCGCGATGGCGAGCGATGCGATGCCCGCCGCCGCCGACAAGGCGATGATGCCGAGTTTCCTCGATAGTCCCACGCCGCGACCTCCCTGTTCTTGCCATCGGCCCCAGGCACCGGCGCGGACGGAATCGTCCCGCCAGGGGAGCCGTGCCGGAGCTAGCATCGGGCGGGCGGCGCGGCCCCTACGTCAAACGCCCCATGGCCCGGCAAATCGCCGCAATCCAATGCTGCCGCCCATCGATCAACCTGTGGGGAACGGGATATGGGGCTGCAGTTCGGATCGTGGCTGAGGGGAGGCGCCTGCGCCGCCGGCATCGCCTGGGCGGGCATCGCATCGGCCGCCGATACGCCGCCGCCCGCGCCCGCATCGTCACCGCCGCCGATATTGGAGGCCGAGACCAGCGGCACGCTGATGCTCGGCCCGGCGGGCGCGCACCGCCTCTACATCGCCGCCGGCGAAGGCTTCACCATCATCGATGGCGACACGGCGAAGGTGGAAGGGACGATCCATGGCGGCCGGGCCGGCGTGCTCGCCGTCGCGCCGGACAACGGCCATTATTATGTCTCCGAAAGCTATTGGTCGCGGGACAATCGCGGCGAGCGGGTCGACCTCGTTTCCGTCTATGACAGCGCCAGCCTGAAGCTGGTGAACGAGATCAAGCTGCCCGGCCGGCTGATCGCATCGGGGCGCATGCCCTTCTTCTCGATCAGCGCGAGCGGCACGCGCGGCTATGTCTTCAACCTCGAGCCGGCGACCTCGGTGCAGGTTGTGGACCTGGAGAAGAAGAAGTTCCTCTCCACCATCGAGGTGCCGGGCTGCGGCCTGATCTTCCCCTATCGCGACGAGGGCTTCGCCTCGCTCTGCGCCGACGGTTCGCTGGCGACGGTGACGGTGGATGCGAAGGCGAAGGGCACGATCCGGCAGAGCCAGCCATTCTTCGAGGCCGAGACCGACCCCGTGTTCGAGGAGAGCCTGGTCGATCGCAAGACGGGCCAAGCCTGGTTCATCACCTATAACGGCCTCGTCCACCCGGTGAAGCTGGGGGGCGAGCCCGTGTTCGGCGAGCCGTGGAGCCTGCAGGCGGCGGCCGGGCTTTCCCCGGCGACGACCGAGCCGCAGCACAAGACCTGGCGGCCCGGCGGGCGGCGGCCGTTTGCGATCCACATGGCGAGCGGCACGCTGTTCGCCCTCATGCATGAAGGCAAGCCCTGGACGCAGAAGGCGGAAGGCACCGAGCTGTGGGCGATCGACGTCGCCACCCGGCAGGTGAAGGGGCGGTTCCGCGTGCCCACCGCCGGCCGCGTCGTCGGCGTGAGCCAGGACGAGAAGCCGTTGCTCTATGTGGCGGGCGAGGGCGACTGGCTTTGGGTGATGGACCCGGAAAATGGCAGGATCGTCCGCCAGATGAGCGAGATCCGCCGGCCGGGGATGATCCAGGTCACGGGTTTCTGATCGCGTCATGGACGCATCCGCCCTGTTGGCGATCGGCCACCTGGCCGCCGCATCGGCGATCGCGGCGATGCTGGCGGCGGGCGCGCTGGCCAAGCTTGCCGCCCGCGACGACTGGCTGGTTGCGCTCGCCGGCTATCGGCTGGTGCCTGGTCCGTTGATGGGCGGCGTGGCGGCGTTGCTGCCGGCTGCCGAGCTGGCCGTGGCGATCCTGATCGTCACCGGCCTTGGCGGTGCCGCGGGCGTGATCGCCGGCGCGGGGCTGCTGCTGGCCTTCGCGGCGGCCATCGCCGTCAACCTGCTGCGCGGCCGGCGCCATATCGATTGCGGCTGCGATCCGCGCGGCCGGCCCCGGCCGATCGGCTGGCCCATGGTTGCGCGCAACGTCGCGCTTGCCGGCATCCTGCTGGGCGGGATCGTGGCCGGGCCGGTGGCGGGCCTGCCGGCGCGGCTGCTGGCGATCGTGGCGGGCGCGGGCGTCTACGCGCTGTTCCGCGCCATCGCCATTCTCCATTCCTTCGCGCCGCGATCCACCGGCGCGCCCAACGGAGCCTATTGATCATGCTGATCGCATCGACATTCCTGCTGTGGATCGTGGTGGCACTTCTGGTGGTCGCGGTCGTGGCGCTCGCCCGCCAGATCGGCGTGCTGCACGAACGGATCGCGCCGATGGGCGCGCTGGTGACGGACGGCGGCCCCAAGGCCGGCGACCTGGCGCCGGTGATCGCGGCTCCCGGCCTGGCGGGCGGGATCGTCAATGTCGGCGGGCCGGACGCTTCGGGGCAGGCATCGTTGCTGCTGTTCGTCGCGCCCGATTGCCCGATCTGCAAGAAGATCATCCCCATCGCGATGGTGTTGGCCCGCGCGGAGAAGCTGCGGCTGGTGTTCGTGGGCGACGGCAATGCGGAGGATTATGCCGCCATGGCCCGGCGCCATCGCATGGAAGGGTTCGATTTCGCGCTGAGCCCGCAGATCGGGCTGGCCTATCAGGTGGGCAAGCTTCCCACGGCGGCGCTGGTGAGCGCGGCCGGCAGCATCGTGGCCAAGGGCCTCGTCAACAGCCGGGAGCATCTGGAGAGCCTGATCGTGGCGGGGGAGACCGGCTTCGCATCGGCCCAGGACTATCTGCGCGAACGCGGCGCGGCGGGCGACGAGAAGGTCGTCCGCATGCATGCCGGCGGCGGCAAGTGAACGAACGGGGGATAGTGCCATGAAGATATCGGACATGGACGGCATCGGCGAGAAGCTTGCCCGCAGGCTGGCCGGCCGCACCTCGCGGCGGAGCATGATATCGCGCGTGGGAACGGCGCTCGTCGCGGCGCCGCTCTTTCCGCTGCTGCCGGTCGATCGGATGAAGGCGCATGCCGCCGAGCCGGCGGAGCCCGACACGCGCAGCGATTTCCAGAAGAAGGCGCAGACCAAGGACGATACCGAGTGCAATTACTGGCGCTATTGCGCCATCGACGGATCGCTCTGCACCTGCTGCGGCGGCACGACCAGCATGTGCCCGCCGGGCACGCAGCCGTCGCTCACCTCCTGGGTCGGCACCTGCCTCAACCCGGACGACAAGCGGCTCTACCTGATCGCCTATCGCGACTGCTGCGGCACCAGCGGCTGCGGCCGCTGCCGCTGCGACAATACGGAGGAGGCGACGCCCGCCTACCGGCCATCGGGGAATAACGAGATCATCTGGTGCTTCGGCACATCCTCCATGGCCTATCATTGCTCGACGGCCGCATTGGTCGGGGTGGCGAGCTGATGTTACGGGCCTGGATCGCGGCCGTTGCCCTGCTGCTGTCGCCGGCGGCAGCATATGCGCAGGCGGTGCCGCAGGCCTACAAGGCCAATTGCCAGATGTGCCACCAATCCGCCGCGCAGGGCGTGCCCGGCGTCTATCCCCGGCTCGCGGGCCGGATGGACAAGGTGGCGGCCAGCGAGGATGGGCGGCGATACCTGATCGCCGTCCTGCTCCACGGCCAGACCGGACGGATCATGGTGGACGGCAAGCCGCTGAGCGGCGCGATGCTTCCTTATGCCCGCCTGGCCGACAAGGATCTGGCGGACATCCTGACCTATATCTCCACCGCCGGCGCCAGGGCCAAGGCCCGGCCGTTCACCCCGGCCGAGGTGGCGGCCGTCCGTGCCGCGCCGAAGCTGGCGGCCGCCAAGGTGGGCGAGGAGCGCGGACGACTGGCCACTGCGGGGATCGTGCCGTGATCCCGCGGCCGCTGGCTCTCGCCGCGGCGGTGGCGATCGGGCTGGCGGGCGTGGCGGCCGGCCATGCGGACAGCGGCACGGCGGGCGCCCCGGTGCTCAATCCCGCGCAAAGCCAGTTCCTCCTCCGCTGCGGCGGCTGCCACGGCACGACCGGCCTTTCGCCGCCGAAATCGGTGCCGGTGCTGCGCGGGCGGGCGGGGTGGTTCCTCTGCACGCCGGAAGGGCGCGAATATATCGTGCGCGTTCCCAACGTCGCTCGCGCGCTGCTGGACGATGCGCGGCTGGCCGCCGTGCTCAATTTCGTCGCCTTCGACCTCGGCGAGGGCTCCGCCCCGCACGGGGCGGAACCGTTCACCGGCGAGGAGGTGCGCGCGATCCGCGCCCGCCCGCTGACCGACGTGCCGCTGCTCGCGCATCGCCGCCAGGTGGTGAACGATCTGATCCGCAGATGCGGCGCGCCGAAGGACTTGCTGGTCTATGGCGGGGCCGGATAGGTCTGTGCGCGGCGCACGGGAGGCGCGAGGCTTCATGACGATCACCCTCAACATCAACGGGCAGGCGCGCACGATCGATGCCGATCCGGAAAAGCCGTTGCTCTGGGCGCTGCGCGAGGATCTGGGCCTCAGGGGCACCAAGTTCGGCTGTGGCGCGGGCCTGTGCGGTGCCTGCACCGTCCATGCCGACGGGGCCGCGATCCGATCCTGCCAGACGACGATCGCCGATGCCGCCGCGATGAAGATCGTCACCATCGAGGCGGTCGCGACCACCGACGCCGGGCGCCGCGTGACCGATGCCTGGATCGCGCTCGACGTGCCGCAATGCGGCTATTGCCAGGCGGGGCAGATCATGAGCGCCACCGCGCTGCTCGCTGCCACGCCTCATCCCGGCGACGAGGATATCGATGGGGCGATGGCCGGCAATCTCTGCCGCTGCTCCACCTATCTGCGCATCCGCGCCGCGATCCGGCAGGCGGCCGGGGCGGGAGGCGCCGGTGCCTGACATCGCGATCGAACGCCGTTCCTTCCTGAAGGCGACCTTGCTTACCGGCGGCGCGCTGGCCATCGACGCGCGCGTGGCGCTGGCCGGGACGGCGGGGGAGGCGCCCGTCGCCCTCAATGCGTTCATCCGCATCGCCGCCGACAACAGCATCACCATCGGCGCCAAGAATCCGGAGATCGGGCAGGGCGTGAAGACGATGCTGCCGATGCTGATCGCCGAGGAACTGGATGTCGACTGGGCGCAGGTCCGCATCGAGCAGACCCATGCCGCGGAAAAGCTGTTCGGCCCGCAGGTTGCCGGCGGCAGCCGCGCGACGCCCGTCAACTGGCTGCCGATGCGCAGGGTGGGCGCCACCGCGCGCAGCCTGCTGGTGCAGGCGGCGGCGCGGAAATGGGGCGTCGATCCGGCGGGCCTCGCGACGGCGGGCGGCGTGGTGACGCACGAGGCGAGCGGCCGCACGGCGCGCTATGCCGATCTCGCCGCCGAGGCCGCGGCGCTGCCGCCGATCGACCCCGAAAATGTGAAGCTGAAGGACCCGGCGGCGTTCCGCATCATCGGCACGTCCATAGGCGGGGTGGATGTGCCGGCGATCGTCGCGGGCAAGCCGCTTTACGGCATCGATGTCGCGATGCCGGGGCTGCTGCACGCTGCGCTGGAGGTATGCCCCGTGTTCGGCGGCACCTTCAGGGCGGGCAATCTGGACGAGGTCCGCAAGATGCCGGGCGTGCGCCATGTGATCGTCATCAAGGGCAACGGCCAGGCGGAATCGCTCTACGACGGCGTGGCGGTGCTGGCCGAAAGCTGGTGGGTGGCCGATCGCGCGCGGCAGGCGCTGGACCTGCAATGGGACACGGCCGGCCTTGAAGGCTTTTCCACCGATGGCTATGCGGCCGAGGCCGCAGCGAGGATGGGCGCCAAGCCCGATGCCGAGCTTGCCCGCCATGGCGACGTCGAGGCGGCCTTCGCCGCCGCCGCCAGGGTGGTGCGGGCCGATTACAGCTATCCCTTCCTCGCCCATGGCACGCTGGAGCCGCAGAACTGCACGGCGCTGGTGAAGGACGGCAAGGTCGAGATCTGGGCGCCCACGCAGAATCCCGAGCCCGGCCGCAAGCTGGTGGCCGAGGCGCTGGGCGTCCCGCCCGAGGCGATCCGCATCAACATGACGCGATCGGGCGGCGGCTTCGGCCGGCGGCTGATGAACGATTATATGGTCCGCGCCGCCGCCATCGCCGCGCAGGTGCCCGGCACGCCGGTGAAGCTGCTTTATGCCCGCACCGATGACGTGCGGCGCGATTTCTATCGTCCCGGCGGCTGGCACCGCTTCGCCGCCGCGATCGACGGGCGGGGCCGGCTGACCGGCTTCACCGATCATTTCATCACCTTCGGCCAGGACGGCAAGCCCATCCGTTCCGCGCAGATGAGCCCGTTCGAATTTCCGGCCGGCTGCGTGCCCAATCTAGCTTATGGCCAGTCGCTGCTGGCGACCAACCTGCCGACCGGCTGGCTGCGCGCGCCGGGTTCGAACGCGCTGGGCTTCGTCTTCCAGTCCTTCCTGGACGAGGTGGCCGTCGCCGCCGGCAAGACGTTGCCCGATCTGATGATCGAGCTGCTGGGCGAACCGCGCGACCTGCCCTGGCTGCCCAACGCGCCCGCGCTCAACACCGGCCGCGCGCGCGGCGTGATCGACAAGGTGTGCGCCATGGCGGGCTGGGGCAAGGGCGCGCGGCTGCCCGAGGGACGCGGCCGGGGCTTCGGCTTCTACTTCAGCCATATGGGCTATTTCGCGGAGATCGTGGACGTGGCCGTATCGGCCGAAGGCGAGGCGCGCGTCGCGAAGGTCTGGGTGGCGGGCGACGTCGGCAGCCAGATCGTCAACCCCGTGAACGCGATCAACCAGGTGCAGGGATCGGTGATCGAGGGGCTGGGCTATGCGCTGTCGGGGCAGGCGATCACCCAGGTCGCGGGCGCTGTGACGCAGGAGAATTTCCACGACGCGCCGATCCCGCGCATCGGCGAAGTGCCCGAGATCGTAGTGGAATGGGTGATTACCGACAATCCGCCGAGCGGGCTGGGCGAACCGGCGCTGCCGCCTGTGATTCCGGCGCTGGCCAACGCGATCCACGCCGCGACCGGCAAGCGCATCCGCTCACTGCCGATCACGGCGGAGATGCTGGCGGGATAGCGGCCGGACGCCGCTTCCCCGTGTGCGGGCCGCTGGCTTCAATCGGTGCCGCGCAGCTCCGTGGAGCGATCGGCGGCGAGGCGGGCGCGGCCTTCGGCGATCACCTCGGCCCGGCACTGGCTGGCCTTCTTCGCCATCGCGAGATGGATGTGGCTGACCGATCGGCCGCACACCGCCTCCGCGGCATCGGCGAGGCGGGCGTCGAGCCGGCGCTGGCCATCGGGACTCGCAAGATCGAGGCCGTCCGTGCGCACCGTGGCGCTTGGGGCGGCGAAGGGATTCTGCGCGGCCATGGCCATGGCGGGCAGGCATGCAAACGCGCATGCCGCCATGATGTGATTTCGCATCCTGATCTCCTGCATCTTTCCCGATCTGTATCGCCGGGGTGCCGACGTCATAGCACCGCATGCGCCGCGCGGCCAATTGCATGCATGTTACTCGCCATAATATGGCTAAATATCAAATGCTTGATGTCAATTCCGGCCCTACGTCAAACGCCCCATAGGGCCGGCCCGGCGCCCCTCATACCCTTTTCATGCTCCGGGTCGGATGCGCGCCACCATCGCGCGCCGGGTCGCGCGGCACCGTCAGAAGCGGGCCGCCGGGGGCATCGGATGCTGGCGGCACGAGAACCAAAAAGAAGGGGGTAATATGAAGCGCCGATCTCTCACCAGCCTCGCCTTGATGTCGGCGACCGCGCTGGGTGGCCTGTTGCCTTGCATCGCCCATGCCGCCGAGGCGGCCGAAGCCGCGGCGGCGGCCAACACCGCCGACGACATCATCGTCACCGGCACGCGTCGTTCGGTTTCGGTGCAGGACGCGCCGATCAACATCACCGCCGTCGGCGCCGAGCAGCTCGAAGCCCAGAGCATCACCGATATCCGCAACCTCGCCAACTTCACGCCGGGCGTGACGGTGCTCGATACCGGCGCGCGCAGCGCCAGCAAGATCGTGCTGCGCGGCCTTTCCGCGAACGATACCGGCATCGGCGGCAGCAACACCGAAAATTCGGTGGCCACCTATCTGGGCGAAGTGCCCATGTATCTCGACTTCAAGCTGATCGATATCGATCGGGTCGAGGTGCTGCTGGGGCCGCAGGGCACGCTTTACGGTTCGGGCACGCTGGCGGGGGCGATCCGCTACATGCCGAAGCGCCCGAACGTGAACGACGTGGAAGGCTATGCCCATCTTCGCGCCTCCACCGTCGCGCACAGCGACGATATCGGCTATATCGGGGATGCCGCGTTCAACGTGCCGATCGTCCAGGATCACGTGGCGCTGCGATCGGTGTTCGGCTATTATTTCGAGCCGGGGTTCATCGACTATAATTATGTCCTGAAGCAGCCTGGCATATCGCTGCCGCAGCCGGGCGGCCTCGATCTCGGCACGCCGGCGCAGCAGGCCGAGAATTTCGAGCGGCACAAGGATGCGGATTTCGAGCGCACCTTCACCACCCGCAACACGCTGCTGGTGCAGACCTCGGAAGATCTGAAGGCGTTCCTGACCTACGCCTACCAGCTTTCCAAGACGGACGGCTACCAGTCCAACAGCGCGGGCGTGCTGGGCACCGGAAAATATGAGCGGGCATCCCGCTATCTGGAGCCGTCGCGGCGCGAGGCGCATCTCGTTTCGCTGGAGATCAACGCCAACCTGTTCGATTTCGCGCAGCTCGTGACGTCCACCGCGCTCACCCGGCAGAAGGTGACGGGGAATACCGACAATACCGATCTGCTGCTGGACCTCGATTATGATTATGAGCTGTTCCCCGGCTTCTCCTCCTACGCGCCATCGGAGAACAAATATAAGCAGTTCAACCAGGAGGTGCGCTTCGTTTCCGCCCATGGCGGCCCGCTGAGCTGGGTGATCGGCGGCTTCTACAACAATTTCCGCACCAGCCAGTGGCGCAACGAATATGTGCCGGGCTACACCGCCTGGGCCGGCATCGATTACCGGCCCGACGACCTCGAATATATCTCCTTCGTCAATTCCAAGACCAAGGAAAAGGCGGTGTTCGGCGAGGCGACGTTCGAGATCACGCCGAAATGGCAGGTCACGGGCGGTATCCGCTACTTCAAATATGAGGCCGAGGTGACGGGCGGCACCGATCTGCCGCTGACGGGCGGCGGGCGGCGGCGCACGCCCTATCCGGCGATCCAGTTCGATCCCAGCCGCGTGCGTTCGGGCGATACCAGCGACAGCGGCACGGTGTGGAAGGTCAACACCTCCTACAAGTTCACCGACGATCTGATGGTCTATGCGACCTATAGCACCGGCTATCGCATCGGCGGCGTCAACCGCCACCCGCCCTGCGTGCTGCCGCTCGAGCCGGGGCAGAATGTCTGCGCGCTGCCGGACGAGCTGATCTACGGTCCCGACAAGACCAAGAACAAGGAAATCGGCGTCCGCTTCTCGCTGTTCGACAGGCGCCTGGTCGGATCGGTCGCCGGCTATCATATCGACTGGGACGGCATCCAGGTGGGCAGCCAGACGGTGAACGGCGCGCTCGGCATCACGGTGAACGGCGCCAAGGCGGTGTCGAAGGGCGTGGAGCTGAGCTTCACAGGCCGGCCGGTCTCCGCGCTGGAGATCAGCGGCACCTATTCCTACAATGACGTGCACCTGACGGATGTCGCGCCCGGCGTGATCGTGACCACCCATCACGGGCGCTTCGATGGCGAGCCGGGAGACCGCCTGCCCGGCACGCCCAAGAATGCGGGCACGATCGGTGCCACCTATACCGTGCCGTTCGACAGCGGCGCCGATCTCAAGCTCAACTGGACGGCCGTCTATCGCGGCAATGTGGTGACGCGGATCGGCGCGCGGGGCTTCGGCGAGAAGCTGCCCTCCTACACGCTGCATCGCGCCTCGATCACCTATGGCATGGACGATTGGGAGGTGAGCCTGTTCGCCAACAACATCTTCGACAATTACGCCGTTACCTCGGTGGGCCAGTCGACCGAGCAGATCGGCGTCAATGACGGCGTGGCGCTTCGTTATTACTCGCATGCCGTGGTGCGCCCGCGCACCGTGGGTATCGAGACGCGCTTCCGCTTCTGACCGCGCAAGCATTCCCCTTCAACCTCGCGGCCGCTCCAGCCCCACGGAGCGGCCGCTTTTTTGGGGAGGGGAGATAGGGCTGGCCGGCGCGCGCGGCGCGCGCCTCCCGCAGCCGGATTTCAGTCTATGGCGATGCCCTGGCGGATCAGGAAATCGCGCGCCGGCGCCAGGTGGCGTTCATAGGCGCGCCACTGGCCGATGCCGTCGCGATAGAGGGGCCGGCGCACCTGCGCGGCGCTGGGGGTGGCCACGGGGGCGGTATTGGCATGGAAATCCAGGCAGGCGGGGTCCCATTGCAGCCCGCAATGATCGAGCAGCCGCCGGGTCTGGCCCTCCTGATCGTCGATCAGCCCTTCATAGCTGAATTCGAGCACGCGGCCCGGCAGCTTTGCCCGCCAGTAAGCGATGAGCTGATCGAACAGCAGATAGAAGCGCGCGCAATCGACGAGATCGTAGGAATAGCCGTAATAGGCCGATGTCGTGGCGAACAGATTCTTGAAATTGCTCCAGATGCTGTCCATCGGGTTGCGCCGGAGGCAGACGATCCGGGCATTGGGCAGCGCGCGGGCGATATAGCCGATATAGAGGAAGTTGAGGGGCAGCTTGTCCACGAAGCGGCCGTGGCGGGCGCCCTCATGCTGGCGGGCGCGGTCGATATAGTCCCGCCCCACGGCATCGGGGGAGAGGCCGGCCGCGGCCAGGATCGTCTCCATGTCCAGCACCAGCCGCGACGGCGTTTTCGCCAGGCGCTTGATCGCGAGCGGCATGGCCTGAAGCTCCCCGGCGGAAGCGATTTCCGGGTGGGAGGAAAGGATGCGATCGACCAGCGTGGTGCCGGTGCGCGGCAGGCCCGTCACGAAGATCGGCGCGTCCTCCACCCTGCTTGCGCCCGTGAAATAGCCGGAGCGGTCGAACGCGGTGCGGATGGCGAAGGCGTTGCGCGCGTCGGCATCGATCGAAAAGCCGGTCCGCGCCTTGTGCGCGCGATTGCCGGTGTCGAGATGGCGGAAGGCGGCGTCATGTTCGCCGATATCCTGATATTCCTTGGCCGCCGCATAATGGATGCGCAGCCGATCGAGCGGATCGCGCGCGGCGTCGAGCGCCCGTTCCAGCCGTTCGACATGGTTGGCGGCGGGCGTCTGCCGCCGGAGCCCCGCCAGCCCGAAATGGGCGCGGCCGTGGGCGGGATCGCGCCGGAGGATGGCCTCATATTGCGCCTCGGCATCCGCCTTGCGATCGAAGAAGCCGTAAGCGGCGGCGAGGTTGAAGCGATATTCGGCATTATCGGGCGCCATGGCCACGGCGGTTTCGAACAGGGGAAGGGCAGCGGCATGATCGCCGAGCCGCGCATAGACGCAGCCGATCGTGTCCAGCGTGCGGGCGTCCGCCGCGCCGGCCGAGGCCGCCGCCCGATCCGCCGCTGCCCGCGCCTCCGCCTCGCGCCGGGCGAGGGTGAGCAGCCGGGCGCGCTGGGCCTGATATTCGGGGTTGTCGGCCGCCAGATCCGTGGCCCTGTCGATCGCCTGCAACGCGGCCGCGATCCGCCCGCCTTCGCCGAGCGCCATCGCGAACAGGAAATGCCCTTCGGTGAGGTGGGGATGCGACTGGACGGCCGCCGCCGCGATCCCGGCGCAGCCGTTGAGGTCGCCTGCCGCCAGCGCCGCGCGGGCGGCGGTGAAATCGGGCGGGGGAAGGGCGGCCGCCATGCCGATCCGATCAGAAGCTGCGGCGCAGCGAGACGCGGAACTGGCGCGGCTCGACGGGATGGAAATGGATGTCCTCCACCGGCTCCGCCTCGTTTGCGAGCCGGGATTCGTAGAAATAGGTGATGTCCGCGTCGCGGGCGTTGAACAGGTTGTAGATGTCCACGCCGATCCGCCAGGGCCCCAGCGCCTTGTAGCCGCCGAGGTTGACGAGGGTCGTCGGCTGCGATTTCACGGTTCCGTCCTCGATCAGCGGGGCCTTGCCGAAATGACGGACGCGCAGCGCCGCGGACAGCCCGTCGCCGAGATCGATCGCCGCCCCCGCGCCGAGCACGAAGCCCACCGATCCCGGAATGCGATCCACCGCCGAGGGCGTGCCGCTGAAGCGGGCGCGGGTGTAGGCGGCGGAAAGATCGAAGCTGACGGCATCGACGGGGCGCCAGAAGGCGTTGAATTCCATGCCCAGCCGCTTCGATGCGTCATTGGGCTCGGTGGTGCCGGCATCGCCGACGAACACCAGTTCCGATCCGAGCTTCAGCCAGAAGCCGACCAGCGAGGCGTTGAAGCGGGCGCCTTCGACGCGGGCGCCGATTTCCGCGCCGCGCGCGCGGACGAGGAGGTCGACGCTGTCGACCGGATCGCCGGTCGCCGAATCGATGCTGATCGCGGCGCCGCGCGCATCGTTGCTGTGGAAGGACTCGCCGTAATTGGCATAGAATTCCAGTCCCTTCGCCGCCGCCCAGGCCAGCGCGACCTTGGGGCTGAGCTGCGCGTCGGTGCCCAAGCCGCTGTTGGCGGAGATGTCGGCATCGACATCATAGCCGTAGAAATCGCCGCGCAGGCCGAGGATGGCGCGCACGCCGCCGCCAAGCGCCAGCTCCGCCTCGCCATAGCCGCTGACGCTATATTCATCGACCTTGTCCTGGCGGATCGGATCGCGGCGGCGGCCGTCGACGCTGGGATACAGCCCCACTCGGCCGATCAGGTCGTAGCGCGTGTCCGCGCCCAGGCGGAAGATAGTGGGGATGCCGGCCGTCGCGCCATCCCAATGATGGCGGATGGCGCCGCCGAAGATGCCCCGCTTGTCGCGCTGCTGGAATTCGTCCCCGTTCACCGGATCGGCGGCGAAATAGGTGAAGTTCGACGTCAGCCGCATCTGATAGTAGATGGCATAGGCATTGACCGAGGTGCCGTCGCCGATCTCGGCATCGCCGGACAGCGAGAGCCGGGTCGTCCGGCCGCCGAGATCGGGATCGATATAGCCGAGCCGGGGGATTGACCCGTCCTCCACGGCGCGGAGCGGGATCTGGTCCGTCGAATTCCAGCGGGCATGATAGGCCATCGCCGTCACCGACCAGTCGTCCCGGCTGTATTTGGCGAGCAGGTTGGCCTTGCGGTGGTTCTCGTCCAGCACCCACGGCCCGCGCGAGGCGAGCCCTTCGATGCCGACCAGCGTGGTTCCGCCGGCATCGTCATCCATGCTGAGGGCGGCGAGGCCGCGATAATAATCGTTCGAGCCTGCCGTGATCTCCACGAAGGGGCGGGCGAGCTGGCGATAGGTGGAAAAGCGCACTGTGCCCGCCGCGCTGAAATCCCCCGCGTCCACCGAATAGGGGCCTTTGGCGTAATCGACGCGCTCGACCAGCTCGGGGATCAGGAAATTATAGTCGAGATAGCCCTGGCCATGGCCGTGGGTGCGCATGTTCACCGGCATGCCATCGACGAAGCCGGCGAAATCGGTGCCATGATCGAGGTTGAAGCCGCGCAGGAAATATTGGTTGGCCTTGCCCGTGCCGGAATGCTGGGTGGCGATGACGCCGGGCACGGTTTCGACCAGCTCGCCCACGCGCAATATCGGCCGCTTCTCCAAATCGGCATAGCCGACGACGCCCTGCGATCCGGCGGTGGCGATGCCGATCTGCGCCTGGGCGCGGCCCCAGACCACGATGGCTTCGGCGCTTTCCTGCGGGGGGGCCGCCTCCGCTGCGACGGCCGGCGATCCGCCGAGGCCGATCGCCAGCGCCATGGCCGCGGGCGAGGCCATTTTCAGGAAACCGGAAATGTGCATCTGCTCCTGCCGAACTGGGGAATGGGCGAAAGGCGGTCAGGCGAGGCCGAAGCCGGTCGCGCGCTCCACCATCCAGAAGGCGCCGNGCGTGCCGACTCCGTAGAGCGCCGCCCTGCGGACCGGCTGGCTGAGCGAGACGGTGCGCAGCCCCGCCATGATCGCGGTGACGGCCGCCACGAAGATGAGCTGGCCGGCCTCGACCCCGATGTTGAAGAAGATGAGGCTCGGCACCCGTTCGCCGCGCGACACGCCGAGTTCCCCGAGGGCGCTGGCGAAGCCGAGGCCGTGGAGCAGGCCGAACAGCGACACCACCGTCATGTGCCGGCGGAGCGCGCTGGGGGAGGGGATATGGCCGCTGGCGTGCAGCGCCTCGCGCGCCATGAAGGCGATCGACAGCGCGATCGCGGCCTCCACTGGGGGGATGGGGATGTTGACCAGTTCGAAGAAGGCCATGGCCAGCGAGACGGAGTGGCCGAGGGTGAAGGCCGTCACCAGCCCGATCAGTTCGCGGCCGCGCGCCAGCAGGCACAGGCAGAGCACGAAGGCGAGGTGATCCCATCCCAGCCAGATGTGCAGCACGCCCTGCGCCAGGAATTCGCGCGCGATCTCCATGACGGGGCGATCGGTGGCGGCGGTTTCGCCGATGGGCACGGCGACGCCTTTTTCATCGCCGGTCAGGCTGCGATCGACCTGCGCGCCCATGATGTTGGTGACGAAGCTGGCGCCATCGACCTTCCACGGCGCCTGGATCACATCGGTGGTGCGGATCGCCCGGTCGCAGGTGAATTCGAAGGAATAGCGCGCGCGTCCGCCCGCCGACTGCCGGCTGGAGGAAGCCTGCTTGCAGCCTTCGGGCCAGATCACCGGGGCGGGCGAGCTGACGGCTTCGGGAACGGCGGCGGTGAATTCGTAGCTGTCCGGCTCCTCCCCGCGCGAGAGGCTGAACTCGCCTGACAGGAAGATATCGGCGCGGGCCGGTGCGGCCGCGATCGTCGCGGCCGCCAGCGCCAGCGCGGCGAGCCTAGCGATCGATCCGAACATCGAATTTCTCCTTGAGCTTGGCCACTTCGCGATCGACCACCGAATTGGTCGCGGCCATCATGAAATCCTGGCGCACCTGATCGCGGATCTGGGCATAGGGCATCAGCGACGGGGCAAAGCTCCGATCCTTGCGGACGAAATGCCACCCGCGCGGTGAGCGGACGGGGCCGAACCAGGCGCCGTCGGGCGCCTTGCGCAGCCGTTCGACGAAGGGCTGGCCGAAGATGCCGCGCACCATGCTCTCGCCATATTGGGGATAATCGCGGCCGAGCCAGAAATCGTCGCCGCCGACCCGCTGGCCGGCATTGAGCGCGGCCAGCACCGCCGCCGGATCGGCGGGCGCCGCGGAATAGAAGACCTGCGAGAAGCTGATCTTCGGCTCCGCCTGATAGCGCTTCAGATTGTCCGAATAATAATCGACGAGCTGTTCCTCGGTCGGCTCCGGCGGGGCGCCGGCGATGAGGTAGCGCACCTTGTCCGTCAGATGCTTGCGGGTCTGGCTGTCGGTAAGGTGCATGCCGCGGGCGATCGCCTCGCGGAACAATAGTTCGTCGGCGATGAAATTGTCGCGCATCCGCGCCTTGTCCGCCTCGCTCGCCTTGCGGCCGGCCAGCATCTCGAACTCCTCGACCTGCGCGGCCTGGATTTCGCGGCTGTAGTGGACGGGCTCCTTCCGGCTCGCCTCGATCGCGTGATAGGCGGCGAAGAAGCCGCCGCCGACGATGAGGAAGGCGAAGAGCGGATCGCGCACGATTGCGCCGATCCTGCGGCGCAGTCCCGCGGGGTCCGGCCAGGGCGGACCCGTCACCCGTGCGGCGGTGCCATCCTGCTTCTGCTCGGTCGCTATCAAGGTTGCGCCCCCGTTCGAATGCCACCTTCGCGCCCGGTTTTCCGGCGGCGTCGGCGCTTGTCGGGGCGATCCTATCGAGGTCGGCAGGGCGGCCGCCTACGTCAAATGACGCATATCGAGCGGAGCCCGCCCTTTCCTAGCGTTCGCGCCATCCCGGCAGGGGGTGTGCCCGCCATCCGGCGGTGCGCTTAGGGAGTAGCGAAATGGCCTTTCAATCGTCCAAGATCCTGGCTCTCGCCGTGTCGGGCCTCGCGCTGGCGCTGGCGTCCTGCTCGGGCGGCGGCGCGGATGGCGCGGCCAAGGGCGATGGCGTCGCGGTGGGCGTGCTCCAGTCGCTGACCGGCACGATGGCGATCAGCGAGATCACCGTGAAGAATGCCGAAATGCTGGCGATCGACGAGATCAATGCCGCCGGCGGCGTGCTGGGCAAGAAGATCACGGCGCTGGTGGAGGACGGGGCCTCCGATCCTTCGACCTTCGCCCAGAAGGCGTCGAAGCTGATCGAGGATGGTGGCGTCGCCACCGTCTTCGGCGGCTGGACGTCGGCCAGCCGCAAGGCGATGCTGCCGGTGTTCGAGCGGACCGGCAACCTGCTCTGGTATCCCGTCCAGTTCGAAGGCAATGAATGTTCGCCCAACATCATGTATTCGGGCGCGCAGCCCAACCAGCAGGCGCTGCCCGCGCTCGAATGGGCGATGAAGCAGGGATATAAGAGCTATTTCCTGGTGGGATCGGACTATGTCTATCCCCGCACCGCCAACCTGATCCTGAAGAAGCATATCGAGAAGGGCGGCATGGCGGTGGCCGGCGAGGCCTATGTGCCGCTGGGCGGGACCGACTTTTCGGGCGTGATCGCGAAAATCCAGTCCGCGAAGCCCGCGATCGTCATCAACACGCTGAACGGCGACAGCAACGTCGCCTTCTTCAAGCAGATGCAGGCGGCCGGCCTCAGCCCCAAGACGTTGCCGGTGATGTCCTTCTCCATCGGCGAGCAGGAAGCGCAGGCGATGGGCGCGGCACTGGTCGAGGGCAGCTACGCTACCTGGAATTATTTCCAGAGCCTCGCCTTGCCGGACAATGCGCGGTTCATCGAGGCCTATCGCAAGAAATTCGGCGCGGATGCCGCGATCACCGATCCGATGGTGCACGGTTATCTGAATGTCTGGGCGTGGAAGGCGGCGGCCGAGAAGGCCGGCGGCTTCGATCCCGAAGCGGTGCGCAAGGCGGCCGCGGCGCTCGGTGGCTTCGACACGCCGATGGGCAAGGTGAGCTTCGCGCCCAACCAGAGCCTGGTGCAGAAGGCCTATGTCGGCAAGCTCAAGGGCGACGGCCAGTTCGAGATCATCGCCGATTCCGGCGCGGACATCGCGCCCGAGCCCTATGATCCGCTCGCCTTCCCCGGCAAGACGTGCAAGCTCTGACCGGCCGGGTCGATCGGAGGCGGCGATGGACAGCCTGCTTTTCCTGACACAGCTCTTCAACGGCGTTTCGGTTGCGTCGCTTTACCTGCTGGCGGCGCTGGGGCTGGCGCTCAGCTTCGGCCTGATGCGCGTCATCAACATGGCCCATGGCGAGATGCTGATGCTGGGCGGCTATCTCGCCTATCTCACCCTGATCGTGGTGCCGGGGCCGCTGGCCATCCTGATCGCGATCCCCGTGGCGTTCGCCGGCGCGGCGCTGATGGGAGGCGTGGTGCAGACGGCGCTCATCAGCCGGCTGGCCCAGCGCCCGCTGGATACGCTGCTGGCGACGTGGGGCGGGAGCCTGATCCTGCAGCAGGCGGCGCGCGACATATTCGGGGCGATCGGCGTGGAGGTGCGGGCGCCGGACTGGCTGGGAGGCGGCATGGCGATCGGCGGCGTCAACCTGCCTTCGACGCGGCTGTTCATCATCGCCGTCACCATCGCGGTGCTCGCCGGGATCGCGCTGCTCCTGAAGCGATCGCGGATCGGCCTCCTCGTCCGCGCGGTGAACCAGGACCGGATGATGGCGGGCGCGGTGGGCATCGATGTGCGCCGCGTCGACCTCATGGTCTTCTGCCTCGGCTCCGGCATCGCCGGGCTGGCGGGCGTGGTGCTGGCGCTGCTCGGGCCCGTCACGCCCAATGTGGGGCAGAGCTACATCATTCCCGCCTTCCTGGTGGTGGTGATGGGCGGGCTCGGCAGCCTTGTCGGCACCACCGTGGCGGCGCTGATCCTGGGGCTGTTCTCCGCGCTCGCGCAGATCTTCGTCGACGTCAGCATGGCGCAGGTGCTGCTCTTGCTGTTCGTGATCCTCTTCCTCCAGGCGCGCCCGCAGGGCGTGATCGCCATACGCAGCCGGGCGCTCGATGCCTGACGCCGCGATCGCCATCCCGCCGCGGGCGACGGAGCGCCGCCTGCCGGGCGCGCGGCTCCGCCGCTTCGTCCCCTGGGCGCTCCTCGCGCTCGCCATTGCCGCGCCCTTCCTGCTTTCGGCCTATAATCTCAACCTGCTCGCCCGCTTCATGGCGATGGCGATCCTCGCCCTGGGGCTGGTGCTGATCTGGGGCCATGGCGGCATATTGAGCCTGGGGCAGGGCGTGTTCTTCGGCCTGGGCGGCTACGCCATCGCCATGCACATGAAGCTGGCCGATCTGCCGGCGGGCGAGCTGCCCGATTTCATGGTGTGGAGCGGGCGGGAAAGCCTGCCTTTCTGGTGGCAGCCCTTCGCCAGCCCCGCCTTCACGCTGGCCGCGATCCTGATCGTGCCCGCATTGGTGGCGGCGCTGTTCGCCTGGGCGGTGTTCCACCGGCGCGTCGGCGGCACCTATTTCGCCCTGATCACGCAGGCGCTGGCGCTCGCCTTCGCGACGCTGCTGACCAGCCGGCAGGATGTGACCGGCGGCTTCAACGGGCTTACCGATTTCTACAGCGTCTTCGGCTTCGGCCTCTCGCGCCCGGCGGTGGCGAAGGGGCTTTACTGGGTGACGCTGGCGATCCTCTGCCTCGCCTTCATCGGCCTCAGGCTGCTGCTCGCCTCGCGCTTCGGCATGCTGCTGCGCGCGGTGCGCGACGGCGAGAACCGGGCGCGTTTCCTGGGATACAGCCCGACGCCGTTCAAGGTGGTCGCCTTCGCGATCGCGGGGCTGCTGGCCGGCGTCGCGGGGGCCTTGTTCACGCTCCATGCCGGCGTCGTCGCGCCCGCGCTGGTGGGGGTGGTGCCGTCGATCGAGATGGTCGTGTGGGTGGCGATCGGCGGGCGATACAGCCTGGCGGGCGCGATCCTGGGGGCGCTGGCCGTGAACCTGGCGCGCGACGGTATATCCAGCGCCATGCCCGAATTGTGGCTCTACCTGATCGGCGCGCTGTTCATCCTGGTCGTGACCCTGCTGCCCAACGGGCTCGCGGGCTTCGCCAGGGCGCGTTTCGGCGGGGAGGGGCGGGCATGACCGGATCGGCGGTGGCGGACCTGCTGCTCGCGGTCGATGGTGTGACCGTCGACTTCGACGGCTTCAAGGCGCTCGATAATTTCAGCCTGACGCTCCAGCGCGGCGAGACGCGGGTGGTGATCGGCCCGAACGGGGCCGGCAAGTCCACGCTGTGCGACACGATCATCGGCCGTGTCCGGGCCACCGACGGCCGCATCCTCTTCCGTGGCGAGGATATCGGCCGCCTGCCGGAGCAGCAGATCGTCGCGCGCGGCATCTGCCGCAAGTTCCAGGCGCCGGGCGTGCTGCCCAGTCTGAGCGTGGCGGACAATCTGGCGCTGGCCGCGCGGCGCGACCGGCGCTGGTGGAAGAGCTTCGGCTTCGGCATCCCGGTCGGGGAGCGGGCCATGGTGGAAGAGACGCTGGACCTGATCGGGCTGGCGGACCGGCGGGCGGTGATGGCGGGGCTGCTCGCCCATGGCGAGAAGCAGTGGCTGGAGATCGGCATGGTGGTGGCGACGGGGGCCGAGCTGCTGCTGCTGGACGAGCCAACGGCGGGCATGGGGCCGGCGGAGACCAGCCGGACCGCCGATCTGATCCGCGATCTGGGCGCCGACCGCGCGGTGCTGGTGATCGATCATGACATGAGCTTCGTCGATCAGCTCGCCGCGTCCGTCACGGTGATGCACCAGGGCCGGTTCCTGAAGCAGGGCAGCGTCGCGGAGGTGCGCGCCGACCCGGAGGTCGCCGCCGTCTATCTGGGGCATGCGGCATGAGCGGGGCGCTGCTTTCGACGGAGGGGCTGGCCAGCGCCTATGGCCAGAGCCAGGTGCTGTGGGATGTCGGGATCGAGCTTGCGCCCGGCACCGCGACGGCGCTGATCGGGCGCAACGGCGTCGGCAAGTCCACCCTGCTCGGCGCGATCGCCGGCACGCGATCCGCGACGGCGGGGAGGATCGTCTTCGAAGGCGCGGACATCACCGGCCTGCCGGCCTATCGGCGCGCGCGCGCGGGGATCGGCTATGTCCCGCAGGGGCGCCATATCTTTCCCCACCTGACGGTGATGGAGAATCTGGAAACCGGCCTTTCGGCCGGCGGCGGCCGGGTTGGCGGCAATGCCCGCGTGCCGCAGCACATCTTCGATCTTTTCCCCAAGCTGCACGCCATTCGCGATCGCAAGGGCGGCTTCCTTTCCGGCGGCGAGCAGCAGCAGCTCGCCATCGGCCGCGCGCTGGCGGGCGCGCCGCGCCTGCTGCTGCTGGACGAGCCGACCGAGGGCATCCAGCCCAATGTCGTGCAGCAGATCGAGGCGGCGCTGCGCACCGTGCGCGACACGCTGGGCATGACGATCCTGATCGTCGAGCAATATCTGGATTTCGTCTGGCGCTTCGCCGACGGCTATTGCGCGATGCAGGGCGGGCGCATCGTCGGGCGCGGCAGCACGGCGACGGAGACGGCCGCGGAAGTCGCCCACCTCGTCCAGATATGAGGAGCGGCCCGATCCGGTTCAGGCCGAACCGGATCGGGCCTCGGGGCGCCCTTGTATGCCCGCCATTTCCGGGGGCCGCCGCGTTGCCCGGCCCCCGGCATCAGAATCGGCGATGCCCGCTCACTTGGCGAGCGGCTGGCCGCTTTCGCCCTTGCGGTCGAGGATGCCGGTGAGGCGGAGCAGGGAGATGGAGGGCGCGCCTTCGTCCAGCGTGATCCAGGCGAGATGGTCCATCTCGCCCGGCCCGTGCTGGTGGGAAACCGCGCCGGCGGTGCCCATCGTCAGATAATCGCGGCCGTTGCGGACCTCATGCGCATAATAATGGTTGTGCCCGGCGATCACCGTATAGTTGCGGCTGCCCAGCGCCGCCTCGATCCGGTCGAATTCGGCGGAATGGAGCTTCCACGCCGGCTTGTGCATCAGCACGAAGGTCCAGCGCGCATCCTTGTGCCGCTTCAGCGTATCGAGCGCCCAGTCCACCTGCTTCTGGCTGAAGCGCGCGCTTTCCAGCGCGGCCATGGCGGGATCGGTCTCACCCGTCGCCCGCTTGGCGTTCACGCCGGCCAGCGCCGCCTTCAGCTTCTCCTCGGTGCCGGCCGGATCGGTCTTCATCTGCGCCGCCAGCGCGTGGAACTGGGCGGCGAATTCGGGGGACATGTCGCGGGGCGGATCCTCGGTATCGAGGATCAGGAACAGCGCCCCCTTATAGGTGAAGGCGTAATAAGGCTCGCCCCGCTTGGCGCGCCACACGTCCAGCATTGCCTGATTGCCCAGGTCATGATTGCCGGCGACGTAGAAGAAGGGGATGCGGATTTCGCCGATGGCCTTTTCGATCGCGCCCCATTCCTCGGCAAGCTCCCCGGCATCGGCGGTATAGCCTTCGACGAGATCGCCGACATTGATGAGGAATTCGGGTTTCAGCCCGTCCGCCTGCTTCACCGCCTGTTCGAACACGCCGGGCCGGGCGAGGCCGGTGCGGTCGCCGATCACGGCGAAGCGGATCGCATCCGGCCGGGCGGCGGGCGCCTGCGTCCACGGCGCCGGGCTGGCCTTGTCCGGCATGTCCGGCTGGAAGGCGGGCTGGGGACCGGCGGTGGCGGCTGTTGCCGCCAGCAGCGCGGCGGCTGCCAGGAGGGAGGATCGGATCATGGCATCTCTTCTCATGTTTTGGGGAATCAGAAGGCGAAGCGGGCTTCGACCGCGAAGGTGCGGGGCTCGTTGATCAGCGACAGGATGGTGCCCGGATCGCGCGCGTTGGACGCCCGCTGGCGCATCAGCGCGCCGCGCTCGTCGAACAGGTTCTTGGCGATCAGGGAGATGGTGAGGCCGGTGTCGGGCAGCTCCACGCCGATCCGGCCGTTCACGATCGCCAGCGAATCCGCCTTCTGCTGCGGCGTATCGGTGATCTCGGTGTAGAAATCCGATTTCCAGCCGATATTGGCCGATGCCTTCAGGTTCAGCCGGTCGGTCAACGGAATTTCGGTATCGGCATAGACGGATGCGGAATTGGCCGGCGCATTGGGCAGCGGCCGCCCGGTCAGATCCTGCGAGCAGCCATTGGGCTGGGCGTGGAGCTGGTCCACCGTGCACGGCGCATTCACGAAGCGGCGATAATGCGCGTCGAGATAGGCGTAGGAGGCGCCCAGCCGCACGCCGCGCATCGGCTGCACCGATATCTCCGCCTCAAAGCCCTGCGACACCGCCTTGGCGGCGTTCATCGTGTCGACCGCGCCGGCGGTGTTGGTGGCGGAAACCTGCAGGTCGTCGAAATTGGTGCGGAACGCGGCCAGCGTGGCATAGCCGATGCCGAAATCATATTTGGCGCCGATTTCGAAGGCGAGCGCCTTCTCCTTGCCGAAGGCGGTGGCGGGCAGCAGGCTGGAGGCGTTGAAGCCGCCCTGCTTGGTGCCGGTCTGCACCGTGCCGTAGAGCAGCACCCGGTCCCACGGGTGATATTCGATGCGGCCGGCGGGCTGGAGGTTGCCGTCGCTCATCGAACCATCGTCCGCCGGTGTGCCGGGCAGCGCGAGGAAGGCGCCGTAGACGCCCTGCATGGTGCCGGCGAGCAGCTGCTCCACCGTCAGCCCCGGCGCGATCTGGAAGCCGGGCACGGGCACGACCGCCGCATAGCTTGCGACCGAGGCGAAGATGTTTCCGTTCAGGTCCAGCGATCGATCGAAGCCGCGCCGGATGCTGTTCCTGTCCCAGCTGTAGCGCAGGCCCGCCGTCACGCTCAGCTTGCTCGTCAGGTCGTAGCTCAGCTCCGCGAAGGCCGCCCAGCTCTTGCCTTTCTGGTCGAACGGGCTGGCGAGGATCAGCGTGTTGGCTTCGTCGAAACCCTGGGGCGAGGGGAGCAGCGCGGCGGGGATGCCGTTGCCGATCAGGGCCGCGCGCACGCCTTGCCCCACCCCGGTGAAGTTCAGCGCGGAATAGCCGCGCCGCTTGGTCCAGGTCATGTCGCCATAGGCGCCGACGATGTAGCGCAACGGCCGGTCGTCGGCCGATGTCAGCCGGATTTCCAGCGTCGCCGCCTCGTTGCGGGTGGGGTTGGCCTGCAGTAGCGTGTCGATCGGCAGCGCATCGCCGCGCCGCAGGACGTGGTGGAAATTGGTGTAGCCGGCGATGATCGACAGCGTGTCGCCATTGCCGATCTCCTGCTCCAGATCCGCCGTGGCGATATGCGCGCGGGTGCCGACCAGCGCATCGACATTGTAGATGCCCGACTGGCCCGAATAGACGCGATCGTCGAGCTCGGTCTCGATGCCGTTGAAGGCGGGGTTCACCGCATCGGCCGGGCCGACGGAGGTGAGCTGGCGGGTGTAGCCATGCTCATCATCCTGGAACCATTCATATTTCAGCTTCAACCGCGTGGTGTCGCCCAGGTCGATGGTGCTCTTGGCGCGGACCGCATAGGTGCGCTGCTTGCCACCGTCGCTCTTGCCCGGCGCCAGATCGTCCAGATATCCGCCGCGCCGGCGCACCATGCCGGCCAGGCGGAAGCTCACATCGTCGTTGATCCCGCCGGTGACGGCGCCGGTCGCCTCGAACAGGTCCAGGCTGCCGCCCTGCGCGGTCACGAAGCCGCCGAAATCATGGGAGGGATCGGCGGTGCGGAGGCTGACGACGCCCGACAGCGCATTCTTGCCGAACAGCACGCCCTGGGGGCCGCGCAGCACCTCGATGCCGCCCATGTCGTAGAAGGGAGTCAGCGCGTTGCGCGATTTCGAGGTGTAGACCCCGTCATTGTAGAAGCCGACCGCGCTTTCGAAATCGTCGAGCCCCGGCGATCCCAGGCCGCGTATCGCGATCTGGTTGATCTGCGCGCTCTTGATGAAGGTCAGGCTGGGCGCGAACATCGTCAGGTCGCGCGCGTCCTGCGCGTCGATCGATTGCAGCCGCTCGGCCGAGAATGCGGTGACGGAGGCGGAGGTCTCGGTAATCGCCTGCTCGCGCCGCTGCGCGGTGACGATGATCTCGTCCGCCGCATTTTCCCGGACGGCCTGCCCGCCATCGCCGCCGTCCGCGTTCGCTACCTGCGCCGCGGCCGGCGCGCTTGCCAGCAGCATCGCCGCGCACCCGCCCAGCAGCATCCCGAGGCGTCTCGGCGCCTTCGTCCCCTCAGTCATTTCTCTCTCCCCGTTATGAGGACGGAACCTGTCATGACAATACATTTGTATCAATCCCCGTTTGGAAGCTCGGTGCCTCCGATAGAGGGAAAATCCTGCATATATGTGACATTCATAAGTCAATCGGGACTCGATATGAGGGGAGCGGCATTATAAAAGATACGATCGTATTGATTATTGGAGCCGGTTCCGCCCGCCTGCTATGAGCGGCCGATGGCGATCGTGACGACGGTGGATCTGATTCTCGATGCGGGCCTCGCGGTCCTGGCCGAAGCCGGCCCGGAAGGGGCGAGCGTGCGCGGCATCGCCGATCGCGCCGGCGTGCCCGCCGCGACCTTGCAGCATCATTTCGTCAGCAAGCAGGCGCTGCTGAAGGCGATCTACGCCCGCGCGGCGGACCGGCATGTCGCGGCCACGGCCACGGCCCTTTCGGCCTTCGCGGGCCTCGCCGCCTTGCCCGTGCCGGATACGGAGCTGGTGATCGCGCTGCTGCGCACCTGGCTGGGCGAAGCGGAGCGAGCGACCGCCGGCATCCTCCACCTGCTGGCCCAGGCGGCGCGCGACGGGACCTACGCGCCGATGGCGCGCGACTGGGAGGCCCGCATGGTCGCCGCGATGGCCGGCGAAGCGGGCCTGCCGGCGGACATGGCCGGCTTCGTGCTGGAACTGATCGTCGGGGTGGCGCTGGCGAGCGCGCCTCATGCCTTCCGGGTCGAGAAGGACGTGCTCGATCGCGAGCTGCTCCTCTTCGTTTTCGGCCGGCGGGATGCCGATGCCGGCGGCTGGCTGCGTGCCTTCCGCGACCGGGAAAAGCGGCGCGATCCGGGCGACGCCGATCGCGCCGCTTCGGGGGATGTCGCCCGCGCGGTGCTGGATGCCGGCATCCGCATGATGGCCGAATCGGGCGGCGACGCGCTCAGCTACCGCAAGGTGGCGGCGCGGGCGGCGGTCGCGCCGTCATCGGTGCTCTACAATTTCCCGACCCGCCAGCATCTGGTGATGGCGATCTACGAGGATATCCATCGCCGCTTCACCCGATCGGTCCCCGCCGGCCGGCTGGNGCGCGCGGGGCTGGTCGACCGGGTGGTCGCCATGTTCCCGCCGATGATCACCCGGCAGATGGCCGGCGAGGTTCCGCTCGTCCTCGCATCCTGCGAATTGTTCCTGGCCGGCTGGCGCGATCCGGAACTGGCCCGCCAGGCCTGGTCGATGCGGCTGGCGCGCGGGCAGGTGCGCGACGATGCCGGCGCCACGCCCAATGAGGACCTGCTCTCGCACTTCCTGTCCCTGTGGACGATCGGCCTCGGCATGCTCCACCTCTCCCGCGATCCGGCGGAACGGGAAGGGCATATCGTCGCCCGGATGCGGGCAGGGGCGGTGCTGGCCCGCCTCGGCTGAGCGGGCGCGGCCCCGCTTCACTCGCCGGGGCGATAACGCCGCCCAATATGCCCGGCCAGCTCGTCCGGGTAGAAATAGACCGGGCGCAGCTTGCCCTCGGCATAGAGCCGGGCCTGATCGGCGAAATGCGGGGATGCCGGATCGCCGCTCTCGCCGCCCGCGCTCACCGCCCAGGCGCGGATGCGCGGGCCGAATTCCACGGTGGCGACGAAGCTGTTGCCGCGGGTGCCATAATAGCGCTTCGTCCCCGGATAGCGCTTCGCCCCGAACGCCGCGAGCGATCCCCATTGCGATGCGGTGAAGGGCACCGCGATGCTGGGCCTGGCATCGTCGAAAACCTGTTCGATCGCGCCGTCGTTGCGCTGGTATCGGTTGATCTCGCCCCACGGCACCCGCCAGCCGCCGAAATCCTGCGTCAGCCGCGCCACGGCGGCGCGCAGCGCGGCCAGCCGCTCCGCATCGCTCGCCCGCGTCGCCATATAATCCCACACCGAAAGCCCGGCATCCTTGGCGGGGCCGGCGGCGGGCTCCCACATCGCCTCGCCCCAGAACACCGCCAGCGACGTGGCCTCGCTCTCCAGTCCCCAGCGATGGTCCCAGCCGCGCAGCAGGCCGATCGGCCCGGCCAGCGCCGGATCGGGCGCGCGATCATAGGCGGCGACCAGGCCGGGGATCAGCCGCGCGAAGGCGGTGAGATAGGGATCGTAAGCGGCCGCGATCAGCGTTTCGGGCGTGAACCGCGCCTGCGCGTTCAGCACCCGTTCGGCATGCGGCCCGCGCGGATTTTCGCCCACCTGATCCATGTAGCGGGGATAATCCGCCGCCCTGGGGCTGTCCTTGCCGGCGGCCGTCCACGGCCAGTTGTTGGTGTTGAAGGCCCAGCCATTCTTCGGGTTCACCGCCTGCGGCAGGCTGGCCAGGCTGTGCAGCCCCTTCCAGTCGGTCGCCGGATCGCTGCCGTCCACGGGGCGGCGATAGTCGAAGCGATCGTCGCGGATCGGCACGAACTGGGGATGGAGATAGGCGATGTCCCCATCGGCGCTCGCGAACAGCGTGTTGTTGGAGGAATTGGCCTTGCGTTCGGCCACCTTCAGGAAGCCCGCATAATCGCGCGCCTTGGTGCGCAGATAGCTCTGCTCCAGCGCGGGCACCGGCCGGTTCATCAGGGCGGTGGCGATCCACTTGCCGTCCGCCTCGCGCACGATCGGCCCGTGATGCGTGGAATAGGTGGTGAAGCTGCGCTCGGCCATCGTCCCGTCCGCCGCGCGATAGGCCAGCCGGATAGTCCTTTCGGCAACGGGGCGCAGCGCCTTGCCGTAGCGGTAGGCGAGCCCGCCGTCCGGCCGGCGCACGATCGTCTCGGCGAACTCGTCGACATTGTCGATCCCGCTGGACGTGTGCATCCAGCCGATCCGGTCGTTGAACCCCTGATAGATGAAGAACTGGCCCCAGGTGGCCGCGCCATAGGCGTCCAGCCCCTCGCCGCTCTTCACCTGCTGCTCGGCGCGGAAGAAGAAGCTGGTGTGCGGGTTGATCAGCAGCAGCGCGTGGCCGTCCTTCGTGTGGGCGGGCGCGATGGCGATGCCGTTCGATCCTTGCGGCTCGCGATAGAGGAGGCCCTTCTCGTCGGCCGTCATGGCGATCTGCTTCCTGCCGTAAAAGGCTTCGAGCTGGCTCAGCGGCACCCGCTCCACATCGCCGCCGATGCTGCCTTCGGTGAAGCTCAGCGCCATCCACGGCTCGAAACGGCGGATCACGCGGGGGCGGACATCGGGATGGGTGGCGAGATAATGGTTGAGGCCATCCGCCCAGGCCTGCATCAGCGCCTTCAGCCATTGCGGGCTGCGCGCATAATCAGTCTTCAGCCGTTCGTGATCGACGAACAGGCGCTGGCGCAGATCCTGCCAGATCGCCTTTTCGCCCTCGGCTTCCGCCAGCCGGCCGAGATTGACCAGATAGTTGGTCTCGATCCGGTTGAAGTCGTCCTCGGCCTGGGCATAGATCATGCCGAACACGGCGTCCGCATCGGTCTTGCCGTCGATATGGGCGATCCCCCAATCGTCGCGGGTGATGGTGACATTGCCGATATGCGCGGCGGGATCGGCCAGGGCCGATGCGGCGAAACCGAAAGCGAGCAGGGGAAAGGCAAGGCGGCGGGCGGAGCGGACGATGGCAGGCATGCCCGTCCGCTAGAACGCGCGGCGCCTCATCGCAATGGCGCGCGACCGGGGATGGGGCAGCCGCACCCCCCATCCCATTCGCCTCGGGCTGCCGGTCAGCGGCTTCCGGTTCGATCGGCAACCAGCGCGATCGCCTGATCGACCAGCTGGGCGATGCGCGCCGGGGGAAGCGGGCGTCGCAGGATGGCGACATGGTAGGTCACGCTGCCGATCAGCGTGTGGCAGGCGAATTCGATGTCCGCCAGCGCGGCGGCCGGGGCCAGCCGTCGGAACTCGCGGATGTAGAAGGTCCGTTCCTGATCGGCATGCCGGCCGATCGCCGCCGCCAGATCGGGCAGGTGCGCGATCGTGAAGCCCAGCTTCAGGATCGCCTGGCCCCGCTCGCCCGAAAGATAGTCGGCGGCTGCGCTGGCATGGCCGATCAGGATATTGCGGGGGGATTCGCCGGCGGCGAAACCCGGTTCGATCGCTCGCGAGGTTTCGTGCAGGATCGCCGTGATCAGCTCGTCCTTGGAAGCGAAGCGCCGATAGAGGGTGGCGCGGCTGCACCCGGCCAGCTCGGCGATCGCCTCGAAGGTCAGCCCCTCATAGCCCTTGTCGGCCAGGACGCGCCATGCCGCGTCCCGGATCGTCGCATCCTTCTGCGTGTCGCGCGGCCGGCCGCGGCCGCGCGTGATGCCTGCATCCATTATTTCGCTCGCCATTTCCGTGCAGCTTTCGTGCAGCAAATCTGTCATAGAATAACGATACACGCCCGTCTCGTAAATGGTCCATGGAGATCGGGTCGTGCGCAAGTTCCTTTTTTCTTCCAGCCTGTTGATATTGGCGGCGGCGCAGGCTCACGCCGCGCCGGAAGCGGCTCCCGCCCCGGATGCGATGGGCGGCGACATCATCGTCACCGCGCAGAAGCGCGAACAGCGAATCACCGATGTCCCGATGTCGATCAGCGCTTACGGCTCCGGCTTCCTCGACCAGATCGGCGGCACCGAGCTTTCCAAGATATCGGCCATCACCCCCGGCTTCGTCATCCAGTTGCAGGACAAGTTCGCCCCCGGCTTCTCCGTGCGCGGCATCACCTCCAACGAATTCTCCCCCCAGGCGGAACAGCGCGTCGCCGTGTTCCAGGATGGCGTCGCGGTGGTGCAGACCGCCTCGGCCTATGGCGAGCTGTTCGACATCGACCGCGTCGAGGTGGAGAAGGGGCCGCAATCCACCCTCCATGGCCGCTCCGCGCTCAACGGCGGCGTCTCGATCTTCCAGAAGCGGCCGACCGACGATCTCTCGGTCGAGCTCAAGGCCGGCGGCGGCAATTATGATTATTACAGCCTGCAGGGCGTGGTGAACCTGCCGGTCAGCGACACGCTCGGCATCCGTTTCGGCGCGCTCAAGCGCAAGCGCGACGGCTTCGTCAAGGACAGCGACGGCAGCGGCACCTACAACGCGCTCGACGCCCAGGCCTATCGCTTCGCGGGCAAGTGGGAACCGACCAGCGACTTCAGCTTCAACCTGATCGCCACCTATGACGTGGACGACACCAAGGGCGGCGTTCCCTTCAAGTCGCGCACCTTCCTGCCGCTCGATCAGACGACCGGCGCGGTGGTCGGCGATCTTCGCTTCTGGACGCCCACCCACCTCGATACCTTCGGCACCTTGCCCTCGCCTTATTTCCATCGCGAGATCGTCGGCATCAGCGGCACGGCGGACTGGCGCCTGAACGATCGCCTCAGCCTCACCTCGATCAGCGGCTATCGCTGGTTCGATGCCTGCCAGTCGGGCGATAATGACGGCACGCCGACCAACCTGATCGCCTATCATCAGTGCAACGACGGCAAGCAATATTCGGAGGAGCTGCGCCTCAACTTCAAGGATGTCGGCATCTTCGAAGGCTTCATCGGCGGCAGCGTGTTCCATGCCAATAACGGCATGAGCATGGAGATGGGATATGACGAGCGTGCGATGGCGCTGCTGCTGGGCGGCACCTTGCAGAATCTCGCCCCGCGCGGCCTCACCAACGCGGAGATCAACGCCCTGCTCGGGCCGGCCGCCAACGTGCTGAAGGCGTTCCAGCTCGATCAGCAGATCACCGGCGCCAAGATCACCACCTACGATATCTTCGCGGATGTGACGGCCCACCTCACCGATCGGCTGGAATTGTTCGCCGGCGCGCGCGCGACGTGGGACAAGAAGGATCTCACCCTCCAGGGCCTCACCCCGCTCGGGCCGTCCAGCCTCACCGGCGGCGGCCTGCTGCTCCAGCCCACGCCCGGCAATGCGGTGCTCACCGGCAGCAACAGCTCCAGCAACGTCACCGGCCGCGCGGGCCTGCGCTTCAAGCTGACGCCGGACGTCAATCTCTACGCGGTCTACGGCATCGGCAAGCGGCCGGAGGTGCTGCAGCTCAACCCCACCACACCGGCGCAGCTGATCCCCACGGAGACGCTGAAATCGACGGAGGCGGGCGTCAAGTTCCGCCTGCTGGGCGGCCGCCTGGTCGGCGATGCCTCGGTCTATCATTATGAATATGAGAATTTCCAGACGCTGGGCCTGAAGGACGGCATCGTCGCCACGGTGAATGCCGGCAAGGCGGACGCCACCGGCTTCGAGGCGCAGCTGAGCTACGAGCTCACCCCCGGCATCTCGGTCTTCGGCAGCTACGGCTACAACCATGCCCGCTTCCGCGCCGGCCTTTATGACGGCAACATGTTCCGCAACAGCCCCGATCACAAGTTCGCGATCGGCGGCAATTTCGAGGCGCCGTTGAAGGGCGGCACGGTCGCCTTCGCGCCGCTCTACAGCTGGCAGTCCAAGATGTTCTTCTTCGAGGATAACGACCGGCTCGATCTGCAGCAGCGCGTGCCGGCGGCCTATTCCGATCGCGTCGTCGATGAATTCCAGAACGGCTACGGTCTGTTGAGCGCGCGGATCACCTTCACCCCGCGCGACAAGAAATGGTCCTTCGCGCTGGTCGGCGACAACCTCACCGACAAGAAGTTCCTCGTCGATGCCGGCAATACCGGCGATTATTTCGGCATCCCCACCTTTATCGCCGGATCGCGCCGCACCTATCGCGCCGAATTCGGCGTCACCTTCTGATTTCCCTGCAAGGAGAAAGCACCATGTCCCGATATATGCGCCTGTTCCGCGGCTGCGCCCTGATCGCCACCGTGCTGGCGACGGCGCCGCTCGCCGCCAAGGATGGCAGCTTCACCATCGCGGTGATCCCCGACACGCAGAATTATGTCGATTACACGCACCAGACCGCCGAGGGCTTTCCCTTCGACGCGCGCGACATGTTCATGCAGCAGCTGCAATATGTCGCCGACAATGTGGAGAGCGCGGGCGGCGACATCGCCTTCGTGACGGCGCTGGGCGACGTGTGGCAGCACCAGACGATCGCCATGGACCCCGATCATGCCAAGCGCGGCTTCAAGCGGGCGGCTAATCCCATGCTCGACGCCCATTTCGCGCCGACCGAGAAGGTGAAGTCGGTGGAGATGCCCGCCGCGCGCTCGGGCTATATGCTGCTCGCCGGCAAGGTTCCCTTCTCCGTCGTGCCGGGCAATCATGATTATGACGCGATGTGGACGGACTCCAAATTCCCGCCGGCCGCGAAGTTCGATCCCAAGGACATGGCGTCGCTCGGCATGCTCCATCCCGGCGGGCTCAACAATTTCCGCAGCGTGTTCGGCGATCAGTCCCCCTTCTTCAAGGGCCAGCCCTGGTATGTCGCATCGCATGACGGCGGCGCGGACAGCGCCCAGATCTTCACCGCCGGCGGCTACAGGTTCCTCCATATCGGCCTGCAGTTCGATGCCCCCAACGCCTCGCTGGAATGGGCGGCCTCGATCGTGAAGAAATATCCCGGCCTGCCGACGATCGTGACGATGCACGATTATATGGACAAGGAAGCGCGCCGCATCCCCAACCCGATGATCGATGGCCACGCCGCCGATCCGCAGGACAACAGCCCCCAGATGATCTGGGACAAGTTCATCAGCCGGCACGACCAGATATTCCTGGTGCTGTGCGGCCACGAACATGGCCAGGCGGTGCGCACCGACACCAACAGCTTCGGCCACAAGGTGCACCAGGTGCTCGCCGACTATCAGGATCGCGGCCAGACCGCCAAGGATGCGGGCGTGAAATCCGAATGGCCGGTAGGGATCGGCGACGGCTGGCTGCGGCTGATGACCTTCGACATGGCCGCCCCCGTGCCGACCATCAAGGTCCGCACCTATTCCACCCACTATAAGAGCCTGAGCGTCGATACGGCCGACTATGCCGCCTGGTACAAGCAGCAGGAAAAGCCGCAGCTCAGCGACGCCGATTTCCACGGCGAGGACGATTTCTCGCTGGAACTGACGGACTTCCGCCAGCGCTTCCCACAAAAGGCCCACGCCGTGCGCTGAGGGCGTTTCAGTGAAGCGAGCCTGCCGCCGCTTCGACGGCGGCAGGCTCGGCCGGGCCCAGATGATCGACCGGCTGTTCAAGCAGAGGGATCGGTGCTAGCGTCGTGAAAACGTTACCACTGAAAGGCTCGCATGCGTTCCGTTTGTATATTGGGAGAGGCCGAGGCATCCGTCGCCGTGGATGCTTGCCGGGATGAGTTGAGGCGCCGTGGCAAGGCGGCGGCGATCGCGGTCAGCGATGGGCATGGCGAGCTGATCGCGCTTTGGCGGATGGATGGTTGCCCGCTGCCGTCGATCGTGATCGCGCAGAACAAGGCCTACACCGCCGCCCGCGTCCGCCGGCCCAGCGGCGATATCGGCCGCAGCGCGCAGGCGGACGGGTCCGACGTTCATTATCATGGCGATGCGCGCTATGTCGGCTGGGATGGCGGCGCACCCCTTCTCCATGGCGGCGAATGCCTCGGCGCTGTCGCCGTCAGCGGCCTTTCGGGCGAGGAGGATCTCGAGATCGCCCGGATCGGCATCGACGCAATTCTCAACCTGCTGGATTGATCCCCATGGCTTTTCCCACGCCCTATGCCGCCGCCCCCGGCCGCTACGATACTATGCCCTATCGCCGCTGCGGGCGATCGGGGCTGAAGCTGCCGGCCATTTCGCTCGGCCTCTGGCAGAATTTCGGCGGCGACGACGTGTTCGAGACCGGCCGGGCGATCCTGCGCCATGCCTTCGATCACGGCATCAGCCATTTCGATCTCGCCAATAATTACGGGCCGCCCTACGGATCGGCGGAGGAGAATTTCGGCCGGGTGATGGCGACGGACTTCCGCAGCCACCGCGACGAGCTGGTCATTTCCACCAAGGCCGGGTGGGACATGTGGCCGGGGCCTTATGGCGACGTGGGCGGATCGCGCAAATATCTGATCGCCTCGTGCGACCAGAGCCTGAAGCGCATGGGCCTGGATTATGTCGACATCTTCTATTCCCACCGCGTCGATCCCGATACGCCGCTGGAAGAGACGATGGGCGCGCTCGCCACGCTGCACCGGCAGGGCAAGGCGCTCTATGTCGGCATTTCCAGCTATTCGCCGGAACTGACGCGCCAGGCGGCCGCGATCCTGGCCGAGCATAAGGTGCCGCTGCTGATCCACCAGCCCAGCTATTCGATGCTGAACCGCTGGATCGAGCAGGATCTGCTCGCCACGCTGGCCGATCTCGGCACCGGCTGCATCGCCTTCTCGCCGCTGGCGCAGGGCCTGCTGACGACCAAATATCTGAACGGCGTGCCGGAAGATGCGCGCGCCGCCCGGCCCGGATCGTTCAGCCAGTCGCTGATCACGCCCGACAATATCGCGCGGATTCGCGCGTTGAACGAGATCGCGAAGCGGCGCGGGCAGACGCTGGCGCAGATGGCGATCGCCTGGGTGCTGCGCGATCCGCGCGTCACCTCCGCGCTGGTGGGCGCGCGCACGGTGGACCAGCTCGCCGATACGCTCCGCTCGCTCGACAATCTCGCTTTCACGGCGGAGGAACTGGCCGAGATCGATACCCATGCCCAGGAAGGCGGGATCGACCTCTGGAAGATTTCCTCCACGCTCTGAACGGATGGTCCGTCCGCGCCGGCGCCTTGCCGCGCGGACGGGTTGCGGGCTAGAGCATGATCCGATCTGGCTGAATCGGACCATGCTCTAATTATCTTTTGTTTTCCGCATTTTCCGAGTCGTCAGATGGTGTCATCTGACTGGAAAATGCTCTGGCGGGGGACGGGCCGGCCTGCCGTCATTATTGTCGGATCGAGGAGTGATCGCTTTGCCCAAACCCACGATCGTCGAGGTCGCCAGGCTGGCGGGTGTCTCCAACTCCACCGTTTCGCGCTGCATCAACAACCCGGAAAAGGTGGACCGCAAGACGCTCGCCCGCGTCCGCAAGGTGATCGAGGAGACCGGCTTCCGCCCCAATCTGCTGGCCCAGAGCTTCCGGCGCGGCCGCACCGACATCGTGCTGGTGGTGATCCACAATATCGGCAGCAGCATCTTTTCCGACATCATCGACGGCATTCGCGGGGTGCTGGGCGATCGCTATTCGATCATCCTGATGGAATCCCGGTCGGAGGAGCAGGGGCATAGCCGCTTCATCGATCTGCTGGTGGCGCGCCAGGTGGTGGGCGTGATCCTGCTCTGCTCCTCGCCGCCCTTCAGCCGGAAGCTGGTGGAGCTGGACAATTTCCCCCGCCTGCCGGTGGTGATCGGGCTGGAGCCGATCAGCGAGGATCTCGCCAGCCTGCCGAGCGTCCATATCGACAATCATCAGGCGGCCTTCGATGCCACCCGCTATCTGCTGGACAGCGGCCATCGCGAGATCATGTTCGTTTCGGGCGAGCGGGGATCGCTGATCACCCAGGATCGCGAGCGCGGCTTCGTTGCGGCCATGGCGCAGGCGGGCATTGCCGACGGCGCGGCGCGCATCCTCCATGCCGAACTCAGCATCCAGGGCGGCATCGCGGCGGCGCACCGGTTGTTCGGCCGGGAAACGCGGCCGACCGCGCTGTTCTGCGCCAATGATGATATCGCGCTGGGCGTGATGAGCGTCGCGCCGCGCTTCGGCCTTGCGGTGCCGGCCGATCTTTCCATCATGGGTTTCGACGACACCGTCTATGCGGCGATGGCCAATCCGCCGCTATCCACCGTGGCCCAGCCGACGCGCGACATTGGCGAGCGCGCCGCCCGCCGCCTGCTGCGCGCCATGGAAAGGCCGGACGAGACGCCTGCGGGAACGGGCGAACTCGCCGAGATCCTGCCGCACCGGCTTGTCATCCGCCAGAGCACCGCGCCCCGGCTCGCCTGATCCTTTTGGCAGCGATGAAAACGTTGCCATAAATTTGTGGCGAGGGCGCCGGGCGGATGATAATCAGCGTCTGCATGAAAGAGGCCTGAGCCCCGCAACCGGATCGGCTGGAGGATGAGGATGAAGGCAGGCAGATGTGCGCGGATGGTGTCCCGGCTGGCGTTGGCCGCTTTCCTGTCCGCCGGCGCGGGCCTGTCCGCGCAGGGCACGCAGGCCCCGGCCGCACCTTCCGAACCCATGCCCGTCCACCCCGGAATCTGGCCGGCCGCGCGCTCGCCCATCGGCCTCGATCCCGCGATCGAGGCGCGGATCGGGGATATCATCCGGCAGATGACGCTGGAGGAGAAGGTCGGCCAGACGCTCCAGCCCGAAATCCGCTGGATCACGCCGGAGGAGGTGCGCGATTACCATATCGGCAGCATCGAGAATGGCGGCGGTTCCTTCCCCAGGGGCAACAAGCATGCCTCGGTCGGGGACTGGGTGGAGATGATCCAATCCTATTGGGAGGCCTCGGTCGATCCGCGCGCCAACCATGTCCGCATCCCCCTGATGTGGGCGTCGGATGCGGTGCACGGCCATAATAATGTGCTGGGCGCCACGCTCTTTCCCCACAATATCGGCCTCGGGGCCGCGCACGATCCCGATCTGATCCGCCGCATCGGCGCGGTGACGGCGGCGGAGGTGCGCTCGACCGGCATGGACTGGGCCTTCGCGCCGACCATCGCCGTGGCGCGGGACGATCGCTGGGGCCGCACCTATGAAAGCTATTCGGAAGATCCGCGCATCGTCTCCCGCTATGCCGCCGCCATCGTCGAGGGGCTGGAAGGCAGCGGCAGGGCCTTTCTCGACCGGGATCACGTTCTCGCCACCGCCAAGCATTTCCTGGGTGACGGATCGACCGACAAGGGCCGGGACCAGGGCAATTCGCTGGTGTCGGAGGAGGAGCTGAGCCGGGTCGACGCGGCTGGTTACGTCACCGCCATCGGTGCCGGCGCGCAAACGGTGATGGCCTCCTACAGCAGCTGGCACGGCACCAAGATGCACGCCAACAAGGCGCTGCTCACCGATGTGCTGAAGACGCGGATGGGCTTTGACGGGCTGATCATCGGCGACTGGAACGGCCATTCGCAGATTCCGGGCTGCACGCTTTCCGACTGCGCGATCGCCTTCAATGCGGGCGTGGACGTGTTCAACGTGCCGACCGACTGGAAGGCGCTATACCATAATATGATCCGCCAGGTCCGATCGGGCGAGATACCGATGGCGCGGCTGGACGATGCGGTGCGCCGGGTGCTGCGCGTCAAGTTCCGCGCCGGCATCATGGACGGGACGGCGCCCAGGGATCGGCCCGGCACCCTCCGGCCGATCGGCACGGCGGAGCATCGCGCCGTCGCGCGTGAGGCGGTGCGCAAGTCGCTCGTGATGCTCAAGAATAACGGATCGCTGCTGCCGATCCGGCCGGGCGCCCGCATCCTCGTTGCGGGCGAGGGCGCGGATAATGTGGCGATGCAGACCGGCGGCTGGACGCTTTCCTGGCAGGGCAATGACAATGGACCGGCCGAATTTCCCGGCGCCACCTCCATCTACCAGGGTATCCGGCAGGCGGCGGAGGCGGCCGGCGGCACGGCGGAGCTTGCGCCGGACGGGGCCTTCGCCCGCAAGCCGGATGTGGCCATCGTCGTCTTCGGCGAGACGCCCTATGCCGAATATATGGGCGACCAGACCGACGTCGCGCTCCACCATGGCAACAATGAAAGCCTGGCGCTGCTGAAGCGGCTGAAGGCGGCGGGCATTCCCACGGTGGCGGTGCTGCTGTCCGGCCGGCCGCTCTACGTGAACCCGCAGATCAACCAGGCCGATGCCTTCGTCGCGGCCTTCCTGCCGGGATCGGAAGGCGCGGGCGTGGCGGACGTGCTGATCGCCGGGGCGGATGGCAAGCCGCGCCACGATTTCACCGGCCGGCTCAGCTTCTCCTGGCCGAAGCGGCCGGACCAGACGCCCCTCAATATCGGCGACGCCGATTATGATCCGCAATTCGCCTACGGGTTCGGCCTTACTTATGCCGCGCCGGCCAAAACGCCGCGCCTGCCGGAGGTGGAGACCAGCGTCCAATATGGCGACCGCGGCGTCTATTTCGCCAGGGGCGTCTTCTGGAACGGCTATGGCCTCACGTTGGGCGCGGCGGGCGCGCCGCCGGTCGCCTATGCCGGCAAGCCGGCGGGCGCGGGCGCCGTCACCGCCGGTCCCAGCCCGCGCGATCCGCTGGTCGTGCATCTCGGCTGGAACGGCAAGGGGGAAGGGTGGGTCGCCATCGCCGCCGCCGATCCCACCGATATCTCGCGCGAGGCGAACGGCTCGATGCTCGTCAGCCTGGACGTCAAGGTCGGCAAGGCGCCGTCCTCGGCCGTGCATCTGATGGTGGGCGATACGGCGCTGCCCATCGCCCGCCTGCTCCGCCCCGGCGCCAGCCATCTCGAAATCGCGCTGCCTTGCTTCAAGGGGCAGGATTTCAGCAAGGTCCAGCCGCTGCTTCGGTTGAAGACGGGCGGCACGCTCGACATGGACCTGATCGATGCCCGGCTGGTCGAAAACAAGACCGGCACGGTCTGCCCGGCGGAGGAGTGACGACGGGGNTCGATGAGCGTGACTCATCGAACCCCGATTAAGCCCGTTCGGCGTCTGAGCCTTTCCAGGCGTGATGCGCCAGCATCTCGACGCCTTGGTATGGGGCGCGGTCAGGCGGCTTCGTTGCAGAGCTGCTCGGCCGCCTGCCCGGCCGGGCGCCGGGCGAGCAGCACCGCGCCCAGCCCCAGCGCCGATGTCGCGGCGCCGGCCAGCGCCACGGCCGGATAGCCCAGCCCGGCGGCGATCACCCCGCCGCCCAGCGCCGCGCCGATGGCATTGCCCAGGTTGAACGCGCCGATGTTCATCGACGATGCGAGGTTGGGCGCATCGGCGGCGGCGGCCATCACCCGCACCTGCAGCGGCGGCACCAGCGCGAAGCTCGCCACGCCCCACAGGAAGACGAGGATGGCGGTCGGTGCGGCATAGGGCATCAGCACCGCGAACAGCACCAGCACGGCGGCCAGCGAGGCGAGCGTGACGATCAGCGTCATGTCCACCGAACGATCGGCAAAGCGCCCGCCCAGCCAGTTGCCCATCGTCAGGCCCAGGCCGTATGTCACCAGCATCGCCGTCACGAAGCCCAGCGAGGCGTGCGTCTGCTCGCGCAGGATCGGGGTGATGTAGGTGAAGACGGTGAACATGGCGCTCGCGCCCACCACGGTTAGGCCGAGGGCGGCCAGCACCGGCCCGCGCGTCAGCACCCGCAGCTCGGCCACGGCATCGCCGTCCTTCGGCGCGGCCATGTCCGGCAGGGTGAGGCGCAGCGCCGCCATCGTCACCACGCCCAGCGCCGATATGCCCCAGAAGGCCGCGCGCCAGCCCATCTCCTCGCCCGCCCATGTCGCCAGCGGCACGCCCACGACATTGGCGATGGTCAGCCCCATGAACATCGCCGCCACCGCGCCCGCCTGCCGTTCGCGCGGCACGAGGCTGGCCGCCACGATCGATCCGACGCCGAAGAAGGCGCCGTGGTTCAGCGATGTGATGATGCGGGCCGCCAGCAGCATCTCGTAGCTGGTCGATATCGCCGCCAGCAGGTTGCCCAGCGTGAAGATGGCGGCCAGCCCGATCAGCAGCGTCCGCCGCCGTATCCGCCCGGTGGTGAGCGTCATCAGCGGCGCGCCCAGCATCACGCCCAGCGCATAGGCGCTGATCAGCAGGCCGGCGGCGGGGATGGAAACGCCAAGGTCGTTGGCGATGACGGGCAGCAGCCCCATCGGCGCGAATTCGGTGACGCCGATGCCGAAGGCGCCGGCGGCCAGGGCGAGCAGGGGAGGATTGATCTTCATGACGGGCTTTCCGGGTCAGACGAGCGGCGGGTTCAGGCGGGCGAAGCCTTCCTGCTGGCGATAGGGGGCATGCGGATAGGGCGGCATCACGTCGCTCGCGGCGTCCAGCCGGGCGACCTGCTCGGCCGTCAGCGACCAGCCGATGGCGCCCAGATTCTGGCGAAGCTGCTCCTCGTTGCGCGCGCCGATGATCACCGACGAAACCGTCGGCCGGCCGATCAGCCAGTTGAGCGCGATCTGCGGCACCGTTTTGCCGGTTTCCCCGGCGATGGCATCCAGCACGTCGACGACGCGATAGAGCAGCTCGTCCTCCACCGGCGGCGCGAAGGCGGCGGTTTCGTGAAGGCGGCTGCCGGCCGGGATCGGCGCGCTACGGCGGATCTTCCCCGTCAGCCGCCCCCAGCCCAGCGGGCTCCACACCAGCGCGCCCACGCCCTGATCGGCCGCCAGCGGCATCAGGTCCGCCTCATAGGCGCGGCCGATCAGCGAATAATAGACCTGGTGGGCGATGACGCGCGGCCAGCCATGGCGGTCGGCCACGGCCAGCGCCTTCATCAGCTGCCAGCCGGGATAGTTGGATACGCCGACATGGCGCACCTTGCCGGTGCGGACCAGCATGTCGAGCGTGGCGAGCAGTTCCTCCACGGGCGTCGAGGCATCGAAGGCATGGAGCTGCAGCAGGTCGATATGGTCGGTGCCCAGCCGTTTCAGCGCGCCTTCCACGGCGCGGATCAGGCGCGATCGGGATACGCCCCAGTCGCCCGGCCCGTCGCCGGTCGGCAGGCCGGTCTTGGTGGAGATCAGCACTGCGTCGCGCCGGCCGCGGATCGCCTCGCCCAGCACTTCCTCCGAAGCGCCGTCGGAATAGACGTCGGCCGTGTCGAACAGGGTGACGCCGGCTTCCAGGCAGATGTCCACCAGCCGCCGCGCCTCGCGCGCGTCGCTATTGCCCCAGGCGCCGAACAGCGGGCCGGCCCCGCCGAAGGTGCCGGCGCCGAAGCNCAGCACGGGCACCCGGAGCCCCGACGCTCCCAATTGCCGATATTCCATCCGCGTCCCTTTCAACTGCTATAGGAGCGCATAGATGGATCGCCACGGAGTCCGCCGGTAGGCCGGCTGGAGGCGAAGGATTTTTGAAATGGATGCAAAGATCGCCCCCGCCGCCGATCGCGCCCGCGCGCTGGAGATATTCACCGCCGTCGTCGCGGAAGGCAGCTTCTCCGCCGCCGGGCGGCAGCTCGGCCTCACGCCCTCGGCGGTCAGCCGCGCGATCGATCGGATCGAGGCGCGGCTGGGCGTGCGGCTGCTGTTGCGGAGCACGCGGGCGCTGGCGCTCACCGCCGAGGGGCAGGCCTATCTCGCGGCCGCGCGGCGCATCCTCACCGATCTCGACGATGCGGAGCAGGCGATCGCGGACCAGGGCGCGCCGCGCGGCCGCTTGCGGATCAGCGCCGCGCAGGCCCATGGCCGGCTCCGCATCGTGCCGTTGCTGGGCGAATTCACCCGGCTCCATCCGCACATCCTCGTCGATATCAGCCTCAGCGACAGGCTGGTCGATATCGCCGGCGGCGAGGCCGATGTCGCGATCCGCTTCGGCCCGCTGGCCGATAGCCCGCTCACCGCGCGCAAGCTGGGGGAGAATGGCCGGGTGGTCGTCGCCTCGCCGGCCTATCTCGCGCGTCACGGGACACCGCATATTCCCGAGGACCTCCACGACCATAATTGCCTCAGCTTCAATTTCCGCCGGGCCGAGCCGGTCTGGCCCTTCCGGCGCGACGGCCGCGATTATGCCCTCGCCGTCAGCGGCAATATCGAGGCGAACAATGGCGAGACGCTGGGCCAGCTTGCGATCGACGGCGTCGGCATCACGCGCGTCGGCTTCTTCGGGGTGGAGGATGATATCGCCGCCGGCCGGCTCGTCCCGTTGCTGGAGGAGTATAATCCGGGCGATAGGGAGGCGGTCCACGCCGTGTTCGCCGGCGGCCCGAACATGCCGGCCCGGGTGCGGGTGTTCGTCGATTTCCTGGCCGAACGGCTGGCGTGATCGCCCGGCGTCTCCGGGAAGGGCGCCTCAGGCGAGGGTGAGGTAGATTTCCGCCTCGATCACCCAGTCCGCGCCGATCCTGCGCCATTTGGCGGCATAGGTGCCGGAAGCGACCGCTGCCCCGCCTTCCGCGGCAAGGCCCTGCCAATGGCCCTGTTCCAGCGCGATCGGTTCCACCGGCGAAGCCTGGATGGTGTCCGGTGTGCGGGTGTAGATCGTCCGCTCCCGCGCCGTGAATTCGCGCTTCCATGCCAGCAATTGCGCCTTGCGGCCGGAAATCACCGCGCTGTCCGTGCCGGTGACGAGAATGGCGTTGGGCGCGAGCAGCGGGCCGATCGCCGCCAGGTCGGCTTCGGCCAGCGCCCGGTTGAAGGCGGTGCGGCGCAGGCGGATCGCAAGATCGGGCAGGGGGGCGGCCTTCGTCATCTTCGGAAGGGGTTCGGGTTGGGACCAATCGACATTCAGCCCTGACGGCCTGCCATCATCTGAATGTCGATTGGTCCTAGTCACCTGAATCTGAAGTACGTTTCATTGCTTTCTGGCAGAAGCGCTTGACGGAGGCGAGTATTTCGTCGGCGGATTTGGTCCAGCGGTAAG
>NZ_MIPT01000001.1:3920938-4042482 GCF_001853345.1 Edaphosphingomonas haloaromaticamans | reverse complement strand
CTCAACACCACCGCATCCGCCTGCCGCCCTGCCATCGCTCATCTCCCCAAATGAATCCGGGTCAATGATACGGATTACAGTTCCGGGTGACTAGGGTCCGGACTCATTACAGCCACCAGATGACGGCTGCGGCGAGGGCGACGGCGCCCATGAAGTTTTTGACGTTGCGATCGAAGCGGGTGGCGATGCGGCGCCAGTCCTTGAGCCGGCAGAACATGCGTTCGATGATGTTGCGCTGCCGGTAGATGGCTTTGTCGTAGTCGTACTGGACCTTGCGGTTCTTGCGCGGCGGGATGACCGCCTGGGTGCCGCGCTCTTCGAGCCATTCGCGCAGGTCCTTGCTGTCGTAGCCTTTGTCGGCGACCAGCTCGGCCGATGGCGGCAGCGCCTCGATACACGCTTTTGCCACCTTGCAATCATGCACGTTGCCCGGGGTCAGGAGCAGGACGAGCGGACGTCCCTTGCCATCGCAGACGGCGTGAAGCTTGGTGTTGCGGCCGCCTTTGGTGCGGGCGATACCATGAGCCAAGGCCCCCCTTTTGCGCCGCCGGCGCAGCGATGGACCTTGATGCAGGAGCTGTCGATGAACAGTCGATCCGGTGCATCCCCCTCGCCGGCCAGCGCGCTGAAGATGCCATCCCAGATGCCGCGCTCCGACCAACGAACGAAACGGTTGTAGAGCGTCTTCTTGGGGCCATAGATCTCCTGCGGGCAATCGGCCCAACGCCCGCCGCTCCGCAGGGCATGGACGATCCCGCTCAATACCCGGCGATCGTCAACACGCCTCATGCCACGCACGTCGTTCGGCAACAGCGGCTCGATCCGCGCCCACTGCGCATCAGAAAACCAAAAGAAATCAGCCATCTCATCGCCTCCCCGCCGGAGGCAATTAATCACAATCCCGTCGGCAGGGGAATCCCGTTAATGGGTCCGGACCCTAGGGTCCAGCCACCGCCATTCCTCCCCAGACCCAATCCGGGTCCCCTGTTTTCACGGGCATTTTTCACGGCAAGGGGAAGGAGACAAACCTCGACCATCTGTGCTGTCACTCTGTCGCGTCATTCCACGCGGCAAACGGCCCGGCGACGCCATGGTCATTTGGCATCATCCAGAATTCACACGAAGTGGATAAGCAAATCCTCCCCCCAAGGTACTAGGCGCAGCTTCCTTGCGGCGGTTCGCCCGTCGGAAGGCGGGCGTTCAATCGATCCACCGCGACTGCGGTGGTTGGCGGGGGACGAGGCCGGCGGGCGCGGCGGGATGGCCGATGATTATCGGGGCAACCGGCACGAAATCGTCAGGAACGCCCAGCGCATGCTTGCCGTCCGCAGTCTCGAGCCACCGTTGGGCAAAGCCGATCCAGCAGGATCCCAGGCCCTGTCCGTGCGCCGCCAGCATCAGATTCTCGGCCGCCAGGGTGGCATTTTCGATCGCCCATGCTCCGGCGCGTGCCGAGATAGTGATGAGGACCGGCGCATGATAAAAGATGTGGAAATCCGGACTTCCGAGAGTCTCGTGGAGATGTTCCGGAAAGGATCCGCTCGGCATCGTCTCAATCATATGGGCTTTGGCCGCCGCAGAAATCCGATCGAGCAGCGATGTGTTCTGGATAATGGTGAAGTCCCACGGCTGTTCGTTGACGGCGCTCGGGGCCTGGATGGCAGCATCGATCACGTTCTCCAGCAGGTCTTTCGAGACAGGAGCCGCTGTGTAGGCGCGTGTCGCGCGGCGTCCGTAGATCGCTTCGGTCAGGTCCATGTGATGCACTCCGCAATAGATTGAAATCTTGGTTCGTCCGATGCCGCGGGCGCGGGTCGGCAATCGTGCGCCGCGGCCTTTTGGCCGGTCCAGAGTCGATCGGAAATGCGGAAGCTCCAATCCGTATAAGAACGGAGTGTCCAAGGCGCCCGAGGGACTAGACTGGCTGTAAGATTCTCCCTTTTTGAGCGGCTGCCGGATGGATGTGATCGATATGGCTGTGAGGCTGACAGCGAGGAATAGGGCACTCTACCGTGGCATTTCGGGACCGCCACATGCGCCGGAACAGCATCTTGCCTCCGCGCGAGATGTGGCGTGACGGAGCTGAATACAGCGATCGATCAGGCTGCGTCGCCTGGTATCCCGGCTGGGAACGCCGGTCTGGTCATTCAAACCTCTGAACTGTCCAAATCCTTCGACGGCCGGGTGGTGGTGGACCGGGTGGATCTGCAAATCCACAGTAGGGAGATTTTCGGACTTATCGGTCCCAACGGTGCGGGCAAGTCGACGCTGATCAAGATGCTGACGACCTTGCTACCGCCGTCGGCTGGCAATGCCCGGGTCGCCGGCTATGATCTGGCCCGGGAACCAAGGGCAGTGCGCAGCCACATCGGCTACGTACCCCAGCTACTATCGGCCGACGGCGCCCTGACCGGCTACGAGAATCTTCTTCTCTCGGCGCGGCTGTATCTCATTCCTCGGGCTCAGCGTTCACAGCGGATCAGGGAAGCCCTCGAACGGACGGAGCTGACCGATGCCGCCGGTCGGCTGGCGCAGCATTATTCCGGCGGCATGCTGCGCCGGCTGGAGATCGCCCAGAGCACGATGCATCGGCCGGCGCTGCTCATCATGGACGAGCCCACGGTCGGTCTCGACCCGGTGGCCCGCAACACGGTGTGGGCCCATGTCCGCAATCTCCGCGACCGCTATGGGACGACGATCCTGCTGACGACGCACGTCATGGAGGAAGCCGACGCCCTGTGCGACCGCGTCGGCATCCTGCACCATGGGCGGCTAGAGCACGTGGGAACGCCGGCCGAGCTGAAGGCCGGGATCGGCCCGGACGCCACGCTCGACGATGTCTTTGCCCGGATCGCGGGCGGCGACGAGCAGACGGGCGGCAACATGCATGACGTTCTCCAGACGCGCCGGAGCGCGGCCGAGCATGGCTGACATCCTCGTCCGGATCGGCAACTATGCCACGGAAGTCCATGCGGTGGCTGACGCCGAAGTGCGGAAGCTCCGGCATGATCCGACCGAACTGCTCACCCGCGCCATCCAGCCGGCTATCTGGCTCCTATTGTTCGGCGAGGTGATGGCGCAGGTCCGCGGGCTGGCCAGCGGCAATGGCCGGTATCTCGATTTCCTGGCGCCCGGCATTCTTGCCCAGAGCGTGCTGTTTGCGGCGATCTTCTATGGCATCGCAGTGATCTGGGAGCGCGACCTTGGCGTCCTTCATCGCTATATGGTCAGTCCGGCGCCCCGCAGCGCCCTCGTCCTCGGCAAGGCGATTTCCTCAGCCGTGCGGGGGCTGTCACAGGCGATCATCGTCTATGTGCTTGCACTTGCGCTCGGCATCGCGATCGATCTCCATGTCCTGCACCTGCTCGGCGTCGCCGCCCTGATCATCCTCGGCTCGGGCCTGTTCTCGACATTTTCGCTGATCATCGCCTGCATCGTGCGGACTCGCGAGCGATTCATGGGGATCGGGCAGGTGTTGACCATGCCGATCTTCTTCGCCAGCAACGCCATCTATCCGATCGAGATCATGCCGGGATGGCTCAGGGCGATCTCGCTGGCCAATCCGCTCACCTATGAGGTCGATGCCCTGCGCGCACTCATGCTGACGGGCGAGGCGAGCAAGTTTGGGGTGGGCACCGATTGCATCGTGCTCGTCGCGATCTCCAGCCTTCTCGTCCTTATCGCTACGCGCATGTATCCTCGCATGACGATGTAGTGGCCGCACGCTCAAGAGCGCGTCGTCCCGGGGTTGGCACCCGGCCATGGGAGGCGCTGGTGATTTGGACAGAACGCCGGGCCGTTGTGCGACACCGCGCAGCATCGGCAAGACGGCAACGAGGGAACAACGGCAATGCCTGCAATCGCCGCCAACAATCGCGAACCAATGCGGCCATTCCCGTTGCCGGAGGTTTACCAGCTGCTCGAGCCCGGGCCGGTTGTCCTGCTGACGACGGCGCATCAAGGCCGAAGCAATGTGATGACCATGTCATGGCATATGATGGTCGAGTTCACGCCGCCGTTGCTGGCCTGTATCGTCAGCAGTGCCGACTTCAGCTTCACAGCACTGCGCGCGACAAGGGAGTGCGTGATCGCCGTCCCGGCCCTGGATCTTGCGCCCAAGGTCGTGGAGATCGGCAACTGCTCCGGCCGCGACATCGACAAGTTCGCCGCGATCGGACTGACGCAGCTTCCCGCTGCGCTGGTGGCGCCGCCACTGGTAGCGGAATGCTTCGCCAATCTGGAATGCAGGGTCGACGAGACACGCCTGGTCAACAAATATAATCTGTTCATTCTGGAGATCGTTGCAGCCTGGAGCAATCCGGCCCAGAATGATCCGCAGACGATCCACCATCGCGGCTACGGCAGGTTCGTTGTGGATGGTGAGACGATCGTGCTGCCGTCGAGGATGCCCTGATCGTCCACCTGGGAGCAGAGGTGAAGGATTTGGGGTCAATAACGTATGGCGCATCATCCGCGTGCGGGGGATTCTCCCAATGTCGAGAGGGGCTAAATGCCTGCACACAATTAGGAATCCTGGCGCATCGCCCATGAGGAATGCCCGCGCGGAGTAGGCGGGTTCAATCTCTTGCATCCACTTTGGTCCACCGTCGTTCACCCGCGGGAGCGTCTCGCGCGCGGCCTATGTTTCCGGATCGGGACAGATCACCGCAGCACCGGTCAATCGACCCTCGCGCAGCCGTCGCAATGCCTCGTTCGCGCGCTCCAGTGGAAAAGATTCGGTCACGGTCCTGATCCCCGCCCTTTCCACCATCTCGAAAAAGGAAGTGCCATCCTCGCGCGTCAGATTGGCGACGGAGAGGATCGCGCGCTCCCCCCACAAATCGGCGTAGGGGAAAGCAGGGATGTCACTCATGTGAATGCCCGCGCAGACAACGCGGCCGCCCTTGCGCACGACCTTTAGCGCGGCCGGCACCAGCGCTCCTACCGGCGCAAAGATCAGTGCGGCGTCGAGTGGAACGGGAGGGGCCGCCTCGGACGACCCGGCCCAGATGCAGCCGAGCGACCGCGCGAACGCCTGTCCGTCCTCATCGCCGGCCTTGGTGAAGGCATAGACCTCGCGCCCCTGCCATGTCGCGACCTGGGCGAGGATGTGCGCAGCCGCGCCAAAACCGCACAGCCCGATCCTCTGCCCGTCGCCGGCGAGACGCAGCGCGCGCCAGCCGATCAGACCGGCGCACAATAGCGGCGCGGCCTCCACGTCAGTGAAGCGATCCGGCAGCGGGAAGCAATAGCGTGCGTCCGCGACGACATGGCTGGCATAGCCCCCATCGCGAGTACAGCCGGTAAACTCCGGCTGATCGCAGAGATTCTCGTGACCGCTCCTGCAAAAGCTACAGACGCCGCAGGTGTGGCCGAGCCAGGGGACACCGACACGTTGGCCGATCGCGAAACCTGCCGTTCTCGCGCCCATAGCAATCACGCGTCCGACAATCTCGTGGCCCGGGACGATCGGATAATGGGCCGGGATTTCCCCGTCGAGCACATGGAGGTCGGTGCGGCAGACGCCACAGGCCACCACCTTGATCAGGAGCTGCGCCGGACCGGCAACGGGCAGCGGCCGCGTGACCATGCGCAACGGCTTGCCGGGTCCGTCGAGTTGCATGGCATGCATTTGGCCCATGTCACGATCCTATCGTTGGCGTTGCCGTCAATTCTCGCACGACTCGTCGGACATCGCGCTAGGTAGACTTACGCAAGCGGCCCCCCGCCAGCACCATTGTAAGCGCAAGACCAAACGCTTCGGTTTCAGAGTGGACTGCTCCCTTGGATGAACCTCGTTGGCTTACTCGCCTCAAGGCATCATTGGGCAGTCTTGCCATTCTGGCGCAGCCACGCTTGCAGGGCATCGATCTCACGGTTCTGGTCCGTAATGGATTGCGTAGCCATCCGGCTCACGGCGCCCTCAGGCTTGCCGGCGAGGACTAGCCGCGACATCTCCACCGCACCGCGATGATGTTCGATCATCTTGCGGACATAGGTTTCCGTCGCGTCGGCGCCGATCGCATGCATCATTGCCATGTGCATCTTCATCTCGACATGCGGGAAAGGATTGGCAGCGGTCGGTTCCATCATCGGCATCTGACCCATGCCCTGCATGCCACCGCCCATGCCGCCCATCGAACCGCCTGCCGCGGTGCCATCGTCATGTTCGCTGTGGGTGCCCGGTGGGGGAGCCGGTTGCGTTGGAGCGGGCTGCACCTGACCGTGGTCATGGTCCATAGCGGGCATCGGCCCGGTCTGGGCGGACGATGGAGAACTGGCCAAAGTGAGGGCCATACAGGCTGCGAGGGTGACTGCCTTCATTGTTCTGCTCCTGTGAAGTCGTTCCAGGCCATACGCAGGCGGAGCATTTGCCCCTCCAATCTCCGCGATTTTATTTCAGGAGCGACTTGGAGCAGTCGTTGAAGACGCGCTGCGTGGTTATGTGCCGCCGGACGTGGTCGCCAAAATAGGTCGACTGGTTCGGCTCGGACCGACCCTAGCTCCGCCCTCCGGTGGTGCTGCGGGTAAGCCTGGAAGAGGCTAACGCCGCGCTCGAGGCGGGACGGGAGCAGGACTCTTGAAGGCCGATGCCCTTCTCGACAGCAACCTGCTCATCGCGATGTTGGCGGGAGCCCACGATCATCATGCGCTCTCTCCGGACTTGCCGATCGGTGAGAGGCGCAGCGAATACGCCGTCGCCGCATACAGTCACGCCGAAGCCTGCAGCACTTTGAATCAGCGGGTCAAACGGGCGCAATACCGGTTCACGGCCGAGGAAGTTTGGGCGGCGTTGGAGAGCGTGCGCGCGGTGACGGTCTTGATCGGATTGAAGCTGGCGCAACCGTTCGACGCCGTTCGTGCTTTCGTGCAAGGCGATCGTTCACCACGTTCCGGTGATCGTCACCTGGAATGTCGGCCACATGCGGGGCCTATTTCCTTCGCTGACTATCGTGACACCCAAGGACGTTGGAAAAGGTCTCGTTCGCTGGGAAATGTTGCATGATCCGACCTATCGCGCTGGCTGCCCCAGGATCACTGAACCGACCTCTTTCCCCGCTAGAGCATCGAGGTTGCACGGATGCTGCCGCCACCCTTCATGAACGATGGGCAGCGCATATGTTTGGCCAGCAGGTCCGGTTCGTCGGCAATGACAAGGATACCTTCCGCCGACCCGGCTGTTGGCGCGCTCGCTTCGAAATGACGAGGCAGGTCGATCACAGACGAATGACCCGCAATCGCAAGGCATTGGTGATGACGCTTACCGATGACAGCGCCATGGCGGCCGCTGCAATGGCAGGCGAGAGCATCCAGCCAAAGGTTGGATAGAGCGCGCCGGCTGCGATCGGAATGCCCGCGACGTTATAGGCGAAGGCGAAGACCAGGTTCTGGCGAATGTTGCGCATCACGGCGCGCGACAACCGCCGCGCGCGCAGGATACCGTTGAGATCGCCTTGCAGCAGCGTAACCCCCGCGCTTTCTATGGCGACATCCGCTCCCGCTCCCATGGCAATCCCGACCTCGGCTGCCGCCAGCGCCGGGGCGTCGTTGACGCCGTCGCCTGCCATGGCGACGCTGCGGCCGTCGGAGCGCAGCTTCTGCACAACGCTGGCCTTGTCTTCGGGCAGAACCTCGGCCTCGACATTATCGATGCCAAGGCGGGCCGCGACGGCAAGAGCGGTGGTTCGATTGTCCCCGGTCATCATGACGATACGGATGCCGTCAGCCTTTAGCTCGCGGACGGCTTGAGCCGAAGTTTCCTTGATAGGATCGGCTATGCCAAGAAGTCCGGCAAGCTTGCCATCGACGCTGGCAAAGATCGCCGTCGCGCCCTCGGCGCGCATCGCCTCGGCCGCTTCGTTGAGCGCAGCCGTATCGATCTTCTGCTCCCCCATGAACCGCAGGCCACCAAGCAGGATATGCTTGCCCGACACTGTGCCGGTCACGCCGCGCCCGACAGGCGAGTCGAAATCGCTCGCCTGTTCGAGCGCCAGCTTGCGGTCCTGCGCGGCGCGCAGAATGGCGTCAGCCAGCGGATGTTCGCTGCCCCGTTCGAGACTGGCCGCAAGGCGCAGGATCTCGTTCTCGTCCCATCCGCTGACGGTGCGGATACCTGTCACAGCGGGTCGACCTTCGGTCAGCGTTCCGGTCTTGTCGACCACCAGCGTGTCGATCTTCTCGAACCGTTCCAGCGCCTCGGCATTCTTGATGAGTACGCCAGCCTGTGCGCCGCGCCCGACGCCAACCATGATCGACATCGGCGTGGCGAGACCAAGGGCACAGGGACAGGCGATGATTAGCACCGAAACGGCGGCAACAAGGGCATAAGTCAGGCGCGGGTCGGGACCGAACACCGCCCATGCGGCGGCCGCGATCAGCGCGACCGCGATCACTACGGGCACGAACCAGCCAGAGACCTGATCGGCCATGCGTTGGATCGGCGCACGGCTGCGCTGCGCCTCGGCCACCATCTGGACGATCCGCGAAAGCAGCGTCTCGCTCCCGACCTTCTCGGCGACCATGACGAAGCTGCCCGTCTTGTTGAGCGAGCCGGCGATGACCTTGGCGCCCGCTTCCTTGGTCACCGGCATGGATTCGCCGGTCACCAGTGATTCATCGATCGATACTCGTCCTTCGGCGATGACGCCGTCCACCGGCACCTTCTCGCCGGGCCGAACCCGTAGATGATCGCCGACAACCACGAGGTCGAGCGTGACTTCCTCGTCTTGTCCGCCGGCGGTAACCCTGCGGGCGGTCTTAGGCGCCAGATCAAGCAGCGCCTTGATTGCGCCGGAGGTGCGCTCACGCGCGCGCAATTCCAACACTTGGCCGAGCAGGACCAGGACAGTGATGACGGCGGCCGCCTCGAAATAGACCGGCACCGTGCCCATCGAATCCCGGAAGGCGGGCGGAAACAGCGATGGCGCGAAATGGGCAACGAGGCTGTAGACATAGGCGACGCCTACCCCCATGGCGACCAGCGTGAACATGTTGAGATGGCGAGATTTGAGCGAGGACCAGCCGCGCGTGAAGAACGGCCAGCCCGCCCACAGCACGACCGGCGTTGCGAGGAAAAACTGGATCCAGTTCGATGTCTGCTTGCCCACGAACATCATAAGGCCGGTCAGATGCCCGCCCATCTCCAGAGCAAAGACCGGAATGGTCAAGATAAGCGCCACCCAGAAACGGCGCGTCATGTCGGCGAGCTCGGGGTTGGGGGCGCTGTCGGCCGATACCATTGCCGGCTCGAGGGTCATGCCGCAGATCGGGCAGGAGCCTGGTCCGATCTGCCGCACCTCGGGATGCATCGGGCAAGTGTAGATGACACCGTTTGCGACCGCACGGGCCGGTGGCACGTCTTTCTTGTCCAGATACTGGCCCGGGTTTGCGACGAACGTCGACAGGCATCCTGCACCACAGAAGTGGTAGCCTTGACCCGCATGGGTCGCATGATGCTCGGTCGCTGCCGGATCGACCTTCATACCGCACACCGGATCAACGGCAGTGGCCGTACCGCTCACTTTCTTCGTGTCGCCGCCACAGCAGCCCGCACCATGATGATGCGCCTCGTGATCAGTCGATGTCATATCGATTCTCCTTCAACGCAGCGTCATGTGGGATCTGACATCATGTCAGGGTCAAGCCCTCATTTGCCGGAACGCGGTTCATCTGGGGCTTGGGGTTCGCCATTTCGGAAAGAAGCCGCCGGTGCGCGCCATATATTGGCGATAGGCATCGCCAAATTCTGCGATCGCAACCTTCTCTTCATGGTGGGCAAGGCGGACGTACATGACGACGAGAACCGGATACATGGCCAGCGTCAGCAGCGTCGGCCATTGCAACAGGAACCCGGTCAGAATGAGGATGAAGCCGACATATTGCGGGTGCCGGAGCCGTGCATAAATGCCGGTGATCGCCATTGCGTGGTGTTGCTGCGCCGCATGGAGCACGGCCCAGCCGACCGAGATCATCCAGAAACCACCGCCGATCAGGACAAAACTGGCGATGTGGAATGGACCGAAATGCGGGTTGAGCCGCCATCCGAACATCATCTCGAGCAGATGGCCAGCATCATGCGAGAACCAGTTGACGCTGGGATAATGCGACTGGAACCAGCCCGCGAACAGGTAGATGGTGAGCGGGAAGCCGTACATTTCGGCGAAGAGCGCGACGAGAAAGGCGCTGAACGCGCTGAAACTGCGCCAGTCCCTTGCCGATTGCGGTTTGAAGAAACTCAGAGCGAACAGAATGAACACCATCGAGTTGACGAAGGCGAGGCCCCAGAGGCCGAAGCCCTGCATTTGATGCGCGCCCATGGTGCCCTCCATCATTGCACACCGGCGTCGCCGGTCCCCTGTGATTTGCTTGAAGGAGTCCCGCCGCCATGTTTGTGACCATGGTGCATGAAGAGGTGCATGACCGGGCAGGACAAGAAGAGCAGGAATGGCAGCGCGTTCAGCACATGCGCGGTATGCTCGGTGAAGAGATAATAGCCCGCGACGATGGCGAACCCGACGAAGATGAGTTTGGCGCGGCCCGACATCTTGCCGCCGTAATGGGCCTCATGATCCGACATGGGGTGTTCCTTCGGGAAGAGGGGAGGCTTGGTGGCACGCATTGCCGTGCGAAGGGGCGCTGAAGCCGGTCACCAGCCTGGCTCCAGGATTCCGAGCCACGCAACCTGTCCAAGGATCAGGACTGCGGCGGCGAACTCCACAGCGATGGTAGCCCCGATCCGCCCCAGCGCCGTTCTCGAGGCCGGAAGCACGCTCGATCGCAGGAACAAGCCGAAACCGGTGGAGCGCAGCCAGAGCCAGCATGAGGCTGAACAGCGCAAGCTTGCCGCCCATCAGAACCATATAGGTCGAGCCGAAGGGAGGGCTAAAAGGTTGTGCGCCCAGGACGGTCAAACCGTTGACCATGCCGGTCGCGATCAGCAGCGCGACGACAATCGACCCCACGATGCCGAAACCGTTGAGGGATCGCTGCGCGACCGCCAAGTCAAAGAGCGAGGCCGTTGGGCGACCCACAATGAAGAGAAGGCAGGCAATGGCGCCAATCCATGCGCCTGCGGCCATAAGATGCGCGATGTCGGAAACGAGATGTGGCCATGCCAATGCGCCTTCGGTGGCGACACCCTGCCCGTTCAAGACCAGCGATGCGAGGGCGATACCGCTGAGCGCCGCCACGCCTGCCATCGTGTCTGTTCGACGCGCCGGTGCGAGCAGGGCAAGGCACAAGGCCAGCATGGTTGCGGCAAGCCGCAGCGCGAAGGCCCAGCCAACCGGAGTGTTCAGCAGGATCGAACGGGCAAGTTCGAGGTCGAGGCCGTCGATCGACGTGCCCGACATGCTGGCCAGCAACAGGGCAAAGCCGACGATGTTCAGGCCTGCGGCACATAGGCTGAGCGGAACCAGCCATGCTCGGAACGGGATCAGGCCCCGTTGCGGCGCACGCAGGGCGTAGAGGCCGAATAGCGGGACGCCGAACAGGAGCCCCTCGATCGCAAAGAGGCGGAAGCGGACAGCAATGATCGGCCCCTCGGACATGGCCTTCAGCTGACCGTGAAGGCGAACTGGTTTTCGACCCGGTGGGTGTCTGCGGCTACCGCATGCCAGGTCACGACATAGCTACCGCGCGGCAATGCACTCGCGAAAGTCGCGATGAGGGTCTTGCCATCCGAGGAGAGTGTCGTTTTCACTGCCGGCACAGACGTCATGGCCATGTGCGCCATATGATCCGAGTGCGACATGCCAGCCATGCCGGCAAGCGTGATCTCAAGACCGGTCAACTGGGGCAATAGCCGTTCGGTGAAGCGCAGCATGACATGCCGGGTCGACGCGACGGATGCCTGGGCGGCAGGAATCGACGCAACCAGCCTCGGGTGCGCCAGCGCGGGCATGGTCGTCGTCATTGCGGTGGCAGCGAGGGCAGTGGCGATGATTTTGATGGCCTTCATGAAGCGCTCCTCGGATATCCCGCTGTCCATACGCAGGCCGAGCGCTCACCCCTCGGATCGTGCGGCTATTAATTTGAGGGGTCGGAGTATTCCTTGCGTATGACGAAGCGCGCAGTTCGGAGAAACAGAATGACAGATATAGAAAACGCGCTCGCGCGCCTGCGAGCGTTGCCGGTGGATCCCCGGCTCAACGCGATCGATGCAGCGGTGCTCGATGGCTTGAATCAGCAATTGGCTGGCGATCGCTCGTCCGGGCGGCTGTTCGTCACGGCCGCCGCCGTCGCGCTTGTGACCGGCATCCTGGGATCGAGCTTTCCGGGTGAACCCGCAACTGCGGCAACCACCGCCTTTCCGTTCGGCGCTCCAGCAGCGCTCGCACCGTCAACATTGCTGGCGGGCGTGCAATGACCGATCGGTCCCGCTTCCTGTTCGTTATATTGATCGCATTCGGCGCGGCATTGGCGGGCGTCTTTGTCGGCCGCAGCTATATCGTGGCGCCGCCCCCGGTCGAAAGCGAGCTCCATCAACTGCTCCACGAGCAGCTCGATCTTGATCCCACTCAGGAAACCAGGATCGAGGCAATCGAAGCCCGGTTCGCCATCCAGAAACAGGCGCTCGAACTGGAATTGCGCGCCGACAATGCCCGTCTTGCCCAGGCCATCCAGACCGAACATGGCTACGGCCCGCAGGTCAGCGCTGCCATCGACCGCTCACACAAGGCGATGGGTGAACTGCAGAAGGTGACGCTCGAGCATATCTTCGCGATGCGTGGCGTGCTCCGGCCCGAGCAGGCCACGCGTTTTGACGACGCAGTGGTCAAGGCGCTGACCGTCGAGGCAAAATGAGCCTCGATCTCGCCGAATGTTCGGACGGCGAACTGGCGGCGCTGGCGATCGGGGGGCGGCAAAGCGCTTATACCGAATTGATGCGCCGGCATCGCGAAGCCATTTTCCGCTTCGCCCGCGCGCACACCGCCGATGACGATGCGGCGCTCGATATCACACAGCAGACCTTTATCGCCGGCTTTGCGGCGCTGAAGCGCTACGATCGGTCGCGACCGATGAAGCATTGGCTGACCCGCATTGCGCTCAACAAATGCCGGGATTGGGGACGGCGCCGGAAGGTGCGTGCGCTCTTCGCCTTTGCTGCGCCCTTGGAAGGCGCGCCCGATCCGGTTGACCCGTCCGCCGACGTCGAGCGCGAAGCCAGTGACCGCCAGGAACTGGCCGAAGTGATGCACGCAATGGTCAAACTGCCCGCCAAGCTCAAGGAGGTGCTGGTGCTGCGCGCCGTTGAGGGTGCATCGCAAGCAGAAGCTGCCGCGATCCTGGGCATCACCGAGAAAGCCGTCGAAACGCGGCTTCATCGCGCGCGGAACAAATTGCAGGAAGTTTTGAGGGCCTGAAGCGCGATTTGCGTATTGGCGCACAACAGATCCCGACACAGGCAACCCTTCCATGACGACCTCTCCCGCCTCGCTCCCGGCCCTTGATCGCCGCGCGCTTTTGCGCGGCGCGGGCCTTGCCGGTGCCGGACTTGGGCTGGCCGCGTGGATGCCCGCCTGGGCGCAGCCGGTATCGCGCGGCATCGCCAAACCCTTGCCCGAGCTTTCGGGCGACAGCATCTCCTTGCGGGTCGCGCACGAGACGGTGAAGGTCGACGGCCGGCAGGCACATGTGATCGCCATGAACGGCACCGTTCCTGCCCCATTGCTGCGCCTGCGCGAAGGGCAGACCGTTCGAATCACCGTCGATAACGGGCTGGATGAGGAGACGTCGCTGCACTGGCATGGCCTGCTGGTGCCCTTCCAGATGGACGGCGTCCCGGGCCTGAGCTTCCCCGGCATCCCCGCGCGCTCATCCTTCACCTATGAGTTTCCGATTCAGCAGTCCGGCACCTACTGGTATCACAGCCATTCGGGTTTGCAGGAAGCGATGGGGCACTACGGCCCGATCGTGATCGACCCCAGGGGCGCCGATCCAATCGCCTGTGATCGCGAACATGTCGTGATGTTCTCCGACCACAGCTTCGTGCATCCGCACACGCTGTTCACCAAGCTCAAGCAGGAGCCGGGCTACTATAACCGACAGAAGCAGACGCTGGTGGGGCTGCTCGGAGGAAAGGACCAGAAGCACGCCGATCGCCTGGAATGGGCGCGGATGCGGATGGACCCGACCGACATCCTCGATGTGACGGGTGCGGCCTATACCTATGTCGTCAACGGCTATGGTCCGCAGGACAATTGGACCGCGCTGTTCAAGCCAGGCGAGCGGGTGAGGCTGCGGCTGATCAACGCCGCCGCCATGACGATCTTCAATGTTCGCATCCCGGGCCTGACGCTGACAGTGGTCGCCGCCGACGGGCAACCGATCCGCCCGGTCGCCGTCGATGAGCTGCAGATGACGATCGCGGAGACTTATGACGTCATCGTCACGCCGACCAAGGATCGCGCCTACACCATCGTCGGCGAGGCGATCGACCGTTCAGGCATGGCCCGCGCCACACTCGCGCCACGCGAGGGCATGGCCGGCGGAGTCCCGCCGCTGCGCCAGCGGTCGCTCCTGACGATGGCGGACATGGGCATGGGCGCAATGGACGCACCCGGCGGCCACGCGGGACACGACATGGCAGGCATGGATATGCCGGGGGTGGACATGCCCGCTATGGATCATGACGCAGGCGCCGCCGCACCGACGGAGCACGGTTCCGCTGGCGGTTCGGGGCATTCGATGAAGATGCGCGATGGCGCCAATGCACCGCAGGTCGTGCTGGGGCCGGGCGTGCAGACGATAGCGCCGATGCCGATGGATCGCACCGGCGAGCCCGGAGTCGGCCTTGAGAAGGTTGGCCACAAGGTCCTGGTCTATCGCGACCTCGTCGCACTCGACCGCAATCCCGACGTGCGCGGTGCGGCCCGCGAGATCGAACTGCACCTTACGGGCAATATGGAACGCTATATGTGGTCCCTCGACGGCCAGACGCTGTCGGAAGCGCGAACGCCGATCCCGGTCCGTACCGGCGAGCGGGTGCGCATGACGCTCATCAACGACACGATGATGAACCACCCGATCCACCTGCACGGCCACTTCTTCGAGCTGGTGACGGGGCAGGGTGATCATTCACCCCGCAAGCACACTGTCAACGTGCCGCCAGGCGGCAAGGTCAGCTTCGACGTGACCGGTATCTATGGCGACTGGGCTTTCCATTGCCACATGTTCCTTCACATGCATGCGGGAATGATCCGCGTCGTGCAAGTCCGCGATGCGGGAGATCCCGCGTGAACGCGTTCAGGTTCCTGGGGCTCTCGCCGTTCCTGTTCGCAGCGTCGGTATCGGCCCAGACGATGGATCATTCAGGCCATCAGGGCCAAGATATGTCCGGCATGGCGATGCCGACACAGTCCGATCCGCACCCTGGGCATGCAATGCCTACTCCGATTGAGCCTCCGAACGGCCAGGACATGCCCAACATGGCTATGCCTGCCGCCGTACCAGCCGAACCGGCCGGCCCAGCGGGCACAGACCTCGAACCTGGCAACCTGCCGCCACCGCCGGTGGCGACTGACCGCCCAGCCGATCGCTATTTCGATCCACGCGCGATGGCCGCCGCCCAAGCCAACCTGCTCGGCGAACATGGGGGGATGACCTTCCACAAGGTCCTGTTCAATATCGCGGAATATCAGGCGCGCGAGGCTCGCGATGGCTATCGCTGGGACGCCAGCGCCTGGTTTGGCGGCGACATCGACCGGCTGGCGCTCAAGTCGGAGGGGGAGGGCAGTTTCGGCGAGGCGATCGACCATGGCGAAGTTCAGGCGCTATGGTCGCATGCGATCGATCCCTATTGGAATGTCCAGGGCGGCATCCGGCAGGATGTCGGCAGGGGGCCGGACCGCACCTATGCCAGTATCGGGATAGAGGGTCTCGCGCCCTACTGGTTCGATCTGGGGGCTTCAGCGTTTGTGTCCACCAGGGGTGACCTGCTCGCGCGAGTCGAGGGCGACATCGACCAGCGCATCACCCAGCGGCTGATTCTCCAGCCCCGCGTCGAAGCCAATTTCGCCGCACAGGATATTCCCGAAAACGGCATCGGCGCCGGCCTCTCGACTCTCGAGCTCGGATTACGGCTTCGCTACGAGGTCGCCAGGGAATTCGCGCCCTATATCGGCGTTTCCTGGGACCGCAGTTTCGGTGACACTAAGCGGATGGCGCGCGCGGCGGGCGAACAAGCGTCATCAACGAGCCTCGTGGCTGGGATTAGGTTCTGGTTCTAGCCCTACCGCCAGCCCGAAGCGCGCGGTCCGAACGTGGCGCTACGTAGGGACAGACCGATCAGCAAGAGGGCGACCCCCTGGAACAGCAGGTCGATCGACAGAATCAGTCCGAGTACCCAGATCGAATTGACCGGCCAGCCGAGTGCTATCACCAGCGCGGCCGCAATGCTCGCGACGGCCGAGACGGTCATCCATCCCCATCCGGACGGCGTGCGCGTTGTCAGTGCTATGAAGAGGCGCAGCGCGCCGGAGAGCCCGAGCGAGACGGCGAGGAACAGGGTGAGCAGGGTGGCCGCGAACAGGGGATCGAGGAACATCGCGACGGCGGCCGCAAGATAAAGCAGGCCGCTCAGGAGCCAGAATGCGAACCGCGCCCATTTTTTGACGCCGAAGGCATGTATGATCTGGAACGCGCCGGCGGCGAGCATGACGGCGCCGACGTAAAAAGTCGCTGCAACGGTCGTGATGAACAGATTCGCGGAGGCGATGGCTCCCAGCAGGATAAGTGCGATGCCGAGCACCGTGAACCAGCACCATGCGCCGCGTTGCTCCAGCGAAGCCGGACTGTCGCCGAAGCGCGATCCTTGCGTGTTGATCATGATGTTCGTCTCCTCTGGGTGTGCGGTCCAACGCCCAACGACTGCTTGCTAGGCTCCGGCAATGTCCAGCACACTCCGTTTATCTACGGATTGGCGCCCCGAGGGTCAGTTCGGCGCATCATCCAGACAATGTCGGCGCGAATGCCGACGCCGTCGCAGGAGTTGCCAGATGTCGCCGCCGATGTGGAAATCCCGACCCATGGCTTGTGACCATATGTAGCCAGCCAGAGTCTACCTTGGCGGCGGCGCGATCGTGTTCCTTGCGACGGCGGTTTTCCTGATCCGTGATGCGAATGTCCGGGACTCGATATCACCATTTTCGAGTAGCTTCACCGCCTGGTGGCAGGGGTCGCCCGGGCGATGAGCTGCTGCATGGCGACCGGATGCTCGAAAGCAAATCTGTGCACCTACGACCTGTTATCCGAGATTTTGACGCTCGACGAAAGCCGGACGGTCACCTCGAAAATATTCGAGGGCGCGGCCGTCTTGATGCCGTGAACGGCGATGCACGCCATATCGACCAGCGCATCTCGCAACGATATCGTCGCCTGTCAGAGTCCAATACCGCGCATTCACGCGATGATGATGTCGTTCCGCACATCGGTCACGCCCGGTGCGGCCCATGCCGTCGCCGCGGCGACTTGCCTGTCATGCGGCGAGTGAACCGTTCCGGCGAGCACGACATTCCCCTCCTGCGCGCTGACCGTGATGGTCTTCGGGTCGAAGAACCAGGAGCGATGGAGTGCGTGCATGATCTCGTCGCTGATATTCGAGACATCGACCTTGCGCTTGATCGTGATCTGGTCGGACATGCCGATCACGCCGAGCAGCCGCCGGATATCCTGTTCGGCGCTGTCCCTCTGATAGTGCCAGTCGACCTCGCCGGTCAGGGTGATCCACCCTTTTTCAACCTGTACCTTGATGGCGTCGCGTGGAACGGACACATCCCAGGCGAGTCGATCGATCGCGGCAGCCGCGATGTCATCGTCGTCACGCTGGTCATCGAAAGGGAGCCGGATCTCGATCTCCTCGGCCACTGCCTTGACGCCCTTCACCCTGCGGGCCGCAGCCTCGGCTGCCTGCTTTTCCGCGAAACTCTCGACATGGCCCGTGAGCGTCACGACGCCAGCGTTCGCAGTGACACCGATATGGGCGGCGGTCACGCTCGGTTCCCAGTTCAGCTCGGCGAGCACAGACTGTTGAAGATGACTATCCTGGGACATGATATTCTCCAAAGCGATCGACAAAGGGAAACTGCGCGTCTTGATCGACGACCTTCCTTACGGGTGTCATGTGACAGACAGGCGCAAACTACCTTCGCTGCGACGGAATTTGACTCCTGTCGAAGCAACTCGTCGCGCACCGGCCTTCTAAACCGGGCTTGCAGGGCCGGCATTCCGGAGTTTTACTGGCGGGTCGTCCACGCATAAGCATCTGGGATCGGCTTTCGCATCGCCGAGATCCATCGCGCCCGTTTTGATGCGCAAGCACGGCGTTACGAGTCTCTCGGTGTTCCTGGACGTCGCGTTCCAGTATGCGACATGCCGGTGTGAGAGAATCATCTCTAGCCAGCCTCACGGGAAAGCCGAAACCCGTCGGAGGTCACGAGACATCGACAGGATTCGCCCCCTCCGTTGATTTACGGATAGGTTCGGCGCGAGTCCGGGTTCAAATCGCTGGTCTTGATCATCGGCCCTGGAGGGATGCGCCCAAGGCGCACGCCGACATTTCACCTTAGAGAGGTTTGTTCATGAAAGCGCTCGTTTATCAGGGTCCCGGCGCCAAGGCGCTCGAAGACCGGCCCAAGCCCGAAATCCGTGACGCCGGCGACGCGGTCGTCCGCATCACGCGGACGACGATCTGCGGGACGGACCTGCATATCCTGAAGGGCGACGTCGCGACCTGCGCGCCGGGCCGCATCCTCGGTCATGAAGGCGTGGGCGTGGTCGAGGCGATCGGCGCGGGCGTCACCGTCTTCAAGCCGGGCGACCGCGTGCTCATCTCGTGCGTCACCGCCTGCGGCCGGTGCGACTATTGCCGTCGCGGCATGTATTCGCATTGCACGACGGGAGGCTGGATCCTCGGCAACACAATCGACGGCACCCAGGCCGAATATGTCCGCATCCCCCATGCCGACACCAGCCTCTACCCGGTCCCCGAGGGCGCCGACGAGGAGGCTCTGGTGATGCTGAGCGACATCTTGCCAACCGGCTTCGAATGCGGCGTGCTCAACGGCAAGGTCGCGCCCGGGAGCAGCGTCGCCATCGTCGGCGCGGGTCCGATCGGGCTTGCGACATTGCTGACCGCCCAATTCTATTCGCCCGCCCAGATCATCATGATCGACCTCGACGACAACCGGCTCGAGGTCGCCCGCCGTTTCGGCGCGACGCACACCGTCAACAGCGCCGACGGCAAGGCGGCAGATGCGGTGAAGGGGCTAACCGAAGGGCGCGGCGTCGACGCCGCGATCGAGGCGGTCGGCATCCCCGCCACCTTCTTGCTGTGCCAGGATATCGTCGCGCCGGGCGGCGTGATCGCCAATATCGGCGTCCACGGCTCCAAGGTCGATCTCCATCTGGAGCGGCTCTGGTCGCACAACATCTCGATCACGACGCGGCTGGTCGACACCGCGACGACGCCGATGCTGCTCAAGACGGTCCAATCGAAGAAAATCGATCCCAAGCTGCTGATCACGCATCGTTTCGCGCTGGCGGACATTCTTGATGCCTATGACACCTTCGGCCGCGCCGCGGCGACCCAGGCGCTGAAAGTGATCATAGAAGCTTGACGACCGGGACCGATCCTGACCCTCTGCCGCGCTATCGCTCCAATCTCCAGGGCGAGGTCGACGGCGCGGCGGTCTATGCGGCTTTGGCCGAGAGCGAGGCCGACCCGAAACTGGCCGAGGTGTTCCACCGGCTCGCCGCGGTCGAGCAGGCCCATGGCGAGTTCTGGCGCAAGCGGATCGAAGCGGGCGGCGGCCATTTCTCGCCCACCCCTTCTGCAAGTGCGCGCGTGCTCGCCTGGCTCGCCCAGCGGTTCGGGCCAGCCTTCGTCCTGCCCGCGCTCGCGGCCAGCGAGGAGCGCGGCAGCACAGCCTATGACGCACAGCCCGAGGCGAAGGCCGCCGGGCTTCCCGCCGATGAGCGATCGCATGCCGTGCTGATGCGGGCCGCCGCCGGCAAAGGAGGTCTTTCAGGACCGACGATCGCGCTCCTCGAGGGACGCCACCGCGGCGGTGGCAACACATTGCGCGCCGCCGTGCTCGGAGCCAATGACGGCCTCGTCTCCAATTTCAGCCTGGTGATGGGTGTGGCCGGCGCCGCCGCGGCGGACAATACGCTGTTGCTCACGGGGCTTGCCGGTCTTGTCGCGGGCGCCTGCTCGATGGCGATGGGCGAATGGCTGTCGGTCACAAGCTCGCGCGAACTCTACCAGAGCCAGATCGCGACCGAAGCCGAAGAGTTGCGCGAGGTTCCCGAGGAAGAGGAGGAGGAGCTTGTCCTGATCTATCAGGCCAAAGGCATCGCCGAACCACAGGCGCGCGCGCTGGCGGAGCGGCTGCTGGGCAATGAAGGAACCGCGCTCGACACGCTGGCGCGCGAGGAGCTCGGGATCGATCCGGATCAGCTCGGCGGGTCCGCCTGGACGGCCGCGACATGGTCGTTCCTGCTCTTTGCGACCGGCGCGATCATCCCGGTCGCGCCGTTCCTGCTGCTCTCGGGGCGACCGGCGCTGATCGCCAGCCTGGCCGCCAGCGGCCTTGCCCTCGCGCTGATCGGCGCCGGCACGAGCCTTTTCACCGGCCGTTCCGCGCTGTTCTCGGCGGCGCGCCAACTCGTCATCGGGATTGCCGCTGCCGCAGTCACCTATGGTGCCGGGGCAATCGTCGGCGTGTCGCTCGGCTGACGGCCACGATGAAGCCGTCGCCAAGAGCCCGCGGCGTGAAACATCAATATGGAAGGACGCGAGCATGGGGGATCGACCCCTAAGTAACATTCCCGATTCTCCGGGCGCTTCCTGAGAGGGACAAGAATTGCGTCAACGGAGGGCGCCATGCACAGTGTCTCACTTCACCGGGATCCGGATATATCCACGCGTGAGACTATTCACGATCTGCGCAACCTCTTCGGCGTCGTGGCCTCCGCGCGGCACATGCTGGACGACAGGCCGACGGGCGATCGGCGGACATTGCTGCTCGACGCGATCGAGGACGCCGCGTTGCGCGGGGGACGACTTACCAGCGCGATGCTCGGGCAAGGCCGATCGGGAGGCGCCGCGACGCGCTTCGACCTCAACGAGCATCTCGCCGGCCTCGGATCGCTGATGCGCGCGCGCGCCGGTCGGCACGTCGAAATCCGGTTCGAACCGGCCGCCGGCCCGCTTCCGGTGAAGCTCGATCCCGCCGATCTGGACGCCGTGATCCTGGAGCTGGTCTCCAACGCCTGCGCGGCGTTCGTGAAGCCGGGCGTCATCCGGATCCAGACCAGGCGGCTCGGAGGCCGTGTCCGGCTCATCGTCGCCGATAATGGCCGCGGCGTGAGCGCCGCCGAACTCCACGCGGCGCTGCATGGATTCGAACAGTCCTCCGTAAACGGCTCCGGCCTCGTCCGCGTCCGGCATTTCGTCGAGACCGCCCATGGCCGCCTGCGTTTTCGAAGCCGCGAGAACCGCGGCTCCATCGCTTCCCTGAACTTACCGCTGGTCCTCAAGGTCGCCGGCGCTGAGACCGCCGCGACGGCCCCCACCCGGTGGAATAGAAAGACCCGCAAGGAGATCGGACATGAAAAGCGACAGTCAATTACAGCATGACGTCCTCGATGAGCTGGAATGGGAGCCGAGCATCGACCAGGCCGATATCGGCGTGGCCGTGACCGACGGGGTCGTCACCCTTTCCGGATTCGTCAAATGCTATCCGCAGAAGATGGCGGCGGAGAAGGCAACCCGGCGCGTGGCGGGCGTCAAGGCGCTCGCCGAGGAGATCAAGGTGCGCTTCGCCTCCGATCCGAAGACCGCCGATCATGAAATCGCCAGGCGCATCCTCGACATGTTCTCCTGGAACGTCTCGATCCCCGACGACAAGATTGCGGTGAAGGTCGAGCATGGCTGGGTGACGCTCAGCGGCACGGTCGACTGGTACTATCAGAGCGACGAGGCCCGGAAGGTTGCCGGCAAGGTCAACGGCGTCGTCGGCGTCAGCAACCTGATCGAACTGCACAAGCTGCCGACCTCCGGCGACGTCAAGGACCGGATCGTGGCGGCGATCAAGCGCAACGCCGATCTCGATGCGGCTTCGGTCACCGTGTTCACCGATGGCGGCAAGGTCACGCTGGGCGGCAAGGTCAGGGCGTGGAACGAGCGGCAGATCGCCGAGAGCGCCGCATGGGCCGCTCCCGGCGTGACCAGGGTCGAGGATAATATCGTCGTCGTCTGACCTTCGTCTGGCGAATGGCGGAGCGGCTGCCGGCGATTTCCGGCGGCCGCATCCGCGCCATCTCTTCTGAATTTGAAGCTTCGTCGATCGCGCCGCCATCCGCGCCGATAGGCTGCTCAGCCAACGTCCGGATGAATGCCACCCAGAATATCGTCCCAAATACTGATTGCGTGGCGGCAAGTCCTGCTTGGGTTGCCTTCGCTTGCAATACGTCGGACACTCTCGGGCGAAACAATGACATGGGCAGTTCGAGTGGGAAAAACGACTTTTCCTCAGCCGATCCGGGACAATGATCTGATACTTCATGACTGACGACCTCACACTCGCCTTCCACGGAGCAGCCCGTACTGTCACTGGCTCCTGCATGGAATTCTGCCGTGACGGGAAACGGTTGCTCGTCGATTGCGGGCTCTTCCAGGGCTCCCGTACGCTGGAAGCGCTCAACCGGAGTGCCTTCCCGTTCGACGCGGAGGAGGTCGACGCGGTCATCCTGACCCACGCCCATATCGATCATAGCGGACTATTGCCCAGGCTCGTGGCCGAAGGCTTCACGGGCGAGATCTGGTGCACGGCGCCAACGGCGGATCTGCTCGAGTTCATGCTGGCCGACGCCGGGCGCATCCAGGAGAGCGACGCAACCCGACGCAATCGACGCAAGGATCGTGCGGACCAGCCGGAGATCCTACCGATCTACACCGAGCAGGACGCAGTCGCCGCGTGGCGGCAGGCCCGGTCCGTTGACCTCGAGACATGGTTTGAGCCTGTCCCTGGGTTCAGGGCGCGCCTTTGGAACGCCGGGCACATCCTGGGCTCGGCGTCGGTTGAGCTCGATGTCGGTGGGACGCATGTCCTGTGTTCCGGTGACCTTGGTCCCGAGCATAAGGCGTTTCAACGCGATCCCGAGGGTCCCTCGGGATTCGATCATGTCATCTGCGAATCCACCTACGGCGACCGCAAGCGCGACCATCTCGCCATCGGCGAGCGCCGAAGCTTGCTGGAAGCCGAGATCAAGGAGGCGCTGGCCCGCGGTGGCAATCTCATCATTCCGGTGTTCGCGCTCGAGCGCACGCAGGAACTGCTGCTGGATATCGCCGCGCTGATCGACGCCAACCGCATTCCATCCACCCCCGTCTTCGTCGATTCCCCTTTGGCCAATCGCGCGACCAGCGTGTTCGCCAAATATGCCGGGTCGCTCGAGGACATGGAGGGCGAGAATGTCTTTGGTCACGCGGCTTTTCATTTCGTCGATGATGTCGCGGAATCGATCCGGCTGAACAGCTTGTCGGGCGCCATTATCATGGCGGCATCGGGCATGTGTGAAGGCGGCCGCATCCGGCACCATCTCAAGCACAATCTCTTCCGACGCGAATCCACGCTACTGTTCGTCGGCTTCCAGGCGGAGGGTTCGCTGGGCCGGATCATTCTTGACGGCGCCGAGCGTGTGCGCATTTCGGGTGAGGACATCGTCGTGCGCGCCCAGATTCGGCACATCGATACCTATTCGGCGCACGCCGATCAGGACGATCTGCTGGCGTGGATGGAGGCGCGGCGTCCTCTTGGGGGCAGTCTTTTCCTCTCGCATGGGGAAGCGACGGCGATCGAGACGTTGCGTCGCATCACCCAGGCCCGCGAATTGAGCGCTTCCATCATCGTGCCGGAGATGGGCGAAGTGTTCCGGCTGCCCGTCGGCACGCCCGCAGCCCGGATCAAGACCGGAGACCCGGAGCTTCAGCAGGCCGTGGGTCGCGACTGGCAGAACAGCTACGCTGATTTCGCCGCCGGCCTGAAACGCGAACTGGCGGAAATACAGGATGCCAGGATCCGTCAGCAGGCGCTCGACGATATGCGGGCGATCCTGGAGAGCTACAAGAAGGTCCGGGACAAGCGCGCCGCCCGGCGGCACTGAGAGACGATGATACCAGGGCCTCGCGCTGGCTCAGGCCATCATCGTGCCTGTCTCCACGAAGCGCTGGTGCCATGACAGGGCTTCGGCCAACAGGGACGGCGAGTGCTTGCCGTAAGATGACCGCAAGGCCCGCTCGAAATAGTCCGACAGCGCCGGCCGGTAGAGCGGATGTGCGCATTTCTCGATGATCAGTCGCGCGCGCTGCTTGGGCGAGAGACCGCGCAGGTCGGCCAGGCCCTGCTCGGTCACGAGTATCTGGACGTCCTGGTTGATGTGGTCGACATGGCTCACCTGCGGCACGATGGCGGAAATCGCCCCGCCCTTGGCGAGCGAGGGCGTCATGAAGATCGACACATAGGCGTTGCGCGCGAAATCGCCCGATCCGCCGATGCCGTTCTGGATGCGCGAGCCCATGACATGGGTGGAATTGACGTTCCCGTAGATATCGGCTTCGATCAGCCCGTTCATCGCAATGCAGCCCAGCCGCCGGATCAGCTCGGGATGATTGCTGATCTCCTGCGGACGCAGCACCATCTTGTCCCGAAAACGCTCCATGTCGGCATTGAGACCCGCGGCCGCCTCGGGGCTGAGCGAGAAGGCCGTCGCGGATGCCATCCGCAGCTTGCCGGCGGCAAGCAGGTCGAGCATCCCGTCCTGGATGACCTCGGTATAGGCGGTCATGTCCTCGAAGGGGCTGTCGACAAGGCCGGTTAGCACGGCGTTGGCGATGTTGCCCACGCCCGACTGGATCGGCAGCAGGGACGCGGGCAATCGGCCTCGCGCGACCTCATGGCGGAAGAACTCCAGCAGGTGACCGGCTATGGTCCTGGCGTCCTCGTCGGGCGCCTTGAACGGCAGATTGCGGTCGGGCGCGTCCGTTTCGACGATGGCGATGATCTTTGCTGGATCGCACCGGAATCCGGTCTCGCCGATCCTGTCGTCCGGCCGCACGAGCGGGATCGGCACGCGGTGCGGGGGCAGGGCGGTGCCGTAATAGATGTCGTGCATGCCCTCCAGGGCGGGGTTCTGCCAGCTGTTCACCTCGAGGATGACCTGGCTTGCCCTGTCCAGCCACGTCTTGTTGTTGCCGACCGAGGAGGACGGGATCAGCGAGCCGTCCGGCCGGATGCCGCTGATCTCTACCAATGCCGTGTCCAGCGGACCCAGGAAGCCCTGCCATGCCATCGGCGCGACCTGGCTCAGATGCATGTCGAAATATTCCATCTCGCCGCGGTTGATCTTGTCGCGGGCAATGGGGTCGGAGTTGTAGGGCAGGCGGAATTCGATGCCGTCTGCCTTGGCCAGCGCCCCGTCGAGTTCCGGACCTGTCGATGCACCGGTCCAGACGCGGAGCGAGAAGGGGTTGCCTGCCGCGTGCTTGGCCTCAATTCGCTCGGCAAGGGCGAGCGGGACCGCCTTGGGATAGCCCGAGCCAGTAAAGCCGCTCATGCCCACCGTGGTGCCGGGTGCGATCAACCGGGCCGCATCCTGCGCGCTCATCAGCTTCGACCGCAGCGCTTCGTAACCAATACGTCGTTCCTTCACCGTCCCGAATCTCCGATCGTGTTCAAACTGCCTGCAAGCATTCATGATACCGGGCCTGTGCGCCAGCGCCGTGCGTCCGCATGGGGCGCGTACGGCCCCGGCCTATCGCTCCGCCGCGATGCCAATTGCCGGCATTTCAAACCATCCCGATAAGATCGAGGGACGCGGTCATGCAGCCACGGCGGCCTCGTCATCAACGCGCCGACCCCGCCGGCCGCAATGCGAACCGCTTGAGGAACTCCGCGCTTGCCAGATAACCGACCACCAGCAGCGCGATGGCGCCGAATATGGTTGCACCCGGTATCGCGAAGCCGAGCAGATCGGCTGAGGGCAGCAGCGGCAGCAGCAGCGCCGCCGCCAGGCCGGCCAGGGCTGTGACGGTCAGCACGATGTGCGGCCGGCTCGACCAGGCCGGGCGGGATGTGCGGATCACGAACACCACGAGGATCTGCGTCAGCATCGATTCCATGAACCAGGCCGTGCGAAACTCCGGGATGCCGACGTGGAAGACGCCGAGCAGAAGCGCGAAGGTGGCGAAGTCGAAGAGCGATGAAAGCGGCCCCATGATCGCGGTGAAGCGTACCAGCCCCCTTATGTCCCATCCCTGTGGGCGCGCCAGATCGCCGCTATCCGCGGTGTCGAACGGGATGCCGATCTCGGAAAGGTCGTAGAGAAGGTTGTTCAGCAGCACCTGCACCGGCGTGAGCGGCAGGAACGGCAGGAACAGCGACGCGATCGCCATGGTCAGCATGTTGCCGAAGTTGGAGCTCGTTCCCATCCGGACATATTTCATGATGTTGGCATAGGTTCGCCGTCCCTCGGCGACGCCATCGGCGAGCACGCAGAGATCGGGCGCGAGCAGGATCATGTCGGCCGCCTCGCGCGCCACGTCGGTGGCGCCGTCGACAGACAGGCCGACGTCGGCGGCGCGGATCGCCGGCGCGTCGTTGATGCCGTCGCCGATGAAGCCCACCGTGTGGCCCCGCGCACGGAGCGCCCGCACGATCCGCGTCTTCTGATCGGGCGTGACCCGCGCGAACAGATCGACCTGTTCCACTCGCGCCGCGAGCGCTTGGTCGTTGAGCTTCGCGATCTCGTCACCGGTCAATATGCCTTCGACCGGCAAAGCCAGCGCTGCAACAAGATGCTGGATCACTGGCGCGGCGTCGCCGGAAATCACCTTGATGCGAATGCCCGCTGCTTCGAGCCGGGCGACTGCGGATGTGGCGCTCGGCTTGGGCGGATCGACGAACACGCAATAGCCTGCGAAAACGAGCTCGTCCTCGCCCCGTGCGTCGATTCGGTCCTGCCCGGCAGCCGGCTTCCATGCGATCGCGAGCAATCGCAGTCCCTGCGCTGCGCGATCCTCGCGCAGCGCGCACAGGCGGGCGCGTAGCGCATCATCGAGCGGCACGAACTCTCCCGATCGGTCCTGCGCTCTTGTGCACAAGGCGAGCAGCGTCTCGGGCGCGCCTTTGACGATCTCGATCCGCTCGCTTCCCTGCTCGGCCAGCACCGCGACGCGCCGCCGCTCGAAATCGAACGGCCGTTCGTCCAGCTTGCGCCAGCCCTCGAGCGAGCGGCCGGTCATGTGGAGCAGCAGCGCCTGGTCGAGCGGACTTTTCAGGCCGGTCTCGAAGCGGGCGTTGACCGCCGCCAGCTCCGCCACCCGCTCGTCATCGTCGCCGTCGATGCCTGGTTGGCCGACGAGCGTGATCCGCGCCTCGGTGAGCGTGCCGGTCTTGTCGGTGCACAATATGTCCATCTGGCCGAGGTCGTGGATCGCGGACAGCCGCTTCACCACGACTTTGGCTTTCGCCATCCGCTGAGCGCCGCGCCCGAGCGCGACGGTCATGATCATCGGCAAAAGCTCGGGCGTCAGGCCCACCGCGAGCGCCATCGCGAACAGGAACGACTGCAGCGGCGGGCGCCCGAGCGCGAGATGGGCGAGCAGCACGAACAGCACGAGGAAGATCGTGAGCCTGACGATCAGCACGCCGAGCTTGTGGATGCCATGCTCGAAAGCAGTCGTCGGCTGCTTGCCGGCGAGCGAACGCGCGATCGCGCCGAAGCGCGTGCGCGGCCCCGTCTGGACGACGAGCAGCGTCGCCGTGCCGCCGATGAGCGAAGTCCCTTGGAACAGGGCATTGTGTGCTTCGGCCGGCGTTTCGGCGGCCGTGGCGGGCTCGACCTGCTTCTCGACCGGATAGGGCTCGCCCGTCAGCAGCGCCTCGTTCACCTGCGCGCCGTTCGCCGCCAGGACGATGCCGTCGGCGGGAACGAGATCGCCCGCCGCGAGCATGACGATATCGCCGGCCACCAGTTCGCGCACGGGCAACTCGATCGGCTTGCCGTCGCGCAGCACGGTCGCATGGAGCGCGATCGCCCGCCTCAGCGCTTCCGCCGTCGCTTCGGCTCTATGCTCCTGGACGAGATCGAGGGTGGTCGACAGCACGACGACGATGAAAATGATCGCAAAGCTCGCCAGGTCGCCGGTGGCTCCGGCAATGCCGGCGGCTACGAGCAGGATGGCGATCAGCGGATTGCCGAGGCGGCGAAGAAGGTCGAGCAGGAAGTGCCGCCGCTTCGCCGCGGAGACCTCGTTCGGCCCGTCACGATCGAGGCGTGCGGCAGCCTCATCCGACGGCAGCCCGTCGCGGGTCGCAGCGAGCGTGTGGAGAGAATCGTCGGGCGTGGCTTGCCAGAATGCGTGCGGCTCGGTCACCACCGCTCCCGTCCGGTGAACCGCAGCAACGACAGGAACAGGTTCAGGAAATCGAGGTAGAGCGTCAGCGCGCCCAGCACCGCAGCGCCATTGCGTCCATCCGCGGCGCCCTCCTCATATTGACGCTTCAGCCGCTGGGCATCGAATGCGGTGAGCCCCGCGAACAGCAGGATGCCGACGCCCGAGGTGAGCAGATCGAGAGTGCCTGAGCGCATGAACAGATTAAGCAGCATCGTCACGATGAGCCCGACGAGCGCGATCGTGAAGAAGGCGCTCAGGCCGGACAGGTCGCGTCGGGTGGATGTGCCCATCAGGGCGAGCACGGCAAACCCGGCAGCCGCGGAAACGAAGGTGTAGCCGACGCTGCCGCTGCTGTAGGTGAGCAGCACGCTGCCAAGCGACAGGCCGACGAGCGCGGCGTAGAGGATGAAGATCGCCCTGGCCGTCGAGGCAGGCAGCCGGTCGATCCCGGCGCCGAGCAGGATCACGAGCCCCAGGGGCGCCAGCGTCACGATCCATCCGACCGTGGTGAGCCCGCCAGCTGTGAACAGGGCGCCGGCGAGTGATCGGCTGTAGGCGACCAGAAGGGCGAACGCTGCCGATATGATCACGCCGCCGGCCATGTGGAGATAGACCGCGCTCATATAGGCGCCAAGCCCACGATACCCGCCGTTCGCATTGCCGGATGCCGGCCACTCAAATTCATTGCTTCGATGGAGCATGCGACGGTCCTCGCCTTGGGTAAATGCTACATTTCTACCCTGTGCCGGCACATCGCTGCGACCAATCCGCAAAGCTACGTAAGCTGACGGGCGGCCCGGGTCCGTAGGCTTACCTAATTCGTGACGCTGCCGAAGTCCCTATGAGCCAAGTGACAGGCAACGAGGAGCAGGCAGTGGTTTCGCTATCGACGCCCGACGGAACGGCAACAAAATGTGCTGGTGGTCCATATGACGGCTGGGCCGAACTGTTCCTTCGCCCCACGAGAGCGGCCGTTGCAACCCTTACAGGCGGGCTGGCGCCGTCGTCGCTCGGTGAGGCCTTCGCAGACTGGGCGACGCATCTCGCCTTATTTCCAGGCAGCCAAATGCATATTGTTGCCGAGACCGTCCGCGAATTTATGTCGCTCGCCGGTGGTGAGTGGCGGACTGCCGCGTCCGCAGGCGCACCCGAGCCCCAAGCCGGCCCTCCAACGCGGGATCACCGCTTCGACGATCCTTCCTGGGAGGCATGGCCTTTCAATCTGATACGTCAGTCCTTCTTGCAGAGCGAGCGGTGGTGGGATGATGCAGCGTGCAATATCCTCGGGGTTACAGCGCAGCATCGGGCAATCATGCGCTTTTCGATCCACCGGATACTCGACATGCTGGCGCCCTCGAACTTTGTCGCCACCAATCCGGTCCTCCAGCACCGCATCATCGAAACCCAGGGCAAATGCCTGGTCGATGGTGTGGCAACCCTGATCGAGGACTGGCTCCGCTCGCTTGCGGGAGAGCGGCCGGCCGGCGCCGAATGCTATCGTCCTGGCGCCGACGTGGCGATCACGCCGGGCAAGGTAGTTTATCGGAACGATCTGATCGAGCTCATCCAATATGCGCCGATAACGCAGGCCGTCCGTCCGGAACCGTTGCTGATCGTTCCGGCATGGATCCTCAAATATTATGTTCTCGACCTGTCGCTTGAGAATTCGCTGGTGCGCTGGCTCGTGGGGCAGGGGCATACGGTGTTCATGATTTCGTGGCGCAATGTCGGCGAAGGCGGTCGCGCGCTCGACCTGGAGGATTATCGTCGGCTGGGTATCATGGCGTCGCTTGACGCGATCACCGCGATCACCGGCGGGAACAGAGTTCACGGTACGGGTTACTGTCTCGGGGGAACCTTGCTCGCGATCGCGGCGGCGGCGATGGCGCGCGATGGCGATGATCGTCTTGCGTCGATGACGCTGTTCGCCGCGCAAGCCGATTTCAGCGAACCGGGCGAGGTCGGCCTGTTCATCGACGCGGCGCATCTCGATTTTCTCGAGACGATGGCTCGCGCACGGGGTTATCTCGACAGCGCGCAAATGAGCGGCGCTTTCCAGGCGCTGCGCTCGAACGAACTTGTCTGGCCCTATTTTGTCCGCGACTATCTCATGGGCGCACGCGGCCCAATGAGCGACCTGCAAGCCTGGCACAGCGACGCCACGCGCCTGCCATTTGCAGCGCATAGCCAGTATCTTCACTCCCTGGCTCTTGGTAACGATTTGGCCGCGGGACGGTACCAGGTCGACGGTCGACCGATCCCCCTCGAAAATATCCATGTGCCGGTTTTCGCGGTCGGCGCCGAAAGCGACTATGTCGCGCCCTGGCGCTCCGTCTACAAGATCCATCGGCTTATCGACGCGGAGGTGACATTCCTGCTCACCACCGGCGGCCATGACGACGGAATTGTATCCGAACCCGGCCATCCGGATCGATCCTATCGGTTGCTCGCACGGCCGGCAGACGCGGACGGCATCGATCCTGAAACCTGGCTGGCCCGGACATCGTCAGAAGCTGGTTCGTGGTGGCCGGCATGGGCCGCCTGGCTCGATCTGCATTCAAGCCCTCCAGGCGTACCGCCGCCGCTCGGCGGTTCCGGCGTGAACGCTGGAACGCTCGGGAACGCGCCGGGCAGCTATGTCCTCGAAAGCTGACGAGGCGACCGCCACAAAGCCGTCGGGCGCATGGCGGTCCTGGTTTCTCGGCATCATCCTTGTGGCGGCGCTGGTCGGAGCGGTGCTGCATTTCGGCGAGATCGAGAATTTCGGCCGGCTGGTCGCTCGCGCCAATCTCTTCTGGTTGGCTCTTGCCGTCCTGTTCCAGCTTTCGACCTATGCCAGCGTGGCGGCTGGCTGGGCGGCGGTGCTGCGCAGCGCCGGCGCCTCGCGGCCGCTTTCCTGGTTGATGCGCATCGCGCTCACCAAATTGTTCGCGGACCAGGCGGTGCCAAGCGCGGGAATGGGGGGCAATGTCCTCCTCGTCGACCAACTCGTGCGGTTGCGCGTGCCGCGCGGGACGGCCGTGGCGGCGCTGCTTGTCTCGATGACAGGATATTACGCCGCCTTCGCCTTCTTCGCGGTCGCCATGCTGGTCCTGTTATGGCTCCACGACAAGGCGACGCCGCTGATGGCCGGTATGGTCACCACATTTCTGCTGGTGGCGCTCGCCATTCCGTCGCTCGCGCTCTGGCTCAGACATCGCGGCAGCCAGCCCTTGTCGCCCCGGCTCGAACGGGTGGGCGTGGTCCGTAACCTGTTGGAGATCGTCGGTCAGGCCCCGGCCCATCTGATCGGTGATCGCCCGCTTTTGCTTCGCGTCACGGGCTTCAACGCATTGGTCTTCCTTGCCGACGCCGCGACGCTCTGGGCCTGTCTTGACGCGCTGGGAGGACCCGCCGGTTTCGGAACTGCGTTCATTGCGCTGATCATGGCGTCGATCGTCGTGACGCTGGGCCCGATCCCGCTGGGTCTCGGCAGCTTCGAGGCGACGTCGACCGCAACGCTCGGTCTCCTGGGTGTGCCGATCGAGAATGCCTTTGCCGCCACCATGCTGCTGAGGATCCTGACATTGTGGCTGCCGCTGCTGCCCGGCCTGGCCATGATGCGCTCGGTGCTCAGGCGGCGTCCGCATCGGTCTCGGCGATCGTTTCGAACCAGCCCGCGCGGGAATCTTCCCGATTCTCGTAAGGTTTAGTACTTATCTGTGAAGTGGCGCATATCATGCTTATCATGGTCTTGATCAGCAAACAGATAGTGGTTCAAGACAAGCGTGACATTCATTTCCAGGCGCCACCTGCTTCTGGGTGGCGGTGCCGTCGCTTTGGGCATGTTACAACAGACGAACGGGCTTGCCGCCCCGCCAGGACCAACTCTTCCGCGCCCGGCCTTGCTTCAAGGCGCATTGAGTGCGCTGGACCGCCACCGCGCGACGATAAAGCATCGCGACGTGATCGGTATCGTGGATTTCAGCCAGGCGTCGCGCATTCCCCGGTTCCACATCGTCGATGTGATGAGCGGGCGAAGCCAAAGTCTGCTGGTCGCGCACGGGCGCGGATCCGATCCGGATCATAGCGGCTGGGTCGAGCGCTTCTCGAATTCACCGGGCTCGGCGGCGTCTTCAGCGGGCGCTTATCTGGTCGGCAGCGGCTATTCAGGCAAGCATGGTCGCTCGCAGCGCCTGATCGGCCTTGACCCTGAGAACAGCAACGCCGAGGCGCGCGCCATCGTCGTCCATGCGGCGTCGTACGTATCGGATGACATCGTTCGCGCCACCGGCAAGCTCGGGCGAAGCCTGGGGTGCTTTGCTGTTGCGCAGGCCGATATAACCCAAGTTCTCGGCCGGCTCGGCCCAGGCCGAATGATCTACGCGGCCAAGATCTAGTCAAGCGACCCAAGGCGTTCGCGGTACGTCGCCGTCGGTGAGGCCCGGAATTAGCTTCCCTGCACATTTCATCTCTCAAGTGCCGTCAAGAAGCTGAACCAGAGGGCCTGGCTTCGCGCCCGTGCACAAAGCCGTTCTCAATCATGGTCGCCATCGGGCACCCAGATGCTATGGGAATCGATCCGCAATTTCAGCAGCGCCCGCGAAGCTTCCGATCGCGCATCGATCTCGGATCGGCGGGCGTCGTTCGCCTGGCGGCGGGCATAGAGCAGGTCGACCAGATCGATCTGGCCCAGTTGATAGCCACGCTCCGTCCGCCCGGCGGCGTCGGATGCGCTCTGCGCCGATGCCCGCGCGCTTCGCCACGCTTCCAGCCGGGTGCGCGCATTCGACAGGTCGGCGTCGGCGATGGCCGCGACCGATCGCTGGATATTGGCGAGTTCAAGACGGGCGGCGTTCGCCTCGGCTGAAGCCTGATCGGCGGCCGCCCGGCGGTAGCCGCCGCCCAGCGGGATAGACGCCACCACCCCCGCGCCCCGCTCCATACCGCTACGCTCGCTGAACAGGCGGACACCGAAAGAGGGATCGGCGATCCGATCCGCTCGAACCCGTCGCGCAACGACGGCTAACCGCTGCGCCTCGCGATCGGCGGCGCGGATCTCGTGACTGCGCTCGATCACCAGCGTCCGCATGATTTCGAGTTTCTGTGGCGGCAGTTCGGGCAAGGCGAGTTCGGTCGGCTCGGGAGGAAGCGGTGTCTCTGGAAAAGTCGCGACCAGGATCACGCGCGCCTGCTCGCGTGCAGAGAGCGATGCAGCGGCCTGGGCTTGAGCCTGCGCCAGCGCAGCGGAAGCCTGGTCAAGATCGAGCGCCGAGGCATCTCGTAGCTGGACGCGGCGACGCAAGGCGGTCAGGGCCGCTTCCAGCGAGCGCACCGTGTCGAGGTCGTTGCGATAATGGCTGCCGGCGGTCAGCCAGTCATACCAGAGTCCGGACAGGACCAACGCCGCCTGATGGCGGGCATCCTCCATCTGGTTCTCCGCAACTTCGACGCCCAGCGCGCCGGATTCGCGGTCGAGCGCCAACTTGCCGGGAAGGCGGAACGGGCGGGATAGGGTCGCGTCGAACTCGTCATAGCCGCCTTCGCGGTCGACGCTGCGGCGAATATAACTGCCCGCGATCGTCGCTTCATGGGTGCCCTTGCGCAACATATCCCCGCGCGCGCGGGCGGCTTCGACCCGGGCGGCAGCGGCCATGACGGTCGGATGGTTATCGAGCGCTTCGTTGACCTTCTCGACCGGCGGGAGGTCTGTGCGCTGGGCATGGAGCATGCCGGGCGCCAGCAGCGAGAGCATGGCGAGGACGAGAATGGACGGCCTCATGCGAGCCTGCCCCGCGCCACGACCGCAACGGCGCGCCAGCGAACCGGCAGGTCGCGCCTGGATTCGGCCACGGCTCGAACCAGTTCGGTCATCGCGTCGTCCGCTACGATCAGCTCGATCGCACTTCGGTCAAGATTGCCCGTCACGCGCTCGGCGGTGCGTGCGTCGCTGAAATCGCGGCCGCGCACCGCGACATTTTGGATGTGGATCGGCGCCTGTGACGCGGCGCGGATCGCCGCCACGACGGTTTCGACATCGCGGGACGCGCAATGGAAGGTCAGGAGCAGGTCAGGCATTTTCGGTTCCCCCGGCGCCTTCGCCGAAGCGCTCGAACAGGATGGGCAGGAGGACCAGCGTCAGCAGCGTCGAGGTGATGAGGCCGCCGATGACGACGATCGCGAGCGGGCGCTGGATTTCCGAGCCTGGGCCGCTGGCGAACAGCAGCGGGACAAGGCCGAAGGCGGTGATGCTCGCCGTCATCAGCACCGGGCGCAACCTGCGCTCCGCGCCAAGCCGGACGGATTCTGTCATGCTGCGCCCTTCGGTGCGAAGCTGGCGGAAATAGGCGACCAGCACGAGACCGTTGAGTACCGCTATCCCCAGCAGCGCGATGAACCCGACCGAGGCCGGCACCGAGAGATATTCCCGCGACGCCCAGAGCGAGACGATGCCGCCCACCATCGCGAACGGGATGTTGAGCAGGATGAGGATCGAGGCGCGCAGCGACCGGAGCGTCGCCAGCAGCACGAAGAAGATCAGCAGCAGCGCCACGGGAATGACCAGCATCAGCCGGGTCGAGGCGCGCTGCTGGTTCTCGAACTGCCCGCCCCAGACGATGCGGTATCCGGCCGGAAGCTTGACCTTTACCGCCACCGCCGCCCTGGCTTCGTCGACATAACCCACCAGGTCGCGGCCCGAGACGAACGCCTGCACCAGCGCGAAGCGTGAGCCGTTCTCATGGTCGAGCTTCACCGGCCCCTGGGTCCGCTCGACCCGCGCCATGTCGCTGACGCGGGCGAGAATGCCCCCGGGCGTGCGCAATTGCAGGTCGGCGAAGCGCGTTGGGTCCGAGCGCAGGCTTTCGTCGCCGCGGATGATGATCGGAATGCGCTTCTGGCCTTCCGCGACAATGCCCGCGTGGATGCCCTCGACCTGGGCGCGCAGCGCATCCTGTATCCGGTCCACCGGCATGCCGAAGCGCCCGGCCGCCGCGCGATCGATGTCGAGCTGCAGATAATCGACACTGTCATTGGCGACGGTCAGCACTTCCGACGCCCCGCTTATGCCGGAAAGGGTGCGCTGGACCTGACCGGCGAGGTCAGCGAGCGTCGCGAGATCCGGCCCGAAGATCTTGACCGCGAGATCGCCGCGCGCGCCGGTCAGCATCTCGGACACGCGCATCTCGATCGGCTGGGTGAAGCTGGGCTGGATGCCGGGCAGGCCTTCCATAGCCTTGCGCATCTCGCCGACCACGAAGTCCTTGTCGCCGCGCCATTCCGACTGTGGTTTCAAGCGCACGAAGCTGTCGGTCTCGTTCGGCCCCATCGGATCGAGGCCGATCTCGTCGGCGCCGACGCGGGCGATCACGTCGCCGACCTCGGGCACCGTCAGCAACGCGCGCTGCGCCGCCATGTCGCCCTTGACCGATTGGTCGAGGCTGATCGACGGGAGCTTGGTGAGCTGCACGATCACCGAGCCCTCGTCCATGGTCGGCATGAAGGTCTTGCCGACCGCGCCATAAGCGATACCGGCGATCACCAGCCCCGCCGCCGCCAGACCATAGACCAGTCGCTTGCGGGCGAATGCCGCGTCCAGCAGCGTGCGGTAACGCGGCGAGATCCGGCGCATGATCCAGGGATCGCCGTGGTGGCCGCTCTTCAGGCCGAAGGAGGACAGCACCGGAACCAATGTCAGCGCCAGCAGCAGCGAGCCCGCCAGCGCGAAGACGATGGTCAGCGCGACGGGTGCGAACAGCTTGCCCTCCAATCCCTGGAGCGCGAGCAAGGGCAGGAAGACGAGCGCGATGATGACGATGCCCGCCGACACAGGAACGACCACCTCGTTGGTCGCCTGGAAGACATGATTGAGGCGCGGATGGTCGTCATCGTGAGCCCGACCGAGCCGCTCGACGATATTCTCGACCACGACCACCGCGCCGTCGACCAGCATGCCGATGGCGATGGCGAGGCCGCCCAGGCTCATCAGGTTCGCCGACAACCCCATGCCGCGCATGAACAGGAAGGTGATGAGGGCCGCCATCGGCAGGGTCGCGGCGACGATCGCCGCCGCCCGCCAGTCGCCCAGGAACAGGATGAGCAGCACGACCACGAGGATCGTCGCCTCAAGCAGGGCTTCCTCGACCGTGCCGACGGCGCGTTCGATCAGATCGGAACGGTCGTAGAAGACGTCGACATGCGTGCCGGCGGGCAGCGTTTTTTCGACCTCGGCGAGCCTGGCGCGCACGCCGTCGACCACTTGCCGCGCATCGGCGCCACGCAAGGCGATTACCAGCCCCTCGACCGCCTCGGCCTCGCCGTTCTTGCTGACGGCGCCGTAACGGGTGAGGCTGCCGATCCCGATCGTCGCGACATCGCCCAGCCGGACGATGCGGCCGTCGCGGCTGGCGATCACCAGCGATTGGAGATCCTCCGCCGTGCGGATTGCGCCGACCGCGCGGACGATCAGCGATTCCTCTCCGCTTGTCAGGCGGCCGGCGCCGTCGTTGCGGTTGCCGCTTTCGATCGCAGTGCTGATGTCTGCGGTCGACAGTCCCGTGCCGGCCAACGCCACCGGATCGGGCCTGACCTCGAACGTCCGCACGAAACCGCCCAAAGCGTTCACGTCAGCCACGCCGGGCACCGTCCTGAGCGCGGGCCGGATCGTCCAGTCGAGCAGTTCGCGTTTCTGCTGGAGTGAGAGCGGCCCTTCGATCGTGAACATGTAGACGTCGGACAGCGGCGTCGAGATCGGGGCGAGGCCGCCACTCACCGACGCCGGAAGATCGGCCATCACGCCCGACAGGCGCTCGGCAACCTGCTGGCGGGCCCAGTAGATGTCGGCGCCGTCGGTGAAGTCGATGGTGATGTCGGCGATCGCATATTTGGCGGTGGAGCGCAGGATCGCCTGGTTGGGGATGCCCAGCATCTCCATCTCGATCGGCGTGATGACGCGGCTCTCCACCTCCTCGGGCGTCATCCCTGGCGCCTTCAGGATCATCTTGACCTGCGTCTGAGCGATATTGGGATAGGCATCGACCGGCAGGTTCACGAAGGCCCATGCACCGAGGCCCGCAACCGTCAAGGCGAGAGCCAGCACGAGCACGCGATAGGATAGAGCCGCGGCGACCAGTGAGCGCAGCATTGGCCGGTTACCGCGACAAGGCGAGCGCTTTGAGCGCGCTCGTGCCGGCGATGACGACTTGCTCGCCGGTCTTCACGCCAGACAGCAGGATGGCCTGGCTTCCATTCGCCCCGCCGCTCTTCACGTCGCGCACCGCAAAGCCGCCCTTGGTGGCGACGAAGACGACAGTCCTGCCGTTCATCGTTGCGACGGCGGCAGCAGGCACGCTGACCGCGCCCGCGGGAGTCGGGCCGGAAATCAGCAGATTGGTCGCGCGCCCCGCCACGATGCCTGGACCGGCGGCGATCTCGGCCTTCACGCTGGCCGAGCGTGTTGCAGGATCGATGGTCGACCCCACCGCCGTGACGCGGCCCTGTATGTCCGGATCGATCCGCACCAACATGCCCGGATGGACCAGCCCAACCAGCCGCTCGGGCAGCTGGCCAAGCACTTCGTAGCGGTTCGCTGCGTCGATCACATAAGGCGCACTCGTCCCGTCCACGGAATTTCCGGTCTGGATCCTGGCCGTGGTGATGCGGCCGGCGATCGGCGCCGTCAGCGTGTAGCTGCCGCTTGCACCATGGCCGTTGACCATGTGCAGGATACGCGCCTTCTCCGAAACATCGGCGCTCGTTTCCACGGCGATCGCACTGGCCTCGTCGGCACGGGCGCCGGCAATGATGCCCTCACGACTGAGTTGCGAGAGACGAGCGGCATTCGATCGAGCGACCCCCAGCCGTGCGTTCGCGCGCGTCAGGTCCGCGCCCATCATCAGCACCTCGCGGCTCGAAATCACCGCAAGTGGCTGTCCGCGCCGCACCGTGTCGCCTTCGACGACCAGGGTGCGCATTACCACGCCCGGGAAGGTCGCGGCCACAGCCACGCGCGCATTGGCGGGCGGCTGGATCAGGGCGGGCACGATCGCGAACGGCGCTTCGCTCGCCGCAACGGCGGGTGCAAGGCGGATACCGAGTTGCGCCGCCGGCCTGGCCTCGACGCGTAGATGGCCCGGCGCCGCGCTCGCAGAGTCCACAGGGGGGCTGGACTGAGCGGCGGGCGGCGCCGTGCCGGCACGGGTGGTCAACCACCACAGTCCGGCAAGCGTCAGCGCGATTACGGCGACGCCGGCAAGGATGAAGCTGCGGTTCAACATGGCTTTCGCCTAGCGGACGAAGCTGACGACTCCCTGACGGGAGCGGAACGTCAGGCGCCGGGAAAGCGCAGCGACAACTCGCGCCTGTCCGAATCGGTCGCGAGCATCCCGCCGTGCGCCGCCATGATCCGGTCGACGATCGCGAGGCCCAGCCCCGCGCCGTCCTTGCTCGCATGGTCGGCGCGGCTGTGGCGCCGCACAAGATCGCGCAGGCGATCGGGCGAAAGGCCCGGCCCATCGTCTCGAACACCGATCGCCGCTCCGGGACCGACGCTGACATGGACAGCCCCGCCGGCGGGCGTCACGCGCACAGCATTCTCGATGAGATTGCGCAGGGCCGCCGCGATCGCCTCGCGCCGTCCACGCACGGTATGCGATTGCTCTCCAGTTTCGAGGGCGATGGTCTTGCCCGTCGCGATGATCCCCGGGGCCATGAAACTGACGACGTCGGTCGCCACATCCGTCAGCGAAACGGCTTCCGGCGCCAGTTGGGCCGCCGTGGCGGCGTCGATCTGGGCGAGCAGCATGAGTTGGTCGATCAGCCGGCGCATGGCCGCGACATCGCCCTTGAGACGGCCTGCCTCGGCGTGATCGAGCCGGTCGAGTTCAAGCGACAGCACGGCGAGCGGCGTGCGCAGTTCGTGCGCGACGTCGGCGGCGAAGGCCTCCTGACGCACTGCCGCATCGTCGAGCCGGGTGAGCAGATCGTTGACCGCATCGGTGAACGGCAACGCCTCGGAGGGCATTCGCGAGGTATCGATCCGGAAGCCGCGCTCATGCCCGCGTGCCGCCTCGATCTCCGCCGCCGCCTCTGCCAGCGGGGTGAAGGCCTGTCTGATGACCCGGAGACCGACGAACGCGACCGGCGCCATCAGGATAACCACCGGCAGGGCGACATGATCCAGCATCTCGTTGAGCGCGCGGGACGTCGCTTCGCCTGCGGCAAGGTCTGCGAACGACAGCCGATAGAAGAAGGCGACGGCCGCGAGCAGCAGGACCGTGCCGACCAGCCCGACCAAGCCTAGGCCACGCACCAGCCGTCGGGAAACGGACCGCCGATAGGTCATGCGCCATTGTCCCGCAACATATAGCCCACGCCCCGGATGGTATGGAGGTTTCCACCCGCGCCGGCATCTTCGAGCTTGCGCCGCAGCCGCGATATCGCCGCTTCCACCGCATTGGGCGTGACGGGTTCGTTGAAATTATAGAGCGCGTCCTCGATGGCCTCCCGGCGAACGACCGCGCCCGCGCGCCGCATCAGCAGTTCCAGCAGGTCGGCCTCGCGGCGGGACAGGTCAATCTCCCTGCCGTCATGGCGCGCCGTCCGCCCAGCGGTGTCGAACAGTAGCGGCCCGACTTGCAGCACGGTCTGGGTGCGCGGGCCAGGGCGGCGAAGCAATGCGCGAAGGCGTGCGGCCAGTTCGTCGATCTCCACGGGCTTGACGACATAATCGTCGGCGCCGGCGTCAAGTCCCGTTACGCGGTCCTCCAGCGCGCCGCGCGCGGTCTGGACGATCGCGGGCGGGACCTGCCGATATCGCCGCCGCGCGGCCAGCCAGTCGATCCCGTCACCGTCGGGCAGGCCCAGGTCGAGGACGATGGCGTCATAGGCCGCGCCGTCCATCGCGCTGTCCGCGCTCGCCAGACAGCTGGCGACGTCGCACGAAAAGCCCCGGCGCTGGAGGCCGTCTGCGACCAGCTTCGCCAGCCGGTCATTGTCTTCGACTACAAGGACACGCATAAAAATGGACCTCTCCAATATAGCCCGTTCCAGGGCTTCTGCCCCTGTTCTTTGCGTATATTGGCACGAGCGACATGGAGGTTGCGGCAGTCCGGGTCAAACCGCGCCGGGAGCTACGCTCAATCCCCGTCAGGATTTTCGCCGTGCCCGGCGGCTGTGTACTCGCCGCCCTGGCCTTCTCCCGCCTCGCCATGCGCCTGCGGGCTGAAGGCGGCGGGATCGAACCGCGTGATGCCGAACACCGCCGCGATGACGACCACGCCGCCCAGCACGACCGCCATGAAACCCGGGACCCGCGCATCCCGCGCGCCCGGGTAGAGTGCGGTGCGCTTGCGACCCGTGACCATCGCTCTGGCGAGGTTGTCGCGAGTGACCAGCGACATCATGAGAACGGCGGCGACATGGATGCCGACCAGCGCCAGCATGCCGTAGGCGAGCGCTTCGTGGATGTCCTCATCCGCCTTGCCAGTATCGACCTGGATGCCGGTCCACAGGACTGCGCCGACCGCCGCGAACAGGGCAAGCACAGCAAGCGCGCCAAGCGGATTATGCCCGACCGTGCGCTCCGGATGGCCGGTCACGAGGCCACGGATATGCGCCACGATACCCGAAGGCCGGATGAAATTCACGAACCGCGCATGCTCGCCTCCGACAAATCCCCAGATCAGACGAAACGCAAGGAGCACGGCCGCGACCCAGCCGGCCGCCATGTGCCAGGCGGCGATCGGACTGTCACCTTCCGAAGATAGGAAGGCCGCTGTTATCGCAGCGACGAGCAGCCAGTGAAACAGCCTGAGCGGCGCGTCCCAGACCTTAAATGTATTGCCACCAGCGGGGTTTGCCACGAGCATCGACATCTCCTTTGCCCAATCGCATAGGGTCGCTTACTGACGACAGCCTGACGGCCGCGACAATGATCCCTTAGTGGGCGTCCGCTGCACGTGCGCGAAGACACTCGCGGCGGCTGAAGCTATCAGCGATGGTGCTGAGCGGCCGTTCTGACGGTCCCTGAGCACGATACGCTTCGTTTGGGCAAGCAATGACGCGTTGCCCGGCGAGCAGATCTATTCGCCGCACATCGGCGCGCGCATTGTGGGCGGCACACGCGTGGCAGCCCTGCGAAACGGCTATGGCGACAAACGGGAGGAAACAGAAGATGATAGGTGTTGCCGGGCCTGATCAGGTTGTCGGCCGAAACGGCGAGCGGCAACTTAAAGTCCCGAGACCGCCCGCTCTTGCGTGTCGGAAACGGAACGCCATCTCGTTGGACAGCGTTTCGATTGATCCGGCAGCCGTCGGCGAGCGGATATGTGCGTCTTAGCATTGGCGTGGTGCGCGCACCCGAATTGGCGCCTCGTCGTTGCCGGCAACCGTGACGAGTTTCACGCGCGCCCTGCAGAACCGTTACGACGATGGGACGAGCCCGATCATGTGCTTGCGGGCAGGGATCTGCTATCGGGCGGCACATGGCTCGGCGCCTCGGAGCAGGGACGGTTTGCCGTGGTCACGAACCTGCGAGGCTTCGGGCCGTCGGAGCCAGGCCGACTGTCCCGCGGCCTTCTATTGAAGGATCTGTTGGCGGGGGAGGGGCGATATGCCGAACCAGCCGACGCGGACCTCGTGGATTTCAATCCGTTCAACCTCATCGTGGTCCAGCCCGGCCAGGCCGAGTTCTGGTCCAACAGGCCCGGTCCCACGCGGCACATCCTGCCGCCGCAGGTCTATGGTCTGTCCAACGGCGCGCTGGACGAGCCCTGGCCCAAGACCATTCGCCTCAAGGCAGCCCTTCGCGACTGGATTGGCGCTGGCGCCCAGCACCCCGAGAGTCTTCTCGACGGACTAGCGGAAGAGACCCTTCCGGAGCCGCCCGGTCGGCCGGTCGGCCCATCTGACGTGGTGCAGGAGCCACCTCTTTCGCCGATCTTCATCCGCGATCCGGTCTACGGGACGCGGTGCAGCACCGTCGTCGCGATTGATGGTGTCGGGCGCGGCATCATCTTCGAGCGTCGTTTCGGCGGGAATGGAGACAGGGAGGGTGAAACGGCCATCCCGTTCTCGTGGCCACGTTGAGGCTCTGACGTGTGCCGCGCCTAGATGGAGGATCGCATCAGCCCCGGAGGCTCGCGCAGGACATTCGCGGACATGCTCCAACCATCGCCGGTCCAGCGGCCGCGCCCCCAGTCGCCCCACACGCCGCACCTCGCGGGAGGTGAAGCTTTCGATAGGATTCAGACTACGGGGACCGCCGGTATCACTCGAATGTCTCCCGGCTCGCTCCGCCGGGCCGCGACAGCCTTCGCCTTTTCGACTGCCAGCAGTCCGCGAAGAGTCGTCGCTTTGCAGGCGTCAGTTTCGCTCGCGAGCAGATTCTCGAACCGCTCGATATTGGTCTGGTTAACAAATTCCTTCATGGCCGCTGTTCCTTCGGAACGCTGCCCGGACCTGTCCGAGTCGTCTGACAGATCATAGCATGGCCCGACCCAATGGGCGCTCACATATGCCGAGAGTTCGCATTTCGGACTCCATTTCCGCGCACTTTGACAACCACATCGGTGCAAAATCCCAACGGGCGTTGCTTTGTGCGGAGATTTGCTCTCGCGCGTTCGGCGTTCACGCAGGCAGCCGATAGTGTTACCGCCGCGCCTCCCGCAGCCTGTGCCCCTGTCGGCAAACTTCCCAAGCCGGTCTACGTAGCATTCCCAATGCATGTCGATCCTGCGTTTCGCCACAACGCATGCTTCCCCTTGAATTCGCACCGCAGGAGAAGACCCGATGACCTATCCACTCGATCAACTGACCGCGACTTCCGAGGCCAATGTCCGCCTCGCGACAAGCCTGGCCGAGACAGCCCGCCAGGCCGGAGAAGATTGGATGGATCTTGCGGGGAAGGCGTTCACGCATGTCGGCAAGCCGGCTGAGACCAATGGCAAGGCCGGATTTTTGCCTTTTTCGCTGATCGCTCCGGGCAATCTCGGCGAAGGCGTTCTTGCCTCCGTGAATGAGAGCCGGGAGCGGACGACGCGGACGCTCGCCAGCGCGTGGGAAGCCTGGCAGCGCTCCATCGCTGATGCCTGGAATCCCGCGAAGCTGCTCGCCGGCGCGGCCAGGAACGCGGCGTCGGCCAAGCCCCAGCCTGCCGCCTGACGGCGTGGCTCCCGCCGGTCGTCAGGCAGCAGATTCACGCTCACATGATGCGATGTGCACCATGTGTCTGCCCAGCTGTCCGGCGGCCGGTATCGTGTCATCGTCCAATGAGCGTCTTCTCGGGCAAAGGAGCCACCGCGCGAAGCTGATGGCTCGGCCGATATGCCCGGCAGGATCGCGATGATGAGCAGAACGCCGGATTTCACACCCCGCATCGATCTGGTTGCCCAGCCGGGCACTGGTCCAGTGCGCGTGCGCCGTCCGCTCTATTTCGATCTCCTGCCGCCCTGTAATCATGCGTGCCCCGCGGGCGAGGACATCCAGGCCTGGCTCGCCCATGCCCGGGTGGGTCGCTACCGTGAGGCCTGGCTGACGCTGGTGCACGACAATCCCTTGCCGGCCATTCACGGGCGGGTCTGCTATCACCCGTGCGAAGCCAGCTGTAATCGCGAGGAAATCGACAGCGCTGTCTCGATTCACGCGGTCGAGCGCTTCCTCGGCGACGAGGCGGCCCGCGAAGGCTGGCGTCTGCCTGTCGAGGCAACTCCCTCGGGCAAGCGCGTGCTGATCGTCGGGGCGGGACCGAGCGGTCTTTCCGCCGCCTATCATCTGGCGCGGCTGGGTCACACGGTGGAAATCCGGGATGCTGGCCCGTTGCCGGGCGGGATGATGCATTTCGGCATCCCGGCCTACCGGCTACCGCGCGAGGAGCTGATGCGCGAGGTGCAGCGGATCGAGGCGATGGGCGTCAGCATCGTCCTTAATCACAAGGTCGAGGATCTCCTCGCGGAGAAGGATGCCGGCGGCTTCGATGCCGCGTTCGTCGCGATTGGAGCGCATGCCTCCAGGCATATCGACATTCCCGCGCGCGACGCCGCGCATGTCCTCGACGCGGTCAGCCTGCTGCGCGGGGTCGGGGCCGGCGAACACCCGAAACTGGGGCGGCGAGTGGCCATCTATGGCGGCGGCAACACGGCGATGGATGCCGCCCGGACCGCCACGCGCCTGGGCGCCGACGAAGCCCTGATCATCTATCATCGCGACCAGGCGCATATGGCGGCCCACGCCTTCGAGGTCGAGGAGGCACTCGAGGAGGGCGTAAGAATCCGGTGGCTGACCAGCATCAGGGACATTGCCGGCCCAAGCTTGACGGTGGAAGTCATGGAATTGGATGCTGACGGCCGTCCACGCGGCACGGGCGAAATCGAGACCCTTGCGGCCGATACGCTCGTGCTGGCGCTGGGACAGCAGGCCGAAAGCGGCTTCCTCGCGAAGATCCCCGATATCAAGGTCGCGGCGGACGGCACCGTCGTCGTCGCCCCGAACATGATGACCGGCCATCCCGGCATTTTCGCGGGCGGCGACATGGTGCCGAGCGAGCGCACCGTCACCGCCGCCGTCGGGCACGGCAAGAAGGCGGCGCGCGCCATCGACGGCTGGCTGCGCGGCGAGGACGCACGGCCCGCACAGCCGCGCCCCGTCATCGGCTTCGAGATGCTGCATCTGCCGATCTACAGCGACGCCGAGCAGCGCGCGCAGGCCGTATTGCCGGCCGCGACGCGGTCCGCCGGATTTGAGGAGGTGGTGGCCGGGCTGGGCGAAGCGGACGCCCGCTACGAAGCGCAGCGTTGCCTGTCCTGTGGCAACTGTTTCGAATGCGACCAATGCTATGCGGCCTGCCCCGAGCAGGCGATCGAGAAACTTGGTCCCGGGCTGCGCTACCAGTTTCTCTACGATCGCTGCACCGGATGCGGCGTCTGTTACGAGGCCTGCCCCTGCCATGCGATCGAGATGATCCCCGAAACGGCAGCGAGCTGAAGGACGGCATGATGCAGCCCGACATGCCCCGCTCCGAGATCATGGATGGCAACACCGCGGTTGCCCATGTCGCCTACCGGATCAACGAGGTGTGCGCGATCTACCCGATCACGCCTTCCTCGACGATGGCCGAACTGGCCGATGAATGGTCCGCCGGGGGCCTGACCAACATCTGGGGCAACGTCCCCATCGTGCAGGAAATGCAGAGCGAGGGCGGCGCCGCCGGTGCCGTCCATGGAGCGCTGCAGTCCGGTGCGCTCACGACGACCTTCACGGCATCGCAGGGGCTGCTGCTGATGCTGCCCAACATGTTCAAGATCGCCGGCGAGCTGACCTCGACCGTGTTCCATGTCGCCGCACGGGCGATCGCGACCCAGGCCCTTTCGATCTTCGGCGATCATTCCGATGTCATGGCAGTCCGCACGACCGGCTTTGCGCTGCTGTCGTCCGCCTCGGTGCAGGAAGCCCATGACGCAGCGCTGATCGCGCAGGCGGCGACGCTCGAGGCCCGCATTCCGTTCCTGCATTTCTTCGACGGCTTTCGAACCTCGCACGAGCTCAACAAGATCAGCCTGCTCTCCGATGTTCTGATCCGGGCTATGATCGACCAGGATCTGGTTCGCGCGCACCGGGCCCGGGCGCTGACACCCGAGCATCCCGTCGTGCGCGGCACGGCGCATAATCCGGACACCTTCTTCCAGGCGCGCGAGACGGTGAACCCCTATTACGCCCGCCTGCCCGCGATCGTGCAGGCGACGATGGACCGCTTCGCCGCGCTGACCGGCCGGGCCTACCATCTGTTCGAATATATCGGGCCGAGCGACGCGGATCGCGTGATCGTGCTGATGGGCTCGGGTGTGGCGACCGCATGCGAGACGGCGGCGTCCCTTGAAGCTCGGGGAGAGTCCGTCGGTGTGTTGCAGGTGCGGCTATACCGCCCGTTCGCGACCGAGCAGTTCCTGCGGGCCCTGCCCGAGACCTGCTGTGCGATTGCGGTGATCGAGCAGACCAAGGAACTGGGCGCATCGGGCGAGCCGCTCTACCAGGACGTCGTCGCGACGCTGGCTCAGGCGGTGGCAAGCGGTACGCGCGCGGCCATGCCGCGGGTGATCGGCGGACGCTATGGTCTGGGATCGAAGAACTTCAGCCCGGCGCAAGCGAAGGCGGTGTTCGACGAACTGAAAAGCGCCAACCCCAAGCACGGCTTCACCGTCGGCATCGAGGACGACGTCGCGCAGACCAGTCTTCCGGTCGATCAGGATTTCTCGCTCGAGCGCGAGGATGTCGTGCGGGCCCTGTTCTTCGGGCTCGGCGCCGATGGCACGGTCGGCGCCAACAAGGACAGCGTCAAGATCCTCGCCGAGGATGCCAACAGCTATGCTCAGGGCTATTTCGTCTATGACTCGCACAAGTCGGGCGCGCAGACGATCTCGCACCTGCGGTTCGGAAAGCATCCGATCGGATCGAGCTATCTGATCGAATCGGCCAACTTCATAGCCTGTCACCAGTCCGGCCTTCTCGACCGCCTCGATGTGCTGCGGCTGGCGGTCGATGGCGGGACATTCCTGCTCAACACGCCGCATGGGCAGGAGGCCGTCTGGCATCATCTGCCGCGCTCGCTCCAACACCAGATCGTGGACAAGAAGCTGCGCTTCTTCGTGATCGACGCCTCCCGGGTCGCGCGCGAGGCGGGCCTGGACGAGCGGATCAACACCGTGCTGCAGACCTGCTTCTTCGCCATTTCGGGCGTGCTGCCGCGCGGCGAGGCGATCGGGCGGATCAAGCACGCGATCGAGGCGAGCTACGGGATCAAGGGCGCGGGCGTGGTGCGCGCGAATTTCGCGGCAGTCGACCATGCGCTGGCCAATCTGTTCGAGGTGGCGGTGCCGTCCACCGTGACGAGCCTGTTCGAACGACCGCCAACGGTACCGTCGCGCGCGCCGGCGTTCGTCCAGGAAGTGACTGCCAGCATGATGCGTGGTCGCGGCGACGATCTCCGGGTGAGCCAGCTGCCGGTCGATGGGACCTATCCTTCGGGAACCGCGGCGTTCGAGAAGCGGAACGTCTCGGAGAGCGTCGCGCTCTGGGATCCGGACGTCTGCATCCAGTGCGGCCAATGTGGTTTTGCCTGCCCGCATAGCGTCATCCGTTCGAAATATTTCACGCAGGATGCCTGCGACGGCGCGCCGGAAGGGTTCAAGCACGCGCCGGTCAACTCCCGCGGGAACCCGGAGGTGCGCTTCGCGCTGGAGGTCTATCTGGAGGACTGCACCGGTTGCGGCATCTGTGTCGAGGTCTGTCCCGCGCACAGTTCGCGCGAACCGGGCAGGAAGGCGATCAACCTCGCCGACAAGGCGCCGATCCTTGAGACGGGGAAGGCCAGCATCGCCTTCTTCGAAACGCTGCCGGTCAACGATCGCGCGCGCGTCGATTTCGCCAATGTGCGCGGCGTGCAGTTCCTTGAGCCGCTGTTCGAATTCCCGGGCGCCTGCGCCGGCTGCGGCGAGACCCCCTATCTCAAACTCCTGTCGCAGCTGTTTGGCGATCGGTTGCAGATCGCCAACGCGACCGGCTGCTCGTCGATCTACGGCGGCAATCTTCCCGTCACGCCCTGGACGAAGGATGCCTCCGGCCGCGGCCCCGCCTGGTCGAACTCCCTCTTCGAGGACAATGCCGAGTTCGGATTGGGCTTTCGCCTTGCGGCGGACAAGCATCTCGATCTGGCACGGACGCTGTTAAGCGATCTGGCGACGATGCTGGGCGGGGATGTCACTCGCGCAATCCTCGACGCGCCACAGGATCGCGAGTCTGACCTGCGCGCCCAGCGCGCCCGTGTCGATGCCCTGAAGCAAAAGCTCGCCGCGCTGGATGACGAGCGTGCCCGTGATCTTCTTTCGGTCGTCGACCATCTCGTTAGGCGCAGCATCTGGATCGTCGGCGGTGACGGCTGGGCTTACGACATCGGCTATGGCGGCCTTGACCACGTCCTGGCGAGCGGACGCGACGTCAATATTCTCGTGCTCGACACCGAAGTCTACTCCAACACCGGCGGCCAGGCCTCCAAGGCAACCCCGCTCGGCGCCGTCGCCAAATTCGCGTCGGCGGGCAAGCGCGCGGCGCGCAAGGATCTCGCCCTGCAGGCGATCGCCTATGGCGACGTCTATGTCGCCCAGGTCGCGATGGGCGCGAACCCCCAGCACACATTGCTCGCGATGCGGGAAGCCGAGGCTTATCCGGGCCCGTCGCTGATCATCGCCTACAGCCATTGCATCGCGCACGGCTTCGATCTGCGCCATGGCATGAAGCAGCAGGATCTGGCGACCGCCAGCGGCTACTGGCCACTGTTCCGTTTCAACCCGGCGATGCGCGCGATCGGTGAAAGGCCGTTCCTGCTCGATTCACCGCGGCCGACGATAGCGTTCAAGGACTATGCCTATAACGAGTTGCGCTATCGCGCGCTCGCCCAGAGCGATCCGGCCGTAGCCGCGGCGCTGCTCGCCCAGGCACAGCAGGTCGCCGACGAAAAATATCGCCAATACGAGGCGCTTGCGAGCCGCGGTGGCGATGGCTTCCATCCCGAAACACGCGAAGCCAGGCGACCGGCTGTCGCGCCAGCCAGGCGCGACCATTCGGGCGAGGCGGGATGACGCGGCCCGTCGCCTGCAACCGTTCGTTCGCGCGCACGCGTCTCGCGCGCGCCAAGGGGCAACATCGCTCTGGCGTGGCCGCATGGGGCCGGTCGTGGAACGGTTCGTGCCGGGCAGGCTCGCATCTCGCGCCTTTGACCGGGAGCGGCGCATGGACCTGACCACCCACTATATGGGATTGCGCCTGAACAACCCGCTGATCGCCTCGGCAGCGCCGCAGAACGGGGAAATCAAGACGCTGCGGGCGCTGGAGGACCATGGCGCGGGTGCCGTGGTGCTTCCCTCGATCTTCGAGGAGGAGATCGACGCCGAGCGCCACGCGCTCGAGCGGCAGGGCCAACTTGCAGCGACCGGTTCGGCCGAGGCCCAGAGCTATTTCCCGCTCTATGGCGGGTACGGCTTTGGACCAGAGCGCTATCTCGATATCGTCCGACGCGCGAAGCAGGCCGTCGCAATACCGGTGATCGCCAGCCTGAACTGCGTGTCCGGCGAAGTCTGGGCCGAATACGCCCGCGATCTTGAACAGGCCGGAGCCGATGCGATCGAACTCAATATCTACTTTATCGCGGCCGACCCGACAGCGGACGGCCGCGCGGTCGAGCAGCGCTATATCGACACCCTGAAAGCCGTGAAGGCTGTCGTCGCCATTCCCGTCGCGGTCAAGCTCAGCCCCTATTTCAGCGGCATGGCGGCGATGGCGCACGCCCTCGCCGGCGAGGGCGCGGACGCTCTGGTGCTGTTCAACCGCTTCTACCAGCCCGACATCGATCTTGTTACGCTTGAACTGAAACTGGACCTCGAGCTCAGCACGCCGGCGGAGATGCGGTTGCCGCTGCTGTGGATCGCGGTGCTAGACGGGCGGGTAGGGGCCTCGCTTGGCGCAAGCACCGGCGTCGAGGCGCCGGGCGATGTGCTGAAATATCTGCTGGCGGGCGCCGATACCGTGATGACGACCTCGGCGCTGCTGCGGCATGGCATCCCGCACATGAAGACATTGATCGAGGGACTGACCACGCTGCTTGCCGCGCGAGGTGTCGCCTCGCTGGCCGATGTGCGCGGCAGAATGAGCCAGCGGCACCTCACGGATCCAGCGGCGTTCGAGCGCGCCAACTATATCCACATCCTTCATGGTCACCCGGTCCGCCGCGATGGTTGAAACGCGCACCGGAATGAGCGCGGGACGCCTCGTGGCCCAGGCGGCGCGATCACTCCCAACCGGTTTTGCCGGCGTCCCTCCCCATCGTGGCTGAATCGCCTCCCGCCCGCGCCCTGTCACGCGCGATGCCGTCGGGTGTCTGGATGCTGGGTTTCGTCAGCATGTTCATGGATATTTCTTCGGAGATGATCCACGCGTTGCTGCCGGTCTTTCTTGTGACCACGCTTGGTGCGTCCGCGCTGACCCTCGGCTTGATCGAGGGCATCGCGGAAGCCATCGCCAATGTGACCAAGCTTTTTTCAGGCGGGCTGTCGGACTGGCTCGGCCGGCGCAAGCTGCTGACGACGGTGGGTTACGGTCTCGCCGCCCTGACCAAGCCCGTTTTCCCGCTCGCCGCGACGATCGGCTGGGTGGTCGCGGCGCGCTTTATCGACCGGATCGGCAAGGGCGTGCGCGACGCGCCCCGCGACGCCCTCATCGCCGACATTGCACCGCCTGACCTGCGCGGCGCGAGCTTTGGCCTGCGCCAGTCGCTCGACACGGTGGGCGCCGTCGTCGGCCCGCTTGCCGCAATCGCGCTCATGGCGCTCAGCTCCGACAATATCCGCCTGGTATTCTGGATCGCCGTAGTCCCGGCTCTCGTCTCGCTCGGGATCATGATCTTCGGCGTGAGCGAGCCGCCGCAGCACCATACCGAGGGGAAGGAGAGACTGCGGCTGTCGGATGCCGGACTCCTGCCGGTCGCCTTCTGGATGGCGACGGGCATCGCGATCATCTTCACCTTCGCACGGTTTTCCGAGGCCTTTCTCATCCTGCGCGCCCAGCATACGGGCCTGCCGCTTGCCTTTGTCCCGAGCGTGATGGTGGTGATGAACATCGTCTACGCCGGCTCGGCCTATCCGGCTGGCATGCTGTCCGACCGCATCGGCCGGACAGGTCTTCTCGCTATAGGCATCGCCTGCCTGATTGGCGCCGATCTCATTCTCGCCTTCGGCACGACGGTCGCCAGCGTCATGCTGGGCGTGCTGTTCTGGGGCCTGCACATGGGGCTGACCCAGGGGCTCTTCGCCAGCCTCGTGGCCGATACGGCGCCTGCGCGGTTGCGCGGGACGGGCTTCGGCATCTTCAGCTTTGCTCAGGGGATCGCCATGCTGGTCGCGAGCGTCGTCGCGGGTGGCCTCTGGGACGGATGCGGGCCGAAACTAACATTTACCGCCGGCTCCTGTTTCGCTGCGATCGCGCTGATCACACTCCTCCTGTGGCGCTGGCGGATCGGCAAGAACGCGGTGGGGTCCATGTAGCCATCATGGCCGTGCGGGATCCGCGGAAGGCGCGCGCGCCTGGCCGAGTATTCCTTTTGCGACCGCATAGCCTTCGGACCGGCTGGCCTCGATCGCCACATCCGAAAAATCATAGTCGCCCGAGGAATGCTCGTCCGATTGGCCGGTCCGCACGAACCGGGTGATCCTCGTCGGCGCGCCGTCCCCCATGAGCTGGATATAATCGGGCAGATGCTTGACCCGGGCCGCGCTGGCAGGATCGACATAGCTGAGAACATGGTCAATGAGCCTGCGATAGCTGTCGACCGTCTCCCGGTAGTGCAGATCGCTCCGCACCCGCTCGGAATAAACGATCTCATCGCGCCGGGCCAGAACCTCGATCATGTTGGAGGGAAGCGCCCGCTGTCCCGAATAAAGGTCGACGATGAAGACCCGCTTGCCGTCCGGGCCGCAGCGGTCGACGACGAGATCGAGCGGCGAGTTGCTGATAATGCCGCCATCCCAATAGGCCTTGCCGTCGATCACCGTCCACGGGAAGCCTGGCGGTAAGCTGCCGCTCGCCACGATATGGTCCGGCGTGAGGTCATCGACATAGCTGTCGAAGACCTCGAGTTCTGCGGTCGCCACGTTGACGGCGCTGATCAGCAGGCGCACCGGGCTCGTCTTGAGCGCGGCGAAGTCGACATGTTTCGCGATCAGCTGGCGCATGGGCGTCGTGTCATAATAGCTTGTCCAGGCCACGGGCCATTCCAGCGGGGTGAACGGCGGCAGCCACCTTGCCCTGAAGAAATTCGGCACGCCGCACGTCAGGATCTGGGCCGCGGCCACCGTCTGCCGGAAAATAGCGGGCGAGAGCGTCGGGGTCAGCACGGCCAGTTCGTTCCAGAAGGCTTCCAGGGCCTGCGTCGCCTGCCGGGGATTGCTGGCAATGACGGCGCCATTGAACGCGCCGATCGAAACACCTGCGACTATGTCCGGGAAAAGCTGCTCTTCCTCCAAGGCCTTCACGACCCCGCATTCGAACGCGCCCAGCGCGCCGCCGCCCTGCAGGATCAGCGCGGTCTGCGTCGGGATCTGTTCGAGCGCGAAGTCGGCCTCCCGCAGGCGCTCCTTCACCGAGCCAAGGTTGACCCGATAACGGATGAGCCCTTCGGCAACACGTGTCTCGTCGGCGGGTCGTCCGGTCGAGAACAGCGCGCGCGGCACATCGCCCTTGAGATAGAACATCGCGAATGAGCCGTCGTCCAGCGAGCCCCGGGTAATCCATTCGTCGGCTTCCTCGGTCGCGCCCAGCACGTTGAAGCCGATGTCGCCGACCTCGCAGAAGAAATAGGAGACTTCGTCATATCTCAGGCGTCGGCCCAGCATGTTTCGCGCGGCGAGGCGCGCCTGCTTTATGGCATTGTCCCAATGCTCGATATGGCGCCGGCGCGCGAAGACCGGATCGTAGAAGCTCGTGACGTCTCCTGCCGCGAAGACATTGGGCACGCTCGCGCGCAGCAGCGCGTCGATGGCGACATAGCCGTCTTCCAGCGCGATCCCGCTGCCTTCCAAAAAGCCGCTGGCGGGCGAAACGCCGATACTGACCACGACCAGATCACACGCTATCCGTCGACCGGCGCTCGTTTCGATTTCCGCGACCGTCGTGCTCCCGTGGAACGCGACCGCGGTGTCGTTCAGCAGCACCGTAGCGCCCTGGCTCTGCGCACGGCGTTCGAAATGGGCCGAAAGGTCCGACGCCTCAAGATGGGGAAGGAACACGCTTCCGCGCTCGAGGACGGTGACGTCGAGCCCGCGAGCCACCAGCGACATGGCAATCTCCATACCGAGAAAGCTGGCGCCGATGACGACCGCGCGCTTTGCCGTCCCGGCGGCTTCGCGGATAACATCGGTGTCGGCCTTGGTCCGTAGCGTGTGAACGCCCGCGAGCGCCTCTCCCGGAACACCGAGAGACTTCGGCGTCGCTCCCGTGGCGATCAGAAGCTTGCCATAGGCGATTCTTTCACCTGCCGCGGTCCGCACGATCTGGCTGACGGTGTCCACGCCGACCACCGGGCTGTTGAGCCGCAGTTCGATATCACGCTCGTCGTAGAAACCTTTCGGATGGACGAAGATCCGTTCCTCGTCTTCACGTTCGGGCAGCAACTGCTTGGACAAAGGCGGGCGATGATAGGGTGGCAAATCTTCCGCCGACAGCAGAAGAACAGAGCCGCTCGCACCCTCGGCGCGCAGCGTCTCGGCTGCGATCGCGCTCGCGACGCCACCGCCGACGATGAGAAAGTCAATGTGTCGGGGTACGCTGCCGGCGGTGTTGTCGGCCATCGCGGTCTCTGTCTTCACAGCTGCTCCCAGTTTCGAGTCGGTTCATGTGCGGACATCGCCGGCCGGTTCTTTGCGGCAGCCCAGGAGCGTAAGAAGGAGATCGAAGGTCTGCGGGCAATGCGCAAAAGTCCTTAGATTTCCGGCGAGGGGCGGTTGGAAGCGTTGGGGGAACGGATGGTCATGCGTGAATCATTGTCATCTGCGGCAACCACCAAGGGCCGAGCCGCCGTCGCGGTTTCGTAAACTTACGTATGCCCGCACCATCATGCCCGGGCTAACTTCTTGTTCGAAATCGCGGATCACCTGCCCTGTGCCGGTGCCCACCTTCAACAATAGCCCGGATATAGTGTCTTGGTGGATGATGTCAGGATGGAAATATGGCTTGGGCTGCGAGGTTATTGCTGATCATACCCGCGCTAATCGCGGGCTGGTTCGTGTCGAAAGAAGATCCCCGTTTCTGGGTCGTGGCCATGGCCATAGCCCTCGTGTTCCTGGCGTTGACCTGCCTCGTCGCCTTTTATGTGCCGCCAGTGCGCCTGTGGCCGCGTCGTCGTGGACGGTGAGGTCGTCAATCGGCCGTCGATAACCAATGTCGTCGGCACAACCGATGATGTCGCAAGCAGCTCCAAAGGTAGAGCGAATCCATGACCCCAGGCGAATTCGACTGTGCGACACGGGCGTCATTACTGGCGCTGAACCGCTATGCGCGACGGCTCACCAATGGCGCCGACGGAGCCGAGGATCTGGTGCAGGAGACATTGTCGCGAGCATGGAAAGCGCGCGAGCGCTTCGAAACCGGAAGCAACTTCAAGGCATGGACCTTCACGATCCTGCGCAACCTCTTCCTTTCACATGTGCGGCGCGAGCGTCGGAAGGTCGATTGGAACGATCTCGCGATGCATAGCTTGCTGGTTTCGCCACCAGATCAGGAGACTGGCCTTCTGCGCGAGGAGTTCGGCCAGGCTCTGGCAGCGCTCTCCGAATCCAATCGGCAGGCGCTGCTTGCCGTGGTCGAGGACCAACTCGCCTATGAGGTGGCTGCAGAACAATGCGGCGTATCACTGGCGGTTCTGAAAAGCCGGGTTCACAGGGCGCGGACTGCCATGCTCGCCTATCTTGGCGGGACGCATCGATCCCAACTCCAGAAATCTCCACGCCCCTATATTCATCGCGGCTTTGTCAGCCCTACCGATGCGAGGCGATTGCCGGACAAGATATCGTTCTGCCGGGCAGCTTGAGCATGCGGGCGCCTAGTCACCAGGCCGCCTTCGCGATGGATGTAAAAGTGCGCGGCGACGGGCCTGGTTATCCGTTCAAGCCCTGAATCGCCCTTCGCAAATCGGGTCGACGCTGGCGTAACCGGGCGGCAGACGGCATTATCCGGGACGTCTATCGCGGCACGTGTTTTTCTCTCGCTCGCTGCCTCCATCTCCGCGCAGTGCCGGGCGAGGGCATGCTGATAGAGCTTCTCCTCAATCCGTGATCTCGTCACGGCCTCCTCATAATTGCGCTGAATGGTATCCGCGCGCTGTTTCGCCGCAGCGATCAGCGCCGCACCCTATCGGTTGAGCTGCGCACCTGACGGCGTTCAATCTTCTCCGCGTCGGTCACGCCATCGGCCGAAACACTCGGGTCGATCTCCACTGTCCGGATGGCAGCGTTCGCTCCGGCAGGTTCCTTCGGAAAAGCCATCCCGGGCGTCTGGGCGACAACGTCAGCGCCGCTGGTCCCTGCGACCAGCATGGCCGCGAAGAGTCGAGCGGGTTTCTTCTCAGGCATCGCCAACTGATCTTGTCTGACCTATATCAGCTTGGTCCGTAAGGGCAACGGGCCAGGACATAAGACCATCGAAGCGGATGGGAGCAGCGACTCACTCGTCGCCCCATTGAGCCAGGCCCGCCGCCAGTCCTCGCAGGCCGTCCTGCTCCGCTCCATCGTCTCCAGCCGCCATTCCTCCACATCGGCGACGATATCATCCCATTGACCGCCGCGAACATCCGTCTGACTTTCGGCATTGGGCTGGAAAAGCCGCTGCATCACCGCATCCGATTCCGTGGAACATTCGATGCTAATCTTTTCGCTGATCTGGACGAAGCGTTCCCAGGCAGCACGCGCGATATCCGCCAGGACAAGGCCAAGCTGGAAGTTCAGCTGGCCAACACGGACGAACTCATCGACTGGCGAGGCCATCTCCATCTCCCGCTCGATCTCAACATCGATACGATCTCGCCCAGCCGCGGACGGCAGGCGAACCCCTGGATCCCGAATCGTGCCTGGCGCATTTCCACCGCCGCGTCACTGACCATCCGAGGGTCTGCACAAACTGTGCGATCCGGATCTTCATCATCGCTTCTGATCGATCCTTGGCTAGCAAGCTTTACACATTCAGGTCTCTACGTGCTTTTCCGCAGGGCTCGGTCTCTTCAGGGTGGTTCGGACCCGATTCGGCACGCCACCATTCGACATCCGGCCGGTTTCGCGAGACGCTCCCAACGGGATCGCCGAACATTCTCACGATGTCGGACGGGCAGTGGATGCCGCCGGCTCCTTCTTGCACCCACCCACGCGGGCGCAGAATCGTCTTTGCGCATCGACGATGATCTCGGGAGTGACATCGCTCACCGCCTTCTCAAGCGCCGGAACCATGAGCGTGCGGCCCTTTTCGAGCCAGGCGCGACCGGCGCTGCTCTCATAGAAGGCGTTAATTCCCGTCAACTCTTCCACCGAGAAGGCCGCCGCGCAACTCTCGCGAAGCCTTGAGAGGACAGGGGCCTTCGCGGCCGCCATCGCCTCTCCCAGCGAGTCGCGATAGGCGGAGATTGTATCCGTGTCGTCGGGGAAGGCGGCGGACAGCGTCCGGAAGGAGTCTTCGACTGCTTCGCGGATGTTGGTGTCCATGACCTGATCGAGGCCGGACAGCGCAATCGAGCGGGTGCACAATGCCCGGCGCTGTGAAATGTCGTTCTCCGCAGCAGCGGCCCGGGCCGGAGCAACCGCCGAAGTGACGGAAGCAGCGAGTATCAGCGCGGAGCCAAGCCAAAAGCGGCAATAGGCGGAACATCCGGAACGAGCGCGAGTGTTGTGGGTCACGATGATGTCCTCGAACTTGCCATTCTGGACCGGCATCAGGTTTGCGAGATAGTCGATGCGGCTTGTCCACGGTCACGACTTCATGGCTTCCCGTGGACCGAGCGTTTATCGGCAGCGGATGTCATTTTGCTCGATCGATCGGCCGGCAAGTGCGCCCAGCGCGCCACCGATGAGCGTACCGGCGCCACGATGGCGACCGCCGTCGATGATGTTGCCGAGAATACCGCCGCTCGCGGCTCCGATGATGAGACCGGTCGTCCCGTCGCTCCGCTTGCAGTAATAGCGTCCATCGGATCCACGATAGACCTCGTCCCGGTCGGACAGGCGACGCTCCTCATAACGGGGATCGTCCCGGTAGTGACGGGAGGCGTCATACTCCGTCACATAGGGATCGCTGCCGCGCTGGACGGTCGTGTCGGAATGGTCGGCGCGCACGACGGCTTCGTAGCGGTCCCGTTCCGCCTCGTAGCGGGCGACCTCCGCGCGATAGCGTTCCTGAGCGTCCGTCCATCGCCGTTGGTCGACAGCGCTTTGTCCGAGCGCAGGTCCGCAAACCAGGGGGAGCGCGGTGAGTGCAAGCGCACAGAATGTGATTTTCCATCCGCGCGTCCTTGAACCGCTTCCCGGACAATTGATTATTCCGGCGTCGGATCGGGTGATGCTCTCGTTCATGAGAGGAACCGGGGACATGACATTCTCCTCGTTCGGGCAAGATCTTCACCGAACGGTTACAGGGCACCATGCCGCCCCAGTATACGCAACATTACCGAACGAGCATGACTCGGCAGGTTTGACCGAAGCGGAAGCCAGCCAGTCGTCGCGCCACAGAACGCGCCAGCCCAACAGCGTCGCACGAAGTTTGCCGGCAGAGATTGGACCATTGTGGCCTATGGCGATGTCGTCGGCCCGGCCTTGGCGCGCAGCCCGCATCGTCGTAACCAATCGATCAGCTTTCGTGACGATGCATGGGGTCACAGCACGAAAGTGAAGTTTGCGTCGCTAAGACCGAACGGATGCCGAACGGCCAAAAAATTGGCAATTGTATCGATTGCAAACGCGGTCGCGAAGTCCGCTCAGGGAATCGGCGGTTCCGTTAACGCCGACGTTTGAGCATATCGTTGATCTCAATCCAGTAACCATCGGGGTCCTGGATGAATATCTGTTTGATGCCATCCGGCCGGACCTGAGGCTCGTGTCCGCCATTCATATTGCTCCAGACAATATGATGAGCGTCGAGCCGCTTTATCATCTCGTCCATATCGTCGCAGGACAATGCGATATGATCCCAGCGACTGTGGTCGGATGGCGCGGTGCGATTGCCGACCAGATGGAGCATCACGCCGTTGCCCAATGCGAGCCAGCGTGCGCCGGCGAAAGGAGCAGGCTGTTCCTTGAGGCCGAACAACTCCTCGTAGAAATCAACGCTACGCTGGAGATCGGACACCTGGATCGCCACATGGTCGAGCGTGGCTTGCGTCACAACGGACTGCGAAGAGGCGGGGGCAACCCACAGCCAGAGCAGAATTCCGGTGGCAATCGCTCGTGACATGGTAATTCACCCTAGGACACTCGGCGTCCTTCATAACACAGGACGATAATGCCGCCAGGGGGACGGCAGCCATCGACCAAAGGCGTATTTGCAAGCAGAACAATCGCCAAAAATTGGCGAAATACGGTCGAGCAGCATTGAGCTGCGGGATCGTAAAAGTGGCCGGTCCCAGTTTGGCGAGGTCTGGTCGATTTGTCCTAGTGGCTTTCCGGTGAGATAGACGAAATGTGACAATCAGCGCAGCACCTCGTGCGCCAGCAGGTCAGCGAGCCAGTCCACGAAGACCTGCAATCGCCGCGACAGATGCTGTCTGTGGGGATAGAGCAGAGTCATCGGCATGGATTCCGCGCGATGATCCGGCATCACCTCAACCATCTCGCCGGCAACGAGGTGCGCCTTTACGTCATAGGCTGGGATCTGGATGAGACCCAGGCCTGCCAGGCAGCAGGCGATATAGGCTTCGGCGCTGTTGACGGTCACGGATCCGGACATGGCCTTGGTCCTCATCGTGCCGTCTTCGATCCATTCCCAGTTCTCGACCCGGCCGCTCGATGGCGACGCATAGCGGACCGCCCGATGGGCATGGAGGTCCGTCGGCGCCATCGGAACGCCATAGCGCGCGATATAATCCGGACTGGCGACGTTGATCAGCGGTAGTTCACCGATCGAACGGGCGATCATGCCGGAGTCGGCCAGCGGTCCTACGCGCAACACACAGTCGATGCTGTCCTCGACCAGATTGACCGCGCGATCGGTGACGCCGAGGCCGATCTCGATATCGGGATAGCGCGCGAAGAAATCGGGCAGGGCGGGTGCGATGATGAGCCGCCCGATCCGTCCCGGCACATCGATCCGTAGCATACCGCTGGGACCGGCCGAGGTTTGGCGGAACAGGCCTTCGGTCTCTTCGACATCGGCGATCAGTCGCAGGCAGCGGTCGTAGAAGGCGACGCCATCCTGCGTCGGCGTGACCCGGCGGGTCGTGCGATGCAGCAGGCGCGCACCTACGCGCACCTCCAGATCCTGGATCGCGGCCGATACCGAGGATCGCGGCATCCCCAGCATGTCAGCCGCGCGCGTGAAACTCGCGCATTCGACGACGCGGATGAATGTCCTGAAAAGGTCGATACGATCCACTCTTGCCGCCCATTGTTCGCCTATCCTGACATATCATGTCAGAATGATCGGCTTTATGGCAACAATCGAGAGTGTAGGTTCGTCTCCAACGGGGTCGTGGACGACTCCGGCAACCAAGCAGGAGACACGCGCATGGCCGATCACAGTATCAAGGGTAAGACCGTTCTCATCGCCGGCGGCGCGAAGAATCTGGGTGGGCTGCTTGCCGCCGACCTCGCGCTGCACGGGGCGAAGGCTGTCGCAATTCACTATAACAGTGCGTCGACTGCTCCCGATGCCGAGCAGACTGTCGCTGCGATCAAGTTGGCTGGGGCAAAGGCCGTCGCCTTCCAGGCCGACCTCACCACAGCGGGCGCGGTCGAGAAACTGTTCGCCGACACCATCGCCGCCATCGGCAACCCCGACATCGCGATCAACACGGTCGGCAAGGTGCTCAAGAAGCCGTTCGTCGAGATCAGCGAGGCAGAATATGACGAGATGACGGCGGTCAATTCCAAGTCCGCCTTCTTCTTCCTGAAGGAAGCGGGGCGCCATGTGAATGACAATGGCAAGATCGTCACTCTGGTGACGTCGCTGCTGGGCGCCTTCACGCCCTTCTACGCCGCCTATGCTGGCACCAAGGCGCCGGTCGAACATTTTACGCGCGCCGCATCGAAGGAGTTCGGCGAACGCGGCATCTCGGTGACGGCGATCGGGCCGGGGCCGATGGATACGCCGTTCTTCTACCCAGCCGAAGGTGCGGACGCCCAAGCCTATCACAAGACCGCCGCTGCGCTCTCCGCTTTCACCAAGACCGGGCTTACCGACATTGATGACATCGTGCCTTTCATCCGCTTTCTCGTCTCGGACGGCTGGTGGATGACCGGGCAGACCATCCTCGTCAACGGCGGCTACACAACCAAATAATCGGCGAGGCGGCCGGAGCCGGCACCCGGCCGCCTCCGTTTCTCAACGCATGTTTCGATGGAGCCGACGTCGCATCGCCGCTCCGGGAGTCTCGCCAGGACCAACCCGTCCAGCCTCCATTCAACGCCCAGAAGGGGCATTTCCTGAGCGACGCGACAAGAGCCATGACGGGCGGATCGACCAGTTCGACCGCATGGAGCGCATGATGGTCGATAACAAGGATACGCTTTGCGCCGCACTCCATCAGGATTTCGGCACGCCGCCTTTCAAGCATCTCTTCGAGATCACCATGCCGAGCGGGGTGATCAAATACTGTCGCGAGAATCTGAAGCCGCTGATAGCGCCGCAGGCCACGCCGATCCCGCCTAGGCTGGAAGCGACCGGAAACAGGGGGCGTTATCTACAAGGTTCCCTAAGGCGTGACGCTGGTGATCGGCCCATTCAACGCGCCGATCCTGCTGCTGCTCGATGGGGCGATCACAGCACTCCCCGCCAGAAACCCCTTGATCCCCAAGCCCGCCAATACGACACGCGCAACGGCGGCGCTGTTTGCCAAGCCGATCCCGCGATATGTCGACCGGAGGACGTCGCCGTCGTCACCACCGCGCGCCAGGAGATCGGCGATCTCCTAGCATCGCCTTTCGACTCATCTTCTTCACCGTTTCCTCGGCGGTCGGCAAGACAATGATGCGCGCGCCAGCCGAGAGCTTGATGCCCGTCATCCGCGGGTAGAACCCGACCATCGTCGATGCGATCGCGAATCTTCGGTGAGCTTGATCGGGAGGTCGCCCAATGCCAGCGAAGTGCTGCGCGACGGCCTTCGACTGGGCGAGGAGCGCGAGGAACGCAAGGCCGCGAAACTCGAAGCGTTCCGCGACGCGGCTCGCAAAGGGTTCGATGCAATCGATGGCGGCGAATATCACGATTTCGACTCTGCGGATGAACTAGACCGCTATCTCGTGGATCTGAGCGAAGCTGCAATCAAAAGTGACGCCGCTCCCGCATGATTTCCGCGCCGTGGCGGATTCGTCTCGGCCGGATTGCCGAACAGGACATCCGGCAGATCTTCCTTTGGACGCACGACCGCTTCGGCGTCGAACAGGCGCGGCGCTACCGTGGGCTCATCCTGGGCGTCATTCGCGCGTTGACGGACGGTCCCGACGTTCTGGGAAGTCGTGAAGTTCCCGAAGTCCTTCCCGGCGCCAAAATCCTGCATATCGCTCGCGGCGGCCAGCGTGGTCGTCACCTGCTGCTCTACAAGGTTGAAAGCGAAAACTGGTGATTGGCCGCATTCTGCACGATGCAATGGATTTTGAGCGCCATGTGCCTGATGACGACGATTGGACCTGAACCGCCGCATCCGCGCCACCGGCCGCTTCAACAAAGATCAACGACTGAATACACTGTTCGGCGGTCATGTCGGGCCGTCGCGCGAGCATCGCGGCTGGATCTCCCAATGCGCCTTGAGCATCACTCGATCGCGCCATTGCGCCAGAAGTCACTGATGGGCCAGCTCCGATACGCCAAGGGGCTTCGAAGCAACTGGCGCATTCTCGAAATCGAGCACGATCCGCCCTTCGATCTCGCCATGGTGCATGCGGGCAAACACGTCGTTGATATTCTCAAGCGTGTCGGTCGTCACCGTCGCCTGAACCTTGCCGTCAGCTGCGAAATCCAGCGACTCCTGAAGGTCGAGCCGCGTGCCGACGATGGATCCCCGCACGGTGATGCCGTTCAGGACGGTGTCGAAGATCGACAGCGGGAAATCACCCGGCGGCAGGCCGTTGAGCGAAACCGTGCCGCCGCGGCGGACCATCCCCATCGCCTGCTGGAATGCCGTGGGTGAGACCGCGGTAACGAGTACGCCCTGGGCGCCGCCGATCTCCTTCTTGATGAAAGCGGCGGGATCCTCGTTGAGCGCGTTCACGGTCAGTGCGGCGCCGAGCTTTTCGGCCAGTTTCAGCTTCCCGTCGTCGATATCGACGGCAACGACGTTCAGGCCCATCGCCCTGGCATATTGCACGGCCATATGGCCAAGCCCGCCGATACCGGAGATCGCGACCCAGTCGCCAGGCTTCGTGTCCGTGACCTTCAGGCCCTTGTAGACCGTGACGCCCGCGCACAGGATGGGCGATATCTCGACGAACCCGACATTGTCGGGCAGATGGCCGACATAGTTGGGATCGGCGAGCACATATTCCGCGAAGCTGCCATTGACCGAATAGCCGGTGTTCTGTTGCTCCTCGCACAGCGTCTCCCAGCCACCCAGACAATGCACGCAGTGCCCGCAAGCGGTGTACAGCCACGGCACGCCGACGCGATCACCCTCCTTCACATGCGTGACGCCACCACCGACCGCGACGACATGGCCGACGCCTTCATGGCCGGGAATGAACGGCGGGCTGGGCTTGACCGGCCAGTCGCCTTCCGCCGCGTGGAGGTCGGTATGGNAGACCCCGGTTGCGGCGATCTTGACGAGGATCTGGCCTGGGCCTGGCATCGGCACGCTGACTTCCTCGATGACGAGCGGCTTGCCGAACTGGCGGACGACCGCCGCCTTCATGGTCTTCTGCATGATACAACTCCAGGGATAGTCGGGCAGGATCGCCGCCGTCAGAACGGTGCGTCGATGTCGACGACGTCGATGAGCTTGTGGTTGACGAACTCCTTGATGCCGAGCCCGAGCAACTCGCGGCCATACCCGGACCGGCGAACGCCGCCGAAGGGGAGGTCTGCCTTGACCATCGTGGGATGGTTCACGAACACCATGCCGGTCGAGATCTTCTTCGCGACCTCCGCGCCGTGCCTGGTGTCGGACGTGAACACCGATCCGCCCAGCCCGAACGGTGAATCGTTGGCGATGCGGATCGCATCCTCCTCGTCCTTCGCGCGGAACAGCATCGATACAGGCCCGAAGAACTCCCAGTAACGGGCCGGGTTGTCCTCACCCACGCCGGTCAGGATTGTCGGCTGCACGAATGCACCCTGGTTGGGAACGCTCGGCCCAACCTCAACCGCCGTCGCGCCATGCTCGACGGCCTTGCGGATCATGTCCTTCAGGTCGTCGGCGGCCTTTTGTGATGAGAGCGGCGCCAGGCTGGTTGCCGGCTCGAAGGGATCGCCCGCGCGGAGGTCAGCCACGCCCGCGGTGTAGCGTTCGAGGAACCTATCATAAACCTCGTCGACGATGATCATCCGCTTGGACGACACGCAAACCTGTCCGCCATTCCAATGGCGACCGAACACGGCCCATTTGGCGGTCTTTGCCAAGTCGGCATCAGCCAGCACCACGAACGCATCGGCACCGCCAAGCTCCATGGTGGATTTCTTGAGCGCCTTGCCCGCCTGAGCGGCGACGACCGCGCCGGCCGCCTCGGAGCCCGTCAGGGCGACACCCTGGACACGCGGGTCACTGATGATGAGGTCGACCTGGTCGTGGGTGGCATACAGGTTGGTGAACGCGCCCTCCGGCAAGCCGGCTTTCAGCATCAGATCTTCAAATGCAGCAGCGCTCTGGGGAACATTGGCGGCGTGCTTGAGCAACATCGTGTTGCCGGCCGAAAGCTGCGGCGCGATGATCCGGGCGATCTGGTAATAGGGAAAGTTCCACGGTTCAATGGCGAGCAGGACGCCCAACGGCTCGCGGATGAGCATGGCTTCCCCTTCGGCCGGATCGGCCACCGGCAGCGCCTGCGGCGCGAGGAGGGTTTCGGCCTTGTCGGCATAATATTCGAAGATCGCCGCCGAGAGCTCGACCTCGGCTTCCGCCTCGGACACAAGCTTGCCCATCTCGAGGGTGAGCAACCGCGCGTAGGAAGCACTGTCCCTGCGAAGGATGTCGGCGGCGCTCTGCATGATCCGCGCCCGCTCGGCAAAGGAGGTTTCCTTCCACGCCTGGAATAGGCGGTGGGCGTTTTCGATCGCTTGGCGCACTTCGGCGTCGGTCGCATCGGGAAAGCTCTTCAGAACCTCTCCGGTATAAGGATTTGTGGTTTCGTAGGCCATTGGCGTTTTCCTTTGCCGCAGGATCCCGCTGCCATCGCAGCCCCGCGGCCAGTTTGAGATCCGATCCGTTGCCGCGCGCCGTTGCGGCGCGATGCTTCGTGGGACGTTGGACCTGTGCGGCATGTGCCTTCCGCTCGTCCAACCGCGCCTCAGACAGTTATGCCTCGGCAACCGCTGACCATATCGGGGTTGTTACGTAGGAGCTGACAAACCGCACTCCATGTCGGCTAGACCACGCGCGTCTCGCGCGTAAGTGTCGCCAAACCCAGCGATTGTGCGTAGCTGCTTCTTCAGCTTCGATCACCCGCCATGGCAGGAAGGCGGACTGACCCGCCATGTCTAACCCCGACCTCCGAACCTCAGCCCCTGCCTTGCAGTGCGGCGGCTTCTGCGACGGAAATCGCTGTGAGATTGACGATCGCGCGAGCCGTCACGGTGGGAACAAGAACCTGGACGGGCTTCGACATCCCGAGCAGGATCGGGCCCACGGTCAGCGCCTCCGACGAGGCCGCCAGGAGGGTGACGGCGATATTCGCTGCATCGAGCGATGGCATGATCAACAGGTTGGCCGATCCCTTGAGCCGGCTGCTGGTCACGAACCGGTTCCGCAGTGCTTCGCTCAGCGCGGCATCTGCGTGCATCTCGCCGTCGATCTCCAGATCGGGCGTATCCTTGCGGATCAGCGCCAGTGCCTGCCGCATCTTGCGGGCGCTTGGCGAGGCCGAAGCTCCGAAATTGGAATGCGAGAGGAGCGCCGCCCTTATCGGTTCCCCGAATCTGCGTACCGCATCTGCCGCAAGCCGGGTCATCTCCGCCACCTGCTCGGCGGTCGGATCGACATTCATATGCGTATCGCAGAAGAACAGCGTCCCATTCTTCAGGATGAGGCCGGTTATCGCATAGGCGCGGCTCACGCCCGGCTGGCGTGGGATGATCGGCAGCACCCAACCCATCTGCTGCCACCAGTCGGCGGTGCCGCCACACAGCGCGGCATCCACCTCTCCCGCCTCCAACAGCATCGCGGCCGCGACCGCCGGGCGCCGTTTGACCGCGTGTGCCGCAGCCGCCGGATTGAGCCCCCTCCGGTCTACGAGCCGTTGATAGCGCTCGACCAGCGGCGCGAACAGCGCATCGTCGGTCTCGGGATCAAGCACCGTCACATCACCACCGATGTCCAGCCTTAGCCCCAATAGCCGGATACGCGCCGCGATCGAGTCGCGCCGGCCGATGAGCACCGGCTCGGCCAGGCGTTCGTCGACGATCGTCTGCACCGCGCGCAGCACGCGCTCGTCCTCGCCTTCAGCATAGGCGACCCGCTTGCCCTTGTCGCGCGCCTGATTGAAGACGCCGCGCATCAACTGGCCCGAACGATAGACGAGCTTCTCCAGCTCGGTCTGATATGCGTCGAAATTCACGATAGGGCGGCGGGCGACGCCGCTTTCCATGGCCGCGCGGGCGACGGCGGGCGCGATCTTCAGGATCAGCCGGGGATCGAAGGGCTTTGGAATGATGTGCTCCGGGCCGAACAGGAGCGCCGCATCGCCATAGGCCTGCGCCACCTGTTCGGTCGCTTCGGCGCGCGCCAGACTTGCCAGCGCCTCCGCCGCGGCGAGTTTCATCGCCTCGTTGATCTCGGTGGCGCCGACGTCGAGGGCGCCGCGGAAGATGAAGGGGAAGCACAGGACGTTGTTGACCTGGTTAGGATAGTCCGACCGGCCGGTCGCGACGATGGCGTCGGGACGCGCGGCTGCGACGAGTTCGGGGAGGATTTCAGGATCGGGGTTCGCAAGCGCCAGGATCAGCGGCTTTTCGGCAAATAGGGGCAACCATTCCGGCTTGAGCACGCGCGGCGCGGACAAGCCGAGGAAGACGTCCGCACCCTTCAGCACCTCCGGCAAGGTCCGCGCATTGGTGACGCGCGCATAGCGGGCCATGTTCGCGGCCATGCCCGGCCGGCCCGCGTCGATCACGCCTTCGATGTCCGTCATCGTGACGTTTTCGATCTTCAGGCCCATGGCCACCAGCAGGTCAACGCAGGCGAGCGCCGCGGCGCCAGCGCCGGAGGTCACGAGGCGTACGTCCTCAAGCCGCTTGCCCTGCAGGGTGAGACCATTGCGGATCGCAGCGGCGCATACGATCGCGGTGCCGTGCTGGTCGTCGTGAAAGACGGGTATGTTCATGCGTTCGCGCAGTGCCGCCTCGATCACGAAGCATTCCGGCGCCTTGATGTCTTCCAGGTTGATGCCGCCGAAGGTGGGCTCCAGCGCCGCTACGACCTCGATGAAGCGATCCGGATCGAGCGCATCGACTTCGATGTCAAAGACATCGATCCCGGCGAACTTCTTGAAGAGAACGGCTTTGCCTTCCATCACCGGCTTGCTGGCCAACGGTCCGATATTGCCCAATCCCAGCACGGCTGTTCCATTGGAGATCACAGCGACCAGATTGCCCCGGGCCGTCAGATCGCGCGCGGTCTCGGGATCGGTGACGATGGCTTCGCACGCTGCGGCGACGCCCGGCGAGTAGGCCAGCGCCAGATCGCGCTGGTTCGACATACGCTTGGTCGATTCGACGCTCAGCTTTCCCGGCTTGGGGAAGCGATGATAATCGAGCGCTGCCCGGCGGAAGTCATCGTCCATAATTCTCGTGCTCCCGTCGATTTTTGGGCAGGCAGTATGCCGCGCCGACGCGCGGGCATCGATGTCAAGTGGCTGGAATCCCTCTATAGATCATTCCGGATCGGATACCATCGTCTCCCCCCGCTTCCCGCCTCAATGCAGTCCCTCCCACGCGAGCGCGCGGCCGCCATCTCCAGTTTCTCTTGCTGGCGTATCATCCATACGAGTGACAGCTTATCGGTAGAGTTACTGAGCCACGGGAACGGTTCTCGTTCGATTTCCCGATGTCGCCGGCTCTTCCTGCCGGTGCTGGTCATTGTTCCAGCGGCGAGCTCGAATCATCGTCGATCCGCAGATAATCAGCGAACCAATCGAGTAGCGGACGCTGGCTTGTGAGAATATTGGGAAGCGCGCTGGAGAGAGAGAACCAGCGCGCTTCATCGATCTCCGGGAACGACTGCATCTTGCCGGATCGCGGCGGCCATTCCATTTCGAATAGATTGCTCTCCACAGCGTCGATATCGACCTGCTGCTCAAGAGCGAATGCCTCGACAAGCTTGCCTCCCGCCTGCCTCAGCTGTCCAAGCCGATGGAACTCGCCGGTAAGGCGGATGCCGAGCTCCTCCTCGACCTCGCGCCGGGCCGCAGCGGATGCGTCCTCGCCCGGCTCGATCAGGCCCTTGGGAATCTGCCATGATCCAGCGTCCTTGTTACGCCAGAAAGGCCCACCTGGATGGACAAGCAGGACATCAACCTCCGCACCGCGGCGCCTGTACAGCAGAACTCCCGCGCTCATCGGCGCCATGACGCTGCCTGTCGGACGACCGCGCTCATGCGCCGAGCAGATGCGCCGCGACGGTGCGGCGATGCGGCCGTCGCCGGTGCTCAAACAGATAGATGCCCTGCCATGTGCCGAGCGCCAGGCGCCCATCGATCAGCGGGATGGAAAGCTGCACTTGCGTCAACGCAGTCCGCAGGTGCGCCGGCATGTCGTCCAGACCTTCATCGTCATGCGCATATACTGACGGGTCTTCCGGTGCGATCCGCGCGAAATAGGCCTCGAGATCGGCGCGTACCTCGGGCGCCGCATTTTCCTGGATCAGTAGCGATGCCGAGGTGTGGCGGCAGAACAGGGTGAGCAGCCCCTGCCGAAATCCCGCTTCAGCGACCCAGTCGGTTACGTGCCGTGTGATCTCGACGAGCCCCTGCCGCCGCGTCGAGAATTCGAGAATGGTCGCGACCTGCTTCACGGGCCAACATTGGCGCCGCAGCCGTGCGTGCGCACCTCTTAATGCGGCTGGAGGGAAAATTCGACAGACCGGCGGTGCTTGCTCGTCTTCCCCAGCCACGCACGGGACGATCCACCCTGCGCGTCGGTTAGGTGGGCGGCGATCGATAGGTTCAGCAACAGGTGGTCGATCCGAGCCCGCCGCGTTCGCGCATTGGTGTTCCCAAAACAGTCCGTAAGCTGTGAGACGTCTCGCCAGGGTGGATCATGCGCGAGCATTGATCCGGGCTTGCTCCAGCAGGTCAAAGTGGCCGCACCTGTCGCAGGCACAAACACGGCATGGTCCTGGGTTCCGGCTTGCAGACATATCGGCGGGTTGGCGTGGCGTTGAAGTCGCCAGCGGGAATGACCCGGAAGCCGGGGCTGGGCATGCCCCGATGGAGCAAGCTCGGCCTGATATAGTGGATGCTGAGGCAGGATCGCGGGGAAGCCCGCGCCGAAGCCTGTGGATCGATAGGTCTGGCATGAACCGATCGGTCGCGGATCGAATTGGATCGAAGAACAGGTGCTGTTGGTCCAGCTCGATAAGGCGACTGGCGCGCGCCCCCGTTGATGCATTGCTCCGAAGAATCGACCGAAGGCGCAGCTTCGTTCGCAGTATGATCTCCAAGCGGCCAGATGGCGGCAGCTGACCTCCAAAGCGTAAGGAGGGACGGGAAGGTCGTCCGATGGGCACTATGAGCCCGTCGCCTTATCCGCGAACTGGTCGAAGGCCTCCACCGCTTGCGCCGCGTACATCAGGCTCGGACCTGCACCCATGTAGAGCGCCATGCCCATCACCTCCATGATCTCCTGGCGCGTGGCGCCATTCTTGACGGCCGCCTGCGAGTGAAAGGCGACGCATCCGTCGCAGCGGATCGCAACCGAGATGGCGAGCGCGATCAATTCCTTGGTCTTGGTGTCGAGAGCACCCGCTTCGGTCGCGGCGCGCGCCATCGCCGAGAAGGCCTTCATTACCTCTGGAGTGCCCAGGCGCACTTCCTTGATCGCTCCGGTCAATTCCGAGGCCATGGCTGGCCAGTCCTTGTGCATTTTCTTTCCTCCAGGCTTCAAAGGCGTCCGAGCAGCGCTGCAACCCGATAGGCTGCGACGATTCGGTCGGTGCGAGCGCGGGTGGCCCCCGCTTCGGCGGCAATCGCTTCGCGCTCGGCGTCGAGCAGATCGAGTTGCGGCTTCATACCCACCCGCACCTCGTGACGGACGCTCTCGAGCGCCTGCGCGGCCGAGGCCGCCTGATCGGTCGCTGCCTGCTCGACGAGCTGCGCCGTCCGTACTTCCTGGAAGGCCGATATGACCTCTTCCTCGACCTGCATGCTGGCGGCGCGCATCCGCGCGTCGGCGGCGCGGACTTCGCTGCTCGCTTCGGCAACCTTGCCCGACATCCGACCGCCGCTGAAAAATTCCCAGCGAGCCCGGACACCCACGGTCGCGCTGTCCGCGCGATAATCGGGGAAAAACTGGTCGCGCACCGTTCCGGCTTCGGCAAAGGCGCCGACGGTCGGCAGTCGCTCGGCGCGCGCGCCCCGCGCTGCCGCCTGCGCCGCGCGCAAGCCGGCCTGGGCCTGGACGAGCAGCGGGTTGCTGCGCATCGCTTCCTCCATGGCTTCGTCGAGCGTCCCCGGCAGTGGCGGATTGGCCGGCAAGGGCTGCAAATCTATGGGCTCAAGTCCCGTCAGATTGGTGAAATGGGCATGCGCCGAGACCTGCATGCCCTGCGCCCGAGCGAGCCCCGCACGGGCTTCGGCCAGGCGCGCGCTGGCCTGCGCGACATCGGTGCTCGGACTCTCCCCTGCCCGGTAGCGCAGCCGTGCCTGGCGCTCGATCTCGGTGGTTTCGATGAGCAGTCGTTCGTAGAGTGTCAGCATGCGCGCCGCTGTCAGCACGTCGCCATAAGCCTGTGTCACCGCCATGGCGAGCTGGGCACGCGCGCCGCTTTGCCCGGCCTCCGCGCCCGCAATACCTGCGCGCGCCCGATCGATGCCCGAACCGACCCGCCCACCGGTGAAGAGCGGCTGCTCGACCGTCACCTGCGCCGCGCGCGGGGTTACATTGGCGGCGCCCAGCCCGAAAAAGTTCTGCGGATCAAGGCGCCCATAGCCGATCGTCCCGACAAGCGTTGCAGTTGGAAGCTGTCCCGACCGCGCCTGCGCAAGCCGGGCCTTGGCCGCGTCGGTATCCGCATCCGCGACCACGATCTCGGGCGCATGGCGCATCGCCGCCGCAATCGCTGCCTCAAGCGTTGTGGCGTTGGCCGCCGTGTTCGCCAGCAGTGAAGCGGCAAACCCGAGCATCAGGCGAGCGACCCGACGGGATCGGTTCATTTGAAGGCGGTCCCCGGTCGGACGCCCATCGCCTTGAAGACGGTCGCGGCGGGGCAGAAACCAGTGAAGCCAGCCTGGATCATGTTGAGGCCGGCAAAAGCGGTCAGCGCGATCCACCAGGGATGAACCAGATAGGCCAGAACGATGCCCAGAAGGACGACACAGCCAGCAAATATGATGACGGCGCGATCGAGAGTCATTGTCGGATTCCCTTCCTGAAGTGAGATCACATCCGTAGCTTGCGGATGCCCATGACGTGGAGCGCCAACTTCTCGTAAAAGGGCTCGCTCTCGCCCTTGCGCACCTTGCGCAGGAAATATTTCTCGAAGCCGATCTTGGCGAGATGGACCCATTTGCCGCTCGCCGCCCAGTTGACGTTGCGTGGCGGGATCTGCGGCTGCGCGACGAAGGCGACGCCGCCATCGCCGAAATCGGCGAGGCAGACAGCGTTCCAGGTCGCTTCCGCAGTGGGTTCCTTGCCGTCCAGGATCATATCGAGGTTCGCGGCGATGGCGGTCCCCATGCTTTCGATCATGAAGCCGGTCTTGGGCACACCGACCGGCACCGGCGTCGGGCCGGTCGCCGGAATGGCGACGCAGACGCCCAGCGCGAAGATTTCCGGAAAGGCCGGGTTGCGCTGATGCTTGTCGACCAGGATGAACCCGCGCGGATTGGTGAGCCCGGCGATGTCGCGAACGGCCGGAACGCCACGGAACGCGGGGAGCATCATCGAGAAAGCGAACGGCAGATCGTGGGTCCTGGCGACCGCGCCGCCCTCGGCGATCTCCTCGAGGTGCATCATGCCGGCCTCGACCTTCGCGACGCGCGCATTGGTGATCCATTTGATGTGCCGCTCGCGCAATACGCTTTCGAGCAGGGACTTGGTGTCGCCGACGCCATCGAGGCCGAGATGGCCGATATAGGGCTCGGCGGTCACGAAGGTCATCGGCACCTTGTCGCGGATCTTGCGGCGGCGCAGTTCAGTGTCGAGGATCAGGGCGAACTCATAAGCCGGACCGTAGCAGGACGCGCCCTGCGCCGCGCCAACCACGATCGGTCCCGGATTTTCGACGAAGCGGTCGAACGCCTCTGCCGCAGCGGACGCATGCGCGGTCTGGCAGATTGAAACGGTATGACCTCCGTGCGGCCCCAGCCCTTCGATTTCATCGAACGCTAAATCAGGCCCCGTAGAAATTACAAGATAATCGTAATTGATGGACGTGCCGTCGTTGAGCTCCAACCGCTTTTCCGAAGCATGGAGACGCTTCGCGCCGACCCCCGTGAAGCCGATCTTCTTCTTCGCGAAGATGGGCGGAAGGTGTACCTGAATCGCCTCGGGCTCGCGCCAACGCACCGCGACCCAGGGGTTGGAAGGCACGAAGGAGTAGGTTTCCGAGTCGGAGACCATCATCACTTCGGCGCGCGCCTTTGCTGCCGCGTTGATTTCATAGGCGGCGATAGTGCCACCCAGCCCGGCGCCCAGCACCACGATCTTCGGCTTGTCCATGACTTCCTCTCGCACCTCTCAAGAACTGGCTTGACGGAATATAATGATTACACGATATATGCAATAAGCAAATTGAAGGAGAGTCTCATGTTTGGTTTGGGAAAGTCAAAATCGCATCGTGAGTTGCAGCCCCTGGAGCTCAAGAGCATGCTCGCGGACGGTTCCGCGCTGCTCATCGATGTGCGGGAGCCGGACGAATTCGCGGCGGGCCACATCGCTGGCGCAGTGAACATCCCTTTGTCGATCTTTTCACCGCGTAATGTTCCGGATGCAGCCGGACGAACGGTCGTGCTTCAATGCGCGGGTGGCAAACGCTCCGGCATGGCGCTGGACCGTTGCGCGCAGGCGCAGGCGGCGATCGACACGCATCTGGGCGGCGGCATCGGCGCATGGAAAAACGCCGGTCTGCCGATCGTCAGCGGCAAATAAGCGCGAAGGGGTCGGGGATGCGCAGGATGACAAAATGGGTCTGGCTTGCGAGCGCATCGCTCGCCCTGGCTTCCTGCGGCGGCAAGGAAGAGGCCGAACGGGCCTCCGCGACGCTCCCCGCCGGTGAATCGCTGAAGCTCGCGGCAAGCGACATCGCCGACATGAAGGCAGTCGGCGCCGAGATCACCACGCGCGATTCCGCAGAGGCGCTCGCCCGGATACCGGGCACGCTTGTCAGTCTTTCGGTCCGCGAAGGCGATATGGTCGAAAAAGGCCAGCGCATCGGCATGATCGTCGATGCCCGCCTGGGCTATGAGACTAGCGCTTATGGCGCGCAGATCGCCGCCGCGCAGGCCGAGGCGGTGCGCGCGCGCGGCGACCTCGCCCGCGTCCAGGATCTCTACAACAACAAGGTTTATGCCAAGGCGCGCCTTGACCAGGCGGTCGCCCTATCGCGCGCCGCTGACGCCCAGGTCGCAGCCGCACGCGCGCAGCAAGGCGCAAGCGCCAGCGTCGCCGGGCAAGGCGCGATCCTTGCACCGGCCACCGGCCGGGTGCTGCGTGCCGACATCCCGGCCGGATCGGTCGTCGCGCCGGGCATGTCGGTGGCGACGATCACCGCCGGTCCGCCGCTGCTGCGGCTCGAGCTGCCGGAATCGCTTGCCGGGCAGGTGCGCAACGGCGCGCAAATCCTGGTGGCTGAAGGCGATCTGCCCGAGGGGTCGCGTCAGGGCCGAGTGACGCAGGTTTATCCCGCTGTCACCGGGGGTCGGGTACGGGTCGATGCGACCGTGCCCGGCCTTTCGACGCAGCTCGTGGGACGCCGCGTCGGCGTATCGATCGAAGTGGGCCGCCGCCGTGCCCTGGTCGTGCCGCGCCGCTTCGTCTCGACCCGCTACGGTATCGACCAGGTCGATGTCGTGACGGCCGACCGCCGGGTGAGCGCCGTGCCCGTGCAGGTTGCGCCCACCGCCGACCCCGACCGGATCGAGATACTGAGCGGCGCCGCGGCTGGGGACACGCTCTTCCTGGCGGGCGCGCGCAAATGAACCTCGGCATCTCCGGTCGCCTGACCCGCGCCACCATCATGTCGCCGCTGACGCCGCTATTTCTGATGGCGGCGATCGCGGTCGGGCTGCTCGCCATCTTCTCGATTCCCCGCGAGGAGGAGCCGCAGATCAGCGTGCCGATGGTCGACATCCAGGTGATGGCGCCTGGCCTCGCCGCTGCCGACGCCGTCGAACTGGTCGGCATCCCGCTCGAGACCATCGTCAAGAGCGTAGATGGCGTTGAGCATGTCTATACCCAGGCCGAAGATGACGGCGTCATGGTGACGGCGCGCTTCCTGGTAGGATCGGACCCAGAGGACGCCGCGACCCGCATCGACGAGAAGCTGCGCGCCAATTGGGATCGAATCCCGGTGGGCATTCCCGACCCCAAGGTCACGGTGCGCGGGATCAACGACGTCCCCGCGATCGTCCTGACCCTCTCGCCCAAGCCCGCCGCTGCGGGTCAATGGAGCGATCAGGCGCTCTACGATCTCGCCACCAAGCTGCGCACCGAAATCGCGAAGGTCGATAATGTCGGCCTGACCTTCCTGACCGGCGGTCGCCCGGACGAGATCCGGATCGCGCCGGATCCGGCCAGGCTCAACCAATATGGCGTGCCGCTTGGCGGCATCATCGAAGCGGCCGGCCAGGCCAATCGCAGTTTTCCAGCCGGCAGCATTCGCGAGGGCGGCAAGGCGGTTTCCGTCACCGCCGGCCGCACTTTGTCCTCCGCGCAGGAAGTGGGTATGCTCACCGTCCGCTCGGCGCGCGGCGCGCCGGTCTATCTGCGCGACGTTGCCGCCGTCACCCAGGGACCACGCGAGGACCAGTCCCGCGCCTGGCGCTGGGCGCGAATGGGCAACCAATGGTCGAGCGCGCCTGCTGTCAGCATCGCCATCGCCAAGCGGTCGGGCGCCAATGCGGTTGTCGTCTCTGACGCCGTGCTGTCCAGGATCGAAAGCCTCAAGGGCAAGCTCATCCCCGCCGGGGTCGATGTCGCGGTCACGCGCAACTATGGGGCGACGGCGGACGAGAAAGCCAATGAGCTGCTGTTCCATCTGGCGCTCGCGACCGTCTCCATCGTCGTCCTGATCGGCTTTGCCATCGGCTGGCGCGAGGCTGGCGTGACCGCTGTCGTCATCCCCACGACGATCCTGCTCACCATGTTCGCCTCGAACCTCATGGGCTACACGATCAACCGCGTCAGCCTGTTCGCGCTGATCTTCTCAATCGGCATCCTGGTCGACGATGCCATCGTCATGATCGAGAATATCGCCCGCCATTGGGCGATGCCGGACGATCGAACCCGGACGCAGGCTGCGATCGAGGCTGTGGCCGAGGTTGGCAATCCGACCGTGGTGGCAACCCTCACCGTGGTCGCCGCCTTGCTGCCGATGCTGTTCGTCTCCGGCCTCATGGGCCCCTACATGGCGCCGATCCCGGTCAACGCCTCGGCGGCGATGGTCTTTTCCTTTTTTGTTGCGGTCGTGATCGCGCCCTGGCTGATGATCCGCTTCGCCCGCAAGGCGCTGGCGGACGGAACGGCACATGTCGGCCATGCGCATGACGATAGCGGCGGAAAGCTCGGTAGGCTCTATGCCCGCGTTGCCCACCGCGTGATCGACAGCCGTGCCTCGGCGCGCAATTTCCTGATCGCGGTCGGCATCGCCACGCTGATCGCCTGCTCGATGTTCTATTTCAAGGCCGTCACCGTGAAGCTGCTGCCCTTCGACAACAAGTCGGAATTGCAGGTGGTGGTCGACATGCCCGAAGGTACGAGCCTTGAGGCGACCGGCCGCACACTTGAGGATGTGGCGACCGTGGCGCGTCGTCTTCCCGAGGCGACTGCGATGGAAGCCTATGTCGGAACCTCCGCGCCGTTCAACTTCAACGGCTTGGTCCGCCACTATTTCCTGCGCAACAGGCCGGAGATGGGCGATGTGATGGTCGCCTTGTTGCCCAAGGGCGAGCGCGACCGGTCAAGCCACCAGATCGCCCTTGTTCTGCGCCAGAAGCTCAAGGCGCTGAAACTGCCCGACGGGGCGTCGGTCAAGGTTGTCGAGACGCCGCCAGGGCCGCCCGTGCTCGCGACCCTGCTGGCTGAGATCTATGGCCCCGATGCACAGACCCGGCAGCGCACCGCGACCGAACTGGAAAGGATCTTCCGCTCTGTCCCCTATGTCGTCGATGTGGATAACAGCTTCGGCCAGCCTCGGCCCAAATTGCGCCTGATCCCGCAGCGCGACCGCATCGATTATTATGGGCTCTCCGAGCGCCAGGTCGCCGATAGCATCGGCGCCCTGATGGGCAGCCAGACGATCGGCTATGCGCCGCGCGGACAAGGCCGCACGCCTTTGCCGATCACCATCGCCCTGCCGCAGTCGACACGGGCATGGTCGCAGACGCTGGCCAGCACGCCGGTCGCGGCAGCACCCAACGGTGCGCTGATCGAGCTGGGCACGGTCGTGGACGCGCGCAACGAACAGGGCAGCCGCGCGATCTTCCGGCGCGATGGCCGCTTCGCCGACATGGTCACGGCCGAGCTCGCCGGCGAATATGAGGCGCCGATTTACGGCATGCTCGCTGTCAACAAGGCGGTCGACGCCTATGACTGGGCGGCTAAGGGCCTCGCCAAACCGATCATACGCCTCAACGGCCAGCCCGAGGATGAATCCGTGACTTCGCTGCTGTGGGACGGCGAGTGGGAAATCACCTGGGTCACTTTCCGTGACATGGGGGCAGCGTTCATGGTTGCGCTGCTCGGCATCTACATCCTGATCGTGGCGCAGTTCCGCAATTTCAAGCTGCCCCTGGTGATCCTGACGCCGGTCCCGCTGACATTGGTCGGCATCGTCATCGGGCATATGCTGTTCGCGGCGCCCTTCACCGCTACGTCGATGATCGGCTTCATCGCGCTCGCCGGCATCATCGTGCGCAACTCGATCCTGCTGGTCGATTTCATCCGCCACACCGCGACACCCGGCAAGCCGCTGCGCGACGTGCTGATCGAGGCGGGCGCGATCCGGTTCAAGCCGATCGTGCTGACGGCCGGGGCGGCGATGATCGGCGCGGCCGTGATCCTCACCGACCCAATCTTCCAGGGTCTTGCAATCTCGTTGCTTTTCGGCCTTGCTTCATCGACCCTGCTCACCGTTCTCGTCATCCCGGCGATCTATGTCGTGCTGCGGGATGATGGGAAAAGCGCGACACGATGATGGCCTGGAGTGCTGCCGCCGAAATGCTCTGCGAGCGTGCGACGGAAGTCGCCGACCTGCTCAAGCTGGTGGCCAATGAGCAAAGGCTGCTGCTGCTGTGCCGCCTGCGCGAGGGCGAAGCTTCGGTGGGCGAACTGGTGGGATTGTGCGACCTGTCCCAATCCAGCGTTTCCCAGCATCTCAGCAAGATGCGTGAGGGCGGCCTGGTGCAAACCCGCCGTGAAGCGACCACGATCTACTATAGCATGGCAAACCCCCATGTGGATGCGCTGATGGAATTCCTGTGCAGCCGTTTCGGGCGAACGGAAGAGCATATATGAGAAATGGATAGGCGGCCGCCGTGGTGTTCCTGAAAGTGCTACCCATGGAATCCGGCACCGACCTGTCCCGCGCCGTCGCGATGCAATTGGAACCGAGCTATTGCATGCTATCGATGTCGTCATGCACGAAGTGACTCGCCCAACGTCATGATCATACAGAATTCACGCGAGCATCAGCACATGTCCGTGTAGCACTATCCTGCTCCACTCGACGTAGCGAAACGCGCCTATTTCTAGACGAGTTCTGGCTGCCAGTGACCGCCGCTTCTTCAGCATAAGGGCCTCTACGGATATCAGCAAAGGAGGATAGCGCCGAGACAGGAAACACCGATTTCTGCTGGAGAAGTGCAATGACCGACCGGAAAGATGAACGCGGGTCCACGATGAGCACTGGCGCCCCGGCGCTGAGCGATCGCAACTCGCTGACGGTTGGTCCGGACGGCCCGATCCTGCTTCAGGACGTTCATTTTCTCGAGCAAATGGCGCACTTCAACCGCGAAAAGGTCCCCGAACGGCAACCGCATGCCAAAGGTTCGGGCGCTTTCGGCATATTCCAAACGACCAAGGACGTTTCCGCCTATACCAAGGCTGCCCTGTTCCAGCCGGGCACGACTACTGACATGCTCGCGCGCTTTTCTACCGTTGCCGGCGAGGCCGGCAGTCCCGACACCTGGCGCGACGTGCGTGGCTTCTCGCTTAAATTCTACACCGACGAAGGCAATTACGATCTGGTCGGCAACAACACGCCGATATTCTTCATTCGCGATGCAATGAAATTTCCGCACTTCATCCGCAGTCAGAAGCGTTTGCCGGATTCGGGTCTGCGAGACAATCATATGCAGTGGGACTTCTGGACCAGTAATCCGGAATCCGCCCATCAGGTGACCTATCTCATGGGCGAACGCGGTCTGCCCCGCACCTGGCGCAACATGAACGGCTACGGCTCCCACACTTATATGTGGATCAACGCCGCAGGCGAGAGATTCTGGGTGAAATATCACTTTCACACCAATCAGGGCATGGCCTTCTTTACCAATGCCGAAGCCGCGACGATGGCGGGCGCCGATGCGGATTTCCATCGCCGCGACCTGTTTGAAGCTATCGCGCGCGGCGAGCATCCCAGTTGGTCGCTCTCGGTCCAGGTCATGCCCTATGCAGATGCCAGCGCCTACCGGATCAACCCGTTCGATCTGACCAAGACCTGGTCGCATGCGGATTATCCGCTAATCCCGGTGGGCACGATGACGCTCAATCGCAATCCGGAGAATTTCTTCGCCCAGATCGAGCAGGCGGCGTTCTCACCAGGAAACACGGTGCCGGGCATCGGCCTGTCGCCCGACAAGATGCTGCTCGGCCGGGCGTTCGCCTACAACGACGCGCAGCGTAACCGCATCGGCACCAACTTTCACCAGCTGCCGGTCAACCGGCCGAAGGTAGCGGTTAACACCTACATGTTCGACGGCCACATGGCCTATCATCACAGCGGTAGCGCTCCGGTGTACGCGCCCAACAGCGGGGGCAGAAGCTGGGCGGACGAAACAGGGCCCGTCGTGGACGGCTGGGAGGCCGATGGCCCCATGGTTCGCAGCGCCTATACGCTGCGCGCCGAGGACGATGACTTCACGCAACCCGGGATCATGGTTCGCGACGTGTTCAATGACGGGCAGCGGACGAAGCTGGTCGATCAGGTCGCAGGCAGTCTGCTCGGCGGCGTTCGCTCGCCGGTTCTCGAGCGGGCGTTCGAATATTGGAAGAGCATAGATGCCGATGTCGGCCGCCGGATCGAGGAAACTGTCCGCGGCGGCGGTGCGCCGAAGCCAGCGGAAGGCATGGGCGAAGGCTGATCGCAGCTATCAGCGCAACACCGGGCAGGGAGGCAATATCATGGTGAGCACGACAGGACCCGCGTCTGTGGATATGGCCCAGGCGCTCCTTGATCCGGGATCGATCTTTGCGGACCCCGAAGAACTTCTCTTGCATGAGGGTCTTTCTCGGGAAGAGAAGATCGAACTGCTCAAGCGGTGGGAATATGACGCGAGCGAAAATAGCGTCGCCCTGGAAGAAGGGATGCCCGGTGACGAGAGTGACCTGTTGCGGCGTATTCTGCTGGCGCTCGATCATCTCATGGCCGGCATCGACGTGGAGCATGTCGGTCCGACCAAGCAACATGGCTTCGCCAGTTCGGTCATCACATCCACATAGAAGTGGGGGCAATCCTCGAAAGCCGTTCGCGGGCATCGCGGAGCGCAATGTCGAGCGCTGCAGGACACGCCGCGCTCACATGTAGCCCGAACCTGCGTTGCTCACCCTGCGCCGTCGTCGCGGTCGCTCACCGCTAGTTCCTTTTCCGAGACCTGCCATATTCGCCCCGGAATTTCTCCGTGACGAGATCAAATGAAGCATGTCGATCAGCCGATGGGACGGAGCCCGTCGGAATTTGGATCGCGGCGGCCAGCTTGCTGCTGACTCTGGGATAGGCAGATGCAGGATCTGTTACGAGACCCTACCCTCAATCTTCGAGCAGGGCGCGCAACATCCAGGCCGCCTGCTCATGCACGCCGATCCGCTGGGTCAGGAGGTCGCCCGTCGGTTCGTCGCTGGCAGCCTCGACGACAGGATAGAGGCTCCGCGCGGTTCGCGCCGTCGCTTCATGGCCTTGCGCCAGGATGGCAACCATCTCGAGCGCCTTGGGGGGCGTCGCCGGAGCGTCGGGAAGCGAACTCAGCTTGGCATATTGGCCGTAGGAGCCCGGGGCGGGATGACCCAGTGACCGGATGCGCTCGGCGATCGGGTCCACCGCGTTCCACAATTCGGTATATTGCGCCATGAACATCGCGTGCAGGCTGTTGAACATCGGCCCAGTGACGTTCCAGTGGAAATTATGCGTGGTCAGGTACAGCGTATAGGTGTCCGCGAGCAGGTGGCTGAGGCCGTCGCTGATCGCTGCACGATCCGTATCACTGATGCCGATGTTGAGGCTCATGACTATCTTCCGATGTTCGCTGGAAATGCTGTTCGTGTTTCTTGCTCGCGCGTTACGCCGTCATGTCTTCGTCGGGGTCGGTATGAAATTCATGCCAGAGCCCGTTCAGGACGCCGAAGGCGACGGCCAGGCCGAGACCCAATATCCAGCTGAAATACCACATGGTCCATGTCCTTCAGATCAATAGAAGTCCGGGTTGGTGCCAACGTCCTTGAGCGTGATCCGCCCGAACAGTATCTTGTAGACCCAAGCGGTGTAGAGCAGCACGATCGGCAGGAAGACCAGCGTCACCAGCAGCATGATGAACAGGGTCACATGGCTGGAGGACGCGTTCCAGACGGTCAGGCTGGAGGCCGGGTCGATCGAGCTGGGCAGGATGAAGGGGAACATCGACAAGCCGACCGTCGCGATGATGCCAAGCGTGCCGAGCGACGAGCCGCCGAAAGCCAGGACTTCGCGGCCGGTCCGGATTCCAGCCAGGGCAATCAGCGGCCCGGCAAATCCGAACACCGGCGCCACCAGCATCCAGGGATGAAGCGCATAATTGCTCATCCATGCGCCGGGCGCGGCAATCATCGCCATCAAATGCGGATTGGACGGCCCCATCGGATCGACTGCGCCTGTCACGCGGAACCCCATGCCACCGCGTGCCACCATCAGGCCGCCGATGGCGAAGAGCAGGACGGAAAGAATAGCCGCGATCTGCCCGAAACGCTTTGCGCGATCGTGCACCGCACCCCGTTCGATCTTGATGGCGAGCCAGCTTGCGCCGTGAAGGACCAACATCGCGACCGACAGGAGGCCGGCCAGCAGTGAGAAGGGATGGAACAGGCCGAGCAGGCTGCCTTCATAGAAGGATCGCAGGTCGCCATCCAGACGGAAGGGAATGCCGGTCAGCACATTGCCGACGGCCACACCGAAGACCAAAGCCGGCACGGACCCGCCGACGAACAGCGCCCAGTCCCACCGGCTGCGCCATGCTGCGTCGGGCTTCTTGGAGCGATATTTGAAGCCGACGGGACGCAGGATCAGCGCGGCGAGCACCAGGAACATGGCGAGGTAGAAGCCGGAGAAGCTCACCGCATAGACGAACGGCCAAGCCGCGAAGATCGCGCCGCCGCCCAGGATGAACCAGACCTGGTTGCCCTCCCAGGTCGCGCCGATGGAATTGATGACCATGCGCCGCTCGGCGTCGGTCTTCGCGACGAAAGGCAGCAAGGCGGCGACACCGAGATCGAACCCGTCGGTCAGCGCGAACCCGATGAGCAATATGCCCATCAGGCCCCACCAGATCAGGCGAAGCGTCTCATAGTCAATGGGAGGTGCCATGATCGCTCTCCTTATTCGGCGGGCAGCGGCGTGTAGCCGTGCCCCGCTACAGCAGCATCCGACGGCTCATCGATGTGTTCCAGCGGCCCCTTGCGAATCGCCGCCAGCATCAGCCGGACCTCGATCACCGCCAGCGTGCCATAGAGCAATGTGAAGCCGATGATCGTCGTCCAGAGCTGGGCGACCGTGAGGCTGGAGGCGCCCAGGAACGTCGGCAGCACGCCCTCGATCGCCCAGGGCTGTCGCCCGATCTCGGCGAGCACCCAGCCGAACTCCGCGGCGAGCCAGGGGAGCGGGATGATCCAGACGGCGGCGCGCAGGAACCAGCGCGCATCGAAACGGCGGACGGTCGAGAAGTAGAAGGCCAACAGGAAAAAGCCGATGAAGAAGAAGCCAAGGCCCGCCATCACCCGGAACACCCAGAACATGACCGGCACGTTGGGGACCGTGGACCATGCAGCCTGGACGATCTGGTCAGGCGTGGCAGTCCGTGGATCAGCAACGAAGCGCTTGAGCAGCATGGCATAGCCCAGATCGAGCTTGTGCCGCTCGAACTGCTCGCGCGCCGCCATGTCGGTGCGATTGACCTTCAGCTTCTCCACCGCGTCATAAGCCTGGACACCATTTTCGATCCGAACCTGCGCCTTGGCGACAAGTTCGGTGATGCCCGCGACCTCGCCGGTCAGGCTGCGCGTCGAGATCAGGCCCAGCACATAGGGGATCTTGATCTCATAGCGTGTCTCTCGTCCTTCGAGACTGGGGATGCCGAAGACGGCGATGCCGGCAGGCGCGGGCTCGGTGTGCCACATGGCCTCAAGCGACGCCAATTTCATTTTCTGGTTGTCCGTAAGGGCATAGCCGGATTCATCGCCCAGCACGACGACCGAGAGCGAAGAAGCAAGCCCGAACGCAGCGGCGACGGTGAAGGAGCGCCTAGCGACCGCCACCCATTTGCCCTTGAGCAGATACCAGGACGAGACGCCGAGGATGAAGACCGAGGCGGTAACATAACCAGCGCTCACGGTATGGACGAACTTGGCCTGGGCGACGGGATTGAACAGTACCGCCATGAAGTCGGTCACTTCCATCCGCATCGTGTCCGAGTTGAAGCGCGAGCCGACAGGATGCTGCATCCAGCCATTGGCAACCAGAATCCACAGCGCCGACAGGTTCGATCCGAGCGCGACCATGAAGGTGGTGAAGAGATGCTGGCGCTTCGACAACTTGTCCCAGCCAAAGAACATGAGGCCCACGAACGTTGCTTCAAGGAAGAAAGCCATCAAGCCTTCGATCGCAAGCGGCGCGCCGAAGATGTCCCCGACATAATGCGAGAAATAGGACCAGTTGGTGCCGAACTCGAATTCCATGGTGAGGCCCGTGGCGACGCCGAGCACGAAGTTGATCCCGAACAGCTTGGCCCAGAAACGCGTGACCGTCCGCCAGATTGGCCGGCCGGTCATCACATAGATGCTCTCCATGATCACCAGCATGAAGGACAAGCCGAGCGTCAGCGGCACGAACAGGAAATGATAGAGCGCGGTCAGCGCAAACTGCAGGCGCGAAAGCTCGATTACTGCCATATCCACCATTGGCGGAACTCCTGTGCGGTCGGTTGCGGCATCCTGCCCATCGAGTCAGTCGCGATATTGATTAGTCATTAGGCGTAATTATGTATATGAACAAGCACCCTTTGGTGCGAAACTGATGCGGATGAGGCGCGCTTCCCTGTTATGGCTGGTGGACGGAGTGTTGGCCGTCTGTGTGGCCGCAGCAGTCGCTATCGCCATTTCGACGCGGGCCGGGAATCGTGAACAATACGTAGTCGCGCTCCTCCTGCTCGCTGCCGCTGCCGCAACGCGCGCAGCTCTCCAGACAACGGCCTTCTCTCAGGGGCATCGGAACGCGGCTCGTGCAAAGCGCGCATGGCGATCACCCGCATTCGGCGCGGTGCTGCGCGCTGCTGCCGGCTCGCGACGGATGCTCGGGGAGCAGGTCGCCGATGCGATCGACCGGATAGAGGACATTGACGGCTATCATGCGCGCTTCATACCGTTGCGTTTTGCAGCGATGGCGACGCCCTTGCTGATCGCGGCATCTGCAGCGCTGGCGAGTTGGATTGCAGCGGCGATACTCCTGGCGACGCTGATCCCCTTTGCCCTGGGCATGGCGCTGGCGGGATCCGTGGCGAGCCGGGCTGCCGCTCGGCAGCTCGACGTCCTGGCGCGGCTCTCGGGACTGTTTATCGATCGTATCAGGGCGCTCCCCTTGATCCTTGGCTTTGACGCGCAGGATCGGGTCACGCGCCAGCTTGACGGGGCGACACAGGAGGTCGCCCGGCGTACCGTCGCGGTTCTGCGCATCGCCTTTCTCTCCGGGGCGATCATCGAGTTCTTCGCCGCGCTGTCCGTTGCAATGGTCGCGGTCTATTGCGGTTTCAACCTGCTCGGGCTGCTGCCCTTTCCCGTGCCCGAGACGCTCGACCTGAGCCGCGCCCTCTATGTCCTCATCCTTGCGCCTGAATTCTATCTGCCGATGCGCCGCCTGGCCGCAGCCTATCACGACAAGCAGGTCGGTGAAGCGGCGCTCGAGCGTCTGGCCGCCCTGACTCCGGCGCCGGTGGTCGCCACGTCGCCGGTCCATATGCTGGCGGCTCCGCCCGCCATCCGGTTCGAGTCAGTCGTTATCGATTATGGCGAACGAAGAGTGGGACCGATCTCGATGCACATCGCCGCCGGCTGCGTGACGGCGCTCTCGGGTACGACCGGAACGGGCAAGTCGAGCCTGCTCCACGCGCTGTTGGGGCTGGCGCCGGTGGTCGCGGGCGATATCCTTCTCGACGGACGCCCACTCTCGCCGGAGGCGCTGCGCGGGGAGGTCAGCTGGGCCGGTCAGGCGACGGCGCTCGTGCCGGGAAGCCTGGCCGACAATATCCGCCTGGCGCGTCCCCATGCGAGCGACGCGGAGGTCGAGGATGTCGCGCGGCGCGCGGGACTGACCGAGGTCGTGCAGACCCGAGGGGCGGGCCTTGCAACCCTCATCGACCCACGCGGATCGGGCCTCTCGGGCGGCGAGCGCCGGCGCGTCGGTATCGCGCGGGCGCTGCTCCGCGACGCCCCGCTGTGGCTCCTCGATGAACCCACCGCCGATCTCGACGAAGGCTCCGCGATGGAACTGGCCCGGCACATAGTCGAGGCGGGCAGGGGGCGCACGGTTTTCCTCGTCACCCATAGCGCCGCGATCGCTGCATTGGCCGATCATCGCGTGGTGCTCTCATGAATCGCGAACTGGCGGCGCTGCTGGCCGATGTGTCCCAGCCACAGCGGCGCGCGAGCGGCGTCGCGCTGTGGTGCGCGGCGGCTGCCGCGATGGCGGGGATCTCGCTGCTTGGACTCGCGGGCTGGTTCATCACCGCCGCGGCCCTTGCTGGGGCGGCGGGAATAGCCGCGATCCAGGCGTTCAACTATCTGATCCCCGGCGCCGCGATCCGCCTGCTCGCGATCGTACGGACCGTCACGCGCTACGGCGAAAGACTCTATGGGCACAAGGCTGCACTGTTCGCTCTTGCTGCCCTCCGGGCCCGACTGTTCGGGCGCCTGATCAACGCGCCGTCGCCAGAACACACCCGCTCGGCGGGCGAGGCTGGCGCGTTGCTGCAGCAGGACGTTGACGCGCTCGAGGATCGATTCGTACGCGCGCCAGCCTATTTCGCCGGGATGTTCGGCGCAGCCACGGCGCTGGCGCTGGCGGTGCCCGCCGGACCGCGCGCCTTTCTTGCGTTGTTCGTCATCATGGCTGCGGGAGTCCTGGCCGCGCGATCGTTCGCCCGGCGTGTGCTGCCGCGCCGGGCGCTCGACATCCAGGAGCAGATCGCACGGCTCAAGCAGGAATTCGTCGAATATGCAGCGGCGTCGCCCGAGATCGCTGCCTATGGATTTGCTCCCTCGATCGAGGCGCTGCTGGCGCGGCAGGCCGCCCGGCTCGATGACGCCCGTGTCGGCTTCGCCCGGAATGAGGCGCTGCTCGGCGCGGGGGTGACCGCGCTGGGCGGCCTCGCCATTGCGACGATGATTGCCCTGTCGCGGGCAAGCCTTCCCCTCACCCTGCTTGCCGCCCTCGCGGCCGCAGGGGCGCTCGAAGCGCTCGGCGCCACGATCAGGTCCCTCGGCCGCGACGCCGTCGTCGCGGCAGGTCTGGAGCGGCTGGCGCAACTCGCCGCTATTCCTGGGCCCACGGCGGCGCCTGTCGCTTTGATCGGTGAGAGCATTGCGCTCGGCGACGATCCGCGCTCGGTCATGCTTGCAAAGGGTGACCGGCTCGCGATCACGGGCCGGTCCGGTGCGGGCAAGACCAGTCTGCTAGAGTGTCTCGCCGGCTGGCGCACCACATGTGGCCATAGCTTGCTGATCGATCAGCGGCCACTTGCCGAATGTCCGCCCGAAGCGCGACGGCGCCTGTTCGCGCTCTCGCCGCAGGATGGGGGAATGATCGCCGGCACCATTGCCGACAATTTGAGGCTGGCGCGGCCTGGCCTCGAAGACGAGGCCCTCTGGCACGCGCTCGGCATAGCCTGTCTGGCAGATGACGTTCGCGTCATGCCCGAGAGACTGTTGACCTGGATTGGCGATGGCGGCGCCCGCCTGTCGGGAGGACAGCGCAAACGGCTGTCCCTGGCGCGCGCACTGCTGGCCGGGCGACCCTGGCTGCTCCTCGACGAGCCGAGCGAGGGGCTTGATCCTGCCACGGAGGCGGTGCTCTGCGGCAACCTGGATTCCTGGCTGCGGGATACTGGAACCGGACTGGTCCTGGTCACCCACCGTTCCGCGATGCTGCCACTTGCGCATCGCTTCCTGGAGCTGCCCGATTAAAGGATCTTCGCGAACGTGGCCGCCGAACCGCGCGCGGGGATGGCCTTGATGGGTTCGGCTCCCGAGGTCTTCATCCCGGCCAGATCTGCCATGAAGGCGGCCGTGCCGGCCAGTGCCGTTGGCGCGAGGTCGTAATAGACCTGTTTTGCGGCGCGGCGCGTCCTGACGAGCTCCGCCTTGCGCAGGATCGCCAGCTGCTGTGAGAGACCGGGCTGGCCAATCCCGGTCAATGCTTCGAGTTCGCCCACCGATTGCTCACCCCGTATGCGCAACGCATCGATCAGCCTTAGCCGTGTTTCGTGGCCTAGGACGCGCATCACCTCGGCAACTGTCTCCAGCTCGATTTCCGACAAGGGTTTGGCCGTCACGTCGATGCGTCCTTCCGATCGGGACGAGACCTGTGAAACCAGAGCGGATCGGCTGCGCCGGCGAGAAGCGCGGCCTGATCGGCATGGGGCGGCAAAAGCACATCGTCGCCCGGACGCCAGCCTTCGGGCGTCACTACATTGTCGGCATCGACCCGCTGCAACGCGGCAAGCACGCGCAGCATCTCATCGACCGACCGACCGACCGTCGCGGGATAGCAGATCATCGCCCGGATGATGCCATCGGGATCGATGAAATAGGTCGAGCGCATCGTCGCTGCGTCGGGGGAACGGTCCGAGATCATGCCATAGGCCCGGCCGATGATCAGCGAGGGATCCTCGACGATCGGAAAGGCGACCGTCACGTCGAAAGCATCGCGAATCGCCCTGATCCAGCCCAGATGCGCGTAGAGGCTATCGACAGACACCGCGAGCAGCTTGCAACCGAGCGCCTGGAACCGCTCTGACGCCCGTGAGAGCGCGACGAACTCGCTCGTACACACCGGCGTGAAATCCGCCGGATGCGAGAACAGTATCAGCCAGCGACCCCGGAAATCCGACAGGCTGACCGTGCCCATCGTGCTGCGCGCCTGGAAATTGGGTGCCGGGTCTCCGATCTGCAGGATATCTGGCGTCTGGGCGGTGGCCGTCGCATCGTTCATTCACGTCTTCCGTTCCATAGCCATCTTGGCAATCGTGATCTCTTGATTACATAAGTCATGTAATCAACTAAATGGCCGGAGTAAAGCCGCATGACAGCAATCCAGTCCGATCCGGCCCTTGTGGTGTGTCCGCGATGCGTTTCGGTTAATCGGGTTCCGGTGCGAAGACTTGACCAACATCCGCAGTGCGGCCGCTGCAAGCAGCCGCTCTTTCGGGGTGAGCCGATCGTCGCGGACTCGCACGCGTTTGCGCGCCACGTCGAAGCCGGCTCATTGCCGGTGCTGGTTGATTTCTGGGCGCCCTGGTGCGGGCCTTGCCGCGCGATGGCGCCCGCCTTTGCCGCCGCTGCCCGGGAACTCGAGCCCGGCATGCGGTTGCTCAAGATTGATACCCAGGCAGAGGAGGCCGTTGCCGCGCGATTCGCCATCCGCTCCATTCCGACGATGATCCTCTTTGCCAATGGTCACGAAATCAAGCGCACGGCGGGTGCAATGGATCGTCAGTCCATCATTGCCTGGGCAGATCCTAATCGCCCATCTTCCTGAGCGGTGGAATTGGCGACCGAAGGGTAGCGTGCGGGAGGTTCAGCAAAAATTGCCTGAAAAGGTTGGCCTTTGGCAGGGTCACTCATGATACCCCGTCGAAGGCTTGGCGTGAAGATCGGACCGAAGCGGCACTCCTGTTCTGACAGCGTCAACCGATCCATAACAGCGGACTGGCATTGCGCTGTCTGGATCGGCCTGGCCGAGGGCGGACTCCGTCAGCTTCCCGGCTTCCCGGCTTGCCTAGTCCTCCCCGTAGAGGTCGCGCTGCACGCGGTCGATCTCGTCGGCATAGCGCTTGAGTCTCGGCGAAGCCGACCGCTTGAGCTTCATGGGTGCTCCAATCCCCGAAACTGGGTCGAGGTTCAGCGATGTTCAAGCCGATCGCCGGCGACCAAGCCCACGTCATCCGCGTCGAGCTGGCGCTTCGCCGCTTCATCGCCCAGCAAGGTCCAGCGCCAGAAGGCGATCGTCGCGTCGATGACCACCGCCTGGATATGGGCGTTAGGTGCGGGACGGCCATCACCCCGGCCGTTGAAGTCCATGTGGGTGGCGCCGTCGAGCACCAGCAGATATTTGCCGCCGGGCGGCATGGCGCGATACGGGCGCTCGCGGTCAGCGGGCCTGATCTGCGGGGTCAGTGGAACGCTGTCGTCCGTTCCGGTGATCGAGAAGAAGGGAATATACACGTCGGCGAACGCCGCTTCCGCCGAACCCCGGAACGGAGGCGAAGGACTGAAGGCGATCGCTGCCTTCACGCGAGTGTCCGTGAAGCCATCGCTGCCAGCCATCGGGAAATGCTGGCCTGCGACCGCCTGGGTGGTATGCGCGCCGAAACTGTGGCCCGACATGCCGATCCGCGAGAGGTCGAGGCGGCTGAGATCGCACGCACCCTCGCGCCCCTTGCGGCCGAGTTCGTCGATGACGAAGTGGACATCCGTAATGCGGGAAACGAGCTGTTGCGGCGACATCGCGCCACGCACCGCGCCGCCGCGCAGGATGCTCCGGTCGCTGCCGGGGTGCTGGAGGTTGACGACCGCAAATCCGGCGCTGGCCCAAGCCTGCGCCCAGAGCATGCCCGAATCCACCGAGCCGCCGAGGCCATGGCTGAACAGGATGACGGGCACCTTGCCCGACCCTTCCGGCATGCGGATGCGGACGGGCACCGTGCGGGTGCGGGCGCTATCCACCCAGCTGGCCTCGCACACGGGGCCGGGCGACGTTGTCGCCCAGGCGGCTGACGATGGGGTGAGGCTCAGTGCGGCTATCAGGATCAGAATGATTTTCATGAACTTTTCCTCAGGGCGCGCCGAACAGGGCGCGCGCTAGCTGGCGCGGTCCCCTGGCCACGGCGGCGTCCCGGGCGATGTAGCTCCACTCGCGCAGCGCCAGCCGGATCGGATTGGCCGTCGCCTCGCGGTGGGCCAGGCCGTAGCGGATCGGCTCATCGGGCCGTTCGATCGCCAGTGTCCCGAACAGACGGTCGAAGACGATCAGCACACCGCCATAGTTGCGGTCGATATAGGCAGAGTTCGACGCATGGTGCAGCCGGTGGTGGGCGGGCGTGTTGAAAATCCATTCCATCGGGCCGAGCCTGCCCACCGCTTCGGTGTGCAGGAAGAACTGGTAGCGCAGGTTGAGCGCGAGTAGCCCGAACACGAGCCGCGGATCGAACCCCGCGAACACCAGCGGGACATAGAAGATCCAGCCGGCCGAGAAGAGATTGGTCCAGCCGAGCCGTAGGGACGACAGCAAGGTCATCTGCGTGGCCGAATGATGAACCGAATGCGACGCCCACAGCCAGCGCACGCGGTGGCTGGCGCGGTGAAACCAGTAATAGGCGAATTCGACCGCGAGGAAGCCCGCCGCCCACGTTCGCCAGTCGTCGAGCGGCAAGCGGATTGGCGCGATCGTCCACGCCGCCGTGAATAGGCCGCCCAGCAGCAGCGCGTTGAGCGCGGCAAACGGGATGTTGCCGGCAACGATACCGAGCGTCGTGAGCGCCGTGCGGGCATCATAGCCATGCCCCTTGTGCATACGCCAGGCCACCTCGGCCAGCACCAGCGCCAGCATCATTGCCAACCAGACGGGCGAGCGCTCGGGGCTCATGTCAGTTCGCTCCGTCCCGCATCTGGGCCATGGCGGCGCGGGCTGCGGCGAGCTCTGCGCTGTCTATAGCGCCATCATTGTTGCTATCGGCACGCTCGAAGATGGGTGCCGGAGCCGATGCCATCTCGGCCCTGGTCAGCCGGCCGTCCCGATTGGCGTCGGCCTGCGCGATCATGGCCTCCAGGCGGTCCACCGCCTGCGGGCGGAATTTGGCGAGGCGTGCGAAATCGGCCTTGCTGATCGCGCCGTCATGGTTGCGGTCCATCGTGTCGAAACGAGCAGTGCGCGCAGCGGAGAATTCGGCGCGGGTGATGATGCCGTCATGATTGGCGTCGGCCTTGTCGAACGCCGCGGCGCCGTCGCCGCCCCCGAAGCGCTGGGCGCAGGCGGGCGTAGCGACGGCAGCGGCCGCGGCGAGCAGAATGAGAAATCGGGTCATCGGGAATTCCTTCGACGGGGTGGCCGCGCCCGGGGGAAGAGCGCGGCCGGGGGCAATCAATAGGGATCGCGATTGACCGTGCCCGACACCGAGGTGCTGGTGCCGTCGCGGCGGGTGCGGGTCGAAGCATAGCTCGCGGTGCCGTCGCCATTGTTGGTCGCGGTCGTGCTGCGGCCGAAGCTCGTGCCGTCGTTGAGCGTGGTCGTGCGGCCGCCATTATAGCTGCCGTCGCCCCAGTTGGCGCTGCGGTTGCTGTTGTAGCCGCGCCCATTGTTGGTCTGAAGGCTGCGGTTGATCGAGGTGCTGCCCGGCTGGCGCGAGACCGAGCGCTGCTTGACATAGCCGCGGCCGCCCGAGCCCTGGACGCTCACGACGCGACCGCGCTGGCGGGCTTCCGCAGACGTGGCGACGGTGGCGCTGGCGACCGCTGCCGTCGCGGCCGCGATCAGGAAGAGTTGCTTGTACATGGATACGCTCCTTGATTGTCCGACGGTCTGGCCGCCTTGAATCGGTATGGGCGCGTTGCGTAAGCCTGGTGCCGCACCACGGTAACGGACGGTGACGAATTGTAACGCACTGCCGCACGCTTATTCCCTCCTTCATCGCAAAGCGGCACAAACACTTCGTGGAGACAAGTTTCATTGCCGTCGTCGAGGACGACAACGAGATCCGGTCCTTGGTGACCGGGCTGCTTGTGCGCGAAGGTTTCGAGGCGATCGGGTGCCGCACCGCGGTGGAATTCGACCGGTTGATCGAGCGCCAGCGAGTCGATCTCGCGATCCTCGATATCATGCTGCCGGGCGAGGATGGCCTGTCGCTGTGCCGGCGACTGCGCGCCCGCGGGGATGTCCCGGTACTGATGGTCACCGCCAAGGGCGACGACGTCGATCGCATCGTCGGGCTCGAGATCGGCGCCGACGACTATCTGCCCAAGCCATTCAATCCGCGCGAGCTTGTGGCCCGCGTGCGGGCTATCCTGCGACGCACGCGGGAGGCGCATCGGGTCGCGCCGGTATTGCCGTCGGAACGCTACGCCTTTGGGGGTTGGGTGCTCGACGCGGGTTCGCGCGCGCTCACCGATCCCGACGGCAGCCTGATTGATCTGACCGGCGGCGAATATGACCTGCTACTGAGCCTCGTCACCCACGCGCAGCGCGTGCTCAACCGCGACCAGTTGCTCGACTGGACGCGCGGGCGCAGCGCCGGCCCTTATGACCGGGCGGTCGACGTCCAGCTCAGCCGCCTGCGCCGCAAGCTCGCCGGGCATCCGACCGGCGAGGCGCTGATCAAGACCGTGCGTGGCGGCGGCTATATCTTCACGCCCACGGTCGCCAGGGGCTGAGCCGATGACGATCGGGTCCAACCTCTCGCTGCGCATCACCGCGATCCTGCTCGGCGGCTTCGTGCTGCTCCAGATGCTGATCTGGGTGGTGATGGCGCTCCCCTCGCGCGGGGACGATCAGCGCCCCTATAATCTGCCGCTGCCGACCGAGGCGCGGACGATGGTCGACACGCTGGAGGCCGCACCGCCGGCCCGCCGCGCATCGCTCGTCACCATGTTCAATGGCTCGCTCTATACCGTGCAGATTCTGCGCGAGCCGCCGCCGGCGCCAGCCACGCAGCGCGAGGGGCTGGATCGTCTGCGCCTCGACTATGCAGCGGCGCTGCCCGGCCGTGATATCGGCCTTACCGGACGACGGCCGCTGCTTGGCCGCATGGCGGGGACACGCCCCTGGACCAGCCGTTTCTTCGCGCCGATCACGCTTACCGTGCCGATGCGCGGTGGCGATCTGCTTGTGGTCGACAGTCGGCCCTCGATGGTGGTGCGGGCCTATCTGCGCCAGCGCGCGTTCCTCGGCGCCGTCGGCGGACTGCTGGTGCTTGGCGTACTGGCGCTCGCGGTCCGCCAGACGACACGGCCGCTGGTCCGGCTATCGGCAGGCGTCCGCCGCTTTACGTCTGATCTCGACACGCCCGACCTCCCCGTCGCCGGATCGCGCGAGATGCGCGATCTCTCGGCCGCCTTCAACGAGATGAAGGCCAGGATCGGTGGGCTGATGGCGGAGCGCACGCGCATGCTGGCGGGAATCGCGCACGACATGCGTACCTATCTGACCCGGCTGCGGCTGCGCGCCGAGTTTATCGACGACAGCGAGCAGCGTGCGAAGGCCGCCGCCGATCTCGACGAAATGGCGGCGCTGCTCGACGACACGCTGCTGCTCGCGAAGCGGGATGGCCGAGCGACACCGCAGCCCCAACGCATCGATCTGGCGACAGAACTCGCCGCGATCGTTGCGCTGCGCGTCGACATGGGCGATGCCGTCACGCTCGGCGCCATACCTCCCGATCTCGCGATCGAAGCGACGCCGATCTCGCTTCGCCGCATGCTCGCCAATCTGATCGACAACGGCGTGCGCCATGGTGGCCATGTGTCGATCGAGGCAAGCGCAGATGATCAGACAGTCACGATTTCGGTCGCCGATGACGGACCCGGCGTTCCACCCGAGACGCTGCAGCGGCTGGGCGAGCCGTTCGGGCGGCTCGACCCTTCGCGCAACCGTGAGACCGGGGGCGCCGGGCTTGGCCTCGCAATCGTCCGCGCATTGGCCGATCGCGAAGGTGCCACCATCCGCTTTGCGAACCAGCCCAAAGGCGGCTTTGTCGCTACAGCGACTTTCCCACGAGACAACCCGAACATTTCGCGCTCCACCCGATCATCAAAAGTCCGGGCGGGGTGACGGGGCGGATGCCCCGCCGCCGCGCGGCATGCGCACACAACGCAACTTCAGCTAGAAATTCCCATGCATCGTGGGTCGTTCATGCGGATAATCTCGATCAAGTATTTCGCGCCTTGGCTGACGGCACGCACCGGCAATTTTTGACGGCTTGCTCCAGGCGCGGACGTCAGAGGTAGACGCTTCCCCTGAGCCGGTGTTCTCAACATTGCCCGGTTCCTCAGGGCGGCGATAAGGGCGAGGCCAGAGGGTCGATTGCAGAGCTCCCAATCAATCAGCCTCGGGTGTTCAATCCGCCCCCACAAGAGCTGACCTGCCCGGACGTAACCAGGCGAGAAGGAACGGCCTGAGGTTTGGCGAAGTGCCGTTGGGCGTCTCGATATCAATGTTCAGACGCCTGAATTGCCAATAGATCATCACGCTCATGATCGCGGCGTAAAAACACCAGACAGAAGCAAATGCGTATTCTTTGACGATCTCCGCGACCGTCAGCGCAATGACGTTCACCACGCCGTAGGCTTTGACGACGCGATGGGTGGACAGCAGCAGAGCGCCGCACGTCGCTATAATATACAGGCAGGATATCCAGAAATCGCCGGTCAGCGGATTGCGGTAGGCGATCGAGTTCTGCTCGACAAAGACCTGGCTCGGAAAGAATATCAACCCGTAAACATCCCACGCACATACGAGCGCGCCGACGGCGGTCAGGCCGAGAATGGCCTTTCTTTGCCAGCCGGGTGGCTCCATCAACACGACAGCGGCCGGCATCAGCAGGGGCAGTATCCCCTGCGCATAGAGCATGAACAGGAAGGCGACATGATCAAGCGCAAGCTTGCCGATATGCCCATCAAGGCCGAGCCAGACGAACCCTTCGGAGAATTGGTGAACCGCGAACAGCATCGGCACGGAAGCGAACAGGAGGGCGCGCGGCTCGCGGACATGCCGCAATGTCGCCACGCCGATCGATCCAATCACGGCGCTGGCGATAAAGCTGGAACTGGCTGAAAAGCACATGTGGTCATTCCCCGAAAAGGGGCGCGGACCCCTGACAAGCGCTTCCTGCGTCATTCGCAGCGTGAAAGGCCGCGGGCAGGATTTATCTATTCGGCTCCGCGATCGGGTCCCGGGCCCCATTCGGGCGGAGCGTCGCACCTGACAGACAACAGGGCGCTAATCTTGGCGAATAATGACTGCGACCGGCGCCATCGCATCTGGTTTATCAAGGATACGGACATAAATGGAGATAGCCACGCGGGCGCGGCGATTCATTTCGTTCACGCGGCCAGTACGGGAGCCGGCGTCGGCTCTGCATGAGGGGACTGCTCCGCCTGACTGATATGGGCCATCGTCCGAACGAAGCTGTCGGGATTGAGCGAGATCGAATCGATGCGCTCGTTCACCAGGAATGCCGCGAAATCGGGATAGTTGCTGGGTGCCTGGCCGCAGATGCCGATCTTGATGCCGGCGGCATGCGCCTTGCGGATCGCTTCGGAGACCATGCGCTTGACCGCCTCGTCGCGCTCGTCGAACAGCGCCGCGAGCAGATCGGAATCGCGATCGACGCCAAGCACGAGCTGGGTGAGGTCGTTCGATCCGATCGAGAAGCCGTCGAAACGGCTGGCGAACTCCTCCGCCAGGATCACGTTCGAAGGGATCTCGCACATCATGTAGACTTGCAGCCCGCTGTCGCCGCGGCGCAGGCCGTTCTCCGCCATCACCGCGAGCACCCGGTCCCCTTCGGCCGGCGTGCGGCAGAAGGGGACCATGATGATCACATTTGTGAAGCCGAGCGTCTCGCGCACGCGCTTGAGCGCCCGGCATTCGAGCGCGAAGCCCTCGCGATACCGCTCGTCATAATAGCGCGACGCTCCGCGAAATCCGAGCATCGGATTTTCCTCCTCCGGCTCGAACGCGCGCCCTCCCAGCAGGTGGGAATATTCGTTGGTCTTGAAATCGCTCAGACGTACGATTGTCGGATACGGATGATAGGGCGCCGCCAGCTTGGCGATCCCGCGCGACAGGATCTCCACGAAATAATCCGCCGGACTGGCATGGCCTCGAGTCAGGTCGCGGATCAGGCGGTTGTCCTCGGCGCTAACCCGCTCGGGATGAAGCAGGGCCATCGGATGCGCCTTGATCAGCGCGTTGATGATGAACTCCATGCGGGCAAGACCGACGCCCTTGGCCGGAAGGCGCCACCACTGGAAGGCGGCGGCCGGATTGGCGATATTGACCATCACGTCCGTCCGGGTTTTGGGGATGGCGCCCAGATCGATCTCTTCCCGGTCGAAGGCGAGAAGACCGTCATAGACGCTGCCGACGTCGCCCTCCGCGCAGCAGAGCGTGATGTTCTGCTCGTGACCGAGGACCGTCGTGGCGTTCCCGGTCCCCACGACCGCGGGGACGCCCAGTTCGCGGCTGACGATCGCGGCATGGCTGGTGGCGCCGCCATGGTCGGTGATGATCCCCGCCGCGCGCTTCATGATCGGCACCCAGTCGGGATCGGTCGTGCCGGTGACGAGGATCGCGCCGTCGCGAAACTGGCCGATGTCGGCGGCGTTGCGGATCACGCAGGCCTGCCCCGATGCGATGGCGCTGCCGATGGCGGCGCCGGTCACCAGCGGAGTGCCGCCCTTGGTCTTGAGCTGATAGCGCTGGAAGGACGAGCGGCTTAGCCCGGCCTGGACGGTCTCCGGACGTGCCTGGACCAGATAGAGCAGGCCGCTCTCGCCGTCCTTGGCCCATTCCATGTCCATCGGTCGGCCGTAATGGGCCTCGACGATGACGGCCCATCTACCAAGCTCGAGGATGTCGTCGTCATCGAGCACGAAGGCTTCGCGTTCGGCGGGGCTGGTCTCCACGATCCGGGTGCGCTTGCTGCCTCCTTCGGCATAGCGCATCTTCAGCGCCTTCTTGCCGAGACTTTTCTCGATGACGGGACGCGCGTTCGCCTGTTCGAGCAGCGGCTTGAAGACAAGATATTTGTCCGGGTCGACGCTGCCCTGCACGACCGTTTCGCCCAGGCCCCAGGCGGCGCTGATCACCGCCACGTTAGGGAAGCCGCTTTCGGTGTCGATCGAGAACATCACGCCCGATCCGGCAAGATCGGATCGCACCATCTGCTGGACGCCGATCGACAGTGCGACATCGAAATGGTCAAACCCCTTGGTCTGGCGGTAGCTGATCGCCCGGTCGGTGAAGAGCGATGCAAAACAGCGACGGCAAGCATCGAGCAGGGCGCGGTGGCCCCGCACGTTGAGGAAGGTCTCCTGCTGACCGGCGAAGCTGGCGTCCGGCAGATCCTCCGCCGTTGCGCTGCTGCGTACCGCCACGGCGAGATTGGAGGCGCCAGCCCTGTTCTTGAGTTCGTCATAGGCCGCCCGGACGGCATCGGCGAGGGCAGGGGGAACCTCGCTGTCAAGGAACAGAGACCGGATCGCATGGCCGGCTTCCTGGAGCGTCGCCTTGCCTTCCTCGTAGGTGGCAAGCTGCGCCCGGATCGCGGCTTCTATCCCGTTGGCCGCAATGAAGCTTCTATAAGCGCCGGCGCTCGTGGCGAAGCCATTGGGAACACGCACGCCCTTGCCCGAAAGCGTACGCACCATTTCACCGAGCGAGGCATTCTTGCCGCCTACCGACGCGATATCGCCGATTCCGATCTTGTCGAACCAAAGTATCGGGCTTTCGGTCATTGTCTGGTCCACCTCTGTAGAGATGGAGGACGATATGTTCGCCCATGGTGGCTTGTCTGTCGGGGATGATACGTAGTGGCTGCCGCTCTGAAATCCGGCATGATCCCGGGGCGGGTCCTTGCGTTAGTCAGGGAGTGAAGCGATGCGGGTGGCCGTTTTCAGCACCAAGCCCTATGACCGGCAGTTCCTCGAGGCCAGCAACGCTGCGGCCGGCTTTCCGCACGAGTTCGCTTTCCTGGAAGCGCGGCTCAGCGTCGAGACCGCGCCGCTTGCCGCCGGATCCGGCGCCGTCTGCGTCTTCGTGAATGATTGCCTTGATCGCCTGGTGCTGGAACGCCTCGCCGTGCTCGGTATTAAGCTCGTCGTGCTGCGCAGCGCGGGATTCAACAATGTCGATCTTCTCGCCGCAGATGCGCTGAAACTCCCGGTCGCAAGGGTTCCGGCCTATTCGCCCCAAGCGATCGCGGAACATACGCTCGCCCTCATCCTGTCCCTCGACCGCAAGATCCACAAGGCCTACGCTCGCGTGCGCGAAGGCAATTTCTCGCTCGAAGGACTGCTGGGGTTCGACCTGAACGGGCGGACGGTCGGCATCGTCGGAACCGGAAAAATCGGGGCAGCGGTAGCGCGCATTCTCCACGGTTTCGGTTGCCATATTCTCGCCTGTGACCCCACCGCGAACGCCGAAATTGTCGCCATGGGCGGCATTTATGTGGGGCTGGATGCGTTGCTGGCTGCATCCGACATCATCACGCTGCACTGTCCGCTCCTGCCGGAAACCCGGCATATCATCGATAGCCGCGCCGTCGCCCGGATGAAGCGCGGCGTCATGCTGATCAACACAAGCCGGGGCGGGGTCATCGATACGCAGGCGATGATCGATGGGTTGAAGACGGGGGCGATCGGCTATCTTGGGCTCGATGTCTACGAGGAGGAGGATGGGCTCTTCTTCGAGAACCTGTCGCAAGACGTGATCCAGGACGATGTCTTCGCGCGCCTTCTGACGTTCCCCAACGTTCTCGTCACCGGGCACCAGGGCTTCTTCACGGGCGAGGCCCTGACCGCGATTGCGGCGGCGACGATTGAGAACCTTTCCAGCTTCGAGGGGACAGGCGTCGCTGCGCACCAGATTGCGCCGGTTCGCAGCTGATATCGATCTGTCCCGCGACACTCGCCGAAGCCGTAACCTGCGCGATGTTCCGATCCGGTCATTTACGCATAGGCGCACGGCTGGCGAACGATCATCCTGCTGCCAACAACGGAGAAGCATGATGCGCACGATCCTGACAAGCATGGCGCTCCTCGCGCTCTGTGCCTGCGACGCGGCCGAAAAAAATGTAACAGAGCCGACGGAAGCGGCCGGAAATGTGACCAATTATGTCGCAGAGGTCGTGGCTCTACCCGAACGTCAGCGAAATGCGGTCTTCTTCCGCGCGATCCGGGACGCGGGTCTGCCGTGCCAGAGCGTGACCGGAGCCGAGCAGACCGCGGCTGGCGAGAAGGCGCCGATGTGGCGCGCTCAATGCGAGGACGGCGTCGCGCACCTCATCCAGGTCCTGCCGGACGGGACCGCCAACGTCGTCAGCCGCGCGACCCCGTAGGTGACCGCGCCGTACGCAGATCACGAGAGCGCCAGGACGGACGCCGGCGGCCGGCGCTGGAGGGTGCGGTGATCACAGCCAGTGTCACGGACACGCAAGACGGCGACGACCTCCCCGAGCCGGATATTCAGCGTGAACACCCTGTGCGGATGCATATTTCCGACACGGTCCACAACATTCTCGCGCACTACGAAGGAGAGTCGGCCGAGATCAAGATGAACCTAGCGCGCATTCTTATGCATGGCCGGGTTGGCGGCAGCGGCCGTCTGATCATCCTCCCCGTCGACCAGGGGATCGAGCACGGCCCAGCGCGAAGCTTTGCCGCCAATCCAGCCGCCTACGATCCCCACTACCATTTTCGGCTCGCGATCGATGCGGGCCTGTCTGCCTTCGCAGCACCGGCCGGCTTGCTCGCGGCCGGGGCTGACTCGTTCGCCGGACAGATTCCCACGATCCTCAAGCTGAACGCCGCCAACAGCCTCACGGTGATCAAGGATCAAGCGGTCGTCGCGACCGTGGACGACGCTGTGCGCCTCAACTGCGCGGCGGTAGGATTCACGCTCTACCCCGGTTCGGATGCCTTTATCGGCCAGGCCGAGGAGTTGCGCATCGTGGGCCAGGAGGCCCGCGCCGCCGGCCTTCCTTTGCTTGTCTGGTCCTATCCGCGTGGCGGGCTGATTTCCGAACAGGGCGAGACCGCGCTCGATATCATCGCCTATGCCGCGCACGTCGCTGTCGAGCTGGGCGCTCATATCGTGAAGGTGAAGCTGCCCAGCGAGCATATCGAACAGGACGCCGCCAGGCTGGCTTATGCCGACCGGCAATGGTCCGACCCGGTCGAGAGGATAAGGCACGTCGTCCAGGCCGCTTTCGCCGGGCGTCGCCTCGTGATCTTCTCGGGAGGCGCGGCCAAGGACGCAGAGTCGCTGTATCAGGACGCCCGCGCCATACGCGATGGTGGCGGCAGCGGCTCGATCATCGGCCGCAACAGCTTCCAGCGGCCCCGCTCCGAGGCTCTGGCGATGCTGAACGAGGTCGTACGAATCTATTCCGGCACAGGCTGATGGCGCTCGGCATTTCTGACCCCAATCCGGAGTTGCGGGCAAAGATCGAAATGAGGAGAAACAGCATGGCAACCCAACCAGAATTCCCGCCGCCAGATACCATTGAACCCCAGTCGCCACCGGAGGCCCCGCCTGGGCCCGGTCCGGCGGAAAATCCTTTTTCCGAGCCGCCGGAGATCATTCCAGACGTTCCCGACCAGGATTATCCGGGCCGAGAGAACGATCCGGCGTAAAGGCATTTCGCGCCGGGCGGTCGCCGGCCGTCCGCCGAAAGGCAACGGCATGATCTGCCGTTCAGTGTGTCAGCCCGAGGCCTGAGCACTGCGCCAAGAGGATTTGGGTTGGAGCGGATGCACGGGGCAGGAATTTGCGAGCTGGAGGGCTTTGCTTATGCGACCAAGGCATGCAGCACGTCGGCACGGCTGATCAGGCCGACAACCCGGCCGTCCGTTACCACGGGAAGCCGTTTGACAGCATGGCCTTCCATGAGCTCGATCGCTTCCTCCATGGATGCATCGGATCCGATCGTGATCGGGTCGCGCGACATAATCTCGCCAACGGTCCGGGCTTCGAGCGCGTTCACGCGCGCGTTGGCATCTGCGCCGAAGAGCGCGGTCAGCCGAGTCGGCTGCTCGTCACGCCGGAAGAAATCCCCCTCGGAGATAATGCCCTGGAGATGCCCGTCGCGATCGACCACGGGCAGGGCGCTGATGTGGTGGTTGGCCATGGTTCGTATCGCCTGTGCAAGCGAAGCATCATGCGTGATCGTCGCCGCTCCGAGGCTCATAACGTCGCTTGCTTTCATCTTCTCTCTCCGTCCGCTCGATCATTTGCCTGCCGTTGCAGCAAGGCAGGGCGTTTGTCCCTCACGCGCGATGTGGCTCCGCTATGCGCCTGCCAGGCGCTGCCGTATTGGTCGAAGCTTGCGCCGGCGTTTCGCCCGGATCGACAATGAGGTACAGCCGCTCCACCTCATCCCGATGGCAAAGATCGGTGCCAGGCGTCAGGACGGCGGCCGCACCTGCCGCGATTCCATATCGAAAGGCGTCGATCGGATTCCGGTCGCAAGTCAGCGCGAATGTCATTGCCGCCAGGAAGCTATCGCCGGCGCCGACGGCGCTCTTCGCTTCAACGGGCACCGCGGGCAGCCACAGGACGCCGGAACGCTGGGCGAGGAGGGCGCCTTCACGACCCATCGTCACAGCCACATATTTGGCCTGATCCTTGTTGACGATGTCCAAGGCAGCCGCCGCGATTTCGTGGCGGCCCGCCAATGGACGGCCGATAAGTTGCCGAAGCTCGCCCAGACTTGGCTTGACTAGCAATATGCCGCCAGCTGCGAGGCCCTGCTGAAGCGCAGCACCTGAACTGTCAAGAATGAGTTCGATCCCGCGAGTTCGCGTCTTCGCCTGCAGGCGGCTGTAGAAATCGTCGGGCACGCCCGGCGGCAGCGATCCGCTCGCGACCAAATAATCACATTCGATGCCGTCGAGATGGTCGAGGCATGCCTGCCATTCCTGCTCGGTGACGACGGGGCCGCGCGGCACGAACCGGAATTCCTTGCCTGTTTCCCGCTCATAGACCGCCGTGCTTATGCGGGTGTTGCCTTGGATCGGGATGCGGGAGCGAACCATCTGGTGAAGATCGAGAAGACTATCGAGCGTAGCGCCGGTGGCGCCGCCCGCGAGATAGTGCGCGCGCGCGGTGCCACCCAGCCGGGCAATGACACGCGCCACATTGATGCCGCCGCCGCCCGGGTCATAATGTTCCTGGCGGGCCCGGATCTTGTGAGTGTGAAAGACGCGGTCCGCCTCATAGGCCACATCTATGGCCGGGTTCATCGTAAGGGTCGCAATTCTCTTCATGTCCGGGAGGTTATCATCGCGAGCCTTGACGTCGGAATAAGTATATGTCCCGAGATGCTCCGCAGTTCGGCTCGCTTGACTGCCATGGCCACCGCGACGGCTCTGTCACCGCCATACCCTGTGCAGCTATCGAGTGGGCTTCGGTGCGGACACGGCTCCGTATTGTTCCCTATGTTGTCACGCCCCGGCTTTCGACAGGAAAAGCCATGAAGAAATTCCTGCTTCTCGCCTTTGCCTGCTTCCTGCCCGCGGCATCCGTCCCCAACCCGCCGCATTGGCACAAGGCGCAGGCCGAACGCCTCGTCGAATGGCTCGACGCAGCTGCCGACGACGGCCTCGCGCCCGTCAGCAAGGAAGCGCACGTGGTCCGCGCGGCGATTGCGGCCGGTGAAGAGGTGCGCCTTGATACGGTGGCGACGGCGGCAGCGATCCGGCTGTTGCAGGCTCACCGGACGGGTTGCTGCAATGCGTCCCTGCGCACCGGTTGGCGCATCGCGGGGGAGCCGCTTGGGGCCGAACCGGCTGCTGCGGTGGCGGCGTCGTTGGCGCGAGACGACCTCGACCGGCTGTTCGGCACGGCGCGCGCCTCGCATCCCTTTTATTATTCGCTTCGCGAAGCCTATTCGCACGAGCAGGATCCTGCGCGGCGCGCGACAATCGCCGCCAATCTCGATCGTTGGCGCTGGATGCCGCGCGTGCTCGGAGCCCGCTACCTGCTGGTTAACACCGCGGCCTTCGAAGCGACGCTGTGGGACGGCCAGAAGCAAATCGGCCGCTGGGCGGTAATCGTCGGCAAGACCGGCTCGCCGACACCGGTATTCGCCGCAACAGTGACAGGTGTGACGTTCAACCCCTGGTGGGAGATTCCGTCGAGCATCGTCGCGGAAAGCGTCGGCGCCCTGGTGCGCAACCGTCCTGCCGAGGCGGCGCGCAAGGGCTATGTCGTGCAGGGTGGCCGGTATCGACAGCGCCCGGGCGCAACCAATGCACTCGGGCGGATGAAACTCGTCATGCCCAATCCTTACAGCGTCTATCTTCACGACACACCGAGCAAGGGTCTGTTCGAGCAGGATGTACGCGCCTTCAGCCATGGCTGCGTCCGGGTCGGGGACGCGCTCGGCCTTGCCACGGCGCTTCTTGCGACCGAGCCGGGCTGGGACCGGGCGCGCACGGATGCCATGGTCGCGGCAGGGCGGACGGCTACCGTACCGATGGCTGCTCCGGTTCCCGTCTATGTCGCCTATTTCACGGCCGAACCGGACGGCGAAGGCGGGATCCGCTATTTTCCCGACGTTTACCATCGGGACCGCGGCATGCCGGTGCCGGGCGAGGAGAATTGTCCCCGATGACCTTTGCAAATTGCGGTACCCAGCGGGAACATCGACCACGCCCATCGGCCGAATCTGCGCGAGGCGGCTTGGCGTTCAGACGGCTCCTAGATGACATCACGAAACGGTGAGAGAAGGCATGCATGGCGGACGAAATCGAACTGAAGCTCGAACTGACGCCGGACGCCGCCGATGCGTTCGAAGCTTCCGCTTTGCTGCCGGCCAATCCTGAAAAGATCGAGCAAGGGTCGGTCTATTTCGACACTCCGGATCATGCTCTGGCGAAGAAGGGGTTTTCGCTTCGCATCCGCCGTTCGGGCAGGAAGCGCACGCAGACCGTGAAGGCGGATGGCGCCAGTGCCGCGGGCCTGTTCGTGCGCTCCGAATGGGAACGCGCCGTCAAGGACGACAAGCCAATCCTCGATGATACGACGCCGGTCCGGGCCATGATCGGCGGCGCGGTCGATAGCGTCGGTTCGGTCTTCGAGGTGCGGATCGCGCGGCGCACGTGGATACTGAGGCAGGAGGGCGCGACGATCGAAGTGGTTCTGGACCGCGGCGAGGCGGCGGCGGGGGACCGAACATCGCCGATCTGCGAGATCGAGCTGGAGTTGAAGGCCGGCGATCCGGCCGCATTGTTCACGCTTGCCCGGCGCATCGATGAGGTCGCGCCCGTCCGGCTCAGTGTACAGACCAAGGCCGAGCGGGGCTACCGGCTCACCGGACCGGTCACGACGATGGTCAAGGCCGAGCCGATAGCGCTAACCAGCGACATGACGGCGGCCCAGGCGTTCCAGCATATTGTCCAGAGCTGCGTGCGGCAGTTCCGGCTGAACGAGACGCTGCTGCTGACGGGCGGGGACACCGAGGCGCTGCATCAGGCGCGCGTGGCGTTGCGCCGCCTGCGATCAAGCTTCTCAATCTTCAAACCGCTGATCGGCGGAGACATGAAAGTGAAGCTGGGCGAGGAGCTGCGGTGGGTCGCTTCGAAGCTTGGCGACGCCCGCAACCTTGATGTGTTGCTCGAACGCGCCCGATCGGGTCCACTATACGATCGCATCGAGGCGGCGCGCCAAGCGGCCTATGGCGAGGTCGCGGATGCATTGGCGTCATCGCGCGCGCGGAAGCTGATGCTCGATCTTGCGGAGTGGACTGTGAACGGCGACTGGCTACATGTGTCCGCCACCGAGGCGGATCGCCATCAGCCGGCGCGAGAATTCGCGGTCGCCGCGCTCGGCCGCTTTCGCCGCAAAGTGAAGAAGGGGGGAGGTGATCTCGCTCATGCGGCCGATGCCGCCCGGCACCGGGTCCGCAAGAACGTCAAGAAATTGCGCTATGGCACCGAGTTCTTCGCCACCTTGTTCGAGCGCAAGCACGAGAGGCGGCGGTACGAGCGATTCCTCGTGGCGCTGGAAGAACTTCAGGACCAGCTCGGTCTGCTCAACGACCTGGCGACGGCGCCGCGCCTGCTGGAAACGCTAGGAATCGCTGACGATCACGATGCGTCAATGTTGTTGGTCAACGCCCGGAAGAAGGCGCTGTTGAAGGCTGCGGCGGTCGCGCATGACGCGCTGATCGACACGAAGCGGTTCTGGCGATGACCGATAGTTCCGGCTCTCATCGCTGGCGTAGAAACGGATGCCGGTGCAAGCCCGGCTTACGCCGACCAACGTGCCTCCATCGAATGGATTGTCGTGGGCGGGACGGGCCGTCCATGCCAATCCGACTGCCATGACATTGTCCACGCAACTGGGTATCGCAACAGCGGTCGTCGCCCTGACGGTGCTGGTGCACCTCGTGGGGCTTGGGGCCTTGCTTGCAATTCTGCGCCGACACCGTCACGCATCGAGCCGAATGCTGGCGGCGATGTTCAACACAGCGGCGATCCTTTTAGCGGCGTTCGGCCTCTTTGCGCTGCATTCGGTCGAGATCTGGATCTGGGCGGGCGTATACCGGTGGCTCAACGCTTTTCCTGATTTCGAGCAGGCGCTTTACTTCTCCACCTCGACCTATGTGACAATAGGCTACGGAGATCTGGTTCTTCCCCCGGGCAGTCGCATCCTGGGCGCGATCGAGGGCGCCAGCGGAATTATTCTGATCGGCTGGTCCACCGCCTTCTTCTTTTCCATCGTTGATCGTTTGAAGCTGCTTGAACGAGGGTTCGAGCATGATCGGGCAGAATAGCCTTGGACAGTCATTCGTGGTCGCGCCTGATCGAAAGGACGCAAAGTCGGCGCTCATCATCATCATGGCGCCAGCGGGCCGTCATCCTTCCCGCCCGATCCGCATCCAGAACGTCGCCCAGACTGGATCGCGACCGGTTCCGGAAAATCTTCATTGACGCCGAAATGGACCGCGTCGAAGCGATGAACATCGTCAGGCTCGGCGCTGCTATCTCCCAGACGTTGGGCATTGCGCGTTGCCCCTCTTGCAGTCACCCATCTTTCTCAAGCGACCGCAGCTTCTCTTCCTCATCGCGAAGGAGTTTGCGGATCTCATCATGCCTGTCGAGATGGGTGGCATTATGGAGAAGGGACTGGAAGCGCAGGATATTCTGGTTGTGCGCCCAGGATTGCTTCTCGAAGTCGCTCCGACCGTTCCCGCCCTCACGCGCCATTTGTAACGCTCCCGCTAGCGACCTGCCTACGGGTGAGCGGAGCGCCGCTGGCGGCTATCCTATCGACTCAGCGTGTCGGAGTGCACAGAGTGATGACCGTTCGCGCACGCGTCTGTTCGATGTCGAACATAGCATGAGCGTTTCCGAACCTTTCCCGAAAAATCAGCCGCTCGGCTGCGTTTCCGGACCGAACAATCGATTCATCTCTGCGGTGGTCTCGGCGTAGCATTCGCATGAGGTCTCCTCGAGACCCGCCCGGTCGACGATCGTAATGATCCCACGCACATAGTCGATGTATCCCGCCCTATGGAGCACCTTGGCGGTCAGCGAGACGCTGGAGCGGGTTGTTCCAAGCATCGTCGCGAGGAACTCGTGCGTGAGCGGAAAGCTGTCGGCAAGCGCGCTGTCATGGCTCGTCAGCAGCCAACGACAGCAGCGCTCCTCGAGCGTATGCAGTCGGTTACAAGCCGCAGTCTGTGCGAGCTGGCCAAAGGCGAAGCGCCAGTACCGCTCCATCATCCGCCTCAGATCGCGATCCCGCTCGAGCTCGCGCGAAAGGAAAGTTCGGCTGATCTTGAGCGCGCTGCCCGGCACCTGCACCATCGTCTCGGTGATCGCCACATCGACGCCGAACAGCGCATTGGAATCGGTGATGCCCTCGAGACCGATCGCGCCCACTTCGACGGAGCGGCCGTCGCGCATCACCTTGACCATCGAGATGATGCCCCGGTTTACGAAATAGAGATGCTGGATCAACCCATTAACATGATCGATGACGGCCCCCGACTCCGTCCGAATAAGCTCCATCTCGGGTGTCAGCCGTGCGAGCGTTGCCGGAGGCAGCGAGAGCAAAAGGCGGTTGGTGATTGGCTCCCTTTCACTGACCATCGTGACGCGCTCCGCCTGACTGACGGTGCGCATGCAAGAGACGGTCGATAGTGTCACCGACGGCTCCTTCGCGGAACGGCTTCTCGATCACCGCCCCAAAGCCGAGGCTGGCAGCTCGCTCCTGAAGGCCTGGGGCGGCGTAGGCGGTAATCAATATGGCGGGTCCATTCCAATCCCGCGAACGCAGGCGCGACAAAANCTCGAAGCCGTCGAGTTCGTCGAGCCGATAGTCTGCCACCAGGCAGGCAGCGCTTGTGCAAAACGGATCGTCGAGCAGCGTCTTTCCGGTCGCGTGCGCCCTGACGTCATAGCCCCGCGCCTGCAAGGCCAGCTGAAGCGATCGCCTGACCGCGGGATCGTCCTCTGCAAGCAGGATCTTCGGCTGTCCTGAATCCGAAACAGTGTTTCGGTATGTTATGTCGTTCCGTTCGGAGAGGAGATATTGCATCGCTCCCGATACCGGGCACTACTGCGCGGTGCGTTACGTAAAGCCCCGGATGGGGCGTCATCAGTCCCGCGCACCACTTCGGAGAGGCGCAAGACGCTCAGTTCGTGATGGCCCGCGACCACCTCGCTTGTGTCGGAATTTGTGCCGCGGTCACGTCCCCGGGGATGTGACCGCGGCGATCTGCTCACGCCACTCTGCCGCGCGGTGCCGGGGGCTGCGGACCAGTGAACTCTGGCTCGCAAAGCGACGACGTTGAGGGAACATACCAATCTGCTGCGGTCTCTCGATGATGTAACGCCTGCGGACATATGATTGGTCATGCTTCCCGGGCAGCGTCCGGAAGAATGAAAGGATCGCGAATACCAGTGGCGATTTCGATACATCATCACATTCCGGGTCGGACGCGATTGCGGTTTTCTCCATGGCCTGCCGATGACGCGTTACGGCGTTTCCGAAGCAGATTGGTGGCTCGCGGTTGCCGTGTAGGGGAGGGCAATGCCTTCTTGGGCAGCATGCTTGTCGAACATGATCCCGCGGTGACCATTGCCGCCATCGTCTCCTGGTTGGAGGAATCGACGCCGATCGAGGCGGCCGCCGAGCCAGATGACCGGCTTTCCCGCTCCGGTCCGCGGCGACCGAGGCTTTTGGACGAACCGCCATTGGAGAGTGACGCCATTTTCCGTTCGCGGGGCGAGGATATCCTCGAGCTGTTGCGTAGCGGGGCGGACGGTCTTTCTGCGAACGAGGCGCGCCGCCGGCTCGCCGTCTACGGGCCGAACCGGACTCCGCCGCCGCTCGGCCGCTCGCAGCGGGATATGGTCGCGGCGCAGTTCACGGGCTTGCCGGTGGCGCTGCTGTTCGGATCGGCGGTTCTTTCCTTCGCCACCGGTGGCCTGCTGGACGCCGCTTTGACGATCGGCGTCGTACTCGCCAACGCCGCCATCGGCTTCTCTTCGGAAAATGCCACGGAGCGCCTTATCCGCCGCCTGTCGCGGCCGACGGAGCATATGGCGGAGGTCCAGCGTGACGGCAATCGCCTTGAGGTGCTCGCCGCGACGATCGTGCCCGGCGATATCCTCGTCCTCGCGCCGGGCCAGTTCGTGCCCGCCGATGCCCGAATTCTCGAATGCCGGGATCTGACGGTGGATGAATCGACGCTGACGGGCGAGAGCCTGCCAGTTCGAAAGCACGCCAAGGTGCTGGACCAGGCGCCGGTCGCAGTCGCCGACCGGCACAATATCGTCCACGATGGAACGATCGTCAGCGGTGGAGACGGGCGCGCAGTCGTCTTTCGTACAGGCAGCGGCACGGAGGCCGCACGAACCCGCGCCTTGATCGATCTTGCGCGTCCGCCCCGACCCGTCATCGAGGAGGAGCTCTCGTCCCTCAGCGGCCGTCTCGCATTGCTCTGCGTCGGCGCATCGAGCGTTGTGTTCCTGGTCGGGCTACTGCGCGGCGAGCCACTGCTGGCCATGGCGCGAAGCGCGGTCGCGCTCGCCGTCGCTGCCATTCCCGAGGGTCTTCCGGCCATCGCGACCACGACACTTGCGCTGGGCGCAAGGGCGATGGAGCGCGAGCAGGCTTTTGTTCGGGCGCTGCCCGCGGTCGAGGCCCTGGGCACCATCGACACCATCTGCCTCGACAAGACCGGCACCCTGACCGAGAACAGGATGGCGGTCGTGGGGGTCGCCATCGGAGAAGAGGTTCGGCGGACTTCGGCGGACGGGCATAGCGATGGCCTAGCCCCAGACCTGCTGCGGGCCATCGCCGAAGCCTTGGCGCTGTGCAATGAGGCAAATCTGGCAATGCAGACGGGATCCTCCACCGAACTGGCGCTTCTTCGCTTTTGCAGTGACACCGGCATCGACCCCGATGCCGTCCAACAACAGTCGCCGATAGTGCGCCTGCAGAGCCGGGATCAGGCGCATCGATGGATGGCGACGGCGCATCGCCTCAACGGCGCGGATTATGTCGCGGTCAAGGGCGCGCCGGACGAATTGCTCGCGCTTGCCGCCCACGAACTGACGGAGGATGGGCTTCGGCCGCTCGACGAGGAACGGCGTCGCCGGATCCTTGCCACCAATGAGACGCTCGCCCGGGAAGGCTTGCGGGTGCTCGGCGTTGCAAGGAAGGAAGGTGATCTTCGCGACGGATTGCCGGACGACCTCGTCTGGCTGGGCCTCGTGGCGCTCGCTGACCCTGTCCGCGCGGAGGCGCAGGAAGCGGTCGAGATCTTTCACCGCGCCGGCATTCGAACGATCATTATCACCGGAGACCAGCCGGCCACCGCGCTTTCGGTCGCCGAAGCGGTCGCCGTGTCACGGACCGGCATCATCCCCGTCGTGGACGGCGCGAACCTTGCGGATCTCGACGATCAGGCGCTTGGCGCTTTGGCGCTCCGGACGTCGGTCTTCGCCCGTGTCAGCCCTGGTGACAAGCTGCGCATCGTCCGCGCGCTTCAGGGCGCGGGCCGGCGCGTGGCGATGATCGGGGATGGCGTCAACGACGGTCCCGCGCTCAGGGCTGCTGCGGTAGGCGTCGCCATGGGAAGGCAGGGAACCGATGTCGCGCGCGAGGTGGCGGACATCGTGATCGCCGACGATGATTTACGGGCGTTGGCACGGGCGATCGCCCGCGGGCGCGCGACCGATGACAGCATCGGCGCGGCCACCCGCTATTTCCTGTCGACGAACCTGTCGGAGGTGCTCCTCATGCTCGGCGAAACCCTGCATGGCCGGGGCGGGCTCGAAACGCCGATGGAGTTGTTCTGGCTCAATCTGGTGACGGACATCATGCCAGGTCTGGGGCTGGCGATGGCCGAGCCGCGCGGCGACGTGATGACACGCCCCCCGCGCGCTGCGGATGCGCCGCTGTTCGGCCACGACGAGCTTCGGGACCTCGGCTTCGACGGCGCGCACCTCGCTGCGTCGGCGTTGGCCGCCCATCTCATCCTGTTGGCGCGCAAGGGCGCCGGACCACAGGCACGCGCGGCGACCTTCATAACATTGTCGCTGGCGCAGTTTGCCCACGCCTGGGGGCTGCGTGACCGGACGCCCGGATCGGTCGCAGGTCGAGTGGTATCGGAGACACGGCTTGGCGGCGCATTGGCAGCGGCTTGCGGACTGCTTGCCGCGCCTTTCCTGATCCGACCACTGCGAACGCTGCTCGGGCTGGGTGTGCCCGGTCCGGGCGACCTGGCGCTCTCCGCCGGGCTGGCGGCGACCTCTTTCGGCGTCGGCGAACTGCGACGGACTCAGCGAATGAATGTTCGCAGTGGCCGGGCCATCGACAGGGTGGCGGCCTGACCGAGGAGGGTCAGCGCCGGTCCGGCAACCCTGCCTCTTGCGAGCTGGATCACGCCTCCGGCCACAAGCCCCGCGAAAGCCAGGCTCCACAGATCCGCACGGCCGTCCGTCAGGCGCGCTATCGCTCCGTCGACCGTGCCAAGCTTCTGTGCGGCGGCGCCCATCGGATCGATCGGCTGAAGATGCGTGATGGACGAAGCAATCTGGATGCCTTCTCTGGCGATCGACTCCCGCAACTCATCAAAATCGCCTCGGTGTCTGATAACGATGCTGCCGCTTGTCGGCCTGATCTCGGCGGAGTCTATGCCCGGAATCGCGGCCAATGCCGTAGCAAGCGACTCAAGCCGCGTGCTGTGGGGCAGGGGACGATCGAGCACGATCCGGACGCGTCCGGGCATACGGTGCTTGAGATGACCACGCGTCGTTTCAGCTTTTGGACTGCGATCCATCGACGGCGTCCTTCTCCTGGCTGGCTGCTCCTTGCGTGGCCGCGGTTGCGGAAGCGGCCTCTGGCGCCGGTGTTTGCTTCATCTCATGGGCGACCTCGGCGACCAGGTCCTCGACATCTTCAGCGAAACGCGCGGCCGCGCCGCGAACTGCTGCATAGCCGGCAAGACCGGCCCGCAGCGCCCGTTTGGCCGCAGGCCTCGTCGTTTCCCACGGGATCGACGCCACCAGGGTGCCACCCGCTCCGACCACCATTCCCCAGAAGAAGCTGCCGCGCATGATCGTTCCCGTATTTTCCTGCCGCCATGGCAAATCGAGCCGTGCCTTTCGCTCGGCTTGAGCCGACTCTGCACGAGCCATATGAAAATCTGTGGCTGATCCGAGCCTGCCTCATGCTCTTAACCGGACGAATTCGTATACATACGTAGGTCCCGGCGATCACCGTCCCTCATAGTCCTTCCACTGGATGCGAAGCGACAATCTTGTCGCAGCGGTCGTCCTTCAGCCAGAAGCCCAGGTGCCGTGCCGACGCGGAAGGTTCCTTGCCGCGGTGGAAGCGCTTGGGGACCGGCAGCAAGCCCAACGATCTGGTCAACCGTACCGCACATATAGGAGGAACTCGGAATAGCCGATGATCCCGATGCAGCAAAGCCGGTGGCCAGCCGCGGCAGGAAGGCGCTGCCGAGGGCAGCGTCCAACGCCACATGATGTCCTGCACGAAGTGGTTCTGGCAAGGACCGATGGACCGGTCCTCATCGTGGGCAGAAATCTCCCATCGCTTGGGACTTAGGGGAATTCCTTACAGAGGGACCTGCCTGACGCATCTAAAACCCTATATTTCGGATATGACGGTCTTGCCCACTTACTGCCCACGCAAGTCGACGGCAGCCGCCGGGGTTCCGCTCTGCGCCCTGCTGATCGCTTCGCTTCTGCTGGCCGGCTGCATTCCCCATAGCCCGCCGCCCAAGACCGGCGCAGCCGCGCCACCCGTCGCGCAGCCGGAAAGCAAGATAGACCAGACGGGCAGGAGGGCGGGCGAGATCGTGACCCAGCCGGTTCGCGACGTCGGTGTGGCCGCGACCAATATTCCGCCGGTGTTGGAAAGAGCGAGCGAGAACCCCTACAGCCTCGACGGCCTTAGAGCCTGCACCGAACTGGCCCGTGCGGTAACCGAACTGAGCGCGGTGCTTGGACCGGACTTCATTGTCGGTGCGAAACAGCAAGAGAACAGCGCCGGAAAATTTGCAGAGGCCGGCGGCCAGATGGTGGTGAACTCGCTCATTCCCTTCCGGGGACTGGTGCGGGAGGCGACCGGCGCGGCGCCGGCGCAGCGTCGCCTCAACACCGCGATCGATGCGGGTTTTGCGCGACGGGGCTTCCTGCGCGGCATCCACCAGGCAAGAGGCTGCCGTCCGCCGCTCTGAGGCGCCGGGAACGCGTCCTCAAGAGGCTGGACGTCGCGGCGACCGATCCTAAAGAAGGTCTCCTTCCCGACGGTTGCGGACGACCGTACCGTCGGGAAGGCCGCTGCTGAAGAGATTCGCGCCGCTTGAGCGACCCGAACGGCTCTCCCGGCTGGGCCGCGATCCGGCTGGGGATGTTGGAAAAGCATGTAAATCGCTGTGAATGTCGTCGTTGATCATTATCCATATATCCGTTAATGTAGATATATGGATAATGATTCGGCCATCGCCACTTTAGGCGCTCTCGCGCAGGGCACCCGCCTCGACGCCTTCCGGCTTCTGGTCCGGCATGAGCCCGACGGGCTCGCTGCCGGCGAGATCGCCAAGGCGCTGGGCGTTCCCCAGAACACCATGTCGGTTCACCTGGCCACGCTCTCACGAGCCGGATTGATCCGATCCGAGCGGCGCAGCCGGGTCATCAACTATCGCGCCGAGCTGGACCAGTTGAAGACGCTGACCCTGTTTCTCGTGAAGGATTGCTGTGGCGGCAACGCGGCGCTGTGCGCGCCATTGATCGCCGAACTCGCCCCCTGCTGCTGATGGAGTCTGCCATGTCCGACCGCATCTTCAACGTCCTCTTCCTGTGCACCGGCAACTCGGCCCGCTCGATTCTTGCGGAGAGCGCCCTCACCAAGCTGGGCGGCGGTCGCTTCCGTGCCTTTTCGGCCGGGAGCTACCCCAAGGGCGCGATCAACCCTGACGCGCTCGCTCTGCTCGAGCGGATTGAATATCCTACAGAAGGTCTCCGTTCGAAGAGCTGGGACGAGTTCGCCGTGCCTGGCGCGCCCGTGATGGATTTCGTGTTCACCGTCTGCGACGACGCGGCGGGCGAGGTCTGCCCGATCTGGCCGGGTCATCCTGTCACCGCCCATTGGGGGATCGAGGATCCAAGCCACGTCCAGGGTTCGCAGATCGAGCGGGAGCGCGCGTTCGTGACAGCGCTGCGCTATCTTGAGAACCGCATCAAGCTCTTCGCGGCGTTGCCCTTCGACAGGCTCGACGCCATGGCTTTGCGGGCCCGTGTCCGTGAGATCGGGCATGGCGAAGGCGCGAGCAGCCGTCGCGGGGACGCAGCCTGATGCCGGCCGATATCATAATCTACCACAATCCCGATTGCGGCACCTCCCGCAACACGCTGGCGATGATCCGCAATGCTGGAATCGAACCGCATGTGATCGACTATCTGAAGACTCCTCCGTCGCGGTCGATGCTTATGTGGCTGATCGAGCGCATGGGTATTACCACGCGCTCTTTGCTGCGCGAGAAGGGCACGCCTTTCGCTGAGTTGGGGCTCGATAACCCGTCGCTGAGTGATGGGCAGCTTGTCGATGCGATGATGGCGCATTCAATCTTGATCAACCGCCCGATCGTAGTGTCACCGCTCGGCGTCAAGCTCTGCCGCCCTTCCGAGGACGTGCTCGATCTGCTGCCGAGCGATCAGCGTGGCGCCTTCGCGAAGGAAGATGGCGAACGCATTGTCGATGACCGCGGCCAGCGGGTCGCATCATGAACGCCACCACTGCTGGAACGTTGGCGCCGGCCAGGTCGGCGATCAGCACATTCGAACGCTATCTCAGCGTCTGGGTAGCGCTTTGCATCATCGTCGGCATCGCACTCGGCTATGCACTGCCCGGCCTGTTCGGCGTGATTGCGTCGACCGAGGTTGCGCGGGTCAACCTCATCGTTGCGGTTCTGATCTGGCTGATGATCGTCCCGATGCTGCTCAAGATCGATCTTGGCGCGCTCGGTTCGGTCAGGCAGCATTGGAAGGGAGTCGGCATAACGCTGTTCATCAACTGGGCGGTAAAGCCCTTCTCGATGGCGCTGCTCGGCACCCTGTTCCTGGGCTGGCTGTTTCGGCCGCTGTTGCCGGAGGCTGAGATCAGCTCCTATATCGCCGGACTGATCCTGCTTGCCGCAGCGCCCTGCACGGCGATGGTGTTCGTCTGGTCCAATCTCTGCGATGGTGACCCGACCTACACGCTGAGCCAGGTCGCGCTCAACGACACCATCATGGTGTTCGCGTTCGCCCCGCTGGTCGGCCTTCTCCTCGGCGTCGCATCGATCACCGTACCCTGGGACACGCTGCTGATCTCGGTCCTACTCTACATCGTCGTGCCGGTGATCGTCGCGCAGGTCATTCGGGGTGCCGTGCTCTCGTCGGGCGGACAGCCCGCGCTTGACCGGCTGCTCAGCCGTCTTGGCCCAGTATCTTTGGTCGCGTTGCTGACGACTCTGGTGCTGCTGTTCGGATTCCAGGGGCAGGCGATCATAGCCCATCCGCTGGTGATCGCGCTGATCGCCGTGCCGATTCTCATCCAGGTCTATTTCAACGCAGGGCTCGCCTATTGGCTGAGCCGTCGGTTCGGCGTGGCATGGTGCGTTGCCGCCCCCGCCGCATTGATCGGCGCGTCCAACTTCTTCGAGCTGGCGGTCGCTGCCGCGATCAGTCTGTTCGGCCTCAACTCCGGCGCAGCGCTTGCTACCGTCGTCGGCGTGCTGGTCGAAGTTCCGGTCATGCTGTCCGTGGTCAGAATCGTGAAGGCGACACGCCCCTGGTATGAGCGTCGGGTAGCCTGATGTCGCGCCTTCGTTCCCTTGCCGACCCTGATGACCTGCCGGCGCTCGATCGGTCGCTCGTTAGACCTAGTCCCGCCGTCGGCCTCGGTTCGCTCGAACATCCGCCCCGCATCTTGCTGCTTTACGGATCCCTGCGGGAGCGATCATTCAGTCGACTCGCGGTCGAGGAGGCGGCGCGCCTGTTGATCCTGTTCGGCGCCGAGGTGCGGATCTTCGATCCGAGCGACCTGCCGCTGCCGGATCAGATCAGGGGGGACGACCATCCGGCGGTCCATGAACTTCGTCAGCACGCGCTCTGGTCCGAGGGCATGGTGTGGTGCAGTCCCGAGCGTCATGGCCAGATCACTGGCATCATGAAGGCGCAGATCGACCATCTGCCGCTGGAGTTTGGCGGTATGCGCCCGACCCAGGGAAGGACGCTCGCGGTGATGCAGGTCTCAGGCGGCTCGCAGTCTTTCAACGCGGTCAACACGCTGCGTCTGCTCGGCCGCTGGATGAGGATGTTCACGATCCCGAACCAATCGAGCATCGCAATGGCATTCAAGGAGTTCGATGAGGCAGGCCGCTTGAGACGCTCCAGCTACTACGACCGCATTGTCGACGTGATGGAAGAGTTGATCCGGTTCACCATTCTGATCCGAGGCCATGCCGAGCAGCTTGTCGATCGATATTCTGAGCGCAAGTCCGAGACCGCCAAGCGCGATGCCGCGAACGACCTGACGTCACGATCGATAGCGTGAGGCCCGCAATTGGGCCAGAACGCCGGGTCTGGCGCCTTATGGCTGTTCTATTCCCGCCAGCCGGACGCTGAATTTGCCCCCCGTCCCCCCGGGCGATGCTGCGAGTCGCCATAATCGGAACGACGATCAGATCGGGCCGGGCCGGGCCGGTTTCACCTGCGGCGCGTCCGCATCAATGGGAAAGGAGCGACATAGAAAGGAGGCACGGCCATGTCGCAGCCATTTCGCCAGAGGTGGGCAGCACAAGCGCTCTTCTCTCCAGCCATGTCCGGCGCAGCCGATCGGCAGATAGCCATGAACATCGCCGGTCCGGACTTGGCTGAATTCCGCGCCCATCGGAACATCCCGTATATTCCTGGGCTTCGGCTTGAAAGATAAGCGCCAAGAATTCTGAGCGAACGAGAGAGGGGGAACAGGCTATGCCAAGAAATCTCCGACTTTGCCGAACCAATCGATAGGGCCTTCATCGGCCGTGTTGGAATCGGTTCGATAACCCTTGGCCATCACGTGCGACGTCGAACCGACAATGGGGTGAGACGCGATCGGTACTCACGCCAAACGGAAAAACGAGGAATCAATGAATCTCGAAAAATTCACCGATCGCGCCAAGGGCTTCCTCCAGAGCGCGCAAACCGTCGCGATCCGCATGAGCCATCAGCGGATAAGCCCGGAACATCTTCTGAAAGCTTTGCTCGAGGATGAGCAGGGCATGGCAAGCGGCCTCATCCGCGCGGCAGGCGGCGATCCCGCCGTGGCGACGCGGCAGACCGACGCCGCGCTCGCCAAGGCGCCATCGGTTTCAGGCAGCGGCGCGCAATCGGCCCCGAGCCTCGATAATGATGCTGTGCGGGTGCTCGATCAGGCCGAGCAGGTCGCGCAGAAGGCGGGCGACAGCTATGTCACCGTCGAGCGGCTGCTTCTTGCGCTAGCGCTGGCCTCAAACACCGCGGCCGGCAAGTCCCTGGCCTCAGCGGGCTTGAAGGCAGAAGCGCTGAATGCGGCGATCAGCGCGCTGCGCAAGGGAAAGACCGCGGACACGGCCTCGGCCGAGGATCGCTACGACGCGCTCAAGAAGTTCGCACGCGACCTCACCGAAGCGGCCCGCGAAGGCAAGCTCGATCCGGTCATCGGCCGCGATGAGGAGATCCGTCGCACCATCCAGATCCTTGCCAGGCGCACGAAGAACAATCCCGTCCTCATCGGCGAACCCGGCGTCGGCAAGACCGCGATCGCCGAAGGGCTCGCCCTGCGCATCGCCAATGGCGACGTGCCCGATACGCTCAAGGACCGCGCGCTGATGGCGCTCGACATGGGCAGCCTGATCGCCGGGGCCAAATATCGCGGCGAGTTCGAGGAGCGGCTGAAGGGTGTGCTCGATGAGGTGAAGGCCGCCGAGGGCCATATCGTCCTGTTCATCGACGAGATGCATACGCTAATCGGCGCCGGCAAGGGCGAAGGCGCGATGGACGCATCCAACCTGCTCAAGCCCGCGCTCGCGCGCGGCGAACTCCATTGCATCGGCGCGACCACGCTCGATGAATATCGCAAGCATGTCGAGAAGGATCCAGCCCTCCAGCGGCGCTTCCAGCCCGTCTTCGTCGGTGAGCCCACGGTCGAAGATACCATCTCGATCCTGCGCGGCCTGAAGGAAAAATATGAGCTGCACCATGGCGTGCGCATCACCGATGGCGCGCTGGTCTCGGCGGCGACCTTGTCCCACCGCTACATCACCGACCGCTTCCTGCCGGACAAGGCGATCGACCTCATGGATGAGGCGGCCTCGCGCCTGCGTATGGAAGTCGAATCCAAGCCCGAGGAGATCGAGAATCTCGATCGGCGCATCATCCAGCTCAAGATCGAGCGGGAGGCGCTGAAAAAGGAGACCGACAAGGCGTCGAAGGACCGACTGGAGACGCTGGAGCAGGATCTCGCCAATCTCGAGCAGCAATCGGCTGAACTCACCTCGCGTTGGCAGGCCGAGAAGGAAAAGATCGCGGGTGAGAGCCGTGTCAAGGAACAGCTCGACGCTGCACGCATCGAGCTCGACCAGGCGCAGCGCTCGGGCGACCTCGCCAAGGCAGGCGAACTGCAATACGGCACCATTCCCACGCTCGAAAAGCAGCTGGCCGACGCGGCGGGCGCAGCCGAAGGCGCGATGCTACGCGAGGAGGTGACAGCGGAGGACATCGCCGGCGTCGTCGCGCGCTGGACCGGCATTCCGGTCGAGCGGATGATGACCGGCGAGCGCGAGAAGCTGCTCGCCATGGAAGAGACGATCGGCAAGCGCGTCATCGGCCAGGCCGATGCGGTCCGCGCCGTGTCGACCGCCGTGCGCCGCGCGCGTGCCGGTCTGCAGGACCCCAATCGGCCCCTGGGCTCATTCCTGTTCCTAGGGCCCACAGGCGTCGGCAAGACCGAGCTCACCAAGGCGCTCGCCGGCTTCCTGTTCGACGACGACAACGCGATGGTTCGCATCGATATGAGCGAGTTCATGGAGAAACACTCGGTCGCCAGGCTGATCGGCGCCCCTCCGGGCTACGTCGGCTATGAAGAGGGCGGCGTGCTGACCGAAGCGGTTCGCCGCCGCCCCTATCAAGTCGTCCTCTTCGACGAGGTCGAGAAGGCGCATGGCGACGTGTTCAACATTCTCCTGCAGGTGCTCGACGACGGGCGGCTGACCGACGGCCAGGGCCGCACGGTCGACTTCACCAACACCATCATCGTGCTGACCAGCAATCTGGGCAGCCAGTATATTGCGGGCCTCGCCGACGACGAATCGGTCGAGAAGGTCGAGGACCAGGTGATGGAAATCGTCCGCGGCCATTTCCGACCGGAATTCCTCAACCGCCTCGACGAGATCATTCTGTTCCACAGGCTCGGCGCCGACCATATGGCGCCCATCGTCGATATTCAGGTCGCCCGCGTCGGCAAGCTGCTCCAGGACCGCAAGATCACGCTCGACCTCACCGATGCGGCCCGCGCCTGGCTCGGCCGCGCCGGCTATGATCCGGTCTACGGCGCGCGGCCATTGAAACGCGCGGTGCAACGCTTTCTCCAGGATCCGCTCGCCGACTTGATCCTCCAGGGCGAGATCCGCGACGGATCGACCGTCCATATCGATGAGGGTGACGGAGCACTCGTGCTGAAGATAGGCTAAGAGTTACGATGGCCGCCTGGAATAGCGTGGGACTGAATTGGGCGACAGCAGCAGTTGACGAAGGATTGCCCGAACGAATTAGGGAGAAAGCTTATGAGCGCGCACGAAGCAAATAAGGGGGTCTGGGGTTCGCCGTTTCCGGCATCCACCGGTTGGGGATGGGTTCTGACCTATGGCGTGCTCCTGATCCTGGGCGGGATCCTGGCTTTCCTGAACCCGCTCGCGACGGGCTTTGCCGCCGGCGTGATCTTCGGAGCGATATTGCTTGCCTATGGCGTCATCGCGATAGTCGCTGGACTGTCAGCCTTTTCCACCCGATCGAAGGTGCTGGAGTTGCTCCTCGGCGTCGTGGCGGTACTCGCTGGCCTCTTCGTGCTGTTCGATCCATTCCAGGGTGCCGCATCGCTCGCTTGGGCGATCGGGCTGTGGCTGTTCGTCTCAGGAGTTTCCCAGCTTTTCTATGGACTGAAAGGTACGCATGACAAGGGATGGAGGCTGTTGCTCGGCGTCGTCGATATCGGGCTGGGTACCTATCTGGTGATCAGCGGCCCGCTGGCAGGGCTTGCCTTCGTGGCGGCGATCATCGGCTTCAGCTTTCTCTTCCGCGGTGTTTTCCTTATCTCACTTGCCTTTGGCCTGAGGCGGCTGAAGTCCGCGTGACGAGGGGATGCGGCCAGGAGATGGATATACCGAGGCTGACGGCGAATGCTGCGGAAGGGTTCGCGCCGATCCTCAGCGCGACCAGGAGGCGTAGCAGGTGAGCAATCCATATGAAGTTCTCGGCGTCGCCGCGTCCGCGAGCGGGGACGATATCCAGAAAGCGTATCGCAAGCTCGCGAAGAAGCTCCATCCGGACCTCAACCCTGGCGACAAGTCGGCCGAGGACAAGTTCAAGCAAGTCGCAGGCGCCTACGATCTGCTGAGCAACCCGGAGAAACGCAGGCGTTACGACACGGGCGAGATCGACGAGACCGGCGCAGAGCGGCCCCAACAGCAATATTATCGTGACTATGCCGGGTCGGACCCAGGCCATTATTCGAGTAACGCCGGCTTTGCGGATTTTGCCGCAGGCGACGATCCGTTCGCCGAACTCTTCCGTCGCAGCGCACAGGCGCGCGCCAATCGCCGCGGGCAGGACCTGCACTATCGCCTTTCGGTCAGCTTCGTGGAGTCGATCACCGGCGGTTCACAGCGGATAACCCTGCCAGCGGGCGGCACGCTCGACGTGACGATCCCGGCGGGCGTCGTTGATGGTCAATCGCTGCGCCTCAAGGGCAAGGGCGCACCTGGCGCCGGCAAGGGCGGCCCAGGAGACGCATATATCGAGATCGAGGTTCAATCCGACCCACGCTTCCTCCGCAATGGCGACGACATCACGATCGACGTTCCGATCTCGCTGAGGGAAGCCGTCCTCGGCGGCAAGATCCGCGTTCCCACGCCAACCGGTGATGTGACGATGACCGTGCCGGCCAATTCGAACAGTGGCAGCACGCTGCGCCTCAAAGGCAAGGGTGCCCCTCGGCTGGGCGGCGGTCGTGGCGATCAATTCGTGAAGCTCGGGATCGTGCTGCCCAAGCCGGCCGATCCGGAACTCATACAATTCGTTTCGACCTGGGAAGCCGGCAAGAATTTCAATCCTCGTGAGGCCTCGCGATGATAGACCTGGACGAATTTCTATCCCACTCGGGGATCGAACTCCGCTCGCTCGAGCAGTGGATCGATCGCGAATGGCTCCTTGGCGAGCGCAGATCCACGACCATCGTCCTGACCGACATGGACGCGGCCCGCGCGCGCCTCATACATGATCTGAAGCGAGACTTCGGCGTGAACGACGAAGGCGTCGACATCGTGCTCCACCTCGTGGATCAACTGCATGGCCTTCGCCAGGTGCTCGCACAGATGCGAACGGAAGCGCAGGCCGCGCGGCGCCGGGATATCCGGCGATCGCGAGGCCGCAAACCGGGTCCGATTCTCGCTCCGCGGCGCAGGTCGTAACCGGGCCATGAGTCCTGCTGAAAGGGCCTAGCTCCTCACAACATCTGCGCCACAGCTTCTATCCGCACCGAACTCGGTCAGCTGCGGTGAGAGCAAACAACGAGTTCACGTCGGAATTGGCGAACCGATCCCTGCTAAAGTCTGGAAGGCAATGATTGACGACTCGGAACCACTCCAGCCTGCGCAGGCGAGCGAATTCGACGCTTCGTTCCAAGCGACCAACCAGAGCCCGGTTGAGCAACTTCTTGCCCTTCTTGAGATTGAATATGAGGCGCTGCAGATGCGCCTCTCGGCGCATCTGCGTTCCTCCGAGGCTGCAGCTGAGGCGCTCCACGACGTCTATGTCAAGCTGAGGGCAGATCCGAGCATCGTGGAGGTACGAAATCCAAGATCCTATCTTTACCGGATGGCGATCAATCTGGCCCATAACCAGCGCCGCAAGAACAACCGGATTTGCCCTGCGGACGAGGCTGCGATCACCGAGTTGCCCGACACTGCCCCGGATCCGGAACGCAGAGCGATCGCGGCCGACGAAATGAGTAGGGCCTTGGACGCACTCGACGCCTTGCCTGCGAAGCGCCGTGAGATCTTTCTTGCGAAATGGCGGGATGAAAAGTCGCAGATCGAGATCGCCCACGAGTTTGGTTTGCACAAGCGATCGGTTCAGAAGGAACTGGCCAAAGCGGAACAATATCTCCGAAAGGCCATTCGCCGTTCCGGCTGGCGCTTGCCCTAGTCGCTCGGCATTGCCGGGTTTGGCCGCACTCGCCCAAAGGCAGAAACACAGACTGCAAAAAATAGGGCGCCTTTCGTGTCGGCGAGGTGTAACCGTGTTCTGAAGGCCGCCTTGCGGGAAGCTGCTCCGCAGTGCTGATAGCCGCTTTTTGCGAGGAGCGGTGATGAGCGAGGATATCGAAGCGTCGGGGGCGAGTGCTCTTACGACCGGTCATATGAGTGATCGTATGAGCAGTCGGATCGCGGTGGTCGGCGGGCGTCGCCGTTGGTCGGTGGAACAGAAGCTGTCCATTCTGCGCGAGGCGTTTGGCCCCGACGGCTCGGTCGGGGCGACG
>NZ_MIPT01000001.1:3865454-3916478 GCF_001853345.1 Edaphosphingomonas haloaromaticamans | reverse complement strand
GCTTCGATATCCTCGCTCATCACCGCTCCTCGCAAAAAGCGGCTATCAGCACTGCGGAGCAGCTTCCCGCAAGGCGGCCTTCAGAACACGGTTACGCTATATCCATCGCCGAAATTGCGCACCTCTGCCGGTTGTCGCTCAGCTATTTCGTCAGGGCTTTTTCCAATACGGTAGGGATCGCCCCCTATGCCTGGTTCGTGCAACAGCGGATCTCACGCGCAAAGCGGCTGCTGACCGGCACGAGCCTGCCGCTCGCGCAGATCGCGCTCGAATGCGGTTTCTCCGATCAGGCGCATTTTACCAATGCGTTCGTCAAAGCCACAGAAACAACACCGGCGAGATGGCGGCGCGAGGCACTTGCCCACCGACAGGCGGCGTGATCTGCAGACGGGTTGGCGACCCTCACAAGCTCGATCAGGATCGCTCCCCGGCTTTCTCGCCATTGCGTTCGGCCGCACGCTGAAGGGCTATTTGGAGGAGAGCCTTGTCGTGCTCTGGGCGCTTCCAGCGGGCGGAATCCCGCAGGGCGACCAGATCCTCCATGTGAGTGATGAAGGTATAGACCTTGTTGACCACCTCGATCATGAGCGCCTTCATTTCCTCATCGGAGATCCGCGAAAGCTGATTCCATGGGATGTCACCAAAGGGCGTAACCACCTTCACGTCGCTAAAATCGCCGACCGCAGTTCCTGGGGTCGTGCCAGCATGGAGATTCTCCAGTTGAGAATTGCGTACGCAATTCTCAACGAGGGTCAGCGCGAGCCGCCGCGCAGCGGCATCGGGTATCTGTTCGTCCACCATCTTCATCTCCCCGATGAAACTCCTTTATGCAGTTCATCTGGCCGTAGGTAAATCAGAAGGGGAGATAGGAGCGTCGTCTCGCTCGCTCGAATAGCGGGTTAAATGGATCCCCAAGATTGGTATGGCATACAGACTGGCTCTGCTAGCCGGATAATGATCTCGGCGTAGCGGCGCAGTTACGCTGTGTCGCAGCGGAAAAAGCAAGAGTCGGCTGGCACCGGTCGCGCCTCACTGAAAGATTATGAACCTCCTGGACTGCGCGCGTCGCCATTGTGCGACACCGCAAGATATTTGCGCAACTGTCAGATAACGATATTCGATGCGCCTACGCGGCGACTGTTCGCAGCACCGTTCAGCGTCTAGATTTCTAAAATGCCTGATAATAGTCCTTCAAAAGCAAATGCCTCCGCAAGCCCGAATCTTGCGAGGCGTGCCCATCTTACCGTCCTCACGATCACCCAACTGATCATGGCCGCCGAACTGTTGCTTCTGCTGCGCGCCGAGCGATGGATGCACGCCTTCCTCGTCGTGGCGGTCATGGCGGCAACCGTGGTTCCCTTCCTCGCGCCGAAGCGACTTGGTGTGGTGATCCCTGCGGAGCTTCAGATACTCGCAATCCTGTTCATCTTCGCCACCCTCTTCCTTGGCGAGGTCCGGGCCTATTACGAGCGGTTATGGTGGTGGGACCTGGCGCTGCACGCGACGGCAGGGCTTCTTCTCGGCCTGGTGGGTTTCCTGATCGTCTATATTCTCAACGAGAACGATCTCGTCGATCTGCAGATGCGACCGTCGTTCGTCGCTCTCTTCGCCTTCTTCTTCAGTGTCGGCATCGGCACGCTTTGGGAAATATTCGAGTTCGCAATGGACCAGATATTCGGCCTTACCATGCAAAAACCGATGCTCGGTGATCTGTCGGGCCTAACCGACACCATGTGGGATCTGATTGTCGATGCGCTCGGAGCAACGGTCATGAGTGTTACGGGCTGGCGCTATATGAAAGGTATTCGGAATGGACGTGTCGACACTTGGGTAAGCCGCTTCATCGCCCGGAACCCCCAGTTGTTCGGGAGAAAGGGGTAGAGCCTTCTCATCTCAATGGGTTCGGCAGGCGCGCCAGTGAGCAATTTCGGGAATCAGCGCCGGGCGATATATCGGCAGATGCTCGATCGGGCATCCTGCAGCACTTCTCGGCTAATGTCCCAGCAGGAAAATCGCGTAGGAACTCAGAAGATAGATCGCCAGCAGGAAGAGGCTGACCCAGCCAACCTTGCCAAGGAAGCGCGCTCCGGGGCGATAGAGCAGCGCGACGATGAATATTCCCGACATGATGACGGCGGCGAAGGCCGATCCCGCATGGGCCGATGAAGCGGAGGCAAGCAGGGAACCGTCGGTAAAAGCGATATCGTCGATCGCAATGACCAGTATGTCGAACAGATTGCTGCCGAGCAGGTTGCCGACCGCCATGTCGACCGCACCCAGGCGCAGGGCCGCGACGGTCACCACCAGTTCGGGAAGCGACGTCGCTGCGGCAATGAAGATCGTGCCCACGAAGCTGGTTCGCCATCCCATGACCTCGGCAATCTCGAGCCCGACGAAAGGTAGCCAACTCCCCGCTGCGCCGACTACGGCGGCGGCGGCGGCGTACCGGGCGATCGCCGCTCCGAGGCCGGGTTCCGAAGTGCCGGCACCCAGCGCGGAACCGGCACCATTTCTGCGCTGGTAGAAAAATGAAGCACGCATCGCGACGAAATAGAGGATGATCAGGAATGGCGTATAAATGCTGATGTGGAAGATCCGCAGATCGAGATCTCCCCGCCCGATAAGCAGCAGCGCGCCAACGAAGCCGATCAGGATCACGTCGAATGCCGCCGTCAGAATATGCCCCTGCTCCATGCGCCGATAGATCGGCTCGTCGGGACTGAGCACATCGAGCAGAACGAGGAGGACCAGATTGAAGATGCAGCTTCCCAATGCGTCGCCGACCGCGATGTTGGGTGCTGCGGCAGCGGCTGCCGCGCTCACGCCGGTGAACAGCTCGGGCAGGGATGTGGCCGTCGCGAGCAGCACCAGCCCGACCCACGAGCGCGAAAGACCGGTGATTCTTGCGATCGTATCGCCGGAACGCGCCAGGACTGGGCCGGCCAGTCCGATCAGGACGGCGCAAAGGGCAAACTTCAGCCACGGCAACAATAGCAGGCTCATGATCGCCTCGTTCTCCATGACTTCGCCGCTCGACCGAATCTGCGGTATCGGGCTCGGAGCGAACCTTATGCTGATCGTCGGGCCGTTTGACGTTACGTAGGTTCCCCGAGAGACAATAGGGTGGCCGGCAGCGACTCTAACATCAACTGGAGGCGACCCACCTAAGTCTTCGCTGGAGTCACGGGCCCTTGGGACGGCAGTTTTCAGCGGGAGCAGAATAAGTGCGGCTGGACGACGAACTCGCATGGCATGCCATGGAAGCAGAAGAGGCGCTGGCGAGCCTCGACAGCCGCCGCGCCGGTCTCGACCAAGAAGAGGCACGCCAGCGAAGGGCTCGGTTCGGGCCGAACAGTCTGCCGCCACCGCCGCCGCCGAATCCCCTTTTTCGACTGCTCGCGCAGTTCAACAGCGCGCTGATCTACTTTCTCCTGGCGGCCGCCGCCGCCGCGCTGATGCTGGGGCATCTGGTCGATGCGGCGGTCGTGTTGTTCGTGGTGCTGATCAACGCGCTTGTCGGATTTGCCCAGGAGGGCAAGGCCGAACGGGCGCTCGGGGCGATCCGCGACCTCATAGCGCCACACGCGACAGTGCTGCGCGACGGCGCGCGCCAGACGGTGGCGGCGTCAGACGTCGTGCCGGGCGACGTGGTGCTGCTGGAGGCCGGTGACCGCGTTCCGGCCGACATGCGGATCGTGCGCGCCCGCGGGCTGACCATCGACGAGGCGCTTCTGACCGGCGAATCAGTCGCGGCGGATAAGCATGAGGCTGCGGTCGCTGCCGAGAGTTCGCTCGGCGAGCACCGGTCCATGGCCTTCTCGGGAACGTTGGTGGCGGCCGGTCAGGCGACGGGCGTGGTCACGGCGACAGGGAGCCGCACACAGATCGGGCACATTAGCGGGCTCGTGCAATCGGTCGAAAAGGTGACCACGCCGCTCCTCCGCCAGATCAACAGCTTCGCGCGGCGATTCACGGCGCTGGTACTGGTCGGGGCAGCGCTCCTGTTCATTTTCGCAGTGCTGATCCGAGATTATGACTGGTCCGATGCGCTCATTGCGGTCGTGGCCCTTGCGGTCGGAGCCATTCCCGAAGGCCTGCCCGCGGTTATCACCATTACCCTCGCCATCGGTGTCCAGCGGATGGCGGCGCGCAAGGCGGTGATCCGCAAGCTCCCGGCAGTGGAAACGCTGGGGGCCACTTCGGTGATCTGTACCGACAAGACCGGCACGCTGACCCGGAACGAGATGACCGCGCGCCGGATCGTCATTGCCGGGCACGAAATTCGCGTCTCGGGGTCTGGCTATGTGCCCGAGGGGGCGCTGACGGCCGAAAACGATGACGATGATACCGCGGCCATCGCTACCGCTTCCCCCATCATCCGCGCCGCGCTGCTATGCAACGACGCCCGCCTGCGCCAAGGCGAAGCAGGCTGGATCGTCGAAGGCGACCCGATGGAGGGAGCGCTTGTCGCGCTTGCAATGAAGGCCGGTCTCAACCCCGACCATGTGCGCGATGAATGGCTCCGTCTCGATGAAATTCCGTTCGACGCCATGCACCGTTTCATGGCGACGCTGCATCGGGCGCCCGATGGCGGCGGCGTGATCATGATCAAGGGTGCCCCGGAAGCCCTGTTGGACATGATCCCGGCCGGCGACCGCTCGGGCTGGGCGGCCCGCGCCGCCATGGCAGCCGCAGCGGGCGAACGCGTGCTCGGCTTCGGCATGAAGCAACTGGCCGCTCCGCAGAACGACCTGTCCTTCGACGATCTTGGCAAGGGCGTGGAATTTCTCGGACTGATCGGCTTCATCGACCCGCCCCGGGAGGAGGCGCTCACCGCAATCGCACAATGCCGATCGGCGGGCATCGCGGTCAAGATGATCACCGGCGATCACGTCGCCACCGCGCTTGCGATCGCGCGCCAGCTCGATCTGGCCGACGATCCCCAGGCTATGACGGGCGCCGAACTCGACGCAATTTCCGACGATGATCTTGCGACCGCTATAGCCGATATTTCGGTTTTTGCGCGCACGAGCCCTGAACACAAGCTGCGCATCATCCGGGCTCTCCAGACGAGCGGTGCGATCGTCGCGATGACCGGTGACGGCGTAAATGATGCGCCTGCGCTCAAGCAGGCGGATGTCGGGACGGCCATGGGTCTCAAGGGGACGGAGGCTGCCCGCGAGGCGGCGCACATGGTTCTCCTCGACGACAATTTCGCCTCGATCGTCGCCGCGGTCCAGGAAGGGCGCACCGTCCATGACAATATCCGCAAGGTCATCGCCCTGACCTTGCCCACCGATGGCGGCGAGATGCTGGTCATCGTCCTTGCGATCCTGCTGGACTTTGCGTTGCCGATGACGGCAACCCAGATCCTGTGGATCAACCTGGTCACGGCGGTCACGCTCGGGCTCGTGCTGGCGTTCGAACCTGCGGAGCCGGGTGTCATGTGCCGGCCGCCCCGCGCCGCCGATGCGCCGCTGCTGTCCCCCTTCCTGCTCTGGAGGGTCGTCCTCCTGTCGCTGCTCTTCACTGCCATGTCGCTGGGCGTCTTCTTTCATGCACTGGACAGCGGGCGCGGGATCGAGACAGCACGAACCATGGTGGTCAACATGGTCGCGGTGGCGGAGATCTTTTACATGTTCAGCGTGCGATATCTCCACATGCGCTCGCTGACCTGGCGCGGGGCGCTGGGGACGCCCGCCGTGCTGTGGGCGGTCGGCGGGGTCGTCGCATCCCAGCTCGTGTTCACCTACGCGCCGTTCATGAACGACATTTTCGAAACCCGCCCGCTTGATGTGCAGGACGGCCTGCTGATCATCGGGATAGGCGTTGTCCTCCTGCTGTTCCTCGAAATGGAAAAGCTGCTGATGCGGCGGTTGGGATGGTTCGCGGAATTGAAGCCTTGACAGTCGTTGCTTTGATCCACGTCTGCGCAAACGGCGCCTGGAGCAAGCTCGGCGTATTCCGACGAACGTGCTTTCATCCGTTGGACGGCAGTGGGCGGGCCACGCCATTTATGCCAACCTCGATGCCATGACATTGTCCATGCAACTCGGGATCGCCACAGTGGTGGTCGCCGCAACCGTGCTCGTCCACCTCATCGGCCTTGCGGTCTTGCTCGCAATTCTGCGCCGTCATCGGCATGCCTCGAGCCGCTGGCTGGCGGCGCTGTTCAATACGGGTGTGATACTTCTGGCGGCGTTCGGCCTTTTCGCGCTTCATTCGGTCGAGATCTGGACTTGGGCCGGGGTCTATTGGTGGCTGGGCGCCTTTCCCGATTTCGAACATGCACTCTACTTCTCCACCTCGACCTATGTGACCATTGGATATGGCGATCTGGTCCTGCCTCCGGGCAGCCGCATCCTGGGCGCGATCGAGGGGGCCAGCGGCATCATCCTGATCGGATGGTCCACCGCCTTCTTCTTTTCCATCGTCGACCGCCTGAAGCTGCTCGAGCGGGGCCTCGAGAACGATCGGCCGGGATAGCCGGGTTCATTGGTGGACGAACGTCTGATGGAACGGGCGCCCAAGGCGGTTAGCGGCGTGGAATCGCCGAGCTGTCCTGCTTTTCCGCGGGTTCCGGTGTCCAGAATGTCGCCCAGCCCGTATCGGCGCTCGGCTCCGGCAGCTCTTCCTTGATACCGTCCGCAGCGTCCGCGTCCAGCCGGCACCGCTGGCGGTGCAGATGGGCTTTGGCGATCATATTGGCAGAAACTGGTGCCGTTATGAACAAAAAGAGCGTGACGAGCAGCTCATGGGCCGTCCAACTCGCGCCGCTTGCCGGAAAATAGATCATCGACCCGATCAGGCAGCCGCCAACGCCCAGGGTGGTTGCCTTGGTGGCCCCGTGCAGCCGGGTCATCAGCGACGGTAATCGGACCAGTCCCCAGCTGCCGATCAGCGCGAACGCGCCTCCAAGCAGGATCAGCAACGAGATGGCGAGTTCCGCGACGGAGCTCATTCCACGATGTCCCCGCGCAGGAGGAACTTGCAATAGGCGACGGTGCCGACGAAGCCCACCATAGCGAGCAGCAGGGCCGCCTCGAAATAGGTGGAGCTCGTCTGGTGGATGCCGAACAGGACAATCAGCGCGATTGCGTTGATCACCATGGTATCGAGCGCGAGGATGCGATCGCCACGGGTCGGCCCTGCGAGCAGGCGGAACAGGGCGAGCAGAAGCGCCACGGCAACACAGGCGAAGGCGATGGCGAGGGCATATCCGATCATCGGAAAATCCTTTGCAGACGCGCCTCGTAGCGTTCCTTGATGCGTGCGACCTCGGCCGCTTCGTCGCCCACGTCCAGCGCGTGGACCAGCAGGAACCGGCCATCGGCAGAGACGTCCGAGGAGACCGTGCCTGGGGTCAGGCTGATCGTACCCGCAAGTGCGGTGATCGCTTCGGCCGAGCGCAGATCGAGCGGAATGACCAGCCAGCGCGAACGCAGGTCACGGTTCCGCCGAAACAGGATGATCCGCGCGACGTGAAAGTTCGCGGCGACGATATCGCCGATCACGACAAGGAGATATTCGACGATCGGCCAGCCGAAATGCAGCCGGGGCCGGTCCGGCCAGAAGGGCGCGGAAAAGATCGGGATCACCGTGCCGAGCAGGACGGCGACCACCAAGCCACCGATGCTGAGGCTGTTGAGCATCAGCAGCCACACCGCGATCAGCAGCACCGTCAATCCAGGATGGGGAAAGAGTTTTCTCAGCATCGCCTCACCTCGCGACGCCCTTGCCGAGCACGGCCTCGACATAGCCCTGCGGCGCGAACAGCTGGGCCGAGACCATGTCGCAGAAGACCGTGATGGGGCCGGCGCCCACCACCAGAGCGACCATCAGGATGATGAGCGCGATGGAGGGCAGCAACTCCTTGCTGGTCACGCCTCCCGGGGCCGGGCGGGCGGCCTCGCCGCAGATACTGCTCTTCCAGAACAGCGTGCTGCCTGTCCGCGCCAGGCCGATGATCGCAATCAGGGTGGTTCCAAGGACCATCGCCCAGATCCAGCCTGCAGCCGGATGCGCCTCCACGGCATCGAGGATCAGCAGCTTGCCGATGAATCCCGACAAAGGCGGCATGCCCGCCAGCGCGATCGCCGCCAGCATGTAGAGCACAGAAATCACCTCGATATTGGCGAAGCGTGGTCCCACAGTGATGGCGTCGCCATAGTCCGGGCGACGGCGGGCGATCAGATCGCCGACGAGGAACAGCAGCGCGCCAGCCAAAGTGGTATGGGGCAGATAATAGAGCGCAGCCGCCATCGCGCGCGGCTCGAACAGGGAGACCGCCACGAGCAGCGTGCCCGTCGAACCGACGAGCCCGAAGGCAGCCTGTTCACGCAGCCCTCGCGCCGGCAACAGCCCGATAAAGCCGACCATGACGGTCAGGAGCGAGGCTGGCAGCATCCAGCGCGCGGGGAGCCAGGCGAGCGTGCCCGCGCCTGCCCCGAAGATCAGCGACGTTACGCGGATGAGCGAATAGACGCCGATCTTGGTCATGATCGCGAACAATGCCGCCACGGCAGGCGCGGTGCTGGCATAGGTGCGCGGCAGCCACAGATGCAGCGGCAGCAACGCCGCCTTGAGCGCGAACACAAGGGTCAGCAGCAGCGCCCCGGCGCCTGCGAGCCCCTGGTCGCCCGGGGTCAGCTTTGCGATGCGCAGCGCCATGTCCGCCATGTTGAGCGTGCCCGTGACGCCGTAGAGAACGCCGATGCCGATCAGGAACAGCGTCGAACCCACCAGATTGATGACGATATATTGGATGCCGGCCTTCAGCCGGCTCGCACCCTGGCCGTGGAGCATGAGCCCGTAGGAGGCGATCAGCAAAACCTCGAAGAAAACGAACAGATTGAACAGATCGCCGGTGAGAAACGCGCCGTCGAGCCCGACCAGCAGAAACTGGAAGAGAGGATGGAAATGCCATCCTTTCCGGTCGAGCCCCGTGATCACGGCATGGCAAAGGACGATCATTGCCAGGACCGACGTCAGCAGGAGCATCAGTGCTGACAACCGGTCGAGCACCAGCACGATGCCGAAAGGCGCCGGCCATTTGCCCAGAGCGTACACCGAGATCGCGCCATCATAAGCGCGTGCAAACAGGGCAAGGGCGACCAGCAGGAGCGCCCCGCAGCCGGCAAGGCCGATGGCGGCGCCCAGCCAACGTCGCCGGCGGCGGAAGAGCAGCGAAAGAGCGGCGATGATCGCGGGCAGGACGATGGGAGCAACGATGAGGTGCGTCATGCCCCGCCATCCTCCGGCTGCCGATCGGCAATCCCGTCGACCTGGTCGGTTCCCGTTTCGAGATAGGTCCGTAGCGAAAGAACGACGACCAGTGCGGTCATCCCGAAGGAGATGACGATCGCCGTCAGGACCAGCGCCTGTGGCAGTGGGTCAGCATAGTCGGCCAGCCCCTTTTCGTAGATCGGTGGCCGATCGACCACCAGCCGGCCCATCGCGAACAGGAACACATTGATGGCATAGGAGAGCATGGCCAGCCCAAGAACCACCGGAAATGTGCGTCCGCGCAGGCACAGATAGATGCCCGCCGCCGTGAGCACGCCGATGGTGCTGGCGACCAGAAATTCGAGGCTCATGCGGGTGTTTCCTGCTGGCGGGCGGGATCGACATCCATGGCATGCTCGCTGCGGGCGTCCTTCTCGGCCCGCTGGGCGATATGGCTGAGTTCGGCCAGCGCGAGCATCACCGCCCCGACGACCGTCACCGCAACGCCGACATCGAACGCCATGGCGCTCGCCAGCTCGAACGATCCGATGACCGGAAGATCGAGATGTCCAAAGGCGCTGGTGAACAAGGGCCGTCCGAACAACAGCGCACCGAGCCCGGTCGCGGCAGCGACGAGCACCCCGCAGGCGATCATCGCATGTTCGTCGAGTTGTCGGCGCTGGTCGGTCCAGTCGAACCCGGAAGCCATATACTGCATCAGGATCGCGATCGAGATCACCAGCCCGGCAATGAAGCCGCCGCCAGGCAGATTGTGACCGCGCAGGAAGATATACACGCCGACCAGCATCGCGAGGGGAAGCAGCAGCCGGGTTGCCACGACGAACATCATCGGATGGCGTTCGGGCGAGCGAACCAGATCCGGGATCCACTGCAACAGACGCCGGCCCGATGCGCCGCGCGTGGCGGTCTGAAGCAGCGAGAAGATTGCGAGCGCCGCGATCCCGAGCACGATGATCTCGCCGAAGGTGTCGAACGCGCGGAAGTCGACGAGGGTGACGTTGACGACATTGGTGCCGCCGCCGCCCGAATAGCTGTTGGTCCAATGATAGGCGGAGATCGGATCGTTCGGCGCACGCGTCATGACGGCCCACGCGAGAAAGCCAGCGCCGCACCCGCCGATGACTCCCAAGGCCCCGTCGCGCAGGCGCAGCGGGGTCGAACTCAGGCGCAGCGGGCGCTTGGGCAGCAGGTTGAGCGCCAGCAGCAGCAGCAGGATGGTCACGATTTCCACGGAGATCTGCGTGAGCGCCAGATCGGGCGCCGACAGGTAGATGAAACCGAGCGAGACGACGAGACCGATGACGCTGATGAAGATGAGCGCGACATAGCGATGCCTTTGCGCGCGGATCACTGCAAAGGTCGCCGCGATGAGCGCGGCCCATGCGACGATCGCCACCGGGGACGCGGGCAATGTCGGGCGCTCGCCGGGGACATAGCCGCCGGCCATCAGTCCGGCCGTACCTGCTGCGATGGCGGACAGGAAGAGTATGCCAAGATAGCGCTGCAGGGACGCATTGTGGATGGCAAGGGTGATCCGCCGGCTTGTCTCCACCAGCGCGGTAACGCCATGGTCGAAGAGGGTCTTGGCCACGGGGAGGGGCAGCCGGTCCCACAAGCGTAGAAGCGGCGCATAGCCCGCCAGGATCAGCGCACCGAACAGGATCGCGATACCGCTCATGCCCAGGGACGGGGTGAAGCCATGCCAGAGCTTGAGTGCAAGAGGCGGCGGCGCAGCGCCGATGACTGCCCCGGCCGCTCCCCGTATGAGCCCGCCGGCAAGCGCCATCGGAAACAGGCCGATCGCGACCGCGCCAGCCACCAGCAGCGCCGGCGGTCCCCACAGGCCCACCGGCGGATCATGCGGGGCGAGCGGGGTTTGCGCGCGCCGTCTGCCTAGATAGACATGCACGGCGTAGCGCAACGAATAGGCGACCGACAAAGTCGCCGCGATCGTTGCGAGCAGCGGCACCAGCCAGTCGATCCCGGCTAAACGGGTATGCGCGGCTTCCTCCAGCATCATTTCCTTGGAAAGGAAGCCGCCGAGCGGCGGCAATCCGGCCATCGAGGCAGAGGCGAGCAGCCCGAGCGTGGCCGTGATCGGCATCAGCGTCGCCAGGCCGCCGAGCAACCGGGCATCACGCGTGCCGGTCTCATGGTCGACAATGCCCGCATTCATGAACAGCGCCGCCTTGAACAGCGCGTGGTTGAGCAGGTGGAACAGGCCGGCCACCGCCGCCATCGGCGTTCCCAGTCCGAACAGCATCGTCAGCAGGCCGAGCTGGCTGACCGTCGAATATGCGAGGATCGCCTTCAGGTCATGTTTGAACAGGGTGGTCGCGGCGCCCAGCAGCATGGTCACCAGTCCCGTAGTGGCGACGAGATGGAACCAGAGGTCGGTTCCGGCGAGGGCAGGCCACAGGCGGGCCAGCAAGAACACGCCGGCCTTCACCATCGTCGCCGAGTGAAGATACGCGCTGACCGGGGTGGGCGCGGCCATTGCATGGGGAAGCCAGAAATGGAACGGGAACTGCGCCGACTTGGTAAAGGAGCCGAGCAGAATCAGGACAAGCGCAAGGGGATAATGCGGCGATGCCTGGATCAGCGCGCCGCTGCGCAGGATCCCGTCCAGCTCATAGGTGCCGGCAATCCGACCGAGCAGGATCAGGCCCGCGATCAGCGCAAGGCCGCCGCCGCCGGTCACCGCCAGCGCCATGCGCGCGCCCTGCCGTGCCTCGGCGCGGTCCCGCCAGAAGCCGATGAGCAGGAAGGAACTGAGGCTCGTCAGTTCCCAGAAGATGAGCAGCAGCAGGACATTGCCCGCAAGCGCGATGCCAAGCATCGCTCCCTGGAACAGCAGCAGGAATGCATAGAAGCGCCCCATCGGATCGCTCGCCTTCAAATAGAAGCGCGCATAGATGATGACGAGGAGGCCGATGCCGAGGATCAGGACGGCGAAAAGAAGCCCGAGCGCGTCGAGGTAGAGGCTGGCCGACAGGCCGAGTATCGGAATCCAGTCCATCCGCGCCGAAACCCGTCCGTCCGCGATCACCGCTGGCGCCTGAACCAGCAGAAGAACCAGCGCCGCGCTGGCGATCGCTCCTGCGGCCGCGGCCTGCGTCGTCCGGCTGGCGTGCGGCATGAATCCCACAAGAATGGCGCCCAGGAACGGCAATAGGAACAGGAGAAACAAAGACATGGGCGGTTCCGAGCTACCTCGCAGGGCTTTTGCTCCCGGAGTTCGCGGGGAACCAGGTGGGCGGCGTGGGATCGAGCTGCCCCCTGCGACCAGCCCAGTGACCCTATGCAAGGCGAGGCCCGGTTCTGCAAGTTGTTCAAGTGGCTGCTCTCTCGGGTGGACAGCCGATGCCAGCGCGAGGTTACGCAAATTGGTTCTGGAATCCGTGCATTTGCGAAGTTGGACCACAGTGCAGTGTCCATGGCTCGTCGAGCAAATCACCGGCCGCTGCCGGCGCCGATGTTTCGATCTCGCGCATCCGGCAGATTACATAGAGACCCCAGCAGGTCTTCTCGATAGACGTAAGATCGCTCGGTCCTGACGGCTTCATTCGAACCATGTACGGCGTCGTCCGGGCTGAGTTGTCGGTCTGGGCCGGCCCCGAAAACTGGGCGGCACAAGTAGATCGGCAGGAATGTCGGAACCCGACCTGTCAATGACAGGACTGGTTCCTTGATGTTATGGGGACAAGGAGAGGCGCGTCCGCCCATGCCAATGAAAATTGAATCCATTCTCGTGGCGAGCGATTTGAGCGCCCGCTGCGATCGCCCGGTGGACAGGGCAATCGCGCTGAGTCGGAATTGGCAGGCGCACCTGAGCGTGCTGCACGTCCTGGACTCCGATAAGGTGTCCGATGACGAAGCCGACGTGCGCCGTCGGATCTTGGCTACGCTGCCGGAGGGCGAGGCAGAACCGGAGATATTGCTCTTTGCGGGCTCTGCTCCGGAGACGATCGTGCGGACAGCGCAGGAACGTGGCAGCGACCTGATCGTCACCGGCGTCGCACGATATAACAGTGTTGGCGACTACGTCCTTGGCACTGCCGTCGACCACGTCATCCGGAATGCGGGCGTTCCGGTCCTGGTGGTCAAGCAGCGGCCCCACGGTCAATACAAGACATTGTTGGTGGCGACGGATCTTTCTCAATGCTCTCGAGCGGCACTCGTGAAAGCCGCAAAGCTGTTCCCCGATGCCGCCCTGCATCTCGTGCATGCCTATCATGTGCCGTATGAGGGATGGCTGACGTCCGATGATGTCAGCGAATATGTTCGCGCGGAAGCGCAAGGCGAACTTGATGCCTTTCTCCAAGAGCCGGCAGTGCCAGAAACACTACGCGCCCGCACGGCGGCAAAGCTGGGATATGGCGAGACCGGGCAGGTTGTGGCGCAGGCGCTGCGTGAGACTGGCGCCGATCTGATCATACTGGGTACCCACGGCCGGAGCGGCTTTGCCCACGCGACGATCGGCAGCACTGCCGAATCCCTGCTGTCCTGGGTACCCGTGGATACACTGATGGTCCGGGAACAGACTTGAAGCATTGCTGAAGAGGAGCACCGATGGCCAGGACAGGAGAGAGAATGCTTCGGCCCGCTGGTGTCCTGGCGCTCCTGGCCTTGCTGGTGGGTGCGATGCTGGCTTGGCCCTCGGCCGGTGCGCCAAGCGGCCGGAGCGCGCCGGTGCTCCATATCGATGGCGTGATCGGCCCCGCGACGGCGGACTATGTGACACGAGGCCTCACCCGGGCCGCCGAGGATCGCGCCCCGTTCGTTGTCATCGAGATGAATACGCCTGGGGGACTCGACGCCTCGATGCGCAAGATCATTCAGGCGATCCTGCGCTCGCCGGCGCCGGTGGTCGCCTATGTGAGCCCCAGCGGGGGCCGGGCGGCAAGCGCCGGCGCCTTCATCCTCTACGCCAGCCACATCGCGGCGATGGCGCCTGGCACCAACGTCGGCGCCGCCACGCCCGTCCAGCTGGGCGGAAGCGGCAGCCCGTTCGCCTCGCCGCCTGACAAGACCGATCCGGACAAGCGATCGAGCACCCCGCCATCGGGCCGAGCCAGCGAGGCAAAGGCCGTCAACGACGCCATCGCCTATATCCGGTCATTGGCCGAACTGAGAGGGCGCAACGTCGACTGGGCCGAAGCCGCGGTCCGAAATGCCGCGAGCCTTTCCGCTCAGGCGGCGCTCGAGCAGAAAGTTATCGACGTCATCGCGCGAGACCGGACCGAACTGCTGGCTCAGGTCAATGGCCGTTCGGTCACGGCCGGCGGCGTCGCGATCACCATCGCCACGCACGATCTGACGCTTGTCGATCTCGACCCCAACTGGCGCACGAGGCTGCTGGCGGCCATCACCGACCCCAACATCGCGCTCATCCTGATGATGGTCGGCATCTATGGCCTGCTGTTCGAGTTCATGAATCCGGGCGCCCTGTACCCCGGCACGATCGGCGCGATCTGCCTATTGACCGGACTCTACGCCCTCACCGCATTGCCGGTGAACTATGCTGGCGTCGGGCTGATCCTGCTCGGGCTTGGACTCATGACGGCCGAAGCGTTCGCGCCATCCTTCGGCATCTTGGGAATAGGAGGAACCGTGGCGTTCGTCCTGGGCGCGGCGATCATGATCGACACCGATATCCCCCAGTTCCAGATAAGCTGGCCAGTCGTTGGTATCGTGGCCCTTGCAAGCCTGGGACTGACCATCGTCTTCATGCGCCTCGCGCTCAAGGCCCATCGGCGAAAGGTCGTCACCGGCCGCGAGGAATTGGTCGGATCGACCGGCACCGTTCTCGACTGGAAGGATGGCAAAGGCCATATCTTCGTCCACAGCGAGCGTTGGCAGGCGCAGGGAGTTGGGACAATGAATGCCGGCGCGACCGTCCGCGTCACGGCCTTGAAGGGGCTGGTGCTGCGCATCGAGCCCTACGAACATGCAGGGCTCGATGAAAGCGCTGCTCCTCACCTCAAGGAGACCTGAAATGGAAACGCTCGGCAGCTTTGCCTTTTACATTCCCGCGGTCATTGTCCTGCTTGCGCTGTTTGCCGCAACCATCAGGATATTGCGGGAATATGAGCGCGGCGTGGTGTTCACGCTCGGCCGTTTCACCGGCGTCAAAGGCCCGGGGCTCATCCTGCTCATTCCCTATGTGCAGCAGATGGTTCGCATGGACCTCCGGACCGTCGTCCTTGATGTCCCTACGCAGGACGTCATCTCGCGTGACAATGTGTCGGTGAAGGTCAACGCTGTCATCTATTTCCGAGTGATGGATCCCGAGCGCGCGACGATCCAGGTCGAGAACTTCATGCAGGCGACGAGCGAACTGGCCCAGACCACATTGCGCTCGGTGCTCGGCAAGCACGAGCTCGACGAGATGCTCGCCGAGCGGGACAAGCTCAACATCGATATCCAGGAAATACTTGACGCGCAAACGGATGCCTGGGGCATCAAGGTCGCCAACGTCGAGATCAAGCATGTCGACATCGACGAATCGATGGTGCGCGCCATCGCGCGCCAGGCCGAAGCCGAACGCGAGCGTCGCGCCAAGGTGATCAACGCCGAGGGGGAGCAGCAGGCGGCGGCCAAGCTGCTCGAGGCAGCCGAAATCCTGGGCCAGCGGCCAGAGGCGATGCAACTGCGCTACCTGTCGACCCTCAATGTCATAGCCGGTGAACGCAGCTCGACGATCGTGTTCCCGTTCCCGATGGACCTCAAGGACTTCTTCGGCGTGGTGCCGCGTGCTCGCGAAACGGCATCACCGGACTAAGGCTGCCCGATCGCGCGCTTGCGGGCAATCGAGAAGACAGCGCGCAGCCGGGCGTCGGTCCGTCTCTTTCCGCGTCAGCGCCACTCGGTGAGGGTTTTGGCCTGCGCGTCCTCGAAGGCCACTTGCGTGAACTCGACATTGATCACGCATATCGGCCGTTCGGCGGGCACCTCATTGCGGCAATGGATCGGCTGGCCGTCGGCGAAGGCGACGATGCGGCCGTTGATCCGCAGGCGGAAATCACCCGGCACGGCTTCGGCCTCCTGCCGTATCGTGAACGCATAGGGCCGCTTGCCCCGCCTCAGATTTCTCGGCGTCTCCGGCCGGAAAAACTGCGCCAATGCCACGGTCTGGCGGACAGAAGCCTCGGTTGTGTCGGAAGAGGCGCCCGCATCGCCCCCAACAGGACAAGCTTCCGATACTGTCCACGGTCGCCGTATCCAGAAACCCTCGACGGCTTCGAATGCAGTGTCTCCGGCAAGCTGATGCACCCAATTCCCGGTGTCCCAGCGTTCGGGATGCACGATCAGCTTCAGGGCCTTGGTCCCCGGATTATAGGTCCACCCGGCCCAGATATTTCCCGCTTCGGGAAGCGGCCCATCACAGCCAAATGGCAGGCGCAGCGTGAAGGCGCGGCCAGCCAGCTCCGCATTCTCCGCAGGGAGCGGACCGCCAGAGGCCGTTGCGTCCGCAGCGGCGGCAACGGCCGCAAGCAGGCTAGCCCGATCGATCGGCCCGGTGCTGACCGGTGGCTCGGTCGTGTGCGTGGTCTCGACCCTGGCCGGCGGGGCGGTCACCTGCTGCGCGGGAGCGGCGGGGGGCACGCTTCGCTGGCCGATATAGAAGCCTGCCATCGCCGCGACGACAATGCCCACCATTCCGGCCGCTACCCAGACAAGTCTCCACTTTCGATTGGCGTCGCGTTCCATCGCGCCACCCTAGCAGAGACGCCCTTTAGATGAACCCCAGCACGGTCGAGGACGTAATCTCCCCTGTGTCGGGCCTGTGTGGCCGCAAATCGAGGTGGNCGCAAATCGAGGTCGGTAGTCTGCGGGCCGGGGACGAATATGCTAGGCAGGTCTCCATGACCCTCGACCAGATCATCACATTGCTTGTCCTCGTTGGCGTCATCGCCGCGCTTGTCTTCGACAAGGCGCGCGCCGATGTGGTCGCGCTCGCGGGGGCGGCGCTGCTTCTCATCTCCGGCGCGGTGCGACCCAGCGAGGTCCAGGGCGCGTTCGGAAGTCCCGCCATCGTGACGCTGGCGTCGCTGTTCGTGATCGCGCACGCGATGGAGCTTTCCGGCCTGCTCGATCTGCTGATCCGCAAGGCGGTGGCGCTGTGCCGGCGCATCGGTTCGGCGGGGCTGTGGATCCTCATCGGCCTGTGCGGCGCGGCGTCGGGCTTCCTCAACAACACCCCGATCGTCGTGCTGGCGGCTCCCGTGGTCCGGGACGTAGCGATGTCGCTCCAATTGTCGCCGAGGCGCTATCTCATGCCCTTGTCCTATGTGGCGGTACTCGGCGGCACCTGCACGCTCATCGGCACCTCGACCAATCTTCTCGTCGACGACATGGCCCGCTCGTCGGGGCAGCCCGCCTTTGGCCTGTTCGAGATCACCCCGGTCGGACTCGCCGTCGCCATCGCTGGCGGGCTCTATCTCCTGCTGTTTTCTGGTCGCCTATTGAATAGGATGCCTGATCAGCCGGGCGCCCCGCGCGCTTTCGACGAACATCATCCCGTTTCGCACGTGGACCTTGCGGGCGATGCGATCGGCGACGTGCAGGATTTCGCCGAGCACAGGCCATTGTCACCGGGCAGGGCCGCGGTCGCGACGACTGTCTTCGTCGCCGTCATTGTGATCGCGGCGCTCGATTTCGCGCCGATCGCCGCATCCGCCTTCGCCGGTGCGGTGCTGCTAATTCTGCTCCGGGTGATCAGTCCCGATGAGGCCTATGGCGGGCTTCGTCCGCATATATTGCTCCTCATTGCCGGCATGGTCGTCATCGGCATCGCGCTCGAGCAGACCGGACTGGCGGCTGCCGCGACCGATGGACTCGTCGGATCGGTCCAGGCATTCGGCCCGCTGATGGCACTCATTCTTCTCTATGGCGCGACGCTTCTGCTGACCGAACTTCTGTCGAACGCTACCGTCGCGGTCCTGGTCACGCCGATCGCGGTCGCGCTTGCCGAAAGCCTGAGCGTGAGTCCGCGGCCCTTTCTCGTCGCGATCATGATGGCCGGCAGCGCCGCTTTCGCGACCCCGTTCGGATACCAGACGAACGTCCTCGTCTACCAGATGGGCGGCTACCGCTATCTTGATTTCGTAAGGATTGGTCTGCCGCTAAACCTGCTGACCTGGGTGGTCGCAATCATCGCAATCCGCTGGTCCTTCCCATTCTGAGGGCGCTCGATGCCCGTAGTACCTGCTGTTGTCGCCGATGGCGCGGATTGGGTCGTTTGCACATGTCGTTAGAATAGCACGACAGGAGGTGGTTCCTCGTCTGCCACCGTCGCGGCGGACCCGACAAGGGACACACTCAAGCCTGGGCGTCGCCATTGCGGCGCTGGGCGCGAATGATACAGGCTCCCTGAGAAGCAATCCGGTCAATATGAAGCCCGGAAACTGAGGGTCGAGGGGGCTTGAGATGGGCGTGACGTCCCGCTTGTTGTTGTCAATGCGGCACTGCTCCCATTTCCACACCCGTCTTGTCATGCAGGGCGAACCGGTCGATGATGTCCGCGCTGGCGCGATTATAGCCGACCACATCCACCGCGCACCCTTCACGGCGCAAACGGGCGATAATCTTGTCCAGTGCCGCGACACCTGAGATGTCCCAGAAGTGGGCGGCGGACACATCGATGAGGACGCGAGCCGCCTGTTCTTCGGTCTGGAAGGCACGGGTGAAGCGGTCCACCGAGGCAAAGAAAATCTGGCCGGTAACCCGATAGACAAGGCCGTCCGCACTGCTCTCACGCTCGACCGACATCATGCGCTGGACCTTGCCAGCAAAGAAGATGCCCGAGAGCAATACGCCCGCCAGCACTCCGAGCGAGAGATCATGCGTCGCGACCACCACGACGACGGTCGTCACCATCACGATCGAGGATGTCGCGGGATGATGGCGCAGATTGGGAATGGAATTCCAGCTGAACGTGCCGATCGACACCATGATCATCACCGCGACCAGCGCTGGCATGGGTATGCGTCCCACGAACGATCCCAGCACGGCCAGCAGGAACAGGAGGAAAGCGCCCGCCACGAAGGTTGAGAGGCGCCCGCGCCCACCGGAAGTCACGTTGATGACCGATTGGCCGATCATGGCGCAGCCGCCCATCCCGCCGAAAAACGCCGCGACGATGTTCGCAGTACCCTGTCCGGCGCATTCCTGCTTCTTGTCGCTATCCGTGTCGGTCATGTCATCGACGATCTGCGCCGTCAGCAGGGATTCCAGCAAGCCGACGGCGGCCATGGTCAGCGAGTAGGGCAGGATGATCCGCAACGTCTCTATCGAGAGCGGCACGTTTGGCAGCGCCAGGCTCGGCAGGCCTTCCGGCAGTTTGCCCATGTCACCAACCGTGTTCACCGGCAGGCCGAGCCCGATGCTGACTGCGGAGAGCACGAGGATCGCGACCAGCGGCGAGGGTACGGCCTTGGTGATGCGTGGAAAGAGATAGATGATGGCCAGGCCTCCGGCGACCATCGCATAGGTCTCCCATGTCACCTCGGTGAGCTGGGGCAGCTGCGCCAGGAAGATAAGGATCGCCAGCGCGTTGACGAAGCCGGTGATCACCGAGCGCGAGACGAATTGCATGAGCAGGTCTAGCCGAAGCAGACCCGCCACAATCTGAATCAGGCCCATCAAGATGGTCGCGGCGAAGAGATATTCGACGCCATGATCGCGCACCAACGGTACGACCAGAACCGCCACGGCGGCGGTCGCTGCGGAGATCATCCCCGGCCGTCCGCCCACGAACGCGATGACCATCGCGATGGCCACGGAGGCATAGAGCCCGACACGCGGATCGACGCCGGCAATGATGGAGAAGCCGATGGCCTCGGGGATAAGCGCCAGTGCCACGACGACACCGGCGAGAAAATCTCGGCGCACGCCGCCACCGTCACTGAACCATTGCTGGCGATAGCGGGAGAGAAAGTCTGTCATCTAAGGAAAATTCCACAACAAGGCACATGGCGTCCGCGAGGGGCGCTGCATCTGGTTTCATGTGTGATGTTGTCCGGCGGATCGGCGGCCGGAATAGCCACCCGGATTTGCACCGGGTCCATGCGAATAAGCCCGTCATAGCTCGCGGCGGCGCAAGCGCAAGAGACCCGGATATTTTTTGAGGCTGGTCTCAATGGAGCATTTTGATTGAACGTCATCTCTCGGGTGTTTAGCGGTGGCGACCGACGAAGGAGATTGGGCACGCAGCTTACACTGCGTCGAATGAGTTCGCGGCGGCAAGCAGCATCAATTTGCGTTATCCATCAACCGATGAAGCGTCCGCAACCAATGCCGCTCCTTTCTGCCCGATTTGTCAACGATTGTTGATCTGCTGGCATAGGGGAATGACGGGAATCGGCCGCACAGATGGATTTATCGAACAGCTTTGACCGGCGACTGAAAAAATCGCCGGTCGTTTGAACATTAGCCGTTCAGCTTATCCTTGATCGCCTTGGCGGGCGCGAAGGTGAGCTTTTTCGACGCGGCGATCTGGATGGTAGCGCCCGTAGCTGGATTGCGTCCCTCCCGCGCCGGCGTGTCTTTGACCTTGAACTTGCCAAAGCCGTTGAGCGAAATTTCCTCGCCGTTCGACGCGGATTCCGCGATTGCGGCGAAGACCGTATCAACCGCCTTACGGGCATCAGCCTTTGTGATGTCGATGACCGTTGCCAGCTTTTCGGCCAAGTCGCTGTTGTTCATTCATTTCCTCCTGCAATGTTCGTCTTAATATGGGGCAAAGCGCCTATAGCTCGGCGCGCAGCTCTGCCAACCTCTTCTGGCAAAGTTCGTTGACGATCGTGCCAAGCACCTCAATGCGCTCGGCGAGGTAAGCGAAGTCCTCTTCCGTCATCTTGAAATGTTCAGAATGCTTTGCCTTGACATACGCTTCTTTAAGCTTGAGGAAACGCGCCTCGATCTTGCGCTTGTCCCGCGGCCACGCCTCAATCAGATGCGGCGACAGTCGTTCTGCCAGCTGACGCAGGAATTTGATGTTGTGAGTGTATGGCGTGTAGAAGGTATAGACGAGCAGCACGCAATAATACAGCCGTTCGCATGCCTGCTGCAGGCTATAGGCTGCGTCCTCATATTGTCCGTTGCTGTAAAAGAACTGAAATCCCATCCGCGCCGATACTGATAGTTTGAACCATTTTTCATAATATCCTAAAGCCATGTCATATGCTTGCTGCGGCGTTTTAGGATTCGGCGATTGTAACTCACTGTTGTCAACCTGATAGAGAGCGATCCCCTCCCGCGCGATGTCCATGAAGAAATAGCGGCCGTGCGCCAGCCCATCGTTTACCTCCTGGAGGGTGTGAACGATGAAATTGACTGGGGTGCGCAGCCGATTGAGTATCATGGTCTCCCGGTCGAGACGCTCTGCTGCCTTCTCCCAATATTGGATCCAGTCAGTCAGTTCCTTCTGGTTGACGATGATGAGCAGGTCGAAATCCGATCGATAGCCTCTCGCGGTATGCGGCTCGTGCACCCAGCGGCCTGTCGCATAGGAGCCGTAGAGGATGATCTTGAGGATGCGGCCGAGCTTGCGAGAACCTGTCGGTTCGCCATGGGCATCTTCGAACTCCTCAAAGAGGATCTGAATGACCCGATCGAGTTCGCGTCGCTTGTTTGCCGGAAGGTGATCGAGTTCGGTTTTCATCGTCCCATTGTCATTCGGGTCAGGTGAGAGGGAAACGGGCTGGCTCGTCTTCCCATGGATTGAAGATCACGGCGCCGCTATGCCGTGTATCCTTGATGTTTCGCGTCACAAGGAAGAGGCCATGCTCGATCGCTGTTGCCGCGAGCAGCGTGTCAATTACCGGCGGGGACTGCCCGATCCGCCGCTTTACCTCACCCGAAATTGCGCCCCAGCGATAGACGATGGCGTCATCGACGGAGAGGAGCCGATCGCTGAAGCGTTCGGCCAGCGCGTCGCGGGCCGCGATATAGCGCGAACGATCGGGATGGTCTGGCTCGAGATTGTAGATGCCTTTATCGTATTCCGCGAGCGCCAGGACGCTCAAGAACATCCGGTGCTCGGGTTGCGCCGTCGCCCATGCCTTGACGCTCGGCGCACCGTTCGGGTTCGCTAACGCAGATACGATATGGGTGTCCAGCAGCCAGCCTTTCACAAAGCCACGTCCCGCCCGCGGTCGATCTCGCGCTCAAGGTTGAGGCCATCGAGCCCGAGGCTCTCGAGGAACGGAACGAACGCAGGCTTGCCCGCATCCTTGGGCAGCAGCCGGTCCAGTTCATCAACGCTCATCACCACCACGGCCTCCCGGCCGCGGACAGTGACGCGCTGCGGTCCCTCGCTCTGGGCGCGCCTGACGACCTCGCTGAACCGGGCCTTGGCATCCTCGAGTTTCCAGGTGCCATCCCGACCGGACTTGTCGCGTTCGCCTTTGCGAATGGCTGTGCCCATGGTGCATTCTCCTGACTAGCTAGTCAGACATAGCTGGTCAGACCTGGGTCTGCAAGCGGGTCGAGGGGCTTTGGATGGATTGCCAGCGGTCCGCGTCAGGGCTCGACATAAGTTTTTCCAAAATGGCCAGCGAGCGAAGCTGCCTCGGCAGGGCCAATTACCAAATCGCGCCTGGACCCCAGCTCGATCGCTTCGGCCGCCCGGTCGAAGATCGCCACGCAGCGCTGATTGTCGAAACGCGACGTGTAAAGGATGCCGTCCGCCGACGTGGTCTCATGAATGACCCGGCTTACCTCCCTCGTCTTCGCGTAAACATCGCCGTGAAGGTCCGTAAACGAGAGCCCGTGCGCCGAGACGCCCGCGTCCAGGAGCGGGTAAAGTCTCAGTGTCCGTGTGGCCACCAACTCGCTACGCAGGCGACTTTGCACTGCGGTGGAGGTGATATGGGGAATCGCCGGCAAGCGGACCAGGGTTTCGCCGAACGCGGTTTCGAGCGATCGTGCGGCATACAGAACCTTGTAGCTTCCATCGGGCGCATCGAACCGCGCGACCGGCGTGCCATCGAGCGGGCCGAAAAAGATCGCATTGTGACCGATGCGATGGATTCTATGAAGACGTGCGCCGACGTTGATCCGACGCAATAGCGTAGCCGCCATGTTGGGTCAGGACGTCCAAGCTGTCGCGAGGGCGACCAACTGGCTAACCGTCTCCTGATCGGGTTTGCGTCGCAAGATTTCGAGCGCGGTTTCCGGCTCGCCGCCAAATCCCTCGAGCGGGGTCGTCAGCAGCATCAGCTGTTCCCAGGGGTTGGTGTCGTCAAACGCCTCGAGCACCCGCTTGAGATGCGGGACCGTCTCGCCATTGACGAACTGTGCGGCCGGGAACCGATTTTCGGAACCATAGGGCACGCCAAGGATCTGACGCCGCTGCCTCTGCTTTTCGATCGCCGCGACGGAGACGCCGAGCATTTCCGCGACATGACCGCGATCGAACATCCCGCCGGCGCGCTTTGCCATGTCCTCGCGAAATTGGCCGGTCCGCTCGCGCGCCGCTTTAAGAGCTTCCAGATCGGCCGGTGCTTCCGGCGCGATGTCTCGCGGTGCGACGACCAGGGCATGGCGCAAATCATGGGAACCCACGATATCTGCCAACGTATCGTCGCTTGCGGACTCCACCGCTTTGGCGATGGCAAGCGTGAGCTTCTCCAAGGCCTTCCGGCGGAGCGTGTCGATTCCGGAAACGACCCGACGAGTGGTCGGTCGCCGATCCGATTTGACGATGGAGGCGTTGCTGGCCATGTCTGTCCTTCCTGTCCCAACAATAGGGAGTTTGACAGTAAAGACAAGGCTTCTCCGTCATTTTCTGATGACGGTTGATGCCGAAGATGCTAAGGGAAAACCGAAAGGATTTCCCGATGGGTACTACCATCGACAAACATCAAGCGGAAAGCGCCGCTGACCAGCCGAAGCTGTCGAAGTGGTTCTGGCAGCCCTGGTATGCCAAGCTTTGGTGGTCCGCCATTCCCGTCTGGTGGCTGGGGATGGCGACGACGGCGCGCGTTGACGTTCTCGCCGCATTCTATGGCGGCGCACTTGCGGGCTATCTGAACGTCCTGTTTTTCCCGATGACGGCGCTCATGGTGCTGGGTGTCGGCTATGTCCGGGAGCGTCTGGACGGATTCGTGGGTCCAGGCGATGGAACGCCGCTGTCCGATGAAGAGGCATCGGACGCCGCAAGGCGCATTTGGGAAGACCATGACCGGGCGGTGAAAAACTCCCGGGCTGGGTTTGACATGTTGGACCCGCGGTCGGGATTGCTCTGGATCGGCAATCCGGCGAACCCTAACAACCCGGGGTACATTGACCCGCATACAGGCAAGCACCGCTAGCGCTTCTTGAAGCTGCTATCGCCGTCGCCAAGGCTGCCTTTGATGTCAGTAGAAAAGCTTCCTCTGGAGAGGACGGAGTTTTGTTCCACTGACGTCAGTGGCCCGGTGATGTCGAAAGTGGCGCGACCATCATCTGCGTTCTGGAGGTAGCGATTGCGCATGCCTTCGCTACCGAGGATGCGGTTCGACAGCTCCCGGGAAAAAGTCGCTTCGGGATTGCTGGAGCGGGCCGCAGCTCGTTCAGCGGCAGCAATGGAATCACGCACATCATAGTTGACGACGTCCATGGTGGACTGCGCGGTCTCGCTCGTAACCCCCTGATCCGTGCTTCGGAAGCCAACGTCACCACCGAACCGACCAACTGTGGTCTTCCCTTTACTGACAGTTTGGGTGGTTCCTCGTTGCCGTCCCTTGCCGCCCGACGATGAGCCAGTACTCGTGCCTTCGCTATCTGATGTAGATACCGTTCCCCCAGCTTCGATACCGACTGTGGTTCCCATCGTTGTCTGATCCTGGGCCGATCGTGACAGCGTTCTCTGCCATCCGGTCTGGGCCATGATCGCCTGCACATCGCGCTGGAGTGTATCGGCGACCTGCGGCTTCAGGCGCCATTCGCCCTTACGGTCCATCTCGAATCCGCCGCGCAGCCAGTTGGCGAGCATGGCCTGGCCTTCGGCGCCGCCGCCCATGAAGTGCTCGATCGTATCCGGACCCGCCTGCTTGCCGGCTTCGAACCGCGTGCTGGTATCGCTGCGCGCCGATCGGCTGAAATCCGTTCCGCTGGAGACGAGGAGGTCGTTGTGCGCGAAACTGAAGCGCGCATGCCCGCCATTGGCGATCGCGCCGAGCTGGCTTTCGTTGATGAGGCCAGCCTTCCACATGGTAGCCGCCGTATCGGGAGAAAGGTTGAGGCTGAGATCGCCATTCTGGTCCATCGCGATTTGCCGCTTCGACAGCTTGATGCCGTTTTCGGCGAGCAGCCCTTGCATCCGCGTCAGCCGCTCCTTGTCGACGATCGAGGTCAGGCGCTCGTTGCGCGCACGATCGGCGATGCCGGCCGCACCGCCTTCGGCCATATCGACCTGGTTGCCTGCCGTCCGGCTCAGCGCCTGGATGAAGCTGTCGAGCCGCGCCGCCTCGCGTGTCGAGACGCCTGCCGCGGCAGCACCCTCGGCATAACCGAAATTCTCCGACTGCCGCCGCTGCTCGCCGATGCGCGCCGCAGCGCGCGTGCCGCTGGTTCCAACCTCGCGCTGCGCGTCGAGCCTGCCCGAACGCTCGGCGAAGTCATAGCCCGCAGCCTCCCGAGTGCGCCCGTAGACGCTTGTCCCCTCGCGACCCGCTTCGGCGCTCGCGCCATCGGCGGTCCCGACCTGCACAGCGGCATTGTAGCGCTCGAGCGCTGCCACGACCTGCGCCTCATTCCTGCCCGTGGCGCGAGAGAGCTGGGTGATGGCGGTGCTGCGGGCTTCGCCCGAAAGCGCGTTGATGAAGCCGACACGGCGGGACGTTTCGTCGACGGAGAGACCGAGCATCGAGGCCGCCTCGCGCTGCCCTTGATTGCTGCCGCTGCGCCAGCCCTGCTCGGTCGCGACATTGGCGCGCTCGACACCGGCGACGTTATCGCCGGCATAGTCCCGGCGTCCTTCCATCGCACCGACCTGGATCTGCGCCGACGTGAGGTCGTTTCTCAGCATCTGCTCCTGGTCGAAGGTGTTGGCGATCAGCTTGGCGAATGTCGGATCGGCCTGGGCCTCGCCGATCACGCCCGACGCCTTGAGCTGCGCATCGCTCGTCGAGTAGCCGGCCCGCTCGTAATGCCGCGTCACCGCCTGCATCATCATGCCGTAAGCCCTCTGATCGCCAAAGGCGCGCCATTGCACGAGGTTTTGGCTGAAGGCGGCGAACGCCTTCTCACCGGCTTCACCTTCCCCAAAATAGCCCGTGCCGAGGCTTCGCAGGGCATCCTTCTCGGCGAACTGATGGATCGCCGTGGTGGCGGCATTGGCTTGCACGGCGCGCGCCACTGCCGGATCTGTCACGTCCCGGCCACCCAGAGCCGGGGCAAGGCTTCCCAGCTGGCGGGAACCCTCGATGCTGCCAAGCGCCATTGCCGTCCCACCTGAGGTGCCGGGGCGCTCGCCAAGGATACGGTCTGCCTCGCCGAAGACGCGACTGGCGCCAAAGGTCGAGCGTTCTCCGAAGTCACCGAAGCTCGATGCCACAGCCGCGCGCGAGCGGGTGCCCAACGCAGAAGCCTGCGCTTCGAGTGCCGAGGCTTGGCCTTCGGCCGTGCCCATCGGCGCGGCAGCAGCCGTGCCCTGGCTCGCCACACCGAGCGAACCCGATGTGAAGGCCGTGAACACATTGCCGCTGAAGCGGAACACGGTAAAGACGAACGCGCCGGCAAGGCCGGCGGCGGCCGTGCGAAAGCTCCCGAAGATCGCCAGCGCTTTCATCGCGGACGAAGGCGCGAGCAGCCAGGCGTTGGCCGCGAGCGCGTTCGAGCGCAGCTCCGCGAGCGTTGCCGTCGCGCGACCAAGGGTGAGCTGATAGATGCCGGCGTCGATAACGCCCCAGAGGGCGACGAAGACGAACATACCGAGCGCAAAGCTCGCGACCCGCAGATTGATCGGCGTCAGGATGAACAGGAGCGCGATCGGGATCATGAACAGCATGATGCCGAACACGGTGGCGCGGATCGTCGGCATCCATTCGTTCGCGACCGACATCGTGGCAAGGCCGTTGGAAATGACTGCGCGATTGGCCATGACCCGCGCCGCGCTTGCCGGTGAATCCTCGAACAGCACGTCGCCCACCGTGTTGCCAAGGAGGATGTGCGTCAGGAACGCCTGTGCGCTCAGCGGCCGCCCCAGCATCATCTGGCCCATTTCGCCGAGCTGCTGCCGGCAGCGCGTCATCTGCTGGGCATTGCCGGTGTCGTATCCCGTCCGCGCACAGATCTGTGTGGTGTAGCCGTCGAACAGGACCGGGTCCGAGAGGCGATCCGAGATATGCGTCCACGCGTCCGTGCAACTGACCGTCGTGCCGCCCTTGTCGGCCTCGGCATAGACAGTCGAGAAGGTAGCGGGCCCGGCCATCGCTGCGAAGGAGGCGGGCAGGTCGGTCGAAGTCCGGAAGAGCTGGTCATCATCGACGCCATAGGCGGCCGACACTCGTGCGACGGGATAGCATTGGCGCACATAGTCCTTGATCGTCGCGTCGAGGAAGACATCCGTCATTGGGCCGCGTGGAGAGACGGCGTTGAGAAACAGATCAAAGCTGTGCCCGCCGGCGCCGAACTCGATCTTGGCATTGGGATCGAGGGTGTTGTCGTCGATCGTCTCGACCATCGCGCGCTCGATCATGTTGGTCGCGCCGGCGACGAGCACGAGGAGATTGGGGACACCGCCGACCGGCTGATAGGCGTTGCGCACCCGGTCGTAGACATGGACAGTCCCCGTCGTGGCGATGAGCCCGACGAACAGACCTACACCGATGAGAATCTGGAAGCCGAAAGCGACCAGACCCATTCCAGTGCCGCGCACGCTGGCGATGATCGCGCCGAGGCCGATCCCGACCGTCGCAACGATCATCACCAGCGTCTCGTAGCGCGGATCGCCGAAGATCATCGAGACGAGACGGAAGGCGTCGACCGTCTCGGCAAAGCCGTCATAGGTGTGGAAGCTCGTGTCGACCGCAAAAGCGGGCGAAGCGAGAAGGAGGGCGGGAAGGGCGGCAAGTAGCCTCGGAAGCCGACGCATCTGGACGATCCTATTGGTTGCGCGCTGCGGCGCCGGCAGCGTCGCGTGCATCTCGATCCCGGTCGCGCAGGAGCCCGGCATAGTTGGCGGAGAGGTTGGCCTGGTTGAGGGCCGCCATATAGCTCTGGCGCATCTGCGCGCGCTGGCGTAGCACCTCGTCTCTCAAATCCCGTAGCTGCTCGATGCCCTTGGACAGGATCCGCGTCTGACAGACATTGGCGTTGTTGCCGTCGGCCGACCCCGCCACCGTCGCTCCCCGCTCTGCATTGGTCACCGTGAAGTCGATGGTGCGAGTCAAGTCGTTGAGCATCTGGTAGGCGAGGGTGAGCGCGACCAGCTCATCTGTGTCGGCAATTACGGAGTCGATCACACCCTGGCGCACGCCCCATTCGAGCATGCGGTAGACCGGCAGCGTGCGAACATTGGCCACGAACTGCCGCTCCTCGGCCGACAGGGCTGCACGCGTGCGGATCTTGGTGGCGATCGACTGCATGCGCTCGCGCGCCAGAACGAGCGCGCCGCGGCCGCTGCCGTCCTGCACGCAATCGGCGCCGGTGGGCGGGAAATTGAGCGTACGGCGCTGGACCCGGCCAGTCAGGAAATCTTGCGCGCTTTCAGTATCCTGCGCGGGGCACTGGGGAATGGCCGTGAAGAGCGGAACACGGTCCCCATCATCCCAGCGCATGTACACGTCGCCGACCCGGGCACGCATCACGCTTGCCCAGTCGCCGGCGCCGACGCGCGAGGCTGCATGGGCGAGGAGTGAGCCGGTGCGGAAGATGTCTGTCACTTCTGCCGGACAGTTGGCGAGCGCGTCCTTCAGATCCTCGGTGGGATTGTTGTTGTTGGCCTCGATCTTCTCGCGGCTCTGCTGGTAGCTCTTGGCGAATCCTTGCTTGACCGAGCGATAGCCGGTCATCTCCTCGATGATACCCGACATATTGTCGTCGCCTTTCGCGATCTGCACCATCCGGTTGGCGAGCCGGCAATCGTTGACCTGGATCGAGTTCAGGAAGTTGGTCGCCGCCTCCATCTTCGAAATGATGTTCCCCATCTTCTCGTCGAGCGTCTCGAGCAGATACTGGAACGCGACCGCGGGAGCTGCCTGGAGAATGCTTTCGAGCTTTTGGACGAGATAGTCGGGATCGAGGAACGACATGCCGCCAAGGAACATGTCGATGCCGCCGCAGCCGGCGCGTACCTTGGGCAGGCTCACCGACATCAGATAGTCATTATGGACATCGACGCGGCCCGACATGCCGCCCGCCGTCACATAACCTCGAGTCTGGTCCTCGAAGCTGCCCGGCGAGGTGTAGGTCACATTATCGAACCAGCTCTCCGCCCAGCTCTGAGCATGGGCGGGCGCCGCGGAAACGACCGTGGCGAGGGCAAGGGCGATCAGCGAACGGACGGCGGTACGATACCAAGCGGACATGGTGGACTCCCGACGATAGGAGATGAAGAAGGAAAGACTGAGCCCGCCATCGCTCAGTGCCTTGCCTTACGGATCGCCGGCAGCCCCACGATGCCGGTGAACTTGGACATGGCCCTGACGCCGACCGCGGGCCTCACCCCGGTCAGCATCTTGGCGGCCAGATAGAGATTGCGGGCCAGATTGGGCGAATGGTCGGTGCCGATCGCCACCGGTACAACGCGCGTGTCGTTGCCGACTGGCCTCACCCAGGCGACCGGATGCCCGACCCAGGGCAGACCAAGGCGGCCGGATCGGATCATCGCTTCCTGACCGCTGATCGTGCGGACCTGCCAGCCATAGCGCGTGCTGAGAGCCGTCAGCTTGGTCCAAAGGTCGCCGCATGGAACGCAGCTGGGCGCCGTCGTCATCTCGATGACGAAGGCAGCCCCATGCCCGCGCAGGGTCGTATTGAAATCGTCGGGAAAGTCGCGCGTCATCGGAACGCGCGAGAGCCAGGCCTGCATGGTCTTCGCGTCGCCGACGGGGTGGATCGCGGCCCGCATGGCGTCGTCGCGCGTCACGGTCTGGGCCGCAGCCGAGCCCATGCTGATGACGAGACCCGGAATGCCGAGGAGAATGAGCCCGCGCATCACGGCCTCGGCTCGCTCGATGCCCCGACGAGATCGCCGCCCAGAGCCCTTGGGTCGCTCGCCGATACAGGGCCGTTGCCCAGCGCGTCGAAGAAACCCGCATCCTCGCCCGGGCCGGTCATGAACTGCTCCGGGCGGATGTCGCCGCGCAGGAGGCGCACCGCCTGATAGGCCATCTGCGCGAGGTTGGGATAAGCCTCGACGCCCGAGGCGATGATCATGCGCTGCTGGCTCCCTCGGCGGATGACCATCGTCGTCGGTGTGATCTCGACGCCGAACCGCTCCCGGACCTCGGGCCGCTTGTCGATATCCATGAGCGTGACCTGCCAGCCCATCTCTTCCTGGAAGCGCTGGATGATCGGCCACTGGACGCGGCAATAGCCGCAGGTCGAACGCGAGAACATGACGAGCGCGAATTCGCCACCATGGGCGCGCAGATAGGACCGGCGAATGGCATCCTTCTCGGCGGTCAGCTCCGAGCGGGCGTCACCGACCATCGGGTTAGCGGACTTCGAGTTGAGTTCGGGATATTGCAGCATCGCGATCTGGGTGATGCCGGCGAACGCTCGCGCCTTGCGCCGCGCGAAATCCTGCAGTCGCCAGAAATCCGCGACGGCATCGACCGTCAGCACCGTCGCGGCATAGTCGCGCTGCTGCTCGATGAGCTTGCGGATCTTTGGCGGCGCCCAGGTCGCAAGCTCCGCCATGGGCGGGATGACCGGCTTCACCAGCGCGTCCGCGTCATCCGGCTTTTCGGGGGGCGACGGCGGTGCCTGATACCACCAATAGCCTTGCTTCGACACCGCAGCGGCCGGACGTTCGCCTTGCGCATTGACCGATTGGGGAACGGCGAGGAAGGCTACCCCGGCCAAGCCCGCGACGTAAAGTCGATGATGCGGAAAGCGCGAATGTATTGACATTGTCGTGGCAAATCGCCAAATGCCTACAAGGAGTTTAGCGATATGGCACAGCAAGCCCGTTCCGACCGAAGCGCCTCTGCGCGTAAGGACGATGTCATCCAGATCAGGGCTGCAGCTGAGCTCAAGGCGATGCTCAGCCGTGCCGCTTCTCTGCGAGGCCAGAAACTGTCCGAGTTCATGCTTGCGAGCGCGCGGCGGGAAGCCGAGGCCGCCATCCTCGATCAGCGAACCTTCTTTCTGGATGCCGAGCAGCACGAGCAGTTTCTTAGCCTTCTCGATGCGCCGCCCGTGCCGTCGCCTAGCCTCGAAAAGCTGATGAAGCGCGAACCGCTCTGGAATCGATGATCGGACGCGTCGCTCGTTTCCATGTCCACGCGCCATGTTACGCCACCTGAGCGATTGAACGCCGGCCATGGTGTCGATGCGTTCCGCAATGGACGGCACGCCTCGCTCGATCTTTGGCTCAACGAACGCGCGCTCGCCAGTGAAGGCGCCTCGGCCCGCACCTACGTCGTCTGCGACGCTGACCGGACCGGTCAGGTTGTGGGTTATTACACCATCACCACCGCGATGGAGGAGCGGGCGGCGCTCCCTACGGCAAAGCTGCGAAAGGGCATGCCGGACAAGGTGCCCCTGCTTCTCATCGCAAGGCTGGCCGTCGATTCCACCCTCCAGGGGCTTGGCCTGGGGGCCGATCTGCTCGCCGACGCGCTCCGCCGCTGTGCGGCCGCCTCGGAGATCGCCGGCGTTCGCGCCGTCATCGTGCACGCGATCGACGACGACGCCGTGGGCTTTTACGAGCGGCATGGCTTCATCGCCTCGCCGCTGGGAGAGCGCGTTCTCCTGATGCCCATCGAGGCCGTTCGGGCCTTGCAAGACTGACGACGACCCGCATTGCGTACGGGCGATCACAGCCTCCTTAAGATCGCCAGAATCACTCTGCTGTCGGATATGCTCGGCGAGCGTCCTTTGATCGCGCGCGGTCACAGGATGCGCTCCATCCGGGTGAGTCGCGCGATCGGCAGGAGCCCGAAATAGCGGCTGTCGAACCCCCGCGGATGCGTCGAGCCGACATAGACCATCCCGATGGGAATGATCCCGCTCCACCTCATATGGTCGAGCTTCATCCCGTTATGGGCGTGCGAAAGGCTGACGCCCAGGAACTCGTCGTTGCAATAATAATGACCGTCCCTGCTATGGGGGACCAGGGGCGACGGGGTCTCGAACATCGTCAGTCGATCGCCCGCCATGCAGAGCGCGTGCTTGGTGACGGACACCGGGTTCGGCCCGGCGATTGGATGATGAAGCGTGAACATGACATAGTCTCCGCGGGCAATCGGCCCCGGGCTCTTGCGCACCGCGAAGGCCTCGATCGACGGCGTCATGACCAGAGTGACCTGCGGGACGACGAGCGACGCGATCGTGGCGACCGGCAGGACGACGAGCATGGCGCGCAAGAGCCGCTCGGGCCGTGCCGGCTGATCCGGCCCCGGGGCCCCGAGCGCGATCGCCGCTTTGCGGGGCAATCGGCGCAGGCGCGGCCAGAGGCCGGCGATCGCCCTAACGAGCGCCCAGAAGAGCCTGAGCATGGCTTACCTCCTCCTTCCCGCCGAGGCGGGCATATTCTTCAAGCAGGCCGGAAAGCGCGCTGTCGCCGTAAACGACGTGAGCTGCGCGCGGGCTTTCGTCGTCGCGCTCGCAATAGGCCTGGGTCGGATCGCCCGGGATCATGGCGAGCGCCGGAACACGCGCGATCCCATGCTGGCGAAAGACGATCGGATCGACGATGAGCTGGACGTCGCGCATGACGCAGGCGGGACCTTCGCAGCCCGGGTCGAGCCGCAGGATCTCGGCCGTCAGATTCGCCATCGGACCCATCTTCCTGAGGCCGCCGGGCACCCCGCGGAATGCCAAGACGCCGCGGACCTTTTCGAGCTGGACCGCATAATTGCGCAGTGTCGAGATCGGCATGGATGAGGACACGAACAGGACCGGTACCCAGCCTTTGGCGATGACCGCCGGCGCGGCCTTGGCGAGCGCCTGCTCCTCCGCCGGCTCGAGCCCCAGGGCCTGGCGCAGCGCCTTGGCCTGTCGCTCTCGCTCGGCGGCGAGGCTTGCCTCGCCGCGCGCTTGTGCGGCGCGAGCGCGGGCTTCCATCTCTGGCGCTGACGCTCGGTTGCGCAGGCCTTCGAACGCGCGTCGGCGGTCGGCAGGGTTGTCCGTTCGTGGAAGTCTGGGGTCGGGTATGTGTCCCGCCGCATCCTTGCCGCGCGCGACCGCGCCTTCGAGGCGATCCATGCTGGCCTGGCCCTGGTCGGCAGCGGATTGCCTTCCACTGTCCTGAGCGAGCGCGGCGGACGCCACGCCCAGCAGCACGGCCAGAGAGGCGCTACGGATTGACCGCTTTGAGATACGCATCGATGCGCTCCCCCATGTCGATTTGGATGTCGGATTGGGTGCGGGCTTCGATGTCAGCATAATATTCGGAGAGATCCATCTTGCTGAAATCGAGCGCCTGGAACTCCTCGGGCGTGAACCCACGGCACATCGGCTTCTTGGCCGTGCCCCAGAGGTCGCCGTTGAAGGCCTTGAGCTGGGGACGGCCCTGCTCCTGGATGATGCGGCCAAGCTTGGTGTTGAAGCAGCAATGGCCACGGGCCTTCTGCAGGCAGATCCCAAGGAAGCTCGAGGTGCAGTAGCTGCCGATCTCGTGGCACATGCCCGACGAGCGCAGCATCGCCGTCTCCATGTCCTGCTGGTCGCAACCCGCGAACAGGAACTCCATCATGAAGTTGATCGCGAGACTGACTGCGATCGAAGTTGGGTCGAGGCCGATGATCAGAGCATTGGCGCCCGAACTTGCCGCCTGGCTTGCCGTCGCGCCTGCCTTGAACGCCGTGTAGGCCGCCTTCATGCCCGTGAACACGCCCTTGGCGACCGCGATCTTGGTGCCGATCGACGAGATGGACGAACCCATCCCGTCCTTGACGATCTTGCCCTTGTCCTTGCAGCAGTTCGCGAAGGTGGTCGAAAGCCCGGCGGGCCGGCACCGCACCCCGCGGCCTGAGAATATCTCGATCTTTCCCAGGCAATTGCCGTCGGCATCGATGCCGCCATCCGGCTCGGTGCCCGGATCGTCCATCGGCGGCTCATCCACGATGGGATTGGTCGCGAGATCGGCGCATTGATTGGGCGAGCAAGCCAGCGGGCCGCCCTCGGTCTTCACAAGGCAGGCATATTGCGGGCCGGCCGGGCAGCTATATTGGCCCGTGGCATCGGCGACGCAGTCGACCTCCTGGATCGGGCAGAGCCAAGCGCCGCTGGTGGTGGAACGGCAGTTCGCCTGCTCGCCTTCATCGGCCGCATCGCCGTTGTTGTTGAGATCGGCTGCGCAGATCTGCTGCGCCCTGGCGGCGCTCGGGCAGCCGAGCGCGAACCCCATGCCGAGCACCAGTGCGAGCGCGGCGCCGCGTGGACCCAGATACCAATATCTCGTTGTCGGCAGGCCCGTCATTGCACGCTCCCCGTGCAGACCATGTCGGCGCCGGCGAGGCGCACCGTCTGCATCATCACGACCGCTTCGGGAAAATCGTCGAGGCATCCGCAGGCGGAGACGACTTCCTCGCCGGGATCTGCCGGGCATTGATTGTCTGCAGTGCAGGCGTGGAAGAAGGTGTCGTAGCCGACCGGCACATTCTGTTTTGCGCCCACGACGCCATCGGGCGCTGCCTCGCTATTGGCCTTGGGCGCGCGGGTCTTGCAAACGGGCTCGCAGGCCGCGACCGACCCCCGGTCGGGAAGGCTGAAGGCACGCGTCGATGTCGCATAGCTTCCGTCGCTCTGGCGCGTCCGGTCGGCCAGCAGCGTCTCGGTCGAATGGTCGATGACATAGGCGCCGCGGCTTGTGTCGGGCTTCGCGATGTCATCGACAGCACAGCGATAGGTGCGATCCTTCAGGTAGAAGTCGCGTGTGAGTTGTGTCGGGCAGCTCGGCCCGCCCAAGACGCGGGTCTGGGGGAGGGGCCGCAGCCCGGTCGCGACCCCGTTGATCCAGGTTTGGACACCATCAACCAGCTCGCTGTCGAGCTTGCATTGCGGATCGGCGGCGATCGCCCCGCAACCGTCGACGACCTGCTCCAGCGTCTTGCAGCTGTTGTCGACATCGACATGGACCTGCGCGAAGCCTTCGCCGCCCTCCGCGACCGCGACGCGCAGCCAGATCTCATGATCGCCAGCGGTGAGAAAGGTGCGCAGATCGAGGTTCGGGTAGGCATAGAAGGTCTTCTTGAGCTCGCATTTGCCAGGTGGAAGTCCAAGGCTAGTCCAGGCGGAGGGCCCCGAGCCGATGAGCTGCCCATCGATCCGAACCTGCGCCCAATCGTCGGCGAAGAACCGAGCAAGCCGCGCGTCAACGATGCGGTCAGGCTCACTCACATGCAACGTCATGCGGAAGTCGATGAGCGTGCAGCTTCCTCCGGCCAGGCTGTTGTCCGCCGGTGAGCCCATCAGAAAATCGAAGGACGAGCCGTTTTGTATCGTCGAATAGCCGCCCGCGGTTCGGCTGATGATATCCTCGGCGCCGGGCTTCAACACGGTCACACGCCGCTCGATCGAGCAATGCCTAAATGCAAGCGCCGTGCCGGTGCCGATCGCCGATCCCTTGAGCGCCTGGAACACGGAATTGCCCGTGGACGCGGCATAGGCATCCGACGCGATCGTCGCGGGATTGGCGCGATAGGCTGTCTGGGGCAAATCGGGGTTGGCCGAGCAGGCTGTCGATTGGGCGCCGACATAGCGGATGGAGGGACCATCGATCACAGCCTCGGCGACACCATAACGCGGGTCGGCCGTGGTGAGCGCGCCGATCATCCCGCCGCCAAGGTCGCGCAGCACCGAGGCCATATTGCCCCAGGCTAGGTTCGTGCCGCAGCTATTGTTGAGACAATAGCAGCCGGCGAGCTTGGGCATATCGACCGAAGTCAGCTTGAGCGCCTTGGCTGTATCGACATCCCAGCGATAGAAGCTGCAACCATTCCAGGTGCCGGGCTGGCAGGAGACGATCCCATTCGCACAGATGCCCGAGACCGGCACAGACAAGTTCGCCGTACTATCGACAGTGCCGTCGAGATCGGTGTCGCGCGCGACGGTGACCTTACCGAGATCACCGCTAGACGCAGGTTGCACCAGTACCTCCAGCATCGTTGCGGTTTTCTGGCACGCGATGTTCGGCGCGAATGTCCGGCTGTTGTCGACGGTCGATATCTGCTGGCCGGCGAGGCCCGGCGTCACATAGTTCTGCTGAAGCGTGTCGCTATCGCTGGTCTTCGCGCGCGATGCTTCGGCTGCGGCGCGCGCGCGTTCTTCCATCGTCTGCGCCCCGGCGGGCGAGGTGAGCGAAATGGCCAGCGCGGTCGCGATGAGGGAACAGGCGGAGAGGAAGCGCCGATCCCATCTGGGGAGCGATGCGGCCGCGCTGGCCGGGGGTGGAGCGGCGCCGCCAGGGGGGCATGGCGACGCCGCTCCGGTCCCGCGCCCCAGCCATCGGCCGTAGGGGCCTTGGCGAACAGACCTCCGGAATGGACGGCTGTCTCGCGCGGGAACCAGAGGAAGCGACCTGCTCATGGCACCGGTATCCCGGCGCAGCAGATCACCTTTTCGAAGAGCATGAATTGAGCGTTGTCCTTGCCCGGCGCATGCTTGGCCGACGACCAAAGCGCGCCCGGGCGGCCGATATTGACGCACTTGCCGCCCTTGACCGGCTCCATGATCTGGAGCTTGTAACGGGACTTGGTCCAGATGGGCTGAGGTACGAACGAGCAACCATCGGCCGAGCTGATCGTGAGCGCGCCGAGCCGTCCCATCATGAAGACGCCGCGCGCGGCGAGCCCCGCCCAAGCCTCGACGCTGTCGTCGAAATGGATATCGCCGGCGATCGGATAGGTCGCGCCCCAGCTCCCCATGCACCAGAAGAGTGGATCAATGACCTTGCCGGCGGCCGCCGCTGCGCTGTCGCCCATGCAGGCAAGGCCGGCGGCGGGATTGCCGAAGAGGATCCCCTCGGGCTGGATGATCGCGCCCAGCGTCCCCGACTGCCAGGTTGGCAACACCTCGGTGATCATGGCCACGTCGAAGCCGTCATTCTCGAGGCATGGCAGGTCCGTGAACATGTCGAGCATCGCCCAGACCGGCGAGATATAATAGTGCATCTGCGCGAACATCTTACGGGTGTTGGTGCCGTCCGAGATGGATGACTGACTGCCCTGCAGCTTGCCGCCGGTCGGCAGGAGATCGGCGCCAAGCGCCATCATGCAGCCGGGCTCGGTCACGATGTCGACCATCCGGTTCGGCGACCAATAGGAGACCTTGACCCCGAACCAGAACTGGATGCCCTTGCGGCAGGCGCACAAGGGCTTGGACGCGGATTGCGCGTCGAGCGCCTTGTCGAGCTTGTCGAAGCTGCCGACCCGGATGCCGCCCACCGTGATCGGAAAGATACAGGTCCAGCGCACCTTGGTGATGGGGTTGAAGACCGTGCCGGCCTCGCATTTTGAGGCATGGGCCTGGCTCGGCCAGGCGAGCGTCATGAGAAGACCGATGACCAGTCCCATGACGAAGAAGGGAAGACGGCCGATCATTGCGCCCCTCCCGTCGCTGAAGCTCGGCTTTTCGGCCCATATTCGGTGAGGACGAGGCGCGTGCCCGACTGCTGGACGATAACCGGCGCGACGGTGAGACCGAGCCGCTGCTTGACCCGCTCCTCGAGGATGTAGATCGGGCGGCCCGTCTTTTCGCTCAGATCGATCGCGTCGCCATTCTGCCCACCGAGCGCCGAAAGCAGGATGAAGTCGCTCGCCCGAGCATTGCGGAGCGCCCAGCCAAGGTTGCGCGGATGGACGATAACGAGCCGCTGCGGCAGCTTCACATAGGTCAGCGGATTGAAGGTGAAGCCCTTCGGATAGAGCGTCTTGCCATCCGGCAGTGTGATGTCGAAATCGAGCGTGTAGAAGGGCACGACACTACGAATCCGGTCGGCGTTGGCGACGCCCAGCGAGGCTGCCTTGAGCGCGCTCCACTTGTCGCGCGGGCCGAACGCCTTGCTCATGTCGCGCGGCAGCGTGGCGACCTTGGCCTCGATCTCGCCAAGCGCATCAGGCTCCGCGATCGGCCAGGTCCGGCCGATTGTGCTGCGCGATTGGGCGCCGCCTGCGATCGGTGCGGCTGCGATCGCGGCCGCACCGACCAGCGCATTGCCCGTCAGGAGCACCAGGAAGATGGGTCTGCGACGGACCCGGCGCAGCAAGTCAACGGCCATGGCGCTGCCTCCAATGCCCTTCGGGGGGCTCGGGAATGCCGATGAGGGCGGCGACGAATGCGCAGAAGGCGAGCGGGGTCAGGGTCCAGATCAGCACGCCCGCCTCGGCGCCGAGCGACGACGACATGAGCAGGAGCGTGCTCTGGACCAGCATCAACAGGAAGCCGCTAATGGTGAGCCGGATCGCCGACTGCGAGGGCGTGGAAGAGGTGAGGCCGTTCATTGGCCTCTCCTCCGGCGCAGGCGGCTCATGATCTTCGCCGTGCCCGCCGAGAGGCTGAGCAGCAGCAGGCCGGTCGCGAGGCACGACGCGGCGATGATGAGCGAAGCGCGCAGCACCATCATTGTCGGTTGCTTGAGGAACAGCCCGGCGACGAGCACAAGCAGACCCATCATCACCGTCTCGATTATCACGAGCCGGAAGCGCCACTGGAAGGATTCCGCTTCGAACCGTTCGGCAAGACGCTGCTCGACGATCACTTCGATGGCTTCGTTGTCGGACCAGTTGAGCGGCAGCTGATCGGGGTGCGGAGTATGGCGTCCCATGATCCTCATACCCCCACGAGGCCGGACACGGCCGGCGTACCCAGGATTTCCGTGGGGTCGACACCGGCCAGGCGGCACACGGCTTCGAGCGGCGAGAGGCCTTGGCGCATCAGCGCCTCGAAAGCGGCGACCTCGTCGGGCGCGGAGGTGTTGATCCAGTAGGAGAAGGGATCGACCACCAGCCGCGCGATGCCGAGGCCCAGTGGCGAGTCGATGAACACCTCGGAATAGTTGGGCTTCGAATTGCGGACCGACTTCAGGAGGTCGAGGACGAACCCTGAATAGTCGAGGATCTTGTTGTCGACCGCGCGGTCATAGGTCGAGCCCTGGAGCAGGAAGCGCGTCGCGGCATTTTCGAGGATGACCTGTCCGGTGCCGCCGAACAGCATGAGGTCGTTAATCGACTGCAGCACGATACCGAATGAACCGCGATATTTGCGGGCGCGCCGATATCCCTGGCCGAAAGCCTCCGCCAGGCGCGAGAGGTCCTGCCCATCGGTGCTCGTCATGAACTGAGCGGCTTCTTCGCACAGCACGAATCGGGGCTTGTCACGCGCGGAGAGGTAGAGTTCCTGCGTGACCGCGTTGACCACGACCATGACGACGACGTTGAAGAGGTCGGGCATCGCCTTGAGGCGCTCGAGCTCGAGCACCACGAATTCGTCGTTGCGGATGTCGAGGGTCGAGGGCCCGTTGAAATAATGGCCATAGGCGCCGCCCGAGCCGAAATCCCGCAGATTGAAAGCCAGTTCGCGTGCAGTCGGCACGAGATGGTCGACGCGGTCGAGATCGGCCTCGACGAGCGAGGGATAGGTGCCGAGCCATTCGCGCACGGCGTCGATGCCATGATCGGCCCTCCCTGTGTCGATCGTCCATTGGACAGCTGACTTGAGGAGGTTCCATTCAGAAGTGGTCACCCCCTTGCGAGTCGATGCGTTCGCCATCTCGGCGACGATCGCGACCGCCATGGTGATCGCCGACTGCTTGTCGTCGCCGTCGAGCGCGAGCCCCATATCGAAGGGGTTCAGCACCAGATGCTCTTCGCCGATGTCGATATAGCGGCCCGAGCAGAGCGTGCAGAGTTTCCGGTAGCTCCCGCCGATATCGATGATCCGGATCAGTGCCCCATTGGCGTAATATTGCTGGCAGAGATTGTTGAGCAGGAAACTCTTGCCCGCGCCGCTCTCGGCCGAGACGATGAAGTTGTAGTTGTTGATCCTGGGGTCGAACAGATCGAGCGTGACGAGCTGGCCCTTGCGGCCTGTATAGAGAAGCGCCGGACGACCGCCGCCGCGGAAATCGGTCTGGATCGGCGCCATCAGCACCGCCGCCTTCACCGGCATGCGGAAGTCGCGCTCCAACAGGCGCAGCGTGGTTCGGTCGGGGTAGAGCCCGAACGGCAGGCTCATCACGAGCAGGGTAGGGTTGAGATAGCTCTCTTCCTGCATCGAGAAGGGCAGGGGTTCGCCTTCCCACAGGCGCTTGGCGCGTGCGGCAAGGTCGCGGGCATGCGCGCGGTCGCGGCCGAACACCCAGATCGTCGGGATCACGCGGACGAACTTGCTGTTGCCCGCCTCGTCCAGGATCCAGCCGATCTCCTCGATCTGCTTGCCGACCTCGACCGCAAAGCTGCCCGCCGCCTTCTGCGCGGAGAGGATCTGCGCGCGCTTGTGGATCTCGAACTGCGAATGATCGAACAGGACGTTGAGCGTGTAGAGGAACGGGCCGCCGATCTGATCGCTGTCTTCCGATGCGCCGCGCATGCCGCCCATCAGGCGATTGGTGCGTTCGGCGGTGATGCGCCGGGCCGGCGCCTTCGGCGTCAGACAACGAGCGACCTGGTTGCCGAGGAACACCTCAGCGCCCTCGAACACGAGATCCGGACCCGCATTGATGATCTGCTTGGCGATCGGCGGCGCCCCTGTCTCCGAGCCGTCGGCAAAGACGCCGGGCGCCGGATCGGCGACACCGTTGAAGATGCGCCGATAGAAGGCGACCATCTCCTCAGGCGGCAACCGGCGGATGCCGAGCTTGGACAATTGCTCCTCGACCTGACGCCGCAGATCCTCGCCCAGCGGGCGCCGCGTCTTGATCGAGAGAAGAGTACGGAAGTTTCGGACCGGGATGCCGTGCAAGGCCTTGAGGCCATGACGTCCATTGCTCAGATAGGCGTGGGTGTGACGCGCCGAGGCCTGAATGAGAGGATCATCGCGGGTCTTCAAATCGAGAAAAGCGTCGAGCGCGTCGTCGATCAGCGGGTCGGCAAAGGTGTGGAGCTGGAGAACCGTCCCGTCCGGGAAGTGGATATTGAGGAGGCCCTGCAGCGCGCCCTGAACATGGGCGAACATATAGGCGGTCGGGACCAGCTCCCAGGCATGGCCCCAGGTGTCGTCGATGCAGAGAAACGCTTCGGTCTCATTCTCCCAGGCGACGAGCGGCAGATAGTCCGAGAAGCTGTCGCGCCGCACGGCGTTGCGAAGACGGGCGTAGGTGAGGCCGCTGCGTGATGCCGACGCGCTCATGGCCGTGGCTCCGGAGCTGGTGCCGCAATCGCCGGCGCAGGCGTGGTGACCTCTGTCGATGCAGCTTCACCGTCGGGTGCGGCGGAATCGCGCACCTGGCCGAGGATCGGCGCTTGCGATGCGCGATCCGGCGCGCCGACGAGCGCACCGCCCACGACCCAGACCGGCTTGTCGACCACCGAGTAGACGTACCGCGGCATGTAGAGGCGATCGGGACGCTGACGATCGGCATAGGGCAGGATCAGCGTGCGCACGGTCCGCGCGGGCTTCAGCATCGGCGTGACTGGCGCCTCGACCAGGCCTTTCAATTCGCGATAGACGCTATCGCGATAGCTGCTATAGGCACCGCCGCCGCTTTTGCCCCGCGATCTCTCGCGCCCTCGACCGGCTTCCGCACCGCGCAGCATCGCCCGGTCATTGGTGACCTTGGGATCCGACTTTGAGGCGACCCCAGCGACCGCATCGGCATAAGCCTGGTCCGGATGGATGCATTGGCCGTGATCGTCATTCTTGCAGGAGAATTTCTCCGAATAGGGCGACATCATCGAACCGACCGTCGCACATCCGCTGAGGCCCACGAGGAGGCTTAGACATAGCAAAGTCCTGTGGAAGGACTGGTGAGCCAGCAAGGGCATGGCGAAACCTCCTGTGGAGTGAGGGGAGCGTCGCATCAGAACTTGGCTCCAACCGATGGCTTGATCTCGAGGGCGAGGCCCTCCTGGATGACGACCACGACATCCTTCGCAGCGCCGACTTCGACGACCGGACCCGCCTGGCGGGCGAGATCGAGATAGAAGTCGGTAAGCTTGTCCGACGATTTTGAGAGCCCGCCGGCAACGCCCGACTTGACGGCATCGCCCGCGTCGAGACTGCGCACGCTGCCGAGCGCAGATGTCGAAAGGCTGCCAAACGTGCCTTCGACCGACTGTGAGATGCCGGCGATCGTGCCGGCGATGAACGAGCGCGCGAGCGTCGCGCCGGCCCGAGTCACCACCTTGCCGGACAGCCCTTTCTTGCCGTCGGCGTCGACGAAGAAGCCCTTGATCGCCTGGTCGACCACCGCATGGCTTTCGAAGTCGACGCACGAGATCGAGACGAGCTGGATCTCCACCCGCTCCTTGGCGAGGCTCCCGGTCGCATTGCCGATGACGAAGCAGCCGGCGAGATTGGCCTTTACCTCGTTGGGCAGGACGGCGGGCGCCTGGACCCGGGCGATGATCGGTTCGGGATTACTGGTCGCGTCCCGGCTTGCCAGCGCGTCGATACCGGTCAGCAGCCGCGCCTTCATGAAACCAGGTGGCAAATAGATCGTCCGCTTCCCTTTTTTTGACGCGGCCCCGCCGCCCGCGCCTCCCTCCGTCGCTTGCGTCGCGGTCGCCGCGCCGATCGCGCCGACCTGCCGTTCCGTCGGCGGCGCAGGCGGGGCGGGTGGTGCCGCGGGAGCACTAGGCGGCGCAGGGATCTCGTCGGCCGCGCCCCTGGCCTCGGGCGGAGCGGGCGGATAGGCTGGGGCTTCGCCGGGAAGGGCAGGCGGCAGGTCTCCGTCGCCGCCCGCGCTTTGGGCGTGGCCGGAGCTGGCGGCACCCGGGACCACCTTGCCTTCCTCGATCGCGGTCACCCGATCTCCGAGCAGGGTCTGTCCGTCGAGGATCTTCTGGAGGTCACCGCGCAGCTTCACCTCGAGGCTGTCGCCGCGAAGGCCCGCGCCCATGTCGAGATTGGAAGCCTGGGGCGCCTGGGGCGCTTCCTCCTGTCCGCTCCGGCTCGCCGTGTAGAGGCCAAGACCGAGCAGTGCGATCGACGAAACCACCCCCAATTGCTTCGCACGGAGCTTCTGATCCGATGTAAGCTTTGCCCATTGCGCCGGAAGATCCAGAAGCGCGGGTCGAACGGGTGGCGCATTTTCGCTTCCGTCCGCGCTGGGGCGTGGCGTGGCGGCGGACTGCCCTTCCGGTGATTCCTGGGACGCGCTCATTGCTGGGCACTCCGGCGGACGACGATCAGCCGCGCGGTCTCGTTTGGCCCCAGCGTCAGCCGATCGATCGTGATCGCGAAAATGTCGGCGCCGAGCATAGCGTCCAGGAAATCGCGCTCATCGAGCGCCATCGCAGCATTCGCGCGCACCAGATATTCGCTCACCGAGAGTCCCATCCCCTCGACCTCGAGGCGCCGTCGCTCGCTGAGCGATGCACCAGGCAGGCTGGCAAGGATCAGTCGATCCCCGGAAGGCGCGACCTCGGAAAAGGAAGCGGGCACCCGGTCCTGGAGGATCGCCAGCGCAATGCCGACCGCGCGCTCTTCCTCGACGAGCGGACCAAGCAGCGCGTCGTTGGAGCGGGCGCGCTGCGCGCCGCCGGGCACAAGCGTCACCGTCTGGGCTGGGATGTCGGCCGGCTCGGCGTAGAGCGGATAGATCGCGCCGTTGCAGGAGACGAAGAATTCTGAGGGCGTCGTCACATAAGTGCGCGTCTTCGCGCCCATATCCTCCGTCTCGAGAACCAGGAACTTGATCCATGCGTCCGACCCACCGCGCTCGACCGCCAGCCCTTTTTCCGCAGAGAATTTCACGTCATCGATCTCGCCGCCGACGCACACCAAATGATTGACGTCGCGGTTGGAGAGGCGGATGCGGCTCGTTTGGTCGGGAAGCGCCGCGATCGACTGGGCGAGGGCGGGACTGCCGGCCGAGATGGACGCGGCAAGCGCGCCCGTGAGGCATGTAAGCCTCGCGAGACTACCGAACTTCGGCACTGAAATTCTCCTCTTGCAGGGCGGTCAGCCAGAAGCGGCCGTTCTCGAGCGCGTAACGAATGCGCAAATTGCCGCGGAACTTGCGGATGACACCTCCGATCACGCGGACCTTTTCGACGGGCACGAGTATCTCGCCGCCCGACCAAGTGACGGGCTGGTCGCTTCTGATGTAGGTCGCGATCGAGAGCGTGGGATTGCTGCGAAGCTCGTCGAGCAAGCGGTTGAGGCTGTCGCGCAGGCCGTTGTACGCACTGGGGTGGACGATGCGCAGCAGTTCCTGGAACTGGCGGTCGGCCGAATAGGCTGAATAGGTTCCGGCCAGCCCTACGATGTTGAATGTGATCGAACGAAGGTAACCCTCCGAGGGCTTGTTGCCCGTCACATAGAGGTCGCCGTCCGCGCCGAACGGCACGACCACCGTGCGCGTGTTCTGGTTCGAGGTGTAAATGAGCGTGCCGAGCACTGCGGTGATGCCGAACAGACCCGCGATCGCGATCTTCAGGAGCCTGTTCTCCTCGAAAAGGTTCGCGGAGCCCTGCAGGTAGCGATGCAAATGCCAGCTCGGGCGCGTATCGCCGATCATGTCTGCCTGCGCCTTGCGTCGAAAAGGATGTGCCATCGCGCTCACTCGAAGAAGCGGGTCTGGGTCGGACCCGGATAGTTGCGGAAGCGGGCGAGACCCCAGCGCCAGGCCAGGTGCGGAATGAAACCGCGCGGCTTGGTCCGCTTCCAGGGAATGAAGAGGAGAAGAGCGCCGATGAGCGCCCAGCCGATCATCCCGCCGACGATGACCGCGACGAAGATCACGCTCATCACGACGATGAATTCCTGACTGTCGAACCAGAGGATCTGGACCGGCCGATGCAGGAATTGCGGCAGACGTTCGTCCACGCCCTTCTCCCTTGCTTCACCACGCTGCTGAGCGTGGTCTCCGGAGGGTGACCATCACCCTCCGTTCCGGTGGACGGGCGCCGGCAGGCCGGCGGCCCGACCTGTCTTCAGATCACCATGCCGAAGGTCTGGAGGATCGAATCTGCCTTGATGAGGCAGACCGCCGCCACGATCGTCGGGATGCCGATCATGATGTTCGAGAAAAGCCGCGAGACGCCGAACAGGAAGGCGGCGACGCCGCCCACGAAGCCGAGCGGTCCCTTGACTCCCTGGTTCACGACGATGTCGTAGATGTCGTAGCCCAGGTCGCCGACGGCGGGTGCCGCGAACGCATGGGCCACACCGGCAGCAGCGAACGCGGCCAGGAGGAAAAGGACAGCCGCGTCGATCGTGCGGAACGTCCTTCCCCGGATCAGAGTCAACATATGCAGTCTCCTTGTCGTCGATGGAGCCGTCCGGATCATGCTTGCCGGTACCGATGGTCGTCGTGTCCGGCCGGCGATGGCGCTGGACGACTCCTGGAGGTGCGCTCCCGCCGGCATTCCGGTCCTCGCGGGCGCAATGGCGAGCGCGCACACGGACGAGGTCCGCCAAAGTTCGAAAGCTTCGCCTTCAGGGGCTGGATTGGCCTTTCTTCGCCTCGGTCTCGAGAAAGGCTTCGAGTTCTGCTTGCTGGAAGCCCGAGATGAGCTTGCCGTCCACGAAGAGGGTCGGCGTGCCGGAGACGCCCATCTTGCGGACGGTCTCCGCGTCGCGAGCGACCTTCTCAGCGCCGGGGCGGCATTTGTGCAGCGTGGCAGGCTGAGCGCCGGCGTAGACGGATTTGAAGGCCGCTTGGCTGTCCGGGGAGCAGAGGATATGCTCGGCTTTTGCTGCCGCCTGCGGGTGAATACCGCTCACGAAGTAGATGAGGCGCTGGACCGGTTTCCCCTCGGCTTCCTTGGCCAGCCAGAAGCGTTCGAGCGCCTGGCAATAGGGGCAGTCGGGATCGGTGAACTCGATGACCTTGGGCGCGCCTGCAGGCCCTACCACAAGGGCCTCGGCGGGATTGATCGCGCCCAGTCGCTTGCTGGCGCTTGCGTCCAGCGCCAGCGCCGTCAGGTTGACCCCGTTCTTGTCGTAGACCGCCGCGAAGAGAAGATGCTCGCTCTCCGGCGCGAAATAGATGACTCGTCCACCCGCAATAGCCTGATATATCGGACCGCTGACAGGCGCCGGACCGAAGTCCTCGAAGGTCAGATTGGTGAAGGTCTGGCGCAATTGACGCTGAGCTTCCGCGGCAGCCGCCGTGAGCGGCTCGGCGCTGTTTTCTTGCGCATAGGCGGGGGCCGAAGCGCAAAGTAGCGCAGCCAGGATCAGGTTACCGCTGCGGGACATCGGAGGACTCCGGACGAACGAGGGAGGTGCGCGCGAAAATTCGGCTGTCGAGAGTGAGCGAGTTTCCGAGTTTGATCGCCGCCGGCAGGGGCAACGGTGCCGCTGCAGGGAGAGGCGGGACAGAGTTGGTCTTCTCGCGGATCGAGAAGCCCGCCTCGTTCTGGACGACCGCGAGCTCTGCGGTACGGGCGCAAGGGTAGCCTTCCGCGTCGGGACGATAGGTTTGGGCCCTGGCGGGGTTGGTGCCGATGACCAGCAGAAGGGCTCCTGCAAGCATGGGCGGGGAGCATGGAAAGTCCATGGCACGCGTCTCCTCGTGGCGCCGCAAGGCGCTCGGGTTTGGGGTTTGGCTAGTCCGGTGCGGTGGAGCTGGGACTTAGGGTCGTAGTCTCCGCCGATCCGGTGCGTCCCGAGCAATGACCATCACGAAAGCCCGCCGCAATAGGCAGGGCACTGAAGTGCCGAAGCGGCGAAACAAAGCATAAGAGAAGCAAACCCGGTCAATGGAGCTGATGCGCGTTGGAATGAACAGGGTTTGGCACAAGCGGCATTATAGTGCCGCTTGTGCCTCGCTTCGTCGTGGAAAAGCACCCATTTGGGGTCCCGGACGGGTGTTTGAGCGCCAGTTTTGGCAGGAGAAGAAGGCAATGGGTCGAGCACGACGCAGCTTTAAGCTCCGGCTTTCACCGGCCGGATTGGACGTCCTGATCGATTCGCACTGCCATCTGATTCGCGCGACGCGCTCATTGATCGCCTGGGGAACCACGCTCCACGTCGCGATCGAATATCTGAACAGCATGCCCACCGATGAGATCATCGATCAGTTGAAAGGGCAGCAGTTGAGTTTCCTCGGCGGAGGGGCAGAGCACCACGTCGGGGCTTCTTGTCAGCTCTGGGATATTGCAACCAGCATCACCGAGCGCGTCCAGAAGGACTCGCCCGAGGCCAGGCAGCCCACTCTCGGCAGAATCTACATCGTGGCGCTCCTACAGATCACAAAGGCGGACCAGACAGCATTGCTGCGCGCTTTTGATCGCGCCCTGCAATCGGGAGCAAGAACACCGGCTTCACGGGATACCAATGATCTTGCTGGGTAAATCCCGACAAGTTGGCCGAGGTTCCGTTTGACAGTGGTGGTAAGTACACCTTAGCGTTCGACCTATGGAATTGCCTTGGCGGGCGGTATCTCCCGTAAGGAGACGCGGATATGTCGCATCAATTGGCGACTTCCGTTGCTGAAAGTCCGCTACTGTACGTCAAAGTGCAGTCGGGGCGGCAAATAGAAGAGGCACGGAAGAAACGACACCTGACGCAACGCGATCTGGCGCGCGAGCTCGGCATGGGTGTGCGCTGGCTTCGCGAGATCGAAGCCGGTAACCCGCGCTCTCGACTGGATGACCATCTGGCCTGCGCCTATCGACTGGAACTGTCGACCGGCCATATCCTCATCCCACTTCTCTTCGCGGGGCAGAAGATGTGCTTTCCGCGGCAGCTCGCGATGGGCGACCTCAGCGATCTCGAGCGACTGTGCATCGAAATGATTGCGCAGCGAAATTTGGATCGCCTGACCCAGGCTCTCACCCCGGCGTGGACGAGTCCTCCGGTCCCGGCAGGACCGGGGCTATGATGTCGGCAATGGACCCTCCGCTACAGGAGCGTGTCTATCTCGGCCTGAAGGCCGACTACCTGGCCGGCCATTTCGTCCCGGGCAAACGGATCGACATCCAGGACCTCGCCAACCGGCATCACTCAAGCAAGACCCCCGTTCGCGAGGCCGCCTTCATCTTCGTCGGTGAGGGACTTTTCATACACCATGAAGATGGGGGTTTCTTGGTTCCTGTCCTTGAGCCGGCCGAACTCATCCCGCTTCTCAGGTGGCACATGCAGCTCGTTTTAGCTTCCACCTCGGACCTGAAAGAGCCTGCACTGAGGCGCGCTCTTCAACAAGGGTCAAACAATGCCGGGAATCGTTCGGCCGTGGCTTTCGCTGCACGGGCAATGGAAATCTTCACCTCGTTGGCAGAGGCAGGGGGAAACAAGCAGGCGTCAATCGATATTCGTCGTTTGAACGAACGGCTTCACTACACGAGAATAGCAGATGCCGTTGAACCGAAGTCTGCCGAAAGGGAACTTTCGGCTCTCACGAGCCCTCTGGCGGCCGATTTCCGGAAGGCTCTGCGAAGGAGAATAGAAACCTATCACTTGAGGAAAATCCTCCATCAACAGCAGATCGTCGAAACGGCGACGGCATAGCAGCGAAGAAAAAATCTCAACGATTTACTTGGGGTTTCGATATGGCAGCTATCCGCTACGGAGCGATCTCCCGCTTCTCCCAGAATATCGCGCCAGCTTGTCGCGATATATTCGCACCTATGGCACAGCCATTCCCATTACCATCACCGCGCCGTGCTTTCGCGGCAGATGATGAGGAACGTGTCATGGAACGCAACGAAGAACACACTGTCGAAGAGCTGATCGACCTGGGCTCGGCGAGCGTCGAGACCAAGGGCGAACAGATCGGCGCTGGTGAAAGCCTCGGCCGCTTCGGCCAGATGGGGCTCTCCGACGACTGAAGGTCCCGGCGTGTGCCCCACACGGGCACACGCCCATTCTCGGCATGGGCGCATGAGTGTCTCAAACTTCTTCTTCGAAGTGTCTCCGGACATCACCTTCTGCGGGATCGATGGTCGCATCATTGCCCTTGATTTGGAGGCGGACCGATATTGGGCGCTTCCCGCGACTTTGGGGCACATGGTTTATCTGGCCATAAGCGAACGTGGGGACACGTCCGCTTTGCCAGTCGACCTTTTGGCCGCCCTGCGCCGACAATTCAACGGACATCGTGGACTATTTGATGAGCCCAAAAGGCTCTTCGTGAAGCGCCCGGCTAGGCACTTGGATTTAGCGCCGGTTGAACGGGAAAGAAATGGAGGCCTCGCCTTTGCTGCAGTAGCAAGCGCTACAATCTTCGCGCGATGGTTGATCCGGCAGAAAGGGATCCGCGCAGCGGTACGACACCCGTTAAAATATCGGTCAGCCGATCCGCCGAAATCACAGTGGGACGAGATTCGCTCAACGGTTCGAGCGTTCAACAAATGGCGCGGCCTCGTGCCAATCGAACGGCGCTGCCTAGTCGATTCTCTGGCACTTCAACTCATGCTTGCAAAGGAGGGGCTGCCCGTACCGCTTGTCATCGGTGTCCAGGCCAATCCGTTCGCAGCCCACTGCTGGCTACAGTCTGACGATGTTGTGATCGATAACGAACTGGACGCCGTCCGCTGGTTTGCTCCTCTTCGAGCAGGCATGCAATGAACGACCTGCTCGTGATCGCTGGCGATAAGGATGCCATCGAACATAGATTGCAAGCCCTTCAAGACACGCTATCGAGTGCCACAGACTTCGACACGCTAATCTCGACATCTCGCAGCGTCACACTGGCGGGCCGCTCGCTTCCCAGGATCGTTGCGTCCGATCGACGTTCAATCTGCTTTGGCTACTGCCATGGAGTGTCCCCCCTCACCGAGGATCTCGGGTCCCCATCTGTGGAGAAATCAATCCGGTCCGGTGGCCTGTGGGGAGATTTTGTCGCGCTTTTTTTCCGCGACGACGGAAGGACGGAGATCGTCACCTCACCATTTGGGCAACTCAGGCTTTATCGCGCGCAGGTGCAAGGCGCCTTAATCATCTCAAACTCGCTGGAGTGGATTTTAGCCGCCGGACAGCTGAGGCCCGCGATCGATTGGGCTGGGTTGAGGAACTTCATCGTTCAGCCTGAATACCGACCCGCAATGACCAGCATCGACGGTATCAGCCGCATTGCACAGGGAACCGTCGTCGATCTGGCAACGCCGATGGTTGAGACGCCCTGGTGGATGCCCAGTGACTATCTCACCGAGGCCAACCNCGCGGACTGCGCCCCGGAGGCGCAGCTTGCGGAGGTAACTTCCTGCTGCGTCCGGTCTTGGGCGCAAATGTTCAAGAAGCCGATGCTCGAAGTCTCCGGGGGCCTCGATTCCTCGATCATCGCGGGCATTCTGTCCCATGACGATGCGACTCTCGTCACGACCAGCCCTTCCGAAATGGAGGGCGACGAACGGCATTTTGCGAGAACTCTCTCGACACACCTTGGAAGATCCCTCGTAGAATTCGCTGTCGGCTCGTGCGACGTTCGGGTCGCAGCCCCCTCCGATATGCTTTTACCGCAGCCAGGTCCTCAGTAAGCGTGGTCAGGAAACCGCCATCGCTTAGCTGTCGCGGGATTTAGCGTCGGTGTAGGCGGCTCTTCCCTGTGCCCGTCGCTTGGCGAGCTTC
>NZ_MIPT01000001.1:3820498-3863464 GCF_001853345.1 Edaphosphingomonas haloaromaticamans | reverse complement strand
CTTCGATATCCTCGCTCATCACCGCTCCTCGCAAAAAGCGGCTATCAGCACTGCGGAGCAGCTTCCCGCAAGGCGGCCTTCAGAACACGGTTACGGTCCTCACGTGGTTGCAAGACATTTTGACCAATTGATTTCAACGGCCGCGCGGGCGAACGGAAACGATGCGTTCTTCAACGGCGGCGGTGGAGACAATGTGTTTTGCTTCTCGACGTCGGCGGCGCCGATTGCAGATTTGCTTCTTAGCCGGGCGCCGCTCGGGAAAATCGCTTCCGGCATTCACGACGTCAGGCGGCTGACAAACAGCACGACCGCTGCAGTTCTCGCAAATCTTGTCAGGCGGTTGCGCGAGCCTCCAGAGATCAAATGGGGGTACGATTTCACCTTTGTACGTGAGCCTGGAGTGCGTCCTGATGACACCGTGCATCCTTGGCTTAGCGCGGCCGCCGACACACTCCCCGGCAAGAAGAGGCACATTCGCCTGCTAGCGAAAGCCCAATCCTACGGGGAAGGTCTCGCACGACAACGCAACCATCCGCTTGTCTTGCCGCTTCTATCTACTCCGATTGTCGAAGCATGCCTGAGGATACCAACCTGGGAATGGATTAACGGCGGCAGGGATCGAGCGGTCGCCCGGCGCGCCTTCTCGCATATGTTGCCCCTGGAGATTAGAGATCGTCGTTCGAAAGCAGGTCTGTCTTCGCTGTTTAGCAGGATCTTCGTGAAGAATCGGAGCCATATCCGGGAGGTCCTGCTAGATGGCCGCCTCGCCGGAGCCGGCCTCCTTGATCGCGTCGAGATTGACGTCGCGACACGCACTGACATACCTCCGACGGGTCTCCACCACTACCGCGTCATCGAGCTTCTGGAGGCAGAGTATTGGGTGCAGCGCCTTCAATTATGAGCCAGACCGGGCAATCTATCGGCACGCAGCAGCCCTCGCGCGGCGTCGCAGCGCTCATGTTGAACGCTCGGATCGACTTCCTCACCACCGAACCTCAACCAATACTCGAACCAGGCTAAGTTTCGTTCGTAGACCGCCAATTTATGTCGCGGCTGCGCTTTGATATGAGCTTCATCAGGGTAGATATACATCGTAGCGCAGCGATCGCGAAGTACAAGCCGCCCGAACAACTCTAGATTGTAGCGGTATTCCTGTTCCGAAAGCTGGAATAAAACCGGGATCGAGATCGACTCGGTATTTAGCGCCGGAGACACCTCCTTCCACCTTCCTGGCGTGACGTCAGGCGCGTCCAGCCTCCACCACTTAGTGAAGTTTGCGCGCATGGCATTATTTCGTGCCATATTGAGCCAGAAATATTCCGGCTCAATAAGACCTGACGAGATGCTCGCTGCACCGAGAAGTCTGCTTTTCATCGCGACCCAAGCCGTGACTTCCGCGCCGAAGCTCAGGCCGCCCATGCCGACCTTGCGTTTATCGATTTTTCCCTGCCGAAATAGCTGCTCTACTATCGCCGATATCCCGGTTAGGCCCACTTGATAGTCGCTCGTTGCGTCATAATCCTGGCCGGTCGTAGATGCGCTCACCTTGTTGATGCAAAGGGCAGCAACGCCCCGTTCAGCGAGAACGGAGAACGGATATTCGTTTCCTACGCCTCCCTTGAGATATCCCGCACAGTTATAGTAATTGATAAAGATGGGATAGCCGTTAGCTGGCTTGGAGCCCGAGGCCGGGAAGTAGATACCGGAAAAATCATGTCCATCCGCGTCCCGCCACGAAAGCCTCGTTGCCTGCAGCGCCTGAACGGCGGAATTTGGCGAGAAGATTTCGCGTATAGCTCCTCGTCGCAAATCAACCTCGACCAGCGATGGCGGCGAGCGGAAATCCGAAAATACACAGTACATTCGTTCCCCTGCTGATGGACAACTTGAGCCTGCTTGCAGGTCTCCAAAGAGGCGCCCTTCGGTCGCCACCAGCCGCTTGACCCGCCGGGCCTGAGGGCGCCATAGGAAAAGCGTAGTGCCTTTCGACTTGTCCGAAACGAAAACAATCAACGAAGTTGTATCCCGTCTCCATGAGATCGCGGACACGTAGCCTGTTCCACAAATAGCGGGCGGGCAGCTAAACGACTGCCGGTGGCCGTGCTCTTCGGCCACACGGATTGAGGATGCAGCCCCGCTTTGCGAAAGGGTCGCGATCCATTTTCCGTCGGTGGATTTAGTTGCCAGAGTGGACGTTAGTTCCTCGAACTTTGTGGCTTCGAGCCCGGCTTGGAAGGCGTCAATTTCGTCGCCGGTAGCAGCGGCCGATGCGTGGGTCACAAGATTAATTGACGTGAATTGCCGGGCTTCACCGTCCAAGAGACCCCAGCGATCGAACCAGTCACCGTGCAAGCGTTGCGTGGCAGGTCTGCCATTGATGCTCCCACCCAAAAACAACGCTTGTCCTGGGTCGATCGAGCCGTCGAATAGAACCCCGCTCAAATAAGCATCTCGCTCAGCTCTGTTGGTTGCGCTCCGATCAGGACCATGCTCTGCGATGAGCATCGCGCCATTGTTCAAGATGCGAAATCGATCGACGTCGGCGGCTAGGTTGGTAACCTGTTCTTGCGTGCGTCCATCTCGGGAAGCGCGCCAGACCTGCACCGCTCCATCCCTCGCTTTTCGAAAATAGATCCATCGCGAGTCGGGGGACCAAACTGGATGCTCCGTCGTGAGGACGCCGACATCGTTGAAGACGGCGTCTCCACCCCCGGACAATGGGTCTGGAGCGTGCATCCGTCCGCCTTCTAGATGGAGAATAAACCAGTCTAGAGCGACAATGTTGCGGTCGACGGAAGGCCGAACGATCCGGAACACGACGCTTTTTCCGTCAGGAGAGATTGATAAGCTATCGAGGTCGGCGATCTCGACGAGTTCTCTAAGTGTCGGCCCCGCATGTGCCGAAATTGGCATCGCGATGAGTGTGAGCAATACAAGCCACCTAAATGCGCATTTTACCATTTCTTGATCACTTGGACCGCTACAACGCGGCCGACTGCGCTTGCGTTTTCTGGATCGAAGCCGACAGCCGACGTTCCCGTCACAAACTCCGCGTATGGAGGGTCACGATCGAACAGATTGGTAGCGCTGAGCTGAAAAGCGACGCCGGAGAAAATACTCTTCGTCGTTGGGATGGAATACGAAATAGATGCGTCAATCGTAATCTGGGAGCGGATGTTCGTTGGTTTAGAGGTGAGCGTGTTAGTGTAATGATTAACGAAGTTGGCGAACATTGCCGCGCTCCAGTGGTCTGATTGCCATAGCGCCCGGGCACGAAACTTCAAGTCAACTGGAAATCCGATCGTGCTAACAAAATCAAGGCTGGGTGCCGATGGGGTGATCGCTTGGCTAATTTCAAACAGGTATGAGCCCGAGATACCCAGTTCCAATTTTCCGCGAAATGCCGGCAAGGACTTGGAAAGGTCAAAGTCGATACCGGAAACCTTCACAGACGACAGGTTCTGCACTTGTGCGTTGGCGATGGCGTCGATGCTACTTGCCGAAATCCCGTCGGGATTGGCAAACTCCGGTCTCGAGTAAATCTGCGCGACAAGCGCCGGATCCGGATTTTCGTTAAGCAGTGGCTGATATACAGATTGCTGTGAGAGAAAATTAACGAGATTTCCGGATGGGTCGACTATTCTGTCCCGATAGACAACGTTAAAATAATTGAGCGAGAATGCGAAGCCGCGAGCAAATTGTGGCTTAAGGTCAAGCCCGAGTGTCCACGTGCGGGCCTTCTCCGGGCCAAGGTTAGGATCGTTTCCGATCACCACGAGAACATTCGATTGTCCCCGGGGAGAACTTGGATCTGGGAGGGCTATCGGCTGATAGAACCTGGTGCTTGGACTTTGATCCTGATTGATGAAAGAAGGCGTTCGGAACGACCGTCCGTATGAAGCCCGGAACTGCAGCCCACTAACTGGCTCCCACGCGAGCCCGGCCTTCGGGTTCGTCGTCGTTCCAAAGGTATTGTAGTGCTCGCGGCGCAACGCGAGAGAAATGTCGAGGCGCCGCAGACCGGGGAGACCGTTGTCGGGTCCGAAGACCGGAATAAAGGCCTCGCCGAAAAAACCCTCCATGGTTCTGGGGCCAGGGACTTGGAAATATGAGCGGGAGACGGGCGCAGCGGTGGTGGTGTCTTGGATCAATGTGGAAGAAATCGTTTCGCGCCGATATTCTGCCCCGAGCGAAAGGCGAACCTTTCCCGCAGGAAGCGTGAATGCTGGACCATCAACCTTTCCAACGACATTACTGAAGCGATAGCGTGCGGCAAATGTGTACGAACCATTGATCTTGTCGATCGTGGCGGGGTTGTTGTTTCCACCTGGGCCGAAGATGTTGAAAGCGGTATTCGGGTCATTATCGGCCAGAGCTTGTGCCAGCCGATAGGTGTTGCGGATGTTGAACGTGAGGTCGCGATCTGATTGTTGCCCATGCGTGCCTGTGACGCTGGCATTCCACGTCCCGAGTCGCAAATCAGCTTCCAGAGTCCCGTAGATTGATTCTGAGTGACCCTTTCTCGAATAAGGGCCAAGATCGTTCGAGAAGTCGTATTGGACTTGAACGGGGAGTCCCGTGCCTAATGGGTCAACATAGAACGGGTTAGACGCAGGAACGGTTATTCGGGAGTTTTGATCTTTCCGTGCGTGCGTTAGGAAGTTCCTCCGGGCATAGAGGCCCTCGGCCCGGATGCGTAGCGACGGCCCTATCTCCTGCTCTGCCATCGCGAAGACGTTGTGCCTGGTTTGATCGGGTAGCAGGTCAGATCCCGCGCGCGAGTCGCCCCGGTTGATCTGATCAGCGATTAGGTCAGGCGGATCGAGATTGCGTCCATCCTGCCCGGTTGGAATAGCGTAGGGACGGCCACCGGCGTAAATCGTACCTGGCGCACTGTAGCCTCCGCGATAGTCTTTTCCGCCAAACCTGCGGAGGTCTTCGGTAGCATATGGTCGGTCGGACGCCGGGAGATTGCCTTGATGAAAATACTCGTATGCTAGGAGGGCATGTCCTGTGCTCCAAGAATGCCCTAACAGTTGTCCAACCTGTATCTCGTTGAAATCGCCATCGGCGGAGCCGAACCGAAATCTCGATTCTGCACCTTCGAAGTGTTCGCGCAATTTTAGGTTGACCACGCCGGCCACGGCATCTGATCCATAAATCGCGGACGCGCCGTCGGTAAGAATCTCTATCCGCTCGATTGCCGATGTCGGGATTAGCGAGATGTCCGCGAACGTGCCGTATCCGCCGAGCGGGACCCGGTGTCCGTTGACCAACGCAAGGGTCGAGGAAGCGCCGAGACCGCGCAGATTTACGGTCGAGGCCTGATACTCGCCATAGGCGGAGTCGTTAACGTTGCTTATACCAAAAGTCGCTGCGTTTGGGCCGCCGCCGAAGACTTGCGGAAGCGCTTGAAGGATCTGTTGCGTGGTTCCATATCCACTACGATCAATGTCTGCGCGATCGACTGTGATCGAAGGAGATCCGGCGGGTACCACTCCGCGAATGTTCGAACCGGTCACGACGATGTCGGTGACGTCCGCCGAGCGATCGGTTAGATCGCCCGACGGCGTCGATCGCCCCCTGATGATGATGACATCCTTTCGGTATTGGGCGACGAGGTCAGACCCTTCCAGCAGCACATGGACGGCGTCATCCGCGCTGAATGGTCCGTGCAATCGGGGAGCGGTTTTCCCGAGCACCGCCTCGGAGTTGAAGATGATCTCCTTCCCCGACAGGCGGCTCACGATCTTGAGGGCTTCGCCCAGGTCGCCGGCCTCGATGTTGTACTCGATGCGCCGCTCTTCCGCAGCAAGAGCAGGGGCGACCGGCACCAGCGAACCGACCGCCACCGCTGCAAGGAGCACGCACCGAAACCGAGACCCCATTCGAACCATCTTTTGCCCCTTTGAAATTCCCGACAATTTGGCGGGATTTTCAGGGAGCATCGCAACAAAACTGCAACCTACGGGGTAGGAGGTAAAAAAGTTTCTCGGCTATCGTTTCCGGAGCGTGATCTCGTCCGGTTTGGTCCTTTCGACTTCGAGATCGAACAGTGTCGCCAGCCGATCGGCGACCTGATCCGCGTCAGTCACCCGGAATCGGCCGCTAACGCGCAATGTGCCGATGCTCGGATCGCCTAGACGGATAGCGGTCGCAGAATCCCTGTTGGCTTCGGCAATCACTGCAGCCAGGGGCGTACGCTCGTACTCACGGACGGCCGAGATGTCCGGTAGGGGGGCGAGAGGCTGAAGCTCAGCCCTTCCCGGCGGGGATCGAAGCACGGCCGGCGTGATGGCCGCGAAACTGAGGGTCTCGCCCGGTTCAAGACGCGCGACGGCCGTCGGGCGGGTCGTTCCCTTGATAGTGGTGGGACGCTCGACGTCGACCGCACCGCGCAGCAGCCTCACGGTTACACGCTTGTCGCTCTCAAGACTGACTTCAAAGACTGTCCCGCGGGCAGTCACGCTTCCTCCACCAGCCAGGACGACGAAGGGGCGGGTCTCATGTGCAACATCAAAGCGGGCACGACCGCGTTCGAGCTTCAACTCGCGCCGATCAGAGCTGAAGCTCGTGAAGAGTTCGCTGTCGGCATCGAGCTCGACCGACGAACCATCGGCGAGCCGCACCGTCCTTCGGGAACCGTTCAGCGTCGCATAGCGCTGGCGCTCGGCCGCTTGATTAACCTTCGGCTGTGCCACCTGCACCGGAGCGTTTCCTATGCCAGGTAGCTCCACCTTTGCGATCCATCCTCCGATGCCGATGGTCAGGAGCAGGCTTGCGGCGATTGCCACCCATCTCCAATGGCGGCCGCTCTCCTCATTATCGTTCGCTTCGGTTTGGTCTTGGTCTTGGGCCGCCATGAAGCGCCCTAATGCGAATATCTCTCCAGCTCGGTTATACGCCCCCCGATGCGATGCCCCGAGGGCGAGCCACTGCTCGAACTGAGGGCGCCACTCGTCGGCATCAGGGCCCCGCATCCTGGCGAACCACAGGGATGCCTCACGCATCTGCTGGTCCATCCTCGGCATAGGCTCCGGCATATCGTCCTCAGCCATGGGCATTTCCGATACTCTTGCCGATGCGCACAATGGCCTCAGCCACATGCCACTCCACGGTTCGGATACTGATATCGAGTTGCTCAGCTATCTGCCTATATCCCAGTTCTTCAGCGCGATGTAACAAATATACCTCTTTCGTCCTCGGCGGGAGGGTCTCGACAGCCCGTCGATAGCGTTCCCGCATGTCGTTTATTTCCGCGATGGCGTCCGGTCCGGCAATGTCCTTGCCGGCCGAATAGACCACAGGATCGAAGGATTGCGCCTTGGCCCAGGCGCGCACGCGATCGGCGAGGAGATGCCGAACAATTCCCTGCAGATAGGCGCCAGGATTGCTCGAGGCCGCGGTGGATCGCGACGCGACCAGCCTCGTGAAAGCCTCCTGCACCAGATCGTGCCTGTCCTCCTCGATCCAGATGCGCCGCTTGAGAAAGGAAAGCAGCTTCGGCGCCTCCCTTCGATAGACGGCTTCGAACTGGCGATCGTCATAGCGTGCGGACGCACGCGCACAGGAGCCTTCATCCTCACGGGCGCGAAACATGGGTCTACGCGCACGTTTGGAGGTCGAAGCGCGCCAAATGGCGCCGGCAGACAAGCAGTGAAGACAGCATGACAGGACCACCCAAGGGTGGCGGGCAATAACGTCCAATGCGTGCGCCCAACCGTCATGGATGGACCCATTGCCATGCGTGGAAGGTCAATCCTGCAGGCGGTCCCCAGCCGTTTCCCGCACTGCGCCAAAACTCTGCAACGATTTTCGGATGGTTGCAAGGCGCGACGCGCGCTCGGATTCTCATTTGCTCGTCTGCATCGCATCCTCAGCGCTCGTTCTGCTTGTGCGCCGGCAGGAGCGCGACGAGTTCAACCAACCGGTCAAAAAAGCGGTCGAGCAATTCGCTCGTCTCCGGTTCCAGCTCTACAATGATCCTTCGGCCATCGTTTGGATCGCGTCGCAGCTTGACCAACCCGCGGTCAGCCATGCGATGGACGATCCGTTGTGAATTGCGTTCCGATGCACTCGATGCAGCGGTTAGGGCGGTAAGCGAACGCGGCTGCCGGCTCCTGCAGGTGTAGAGATCGAGGAGCATCTCGAAAGCTGGAATGGTGAATAGATCCCGGCCGAACTCCTCTGCTCGCAGCCGCTGAGCCTGTTCCGCAAAATCGACCATGCTGCACCGGTTTACGGTGGTTGTGATGCGCGAACCTTCCATCATTTCAGATGCTCCCGGTCCGAGTTGTCCGACGGCCGGGAACCGATGGGAATCATCTTAGTGCGAATGGGCATGACACGCTCCTTTCTCATGCGAGAAGGAATCTCATGTCTCCGCGTGCCATATTGTAAGTTCTTGCCTGTAAATTGATCCTCGACTGCATTCATCCATTTTGGATGTTTACAAGGTTATCACTAAATCGAACTCAGAGCTGGAGTAGGTCGTTCATGAATCAATGCGTTGTGTCACCCAATCTCATGCGTGATGACCGTCGCTTTGGCAGTCCGCCATTGCGTTGCACCTTGTCTTGTTTGCCTCAATGATGACTCTTCACCGTACTGCGCTCGTTTAACGGCAGTCGGTATAGATGCCGCGCTCGATGTGTCTGTGGAGCTTACTTTGATCGAGATCGACCAGATCATGTCCAATATGGCCAGGCGGCGTCCGGTTTTCTGTTCGGAGGCCGATCTCCAGCATGAGCTCGCCATGGAGCTGCGCTTGCGGAAGCCAGACCAGCAGGTCCGATTGGAATATCCGCTTGGCGGCGATCTGCGCGGAGCGATCGATGTCCTCCTTCTTGGGGAGCGACCCTTTGCTTTGGAACTGAAATATCTCTGCAAGCGGCTTGTTGCCGAGGTCAACGGAGAGCGGTTCACACTTCGCCAACAGAGCGCCCATGACATACGGCGCCATGATGTCTGCAAGGATGTCGCTCGGATGGAGACCTTCGTTCGCCGGACGAACCACGGCGCTGCCGTTCTGGTTCTTTCAAATGACCCTGCCTATTGGCAACCACGCCGGCGCAGCGATACGGTCGATGCAGCCTTCGATATTGCCGAAGCGAAGGAACTCGCCGGGACACTCCAATGGGGCGCCGGGGCCGGCACCGGGACGACCAGGGGACGAGATGTGCCTCTGCAACTGACTGGACGATACCCGCTCGTCTGGCGCGACTATTCTGATCTAGGCGTCACGGCCGGCAGGTTTCGCTACTTGTGGATACCGGTGTCGGCTCCGGGGACTGAGTCTCGTTGACAGTGCGCTGGTCTCGATAGCGACGCGAGCGCTGTCCGGGAGGGGAGGGAGGGCAGGGTTGCCGAATGGTTTCAAGGCTGCCCCAGCCCTGGAATCGCCAGTACTTGCCTGAACCGCCTGTCCGCCCAAGTCCGATCCTCCGTCGAGGTTTCGTTTCGGGGACAAGAGCGTGCTGGGCCAATCGCTCGGACATCCCCATGGCACGCACCAGCAACAACCGAAGCCCGGAATTGGAGGCGATCGGTTCCGATATCGTCAAACGCCTCGGCGGCACATGGAAGCCTGGTGGGGCCATGTGTCTGTGCCCGGCGCATGCCGACCGGACCCCGAGCCTCTCGGTGCGGGTCGGCGACCATGCGTTGCTCTTCAAATGCTTCGCCGGCTGCGACACGCGTGACGTCATCCACGAGATCCTGCGCCTCGACGAAAAGGCCCTCCAGCATGTCAACAAAGCCGCAAAGGCGCCCTCAGCCATGGGAACGGATTTGTGGCGCCGCCAGCGCGCACAACGCATTTGGGACGATGCCAGGCCGCTCAGCGCGACGCCGGCTGAAATATACTTGCGCCGCCGTCGGATCGCCATTCTGCCGCGCGGGCTCCGCTTCCATCCTCGCACACCTCTCGGGCAAGGCGATGCGGTCGATTTCCGGCCGGCAATGATCGCGGCGCTGCACAACGGTGGTCTCCACGCCGAAGGACGCTTCGTGGCGATCCAGCGGACCTTCTTCGACCGCGATGACGCACGCCGCGCCCGCGACCTCAGCGATCCCAGGATGATGCTCGGGCGCCCGGATCGCGCGGCCGTGATGCTTGCTCCCGCGACGTCCGTTCTTGGTCTTGCCGAGGGCATCGAAACCGCGCTTTCGGCGATGATCCTGTTCGACATTCCCGTATGGGCGACACTCGGTGCCGACCGGCTGCACCAGATTGCGATCCCTGACCGCGTGCGGCGGCTCGTCCTTTTCCCAGACAATGACATCGCGGGCGAGATCGGCGCGGCGAGCGCCCTCGAGGTCTACGCAATGCCTGGGCGCATCATCGAGACTGAATACCCGCCGATGGGCTTCAAGGATTGGAACGACGTGCTGCGAATGGCAGGGGAGCGAGTGAGGCTGGCGAGCTAGCCGGCCGCAGGTGCCTCCACTGAGGCTGCATCCGGTGGTGTCGCTACAGCGCTGCCGGCCTTCGATGTCCGGCTCCGCTTGGGCTTCGGCGCGGTCTTGGCTGCAACGGATTTAGTCTCGCGCTCCCCAGCCTTGCGCTTCACTTTCTTTGGCGCGACCGTCGCGGGTTCCGTCGGCGCAGCTTTTGTTCGAGCCCGCCGGACCGGTGCGGCTTTGGCTGGAGCAACCTCTACAACAGCCGGCACTGCCGATGCTTCTGCTACCCTTGCCGGTGCGGCTTCGGGTTCCAGCGCGGGAGGTGGCGACACGCTCTTGCGCTTTCCACCCAATCCGAGCCGGATGGCGACTTCGCGCCGCGCCGCCGAATAACCCGGCGCGACCATCGGATAGTCGGCAGACAGGCTATAGCGCGCGCGATATTCGGCCGGCGTCAACCCGTGCGTCGAGAGATGCCGCTTCAGAGACTTGTACGGCTTCCCGTCGATCAAGCTCAGGATCTGATCGGGCGATACCAGGCTTTCCTCCACGGTCACAGCCGGCTTGAACTCGGGTGCGGGTGCGGGTGCGGGTGCGGGTTCGGGTGCGGGAGCAGGCGCTTCGACCGCGCCTTCCTCCACCTCGGGCGCCGAGACAGCGACCGGTGTGCCGCCCAGCAGGGCCCGTCGCGTGCCCTCGACGAGTGCAGGCAGTTCGCCGCTTGGGACCGTGTTGTTCGCAAAATAGGCGCTGAGCAACGTCACGGTCAAAGACATGACGCCTGCTTCTTCGGTCTCGGCCATGCAACATCCTTTTTCTGGCTGGAAATAGCGGTCTTGAACCGGGCTCACTTGCGCAAGCGTAAACGACAAGTGCCGATATTCATCGCGGAAGTCAAAAGGGAGGGGAGGAGGGCGGTCATGGTTGGCGTGGCGATTGGGCCGCGCAGTATCGTCCTGGAGAAAGCCCATGGCGGATCGTTCACCGCGTCAATAGCCATCGACGGGCAAATCCCGCTCGCATGTATTTCCGAGCGCATTCGCATGATCGCACGCGATCAACTGCTGATCACGGCGGCGGCGCCCCTAGCTCCAACCCCGGCTCATGCTCGGCGGCTTCGACCTTGGTCGGAGCCGCCCTTTTCATATCGAAAGGAAGTCACCATGCACGCATCTTCGCACATCGACCTCCACAGCTTCACCGTCGAAATCGAATTCTCAAGCGGCGGCGAGCCCTATGCAACCGAGACCTACAAGGTCGAAGCCACCGACTGGTATCGCGCCCAGCGTGACGCGCTCGAGATGTCGGTCAGCAGTCCCTATGACAATGTTCGCATCCCCGACCTCACCCGCCGCGTGATCACGCGATAACCAACGGCGCAAGTGACGCGCACCGTGCGAGATTTCTCAACGCTCGGCGTGGCGAAGCTCAACCCATTTGAAAACGACTGCCCCTCCACCGGGCCCTCCGGCCACGGGAGGGAAGGGGGAGGGGGAATGGTGATCCGATCGAGGTTGCCGTCATCCCCACCAATTCGATGACCTGACCGATATCGATCCGCACGACTTCGCCATCGACAGCTCGACCCGCAGCGGCCGCACACACGGCCCGGCAGGACGGGCCAGCCACATTCCATGAGGAGATAAGCCATGGACACACCGCAACCGACCTATCCCAGCACGCTGCGACTCTCCAGGATCGTAAAGGGGGATAACCCGCGCCGCTATTTCGACCAGAAAAAGCATGATGATCTCGTGACCTCGATCCGGCTGCGTGGCGTGCTCCAGCCCATCCTGCTTCGTCCGAAGGGCGACGTCTTCTCCGTCGTCGCCGGCGAGCGTCGCTACCGGGCCGCGCTGGAAGCCTATGGCCCTGACGGCGAGGTGCCTGTCGTCATCCGCGAGATGACCGACCAGGAGGCCCTGGAAGCCGCGATCGCCGAGAATGACGACCGTGACGACCCTTCGGAAACCGAGCAGGCGGATGCCGCCGTCCGCTACCTCGCGGCGTGTCAGGGCGACCGTGCCGAAGCCGCCCGGCGACTCGGCTGGTCCCGGGCCAAGCTCGATCGCCGGCTGACGCTCGCCGAACTCTGCGACGCCGCCAAGCTCGCGCTCGATGAACGCAGGATCAAGGTCGGCCATGCCGAGCTGCTCGCCGCCATTCCCGTGGACAAGCAGGACAAGGCCCTCGACACGATCCTGAACGCCAGCCTCGACGTAGGCAAGACGCGCGAACTGCTCATGCGCGTCACGCAGAACCTCGCGGGCGCCTGTTTCGACAAGACCGAATGCACCACCTGCCCGTTCAACTCGGGAACGCAGCGCGTCCTCTTCGAGACCCATGTCGACGACGGGAGTTGCACCAATCCCACATGCTTCCAGCTCAAGACCGAAGCCGCCGAGACGATCCGCTTCGAGGAAGAGGAACGCGGCGCGAAGGCAGCAAGGGCCGCAGCACCCGCTACCGTCGACCCTTCCGACGATGACGAGCAGGATGGCCCCGCCGACGAGACCGACGTCGATCATGCTGACGATGCAGATGATACCCTGCCATTGGCTGACGAAACGACCGGTCCGCGTGCATCCGTGCCGTCGATTGCGGCAACTCCGGCGGGCAGCGCGGCATCGGCGCAAAAGCCAGCCGTCACCGCGGAATCGATCGCGCGCCGCACCGCCGACCTTCGCGAGGCGACCTGGCGCACCGCGCTCGCCCGCGCGCTCGCGAGCAATGCCAGCCACGCGCAAATCACGATCCTCGTCGCGGCCATGTCGGGCACGCTGTCGCAGATCAAGGCCGACACCCTGACGTCGCGTGCCGGCCTCCTGGTCGGCGCGACCTTCCCCGACCTCGACTATGGCGCCCAGATCGCAACGATCCGGGGCTTGCCCGACCGGCAGGCGCAAATCGTGCTCGCCGTCATCGGCGCCGCCTACGCGAAGGACGTGGTCACGTTCGGCCACGTCGCCGATCTCGCGAAGGCCTTCGAGGTCGACCTGCGCGATAGCTGGAAGGTCGATCAGGCATTCCTCGACCGGTACACCAAGGAAGAGCTGAAGTTCATCGCCCGCGAATGCGGCCTGGTCGCCCATGTCGGCCAGAAGGCGTTCGCAAAGCGCCTCGCCGGCAAGAAGTCCGATCTCATCACCAGCATGCTCAATGCGATTGGCTTCGATTGGTCCGGCCGGCTGCCGAGCGCCATGACCCTCGACTGCACCTATGGGCCGCCCCCCGCGCCTGCCGCCCCGCAAGCCCAACTCCCGGTCGCCGACCTCGCAGCCTGACCGGATTCCACCCTCTCCAACACAAGGACTGACCGCCATGCTGATTGCAAGCCTGCTTCCGCTGCTCACCCGCTATTCGCTCGGGCTCGACCTCGTTGCCGGCCCCGACGACACCGTCACCCTCACCGTCATTCCCCGGAAGGCCGAAGGCGCGGGGGCCAAGCTCGAAGCCGGCGAGACCCGGCCGATCTCGATCACGGCCAGCGCCGCGGAGATCGACGCGGAACTCGCCAAGGGGCCGCACGGCGCGCNCGGCGAACTCATCGCCACGCGCAAGACGCTCGCCGACCAGCTCGCCGAGCAACGGCAGGCCGCAGAGGCCGCCAGGACCGCCGCCGCCGAAGCCGCCAAGGCGAAAGCCGCGGCGGCGTCCAAAACGACCGCGCCCACCGGCGCCGCGAAAGTGCCGGTGCGGACCAGCCCGCCAGCCGACGCCAAGCCGGACGAGCCCGCAACGCTCTTCTGACGGGCTTCGCTCGACCATTCTCACATCAGCCGGGAGGCACCCATGCAGATCAATCGTCTCACCCGCACCTACAGATATGACGGCATCGACCTTCCGGTCCCGCCGCACCTCGCCGATGACCTGGCCGCCCTGCGTGCCTATCATGCCACGCTCTTTCCGGGGATCGTCAACGCCGAGATGGTGGACGCCGGCGTGTCCGGCACCGCCCATGTCACCGAATATCGTCGCGCCGTCGGCACCAAGGGCTGACCCGTGTCACGCGACAAGCGCGCGGCGATCCCGGCCGCACCCCGCAACACGCTCCTCCAATGGATCGGCTCCGACGATGGCGACACGACCGACTTCTCCCCACCTGCCTGCAACACGAACATCCAGGCCCTTCACGCACGGATGCTCCTCGACCCGGAAAAGACGAGCGAAGGCCGCCCCGAACCGCTCGAGCCGCCCCCGTCCCTCGGGCTCCCGCCTCTCGGTTGATCTCGCGGGCCGCTCCGTCGCGATCTCAGATGATGTTCCCACGCTCTTCGACCGTCCGCTGGGCCCGCATCACAAGCTCATCGGCGCCTGGGTCGCGGAGCGGGAATCGTTGCCCAGGCAATATACTCGCGCACAGGCCCGCCGGCGCATCGAACAGGTCTTCCGTGCAGCCGTGCTTGAAATCCTCGCGCCGATCGAACTCGCCGATCTGCAGACGATCGTCCTCAAGGGCGAGGACGGCGACCCGCCGGCGATCGCCATCGTCTGTGACAGCTTAGGGCAGATTGACCTCGGGTGGATTGAGACCAGCGATGCTCCGATCTCCTGGCGTGCCGCCGCATATCGCGAACTCGAGCAAAACCTGCCCTGCATCCTCCCGATCTTCGGTTACGAGCAGCTCTTCGACACGATCTCCATGTATTATTGGGACGGCGAGACCGACGACGAAGGCGCCCGTCATGCCTTGATCCATTATCATGGCGCCGACGAAGCCGACCTCGATGAGCAAGCCCTGCCGTCGACGATGAACGCCCGTCGCCCCGATTGGATGATTGCGGCGAACGCGGCACGACCCGCTCAACTCCCGGCCGGACTTCGGCAGATGCTCCGCAGCCTCCGCCGCGCCCGCCGCGCCTTGAAGCGCCTTCCCCCGGAACGCGATGCTTGGCACTTCGACCTCGACCTCATCAACCAGTACGTCCCCGGCTTCGAGGAAGCCTCGACCTTGCCGCCACTGACGCTCGTGCCATCCGAGCAGTTCGCGCCCGAACTGGACGATGTCGGCCGACACGGCATGGAAATGGGCTTCATGGACGTAGCCGGACTTTGCCCGCTGACGAATCCAGGACGGATCGACGACTGGCTCGCCTCATTGCGGCTCGGCGCGGAGTTCCTGCTCGCCGCCCAGAACCTGATCGAACTCGACCCCACCAAATTGTGAGGCTGACATGCCCGACCATAGCACCTATTTCGAAGCGAGCGGCGGCGGCATGGTCCTGACCAACGCCATCCTGCTCTACCGCAGGGAAACGCAGCGGGGCGTCAGTTCCTACGGCGCGACCCGACAGGATGCACCCGCCTTCGCCAGCCTCCACGCTGTCGAGCACGATGATGAAGGCCAGCCCTCAATCGGGGCGGGCACCCCGTTGACGCGCGCCCATCTGCGCCACTGGACCGAAATGCTCGGCCGCGCCGTTCGGCCCGAGATCCTGCCCGAAAATGTGTTGGTCGCGCATCCCGACATGCTCGCATGGTGGATTCCGGCGCAGGTGCGTGCCGCCTACTTTGCACTGTCGAGTCCGCCCGTGCGTCTCCGGGTTCTGTCCGAACGGACGATCCTGCCGGTCCCGTACCCGGCCCATCTTTTCGTCGCCACCCGCTCGGCGCTCGGCGTCTACGCGCTGCCTGCGGATGAGCGCCCCACCGCCCAAACCTCGCTGCTCCACTCGCCGATCCTCAATGTCTACAGGAACGGCCAGCTCTGCTGGGGAAACATCCCGAAGCCGAAATCACTGACGATCGCGACCATCCCCGAATTCGAGCGGGCGGTATTCGACTCCTGGTCGACGCACCCCAATGTGGGCCAGGACCTGACCGTCACCGGCAAGGGCGGTCTTGTCAGACTCTGGGATGATCTCGCGGCCCGACGTGCCGTCCGCTTCCCCACCAAGCGGCTCAGGCCCCTTCTTGCCGGTCCGGCATCACGAGGATCTGCGGCCGAGCCAGTCACCGTCGACAGGCTTATCGCGGCGAGCACACGGCCATGAGCTTACTCGCCGACGATCCGACCGCGGCGCGGTGCTGGCCGCCATACCTTGCCACCCGGTCCCGCCCCATGGGCGATCGCCCGCCCTCGATGCGCTTCGCGCCGCGCGTGCCGGACACGGCCTCGCGATCGGGAACGATGGCGTGATGCTGATCCTGCGCCGGCCCTGGCTCGCGCTCGATATTCCCGTCACGCCGCCGATCTCCGCCTATGTCCCCTATGGAAGCGTGGGCGAACCGAGGGCCGACCTCCTGTGCGGACTGATCCCGCACGAGCTTCTCGAGCAGGTTGTCGATCACTTCCGAGCGGCACTCCCCAACGAGGCGGCCGCCTTCGTGCTCTGGAACGAGGCGACGAGGGCCTTCGCGTTGCATTTCCCCGGCATCGAGGAGGCGACACCATCGCGGCTCGTCTATCGATCGCCGGTCCTGCAGCCCGGTTGGCACTTGATCTGCGACATCCACAGCCACGCAGCCGGACCGGCCTATTTCAGCGCCACCGACAATGCCGACGACGCCTTTACGACGAAGATCGCACTTGTCGTCGGCCAGCTCGACCAGCCGGACGGTGTACAGATCGCATCGCGCCTCTGCGCCTGCGGCATGTTCGTGCCCCTGCCGCGCAGTCCCTTCTTAGGAGAGTCCCATGCAGCCTGACACCAGCGACCGCCACTATCTTCCAGCCGCCTTCGATAATCGCCCGATCAAGATCCTGCTTGTCGGCTGCGGCGGGAACGGCGCCCAGATGCTGATGGGGCTCGCCTCGCTCGACACGGCGCTGCGGGCGATCTCTTCCCGGTCGCTGCACGTCACCGTGGTCGACGACGACACCGTGAGCGAAGCCAATCTCGGCCGCCAGCCCTTCTACCGGTGCGACCTCGGACATTCGAAGGCGCGCACGCTGACGGAACGGATCAACCTCGCGCATGGCCTGTCCTGGAACGCCATTCACGGTCGCGCGCCCGCGGCGACCGGCGTCGACGATGCGGACATCCTAATCACCTGCGTCGACACAGCCTCGGCCCGGCGCACGCTCGGCGCTGCGATCACGAAGAGCAGGGCGGCTCCGTTCTACTGGATGGACCTCGGGAATCGCGCGACCGACGGACAATATCTGATCGGCTGCCCGGCGCGTGGCGACGGCAAGGCTAGCCCGCGTCTTCCGACGGCGCTCGAGTATTTCCCGGAACTCGCCGATGAAAGCACGGCGGACGACGACGCACCATCATGCTCGGTCGCCGAGGCGCTCGAACGCCAGTCCCTGTTCGTCAATCGTGTGTTGGCGAGCCATGCTCTCTCGCTGCTGTTCGATCTCATCGGACGTGGTTCGATCCGTCACGCTGGCGCTTTCATCAACCTCGCCAGCGGACACGCCGTCCCAATCCCGCTGCCGCACGGCTGAGGCACAGCGCCTGATCAGCCACCATCGAAGACAAGGATTTCCGCTGTCGTCGGTGCCGCTTCCCCGCCGGATGGCACGGGGAACGCAGGCCTCGACAACCTTTTGGAAGGAGACCGCGCATGACGCACATCACTGAAAACGGCTGGACGCTTCGGTACACCATCGGTCGTGAACTGGTCTCGGCGGTCGAAACCGGGGACACTGTCCATTTGCCGGCCGGCCGTGGCGACCTGATCGTCATTGGCGGCCGAGCACCACGGCGCGTCAATGACCCCGGTTGCGTGATCGTCCGCAGTTCCGTCACGCAATCCGGCGGCGAGACCGAGGCGCGGCCCGGCGCCTTGGGCATGGTCTGGATCAGCCCCGCCGGCGGTTGGTCGGAGACACCGGCAAGCGAGAAGTCACCGCCCTACAATGCCGAGGCCGTGCAGCAGCAAATCGAGCGCGATCGCCGGCGTCATCCGATCAGCAAGAAGGAAGAGCGGCTGATTCACGCGCTGCTGAAGGGCCGCGGCAGATGATCGACCTTCTCCCTGCCGCCGGCACGTCATCCGGTAGGAGGGGAGAGGGAGGGAATTGGTGATCCAAGGGAGATCGCCAACATGCTCACTACCCGCAGCCAGCGCTGGCGCGACCGGCGCGCGCGCTTCGTCGACGATCTGACCGTCATCGACCCCCGCGACTTCGCCGTCGATCAGCTCGACCCTAAGCCGGCGCGCCTCTTCGTCGCCGCGCACCATTATCTCCCCAACTATCCCGCCGCGCAGGTCGCGGTCGGCCTGTTCGGCAAGCAGGCTGCCCTGGTCGGCGTCGCCGTCTTCGCCATGCCGTCGACCGCGAGCGTCATCACACGGCATACCGGCTTCACCGACCCGTCCCAGGGCACGACGCTGGCGCGCTTCTTCCTGTTGCCGGAAGTCGCGGGCAATGGCGAGACCTGGTTTATTGCGCGGGCATTGCACGAACTGCGCCGGGAGCGGCCGCACATCGAAGCCGTGGTCTCCTATTCGGACCCTCAGGCCGGCCATATCGGCCAGTGCTACGCGGCATTGAGCGGCGCGTTCCGGGGGATGACCCGGCCTAGGACAGCCTACCGCATCGCCGGCATTCCGATCGCCGGCCGGACGCTCTCGAAGATCCGTCTCCGCGAGCGCGGCGCGGCAGGCGCGATCGACCAGCTCGTCAGCCTCGGCGCGCCGCGCCCGGGGATCACCGAGGAACCCGATGTCTGGCTCGCGCGCCTGCGGCGCAATCGCATCCTCGTCGCCGACCGGACGCTTGGCCTGTTCGCTTATTGCTTCGAGCTCACTCGCGCGGCGCGGCGACAGGGTCGGGCGCTCCCGCGCAAGCCCTATCCCAAGCAGCTCCCCCCGGCACATCCGCGCTTCCCGTTCATGGAGGCGGCGTGAAGCCACGCCCGGCCGGGCAAAGGACTCTCCCATGACCGACAATTTCGATCCCGGCGATCCGGCCTGCTGGACAGCGCGCGGACGTCCGACCCACCACGCCCAAGCGATTGCCGAGGCCTGGCGATGCTTCCCCGATCTCCCGCACGACGCGCCGCTGGACGCCCGGCAGGCGCGAACCCGCGAGCGCGTCCAGATGCTGCGACCGCTCCACGACGCCATCAGCCTGGAAACCGAGCAGCAGCGCAGGGCCGCAAATTTCGCCTATGTCGAGCGCCAGATCGCGCAAGGCAGCAATGACACCCGCCATGCCGCGATCCTCCATGCCCGCGACGTTCTCAGCTATGACTGGGACGCCGCCTATGCCTATGCCGACGGTCACTATGCAGCCCGTGCCGGATGGGTGTCACGACCGCCGTCGCCGTCCCGACCGGGTCAGCCGAATGAACGCCGTCCCGCCTATGAGCAGGGGTTTCTCGATGGCGGCGGCCAGCCCGACGATATCTTCGACGTCGCCCGGCGATCCTTTGCGGCCGCGCCGTCTGAACCCATGCAGACGGAGAGTCCGCAAGTTGCACGGCCGTTTCCCAGCCAATGGCCAAGCCCGACCGACATCCCGCCGCCGGCCTCATGGCATCGGCGCCTGCTCCTGCTCGGGGCGTCCGAGCTCGCCGCAGGAACGATCGGCATCCTCGCGATGCTGCGCGGTCGGCCCGGACATGAAGGCGCTACGCTGCTCGCGATCGACAGGCAGGCCGGGCTCCTATCGCTGTCGCTTTCGACTGGCCCGGCCGCCATCGATGGCGTCGCGCTCCGCGACCAGCTGCACCAGAGCGACTATGCCGACATTCTGGTCGTTGCCGACGACGCGGAACTCGCTCGCATCGACGCCGGCGCCGACATCCTGCCGCTCGCCCGCACCATGGAGCGCACGCGCAACTCGGTGCTCCAGCAGCGCGCGCAATTCCGCCACTGGCTTTCACGCGGCCGCGCTGCCGGCGATCAGTTCGCCGCCGGACATATCCGTTGGAGCAAGATGGCCGCCGGGCTGTCGGGGCGGCTTGGCGACTTCACCGCGCGCTATGCGGGGCCGGCGAAGCCGCGCGGTCACCGCATCGTTGTCGAAGATGCGAGCGGCGAACCGGCGTTCGGCTACCGCACGGCGCTTGGCCAGGAACTCCAGCCGGAGATCCTGATCGGGAACAAGAGCAACGCCCGAAGCGTGATGGCCGACTTGCTGCGTGAATATGCCGCATCGCTTCGCCTTGGCTGACCGCCAACCCGACGCAAGATCGCCAGCCACGGACCAACCCCGACACGACGACCATCAGGTCTCTCCGCAGACAGGAGCCTTTCATGCCGAGCCCGCGATCCGTCCGCTCGCCCCGCGATCGGCGCTACACTGTCGCACCTGAATATTGCGGCCTGGCCGGGCGATGCTTCGTCGCCCGCTTCTGCGGCGATTGGCTCGGCCGGTCCGCCACCCACACCGGCGCTGCCGGGATCGCCCGGGCACACGCGGCCCTCGAGCGCGCGCGCCGGTCGCTCGCTCAGGCGCAAGCCGAACTCGACCTTGCCGTCTCGCGCGGCCGCGAGAGCTGACCCGCAGCCTTTCTCCAAGCGCATCCACACCCGTCTGTTCCACCCCGCCGCTTGTCGAGCGGCGGCCAACCTATGGAGGCCTTCATGGCTAATCGTGTTTCCGCATCCATCCGACTGGGAGGGGCGCTCCCCCCGGCCGCCTTTGAGGAATTAGCAGAGATCATCCTAGCCGAGCGCCTGTCGATCGAATGGGGCGGCGAACCTTTCGACCCCTCCCATCGCACGCCCGGCCAGCCGCTCGACCTTTACGCCCACGAAGTGATCGGCGGACGGTTCGAGGAACTCGAAGACAGGTGCGTCGAGCTCAAGCTGCCCTTTGTCCGCTCCTGTGACGGCTATCCAGGCGAGTGGGATGCCGAGCGTGTCGTCTTCACCGGCGAAGGCGAACCTGCATCCTATCCGGCCGACGAAGCCGGCCATGTCGTGATGAACCGAGGCACCGCCGAGCGGCTCGGCTCGCTCGAAGCGATCGTCGCCTGGTTCGACGCCGGCGATTTTCGCGTGCCGCCCCTGATCGTCGAAGGCGATTCCGTCGACGGCCCACTCCCGGAAAGGAAACTGTGATGACAATCCAACGCAAGGTGCTGGTCGTCATGCGCTCCAGCCATCTTCACACCGAGCTGGTCGAGGTCACGGCCAAGGTGAACGTCATCGGCGAGGCCGTCAGTCCGAGGGTCGAGGCCGATCTTGCCGCGATCGAACGCCAGGCGCGCAAGGCTCTGCGCAACCAGGAGCCGCTGCCCGGCCAGACCCAGCCCGGATTTGGCCCCTGGTACGAACCCGAGGACGCATTCGAGGTCGACTTCGTGCTTTGCGCCCCCGTCGACGCGGCGATGAACCGCGGTCGCATCGTGCCCGTCGAACAGGTGGCGACCGCGACGGTCCAGCGCTGGGGCAAGGGGAAGGAGACGGACGATGCCTAGATACGAGGTCGAGGTAAAGGCGTTCATCACCGTGATCGTCGATGCGGATGACGCCGGCGAAGCGCGCGAACACGCCGACCGCTTCGTCGAATGGCTCTCTCCCACGATCGAGCAGATCGACGACTACAGCGCCGACCACGAGCCGATCGACACCGATACCGGCCCGTTCGGCATCGATGGCGAGAGCTGCGTCGAGGAGACCGACGGATGAGCAAGCTCCACCATGTCCATGTCTATACGACGGTCAGGGTCAAGGTCGCCGTGATTGCCGAGAACCACGCGGACGCAATGCGCCAGGCCGAAGCGATCGTGGGCAGGGGCGTCTTCCCCGTTCGCCTGTTTCCCGGCGCGGCGGCGGTGCTCGACGCACAGCCGGCCGAGGAGATCACCGCCTATCTGGTCGACGAAGCGGACGATCCCGAGTGCGAGAACAGCTGCTCCTACGGCCCGGACTTCCGCCCGCAGGGCACGCGGGGCGGCCTGCGCTGATCGAATGGAGGGAAGGAGGAGGGGGGACGGGGCTCCGTTTGGTGGAGCGGTCAGGAGCGTCCCCCATGCATATCGAACTGCGAAACGTCCACTATAGCGCCGCGCTCTCCCAGGAGACTGCCGCCTATACCGCCGAAATCTGGATCGACGGCGAACTGGCCTTCCATGCCCGCAACGAGGGCATGGGCGGCGCGGACTTCTATCATCGGGTCGGCCGGTGGACCGAAGCCGCGGTCGATGCCTGGCTCAAGGCCAACCGCCCGCCGCGTGCCCTGGATGACTTCACCTGCGATCATGATCTCGAACTCGAGGTAAGCGATCTTCTCGCCCGCGCGGTCGAGGGCCGCCGGCTGAAGCGCCTGCTCCGCACCAACCTGATCACGATCGAGAACGGTCAGATCCTCCAATATCCCCTGCGCAAACGGCCGCTGGCGCTCATCGCGCGCGCCGTGCGCGCCACCAATCCCGAGGCCGTGATCGTCAACGATGCCGGCGAGGATGTCTTCACGCGCGCCCTCGACCTGCTCCTCTCGGGGCGCTGACGCGACCAAGGCCCCTCGCGCGGGCGAAATCTCCCAGCCACGGCGCCATCGAGGCGCGCATTTCAGTCTCCCAGCTCTCTCGGCCCCGCCGCGGTCCGGTCTCCTTCGGGATCCGGGCTGCCGCACCGCGTCCGCGAGACCTCCAGAAAAGGAAGCACCCCATGCGAAACAGTGCATCCGCGCTGGCTCTCCAGCTCAGCCTCGACTTCGACCAGATCGTTGCCTTCGCCAGCGAGGCCATCGCCCGTGACAGCGGGCAGCCAACTTTCCTTGCCCCGGCCGCGACCGGTTCCGCCCCCGGCACGCCACCTACAGCATCGTTCGACTTCTCGTTCGCCGGGGCGCGGACCCTGTCACCTTCCTGGAAGGGCCGCGCGCAAGACAATATCGAGGCGATCAGGCTCCTGAACCTTCTGGACCGCGAGCATAGGCCGGCCATGCCGGACGAGCAGGCGGCAATTGCGCGGTTCGTCGGCTTCGGTGCATCCGAGCTTGCGAACAATATCTTCGCCGATCGTACGGGCGGATTCCGCGATGGCTGGGAAGACCTCGGCCAGAGCCTGATCGCCGAAACGACCGAGCGCGAGTTCCAGTCGCTCAAGCGCGCAACGCAATATGCCCATTACACGCCCGAATATATCGTCCGGGCAATGTGGGACGCCGCCCGCGTCCTTGGTTTCACCGGCGGCCAGATCCTCGAGCCGGGATGCGGCAGCGGCCTCTTCATGGGGCTCCGGCCGGATCATCTCTCCGGCGACACGGTCTTCGTCGGTATCGAAAACGACCCCGTCACCGCCCGCGTCGCAAGCGCGCTCTATCCAAACCAGGTCATCCGCTGCATCGACTTCGACAAGGCATCGCTGCCGAGCGATTTCGACCTGGCGATCGGCAATCCGCCTTTCTCGAACCTCACCATCCACAACAAGAGCACGCTCGGTCGCCTCGGCCTGTCGCTCCACGACTTCTTCATCGCGAAGGCGCTCGAGCAGCTTCGCCCGGGCGGCATCGCGCTGTTCGTGACGTCCCGATATTCGCTGGACAAGAGCGATCCGAAAGCCCGCCTCCACATGGAGTCCATCGCCGACTTCCTGGGAGCGGTGCGCCTTCCGAGCAAGGCCATGAAGGAAGAGGCCGGCACCGACGTCGTCGTCGATATCCTGCTCTTCCGCAAGCGCGCGCCCAATGCGCCGTTCGCCGTGCGAAACTGGATCGACCTGGCCGAGATTCCCGACAGCGACGAAGGCTTCGGGCCGCTCCGGATCAACAGCTACTTCCTCGACCATCCCGATCATGTGCTCGGGGTCCATCAATGGCGCAGCGGCCAGTTCGGCATGGAATATACCTGCGCGGCCGAACCCGGCGTCGAGCTGGGAACCGCGCTCGCGTTCACCCTGTCGGCGATCGCATCGAGACATGAAGGCGCCTACCGCGCGATCGATCGCGCGACATCGCTTCGCGACAGGCTCGATGTCGCCACGGACGTGGAAGTCGGCACCGCGGCCGACGAAGCTGACTTCAAGGAAGGCAGCTATCTCCTTTTGCGCGGCATCCTGCACCAGATCGTCGATGGAGTGCCCACCGAAGTCAGCGTCAAGACCGGGCGCGGCGACAGCGGCCTGTTCCAGAAGCACGCCAACATCATCAGGGGCCTCATCCCCATCCGGGATACCGTCCGTGCGATCCTGCGCGCGCAGCTTAATGACCGCCCCTATGCCACCCTGCAGGAAACGCTGCTCGACCACTACCGGCATTTCATCAAGAAGCATGGGCCGATCAACCGGACGATCACCAGCATCCGCAGCGATCCGGAGACCGGCGCCGAAAAGGAATATCAACGCCGCCCGAACCTTCAGCCCTTTCTCGATGACCCCGACGTATGGCTGGTCGCCTCGATCGAGAGTTACGACGAGGCTAGCGACGCCGGCGTCCCCGGCGCGATCTTCACCGAACGCGTCGTCAAGCCGCCGGTGGTCCAGGAGATCCAATCGGCCCAGGACGCCCTGGCGCTGTCTCTCCACGATCGCGGCCGCGTCGACGTCTCCCTGATCGCCGGGCTGCTCGGCGTCACCGAGGCCGAAGCGCTCGCTGACCTTGCAGACGACGTCTATCTCGATCCGCTCCGCAGCACGCCGCATTTCGACCATTGGGTGCCGGCCGACGAGGTGCTGTCAGGCCCGGTTCGCACCAAGCTCGCCCTTGCGCGCGAGAAGGCCGAATCCGATCCGCGGTTCGCGGGCACCTCAACCGCGCTCGAGGCGGTCCAGCCGGTTGATCTCAAGCCAAGTGAAATCACCGCGCGCCTCGGGGCTCCCTGGATTCCGGTCGACGTCATCGAGATGTTCATCGCCGAAACCATGGAGGTCACCACCCGCATCCATCACACCGTCGCGCTCGCAAGCTGGACGGTCGATAAGACGCCATTCCTCGGACATGTCAGCTCGACCTCGATCTGGGGCACCGCGCGCCGCGGCGCTGCCGACCTGCTCGAAGACGCCCTCAACTCCCACATCCCCAAGATCTACGATATCCACCGCGATGCGGACGGTTCCGAGCGGCGCGAACTCAACACGACCGACACCGAAGCGGCCAAAGAGAAGCTCGCGGCGATCAAGTCGACCTTCGAAACCTGGGTCTGGCAGGAGAGCGACCGCGCCGATCGACTGGTGCGGATCTACAACGACGCCTTCAACAACCTTGTGCCCCGCACCTTTAACGGCAAGCATCTCAAGCTGCCGGGCGCTTCGACGACGATCCGCATGCGCGACCACCAAAAGCGCGTCGTCTGGCGGATCGTCGCCGCGGGCTCGACCTACGTTGCCCACTCCGTCGGGGCGGGCAAGACCTTCAGCCTCTGCGCCGCCGTGATGGAGCAGCGCCGTCTCGGCCTCGCCAACAAGCCGATGATCGCGGTGCCCAATCATTGCCTGGCACAGATCGCCCGCGAATTCCTGATGCTCTATCCAACGGCACGGATCCTCGTTGCGGACGACACGAACTTCGTGAAGGAAAAGCGCCAGCGGTTCCTGGCCCGCGCTGCAACCGGCAACTGGGACGCGATCATCATCACGCATGATGCGTTCAAATTCATCCCGACGCCTGCCGCCTTCGAGAAGAGCCTCATCGAGGATCAACTCGCCAGCTACGAGGCCCTGATCACGGGCATCGACCATGAGGATCGCGTCTCGCGCAAGCGTGTCGAGCGCCTCAAGGAGGGCCTCAAGCAGAGGCTCGAGAACCTCCAGGCCCGCAAGGACGATCTCGTGCATATCGGCGAGATCGGTATCGACCAGATCCTTGTCGACGAGGCCCAGCAATTCCGCAAGCTCACCTTCGCGACGAATCTCGGCGACCTCAAGGGGGTCGATCCGGCCGGCTCGCAGCGCGCCTGGGACCTCTATGTGAAGACCCGCTATCTGGCCGGCATCAATCCCGGACGCGAGCTGATCCTCTCATCAGGCACGCCCATCACCAACACCCTGGGGGAGATGTACACGCTCCAGCGGTTCATGCAGCCCGACGAACTCCACGCGAAAGGCATGCATGAGTTCGACGCCTGGGCGGCGAACTTCGGCGACACGCGCACCGAGCTCGAGCTTCAGCCGAGCGGCAGCTACAAGCCCGTCACCCGCTTCTGCGAATTCGTGAACGTCGCCGACCTCATGGCGATGTACCGCAGCGTCGCAGATGTCGTGCTGAAAGACGATTTGCGCCAATATGTCCGCCTCCCGACCATCATGGGCGGGAAGCGAAAGATCATCGTCGCAAAGTCCGGCGCGCCCTTCAAAGCCTATCAGCGCGTGCTGGCCGAGCGCATCAAGGCGATCGAGACCCGTAGCGGCCGCCCGCAGAAGGGCGACGATATCCTCTTGTCGGTAATCACCGACGGCCGGCATTCAGCGATCGATCTGCGCTTCGTCGACCCTGTCGTCGGGAACGAGGAGGGAAACAAGCTCAACCTCTTGATCGAAAACGCTTACCGCATCTGGCGCGAGACGAGCGACAAGCGCTACACCGATCCCGAAACCGGCAAGCCCTATCCGCTTCCCGGCGCCGTGCAGATGATCTTCTCCGATCTCGGCACCGAGGCCGCGCTCGAAACCCGCGGCTTCTCGGCCTATGTCTGGATCCGCGATCGACTGGTCGAGATGGGGGTCCCCGCAGACCAGATCGCGTTCATGCAGCACTACAAGAAGAACAGCGCGAAGCCGCGCCTGTTCAACGATCTCAATCAGGGACGAAAGCGCTTCGTCCTCGGCTCGACTGCGACCATGGGAACAGGCGTCAACGCCCAGCAACGGCTGATAGCCCTGCATCACCTCGACGTCCCCTGGCTGCCCTCCGATATCGAGCAGCGCGAAGGCCGGATCGAGCGTCAGGGCAATCAGAACGACGAGATCGAGCTTTACGGATACGCCACGAGCGGCTCCATGGATGCGACCAACTGGCAGATGCTCGAACGCAAGGCGCGTTTCATCAACATGGCCATGTCGGGAGATCGCTCTATCCGCCGGATCGAGGACGTCGGCTCCAACGTCAATCAGTTCGCGCTGGCGAAGGCGCTCGCCTCCGGCGACGACCGCCTGATGAAGAAGGCAGGGCTCGACGCCGAAGTGGCACGGCTTCTGCGGCTGCGCGACGCCCACATCGACGACCAGTTCAACATCCGCAGGACGATCCGGCGAACGACCGATGAAATCGAGAGCGGCCGCCGGCAGATCGCCTTGCTGGAATCCGACATCGCGCAACGCGTCGCCACCGATGACGACAAGGTCAATTTCGAGACCGACGGCAGGACGCTCACCGATCGCAAGGCGGTCGGGGAGCATATCCTCCGCCTGGCTGACCAGATGCGCACGCGCGGCACGCTCGCTCGCTGGCTGTTGGGAATGTTTAACGGCTTCGAGCTGGAGATCTCGGGCAGCGAGGCCAGAGATGACGAAGGCCAGCGGTGTATCTCAAGCGCCGCCGTCATCCAGCACCACGGCGAGCATCGCGGATTCGAAATCACCGAAAAGACGCGACCGGGCACGGTGGTCGGCCGGCTAGAGACGTCCATTCGCGATCTCGACACCGAACTCGCCAATCTCAGGGCAAGCCTCGAAGCTGCCCAACGGCGCCTCCCCGCGTTCGAGGCGCGCCTCGGCCAGGACTTCGCCGACACCGCGTTGCTGGAAGAAAAGCTCCAGGAACTAGCTGACCTCGAAGCCGAGCTGGCGAACACCAAGGGCGAGTTCGAACCCGGGAACGACAACGCACCCTTGACCGAATGTGCCGGAAATCAAGGCGAGTTGCTGCCGCCCCCGGCAGTCTCTGTGGCCTGATAGAGCGCAACGGCAGACCCCATCCCAGACGCTCGCGGCAACCGGCGGAGATACCCCTGACGCAGCCCTCGCGTCCTGCCGACGCACAGCGACGAAGTGCCTTCGGTTCCATCGCTAACCCCGATCATGAAGGACAGACCCATGGCCGACCACACACGATCCGCGCATCTGGCGTTGCTGGCGCGCGCCAAAGCCGCCCTCGCGCCCCACGCCGACGCATACGCCGACATATCCAATCTCATTGCCGATCTCGAAGCCGCCGTTGGACGGATCAACCAGACGGCCGTTCCCTGGCCGGTTCCTGTCTATCTCGCCCTGATCGGCCATGGCCACGGGACCAGCGTTGCTGCCGCAGTCAGCCACAAGGGGCTGTTGGACCAGGTCGCGACATTCTGTCGGTCGCGATGGGGTGAGATCAACGACAGCCGCGATCCTGCCGGCCTCGACGACTCCCTCGTTGTGGGCGACTATTTCAATCTTCACCCCGAGGACCAGCTCCTCAGCCGCATGGAGTGGATCGAACCGGAAGCCGGTTATAACCGCGAGCGCCTGGAGATCGGAAACTATCTCGCCTTGTCCTCGTGCCATGTTTCATGGCCGACGACCGTGATCATCGACGAGTGGATGACACGCGAACCATCCGACCGTCCCGTGAGCATCGCGGATACGCATTATGGCTGGCTTATATGCGCGCTCGCGTCCTCGTTCGGCGACCCGTCCGCCATCCCGGCCGACCTCACCGACACGCTGGCCTTCGCGCAAGAAAAGGGTTGCGACTACCTGATCCTGGACCGCGATGCCGCCGCGACCGACCGGCTGCCACATTTCGAGTGGTGACCGCCTGACGGGAGGGAAGGGGGAGGGGATTTGGACGGGCGTGAAGATGCGTCCGGACCCCAGGAGAAATCCCCATGTCCTATGACCTGGCCTTTCGGCACCAGCAGGCGCTCGACCCTTCGGCGCTTCATACCCTGGCAACCTCCCTCTTCGCGCTCAATGCCGCGATCGAGGACTGCCGCAACGCCGGGCGACCGCAAGACAGCGATCCGGCCGTCATCCTGCTCGCACGCCACCTCGGCACCATCGCCTCGGAGATCGAGGACTCCGATGTCGAACTTCGACGTGCCTGCATCGATGCCATCGCCAACATTCGGCGCAAGCCCGCGCTGATCGCGCTGGCCCACAAGGGCGTCGCCTATGACGAACCCGCGAAGAAGCTGTTCCACAGCGACGGTCGCAAGGCATTGCGCGCGCTGGCCGACGCGCTCGGCCTCGCTGAGGACAGTTATGACCTTCGTTCGAACCGCGCGGGCATCGCCGTGAGCGGTGAAGTGACCCTTCACGGCGTGAGCATCTACGTGCAGCTCAGCCTCGGGGTCATGGGGCGTGGCCGCGAGGTGCTGTTCCGCAAGGTTGCCGGCCGCCGGGACTATGTCGGCGATCGCAACCACTGGGCGTCGGTCGAAGAACTCGTCCAGCCGGTGCGATTTGCGGCGCGCATCCGTCGCGAACTGCATCTTCCCCAATCGGACGCCGCGGCAACGCTGCTGGTCGCCTGAAGGAGATCCACCATGGACATCATCGTCACCCGTTCCCGCATTGCGGGGACGCGGCCGCACTATGTCTATCGCGCGCTGGTGCCTGCCGACACGGTATCCGCCGAACGCCGGGCGCTTGCCGGTACCGTTGCCGGCCCGAAATGCGTCGGCCGCGTCCCATGCGTTCGCATTGCCCCGCTGCTGGCGCCCGCGCGCTATTTCGAGATGCAGCATGCCGAGCGAGGCGGGCTTGCTCCCCGCATCGGTCTCCTCGCGCGCCGGATCGAGACATTGATCATCCGAGCCAATTTCCCCGAGATGACCGCAGGCTCGCTGCCCATCGTGTTCCAGCTCGATGATGACCCCGGTGACGCGTTCACCTGGAGCGCCATCAACGACCTTACGGACGCCTTCGACCGTCACGAACCCGATTTCGACATCCTCACCGCCTTCGATCTCGGACTTCGCGACGCCGATGGCCGCCGTGCCGCCTGACGCCGGGCGCCCATCCTCCGTCACCTCGAACCGGAGTATCCATGCCATGACCGTTATCGGACATAATCTGATCCGCAGGGTCGAGAACTTCGACGGCTATGAAGTCCTCGCCCATCCACTTCCCAGTCGCGACGATCGCGTCTTCCATCGCGGTGAACTCGAAGCCTCACGCGTCTCGGTCACCTATGCGTCCCATGACGTCCGGATTGCCCGACCGACGGGCATCGGGAGCAGAGGCCGACTTGCCATCCTGATGCACCATGGGGGCGGCCATCATGTGCTCGAATTCTACGAAAGCGCGTTGCCGATCGCTTCGGCGCTGCTCGCCCTCCCGGAGCGGGAGCAATATGCCCTCGCGTACGCACTCTTCGAGCAGGCGGACGAATGCGCCGATGGCGCCCGCGCAGCCGAAGCAAGGCGATGGGCCGATGCGTTCGTGGACGGCCGCATTCGCAAACGCCGCAGCGGCGGGAAGCGCTATGTCCATATCGAAACTCCGGACGAAAAGACGCTTCGGCTTTCCTAGCCCTGCCTGAAGTTCGGGTTCCCGCCCGACCAGTTCGCCGGCTCGCCGCCAGGCGATCGCTCAGAACCTCAAGCCATCAGCCGCGCCGATCTCCCATCGGCGTGATGCACCGATTTGCCCCCGGCACATGGCGGCCGCGGCCCCTTGAAAGGACGATCAATGACCAGCTTCACCGCAACATACAGCCCCGAGGACAACAAGATCCGCCTCTATGCGTCGTCACGTCTCGACGCCGAAACTTATGCACGGGTCAAGGAGGCGGGCTTCCAATGGGCCCCGAAGCAGGAGCTTTTCGTCGCTCCCAAATGGACGCCGCAGCGCGAGGACCTTGCCGTCGAACTGGCGGGCGAGATCGAACCCGAAGAGATGACGCTCGCCGAACGCGCCGCGATCAAGGCCGAACGGCTCGACGGTCTCGCACATAAACGCCATGCCGAAGCCAATTCCTTCGCCCGCCGCGCCGACGAACTCTCGCAGGCCTTCCATATGGGCCAGCCCATCCTTGTCGGTCATCACAGCGAGCGCGGCGCGCGCAAGACGCAAGAGCGCATGCACTCCGCCATGACCGCTTCGACCGGCGCGGAAAAGGCCGCGACTTACTGGCTCTACCGCGCCACCGGCGTCGAGCGCTTCGCCAACATGAAGAACGATCCGCGCACCCGTGCCAACCGCATCAAAACCCTGCTGGCCGAGCTTCGAGACCTGCAACGGGGTATCAACACGGCGCATGCGGCGCTGGCGATCTGGGATCGCTTCACGACCGACGAACAAATTCGCCATGCGCTCGGTAACATGGATACGCGCAAGACATGGTCGAACTACGATCTCTACTACAAGGTCGACAAAGGCGAGATCACGCCGGCGGACGCCCGGCAATCGTGCATCGAAGGGGCAACCCTCGCGGTCAATGGCCCCATCCGCCGCCGCTGGATCGAGCATGTTCTGAACCGTCTGGCATTCGAGCGTTCCATGCTCGGCGACATCCCGCGGTACGACGGTGAGCTTACGCCGGTCATCATCCAGGCGTTCGCACGCGAGCAGGGCGCCGAAGGCCCGAAATGCACAGTGCCCCATGCAGGGGTTTTCCGGCTTGAAAGCCCGGTTCCGCTTCCCGCCCACATCGCCCCGGAAGCCTCGCTCGCCTTGAGCGAGGATGGCTGGCGCGATCTGATGCAGGCCAGCGGCTACACCGTGCCCGCCAGAACGGCGCGCCGTGTCTCGGCCAAACCCGACGCCGTGCCGCTGATCAATCCGTCACAGGAACAGGCCGAGCAGCTGCAGACGATATGGAACCTGCATATGGTCGCGGCCAGCAACGGCAAGCACAGCGCGGCCAAGTCCAACTCGATCTATTCGACGACCCAGGCCACCTATTCGGCCAATTCGAAGGGGGATTACGCCCCTTTCAAGACGATCGAGATCGCCGCTGACGGCCGCCGCGTGCGGATGGAATGGCAAAGACAGGAACGCGTGCGCTCCGGCGAACCGGTCGCCCGCATTCGTATTTCGACGATCGGCGCCGAGTTCTACAAGCCCGACGCGCTTCTTGTCATCACCGACAAGCCGACCAAGCCGCTGCCGATCGACCTCGACACCCTCGAAGCAGCCGCGCGCCAGGCGGCGGGCGAGGAGGTGGCGGCATGAAACCGGGCGTTTACACGCGGTCCGCCAGGCCGATGCGGATCACGGTGAAGTCGCGGCCCGGCTTCGCAAATGTTGAGATCGCGCGAGCGCCCGAGATCATCGCCGTCGATAGTGCCACCGAATGCCATGTGACGCCGCCGGATGTCGCGGCGCGGATGGTGCGCTATCTTGGCGAAGTCGGCGACTATCTGACCCTCGAGCCGAGCGCCGGGACCGGTAATCTCTCGCGCGCCCTGATCGAAAGCGGGCACAGCCGCTACGAACTTGTCCAGGTCGAGCGCCATATCAAGCTTGCGGCACAGCTCCACCGGTTCGGGACCGTGATCAACCGCTGTTTCCTCGAATATGCCGTCGAGGTGCGCGGGAAAGTCCAGTTTCCCCGTGTCATCATGAACCCGCCGTTCCGCGACGTGCGCAAGCATATCGCGGCGGCTCGCGACCTGATGGGCCCCAATGGACATGGCGAGGCGCCGACGCTGGTCGCGCTCGTGCCGATCACCTTTCAGACCGACGACATGGAGACGCTCGAGCACCTGCCCGATGACACGTTCGCCACCGCGAAGGTGCGGACCAAGATCATCCGCATTCGCTCCGATCCGCATCCGACGGAATCCGGACGAAAGCGGTGGTCTTTTGAACCGTCGCCGATCGCACCCAGCGCGATCTCGACCGTGGATCTTGCTGGCCCAGGCTCCGACCAGATCGCCGCCTGATCTCTTCCCCAAGCGAAAGGACTTGCATCATGCAGGACTCAAATTGCGTCTTCGCGCTCGAAACCGCGGCCTGCCTCTGGGAAGCGGTGCTGTCCCTGCGAGACCATCCTGTCACCAATCCGGCCGACATCGAACGCGCGCTGCTCATCCGTGAATCCTTCAAGGCTATCGGCACCGCCGCCCTGCGAATGACCGTCATCGGCTGGACCGATGCTGTCGATGCTGCTTGGGCCAAGGTCGCCGACGACTACACGATGAGCTTCGACTGGGATTTCGTTCCCGACTGGATCATCCGCCATGTCGACTGGTCTGATCCATGCCACCCCATAATTCGACAGCAGGTTGGCCATTCCAGCGACGACGCGGGCGGGGTCGGAGGGGAGAAAGCCGGAGATGGTTGCGACGAGGATGTCGCTGCAAATCCGGAGGCCTTCATGACCTTTCCTGCCACGATCAAGACCACAGTCGGTCAGTCCCTGATTACCAGAATCGGGAGATTCTTCAATGGAAGCGTGTCCGACTGCCTGACCGAGACAATCCAGAACAGCAGGCGTGCCGGCGCGACCCGGATCGATATTGCCCGGATTGAGAAGAATGACCGTCAGGTGCTGCGCATTCGTGACGACGGGCGCGGCATTGCCGAGCCGGCCAAGTTCCTCACTCTCGGCGATTCCGGTTGGAGCGAGGACATCGCCCGCTCGGAGGATCCGGCCGGCATGGGCGTGTTCAGCCTGGCGGGCCGTCACGTCACCGTGCGGTCCCATGCGGCCGAACTTGGCGCCGCCTGGCAGGTGACCATCACACCCGACGCATGGGAAAGCGGCAAACTCCTCGACCTTATCCCTTCCTCCCTCGACCAGGGCACCGAAATCGAGATCGACTTGCCGGAAAGCTGGGCAAGCGCGCTCGAACAGGCGGTGAAGGACGTCGCGCGCTTCTGCCCGGTGCCAATCTGGTTCGGCGACCACAGGCAGCCCCAGAAGAGCTTCCTGCGGGAAGCGAAACGCATCGAGGAATGGAAGGGCTGCCGCATCGGCATCTTCGTCGACGACTATCATCTGAACCGCGAAAAGGTCCGGATCAACTTCCACGGTCTGACCGTGCCTTGCCGCCTGCCGCATATCCATGACGCCGATGGCGGTCGCAGCTGGTATGCCATGGTCGACATCGTCGATGCGCCCCAGCTCCAGCTCGTGCTCCCTGCGCGCAAGGAAATGGTGCAGAACGCCGCCCTCGATGCGCTGCGTGACGCCTGCGAGGCGGCGATCTTCCGCACGATTGCCCGCGAAGGCCACCACCGGCTTTCCCACGCCCATTGGCTGCGGGCGATGGCGCTGGGTGTGACCTTGCCCGAAGCCGCGCCCTGGCTCAACGCATGGACGCCGCGCACCGCGGAGACTGACAGTGTTCTGCTCGGCGACAGGGTGGCCGGCGAGCCGATGATCCTGATGCAAACGGACCAGCCCCATATCGAACAATGCGTTGGCCGAGCCATCGCTTCGGGCCGTCCGCTCGGCGCAACGCCCGTCCACCCGGTCGACGATTTTGCGGGTTACGGCTGGTATGATGCCTTGCCGCGCGCGCTCGGTTATTCCTTCCGGATCGAACGAGGCGAGGGCGATGTCTTCGACTATGCCGCGGACACGCAGCTACCGCCGAATCTTGTCTCCGGACGCGTCGATGCAATCGCGCTCGAACTTGCCGTCCAGGAAACGGGTTTTTCCGATGCCCCCGCCGAAGTTATCGCGCTGCCCGCTGATCTTCTCATCGTTCCCGGCGATTGCTGGACCGATCTCGAGGAGGTCATCATCCTGCTCGGCACCGACTGCACGATCACGCCTGGCGGACTTGCTTCCCTGCTGGAACGCGCCTGCTTCTATCACGATGAAGATAGCGATGCCGACAGCTATCACACCCAGCAGGCGTCGTTCGAAATGCAGGCGCGCTTTGCCGCCAACGTGTTGCTGCTCGGCGAGGACGCCGCGATCATTGAGCGGGTCCGCGAGGCGATGCGCGAGCATGTTTCCTGGCTGATTCCGAAGGACCGCGCGATCGCTGTGCGCGCGGTGAATTACAAGGTGGACGCTGCCTTCGCGGACAAGGACATGGCGGCCGCGATCACCACCGCCTGAACCGCTTGCTCCACGCCAATCTGCTCACAATCGAGCAGGGCAAAATCGACTAATATCTGCTGCGAATGCGGCCGCTCGCGATCATCGCGCACGCTCTGCCTGCCACCGACCCCGGCGCCCGTCATCGGAAACGGCATGGGCGACCTGGCGTCGACGATCACCCTCGACGTGCCTCTTGCCAGCCGTCGGGGCTGCCCAGGCGGCGATGCCCATCGCTCGTGCCACCGCCGGTCTCGCGAGCGGCCCGTTCGCCCTTCACGACATTGCCATCAGGGAGACACAAGATGGCCAACACCTATCTGGAAACCGCGTTCAATGTGCCGGTCACGCCCGAAGAGGCCGCGTTGCTCGAGGAATGTTTCGCGACTGCTGCGGAGATTTCCGCCGGGTTCGCCAGCATTCCGCAGGAGGAGCTTGAGGCCGCGAAAACCTGCTATGCATCTCGCAGCGGCCTGTTCAGGGCGACCTTCCCACCGCGGGCCGACGAAGATGATCCTTTCGCGACATTCCTTGGTCTCTGGTCCGATCCCGATTTTCCCTGTTTCGACGCAGACCTCACTGTAACCGCGGAACCCGGCGGCAAAGGACAGGTCGCTTACATTCATGGTCACGAGGTCGACGTTTCGGCGCTCGCATCCCTGATCCAGAAAGTCTGCAAGTCGGCGCTGCCGTTCGGCTTCGAATGGGCGCTGGTGACCGACCAGGACAGACCGGGCGGATTCGGTGGCGGCTATTTCGTCGTCACCGAGACCGAAATCCTCGGTGGCTCGACGCATTGGCTGATGCACGAGACCCTGCAAACCTTGCGGGCGGGAGCGTGACGATGGCGGACACGATCAGCGCCAGCGTGACGCTCTATGTCGAGGTTCTCGATCCGCAGGCCATGTGGGATCACGCCCACAGGAGATATGCCTTGGCGCATCTCGACCACAAGATCCATGACGAGGCACAGCCGACGCGCCTTGCCGGCGAGCTTCTTGCCGAGTTCGTAGCCGTCTGCGGCACTCGCAAAGAGCCCGACATCGGCGATTGTCTCCGCATGATCTTCGACCCCGGCGAAAGCCCGCCGGGAATCCTGATCGAGGACAGCTCGGCCGAGGTGGAGGGGCCGCGCTCATGAAATCCGTCCTCAAACGGCCCTGCAACGAATGCCCGTGGCGCCGCAACCATCCGGCCGGATGGCTTGGCGGGTATCGCCCCGAAGACTTCACGCAGCAGATCCAGTTCGATGGTCCGCCGCTGCCTTGCCACAAGACCATTCCCGGAGACGGGAGCGACGCGCGTGCCATGTGCGCGGGCGCCCTTATCTTCATGCGGAACTGTGCCAAGGGAGCGCACCACCCCGACTATGGAGATGCGCTCGAGACGATCGAGCCGGATTCGGAAACCGTGTTCCAATGGTCGCAAGAGTTCCTGGACCATCACAACAACCCGCAGACGTGGATCGAGCGCATCCGCGGCCAAGTGAAGAACCGGCGGTGACGCCGTTTCGGCTACTGATCCACCGCGGCCGATTGAAGACCGCTGTGGAGGGAAGGGGGCGGGGCGTGTTTGCGACGAGGAGTTCGCTGCCCACCCGGAGGTTCTCATGCCATTTTCCACCATGATCCGTATCGCGAACCGCCAGTCCAGGATGGGACCGGCCGACAGGCGTTCAGCTTCGCTCCCCGAGATTCTGGATGAACTGCTCGGTATCGCCCAGCATGCCGATGCCTACGAGATCGACGTCGAGACGTTCGACTATGAGGGGCGTCCGACCCTCTCCGTCTATGACAACGGCTCGGGGATCGATAGTCCGCGAGGCTTGCTTGCACTGGATGCGGTCGGCTGGCGCGAAACCGTGTCGGAGTCCGGGAATGCGAACAGCCTGGCGCTTTCTAGCCTCGCAGGACGCCATACGATCATCCGGTCCGGTCCCGACGAAACCGAGCCCGGATGGAGCGTGACGATACCGCCCGATGCCTGGCACGGCGAGGCGCCGATCACGATCGAGCCCGACACCGGCCTGCGCGGCACCAACATCATGGTCGAGATCCCCGTCGAATGGCGCGTGGGGCTTGAAGAAGCAGTAGCGGCGGCCACACGGGATCTGCCGGTGCGGGTCTACTTTCACGCCAGATGGAAGAACCGCCCCTGATCCCCACAGATCAGGCGATCGCCACGCATGCGTCGCTCAATCGATCAGGACCGAATTCGCGGATGACAGCATGCCCGCTCGCAATGCCAGCAAACAATCCTTTCCCCACCCGGTCTGACCAAGCCGGCGCCGCGCCGGGCCGGGCAACGCTTCCAGGAGCCCACCCATGATCGATGATCAATTTGATGCTCTGGTCGACGACGCCACCCATTCGGTCAACAATCTCATCCCCGACCGATGGCTCACATGTTGGGCGGGACCGACCGATCGAACCTGCTTGTCCGTATCAATGACGCACTGACGCCGATCCTGCGCGACGCGTTCGATAACCTTGTGCGCCCGAGCGATATTCCGACCCGCGCCTCTACGATCGCCGCGATGATCTGCGAACTGCTCGAAACCCATATCGCCAAATGCGACGAAAGCGGCGATTGCGCCGAAGACCGGCCATCGCATGTGATCTCGCAGGTTCACGGCACCAGCGCGAACATCGACAGCATCGCCAGTTGCGACATCGAAACTGGAACGCAAATCTACCTTGCGCTGGACGATGGCGCCGCGTTCCGCATCACCGTCGAAGCGGTGTCCTCATGATCGACATGAACATGGCGCTTCGAGCGCTCAAGCGAATAGCGCTCGCTTCGAGCCACCGAGAACTGGACGCCGCCAGGATCGAGGCCGCCGACATCCTTGATCAGGCCGTTGGACCAGATCGGCACGCATCATCATCGACACCATCGGGCTTCCCATTGTCCGCGACGATGGGGATCGCCCACCGAAATAGGGCCTGCTCCAGCACCAGCCTCGCCCGCTCGGCGGACGCCAGCGCTACCGCACCGCAAATCCACATGGAGAATATCATGCCCCCTCTGTCTCCGCTCAGGGCACGTCTGGCAGGCTTTCCGCACGCTTACGCCTGCGCGATCCAGCGCTGGACCGCCACTGGCTGCAACCAGTTCGTCGTCCGTACCGGCGATCCCGTCCAGCCGTTCCGCGTGACCGACGCGCGTCCCACCAACGACGAAAATCTGGTCCTGCGCGTCGCTTGATTGCGTTGTCCCAGTTCGTCGGTTCATGGCGGACCGCCGCCCGGTTCCGCACCTGCGACACCGTCGCCCTTACGCAATTCGCCCGATAGCCGATGCCCGACATTGCGGGCCTGTCGGCGATCTTTTCGCGCGGAGCCGTTGGTGGCGTCGGCGCGGGTTTCTCCAACACTCACTATGAGGGCAATCCGATGGATGGCGCCGGCATGTGGATCAGAACGGAAGAGGGCGAGAAACTCTTCTTTCGACGATACTCATCGACCGGCCATTGGGGCTTCTTTTCCGACAGCAATCATCACAGCGCGCGCGAGCACAAGCTTCCGCTCGCCGGTCTCAGACCTTGGCACAAGGAGCGCCAGACATGAAAACACATGCAATGGCCAGCGGACTTCGGATCACGCTGACGAAGACCGAATTGCAAGCCTTGCTCAACCTCGCGCGATATGGCGCAGACCAGATCGAGGCCGCACCGCACTCTTATATCCTGCCCCAACGCCAGAAGGCCGTAGCGGCCGACGTCATCCAGGGCCTCGAACTCGGCCTGGCATCGGTCCAGTGGAAGCAGGCGGAGGCCAAGGCCAGGCGAGAGGCGCCCAAGCGAGAGGCCGAACGCCGCGCGGCCCGCGAGCATCACGCCCGGATCGACGGCTATGCCGTCTGGGGCATGCTGGGCGACTGGGCCGATCTCTCCAATGATCCCGATCGGCGCCAGTGGGCGGATATGTTCCACCCCGACACCAAGCCGCGCGAGCAAGGCGAGGTCCGCCGCAATGTCTGGCGGATCTTTATCAGCAAAGGCAGCGCGGCCCTGGACGACTTCGTGGTGCTCTCCGGCGATTGCACCGAGACTGCCGACCGCGCTGAGATCGAGCAGCTCGCGCGCAGGATCATCGCCCGCCACGAGGCCCCGAACCCCTCCTGACGTCCGCCGCCCCGGCCGACGAGGGCGCAGACAACCGGGCTTCCCTCAATGGCGAACAAGCCCGCGCTCGCGGCACCGCACCGCGAAGCGGCTTCCCCTGGCCTCGGCCGCATCCCGCAAGGATCCAGACCATGCCCGAACTCATGGAAATCGAGACTTATCGGCTCGAAGAACTGTCCGAGCGCGCGAAGACAAACGCCCGCAGTTGGCATCGGGAAACCGGCCTCGACTATGACTGGCATGACTTCACATACGATGACTTCGAACGGGTCTGCGACATTCTCGGTGTCAGCCTCAAGACCAATATCGTGCGCCTCCATGGCGGAGGGACACGCAGGGAGCCGCGCATCTACTTCACCGGTTTCTGGAGCCAGGGCGACGGTGCCTGCTACGAGGGCTTCTACTCATATGCGAAGGGCGCCCACCGTCGGATACGGGATCACGCGCCCCTCGACACCGAGCTTCACCGTATCGCCGATGCGCTGCGGGCCGTGCAGAGCCGTAACTTCTATCAGCTCAGCGCCGATGTCTCTCACCGCGGGTGCTACTATCACGAACACAGCATGGCGATTTCGGTCGAGCGCGACGGGATATCCCAGGACATGACCGCTGACACCGAAGAGGCCATCGCCGAAGCGCTTCGCGACCTCGCCTGCTGGCTCTATCGCGGTCTTCGCGCGGAGTATGAATATCTGAGTTCCGACGAAGCGGTCGACGAAAGCATCAGTGCCAATGGCTACAGATTCACCGCGTCCGGCGAACGCTTCGTGCGCATCGCATAGCCAATGCAGGCGCATCGACCGCCCACGACAGGAGATCCGACAAATGACCGGAACCGTTCGACTGTCCGCCAATGATATCCGGCAGCTGCGAAACGTCGCCGAGCAGATCGCCCAGGGAGAAAGGGTCGCGTCCCGCTACACGATCGAGATCGCCGAACGCTTTCATCTCACGACCGGCCGAACGGCCCTCAATATTCTCGCGATCAGTGACGATCCCGATTGGGCGGACACCGACCTCAACACGACACATCCCTGGTCGCGGATCCACGAGCGTCATGAGCTTGTGAATGGCCGCGCGCTGTTCGATCTCTACGTCTATGAACGGCCCCCCTTTGGCGAGACCGGCGACCTTGTCTGCTGCGATCAGGCGGAACTCGATGCACGAGGTCTCGCTGCGATCCACGCTGACAGCGCAAAGGATATCTGGCGCCGGCTGGCCTGATCGGGGGCCATGAAGCGCGCCATATCCGATCTGTTGCGCTGGGGCCGGGAAAGAGCAGGTCAGCCGGCTACGACCTACCCCTCCCGCACCTTCGAGCTATTGGCCGAGAATATCGGCAATCGGCCGCGCCATGTCGACACGCCGCTTCATGAGGTCGGTGAGCCAGCAAAGATGCGCGGCCGCATCGGCCAGCGGCAGTTCGCAAACTTCCTCGAACATCTCCCGCTGATAATCGAGGTCGCGCGCGAGGACGCCTCGCAGCCACCCGCGCGCGGGGCTGTCGTCATCCTCGATTTCTTCATTCGCCTCACGAGCCGCATCGAGAAATGCCTCGGCCAGCTCCTGCGCTTCATAATAGCCGCCATCCAGACCCTCGCTCGAGGCAAGACTCGCCAGCCGCCGACGCACCAGCGGCAGTTCGGGATCGACCGCCGCATCGTCGAGCGGCAGGTTGAAATCATATGCGGCGAGAAAGTCGCGGATCATGGTTAGCTCCTTGAGCTGGTGAAGGAACATAGAATGAACAAGATTGCAACCTCTGTCCCGGCTATGCCATGAGTCAGCGCATGCCTCCTTCGATTTTCTTCACCCTTATCGCTTGCCTTTTCGATGACATTGCCGTGCTTGCGGACATCGGAGGTTCTCGGTCATGACCGACAGCAAGCCACCGCTGCGTTTGCGCGGGATTGTCCGAATGAGTGATCGCGGGCCACTGCTGGAAGTCGCGGATGGCCCGGTCTGGCGACTCGAAACGCGTGACGATTTGCATGCTCATCGGGACCAGAATGTCCAGATCGAAGCCTGGCAACGCGGACCGAGCCTGCTGGAACTGCTCTGGATTGGTCCTGCTAGCGACTAGCATCGCGTTTTTCGGTTTAGGCTGATTTCTACCAATTCGAGGATATCTCGGGCATGTAACTCTGCTCAGTGCATGACGATATGGGGGCGATTTGTATCTATTGCCGCAATGGACCGAAAGGGCCGACAAGCGCGGCCTTGATCCGCTTGGAATGCAGAATAGCGGGGTTGTGCTTTACCAGTCACTCCTCCCCGGCATCAGCAACGTCACCCTGCGGATGCGCTATTACGGCTATTATTGCTGGGTGAGTGTCGCTTTCCGAGGTTTCGCGAACCGGGTCCAAGGATCGCGTATTGGTCCAAGGTTTTGCGGACTCGATTCGTTAAACCTTGGCCAAGGGATTGCGAGATGGGGAAGCAGATTCAGCGATGGCTTTGTGTTCGGTTTCAGGCCGGTATTTGTGCCACCATCGATCGACCCTGTGGCGCCGGTGGTTGCTCTCATCGACTATCGCCTCGACCGAGGCGCCCTCGCGGCAACGGGCGATGGCCAGCAGCTTTCGATATATCGGTTCGCTCGTGGCGACGGCACCGTGCCGTTGCAGCGTATCGGAGTCCGGATAGCAATCGGTCTGGCAAAGGGGGTCACTTAGCGTTCGCATATAGGCCTGTCTGCGCACGGTCGCGTCAACAGAGAGGATGTTCAATAACCGTGTTCTCTGACGCATCGGCAGACGCATAACGACTTCCGATGCCTGTTCTGTGTCGGGCTTTACCCCAAGGATGACAGACCATCGTTCCGAAGGTTTTCGCAACATCCAGACGAGTATCAGCATCAACTCATAAGCCCGGCTCCCCGACCCTGATTGGGTCGGTGGCAGACCGAGTTCCTGCGCGATCCGGACGAACAGAACGAGCCGACGGCGCCCGTCTCTCGATTGCCATAAGGTCCAGGAGATTTGGGCTACAAGGGCCACCATCGTTGACCACGCGCAAGTTCGCAGACCGGGGAAGCGGGCTTTACCCTCCCGCATCGCTCTCAACATCTTTTCCTGAAGCTCGAGAACCGGCGGGTGGGCGATCGTTAAAGGCGCGTCACAATGACGAGCGCCGCATTTATGGCAGGTTCCCAGAGTGGGCGTATAGTTTACCTCCAGCGTAGGCATGCGCAACGGGGCGTGACATTTCCTGCATCGTTCGATGAGCACTGTCCCATGCACGGGGCACAAGGACGCCCATCCCGTCAGCCAGTCGAGCCGCACCCAAGGCTCTCGATCGTCCACGAGGCATTGCGGACAGGCGACGCAATGTGGGCTGCAGTCCGCTCTCGGCCTGACAAGATCCCGTGACCAACGGCCGACGATGTGACCGGGATTTCTTTGCGATGACAAGCCCTTCCAGTCGAGGAAGGTCATGGCTCGTAAGCGCTTCATGCCAACGCCAGTGCGACGCGAGATCGCCAAGAGCACTTCCGGGCCGGGACGATGCCACCACGCCGGATCGCTGGTGTCTACGCCCAGCATGCGCGCGGTCTGGTGGAGACGAAGGCCGAGGCGGGCAGCGAGGCGATGGCACCAGGAGATCAGGGCCTCTCCCTCCATCGGATCGACCATGATCGGCAACGGCACGACGCGCGGTGGCGGTCGCGTCACCGGCGTCACCTCATAGAGCATGGCGGCTGGCCCTACGGCGTTCGGAGAGCGGGATGAAC
>NZ_MIPT01000001.1:3754493-3819663 GCF_001853345.1 Edaphosphingomonas haloaromaticamans | reverse complement strand
TAGAAGCTGTCGATTACCTCTTCGATCACAGTATCAACCGCCGGATCGAGCAAGGCTCCCCCCGGCGCAGGCCCTCTCGCACGCGGCAGGAGGCTTGTAAGGCGGGGATCGTCCAGATAGCGACGCAACAGGCTGTAGAGATGGGTCGGCCCATAGCCCAGTTCGCGCGCGGCGACTTCGACCTCGGCGCGGGTCCGGTCGGCCTTGTTGGCGAGCATCCTGACTACCGGCAAGCAACGGCGGGCTTCCGCCCAGGCATCCTCGTCTACGTTCAGCAGGTGCGGCCGTGTCATGGCAGGCCGATCCGTGTCGCCGGCACGATCGGCGCCGACACGTCGATGCGCAGCATACCTTGTGCGATCATGCGCCAGATCACGCCAAGCGCTTCTTCCCGCGCCGCCGGCATCGCGTTCGCCAACTCCTGGAAGGTCGGATCTCGCAACGTCCGCACCATCGCCAGCGTGGTTTTCGCAAGATCAGGATCGAGAGTGGCGCTCCGCAAGGGCAGCAGGCGCTTCGCGGCATCCAGTGCAGGACATCGGACTGTCCGGTCGGTCGCGATCCGGAAGCTTCCACCGCGCTCCCTGATCCAGCGCCGCCCCGCCGCGAACGCCGGCCTGAACCGCTTCCATCCCGCGCGCAGGTCCGCCCGATATTTGACCTCGACCAGTTCCGAGCGGCCGTCGCTCCATTCCAACAGGAAGTCGGGCGTGTATCGTCGCCTATCACCATCATGCTCGAACCGGANCGTGATCGGCTGCGACGTGNTCTTCGCATCGCGATCGGCGAAGCTCGACAGCGTGACGAAGTCGCGTTCGNGCGCGCTCTCGTGCNCCGTCATGCCTGTCGGCACGGCGTTGAAGCCAGTCACATGCGACCGATGGCTGAGCGGAACGCGCCTCAATTTTCCTCCAAAGTTGCATGCGACTCAGTTCGCACAACCTTGGACATTTTCAGGCCGATTCACAAACCTTGGATATTATCGCGGGGAGAAGCCCGCACGAAGACTCATGTTTCGGCTCTCGCCGATTCACGAAACCTTGGAAACTGACAGTGAGCGAGACCTATGCTCGCCGCGGCACCACTAGCGATTTCGAGGCCTGGCGCACCTGGGTGCGGCGCGCCGAAGCGCTCTATGCCCTGGTCTCCGCGCGGGCCGGGGAAACCGGCGTGGGCGGCGTCGACTGGGCCAACCGCCGGTTGGCCGCAGAGGAGCGGGTCATCGACTTCGCGGCCGCGGCCTCCATCGACGCGTCGCAGGAACGCTATCTGCGCCAGTCGCTCGGCGTCTTCGGCGGCGCCTACTACACCCAGATGGCCGAATTGGGCCTCTTCACCGAGAACCGCCACGGGATACAGGTCGCCACCCGCGATCTCGGCCGGCGCGCGGCCGGCCTGTTCGCCGACGCGATCGGACCCGATCTCGCAAAGCTCCTGCGCCAGAAGATCGTCGATGCCCGCGTCAGCGTCCGCGACCTCGATCGTCTCGAACGGATCGCGCCCTCCCAGATCCAGTTGGAAAGCGAGGAGCGCAGCTTCTACGAAGCCATTCTCTTCGCACGCGAGCAGTCGCCCGGGCAGGGGGCGGCAAGCCGCGCCGCCACGCTCAGCCTTATCCTGGAGACCGCGCGCGCCATCGAGGAACAGCCTGGACCGGAGGATGTCCGCTGGCACCTCTTCAATCCACCGCAGGCACCTTTGCCCGAACGTCTCGAGGCGCAGCGCCTCAACTGGGAGGCCTATCAATGCCAGGATCTGATGCAGGTGGCATCGGCCGCCATGCTTGCCTGGGCAATCACGATCATCAACGCGGACGGGCAGGGCCAAACCCTCGCTGATATCCGCGCCGAGGTGGTCGCCCATTTGACCGGGCATGACGAGGACGCGTTCGCAGGGAGCTGGCGCGGCCTGCGCCTGAGCCTCGATCCGGGGACCTTTCCATATCAGGCCATGTGGGATGACCTGACGAGCGCCCGCGGCGCGCCGGCCGACAAGGCTGTCTCTGCCATCACCCTGATGGCTGCCTTGCACCAGCGGCTTCGGACACGTCCCGATCTCGCCGATGCGGCAGCGCGCGGCTTGCCTGGCCGCGGTCCTGCACGATCGCTCCGCACGGAACTCGACTGGCTCGAAAGCAGGGATACGGACGGCGTCGTAGACCGGATCGCCGACTATGTGATCGACCGCGTCGTCCGCCGGCATAGTTGGGTCGCCATGCAGAAGCTCCGCCGGCAGCGCGACTACACCTTCCTGTTCGAACTGCGCGATGGACGCCTCTTCTTCCTCGCCGGATATCAGCCGGTGGCCACCACGCCCCGCCTTGCGCCCGCCATCCAGTTTCTCGAGGACATCCATCTCCTGGACGAGGATGGGCTGACGGCGTTCGGGCTCGACGCGCTGGGAACCTCCCGATGAGGCTGCCGGATCGTCTCGGCCGCCGCCTCGGCCGTCCCTTTCACAGTGCGATCGCCACGAGCTTCGCCGTGGAGTTCGCTGCTGTCGAACAAATCCTGCTGCCGCAGCTGATGGCGAGCGGTGCATCGAACTTGCTCCTCATCACCGACGCACGCATGGCCTCACTCGCCCTTTCGGACGGATCGATCCTGCCGACGGCGCTCGGGCGCGACTATGCGCTCCACAGCCCGCCAGCCGCCGACGGGATTTTCCACCCCAAGATCATCCTTCAGATCGGCCATGACAGCGCTCGCGCCTTCGTCAGCTCCGCCAACCTGACCGCGGCGGGGCTTGCCGGAAACGCCGAAGTCTCGATCGAGATCGAATGCAAGGATGAGGACGGTCCCGAGCGTGAGATCGTCCGATCCATCTGGCGCTATCTTAACGCGCTCGTGCCATCCGAACCGTCGCCTGCGCGAGACGCCCTGCGCTGGGCGGGCGAGCGCGCGGCGTGGCTCGACGGTCCACCCGGTTTCGTCCTGCAGGAGCTGGACGACGGGTCGGCGATCGCGTTCCTCCATGCCCCAGACGAAGCGGGAATCGGCGATCACTTCGTCTCGTTCGTGGGCGGCGACAAGGTTCAGTCGCTGGTGGTGATCAGCCCCTATTGGGACGACGATCTTTCCGCCCTTGCCGATCTTTCCCGGCGGCTCGCGCCCAAGCGGATCATCCTCCCGATCGACAGCACGGGGCACGAGTTTCCGGTCGACGCACCACTCGCCCGCAAGCTCCATATCGTCGATCTTGGCTGGCCTACCCGGCGTTTCACCCACGCCAAGATCCTGATTGCTTCGACAGCACGCCATGACCATGTCCTGTTCGGAAGCGCGAACTGCACAACCGCGGCGCTGGGGCGGGCAGGGGCCATCGGCTCCAATGCAGAGGCCTGCATCTATCGGAGGCTACAGCGCGGGGCTGCACGCGAAGCCCTCGGGCTCGACCGCTGGCTCGATGGCGATGTCATCGCGCTTGCCGATCTTCCGCCACGCACCCCATCGACACCCATTCCCCTCAAGGCAATCGAAGCGCGCCAGCCCGGCAGCTTCGATCTCGACAATGATGTTCTCATCTGGCGCTCGGCGCGCGGCGGGATGCAGGAAGGCGAGGTCCAACTCCTCGACAATGGAGCAAACCTGCTCCTGTCCATCCCGGTCGCGTCCTTCCACCATTCCGGCGACACGCGCACGGTGCCAATCGATCCGGCGCTCCACCGGACGCTGTGCTTCGCACGCTTCGTCTCTGGTGACTTCAGCTCGACCATTGCCCACGTCACGCACCGGAACGCGCTGCGCGGACGCCGCAGGGAAATGGCGACCGGGGCTGTCGCCCGGGCGCTCGCGCCATTCACCGATGGAACCGACTTCGATCTCTGGATGCACCAGGCCTTCGAGACACTCGCTCGGGCCGACTTCGAGCAAACAACGCAATCCCCTTCGCTTGCGGCCGCCCACGGACCCTCGCGCAAGCGCGATGGCGTGGTCGAGACACCCGTGTCGCTGAGCTATGAGGAATTCGTGCAGGCGCGGCCTGGCGGCGGTCGATCCGGCGCTGCCGGCGAGAACAGCCTCGCCGGAACCTATAGCGATAGCATCCGGGATTTCCTCAATCTGCTCTCCGGCCGAACTCCCGCTCCCACCGCAGCCGAAGACGATGATCCCGCCTATGACGAGCCTGCGGAAGAGGGCGGTGACGCTGATCTCGATGATGGCGCCGATCGTGGCGACCTTGCGCAGCCGCGCCAGCCGGACGAGGAGCCGATTGATCCCGCCCCGATCGACGCGCGCCTCTATGAGCGCCACGTTATCGGCTATGCCGAGGGTCTCGAATGGGACGACGAACCGCTGGGCCCGAGCGATGTCCTGCGACTGCGCTTCTGGATCCTGTTCCTCCTCTATAAGGCCCGCTGCCCCGATCTCCCTCACGGCCTCGACGGATCAAGCGCCCCGCTATCCTGGCCGCGCTTCACCGTCCGTATCCTTGTCGCCTTCTTCTGCGGCCGCACGCCGGCGATCACCCGGCTCATGATCGCGCGTGACTATAGCGGCATGCCCGTCGACTTCATGGAGTGCTGGATCACCGTCCTCTGGAGCCTCGATGCGATCGAGAATTCCTTGGCCGACCGGCCCAAGGAACGCCAGTTCCTCAAATATATCCCCGAACTGCGCCGGCGCGTGGTCGCCCTGCTCGGGCTCTCACCCGACGAACTGGCCGGGTCGGTCGCCGCCGAGGTTCGCGAAGGGCTCGACCGTTCGATCGGACAAAGGCTCGGTCTTGTCACATAAGCCACCCAAGGAGAGCGCCACGCTCCGCAGGGCCTTGCCGCAAGATGCCCGATGGGAGACCGGAATGTGCAGCACGCAGCAGAAGGCAGGACGAGCCGGATGACCACCGAACGATGCGCGCCTGTCGAACCCCGGCCGATTGAAGATGGAAGACGCTGGTCGATCTGGATCGACGTTGAAGGCTTCAGCACGCTCTGGGAGCGTGGACACAAAGCCGTGCTGGGCCTGAGCGCCCTCATGGAGGGCATCTACAGCCTCGGAACCCGGCTCTACCGCAATGACGGCGATCGCCTCTTCGCCCACCAGTTCGGGGACGGATTCATCATCGTCGCCGACTTCCACGAGCCCCAGCTCGATCGCTGCGCCGCCATCGCCGTTGCGCTCATGCGCCACATCTCTCGTGCCGGATGTCTCGCCCGCGCTGCCATAGCCGAAGGGGAATTCGCCGACATCTCGGGGCTGTGGCCCAAGGTAATCCGGGAGGCCATCGCGCGCGACGGGTCGGACGATTGCGTGTCGCTCGGAAGCGGCCTCATGACCCTGTTGCCCGTCATGGGAACCGCGCTGATCGCCGCCAACAAGCTCGATGCGAGGAATCCCATTAAAGGATCGATCCTCACCATCGCGACCCCGGACAGCGCGCGGATCTCCCCCAGCTTTCCGAGCCGAACCGTCGATGGCCACGCCGCCCTCACGATCCTCGATTGGGTGCATGCGGAGCATTCCCATATCGACCGCATATGGTCCTGCGCCGGCGTTGGCGGAGCGCCCGCGGACGCCGAGCGCGCGATCCGCGACTATATCGATACCGAAGAGCCGCCAACGCTATGGATCCGGGGAACCCTCTACTCCACCAATCTCAGCTAATAGTGCCCCATGCCTGACGAACAGACCCGCCGCATCAAGGTCGAACTGCTCATGCCGGGCGACATCATTCTCACCGCGTCCCGCGGCAAGGTGAGCAAGGCCATTCGCCTCGCCACCAAGGGGCAGGTATCCCACGCCATGATCTGCGTCCAGCACGGCTCGATCGTCGACTCAACCGATGACGGCGTGCAGGCGCACAATATCCAGCGCGAGCTTTACGGGCCGGACGATCATGTCACCGTGCTCCGCCTTCGCTTGCCCCCGAGCGACCTTCAGCTTGGCATCATCATCGATTTCGCGCGCGCCGAAATCGGGACACGTTACTCCAAGAGCGAAGCGGTGCGATCGGTCCTGAGCGGTCCCAAGCCAAGGACACGGCAACTCTTCTGTTCGCGCCTTGTCGCCCGGGCGTTCACCAGCGCGGGCATCCACCTCGTGGCCGACGCCGACTATTGCACGCCCGGGCAGATCCGGCGCAGTCCGCTTCTCGCCGAGCTTCCGGTCATGACCGAGGTGCTGTCATCAGCCGAGCTGGCGGCGTGGGCCAAGCGCCCGAACCCGATCGCCGACATGCAGGAGATCCAGAACCGCATATTGACCGCCGCGCGGCGGCTCGATCCATCGGTCGAGAACTTCAGCGACCTCGACCAGATTGTGCAAGACCATCCGGAATGGGACGAGGAGATCGCCCGTGTCTATCGGGAGAGCGGCTATCTCGACCTTTGGCGAGCCGACTTCGCGATCAACCCGTGGCATTACGATCTCGACATATGGAGGAGAGCGCCGGACCTCACCCCGATCAGGGCCTCCTCGAATATTGCATCAGCACCGTTCGGGAATTCCACACCGGTGGCCTGCGCTTCGCCGTCAATCTCCTTCACTACCAGCGGGCTCTGGAGGCGAACCGCCGGAAGACCACTGCGCAACTCGTAATGCTCTACCAACAGCTCGTGGTGAACGACCAGACACGGCGCGACGTTGCTCTCGCCTGGCTGAAGCGGCACCACCCCGAGGAAGCCGCTCGCCATCTGCAGCGCATTCCGCCGCACTCGGACCTGTGGTTCTCGATCGTGGACCGTGTGGAGCCCCGGCTTGGCGCCATCGCGCGCATCTCCATCCAGCGTATGGGATCACCGGATGTCTGTTCGGCATGCGGCGATCCGGCCGACGACTATCGCCTCGTGAACGCAGCCGAGGCAATGCCTGGGGTGCCGTCGCTCAGGCTTTGCAGCGATTGTGTGCGAATTCGACGCGGCGGTGGCGAAATCCTTGAGCCGATCACATGACCGCAGCGGGGTTCGCAATGGCCGACAGTCGTGGCCGGGGTGGGCGGATGCCCGCCCGAGGCGGGCACCGGGCTCTATCTCCGCTACGCTGCGACCAAGCCCCCTTGCGGGGTCTTGTCCGCTTCGCGGTAACGATCCCTTCCGCGGGTGCGCGCGGCAGGTCAGGCGCTTCCTTCTCGACCGAAGAGTCCAGCCGCACGACCACCGCAATGCAGGCTTCGCCTAAGGAATCGCGCTAGTCGCGCGATGCGGAGCGTGGAGCCAGCCCGATCGCATCGCCCCCTTCGCCGCCCTCGCAGGATCCGTGCGTTGCAGGACGGGTTTCGTCCACAAGAATTGCGTCGGGACAAAGCTGCGCTAGGCGAAAAGGGGCCGGCGATGTTTGTCTGTTTTCAACAGAAGCGCCGGCCCCTTTTCGCCAAGCTTCGCTAGAGCCCCTCCCGTGCTTCTTGCGGACAAGAGCCCCGCCCTGCGCCTTCGGACCTGCGAGGGCGGCTCCGGGTGCGATGACGATCGAGCCGGCCCACGCTCCCTTTCCATTCAAGCGGAACCGACCGCTGCGCGGCCGGTGCGTCTTCGTCATTTGTGGGCCGCTGACGCGGCCGTCTGTGCTCGGGCTCACCATGCACGATGAAAATCTGTCAATAAATCAATAACATGGAAGTAATGGAGGGGAGGGAGTAGGGTTTGGATGCGGCCGGGAAAGAGAAACGGCCCGCACCCGAGAGAAAGGATGAAGTCATGAAGATCGGTAGCTTCAAGTTCGACGAACGCGCCAGCGACATTATCGGCAAGATCGCCACTCGCGAGATGCGCTTTCCCTACCTCATCATGCGCCGTGTCGAGGATCGACAGAGCGACAGCGCCCCCGTCTATGAAATCTACGAGACGAACCGCGCGGGCGACGAAATCCAGATCGGTGTCGTCTGGGAACGCCGCATGAAGTCCAATGACGAGGTGTTCCTGTCCGGCATGGTCGATGACCCGAGCTTCCGCGAGCCGCTCCCCATCGCCCTTTTCGGGGACGAGACGAACGGCTTCGATGTCCAGTGGCGGCGCGAACGCGACCGCGAGGCACAGGGCGGCGGCTTTGGCGGACGCTCCGGCGGCGGCCAGCGGCAGGGCGGTTTCGGCGGACGGTCGGGCGGCGGCTTCTCCGGCGGCAGCACCGCAGGCCCCGGCGGCGAATATACCGGGAACGGGCGCAGCCTTGACGATGAGGTGCCCTTCTAAGCGGCACCAAGGCGGGCCGGGGGAGCGCTGGAACGCTTCCCCGGACCCTGAACCGTCACCCGACCAAAGGAACCCATCCCATGAGCAAGCCAACGGCCTTGCGCAGCGTTAGCAGCTTTGCCGACCTGCCGGAACTCTATGCCGAACTCACCGCCACCCCCGATTTCGTGGCATCGTTCGGCGATCCCTTGCCCCTCACCATCATCGACGCGGGCGAAGACCCTGCCGAACACACCATGCCCGATCCGCTCGCGGCGCAGGCGGAATGCGGGGGCATCGTCGCCGCCATTTTCGACCTGCTAGGCGATACGCGGCTGGACCCACTCGCGCCCGAACTCGCATGGGGCTTCGTTAACAGCTTCCACTTTGTCGCGGGCAAACTCGAAAGCCGCGAGGACAGGCTGGCCGACACGATCCGCGATATGGCGCGCCGATTGGAGCCGGGCGAGGTGTTCAACAAGGAACTGGAAGACACCCAGCTTGAATGCCAGTCGGTCGCCGAGCAGCGCGCCGCCATGGAAGCCATGCGCGACTATGCCGCCGCGATGTATCGCGCCTATGCCGGTCGCCCATGGTCCCCGGCTCGGGGATCGCGCGCGTCCCATGTCACCACCGCCAGCCAGATTTCCGCGCTCGACTTCCTGCGCGCACGATCCGAGCGGCGGCGCGATCGCTACGACCCGCAAGGCCCCGTCGTCGTCGTTTCCGGCCCGCAGGACTGGCACGACTGGCGCGTCATCTGGAACAGGCTCGACCAGATCAGGGCGCGCATCCCGCACATGGTGCTTGTCACCACCGGGCAGCGCGCCGGTGTGGACGCCGCCGCCGCCGCATGGGCAGCGCAGCGCGGTGTCGTCTGTATCGCGTTCGGCCTCTATGGACGCGGCAAGGGCAAGGGCTTCAAGCGCAACCGCGACATTGCCGAGCTTATGCCGGTCGAGGCGCTGCTGTGCGAAGGTTCCGGCATCCAGTCGAGCCTCTATGACCTGCTCAACCCGGAACAGGGGCACCGCGTGCCCACGCATGTTTTCATGCGGACCGATCAGGAACCCGATGTGCCGATCAAGCGCAAGCGCCGCGTCATAGCGGCCTGATCGGACGACCACCCAACGAGAGGGACCGGCGCGGCACACCGCAGCCGGTCCCTTGTCGTGCTTGTCGCACGAGCGGGGGAAACCCGAACGGTTTCCCCCGCGTCGCTCCTTTTGCCGGGCGTTCCGCCCGCCAACGTCGCTCCCCTTTCCGCTAAGGCTGCACCGTCGCCTGGCTCGCNCCTCCGGCCTCCGATCCGGGCGGCGGCGTAGCGCCGGACTTCCCCCGCGCGGCGGCACCAGTCTTGACCGGCAAACCCCGTGCGGGCGGATCATCGGACGCAGCGGGAAGCGCCTTCAAGGCTGCCAGCGCGGCACTGCCACCGACCCGGATCGCTTGGGCGAGCACATCGCGAAACTCGCGCTCGCTCAGTCTCTCGACCGCTAGCTCCGTCGCGACCTTTCCATATTGCGCGCGCAATCCGCGCCGCACCGTCTCGGCTTCTTGCGCGAGGTTGCGCTGGTCGGCCTCGATCTTCGCGAGCCGTTCCCGTTCCGTCATCTTGGGCATGTTTGGACTCCTTCTAGGAAGGAGGTCTGCTCGCCAGTCCCGACTATCCACCAAGGAGCTTTCGCTTGCAACGCCTTCCCGCCAACAGAGCGCAACCAATCAAGCGCGGCTCCCCTGCCGGGGAGACCCGCGCCGATCGGGATCGACGGGCGCAGCGGGCAAGCGCGCTGCGGGCGAGGGACGCACGCCGGAGGCGGGTGTAATGCACCCCACGCACGGGTGCTGCGGGCGCGAATCGTCTGCTTTTCCGCCATTTTCCGAGGGCACAGAGCGGCTGTCGATCTGGCACTGATCGGCTGCCGCCGGCAGCCGGGCCCGGAGTGATGCGGGCCTAAGCGATTGATCTCGCTTGGCACTCTCTGGCTGCCAGCGGCAGTTTCGATAAATTGTTGAGATCACGGCGTAAATCGGCTATAAGGGTGACGCTTCACCACGTTGCTGGCGTGCCGGACAAGGAGTCCGCCGCTTGGCACGCATCACTATCCGCATAGACGATGACCTCTATGCGCGCCTTTCTGTCCAGGCGCGCAATGCTGGACTCGGCGCCGCGACCTATTGTCGCGACATCCTCGAACGGTTCGAAGGCACAGATCCTTCGGGCTACCATGCCCGCTTCGATGAGCTCCATGCGACGGTCATCCAGGCCTTCGCCATCCTCGCCACATCGGTCGGCGAGCGCTCGCCCGACATCCTCCAGAAGGGGCTGGGTGAGGCGCGCCGGCTCCTCCGCGAAAGGGGGCTGCTCGATCCCGAGCGGGACCGGCCATGAGCATCTTCCGCCACGACACGCTGGGCTCCTGGACCCGCGGCGGGCAAGCCATCGTCCACAACGTCCGGATGACCACCCAGGTCTTCTACCAGACCTTCCTTGCAGGACTCATCATCTGGATCGGTGGGATCATCTGGTACGCGCTGGAGAAGTCCTCAGAGTATGAGCGCTTCGTTCTGGTGAAGCTCGGCCAGGCGGTCTTCATGGGGGACACTGTTCCCGGCAGCGCGACCCCGATCTTGTTCAAGACACCCGCGGGTAAGCAATATTGGACGACACCGAAGGGCTTGCTCGACTCAGGTGTCGCCCACAAGACGCTCGCCGCCTTCGAGACCTATCTGCTACACGGTGCAGCGCTCTCCGGGCTTTTCGCCCTCGCCATGCTCTTCTGGGCCTGGTTCTATTTCACCCGGACGGGGAGGGGGCTCGGCTCCAACCACTTCCTGCGCGGCGCGCGCTTTGGAACCGTTCGGCAGGTTCGCCGCGCGCTCTGGCGCTACGCCAAGGGCAGCTTCGAAATCGGCGGCGTCAACGTGCCCGACGCCTTCGAGCCGGAGCATATCCTCATCTGCGGCGCTCCGGGCACCGGCAAGACCAACATCATCGTCAAAATGCTCGACGGCATCCGCAAGCGGAAGCGCCGCGCCATCGTCTACGATACGGCCGGAACCTTCGTCGAGAAATTCTACCGGCCCGGTATCGACGTGCTGTTGAACCCACTCGACGCCCGGGCGGATTGCTGGTCGCCATGGGTCGATGTTCCTCGCGACTATCACTACGACCAGATCGCCGAGTCCACGATCCCGGACAAGACTGGCGACCCCTTTTGGGCAAAGGCAGCGCGCGGGACTCTGGTCGCCGTCTTGCGGAAGTTGGCGCGCCAAGAACGGACTCTCGTCTCGATCCTGCTCGACACGCTGCTGCGCTCCAAGCTGAAGGATCTCGCTGCCTTCGCCGCCGGCACCGATGCGGCGGCGTTCATCTCGACCGAGGGCGAGCGCACCAGCGCGGGTATCCAGGCCGAGCTTGCCTCCGTCATGCGCAGCTTCTCCTATCTCGACGATACCGCCGACGGCTTCTCGATACGCGACTGGGTTGCCAACGAGAGGGACGACAGCTGGCTCTTCATCACCGTGAAGGCGGACCAGCTTCCCTCGCTCCGCCCCCTGATCACGGTGTGGCTCGACATCGCGATCAGCGCGATCATGAGTATGACAGCCGATCGCAACCGCCGCCTCTATTGCGTCATCGATGAGTTGCCGACGCTCCAGCGTCTGCCATCGCTCGGCGACTTCCTTGCCCGCGCCCGGAAATATGGTGGCTGTGGCATCCTCGGCTTTCAGAGCTACCCTCAGCTCGAGGCGACCTACGGCATCCAGGACGCCGCCGCGATCACCGGCTATTGCTCGACGTGGGTGGCGCTCAGAGCCAACGACACCCCGACCGCAAAGCATGTCAGCGAGAACCTCGGCCAGGTCGAGCAGGTCGAGGCAAACGAAGGCATGTCCTATGGCGTGAACGACATGCGCGACGGTGTGAACCTATCCCGCATGCAGGTGACGCGGCCCCTGGTCATGCACACTGAGGTCACCAACCTACCCAACCTGACGGGCTATCTGCGCTTCGGACGCAGCCTGCCGGTGGTCCGGTTCGAGGACAGCTACCATAAGGTCGCTTCTGTCGCCGAGGCGTTCGAGGAGCGCGGAGCACCGCCCATTCGGCTGACGGTCGCGGTCCCACCGACGCCGGCTATTCCGGTTACGCCGCCGCCTCCGGCTAAGCCGAGGGCGGGCGCCCAGAAGCGACGACGGCCCGATCCCAAGGCGCATGAGGCCGAGCTGCCACTTCCTCCGCCACCAAAAGAGACAGGAACATCGGATGGCGCCCCAAGTGCCGGCCCGATGTCGCCGTCCCATCCGAACGGGGACAACGAACCGGCACCCACTTCACCTCCGCTCGAGCTGTTCGGCAAGCCCGCGGGGTTTCGTCTCAGCCAGCACGGCCGCCATGACGGCGCCCGCAACACAGCGAGGCCGGCATGATCAATCCCATCCGCCTGAAGGGGAAACCCACGAACATCGCCCGCTACTATACCGTCGGCGACTATTACACCAAAGGCGCCGACGAGCACTCCGAATGGGGTGGCAAGGTCGCCGCCGAACTCGGCCTTGAAGGGAAGGTCGATCCCGGCGTTTTCAAGGAGCTTCTTGCCGGCAAAGTTGGTGATCAACAGCTCGGCCGTCGCCGCAAGGATGGCAACATCCAGCATCACCCGGGCTGGGATTTCGCGGTCAACGCTCCGAAATCGGTCTCGATCATGGCGCTGGTGGCAGGCGATGATCGTATCATACAGGCGCATGAGCGGGCGGTCGGGGTCGCGCTCTCCTACCTCGAAGAGCACGCTACGATGCGGCTTCGCGTCAATCGAGAGGTTGTCGAGAGAACGACCGGGCGGCTGATCTATGCGCGCTTCACTGAGCACGCGTCGCGCGAACTCGATCCTCATCTTCACACCCATGTCGTCGTCATGAACATCACCGATGAACGTGATGGCGCAAAGAAGGTCAGCCTCGAGACGCGCGCTATGTTCGCCGAGCAGATGGCAGCGGGACAGGCCTATCGGAACGAACTGGCGCACCTTCTCAAGGAGCTTGGCTATGAGGTCGAGTTCGATCCCCGACGCGGCCTCTTCGAAATCAAGGGCATCCCCAGGGATCTGATCACCGAGATGTCCCAGCGCGCTGAGCAGATCGAGGCTCATGCGAAGGAACATGGTCTGACCGGGCAGGCGGCGCGGCAGCAGGCGTTCTACGTTACCCGCGGTCCCAAGCAGAAGGTGTCGCTCGAAGATCTGCACCAGCGATGGGAAGGGCGGCTTGGTAAACATGCTGACGCGGTAAAAGAGACCAAGACGGCTGCGGAAAACGTCGGAGATCGCAAGCTCGACGTCGAACATCAAACGGCGGCGCGAGCGATGTTGTTCGGTATCCGACAATCCGAGGGCAAGGAGGCGGTCAACAACCTGGGACGGTTGCTGCAGACGGCATTAGCCTCCCACGTGGGGGAGGTTCGACTCTCCGACATCCGCCCCGTCGCGGAGGAACATCAGGCGCGCGCGAAGTTATTGGAGACCCGGCATCGTACCGGTGACGAAATCCATACGCGCGGTCGCACCACCCGAAAGACAGCCCGGCTGGAAATAGCATTGTCGGATCAACTGGCGCTTGCCCTGAACGACGCGCGGCCTCTGGCATCAGTTGAAGCGCTTCGCGATGCCGGCATCGCCCGCGATCTCAAGCCCGAGCAGAGAACCGCGCTCCTGCATATAGGAACTACCAACCACAGGGTTGTCGCCGTGCACGGTGTTGCCGGCTCGGGTAAATCCACAATCATTGGCGCATTGCACGAGGCTGTCGGTGAGGACGCGACCCTGATCGCACTCGCTCCCACCTCGTCGGCTGCCGCTGAGCTGGGTCAAAAGGCCGATATTCCGTCGCGCACGGTGGCGAGCTTGCTTGCCACCGGCGGAGCAAAGCTCGACGACAGCCATGTCCTGGTGGTTGACGAGGCTGGCCAGCTTGGCAACCGCCAGGCGACCCGGCTGCTTGAGATCAGCCGAACCACCGGCGCCCGCCTCATCCTACTTGGAGACACCCGGCAAACGGGGGCGATCGAGCAGGGCAAGCCCTTCTGGTTGATGATGCGCCTGGGAATGCCAAGGGCGGAACTGAAGGATCCAATTCGTCAGCAGGACGAGAGGATCATGCAGGCCGTCCGGCTGGCCCGTCTCCAGAATTACGAGGGCTCCCTCAAGGCGCTCGAGGCCGTCTCGACCGGTGCGAGCAGCGAGAAGCTGGCGGAGTGGCTGGTCGCCGACTGGACAAGGCTCAGTCCCGAACAGCGCGCGAAGACCAACATCCTCGTGCTTGAGAACGCGACCCGTCTGATCGTCAACACCAAGGTCCGCGAAACTCTCAAATCCGAAGGCGCGCTCGCGGCCGAAGAAGCCCGGCTCTCGATCCTCTCGCCCTCGGGCATGACCGACCAGGAGAAACATTTCGCGCGCTTCTATTCCCGGGGCCAGGTCGTGGTGTTCTCACGCGATAATGCCGGCCTCGGGATCGCCCGAGATGCCGAGTACAAGGTGATTGGGGTAGGGCGGGACGCTCGCGGGCGCCAGACGGTCAATCTAGTCGATGAGCATGGCAGGACGATCCTATGGGACCCACGTCTGGGCCGGGCCTCCCAGATCAATGTGTTCAGGGAAGAGAAGCGCGAACTTGCCGCCGGCGACCGGATCCAATGGCGCTTGGTCAATCGGGACCTGGATCTCAAGAACGCCGAGCGCGGCACCGTCGAGCGACTCGACGGTACGCTCGCGACAATCCGCTGGGATCGAGACGGCAGGAACCAGGAGATCGATCTGTCTCAGCACAAGAACTGGGACCATGGTTACGGCGAAACCGTTTATTCCGCGCAGTCCAAGACCTACGATCGGGTCTACCTCCTTGCGCCGGTGAATTCGCCGCTCGTCACTGGCCAGAACTATTACACCGCCATCACCCGCGCGAGGTTCGGCGCGAAGCTTTGGACAGAGGACCGGAAGCGGCTGGTCGAAAAGCTGAAACAGCGCTCGGGCGAGAAGACCTCTTCGCTCCAGGGTCTGGGACGGATCGAACGGGACAGCGTAAGGGGCCGGACGGCCCGCCACGGGGAACGCTGGGATCGGCTCCGAGCCGAGCAGCGTACCGATCGCGAAGCCCGCGAGGCACGCGAGGATCGGTCCGCGGCGCAACGAGAACCCTCGGAAATCTCTCGCCCGAGGGGGATAGTCGAACGCATCGCCAGCCGTGCTCAGTCCGCAGCGACCATTCTGGATCGATGGATTGTCTCGCTGCTCGACCGAAGTCCCGCCCAAGCAGAGGATCACGAAGACGGGCGGTCCGCTACGGCCGCGCCGCGACCGGCTCCTGAATCTGCCCACGCGCCCTCCCAGGATCACGACGCCGGCCATGATCGCTAACGCCAGACATACCCGCCGGCTTCTGACGCTGCTCATCCTGATTGTTGCTCCAGCGGGCGCGAATGCGCGGCCTGTGGCGGCGGCTATTCACGAGGCTCGCATAGGTGACTGCATTCGGCAGGCATCAGGCGGCCGTGCTTGGCTTGAAAAAACCTTATGGGGTCTGCGCGACCAAGAGGCAGGCTGGATCGGTGCCGAAATCGCCAACACCAACGGCACGCATGACCTCGGTCCACTTCAGGTCAACAGCTTCTGGGTGCCGAAGCTCGCTAATGCTGTGGGTCGCCCGCCCGCCGAAGTGCGCGCTTGGCTGATTCGCGATCCATGTTTCAACGTGCAGGCGGCGAGATGGATATTCCTCAAAGGCCTGTCCGTAACACGCGACTATTGGAAAGCGGTCGGCGTCTATCATAGTCCAACGGCTTGGCGACAGCGAAGGTATGCCGCCGCCGTATCGCGCCATCTGGCGAATCGCTTCGGTAGCCGCGTCTTTGGCGCTGATCGCTCGTCGGTGAAGCAATGAGGCGGACTAGGCTCGATTCCACCACCTATGGCGAGGTGAAACCTGTCTCCGATGAGGTAGACGAGACGGCGCGCGTGCCTTTCGTGGATGAACCGTCCGGCAGAGAGGACCGTTGGACGGTCAGGAGAGGCGCGCTGTCGCGGCAGTTAGTTCTCGATGCTCAGGCGCTCTTCGAGCAGAGAATGCAACGGCAAGTCTCCGAAAACGAGGCCAGAAACATGCTGGGCAATCTCGCCGATTATGTCTGGATGCTCGTCGAGTGGGAGGTGTCCGCCGTTGATCCGACCGCAGCGATCCGGGAAAAGAACCCTCGGGGCAAACCCCGTGGACGGCCTCGGAAATCCGATTATGAAAAGCGAAGACAGTTACGTCGATCGCCACCCACATAATTATGTCCTTCGCCGTTTAGTGGAGGGAAGGGGGGATGGGACGGCGTTTGGTAGGATTCAGGACAGAGAAAATGGCACGCCCACGTAAACCCAAAGCGCAGCAAACTGGTCGGGGACGCCCCGCCGGAACCGAGAAGGCTGTCCTCTATGCTCGCGTATCTACCGCTGAGCAGGAAAAGGAAGGCTTCTCGATCGACGCCCAGGTGGCTCTAGTGCGTGAATACGCCGAGCGCGTGGGTCTCCTCATCGTCGAGCAGTACGTAGACGTTGAAACCGCCAAAAAAACGGGTCGAACTCAGTTTGAGGCGATGCTCAAGTATCTCCGCGGGCATCCAGGCGTCCGACATCTGCTGGTGGAAAAGACGGACAGGCTCTATCGCAACATCAAAGACTGGGTAACGCTTGATGGGTTCGACATCGAGCTCCATCTGGTCAAGGAAGGAACGGTCCTCTCTCGCGATTCGCGCTCTTCGGAAAAGTTCATGCATGGGATCAAGGTTCTCATGGCCAAGAACTATGTGGACAATCTGTCGGAAGAGGCCCGCAAGGGCATGCTGGAGAAGGCGAAGCAGGGCATCTGGCCCTCTCAGGCGCCTTTGGGGTATCTCAACGTCGTCGGGCCTCTTGGGAAGAAAATTATCGTTCCTGACCCCGACCTCGCACCCATCGTAACCCGCGTCTTCGAATGGTTCGAGACTGGCGATTATGCTCTGAAGGAGGTTACACAAAAAGCGAGAGCTGCCGGCCTCCGCTATCGTCGCAGCCAACGGCCGGTTGGAATCAGCACAATCCACTACATGCTTCGGAACCGGCTCTACGCAGGGGCCTTCGAGTGGGCAGGACGCCTTTTTCAGGGAACCCATGAGCCGATCGTAACCCGCGAGACATGGGAGAACGTCCAGGAGGTTCTGGACGGTCGCAGCGCGAGCAATGTTCGTGCCGAGCCATTACGATTTGCGTTCACGGGCCTTATCACGTGCGGACACTGTGGGTGTGCGGTCGTGGCTCAGATGCAGCGTGGCCGCTACATTTATTACCACTGTTCCGGATTCAAGCAGAAATGCCCGGAGAAGTACGTCCGAGAGGAAGCCTTAGCAAAGGCATTTTCGGAGCAACTCGCCCGTTTGCACATGGATGACGAGGTCTTCTCGCTCATCGAGCGGGCTATTCGCGAATCTCACACAGATAAGAGCCGGGAGCGGGTTGAGGCGATTGCCCGACTGCGGGCAGACGCCGATCGGCTACAGCATCGCCTGGACACTCTTTATGTCGATAGTCTTGACGGTCGGATATCGAGCGACATGCATGATCGAATGGCAGCGACGTGGCGCGAAGAGCGGGCGGTCTGTCTACGGCGACTAGATGCCCTCCACAATGCGGAAGACGCATTCGTCGACGATGGTATCGCGCTGCTGAATCTTGCTCGGAAGGCTCACTCAACCTTCAACCTACAGTCACAAAACGGCAAAAACATCGCTTTGAATCTGTTGGTTTTGAACAGCACGTGGGCAAACGGCCAGCTGACGGTCACCTTCCGCGAACCATTTGATATGCTTGAGAAAATTGTGTCTGGAGCCCCGCCCGCAGAGCCCCCGACCGGGTCGGGTGGCTCTGGAGTTTCAAGTTGGCTCCCCGGGCCTGATTCGAACAGGCGGCCGTCCGATTAACAGTCGGATGCTCTACCGCTGAGCTACCGGGGATCACCATTCGTCCCGACCAAGGCGTCGAGGCGAGGCGCGCCTATAGCAGCGGCTTGTCGCGGGTTGCAAGCCCCTCTTTTCCGCTTTTTCAGACGGCGAACTGTTCCATGGTGATGCGGTCGTCCAGCGCATGTTCGGGGTCGAACAGCAGGGTGAGCGAGCTGGCCCGGTCGATCGCGACGGATACCGTCGCCACGTCGCGCACCTCGCGCTGGTCGGCCACCGCGCTCACCGGCCGTTTCACCGGATCGAGCACGCGGAACTTGATTCGCGTGCGTTCGGGCAGGATGGCGCCGCGCCAGCGGCGGGGGCGGAAGGGGCTGATTGGCGTCAGCGCGATCATCGCCGAATCGAGCGGCAGGATCGGCCCCTGCGCGGAGAGGTTGTAGGCGGTGGAGCCGGCCGGCGTGGAGGCGAGCACGCCGTCGCACACCAGCTCGGGCAGCACCACGCGGTCGTTCACCAGCACTTCCAGCTTCGCCGTCTGCCGGGTTTCGCGCAGCAGCGACACCTCGTTGATCGCGGGATAGGATACGGTCTCGCCGTCCACCGTCTCCGCATCCATGCGCAGCGGCGTCACCGTGAAGGTCTTGGCGCGCCCGATCCGGTTTTCCAGAAGATCGGGGCTCCATTCGTTCATCAGGAAGCCCACCGTGCCCAGGTTCATGCCGAACACGGGCAGGATGCGCCGCCTGTCCAGCATGGCGTGCAGCGTCTGGAGGAGGAAGCCGTCGCCGCCCAGCGCCACCACCAGCGTCGCTTCCTCGATCGGCACCCATTCATAACGGTCGCGCAGCACCACCGCGGCCGCCTGCGCGGCTTCGGTGGGGGAGGGGACCAGCGCCAGCCTGTGCTCGGTCGTCATCCGCCGGTGACGCTCATATGGCGTGCCACGGCGGGCGCCGCCCCGCGCCGGTCGATATGGAAATCATGATGTTCGGGTTTCCTCGTCATCGCTTCGTCCAGCAGGGCGTCCAGCGCCGCCGGGCCGCCCGCGCGCAGCGCGCCGCGCAGGTCGGCGCGCGCATCCTGGCCCAGGCAGAGGTAGAGCATCCCGCCGGCGGTGATCCGCACCCGGTTGCAGCCGGCGCAGAAATTCTCGGTCAGGGGCGTGATGAAGCCGATCCGCGCGCCCAGCTCCTCCACGCGATAATAGCGCGCCGGGCCGCCGGTGCGGTCGATCAGCGGGGTCAGGGTGAAGCGGGCGGCCATCGCCTCGCGCACCCCGGTCAGGGGCAGGTAGCGATCGGTGCGATCCTCCTCGATCCACCCCAGCGGCATCGTCTCGATCAGGGTCAGGTCGTGCCCCTCCGCCGCGCACCAGCGCAGCATGGGCTCGATCTCGTCCTCGTTCAGGCCCTTTAGCGCCACCATGTTGATCTTCACGCCCAGGCCGGCAGCCGTGGCGGCGGCGATGCCGTCCAGCACTTTCTCCACCTCGCCCCGCCGGGTGATGTGGCGGAAGGTGGCGGGATCGCGGCTGTCCAGGCTCACGTTCACGCGGCGGATGCCGGCATCGAACAGGGCCTGGGCGTTGCGGGCGAGGTTGGTGCCGTTGGTGGTGAGGGTCAGTTCGTCCAGCCCGCCGGTGGCGAGATGGCGGCCGATCATCCGTGCCAGATCGGGCACGCCGCGCCGCACCAGCGGCTCGCCGCCGGTCAGCCTTATCCGGCGGACGCCGCGCGCGACGAAGGCATCGGCGATCGCGGCGATCTCCTCCAGCGAAAGGATCTCCGATCGCGGGCTGAAGGCCATCGCTTCGGGCATACAATAGCGGCAGCGCAGGTCGCAGCGATCGGTGACCGAAATGCGCAAATAGGTGATTCGGCGTCCGAATCCGTCGATCAGGGCTTTAGCCGGGGCGATTCCGGCGGCACCCGTCTGCGCCATGCTGGTCATGGGGGTGAAGCTAGGGCCGGGGCGGGCCAGGGGCAAGCCCGGCGGGCCGGGCGCAATCATGTCGTTAACGTAACGTGGCATCATTTTCGCCCATTGGCGCGGACGGCGAGGCGGACTAGCATCGCGCGAAACCATCGATCGAAGGATGAGAGCTATCGCGCCGCGCCACGAAAGCGTTGCGGAACAGGCCAGTGGCGGGCCTGTGGCCGCCATCCCGGCGATCTTCCTGGTGTCGTTCCGTCATCGTGACGAGATCGGCGGCATGGCGGAACGGGCCGGCTGGCGCGTGGTCCTGGCGGGCAGGGGCGAGGCGGCGGATGTCGAGCGCCCCTTCCTTTCCAGCGCCGCCCAGGTGGCCGTGGTCGATGCCCGCGGCGCGCTGGAGGAAGGGCTGGCCGCCGCCCGCCTGCTCGCCGATCCGGTGGAGGCCAATGCCGGCGCGCTGCTGGTGCTGCTGTCGCGCGGCGATGTCGCCGCGCTCGATTCGGTCCATGCCGCCGGCGCGACCCATTATCTGGCCAGCCCCTTCGGCGAGGCGGAATTCGCGCAGATGCTCCGCTTCGCCGATCGCCATGCCGATCGGCTGGCGCGGGGGCGGCGGGACGTGGCGAAGGCGGATGCCGCGCCGGAACGCCGCCGCGATCGCCGCAGCCGCGATGCGCTGACCGGGCTTGCCGATCGCGCGGCGCTGCGGCGCTGGGTGGATCGCCATTGCGGCGCGCCGGCGGCCGCGCGCGCCGGCATGGCGGAAGGGCCGGCCTGCGTGCTGATGCTGCTTGCCGTCACCCGTTTCGATGCGATCAACGCCGCCTTCGGCAATCTGGCGGGGGACAAGGTTCTCCAGGCGGTCGCCCGCCGCATCGAACGCCAGCTCGATCCGGCGATGGCGCGGCGCGGCTGCGTGGCGCGGGTGGCCGGCGCGGAGTTCGCGGTCGCTCTGGCGCCGCCGGCCACCGTCGAGGATGCGGAGCGGCTGGCGGCGGAGCTTACCGATGCGATCGCCCGGCCCTTCGCGGTGGACCAGCATGTCGTCTCGCTTTCCTCGCGCATCGGCATCGCTGCGCCCGACGGGACGGAGGAGGGCGATGCCCTGATTCGCCGCGCCAGCCTGGCGCTGGCCGAGGCCCGCGCGGGGGACGGCGCCGCCCGCGCGCTGGATGCGGTGGACGAGGCGCAGGTGGCCCGCGCCAGCCGGCTGGAGGTGGACCTGCGCGTCGCGCTCGACCGGGACGAGATCGGCATCCTTTTCCAGCCGCAGGTTTCCGTCACCACCGGCGCGGTCGTCGGCATCGAGGCGCTTGCCCGCTGGCGCCATCCGGAACTGGGGGCGCTGGGGGCGGCCACCCTGTTCGCGACGGCCGAGCGATCGGACTATCTCGTCCAGCTTTCCGAACATGTGCAGGCCAAGGCGCTGCGCATCGCCGCCGGCTGGGGCGGGGCGCGGGCGGGGCTCCGCCTCGCCGTCAACGTCACCGCCGCCGATATCGCCCGGCCGGGCTTCGTCGCCCGCTTCCTGGCGCTGGTCGACAATGCCGGCTTTCCCCGCGCGCGGTTGACCGTGGAAGTCACCGAAAGCGGCCTGATCGACGATCTCGGCCATGCGGCGGCCATGCTGGGCGAATTGCGCGCGGCGGGGCTGCGGGTGGCGATCGACGATTTCGGCACCGGCTATTCCAGCCTCGCTTATCTGAAGGCGCTGCCGCTCGATTATCTCAAGATCGATCAGCGGCTGGCGCAGGACATCACCGGATCGGCGCGCGATCGGGTGGTGGTGCGCGGCGTGATCGAAATGGCGCGATCGCTGGGCCTCGCCGTGATCGCCGAGGGGGTGGAGACGGAGGAGCAGCTTGCCCTGCTGGCGGCGGAAGGCTGCAACATCTACCAGGGCTATCTCTGCGCGCCGCCCCTTGACGAAACCGCGCTGGCGGCGCTGGTGGAGCGCGAATAAGGGGAACCGGGTGGCCGTCCCGTGCGTCCCCTGAGGAAGCCGCCGGCCGATGGTGCCGGCACCGGGGGGAGGGAGTATTTGACTGTCATGCGCGGCGTGCCGCTCGCCATCCTTGCCCCTGTCGTCATCGCGGCCGCACCGGCCCCCGCACCGGAAACCCCGCGCGACATCCTGATCCAGGCGGCGTTCCAGACGGCGGACAAGGCGACCGCGCTGGCGCTGATCGGCAAGGCCATCCAGCGGGCCGATGCCATCCTGATGACGGACCCGCGCAACCGCGAGGCGGCGATGCAGCGCGGCATCGCCATCGGCTACCGCGCCAAGCTCACCCGCAGTCGTTCGGACGCGCAGATGTCGCGCCGCATCTTCGAAAGCCTCGCCGCCGCCGACCCGAACGATGCGGAGGTGCAGTTGCTGATCGCCGGCTGGCACCTCGACGCGATCGACGATCTCGGCGGCCTCGTCGCGCGCACGGCGCTGGGCGCGCGCCACAATGTCGGCCAGGCCGCGCTCGATCGCGCGGTGGCGCTGGCGGGCAACCGGCCCTTCTTCGCCGGCATGGCCGCGCTGATGCGCATCCGCCACGATGACGACGATATCGCCGCCGCCCGCCGCCTGGCCGAGGAGGCCGCGTCCGCGCCCGCCGCCACCCCGCTCGATCGGCTGATGAAGCGCAGCATCGATCAGGTGCTGCCGGCATTGCGCGCCGGCAACGGCAAGGCTGCCCAGGCGATCGCCCGCAAGCTGCTGCCGTTCGGGCGGGTGGGAACGTAGGGGAGATATCGTCCGCCGCGCTTCTCTCCCTTCCTGAAATGGAGAGGGCGGCGCGCCGCACGGGATGTCCCGATGCTCGATCGCCCGTCTCGCCGATCGTGAGGCTGGTTGCCGGCGCCATGGACCGGCCATCCACCAGCATGCTTCTGGAAAGGCGCTCCGTGTGCCCGTCCGCCCTAAGTCCCTTCCTTCCAGGGAGGGTTGATCGGAAGCTACGCGGCTTCCAGCAGCCGCGCCGCCTGCGCCCGCGCCTCGTCCGTCACCGCCGCGCCGCTCAGCATGCGGGCGATCTCCTCGCGGCGGCCGGTGGCGTCCAGCGCGGTCACGCCGGTGCGGGTGACGGTGCCGTCGTGGCTCTTGGCGATCAGCCAGTGGGCGTTGGCGCGCGCCGCCACCTGCGGGCTGTGGGTGACGACCAGCAATTGCGCGCGCGCCGCCAGCCGGGTCAGCCGCTCGCCGATCGCGCTCGCCACGGCGCCGCCGACGCCGCGATCGATCTCGTCGAAGATCATCGTCCGCGCGGCGCCTTCCTCGGCCAGCGCGACCTTCAGCGCCAGGATGAAGCGGCTCAGTTCGCCGCCGCTGGCGATCTTCACCAGCGGCGCGAAGGGCGCGCCGGGATTGGTCGATATCTCGAATTCCACCCGGTCGCGTCCGGCCGGCCCCCATTGCGCCTCGGCCAGCGGCTCCACGGCGGTGCGGAAGCGGGCGGCGTCGAGCTTGAGCGGCGGCAGCTCGGCCGCCACCGCCGCGTCCAGCCGCGCGGCCGCCGTGCCGCGCGCCTCGGTGAGCGCGGTCGCGGCGTCGAGATAGGCGGCGCGCGCGGCCGCCGCCTCCGCCTCCAGCCGGGCGATGCCCTCGCCGCCCGCCTCAATCCGCCCAAGCCGCTCGCTCAGTTCGGCAGCAAGCGCGGGCAGGGCATCGGGTTCCACGCGATGCTTGCGGGCCATGGCGCGCAGCTCGAACAGCCGGGTCTCGGCTTCCTCCAGCCGATCGGGATCGAAGGCCAGCGCCTCCTTGGCGGCGGTTAGCCGATCCTCGGCCTCGCCCGCCTCGATCACCGCCCGGTCGAGCGCCTCGAGCGCCTCGGCCAGCAGGGGATGCTCGCCGGCGATCCGGTCCAGCCGCCGCGCCGCCTGCCGTAGCTGCGCCGCGCCGCCTTCCGATCCGTCGAGATGTCCGGTCACGGCCTCCAGATCCTCGGCCAGCCGCGCGCCCTTCTGCATGTCGGCGCGGGCGGTGGAGAGCGCTTCCTCCTCGCCCGCCTCGGCGGCAAGCGCGTTGAGCTCGGCCACGGCATGCTCCAGCCATTCCCGGTCGCGCGCCGCATTTTCGAGGTCCGCGACCGCCCCGGCCAGCCTTTCCTCGGCCGCCCGCCACGCGCGATGGGCGTTGGCCGCGGTCTGCGTGTCGATCCGCCCGAAGGCGTCGAGCAGCGCGCGGTGCCCGCGCGGGTTCAGGAGGCCGCGATCGTCATGCTGGCCGTGAATCTCGACGAGATGGGGCGCCAGCTCCTTCAGCAACGCGGCCGATGCCGGCTGGCCGTTCACCGTCGCCCGGCTGCCGCCGTCCGCCTTCACGATGCGGCGGATCACCAGCGGCTCGCCCGGCTCGGCCTCCAGACCGTTCTCGACCAGCAGCTCGGCTGCCTCATGGTCGTCGGGCAGGTCGAAGCTCGCCGTCACCACCGCCTGCTGCGCGCCGTTGCGCACCAGCCCGCTGTCGGCGCGCGCGCCCAGCGCCAGCCCCAGCGCGTCGAGAAGGATGGATTTGCCGGCCCCGGTCTCGCCGGTCAGCGCGCCCAGGCCCGGCCCGAAATCGAGGTCCAGCGCCTCGATCAGCACGACGTCGCGGATCGAAAGCGCGCTCAGCACGGCAGGCCCGCCGGGGCGCTCATGCCGGAACGGCGGGGATCAGGCCGGGTGCTTCTGCACCAGCGCATAAGCGCGCTCGTACCATTTCGATCCGGGATAGTTGGCGCCCAGCACGGCCGCCGCCTTCTTCGCTTCCTCGGGCACGCCCAGCGAAAGATAGCATTCGGTCAGCCGCATCAGCGCCTCGGGCACGTGGGTGGTCGTCTGATATTCGTCCACCACCTTGCGGAACCGGATGGTCGCGGCCAGCCAGTCGCGCCGCCGTTCGTAGAAACGGCCGATCTCCATCTCCTTGCCGCCCAGATGGTCGCGCACCAGGTCCATCTTCAGGCGGGCGTCGGCGGCATAGGGCGTGTCGGGGTAACGGCGCACCACCTCGCCCAGCGCATCGAGCGCCTGCTGGGTAATCTTCTGGTCGCGGGTTACGTCCTGGATCTGTTCGTAATAATCCACGCCGATCAGGTAGAGCGCGTAGGGCGCATCCTTGTTGCCGGGGTGGATCGAAAGGAAGCGCTGCGCCGACTGGATCGAGCTTTGATACTGGCGCGCCAGATAATAGCTGAAGGCGCTCATCAGCTGCGCGCGGCGCGCCCAGGCGGAATAGGGATGCTGGCGCTCCACCTCGTCGAACAGGGCGGCGGCGATCTTGTACTGGCCCTTGTCCAGCCGTTCCTTGGCGGCGTTGTAGAGCGTGTCGACGTCGCGGGCGACATATTTGGTGTCGGCCTTCTTGGCGCCTGAGCTCGCGCAGCCGGCAAGCGGGGCGATCAGGGCGATGGCGACGGCAAGGGCGACCGGGCGGGCAATATAGCGCATGGCGGTGGGTCTTAGACCAGCCTTTCAAAGCCGCCAAGCGGGAAGGGAAGGGTGCGCGCCCGATTGCGAAGATTGTGCGGGGAAGACGGGCAGGCGAGGCCCCGCCCAGCCGCAATGGCAGGAGGCTACAGGGGCAGCAGGGCGGCGGCGATCCAGCGGCCCTCGGCGCGCAGCACGCCCCAGGCGCGCGCGGCCGCGCGGCTGTCCATCGCCTCCACGCCCACGCCGCGCGCCTCGATCGCGCGGACGAAGGCCACGGGCGGGCGGATCATGTCGCGGCCGGTGCCGATCAGGATGAATTCGGGCGGGGGCGCCATCGCCAGCAGATCGGCCACGTCCGCCTCGGTCAGCGTCGCGACGTCGGTTGCCGTCCAGTCGCGCGCGTCGTCGGGCGTCAGCTTCAGCCCGCCGGGGACGTAGCGATCGGAAACGAGGAAGCCGCGTTCGCGGAATCCCCGCACGATCGGCCCTTCGGGGGCCGGATCGCGCTCCATCTTCGGGCCGTTCGCCATTCCGTTCCCCTCGGGCGCCTCCCCCTCAGGGAACGGCGCCCTCCTTATTCTCGCGCTTGGTCACGCGCTCGGCGCCGGTGGCGGCGGTCTTGGGCGCGAAGCTCTTGGCCGTCACGCCCAGCGAGATCAGCAGGGAGGAGGACACGTAGATGGAGGAATAGGTGCCCACCAGGATGCCCAGCATCATCGCCGCGGTGAAGCCGCGGATCACGTCGCCGCCGAACAGCAGCAGCGATCCCAGCGCCAGCAGCAGGGTCAGCGATGTCATCACCGTGCGCGGCAGCGTCTCGTTCACCGAAAGGTCGACCAGCGCGCGCATGTCCATCTGGCGGTATTTGCGCAGATTCTCGCGGATGCGGTCGTCGATCACGATCTTGTCGTTGATCGAATAGCCCACGATTGTCAGCACCGCGGCGACGATGCTCAGGTCGAACTCGATCTGGGTGAGCGCGAAGAAACCCATCGTCACCAGCACGTCGTGGATGATCGCGACGGCGGTCGAAAAGCCGAACTGCCATTCGAAGCGGAACCAGGAAAACAGCGCGATGCCGATGATCGAAAGCACCACGGCGGTCACGCCCGTGCGGATCAGCTCGCCCGAAACCTTGCCCGAAACGGTGTCGGTGCGGCGGAACTGGACGCCCGGATATTTGGCCTCCAGCGCGCCCTGCACCTTCTTCACCACCTGGTTGGTGGCGCCTTCATCGGTCGATTCGGGCAGGGGCAGGCGGATCGAGACGACATTGGTCTGGCCGAACTGCTGGAGCGAGCTTTCGCCCACGCCCAGCCGGTCGACGTCGCGGCGCAGCTCGTCGAGCGATACCGGCTTCTGGAACTCCGTCTCGACCATCAGGCCGCCGACGAAGTCCACGCCCAGGTTCAGGCCGCGGATGCCCAGCAGGGCGACCGAGGCGAGCGTCAGCAGGCCGGTCAGCGTGAAGGCGATCCACCTCAGCTTGACGAAGCCGATATTGGTGTTGTCGGGAACGAGCTTGAGCAGGCGCATGGTCCGGTCCCCGGATCAGATGGTGATGTGCTGCGGGCGCTTGGCGCGCAGCCAGCGGGCCACCAGCAGGCGGGTGAAGGTGACGGCGGTGAACACCGAGGTCGCGATGCCGATGATCAGCACCACGGCAAAGCCCTTCACCGGGCCGGTGCCCAGCGAGAACATGATGACGGCGGCGATCGTGTTGGTGATGTTGGCGTCGAAGATGGCGCGGCTCGCCTCCTTATAGCCCAGCTCCACCGATTGCACGGCGTTGCGGCCCCGGCGCTGTTCCTCGCGGATGCGCTCGTTGATCAGCACGTTGGCGTCCACCGCCGCGCCGATCGTCAGCACGAAGCCGGCGATGCCCGGCAGGGTCAGCGTCGCGCCCACCAGCGCCATCACGCCGATGATGATCAGGATGTTTATGATCAGCGCGATGTTGGCATAGACGCCGAAGCGGCCATAGGTCACCAGCATGAACACGATCACGGCGACGGTCGCGATCACGGCGGAAAGCGTGCCGGCGCGGATCGAATCGGCGCCCAGATCGGGGCCGACGGTGCGTTCCTCCACCACCTTCAGCGCCACCGGCAGCTTGCCGGATTTCAGCGCGATCGCCAGCTCGTTGGCGCCCTGCACGGTGAAATTGCCGGAAATCTGGGCCTGGCCGCCCTGGATCGGCTCGTTGATGTTGGGGGCGGAGATCACCTTGCCGTCGAGGATCATGGCAAAGGGCTTGCCGACATTCTCGGTCGTCACGCGGGCGAACTTGCGGCCGCCGGAAGCGTTGAAGCGGATGTTGGTGACGGGCCGGCCATTCTGGTCGTAGCCCTGCGAGGCGTCGATCAGCTCGTCGCCGTTCAGCATCACGCGGCGATAGACGGCGATCGCCGGCACGCCGCCGGGATTGTCGGGATAGGGCAGGATCTGGCTGCCCGCCGGCGCGCGGTTGGCGGCGATGTCGGCGGTGGTCACGGTCAGGTCCACCAGCTTGAACTCAAGCTTGGCGGTCTTGCCCAGCAGCGATTTCAGCGCCTCCGGGTCCTGCAGGCCGGGCACCTGCACCACGATGCGGTTGCTGCCCTGGCGGATGATGGTCGGCTCGCGCGTGCCCATCTCGTCGATGCGGCGGCGGACCACGTCGGTCGCCACGTCCATCGCGCTGTTCACGGCATTGTCGAGGCCCGACTTGGTCGGCGTCAGCACGATGCGCGACGAATCGACCACCGCCACGTCCCAGTCGCGCTGCCCGGTCATGCCGGCGGGCTGGGTCAGGGTGCGGATGCGCTCGACGGCGGTATCCAGCTTGGTCGTGTCGCGCACGAAGAAGCTCAGCTTGCCGCCGGCGGTGGAAATGTCGCCGATGTCGATCTTGGTGTCGCCGCGCCGCATCTCGGTGCGGACATTCTCTTCCATCAGCTGCACGCGCTGCTTGGCGACGTCGGCGGTGTCCGCCTCCAGCAGGATGTGGCTGCCGCCGGCAAGGTCGAGGCCGAGGTTGATCCGGGGCAGGCCGGAAAGCCCGGCCTGCGCCAATGTCGTCTCGGGGATCAGGCTGGGTATGGCCAGCAATATGCCGATGGCGATCGAGCCGAGGATCGACCAGACCTTCCAGCGCGGGAAATCCAGCATGGTCGGGCTCAGTCGTTGGCGGGCTTGGCGCCGCCGAGCGGCTGGACGTCGGTCAGGGTCGCCTTGACGACCTTGATCTTGACCTGGGAGGCGATCTCCACCTCCACCTCATGCTCGTCCACCTTGGTGACCTTGCCGATGATGCCGCCGCCGGTGACGACGGTGTCGCCCTTCTTGACGGAATCGATCTTGGCGCGGTGCTCCTTCAGCTTCTTCTGCTGGGGGCGGATGATGAGGAACCAGAAAATGGCGCCGAGCAGGACGAACTGGCCGACAAGCATGGCGACGCTGCCGCCCGAGGAGGATGCGGCGCCGGCGGCCTGGGCATATGCGGGGGTCACGAACATCTGGGATTGGCTTCCTGGAAAGCGCGGCCGTCAACAAGGCCCGGGAAAAGCGGGCGCCTATCACGGGAAGGGCGGCCCGCGCAACGGTGGCCGTGTTGCAGGATGTTTCCGGGCCCCGGCCGGCGATCAGCCGCCCGGCGGGAACACGATCAGGGTGGAGGTGCCGTGGGCGACGATCCGGCCCCGCGAATCGGTGATCCTGGCTTCGGTGGCGATGATCCTGCGGCCGGCCGTCAGCACGCGCCCCTCCGCGCGCACCTTGCCCGTGTCGGGCGCGATCGGCCGGGCGAAATTGGCCTTGGTCTCGACGCTGGTATAGCCATATCCCGGCGCCAGCGTGGCATGGCCCGCGCAGCCGGCGGCGCTGTCGATCAGCGTTAGCGCCCAGCCGCCGTGCACCACGCCCAGCGGGTTGAGCAGATCGGGGAAGGGCGTGCCTTCGAATATGGCCAGGCCGTCGCCCACCTCGACCAGCTCGAATCCCATCAGCCGCGCGATGGGCGGGGCGGGCAGGCGGCCGGCGATCATCGCCTCCAGCGCCTCGCGCCCGCTCATTCCGGCGATCTGCTCGGGCGTCGCGACGCCATAGACCCGTTCGTTCGCGCTCATGATAAGTTTCCTTTCGCAACCTAATATCTACGCGCCCGCGGGCTCTGCTGCAATATCGGGCGGACATGCGGCTTGCATGTCCGGGCGGACCCCGATAAAGCGCGCCGCCTGAGGCCCGGCAACGGGCTTCGGACAAGCAAGGTCGGGGCGTAGCGCAGCCTGGTAGCGCATCAGACTGGGGGTCTGGGGGTCGCAGGTTCGAATCCTGTCGCCCCGACCATTGCTTTCCGGGATCACCGCCCCCAGCGGACCGGCCGCCTCTTCCACCGATCATGTCCCGAAATCGCCGAACGGCCCCGAAATAGCGGGTCGCGATGCCAAGGGCTGTTCCGTGGGAAGGAAAACCGATCTAGTTAACCCCCATGCAGTGGGACGTTCGCCGGCGCACATCGCGGAATCTTGCGCTGGCCACGGCCCTGTTCGCCTGGCCGGTCCCCGCGCTTGCGCAGGTGGCCGGGACGCTGGACGCCGTGGATGTCGCGCCGCAGGGGCCGGACCTGCCGGCGCCCGGCCCGCTTTCGCCGATGGACGACCTGCCCGACATCGGCATCGCCTGGCCCGATCTCGATGCGCCGGACGAGGCGCCCGCCGCCACGGCGGAATCGCCGCCGCCCGCGCCGCCCGCCGCGCCCGGAACCGCGCCGCCCCAGATCGCCCAGCCCGCCCCGCCGGCCGAAACCCCGCCCGCGGCGTCCGTGGATGCCGATGCCCAGCGCCGCTATCGCATCGTCATCGACGGGCTCGACGGGCTTGCCGTCGCGAAGGACAGGCTGCGCGGCCAGTTCGACGCGCTCTCCGCCCTCGTCGCGGGCGAGCGCAAGGACGCCAACGTGGCCCAGATCGATCGCCGCGCCCGCAGCGACGAATCGATGCTGCGCGAATTGCTGCGCGCCCACGGCTATTATGACGCCCGCGTCCGCACCCGCGTGGAAGGGCAGGGGGGCGGTGTCGTCACCGTCACCCTCATCGCCGATGCGGGCGAGGTCTATCATTTCTCGGCGGTGGAGCTGGCCGGCCTCGAAGCCGCCGGGAACAAGGCGGAAAGCCTGCGCAACGCCTTCCCCGTCAAGCAGGACGACGTGGTCGATGCCGCCGCCGTCAACGCCGCGGTCGCGGGCCTCAAGGTGGCGCTGGGGCGCGAAGGCTTCCCCTTCGGCAAGATCGAGGAACCGGATATCGTGATCGATCACGATACCCATACCGCCACCCTGAAGCTTGCGGTCGTCCCCGAACATGCCCGCCGCTTCGGCCATATCGAGATACAGGGCCGCCAGCTCTTCTCGGTCAAGCATCTCGGCCGCATCGCCCGTTTCTCCCCCGGCGATCCCTATGACAGCGCCAAGGTGGACGATTTCCGCCGCGCGCTCATCCAGACGGGCCTCGTCTCCTCGGTCACGATCACGCCGCGCGCGGGCGCCACGTCCGACACCGTGGACATGGTGGTGGCGCTGGAACGCGCGCCCCGCCGCACCATCGCGGGCGAACTGGGCTACGGCACGGGCGAAGGTCTCCGCGCGGAGGTGAGCTGGCAGCACCGCAACCTCATCAAGCCCGAGGGCGCCGTCACCTTCCGGGGCGTGGCCGGCACGCAGGAACAATTGATCGGCGCCCAGCTCCGCCGCAACAATTTCAAGGATCGCGATCGGGTGCTGACCGCGCAGGTGCTGGCCAGCCACACCAATCGCGATGCCTATGACGCCCGCACCCTCACGCTCGGCGCGGGGCTGGAACGGCAGACCAACATCATCTGGCAGAAGGACTGGACCTGGTCGCTGGGGGCGGAGCTGCTCGCCTCGGACGAAAAAGACGTGGTCGGCGCCACCAACATCCCCCGCCGCCGCACCTTCTTCATCGCCGCCGCGCCCACCAGCCTCAGCTATGACGGATCGGACGATCTGCTCAATCCGATGCGCGGCTTCCGCCTCGCCGGCCGCGTCTCGCCCGAAGTCTCCTTCCAGGGCAGCCCCTTCGCCTATGTGAAGACCCAGTTCGACGCGACCGGCTATGTGCCCCTGAGCGATCGCGCCACCATCGCCGGCCGCGTCCGCGTGGGATCGATCCTCGGCGCCAGCCGCGATCGCATCGCCCCGTCCAGGCGCTTCTATGCCGGCGGCGGCGGATCGGTGCGCGGCTACGGCTATCAGCGCATCGGCCCGCGCGATCTCAACAACGATCCGATCGGCGGCCGCAGCCTCGCCGAATTCTCGCTGGAGGCGCGCGTCCGCTTCGGCAATTTCGGGGTCGTTCCGTTCCTCGACGGCGGCAATCTCTACACCGATGCGCTCCCCGATTTCTCCGGGCTGCGCTACGGCACCGGGCTCGGCGTGCGTTATTATTCCAGCTTCGGGCCGATCCGCGTCGATGTCGGCACCCCGCTCGATCGCCGCCCCGGCGATGCGCGGGTGGCGGTCTATGTCTCGCTGGGGCAGGCGTTTTGAGCGTGGACGATCCCGCGACGGCCCCGCCGCCGCCGGAGGAGGAGGCTCCCCCGCCGCGCCGCCGCAGGCTGTGGGCGCCGCTGCGCTGGCTGCTCTGGTCGCTGCTCGGGCTGGTGGCGCTGGCGGGCGCGGCGCTGCTTGCGATCGATACCGGCCCCGGTCACCGCTTCCTGGCCGATCGGATCGCGGCGCTCTCGCCCTCCTCGGGGCTCAAGATCCGCATCGGCCGGATCGACGGATCGATCTGGGGGCGCACCCGCCTGCGCGATCTCCGCCTCTATGATCCGCGCGGCCTGTTCCTCGAGGTGCCGGAACTCGACCTCGACTGGAAACCCCGCGCCTGGATNGCCAACACGCTGCACGTCGATCGGCTGGCCACCGATCTCGCCATCCTCCACCGCCTGCCGAAGCTCAATCCATCGAAGAAGGCGGGGCCGATCCTGCCCGGCTTCGATATCCATCTCGGCAATCTCGATATCCGCGCCCTCCGGCTGGAACCGGGCGTCGCCGGCGATCCGCGGGTGGCGCGGATCAAGGGGCGGGCGGACATAAGGGGCGGCCGCGCGCTCGTCGATCTTGCCGCCGCCACCAATGCCGGGGACGATCTCCGCCTGTTTCTGGATGCCGAGCCCGATCGCGACCGCTTCGATCTCTCGGCCCGGCTCGATGCGCCCAAGGGCAGCGTCGTCGGCAAGCTGGCGGGCACCGACCACCCGATCGCGCTCGCCGTCGCGGGGGACGGCACGTGGAAGGTGTGGAATGGCGGCGCCCAGCTGGATATCGGCCCGCATCGCGTCGTCGATCTCAAGCTCGGCGTGCGGGAGGGCAGCTATTCGCTCTCCGGCGGCCTGGCGCCCGCGCCGCTGCTCAAGGGCAAGCTCCAGCGGCTCACCGCGCCGCGCATCCTCGTCACCGGCGAGGCGAAGCTTGCCGATCGCAAGCTCGATTCCACGCTGTCGCTACGCTCGCCGGCGCTCACCGTCGACATGACGGGCGTGCTCGACCTGGCGAAAAGCGCCTTCCAGGGCACCCAGCTCAACCTGCGCCTGCTGAAGCCGCCGGCGCTCTTCCCCAACATGACGGGCACCAATGTCCGCCTGCGCGTGCTGCTCGACGGCCCGTTCAAGGCGGCGACCTTCGATTATCTCCTCACCGCCGATCGCGCGGCCTTCGACGATACCGGTTTCGAAGGCGTCCGCGCCCAGGGCCGGGGGCAATTGGCGGGCGTGCCGATGAAGCTGCCGGTGCGGCTTGCGGCGCGGCGCGTGACCGGGGTGGGCGATGTCGCGGGCGGCATCCTCGCCAACCTGCTGGTGGACGGCAAGCTCGACGTCACGGCGAAGGACGTGCGCGGCCAGGGGCTGGCGCTCTCGTCGGACAAGCTCAAGGGCAAGCTCTCGCTCTATCTCGATCTCGTCACCGGGCGTTACGATGTCGGCGTCTCGGGCGGGCTCACCCGCTATCTCATCCCCGGCATCGGCCTGGTCGACGTGACCAGCGACCTCAAGGTCATGCCCGGCGCCGGCGGGCGCGGCACGATGGTGCAGGGCACCGGCCGCGCCTGGGTGCGGCGGTTCGACAACGCCTTCTTCGCCGGGCTGGCCGGCGGCCTTCCCGATATCGAAACCGGGCTGGTGCGCGGGCCGGACGGGATATTGCTGTTCCGCAACCTCCGCCTGCGCGGGCCGGCGATTACCATCACCGGCGATGGCATGCGCCGGCGCGACGGCACCTTCCAATTCGAAGGCAGCGGCCGGCAGGGCCAATATGGCCCGTTCACCCTGAAGCTGGACGGCGATATCAGCCGGCCGAAGGTGGATCTGGCGCTCGCCCGGCCGATGGACGCGCTGGGGCTGGATGCGGTGCGCGTCCTGCTCGATCCCAATCCGCAGGGCTTTGCCTATACCGCCGATGGCGGCTCCATTTTGGGGCCGTTCACCAGCAACGGGCAGATATTGCTGCCGCAGGGCAGCCCGGCGACGATCGGCGTCGCCGTGCTCGACGTCGCCGGCACCCGCGCCAGCGGCGCGCTGCGTTCGGAAACGGGCGGTTTCCTCGGGCGGTTGGGCCTTGCTGGCGGCGGCATCGATGGCGAGCTGCTGTTCCGCCCCGTGCTGGGCGTGCAGGAAATCGAATCGCATCTGGCGCTGCGCGATGCGCGCTTCCCCGGCCCGCCGGAAATCGGCGTGCGGCGCGGCCGGGTCGACGGCTCGATCCGCCTCGATCCCGCCGGCCTTTCCATAAACGGCCGGCTTGCGGCCTTCGGCGTGCGCCGGGGCGGCTTCACCCTTGGCCGGTTGCGCGCGGAGACGGAGCTGGCGGCCGGGCGCGGCAAGGTTTCCGCCACGCTGGCCGGCACGCGCGGCCGCGCCTTCGTATTCAACGTCGATGCCGATGTCGCGCCCGATCGGGTGGCGCTGAACGGCAGCGGCCGGCTGGATGGCCGGCCGCTCCGGCTGGTCACGCCCGCCGTCCTGACGGCGGAGGAAGAAGGCGGCTGGCGGCTGGCCTCCACCCGGCTGGAATATAATGGCGGCGGCGCCACGCTTGCCGGCCGCTATTCGCCCACCGCCGTGGAGGTCGATGCCGGGCTGGAACGGATGCCGCTCACCGCGCTCGATATCCTCGTGCCCCGGCTGGCACTCGGCGGGCAGGCGACGGGCCGGCTCGAATATCGCTGGGCGCAAGGCGCGCTTCCCACCGGCCGGGCCGATTTCAAGGTGCGCGGGCTTACCCGTTCGGGGCTGGTGCTCTCCTCCACGCCCGTGGACATGGGGCTGGCCGCCGCGCTCACCGGCGATCGGGCGGTGGCGCGCGCGGTGGTCGCCACCGGGGGCAAGACGATCGGCCGCGCCCAGGCGCGCATCGCCCCGCTCACGGGCGAAGGCGATATCGTCAGCCGGCTGATGAATGCGCCGCTCTTCGCCCAGCTCCGCTATGTCGGCCCGGCCGATACGCTCTGGCGGCTCACCGGCATCGGCACGATCGACATTTCCGGCCCGCTCTCGGTCAGCGCCGATGCCACCGGCCGGCTCGCCGATCCGCAGATACGCGGGTCGCTGCGCACCGATGCCGGGCGGGTGGAAAGCGCGGTCAGCGGCACCGTCATCTCCAATGTGAAGGCGCAGGGGCGGTTCAACGGCTCGCGGCTGGTGATCGACAGCCTCACCGGCACCACGTCCGACGATGGCAGCATCAGCGGGCGCGGCAGCTTCGATTTCGCCTCGGCCAGCGGCTTCGCCATGGATCTGGCCGCCGATGCGAACCACGCCGTGCTCATCAACCGCGACGATATCGGCGCCACCGTCACCGGGCCGATCCGCATCACCGCCGCCAGGGGCGGGGGCATGATCGCGGGCGACGTCACGCTGGATCGCAGCCGCTTCCGCCTCGGCCGTGCCGCCGCCGCCGAGGTGCCGGTGCTGAAGGTCACCGAGGTCAACCGCCCGGTGGACGAGGATGAGGATAATTCCCCGCCCATGCCCTGGCGGCTCGATCTGAAGGCGAAGGCGCGCAATCGCCTGGCCGTCACCGGCCTCGGCCTCGATTCCGAATGGCGCGCGGATCTGGAGATTCGCGGCACGATCGACAATCCGGCGATCAAGGGCCGGGCCGATCTGGTGCGCGGCGGCTATGAATTTTCCGGCCGCCGCTTCGATCTGGAACGCGGATCGATCCGCTTCCTCGGCGAAACCCCGATCGATCCGGTGCTGGATATCGTGGCGCAGGCCGATATCAGCGATCTCAACGCCACGATCCGCGTCTCGGGCACCGGGCTCCGGCCGGAAATCAACTTCACCAGCATTCCGGCCCTGCCGGAGGACGAGCTGCTGTCGCGGCTGCTGTTCGGCACCTCGATCACCAATCTCTCGGCGCCGGAGGCCCTCCAGCTCGCCGCCGCCGTCGCCTCGCTGCAAAGCGGCGGCACCGGGCTCAACCCGATCAACGCGGTGCGCCAGGCCACCGGCCTCGATCGCCTACGCATCCTGCCGGCCGATACCACCACCGGCCAGGGCACATCGATCGCCGCCGGCAAATATATCACCCGCAAGACCTATGTGGAGCTGATCACCGACGGCGCCGGCTATTCGGCCACGCGCGTGGAATTCCAGATCACCCGCTGGCTCTCGCTCCTCTCCAGCATCTCCACCATCGGCCGCACCAGCGCCAACGTGCGGGTGTCGAAGGATTATTGAGGCGGGATCGCTGGCCAGCGCCGCCGATCGGGTCTAGCCTCCCCTCCATAATCGCAAAATTGGGAGGAAGCCTTTGTCACCCACGATGCGTGCAATCCTTGGCGGCGGCCTGATCGCCGCCATTCTCGATCTCGGCTGGGCCTTCATGCTGGCCGCGCGCGACGGCATCGGCCCCGCGCGCGTGCTGCGGGTGGTGGCGAGCGGCCCGTTCGGCGATGCGATGCGCGAAGGCGGCGCCGGCGCCTCGGCGGTGGGCGCCTGCGTCCACGTCCTGCTCGCGCTGGTCATGGCCGCGGTATTCGTGCTCGTCGCCCACCAGGCCACCGTGCTCATCCGCCGGCCGATCCTGTGGGGGCTGGCCTATGGCTTCGGCCTCTATGTGGTGATGTATTGGATCGTCCTGCCGCTGCGCTGGCCGGAACGCTTCCCCAACCGCGATCCCTATGACGTCGCCGCCGCGCTCTTCACCCACATGGTGCTGGTCGGCGTGCCGATCGCGCTGGCGGCGGCGCGCGCCTTCAGGGCCGGTGCCTTCAGGGGACGGCTTCGTTGACGACGGGGTGGGGGCGGAACAGCCGCCCCTGTTCCGTCGCCAGCACGATCACCAGCGCGACGAGGCCGAGCACCAGATAGCCCAGCGTCACCGGCACGGTCGTGCCGTCGTAAAGCTGGCCGATGACGATGCCCAGCGCCGCGCCGCCGAGCGTGGAGGTGAAACCCTGGATCGAGGATGCCGTGCCGGCGATATGCCCCACCGGCTCCATCGCCATCGATCCGAAATTCGATCCGGCAAGGCCGAAGCACGCCATCGTCGCCGCCTGCAGCAGGGCGAAGCTCAGCATCGTCTCATGCCCGCTCAGCGCGATGGCGGAATGCGCGCCCGCCGAGGCGATGAAGCCGATCAGCGCCCAGTGCGACACGAAGCGCGTGCCCAGCCGCTCGACGATGCGGGAGTTGAGGTAGGAGGTGAAGCCCATCGATGCCGCCATGCTGGCGAAGATCACCGGGAACAGTTTAGGTTCGTGGAAGATGTCGGTGAAGATCTGCTGCACCGAATTGATGAAGCCCATCAGGCTGCCGAACAGCATGGTGGACGCCAGCGTATAGCCCCGCGAATAACGGTTGCCGATCACCACCCGCGCCGCGCTGGCGATCTTGCCGGCGGATATCGGCCGGCGGTCCTCGGGATGCAGCGTCTCGGGCAGGCGCAGACCGGCCCACAGCACCAGCAGCGCGCCGAAGAAGGCGAGGAACAGGAATATCCCCCGCCACGGCGCGAACAGCAGGATGAACTGGCCGATGCTGGGCGCCAGGATCGGCACGGCCAGGAAGACGATGAAGGATAGCGACATCACCCGCGCCATCTGCCGGCCGGAAAAGCGATCGCGCACGATCGATACGGCCAGCACGCGCGATGCGGCGGCGAACACGCCCTGCGCCACCCGCGCGGCGATGATCGACGGGAAATCCCAGGCGAAGGCGGCCAGCACGCTCATCGCCGTGAACAGGCTCATGCTGGCGATCAGCACCGGCTTGCGGCCGAAGCGGTCGGCCAGCGGGCCGTAGACGAGCTGCATCGATCCGAAGCCGAAGACATAGGCGGCGATGATCCATTGCCGCTGGTTCTCGTTGTGGATGCCCAGCGCGTCGCCGATCGCGGGCAGCGCCGGCAGCATGGAATCGATGCCCAGCGCGTTGATCGCCATCAGCGCGGCCACCAGCGCCACGAACTCGCGGAACCCCAGGTTGAAGGCGGGCGCGCCGCCGCTGTCGCCGGTGGGTTGGGACATCATCAGGCCTCGATTGTCTAGACGCGCGCGGGATGGCGGGCAGGGCACGGAGGGGTCATCACCGGGGCCGCCATCGTCTAGAGAAGGATAAGGGCTGGCCTGTCAAGCCGTTGGGGGCGCGGCGCCCGCGCAGCGGAAACGGGCTTCCGCCTAGAATATCGCCAGTTTCTGCCCTTCGACCAGCGCCAGCCCGATCTGGCTCAGTGCCAGCGCCACGAGGCCGGCCGCCAGCGCGACGGCGAAGGCCGTCGCCCGCTCCCGCCAGTGGAAGCTCCCGACCAGCCCATGCACCCTGGCGGAAAGATAGACGTGCACCGGCACCTCCACGCAGCCTAGCGCCGCGATCATGGCGAGCTGCCCGCCCCAGTGATAGGCGGCCGGCAGGCTGATGACGATCCAGGCCGCGCGGATCAGGTTGGCATACATCTGCGCCGCATCGACCTTGTGAGCGAGGAGGAACTGCTCCATCCGCGCATTGGTGAGCCGGAGGAAGATCGAAGGCGCCAGCAGGTAGATATAGGTCGCGGCGAACCAGTAGCGGCTGTCGTAGAGGATGTGGACGATCGCCTCGCCGCCGCCCACCAGCGCGCCGACGCCGGCGACGTAGAGCCAGCGGAACGGCCGGCCGAACTTCAGGAAGAAGCCGGTGTCGGGGCGGTCCTGCGCTTCCCGGTGGTTGACATAGGCGATGTAGAGGAAGCGCCGGGCATAATTGTCCGAAAGCAGCGTCGGCACCGAGGTGAGGTTGGATGCGATCGTATAGATGCCGAACTGCGGCAGCGTCATGAAGCGGGACAGCAGGATCTTGTCGATCTGGCGCACGAACACGCTGGCCACGCTGGATATGAAGAAGGGCCGCCCGCCCACGATCAGCTCGCGGAAAACCTCGCGGTCGAAGCTCGGCCGCCGTGCCGCGCCCGGCAGCAGGAAGCTCGCCACCGTCTTCACGCAGGCGCCGGACACATAGCCCCAGACCAGCGCCCAATAGCTCGGGATCATCAGCGCCAGCAGGATGGTGAACAGCGTCTGCACCAGCGCGCCGGCCATCTCGAACAGGGTGAGCTGGGCCAGCCGCCCCTCGCGCGGGGCGGTCACGTTGAACAGCGATTGCGATCCGTCGATCAGCAGCACCAGCGCGGCCACGGCTAGCGGGGCGGCCACCTCGGACTTGGCGGAAACGCTGGCGATCGGCCCCGCCAGCACGATCATCGCTATGGTGATCACCAGCCCGCGCAACGCCCGGAACGTCCAGATCGCGTCGAGGAAGGCGGGCTCGAAGAAGCGCTTGTGCCGGGTGACGACGGCATAGACGCCGATGTCGGAGATCATCGTCAGCACGATCATCCACGACATGATGATGCCCATCACGCCGAAATCATGCGTGTCGAGCAGCCGCGTCAGGATCATCGAGCTGACGAGGCGCAGCCCGTTCTGGAAGCCCAGCGAAATCAGGATCAGCGACGACGGCCGCGTCGCCAGCCGGTGGGCGCGGCCGATCAGGCCCCGGGAATCGTTCGGGCTGGATGCGTTCAAGGCCGTGTCCGTCGGGTCAAGGGATCGGGGCCGCCGGTTGCCGCATCATCCCTGCACCACCTGGCGCAGATAGGCGCCCAGCCCGCCGCCGAACAGATAATCCCGCGCCCGGCCATAGGCGCGCGCGGCGATCGCCTGGCGCCGGTCCTCGTCCGCCAGCACGGCCCGCGTCCGTTCCTCGAAATCGGAAAGGTCCCAGGCAACGGGCACATAGGTCTCGTCCCGGTCGAACAGGTCGGGCGCGGTCACGAAGCCGTCCATGCCCTGCTTGATGACGACGCTGCCCATCGCCATCGCCTCATAATCGCGCCAGCATAATTCGCCATAGCCGAAGGGGCTGAACGTGCATTTCGACTGGCGAAGCTCGGCCATGAACGCCTTCAGCTTCAGCCCCTGGCCGCGGGCGATGGCGATGCCTTCCAGCGCGCCCGCGCGCTCGTCGGCATCGCTGCGCATCGCGGCATACCAGGGAGCGCCGCGTTTGGCGATGCGGGCGTTGAGGTCGATGGTGCGCGGCTGGCCGCCGATCTCGGCGAAGGGCCGGGCGAACAGCGGCATGATCCGCCGGTCGGTGATGAAGGCCGGCCCCACGATCAGCTTGGCCCAGAAACGGTCGGGCACGGCCATGGTCGCTTCGGGCAGCGGGCAATCGTGGCGGCGCGCGAAATAATCGGTCAGCACCGTGTCGCCCAGCACCGGCCGGGCATAAGCCGCGCGATCGGCCAGGCTGCTCTTCTTCACATAGGCATCGATCGCGTCGACCACGCCTTCCACGCCCAGGAAGCCGCTGTGCGGCGTGCCGTCCAGCAGCACCAGCCGCGCGTGGGGATAACGATCGCGCAGCGCCGGGGCCACGATCGGCGCCGTATCGCCCAGCCGCACCAGATCGGGCTGGAAGATCACGGTATCGGCATCGGGCAGCGCCTTCAGCCCGCTGGCCGCATGGGCCGCGAAATGGGCGGGCAGCTCGGCCGCCTTCAGCTCGATGTCCAGATCCCCGGCACCGGCGATGCGCCGCCAGTCGAGAAAGGGGTGGACCTGGCTGAGCGCGATGGCGTTGGGATCGTATAGCACCAGCACGCGCCGGCGCGTGCCGCGATATCCGCTGCCCAGGTCGTGCGCCTCCAGCCGGGAAATGGCCCGGCGGGCGCGGAGATATCTGGGGCCGTGCAGCCGGTCGGCCGCGGCGCGCAGCAACGGGCGCGCCGCGCGCCGCAGCCCCGAACGCATCAGGCTTCGAGGTCCACCGAAGGCGTGGGCGAGGGGGCGCCGGCCGGGGCCTTGGCGACGCCCACCATCGCCGGGCGCAGCAGCCGATCCTTGATCATGTAGCCCGATTGCATTTCATGAACGACGGTGCCGGGCGCGGCATCCGGGCTTTCCACCTCCATGATCGCCTGGTGGCGATTGGGGTCCAGCGGCTCGCCGACCGCCGCGATCCTGGTCACGCCGTTGCGCTGGAACACGGTTTCCAGCTCGCGCGCGGTCATCTCGATGCCCGTCACCAGCGGCTTGATCCGCTCGTCGGCCGCGATCTCGGCGGGGATGGCCGCCAGCGCGCGGCCCAGATTGTCGGCGACGGAAAGCATGTCGCGGGCGAAGCCGGTCGCCGCATAGGCGATCGAATCGGCTTTCTCCTTCTCCAGCCGGCGGCGGACATTCTGGGTCTCGGCCTGGGCGTAGAGCAGGTCGTTGCGCAGCTTCTCCAGATCGGCCTCCAGGGCGGCGAGGGGGTTCTTGCCAACCTCCTCGGGGCTTTCGGCGGGGTTGGCGCCGGGGGTCTGTTCCGGGGTCGTCTCGTCACTCATGCCATCAGTCTCGTCAATGTCTGCGCGGTGAAATCCACCATGGGAACGACGCGCGCATAGTTCAACCGGGTCGGGCCGATCACGCCGACCACGCCGACCACGCGGCCGTCGCCGCCACGATAGGGGGCCGCTATCACGGATGAGCCGGAAAGGGAGAAAAGTTTGTTCTCCGATCCGATGAAGATCTTCATGCCCTGGCCGGCGCGCGCGCTATCCAGCAGGCGGGCGATCTCCTGCTTGCTCTCCAGTTCGTCCAGCAGCTGGCGCACCCGTTCCAGATCGGCGGCGGCATCCGGATCGATCAGATTGGCCTGGCCGCGCACGATCAGCACCGGCCGCGCCTCCCCATCCTCGGACCATGTCGCCAGCCCGCGCGCGATCAGGTCGGCGGCGGCACTGTCCAGCATCGCCCGGCCTTGGCCGATCTCGGCCCGCAGCCGCTCCTCGGCCTCGCGCAGGGTCAGTCCGGTCAATCGCGCGCTTACATAGCTGCTGGCCTCCACCAGCAGGTGGGGCGGCGTGCCGGGCGGCAGATCGACCACCCTGTTCTCCACCGATCCGTCCGCCCCCACCAGCACGGCCAGCGCCTGATCGTGGGAAAGGGGGACGAAGCCGAACTGGCGCAATACCGGCTCGTGACGGGGCACCAGCACGATGCCCGCGCAGGAGGAAAGGCCGGAAAGCACCGCGCTAGCCTGCGTCAGCGCATCCTCCACGGGGCCGCCGGTGATTCGCGCCTCGATCGCGGCGCGCTCCTCGGGCGACGGCTCGGCCGCCTGCATCATCCCGTCCACGAACAGGCGCAGGCCGCTTTCGGTCGGCATCCGGCCGGCGGATGTATGGGGCGCCGCCAGCAGGCCCAGCTCCTCCAGGTCCTGCATCACGTTGCGGATCGACGCCGGGGAAAGGTTGAGGCCCGCCAGTCGCGCGATCGTGCGGGAGCCCACCGGCGCGCCCGTGCCCAGATAGCTTTCCACCACCACGCGGAAGATGTCGCGCGCCCGGGCGGAAAGTTCGCTGATCGGCGGGGTCGTCATCGCCGGGGAATGTAAGGGGATGGCGGGCGGAGGGGAAGGGCTTTCCCCGCCGACCATTATGGTCGGACGGGGTCTGCAGGTGTCCCGGATCGATCTCCGGGCAAGCGCTCAGAAGGTAACGACGATACCCACGGCAAGCGCCTGCGTCGCGATCGCCAGCGCAAGGCTGGTCGCGGCTTCGAACATACGCATGGTCTTCTCCATATGCGCGGGCGGGATAGCCCGCGTGGCGCGGACGCCGGCGGCGCACCCGGCTTTGCAGCCGGGCGGCGGGCCGCCGTGTCTCGTTGTGCGCTGCACAATGAATAGTCGACCGAAACGATTTTCCGCAATTGAGAAATGCAACCGCGCGATTGCGTTACCTGCAATCGTGCGGTTGCTCTGCCAGACGGCTCAGGCGCGGGCCGGCTCTGCCGCGCTGGCGGCGCGCGGGCGATAGACGAATTCGAAGATGATGCCCGCCGCGATCAGCAGCACGATCGCCTCCACCACCTGCACCGCCAGCAGCGTCCAGGTCGTGCCGGCCACGCCCACGAAGAACTGCATGTTGGGCAGCACCACGAACAGCCCGCCCCACAGGCCCCACCACACCGCCTTGCCGATGCCGCGTTCGGGATAGAGCCGCACGAACAGCCACAGGAACATGGTGATCTGCACCAGATAGGTCAGGAACAGGAACGGCATCAGCGGCGCCATCTCGCCCGCCGCGCGCTGCGGGTAGCCGACATACAGATCGGGCACGAACGTGGCGTGGAAGGCGATGTCCGCCACGAAGATCAGCACGGATATGATGGCGCACGTCACCAGGAAGCGCGCGTTCAGCACATGTTTCATTCAGGTCCCCTCTCATTTCCGCTCGCTGGCGGAAATTAACGATACAACCTGAATCGTATATCGATCAATCGCCCCGATGCGGGCCGGCGTCGCCGGGCCGGACGCTTAGCCCGCCAGCGCCACGAACCGCGCCGCCGCGATGAAGTCCCGCCGCCGCGCCGCCCTGGCATCGGCCGCCAGCGCATCCTCGCCCCATTGCTCGGCCTGCCACAGCTCGTCGAGATGGGTCGCCGCGAACGCCGCGTCCGCATCGACGGCGCCTTCCGCCACCGCCAACGCCGTCACCAGCGATCCGCCGATCGTCGTCAGCGGGGACAATCCCGCCAGCGCGAACGCATCCCGCGCCACCGTCGCTTCGGCCAGCCGCGTCACCGTCGCCGCCGGCTGGGCCTTGTGGATGATGCCGGTCGCGATCGTGAAATGGATGTCGTATCGCCGCTGCGCCCAGTCGATCAGCGGGTCCCACGCCGCCGCCTGCCGGGCCACCAGCTCCGCCGGCTCGTCGGCGCGGTAGCAGAGCAGATCGGTCTCGCCATAGACGGCGATGTCCCCGGCGAAGCGCGCCGGGTCCGGCGCCACCCGGTCGATCGCCGCATTGGCGAGGCCGGTCAGCGGCATGGATCGCGGATCGATCGTCTCGCCCTGCGCCGCCCATTCCGCCGCGACCGCCTCGGCCAGTTCCGCGCCCGGCAGCAGCAGCGGGTTGCGCGCCGGCGTCTTCACCGGCCGCCCGTCCAGCCGGATCGCGAAGCCGCCGGGCTCCGCCGCCGCCGCGACTTCCTTGTAGAACCGCTTCACGGCTTTGGCGTCCGCCACTTCCGTGCCAATATTTGCGGCACGATCAGCGACTGGAGGAAGCCGATCGCGAACAGCGGCACGCCCGCGGCCGGCAGCCCGCCCGCGCGCAGGATATCGCCGACCCAGATCCACATCCCCAGCACCATCAGCAGGGCGCCGCTCGCGCGCATGGCGGAGATGATGGTGTAGCGGGTGCGCGCCAGCCGCTCCGCATCGTCCCGGTTCATTTGAGCTCCTTCAATATGGCGGAAAGGTCGGCCGGATGGCGGGCGACATGGTCGGCGCCCTCGGCGTGCAGCTCGTCCGCGTCATGATAGCCCCAGGCCACGCCGATCGCCGTCGCGCCCGCGGCCTTGGCCATGGCGATGTCGAACCGCGTATCGCCGATCATCACGGTGGTTTCCGGCACGGCGCCGGCATCGGCCATCGCCTGGATTAGCATGGAGGGGTGCGGCTTGCTCGGATGGCGGTCGGCGGTCTGGAGCGTCACGAAGCGATCGGCGATGCCGTGATGGGCCAGGCAGAGGTTGAGCCCGCGATCGGACTTGCCGGTGGCGACGCCGAGCAGCCAGCCATCGCCATCGGCCGAAGCGATCGCATCGGCGATGCCGTCGAACAGAGGCTCCGCCACCAGCCCGCGTCCGCGCAGCGCGTGGAAGCAGCCCTTATAATCCTGCGCCATGGCGTGATGCAGCTCGGGATCGCCTGCGGGATGGAGCGCGCGCACCGCCTCCACCAGGCTGAGGCCCACGATCCGCCGCACCGCATCCCGCTCCGGCAGGGGAAGGCCGGCGCGGGCGAAGGTCTCCTCCATCGCGTCGCAGATATTGGCCTGGCTATCGACCAGCGTGCCATCGCAATCGAAAACGGCGAGGCGGTTCACTTGCGCCCCCGGCCGCGCCTTTCGCCCTTGCGTTCCTTGCGGCGTGCCTTGGCGGCGGCGCTGATCGCGCGGCGCTTGCCCTCGGCCGTCTCGCTGAACTTCGGTTCGTCGAGCGGCAGCGCATCGCCATCGGCAAGGTCGAAGCCCAGCGTCTCCAGGCTTTCGGCGAAATGCGACGGCAGCTCGGCGCGCACGTCGATCTGGCCGCCGTCGGGATGGTCCACCCGCAGCCGGCGGGCGTGGAGGTGCATCTTGCGGCTGATACCGCCGGTCAGGAAGGCTTCCTGTCCGCCATATTTGCCGTCGCCCACGATCGGGTGGCCGATCGCCGCCATATGCACGCGCAGCTGGTGCGTCCGGCCGGTATAGGGTTGCAGCTCGACCCAGGCGGCGCGGTTGCCGGCGCGCTCGATCACGCGATAGCGGGTGCGCGCGGGGCTACCCTCCTTCTCGTCGACATGCATCTTCTCGCCGCCGGTGCCGGGCTGCTTGGCGATCGGCAGCTCGATCATGCCGTCGTCGATCGAAGGCACGCCGGCGATCAGCGCCCAATAGACCTTGCGCGCGGTGCGGCTGCTGAAGGCCTTGGCGAAATGGCCGGCGGCATTGGCGGAACGGGCGACCAGCAGCACGCCGGACGTATCCTTGTCCAGCCGGTGAACCAGCTTGGGCCGGCCTTCCGCCTCGAACTGCACGGCGTCCAGCAGCCCGTCGACATGGCGGTCCGTCTTGGTGCCGCCCTGGGTGGCGAGGCCGGGCGGCTTGTTGAGGACGATGGCCGCCTTGTCGCGATGGATCACCAGCGACTGGGCGAATTCCGTATCCTCGGGCGAAAGCGGCGGGCGGGCCTTCTTGGCCTTGGGCGCGGGCGCCGCCGGGGCGCTGTCCGCCGGGGGCACGCGGATGATCTGCCCGGCCTCGATCCGGTCGCCCGGCGCTATCCGCTTGCCGTCGACCCGCAACTGGCCGGTGCGCGCCCAGCGCGACACGACGTTGAAGCTCGCATCCGGTAAGTGGCGCTTGAACCAGCGGTCCAGGCGGATGCCGTGATCGTCATCGCTGACGGTGAACTGGCGGACATTGTCCGCCGCGGGATCGCCGCTCATGACAGCGCCTTTCCAAGCAGGAGGCCAAGGACGAGGAGCATCACCGATCCGACGACCGATGTGACGGCATAGACCGCCGCCAGCCCGTGCTGGCCGTTCTGGAGCATGCCGAACGTATCGAGGCTGAAGGCGGAGAAGGTGGTGAAGCCGCCCAGCACGCCGGTGGCGAGCAGCAGCCGGATCGGCGCGGTCATTTCGGGATCGCTGCCGGCCAGCGCGCCGACCAGCGCTCCCATCAGGAAACCGCCCGAAAGGTTGATGATCCAGGTGCCCCAGGGGAAATAGGGACCCCAGAGGTAAAGGGCGATGCGGGAAATCTGATAGCGCAGGCCGGCGCCCAAGGCGCCGCCCACCATCACGAGAAGAAGCGGAGGCATGGCGGACGCTCTACCCTGTGGAAGATCGGGTGAACAGCCCAGAAGCGCGGTCCGGCTGCGCGCTTAAAACTGGCGGCCGGGGCAATGAAGCCCGAATCCCGTTGCATGCGGTGCAAGGATCGCGCAGCTTGATGCCGGGCAGGAGCCGCAAAGGCCCGCCTATCCACAAAGGGGTCGCAAACTATGTGGGACAATGCTCTGCACTATTTCTACGAGGCGGCGAGCCTCGGTTCCATGCGCCTGGCCAGCGACAAGATCGGTGTCGCCGTATCGTCCATCAGCCGGCAGATCGCGCAGCTTGAAAGCGAAATGGGCATTTCGCTGATCGAACGGGGGCGCCGCTCGATCCGGCTGACCGATGCCGGGCGGCTGACCTACGAATATTATCGCAGCCAGCTTGCCGATCGCGAGGCTTTGCTGAGCCAGATCCACGCACTGCGCGAGGTGCGGACCGGCCGCATCAACCTGGCCGTGGGCGAGGGGTTTTTCGGCCCCGCCTTCAACGCCGTGATCGATGGCTTCCAGCGCCGCAACCCCGGCGTGACCATCACGATCGCGACGGGCGCGGATGCCGATCTCGTCCGCATGGTGCTGGAGGACGAGGCGCATATCGGCCTGATCCTCAACGGCACCAACGAGCCCAAGATCCGCGTCCGCGCCACGATCAGCCAGCCCCTGATGCTGCTCTGCGCGCCGCGCCATCCGGCGGCGCGGCTGGAAGCGCCGACGATCGGGGATCTCGCCGGTTTCGACCTCTGCCTGCCGCCGAAGGGATTTCCCACGCGCGCCCTGCTGGACGATGCCGAGCGCCGCGCCCAGGCCTATCTGGAGCCGCGGCTGGTGACGGCGTCGCTCCACATGATGCGGGAAACCGCCAAGGCCGGCCGGATGGTCACGGTGCTGCCCCGCATCTGCGCGCTTGCCGAAATCGGGGAGGGATCGCTGGTCGCCCGTCCGCTGTGCGACCCGGAATTGAAGGACAGCGCGGTCAGCCTGATCCACCGGCTCGGCCGCCAGCTCGATGGCGCGCCGATGCGGCTGCTGGGCCTGCTGGAAGCGAAGCTGAAGGCGCTGGGCGAACCCGAGCCGGTGGCCGCCGCCGCCTGATCGCGGCGCCGGCCGCCTGCCTCAAAGCGTCGCTTCGATCGCGCGGGCGGCCCGATCGGGATCGTCCGCCTGGGTGATCGGGCGGCCGATCACGAGCACGGATGCGCCGGCGTCCAGCGCGGCGCGCGGCGTCATCACCCTTTTCTGGTCGCCCGCGTCGCCATCGGCCGGGCGGACGCCGGGCACCACGAAGAAGCCTTCCGGCCAGATCGCGCGGGCGGCGGCCACCTCATTGCCCGAACAGACGATGCCGTCGATCCCGGCGTCGCGCGCCAGCGCGGCCAGCCGCTCGACCTGGGCATGCGGATCGGGCGGCAGGCCGATCGACTGCATGTCCGCCCCGTCCAGGCTGGTGAGCATCGTCACCGCCACCACCTTGGTGCCGGTGGGGGCGGCCGCCTTGGCATCCTCCATCATCGCCCGCCCGCCGGCCGCGTGCACCGTCAGGATCGCGGGATCGAGCGGGCGCAGCGCCTGCACCGCCTTGGCGACGGTGTTGGGGATGTCGTGCAGCTTCAGGTCCAGGAAGATCGGCAGGTCCAGCGCCGCCATCTCCTTCACCCCGGCCCGGCCGTTGGCGCAGAAGAATTCCAGCCCCAGCTTGATCCCGCCCACATGGTTGCGGATGCGGGTGGCGATGGCCATCGCCCGGTCGATATCGGGCGTGTCGAGGGCAACGTAGATCGGGCTCGTCATGATACCGCCGGCGGAACGGGGATGGTGGAGGGCGAAGGCGTCGCTTCGATGATGTTGGGGGCCTGGGGGGCCGGGGCCGCCGGGATCGGCGCGGGGCCGCGCGCCTCGGCCAGGGCGCGTTCCGCGCTTTCCAGGCGGCGGCGCAGCGTCCAGCGGGTGGTGCGGTGCAGGATCCATGGCGGGATCAGGCCGATGAAGAAGGCGCCGAATATCAGCATCGGCAGCTTCACGTCCGCTTGCAGGCCGCCCCACAGATTGATCGTCACCGTATTCCAGTTCCGCGTCGCGAAGATCACCGCGATCACCGCGATAACGACCCAGAACAAGGTTCGGAGGAATTGCATCGACCCTGTCTCCTTGATCGCACCTTTTAGGCAGAAAGGCGCGCCTTTGGCAAAGGGGCTGGTGGGTTAACCCACCTCCCTTTCGAGCTGGTCGAACAATGGCTGGATGGATTTGAGGCGCGGCCGTTCCTGCGCGAGGATCGCCCGGAAGGCGCGTTTCCGGAGGCCCGTTATCGTTCCGGGCGGCAGGGTGATGCCGGGCGGCAGGGCGGAAACGACGATGTCGATCAGCCGTTCGGCGCCGTGCAGCCGGCCCCACAGATAATCATTCTCGCGATAGTTGCGGCTGAAGAAGGCGCCGAAGCTGTTGAACTGTATGCCCTTCAGCGTCGCCTCCGCGCCGCCTTCGCGGATGGCGGAGCAATCGTCCGGGGAAATGCGGTCGACCAATATGGGATTGAACTCGTCCGTGCCCTCGACGTGGATCAGTGGCAGCGTCGCGATATCGTAGAAGGGAAAGCCCAGATAGGTGAGCAGCACGATGCGGCGTTCCGCCTTGGGAAGCGCGGAAAGCGCGGTGGCCATGATGTCATCGGCCCGCTCGTCCACCAGCCTGAGGTCGCGCGCCGCGGCGATGGCGGCCATGGCCGCGGCCGGCGCCTGCGTGGCCTTGGCGGCGGCGGCGATGGTCTCCGGTCCGAAGAAATCGTCCATCTGCCGGTCGAGATAAAGGGCGAGCGCGGCATAGGCCGCGTCGCGCGCCGCCTGAAGGGCGGGTATCTCCGTCGCGGATTGCTCCTCCACCTCGCTGATGCGGCGGATCACGCTGCGCAGGCGGCGGATGCGGAAGCCCAGATCATGATCGCGGAAGAACAGGATGGCGGCCGGGCTGGCCCCGTTCGAGGAAAGCGCCCCCGGCTCGGTGATGCCGATGCTCCGCACCTCCGCCCATATCGCCCGGCGGATATCGATGTGGCGCAGCCGGTCGCCGCCCGCCAGCGTGGCGATCTGGTCGATCATGTCCTCCACCACGCCCGAAAGCTTGAGGTGGCCGTAGGCGGCATAGGCATAGCCCGCGCGCCTGGCGGCGGCGTCCTGCGCCTTGGCGCGCCAGGCGGCGAGCCGGCCGGGCGTGGGGCTGTCGAGGAAGAAGGTGCGGCCGAACAGGCTGTCGATCGCCCCTTCCACCTCCGGCCGGATCGCCTCGACGATCCGGCGCATGCGGCGGATGCGGGCGGATCGCGCCGCGATCGCATCCAGATTGTCGCCGATCGGCTGTTCGCGCGGGATATCGGAAAGCGCGCCGAAGATGGTGGCGAAGAAGCCCGGCAGCTCGTTCTCGCCGCGGCCGATGCGGATCGAATGGGCGCCGGGCTTGGGATCGATATAGACCATGCGGCGATCGACCTCGCGCCGCGCCGGGCGATCCTTCAGCGCATCCGTCGCCGGGCCGAAGGGGGCGTTGGCCAGCACCGATCCGTCGATCAGCACCGCATCCCCGGTCGTCCCGATCGCGGCGTGGCGGGGCAGGGCGCGCGTGAGGAAGGCCTCGCGCCCCGGCCAGGTCCGGTCGCGCGCTTCCAGTACCCCGTCCAGCTCCGCCACGGTGAAGGGCGGGAAGGCGCCGGGGAAGCTCGCCGTCGCCCGCGCGGCGAAGACGAGGTCGGGCACGTCGCCCAGCCGCCGGGGGGAAAGGCCGTGATCGCTGAAGCTGATCTTCAGCCGATGCTCGGTCTCCACGATCTCGGGCGGGGAATTGAGCGCCAACCGCTCGGGATGGCCGTGGAAATCGGTGACAGTGACGAACAGGTCGAGCGGCTGGCCCGGCGGCAGCAGCGGATCGCCGTCCCCCGTTTCCGCCATCGCATCCAGCGCATCGAGGATCAGGCCGGAGAATATCCCGCCGCCGAAGGGCGGTTCGAACCAGCGGGCCCGCACGAAGCGCGACAGCTTGGTCCGTATCTCCTCGCGCGCCTCGGCATCGACGGTGCGCTCGATCGTGCCGCCGCGCTTGCCCGCCGCCCACCAGGCGATCGGCGCCGCCCACATCTTGGTGGCGCGGGAGAGCGGCCGGGCGTCGGGATCGAGCAGCACGTCGACATCGGCCTTCTCCAGCCACAGCTCGGTCAGCGGCTCCAGCGATTGCCCCCGCGCGATCGCCTGCGCCAGGAACACCCCGTTGATGCCCCCCGCGCTCGCGCCCGCGACGATATCGATCAGCACGCGCAGCCGGACGCCGGTCTCCCGCTCGATCGTCTCCAGAAGCTCGCGATAGATGGATTCGCTGCCCGCCGCGCAATCCTCGCCGGCATGGAAGGCCCGGCTCGCCCGCGCCAGCCGCCATACCTCCAGCGTGATGCCGTGCATGTAGACGGCCAGGCTGATCCCGCCATAGCAGACCAGCGCCAGCCGTAACTCCTTCTCCCGCATGGGCCGGGGTGTGGCACGGGCGGGGTGGGGATGGAAAGGGGGCATGCGGCGCAGTGGCCGTGGCGGGAGCCATCTCGACTCTCGCGCCCGCACGCGGCATGGGGCGCAGCCATGACCGATCGTCCCCGTTTCCAGTTCAGCGTGGCCGCCACCGATGGCGCCGCGCGCACCGGCACGCTCGCCATGCGGCGTGGCGATATCCGCACGCCGGCCTTCATGCCGGTGGGCACCGCCGCCACCGTCAAGGGCATGAAGCCCGAAGGCGTGCGCGCGATCGGGGCGGATATCATCCTGGGCAACACCTACCACCTCATGCTCCGCCCCGGTGCGGAGCGGATGGCCCGGCTGGGCGGCCTGCATGATTTCATGCAGTGGGACCGGCCGATCCTGACCGACAGCGGCGGCTATCAGGTGATGAGCCTCAGCGATCTCGCGAAGATCACCGAGGAAGGGGTGGCGTTCAAATCGCACCTCGATGGTTCCCGCCACATGCTGACCCCGGAACGATCGATGGAGATCCAGCGGCTGCTGGGGTCTGACATCGTGATGGCGTTCGACGAATGCACGCCCTTTCCGGCGACGCGCGACCGCGCCGAATCCTCCATGGAACGATCGATGCGCTGGGCGAAGCGATCGCGCGACGCCTTCGATGCCGGCGGCGATCATGCGGCTTCCTCCGCCTTGTTCGGCATCCAGCAGGGATCGATGGAGGAGGATCTGCGCCGCCGTTCCAGCGAGGCGCTGACCGGCATCGGCTTCGACGGCTATGCGATCGGCGGGCTCGCGGTGGGCGAAGGGCAGGCGGAGATGTTCCGCGTGCTGGATTTCGCGGTGGACATGCTGCCGGCGGATCGGCCCCGCTACCTGATGGGCGTCGGCAAGCCCGACGATATCGTCGGCGCGGTGGAACGCGGCATCGACATGTTCGATTGCGTGCTGCCCACGCGATCCGGCCGCAACGGCCAGGCCTTCACCTGGGACGGGCCGATCAACATCCGCAACGCCAAATATGCCGAGGATCTGGCCCCGATCGACCCCGAATCGCCGATCGCGCCGTGGAGCCGCGCCTATCTCCACCATCTTGTCAAATCGGGCGAGATGCTGGGCGCGATGCTGATGACCGAGCATAATCTCTGGTTCTACCAGCGGCTGATGGCGGAGCTGCGCGCGGCGATCGCCGAGGGGCGGCTGACGGCGTTCGCCGATGGCTTCCGCGCGCGATACAAGGGGAACAAGGCATGATCCGCCCGGCCCGCGCCGGGGATGCGGCGGCGCTTTCCGATCTGGCGGTGGCGACCTTCTTCGAAACCTTCGTCGAAGGCTTCGGCATTCCCTATCCGCCGGCGGACCGCGATGCCTATGTCGCCGAGAAGCTGGCGCCCGCCATCTTCGCGGCGCGCATCGCCGATACCGATCATGGCGTGTGGGTGGCGGAACAAGGCGGCGTGGCGATCGGCTTCGCGGTCGCGGGGCCGTGCGGCCTGCCCCATGCCGATGTGGCGACCGGGGACATGGAGCTGAAGCAGCTCTACCTGCTCCGGTCCGCGCAGGGGCTGGGGCTGGGCGGCCGGATGCTCGAAACCGCGCTCGGCTGGATGGAGGCCAGGCAGCCGGCGGCGATCTGGATCGGCGTCTGGTCCGGCAACCTGAAGGCGCAGCGTCTCTATACGGCGCTGGGCTTCGAAAAGGCCGGCGAATATCAGTTCCCGGTCGGCAGCTGGCGCGACGAGGAATTCATCCTGCGCCGGCCGGCTTCGCGGGGCTGAGGGGCTTTTCCCTTCCTTTTCCGATGACTGGCCGGTCCGCTTGACAGTGGCCGGATCGGGGCCTGATATGGAACATATCAGGAACATTTGTCATGCACGAGTCGCACCCCTCCCTTGCCGCCCTGCGCGGCCGGATCGCGATGCTGGCCGGCGCCGCTCCGGCGGAAGCGGGGCGGATCGTCACCGGCCATGGCGGCATCGACGGCGCGCTGGGCGGTGGGCTGGCGCGGGGGCGGCTGCATGAGATTTTCGCCGCCGATGCGGGCGAGGCGGGCAGCGCCGCCGGCTTCGCGGCGATGCTGGCGCTACGCGCGCGGACGGCGGAGATGGCGGATGGCGATGCCGATGCGCATCCCGGCGAAGGGCTGCTCTGGCTGCGCTGCGACGAGGCGGAACGGCGCAGCGGCGGCCTTTATGCCCCCGGCCTCGCCGATCTGGGCGGGGCGGCGGACGGGCTGCTGCTGGCGGTCGCGCCCGATCCGGTGGCGCTGCTGCGCGGGGCCGGCGATGCCGCCCGCTGCCCCGGCCTGGCGGTGGTGGTGGTGGAATGCTGGGGCGATCCGCGGGTGCTGGACCTCACGGCCACCCGCCGGCTGACCCTGGCGGCGGAGGATTCGGGCGTGCCGATGCTGTTGCTCAGGATCGACGCGCGGGCCTCGCCCAGCGCCGCCGACACCCGCTGGCGGGTGCGCGCCGCGCCTTCGCGGGCGCTGGCGGCCAATGCGCCGGGGCAGGCGGCCTTCGAAGTGGAATTGCTGCGGCAGCGGAGCGGGATCGCCGATCTCCGCTGGCGCGTGGAGTGGGATCGTGAACGCATTGTCTTCCGCGAAGCCATCCGGGAACCGGCGCTGCCTGGCGCTGTGGTTCCCCTTCCTTCCCGCGGATCGGCTGCGGGCGGCGCGACGGCGGACCGGCGCATCGCCTGAAGCGCAGGCGCCGCTCGCCTTCGTCGAGAAGGTGAAGGGTGCGCTGCGGCTGGCGGCGGTGGATGCGCAGGCGCTGGCGCTCGGGCTGGAGCCGGGCCTGCCGCTGGCCGATGCGCGCGCCCGCGTGCCGGACCTCGCCGTGGCGGATCATGATCCCGATGCCGATCTCGCCTGGCTGGAGGCGCTGGCCGAAGGCTGCGGCCGTTACACCCCGATGGTGGCGGTGGATGCGCCGGATGGCCTGCTGCTCGATATCAGCGGCTGCGCGCATCTGTTCGGGGGCGAGGCGGGGCTGGTGGCCGATATCGAGGCGCGCCTGGCGCAAAGCGGGCTGGCGGTGCGCCATGCGCTGGCCGGCAATGCCGCCGGCGCCCGCGCGCTGGCCCGGTTCCAGACGGTGCCGGCCGCCGATGAGGCGACCGCGATCCGCCGGCTGCCGGTGGCGGCGCTGGGCCTCGATCCCGAAGCGGAGCTGGGCCTGCGCCGCGCCGGGCTGAAGCTGGTGGGCGATCTTGCCTGCCGGCCGCTGGCGGGGATCGCCGCGCGTTTCGGCGGCGATGCGGTGATGGCGCTCCGCCGCCTGCTGGGCGAGGCGGACAGCCCGATCGTCCCGCGCCGCACGCCGCCGACGATCGGCATCGAGCGCCGCTTTGCCGAGCCGATCGCCCGCACCGAATATGCGCTGGCGGTGCTGGAGGAACTGGCCGGCGAGGCGAAGCGGCTGCTGGAGGAACGCAAGGCCGGCGGCCGGCGGTTCGAAGGCATGTTCTTCCGCAGCGACGGGCTGGCGCGGTCGATCCGGGTGGAGACCAGCCGGCCGACGCGCGATCCGGCGATGGTGATGCGGCTGTTCCGCGAACGGATCGGCGCGCTCGATGATCCGATCGATCCCGGCTTCGGCTTCGATATGGTCCGGCTGTCAGTGCCCCTGGTCGAGCCGCTGGCGGCCGCCCAGCTGCGGCTGGAAGGCGGCGCCACCCATGAGGCGGAGATCGCGGCGCTGGTCGATCGGCTGAGCACGCGGCTGGGCCGGGGCCGGGTGCGGCGGCTGGTGCCGCGCGACACGCATATTCCCGAACAGGCCCAGCTCGCCTTGCCGGCGGTGGCCGCCCCGCCGCCCGCCGCCTGGGATGCGGCCGGCCCCGGCGATCCGCCGCTGCGGCCCATCCATCTGTTCGATCCGCCCCAGCCGATCGATGTGATCGCCGAGGTGCCCGATGGCCCGCCCCACCGCTTCCGCTGGCGGCGCGACGCGCATGAAGTGCGCCGCTTCGAGGGGCCGGAACGGATCGCCGCCGAATGGTGGCAGCGGGCCGATGGCGCGATCGACCGGCCGGGGCTGACCCGCGATTATTATCGGGTGGAGGATGCGCGCGGCCGCCGCTTCTGGATCTTCCGCCACGGCCTTTACGAGGAGAAGGCCGATCCCGCCTGGTATCTCCACGGGGTTTTTGCATGACGGATGGGGTCACGCCTTTCCGCCGCCCCGCCGGCGATCGGCCGTCGGGGGGCGAGGAAGCCGATGCCGGCTTTGCCGAGATGGTCGCCGCCACCAATTATTCCTTCCTGCGCGGCGCATCCCATCCGGCGGACATGGTGGCGCGCGCGATCGGCCTCGGCATGGCCGGCATCGGCATCGCCGATCGCAACACCGTGGCCGGCGTGGTGCGCGCCCATGTCGCGCTGAAGGAAGCCAAGGCGGCGCTCGCGGCCGCGCAGGAGGAGAATGGGGAAGAGGCGAGGCCCCTCGATTTCCGCCTCGCCGTCGGCGCGCGGCTGGTCTTCGCCGATGGCACGCCGGATATCGTCGCCTATCCCGCCACCCGCTACGGCTGGGGGCGGCTCACCCGCCTGCTCACGCTCGGCAACCGGCGGGCGGAGAAGGGCGATTGCATCCTCCATTTCGCCGATCTGCTGGCTTATTGCCAGGATCTGCTGCTGATCGTGATGGCCGGCGACGCGGACGAATTCGTGCTCCGCCGGCTGGCCGATGCCTGCCCCGGCGCGGTCTGGCTGGGGGCGACCATGCCGCGCGAGGGCCGCGATCATCGCCGGCTGGCCGGGCTGGCGGCGCTGGGCGTGCGGGCGGGCGTGCCGCTGCTCGCCACCTGCGATGCGCTTTATGCCGGGCCGGAACAGCGGCCGCTCCACGATGTCGTCACCTGCATCCGCGAAGGGGTGACGATCGCCGAGGCCGGCCGGCTCCTCCATGCCAATGCCGAACGCCATCTGAAGCCGCCCGCCGAAATGGCGCGCCTGTTCCGCGCCTGCCCGGAAGCCGTGGCGGCATCGGCGGACATCCTTGCCCGCATCCATTTCGATCTCGATCAGCTCGCCTACGAATATCCGCACGAACCCGTGCCCGAAGGCTGGACCCCGCAGGGCTGGCTGGAACATCTGGTGCTGGCGGCGGCGAATGCCCAGCATCCCGGTGGCATCCCGGCCAAGGTGCAGAAGGTGCTGGATGAGGAACTGAGCCTGATCCGCGCCCGCAACTACGCTTATTATTTCCTGACGGTGCACGACATCGTGAGGTTCGCGCGCACGCGGGATCCCCCGATCCTCTGCCAGGGGCGGGGATCGGCGGCCAATTCGCTGGTCTGCTACCTGCTGGGCGTCACCCCGATCGATCCGGTCGAAAACAACCTGCTCTTCTCGCGCTTCCTGTCCGAACAGCGGGGCGAGCCGCCCGATATCGACGTGGATTTCGAGCATGAGCGGCGCGAGGAGGTGATGCAATATGTCTATGAACGCTACGGCCGCCACCGCGCTGGCATCGCCGCCACCGTCATCCATTATCGCCCGCGCAGCACCCTGCGGGAGGTGGGCAAGGCGCTCGGCCTGTCGGAGGATGTGACCGCGCGCCTCGCCGATACGAGCTGGGGCAGCTATGGCGGCGAGGTGCCGGACGGCCGCTTCGCCGAGGCGGGCTTCGATGCCGCCAATCCCGAAATGGCGCGGCTGCGGGCGCTGGTCGGCCAGCTTCTCAAATTCCCGCGCCACCTTTCCCAGCATGTCGGCGGCTTCGTGCTGACCGAGGACCGGCTGGACGAGACCGTGCCGATCCACAATGCCGCGATGGAGGACCGCACCTTCATCGAATGGGACAAGGACGATATCGACGCGCTGGGGCTGATGAAGGTCGATGTGCTGGCGCTCGGCATGCTCACCTGCATCCGCAAGGCCTTCGATCTGATGCGCCGGCATGGCGAGGGCGATCTCATGTTGGAAACCGTGCCGAAGGAGGACAAGGCCACCTACGACATGCTGTGCAAGGGCGACAGCATCGGCGTGTTCCAGGTGGAAAGCCGCGCCCAGATCAACATGCTGCCCCGCCTCCGGCCCAGGGAGTTCTACGATCTCGTCATCCAGGTCGCGATCGTGCGGCCGGGGCCGATCGAGGGCGACATGGTCCACCCCTATCTCCGCCGCCGCGCCGGGCAGGAGAAAGCGGACCTGCCCGGATCGCGCGACAATCCGGATGAATTGCGCGAGGTGCTCGGCAAGACCTTCGGCGTCCCTCTGTTCCAGGAACAGGCGATGAAGCTCGCCATCATCGCCGCCGGCTTCACCGCGGACGAGGCGAACGAGCTGCGCCGGGCGATGGCGACGTTCCGCAATGTCGGCACCATCCACAGGTTCCGCGAAAAGATGATCGGGGGGATGGTGGGGCGCGGTTACGAACCCGATTTCGCCGCCCGCTGCTTCAAGCAGATCGAAGGCTTCGGCAGCTATGGCTTCCCCGAAAGCCACGCCCAGTCCTTCGCCAAGCTGGTCTATGTCTCGGCCTGGCTCAAATGCCACCAGCCGGCGGTGTTCGCCTGCGCCCTGCTCAATTCGCAGCCCATGGGCTTCTATGCGCCCGCCCAGATCGTGCGCTGCGCCCGCGATCATGGGGTGGAGGTGCGGCCGATCGATATCAATGCCAGCTTCTGGGACAACGGCCTGGAACGGGAGGAGGATGGCCGCCTCGCCCTGCGGCTGGGGCTGCGCCAGATCGATGGCTTTCGGGAGGAGTGGGGGGTGGCGCTGGCCGATGCCCGCGCCCGCGGGCCGATCGCCAGCGTCGAGGCGCTGGCCCGCGATGCCGGCCTGCCGGCGCGCGCGCTGCGCCTGCTGGCCGATGCCGATGCCTGCCGGTCGATCGCGCTGGACCGGCGCGAGGCGCTGTGGGAGGCGCGGCGCACGCCTGCGGGCGAGCTGCCTTTGTTCGCCGCCGCCGCCGCGCGGGAACTGGGGGATGAGGCGGATGCCGCGCTTCCCGCCATGCCGCTCGCCGAACATGTGATGACTGATTATCAGGTGACGCGCCTGTCGCTGAAGGATCATCCGATGACCTTCCTGCGCGATCGCTTCCGCCGCGCGGGCGTGCTGAGCTGCGCGGAGGCGGAGCAGGCGAAGAATGGCGCGCAAATAAGGGTGGCGGGCGTGGTGCTGATCCGCCAGCGGCCGGGCAAGGGCAATGCCGTGTTCGTCACGCTGGAGGATGAGACCGGCATCACCAACGTGCTGATCTGGGCGCGGCTGTTCGAACGCTATCGCCGCGCCGTCATGGCATCCCGCCTGATGGAGGTGACGGGCGAGCTGCAGAAAAGCCGCGAGGGCGTGGCGCATCTGATCGCCACGCGGATCGTCGATCGCACCGCCGCGCTGGACGGGATCGCCGCCGATCGCCCCCGGCCCATGGCCGATCCGGGCGAAGCGGCGCTCCCGCCGCGTCCGGCCCATGCCTCGCATCCCCGCAATGTCCGCATCCTGCCGAAATCGCGCGACTTCCACTGATCGGGCGTCATCGCCCGCCGATTTCATGGAACCCAATCCACCCCTTCGCCGGTTGTGCAGGCATCAGGCCGGAGAGGGGAGGGATCGCCCGATGCTGGAACATCTGCCGCAATGGATCGGCGCGCTGATGCGCAATGTCCGCGCGGGCCATGCCAAGCTGGCGATCGTCCAGCCGGAACTGACGATAACCGGCGTGCACATCGATCTTTCCAGCCCCGCTTTCCCCGATGGCGGGCGATTGCCCGAACGCTTCACCGCCGATGGCGCCGGCGTCTCGCCGCCCCTCGTCTGGAACGGCGTGCCCCTCGGCACGCGCAGCCTGGCCCTGATCGTCGAGGACCCGGACGCCCCCGCGCCCAATCCGCTGGTGCATGCGATCGTCTGCGGCATCCCGCCGGGCGAGCGCCGGCTGGCCGAAGGCGCGATCCGGGCGGATGGCGGGGGCGATGCCGGCGGCGGCGATATCGGCCGCAACAGCGCGTTCGGCGAAGGCTGGCTGCCCCCCGATCCCCCTGCCGGCCATGGCAGCCACGATTATATCTTCCAGCTCTTCGCGCTGGCGGACGTGCCCCTGTTCCGTCGCCATCCCGGCCGCTCCGCGCTCCTCAACGCGATGGAAGGCAAGGTGCTGGCGGCGGGCCTTCTCGTCGGCACCTATTCGCGCGGCGAGGCGGCCATGACCGGCGGCGGCAAGGCCGTGCCGCGTGCCGTGGCGCGACACGGCTAGGCCGGATCGCCCGGACGACGGACTCGGATCAGGCCCGGATCGAAATCCAGGTTGCCAGCGCAGCGGCGATCAGGCGGCCGTCGCGATCGTGGATCGCGGTGCCCGCCTGATGCTTGCGGCCTTCGCTGGCGATGGGCCAGCCGGTCACCAGCAGCGGTTCGCCCGCCCGTGGCCTGCCGTGGATCATCACGCCGATCCGCCCCAGCACGGCCGGCCCCGATCGCGGCTGGACCGCGAAATAGCCGGGGCAGTCGAGCGCGGCCCACAGGAATTCGGGGCGAACATGGCCGCCCTCGTCCGCCAGATCGGCGGTGGCCACCCACAAGGCGGCGACCTGCCCGGCCGCGTCGCCGACCGGGCCGGGGAAGATGCGCAGGCCATCGCCTTCCGCCCGTTCCGGCCCGCAGACGAAGCAGCCGGGAAAGACATGCNCGTCGAAGCCCGCGAAATGGCGGGAAGCTTTCTCGGCAACGGGCAGGGCCGGCGGGGGTGGCACATCGATCGCGATCTCCGCCGGTTCCGCCAGCGCGACGAGGGCCTCGTCGTCGATCAGCCGGATGGCGTCGCCGTCCCGCGCAAGCTCCATCTCCGTCGCCAGCGGCGGCGGCAGCTTCAGCGTGACCGTGCAGCCCGATCCACCGATCGGCGCCGCCACCAGGCCGGCGACATAGCCGCCATTGCCGCTCTGCGGAGGGCCGCGAAACCGATGGTCGATGTGCAAGGGGAGCCGCCTTTCCGTCCTGATCGCCCGGCGCGCGTGCGGGGACGCCGTTGCCGGATGCTTATAGGCGGGCGCCGGCGTCCGGTCGATCAGAAGGCGGTTTCGCCGCTGAACAGCGTCGCCGTTCGCCCGCCGATCCAGATCGTGCCGTCCGCATCGCGATCGACGCGGATGCGTCCGGTGCGCCCCAGCCGGGTCCCCTGCGCGGCGCGGTAGGAACCCTGCACCCGGCCCGACGCGAACAGCCATTGCGCCACCGAAGCGTTGAGGCTGCCCGTCACCGGATCCTCGACGATGCCGCCATGCTGATCGCTGAAGAAGGCGCGCAGTTCATAGCTGATGTCCTGCCCGGCGGGATGCGGGCCGACGACGCCCACCTCGATCCGGCCGCCATGGCTGCGCGCGGGTTCGACCGCCAGCACCGCCTCCGCCGATGCCAGCATCACGCCGATCCAGCCCGGCCCGTTGTCCACCCATTGCGCATCCACGATCTCGGCGCGGGATATGCGGAGAAACGCCGCAACCTCCTCCAGCCTCGCCTCGTCCACCGCGCCCGTCCGGATCAGCGGCGGCGCGGCGAAGGCCAGGCCGGCCGCGTCCTGGCGGATGGGGACGAGGCCCGCGCCGCATTCCTGCACGATCCTGCCCGATTGCTTGGGCACGCCGCCCGCGGCCAGCCAGGCATGGCAGGTGCCCAGCGTCGGATGGCCGGCAAAGGGCAATTCGCGTTCCAGCGTGAAGATGCGCACGCGATAATCGGCCTCGGGCGTGGTGGGCGGCAGCAGGAAGGTGGTTTCCGAAAGGTTCAGCCATTGGGTGATGCGCTGCATCGCATCGGTGTCGATCCCCTCCGCATCGGCCACCACCGCCAGCGGATTGCCGGAGAAGGGGTATTCGCCGAACACGTCGATCAGCTGGAACGGGCGGGGCATAAAGCGGGTCTCCTCTTGGCGAAATGCCGGGCGGCGGCAACGCAGATGGCAACGACGATGGTTATGGCGACGATCGATCCGCCGATCGGCTCATCGATCAGGATGGCGGCCAGCGCCAGCCCGCAAAGCGGCTGGAGCAGCTGGAGCTGGCCGACGCTGGCGATTCCGCCCAGGGCCAGCCCGCGATACCAGAAGACGAAGCCGATCAGCATGCTGAACAGGGCGACATAGGCCAGGCCGGCCCAGGCGGCGGGCGGCACCTGCGTCCATCGGGGCGCGGGCAGGGCCGTCATCAGCCCGATCATCGCCGGCAGCGCCAGCACCAGCGCCCAGCAGATCACCTGCCAGCCGCCCAGCCGCCGCGCCAGCACCGCGCCTTCGGCATAGCCTAGTCCGCAGACCAGGATCGCCGCCAGCATCAGCGCATCGCCCATCGATGCCGTGCCGGCGCCGTCGCGCAGTGCGAATCCGGTCACGGCCGCGCTGCCCAGCGCCGCGAACAGCCAGAAGGCGGGTGCCGGCCGCTCGCCGCCGCGCAGCACCGCGAAGATGGCGGTGGCCAGCGGCAGCAGGCCGGTGAACATGATCGAATGGGCGGTGTCGATATGGCGCAGCGCCATCGCGCTCAGCAGCGGAAAGCCCAGCACGACGCCGCCCGCCACCACCAGCAGCGGCACGATATCCGAAAGGGCGGGCCGGGGCTGGCGCATCGCGGCCAGCGTGACGAGCGCGAGGCCGCCGGCGATCGCCGCGCGCGCCGCCGTCAGGTAGAGCGGATCGAAACCGCCCATCGCCAGCCGCGTCGCCGGCAGCGATCCGCTGAATATCAGCACGCCCAGCAATCCGTTGATCCACCCGCTCGTCGTCCGGTCCATTGCGCGATCCATTCCGTGTTTTTTCCCCGATGCGGCGGCGGGGCTGGCGGCGCGAGGTACGGATCGATACAGTTCGACCAAACTGTACCGGTTCACGGAGCAATAAGGATGGATGTGCCGCTTGCCGCGCCTCAGGGCTCGCTCACCGAACGGCTGGCCGGGGCCATGCGCCAGCGCATCGCCTCGCGGGCCTTGCTGCCGGGGGCGAAGCTGCCCTCGATCCGCGCGCTCGCCGCCTCGGCGCAGGTTTCCAAGTCGACGGTGGTGGAGGTCTATGATCGCCTGGCCGCCGAAGGCGTCATCCATTCGCGGCGCGGGTCGGGCTTCTATGTGGCCGGGCATCTGCCGCCGCTATCGGTAGCCGATGTCGGCCCCCGGCTCGATCGCGCGGTCGATCCCTTCTGGGTGTCGCGCCAGTCGCTCGAGGCGGGGGAGGGCGCGCTCAAGCCGGGCTGCGGCTGGCTGCCGCCCTCCTGGCTGCCGGAGGACATATTGCGCCGCGCGATGCGGGCGTTGGCCAGGGCGGATGAAGGGGCGCTGGTCGATTATGGCACGCCGCTCGGCCTGCCGGCGCTCCGGCAATTATTGTCGCGGCGGCTCGCCGAACGCGGGGTGGAGGCGGCCCCGGACCAGATCATGCTCACCGAATCCGGCACGCAGGCGATCGACCTGCTCTGCCGCATGCTGATCGAGCCCGGCGACGTCGTGCTGGTCGACGATCCCTGCTATTTCAACTTCCACGCGCTGCTGCGCGCCCATCGCGCGCGGATCGTCGGCATCCCCTTCACGCCCTCGGGGCCGGACATGGATGCCTTTGCCGAGGCGCTGGCCCAGCATCGCCCGCGCCTCTACGTCACCAATTCCGGCGTCCACAATCCCACCGGCGCGACGCTGGCGCCGGCGGTGGCGCATCGCCTGCTCCGGCTGGCGGAGCAGCATGACCTCGTCATCGTCGAGGACGATATCTTCGCCGATTTCGAGGATGAGCCCGCCCCCCGCCTCGCCGCGCTCGATGGTCTGGAACGCGTCATCCAGATCGGCAGCTTCTCCAAGACGCTCTCGGCCAGCGTGCGGTGCGGCTATGTCGCCATCCGGCGCGACTGGCTGGAACGGCTGCTCGACCTCCGGATCGCCACCGCCTTCAGCGCGCCGCGCCTCTCGACCGAGCTGGTATCGCGCGCGCTTCAGGACGGCAGCTATCGCCGCCATGTCACCGCGCTTCGCGAACGCCTGCATCGCGCCCGGCAGCGGACGGCGGCGCGGCTCGCCGCGATCGGCATCCGGCCCTGGATCGAGCCGCGTGCCGGCATGTTCCTATGGTGCCGCCTGCCCGATGGCGTCGATGCCGCCGATCTCGCCCGCACCGCGCTGGGGCAGGGCGTGGTGCTGGCGCCGGGCAACGTCTTCAGCCTTTCGCAGACGGCGGGCCAGCATATGCGCATCAACGTCGCGCAATGCGCCGATCCCAGGATCTTCGAGGTGCTGAAGCAGGCGATGCGCGAGGCCGCCTGAGGCGATCAGGCGACCGGTGACGCCTCGGCCAGCGGCGTGGCCGGCACCGCCTGGAATGCCGGGGCGGAGCGTGACTGCCGCCGCGCCATCACCAGCATCCACGCCGTAAACGGCACCAGCCAGATCACGCGGCCCTGATAACGGCTCTGCGGATCGGAAAGCGCGCCGCCCAGGAAGGCGTTGACGGCAAGCCCCACGGCGATCAGCGCGATCCATGCCCAGACGGCGCGTTCGCCGGCGGTCAACGGATCGCGCTCGTCGCGCCGCCGTCGCAGCGCCGCTATGCCCGCCGCCGCCATCGTCAGCAGGGCGATGCCCACCGTGCCGTAATGGATGATACTGAGCGCCCCGGTCGGCCACAGGCCCCGGCCCGCCGGGGATGCCGCCATGCGCTGGCGGATCGGCTCGGGCACCGTGCGCCAGCACCGCGCCTCCGCCTTGCAGCTATAGTTCAGCCAGCGATCGTCGAACATCGCCGCCTGGAGGAGCGAGTTCTTCACGATCATGCCGGCCTGTTCGATCGGATAGGTCTTCAATACCGCCAGCGCGAAGGGAATATCCTCGGCAGACAGCGCCTTGCGCTCCGCGTCGGTGGCGAAGAGGAAGACGCCGTCACGCTTGTCCGTGGACCAGAGGAAGGCGCCGGAGGTCGGTGCGATCCGATCGGCGAACCGGCAGACCGTGAAGTCCGCGCCGGGGCAATATTCCCTGATATAGCGCGCGCCCGGCCCGTCGCCGATGAAGCGGGCGGTCAGCAGCGGCGCCATGTGCGGCGGATGGCCGAATGTCCTTTCGATCGCGAAATTGGTCAGCATCGTGCCCGCCACGGCCAGCGCCACGGCGACCGCGCCGGTGCCCAGCGCGAAGCGGGCATTGGCGCGGGGCAGCAGCCTGAACGCGGCCATGATCGCCGCTGTGACCGTCATCGCCAATATGATCAGGACATGCGTCGGATGCGACATGATGCACAGGATCACCAGCCCCGCCAGAACGAGCCGGTCCCTCCGGCCCATCGGCCCGCGCGAGGCGGCGAGCACCGCCAGCGCCAGCATGCCGAGCCCGGCGAAGATGTCGGCCAGCAAATAGGATGTGTAGAAGGGGAGCGGCGTCAGCAGCGCGAGCAGGGCGGCGGTCAGCAGGAAGGTCCGGTCGTCCTCGATGCCGATCGCCCGCAGTGCCAGCCGGACGAGCCATAGCGACAGGATCGATCCGATCGCCACGAACAGCCAGAAATTGCTGAGCACATAAGTGAGGTAGAGGCCGAACCCGAAATAAGGCGATCGCCCGCCCATGATGAAGCCGCTGGAAAGATCGTTGCCGCGCTTGGGGGCGGCCGCATCCTGGTCGGCGGGGGGGCTCGCCGGCCTGGCCGTGGGCGATCGATGCGCCGCCGCGTCCTCCGATCGCGTCCAGACGGTCGAGATGCGCCCGCCCGAGGCCAGATGGATCGGGAAGTCGGCCGATCGCACATAAGTGGTGGTGTCGGGGAAGAAAAAGGGCTGGCCATTTACGATGGCGGGCCACGCCATCATGGCCACCATCACTATTATCAGGAAATAATAGGATATTCCCTTGCGGTTGTGCATATCGCCTGCTGCTTCCCCCGCGCCCGGATGAATGCGTGAACCTTCCCCTTGGTCCCGAATGTGCCGTCTTGCGCCATCGCTACATGCCGAAGGACAGCGGATAAGCCGATATGCGTTAGCATGTGCACCCTATGCGCAAAAGCCATTATTGGACGATCAAGCGTTTGGGGCGGATAATTATTTTGCACGGCGGCATATTTTCTCGTGCGTCATCTTTTCGCAATGACGAAACAAGGGTGCGGGTGGGCGGGATTCATGGCCGCGCGGCACCGAATCGGTGACCGATCTGCCCTTCTTGATCCCCGCTGCTGCAGCTGCCCTGTCGGATAGCCTGGAAATTGCGGTTAATTATTTGTTAAACATGAAAAATCATCCGCCTCGCTTTGGCGGGCCGACCGTTCTTCCCAGAATGAAAGGCGGGCCGATGGGTATCGGGCCGTCGTGGGCCGGCGCTTCCGGTCCAGGTCGCAGAAGGCGGCCTCCTATCCAAGAAGGACGA
>NZ_MIPT01000001.1:3749753-3752175 GCF_001853345.1 Edaphosphingomonas haloaromaticamans | reverse complement strand
CGTCGTCTAGTGGGGAGGACGAGACCAGAAGTCGGAACATTATCGAACGAGGTTCTTTCTGATGAACGTCAGCGTCGCTTCCGGAGGATCGGCCCATAATCCCGGCACCGGAAATTCCGAAATGAACTACCGGCTCACCCTCCAGCTATCGGTCGAGGATGCCTGCGCGCTCTGGGATGCCGCCGCGGAGCGGTGCATGAGCGTGGGCGGCCTGACGATCGAGGATGTCGAAGAAACCCTCGGCCCGCGCCAGGATCCTTCGATCGAAGATTGCCTGATAACCCTTGCGCTGCCCGCGCGCATCGCCGGCTGCACGCTCACCGATTTCAACCTGGCCGATGCCGGGGACGGCCTCCCCCTCGCCCCGGGCGCCCAGCGCAATATCCGCGCGGCGCCGGCCCATCAGGGCATTTCCTCCACGATGCGGCTCTACGCGCCCGTGCCGCACACCGCCCGCGTCGCCTGATCGATCGAGCCTCCGTTCGATCGCGGACGGGGCAGGATGCAAAGAAAACCCCGCGCCGACCGATCGGCGCGGGGTTTCTTTTCGTGGCTGCCCGGGAGATCAGGCCGGGTTGGAGATCGCCACCAGCCCGTTCACCGACATGCGAATGCCGTTCACGCCCAGCATCACGTTGGTGCCGTCGGTCACGACATCCTTGACGGTGGCGACCGAATTGATGGTCACGGGCACCTTGTTGCCGCTGGCGTCGAGCGCGGCGATCGACAGCGTATAGGCGCCGTCGGCGGCGCGGGTGCCGTCGGCCAGCGTGCCGTCCCACTGGTAGCGGCCCTGCGCGTCCGCCTCGATCGTCTTCTCGCTGACGACCTTGCCCTTCGCGTCCTTGACGGTGGCGACGATCGAGGCCGGCTGGCCATCGGCATAATAGGTCCAGGTCGCGGGCGCCTCGCCCAGGCCGGCCACGGGCGAATCGAACCGCGCCTCGCGGCCGATGAAGCTCGATGCCTGCGCCATGTCCTGCGAGGCGAGCTTGCCGATGATCTGCTGCAGCTTGTCGGTCTGCTGGATCGATTGCTCGACCTGCGAATATTGCACGAGCTGCTGGGTATATTCCGACGTGTCCATGGGATCGAGCGGGTCCTGATTCTGCATCTGCGCGGTCAGCAGCTTCAGGAACATGTTGAAATCGGCGCCGATCTGGCTCTTGGCCTGCTGGTTCGCCGTGTTGCTCATGGTCGATGCGTCGGTATTCGAAACGGTCGTCATCTCGGTCGTTCCCTTCAGGCCCTTACGTCCACTCGGCCGCTGGCGCGCAGCGAACGATAAGCGGGTTGATCGTCGGTCGGGCCGCTGCCCAGGGCCGGACCGCCCTGGGCCTCGCGGCCGTCGAAAGCTTGCTGCCCGCGCTGCCAGGCCGAGCCGGCATCGCCGCCGCGGCTGTCGAAGCGGAAGGACTGGGCGTCCGCCCGCACGCCGGCATCGGCGAGCGCGCGGCTCAAATCGCTCGATTCCCGGCGCAGCATGTCCAGCGCCATCGGGCTGTCGGCGGCCATCACCGCGCGCAGGCTGCCGTCGCGCTCGAAGGAAAGGCGCACGTCGATCCGCCCCATCTCGGCCGGATCGAGCCGGATCAGCACCTCGCTGCGGCCGGCGGAGATGCCACGCGCGATCTCCACGCCCATCTCGCGCCCGATCCGCCCGGCCTCGGCCGTGACGACCGCCTGCGCGGGGGCATGCGGCGCGGCGGCGCCATAGGGATGGGCCACCGCGCGAGGCGCGATGCCGGGCAGCGCCTGGCTGAACAGCGGCGAAGGTAGGCCATCGGGGCCGTCCGGCGCGGCCTGCCCGGCGGCGGCGTTGGCGGCCGTCGCGGTCTCTCCGGCCGGCCTGGCGGCGGGACGCGCCTCGATGGAGACGCCGGCTGCTTCGGCATCCGCCGTGGCGAGGGGATTGTCCGGCGCGATCGGGGCGTCCGCCGTGACCGGCGCCAGGGAGGGCGCCGCCGCGAGCGCCGTTGCCGGGCGCTGCGGCTCGATTGGCTGGGCGGCGGGCCGGGTTGCGCTATCATCCCCGGCGATGTCGACCGGCGCTCCGTCCTTATCGGCACCGTCATCGTCGGCGCCATGATCGTCTGCTGCGATATCCATGTTGCCGGCGTCCGCCGCGACGACGGGCATCTCGGCGACGTCCTTGGCCGGGGCGGCCGGCGCCGCCGGCTTGTCCGACCGGGTCGAAGCCAGGGTCGCCGGTGCGACCTCGGATTGTGCCGCGGTCTTCACCGATGCCTCGCGCGGTGCGGCCGGGATCGTGCCGGCGGCATCCGGCAGCAGGCTCTGTTCCTCGCCTTCGGCAACGGCATCTCCGGCCGGCGCCGGATCGTCGGCCGGAGCCGGCTGTTCGGAAGGCAAGGGCAGGGAAGGGGCCGCCGTCTGGGCGATCTGGCTGGCCTGCGTATCGGGC
>NZ_MIPT01000001.1:3747315-3748728 GCF_001853345.1 Edaphosphingomonas haloaromaticamans | reverse complement strand
CTCGCCAAGGAATCGGCGAAGCTGCAGGCCCTGCAGGTCCAGCAGCAGCTGGGCGTCCAGGCCCTCAGCATCGCCAACCAGGCGCCGCAGACGATCCTGTCGCTGTTCCGTTAAGGGACATGATCGGTTCCACCCCAGCCCTCACCCACGGGGTGGAACGTCATGCGGAAGGCCGGGGCGGTTCGCCGTTCCGGCCTTCTTGCATGTCGGGGAAGGCGCGATGGCGCCCGATTCCACAGGATTTTCGGGCGATGGACCGCATCCGGAACATTTCCGGCGGCATTAACCACCAATCCCCCTAGTCACCTGAATCTGAAGTACGTTTCATTGCTTTCTGGCAGAAGCGCTTGACGGAGGCGAGTATTTCGTCGGCGGATTTGGTCCAGCGGTAAGGCTTCGGGTTTTCGTTGTGCGCCTCGATGAAGGCGAGGATGTCAGCTTCGAGCTCGGCGGCGGATCGATGGACGGCGCGTTGCAACTGCTTGCGCGTGAGTTCGGCGAACCAGCGTTCTACCTGGTTGATCCAGGAGGCCGATGTCGGTGTGAAGTGGACGTGCCAGTGCGGACGGCGCGCCAGCCAGGCCTTGATCCTCGGCGTCTTGTGCGTGGCGTAGTTGTCCATCACGAGGTGCACATCGGGTCCCTCGGGCATCGCGGCGTCGATCTGCTTGAGGAAGTCGAGAAACTCGGTTGCCCGGTGGCGCTTGTAGCATTTGCCGATCACTGCTCCTGTGNCGATGTCGAGCGCTGCGAACAACGAGGTCGTGCCGTTGCGAACATAGGTATGGGTTCGCCGCTCAGGGACGCCCGGTGCCATCGGCAGGACCGGCTGTTCGCGATCGAGCGCCNGGATCTGGGACTTCTCGTCAACACACAGCACCACGGCCCGGTTCGGCGGCGACATGTAGAGGCCGACGATGTCCTGAACCTTGTCGACGAATAGCGGATCCGTGGAAAGCTTGAAGGTCTGGGACCGGTGCGGCTGCAGGCCGAATGCCGTCCATATCCGCCGGATAGTGGNGTGCGAAAGGCCGACTTCGGCGGCCATGGAGCGGATCGACCAGTGGGTGGCGCCCTTGGGCGTGGTGTNCAGCGTGCGCTCGATCACCTGTGCCACCTGGCTATCGGAAACGGTACGCGGGCGGCCGGGCCGGTACTCGTCGGTGAGGCCCTCGATGCGGTCCTTCACGANCCTGCGGCGCCACTTGCCGACCGTATGCTCGTGCACCCCAAGGCGCNCGGNGACCTCCTTGCTTTGCGACCCATCTGCGCACAGCAGGATCATCCGGCACCGATCTGACAACGACCGAGGCACCTTGTGCCGTCGAACCTGTGCCTCAAGAAAAGCGCGCTCCTCGGCGCTCAACACCACCGCATCCGCCTGCCGCCCTGCCATCGCTCATCTCCCCAAAT
>NZ_MIPT01000001.1:3420032-3744795 GCF_001853345.1 Edaphosphingomonas haloaromaticamans | reverse complement strand
CCGGCGCCGGATCGTCGGCCGGAGCCGGCTGTTCGGAAGGCAAGGGCAGGGAAGGGGCCGCCGTCTGGGCGATCTGGCTGGCCTGCGTATCGGGCTGGGCGGGAAGATCGGCCTGGTTTCCGGCCATCACCGGCGCCGCGCCGCCTTCCGCCGTCGCATTGGNGCCGGCCCCGATCAGCGCGCCGAAGCCCGCCGCCGCCGCGCTGGCGCCGGCCGATCCCCCTTGCGGGCGGGTGGATGCGGCAACGGCCGGGGCAATCATCGATATGGTCATTCGGCCCTTCCTGTCGGTGCGTTTCGCACCTCACATTCCATTATAGGATGGAAAGGCGCGGTCGGGTCGCGCCCTGCGCCAATCCGGCTCATCCGATGGTGCCGATCGCGCGGATCCGGGCGCGGGCGTGGATCTCGTTCTGCGAAAGCACCACGGTCGCCGGGCGCACCCGTTCGATGATCGATCGCACGAAGGGGCGGATCGTCGGGCTGGTCAGCAGGCAGGGTATCTCGCCCTCCGAGGCCAGCCGGTCATAGGTTTCCCGCACGGAGGCGATGAAGCCCTGCAGGCTGGAAGGCGCCATGGCGAGGTGGCGCTCGTCCCCCTGGCCGACGATGCTCTCCGCGAACTCCTGGTCCCAGCGCGGGGCCAGCGTCACGATCGGGATGGTGCCCTCGCGGGTCTGCGCCGCCGATATCTGGCGGGCCAGCCGGCCGCGCGCATGCTCGGTGATCTGGGTGAGGTTCTGGGTGTAGGCGGTGGCTTCGGCGATGCCTTCCAGGATGGTCGGTATGTCACGGATCGAAACGCCTTCGGCCAACAGGTTCTGCAGCACGCGCTGCACGCCGGAGACGGAGATCTTGGCCGGCACGATATCCGAAACCAGCTTCTCCGATTCCTTGTGCACCTCGGTCAGCAGCTTCTGCGCCTCGGTGTAGGAAAGCAGGTCGGCGATGTTGTCCTTGACGATCTCGGTCAGGTGGGTGGTGATGATCGTGCCGCTGGAAACCACGGTCAGCCCGCGGAAGCCGGCCTCGTCGCGCAGCGACCGGTCGATCCACAGGGCCGGCAGGTTGAACACCGGCTCGCGCGTTTCCTCGCCCGGCACGCCCGCCGATCCGCCGGCGGGGTTGATGACGAGCAGCTTGTCCAGCCGCAGCTCGCCGCGCGCCGCCTCCGTTTCCTTGACGTAGACGACATATTCGTTGGGCTGCAGCGCCATATTGTCGAGGATGCGGACGGACGGCAGCACGAAGCCGTAATCGATCGCCATCTGCCGGCGGAGCGCGCGGACCTGATCGTCCAGCCGGGGCTCGGCCTGGCTGTCGTTGATGAGCGGGAGGAGGGCATAGCCCAGCTCGATCCGCACCGCGTCGATCGCCAGCGTGCGGGCGATCGGCTCCTCGGCCTGCGCGCTTTCCTGCTCGCGCGCCATCGCCTCGGCCATTGCGGTGCGGGCGGCCTCCGCCTCGTTCCGCCGCGTCATCTTCCAGGCGAACCAGCCGCACAGGGCGGCAAGGCCGGCAAAGGGGATGAAGGGCATGCCCGGCACCAGCCCCAGCACCGCCATCAGCGCGGCCACCATGCCGAACGCCTTGGGATAGCGGCCGAGCTGGTCGCCCAGCGCCGCGCCCGTCTTGCCGGCGACGCCACCCTTGGAAACGAGCAGGCCGGCGGCGGTGGAGACGATCAGCGCGGGGATCTGGCTCACTAGCCCGTCGCCTACCGTCAGGATCGTATAGGTGCGGAAGGCATCGCCGAACGGCACGCCGTGGATCACCACGCCCACGATCAGGCCGACGACGATGTTGATGCCGGTGATGAGGAGGGCGGCGACCGCATCGCCCTTCACGAATTTGGAGGCGCCGTCCATCGCGCCGTAGAAGCCGCTCTCCGCCTCGATCTCGGCCCGGCGCTCGCGCGCCTGCGCCTCGGTTATCATGCCGGCGGAAAGATCGGCGTCGATCGCCATCTGCTTGCCGGGCATCGCATCCAGGCTGAACCGCGCCGCCACCTCGGCGATGCGGCCCGCGCCCTTGGTGATGACGACGAAGTTGATGACGATCAGGATGATGAAGATGGTGAGGCCGATCACCGTCTCGCCGCCCATCAGGAATTCGCCGAACGCCGCGATCACGCCGCCGGCCGCCTGGTGGCCTTCATGGCCGTGGCCCAGGATCAGGCGGGTGGAGGCCAGGTTCAGGCCCAGCCGCAGCATGGTGACGATCAGCAGGATCGTCGGGAAGCTGGAAAGCTGGAGCGGCTTTTCGATGAACAGCGCCGTCATCATGATGAGGACGGAGGCGGTGATCGAAAGCGCCAGGCCGAAATCGAGCATCCATCCCGGCATCGGCAGGATCAGCATCGCGATGATCGCGATGATGCCGCCGGCAAGCGCGAGGTCGCGGCCGGGGCCGAGCCGGTTCAGGAACTGTTCGAGCTGGATGGGCATGCGGGGCTCCGAGGGCGGGCGGCCGGGATCAGGCCGCCGGCGAGACGGGAATGCCGTCCTCGATGAAGGTTCTCAGCTTGTTGCGCATCGTCCGCACCGAAATGCCGAGGATGGTGGCCGCCGATGTGCGGTTGCCGCGGCAATGGGCCAGGGTGCGCAGGATTAGGGCGCGCTCCACCTCGGCCACGGTGCGGCCGACGAGGGCGTCGATCATCCGCGCGGGCACCGGCGTCGCGGCGCCGGCCTCGCCGCGCAGGCGGGCGACGATGTCGCGCACGTCCACCGGCACGTCGATCATCACCATGTCGCCGCGGGTCCGGCCCAGCCGCTCGATCGCCTCGCCGGTGGCTTCGCACACGGCCAGGGCATCCGGGTTCGCGCGCGCCATCACGGCCGCGATCTCGGATGCGCTGGCCGGATCGCCGACCAGCAGCAGGTGGGCGCCATCGGGTGGCATCAACGATCCTGCCGGATGATTTCGGTAAGCGTCACGCCCAGCGCGCTGTCGATCAGCACCACCTCGCCACGGGCGATCAGGCGGTTGTTGACGAATATGTCCACGGGCTCGCCGACGCGGCGATCCAGCTCCACCACCGCGCCGGGCTTCAGCTTCAGAAGCTCGCCAATGTCCATGCGCGACCGGCCCAGCACCGCCTGCACCTTCACCGGCACGTCGAACACGGCCTGCAGGTCGTCGGCGGAGGGCGGCGCGGCGGATGCGGCCCGGTAATTCCATCCTTCCGCCTGGTCGTCGGCCGCCGTCTCGCCGGTTTCCGGGCCGAAATGGGTCGGCGCCAGCAGACGGGCTTCGGGGTCGTTGGTCATCTCGTCGTCCTTCATGCGTTCATCCATTGGCGGATCACCGAAGCGGATTCGGCCGGATTGGCGGCGATCGCGTCGCCGATGCGCCGCAGCGCGGATAGCTTGATGCGGCCGTCGACCTGGGCGAGCGCGATCTCCTGATCGAGCATCGGCACCTCCTCACCCTGGCGCAGCTCCTCCAGCAGGCGCATCGCCTCCTCGTCGCCGTCGGCGGCGCGGGTGGCGAGGTCCAGCATCTCGGGCTGCTGGCCGGTCAGCAGGACGGGCTCGGCATCGTTGGCGGCCGTGGGCATCAGCCTGGGGCGCAGCATGCGGATGCCGATCAGCACCACGCCCGCCAGCACCAGCACCTTCAGCAGGCTGAACAGATTGTCCGTGGTGATGCCGAAGGGCAGGGCGCCATCGGCCAGGCCGGGCTCCTCGGGCGCCACGAAGGCCATGCTTTCCACGACCACGCTGTCGCCGCGCTCGGCATCGAAGCCCACGGTATTCTCCACGAGGCGCGTCAGCCGCTGGATCTGCTGCTGCGAAAGGCCCTTCGGCCCGCCGTCGACCATCACGGCCACGGTCAGCCGGTTGATCTTGCCGGGACTGCGCACGCTCACCGTCTGGGTGCGGCTGTTCTGGAAGGTGATGTCTTCCGAGGATTCGTTGCGCGCGGACCGGCGGGTATCCTGGCCGTTGCCGTTGATCGGACCTTCATTCTCGGGAAGCTGGGTGGCAACCGTCACGCCTTCGGCGCCGGCCGCGCTCTCGTCATTCTGCTCGCCCGATTCCACCGTCACCTGATGCGCGATCACCTGCTTGTCGGGATCGAACATCTCGGCTTCCTCGCGCATCTGGTCGCGGTCGAGCTGGGCGGAAACCTCGGCGCGCACCTTGCCGGTGCCGACGATCGGCTCGACCATCGCCTCGATCTGCGAACGCAGCCGGGCCTCGACGGCGGCCTGCCGCTCCTCGATCTCGGAAGAACCGGCGCCGCCGCCTTCGCCCGCGCGGGCCAGCAGCGCGCCCGACTGATCGACGATCGAAACGCTTTCGGGGGCAAGTTCCGGAACGGAGGAGGAAACCAGGTAGCGGATCGACTGCACGGCCTCGCCGGTGAGCTTGCCGCTGGTCTTGACGGTGACGGCGGCGGTCGCCTTGCGCGGCTCGGCGGCAAACATCGCGCGCTCGGGCATCACGATATGGACGCGCGCCTTGCTCACCCGCTCCAGGCTCTCGATCGACCGGGCAAGCTCGCCCTCGATCGCGCGGGTCTCGTTCATCTTGGCGCGGGAGGAGGAGACGCCGAACGGTTCCTCGGCGTCAAGCACCTCATAGCCGATCTTGCCGCCCAGCCGCTCGCCGGCCATCGCCATGCGCAGCTCGGCCAGCTTGTCCACCGGCGCCAGGATCGACGTGCCGTCCGGCGAAAGCTGGAAGGTCACGCCCTGGGCCTTCAGCTTCTCGGTGATCGATTGGGCGGCCGAAGGTTCGAGATCGGTGTAGAGATAGCCCATTTCCGAAGAAGAGCCTCTCAGGGCGAGCGCGCCGATGCCCAGCAGCAGCGCCAGGGCAACGCCGCCCATGATGAGCAGGCGGCGGGTGCCCAACTGCGCGATCAAATTCCGCATTCCGTCCAAGGCTGGCCTCGTGTTTCGATCACAAAGGCCGCTGCCCTTGCACCTCCATTATAGGAGGATATCGACTAGGCAACTCTTGCCGGTGCAGATTCTCTTCGCGTCTTTTTCTTCAATTATCCTTGGTTTCGCCCAGCAGCGGGCCAAGCTCCGCCAATATGGCGGCGCGGCGGTGGGCGGCGTCGACGGCCAGGCCGCCTTCCTCCCAGAAAATCAGCGCGTCGCTCTCGGCCATCTCCTCGTCGGCGATCACCGTCAGCGATAGCTTGCGCCGTTCCTTGCTCACCCGCACCGCGATCAGCCGCTCCATATCCTCGGCTATGGCGGGGTGGACGCGGATGCCGATGCGGGTGCCGCGGCTCACTTGCTCCAGCACGCGGCCCAGCGCCTCGTCCGCCGCGCGGGCGGGTGCCTGTTCCACGGCATGGCCCGCCAGCACCTCGGCGGCGGTGAAGGCCAGCTTGGCGGCGTCCTTCATCACCGCCTCGGTCGCCTGGGCGATGCGGGCGTCGATGTCGTCCAGCGTCGCGTGCAGCGCGTCGCACGCCGCCAGCACCGCCGCGTCGCGTTCGGACCGCGCCTGGGCGAGCCCCGCCGCGAAGGCGTCGCTCCGCGCGCGGGCGAGGATCTCGATATGCTCGGCGCGCAACCGGGCGATATCCGCCTCCAGGCTCGCGATCCGCTGCTGGAAGATGGCTTCGTCCACCGATGCCGGCGGCGCCTCTTCCGGGGCGGACGGAAAGCGGAAGACGCGATCGAAGCCGAAGGGCTTTACGTGGATGGCTGCCTCCATCGTCGACCTTTCATCATGTCCTGCCGGCGATGCCGGATCAGTAGATCATCGCATCGTCGCTCTTGGGATCGACGAGCATGATCTCGCCCCGATCGCCGAGCGATTTCGCCAGCCGCACCAGGTTGGCCTGCGCCTCCTCGCATTCGCGGGCGCGCACGGGGCCCATGGCGGCCATGTCGTCGCGCATCAGCTTGGCGGCGCGCTCGGTCATGCCGGCATAGAACATCTGGCGCATCTCCTCCGGCGCGCCCTTGAGGGCCAGCGCCAGCTCGCGCTTGTTGCAGTTGCGCACGATCGTCTGGATCGCGGCGGGCAGCAGGTTGGCGAGGTCCTCGAAGGTGAACATCAGCGCGCGGATGCGCTCGGCCGATTCCGGCGCGCGCTCGTCCAGCGCGGAGAGCATCGCTTCCTCGGTCTGGCGGTCGAGCGCGTTGAACATCTCGGCCATCGTCTCGTGCGGGTCGCGGCGCTGGGCGCGGGAAAGATTGCTCATGAACTCGCTCTTGAGCGTCAGCTCGACCTGCTGGATCACGTCCTTCTGCACGGTATCCATGCGCAGCATCCGCATCACCACGTCGGTCGCCAGCTCCTCGGGCAGTTCCGAAAGCACGCGCGCGGCATGGTCCGATTTCAGCTTGTGCAGGATCACCGCCACCGTCTGCGGATATTCGTTCTTCAGATAGCCGGCGAGCACCGTCTCGCTGACGTTGGAAAGCTTGTCCCACATCGTCCGGCCGGATGGGCCGCGTATGTCCTCCATGATCTCCTTCACGCGCTCGGGCGGAAGAATGCCTTCCAGCAGCCGCTCGGTCGTCTCGAACGATCCGTGGAACGTCGCCATGCTGGAGACTTCGGAGGAGAATTGGACGAGGAGATGTTCGACCACGGCGGAAGGCACGCGGCCGAGCTGGGCGATGCTGGCGGAAAGCTCCTTGATCTCGTCGGTCGAAAGCTGTTCCCAGATCGGCGCGCCATGTTCCTGGCCGAGCGCGAGCATCACCACCGCCGCGCGCTGCGCGCCGGAATATTTCTTCAGCTCCGCCGGCTCGGCGACCGGCACCATAACGCTCATGCCATGCTCCCAAAAATTTGGCGCGTTCGCGGCCGTCCGGGCCTCGATCCCTCTATCTTATAGGAGGAAGCCCGGCACGGGCCCGATCGGCGGAGGAAATTTTGACGATAAATTTGTCCAGCGGGCTGGTCGGTCTCAGCCTCCTTTCGGGCACCAACGGCTTCCAGAGCGGTTCGGGCACGACCTTCGACAGCGCCGCCGTCATCAAGGCCAAGGCCGCCTTCACCACGCCGGTCGTCACCGCGCCGTGGGAGGTGAAGACCGATGCCAAGTCGCCGTCCGAACAGATCGCCGCGATCAAGGCGATGCGCACGATCATCGACAAGGGCGCGGGCACCGACCTGGGCGACCTGCCCGATATCCAGACCTCCTTCACCGCTTATAAGGCGCTGGTGAACCTCAAGGTGCTGGCCGACAGCGCGGCCAAGCTCACCACCTCGTCCAGCGAACGCAAGTCGCTGGAGGCGACGTTCGCCAAGGGGCTGGCCGATCTCAAGGCCTATCTCGGCCAGGCGCCCAGCGATCTCGTCAACCTTTCCTTCAGCCGGCCGACGAGCATGACCGAGAGCGTCGGCGTCAAATCGAGCGCCGACGCCTATCAGGTGATCGCCAAGGGCGTCGGCACCGCGCGCGACGCCGCGGTCCCCGGCCTCACCGGCAACGAGGTGCTGAAGATCGATCTGTCGCGCGGATCGATCCGCGACAGCGTGACGGTCGATCTCTCGCAGACCACGCAGCCGCCGACGCTCGATTCCGTCGCCGCCGCGATCAACGCCGCCATCGCCGCCGTGCCGATGCGCGATACGGCCGGCAACATCGTCCTCGACGAGAATGGCGACCCCAAGGCGCGCTGGCATTCCAGCTTCGCGGTCGAGAAACATGACGGCAAATGGGGCCTCACGCTCAAGGTCAGCGGGTCGGAACGCATCGCGATCGATCAGGTGGGCGGCGACGACCGGCTGATGGTCGTCACCGGCCAGACCGCGCTCGACGCGCCGGCCAGCGTCCAGGTGCTAACCTTCGACGATCCCGCCGGCAATCTCGACCGCTCGATTTCGGGATCGATCGCCGGCATCGATCGCGAAGGCACGGCGCAGGCCGCGCTTTCCGCCAATAATGCGAAGAAGACTGGGACGAGCGGGGCCGACGCGCCCAAGCCCGCGCAGGTGCTGGCCGATACGCGCGCGGGCGCGATCGTCACCGATGCGCAGGGCTACAGCTATGTCGTCGGCACCACCGAAGGCGATCTCGGCGCCAACCTCGCCGATGGCGACAAGGATCTGTTCCTCACCAAGCTCGACAGCGAAGGCAAGGTCGTCTGGCAGCGCACGCTGGGGCTGGCCGGGGAATCGAGCGGCGCCGCGATCAGCATCGCGCCCAATGGCGATCTGGTCGTGGCCGGCACGGTGCAGGGCAGCGACAGCGACATGCTGGTCGCCCGCTTCGGCGCTGACGGGGCGGAGATATTCTCCACCACCGTGGCCAAGGTCGGCAATGAAAGCGCCACCGCCGTCACGGTCGGCCCCGACGGGTCGATCTTCGTGGGCGGCAAGGCCTCCACCGGCGGCGGCGATGCCTATGTCGCGCGGCTGGATGCCAACGGCAAGGTGCAGGAACGGCTGACGATCGACAGCGGCGGCGCCGATACGGTGACGGCGCTGGCCGTCGACGGATCGGGCAAGCTCCTGATCCTGACCAAGGAGGATGGCGGCACCGCGAAGCTCCGCCAGGTCGATCCGCAGGCGCTTTCGACCGAGCTTGGGTCGATCACGCTCGGCACTGCCGATGCGCGCGCGATCGCGGTTTCGGATACGGGCGAGATCGCCGTGGTCGGCGCCACCATCGCGCCGATCGCGGGCGCGCAGGTGAACGGCATGGCGGGCGGCCGCGACGGCTTCGTCACCCGCATCGATGCCGCGCTCGGCAGCGCCAGCACCACCTATATCGCCTCGGCCGGCAGCGACCAGATCGATAGCGTCGCTTACATGAACGGCGCGCTCTATGTCGGCGGCCGTACCACCGGCGATCNCGGCGGCACGCGCACCGGCGCGGTCGACGGTTTCGTCAGCCGCATCGACGCCGCCACCGGCGCGATCGAGACGACCCGCCAGTTCGGCCGCGCCACGCAGCAGACCGAACCGGTGCTGGTCTCCGCCGCCACCGGCGGCGATACGGCGCTGGGCGCGCTCGGCCTCACGCGCGGCACGGTGAACCCCGCCGAAGCGACCACGCTCACTTCGCAGACGACGCTGCGCGCGGGCGACGAATTCAGCGTCAGCGTCGATGGCGGCCGGGTGAAGAAGGTGGTGATCGAGGCCGGCGAGACGATGAAGTCGCTCGCGGCCAAGATATCGAAGATCACCGGCAATGCCGCGAGCGTGATGGCGACGACGATCAACGGCGTCACCAAGCTGCGCGTCACCGCCAAGGCGGGCCGCTCCGTCGAGCTGGTGGCGGGGGCCGAAGGCCGCGACGCGCTCGTCACGCTCGGCATGGAATCGACCCGCCTTGCCGCCAACAAGCCGCCGAGCGACAAGGACCCGAAGGTGAAGCCCGGCGGCACCTTCGGCCTCAATCTCAGCGCGGCGCTCAACCTGCTCAACGCCAAGGACGCGGCCTATGCCGCCAAGCAGCTCGAATCCGCCATCTCGATGACGCAGACGGCCTATCGCTCGCTTTATTGGGATTCCACCAAGGCCGCTCAGGTCGATGGCACGCTCAACGGCCAGGGTTCGGCCTACCAGCAGCGCCAGCTCGCCAATTATCAGGCCGCGCTCACCCGCCTCACCGGCGGCGCCTGATCGCGGGGAACAAGGAAACAGCCATGGCCACCGCGCCCACGCTCCTCACCGGCATCCACCAGTCGATGAAGCATCTGGCCGAACGCCAGCGCGTCATCGCGGAAAATATCGCCAATAACGAAACCCCCCGTTTCAAGGCGCGCGAGGTGGAGGCGCCCGATTTTTCGGAACTGCTGGCGGCGCAGGGCACGCGCGGCGCTCCCCGCGTGGTCCGCCCCCGCATCAGCCTGACCAGCGGCATGGCGGCGCTTGGCGCCCGGCCGCCGCAGGCGGGCAGCAATGTCGTGCTGGATCGCGACACGACCGAGACCAAGCCCGACGGCAATAACGTCACGATCGAGGATCAACTGCTGAAGATGGGGCAGGTGCAGGCCGATTTCACGGCGATGACCAACCTCTACCGCAAGCAGATGTCGCTCCTGAAAAGCGCGATCGGCCGCAACTGAGGGGCGGCGGCGGCCCCACGGCCGGGGGCCGGCCGTTTCCCGCCGCGCATGGAAATCGCCCGCTCGCCGGTCGGCAAGCGGGCGTTCGCGCATGTCGAGGCCCCGGACATGCGCGATATGGCCTTCATGACGCCATTCCCGATCGGCTCATGCTGAAAATGCGTAATATTCGCTGCCGGATCGCCCGCCGCGGCGCGTGCCCTTCATATAATGAACCTAGGGTGCCGATCCTCCGCGATCGCCACCCGCGCCATGCCCGGTCGCCCATGCATTCCCGATGGACCGGCCGACCCAGATAAAGAGGTCACCGCTCGATCGTGGCCCGAACGCAGGTGAACGTTATGCACGCAATGTTCAGCCGGATGGCCATCGCCGGCAAATTGATGACGGTGGCCGGATTATCGATCGGGCTGCTGCTCGTCCTCGGTTTTTCCTTCATCATCTACCAGTCCAATTCGGTGGTCGAAACGCTGTCGCGCGATGCCACCACCGCGCAGGCGGATTCCGAAACCAACGCGCTCGAGGCCGAGCTTGGCCGCGTCGAGGCCACCGCCCGTTCGATGACGGCGACGGTCGCCACGCTCCGCCAGGCCGGCGCCCGCGATCGCGGGCTCGCCATGGCGACGCTCAAGCCCAATATCGATGCGTCGCCGCTGATCCTCGGAAGCTGGGTCGTCGCCGAACCCAATGGCTTCGATGGCCAGGATGCCGCCAATGTCGGCCGCCCCGGCTCGGAAACCGGCGAGTTCATGGCCTATTGGGTCAAGAACAGCGCGGGCAATGTCGTGCTCGAGCCGATGAACGGCCGCAGCGAATATGGCCGCGATTATTACAAGACGCCGCGTGACAGCGGCCTGCCCTCGCTGATCGAACCCTATGTCGAGGAAGTCGACGGCAAGCCCGTGACGATAACGTCGATTTCGATCCCCATAAAGGCGGACGGCCAGGTCGTCGGCGTGGCCGGCGTCGATCTCGCCCTCGATGACATTTCGGCGCGCCTCGGCAAGCTGAAGCCGTTCGGCACCGGCAAGGTCATGCTGCTTTCCAACCAGGCGATGTGGGTCGCGCATCCCGATGCGGCGCTGCGCATGAAGCCCTATGCCGATCCGGGGCTGGACAAGGTGAAGGCCGCGATCGCCAGCGGCGAGACGATCACGCTCGACGACATCGACATCGGCGGCGTCGCGGTGGAACGCACCATCCGGCCCGTCCGGTTCAAGGGCCTCAACACCACCTGGGCGGTCGTGCTCGACGTGCCCGAAGCCACGATCAACGCGCCGGCGAACAGCCTGGCATGGCAGCTCATCGTCGGCGGCATCCTGATCGTCGGCGCCGCGCTCGCCGGGCTCTTTTATGCCGCGCGTTCGATCATCGGTCGGCCGATGGCGGAACTCAGCACCGCGGTCGATCGCCTCGCCAAGGGCGAGAATCTCGCCGTGCCGCAGACGGACCGCCATGACGAGATCGGCACGATGGCCCGCGCGGCGGACGTGTTCCGCCAGGCGGCCGCCGATCGCGCCGCCGCCGATGCCCGCGCCGCCGAGGAGCAGAAGCTCATCACCAGCGCGATCGGGGATGGGCTCGCGGCCCTCACCGACGGCGATCTCACGGCCGAGATCCGGACCGACTTCCCCGGCGCCTATGCCGTGCTGAAGGCCAACTTCAACGAAGCCGTCACGGGTCTCCGCCGGATGATTGGCGCGGTGATGCAGAGCGCCGGCGCCATCCGTACCGGATCGCAGGAAATCGCCCAGGCATCCGAGGATCTCGCCCGCCGCACCGAGGCGAACGCGGCGAGCCTGGAGGAGACCTCTGCCGCGCNCGCCCAGATCGACGATCGCCTGAAGGCGACCGCCAAGGCCGCGACGCGCACCGTGCAGCGGGCCGATCAGGCGATCTCCACCGTCAGCGGCGGCCGCAACGTGGCGGACGAGGCGGTGCAGGCGATGGACCGGGTGCGCGAAAGCGCCAAGGGCATCGACGAGGTGATCGAGGGCGTCGACAAGATCGCCTTCCAGACCCGGGTTCTCGCCATGAACGCGGCGGTGGAAGCCGGCCGCGCCGGCGAGGCGGGCCGCGGCTTCGCGGTGGTCGCGGATCTCGTCAGCGCGCTTGCCATGCGCGCCGAGGAGGAAGCCAAAAAGGCGCGCGATCAGCTCACCCTCACCCAGACGGACATCGGCACCGCCGTCGAGGCCGTCCAGCGCGTGGACAATGCGCTGGCGAGCATCGCCGAGGGCGTGGGCGAGGTGCATGGCCTGCTCGACGGCATGGCCAGCGACAACCAGGCCCAGTCGTCGGCCATCTCGCAGATCAGCGTCGCGGTCTCGACGATGGATCAGTCGACCCAGCAGAATGCCGCGATGGTGGAGGAGACCTCGGCCGCCGCGCGCAACCTGAATTCGGAGGTGAATGCGCTTTCCGAACAGGCATCCCAGTTCAGGATCGGGTCGGAAGATCGCGGCGGCGGCCATGGCGCCGGCCGGCTCGCCGCCTGAAGTGGCTCCGGCCCGTCGTTCGGGCCGATATCCGCCGGCCCCCGATCCCGCGACGGCGGGCAGGGGGCCGGCCTGTCCTACAATAGTTGCGTTGCGTTATGATCCGCCTCGTCCCCGGACGGGGCGGATTCGCCTTGTTCCGGCAAGCCGGATCACCATATCGGGCACGAAGTTGAAGATGCGTTCTATATCCTCAACTTCCTCAACTTCGTTGGAAATGGGCCCCCGCCGGATGCCCGAAAAACGCGAAGGCCGCATCGTCGACCTTCCCTTTTTGGCTGCTTGGCGCTAAGGCGGCGCGATTTTTCTCCACGCGACTCTAACATCAAGGGGCCTGATGGCTAAGGAAGAACTGCTCGAAATGCGCGGGCAAGTAGTGGAACTGCTGCCCAACGCCATGTTCCGCGTCCGGCTTGAGAACGACCATGAGATTCTCGGCCACACCGCCGGCAAGATGCGCAAGAACCGCATCCGCGTGCTGGTGGGCGATGAAGTGCTCGTCGAACTGACGCCTTATGATCTGACCAAGGGCCGGATCACCTATCGCTTCAAGTGATCGGCCGTCTCGGGCGATCGGCCGGGGGCCGCCTATGCCGTCCCTGATCCTCGCCTCGGCCAGCCCCCGCCGGCTGGAACTGCTTGCCCGCCTCGGTATCGTGCCCGCCGCCGTCGATCCGGCGGAGGTGGACGAGACGGCGGGCGCCGGCGAACTGCCCTTGCCCTATGCCCGCCGGCTGGCCGCCGAGAAGGCGACCGCCGTCGCGGCGCGGCATCCGGGCTGCGTGACGCTGGCCGCCGATACGGTGGTCGCGGCCGGGCGACGCATCCTGCCCAAGGCGGAGGACGAGGCCACGGCCCGCCGCTGCCTGGAACTGCTCTCCGGCCGCCGCCACCGCGTCATCACCGCCGTCAGCCTGATCGATGCCGATGGCCGCACCCGCCATCGCGAATCCGTCTCGATCGTCACTTTCAAGCGGCTGACGGAAGCGGAGGTGGATCGCTATCTCCGGTCCGGCGAATGGCACGGCAAGGCCGGCGGCTATGCCATACAGGGCCGCGCCGAAGCCTATGTCCGCTTCCTTTCCGGCAGCCATTCGGGCGTCGTCGGCCTGCCCCTGTTCGAAACCCGCGCGCTGCTGGAAGCCGGCGGCGTGATGCCCGGCGAAGGCGATCTTGGCTGAATGGCTCTATGAGGACGGCATCGGCGAGGCGCGGGCCGCGCTGGTGGATCAGGGCCGCATCCTCGAAGCCGCGATCGAGCCCGACGACGCGGGCCCCCGCGCCGGCGCCGTCATTCCGGCCCGGCTCACCAAGGTCCTCATTCCCGGCCGCCGCGCCGTCGTCACGCTGGAAGGCGAGGGCGGCGAGGCGCTGATCGAGCCGCCGCCGCGCGGCGTCACCGAAGGCGCCCGCCTGCTGGTGGAGATCACTCGCGCCGCCATTCCCGAACCCGGCCGGCCGAAGCGCGCCATCGCCCGCGCCGCGCCGCCGGATGCGCTGCCCACGGACGGCCCCGATCTCCTCCAGCGGATCGCCGCCACCGGCATCCCCGTCGTCCGTCTCGCCAGCCATGGCGAGGATCGCCTGGAGGCGGCCGGCTGGTCCGAGCTTCTCGACGAGGCGCTGACCGGCGAGATCGCCTTTCCCGGCGGTGCGCTCCGCCTCTCCCTCACGCCGGCCATGGCCCTGTTCGACGTCGATGGCCCGCTGCCGCCGGCCGAGCTGGCCGTGGCCGGCGCCCGCGCCGCAGCCCGCGCCATCCGCCGGATGGGCATAAGTGGCTCGATCGGCATCGACCTGCCCACCGTCGGCGCCAAGGTGGATCGCCAGGCCGCCGCCGCCGCCGTCGATGCCGAGCTTCCCCAGCCGTTCGAGCGGACCGCCGTCAACGGCTTCGGCTTCCTCCAGATCGTCCGCCGCCGCAGCCGCGCCTCGCTGCCCGAATTGCTGCGCAGCGAACCGGTCGTTGCTGCGGCCCGCGCCCTCCTGCGCCGGGCGGAGCGCACCGCCGGTGCCGGCACCGTCCAGATCGCCGCCGCGCCCGCCGTGATCGCCGCGATCGCGGCGCGCCCGGATTGGCAGGCGCTGCTGGAGCGCCGCCGCGGCCTTCCGCTCGCCTTGCGAAGCGAGGCTTCGCTCGCCATATCAAGCGGGCATGTCCACATCGGCCCCCTCCCGGCGTAAGCGCGGCGCCTGCCCGCTCTGCGGCGCTCCCGCCACCCCCGCGCACGCCCCCTTCTGCAGCCAGGGCTGCCGCGATCGCGATCTCCTGAACTGGCTCGGCGAGGCCTATCGCACCCCCGGCCCGGCCAGCGATCCGGAGGGGCAAGAAATTGTCGAAGACGGGCTGGACAGGCCCTAGCAGCCTTGTCTATAGGCCGCGCTCCAACGCTTCCTGCCCAGGTAGCTCAGTTGGTAGAGCACGTGACTGAAAATCACGGTGTCGGCGGTTCGATTCCGTCCCTGGGCACCATTACCCCTTCCGGAAGCATCCGCAGGCATCCAGAAATGTCCGTTGGAAAACAGACGGGCTGACGGTCTATCGACGGTATCGGATACCGACGCGGAGCAGATACTGTCATGCTCACCGTTTCCGAACGCTGGCTCGTTATCTCGTTTCCGATCTTGAGCGGGAAGATCATATTGACGTCTGGCGCGTGCTTCGTGTCCGGCGCGATATCCCATCGTGGATGACCGAAACGGACAACTGATCGTCTCTACTCGTCGACTTTCCGGACGTTCGAAGTTCGTTTGGCAGGCGCTTAAAGCCGCCGTTCCGGCCTCTGGTTGCCTCCCGAAACCGGTCATCGTTCTCATTCCGAACCGATGACAGCTATTGTGCAGCCGATTTTGAACTTGAGGTGGCCGCTTTGTCAGCGGCAACTGCCAAATCGCATTGAAAGTTCGCTGGTTTTATAATCTGGCAATGACTTTGTAATGCCTGTTCTCATATTCGATTCCAGGGGGAGGGGAGCGGATGAGGCGCTTGCTAAGAAGAACAATCTTCGCGTCGGGCGTGCTGATCCTTGCGTTCCTGATCCTGTTGGCGAGCTTGCGGCTGCTGGCCTGGTTTCGCGAATCCGACGCCTCGATTCCTCCAAGCACGACGTTGATCGAAACGTCACTTGGTGCCGTTGCCACCACGATCGGCGGCCGGGCCGACGGATCACCTATTCTACTTGTCCATGGCACTGCGGCCTGGAGCGGTTTTTGGCGCGATGTAGCCGCTCATCTTTCAAGGCAAGGCTGGCGCGTCATCGCGGTGGACATTCCACCGTTCGGTTATTCGGCAAGGGATCCGGCAGCTCGATACGACCGCGTGAGCCAAGCGGCTCGCCTCAGCGAAGTGCTCCGGGCATCCACCGATCAGCCCGCTGTCGTCGTGGGCCACAGCTTCGGTGCCGGCGCCGCGACGGAGTTGACCCTAAGGTCGCCAGCGCAAGTGCGCAGCCTGATTCTGGTCGATGCAGCCCTGGGCAAGCTCGATCCAGTTGGCTCGGGGAGCCTTGTCGAACGGACGTTGTCGACCGCCGTTATCGCGCAGCCGCTGACATCTGCCACCCTAACAAACCCATGGGCGATCGGCCCGCTCATGAGAAGCATGGTGGCGCGTAAGGATATGACGGACCGCTGGATCACGACGTTGCGTCAGCCGATGCGGCGACCGGGGACCACGGCCGACTATGCAACGTGGCTGCCGGTGCTGTTCGCCGCGGATGACGGCGGATGGAGCCGTCGCAGCGAGCGGCTGGCCGCGATCGTGCGACCAGTCGCGATCATCTGGGGCGCCGCCGATACAGTGACGCCACCGGCTCAGGGCGAACATATAGCCGCCTTGACCCGCGCAAGATCCTTCACGCGCTTGCCGGGCGTGGGACATATTCCGCATATTGAGGATCCTGCGGCGTTTTTCGGGGCCTTGGACGCAGCGACCGCACCGGACAGGGGGAAATGATGAGGCGACATAAGCTGTTGGTCACCGTGTCCGTGGTTGCGCTCGCGGCCGGGGGTGCCGCCCTTTATGCCTTGCCGTTGGCCGCCGATCCCACGGGGCCGAAGGATTGCGCCGGCATCCTGCCGCCGCTTTCCGCTTTGGCAGGCGTGCCGGCAGCCGTGGCGGAGCCCAATTGGGCGCAGCGGGCGGGCACGATCAATGATGCGAGCTGCCTGAACCGCACGCCGGTTGCCGGTGTGGTGGCAGTCCGCAATGAGGCGGACGTCGCCCGCGCGCTCGCCTATGCGCGGGCGCATAAGCTGACGGTGACCGCCGCCGGCATGAAGCACAGCATGGGCGGGCAGGCATTCCGTGCCGGGGGTGTGATCCTGGACATGCGGGGGCTGAACGCGATCCGGCTCGATGCGAATACGCGCACCGTTTCGGTGGGATCGGGGGCGACCTGGCATGCGATCCAGAACGCGATCCATCCGCAATTCGCGGTGAAGGCGATGCAGTCGACCGACATCTTCACGGTCGGCGGGTCCATCTCCGTCAACGCGCATGGCATGGATCACCAATCGGGTGCCGTAATGGGTTCGATCCGCAGCCTGCGGCTGATGCTGGCCGACGGCCGTATCGTAACCGCTTCGCGGACGGAGAATGCCGATCTTTTTGCGCATGTGGTGGGGGGATACGGGCTGTTCGGGGTGCTGTTGTCCGCCGAGCTGGAAGTCGTTCCCAATGACGTCTACCGATCCGAACGAAGCCTGATCAGCTATCGCGATTTCCCCGAGACCTTCGCCGCGATCGAGGCCGATCCGGCCATTGGCCTCACCTACACGCATCTGTCGACCGCACCCGGCAGCCTGTTGCAGGAGGCGCTCGTTTATGCCTACCGCAAGGTGCCGGCCGATCAATCGCTGCCGCGTGCGCCTCTGGGAGAGGTGTCGTCGACCAAGCTGCGGCGGCTCACCGTCAATCTTTCCAAGCGCAACGACTTCTTCAAGGCGGCGAAGTGGTGGGCGGAAAAGAATGTCGAACATCGCCTGGAAAGCTGCACCATTCCACGCGCGCAGGCGATGGGGGACGGCGAAGCCTGCCTTGTCTCGCGCAACGATCCGATGCACGACAGCGTCGCCTATCTGCGCGACGCGCTGCCGCGCGAGACGGACATCCTGCATGAATATTTCGTACCGCGGGATCGCCTCGTGCCGTTCATCGATGGCATGCGGGCGCTGTTCCGCCAACAGGACGTCAATCTGGTCAATGCCTCGATCCGCGCCGTGGGGGCGGAGGTCAATGCGTTGAGCTATGCGCCCAAGCCGGCATTCTCGGTCGTCCTCTATCTGAACCAGCCGGCCGATGCCGGGGGCACGGCGGCGATGGCCAGGCTCACCAGCGATCTCATCGATCTGTGCGATCGGGAGGGCGGACGCTTTTTCCTGCCCTACCAGCTGCATTATACGACGGCGCAGCTGGTGCGTTCCTATCCCGAGCTGCCGGCCTTCCTGGCCGAGAAGCGCCGCTGGGACCCGGACGGGCTGTTCGGCAACACCTGGTATGCGCGCTATGCGCCGGCCGTCACCGGGTTGCAGACCGGCTGAAGCAGCCCGCCGCGATCCGCCCCTCGATGACGAGCGGCGCTCCGTGGCGATAGAGCGCCAATGCGAATCCGCGGTCATCGGAGCGCGCGAGAGTCGCGCCCCGGCGGCGCTCGACAACGACTCCGCCCGCTGCCGCGATGGCTCTGGCGGCATGCGCGGCATCGCCGACGACGGCGACCTGCCTCCCGGCCGGACCGACAAAAGGCAGGCCCGCCATGATCGCCAGCCAGCCGCCGAGCACCAGCCCGAGCTGCGCGGCCACCCGCATTCCGCGTCTAATAATCGTAGACATGTTCGATCGTGCCACCGGCAGCCTCGATCCGCCGCATGGTCGGCAGAAGCGCGGCCACCTTGGTCGAAACGCCGATGCGCCGCCATCCTGGCCGCTCCCCAAGCGGCATCGACAACAGCAGGCCGGTATTCCCCAGCCCGGACACCCTGGCCCGGGGCAGCGCTGCGGTGAGGAAGATGTCGTCATTGCCAGCGATTTCCACCAGCGTGACCGGCGATGCCGCAAGCTTGGCCAGCAACGCGCTGAACTGGGCGTATCGGGGGGCTTCCACCTCCACCAGTCCGCCGGGCAGCGTGCGCACCGGCTTCAGCCGGGAATCGATCTCCAACAGGGCTTGCGGCGTCGCCCGCGCCACGAAACGGATCGTCAGGGCATCCCGCCCGAGCGCCGCACCGCTCGCCCTGTCGATCAGCGAGGCATAGCCCGCCTTGACGCCATATTCGGCCGTCAGCGCAAAGCGGCGCTCCCAATGTCGGAACAATAGATCGGCTTCTTCCGTCCGCCATTCCTCGGCCAGCGCTTCGCCGAAGGGAAAGCGATACCACGGCGTTTCATGCATGAAGGCGCCATAGGCTTGCTGGGTGCGCGCGGCATGCCGATCGTCCGCGCTGGTCCAGCCGCTGAACCATTCGGCGAAGCGGCCGATCGTCCGCTCATAAGCCGCCTTGATGGCGAGTTCGGCCGTATAGCTGATCCCGATCGTATAGATCATGATCTTGGCGTCGCCGGCGTCGCCTTTCTCCCGGGTCACGCCATTCAGCGCGCAGAAGCTGGACCAGAAGGCGGCGATATCTGTGCCATAGGGATAGCTGCTGGGCGGCCGGCCCGCCGCCAGATGGCGGCCCAGGCTGTCGGCCGAATAGACGATATGCCATTCGGGATAGGTGAGCCATGTCCGGGCCTCGGGACGGCGATCGCTTTCGGAAAGCAGCGATCGATAATCTCCCTGGACGAGGCCGGACATCGGGGATCGGCAGCCGATCTCGATATAGGCCATCGGCGCCGCTATCGCCGCGATGGCGACGGCACCGAGGCCGAGCGTAATCTTCCAGCGGCGTTTCACGCCGGCAGTGCGGAGACGCGCGCGGCCAGCCGATAGCCGATCCATATCGCCACGCCACCGATGATGAGGTGCGGAAGATTGGCGAAGAACCGTGTCGTCAACGGCAGATCGAGCGGCCCATAAAGGAAGATGCCACCGTCCAGATAACCGCTTCCCGTCAACAGGCCGAGAACGCCATCGGCAAAATAGAGGGGACCGAACAGCCGGAAATAAAGGCGGGACGCGCCATAAGAGATCGCCGCCGCCGCGCCCGCCCACAGGCCCGAGGCCAGGTGTAGACTGTCGTCATAAAGGTCGAGCTTGAACAGGCCGAACAGGTTGCCCTGCGCATCGTGAAAGGTCGGCACATAACCGATGGCGACAACCGCGATGAAGCCGACGAAATAAACCCAGCCCAATCTCCTGACTTGATTCATGCCCCTCTCTCCCCCAAACCTTGAAGGTAGCCGATAGCATCATCCAATTAAGAAGCCGATAGGGTTGGGCGGAACCGCATCCGTATCAGGGCATCCTCATCGGATTATGCCGGAAATTGGCAGTTCTTAGGGACTGCAGGTGCCACTGAAGGAATGTCTGCTTTTGGATGGCGGCCAAGCGCTGCACCACGAGCAAAGTCGGCGTTCACTGTCGTGACGTTGCCGACATGTCGCAAGCGCGGCGCCTTCGGCTTGGGCCGACACATGATCGCCGCGTGAAGGCGCTGGCTGCACCGGTTCTGCACATTGCCTCCACCGCATCCGGATAGCGGCCAGATCAGCGCTTCACGCAATCGGGGCAAATACCTATGGTCAGCGTATTGCCCTAGATGGACCCGACAAATTCGTTCGAGTATTTCGGCGATGACCGGCCGGATTATTTTGGCAGATACTTGAAATACCCATGCAGGAATATTTCTGGAAAATTCATCCGTTGGATCAAGTGACCGGGATTGCAATCATTCGGTGACAGGGTCAGCCGTTCGATCGCACCCAGATCTCGACAGGTGCAACGAACTTGCCGGGCGCCGGCTTGCCGACATCGATCCGCTCGGCGGTGACCTTCTCCCCGGATTCGAGCGTGAGGCTCACCCAGGGCTTGGGCATGCGGCCGAAGGTCATTTTCTGGATGGGTTGGCCGGTGGCCGCGTTCATGATGGTGGCGATGATGCTCATGCCGCCGCCTTAGCGAGTGCATGGCGCGCCCGCCAAGCTACAGATTCGAAACGCCCAAATATCCGCCGGATCGAGGAAAGCCCACGGCGGCCGTTCGTGCGAAGGGCCGGAGAGTTTCCTCCCCGGCCCCTGCGTTCAGAACGGGAACAGCGCGTCGTAGATCTGCTGGCCCCAGCGGGCCTGCTGCGCGTCGGTGAGCTGGCCGCGCCCGCCATAGCTGATTCGCGCCTCGGCGATCTTGCTGTGGGCGATGCTGTTGTCGCGGGCGATGTCCTCGGGCCGGACGACGCCGGAGACGATCAGCTCGCGCAGCTCGAAATTGACGCGCATCTCCTGCCGGCCGCGGATCAGCAGGTTGCCGTTGGGCAGCACGCCCGTCACCAGCGCGGCCATCGTCATGTTGATCTGTTCGCTGCGGGTGGTGTTGCCGCTGCCGGTCGATTTGGAAGCCGAATTGGCCCCCACCAGCTCCGGATTGCCGGGTTCCAGGCCGAACAGGCGACCGAGGCTGGCATTTTCCGATCCGTCGCGGGTGCGCGCGGTGGAATTGTCGAAGCTGGCGCGATCCTGGATGTTGATCCGGATCGTCAGGATATCGCCCACGCGCGATGCCCGTTGATCGCGGAAGAAGGCGCCCGCGCCGGTGCGGAACAGCGAGGCGCCCGTCGGCTGGGGTTCGGGCGGCGATGCCTGGCCGGCGCGGTGGGCGGCCGCCTGGTTGCCGAGCGACGGTTCGATGATCGGCGCGGTGGGATCGTCCATCGGCGACATCTTCGGCGCGCGGCCGACATTGGCGAGCCGGTCCGCGACGCTGCAGCCGGAAAGCAGGGTGGCGATCATCAGCGCCGATGCGATGCGTTTCATGTCCCTTGACCCTTTCATTGCCCGGCGATGCGGACGCGGCCCGGCTGGTCGACCACGGCATCCAGCGTGCGGTTGGTGCTGAGGCTGACGACGCGCACGGCGTCGCCCTTGCCGCCGTCGGTCAGCGCGCGGCCGGGGGCGGTGATCGTCAGCCCGCCGGAAACCACCGCGATGGTGACGGCCTCGCCCCGGCGGACGAGGCGCGGCATCACGATATCGGTGCCCTTCACGATCGCGCCCGCCATCAGCCGGCGTGCGGCTTCCTTGCCGGCGGCGGCGGCCGGCGGCAGCGCGCCGCGCGCCGCATTGGGGCCGAGCGGCGCGGTCTCGAAATCGGCGGCGGACATCAGCTCGCCCTTCTCGATCGTGCGCGCCAGCACCGGCGCCTGCACCGTGGCGGGCGGGGGAGCGGGCAGGGCGGCGGCCGGGGCCGGGGCGCCCGCCACGGCCAGCGCGATGGAAAGCAGCAGCGCCATGATCGTCAGCGAAGCTGCGCGCTGGTGGCGAGCATCTCGTCCGAGGTCTTCACCACCCGGCTGTTCATCTCATAGGCGCGCTGCGCGGTGATGAGGGCGGTGATCTCCGACACCGGATTGACGTTCGACGCCTCCAGGAAGCCCTGGTTCAGCACGCCGAAGCCCGGCTCGCCCGGAATGGCGACGTTGGGCTGGCCCGATGCGGCGGTTTCCAGGAACAGGTTGGAACCCATGGCCTCCAGCCCGGCTTCGTTCACGAAGGTCGCAAGCTCAAGCTGGCCGACGGTCTGCAGCTCGGTCTGGTCAGCCATCTTCACCTGGACCTCACCGGTCTTGGAGATCACCACGTCCACCGCGCCCTGCGGAATGGTGATGGCGGGTTCGATGCGATAGCCGTCGGTCGTCACCAGCTCGCCCTGGTCGGAAACCTGGAACGATCCCGCGCGGGTATAGGCGGTCTCGCCCGAAGGCATGGTGATCTGGAAATAGCCTTCGCCGTCGATGGCGAGGTCGTAGGGGTTGCTGGTCTGCGTCATCGCGCCCTGTTCGGAGATCCGATAGACGCCGCCGGTGCGCACGCCGGCGCCGATCTGGATGCCCGAGGGCACGCGCGTGCCGTCCGCGCTGGTGGAGGCGCCGGGCCGCGAGACCTGCTGGTAGAGCAGATCCTGGAATTCGGCGCGCTGCCGCTTGAAGGCGGTCGTGTTCATGTTGGCGATGTTGTTCGAGATCACGTCGACATTGGTCTGCTGCGCGAGCATGCCGGTCGAGGAGATGGAAAGAGAGCGCATGGGTTCAACCTTTCAGGGAAGGAATTGAAGGGGGATCAGTTGACGCGGCCGAGCTTGTCGATCGCCTGCTTGCGCATGTCGTTCAGGCTTTCGGTCATGCGCATGCTGGTCTGGTAGGATCGCAGGATATCGATCATCGTCGTCGTCTCGACGATCGGCTGCACGTTCGATGCCTCGACGCCGCCGATCTTCAGCCTGGCCTCGCGCGCGGTGAGCACGCGGCCGCGCGTGCCTTCCATCAGCCCGTCGCCGCGCGGCGATACGTTGATTTCGTCGAAGGTGGTGATGGCGATGCGGCCGAGCGGCCCGTCGCGGCCCATCACGGTGCCGTCGCCGGCGATCGTGACCATGGTCTTCTGGTCGTCCGGCACGTTGATGGCGCGGCCATTCTCGTCGAGGATGCGCTGCCCGCCGGAGGTGGCGAGATCGCCGGTCTCCAGAATCTTGATGAAGCCCGCGCGCGTATAGGCGACGCCGCCGCCCGGCGCCTCGACATTGATGTAGCCTGGGCCGTCGATCATCACGTCCAGCGGGTTGCCCGTCGCCTGGAAGGCGCCCTGGCTCGCATCGTGGACGGCGCCGTAATCGAGCACGAAGCTCGTCTTCTTCGCGTCCTCGACGGGGGCTTCCTTCGTCTTCTCCACATATTCGTGGAACAACGGCTGTTCCCGCTTGAAGCCCACGGTGGAGGTGTTCGCCATATTGTTCGCGGTCACGTCCAGCCGCCGCCTGAGCGCCTGTTCATGGCTGAGCAGCACAAAGGATGAGACGTCCATCAACCCACCTCGGAAAAATCGAGACCTTTTTGGCGCCAGGCAAAAGTTGCCGCACGCTCATCCTATAATAGGAGGGAAATCCGGTTCCCGGTGCGCCGCCTGCCGATTTAGGCGGGCCGGGACCGGCGGCTCCAAGGGAGTGAATGCGTGCAGAGCAATGCAATCAGTGAAGCGGTGCCGATCGAGGCCAGGCCGGCGGGGCGTTTCGGCAAGCGTGCGAAGATCATCGCCGGCGCCGTCGCCGCGCTGGTGCTGGGCGGCGGGGTCGCGGGCTATGCACTGATCGGCGGCGACAAGGGCGAGGACGTGGCCTCCGCCGCCGGGGATGCGGGCAGCGATGCCTATGTCGAAGTGCCGCCGATGATCGTGAACCTGCGCAGCAGCGACGCGCAGGCCCGCTTCCTCAAGCTGCGCTTCATCATCGTCGCGGCCGATGCCGGCAAGTCGGAGAAGGTGCGGCAGAAGCTGCCGGTGATCCTCGATGCGCTCCAGCCCTTCCTTCGCGAATTGCGGCCGGACGACCTCAACGGATCGGCGGCGGTGTTCCGCGTGAAGGAGGAGATGATGTCGCGCGCGACCAATGTGCTCGGCGTCGGCGTCGTCCGCGACGTGCTGATCCAGGACCTCGTCCAGCAATGAGCGGCGGCGGCGACGATTTCGAGGATTTCGCCCTGCCCGAACCGCCGGTGCTGCCGGTCGGGGCCGAAGTCACGTTCGACCAGGCGGGCATCGACGCGCTGTTCGGCTTCGATGCCGCGCTGGAACCCGCGCAGAAGAGCGGGCTCAAGGCCGTCATCGAATCCAACACGATCAGCCACGAACGGCTGCCGATGCTGGAGGTGGTGTGCGAACGCATGGTGCGCACCTTCGCCACCAGCATGCGCAACCTTACGTCCGACGCGATCGACGTCAGCCTGGAGGAGATCACCTCCGTCCGCTTCGGCGAGTTCATGAAGCGCGTGGCGCTGCCCGCCATGCTCGGCGTGTTCAAGGTGAAGGAATGGGAGAATTACGGTGTCGTCACCGTCGATTCCAGCCTGATCTACGCCGTGGTGGATGCGCTGCTCGGCGGCCGCAAGGGCGGCGGCGCCGTCCGCATCGACGGCCGCGCCTTCACCACCATCGAAACCATGCTGGTGTCGAAGATGGTCCAGCTCGCGCTCGACGAATTCTCGGCCTCGTTCGAGGCGATCGAGCCGGTGACGATGGAACTGGAGCGCGTGGAAAGCAGCCCGCGCTTCGCGGCGATCGCCGGCCCTTCCAACATCGCCGCGGTCGCCACCTTCCGCGTCGACATGGAAGGGCGCGGCGGCAAGTTCAACATCCTGCTGCCTTATGCGACGATCGAGCCGGTCCGCACCAAGCTGCTCCAGCGCTTCATGGGCGAGAAGCTGGGCCGCGACCGGATCTGGGAAGCGCATATGGCGGCCGAACTCTTCAATACCGAGGTCGTCGTCGATGTCGTGCTGGGCGAAAAGCATATGCGCCTGCACGACGTGATGAACATGGCCGTCGGCCAGACGCTCGCGCTCAATCGCGGGCCGGACGATCCGCTGGAGGTGCATTGCGGCGGCGTGCCGCTGGGCCATGCCCATATCGGCCAGCGCTGCAGCAACATCGCCATCCGGCTTGCGACCGACATTTCGAAAGGCTTCCCCAAATGACTTTCGCCGTCTTCACCAATCTTCTTCTGACGCTGCTGTGCGCGGCGGTGCTGGTGCAGTGCACGCGGATGATGCGCAGCTTCCGGGCGATCAAGTCGGGCGATCTCGGCGAGACCGTGGCGCAGCTCGATCGCGCGACCGGCCAGGCCCGCGCGGTGCTGGGCGAACTGAAGACGCTGCTGGCCACCGACGGCGCCGCCAATGCGCGCGTCATCGCTTCGGGCGAGGCGCTGCGCGACGAGCTTTCGGTGATGGTCGGCATCGGCAATGCCGTGGCCGAACGGATCATGGACGCCGCCGCCACCGCGTCCGATCGCAAGGATCAGCCGGCCGACGAAGCGGATGTCGTTGCCGAGGCCATCGCCGAGGCCGCGGCCGAAGCGGCGATCGACCAGCCGGTCGTGCGCGCCGCGCCGCGCAAGCGCTCGCGCTCCAAGCCGAAGCGTCCGCGCCCGGCGGTGGCGGCCGTCGCCGATGACGGCGCGATCCCCGCCGAGACGGTGGCGGAAGCCGCGTGATGGCGCCGCCTCCTTCGCTTTTCTCGCGCATGAGCGGGGTGGCCGGACAGCTTCCCGGCGTGGTCCGCGATCTGGTGCGCAAGCCTTCGCTCCTGTCGCTTACCGCCGGCGTGGCGGGCCTTTCCGTCATCGCCAACGCCGTGGCGGTCGCGGCCCCCACGGCCGAGCAGCCGGCGCCGGCCAGCCGGCTGGGCGCATCGATCCAGCAGAGCGTGCGCGAGCGCGATCAGGCGATCGCCGATCAGAAGCGCGGGCTCGACCTGCGCGAACAGGCGCTGCGCGCCAGCGAGGCGCGGCTGAAGGCCGATCTCGCCCAGCGCCAGGCGGAAGCCGCGCAGCCGGCGTCGTCTTCGGGGCGCGGCGGTGCCCAGGGCGGCGATGGCAATGATTCCTACGACGATCTCGCCCGCATCTACCAGACGATGAAGCCCGCCAAGGCGGCGGTGATCTTCGAGCGGCTGGATCTCGACGTGCAGACCGAGATCGCCCGGCGGATGCGCGAGCGTTCGACCGCGATGATCGTATCGAACATGACGCCCAATGCCGCCGTGCAGCTCAGCATGGCGCTGGCGGGCAAGCGCCAGCTCCAGCCCGTGGTGGTGGAACAGCAGCCGCAGCAGCCTCCGGCGCGGCGCCCGAATGGTGCTGCGCCGCGCGGGCTCGCGGCGCGATAGGCGGCTTCACGCCTGGGCGGCATCGCCGGGCGGCAAGCGGGAATGAAAAAGCCCCGGTTCGGCACGAGGCCGGACCGGGGCTTTTTTCTTATCGGTCGATCGGATCGCCCGGCCGAAGCCGGTCAGGCGACGGGCAGGGCGGCGACCTTCACGATCAGCACGCGGGCGATGCCCGGATTGACGCGCTTGAGCGAGGCGGTGACGTCCGCGCTCAGCCGTTCGGCATCGACGGCGGTAAGCTCGGACGCATAGAGGCGCGCGAATTCCAGCGTGGCGGCAAGCGAGGCGGCGCGCAGGCGCGGCATTTCATCCTGCATCGCGCTGGCGGCCGCGGCATCCTTCGCCTCCAGCACCAGCGAGAGCTGGAAGGAGCCTTCGATCCGGCTGGGGCTGAAGATTGGGGTTTCGATCCGGTCCATCTGCACGAAATGGGATTCGCCGCCCGCCACCGGCGATCCGGCATCGGCGGCGCCGGCGACGCTGCCGCTGGTCATCGCCGAAAGAGCGGTGGCTGCGGTCACGACAGTCTTGCGCATCTAGGTCTCCGCAACAGGCGGTTCGGCCTGCTCAATTGTTGGGCCGCGAATCCGGCGGCGCGCTCTTATCTCCTATAATAGGATGAAAATGTGTGAAGCAGGTGCCTAGATGAGCCGCGATCAGCAGCCCGAGAGAGTCAGGGTCGTATCCTCGGGTCAAACGACCGCGATCCCCCGCCGCCGGCGCGGCGACCGGGAAGCCGATGACGCGGCCGCGGGCGAGATCGTTGCCGCCACCGCCGACGCCGTCGACGCGCTGATCGATCCGCCGGCCGCGACGGGGCTGCCGACCATCGCGCTCGCCCTGCTGTTCATCCTGGGCTGCGGCATCGGCGGCGCGCTGATCGGCGCCTTCGGCCTGTTCGAGGTGCAGCCGTGATGAAGCTGCCCTTGCTGCTCGCCTCCGCCGCGGCGCTCGCGGCGCCTACGGTTCCGCCGCCCCCGGCGCCGATCGCCGCGTCGGCTGCCGAGGACGATGTCGCGATCGCCTCCACCCCGGCGCCGCCGCAGATGGCGCGCCTGCCGGGCTTCGCCGCCGATCTCGCCCAGCAGCCCGACATCTCCATGCCCGCCGCCTGGAAGATCATATCGGAGGACGTGGCCTGGCGGATGCTGGCGCGGGCCTCCGCCTCCGGCCGGCAGCAGGCGCGCTGGGATTATGCGCGCAGCCTGATCGGGCGCGGGCGCGGGTCCGAGGCGATCGGCGTGCTGGACGTGATGCGCCAGGACGATCCCGATCTCGCCATGGTCGATGCCTTCAACCTCGCGCGCGCCGCCGCGCTGACGATGATGGCGCGCCCGGCCGATGCCTTCGCGCTGCTGACGGCGCCGGGCCTCGTCAACAATCCCGAAGCCTGCGCCTGGCGCCTGCGCACGCTGGCGGAAACCGGCTTTGCCGAAGCGGCGATGGGGCAGGTGGCTTGCGCCAAGGCGGCGATCGACGCCCGCAAGGGCGACGCGCGCCAGCCCTTCATCATCGCGGCCGCGCGGGCGGCGGTGGAAAGCAACCGCCCCGATTTCGCGCTGCGCTGGCTGGCGCTGACCCCCGATCGCGATCCCGCCGCCAATCTCTATCGCGGCCGTGCCTATCTGGCGCTCGGCCGGTCGGACGAGGCGCGGCTGCGCTTCGCCCGGGTGGAGAAGAGCGGCACGATGGGCCAGCGGATGGATGCGCGCCTCAGCCTGATCGAGGTGGAAACCGCCAGCCATGCGCTGACGCCGGCGGCCGCGCTGAAGAAGCTGGATGCCCTGCGCTATGTGTGGCGCGGCGATCAGGTCGAGGAACGGGCGCTGCGCCTCAGCTATCGCCTGAACAGCGAGATGGACAATCTGCAGGGCGCGCTCAGCACCGGCGCCACCCTGTTCCGCTTCTTCCAGCCCAGCCGGCAGGGGCCGGATTTCGTTCCGGGCCTGCAGGCGAAGCTCGCCTCCGCGCTCGATCCCGCCAGCAAGCTGCCGCTGGATCAGGCGGCCGGGCTCTATTGGGATTATCGCGATCTGGCGCCCAGCGGCGCCGAAGGCGATTTCCTGGTGACGCGGCTGGCGGACAGGCTGCAGGCCTCCGGCCTCTATGCCCGCGCCGGCGATCTTCTGGAGCACCAGCTTTTCGTGCGCACCCGCGATATCGCGCAGGGGCCGCTTTCGGTGAAGGTGGCGACGCTCCACATCCTCGCGGCGCGCCCCGATCGCGCGCTGGCGGCGCTGCGCAGGACGGCCGCCAACCCCTATACCGACGAGATGATCCACGCCCGTAAGCGGGTGGAGGCGGTGGCGCTCAGCCAGCTCGGCAAGGTGGACGAGGCGTTCGCCGTGCTGCAGGACGTGCCGGGCGCCGGCCCGCTGCGGGTCGAGATATTGTGGAAGAACCGCAACTGGGCGGCGCTGGCCAGCGAGATGGCGCCCACGCTGCCGCGCGCCGGCAGGATCAGCGACGTCGATCAGGCGGTGCTGCTCCGCTATGCCGTATCCCTGGCGATGCTGGGGCAGGAGGATGGGCTGGCGGCGCTCCGGGCGCGCTATGCCGCGTCCTTCCAGGGCCTGCCGACCGCGCCGGTGTTCGAGATGCTGACCGGGACGGTGGGATCGGTCGACCCCGCCGCTATATCGCGCGCGATGGCCGCCATCCCCAGCGTGAGCCCGGCCGGCGAGATCGCCGAGCTGGTCGATGCCGGGCCGATTCCCGCCGGCAAGGCCGCAACGCCCGGCCCCAGGGGGGCGTAAGGCCTATCGGGCACGGCCCGACCCGCTATTTGGCGGCGAGGGCGAACTGGAAGTTGAGGCCGACGAAGATCTGCCATTGCGGCGTGCCGGCGCCGTTGGTCCAGACCGAATATTGCGGTTCGACGAAGCCGTTGATGGTGGTCTTGCCCACCTGCCATACCTTGCCCACGCCCAGGCCCAGCGGAATATAGTCGCCGGCCTTTTCCAGATCGAAGGTCCAGGTGCCGGTGGAGCGCATGTAGAAGCCCTTGGGCAGGTTGTAGATCAGCAGCGGCTGGAAGGTCATCAGCGAGGTTTCGGGCCGGTCGTCGTCACCCGCGAAGGAATGCTGGTAGGTGAGGAGCGAGCCGATAAGCCCCCATTTTTGTGGCGCGATCAGCAGGCCGACGGCGCCGGCCTGCCACTTGCCGCTGCCGGTGACGTGCTTGCCGGCAATGGGGGCGACGAGCAGGGGCCCCACACCCAGCTCCATCTTCCCGGACTTGAAGGGGATGATGTCCATCAGCGTGAGATCGCCGAAGGCGGTGGCGTGGCCGGATGCTGTGGGCGTGGTGACGAGCGGCAGGGTGAAGCGCAGAAGCTGTCCGCGGCCGAAGGTCTTGTGCGGGATCAGCCCGCGAAACAGAAGCTGGTTGGCATCCTCGTCCGGCACGTCGGTCAGCTTGGGCACGTAATAATCGTGTATGTTGAAGGTGATCTTCGGCGTCAGCGGATTGTTGGCGTCGTTCTGGCCGCTTTCGCTCTGGGCCAAGGCCGCTCGCCCCCAGGATGCTGCGAGCAGGAGGGCGGCGAGGGTGAAACCGGCACGCTTCATGGCGAACTCCCCGGATCCTGTGGAGCCGTTGGCGTGAGTCTCGCAAAAGCGCCCCGGAGGGCCAATCGGTAGAACTACCCGGTTTGGAGGGGGATTTGCGGGGCCACCCTTATGGGGCACGGGGAATGGAGGAGGCGGAGCGCTGCCTAAGGGTGATCTGTCCCACCCGGCAGCCCATCCACGGATGAGGCAAATTCAGCCCTGATTTCCGAGCATCTGCCCAGCCGGCTCCTGAAGCCGCTTGCGCAGGAAAAACCGGCGCTGGCCCACCGGATGGTCCTCCAACTCGCCGAACAGCTCGAATCCCAGCTTCTCGTAGAAGCCGCGGGCCTGGAATTCGAAGGTGTCCAGCCACACCCCCACGCAGCCATGGGCGCGGGCGATGCTTTCGGCTTCCTGCATCAGCGCCTTGCCGTAATTGCCGCCGCGCCACTCCTCCGGCACGGCGAGCAGTTCAACGAACAGCCAGTCATAGGCGATCTTGCCCCACAGGCCGCCGACATCCCGGCCGGCCTGGTCCGTCAGCAGGATCGCCACCGGGCGCAGGCCGGGGTCGCCCGCGCGGCTGGCATTGAAGGCGCGCAAGGGAGCGAGAATGGCCTCGCGATCGGCGTCGGACGGCGTTTCGGGTATCGTGATGCTGAGCGTCATCGGCCGGCGGTAGCAGAAGCGCCGGGGACGAAACAGGCGGGCGCGTCATCCCATGCCCCCAAAGGAAAAGGGCGCCCCGTCCGTGACGAGGCGCCCTTGCTGCCGACGGTTGCGACCCGCGGTAAGCAAACAGGCGGGGGAGGGGGGCGGCCCCGCAAGGGCCGGCCCGTCCGTCAGCGCAGATAATTGACCAGCGAAAGCCCGTTGAGCTGGGCGAACACCGAATAGGATGCCTCGAGGGTGAGCTGATATTGCGCCATGTCGACGGCGACCTGGCCGAGATCGGCATTCTCGGTCTCGCCGATCACCTCGGTCATCAGCATCGAGCGATCTTCCGCCCTTTTGCCGATCTGCTCGACATAGGCCATCTTGCGGCCATTTTCGCCATTGACGGTGCGCACGTCCGTCAGCCCCGCGTCGAGGGTATCGACGGCGGCGAACAGCGCGGTGCGCTCCGCATCGGTGAGTGGGCTGGAAAGCTCGCCCAGGTCGGCGAGCGCGCCGAACGCATCGATGAACTTGCCGGCGAAATCGCTGGCGACGATGCCATATTCGACATCGAGATCGTCACCCACCCGGGCCGATCCGCGCACCTGATCGTTGGCGAAGGCATCGGCCGGATCGAGGCCGATCGTGTCGGACAGCGTTTCCGGCTTGAGCGGCTTGGTATCGGTCTGCGAGCCGCCGAACAGCGAGCGGCCGTTCACCTTCGTGTTCATGATGGTCTTGAAGTCGTCGAACGCGGCCTCGATGTTGGCGGCCAGATCGCGGCCATCGGAAATACCGAGCGAATCCATCACCTTCTGGCGCAGGTTCGTCATCGACTTTTCGAGGTCGCTGAGGTTCGCGTCGTAGAATTTCAGCGTCGTCGTGGTGTTGCCGGCGGACGCCTTGTAGCCTTCCTGCCGTTCCAGCAGGGCGTTGGCCGAAAGGGCGCGGATGGCATCCCCGCCGAGCTGCGAATAATTCTGCGCCTTCTTGCCGGTGGCGAGCTGGGCCTGGCCGGCGGCGAGCAGCGACTGGGTGCGCTGCAGGCTGCCCATCATCACGCTGTTGAGCTGGGTAGTGGCTACGCGGTTCATGGCTGTCTCCCTGGAGGACGGTGGCGGCTGGCGCGGATCAGCCCACCATCTCCAGCAGCGTGTCATACATGCTGCTGGCGGTGGTCATGACCCGGGCGGCGGCGGAATAGCTGTTCTGGAGCACCACCATCTGGGCCAGCTCCTCGTCGATGTTCACGCCCGCGAAATTGTCGCGCCGGCCGACGGCGTCGCTCAGCCGCGCGCTCGCCGCATCGAGGTTGGTCTGCGACTGGGCGGATTTGGTGGCGATGCCGGCAATGAACTGGCTGGTGATCGCGTCCACCGATGCCTTGCCCTTGTTGCCGAGGTCGATCGCCTTGGTCAGGCTGTCGACGAAGCCGCCGGCGCCCCGGAAATCGCCCGGCCCGATCGCTTTCTCGCCGATGGCGGCACCCAGGTTCAGCCGGGCGAGGGGAAGGTTGGCGGTGTTGTCGAGGATGTCGGGCCGGATGAAGGCGCCGTCCACCGCGCTCTTGCCGGCAAGGTCGGAGAAGGACAGGCCCGATCCGTTGCGGCTGGTGGAATCGGCCGGGATCGTGATGCTCGCCCCCGCGCTCGAGGGATTGGGGGTGAACTGGATGCGGCCGCGATCGTCGAGCGCGAAGCTGCCATAGCCGGAAAGCGGGCTGGCGTTGAGCTGGGCGATGACATCGCCGAACGTCTCGCCACCGGTGGCGGTGTAGGTATAGCTCGCCATCGGCCGGCCGGCGGCGTCGCGCAGCACGACCTCGGCGGTCTCGCCGGCGCCGAACCCGGCCGGGTCGGCGGCGGTGAAGCCCGATGGGGTGATCGCGCCGCTATCGCTGCGGATCACGTCGTTCAGGCCGAAATAATGCGAGAAGCCGACACCAGCGCGGTTGGCGGGGTTGGCTTCGGCCTGCGCCACGGCGACGCCGTTGGGCGCGGCATCGGCGGCGATGCTGAGGCGGCCGTCGACGAAGGAGGCGGTGGCGAAGCCGGCGAGCCCGGCATTGATCGCGGCGACCGCGTCGTCCACCGTGGCCGTCGGCCCCAGCGCATCGAAATCGACATCGACCTTGGCGAGCAATGTGCCGTCCGCGCCCATGACAGCGAAGCTGGCGGCGCCGGTGAAGCCCAGCCGGTCGGTGCCGGCGAGCCCGGTCTGCCGTCCCTGCAGGCTGGCGGGGGCGGGAACGGTGGTGCCGGCGTTGGCGGCCGCGTTCAGCCCCTCGGCCAGCGCGGAGAACAGGTCGCCCACCTGACCCGAATAGGCCGGCAGCACATTGTCGCGCAGGTCGATCAGCGAACCGAGCGTGCCGCCGATCGCGGAGGAATCGATCTTCTGCCCGGTGGAGGCGCCGAGCGTGCCGTCATTATTGGCGAAGCGGATGTCGATCGCCGAATAAAGCGGCTGCGCGGCGCCCGGCCCGCTATTGTAGCTGAGCTGGCGCAGCCGGCGGTCGAGCAGCACCTGGCCGCTGTCGGCCTCGATCATCATGCGGCCGTCCGGCTGTTCGCGCACCGTGACCTTCATCAGGCCGCTCAGTTCCTCGATCGCGGCGGCGCGTTCATTCTCGATGCCCGACGTGCTCTGCCCCAGCGCCCTGCGCTGCGCGACGGAATCGTTGAGCGTGTGGATCTGCTTCAGCAGCGTGTTGGTGCGATCGACGGTATAATTGACCTCGGACTCGACATTGGCCTGCAGGCCGTTGGTGTCGCCGCGAAGCTGCTTCAGCAGGTCCAGCATGTCATCGACATTGCCGGTGAAGGTGGCGATCGACTGGGGTGTCGCCTCCAGGCTCGACATCTGCGTGGCGGACGAGGAGACGGCGGCGAGGCGGGCGGCGAGGCCCGTCGTCGATCCCACGCCGCCCAGCAGGGATTCGAGCTGGTCGAAATAGGAAGAGGCGGTCTTCGCCCAGCCGGCGCCGGCCGACCGGTTGTAGACCGTGCTCTCCAGGAACTTGTCCGCGACGCGCGAAGGCTCGCTGACATAGACGCCGCTGGTCCGCCCGCCGCTGACCGTGCTGGACGCCGCCACCTTCTCGCGCGCGTAGCCCGGCGTGTTGACGTTCGCGATATTGTTGGAAACCGTCCGCATCGCCGCCTGTGACGCGGACAGGCCGGACACGGCGGTGTTCAGGATGTCGTTCAGTGACACGGGCGGTTTCCTCTGGCGTTCATGGTCTTCAGGCGGGCGGGATCAGGCGGATCAGCGCTTCATGTTGCCCAGTTCCTGCAGCATCTCGTCCACCGTGGTGATGATCTTGGAGGACGCGCTGTAGGCGCGCTGGAAGCGGATCATGTTGGTGAATTCGCCGGCGAGATCGACGGTGGAGGCTTCCAGCTTGCCGGCCGCGATCTTGCCCGAGCCGAGCGAGCCGGCCGGATTGACCGAAGGCGTGCCCGAATCCAGCGAGGTGATGTAGGCGTTGCCCGAAACCGCCGTCAGCCCGTTCGGGTTCTGGAAGGTGGCGAGCGGGAGCTGGTAGATCGGGCGGGTCGATCCATCCTCGAACACGGCGCTGACGACGCCGCTGTCGGAGATGTTCACCGAGGCGACGGCGCCGAGGATGCCGCCGTTCACGCTGGACGAGAGCAGCGAGGAATCGCTGCTGAACTGGGTGATGCCGTCGAGCCCGCCCTGCGAGCCCAGCGAGAGCGAGATCGGCGAGGCATCGGCCCCGTTGCCCCAGTTGACGGCGAGATCGTCGAACAGGCCGGCGGTCGATCCCGCGACGTCGAGGCTGCCGTCGCCGTTGAAGGCGAGCGATCCGCTGCGCAGTAGATTGCCTTCCGAATGGATTTCCACTGCCCATTCGTTCGTCGCGGTCTTCACGAAGGCGAAGGAGACGGTGTGGGCATTGCCCTGCGCGTCATAGACGTCGACCGAGCGTTCGAACTGCGGCTCCACCGTGCCGTTCATCATGTCGCCGGCCGCGGCGTAAGGCGGCGTCGTCGGCGGCGTGGCGGTGGATTGCAGGTTGGCGCGCAGCGCGATCTTGGTGGTGGCCTGCGCCGCGCCGCTCAGCTCGTTGATGTCGACCGGGCGCAGCGCGTTCATGTTGCCGTTGTTGACGAAGTTGCCATTCTCGTCGAGCGGCCAGCCCTGCAGATAATAGCCGGCGGTATTGTAGAGCTGCCCGTTCTTGTCCGGCACGAAGGAGCCGGCACGGGTGAAGGCGATCGGCGCGTTCGGATCGGCGCTGGAGCGCACGACGAAGAAGCCCGCGCCGTCGATGCCGAGATCGGTGAGGCTGCCCGAAGACTGGAGCAGGCCCTGGGCGGAGATCATCGCCTGCGGGGCCGCGGAGACGCCGCCGGCGGAATAGCTGTTCTTGGTGCCGCTGTTCGTGACCAGCGTGCTGAACTGGGCGGTGGTGCCCTTGTAGCCCACGGTGTTCACGTTGGTGATGTTGTCGGCGACGGTCGCCATCGCGGTGGACTGTGCCCCGAGGCCCGAGACGCCGGCATAAAGAGCGGAATAGAGGCTCACATGATTCTCCTATGCGTGGTGACGGGCGCGGCCGTGGGGGCACATGCCTGTTCCATCGATCATTGTAGGAGGGAGAAGAAGCCGACCAAATATAGGCAAAATTTTCCGGGTGCGGGGGCCGCATCCGCCATCGCCATCCTATAATACGGGAAACGGCATTTGAGGCAGGACATGGCGCTCCGCATTTCCCTTCGCGACGGCGAGAAGATCATCGTCAACGGCGCGGTGCTGCGCGCCGCCGGCCGCACGGACCTGTGCATCGAAAACAACGTCACGCTGCTGCGCGGCCGCGACGTGATGAGCCCGGAAGAGGCGAACACGCCGGCCCGCCGGCTCTATTTCGCCTGCATGATGGCCTATATCGACAGCGCCGATCAGCAGCGCCACCAGAATGCGATCGTCACGCTGGTGCAGGCGCTGATGGAGGCGCTGGAATCGCCGGAAGCCAAGGCGGTGTGCATCAGCTTCGCCCAGAAGGTGGCGACATCCGATTTCTATCGCGCGCTGGCCGATTGCCGCTGGCTGATCGATTATGAAGCCGAGGCGATGGCCCGGCCGGTGGCCACGGCCGCCTGAGGCCCAGCCCGTGCTGACACTCGCGTCCGCCGAGGCGGGGCTGCGCGCGCTTTCGCCCGATCGCCGTTATGGCCGGGTGGTGGCGGTGCGCGGCGCGCTGATCGAGGTGGAGGGACTGGCCGGCGCCGCCCAGATCGGATCGCGCATCCGCGTCGCTTCCCCAGGCGGCACCGTGGAGGCCGAAGTCACCGGCCTCGATCGCGGCATCGCCCACTGCCTGCCGTTCAGCGATCCGCAGGGCATCGCATCGGGCGCGCGGGCGGATATCGCCGCCGGCCAGTTCGCGCTGCGCCCTTCCACCGCCTGGCTCGGCCGGATGATCGACGGCCTCGGCCGCCCGGTCGACGGCAAGGGCGTGCTGCTGGCGGGCGCCGTGCCGCGCCCGATCAAGGCGATGCCGCCGCTCGCTTCCGCCCGCGCCCGCGTGGGCGCCAAGATCGAGACCGGCGTGCGCGCGCTCGATATCTTCGCGCCGCTGTGCCTCGGCCAGCGGCTGGGCCTGTTCGCGGGTTCGGGCGTCGGCAAGTCGACCCTGCTGTCGATGCTGGCGCGCTGGACGCAATGCGACGTCGCCGTGATCGGGCTGATCGGCGAGCGCGGCCGCGAAGTGCAGGAATTCGTGGAGGACGATCTCGGCCCCGATGGCCTTGCCCGCAGCGTGGTGGTGGTCGCCACCTCCGACGAACCGGCGCTGATGCGGCGGCAGGCGGCGTGGACCACGCTGGCGGTGGCGGAATATTTCCGCGACCAGGGCCTGAACGTGCTGTGCCTGATGGATTCGGTCACGCGCTTCGCCATGGCCCAGCGCGAGATCGGCCTGGCCAGCGGCGAGCCGCCGGCCACCAAGGGCTATACCCCCACCGTGTTCGCGGAGCTGCCGCGCCTGCTGGAGCGCGCCGGGCCGGGGCTGGCCGGGCAGGGATCGATCACCGGCCTGTTCACCGTGCTGGTGGACGGCGACGATCATAACGAGCCGGTGGCGGACGCCGTGCGCGGCATCCTGGACGGCCACGTCGTCATCACCCGCCGGATCGCCGAACGCGGTCGTTATCCGGCGATCGACGTGCTGAAATCGGTGTCGCGGACCTTGCCCCACGCGCACAGCGAGGAAGAAAATCTGGTGCGTCTCGCCGCGCGCCGCACGCTTTCCACCTATGGAGACATGGAGGAGATGGTGCGGCTGGGCGCCTATCGCACCGGCGCCAGCGCCGAGGTGGATCAGGCGGTGCTGCTGGCGCCGAGGATCGAGGCGCTGCTGAACCAGTCGAAGAACGAACGCGGCCATGCGGGCGAGGCCTTCGCCGCATTGGCCGCCATCATGGAGGGACCGGAGCCCGATGAAGACGCCCTATGACGGCGCGATGCGCGTGCAGCAGCGCGAGATCGACGACGTGCGCGTCGCGATCAGCGTGCAGGTGAGCCAACTCGTCCAGATCGAGAATAACCGCGCCGAGGTGGAGGCGGCGATGGAGCGCGAGGCGCGGATCGCGGCCGGCGACATCCTGTTTTCCTCCCATGCTTATGTCGAACGCATGTGCGCGCAACGGGCGCGCCTGCGCGAGGACCAGGCCGTGGTGGACGCCCAGCTCGGCCGGCTGCGCAACAAGGCGATGGCGGCCTACAGCTCGTTCAAGGCGATCGAATCCGCGGCCGACAGCTTCCGCACCGAGGCCGAGCGAGCCAGGGAGAATGCGGAGCAGGCCCAGCTCGACGATCGATCCGCCACCGCTTTCGCGCTCGGCCGCGGGCCCGTGCGGCGGCGCTCGCCATGATCGGGCGGCTGGACGGCCCGCACGGCGACATCCAGCAGGTGGATGCCCGCCAGCGGGCCGATCTGATCCTGGCCGAGGCGCGGGCGCAGCTTTCCAGCCGCCTGTGGCAGGCGGCGCTGGGCACCGGGGACGACGGCGCGGCCGTGGCCGGCACTGGCGGCGCGGGCAGCGAGTTCAGCCTGGATTCGCTGATCGCGATGTTCAGTGGCGGGCTGGACGCGCGGGGCGCCGCGCCGGCAATGGCGTCGCCGCAACCCTCCCAGCCCCCGATCGCTTATGGGGATGGCGGGCGCGACATGGCGTCCGCGCGGCGCCGCGATGGTGATGGCGATGGCCGTCGGGACGACGGGGACGCTGGCGAGGTGGGCGGCCTGGGCCCTAATGCGCGTTATCGTGCCACGCTGCAGTCGGCGGCCGCGCGCACCGGCATTCCCGCCGCCGCGCTGGCGGCGATCGTCAATGCCGAATCCGCGCGGGACAATGACGGGCGCTGGCTGGAATATTCGCGCAACCCGCGATCCAGCGCCGCCGGCCTTGGCCAGTTCCTCGCCGGCACCTGGCAGGGGGAGACCGAACGGCCGGGCACCTGGCTGAACACGGTGGCGCGCGCCAACGGCTGGCTGGACGCCGCTGGCAAGGTGCGTGACGACGCCCGCTCCGCCTTGCTGGCGCTGCGTTACGATGGCGACGCCTCGATCAACGCGATCGCCGATTATGCCCGGTCCAACATCGACCAGCTCGAAAAACGCGGGCTGCGCGTGGGCGAGGGGGCGGAGGCGATCGCGGAGATCGCCTATCTCGGCCATCATCTCGGGCTGGGCGACGCCGCGCGATTCCTCAGGAATGGCGGCCTCGATCCCGATCGCGCCCGCCTGCTGCTGAATGCCCAGGTCGGCACCGCCCGCGCGAGCGAACGAATCGCCGCCGCCGGCGATGCCAGCAGCGCGCACCGCGCCTGGCTGCTCGACTATGTCGGCCGCAATCTGCGCCCCGATCGCTTCCAGGTCCTTGAATCCAAAAGCTGACATCCCGCGATTGCCGGATTTCTCTCTCCTGCAAAAAATATGGGAGAAATGGCCGCAATCCATATGGGATAAGAACCTTTGTTAACCTTTGTCGGCGACATAGGCCCCCGGTGAGGGACAGCATGCGGATGCGCAGGCGGCCCCTTGAACAGGGAGGCACAACATGTCGAAGACCACTGTCGCGCTGGAGGCCGCCGTCGCGGTCGTCATCGCGAACACCCCGGAAGGCGATGCGCGGCCCACCGCCCGCCAGCGCGCCGAGGTGGACAAGGCGTTTGCCCGCATTCTCAAGCTGATCGCGCCGCGCATCCGCCACTTCATCCGCCAATATGGCCTGGGCGGCCATTGGGATGATGCCGAACAGGTCTGCGCCATCGCGGTGCACCGCGCCATCCAGGCCTATGAGCCAGAGAAGGCCCAGTTCACGACCTTCGTGAACTGGCAGATCCGGGGGGAACTGCAGAGCCTTCGCTTCCGTCTGATGACCGATCAGCGCCCGTCGGCGAAGAAGGTCGATGCGACCACCATCTCGCTCAACGCGATGGTCCAGGGCAATGACGGCGAGGAAGCCTCGCTGGAAGCGGTGATCGAGGACGAGGACGCGCTCGCCCACACCGAAGCCGGCGCTTCCGACTATCTCGCCCGCCGCGCCACGGAATCGCTGGTCGACAGCTATGTCGAGCATCTCCGCACCACCGCGATCAACCAGCTCCGCCGCCGTCCGCGCCCCAAGAAGCGCGCGCCCCAGCCGCAGCCGTCCGATATCGCCGCGCACCTGCCGGTCCGCTTCCGTTCCAAGGTCCACGGCATCGAGCCGGAGGAACTGGAGAAGCTGGAGCAGCGGCTCGTCCGCAACCGCGAGATCGTCGAGGCGCGCCTGTTTGACATCGCGACGCCCAGCTTCGTCGAGGAGGAGGCCGGTGTCACCAAGGAGCGCGTCCGCCAGATCACCAAGCGCGCCGCCAAGACCATTGCGGAGTTGGCCGGCAGCGAGCCCAAGTTCGCGATGATGGCCGAATATCGCCGGCCCGGCGTGCTCCGTGCGAAGCCGCGCAAGGCGGCTGTCGAGGCATCGGTCGAAGCTTCGCCGAACGCCTGATATATTACAGGATATTTATGGGATGATCGCGGCTGCCCCGCCATCCTTCCATAAGAAAAGCCCCGCCGGTGCCCGTCGGCGGGGCTTTCCCGTTTGGCGGATCAGGCGTCGCGGGCGACCTGGAAGCCGGCGAAGGACTGGGTGACGGGCATCAGTTCGATGCTGTTGAAGTTGAGATGCTTCGGCTGGGTCGCGACCCAGAACAGGGTTTCGGCGATATCCTCGCCGGTCATCGGATGCGCGCCCTTGTAGAAGGCGTCCGAGGCCGCCTGGTTGCCGCCGGTGCGCACGGTGGTGAATTCGGTTTCCACCATGCCCGGCTCGATCGAGGTGACGCGCACGCCGGTGCCATGCAGGTCCGAACGCAGGCCCAGCGAGAATTGCCGGACGAAGGCCTTGGTGCCGCCATAGACGTTGCCGCCGCCATAGGGATAGGTCGCGGCGACCGAGCTCAGGTTCAGGATCGCGCCCCTGCGTTCGATCAGCAGCGGCAGCAGCCGGTGGGTGATGGTGACGAGGCCGGTGACGTTGGTGTCGATCATCTGCCGCCACTGGCCGAGGTCGGAAACCTGCGCCGGGGCGGTGCCGAGCGCGAGGCCGGCATTGTTGATGAGCACGTCCACGTCGCGGAAGCCGGCGGGGAGGGCGGCGATGGCCCGGTCGATCGCGGCTTCGTCGCGCATGTCGAAGAGGGCGGGGTGGACCGTGTCGGCGCCCAGCTCGGCGACCAGCGCCTCCAGCCGGGCGGCGCGGCGGCCGGTGGCGATCACCTTCCAGCCCGCGCCCGCGAAGCGCCGCGCGGCCGCCGCGCCGATGCCCGCCGTAGCGCCTGTGATGAACACCGTTCCCGTCATGTCGCGTCCTTCCTTCGCCGGGCCGCCGCGCAGGGGGCGGCCGTTCCGAGGCCCCTCTACGCCTTCCGGCGGGGAGGACGGAAGGGGCGTTCAGCCGGTGGCGAGGGAAAGCACCGCGCCCGTCGCGGCGGCCGCCATCAGCGAGGCCAGCACCATGTGGAGGCGGAAGGGGGCCGATCCCAGCACCGCCGCGTAGACCGCCTTCGCCGCGACGTTGGAAAAGAGCGCGACCGCGATCGCCTGGGCGGCGACCTGGGGGGCCAGCCGGTCCATCATGCCCGTTACCGTCACCGTCGCGGCGTCGACGTCCGCCAGGCCCGAAAGTGCGGATATGGCGAGCAGGCCGGCATCGCCAAAGAACTGGCTGGCCGCCTGGGCGAGGAAGGCGACGCCCACCAGCAGCAGCGCCATGCGGACCACGGAATCGAGCTCGAACGGATTCTTGTGCCGCTGCTCGGGGTGGCTGGCGGCGCCGCGCCGCGCGAGGAAGGCCGCATAGCCGATCATCACGGCGGCGCCCGCCAGTAGCGGCGCCACCAGCAGCGGCACCAGCGAGGATGCCAGCGTGCCGACGAGGAGCGCGGTGCGGAGGAAGGATATCGCGCCCGCGCTGACGGCGCCCGCCGCCAATGCCTCGCCGCTGGCCTTGTCCGGCGCTTCGGTCGCCGATCGGCGGGCGTTGGTGATGGTGACGGCGGTGGAGGACACGATGCCGCCGACCGCGCCGGCGACAAGCTCGCCCCGCGCCGATCCCAGCAGCCGGACGGCGATGTAGCCGCCATAGGATATGCTGGCGAGGACGATCACCAGGGTCAGCGTCCGCGCCGGCGATATGCCGCCGAACGGGCCGATCGGATCGGCCGGCACCACCGGCAGGACGATGAAGGTGAGGGCGAGCAGGATCACCGCCGACCGCAGCTCCGCCCAGCGCAGCCGCCGCATCGCGCGGTGGAGGAATTCGCGGCTGGACAGGATCGTCAGCAGCGCGACGCCCCCGGCCGAGGCCACCGCCATGCTGCCCAGCATGGCGAGCGCGCCCAGCGCGAAGGTGAGCATCGCCGCCACGACGGTGGTGACGCTGTGCGACTGTTCGTCCTGCGTTTCGCGATATTGATAGAGGGTGACGGCGCCGGCCAGCACCAGGAAGAAGGTGGCGAGCACCAGGCCGGTGGGCGCCGCCTGCCCGGCAAGGTCGCGCTCGATCAGGCCGGCGGCGCCGCCCAGCATGCCGATGAGGGTGAAGGTGCGCAGCCCCGCCGTGCGCTGGCCGCGCGCCTCGTCGCGCTCGCGCCAATGCCGTTCGATGCCGATCGCGGCGCCGATCGCAATCGCCAGCGCCATCCGCCGGAACAGCTCGATATCGTCCATCGGCCGATATCGTCACGGCCCCGTGCCGAGGTCAATCCTCGGAAAGAAGGGAGGCGGCGCCGGTGCCTCGACAGGAAGCCCGGCGCCGCCGGTCGATCAGCGCGCGCCTTCGGCGTAGAAGCGCTCGAGATCCACGCGCATGGTGTGCAGCGCATCCGGGTTCAGATAGACCATGTGGCCCGCCGGATAATAACGGAACTGCAGGTTCTGGCGCAGGTTGGGCGCGAGCATCATGTGCTTCAGGTCGCGCTCGGTGGAGAAGAAGGGCGTCGCCATGTCGTAATAGCCGTTCAGCGACAGCACGCGCAGATGCGGGTTGATCCGCATCGCCGCCGAGAGATCGGCCGTCACGTCCGCGACATTCTGGGTGCGGCCGTCGGGCGCGCGGTGCGACCAGTCCCACTTGAAGTCGCCGCCGTCGCGGGCGCTGCCGCGATAGGTCAGCTCCGTCTCATAGCCCAGCTCGCGGGTCAGATAATCCTGGAAGCTGCTGACATAGAGGCCGGTGATGCCGGTGCTCGACGCATCATATTCCGGCTCCTCGCCGGCGGCGTCGTCATCGATGCCCATGTAGCGGGAATCGAAGCGGCCGACGGTGGCGCGCTGGTCGCGCAGCAATTCCTTGCGGAAGCGGCCGAGATCGACGCGCAGGTTGGCGCGCTTCAGATAATCGACCGACAGGCCGGTGAAGCGGCTGAGCTGCCGGGCGATCGAATCCTCTTCCTCAGGCGTGATGTCCTGCCCCTTGAGGAGGGCGGCCGCATAGGGGCCGTTGGCGAAGGCGCGGGCTTCCTCGACAAAGCTGGCGAGATCGGCGGGCTTGTCGGCCACGCGGTTATGATACCAGGCGGTCGCCGCATAGCTCGGCAGGTAGCCGATGTGGATGGTATCGAAGCCGGACTGGCGGATGCCGTAGTTCATGATCGAGGACAGCAGGATCACGCCGTTGAGGGCGACGCCCTCATCCTCCAGCTTGTAGGCGAGCGCGCCCGAGCGGGTGGTGCCGTAGCTTTCGCCGAAGATATATTTCGGATCGCCCCAGCGCTTGTTCTTGGCGATGTAGCGGGTGATCGCCTTGGCGAAGGCGTCCACATCCTGATCGACGCCGTAGAAGGTCGAAGGCTTGGTATCGCCCAGCGGGCGCGAATAGCCGGCGCCCGGCGCGTCGATGAACACCATGTCGGTGCTGCCGATCAGCGTATCGGCATTGGGGCCGACATCGAAGGGCGCGGGCGCCACCGAGGTGGGATCGGTGGTGCGGACGTGGATCGGCGCGAAGGAGCCCATGCGCAGCCACAGGCTCGCCGAGCCGGGACCGCCATTATAGAGGAAGGTCACCGGGCGCCGCTTCCCGTTCGACGACGGTGCCGTGTAGGCGGTGTAGAAGATGCTGGCGGTGGGCTTGCCGTTCGCGTCGCGGATGGTGAGCGTGCCGGCGGTGGCAGTGTAGCCGATGCTCCGCCCGCCGACCGAAACCTTCATGTTCTTGGACTTGGCGACTTCCTCGACAGGCGCGGTCGCCCAGTTGGCGGCGATTTCGGTCGCGACCTTCTTCTCGATGCTGTCAGGCGCGTTCTTGGCGGGCTCTTCGGGTTTCTGGGCGGCGGCGGGGAGGGCCGCCAGCAGGCAGGCGGCAAGGGTAACGGTGGTGGAAAGGCGCATGGATCGACCCGATTATGGTGTGGGGAGCCGCACCATGGAGGCCGATCGCCATCCGGCAAGCGCCTTTCGACAAACGGCATTCATCGAAAAGCCATGCCTTTCCAGCGTCGTGCTTCAACCCACGGTGCGCCAGACGCCCTTGGCGTCCTGCTGATACTGGAAAATGATGCTGTCTGTCGTCTGATCCGCGCGGACCAGCGTGATCCGCACCGTGCCCCGGTTCGATCCCGCCTTTGCGCCGCCATCCAGCAGGCGGACATAGCCTTCCTTGCCGCTGGTGGATTTCCACGGCCGGGTGGCGCCGATCGCGTCTTCGGACAGGCTATCGCGGATTACCGGCTGGAGCGCGGCGATGTCGCTCTTCTCCAGCCCGCGGAACATGAAGCGGTTGAGGAGCTGGGCGTCCGCCGGCGCGACGATGGCGACGGGCGCCGCGACGGCGGCGAGAAGGAGGAGGAAGCTCGACGCATTTTTCCGCATGGTGATGATCCTATCCTGCAGGTCCCGGAACTTGGACCGATCGGCCGGCCTGAAATCCTTGAGCTAGTTGCTGGAGAAGATGTTGCGCCGATTTGGGCCGAGGTCGAGCATCTTCATGCTTGCCCGCCTGAAATTTTGCCCGGATGCGCGGGCGTCGCTTCCCGCGGGTGCGGGGCAGCGGCCGATATCGTCGATCGGGGCATCGCGATCCTTCATCACCGGTTCTTCCATCTCAACCCCGTAACGATCGATTCGATCCGGCCTTCCGCGCAAGCCGGAACAAGGATGCGAAAACGCCCGGCAGCCTTTCGGCCACCGGGCGCCTTCTTCGTGGGGACCGTCCCACAGGGTCGATCAGAAGTCCGACCAGTCCTCGTTATTGGTGCCGTTCAGGCGGGCGGCTGCGTTCGCCATGGCAGGCACCGGCAGCGCCTTCACGGGCGAGACATAGGCCTGATTGCGCTTGGGCGCGGCCTTCGGCTTGGCGGGGGCGGCCTTCGCCACCGGCGCGGATGCAGGTGCGGTCGCGGCCCTGCGGGCCTGCGGGCGGCCGTTATCGACCCGGAACAGCGCGGCCTGCTCGGCCAGCGAGGTCACCTCGGTCGTCAGGTTGCGCGCGGCGGCGGAGGTCTGCTCCACCATCGCGGCATTCTGCTGGGTCGACTGGTCCATGGTGCTGATCGCCACGCTGATCTGGCTGATCGCGGAGGACTGGGCCTGATTGTCCTCGGCCATCTGGCCCAGCAGCCCGTGCACCTCGCCGACGCCGCCGGAGATATTCTCCAGCGCATTGTCCACGCGCTGCACCGCGTCCACGGCGGAAACGATGTCGGTCTGCGTGACGGTCAACTGATCGCGGGCGCGCTTGGCTTCCTCCTCGGCGCGCATCGCGAGCGCGCTGACGAGATCGGCGACGACCGCGAAGCCCCGGCCGGCATCGCCGGCGCGGCCGGCTTCCACCGCCGCGTTCATGGCGAGAACCCGGGTCTGGAAGGCGATCTTGTCGACGCCCTCGATCACCTGGTCGATGCCCTTGGCGCTGTGGCTCACCCGCTCCATCGCCTGCACCGCTTCCTCGGCGACGGCGCGGCCGCCGGCCACGGTTGCCAGCGCTTCATCGGCGCGGGCCACCGTCTGCGCCGATGCGCTGGCGCTGGTCTTGAGGCGATCGTCGATCTGGGCGAGCGCGGCGGAGGTCTCCTCCAGGCTCGCGGCATTGCCCTCGGTGCGGCGGGCGAGATCCTCGGACGCCTGGGCGATTTCCTGCGATCCGGTGCGGATGCCGGCGGCGCTCACCGAAACCGCGCCGATCATCTCGCGCAGGCGGGCGATGGCGTCGTTGAAGTTGGTCTTGAGCGAGGCGACCGGAGCCGGGAACTCGGCCGTCACCTCGGCGGTCAGATCGCCCTCGGCCAGCGCGGCGAGCCCCTCGCCCAGCGTGGCGGTGACGAGCTTCTGCTCCTCGGCCAGCTTGCGATCCGCCTCGGCACGCGCGACGGCGGCCAGGCGGAACAGCTCGACCGCCTTGGCGATCTCGCCCAGCTCGTCGCTGCGATCGCGGTGCGGCACGTTGGCCTGGCGGCCTTCGGCCAGCGCGGTGGTGACGGAGGTAAGCTCCGCCATCGGGCGCGACACGGTCTTGTTGAGCAGGTTCCAGATGATGGCGAGCGCGCCGAGCGAGAAGAAGACCATCACGCTCATGAAGATCAGCGCGTTGTCGGAGAATTTGTTGCCATCCTCGCCGCGGGCGTTGGCGAGCGCGACGGTCTTGTCCATCACCGCCCTCGTGGCGTCGATGGCCGCGTGCGAGGCCTCCTTGCCATCGGCCTTGAGCAGGGCCAGCGCCTCGGCATCCTTATCCTGGCGGCTGAAGGCGACGACGCGGGCATTCACCTGCTCCAGCCGGGTCAGCACCGCGCGGATGTTGGCGACATCGGCGGTGAATTCCTCACCGGCGGCGGCCGCGAACTTGCCGAGGGCCGCGTCGATTTTCTCCTTGTTCTTGGCGATGCGATCGTCGAGGCTCGCCATTTCTGCAGCGCTCACCGAAGTGACATGCGAATACATCAGGATGCGATATTCGCGCACATAGCCGCGCACGTCGGAGAGCGCATCCACGCTGGCGATGCCACTGGTCACATGTTCGTCGGCGATCTTGCTCAGATGCCGGTTGGCGATGAGGCCGGCGGCCCCGAGCGCGACGACGAACACCGCGATCAATGCGAAGGCGACCAGCATCTTGCGCGGCAATCGCCAGTTGTTGAGAGCGTCCTGCATCCCTGATCCTTAAGCTTACAAGTCGATGGGGGCGGAGTGGCGTCGCTTCGCCATCCGGCATCTTTCCCATTATAGGATGGCAGGCGGCGGGGCGGGCGGCCGCCTTGCGCAAAGCATGTCCGCTTCATGACAAAAGATTGTCGGCCGATCCGGCGCCGGCCTGTTCCGGTCCTATAAGATGGGCGATAGAAACCGGAGACCGAGATCGATGCGTATCTTCCGCCCCGCGCCTTGTCTGGCGCCCGTGGGGCCTGTGCGTTCCCGCATTTTCCCCCGTATCGCCGCCGTCCGCAGCCTGATGATGGCGGCCGGCGCCTGCCTGGCCGGGGCCGGCGGATCGGCCGCCCACGCGGAAGCCAACCCGCTGTTGCAGGCTGTCGGCGCGCCCGAGGGATTGACCCTCAAGGCTGGCATCCGATCCCGGATCGAGGCGATCGACGGCCAGTTCCGGCCGGATGCCGCGGAGAGCGATTTCATGTGGTCGCTCAAGACCACCCTCTTCGCCGAATATGATACCGGCCCGGTCCGCTTCGGTGCGGAGCTGTGGGATGCGCGCGCTTATGGCCAGAAGCGCAACTCCTCCGCCGGGACGGGCGAGGTCAACGCCATGGAGCTGATCCAGGCCTATGTCGGGCTCGACGTGAAGGGGCTGGGCGAGGGATCGAAGGCGGCGCTCAATGTCGGGCGCTTCGCCCTCGATATCGGATCGCGGCGGCTGGTGGCGCGGCAGAATTTCCGCAACACCACCAACGCCTATACCGGCGCCTATTTCGACTGGCAGGGCCGCGCCGGCGACCGGCTGATACTGCTCTGGTCGATGCCGCAGATCCGCCTGCCGGAAGATGCCGACGGCATCCGCGACAACGAGGTCGAATGGGACCAGGAAACCACCGACCTCCAATTCTTCGGCGGCACCTTCACCAAGGCAAACGTGCTGGGCGGCACCTTCGAAATCTATGCCTACGGCCTCAACGAACGGGATTCGGCGACGCGGCTGACACGCAACCGCCATCTCTATACGCCCGGCTTCCGCGCTTTCCGCAAGCCGGCCAAGGCCGTGCTCGATTACGATATCGAGGCCGCCTACCAGTTCGGCGAGGCGCGGGGCAGCACCTCGCCCAGCGACGTCACCGATCTCGATGTCTCGGCCTATCTGATCCATGCCGAAGTCGGCCGCACCTGGCCCCAGGGCTGGCAGCCGCGCCTCTCCCTCCACTTCGATCTCGCCAGCGGCGACGGGCCGGGGGGAAAGAGCTACAACCGCTTCGACACGCTCTATGGCGCGCGGCGCTGGGAATATGGCCCCACCGGCCTCTACGGCCCGGTCGGCCGCGCGAACCTGCTGTCGGGCGGCGCGCGCATCGAGGTGAAGCCGGGCAAGCGCGTCGACGGCGCGCTGATGTATCGCGCGCTGTGGCTGGCCGACAGGACGGACAGCTTCGCCTCCACGAGCGTGCGCGATCGCACCGGCCATTCCGGCCGCTTCGCCGGCCATCAGCTGGAAGGGCGGGTGCGTTACTGGCTGGTGCCGGACCTGCTGCGCATGGATGCCGGCGCCGCCTGGCTGGCCAAGGGCCGCTTCCTCAAGGATGCGCCCAGCGCCCCGGCCGCGGGCGACACCCATTATGGCTATCTCGATCTGGCGCTGGAATTCTAGGGGCGCCTGGACAAGGCGGTCCGCTGATTGACTGCCGAATATACGATTTGTATATGAATCGTATATTCGGCAGCTTTGAGGACATCCATGGGCATCGTGAAGATCGACGGCGACCTGCATGAGGAAGCCCGCCGGGCCAGCACGGTCATGTGCCGGTCGATCAATGCGCAGGCCGAATTCTGGATGAAGATCGGCATGCTGGCCGAAGCCAATCCCACCCTGTCCTTCAACGACATCGTGAAGATGCAGTTTGCGGCGGCGCATGTGGGCATCGCGGAGGCAGCGGCCGCCTGACATGGTGAAGACCCCGGACGAACTGGCGCTGATGCGCATATCGGGCAGGTTGCTGGCGTCGGTCTTCGAGATGCTGGACGGGCAGGAGCTCGCCGGCATGTCGACGATGCAGGTCAACGATCTGGTCGACCGCTTCATCACCGGCGATCTTGCCGCCCGTCCGGCGAGCAAGGGACAATATGGCTTCGAATATGTCCTGAACTGCTCGATCAATCACGTCGTCTGCCACGGGGTGCCCGATCCCGGCGAGATCATCCGCGACGGTGACATCATCAACCTTGACATCACGCTGGAGAAGAACGGCTTCATCGCGGATTCGAGCAAGACCTACCTCGTCGGCAACGCGCCGGCCGCCGCGAGGCGGCTGGTGCGGGTCGCGCAGGAGGCGATGTGGAAGGGCATCGGACAGGTGCGGCCCGGAGCCCATCTGGGCGACATCGGCTTCGCGATCGAGCGGCATGCCAAGAAAAACGGCTATTCGGTCGTGCGCGAATATTGCGGGCACGGCATCGGGCGCGAGATGCACGAGGACCCGCAGATCCTCAATTTCGGGCGGCCGGGAACGGGCCTGAAGCTGCGCGAGGGGATGGTCTTCACCATCGAGCCGATGGTCAACCAGGGCACCCGCAAGGTTTCGACCGAGAGCGACGGATGGACGGTCGTGACCAACGACCGCAAGCTCTCCGCCCAGTTCGAGCATACGGTGGCGGTCACGGGCGATGGCGTCGAAGTCCTGACCCTGCGGCGCGATGAGGTGCCGATGCTGGAGCGCAGGGCCTGATTGCCGGTTCGCGCCTGCCCCGAGCGGCGCGCCCGGACCGTCAATGCCTAGGGAACATGCCGGCGGCGAACGCGATGCCCAGCGCTTCGGAAAGGCTGCGCACCTCCAATTTCTCCATCAGCTTGGCGCGATAGATCTCCACCGTGCGCGGGCTGATTTCGAGCTGGTAGGCGATCACCTTGTTGGAAAGCCCCTCGATCAGGCCCTTCAGCACGTCCCGCTCGCGGGCCGACAGCAAGGCGAGCTTGGCGGTGGCGGCGGCGACGCGATCGGCTTCCAGGCTCGACCGCTCGAGCCGGGCGATGGCGGTGTCGATCGCCTGGATGAGCGCTCGGTGCGCGCAGGGCTTTTCCAGGAAATCCACCGCGCCCGCCTTCATCGCCTGCACCGCCAGCGAGACATCGCCCTTGCCGGTCAGCACGATCGCCACGAACTTGCCGGCATGGTCCCCGATCGCCTTCAGCACGTCGATGCCGGAAAGGCCGGGCATGTGCAGGTCGAGCAGCAGGCAGCCGCTCTCCAGCCCGTCCGCGCCGGCAAGGAAGGCGTCGCCCGAGCCAAAGCTGCGCACGCTGGTATCCGGCCGAAGCGCGAGCAGGCTTTCGAGCGAGCCGCGCACGACATCGTCGTCGTCGACGATATAGACATTGTGGCCCGCGATCATGCCGCCAGCTCCGCATTGCCGATCGCCGGCACGGTGAAACGGATGCGCGCACCGCCTTCGGGCCTGTTTTCGGCGTGCATCGTCCCTCCATGGAATTCCACGATCCGCCGGCAAATGGACAGGCCGATGCCCATGCCGTTCGGCTTGGTGGAGTTGAACGGCTTGTAGGGGCTGCCCAGTATCTCCTCCGGTATGCCCGGCCCGTTGTCGCTGACGGCGATCTCCACCATGCCGTCGCCCACGCCGCGCGAGGTGAGCAGGATCTCGGGCCGCGCGTCCGGCCGGTCGCGCTGCGCGTCCACCGCGTTGCGGATCAGGTTCACCAGCACCTGCTGGATCTGCACCCTGTCCGCCAGGATGGTGCGGTGCATGGCATCGGGTTCGTAGCGTATGCCGATCTTCTGCTGCTCGACGCTGGTGAGCGAGAGGCTGACCGCGCCGGCGATGACGTCGACGATCGGCTCGGCATGCACTTCCACATCGCCCTTGGAGACGAAGGTGCGCAGCCGCTGGATGATCTCGCCCGCGCGCAGCGTCTGCGCGCTTGCCATCCGCACCAGATCGGCGGCCTTGCCCGAATCCGGCGCGTCGGCGGCGAGCAGCATCTCCGCCGCGCCCAGGAAGTTGGTGGCGGCGGCGAGCGGCTGGTTCAGCTCGTGCGCCAGGCCGGCGGCCATTTCGCCCATGGCGCTCAGCCGCGATACGTGGAGCAGCTCGTCGCGCAACTCGGCATGCCTTTCCTGGGCGGCCAGCTTGTCGGTCACGTCGCGGATGAAGGCGGTGAAGATGCGCTCCTCGCCCACCTCCGCCGCGCCCAGCGCCAGTTCGATCGGAAATTCCGTGCCGTCGCTGCGCAGGCCCACCAGCGAGCGCAGCCGGCTGCGCTCGCCGCCGGCATCGGCGTCGCCCGCCAGGCCGGCATCGAACTGGCCCCTAAACCGCTCCGGCATCAGCGCCCGGAAATCCTGGCCCACCATTTCGCCCGCCGGGCGGCCGAACATGTGTTCCGCCGTCGCGTTGAACGATCGGATGACGTTGCGATCGTCGATCGCGATCATCGCGTCGGGCGCGGTTTCCAGGATCGATCCCAGCTCGGACTCGCGCGCGGCGAGCACGGCGGCGCGGCGCTCGCGCTCGGTGATGTCGGTCATCGACAGCACGACGAGCGGCGCGTCCTGCGCGCGCACCGGCAGCAGCTGGGCCTTCTCCAATATGTGGAGGCGCGTGCCGTCGCGCCGCTGCTCCACCATCTCGCGCTCGCAGGCGCCGGTGCGGGTGATCTCGGCCATCATCGCCGGCCAGTCCTGATCGATCGTGGTGGCCAGCAGGTCGTGCTTCAGCCGGCCCACCGCCTCGCCCGCGTCCCAGAGGTAGAGATTCTCGCAGCCCTTGGACCAGTGGAGGATGCGGCCTTCGGCATCGGTGAGGACGATCGGCGCGGAATCGAGCGCGCGCGTCACCGCCCAGCGGGCATTGTTCTCGCGCGAGATGCGCGACCATGCCCAGAACAGCACCGCCGCGCTCACCAGCACATGCGCGCCGGCCTCCACCATCTCCACAAGCTCCGGCGCGATGCCCGGCAGGCTCGCCGCCCACAGGCCGCCCAGGCCGAGGACGGCGGGCGCGACCAGCACGAGCACGAAGATCGTCCGCAGCGTCCGCCCTTCCACCCCCTGTGCGGAAAGCAGGCCCGGCCAGCCATTATGGTGGCGCCAGCCGATCAGGGCCAGGGCCAGCGACGCGGTGGTGATGGCCAGCGGTAGCGACAGGGTGACGTGCTGGCCGGGGCCGGAGATCGCGACGATGCCGAGCGGCACCGCCAGCCCCGCGATGATGGTGACGCCGAGCACGAGGCTGGCGATCATCACCACGATCTTGCTGCGCCGGCTCACCNCGCGCAGCGCCAGCAGCGTGGCGACGGCGAGCAGGATCATCATCGCGATCGGCATCGGCCCCGGCAGCGTGCCATGGGGATGGCCCTGCCGCGCGGCGCGGCCGATGGACAGCAGCAGCCTATCCGCGATGGTCGGCGCGTTGCCGGCATAATCGAGCGCCACGCCGGCGGCGATCAGCACGACCGGCAGCATCAGCACCAGAGTGAGCGCGCGCTGCCGCCATATCGCGGCGATCAGCGCCAGCGCCACCAGGGCGAAGCCCGCCGCCGTCAGCGGGCGCATGGGATAGGATGGGTTGCCGAAGCCGGCGATGCCCGGCTGGCCGGTGGCCCAGCCCGCGAGCGCGATCAGGCAGCAGGCAAGCGCGGTCAGCGCGCAGACATGGGGAACCCAGCCGGCGTTCAGGCCGTTCCTGGAATCCACATTCCGCTGCGATGGATCCGATCCAAACATCCGGTCGCGCCGCCCGCCACAGTGCTCCCCCCTCGGGAAGCGCTAGCGCAACATGATGCGTTGTCAAACCGAAGAATAGATGCGTCCGCGCCCAATACGACGAGGCGAAGCGAAAGGCTTGGCCAGCGGCTATTCGGATGATTGTTTAAACATATGAAAATAAACGGTGAATATTGTTCGTTCCTGATCGCGTCATGATGACGCTTCAGGCCGCGGCGCTCGCCACCTGGTTATTTTCGCCGGAAAGCCCTTCGATGATCGCGCGGTTCACCGTGATGAGATCCTCGATCGAATCCCGGCCGGCGGCGACGTCGCTCGTATAGCGATCGACCCACAATCCGATCGAGATGATCGAGGCGCGCAGTGTGTCCGGCAGCTGGTTGCCGGGCAGGCCGCAGATCGTGGCGAGGTGGGTCCACACCTCGCGGTTGCGGTGGAGCGTCGGCATCAGTGCCGCGCCGCTCAGGCCCGCGTCGCGCGCTTCGATGAGGGCGCCGGTGATCTGGCTCATCAGGCGATGCTCGGTGGCGCGCGGGGTCGCGACGATCGATTGCGCGCGATGATAGGCGTTCAGCGACATGGTGACTCCTTGAACTCTCCCCAGTCATTTTAGGATGAAGCGCGCGGCATCGGCCGCATGCGAGGGGATTTTTCCTGCACGCACCGGGCGGGGCGGCGGGGCCGGGGGCCGGCAAAGCGTCCCGACTTGGGAAAAAGCCGTCCGCTCGCGCCACCAGCCGATGACTTCATCCTATAATCAGGGAACCGGCTCCGGCCACCCAGTTCTCGGATTTCCTTATGCTCAACGGTATCGGACTTGTCGTCATCCTGGTGTGCGTCTTCGGCAGCTTCCTGATGTCGGGCGGCAACCTGATGGTCATCCTTCATGCGCTGCCGCACGAGATGCTGGCCATCGCGGGGGCGGCGATCGGCGCCTTCATCCTCGGCAATTCGCTGGGGACGGTGAAGAAGGCGTGGAACGGCGTGCTGCGCGTGTTCCGCGGCGCCCGCTGGACAGAAGGCGATTATCGCGACCTCCTGGCGCTGATGTTCACGCTGCTCGCCACCTTCCGCAAGGGCGGCGCGACCGCGATCGAAAGCCATCTGGACGCGCCGGAGAAGAGCGCCATCTTCGGCCGCTATCCTCGCCTGCTCGCCGATGCCGGGCTGGTCGAGTTCATCTGCGATTATCTGCGGATGATGACGGTGAACTTCGAGGATCCCCACCAGATCGCCGAAGCCATGGAAAACGATATCGAGCGGCACCATGCCGAGGAGCTTCTGCCCCAGCATTCGCTGCAGATGATGGCGGATGGCCTGCCCGCGCTCGGCATCGTCGCCGCCGTGCTCGGCGTCATCAAGACGATGAGCTCGATCGACCAGCCCACCGAGATATTGGGCGCGATGATCGGCGGCGCGCTGGTCGGCACCTTCCTGGGCGTGCTTCTGGCCTACTGCCTGGTCGGGCCGATCGCCTCCAAGCTGCACCAGATCGTCGATGCCGATTTCAAGCCCTATTCGATCGTGAAGACCGCGATCATCGCCCATGCCCAGGGCCTGCCGACCCAGGTGGCGGTGGAGCTCGCCCGCCGGATGACGCCATCCAGCTATGCGCCCTCCTTCGCCCAGCTCGAGGTCGCGCTCGATCAAGCCAAGGACGAACTGCATGCCACACCCGTCTGACCTGCCCGGCGAGGATCGCTCGCTCCGGCTGCCCGCCCACGGTTCCACCGTCACCGCCGAAGACCTCCGCGTCCGCCTCGTCCTCGCCGCCGATTTCGACGGCGAGATGGTGATCGACGCCGGCGAGGTGGAAAGCGTCGGCCAGGCGGTGCTCCAGCTGCTCGTCGCCGCGAAGGCGGAGGCCGATCAGACCGGCCAGCCGTTCGCCATCATCAATCCAAGCCCGGCCTTCATCGAGCGCGTCGTCGCCTGCCGGCTGGCCGAAGCCATCGGCCTCACTGCGGAAGGGGAAACAGTCCAGTGAGCAAGCTTATCCTCACCGTCGACGATTCCGCCAGCATGCGCATGCTGCTCAAGACGTCGCTGACCGCGCAGGGGTTCCGCATCGAAGGCGCCAATGACGGCGTGCACGGGCTGGAGCGCATGCACGAGGTGAAGCCCGACCTGCTCATCACCGACATCAACATGCCGAAGATGGACGGGTTCGAGCTGATCGAGGCGGTGCGCGGCGTTCCCGAATTCCGGGGCACGCCGATCCTGGTGCTGTCCACCGAATTTTCGGACGAGAAGAAGGCCCGCGCGCGCGAAGCCGGCGCCACCGGCTGGATCACCAAGCCGTTCGACGCCACCAAGCTGGGGGCGGCGATCCGCCGCGTGTGCCCGTGAGCGCGGGGGACGACGGCCTGGACGAGATCCAGGCGATCTTCTTCGAGGAATGCGCCGAAGGGCTCGCCATCGCCGAGGAAGGCCTGTCGGCCATGGCGAACGGCGATGTCTCCGCCGACGTGATCGCCGGCGTGTTCCGTGCGGTCCATTCGATCAAGGGCGGATCGGGCGCGTTCGGCCATGCCGCGCTGCTCGCTTTCTCGCACCGCTTCGAAAATGTGCTGGACGAGGTGCGCGCCGGCCGGATCGCGCCGACGCCGGCCGTCACCAAGGTGATGCTGGGCGCGTTCGACATCCTGTCCGATCACGTCGCCGCCGCGCAGGGCAATAGCGATGCGCCCGCCGACGAGGCGATGCTGGAGGCGCTGGACGCGATCCTGAAGGGCGAGGGGGCGGCCGCCGAAGGCGGTACCGCCGATCCCGCGCCCGCGCCGGCCGTGGAAGATAGCGCGCCGGTGGCGGAAGCGGACGAGTTCGGCTTCGTCCCCGTCGCGGCGGGCGTCGAGGATTTCGATCCCTTCGGCTTCGAGCCGGTGGCGATCGACCTCGAGGATCTCTCCCCCGCCGAGCCGCAGCCCTGGACGGTGCGCTTCGGCCCGTCGCGCGCGGCGCTGGCCAATGGCAGCGAGCCGCTGTTCATCGTCCGCGAGCTGGAGACGATGGGCGGCCGGATCGTCGCCGTCGATAGCTCGGCGCTGCCGGGCCTGCGCGATCTCGATCCCGAGGACAGCTATCTCGTCTGGACGATCGAGCTGCCGGGCACGGTGGACGAGCAGGACATCCGTGAATGCTTCGATTTCGTATCGCCGGATTCGGTGATCGATATCGCGCGCGCGGCGGCCGAGGCCGCGCCGGTCGCGGAGGTGGCGGTGGAAGCCGCGGTCGCCGACGCGCCGCCGTCCCCGGCCGCGCCGATCGCCCCGGCCGCAGTCGCGGCAGCGCCCGCAGCCACGCCCGCGCCCCGGCCCGCCGCCACCGGCGAGGCCCGCGCGGCGGCGGAGCCGGCATCCCAGACGATCCGCGTCGACCTTTCGAAGCTCGATCAGCTGCTCAACCTGGTGGGCGAGCTCGTCATCCACGGTTCGATCCTGTCCGATCGGCTGTCGCCGGCGGATCAGGAGCGGGTGGAGCTGCCCGAGCTGTCGCGGCTCACCCGCCAGATCCAGGACAATGTGATGTCGCTGCGCGCGCAGCCCATCCGCCAGGCCTTCTCCCGCGTGCCGCGCATGCTGCGCGACCTGATGGCGGAGACCGGCAAGAAGGTGGTGCTGGAAACCAGCGGCGAGACCACCGAGGTCGACAAGGGCGTGCTGGAGAAGATCGGCGATCCGCTGACCCACATGATCCGCAACGCCGTCGATCACGGCATCGAAAGCCCCGAGGAGCGGATCGCCGCCGGCAAGCCCGCCGAAGGCACCATCCACCTTTCGGCCGAGCAGAAGGGCGCCCGCATCATCGTGCGCGTCGCCGACGACGGGCGCGGCATCAATCGCGAGCGGGTGCGTGCCAAGGCGGTTGAGAAGGGCATCATCAGCGCCGACGCGCAATTGTCCGACGAGGAGATCGACAGCCTGATCTGCGCGCCGGGCTTCTCGACGGCGGAAACCATCTCCAACATCTCCGGCCGCGGCGTCGGCATGGATGTGGTGCGCAGCAATGTCGAGGCGCTGGGCGGCCGGGTGGAGATCCACTCCACGCCGGGCGAAGGCACCACCTTCATCATGGCGCTGCCGCTGACGCTCGCCATCCTCGATGGCATGATCGTCCGCCTCGGCCAGCAGCGCTTCGTGCTGCCGCTGACCAACGTGATCGAGACGGTGCAGCCCGAGCCGGGCCAGGTGAAGCCCACCTCGCCCAATTCGGAGGTGATCGAGCTGCGCGGCTCCTACCTGCCGGTCAAGCGCGTCGGCCAGATCTTCGGCATCGGCGCCAACGATCGCCGCAGCCCGGAGGAATCGCTGGTCATCATCGTCGAGAGCGAGGCCGCCGGCCATGTCGGCCTGATGGTCGACACGATCGAGAACCGCCGCGAGGTCGTCATCAAGAGCCTGGAGGACAATCTCCATCCGATCCGCGGCCTCGGCGGCGCGACGATCCTGGGCGACGGCACGATCGGCCTGATTCTCGATATCGATGCGCTGGTCGCGTCGACCAACCACCAGAGCAAATATGCGATGAAAGGAATGGCGGCATGAGCGCCACTGACAATTCGGACGAACGCAAGATCGTCACCTTCACGCTCGGCGAGCAGATGTTCGGCATCGACATGCGCGCCCTGATCGAAATCCGCGAATGGGAAGAGCCCACGCCGCTGCCCAGCGTCGCCTCCTACATCAAGGGCGTCACCAACCTGCGCGGCTCGGTCGTCCCCGTGGTGGGGCTTGCCGAACGGCTCGGCTGGGAACCCAGCAGGATCCATTCGCGCTCGTGCATCCTCGTCGTCAGCATCGGCGGCCGCCAGGCGGGCTTCCTGGTGGATGAGGTGGCCGACATCGTCGCCATCAACGGCGGCGATATCCAGCCGGCGCCCGAGGTCGAGATGGTCGAGGCCAGCATGATCGCCGGCCTCGTCAAGATCGAACGCCGCGCGGCCGAGGCGGAAGATGCCGAGACCATGGTGCTGCTGCTCGATCTCGATGCGCTGGGCCTCACCCGCGTGGGGCTGGATATCGCCGCGTGAAGCCAGCCTCCGCCTCTCTTCCCCGCGAGGGCGCGGATGCCGCCGCGCTCGCCGCCGGCGCGGAACTCGGCCTGCCCGAATTCCGCGCCATCGCGGCGATCATGCAGGAGGACGCGCGCATCCATCTTGTCGAAAGCAAGATCGTGCTCGTCCACTCGCGGCTCAGCCGGCGCCTGCGCGAACATGGCCTGACCCGCTTCGCCGATTATGTCGCGCTGGTGCGCGAGGACCCGGCGGAGCGCCATGCCATGGTCGTGGCGCTCACGACGAACCACACCCATTTCTTCCGCGAGGATCATCATTTCGATCATCTCCGCCAGACGGTGCTGCCGCAGCTGCAGGCGCGCGCGCGGGCGGGGATGCCGGTGCGCATCTGGTCGGCCGGCTGCTCCAGCGGGGAGGAAGTCTATTCGGTCGCGATGACCCTGGCGGGCGACGGCCCGTCCAGCGCCGCCTGGCTGCGCCAGGGCGACGTGAAGCTGCTCGCCACCGATATCGCCCCGCATGTGGTGGAGTCGGTGGCGCGCGGCGTCTATTCCGCATCCACGGTGCAGCCGATCCCGGCCATGTATCGCGATCGCTGGATGAAGCCCCATGGCGGCGATTTCGTGGTCGCGGACGAGCTGCGCGCGCTGGTGACGGCACGGGTGCTCAACCTGTTCGATCGCTGGCCGATGCGCCAGAAATATGACGTGATCTTCTGCCGCAACGTGATGATCTATTTCGACGATCGCGCGAAGGCGGAGCTGGAGGCGCGCTTCGTCGACATGCTGGCACCGGGCGGCCACCTCTATATCGGCCATTCCGAACGGCTGGTGGGGGCGGCGGCGCAGGCGATGGAGCCGGTGGGCCAGACCATCTACCTGAAGCCGGGAGGACGGGCATGACCGGGCCGACCCGCGTCCTGATCGTGGACGACAGCGCGTCGATGCGCGCCGTGCTGGCCCGCGCGCTTTCGGCCGATCCCGATATCGAGGTGATCGGCATGGCGCCGGAGCCGCACACCGCGCGCGCGATGATCAAGGAACTCAACCCCGATGTCGTGACGCTGGACGTCGAGATGCCGGGGATGGACGGCCTGTCCTTCCTCGAAAAGATCATGCGGCTGCGGCCCATGCCCGTCATCATGTGCTCCACGCTCACCGCGCGCGGCGCGGAGGTGACGATCGAGGCGCTGCGGCTGGGGGCGGTGGACTGCATCGCCAAGCCCGCCGGCAACCCGCTGGAGATCGCCCGCGACGCGGCCTTGCTGCGCAAGATGGTGAAGGCGGCGGCGCGATCGTCGGTGCGGCAGGGGCCTTCGCGCCTTGCGCCCGTCGCCTCGCAGCCGGGCCTGCAGCGCGACGTGGTGATCGCGGTCGGCGCGTCGACCGGCGGCGTCGAGGCGCTGTTCTCCGTGATCGGCGCGCTGCCGCCCGATTGCCCGCCGGTGCTGGTCGTCCAGCACATGCCGGCGGCGTTCACCAACGGCTTCGCCGCGCGCCTGGACAGGGAATCGCGGGTTTCCGTCGTCGAAGCCGTTACGGGGACGCCGATCCAGCGCGGGACCGTCTATATTGCTCCTGGGGGAAGCAACCATATGGAGCTGGTGGGGGGCACCAACGGCCATATCCGGTTGCGTCCGGGCGAGCCTGTCGGCGGCCATCGCCCGTCTGTGGATGTGCTGTTCCATTCGGTCGCGCCGCTGGGCGCGGCGGCGGTGGGCGTGATCCTGACGGGGATGGGCAATGACGGCGCGGCCGGGATGCAGGCCATGCGCCTCGCCGGTGCCAGAACGCTGGGGCAGAACCAGGCGAGTTGCGTCGTCTACGGAATGCCGCGCGCTGCCTTCGAACTGGGCGCGGTCGAACGGGAAGTGAGTTTGTCGGCAATGCCCGAGGCGATCCTCGCGGCTTGCAGGAAGTAAGGTTGGGAGCGGTTCATGCCGGCAGCGTCTGCAATTAAGGTTATGGTGGTCGACGATCAGACGAGCATGCGCGCTATGATCCGGCGCGCGCTCCAGGATCTCGGCTTCAAGGATATCCGGGACAAGCCGGGCGCGGTCGAAGCGCTGCCCGCGGTCAAGACGGATCGCGTCCACCTCATCATCTCGGACTATAACATGCCCGACATGGACGGGCTCCAGTTCCTGGAGGCGGTGCGCGCCGATCCGGTGATCGGCAAGACGGTGTTCATCATGCTGACGGGCTCCGCCGACCGCGAGGTCGTGCAGAAGGCGGCCGCGCTCGGCGTCAACAATTATGTCGTGAAGCCGTTCGCGCCCGCCGCGCTCAAGGAGAAGATCGAGCGCGTCTTCGGCGAGCTGACCTGATCCCATGATGCGGCGCATCCCGATCGTCCAGGGCGAGCATGCGGTGGTGGCCGAACCCGGCGTCATCATCTCCACGCTGCTCGGCTCCTGCGTGGCGGTATGCCTGCAGGATCCGGTGGCGCGCGTGGGCGGCATGAACCATTTCCTGCTCGGCGAACCGACCGAGGGCCTGGGCGACCGGGTCGGCCAGGAACGCTATGGCGTGCATGCGATGGAACTGCTCATCAACCGGATGATGCAGCAGGGCGCCGCGCGCAACCGGCTGCGCGCGCACCTTTACGGCGGTGCGAACATCATCGCCGGCCTGGGTGCGATCGGCAGCAGCAACGCCGCCTTCGCCCGCCGCTTCATGGAGACGGAGGGGATCGCCGTCGGCCGGTGCGAGCTGGGCGGCACCAAGGCCCGCAAGGTCGAATTCATGCCCTATGAAGGGCGGGTGCGTTCCAGCGTCGTCGCCGATGCGCCGCCGCCCGTCCTGAACATCAAGCCGCTCACTCCGCCGGACGATGGCGATGTCGAGCTTTTCTGAAAGATCGGTCGAAAAGATGATGGTGACGCAGATTGGCCCGGAAGCAACCTCGCTCTGCGCGGCCGTCGCGATGGAGATCCGCGGCGTGCGCACGCTGATCGAGCAGCTCGCCGAAACGCTCGTCGCCGACGAGCGGTTCGCCATGGATTATATGGACCAGCTCCAGGTCTTCGATCTCGTCATCCAGTGCGCCGACGAAAGCGCCGACCTGCTCGATCGCGTCGCGCAGGGCGAGGGCGTGCGCCCGGCGATCGAGCGGGTGCGGCTGACGGCGGTGCAGGAGCGGCTGCGCGCCGCGATCGGATAAGGGCAGATCATGGCTCGGGGACAGAATGAGGAAGTCGCGCCGATCATCGTGCGCAAGGTGCGCCGCAAGAAGCACGCCGCCCATCATGGCGGCGCCTGGAAGGTCGCCTATGCCGATTTCGTGACGGCGATGATGGCCTTCTTCATGCTGCTCTGGCTCCTCGCCAATCCGAACAAGGCGCAGCTCAAAGGGCTGGCCGAATATTTCTCGCCCAGCCCTGCCAAGGATTCGCCGGCCGCCACCATGACCGCCAAGCCCGGCAGCCAGCCCGGCGAAGGCGGCCACGGCCGCCGCGCGCAGGGCGACAATGACAAGGCGGTGGGCCAGCCATCGGCGGAAGCGGGCGTGAAGGGGGCTGCGCGGGGCGGCACGGCCGAGGTGCCGGAAGCGGCGCTGCGCGTGCTGGCGGACGAGATGATGATCGCGCTGGACAAGCCGCCGGAGAGCCCCAACCAGACCCGCAACGTCAGCGTCGAAAGCTCGCGCGAGGGGCTGCGCGTCCACCTGCTGGACAGCGCCAACCGATCGATGTTCAAGGGGCCGACGGCTGAGCTCAACGATTATGCCCGGCAGATGCTGACGCGCATCGCGCAGCGGCTGGTGAAGGCCGGCGCGCAGGTGGCGATCGAGGGGCATACCGATTCCACCGGCGGCCAGAGCGACGCCAACTGGCGCCTGTCCAGCGATCGCGCGCTCGCTGCGCGCAGCGCGATGGTGGCCGCCGGCCTTTCGCCCGATCGCTTTTCCGAAGTGGTGGCCAAGGCGGGGACGGAGCCGATCTATCCCGATCGGCCCGACCGGCCGGAGAACCGCCGCATCACCATCGTCATCCTCGCCGAACCCTCCGCGCTGCCGCGCGATGCGAGCTTCAGGTTCTGACGGGCCGGCGGAAAGGGGGGATATAGGATGAAGAAGATGCTCGTCTCGATCCTGGCGCTGGTCGCCGGCGTGGGCGTGGGCGGCGGGGCCGCCTACGGCACCGGCAGGCTGCTGGCCGCGCCGATGCCCACGGTCGAGAAGCTGGAATTCGTGCCCACCGGCCCCATCCTGGCGCCGCTCGTATTTTCCGACGGCAGGCTCGCTTCCTACGTCTCCTTCGAGGTGCAGCTGGAGGTGCCGGCCGACCGGCGCGACGATATCGCGGCGAAGATGCCGGTGCTGCTGAACGCGGTCAACATGCGCACCTATCGCACGCCGATGGCGAGCGGGCGGGACGGGACGATCCCGAGCCTCGCCGCCTTTCGCAGGGTCGTGTTCGATGCCGCGCAGGAAACCTATGGAAAGAATGTGGTCCGCCGCGCTATCGTGACGCAGGCGGCCCCGATCTGAACCGGAGAAACCGATGAACCTTTCGTCCTCCGCGGCAGGCGGCGATCACAACGGGGACTGGCTGCCGTCGCGCGCCGCGCCGCTGATGACGCCGCGTTCGCCGCGGACGATCGCGCTGCTGCTGATCGCGCGCATCACCAGCGACCGCTACGACGCGCTCTGCTGCGTCCGCAACCTTTCCTCGGGCGGGCTCAAGGCCGACGTCCGCGCCCGCTTCGTCGTGGGCGAGCGCATCCGCATCGAATTCCGCAACGGCGACGTGATCGCCGGCGAGGTGCGCTGGACCGACCGGCGATCGATCGGCGTGCAGTTCGATGCCGCGATCGATGTCGAGCGGCTGCTCTCCCAATCCTCGACGAGCTGGCGCCGGCCGGGCGGGCAGGTGCCCCGCGCGCCGCGCCTGCCGACGAGCTGCCCTGCCGAGCTCAAGACCAACGGCCGCATCCACCGCGTGTCGGTGGTGGATCTTTCGCAGGGCGGCGCCAAGCTCGCCGTCACCGCGCCGGTGGAGAAGGACGAGCTTGTCACCCTCGTCGTCCCCGGCCTGCCGCCGCAGAAGGGCGTGGTGCGCTGGGTGCAGGACGGCAAGGTGGGCGTCGCCTTCCTGGAATCGATCGCCTTCGCCACGCTGGCCGAATGGCTGGTCGATCCCGCCACCCGCTATTCCGCCGCGGATAGCTGAAGCCGGACATATGCTGACGAAAAGGGGCGCGGAACCGGATCGGTCCCGCGCCCCTTTTTCGTTGTCGAAAACAGCGCCCCGCCGCGTCAGCCGGGGCCGCCGAAGCTCTTGACCAGCGATCCCGCGATCAGCGCCCAGCCATCGACCAGCACGAAGAAGATGATCTTCATCGGCAATGATATCGTCGCAGGCGGCAGCATCATCATGCCCATCGCCATCAGCACCGCCGCCACGGCGAGGTCGATCACCAGGAAGGGCAGCAGCAAGAGGAAGCCGATCTCGAACGCGCGCCGGAGCTCGGAGATCATGAAGGCGGGCATCAGCGTCGTCATCGGCAGCTCGGCGCGCGGCGTCGGCTTCTTGCCGGAAAGGTCGACGAACAGCTTCACGTCCTCGTCGCGGACATGCTTCAGCATGAAGGTGTGGAACGGCTTGGATGTGCGTTCGAACGCCTGCGCCTCGGTGATGCGGCCCTCATTATAGGGGGTCACGCCCTGCTTCCATGCGGCGTCGAAGGTCGGCCCCATGACGAAGAAGGAGAGGAACAAGGCCAGGCTGATGATGATCGGGTTGGGCGGCACGCCCTGCGCGCCCAGCCCGTTCCGGAGCAGCGAGAGCGCGACGATGATCCGCGTGAAGCTCGTCACCGTCATCAGGATGCCGGGCGCGAGGCTCAGCACCGTCAGCATCAGCACGAGCTGGATGGCGCGGCCGGAGATCGATCCCTCGCCCAGATTGGCGGTCACGCTCTGCGCCATCGCCGCCTGCGGCAGCATCAGGAGCGCGGCGATCGCCGCGATGCGGATGGCCTTACGCATCGGCGGCGGCCTTCCGCGCGGCGGCATCGATGCCGCCTTCGATCAGCAGCGGCCCCTGGGGCGCCAGCATCACCAGATGTTCCCTGTCGTCGCGGCGGATGAGGGCGACGCTGTGGCGAGCGTCGATCGCCAGCCGTTCGATGATCTGCACGCGCCGCACGTCCCCCTTCGGCCCCAGGCCGCCCGCGAAGGCGCCCGGCAGCTTCAGGTCGTAACGGCGGACGGCCCACAGGGCGCCGGCCAGCAGGCCCAGCACGACGCCCAGCGCGCCCAGGGTGCGCAGCAGCGCGAGAAAATCCATGTCAGCGCACCCGCTGGACGACTTCGGTGATCTCCAGCGACATATGCTCGCCTTCGACGAGCACCTTGCCCTTGGCCACCAGCTGGTTGTTCACATAGACGAGCGTCGGATCATTATGCCCGCAATCGAGCGGGATCATCGCGCCGCGCCCCATCTTGAGCACCTGGCGGATCGGCAGATTGGTCGATCCGAGAACGATCGACAGGTCGATGGGTATTCCCTCGAGGACGGACATAGAGGTCTCCTTCTGGGATTTTTATAGGATTAATTTTCGCCGAACCGCCGGAGCTAGGCAAAAAATGCCTATAAGGGAAAAGCCAGCGATCAAGCGGGCGGGAGGAACCATGGATCTGAAGTCTTCGATCGGTGTGTCGGCATCAGGCCTGCGTGCGCAATCGCTGCGCATGCGCATCATCGCCGAAAACCTCGCCAACTCGGATTCCGTGGCCCGCACGGCGGGCGGCGATCCCTATCGCCGCCGCGTCGCGACCTTCAAGGCGGAGGTGGACCGGGCGACCGGCGCCACCAACGTCAAGGTCCGTTCGATCGAAGGCGACAAGACCGATTTCCAGCGCATCTACCAGCCGGGCAATCCGGCGGCCGACGCGCAGGGCTATGTGCTGCGCCCCAACGTGAACGGGCTGGTCGAGGCCGCCGACATGAAGGCCGCGCAGCGATCCTATGAAGCCAATCTCAACGCCATCGAATCCGCGCGCAACCTGACGATGCGGACGATCGACCTTCTCAAATAAGGAAGCCATCCATGTCCATCGGAGTCCTTGACGCCGCGGCCGCTTATGGCCGCGCGGTGAACAGCATCGCGCCCGCCGCCGCCGGTGGCGCATCCGGCGGCGCCGCCGATGTGGCGGGTGCCGCNGCCGGCGCGCCGGGCGGCGGGTTCGGCGGGNTGATCGAGAATCTCGTCACCGAAGCCGCCACGTCGCTGCGCACCGCCGAGGCGGCGAGCGCGCAGCAGGTGGCCGGCAAGGGCGACCTGATCGACGTCGTCACCGCGATCGGCGCGGCCGAGACCGCGCTCGACACCGTGGTCGCGGTGCGCGATCGCGTGGTGAACGCCTATTCCGAAATCATGCGCATGCAGATCTGATCCGGGGCCGGCGCGATGGATGCCTTCCAGGCGATGGAGCTGGCCAAGGCCGGCCTGCTGCTGATGCTGACGATCGCGGGGCCGATGCTGATCGGTTCGCTGATCGTCGGCGTCGCCGTCGGCCTGTTCCAGGCGCTCACCCAGATCCAGGAAATGACGCTTACCTTCGTGCCCAAGATCCTGGTGCTGGGCATCGTCCTCCTTCTTTCCCTGCCGATGATCGGCCGGGCGCTGGCGGGCTTCATGGCCCGCATCGCGGACATCATCGTCGCGGGGTGACGGGCGATGGCGGGGCTCCCCTTCGATGCGGCCGCCTTCCTGATCCTGTTCGCACGGATCGGGGCGGTGCTGATGCTGCTCCCCGCTTTCTCGGAGGATGCGATCCCCGGCCGCGTGCGCCTGCTCTTCGGCCTGGGCTTTACCGCCGGCCTGTTCGGGCTGCTGGGCGGGCAGGTCGCGCCCGCGCTCCGTTCCGACACCGCCTTGCCCGGCATCGTCCTGTCGGAATTGCTGGTCGGCATCGCGATGGGGATGATCGTCCGCATCCTGTTCAACGCCGCATCGATGGCGGGCGCGATCATCAGCCTCCAGGTCGGCCTGTCCTCCGCGCTGGTGATGGACCCGGCGCTCGGCGGGCAGGCGTCCGTGCTTGCCCGCTTCATCGGTATCGCCGCGGCGGTCGTCTGCCTCACCACCGGCGTCCATCACCTGTGGATCGCCGCCATGGTCCAGTCCTACGCGCTGTTCCCGGTCGGCGGCCTGCCGCCGGCGGCCGATTTCGCCCGGCTGGCGGTGGAAACCACGGGCCACGCGATGGGCCTTGCCGTCAGCATGGCGGCGCCGCTGATCGTCTACGGCATATTGTTCAACGTCGCCCTTGGCCTAGCGGTGCGCATGGCGCCGCAGATCCAGGCCTTCTTCATCATGCAGCCGCTCAACATCCTGCTCGGCATGTCGCTGTTCGCGGTGCTGATCGGCGGCATCCTGACGGCGTTCGCCAACGCCATGGCCAATTTCATGCAGAATGGCTGGAGCCTCTGACATGGCGGAGACCGATCAGGACCAGAAGACCGAGGAACCGACCCAGAAGCGGCTGGAGGATGCCCGCAAGAAGGGCGAGGTCGCCAATGCGCCGGAGATGCGGCACGCCACCATGTTCGTGGGCGCGCTCGTCGTCGCCGGCGGGCTGGGCGCCTGGTGCTTCGCGCGGCTGAGCACGATGATGGTGCGGCTGTGGGGCAGCGCCGAGGATTTCCGGATGGAGCCGCGCGGCGCGCAAAATCTGGTCGGCGGAGTGATGGCGGAAACCGCCCTGTCGCTGGCGCCGATCGCCGCCGTGCTGTTCGGCTGCGCGATCCTCACCCTCTTCCTCCAGGGCCGGCCGACGATAAGCTGGTCGCGGGTCCGCCTCAAATGGTCGAAGCTTTCGCCGATGACCGGGCTCAAGCGCATGTTCGGCACGCGCGCGCTGGTGGAATTCGGCAAGACGCTCGCCAAGTTCACCGTCATCGTCCTCGTCGCCGTGCTGGTCGCCTGGCCGCGCGCGGTGGCCTTCGACCAGTTGATCGGCCAGTCGCCCTATGACGTGGGCAAGACGCTGGCGGAGATGATCTACCGCGTGCTCAAGGTCGTCGCGATGATGGTCGTCGGCCTCGCCCTGTTCGATTTCGTCTATCAACGCCGCGCCTATCTGAAGCGGATGCGGATGAGCCTTCAGGAGATCAAGGACGAGATCAAGCAGAGCGACGGCGATCCCAAGATCAAGGCGCGCATCCGCCAGATCCAGATGCAGCGCGCGCGGCGGCGGATGATGCAGGCGGTGCCCACCGCCAGCGTGATCGTCACCAACCCCACCCATTATGCGGTGGCGCTGAAATATGAACATGGCGAGATGGCGGCCCCGATCGTCGTCGCCAAGGGCGTCGATGCGGTGGCGCTGAAGATCCGCGAGATCGCGACCGGCGCCAAGGTGCCGATCGTCGAAAGCCCGCCGCTCGCCCGCGCGCTCTATGCCGCGGTCGAGATCGACCACCCCATTCCCGTGGAACATTATGCCGCCGTGGCGGAGATCATCGGCTACGTGATGCGCCTGGCGAGGCGGGTGGCATGATCCGTCGCAAAATCCCGGCCCGGCCGCCGGTTCGGCCGCCGCTTCATCCTATAAGGATTATGATGCGAAGCTTTACCAGATTTCGGGCCCGTGCCCTGTCGCTGGTCTCGGCCGCCGTGCTGGGCTGCGGCCTCGCTGTCGCGCCGGCTGACGCGGCGACCAGGATCAAGGATATCGTGGACGTCGAGAATGTCCGCTCCAACCAGCTCGTCGGCTACGGCCTCGTCGTCGGCCTGGCCGGCACGGGCGATCGCATCCGCAACGTCCCCTTCACCGAGGAGACGATCCAGGCGATGCTGGAACGGATGGGCGTCAACATCCGTGGCACGACGATGCGCACGGAAAATGTCGCCGCCGTTTCGGTGACGGCGACGATGCCGCCCTTCGCGCGCGCCGGATCGAAGATCGACGTGCAGGTTTCCGCCATGGGCGATGCGACCAGCCTGCAGGGCGGCACGTTGCTCGTATCCTCACTGCGCGCGCTGGATGGGGAAATCTATGCCGTGGCCCAGGGGCCGGTGGCGGTATCCGGCTTCAAGGCGCAAGGGGCCGCCGCGCGTATCACCCGCGGCGTCGCCACCTCCGCGCGGATCGCCGGCGGCGCGATCATCGAGCGGGAGGTGCCCTATGCCCTCAAGTCGGCGACCAGCCTGAAGCTGGCGCTGAAGAACCCCGATTTCACCACCGCGCACCGCATTGCCGACGTCATCAACATGCAGGCGCCCGGCGCGGCCGAGGTGCTCGATCCCGCCACGGTCGAGCTGCGCCAGGGTGCCGGCTATGGCGGCCCGCTGGTCGAACTGATGGCCCGGATCGAAAACCTGCCCGTCGATGTCGACCAGCCCGCGCGCGTCGTCATCAACGAGGCCGCCGGCACGGTGGTGATGGGGGCGGACGTGCGCGTCAGCCCGGTCGCGATCGCCCAGGGCGGGCTGACCATCGCCGTCACCGAAACCCCGATCGCCTCGCAGCCGGAGCCTTTCTCCGGCGGACAGACCACGGTGCTGCCGCGCACCAGCATCGACGTGGACGACGGCGGCGGCCGATCGCTGGCGGTGCTGAACGGCGGCACATCGCTCCATACCCTGGTTTCCGGGCTCAACGCGCTCGGCGTCAGCCCGCGCGACCTCATCACCATCCTCCAGGCGCTGAAGGGGGCGGGTGCCCTCCAGGCCGAAATCGAGGTGCAGTAAGATGGCCGATATCGCCTCCGCCATGCTGCCGCCGGCAGCGACCGCGCAGATGCCGCGCCCCACGCCCGATCCCGCCTCCACGGCGCGCGAGTTCGAGGCCGTGTTCGTCGGCCAGATGACCAAGCTGATGATGGAGATGGTGGACACCGGCGATTTTTCCGGCGGCGCGGGCGAGGAGATGTTCCGCGGCGTGCTTGCCGAGCAAATGGGTAACGAGATCGCGAAGCGCGGCGGCATCGGCCTCGCGCCCGCCGTGCTCGATCAGATCATCCGTATGCAGGGAGGTTCCGGCCATGGCCAATGAAGCGATCGACGTCATGGCGTCGCTCACGCTCATCATGAACGAGGAAACCGATCGGCTCCGCTCGCGCGAGGGCGGCCGCGACCTGGCCGAGCTCGCATCCGCCAAGATCCGCCTCGTCGGCGTGCTGGAAAGCGAGCTTGCCCGCCTCGATCGCGAAAAGCCCGGCTGGGCGCGGGCGCTGGATCAGGACGGGCGCGACCAGCTTGCCGCCGCGCTGATCGCGCTGGGCGAGGCTTCGACCGCGAACGCCGCCATCCTCGAACGCCAGATCGATCTTTCGATCGAGATGATGGGCGCCGTCACCGCCGAGGCCAAGCGCCTCGCCGGCCGCCGCGCCTCCACCTATGGCGCGGCCGGCAACCTCGCCCCGGATTTCACGGCCCCGATCTCGGTCAATTCGGAATTCTGATCGCCCGTCCGCCCCGCGCTGGACGATCGCCGCCCGCGCCCTCTATCAAGCCCGCCTGAGACAGCGGCTGGGGAGGGGACGGTGCACAGGGGATCATGTCTTTGCGGGGCGGTCACCTTCGAGGTCGCGGGCGAGCTGCGCGGCCCGGACGCCTGCCATTGCAGCATGTGCCGCAAGGTTTCCGGCCATTATTGGGCGTCCACCGACATGGCGCTGGCCGATCTGCGGCTGAACGGCGCCGACAAGCTGAGCTGGTATCGATCGTCGGAGAAGGTGGAGCGGGGCTTCTGCTCGGTCTGCGGCTCCGCCCTGTTCTGGAAGCCCGTGTTCAAGGACAGCATCGCGGTGGCGATGGGCGCCTTCGATGCGCCCACGGGCACGCATCTGGAAAAGCACATCTTCGTCGCCGACAAGGGCGATTATTACGAGATAGCGGACGGCCTTCCGCAGCGGCCGCGATAAGCCGGGGAGCCCCCGCTCAGCCCGTGGCGCGGCGGGGATCGATCATCGGATGGCGGGTATCGACCGCCGCCAGCGCCTCGGCCGCCGGGAGCGGGCGGCCGAACAGGAAGCCCTGGCCATAGGCGCAGCCCAGCAGCGAAAGCGTGTCGGCCTGCTCGATCGTCTCCACCCCCTCCGCCGTCACCGGCATGCCGAGGCCGTGGCCGAGATCGACGATAGCGCGCACGATCTTGCCGCCGGCAAAGCTGTCCAGCGTGGCGATGAAGGAGCGGTCGATCTTGATCCGGTCGAACTGCAGCTCGCGCAGATGGTGCAGGCTGGAATAGCCGGTGCCGAAATCGTCCAGCGCCACCTTCACCCCGGCATTGCGCAGCGAAAGGATCGTCGCGCGGGCGGCGGCGATATCCTCCACCAGCGCGCTTTCCGTGATCTCCAGGATCAGCCGCCCCGGCGCGAGGCCGCCGGCGTAGAGCGTCTGCAGCAGGCGGATGGCGAGATCGGGCCGGCGGATCTGCAGGGGGGATATGTTGATCGAAAGCGTCAGGTGCCCCGGCCAGTCGCGCGCGTCGCGGCACGCCTGGCGCAGCAGCGCGAAGCTCAGATCGTTGATGAGGTCGACATCCTCGGCGATCGGGATGAACACGGCGGGATCGATGATCCCCCGGATCGGGTGGCACCAGCGCGCCAGGCTTTCGAAGCCGACGAGATGGCCCGACTGGAGCGAGAGGATCGGCTGGTAGAAGGGCACGACCTCGCCGCGCGCGATGCCGGCGCGCAGATCGCTTTCCAGCCGCACCCGATCGCGCAGGTCGAAATCCATCGCCGGTTCGAAGGTGCGGAAGGTGGCGCCGCCGTCATTCTTGGCGCGGGACAGGGCGACGCCGGCCACGCGCAGCAGATCGTCGGCGCGGCCGTCGATCGCGGCGCTGTCGGCGATACCGATCGATGCGCCCACCTCCACCACGCCGCCCGCCACCGCGATCGGCTCGGCCACCTGGTCCACCATCCGCCGCGCGATCTCGGCGGCGCTGGCGGCATCGCCGGGCATGAGGCAGGCATATTCGTCCCCGCCCAGATGGGCCAGCGCCGCGCCAGATGCCCTGGCCAGCCGTCGCAGCCGTTCCGCCGTCACCCGCAGCACGAGGTCGCCGGCTTCATGGCCGCACACGTCGTTCACCATGCTGAAGCGGTCGAGGTTGACGATCAGCATCGCCACCGGCCCGCCTTCGAGGCGCGCGCGCAGATCATCGAACAGGCGGGCGATGGTGCGGCGGTCGGGAAGGGTGGTGACGGGATCGATCCAGCCGCCGGGGCCGTCGCCATGGGCGGCCGAGCCTGTATCGCGTGGAATGCCTGTGCCGGAAGCCGTGCCGAGGAAGCCGGTGATCCTGTGCAGGGCGCTGCCCAATATATCCTTTGCCCCGCGGCGTGCGCGCATAACAGCGTCCTGAACTCGGCTACTCAGGATCATTATAGGAATGGTTTCGGCCGATCATCGATCGGATGGCCGGATTTCAGGCGTTCGGATTCGGAATTTATCGACCAGGCCGTTGGAATCACGCGTATTTGGCGGCGAGGCGCCGCTTCCGCCTTCGGAATCCCCTTAGCCGGAGATCTCAGTCGAAGATGGCGCCGATCACCGTGGCGACGTCGATCGGATCGAGCGCGTCGATCGCGATCTCGCGATCGGGATGCGCGCTATAGCCGGTCATCCGGCCGTCGCGATCGACGCCCACCGTCAGCAGGCGCAGCCCCTCCGTCTCGCGCACCACGGCGATGCCGCCGGGGGTGGGGAAGCGATCGGGATCGACGATCACCGTCGCCCGTGCCGGCAGGGCCGGCCCCAGCGTGGGCCGGCAGACGCGCAGGCCATAGGCATTGGGTCCGGCCCCGCGCGGCGCCTCCACCATGGTGCCCATGGGGGTGCGCTGGATCAGCCCCTCGCCGATCGGCGCGCCGAAAACCGGCACCAGCCGCACCAGGGCGGTTTCCCCTTCGGCCATGGCCGGCCCCTCGAACGGTGCGCGCTCCTCCGCCAGCATGGCGAAGGCGGGCTGCGTTCCGGCCGGATCGGCGCGGAGCGGCGGCGGCGCCTTGGGCGGGCGCGGGTGCAGCCGGCCGGCGGCGGGATCGAAGGCGGCGCGCAGCTCGGCGACGCGGGCCCGCGTCTTGGCCTTGCGATCCTCGGGATTGGCCACGGCGCGGAGATGCGCGTCCAGCGCGCCGGCCGCATACAGCCCGGTTACCCGCTCGCGTAGCGCGGCCACGTCCGCCACGTCCATCAGGTGGCAGATGCCCGCTACCGTGCCGTCATTCCACCGTCCGATCGGCTTGAAGGCGTTTTCCAGCCGCGAAAGCATCACCGGGGCGATGCCATAATCCTTTTCCAAGGCCGCGATGGTCAGCCCCGCATCCGCCTCGCGCCGATGGCGGATCGCGGCGGCCAGCAGCACGGCGAAATGGTCCTCGGCGGGATCGAAGCTCGCCGGGTCCTGCACGTCCGCCGCCCATTCGGCCATGTCGAAGGCGTCGTCGTCGATGTTGATCAGCAGATCGGCGGGCAGCAGCTTCAGCGCGCCCGCGATGGCGGCAAGCTCGGCCGGCTTGGCGAACACCTCGCCACGCTCGATCTTGGAAAGGCGGATATAGGGAATGTCGGGAAGGCGCTGGGACAGCGCCAGCAGCTTGGCGAGGCCGCGCTTGCGGCGGCAGAGGCGGATATTATTGGGAAACACGATCGACCGATATCGATCGATCTCGATCCCCTCGGCCGGCGCATCCACGGCGGACAATTTCTTCCCCCCCCGAAGCGCGTCGTCCTGTTGCAGGGAAAGGCTCCGTTTCAGATGGAAAGCCATTTTCCGTTCATTTCACGCGAAAGCTCAGTTTTTGTCGCGGCAACGCATGCCCCGGAATCCGCGCGTCGTCAATATTATGGGAAACGAGTCATTAACATAGGAATGCGGCCGCTTTGTCCGGCATTCGGGCCAAATCGCATGGGGGGACGATTCCAACATCCGGTGGTCGGCATGAAAAACCGCCGCCGAATAAGCAGATAAGTCCATTCTGGTCTGATCTACATCTTGAAGATGTTCGATTTTTCCATCAGCATGGGCAGCCCCGACATGGGCCGACATGCGCAGAACATGGCCGGCCGCGCTTTCCGGCGGCCGATCGGACAGTTCAATATAGGATGGATGCGGGCCGCGGCGTGCGTGCGGGGGCCCGTTTCGTCGCGGTCCCGGAAGGGGGCCCGCCGGAACCGGAACCGCGCGGCCTCGCCGTCCGCGCGGTTCCCCGTTCGATCAGGCTTCCGGCGCGGCCTCGCCGCCGGCCTCGGCCCCGGCGTCGGCATCACCGGCGCCGTCCTCGGCCTCAGCCTCGTCCTCTTCGCTTTCCTCGATCTTCGCGGCGGAGACGACATGCTCGTCGTCAGCCACGTTGAACAGGCGCACGCCCGCGCTGCCGCGCCCGATCACGCGCAGCGTATCGAGGCCGAGGCGGATCATCTTCGCCTGATCGGTCACGAGCATCAGCTGCTCGCTGGTCAGCGCCGGGAAGCTCGCCACCACCGGCCCGTTGCGGGCGATATTGTCGATATTGGTGATGCCCTGGCCGCCGCGCCCGGTGCGGCGATATTCATAGGCCGAGCTGAGCTTGCCGTAGCCGTTGGCGCAGACGGTGAGGATGAACTGCTCACGCGCCTGCAACTCGGCGAAGCGCTCGGCCGGCATCTGCGGCGCGCCTTCCTTCTCCGCCTTCCACGGGGCGAAGCGCAGATAATCCTCGCGTTCCTCCTGGCTGGCGCCGGCGCGGTGCAGGATGGAGAGCGAGATCACCTCGTCGCCTTCCTTCAGCGTCATGCCGCGCACGCCGGTGGAGGTGCGGCTCTGGAACTCGCGCACGGCCGTCGCCTCGAAGCGGATGGCCTTGCCCTGGCGGGTCGCCAGCAGCACGTCGTCCTCCTCGGTCAGCAGCGCGACGCCGATCAGGCGATCGTCGCTGCCCTCGTCGAAGCGCATGGCGATCTTGCCGTTCGAGGGCACGTTGGTGAACGCATCCATCGAATTGCGGCGCACCGTGCCCTTGGCGGTGGCGAACATGACGTGCAGGTCCTTCCACACCGCCTCGTCCTCGGGCAGCGGCAGCACGGTGGAGATGGTCTCGCCCGCCGCCAGCGGCAGCAGGTTAACCATCGGCCGGCCGCGCGCCTGGGGGGCGCCCTCGGGCAGCTTCCACACCTTCAGGCGATAGACCTTGCCGTGGTTGGAGAAGAACAGCACCGGCGTGTGGGTGGAGGTGACGAACAGCGCGATAACGGCGTCCTCATCCTTCGTCCCCATGCCGGAACGGCCCTTGCCGCCGCGCTTCTGGGCGCGGAAGGCTTCCAGCGGGGTGCGCTTGATATAGCCGCCCATGGTGACGGTGACGACCATCTCCTCGCGCTCGATCAGGTCCTCGTCGTCGATATCGTCGCCGGCCGGCGCGATCGTCGTCTTGCGCGGGGTGGCGAATTCGGCGGCGATGAGGTCGAGCTCCTCCTCCATCACCTCGTAAAGGCGGGCGCGGTCGCCCAATATGTGCAGCAGCTCGCCGATCGAGGTGGCGAGCTTGGCCAGCTCGTCGCCGATCTCGTCGCGGCCCAGCGCCGTCAGGCGGTGCAGGCGCAGGTCGAGGATGGCGCGCACCTGCGCGTCGGACAGGCGGTAGGTGTCGCCGTCCACCTCATGCTCCACCGCCTCGACCAGCTTGATATAGGCGGCGATCTCCGCCACCGGCCATTCGCGGGCGAGCAGGGCGGCGCGCGCCTCGGCCGGGCTGGAGGAGCCGCGGATGATCCGCACCACCTCGTCCAGGTTGGTGACGGCGATGACGAGGCCGAGCAGGATGTGGGCGCGCTCGCGGGCCTTCAGCAGCTCGAACTTCGAACGCCGCGTGATCACTTCCTCGCGGAACTTGACGAAGGCCTCGATGATGTCGCGCAGGTTCAGCACTTCCGGGCGGCCGCCGCGGATGGCGAGCATGTTGGCCGGGAAGCTGGTCTGCGCCGAGGTGTGCCGCCAGAGCTGGTTCAGCACCACTTCCGGGGTGGCATCGCGCTTCAGCTCGATGACGATGCGCACGCCGAAGCGGTTGGATTCGTCGCGGATGTCCGAAACGCCCTCGATCCGCTTTTCCTTGGCGGCCTCGGCAATGCCTTCCACCAGGGCGCTCTTGCCGGTCTGGTAGGGGATCTCGGTCAGCACGATCGACCGCCGGTCGCCGCGCCCTTCCTCGATCACATGCCGGGATCGCATGATGATCGATCCCTTGCCGTTCAGATAGGCGTTGCGCGCGCCGCCCTTGCCCAGGATCAGGCCGCCGGTCGGGAAGTCCGGGCCCGGGATGATCTCGTGCAGCTCTTCCGAGCTGATCCCGCCATTGTGGATGAACGCCTTGCAGGCCGCGATCACCTCGCCAAGATTGTGGGGCGGGATGTTGGTGGCCATGCCGACGGCGATGCCGCCCGATCCGTTGACCAGCAGGTTGGGGAAGCGCGCCGGCAGGACCTGCGGCTCCTGCAGCGATCCGTCATAATTGGGCTGGAAATCGACGGTGTCCTTGTCGATGTCAGCCAGCAGCGCCATGGCCGGCTTGGCGAGCCGCGCCTCGGTGTAGCGCATGGAAGCCGGCATGTCCGGGTCCATCGACCCGAAATTGCCCTGGCCGTCGACCAGCGGCACCCGCATCGACCAGTCCTGCGCCAGACGGGCGAGCGCCATGTAGATCGCGGCGTCGCCATGCGGGTGATAATTGCCCATCACGTCGCCGACGATCTTGGCCGACTTGCGATAGGGGCGGCCGGGGACGAAACCGCCTTCCTGGCTGGCGAAAAGGATGCGCCGGTGCACCGGCTTCAGGCCGTCGCGCACATCGGGCAGCGCGCGGCTGACGATCACCGACATGGCATAGTCGAGATAGCTCGACTTCATCTCGTCGACGATCGAGACGGGGGAGATGTCGCTGTTTTCGCTGGGCGGCGGGACGCTGGCCAAGATGGTTTCCGTATGTCGTGACAGGGCATTTTCGCGCGCGCAGGCGCGACCTCATGCCCCTAGCCCAACTGGTCGCCGTATGCCAGCCCGGCGCTGTCGAATTCCATGGGAGGCGGGGGCCGGACGACCCCGCCGGATCGCCTTCGTCAGACGGCGGAGATGTAGCGCAGCCGGCCGTCGCGGCGGGGCCGGCGGAAGGCCACCAGCATCAGCGCACCGACCAGAGGCAGCCAGCCCGCGCTGCCGAGGCTGCTCGTGGTGCCCGCCGCCACGATCCGTCCATCCTCGTCGGGTGCCGCCGCCATCGCCGCCAGCCAGCGCTGCCGCGCGGCAGCGGGCGTCAGGGCCGGGTCCCTGCCGTTCGCGCCCGTGGCGGCATCGGGCGCGGGGAGGGGGGCGGGAATGTGCATCGGCGCGGGATCGGCGGCCGATCGGTGCGCCATCGGGCCTTCCATCAGGAGAAGCGCGGCCTGGGCCGAAGGGGCGCCGGCGACGAAGGCGCCCAGCACGATCAGGGCGTCAGCGGGCCGGTATCTGGTCGGGACACAACGCAACATGACGATACTCCGTTGCCTGGCGAGTCCTTGACGCTGCAATGCACCATTTTCGAAGGCGATGGCAATTGCGAAGATGCTAACCGTGGCTCTTACGCGATGATTATTTCACTTTCCCGAAAGGCGTGGCTGATGCTGCGCCGCAGGCGAAGGCGGCGGGCCGGGGCTTCACGCCTCCGCCGCCGTTCCCCGCACGAACAGCCAGCGGTCCGGGGCGGACGCGGCGGCATCGAAGGCATAGCCGTCGCTGTCGAACGCCTTCATCTCCTCCGGCCGGGCCACGCGATGCTCGCACAGCCAGCGCGCCATCATCCCGCGCGCCCGCTTGGCGGCGAAGCTGCTGAAGCGCAGGCCCTTGGGGCCATATTCCTTGAAATCGACCGTGATGATGCGGGCCTTGGGCGGGGCCTGCGATACCACGCCCCAATATTCCTGGCTGGCGAGGTTCAGGATCACTCCGTCGCCCTGCTCGGCCAGGTCCTCGGCGATCGCCTCGCTCACCCGGCTTCCCCAGTGGAGATAGAGGTTGCGCGCCTCGGGCGCCCAGCGCGTTCCCATCTCCAGCCGATAGGGGCGGATCGCGTCCAGCGGGCGGAGCAGTCCGTAAAGGCCGGACAGGATGCGCACATGGTCCTGGGCGAAGGCGATCGCGGCATCGTCCAGGCTCCGCGCCTCGAAGCCCACATAGACGTCGCCGTTGAAGGCGTGGAGCGCCGCGCGCTCCTCGGCCTCGGCGAAGCCGGCGAAGCGGGCGGCGTTCAATTCCGCCAGCTTGTCCGAAATATGCATCAGTTCGCCGAGTCTGGCCGCGCCCAGCCGTGCGGCGGCGGCGGCGAGCGCCCCGGCTTCCTCGGCGAAGCGGGGGCGGGTGGTGGCGTGCGGGGGAAGGGGGCGCCGATAATCGAGCGACTTGGCGGGGGACAGCAGGGCAAGCATCGGCCGCGCCTATCCCAGCAGCGGCGCCGGCAAAAGGGAAAAAGCATTGTGGTGCCGGCCGCTTGCCGCGTCATTAAAGGCGGGTTCAGCGCCGTTCCGGCATGGCCGGGCTTGTGTGGCGAAATCTTGTGCGGCGTGCGGTGGCAGAGTAGGCAGGCCGGCGCACGGGAATCCCCGCTCCCTGAGGAGGCTTGAGAAGATGAGAATGGTTTCGACGATCACGCTGGGCCTCGCGCTCGCGCTGTCCGGCGTGGCGGTTGTGGGCGTCCAGCCCGCGCTGGCGGCGAAGAAGGAAAAGGAACAGGCCGGCAAGCCCCAGCTCACGCCGGCGGTGCGCGAGGCAGTGGCCGCCACCCAGGCCGCGATCGGCCCGGATCGCAACGCGCCCAAGGATATCGCCACCGCCGTCGCCAAGGCGGGCGAGGCCCGTTCCGCCGCGCAGACGCCCGACGACAAATTCTATGCCGGTTCGGTCTCCTACGATGTCGGCCTTGCCCAGAAGGACAAGACGCTCCAGGCCCAGGCGCTCGATCTGATGCTGGAAAGCGGCAAGGTGCCGGCCGCCTCGCTCGGCAATTTCTGGGTTGTCCGCGGCCGCCTCGCCTATGAATCGAAGGACTATGCCCGCGCCGAGCAGGCGTTCGACCAGGCGACCAAGGCGGGCGACAGCTCGACCGAATCCTACGCCCTTCTCGTCGAATCGAAGGACAAGCTGGGCAAGCCGGCCGAGGCGCTGGCCGTGCTGCAGGAAGCGATCAACAAGGCGCAGGCCGCCGGCCAGCCCTTGCCGGAAGCCTATTATCAGCGCGGCGTGGCGATCGGCTACAAGGCGAAGCTCGGCCCGCAGGTGGCGGATATCACCCAGGCGTGGCTGAAGGCCTATCCGAGCCAGGACAATTGGCGTGATTCGCTCATCACCTATCGCGATCTCAACAAGATCGACGCCGATCAGGAGCTTGATCTGATGCGCCTGATGCGCACCGCCAAGGCGCTGAAGGGCGAGAGCGATTATTATACCTATGCCGAGGCGGTCTATCTGAAGTTTCCTGGCGAAGGTAAGGCGGTGATCGACGAAGGCGTCGCCGCCGGCATGCTGAAGCTCACCCCCAACAGCAACATCAAGCTGTTCAGCGACACCGCCAATTCGCGCGTCGCGGCCGACAAGGCCGATCTCGCCGGCGCTGCCGCCTCGGCCGCGAAGGCCGCGAACGGCGTCGCCGCCCGCGCCACCGCCGATTCCTACCTCGGCTATGGCGAATATGCGAAGGCGGCGGAGCTCTACAAGGTCGCCCTTCAGAAGGGCGGCGTGGACGCCAATGTCGTCAACACCCGCCTCGGCATGGCGCTCGCCCGCGCCGGCCAGAAGGAAGAAGCCAAGCAGGTCTTCTCCCAGATCACGGGCCCGCGCCAGGGTCTCGCCAAATATTGGCTGATCTGGATCGACCAGCAGGCCTGATCTGCCGTCGCCCTTGGGCAACGGATAGAAAGGGGGCGGCCGGATCATCCGGTCGCCCCTTTTTCGTGGGCTGGAGGTCGGCGTGGAGCGGAGACGGAACCGGGGCAGCGTGGAGTCCACGGGCGGCAGCGGTCGGTTTCAAGCACTGCGCCGGGCGATCGGCGCGGTCGATTTGTCGGGGTGAGAGGACAATAACCCCATCGTCACCCCGGACCTGTTCCGGGGTCCACCGTCAAGCAGGTGGTGGCGCCTGATCATGCCAAGACTGATTGTCTCGTTCGTTTCCGGTCCCTTTGCCAGCGCCTGCCCTGCTTTTCGCGCGATTGCGGGATACGGGTCGATGCGGCGCAGAAGACAGGGCGCTAGGCCGACATACAGTGCCGTCGAAGCCGCTGGCGAGGATGGAGACGCAATGCTGGCGCTCGATCATCAACGTCGATGTCTGCGGCACGGTGGACCCCGGAACAGGTCCGGCGTGACGATGGAATTTCCGTGCAAGGCTATGCCCGCTTTGCCAGCGTATCCGGGCCGGCAGGAATTCAGTGAGAAGCGCGGAAAAAACGATTGTCAGAAATCCGGGCGCGGCGCTGTCAGGGAAATCGTCATTTCGTTGCCCTCACCCAACCCTCTCCCGCGAAGGCGGGAGAGGGCTCAAGGCCGATGTCCGCAAGGGCCGGGTTTCCCGAGAGAGCTTCCGGCCATAGCCCGCGTCAACGATCATTCGGCGGTTTACCCAACGGCGATCGATGCCGGTCGCCCGGAAATCGCGCCAGCCGTCGTCACTCGGGGTCGACAGGCACCCCCGGCGCGTCCTTGGATGTGCGGATCGTCAGCGACGTCTTAACGCTCGCCACGTTGGGGGCGGGGGTCAGTTGCGATGTCAGGAAGGATTGGAAGGCCTGCAGGTCGTGCGCGACGATCTTCAGGATGAAGTCGATCTCGCCATTCAGCATGTGGCATTCGCGCACCTCGGGCAGCTTGGCCATATGCTCCTCGAAGGCACGCAGATCGTCCTCGGCCTGGCTCTTCAGGCTCACCAGCGCGAACACCATGATGCCATAGCCCAGCGCCGGGGCGTTCAGCCGGGCATGATAGCTTTCGATCACGCCGGCCTGTTCCAGCGCGCGCACGCGGCGCAGGCAGGGCGGGGCGGTCAGCCCGGCCTGGCGGGCAAGGTCGACATTGGTGATACGGCCCTCTTCCTGCAGCGCCGACAGGATGGTGCGGTCGATGGAATCGAGCGGAAACCGCGCAGTCACAGCATATCCTTCCAGATGATGTGTCGCGAACATAAGAATATTTCGCGGCCGTGCAATTGTCCCACTATGCGACGACGCATAAAATCGTCTTTCCCGGATGCGCGCGGGGCGGTAACGGGGGAGATCGCAACAAGGGGCCAGCCCGGCCTGTTCAGGGAAGGCGATCAGGGGTGCGCTTCGACGACAAGCTCGCGACGGTATTGGCGNGGCCGGTGGCCGATGCCGGCGCGCGCACGGCCGCGTGGCGACAGATCGTCGATATCCTCGCGCAGGATCGCGACGCCACGATCGATCCCGATCTCCGCCGCGCCGCCATCGCCTTGCTCCGCCGCATCCGCGCCGATGTGCCGCAGGCGGTGCGGGCCGAAAGCGTGGCCGCCATCGCCAGCCGCCGGGTCAGCCCCGTCCTGCTCGCCTTCATCGCGGAGGAGCCGGCGGCCGTATGCGCGGGGCTGCTTTCCACGGCGGAGCTTGGCGAGGAGGAATGGCTGGGCCTGCTTCCCGCCCTTTCGCCACTGGCGCGCGGCCTGCTCCGCCATCGCCGCGATCTCACCCATGGCGTCCGCATCGCGCTCGACAGCTTCGGCCCCGCCGATTTCGCGCTGGGCGCGGATCGGGCGGCCCAGCCGGCGCCCGCATCGCCCGCGATGGAGGTGATGCTGGCCGAGGATGCCGCGCTGGCCGGCCCGGCGCCGTTCGCGCAAATCCCCGCCGCCACCATCGCCCCGCTGCCCGCCGACGCCCCGGATGGCGATACCCAGATCCGCGACCTCCTTGATCGCATCGCCGCCTATCGCGACCGGGCCGAGATAACGCCGCCCGCCACGCCTGCCGCCGGCGAACGGATCGAGGATTTCCGCTTCGAAACCGGCCCCGACGGCATGATCCGCTGGGTGGAGGGGGCCGATCGCGGCCCGCTGGTCGGCATCGTCATCGCGGTCGCCGCCGAACAATATGGCCATGGCGTCGATGGCCATGCCGCGGGCGCTTTCCGCCGCCGCGCCTCGTTCCGCGACGCGCGGCTCAGCGTGCCGGGCGAGGGGCCGGTATCGGGCGAATGGCGGATTTCGGCCGTGCCCTTCTTCGATCATCATGACGGCCGCTTCACCGGCTATCGCGGCACCGCGCGCCGCCCCCGCGCGGACGAGATCGCGGCCCAGCCCGCCTTCGCCGCCGGCCTCTACGGCTCCGGCCTGGCGCCCGATGCGCTGCGCCAGCTCGTCCACGAACTGCGCACGCCGCTCAACGCCATCGTCGGCTTCGCCGAGATGATCGAGCGGCAGATGCTCGGCCCGGCGGGCACGGATTACCGCGATCGCGCCGGCGACATCCTCGATCAGGGGCGCCGCCTGCTGGCGGCCGTGGACGATCTCGACATGGCCGCCCGGCTGGAATCGCGCCGCGTGCAGAATGCCGCCAGCGCGGTGGATGCCGCGATGCTGATCGAACGGCTGCACGACGATTATGAGGCGGTGGCCCGTCCGCGCGGCGTGACGCTCGCCTTCCGCATCGCCCAGTCGCTGCCGGCGGTGGATGCCGATCCGGTCACGGTGGAACGCATGTTTGCGCGGCTGCTCGCGGCCACGATCGGCCTGGCCGAACGCGGCGAGACGATCTTCGCCACCTTGCGTTGCGAAGGCGGCCAGCTTCGCCTCTCGGTCTCCCGCCCGTGCCTGCTGGACGGGCGGGACGAACATGCCCTGCTCGATCCCGGCTACAGCCCCGACGGCGACTGGCCGGATGCGCCGGTGCTGGGCCTCGGCTTCGCGCTCCGCCTGATCCGCAACCTCGCCGTCTCGGCGCGCGGCGGCCTCGATATCCGCGCCGACAGCTTCGACCTGCGCCTGCCGGTGCGGGAAGGCGAGCGCCGCTCGGGCCAGGGGCAGGGCTGAACGAGAGGCCGGCGGCACGGCGCCGAACGCGCTTGCCAGCCGCTATCCGCCTCCGCTATCCGGGCATCGTTGGTCGGGGCCTGTAGCTCAATGGTTAGAGCTGGCCGCTCATAACGGCTAGGTTGCGGGTTCGAGTCCTGCCGGGCCCACCAACGCCCAGATATTTCATTTATTATCAATATGTTATCGGTCGGCGACGCGATCGGTGCGACGAGGATGACGCTGGGCTTCCAAGGGTGGAGACGCCGGGGCGCCGAGATCGGGAAAGGGCGACCGCTTCGAACCGGGCGCGGTTCGAGGCGGTCGCCCGAGGGATCAGGACGGGCGCGCGCGTTCAGGCGCGCTGGGAATCGAGCGTTTCATGCTCGGTCGCGACCTGCTGCGCCTTGGCGTAGCTTTCGATGAGCAACTGATAGGGCGGGAATATCTTCGTATAGACCTCGGCCCATTTCCGGGCATCATCGCGGTGCCATGTCTTCTGGATTTCCGACGCGACGGCGGCGGTGTCCATCGGCACGACGCCGGCCTGGACGACGCGGGCGAGCGTGATTTCCTGCGCCATCTTCGAATAGGTGCCGGATGCATCGACCACCGCGAACACCTTGTAGCCGTCCTGCACCGCGCTGATCGAGGGAAAGGCCATGCACACGCTGGTGATCGTGCCCGCGATGATCAGCGTCCCCGGCCGGTCGCCTTCACCGCCGCGACGAAATCGGGATTGTCCCAGGCGTTGATCTCGCCCTTGCGCGGGACATATTGGGCGTGCGGGGCGTTGGCGTGGATTTCCGGAATCAGCGGGCCGTTCGGACCCTGCGGCACCGAGGCGGTGGTGATCACGGGCATGTTGGCGAGCGTCGCGATCGAGGCGAGCGCCCCTGCGCGCGAGCGCAGCTCGGGCATGGGCATGTCGCCGACCGTCTGGAACAGGCCGCTTTGGTGGTCGATCAGCAGCATCACCGCATCGTCGGGGTCGATCACGGGGCGCTGGCCGTTGAAGTTGGCGGGGGTCGTCATGGTCATTCTCCGTAAGGGGACCGGCGGGGCGGCGGCCGCCGCGCCGGCGGAACGGCGGGATCAATCGGCCTTGTCGTATGAGAACTGGATTCCGGCGGTGCCGCCGGTCTCGATGAACAGGTTCATGAAGGCGGGAACCGTCTCGCTGCGGTTCCAGTCGCGCTGCAGCTCGCAGAAGAGCTGGGGCACGGAGATCATCTTGCCGCCCGCCTGCTCGATCCGTCGCAATGCAGCGTCATGGGCGGCCGGCGAGGTTCCGCCCACCGCATCGACCGGGACATAGACCTCATAGCCTTCCCTGAGCGCATCCAGCGCGGGAAAGGTCAGGCATGCCTCGGTCCACAGCGCGGTCATTATCAGCTTCTTGCGGCCGGTCGCTTCCACGGCCCTGCGGAATTCGACATCTTCCCAGCTGTTGATGCTGGTGCGGTCGTAAGTGGGATAATCGCCCAATATCTTGCGAATCTGCGGAACCGGCGGCTGGTTGAGGCCGGTTGCGACGTTTACCGTCGAATGGACCACCGGCAGGCCATAGGCGACCGCCGCCCTGGCACAGCCGGCGATATTGTTGAGCAGCAGTTGCCGGTCCATCGAGGCGATCGAGTTCACCTGCACCGGTTGATAGTCGATGATGATGAAGGCGGAATTCTGCGGGGTGAGCAGATGATCGGCCTGCGGGTCACGGATGGCTTCGCTTGTCACGGCTTTCTCCTGTTTCAGGGGCGCGCCGGGTTCGGCGGTTTGGGTTGCCGTCGCGGCGGGGCGCACCGGTCCGCCGTCGATTGGGGAAGGGGGAGACCCGGCTCCCCGGGGGGTGGGGAAGGGAGCCGGGTCGGCGTCAGGCCGCGACGGCCGCGAACCTGCCGCTGTTGAAATCCTCGATGGCCTGGCGGATCTCCGCCTCGCTGTTCATCACGAAGGGGCCGTAGCCGACGATGGGTTCGTCGATCGGCTCGCCGGTCAGGACGAGGATCGTCGCGTCGCCGTCGGCGTGGATCCCGATCGATCCGCCCTCGCGGCTCAGCAGGACCATCTCGGCCTCCCGCGCGCCCTCGCTGCCGCCCACGGTTACATGGCCGGCGAGCACCACGAGCATCGCGGTATGACCTTCGGGCAGGTCGAGCGTCAGATCGGCATCGCGATTCAGCCGCACGTCCCAGACGTTGATCGGGGTGAAGGTGCGCGCGGGCCCTTTCGCGCCGAGCATCTCGCCCGCGATCACCCGGGCGATGCCGGCGCCATCGGGCAGTTCGACGGCCGGGATGTCCGCCGCGGTGATGCCCTGATATCCGCCGGGCGCCATCTTGTCCTTCGCGGGCAGGTTGACCCAGAGCTGGACCATGCGGAACGGGCCGCCCGTCTTGCCGAAGGCCGGGGAATGATATTCCTCGTGCAATATGCCGCCCGCCGCGGTCATCCACTGGACGTCACCGGGGCCGATGATGCCGCCGTTGCCGGCCGAATCCCTGTGCTCGACCTCGCCGTCATAGACGATCGTCACCGTTTCGAACCCGCGATGCGGATGCTGGCCGACGCCGCGCCGATCGGTCGTCGGCGCGAAATTATGCGGCCCGGCATAATCGAGCAGCAGGAAGGGGCTCACCCGGCCGCCGAGGCTGTTGTAGGAAAAGGGCGAGCGGACCGGAAAGCCATCGCCGACCCAATGCTGGTTGGGATTGCTGTAGGTGCCGAGGATCTTCTTCATCACGCATCTCCCGCGCCTTCCGACAAGGAAGGCGGCTGTTGGAATGCACAATAATGATGCACCAATATGGCCGGAAGATTGCCATAATGGACTCAACGTCCTAAAAATAGGACAATGCAGGACCTCAACGACCTTTATCTGTTTGTCCAGGCAGTCGATCATGGCGGCTTCGCATCGGCGGCGCGCGCGCTGGGCCTGCAGAAATCCAAGATCAGCCGCCGCATCGGCCTGCTGGAGGAGCGGCTTGGCGTCCGGCTGATCCAGCGCTCGACCCGGCGTTTCTCCGTGACCGAAATCGGCCAGGAATATTACCGTCACTGCGTCGCCATGCTCGTGGAGGCGGAAGCGGCGCAGACCGTTGTCGACCAGTCGCGCGCCGCGCCGCGCGGGGTGATCCGCCTGAGCTGCCCCTCCGGCCTCATCGCCTTCCAGTTCGGTGCGCTGTTCGGCCGCTTCATGGCGCTCTACCCCGATGTCGAGCTTCACGTCGAAAGCACCAACCGGCGGGTCGACGTGATCGGCGAGGGCTTCGATCTGGCGATCCGCGTCCGTCCGCCGCCATTGGCCAGGAGCGATCTGGTCATGCGCCGGTTCGACGAGCGCACGATCCGCATCGTCGCCAGCCCCGGCCTGCTGAAAGGCCGCGCCATCACCGTTCCCGCCGACCTGTCCGAATTGCCGAGCCTCGATTTCGGCCCGGCAGCCCGCGACCATCGCTGGCGGCTGACCCATGCCGACGGCAGCGTCGCTGACGTGCGCCATGCGCCACGGCTGGTCACGGACGATATGGCGGCGCTGCGCGATGCCGCGCTGGCCGGGGCCGGGGCGGTGCGCCTGCCGACGCTTGTTGTGTGGGACGATCTGCAAAGCGGACGGCTGGTGACGGTGCTGCCCGAATGGCGGCCCGCCAACGAGATCGTCCACGCGGTATTCCCGTCGCGGCGCGGCCTGCTGCCCTCGGTGCGTGCCCTGCTCGACTTCCTTGCCGCCGAATGCGCCGTCCAGCGCCAGCGCGTTCCGGAATCCGGCTATGAATGATCGGCTATCGGGGCCTGCCCGGATCGGCGCTGGATCGCGGCGGTCGTCGTCGATTCAGCCGGGGAAGATGCCGGTGGGCAGGCCGCGTGTGCCGCAGTCGATCTCGTAGAGCGCGCCGTCATGCTCGGTCGGGGCGAGGCCGGTCGCGGCTGTCGTCACGAACATGCGGTCGAGGCCGGCGCCGGCGAAGGTGATGTTGGTGACCTGGCGTGCCGGCAGCGTCACCGTGCGCACCTGTTCGCCATCGGGCGAGAAGCGGCTGATCCGTCCGCCGCCCCAGTGGGCGACCCAGATATGCCCGTCCGCATCGACGGTCATGCCGTCCGGATAGCCGTCCGCCTCGGTGAAATGGACGAAGGGCCGGCGATCGGCGATCGCGCCGTCCGCATCCAGGGCGAAGCGGTAGATGACGCGCCGCGCCGTATCCGAATGATAGAGCCAGCGGCCGCAATGCGAGAAAGCGGGGCCGTTGGGCACGCGATAGCCTTCGTCCATCCGTGTCCAGCGGCGATCGGGATCGAGGCGGTAGAGCGATCCCATATCCTGCGCCTCGGCCATGTCCATCGTGCCGCACCAGATGCGGCCCTGGGCATCGGCCTTGCCGTCGTTCATCCGGTTGCCGGGCAGATGCGGCTCCGGATCGGCGATCGGGCGGATCGCGACGGGATCGAGGTCGATCTCGGCGAAGCCGCTCCGGAAACCGCCGATGAAGCCGCCGCCGGCGCGCTCCACCACCCAGCCCAGCGGCTCGGGCATCGGCCAGCGGCGGATCTCGCTTGTATCCAGCGCCAGCCGGTTGAGCGTAGGCGCGAGGATATCCACCCAATAGACGGCATTGTCCCGCGCCGACCACAAGGTGCCTTCGCCCAGTTCGTCGCGCACGTCGCGCCCGATGATCGTCCATTCCGCCATGGCGGCTCCGCCCCTTGCGCGTCGGCTCAGTGATTGTCGCGCGGCAGGCCCTGGGTCTGGGCGATGCGCTGATATTTCTCCGCCCCTTCCAGGATCGCGCCGGTATCCATCTGGCCGACGATCTTGCGCTGTATCTCCTGCCACGGCGTCTGCGAGGCGGGATAGGCATAGCCGCCCGCCGCTTCCAGCGCCTTGCGGCGATCGGCCAGCTCCGCGTCGGATATCAGCACGTCCACCCGGCCCCTGCGCAGGTCGAGGCGCACCCTGTCCCCCGTCCTGAGCAGGGCCAGGCCGCCATTGGCCGCGGCCTCCGGGCTGGCGTTGAGGATGGAGGGGCTGCCGCTGGTGCCGGATTGCCGGCCGTCGCCGATGCACGGCAGCGCGCTGACGCCTTCGGTGATGAGGTAGGCGGGCGGGCGCATGTTCACCACCTCCGCCGCGCCCGGATAGCCGATCGGCCCCGCGCCGCGCATGAACAGCAGCGTCTGCGGCGTGATGCCGAGCGACGGATCGTCGATGCGGTGGTGATAATCCTCCGGCCCGTCGAACACGACCGCCGGCCCTTCGAACGCATCGGGATCGTCCGGGTTGGAGAGGTAGCGGTCGCGGAATTCGGGGCTGATCACGCTCGTCTTCATGATCGCGGCGTCGAACAGGTTGCCGGTAAGCACGAGGAAGCCGGCTTCCTCCTTCAGCGGCTGATGGAAGGGGCGGATGACGCGTTCGTCCTCGATCGTCGCGTCGCGGCAATTATCGCCAATCGTCCGGCCGTTCACCGTCATCGCGGCTTCGCGGATCAGCCCCTGGCCCATCAGCTGGGCGACCACCGCCGGCACGCCGCCCGCGCGATAATAATCCTCGCCCAGATATTCGCCGGCGGGCTGGAGGTTGACGAGCAGCGGCACCTTATGCCCTTCCGTCTCCCAATCCTTCAGCGGCAGGTCCACGCCGATATGGCGGGCGATCGCGGCGAGGTGGATCGGCGCGTTGGTTGATCCGCCGATCGCGGAATTGACGACGATGGCGTTGTGGAAGGCGTCCAGGGTCAGGATGTCGGAGGGCTTCAGGTCCTCGGCCACCATCTCGACGATGCGCTTGCCGGTCAGATACGCCACTTCCTGCCGGTCGCGATAGGGCGCCGGGATGGCCGCCGATCCGGGCAGCATCATGCCCAGCGCCTCGGCCAGGCTGTTCATCGTCGTCGCGGTGCCCATGGTGTTGCAATAGCCGGTCGATGGCGCGGACGAGGCGACGAGCTTGATGAAGCCGGCATTGTCGATTTGGCCGGCGGCCAGCATCTGCCGCGCCTTCCACACGATCGTGCCCGAACCCGTCCGTTCGCCCTTGTGCCAGCCGTTCAGCATCGGGCCGACCGAAAGCGCGATGGCGGGGATGTTCACCGTCGCTGCCGCCATCAGGCAGGCGGGCGTCGTCTTGTCGCAACCGGTGGTCAGCACCACGCCATCGATCGGATATCCGTAGATCGCCTCGACCAGGCCCAGATAGGCGAGGTTGCGATCGAGCCCCGCCGTCGGCCGCTTGCCGGTTTCCTGGATCGGGTGGACCGGGAATTCCAGGGCGATGCCGCCAGCTTCGCGAATGCCCTCGCGGATGCGTTCGGCCAGCACCAGATGATGGCGGTTGCAGGGGGAAAGATCGCTGCCCGTCTGGGCGATGCCGATGATCGGCTTGCCCGAGCGCAATTCCTCCAGGCTGAGGCCGAAGTTCAGATACCGCTCCAGATAGAGGGCGGTCATGTCGATATTGTCGGGGTTGTCGAACCAGGCGCGCGAACGGAGCTTGGGCGGTGCGGTGTCGGTCATCGTTTATCCGTTCAACGGGTCGTGGACAGGCGGTAGATCATCACGTGCCGGTAAGGCTTGCCGGGATCGACGCGCGCGGAGATGAAGCCCGGCTGGTTCGGGGCATCGGGGAATTTCTGCGGCTCGAGCGCGATGCCGTCGCCCATGCGGTAGAGATGCCCCTGCTTGCCGACGAACGTGCCGTCGAGGAAATTGCCGGTGTAGAACTGCACGCCCGGCTCGGTGCTGAGCACTTCGAGCACGCGGCCCGAGGATGGGTCCTCCAGCCTGGCGACCAGCTCCGGCGATCGGGTGAGGCCCTTGTCGAGCGCGAAATTATGGTCGTAGCCCTGGCCGAAGCGGATCTGTTCCTCGCGCCCGTCGCGAATGCCGTCCGCGATGCGGCGGGGCGCGCGGAAATCGAACACGGTGCCTTCCACCGGCCGCAGCTCGCCCGTGGGGATGAGGCTGGCGTTGACCGGGGTATAGGCCTTCGCCGGGATGGTCAGCAGATGGCCGGTGGCGCCTTCGGGCGATCCCTCGCCCGCGAGGTTGAAGATCGCGTGGTTCGTCATGTTGACGATGGTGGGCTTGTCCGTCTTCGCCTCGAACGCGATGGTGAGCGCGCCGGTCTCGTCGAGCGAATAGGTGACGGTGGCGTCGAGCTTGCCGGGATAGCCGGCGTCGCCGTCCGGGCTGGTATGCGCGAGCACCAGTGTGGCGACCGGCCCGCTCTTGGCCGAGACGACCTTCCATGCGACCTTGTCGAAGCCCTTGCCGCCGCCGTGCAGCGAATTGGTCTTGTCGTTGAGGGGCAATTGGTAGGACTTGCCGTCGAGCGCGAAGCGGCCGCCGGCGATGCGGTTGGCATAGCGGCCCACCGTCACGCCGAAATAATTGGGATGGTCCACATAGGAGGCGAGATCGTCATAGCCGAGCACCACGTCCGCCGGCTTGCCGGCGCGATCGGGGCCCACCAGCGATTGCAGGGTGGCGCCGTAGGTGAGGACGGTGGCGGCGACGCCGTGGCCGTTCTTCAGCGTGATCGCCTCGATCGCGGTGCCGTCGCCGAGCGTGCCAGCCGGCGCGCGGCTGATTTCGGCCGCCGCCGCCGCCGCCGTGCCCGTCGCCAGCATCGCCGCCAGGCAACCCAACGCCGTCCCCGCCTTGCCCCGCCTTTGCATTCTCGTCCTCCCGGATTATGCGCGCCCATTGACGCATGCTTGCGGCACATATAGTCCGACAAAATAAACAAGCGCAACCCGTGACGGCAATGAACGCAGGCGGGGATCAACTTTGGAGAAGGGTGGCATGGCCGCACCGATAATCACCACCGCAACACCGGCCGGAGAGCCGGGACAGGAGGGCGCAAGCTACGGCCCGGCGCTCACCTTGCTGGCCAGCCTCTTCTTCATGTGGGGCTTCATCACGGTCATCAACAATACGCTGCTGCCGCATCTGCGCAGCGTGTTCGACCTCAGCTATACCCAGACAACAATCATCGAATCCGTCTGGTTCATCGCCTATTTCGTCGCCTCGATCCCGGCGGCGAAGCTGATCGAGCGGATCGGCTACAAGAAGTCGCTGGTCGTCGGCCTCTGCATCATGGCGGCCGGCGCGCTCGGCATGATCCCGGCGGCGCGCATCCCCTCCTACGGCGTCACGCTCGTCGCGCTTTTCGTGATCGCGTGCGGCATCACGCTGCTGCAGGTCGCGGCCAACCCCTATGTCGCCGTGGTCGGCAAGCCGGAAACCGCGTCATCGCGCCTCAACCTGGTGCAGGCGTTCAATTCCTTCGGCACCACGCTGGCGCCGCTGTTCGGCGGCTATCTGATCCTGGGCCGTTCGGCATCGGGCACGGCGGAGGGCGGGGCATCGGTGCTCACCCAGGCGGAACGGCTGGCGGATGCCCAGTCGGTCCAGCTTCCCTATCTGATCGTGGCGGTCGTGCTCGTCATCCTCGCCATCGTCATCGCCCGTTTCCCGCTGCCCGCCATGGGCAGCGCCACCCGGCGCGCGGCCAAGGAGGAGCGCCGGCAGCATTCGTTGTGGCGGCATCGCAACCTCGTGCTCGGCGTGCCGGCGATCTTCATCTATCTGATTGCCGAAATTGGCGTTTCCAACCTGTTCATCAATTTCGTGTCGCAGCCGCAGATCGGCAATCTCACCCATGAGCAGGCGTCGCATTACCTGTTCCTGCTGTGGGGCGGGATGATGGTCGGCCGCTTCATCGGCAGCTTCGCGATGCGCAACGTCGCGCCGGAACGCGCACTGGCCGTCGCCAGCATCGGCGCCTTCGTCGTGATCCTGACGGCGGCGTCCACCACCGGCCATGTCGCGATGTGGGCGCTGATCTCGGTGGGGCTGTTCCATTCGATCATGTTCCCGACCATCTTCACGCTGGGCATTCGCGGCCTCGGCCCGCTGACCGAGGAGGGGTCGGGCCTGCTGGTGATGGCGATCGCCGGCGGCGCGCTGGTGGTCGTGCAGGGCTGGCTGGCGGACAATTACGGCCTGCAGACCTCGTTCCTGCTGACCGCCGCCTGCGAGCTTTACGTCCTCTTCTACGCGCTGTGGGGTTCGCGCCCCACCCACGCGCTGCCCGATCAGCAGATCGGCTGAATTCCCGCCGCCGGCCCGCCAGCCGGCCAAGGGAAAAGGCCCCGCTTCCCTGGTGGAGGCGGGGCCTTCTTGATTCCGGGGCGGGCGGGGAAGATCAATCCTGCATGGAGCTGCGCGTATCCTCCAGCGCCAGATCGACCAGCGCGCGCATCGCATCGCTGGCCGCATCGGCATCGCCGGCGGCGATCGCGTCATAAACGCGGACGTGATCGGGGATCGGGTTGCGGGGGAGGGCGCGGGCGCGCTGCTTGAACTGGGTGGTCCAGTTCACCGCCGCGCCGATGCTGGCGGCGAGCGCCATCAGCGCGTCATTATGCGTGGCGCGCAGGATGGCGTTGTGGAAATCGCGGTCGGCGGCGCGCCCGGCCTCGGTGGCGACGGTGTGCCGCCGCATGGCCGCAAGCGCCTCCTTCATCACCTTGATGTCGGATTTGTCGCGCCGTTCGGCCGCCAGCCGCGCCGCCGCGGGCTCGACGATCGAACGCAGCTCGAACAGGTTGCGGATGAACTCGACGTCCGGCTCCCCGGCGAAGGCCCAGGCCAGCACGTCCGGGTCGAGGAGGTTCCAGCGGTTGCGGGGCAGCACGCGCGTGCCCGCCTTGGGGCGGCTTTCGACCAGGCCCTTGGCGGTCAGCACCTGCACCGCCTCGCGATAGGCGCTGCGGGAGATTTCCAGCTCCTCGGCAAAGGCCACCTCACCCGACAGCGTATCGCCGGGCGCATATTTGCCGGACAGGATCGCCGTGCCCAGCTTGTGCGCCACGGCGCCATGCAGCCGCCGGCCGGGGCCGCGCGTGCTGGCCGCCGGTTTCGCCTCGTCCGCGCCCTTGTCATTCCCCACTTTGGCGTTCCCCATGAATTGCCCCTCCGGCCCGACAATTAACAGCGGCATGCCGATGACGAAACGGCAAACATTGCCATCGCCGTTTCGCTGTAATATGTCGGAGTAATAAGGAGACGCAAATGACCGGTGCAGCCATCTCGTCCGACCGCGCGGAAAGCGGCGGATTCCGTTCCGTTGCCGCTGAGACGGGGCAACCCGAAGGGGAGGCTTTTCCGGTCCATGGCCCCGCCGACGTGGCGGCCGCCTGCGCCGCCGCCGAAGCCGCCTTCGATATCTATCGCGCGACGGGCCGGGAAGAGCGCGCCGCCTTCCTCGAACGAATCGCCGACGAGATCATGGGCATCGGCGACGGCCTGATCGTCGCCGCGATGCGCGAAAGCGGCCTGCCGCGCGCCCGGCTGGAGGGCGAGCGCGGCCGCACCACCGGCCAGCTCCGCCTGTTCGCCAATGTCGTGCGCGCGGGCGCGTGGCTCGGCCTGCGCATCGATCCGGCCCTGCCCGATCGCCAGCCGCTGCCGCGCCCGGATATCCGCCTGCGCATGATCCCGCTGGGGCCGGTGGCCGTGTTCGGCGCGTCCAACTTCCCGCTCGCTTTCTCCACGGCGGGCGGCGATACCGCCTCGGCGCTGGCCGCCGGCTGCCCGGTGGTGGTGAAGGGGCATCCCGCCCATCCCGAGACCGGCGCGCTCGTCGCTGCCGCCATCGCCCGCGCCGTCGCGGCCTCCGGCTTGCCGGAAGGCGTGTTCTCGCACCTCGTCGGCCCCGGCAATGATCTGGGCGCGGCGCTGGTGCAGGACCCGCGCATCGCCGCCGTGGGCTTCACCGGATCGCGCGGCGGCGGCCTGGCGCTGATGAAGCTGGCGCAGGCGCGGCCCGTGCCGATCCCGGTCTATGCGGAAATGTCCAGCATCAACCCCGTCCTGCTGCTGCCCGAGGCGCTGAAGGCGCGCGGGCAGGCGCTGGGCCAGGCCTTTGTCGGCTCGCTGACCATGGGCGCGGGGCAATTCTGCACCAATCCCGGCCTGATTCTGGCGATCGAGGGCGAGGGGCTGGATGCCTTCGTCGCCGCCGCCACGGAAGGGGTGGGCGGCGCGGATGCGCAGGTGATGCTGACGACCGGCATCCACGACGCCTTCGAAAAGGGCACGGCGGCACTTGCCAGCAACGGCAGCGTGGAGACGCTGGCGCGGGGCAGGGAAGGCAATGGCTGCACGCGCGGCCAGGCCGCCTTGTTCCAGACGACGGCATCCGCCTTCCTGGCGGACAAGGCGCTGGGCCACGAGGTGTTCGGCGCGTCCTCGATCATCGTCCGCTGCCGTGACGAGGCGGAGCTTCGCACGGTGCTCGCGGGCCTGGAAGGGCAGCTTACCGCCACGCTCCACATGGATGCGGCGGACGAGGCGATCGCGTCCCGCCTGCTGCCGCTGCTGGAACGCAAGGTCGGCCGCATCCTCGCCAACGGCTGGCCCACGGGCGTCGAGGTCTGCCATGCGATGGTCCATGGCGGGCCGTTCCCGGCAACGTCGGATGCGCGCACCACCTCGGTCGGCAGCCTGGCGATCGATCGCTTCCTGCGGCCGGTGTCCTACCAGAATCTGGCGCAGGCGCTGCTGCCGGCCGAGCTTGGCGACGCGGCGGCGGGCGATGGCGTGCCGCGCCTCGTCGATGGCGTGCTCACCACCGGCTGACCGGATCGGCGGGCGGGCGCCTTCCGCGCGCCTGCCCGCATCGCAGATGTGACGGCGTCCGCAACGGCGGCGCCCTGAAGGGAGAGTTTTTCATGGCATTTCGTCTGCTGCAGCATTGCAGCGCTGAAGGCGTGCGTTCGGTGATCGCCGCGCGCGGCGATGCCGCCGCCTTCGTTCCCGGCGCCACCAGCATCCACGCGCTGGCGCTGCGCGCGATCGGGGAGGGCAGGAGCCTTGCCGATATCGTCGCCGCGCTCGGCACCGGCGACGCGGTGGACATCGCGGCGGAGCTGGCGGCCGGCCGCCTGCTTTCGCCGATCGACCATGAAGATCCCGCTCACCTGATCCTGAGCGGCACGGGCCTCACCCATCTCGGTTCGGCCGAGGGGCGGGACAAGATGCACCGCGAGGCCGCCGCCGCCGCCGCCAAGACCGATTCCATGCGGATGTTCCTGGAAGGGCTGGAAGGCGGCAAGCCCGCGCCCGGCGAGACCGGCCAGCAGCCCGAATGGTTCTACAAGGGCGACGGCTCCCAGCTCGTCGGCCCCGGAGACGCGCTGACCATGCCGGCCTTCGCGCAGGATGGCGGCGAGGAGCCGGAACTGGCCGGCATCTACATCATCGGCCCGGATGGCACGCCCTTCCGCCTCGGCCTCTGCCTCGCCAACGAATTCAGCGATCATGTGACCGAACGGCACAATTATCTGTGGCTGGCCCATTCCAAGCTGCGGCAGGCGGCCCTGGGGCCGGAGCTGCTGGTGGGCGAACTGCCCGATAATGTGGCCGGCGCCAGCCGCATCCTGCGCGATGGCGAGACGCTGTGGGAAAAGCCCTTCCTGTCGGGCGAGGCGAACATGTCGCACAGCTTCGCCAATCTGGAGGCGCATCACTTCAAATATGATCTGTTCCGCCGCCCCGGCGACATTCACGTCCATTTCTACGGCACGGCCACCCTTTCGTTCACCGATGGCGTGCGCACCCGGGAAGGCGACGTGTTCGAGATCGCGGCCGCGCCCTTCACCCTGCCGCTGCGCAACCCGCTGGCGCGCGCCGGCGAGGCGACCGTCATGGTGAAGGCGCTTTGAACATGGACCCCATTCGCATCGCCGTCGTCGGCATGGGCAAGATCGCGCGCGACCAGCATCTGCCCGCGATCGCCGGCAACGGCGCCTTCAGCCTGGCCGCCACCGTCAGCCCGCACGATCCCGGCATGGCCGGCATCCCGCACCATCGCGGGCTGGAGGCGCTGCTGGAGGAAGGGCCGGCGGTGGACGCGGTCGCGCTCTGCACGCCGCCGCAGGTCCGCTACGATCTCGCCGCCATGGCGCTGAAGCGCGGCATCCACGTATTCCTGGAAAAGCCGCCGGGCGCGACGCTGGCCGAGGTGGCGGCGCTCAGCGCGCGGGCCGACAAGGTGGGCGCCACCCTGTTCGCCGGCTGGCATTCGCGCTTCGCCGCCGGCGTCGCCCCGGCGCGCGCATGGCTTGCCGAACGCACGGTGGAGCGGGTTTCGGTCGTCTGGCGGGAGGATGTCCGCGTGTGGCATCCCGGCCAGGCCTGGATCTGGGAACCGGGCGGCCTGGGGGTGTTCGATCCCGGCATCAATGCGCTGTCGATCATCACCCACATCCTGCCGCGCCCCTTCTTCCTGAAATCGGCCACGCTGGTGCTGCCCGAAAACCGGGCGGCGCCGATCGCGGCGGACCTCGAATTCCGCGACACCGCCGGCGCGCCGATCAGCATGGACCTCGACTGGCGCCAGACCGGCCCGCAGAGCTGGGACATCATCGTCGAAACTGATGCCGGCACGCTGAAGCTTTCCAACGGCGGCGCGGTGCTATCGATCCCGAGCGGCACCGAACATAGCGAGGATCACGAATATCCCGGCCTCTATGGCCGCTTCGCCACGCTGATCCGCGGCGGCCGCAGCGATGTCGATACCGATCCGCTGCGCCTGGTGGCCGATGCCTTCCTGCGCGGCCGGCGCGAGATCACCGAACCGTTCCACGATTGAGAATAGAAGGGGGAGAGGAAATGATAGGAACCCTGCGCCGCGCCGCCACCGCGCTGCTGCTGTCCGCCACCGCCATCGCCGCCGCCACGGCCGGCCATGCCGAAGCGGTGAAGCCCGTGACCGTCACGGTCGAGGCGGACAAGCCCGGCCCGGTCTATGACCGCCGCATCTTCACCCAGTTCGCCGAGCATCTCGGCAACGGCATCTATGGCGGCCTGTGGGTGGGCAACGACAAGTCGATCCCCAACACCAACGGCTTCCGCAACGATGTGGTCGCCGCGCTCCGCAACCTCAGCGTGCCCGTGATCCGCTGGCCGGGCGGCTGCTTCGCCGATGAATATCACTGGCGTGAGGGCATCGGCCCGAAGGCCAAGCGGCCGGTGAAGGTGAATACCCATTGGGGCGGGGTGACGGAGCCCAACAGCGTCGGCACGCATGAATTTTTCGAGCTGCTCCGCCAGGTCGGCGCCGAGGCCTATATCGCCGGCAATGTCGGCAACGGCACGCCGCAGGAAATGGCCGAGTGGGTGGAATATATGACCGCGCCGGCCGGCAGCCTTGCGGACGAGCGCGCCAGGAACGGCCATAAGGAGCCGTGGAAGGTCCCCTATTTCGGGGTGGGCAACGAATTGTGGGGCTGCGGCGGCAATATGCGGCCCGAATATGCGGCGGATGTCACCCGCCGCTACGCCACCTTCATCAAGGCGCCCGCCGGCACGCGGATCATGAAGATCGCCGCGGGCGCCAATGTCGACGACTATAATTGGACGGAGACGATGATGCGCGTCGCCGGCAGCCAGCTCGACGCGCTTTCGCTCCATTATTACGTCCACCCCGCCGGTGGCTGGCCGCCGCGCGCGCCGGCCGTCGACTTCGACGAATCCGGCTGGGCCGATGCGCTGGCCGGCGCGCTGCACATGGAGGATCTGATCGCCAGGCACACCGCGATTATGGACAAATATGATCCGCAGAAGCGCGTGTGGCTGGCCGTCGATGAATGGGGCGCCTGGTATGCCCAGGATCCAGGCACGCATCCCGGCTTCCTGCGCCAGCAGAACACGCTGCGCGATGCGCTGATCGCGTCGATCCACCTGGATATCTTCGCCAGGCATGCCGATCGCGTGAAGATGACCGCCATCGCCCAGATGGTGAACGTGCTGCAGGCGATGATCCTGACCGAAGGCAACAAGATGGTGCTGACCCCCACCTATCATGTCTTCGAGATGTACAAGCCCTATCAGGACGCCACCGTGCTGCCGGTCAGCATCGATGCGCCCTGGTATGCCAAGGACAAGTGGACGATGCCGGCCGTCAGCGGATCGGCGGTGCGCGCCAGGGACGGCAAGGTCCATGTCGGCCTGTCCAACCTCGATCCCAACCAGCCCCACACGGTGACGGTGAAGTTCGACGGCCTGGCCGCGCAGGGCGTTTCCGGCCGCATCCTCACCGCGCCGGCGATCAATTCGCACAACAGCTTCGACGCGCCCGATGTGGTGCGTCCGGCCGCCTTCACCGGCGCCCGGATCGAAGGCGGCGTGCTGACCGTCGATCTGCCGGCCAAGTCGGTGGTGATGCTCGACCTGCAATGAACGGCCGCCGGCCGGGCGCACCGGCCGGCAAGCCCCATCGCCTATCGGGGAGGAGAGGATGAGGAAGTTCGCGACAGCGGCGCTGGCGGCGGCGGGCATCGCCGCGCTGGCGCTAAGCGGGGCCGCCCCGGCGCAGCAGGCCGAGGGCGGGGAGGCGACGCTCAACAGCCGGCTGACCGGCGATCTGGTGCCGACGCATGATCCGGTGATCATCCGCGAAGGCGATACCTATCATGTCTTCGGCACCGGCAATGGCGGCCGCTACATCGAAACCCGCACCTCGCGGGATCTGGTCCACTGGACGGCGGGCGCCCCGCTGTTCGATACCATCCCGGCCTGGGCGAAGGCGGCGGTGCCGGGCACCGACGGCATGTGGGCGCCGGACATCAGCCATGTGAACGGCCGCTACCGGCTTTATTATTCGGTCTCCACCTTCGGATCGAACCGCTCGGCCATCGGCCTGTTCACCAGCCCGACGCTCGATCCCAAGGCGCCCGGCTATGGCTGGCGGGACGAGGGGCTGGTGGTGATGTCCACGCCGGCCGACGACTTCAACGCCATCGATCCCAATTTCATCATCGATCGGGAGGGGCGGCACTGGCTGTCCTTCGGCAGCTTCTGGAGCGGGATCAAGCTGGTCGAGCTCGATCCGAAGACGGGCAAGCCGCTGAAGCCGGATGCGAAGCCTCTGTCGATCGCCCGCCGCCCGGCGCCGGCCGGCGGCCCGGCCCCGGTGGAGGCGCCCTTCATCGTCGATCATGGCGGCTATTACTGGCTGATCCTGTCCTACGATTATTGCTGCAAGGGCGTGAACAGCACCTATTACACGGTGATCGGCCGATCGAAGGCGATCACCGGCCCCTATCTGGGCAAGGACGGCAGCGCGCTGATGGAGGGCGGGGGAACGATCTTCCTGCGCGCCGACCTGCGGGAGCAGCAGCGCTTCCGCGGCCCCGGCCATGCCGGCTGGCTGCATGACGCGGACGGCAGGGACTATGTCGTCTACCACGCTTATGATCGCCAGAATAAGGGCGCGCCCACGCTCAGGATCGCGCCGGTCCGCTGGGGCGCGGATGGCTGGCCGGTCGCCGAATATTGATGCGCCGGGCGGCCCGCCGCCGCCCGATGCTTTCTGATAAGCGCCGCCTTTTTCCGGGGCGGCATCGGGAGGAATGTCCATGAACCTGATCTTGTCCCGCCGTGGCTTCATCGCCGGCACGGCCGCGCTTTCCGCGGTGCCGGCGATCGCGCGCGCCGCTTCTTCGGAGGCGCCGGCCGCCGTGCCCGTGAACCCGCTGGTCCGCCAGCGCGCCGATGCGCAGGTCTTCCGCCACGAGGATGGCTGGTATTACCTGACCGGGTCGGTGCCGGAATATGACCGGCTGGTGCTGCGGCGGTCCCGCACCTTGGCGGGGCTGGCGACGGCGGAGGAGCGGGTGCTGTGGCGCCATCTTCCCAGCGGGCCGCTGTCCGGCTTCATCTGGGCGCCGGAACTGCACCTGATCGACGGGCGCTGGATCATGTATTTCGCCGCCGGCCCCAGCGGCGGCGGCGAGGATGTGTTCCGCATCCGCACCTATGCGATCGTCTGCGACGGGCCGGACCCGATGACGGGCGGCTGGTCGGTGCTCGGCCAGTTCCAGGCGCCGTGGGACAGCTTCAACCTCGATTCCACCGTGTTCGAGCATCGCGGCACCCGCTATTTCGTATGGGCGCAGCGCGAGCCGGGGATCGAGACCAATTCCAACCTCTATATCGCGCCGCTGGCGACTCCGCTGACCCTGGCGGCGAAGCCCACGCGCCTCACCGTGCCGACGCTCGACTGGGAGGTGCGGGGCTTCAAGGTGGCCGAGGCGCCGGCCATCCTCGCCCGCAACGGGCGGCTGTTCATGACCTATTCGGCGAGCGCGACCGACGCGCGCTATTGCCTGGGCCTGCTCACCGCCGATGCCGATGCGGATATCATGGATGCCCGCGCCTGGGCGAAATCGCCCGAGCCGGTGTTCGTCACTTCGGAAGCGACCGGGGTCTATGGTCCCGGCCACAACAGCTTCACCGTCGACGAGGAAGGGCGCGACATCCTCGTCTATCACGGGCGCGATTATGAGGCGATCAGCGGCGATCCGCTGTTCGATCCCAACCGCCACACCCGTATCCAGCGGCTCTATTACCGGGCGGACGGCACGCCCGATTTCGGCATACCCGTCGGCAACGGCCCCTTGCCCGATCGGCTGTCGCCCGCCGATCGCCGGGAATCGCACCTGGTGCACGATGGCGCCCGCCTGTTCGTTGGCGAAGGGGCATTGCCCGCGACCCAGTTCCGCCAGTCGCCCGCGCGGGTCGCCGGCAGCGTCACGCTGAGCCCGATCGATATGCCGGACTATTGCATCGCCATAGGGCCGGACGGCGCGGCTCGCCTCGAAAAAGCGGGGGCGGATGCCGCTTTCCTGCGCAGGAGCAGCTTCGTCCGTCGCCCGGTTCCGGGTGGCGCGGTGCGCTTTACTCCCGTGGGCGGCGCCGATAAGGCGCTCGCCCATCGCGACGGCGCGCTCGTGCTGGCGTCCGCCGGCGACGCCGCTTCCGCCTGGGTGCTGGGATAAGCGACGCACACGACTCGATAAGTCGGACTTGTGCGGTCATCCGGGCCGCATTCGGAGACTGGATCAAGCGATGATGGAGGCGCGGTCAATCCCTGCGGATCGGCGCGTCTCCCGCCCTCGCCTGTCCGCCGGACGGGCGGCGTATCCGAAAAATAATGAATAATAACAGCATATTGAGCGAAGTGTGTCGCGCTTGCCACGCTGGCTTGCCGGGTGACATCCATTCGCAACTTTGCCCTTGCGCTGCCCCGGTGTCGGAAATAAGTAGTCGGAGTTAATAAGCGGCGCGGCAAGTCGCCGGCCGAGGGGAGGGGTGAGATGGCTTTCAAGCCGATTGTCATGTGTTCCGTGTCCATTTTCTCGCTGATGGCGGGCACTGCGGCCTATGCCCAGGTCGATGCCGCGCCGGCCGCCCAGCAGGGTGATGCCGCGAGCAATGAGGACATCGTCGTCACCGGCGTCCGCGCCTCCATCGTCGGCGCGCTCAACGTCCGCAAGGAATCGATCCAGATCGTCGACTCGATCGTCGCGGAGGACGTCGGCAAGCTGCCCGACAATAATGTCGTTGAGGCGCTCCAGCGCGTCACCGGCGTCCAGGTCACCGATCGCGGCGGCGGCGAGGCCGCGACCGTCACGATCCGCGGCCTCGCCGATCCGCTGACCACGCTCAACGGCCGCAACGTCTTCACCGCGGCCGGCCAGTCCTTCGCGCTGCAGGATGTCTCGGCCAACCTCGTCAGGCAGGTCGACGTCTACAAGACCCGGTCGGCCGACCAGATCGAGACCGGCCTTGCCGGCCAGATCGACGTCAAGACCCGCCGTCCGTTCGATTTCGACGGCTTCGCCATCTCGGGCCTCGCGCGCGGCATCTATAACGAGCAGGCCGATACCTATAATCCCAACGTCGCGCTGCTCGTCAGCGATCGCTGGGAAACCGGCATCGGCGATATCGGCGTGCTGGTGAACGGTTCGTGGAGCCGCACCAAATATCGCAACATGTCGACCACGGCCGGCGCCATGGTGCCGTTCCTGACCGACGGCAACCTGCCGGGCGTGACGACCAGCAATATGCCCGGCGCCTGCCCGCAGGGCGCGCCCTGGGTGCCCTATGAGCGCCTGCAGCCCACCGATTGCCGCGTGGTTTCGCCCACCAACCCGAACGGCAATATCTGGACGCCCGGCACCAATTCCGGCCTTCCCACGGGGGCGGGGTCCACGCTGGACATCAACGGGCAGGAAACGCCCTATGTCCTGTCGCGCGACGCGGTCTTCAGCTCGGATCTCTACGGCAAGCGCGAACGCCCGTCGGTCAACGCCGCCGTGCAGTGGGCGCCGAACAGCAGCTCCGTCTACACCGCCGAGGTCTTCTATTCCGGTTTCCGGGGCAACACCTTCAACTCGCTGCAGTTCAGCTTCGTCGACTGGTGGGGCAATCCGGGCGCGGTCGAGCTTTATGACGGCACCAACATCGTCAAGGCGCGCACCGTGGACGATGTCTACGGCTTCAACAGCGGCGATTATGCCACCAACAAGACCGACAGCTTCGTCTATGCCCTGAACGGCCAGTGGGATCTTGGCGATCGCGGCAAGATCATCGGTGACGTCGCCTACCAGACGAGCACCAACAAGACCTCGTTCATCGCGATGCGCACCGATCGCGTGGCGCAGCAGATCACGGCGGATTTCAACGCCGGCGGCGGCGTCCCCTCCTATCACTTCGACGACGATTCCCTGCTGACCGATCCCAGCGTGTGGAACGTCGCCCAGCTTTACGACAATGCCGACAAGAACAAGGGCAGCGCCGTCACGCTGACTCTCGACGGCTATTACACCTGGGACGAAGGCTTCCTGCGCCGGGTCAAGGCGGGCGTGCGCTATGACGACCGCAAGGCTTCCAGCTTCACCCGCACGCAGGACGCGAACAATCTGGGCGCGCCGCTTTCGTCGCTGGGCGAGGACGCGCAGTTCACCAATTCCGGCTTCTTCGACGGCCGCGCCGACGTGCCGACCAGCTGGACGCTGGCCAACGGCTACTGGCTGCACAGCAATGCGGATTATGTGCGCGGTCTCTACGGCCTGCCGACCAGCGGCCAGCTCTCGCTCGATCGCGTCTTCGACATCGATGAAACGACGATGTCGGCCTATGTGATGGCGGACGGCGAAGTCTCGATCCTCGGCCGCCCGCTCCAGCTGGAAGGCGGCGTCCGCTTCGTCGCGGTGAGCACCAAGTCCAACTTCTTCAACCGCCTGGCGGACGGCGAGCTGACCCGTGCCGGCAATTCGGCCGAGAAGTTCCTGCCGAGCTTCACCGCGCGCTACGAGATCACGCCCAGGCTGCGCCTGCGCTTCAACTATGGCGAAACGCTGCGGCGTCCGAACTTCACCGATATCAACCCGAACTATTCGCTCACCGGCGATCTCACCAATGTCGGCTATGGCAGCGGCACGGCCGGCACAGCGAACCTGAAGCCCACGCATTCGAAGAATTACGACCTCGCGCTCGAATGGTATTTCGAACGCAACAGCGCGATCTACGTCACCGGCTTCCGGCGCGAGATCAACGGCCTGGTCGTGCCGCTGACGGTGATGGAGCATATCCCGGACAACGATATCGTTGCCGGCGCGACCGACAATTTCGCGATCACCCGGCCGGTCAATGCTTCGGATGGCGTGCTGAAGGGCGTGGAAGTGGGGCTTACCTACTATCCGAACTATCTGCCCGGCATCCTCGACGGCCTCGGCTTCCAGGGCAGCCTGACGGTTCTCGATTCGAACCAGACGATCCCGGAAACGGATTCCGCCGGCAACATCACGGGCGAAACCCAGTCGCAATTCTTCAACGTGTCGAAGCTGTCGTACAACACGACGCTGGCTTACGATAAGGGGCCGTTCAACGCCCGCTTGTCCTACATCTGGCGCAAGGGCTTCCTGCACAACAACGAGGCGCGGCTCTTCGCCAACCCGATCGGCATCTGGTACAAGCCGGAATCGAGCCTCGACCTGCAGCTCACCTGGAACGTCACCGACAATATCGGCGTGACCTTCGATGCGGTGAACCTGCTCAAGTCGAAGCAGCAGAGTTACTACAAATACGGCAATGCCGGGGATTCCGAGAAGTATAATCTCGGCACCCTGCTGCTGGCGCGCACCTTCGCGCTGGGTGCCCGCTTCAGCTTCTGACCTCTGTTCCCCTGGGATGCGGCCTCTCCTTGCCGCATCCCGCATATGGCGGCCGTTCCGGGATCCCTCTCCTACGTCCCCGGGGCGGCCGCCGAATTTTCGAGCGAGGATGGCGGATGCGCGCATGGCTCCGGATGCTGCTGGCGGGCGCGGCGCTCGCTGCGACGGCGGCGGCCGCGCCCCCCGGCCCGGCGATGGATACGCACGCCATCGCGGTGCAGCGCTTCGGCAATGATGCGCCCTGGTATGAAGGCCGCATTCCCTTCTTCGAATCCGCCGATCCGCAGATCGATGCGGTCTATTATTATCGCTGGTCGCTGTTCCGCGCCCACCAGCGCGACCTCGGCGCCGAAGGCTATATCTCCACCGAATTCCTCGACGATGTCGATTGGCAGCGCCATCCCTTCGCCAGCCTCAACGACGCCACCGGCTTCCACCTGGCGGAAGGGCGCTGGCTGAACGATCGCCGCTATGCCGGCGATTATGTGGATTTCATGTATCGCGGCGGCAACGACCGCCACTTCACCGATCATATGGCGGATTCGGTCTATGGCCGCTTCCTGGTCGATGGCGATCGCGAGGCCGCGCTGCGCCATCTGGCGGTGATGCGCCACATCTATCGCCTGTGGGACGAGAAGTTCGATTTCGCGAAGGGCCTCTATTTCGTCGAGCCGCTGCTGGACGCGACCGAATATACCGTCTCCTCGATCGATGCGTCGGGCGGGGAGGACGGGTTTCGCGGCGGCGATTCCTTCCGGCCCTCGGTCAACGTCTATATGTTCGCCAATGCCCGTGCGCTGGCGAGGCTCTCCGAAATGGCCGGCGACGAGGCGATGGCCGGCGAGTTCCGGGAGCGGGCGGACGCGCTTCGGGCGCGGGTGCTCGATGCGCTGTGGAGCCCCGATCTCGCCCATTTCGTCGATCGCTACCAGGTCGATAACGATCATGTGAAATATTGGTCGCCGATCCGCAATCGCGAGCTGGTCGGCTATCTGCCCTGGATGTTCGATCTGCCGCCGGACGAGGCCCGCTATGCGGCGGCCTGGCGCCATCTGCTCGATCCCGCATCGCTGGCGGGCAAGGCGGGCATGCGCACCGTCGAGGCGTCCTACCCATATTATATGCGCCAGTATCGCTATCTGGGCAGCGCGCCGGAATGCCAGTGGAACGGCCCGGTCTGGCCTTATCAGACCACCCAGGTGCTGACGGGCATGGCCAACCTGCTGGATCATTATCGCGATCACGGCCCGGTCACGCGCGGCGACTATATGCGCCTGCTGCGCCAATATACCGCGCTTCACTATCAGGGCGCCGGGAAGGACCGCCGCCTCGATCTGGAGGAGGATTATCATCCCGAGACCGGCCGGCCGATCGTCGGGCTCGATCGCAGCCACCATTATTTCCATTCGGGCTATGTCGATCTGATCCTCACCGGCCTCGTCGGCATCCGCCCGCGCGCGGACGATATGCTGGAGCTGAACCCGCTGCTGCCGGACGCGGGCGATGCCCAGGCCCTCCCCTGGTTCCGCGTGCAGGACGTGCCCTATCACGGCCATCGCATCGCGGTGACCTGGGATCAGGACGGCAGCCATTATGGCCGTGGTCCGGGGCTGGCGCTGGAGGTCGATGGCCGGGAGGTCGCCCGGCGCGCCACGATCGGTCGCCTCGCCGTGCCGGTGCCCCGCGCGCCGGCCCCGTCCTATGCGCGTCCGGTCAACCGCGCCGTCCAGCTCGTCCGGGGCAATTTCCCCAGGGGCGAGGCATCGAGCAACACCGATCCCGAAAATGTCCATGACGCGATCGACGGGCGGCTGTGGTTCTTTCCGGAACTGCCCAACGGCTGGTCGTCCGCGCCTGCGGGGGGCGAGCAATGGTATGCCGTCGATCTCGGCAGGCCGATGCGCCTGTCGCGGGCCGAGCTCGCCTTCTTCGCCGATGGCAAGGGCTTCGACGTGCCCGAGCGTTATCGCATCCAGGCCTGGACCGGGCAGGGCTGGCGCGATCTCGCCGCGCCCGCCGGCCGGCCGGTCGCCAACGGCGTGACCCATGTCCGCTGGCCCGCCGCCGCCGTCAGCAAGGTCCGCCTCCTGATGCGCCAGCGGCCGGGCCGGGCCGTCAGGCTCGTGGAGCTGAAGCTCTACGAACCTGATTGAGGCGCCCGCGCGGCCGAGCGGTCAGGGGCGCGGCCCGGACGGCCGGGGCGGGAAGAACAGCTTGCGGAAGCTGATGCGGATCGAACGGCCCAGCGGATCGAGATAGTCCGGCTGGTAGCTGACCGGCGTGATGCCGACCGCGTCGCGCACGCGCATCCGTTCGTTGAACAGGTTCGTCACCGAAAGGGTGATCCGCGAGCCGCGCAAGAAGGGGACGGCGGACACCAGCTTCGCCTGCTGGCCCAGATCCGCGAAGAAGCGGAGGTTGATCGTCGTCAGGCTGGAAAAGTGCAGCGAATCCGATCCGTCGGGCCCGCCATTCACGTCCGTGCCGCTGCGCCACGCGGCGGAAAGGCGCGCGCCCAGCCCGTTATGGGTCAGACCGGCCTGCGCCTCCACTTCATGCCTGGGCTGGCCGCCGGTCGATCCGATCGCGTCGCCGTCCAGCAGGTCCAGCATCGGCCCGTCGGGGCGGACGAGGATTTCCTCGCGCAGGTGGACGGTGTGATAGACGGCGAACTGCATCCGCGTGCCGCGCCCGCCGGGGCCGCGGCCGAAACCGCCGCCGCCCGGTCCGAAGCCGGCACCGCGCGGCCGATCCGCGTCGCTCCCCGCCGGGCGCTCGGCGGGCGGCCCGTCACCCGCATCGCGCGCCAGCTCCCGCAGCATCGGCCGGTTGCCGGCGCCCGCCGGTGGGGAGGAAAGCTGCTTCGAGAAATTGATCCCCCAGCGCAGCTCCTCACTGTTCTGGCGGGTGAAGTTGATCGGCCGGCTGTCGACGCTGACGAGCTGGCCGCTGGCATCGCGCACGAAGCGATCGGGGAAGGCGGCCTCGATCGCGGCGGTGGGCGTCGGGAAGGCCGCCACCGCATCGCGCACGCGGCTGTTCACATAATCGGCGCTCAGCGTCAGGTCGTTGCCGGTAAAGGGGCGGATGGTCGCCCCCAGCTTGAACACGCGCCGGTCGTCGGCCTGGAGCGTGGGGTTGCCGCCGCTGATCCGGGTGACGTCCACCGTCTCGCCGCGCACATAATCGAATATCCGGACGCCGCTGGTCGCGATGGTGGGGTTGCCGAGCTGCTGCATGGTCGGCGCATTCTCGTCCTCCGTCACCGATGCGATCAGGCGGATGGCGGGGATCGGCGTCCAGTTGAGACCGTAGCCCAGCGTGGTCAGCCCGCCGAAGTCGGAAAGACGGTCATAGGCCAGGTTCACATTGGCCGAAAGCTCGCCCAGCGGGCCGATGAAGCCGCGCTTCCGGCTGGCCAGCGGCAGGTCCAGGCTGATCTGGCCGCTAGCGATGTCGCGCGAAAGATCGCTGTCCGTCATCATGCCGGCGCGGGTGGAATGGGCGTCGAGGTCGTTGAACTCGCCGCCCAGCTTCACCGTGGCGGAGACCGGCCCGGCCGGCAGCCGCGCCAGCGTGCCGTTGGCGACGAGCTGGATATTGCCCACGCCCTCCACCGAACGCGCGCGGTCGATCAGCGGGCCGCCCATCAGGGCCGCAGGGATCGGCGCGAAGGGGTTGAGCGTGGGATCGAGCGCGTCGATCCCAGCCTGGAAATCGGCGATGTCCACGCCGTTGCGGGTGCGGGTCCTGATCTCGGTGCGGTCGTAATTGCCGGTGGCATTCCATTGCCAGCCCTTGGCCGCGCCGCTCAGCGTGAAGCCGAGATGCCCGGTCACCGTCTTGCTCTGCTGGGTGCGCGGATCGATCTCGTCGAGATAGCGGTAGAGCCGCGTCTCGCCGGCGAAGGGGGAGAAGGGGCTTTCGCCGGGCAGCCGGATCGATGCGGTGGCGAGGCCCTGGGCGCTGTCGCTCTCATCGTAGGATAAGGTGCCGTTCACCGTCGCCGATACGTCGCCGAAGATGGTGCGGTTCAGCACGGCGTTCATCGATACGCTGTCGGTCTGCGGCAGCAGCGTGCGGTAGCGCCCCGTATCGGTCGTGTTGATCGGCCGGTTGAAGGCGGTAAGCGGCTGCGCGCCTTGCGCCGCGGCGGCAGGCACGCCGGCCGCCGTCACGGGCTGGCCGGCAAGCGCGCTCAGCGCGGGATCGATCTCGTCGCCATAGACGGGTGCGGTGATGTTGCCGGTCACGTCATAGGGGCGACGCGGCGTATCGGCGACGATATCGCGCTCATCCTCGTAGAGCGCGGAGCTGCGCTGATATTTGAGCGCAAGGTTGAAGCGGCCTTCCTTGTTGATCCGGAGCAGGCTGCTCTCGGCGCTGGCGCTGCTCTGCCCGCCTTCGGTCGGCGCGGCGCCGGTCAGTTCGGCGGTGGTCGTGCGGAAGCGCGGGCGCAGCACGATGTTCACCACCTTCTGGTCGGCGCGATAGCCATATTTGAGCGCCACTTCCTCCGGCAATATCTCCGCGCGCAGGATCGCCTCGGTCGGAATGTCGCGGATCTCGGCGAAGCTCGATATCCGCTTGCCGTTCAGCAGCACCACCGGCCGGCCGCCCCGGCCGCTCGTCGTCTGCGGGCCGAGCTCGGCGATGAGGTCGGTGATCGAGCTTACCCCATAGGTGCGGATGTCCGCCGGGCTCAGCACCAGCTCGGGCGCGATGTCGCCGATCACGCTACCCGGCGGGCGCTGGCCGGTGACGACGATATCCTCGTCCCCCGCCATCTCGGCATCGGGGGCGGGGCCATGCCTGTCCGGTTCGGCCGGCGCCCTTTCCTGGGCGGCGGCCAGTGCTGGCAGGAGGGCGATACCGGAAAGCAAAAGCGGCAGGCGGACCATGACAATCCCGTGTTTCATCTGTTTCGCCCGCCCTATTCGGGCCGATCGAACATTTTATGTCGGCGGTGAAATATGCGCGGATTTCCGCGCTCGGCGGGCGGCGGCGGCTCTGTCGCGCCCCGCGCCCCGCGGAAGGATACCGCCGGCAATGCGCGCGGGCGCGGACCGGCGCTGCCATGTTCTTTCTCCGTTAAGAGGCAGGCGATATCGGAAGAATCGAAATTGATCGGAAAATTATCTTTTCTATATGTCGGGAAATATACTTTCTATCTTTCCGATATGACGTGAGATAAGGTCGGAATGACGGATGGGTCCCAAGAATAAATCCAAAATGTAACGAAAATGTATATATAATTACAGTTAGGTTATTGCACCTGTAACATAACTGCCTTCATAAATATTCTATTGCCGCCCCCGGTCCTGATTTTGATTCTCTTCGGGGGAAAGCATGCAAAATGATATCTGTCTGACGCGCTCGGTTGCGCGCGCCCTGCTGGCCGGCACCGCCTTCATGGCGCTGGCCGTGCCCGCTCTCGCTGCGGAAGTCGCGCCGGCGGAAGCCGCCGCCCCGGAAAGCGCCAGCCCCGAAAGCGGCGGCCTTAGCGAGATCGTCGTGACCGCGACCAAGCGGGAAACCAATCTCCAGAAAACGCCGATCTCCATCTCGGTCATGGACAGCAAGGCGCTGACCGAGCGTCACGCCCAGAGCCTGCTCGATCTCGGTGACGGTGCCATTCCGGGCCTGCGCGTCGCCACCTTCGAGGCGCGCCAGTCCGCGCTCACCATCGGCATTCGCGGCATCGTTCCGCTCGACGCCAACCAGCCCGCGCGCGAGCAGGGCGTGGGCGTCTATATCGACGGCGTCTATCTCGGCCGCCAGCAGGGCCTGAACGCGGCGCTGATGGATATCGAGCGGATCGAGGTGCTGAAGGGCCCGCAGGGCACGCTGTTCGGCCGCAACACCGAAGGCGGCGCGCTCAGCATCGTCACCAAGGGGCCGTCCGGCGAGTTCGGTTTCCGCGGCACTGCCGGCATCGGCAATTACGGCGCCTATAATGCGGACGCCCATCTCGACCTGCCGGAATTCCACAATTTCAGCCTGAAGGTGGACGGCGTCGTCCAGTATCGCGACCCCACGGTCAAGAACCCGCTGCCCGGCCAGACCGGCTGGAACTATTATGACCGCCGCGGCGTGAAGGCCACGCTGCGCTGGCAGCCCTCCACCGATTTCACCGCCGATTACAGCTACGACAACGGCTATGACGCCAACTCGCCTTTCTACAGCCAGCTCGTCAACTACAACCCGTTGAACAAGCCGGCCGGGGCGATCGCGCCGCTGCCGCCGATCGTGGTGGTGGGCGACAAGCGCATGGACGTGGCCGATATCGGCGTGCCGCAGCAGCCGAGCGTGGACAAGACCTTCGGCCACACGCTGCACCTCAACTGGAAGGTCGCGCCCGAGGTGGAGCTGCGGTCGATCACCGCCTATCGCGAAGTTTCGGTGGAGCAGTGGGACAATAGCGGCGGCGCGCATCGCGTGCCCGTCTATGCGCCCAACGGCAATTTCAGCCGCTACAGCCTCGCCGGCCTCTGGCAGCACCAGTTCAGCCAGGAATTTCAGGCGGTCGGCAGCACCGGCAACCTCGATTATGTCGCCGGCCTCTATTATTTCAACGAGAAGGCGAGCGACGACGCCTCGACGCCCAGCTCCAACCAGTGGAATGCCGACGGCACCGGCTACACCATCCTCGATCCGACGCCGACGATCCGGGGCCATCGCTCGATCGACCGCGCCAGCACCGCCTGGTCGAAGAGCTATGCCGCCTACGGCCAGCTCACCTACACGCCGGACCTGATGGGCGGCATCACCCACCTCACGGTCGGCGGCCGCTACACCCATGACAACAAGCATGGCGAGCTGACGACGGTGAACAACGCGCCCACCGACTTCACCTTCCGGGAGAAGAACGACCGCTTCGATCCCATGGTGACGCTGGCGGTGGATGCGACGCAGGACATCAACCTCTATGCGAAGTTCGCCACCGGCTATCGCGCCGGCGGCGCCAGCTCGCGCTCGCTCACCTACCGGTCCTTCGGGCCGGAAAAGGTGAAGTCCTATGAAATCGGCGCCAAGACCGAGCTGTTCGATCACATGCTGCGCCTGAACCTTGCCGGCTACATCATGGATCGCACCGGCAGCCAGATCGATTTCAGCCTCGTGACGCCGCAGCCCAACGGATCGACGCGCAACACGCTGGAAACCATCAATGCGCCGGGCACCACCAAGATCCGCGGCGTCGAGGCGGAAGCGACGCTGAGCCCGATGCAGGGGCTGACGCTGAACGCGGCCTATGCCTACACCTATACCAAGATCCCGCCGACGCTGAATCCGTTCAGCGGCGTGGTGCAGCCGGTGTTCATCGTCTTCACCCCGCGCAACACGGCCAGCGGCGCGGTGGATTATTCGGTGCCGGTCGGCGGCGTGACGGCCAGGCTGCACCTGGACGCCAATTATGCGCAGGCGACCCAGACGTTCGATCAGTTTGCGATGAAGGCGGACTCCTCCTTCATCGTCAACGGCCGGCTGTCGCTCGCCGATATCAGCCTCGCCAACGACAGCAGCAAGCTCACCGTCTCGGTCTGGTCGCGCAACCTGTTCAACGAGGCGCACATCTACCGCCGCGATCCTTCCAACCAGGCGACGCTGGGCGATTACGCCAACTATAACGAGCCGCGCACCTACGGGCTGGAGGCCAGCATCCGCTTCTGATCGAAGCCGGGCCTGACCGGATATCAGGCCCCGCCGTCCCCCTCGCGGGACGGCGGGGCCTTTTTCCTTTCCATTGCCTCAGTCCGCCCGGACGGCCAGCACCGCCCGCAGGCCGGGGCCGGCATCCTCCAGCGCGAGGCGCCCGCGATGCAGCCGGGCGATCGCCTCCACCAGCGACAGGCCCAGGCCGTGGCCCGAACGGTTGCGCGCCTTGTCCAGCCGGCCGAAGCGGCGCAGCGCATCGGCGCGGCGCTCGGCCGGGATGCCGGGGCCGTCATCCTCGACGATCAGCGTCGCCTCGTCCCCCGATCGCGCGGCGCGGACGCGAATGGTCGATCCCGGGGGCGTGTGGCGCACCCCGTTCTCGATCAGGTTGATGATCGCCTGGCTCAGCAGCCGGCGGTCGCCATGGATGGGGATGGTGGGGCAGGGGCCGATCTCCAGCCGGTGCCCCTCGGCTTCGGCCACCGGCGCCATCATCTCGCCGATCTCCGTCGCCAGCGCGCCGAGGTCCAGCGCGACGAAGGCGGCGCGGCGGTCGCCGCCCTCGATCTCGGCGATGCGCAGGATGGCGGCGAACATTTCCAGCAGCGCGTCGCTCTGGGCGATCGCCTGGTCCAGCCCCTCCCGCATCGCCGNCGTATCGGCCTCGCGCCGCAACCGCGCGAGCTGGCCGCGCAGCCGGCCGAGCGGTGTTCGGAGATCGTGGGCGATATCGTTGGAAACATTGGCGATGCCGTCCATCAGGGCGGCGATGCGGTCGAGCATCCGGTTGAAGGCCCTGGCCTGCTGGTCGAACTCGCTGCGCGATCCGTCGACCGGCACCCGCTGGCGCATATTGCCGTCGATGATCGCATCCACCGTCTGGCGCATCNCGCGGATGCGCCGGCTTATCAGCGTCCCGAAAAGCACGATGCCGCCGAAGACGATGAGGATGATCGATCCGAAGCCGAGCACGTAAATGCGGACGCGCGCGGAATTATAGTTCTGGATCGGCTCGGTCTCGGCCAGCGTCGTCAGGATCATGCCGTTGCCGATGTCGCGGGTGAAGGCGCGGCCATGGGTCAGGCCGGGAATATGATCCGCCGCGCTCAGCGTCGAATAGCCGGGCGGCGGCACGCGGGCGAGCCGGACGTTGCCCGCGATGAAATGGCCCTTGGGGCCGGTCAGCAGGAAGCCCACGTCGCCCTTGTCCCGGCGCTGGGAAAAGAGCGTGATGAGCGCGCGCACCCGCGCCGGATCGGCCGGATGGTCGCTGCCGGAAACCTCCATATTCTCGCCGGCGATCCGCTGGTCCACCAGCCGGGTGATGGTCCGCTGGGTGACGAGCAGGGTGCCCACGCCCGTCAGGATCGTCGCGACGAGGAAGACGATCAGGAACAGCGCCGACAGGGATCGCAGCGAATGCGGGCGCATGCGCTCAGGCGCGCAGCATGTAGCCGATGCCCCGCACCGTCACGATCGGATCGTCGCAGCCGGCCTCCATCAGCTTCAGCCGGAGGCGGCGGATATACATGTCGGCGATGTTGGACTTGGGCTCGAAATCATAATCCCATACCCGTTCGTAGAGCATCGCCCGGGTCAGCACGCGATCGGCGTTGCGCACCAGTTCGGCCAGAAGCTGGAATTCCACCTTGGGCAGCACCACCGGCGCGCCCTTGTACCAGGCCCGGTGGCGCAGCGGGCTGACGGTGATGTCGCCGGCGCTGATCGTGTCGTTTTCCGGCATGTTCCATTGCCGGCCGCGGCTGACGGCCATCAGCCGGGCGTTGAGCTCCGCCGCGTCGACCGGCTTCACCACATAATCGTCCGCGCCCTGTTCCAGCCCCTCGACCTTGTCGGCGGACTTGCCGAGCGCCGTCAGCATGATGACGGGAAGCGTCATGCCCTCGGCCCGCATCCGGTTGAGCACGGAAAGGCCGTCCAGCTCGGGCAGCATGCGATCGAGGATGACGGCGTCGAACTTCCGGTCCACCAGCGCCTGCAGCGCGAGGCGGCCGTCGCCCACGATCTGCGCCTGATGCCCGCATTCCCGCAATTCGGCGGCCAGGTCCTTCGCCAGGATGGCATCGTCTTCAACCAGCAGAACGTCCAAAACCGCCTCCAATGGTCCGCCGGCGCCGCGCGCCGGAAGGGATGCGCATAGGCATAGCATATGAACGCATGATGGCCGATCATGCCGATGGACGGGTGCCGCGCGCTTCGCCATTCTCCCCGGCGCAGGCAGAAGGAAAGGCAGCCCCCTTCATGACATCGCATCCGCCGCACCGCTGTGGCTGGGCCGAAGGCGATCCGCTGATGCGGGCCTATCATGACGGCGAATGGGGCGTGCCCGAGCGCGACGGCCGCGCGCTCTGGGAAAAGCTGATGCTGGACGGCTTCCAGGCCGGCCTCGCCTGGATCACCGTGCTGCGCAAGCGCGACGCCTTCCGCCGGGCCTTCGCCGGCTTCGATCCCGCCACGGTCGCCCGTTTCGGCGAGGCGGACGTCCAGCGCCTGCTGGCCGATCCCGGCATCATCCGTTCCCGCGCGAAGATCGAGGCGACGATCGGCGCCGCCCGCCTCTATTGCGACATGGCCGATCGGGGCGAGGATTTCGCCGCTTATTGCTGGTCCTTCACCGAAGGCCGCGTGCTCATGGGCGACGGCGTGAACTTTCCCGCCACTACCCCGCTATCGGAACGGATATCGAAGGATCTGAAGCGCCGGGGCTTCAAGTTCGTCGGCCCCACGATCGTCTATGCCTGGATGCAGGCGGTGGGCATCGTCAACGATCACGCGGCCGCCTGCTTCCGCCGCGATCAGGTCGGGGCGCCGTAATCCGGCAGGGCGGGCAGGCGCCGGCCCCTCACCATTCCCGGCGGCGCAGGAAGATCGCGGCGATCGCCGTGCCCAGCGCCCAGGTCGCCAGCACCAGCGGGAAGGTCAGGATATATTTCAGCAGATAGAGCCGATCGATATCCCGTTCCGTCAACGCATCCTCCCTGTTCGGCGCGGCCGGCATGATAGCCGGTTCGGCGGCCGGGGTTAAGCCCGTGCGGCGATCGAGCCTTGCCGAGGCGCGAGGCGTCGGCATCTCGGCGCCCCGATATTATGCCGCTATCATGCCGCCGCGCGGTCGGCCGGGGCCTCGGGGTCGGGGGCGGCGAGGAGGGCGGTGAAGCGGCGCTGCCACCACAGCACGTCCTCCTGCTCCACGCCGTCCATCAGCGCGCGCCAGCGGCGGATGCGTTCGGCGCGCGGCATGGCGAGCGCGCGGGCGATGGCATCGGCGACGTCCTCGGCGCTGTGCGGGTTGACGAGCAGCGCCTCGCCCATCTGCTCGGCCGCGCCGGCGAAGCGGGAAAGGATCAGCACGCCGGGGTCCTCCGGGTCCTGCGCGGCCACATATTCCTTGGCGACCAGGTTCATCCCGTCGCGCAGCGGCGTCACCAGCCCGATGCGGGCGGCGCGATAGATGCCGGCCAGCTCGTCGCGGGGATAGCCCTTGTTGACGTAGCGGATCGGCACCCATTCCACGTCGGCATATTCGCCGTTGATCCGGCCCGAAAGCCCGTCCAGCGCCGCGCGTATCTCGCGATAGCTCTGCACGTCCTCGCGCGAGGGCGGGGCGATCTGGAGGAGGAACACCCGCCCCAGCGCCTCGGGATGCGATGCCAGGAAGCGTTCGTAGCCGAGGAAGCGTTCCTGCAGCCCCTTGGAATAATCCAGCCGGTCGACGCCGATGATCATCTCCCGCCCGTTGGCGCTGATCCGCATCCGCTGGAAGGCGTTGAGCGCGTTGGGCTGGTTGGCGCTGTCGCGGAAGGCCTGGGTGTCGATGCCGATCGGGCAGGCGACGGCGCGGATGCTGCGTCCGTTGAGCGTGATGATGTCGTCCGCGCCGATCACGGCGCCCGGCAGCTCGGCGCTGACATAATCGAGGAAGGAATCCAGCCAGTCGCGCGTGTGGAATCCGATCACGTCATAGGCGAACATCGCCTCCACCAGCTCGCGATGGTTGGGAAGCGCCAGCAGGAGCTGCATCGGCGGCCAGGGAATGTGGAGGAAGAAGCCGATCCGGTTGGTCACGCCGCGTGCGCGCAGCTCCGCGCCCAGCGGGATCAGGTGGTAATCATGCACCCACAATATGTCGTCCGGCTCGATCAGCGGCTGCACCGTCTCGGCGAAGCGCGCGTTCACCCGTTCATAGCCCTCGGCAAAGCCGCGCTCGAACTCCGCCACGTCGATGCGATAATGGAAGAGCGGCCACAGCGTGCGGTTGGCGAAGCCGTTATAATATTCCTCCACGTCCTGCGGCTCCAGATCGACGGTGGCGGTGGCGACGCCGTCGTGCCGCTGGAAGTTGATATGGCCGGTGAAATGATCGGTCTCCCCGCCCGACCAGCCGAACCAGATGCCGTTGCTTTCCCGCAGCGCGGCCGAAAGCGCGACCGCCAGCCCGCCCTGGTTGCCCGCGCCGTCGGCGGCCGGCTGCACCCGGTTGGAAATGACGATCAGGCGGCTCATCGCACGGAACTCCACGGCTTGCTCAGCAGGACCGCGCAGTTGATCAGGCCCACGAGCGAATAGGTCTGCGGGTAATTGCCCCAGAGTTCGCCCGTCACCGGATCGATATCCTCCGAAAGCAGCCCCGCCCCCGTGCGGCGGCCGAGCATTTCCTCGAACAGCGCACGGGCATCGGCGATCCGGCCCGTGGCGTTCAGCGCCTCGATCAGCCAGAATGTGCAGACGTTGAAGGCGGTTTCGGGCAGGCCGAAATCGTCTTCGGTGGCATAACGCAACATATGGCTGCCACGCCGCAGTCCTTCTTCCACCGAAACGAGTGTGCCGTGGAAGCGCGGATCGGCAGGCTGAAGGAATCGCAGGTCGAGCAGTTGGATCAGGCTGGCGTCCAGGTCGTCGCCGTCGAAGGTGGCGGATATCCGGCCCGTCCCCTCGCGCCAGGCGGATCGTTCGATCTTCTCGCGGATCGCATCCGCCCGCGCCTGCCAGAAGGCGCGCCGGTCCTCCAGCCCCAGCGCCTCGGCGGCATTGGCCAGCCGGTCGCACGCCGCCCAGCACATCGCGGCGGAATAGGTGTGGACATGCGCGCGCGTGCGCAATTCCCACAGGCCCGCATCGGGCTTGTCGTGCATCGCCCAGGCCCGCTCGCCGATCGGCTCCAGCGCGGTGAAATCCTCCAGCCCCGCCACGCGGTAGAGCCGCTGGTCGAAGAAGGCCTGCACGTTGGAAAGCACGATCTGGCCATAGGCGTCGTGCTGGATCTGCTCATATGCCTGGTTGCCCACGCGCACCGGCCCCATGCCGCGATATCCGTCCAGCGCGGGCGCCTCGCGCTCGGGCAGCAGCGCCTCGCCGCCGACGCCGTAGAGCGGCTGGACATGGCCGCCCCTCGCATTGTCGACGATGTTGCGCAGATATTCGAGATAGCCTTCCAGCACGTCGAGCGCGCCCAGCCGGTTGAGCGCCTGCACGGTATAATAAGCGTCGCGTATCCAGCAGTAGCGATAGTCCCAGTTGCGGCCGGAATCGGCATGTTCGGGGATGGAGGTGGTGAGCGCGGCGACGATCGCGCCGGTCTCCTCATGCTGGCAGAGCTTGAGCGCGATCGCCGCGCGGATCACCGCTTCCTGCCATTCCACCGGCGTCGCCAGCCCGCGCACCCAGCGCCGCCAGGATGCGATGGTCAGGTCCAGCATCTGCTCGGTGGCGTGGCGCACGTCGTCCGAAAAGCTTTCGTCCGGGCCGAAGAAGAAATGCAGCGGCCGTTCGACGCGGAACAGCCGCTCATCCTCGATCCAGCCGATCGGCGCGTCGGTGGTCAGCCGCTGCACGCTTTCCGCCAGGATGTAGCGGATATGGTTGGAACCGCGCGTGCGCGCCGCCGCATGGGCGCCCCAGTCGCGCGCCGGGCGCAGCCGCACGCGGATGCGCGGGCTGCCCGATATCGGCCGGACGATGCGGACGAACGCCACCGGCCGATACATGCGGCCGTTGCGGGTGAAGCGCGGGCAGAAGTCCGTCACCTCCACCACATTGCCGCGCCCGTCATCGTGCCGCGTCACCAGCACGGGCGTGTTGCGGATATAATGCTGGGTCGTCTCCGCGCAGTCCTCCAGGTCGATCTCCCAGAAGCCGGGCGCGCCCTCGGCCGCCGGCGGGTTCGCATCCAGCAGCGAACAGAATAGGGGATCGCCGTCCACGCGTGGCACGCACGCCCAGACGAAACGGCCGCGCCGGTCCACCAGCGAGGATACCTGGCAATTGCCGATCGGCCACAGGTCCAGCGTCGCGGTCATGCGTGCTCCCCCGCCAGCCAGGCGCGCACGGCGGCGCTGTCGGCCAGCCCATAGCGGGCCGCGCTCTCGCGGGGCGCGCCCACCAGCACGCCGCAGCCGCCAAGCTCGGTGGCGGCGATGAAGCCCGGCTCGTCGGTCAGGTCGTCGCCGATGAACACGGGCCGCGTGCCCGCCATCGGCGGCCGCCCCATCAGCCCGCGCACGGCCACGCCCTTGTCGCTGCCCGGCACGCGCAGCTCGATCATCATATGGCCCGGCTGCACGGCCAGCCCCGTCTCGGCGCCGATCCGCCGGGCGAGGCTGCGGGCCGCCGCCTCCGCCGCGGGCGCCAGCCGGTAATGCAGCGCCGCGCCGAAGCTCTTGCTTTCCACCATCACGCCGGGATGCGCCTCGGCAAAGGCGCGCAGCTCGGTCTCGGCCGCGTCCAGCGTCTCGGGCCGCACCGGATGGGCGCTGATCCCGTTCCAGCGATGCTCGGTGCCGTGGCTGCCGGAAAGCGCGATCAGCTGCGCCACCGGCCCCAGCATGGCATCGAGCTGGGCGATCGATCGCCCGCTCACCACCGCGATGCCGCCTTCCGGCCGGTCGTGCAGCCGCATCAGCAGCGCGCGCAGCCGCTCGTCGGCGATCACCTCGTCCGGCCGGTCGATCAGGTCGACCAGGGTGCCGTCGAAATCGATGAACAGGCTGGCGCCCTCCAGCAGGCCGGCGGGCGGCTCGGGCAGGCGCGGTGGCTGGGGCAGGGGGCCGCGGTCCACGGCTGGATTCATCGATAACCTCTTGTCTTGTCAGGCGTGCCGGGACGCGGCGGACGCGGGGCACCCTGCAGGGACGCGGGAAGGCCGCTTCGGGTTCCCGTGGGGGGATGGCGGCCGGCAAGGTTAGCCGCTTTGGGGCCGTGGCGTAACCCTTGTGCCTGCATATAGGTTCGGATCGGACTTTTATTTGATGTTTTGTAACGTTCTACTTCACCGTCAAAGTCACGGTGACGTAGCGTCAACCTCTGCGGCAAATACGTATAGAAGATCGCGTCGCCGCCGATCCCCCTTTGCCTCCTCCTATAATGCACCATGCGAATTTTGGAGGTTTCAATGCACCGCTTGAAGATCGGCGGGCGCCTCAACCTTGTCAGCCTGGCGGCGTTGACCGGCCTGGTCGTGGTTCTGGCGCTCTCCCTGTTACGGCTCGATACCGTGATGCGCGACGATATCGCGGATCGCACCCGGAAGACGGTGGAAACCGCCCACAGCGTGCTCGTCCACTATCAGAAGCTGGAAAGCGCCGGCGCGATGCCGCGCGCCGATGCGCAGGCCGCCGCCCTGGCCGCGATCCGGGCGATGCGTTACGGCAAGGACGAATATTTCTGGGTCAACGACATGCAGCCGCGCATGGTGATGCACCCGATGAATCCCGCCCTCGAAGGCAAGGATGTCGGCAACAACACCGATGCGGACGGCATCTACATGTTCCGCGAAATGGTGAAGGTGGTTCAGGCCGGGGGCGAAGGCTTCGTCAACTATAGCTGGGACAAGCCCGGCGCCAACGGCGCCCAGCCCAAGATATCCTATGTGAAGGGGTTCGCCCCCTGGGGCTGGATGATCGGATCGGGCGTCTATGTGGACGAGATCCGCGCCGCCGTGATGAAGGCGGCCTATGTGCTGGGCCTCGCCGTGCTCGCCGTGATCCTCGCGGTCGGCAGCCTCAACTGGTTCCTCAGCCGTTCGATCTCGCGCCCCGTGGTGGCGCTCACCCAGCGGATGCGCACGCTGGCGGAAGGCGATACCGGCTCCGCCATTCCCGGTCTCGATCGCCGGGATGAAGTGGGCGAGATGGCGGCCGCGCTCGGCGTGTTCCGCGACGCCGCCGTCGCCAAGGCCGCGGCGGAGGCCGAAAAGGCGCAGGCTGATGCGGAGCAGCAGTTCGTCGTCACCGTTGTCTCGGATCGGCTGGCCAGCCTGTCCGACGGCGATCTCACGGCCGCGATCAGCGAGGAATTCCCGCCGGCCTATGCCGCGCTCAAGGGCAATTACAACACGGCGGTTGGCAATCTGCGCGACATGATGACGGCGCTGGCCAACTCGGCCGATGCGATCCGCACCGGATCGGGCGAGATCGCCCAGGCCTCGGAAGATCTCGCGCGCCGCACCGAAGCGAACGCCGCCAGCCTGGAGGAAACCTCCGCCGCGCTCAGCCAGATGGAGGAAAGGCTGCGCTCCACCGCCGCCGCCGCCGTCCACACCGCCGGCCAGGCGAACGAGGCGATCGCCATCGTCGGCTCCGGCCGCGCGACGGCGGACGAGGCTGTCGGCGCCATGGGCCGCGTGTCGGAAAGCGCGCAGGGCATCGACAGCGTGATCGAGGGGCTGGACAAGATCGCCTTCCAGACCCGCGTTCTCGCCATGAACGCGGCGGTCGAGGCCGGCCGCGCGGGCGAGGCGGGGCGCGGCTTCGCGGTCGTCGCCGATCTCGTCAGCGCGCTCGCCATGCGTTCGGAGGAGGAGGCCAAGCGCGCTCGCGAGCAGCTTACCGCCACCCAGTCCGATATCGTCATGGCCGTGGATGCCGTGCAGAAGGTGGACGGCGCGCTCGCCAATATCAGCGGCAGCGTGGAGGAAGTGCACAAGCTGGTCGCGACGATGGCGTCGGACAACCAGGCCCAGTCCGCCACGATCAGCGAGATCACCACGGCCGTCGGCGCCATGGACCAGTCCACCCAGCAGAATGCCGCGATGGTGGAGGAGACCTCGGCCGCCGCGCGCAATCTCGCGGGCGAGGTCGAGGCGCTGTCCGAACGCTCCTCGCGCTTCCGCACGGGCGCGCCGGTCGCGGCCCGTCCGCGGCTTGCCGCCTCGGCATCGGTGGCCCCGCCCCGCGCCGCGCCGCGCCCGCTGCCGATGGCGCAGGGATCGGCCGCCGTGGACGTGTTCGCCGATCAGGACTGGTCCAGCTTCTGATCCGACGCCACGGGCGCCGCGACTTTTCCGGGAGAGGTTTGATGATGACGAAGTGGCTCCGGCGGGCGATGCTCGCCGGAACCGCCCTGGCGGGCTGCGCCTCCGCGCCCGCCATGGCCCAGCCCGCCGATCGCGAAGCGGCGCTGGAACGCCGGCTGGGCGAGCTGGAGGCCGCGCTGGCCGATCTGCGCGGGCAATTGTCCGCGCTGCGGGCCGGCAATGCGGCGCCGCAGGCTTCGGCGGCGGCGGCTCCCGTGGCGATCGCCACCGCCGGGGCCGCTCCTCCGGCCGCGCCGCCGGCCCCCGCTCCGGCCGCCCCGCGCGACGGGTTCAGCGTCGCCGGCACCACCGTGAAGATCGGCGGCTTCGTGAAGGCGGTCGCCGCCTTCAGCCGCTATGATGACGGGGCGATGCCGGCGGGCTCCACCGGGCGGGATTTCTACGTGCCCGGCACCACGCCGGTCGGCGGCCGCGCCGATCGCTCGTTCGAAGCGAATGCCAAGCAGACGAGGCTCGCGATCAGCACCGCCACGCCGCTGCGCGATCATGAGCTGAAGGGCCTGGTCGAGGTCGATTTCCAGGTTTCGCCCGGCACCGGCAACCAGCGGATCACCAACGCCTATAATCCGGGCCTGCGCCGCGCCTTCTTCACCTTCGACGATGCGCTGATCGGGCAGGAATGGAGCAACTTCCAATATGTCTCGGCCCTGCCGGAGACCACCGATTTCCTCGGCCCCAGCGAAGGCACCGTGTTCGTCCGGCAGGCCCAGTTCCGCTACGCCTTCCGGCTGGCCAGGGGGCTGACTCTGGCGATCGCGGCGGAAAATCCCGCCACCACCGTGCTCGCGGCCGGCGGCAGTTCCGCAATGGTGGAATATGATCAGGATCGCGTGCCCGATCTCACGGCGCGCCTGAACCTCGCTGCGGGGCCGGCGGAGCTGTCGCTCGCGGGGCTTGCCCGCCAGCTCACCGCCGATGGTGCCGGCGGCGTCGATCATGCCTTCGCCTGGGGCGTCTCCGCCGCCGGCAAGATCGGCTTCGGCCCCGCCCGCCGCCACGATATCCGCTTCATGCTCAGCCACGGGCAGGGCATCGGCCGCTATGTCGGCCTCAACCTCGCGCCCGATGCGATATTGGGGGCGGCGGGGCTCGACACTGTCGGCGTCACCGCCGGTTTCGCGGCGCTGCGCATCGGCTGGACGGAACGGCTCCGCTCGACCGTCTCGGGCAGCTTCCAGTCGGCGGATTATCCGCACCTCGCCATCGCTGCCGACGCCAATGACAGCGCGTGGAGCGCGGCGGCCAACCTGTTCTATTCGCCGGTGAAGCAGTTCGACATCGGTGTCGAATATCGGCGCGGGGAACGGCGCCTGGTCTCGGGCGCCACCGGCCAGCTCGATCGTATCGAGGTCGCCGGCAAGTACAGCTTCTGATGGAAGGCGAGGGCGATTAGGCTCGGGCCATGCACCGCCGATTCGTCCTCGCCGCCCTCGGCCTCGCCGCCGCCTTTCCCGCTCTCGCGCAGGAAGCCGCTGCCCCGCTGGAACCCGCGCCGGCGCTCGCCCATGTCCGCCTGCAGACCAGCGAGGGGGATATCCTGCTGGCGCTGGAAAAGGATCGCGCGCCCGTCACCACCGCCAATTTCCTCCGCTATGTCGACCAGAAAAGGCTGGACGGCACCAGCTTCTACCGCGCCACCAGGGTCGCGCCCGGCTTCGGCCTGATCCAGGGCGGCGCACGCAACGATCCCAGGCGCGCGCTGCCGCCGATCGCGCATGAGCCGACGAGCAAGACCGGCCTCACCCACGCGGACGGCACGATATCCATGGCGCGCGCCGCGCCGGGCAGCGCGACCGGCGATTTCTTCATCACCGTCGGCGCGATGCCGACGATGGATGCGGACCCGTCGCAACCCGGCGACAATCTGGGCTTCGCCGCCTTCGGCCGTGTCGAACAGGGGATGGACGTCGTCCACCGCATCCTCGACGCGCCGGTTTCGCCCACCGAGGGCGAAGGCGCGATGCGCGGGCAGATGCTGGCGTCCCCGGTGAAGATCATCACCGCGCGCCGGGTGGATTGAGCCGGGCGATGGCCGTCAGCCGCCACCTTGCCATCCACGGCCGGGTCCAGGGCGTATTCTATCGCGGCTGGGCGGTGGAAACGGCGCGGGCGCTGGGCCTTTCCGGCTGGGTGCGCAACCGCCGCGACGGCAGCGTCGAAGCGGTGGTGACGGGCGATGCGGCGGCCGTCGCGGATTTCGTGGCCCGCTGCCACGGCGGCCCGCCCGCCGCCCGAGTCGATCGGGTGGACGTTACGGAAACCGCCCCCGCCACCGTCGCCGGTTTCGAACAACGGCCTACGGAATAAGCCTTTTCCCGCACGCCTCATCACTTCGGCGCATCCGTCTTCCATTCGGGAGGATCATGGCTAGGATGAGGTATCGGGAGGGGGCCACGAAGGAGGCCTTCGATGTTCGGAATGACCGCCAGTTTCTGCGAAAGGCGCGCGCTGGAGGAATTGCGCGCGGCGGAAGAGGCCACCTGCCTCGAAGCCGCAGCCTCGCACCGCCAGCTCGCCCGGGAATTCGCCGCCAGGGCACGGGCCTTGCGCGCGGAGGCGGAAGCCGCGCGGCATATCCAGATCGACGCGGTTGCCGGCTGATCGACATCGCGGCCGGCGGTCGCGAACGCGCCCCGCCGGATCAATCGCGCGGCGCGATCCCGTTCAGAATGATGCCGGTGATGTCGTCGATCAGATTTTCGTCCGCCGAAACGGACGACATCAGCATCCGCGATAGCACCGCGCCGATCGTCACGTCGAAAAAGGCGTCCGGGTCCACGTCGGCGCGCACCATGCCCTTCGCCTTGCCCTCGTTCACGATGCGCCGCATGTCCGCGCGGGCGGCGGTTTCGATCGGAAGCTGCAACTCGCGGCGCAGCGCCGGGTCGCGCTGGATGGCGGCGAACAGCCCCAGGCTGGCGGCGCTGATATCGGGCAGGCAGTATCGGCGATAGGATTGCTCGATCAGCGCGCGCACCTCGCCGGCCATGCCCTCCTCTTCGGTCACGTCCACGAAATGCACCTCGTCGCCGCCATCCTCGTTGGCGATGCTGCTCAGCAGGTGCGCCTTGGTCGGCCAGCGGCGATAGATGGTGGCCCGCGTCACCCCCGTGACCTGGGCGATGGCGTCGAAGGTCAGCGCGTCGATGCCCCCTTCGCGCAGCAGCCGGCGGCCGGCGGCGATGATCGTCGCGTCGGTCTCCGGCTTGCGCGGGCGGCCGCGGCCCCGGCTGGGGGCGGGCGGTGGAGATGCGGTCATCGATGGTCCTTGGGCGTCATGGCCATAAATCTATGCATCCTGCATCCTAATTGGTCACGCCATGAATTGCCGGGCAGGGTGGCTTTCGCCTAACAATCCGGGTCATGGCAACCGCTTCTTCCATCTCATCTTCCCTTTCCCGATCCACCCCGCGCCGCGTGGCGCTCGTCACCGGCGCCGGCCGGCGCATCGGCCGGGCGATCGCGCTCAGGCTGGCGGCCGCCGGCTGGGATGTCGCGATCCATTGCGGCCATGGCGTGGAGGAGGCGGTGGCGGTCGCCGCCGAGGTCGCCGATCGCGGCGCGCGCGCGGCGGTGCTGCCGGCCGAGCTGGCGGACGAGGCCGCCGTTTCCGGGCTGGTCGATCGGTCGGTCGAAGCGCTCGGGCCGCTGGCGCTGCTCGTCAACAATGCCTCCACCTTCGAACAGGATAGCTTCGGCGCGCTCGATCCGGCCCTGTGGGATACGCATTTCGCGGTGAACCTGCGCGCGCCGGTGGTGCTGGCGCAGGCCTTTGCCGCGCAGGTGAAGGCCGCCGACGTGCGGGGCGCCGCCATCGTCAACCTGCTCGACCAGCGCGTGCTCCGCCCCAATCCGACCTTCTTTTCCTATGGGCTCACCAAATCGGCGCTGTGGACGGCGACGCAGATGATGGCGCAGGCGCTGGCGCCGGCGATCCGGGTGAACGCCGTGGCGCCCGGTCCGGTGCTCGCTTCCTGCCATCAGGATGCCGATCTCTTCGCGCGCGAGGCGGCGGGCACCCTGCTCGAACGGCCCAGCCCGCCGGACGATATCGCCGATGCCGTGCTCTACCTGGCCGGCGCGGCTTCGGTCACAGGGCAGGTGATCGCGGTCGATTCCGGCCAGCATCTCGGCTGGCGCACGCCCGATGTGGTGGCGGTGGAACGGCCGGGCTGAACCGTCCGCGACGGGGATAATCCGGTGGCAAATCAGGGTTGCGCCTGATTGGCCGCCGCCGCTGCGTGCCTTATCGCCGGGCGATCCGCCGGGCTGGAGGCGCCGATGATATCCCTTTCCGAACTGCTCGGCGGATGCCCCGAAAAGCGGCGCTACGATCCCCCGGCGGATAAGCCGCTGGATCAGACCCACGGCGCCGTCCCGCCTTATGATTTCCCGCCGGAGCTTGCCCGCGCGCTGGCCGGCAAGTCGGAGGAGGAGGTTTCCTCCCTCCTCTCCAAATTCCGCACCGGCCTTTCGGAACACCGCACCCGCCTGTCCGAGCATCGCACGGACCTTTCGGAGCATCGGACCGACCTTTCCGATTACCGGACCGAATTGTCCCACGCGCGGACGGAGATGTCCGAACATCGCACCAAATTGTCCAATGATCGCTCCCACCTCTCCAACGAGCGCACGCACCTCTCTTATGTGCGCACCGCCGTTTCGCTGATGAGCTTCGGCATCACCATCAATCGCTTCGCCGTGTTCCTGGCGGAAGGGAAGGGCTATGACGATCGCATCGCCACCCGGCGGATGTGGAGCACCGAGCAGTTCGGCCTCGGCATGGTCGTCGTCGGCATCATATTGCTGATCTGGTCGCTGTTCCGCTATCGCGCGATTCACGCCCAGCTCCTGTCGCAGGAATTTCGTCCCCCCGCCGTTTCGGTGTTGCTGCTCACCCTGGCGATCATCGCGCTCGGGGCGGTCTCCTCGGTGATCCTGATAACCGTGAAGTGAAGCCTCGGGCGCGGGGGGCGCCCGCCTGCCTCCCTCCGGCGTCCGCCGGATCGGCGGGGGAGGGTGGCAGGCGGGCACCGCGGAATACGCTCCCCCTTCAGGCGCGTCCCGCGGTCCGGGCATTTCCCGTCCGGGCGATGCCGCCGGCCGGGAAATTCCGAAGGTCGGGCGTCCGGGGCATGATCCGCTCGGGCGGAAAATGCCCCGGCGCCGTTCCGTCGATCAGAACTTCAGCGACAGATCGATGCCATAGGTGCGGCCGCGATCGGGGATCGTCACCTGGGTGATGGCTTCGGGGCCGAAGGGCGCGCGGTTGACGTTGAAGACATTCTTCACCCAGCCCGAAATGCCGATCTCGGTGCCCCTGATCGGCAGCGAGGCGATGCCGGCGCGGGCATCGGCCAGGATATATTTCTTCACGTAGGAAAGCCGGTCGAGCTCCGGGATCCCGGACGAGAATTCCGTTATCACCGCGCCCGAACGATAGCGGGAATCCAGCGCGACGTAGAAATTGCCGCCGTTCGCCATTTCCGGGAAGTCATATTGGCCGCCCAGCCGCGCGGTCCATTTCGGCGTGTAGGTCGGGCGGATCTCGTCGCTCCGGTCGATGCCGTTCTGGATATATTCCTTATATTTGAAATTGGTGTAGCCGAAATTGGCGTTCAGCGTCAGGCCGTCCAGCGGCACCGCCTCGAACTCGCCTTCCACGCCCCAGATCCGGGCCTTGCCGGCATTGCGGAACGCCTGCACGCCATTTTCGAAGGATTGGACCTGCATGTCCTTATAATCGGAATAGAAGGCGGCCAGGTTGGCGCGCAGGCGGTTGCCGAACAGCTGCGATTTCACGCCCGCTTCGTAGCTGATCAGCTTTTCCGGGTCGTAGGGGATGGCGCCCAGGATGCCGCCGGCGACATAGCCGGTCGCGACCTTGGCATAGGTGGTGACGTCGTCGGTCGGCCGATAGGTGGCGATCGCGGTATAGTTGAACCGCTTGTAGCTGGTCTTGTAGGTCTGGCCCGCCGCCAGCCCGCCGCCCTGCGCGGAGGAAACGCTGATCAGGTCGGTCGAACGATCGTCGATCGTGTAGCGGCCGCCGAAGGCGAGGTCGAACTGGTCGGTGGCGTGCCAGGTGAGCTGGGCATAGCCGGCCATGGAGTCGTTGACCGCGCGGGTCTCCGTCACGCCGTTGCCGAAGATCGCGTCGAACGGCGTCGCCGTCACCACGCCGTTCGCCACCGGCAGCATCACGCCCAGCACATCGGTGGACGGCGAATTTTCGTGGAAATAGAACAGGCCGGACGTCAGGTCGAACCGGTCCCAGTTGAACAGGAACTGGGTTTCCTGGGTGAACTGCTTCTGCTTCGTCTCGCGCGCGGTCAGCAGCGCGAAGAAGCTGTCGTTCGGGCCGGGCTGATTGGCGTCGTCGAATATGCCGGGGATATCGTTCTGCAGCAGCGCACCAAGCTGCGCGCCGCTGAAGCGCAGGCCGCCGCTCGACGACAGGTCGTAGGTATTCGGCTTCTGGTGGAACTTGCGATAGGCGGTGATGCTCTTCACCGTCAGCACGTCGCTCACGTCCCAGGTCGCGGTCAGGTTATGGCCCTGGGTGATCACATGCTCGCTGCTGGTGGCGTTGGCCACCGCGTCGAGCTGCTTCTTGCCCGCGTTGACGATGCCGCCGGTCAGGGGCTGGAAGCCCACCACCACGCCGGCCAGCACGCCCGCGCCGCCGGCCGGCGAGCCGAGATACTGCACCGCGCGCCCGCTCGTCCGGGAATCGGTGTAATCGAAATGATAATCGATCTTCAGGTCGTCCGAAGCATCCACGCGCGCCGCGAGCTGGAAGGCGTCGACATTCTTGCCGCCCAGCCGCTTGGCATATTTCAGCGTGCCGAAATCCGGGCGGATCTGGCTGAAGTCCAGCGTCTTGCCGGCGATCAGATTGTCGGTATCGCCCTCCATCTCGTCATGCAGATAGGCGAGCTTCACGCTCAGCGGGCCGAGCGCGGGCAGGTCGACCACGGTGCGCGATCGCATGGCGTTGTAATTGCCGTAGGAAAGCTGCTGGCGCACGCCGAACTCGCCGGTCGGGTTGGCGCTGATCAGGCTCACCGCGCCGCCGGTGGAGTTGCGGCCGAACAGCGTGCCCTGCGGGCCGCGCAGCACTTCCACGCGCTGCAGATCGGCGAGGTCGAAGATCGCGCCCACCGAACGGCCGATATAGACGCCGTCCAGATACACGCCCACCTTGGGATCGACCGCGTTGTTCGATGCGCCCGATGCGATGCCGCGGATCTGGAACAGCGGGATGGATTGCTGGCCCTGGCTCGTCACCTGCAGGTTGGGGGCATAGCCGCTCAGCGCCGCGACGTTGACGACACGGGCATTGTCCAGTGCTTCGGAACTGAGCGCGGTCACCGCCACCGGCACCTTCTGCAGATTTTCCTCGCGGCGCTGCGCGGTGACGACGATGTCCTCGAGCCCGCCGCCGCTGCCGTCGGCGGCGGCGTCCTGCGCCATGGCGGGGATGATGGCGGCCGCGTTCGCGGCCATGGCCAGCGCCGATGCGGCGGCCAGATAGGCAATCCTCATTCTCTTCCTCTCCTGAAGTCCCGAAAAGCGGTGTTGTCCGGTCGGGGCCGGCATTCTTGTTTCGCGATTGGGTCTGTTTCCGGCGGGGTGCCGGGCGGCCTAGCGCATAGGCGCTCCACCACGGGCGCCGGATTCGCGGCGAATGCGCAAAAGCACCACTAAAGTGGAAATGCGATTCATTTTGCGAATCCTCTCGCTACCCGAACCATGCAGATGGTCATTTTTATTTTCGGACCTCGTGTATCGTAATTCATCCGGCCAAGGCGAGAGGCTGATCCCGCATTTGCCATGCATGGTCCTTCATTCGTCAGAATGTCGCTAAATCATAAATCGGCCGGGGCCGCCATCGCGCCCGGATCGCCGGTCCGCCCGGATGCGCAACATCCGCTGGATAAGCGGCCGCGCCTTTGCCATTAGGGCGCGGCCATGACGGACAGCTTCCTGCTCACCCTTTCCTGCCGCAACCAGCCCGGCATCGTCGCCCGCGTCTCCACCGCGCTCCACGCCCATGGCGGCGACATCCGCGAGGCGAACCAGTTCGACGACGCCGCCACCGACCGCTTCTTCATGCGCGTGGTCTTCACCCTGCCGCCCACCCGCGACGTGGCGGCGCTGGAACGCGACTTCGCCGTGATCGCCGATGCGCTGGGCATGGAATGGCGGCTGCGCGCCCGCAACGATCGCCAGCGCGTGCTGCTGCTCGTCTCCAAATTCGATCACTGCCTGGTCGATCTGCTCTATCGCTGGCGGATCGGCGAGCTGCCGATGGACGTGGTCGGCATCGTCTCCAACCATCCGCGCGAAACCTTCCGCACCTCCGATCTCGAAGGCATCCCCTTCCACCATCTGCCCGTCACCGCCGCCACCAAGGCGGAGCAGGAGGCCCGGATCAAGGCGGTCGTGACCGAGACCCGCGCCGACCTGGTCGTGCTGGCGCGCTACATGCAGATATTGTCGGACGATCTCGCCGCCTGGCTTTCCGGCCGCTGCATCAACATCCACCACAGCTTCCTGCCGGGCTTCAAGGGCGCCAAGCCCTATCACCAGGCCCATGCCCGCGGCGTGAAGCTGATCGGCGCGACCGCGCACTACGTCACCGCCGATCTCGACGAAGGGCCGATCATCGAGCAGGACGTGGAGCGGGTGAGCCATGCCGACATGCCTGAGGACCTCGTCCGCAAGGGCCGCGATATCGAGCGCCGCGTGCTCGCCCGCGCGGTCGCTTTCCATATCGAGGGGCGGGCGATCCTGAACGGCGCCACCACCGTCGTCTTCCGGGACTGACCAGCGCAAAATTCCGCCGCCGCCGCCGGTTTGGCGGAAATTCCGTACTATAAGTCAAGCATGCGCCTTGCGCGATGTTAACCGGTTTGCGTGTCTTCTTGCTTGTGTAGCGTTTCGTGCGTTTCGCGATGGAGGAGAGCCGATGCAGCCGGATCAGACGAACCACGGAATTGAGAGTCGCGTGAACTTCTTCGATCTAGATCAGGCCAATTACGATGCCTTCCCCGCGATCGCCCGCGCCGTGGAGAAGGCGGCGCCGGCCGCGCTCGACCGCTTCTACAGGAAGGTGCAGGAAACGCCCGAGGCGGCGGCCTTCTTCTCGTCGACGGCGATGATGAACCACGCGAAGGCGAAGCAGCTCGATCACTGGCGCGGCATGTTCGCCCGCCGCCTCGATGGGGATTATTTCGCCAAGGCGGAGAAGATCGGCCACATCCACGCCCGCATCGGGCTGGAGCCGACCTGGTATATCGGCGGCTATGCGCTGGTGCTGGAACAGATGATCGGCAGCCTGCTCACCGGCTCGCCGCTCAGCCGGCTCGGCGGGCGGCAGATGTCGCGGGTGATCGGCACGCTGGTGAAATGCGCGATGATCGACATGGATATCGCGCTCTCCGCATATTTCCGCGCCGCCGATGCCGATCGGATGGCCGTGATCGGCCAGGTCGGCGAGGCGATGGACCGGCTGGCGCAGGGCGATTTCAGCGTTGAGCTCACCGGCCTGCCCGAAAGCTTCGCCAAGCTGGTGGAGGATTTCAACTCGATGCGGGAACGGATGCGCGACACGCTGCTCCAGGTTTCCGAAACCGCCGACGGCATCAACACCGGCGCCACCGAAATCAGCCAGGCCGCCAGCGATCTTTCCCGCCGGACCGAGCAGCAGGCCGCCTCGCTTGAGGAGACGGCCGCCGCGATGGACCGGATCACCGCATCGGTGCGCGAAACCGCCGAGGGCGCCGGCCATGTCTATACGTCGGTGGGCGAGGCGCAGACCGACGCGACCGAAGGCGGCCGCGTCGTCCGCGAGGCGATCGAGGCGATGGACGGGATCGAGCGGTCCGCGCAGGAAATCGCCCAGATCATCGGCGTGATCGACGGCATCGCCTTCCAGACCAACCTGCTCGCGCTCAATGCGGGCGTGGAGGCGGCGCGCGCGGGTGATGCCGGCAAGGGCTTCGCCGTCGTGGCGAACGAGGTCCGCGCGCTCGCCCAGCGATCGGCCGATGCCGCCAAGGACATCAAGGGCCTGATCGACAGCAGCTCCAAGCAGGTCGAATCCGGGGTCCATCTCGTCGGCCAGACTGGCCAGGCGCTGGAACGGATCGTCACCAAGGTGGCGGAGATCGCCGCGCTCGCCAGCGAAATCTCGGCCTCGGCCGAAACCCAGGCGGCCAACATGCTGCAGGTGAACAACGCCGTCGCGGACATGGACAAGATGACCCAGCAGAATGCCGCGATGGTGGAGCAGACCACCGCCGCCGCGCACAGCCTGGAAAGCGAGGCGGAGGAGCTGACCAAGCTCGTCCACCGCTTCCGCCTCGGCCAGGAAAAGCGGCAGCGGCAGCCCGCCCGGCCCGTGGCTTCGCCCGTTGCCGGAACGGAGGCGCAGGGGTCCCGCGCCCGGCCGCGCCGGCGCGTCGTCGGCAACCTTGCCGTCGCCGCCGATCCGGCGGCGCAGGGCGACTGGTCCGATTTCTGACGCGCGGGCAAGGAGGATATGATGCGCCAGCTCATCACCTTCCGCATCGGCGCGCAGAGCCTTGCCGTCGACATCATGGCCACGCGGGAAATCCGTGCCTGGTCGCCCACCACGCCGCTGCCGCATGCCGCCGGCTTCGTGCGCGGCGTGCTCGATCTGCGGGGCATCGTGCTGCCGGTGATCGATCTTTCGGCCCGGCTGGGCTGGGGGGATTGCGATCCCACGCCGCGCCATGTGGTGATGGTGATGCAGATCGGCGATCGGCCCTACGGCCTGATCGTCGATGCCGTCAGCGATATCGCCACCATCGACAGCGCCGACGTGCAGGCCCCGCCGGAACTTGGCCGCGATGGTGATCATGATCTGGTGAAGGGAATCGTCACCATCGAGGGCGAGATGGTGATGATCCTCGATCTCGATCGGCTGGCGGGCGATTGCCCGCTGCCGGAGGAAACCCCGCTCGCCGCCTGAGCCCGGCCCGCGCGGAGCCGGTCGGGAAACGCGCCCTCGGCGCCTGTCCGGGGCCATGATCCGGCAAAGCCGGATGCCCGGACAGGCGAGGGCTGGACTTCATGATGAATCGCGTTCATTTTCCGAGCCCGGAACCGGGGATCAACCCGGCCGGGCTTGGAGGATGCGATGGCCGCGAAGATTATCATCACCTGTGCGGTCACGGGATCGATCCACACGCCTTCCATGTCGCCGCATCTGCCGGTGACGCCCGCCGAGATCGCCGATGCGGCGCTGGCGGCGGCGGAGGCCGGGGCCGCGATCGTCCACCTCCACGCCCGCAATCCCGAAGATGGCCGCCCCGACCAGAGCCCCGAGGCGTTCGAGCCGTTCCTGCGCGTCATCAAGCAGCGTTCGGACGTGGTGGTGAACCTCACCACCGGCGGATCGCCCTTCATGCCGATCGACGAGCGCATCCGCCCGGCCACGGTGTGGCGGCCGGAAGTCGCCTCGCTCAACATGGGATCGATGAACTTCGGCCTGTTCCCGATGCTGAGGCGCTACAAGGAGTTCAAGCATGACTGGGAACCCCAGATGCTGGAAAACAGCCGCGATCTGGTGTTCCGCAACTCCTTCAAGGATATCGAATATGCGCTGCGCACCCTGAACGAGACGGGCGCGCGCTACGAATTCGAATGTTACGACACCAGCCACCTCTACAACCTCCATTATTTCTTCACCGAAGGGCTGGTTAAGGCGCCGCTCTTCATCCAGACCTGCTTCGGCCTGCTCGGCGGCATCGGATCGCATCCCGATGACGTGATGCACATGAAGCGCACGGCGGACCGGCTGTTCGGCGACAATTATCGCTGGTCGGTGCTGGGCGCCGGGCGCAGCCAGATGCCGATCGCGGCGATGGCGGCGGCGATGGGCGGCAATGTCCGCGTCGGGCTGGAGGATAATCTGTGGGGCGGCCCCGGCCGCCTGGCGCAATCCAATGCCGAACAGGTGCTTACCGTCAGAAAAATTCTCGAAGGGCTTGGCCTGGAGATCGCGACCCCCGATGAAGCACGGCAGATTCTGGCTTTGAAGGGTGGAGACAATGTCGGCTTTTGATCGGGCGGCCGCGGCGCGGTCCTGGCTTTTCGCGCCGGGGGACAGCGAAAGGAAGATGGCCAAGGCCCTCGACGGCGCGGCCGATATCGTGCTGATCGACCTTGAGGATGCCGTGGCCGAGCCGGCGAAGCCCGCCGCGCGGGAAAATGTCGCCGCCTTCCTCCGCGCCAATCAGGACCAGCGCGATCGGCTGTGGGTGCGGATCAATCCGCTGCAGACCCCGCATGCGCTGGCCGATCTCGCCGCGATCATGCCCGCGCGGCCGGGCGGGCTGATGCTGCCCAAGCCGCGCGGCCGCGCGGACGTGGAGAGGCTGGACCATTATCTGAGCGCGCTGGAGGTGGCGGCCGGCACCGCGCCCGGCAGCACCGCCGTCATCATCGTCGCCACCGAAACGCCGCAGGGCATGCTGGCGACCGGCAGCTATGAAGGCGTGCCCCGGCTGGCGGCGATGACCTGGGGGGCGGAGGACATCGCCACCGCGATCGGCGCGATCGCCAATCGCGAGCCGGACGGCGGCTATGCCTTCCCCTATCAGCTCGCCCGCACGCTCTGCCTGGTCGGCGCGGCGGCCGCCGGCGTGCCCGCGATCGAGACGATCCACGGCGATTTCCGCGACGAGGCCGGGCTGGAGGCGCTGGCCAACGATGTGCGCCGGGCGGGCTTTCGCGGCATGCTGGCGATCCATCCCGCGCAGGTGGACATCATCAACCGCGCCTTCNCCCCCAGCGAGGCGGAGGTGGCGGCCGCGCGCGAGATCGTCGATCTCTTCGCCGCCAATCCCGGCCTCGGCACCATCGGCCACAAGGGCGAGATGCTCGATCTGCCGCNCCTCAACCGGGCAAGGGCCGTGCTCGCGCGGATCGGGGCGGCATGACGGAGACGCTGCGGGCCGATGCCCTGGATCTGGCCCGCATCCTCCGGCCGGGGGATCATATCGTCTGGGGGCAGGCCTGCGGTGAGCCCACCACGCTGGTCGAGGCGCTGATCGCCCAGCGGGCGGGGCTGGGCGGCGTTTCGGCCTTCGCGGGCACCAGCTTTTCCGGCCTGCTGACGCCTGACATCGCCGATCATGTCGCGATATCCAGCATGGGCGCGATCGGGGCGCTGCGCACGCTGGCCAGGGCGGGCGTGCTGGGGATCGTGCCCTGCCATGTCGGCCAGATCGCCGCGCTGATCGAGGGCGGCGTCATCGGCTGCGACGTCGCCTTCGTGCAGGTGAGCCCCGCCGATGCCGACGGCAATCACAGCTATGGCCTCATCAACGATTATGTGCAGGCCGCCGTCGCCCGGGCGCGGGTGGTGGTGGCCGAGGTCAACGATCAGGTGCCCTTCACCGCCTGCGATGCGCTGCTGCCGCGCGACCGGATCGATTATCTGGTCGAGGTGTCGCGCCCGCCGGTCGAGGTGAAGCCCGCGCCGATCGGCGCGGAGGATCTCGCCATCGCCACCCATGCCGCCGCCTATATCGGCGACGGATCGGTGATCCAGATCGGCATCGGCGCGGTGCCCGACGCCATCACCCGCCTGATCGGCGACCGGCGGGACCTGGGCGTCCATTCCGGCATGATCGGCGACGGGCTGGTCGACCTGGTCGAGGCCGGCGTCGTCACCAACGCGCTGAAGCCGTTCGAAACCGGCATATCCGTCACCGGCGCGCTGATCGGCACGCGGCGCCTCTACGATTTCGCCGATCGCAATCCGGCGGTGGGCCTGCGCTCCTCCGCGCTCACCCATGCCGATGCGGTGCTGACGGCCATTCCCCGGCTCGTCACGATCAACTCGGCGGTCGAGGTGGACCTGACCGGCCAGGTCAATGCCGAGCAGACCGGCGCTTCCTATATCGGCGGCACGGGCGGGCAGGTGGATTATGTCCGCGCCGGCGCCCGATCGCCGGGCGGCCGATCGATCATCGCGCTGCCGGCCACGGCGGCGGGCGGCAAGGCGAGCCGGATCGTGCCGACGCTGTCCGGCCCCGTCACCACCGCGCGCAGCGAGGCGGACGTGATCGTCACCGAATATGGCGCGGCCGAATTGAAGGGCAGGACGCTCGCCGAACGCGCCCGCCGGCTCGTCGCCATCGCGCACCCCGATTTCCGGGAGGAACTGGACCGCGCCGCGTTCGAGATAGCGAGAAGGGGATATTGATGGGCGATGCGGTGCTGTTCGATGCGCGGGACGATGGCATCGCCGTCATCACCATCAACCGGCCCGATGCGCGCAACGCGCTGGGCCGCGAGGTGCGCGAAGGGCTGTTCGCCGCCTGGGACCGGTTCGAGGGCGATCCGGCGCTGCGCGTCGCGATCCTGACGGCGGCGGGCGACAAGGCCTTCTGCGCCGGCGGCGACCTCAAGGAGATGGCCGACCTCAGGCTCACCGTCCCGCCGCGCGGCATGTTCCCCGTGCCCGGCGACAATATCGAGGTGACGAAGCCGACGATCGCGGCGGTGAACGGCGTCGCCTTCGCCGGCGGCTGGCTGCTGGCGCAGGCGTGCGACCTCTGCGTCGCCAGCACCGCCGCCCGTTTCGCCATCACCGAGGCGAAGGTGGGCCGGGGATCGCCCTGGGCCGCGCCGCTGATCCACATGATCCCGCAGCGGATCATGATGGAGATCATCCTCACCGGCAGGCCGATCACCGCCGCCCGCGCCTATGAGATCGGGCTGGTCAACCGGCTGGCCGAGCCGGAGGATCTGATGGCCGAGGCGCTCGCGCTCGCCGCCGAGATCGTCGAGAACGCCCCCCTGTCCGTGCTGGCGGGCAAGGAAACCGTGGGCCTCGCCACCGAGATGGGCCGCACCGCCGCGCTGCGCGCCGCGCGCCACGCCTGGGAACGCGCCTATCGCAGCGCCGATGCGCAGGAAGGGCCGCGCGCCTTCGCCGAAAAGCGCAAGCCGCAATGGCGGGGGGAATGAGGCCGGATCTGCCCTGAGGCGGCTTGCCGGCGCTGCCCGGCGGCCGGGCGGGGGGGCTGGGCTGGCGGGGAACTCCTGCTATGTGGCGACGTTTTCGACCAAAAGGTCTAAAGGGGTCCGCGTGTCAGGGGGGAAGTCAGGCAAGCCGTCGAACCATGCCGTGCCGTCGCCGCGCATCCTCGCGCGGGGCAGCGTCGCCGCCTGCCTGTTCGCTCTAGCCCTGTTCGCTCTAGCCCTGTCCGCGCCGGCATGGGCCGCGCCGCCCGCGCCCCCGCAGGCGATCGATCCCGCCGCCGATCCCGATTTCGAAGCGGCGCTGCCCCCGCTCGACAGCATCCAGGCCCCGCAGGCGGAGGAAATTCCGGCCGGGACCCCGCCGGCCGCCACGGCGCCCGCGCCCGCGCCCGCGACACCCGCGCCCGCCGCCGCCGATGATGCCGATCTCGCCGCCCCGCTGCCGCCGCTGTCCGGTTTCGATCCCACCCCCGATGCCGGCAATGCCCGCGTCCCTTCCGAGGCCGCGCCCCGCATCCGTTACCGCCTCGCGGTGGAAGGGCTGAAGCCGATCGGGCTGGAGGATGATTTCCGCAGCCTTTCCGCACTCGCCAATGACAGCAAGGATGTCGCCAACAGCGCCCAGGTCGCCGCGCGCGCCAATGTCGATGTCGGGCTTGCCGAGCGGCTGCTGCGTTCGGAAGGTTATTATGACGGCGTCGCCTCCTCCTCGATCGTCCCGGCGGCGGACAAGGCGGGCGAGCTTCTGGTGACGATCAGCGCCACGCCCGGCCCGCGCTACAGCTTCGGCGCCATCGCCGTCACCGGCGCGGATGCCGAGCCCACCGCCATCGCGCGCGAGGCGCTGCGCCTGCGCACGGGCGATCCGATCCGATCGATCGTGGTGGAAGGCCGCGAGGCGCAGGTGGTGCTGGCGCTGCCCCAGCACGGCTATCCCTTCGCCAAGGTGGGCCAGCGGGACATATTGCTCGACGATGCCACCCATAGCGGCGATTACACCCTGCCGCTCGAAGCCGGGCCGCGCTCCGTGTTCGGCGGGTTCCGCACCAAGGGGCAGGATATCTTCGATATCGAGCATCTGTCCGTCTTCCCGCGCTTCAAGCCCGGCCAGCTCTACGATTCCCGGCTGGCGGACGACATGCGCCAGGCGCTCGTCGCCACCAGCATCTTCTCCACCGTCGCGGTCCAGCCGGTGGCGACGGGGGAGAAGGCGCCCGACGGCAGCGAGATCGTCGATCTGGAAGTCACCCAGCGCAAGGGGCCGTGGCGGGTGCTGGCGGGATCGGCCGGCTACGGCACCGGCCAGGGCATCAAGGCGGAGGCGAGCTGGACCCACCGCAACCTCTTCCCGCCCGAAGGATCGCTCACCGTCACCGCGATCGGCGGCACGCAGGAACAGGGCGCCAGCGTCGCCTTCCGCCGCGCCAATGCCGGCCAGCGCGATCGCACCTTCCAGATCGCCGGGGGCTTCCGCCGGTCCGATTTCGATGCCTACAACGCCAACACCGTGAACGTCGGCATCAACTGGTCCCGCCAGAGCACGCCGCTCTGGCAGAAGCGCTGGTCGTGGTCCTACGGCGCGGAGATCATCGGCACCAACGAAAAGGGGGCCGCGCTCACCCCCGATGGCGATCGGCCGCGCCGCAACTATCTGATCGGCGCGCTCCCCATGCAGGTGCAATATGATCGGTCGGATGATCTGCTGAACCCCAGCAAGGGATACAGGCTGCTGGTCCGCGCCAGCCCCGAATCCTCGCTCCAGGGCAAGCTGCGCGGCTATGCCCGGCTGTCCGGGCAGGCGACTGGCTATTGGCCGGCCACGGATTCGCTGGTCGTCGCCGGCCGGGCGATGGTGAGCTCGATCGTCGGCGCCTCGCTGGAAGGGATCGCGCCGTCGCGGCGCATCTATGTGGGCGGCGGCGGATCGGTGCGCGGCTTCGGCTATCAGCAGCTCGGGCCGAAGGATGCGCAGGACAATCCGACCGGCGGCCTCTCCTCCACCGAATTCGCGCTGGAGGCGCGCTATCGCTTCGGCAATTTCGGCATCGTGCCGTTCGTCGATGCCGGCCGGCTGGGCCAGGATTCCACGCCCGGCCTGTCGCACATGCGCTACGGCGCCGGCATAGGCGGCCGTTATTACACCAATTTCGGGCCGCTGCGCGTGGATCTCGCGACGCCGATCGACCGCCGGCCGGGTGAGTCCCGGTTCACGCTCTATATCTCGATCGGGCAGGCTTTCTGATGGATATGGACGATCAGCCCGCCCGCGCCCCCGCGCCCGTAACGCCGCCGCGCTGGCGCCGGATCGCGCGCTGGGCGGCGATCGGCCTCGGCGGGCTGCTGCTGCTCGGCGCCGCCATCCTACTCGGGCTCGATACCGGGCCGGGCCGGCGCTTCCTGGCGGACAGGATCGGCGGCTACACCACCGAATCCGGCCTCAGCGTCCGGGTGACGTCCATCGACGGATCGCTCTACGGCCGCATGGTGCTGCGCGGGCTCCAGGTGCGCGATACGCAGGGCACCTTCCTCTCCGCGCCCGCGCTCGCGGTGGACTGGCGGCCCTTCGCCTATCTCCATTCGCGGATCGATCTCCGGTCGGTGGCGGCGGAGGAGATCACGCTCCGCCGGCTGCCGGTGCTGAAGCCGGTGCCGTCCGATCCCAACGCCCCGATCATTCCCGATATCGATCTGGCGCTGGGCCGGCTGGCGGTCGATCGCTTCATCATCGAACCGCCCGTCACCGGCCGCCGCCACATCGTCCGCATCGCGGGCCGCGCCGCCATCGCCGATCGCCGCGCCCAGATATTCGCCGATGCCGCCGCCGTCGCCGCGCCCGGCGTCGCCGGGGGGGACAGGCTGCACCTCGCCCTGGATGCGGTGCCCGACGCGAACCGCCTCCAGATCGATGCGAAGCTGGATGCGCCCGCCGGCGGCCTCGTGGACAGCTTCGCCGGCCTCGGCAAGCCGCTGGCCTTCACGCTGGCCGGCAAGGGCGACTGGAAGGCGTGGGACGGCCGGGCCACCGGCATGCTGGCCGGCCAGCCGCTCGCCGATCTCGCGCTCACCGCGCGCGACGGCATCTTCCGCCTGCTCGGCGATGCGCGGCCGGCGCCGCTGCTTTCCGGGCAGATGGCGCAACTGGTGCAGCCGGCGGTGCAGGTGGATGTATCGGCCGCGCTGGACCAGCGCCGTGCCGATCTGCGGGCGCGCCTGGCCTCGCCGGCCTTCACCGCCGGCGCGCAGGGCCGCGTCGATCTCGGGAATAACCGCTTCGGCGATCTCCGCGTGGATGCGAAGCTGCTGCGCCCCGGCGCGATCGCGGAAAATCTTGCCGGCCGGGATGTCGCGCTCACCGCCACGCTCGACGGGCCGTTCGCCACGCCGGGCATCGCCTACCGGCTGTCGGCCGCCTCGCTCGCCTTCGGCACCACGGGGGTGGAGGCTCTGGTGGCCGAAGGCAAGGCGGTGGTCGATGCCAGGCGCATCCTCATCCCCGTCCACGCCACCGCGCGCCGCGTCACCGGCCTCAACGCGGCGGCGGGCGGGCTCGTCACCAATTTGCGGCTGGACGGCGATCTCGCCTACAGCGAAGGCCGGCTGCTTTCGGATAATCTGCGGCTGCGCTCCGATCGCATCGATGCCACCGCGCTGATCCTCGCCGATCCGGCGAAGGGCACCTATACCGGCGCGATCAAGGGCCGGGTGAACGATTATGACGTGACCGGGCTCGGCCGCATCAACCTCGCCACCGATGCGAAGCTGGTGACGGCGCCGGGCGGCGGCTTCGGCATCAAGGGGCATGTCACGCTCCTCACCCGCAAGATCACCAATGATGCGCTGGCCGGCCAACTCGGCGGCAATGCCGTGGTCACCGCCGATATCGGCTATGATCCGAAGCTGGGCGCGACGATCGCCAATCTCCGCATGACGGCGCCCGATTTCCGCATATTGGGCGGGGAGGGCGGCTATGATCCCGCCAATGGCGCGATCCGCTTCCGCGCCGATGCCTGGTCCCGCAGCTACGGCCCCGCCAGCGTCCGCGCGACGGGCACGGTGGAACGGCCGGTGGTGACGCTGAACGCGGCCCGGCCGGGCGTGGGCATCGGCCTGGCCGATCTGGAAGCGGTGCTGACCGGATCGGCGGCGGGCTATGCCGTCAAGGCGAAGGGCGGCTCCGATTACGGTCCCTTCACCGCCGATCTCCTGATCCGCAGCGGGCAGGGGCCGCTGGCGATCGATATCCGCCAGCTTCTGGTGGCGGGCATCGGCGTGCAGGGGGCGATCACGCAGACGGCCGCCGGTCCCTTCGCCGGCAGGCTCGCGATCGCCGGCTCGGGCCTCAACGGCCAGGCCGTGCTGGCGGCTGCCGGCGCCAACCAGAAGGCCGATCTCGATCTCACCGCCAATGGCGCGCGCCTGCCGGGCACGCCGCCGATCACCATCGGATCGGGCCTGATCCGGGGCACGCTGGTGATGCTGCCCAAGGGGCCGTCGATCAACGGGTCGGCCGCGTTGGTCGATGTCCGGCAGGGCAGCCTGCTGGTCCGTTCGGCGCGGGCGCGGATCAATTATCAGGATGGGCGCGGGCAGCTCGGCCTCACCGCCTCCGGCTCCAGCGGCGTGCCTTTCGACGTGGCGGCGCAGGCCGCCTTCACGCCGGATCGCATCCTCGCCAATGCGAAGGGATCGGCCAACGGCATCGCCTTCCGGCTGGCGAACCCCGCCGTGGTGACGAAGGAAGGCGCGGATTATGTGCTCCAGCCCGCCACGGTCGTCCTGCCGCAGGGGCAGGTGCGCGTGGATGGGCGTTACGGCGCCAGCACGCGCGGGCATATCGTGCTGGATGGCGTCGATCTCGCCATCGCGCAGGCTTTCGCGCCCACGCTCGGCCTCGGCGGCAAGGCCAGCGGCACCATCGATGTGGCGATGCGCGGCGATGCCCTGCCCGAAGCGCGCGCGCGGATCGACATTGCCGGCTTCACCCGCAGCGGCGCGCTGGTCGTTTCCGATCCGGTCGATATCGCGATGCTCGGCACGCTGGGCGATGCCGGCGGCGATGTGCGCGCGCTGATCCGGCGGGGGGCCGGCACCGTCGGCCGCCTGCAGGCGAAGCTGGGGCCGGTGGCGCCCGGCGCGGACTGGGCCTCGCGGCTGATGGCGGCGCCGCTTTCCGGCGGGGTCCGCTATAACGGCCCGGCCGAGGTGCTGTGGACCTTGACCGGGATCAGCGGGCAGACGCTTTCGGGGCCGATCGCGATCGGCGCCGATTTCGCCGGCCGGGTCGATCAGCCCCAGTTGACGGGCGTGATCCGCGCGAACCAGCTCCGTTACGAGAATGATGCGTTCGGCACCACCATCAGCGGCATCGCGATCGACGGGCGCTTCAACCAGTCCCGCTTCCAGCTCGCCAGCCTCACCGGCAAGGCGGGCAGCGGGACGATCAAGGCTTCCGGTTTCGTCGGCTTCGATGCGGCCGGCGGCTATCCCATCGATCTCAACGCCACGCTGGATCATGCCCAGCTCGCCAAGTCGGATGCTTTGGGCGCCAGCGTCTCGGGCACGCTGGCCGTCACCAATTCGCAGGCGGCGGGCGGGCTGATCAAGGGCGATCTCAACCTGCACGAGGCGCGCTACCAGATCGTGCGGGACGACAGCGCCCAGATATCCGACCTCACCGGCGTCCGCCGCAAGGGCGCCCCGCCGCCGGTGGCGCAGGAAGGGCCGGCGCCCAGCAACTGGAAGCTCGATATCCGCTTGCGGGCCGACAACCAGCTTTTCGTATCGGGCATGGGGCTGGAATCCGAATGGCGCACCAGCATGCGGATCGGCGGCACCACCGGCCAGCCCTCGGTGATCGGCCGGCTGCAGGTGGTGCGCGGCACCTACAGCTTCGCCGGGCGCGAGCTGCAGCTGGACGATGCCAGCACGATCCGGTTCAACGGCCCGCTGCTGGAACCCGATCTGGATATCACCGCCAGCACGACGATCGACGACGTCGCGGCGATCATCAAGATCGGCGGCAACGCGCAGCATCCGCAATTCACCTTCACCTCCACCCCCGCGCTGCCGCAGGATGAGGTGCTGTCGCGGCTGCTGTTCGGCACCTCGCTCGATTCGCTCACGCCGATCCAGGGCGTGCAGCTTGCCGCCGCGCTCAATTCGCTGCGCGGCGGCGGGGGCGGCCTCAACCCCGTCGGCAAGCTGCGCGGGGCCACCGGGCTCGATCGCCTGCGCCTGCTGGGCGCCGACGACAGCACCGGGCGCGGCACATCGATCGCGGCGGGCAAATATATTTCCAACAACATCTATGTGGAGGTGGTGACCGACGCGAAGGGCTTCACCCAGACCCAGCTCACCATTGCTCTCACCCGCGCTCTCAGCATCCTGAGCCAGGCCGGCGGCGTCACCGGGCCGGCGGTGACGGTGCGCTACTCCAAGCAATATTGAAGGCGGATCGTCACGCCCCGTCGCGGGCATGGGCGATCCGGCCGGCCACATAGGTCGCCCGCACCGCCCGGTCGTCGCCCAGCGTCATCAGCACGAACAATATCTCCTCGATCGAACGCGCGCGTTCGGTGCGGAAGGCGAGCAGCGGCGTCGCCCTGGGATCGAGCACCACCAGATCGGCCTCATGGCCCGCCCGGATCGTCCCGATCCGATCGTCCAGCCCCAGCGCGCGGGCACCGCCGAGCGTCGCCAGGAACAGCGCGCGGACGGCATCGAGCGCGAAGCCGTTCAGCTGCGCCACCTTATAGGCCTCACCCGCCGTCGCCAGCAGGGAGAAGCTGGTCCCCGCGCCGATATCGCTCCCCAGGCCGACATGCACCGGCCGCGCCGGGTCCTTGGCGGCATCGATGCGGAACAGCCCGCTGCCCAGGAACAGGTTGGACGTCGGGCAATGGGCGATGGCGGCGGCGCGTTCGTGGCAGCAGCCGAACTCCGCCTCGGTCAGGTGCACGCCATGGGCCAGCATCGTCCGGCGGCCCACCAGGCCATAATGGTCGTAGATGTCGAGATAGCCGGCCCGTTCGGGGAAAAGCCGCCGCACCCAATCGATCTCGCCCATATTCTCGGAGATATGGGTGTGGACGAAGGCGTCGGGATGCGCGCGCCACAGGGCGCCGGCCGCTTCCAGCTGCGCCGGCGTGCTCGTCGCCGCGAAGCGCGGGGTGATGGCGTAGAGCAATCGATCGCGCCCGTGCCAGCGCTCCAGCAGGGCCAGCGAGTCATCATAGGCCGATTGCGCGGTATCGAGCAGTGCTGCGGGCGCGTTGCGATCCATCATCACCTTGCCGGCGATCAGCCGCATGTTCCGCCGCCCGGCCTCCTCGAACAGCGCATCGACCGATTGGGGATAGACGGCGGCGAACACCAGCGCGCTGGTGGTGCCGTTGCGCAGCAGCTCGTCGCAGAAGATACCGGCCACCGTCGCCGCATAAGCGGGATCGGCGAAGGCCTGTTCGGCGACGAAGGTATATTCGTTCAGCCAGTCCAGCAGCTGCCGGCCGAAGGCGCCGATGATCCCGGTCTGCACATAATGGACGTGGGTGTCGATGAAGCCGGGGCAGATCAGCCCGTCGGGATAATGGTGGATCGCCGCATCCGCCGGAATCCCGTCCCGCAGCGCGTCATAGGGGCCGGCCGCCTCGATCAGGCCGTCGCGGCAGATCACCACCCCGTCGGGCTCGTGCACGAAGGCGCTCGCCGGATCGGTCAGGAACGGATCGTCGACCAGATAGACCATCGGGCCGCGCAGCACGGTGGCGGGGTTGGATCGCGGGCTCGTCATGCCATGCCTTTCCGATGGTTTGGCTCTTTTCGCATCGCCGATGGAATAAACCGCCGGGGCAAGCCGTAAACCAGATATGGTATCGCTTTCCCCTTCCCGTCATCTCCCCGCAACGTCCATCCTCCCCGGCTTCCAGGACAATGAGGCGCCTGCCGCCCCCTCGCGGCGCCGGCTTCGGGTTGCGCTGTTTTCGGGCAATTATGATTGCGTGCGCGATGGTGCCAACCAGGCGCTGAACCGGCTGGTCGCCTTTCTGCTCGATCGGGCGGGGGCGGAGGTCCGCATCTATTCCCCCACCGCGCCGACGCCGGCCTTCAAGTCGGTGGGGAAGGTGGTCCCGGTCAGGTCGATCGGCATTCCGGGGCGGCCGGAATATCGGGTCGCGCTGGGCCTGCCGCGCGCCATCCGGCGCGATCTGGCGGCTTTCGCGCCCGATATCGTCCATCTTTCCGCGCCCGATCTGCTGGGCCGCCAGGCGCAGAAGCATGCCCGCGCGCTCGGCATCCCCGTGGTGGCGAGCCTCCACACCCGGTTCGAGACCTATCTCGATTATTACGGCCTCCGCTTCCTGCGCGGGCCGGTGGAACGCTATCTCGATCGCTTCTACCGCGATTGCGATCGCGTCCTCGCGCCGACCGAGCCGATCGCCGCCATGCTCCGCGAGGTGTGCGGGGACGAAAAGGTCGCGATCTGGGGGCGCGGCGTCGATCGCGGCCGTTTCCATCCCGGCCTGCGCGACGAAGCCTTCCGCACCCGCCTCGGCTATGAGGCGGGCGATGTCGTGCCGCTCTTCTTCGGCCGGCTGGTGCGGGAAAAGGGGCTCGATATCTTTGCGGAGAGCATCGCCGCCGTCCGGGCGCGGGGCCACGCCGTCCGCCCGATGATCGTCGGCAACGGGCCGGGGCGGGCCTGGCTGGCGGAAAGGCTGCCCAACGCCAATTTCCTCGGGCATCTCGAAGGGGCGGCGCTGGGCCGGGCGGTTGCCAGCGCCGATATCCTCGTCAACCCCAGCGTCACCGAAGCCTTCGGCAACGTCAATCTGGAAGCGATGGCGTCCGGCCTCGCGGTGATATCGGCCGATGTGCCCAGCGCATCCGCCCTGATCGCGCATGGCCGCACCGGCCTGCTCGTGCCCCAGGGGGATGCCGGGGCCTTCGCGGATGCGATGACCGATCTGGTCCGCCGTCCGCTGCTGCGCGAGGCGCTTGGCCATGCCGCCGCCAATGCAGCCGACGGGTATCATTGGGATGACATACTTTCGTCCGTCGTCCATGTGTATGAACAGTGCGTGCCGCACCCGCGCGGCGCCGGCAGGGCCGCGGCGATGATGCGCGGCGGCCGTTCCGCCAGGCTTGAGGTCGCGACCGCCGATGGATGAAGCCCTTGCCCGCCTGATCGCGCTGATTTCGGAAAATGCGGCGATCGCGGGGCCGGTGATCGGCCTGTTCGCCTTCGCCGAATCGCTGGTGCTGATCGGCATGTTCGTGCCGGCGATCGCGCTGATGATCGCGGTGGGCGGGCTGATCGGCAGCGGCGTGCTCGATCCGGCGCCGGTGCTGTTCTGGGCGATCCTCGGATCGGTGGCGGGGGACTGGATATCCTATGCGCTGGGCCGGCGGATCGGTCCGCGCGTCTATCATCGCTGGCCGTTGAAGGGCCATCGCACCGCCGTCGCGCGGGCGCGGCTGTTCTTCCGCCGCTACGGCTTCGTCTCGGTCTTCCTCGGCCGCTTCCTCGGGCCGGTGCGGGCCACGGTGCCGCTGGTGGCGGGCGTGATGCAGATGGACGGCCGCGCCTTCCAGGTCGCCAACATCACCTCGGCCGTCGTGTGGGTGCCGGCGCTGCTGGCGCCCGGCTATTGGGCCGGCAGCCTGGGATCGCTTGGGCTGATCAGCATGGAAATGCTGATGGGCCTGGGCGTCGCGCTGATCGTCTTGCCGCTGGTGGGCGGGTGGCTGGTCAGCCGGATCATGCTGGGCCGCCGCCGCGCCGGCCGCGCGCGGCGCTGCTGATCGCGGGCGGGGCCGGCGACCGGGGGATCACGCCGCCGCCGCGCGCCGCACCGCGGCCAGCGTCGCGGTCCGCCCCAGATCGGCCGGATCGGCATGGGTGGCGAACAGCAGGCCGATGCGGCGGACATGATCGAACCCCGCCAGCGGCACGCGCACCACGCCGGGCGCGGCATGGCGATCCGGCATCACCGTCACCCCCATGCCCGCCGCGACAAGCGCCAGCGCGCGATCGTCGTTGGTGGTCCGCGCCGCGAAGAAGGGCCGCACGCCGCGCGTGGTGAAATGGTGGCTGGTCTCGGCCAGCACTTCGCAATGGCGGCGCACGATCATGACGTTATCGGCCAGCGCCTCGGCGGCGATCACCTCCTCCCCCGCCAGCCGATGCGAGGCCGGCAGCGCGAGGCCATAGCCTTCCTGCCACAGCGCCTCGCGGGCATAGCGGTCATTGTCCGGCCGCAGGATCGTCAACGCCGCGTCGATGCGGCCCCGCGCCAGCCTGTCGAGCAGGTCGCGCTCGCGCCCCTCGACCAGTTCCACCTGCTCGTCGGCATCGCCGGGCACGCTGGCGAATTGCGCGACCAGCGCCGTCGATATCGTCGCCAGCACACCGAGCCGCACCGTCCGCCGCCCGCGCTGGCCGGCCACGGCCGCCTCGGCCAGGTTGAACTCCGCCTCGATCCGCCGGGCATGGACGGCGAAATGCGCGCCCGCCGGCGTCAGTTCCACCCGCCGGTTGGTGCGGTGGAACAAGGGGCGCCCCAGCATGCGTTCCAGCTTGGCGATGCCCACCGAAAGCGTCGGCTGGGAAACATTGCATTGTTCGGCGGCGCGGCTGAAATTGCCATGATCGATCACGGCGAGGAAATAGCGCAGCAGATATCGGTCTATCATAGATACTGTCTATGATATGGCCCGCGCGATTTCAATTTTGTCGCAGGTTCGATGGCCTGTAGATGCACCGGCGATATCGAGGAGGAGAGGGCCTTGGCCGAGAATCTGGATTTCGCGCTGGGCGAGACGGCCGATGCCATCCGCGAGACGACCGCGCGTTTCGCCGCCGATCGCATCGCGCCGCTGGCGGTGAGGATCGACGCGGAGGACTGGTTTCCCCGCGATCTCTGGCCCGAAATGGGCGCGCTGGGCCTGCACGGCATCACGGTGGAGGAAGCCGACGGCGGCCTTGGCCTCGGCTATCTGGAGCATGTCGTGGCGCAGGAGGAGGTGGCCCGCGCCTCGGCCTCGATCGGCCTCAGCTACGGCGCACACTCCAACCTCTGCGTCAACCAGATCCGCCGCTGGGCGACGCCCGATCAGAAGGCGCGGTTCCTGCCCAAGCTCATCTCTGGCGAACATGTCGGCTCGCTCGCCATGTCGGAAGCGGGCGCCGGTTCCGATGTCGTGTCGATGAAGCTGAAGGCGGAAAGGAAGGGCGATCGCTACGTGCTGAACGGCACGAAGTTCTGGATCACCAACGCCACCTATGCCGACACGCTCGTCGTCTATGCCCGGACGGGCGAGGGATCGCGCGGCATCACCACCTTCCTCATCGAAAAGGGCATGCCCGGCTTCTCGATCGGGCAGAAGATCGACAAGGTCGGCATGCGCGGCAGCCCCACGGCGGAGCTGGTGTTCGACGATTGCGAGGTGCCGGAGGAAAATGTGATGGGGCCGGTCGGCGGCGGCGTCGGCGTGCTGATGTCCGGCCTCGATTACGAACGCACTGTGCTGGCCGGCATCCAGCTCGGCATCATGCAGGCCTGCCTTGATGTGGTGCTGCCCTATGTGCGCGACCGCCGCCAGTTCGGCCAGCCGATCGGCGCCTTCCAGCTGATGCAGGCCAAGGTGGCGGACATGTATGTCGCGCTCAATTCGGCCCGCGCCTATGTCTATGCCGTGGCGCGCGCCTGCGATGCCGGCAAGACGACGCGGTTCGATGCGGCGGGCGCCATCCTGCTGGCCTCGGAAAATGCGGTGAAGGTCGCGCTGGAGGCGGTGCAGGCGCTGGGCGGCGCCGGCTATACGAGGGACTGGCCGGTCGAACGCTTCATGCGCGACGCCAAGCTGCTCGATATCGGCGCCGGCACCAACGAGATCCGCCGCATGCTGATCGGCCGGGAGCTGATCGGGGGATGACGATCCTTCCCTGTCGCCTGACAAATTCCCCCCGTCACCCTGAACTTGTTTCAGGGTCCATTGACGCAACATCGGCAATCGCAAGGGAGCGCGAATGGATGCTGAAACAAGTTCAGCATGACGAGGCGGCGGCATGACCGCGCCCGTCCTCACCTCCGCCGTCGATACGGCTTCCGAAGCCTTCCGTGCCAATGCCGCGCACAACCGCGCGCTGGTGGAGGAGCTGGGCGCGCGCGTCGCCGCCGCCGCGCTGGGCGGGCCGGAAGCCTCGCGTCAGCGCCATGTGGCGCGGGGCAAGCTGCTGCCGCGCGATCGGGTGGAACGGCTGCTCGATCCCGATTCCCCCTTTCTGGAGATCGGCCAGCTCGCCGCCTGCGACATGTATAAGGGCGAGGCCCCCGGCGCGGGCGTGATCGCCGGCATCGGCCGGGTTTCCGGCCGGCAGGTGATGATCGTCGCCAATGACGCGACGGTGAAGGGCGGCGCCTATTTCCCGATGACGGTGAAGAAGCATCTGCGCGCGCAGGAGATTGCCGAGCAGAACCGCCTGCCCTGCGTCTATCTGGTGGATTCGGGCGGCGCCAACCTGCCGCACCAGGCGGATGTCTTCCCCGATCGCGATCATTTCGGCCGCATCTTCTTCAACCAGGCGCAGATGTCCGCCAAGGGCATTCCCCAGATCGCCTGCGTGATGGGAAGCTGCACCGCCGGCGGCGCCTATGTGCCGGCGATGTCGGACGAGACGATCATCGTCCGCAACCAGGGCACCATCTTCCTCGCCGGCCCGCCGCTGGTGAAGGCCGCCACCGGGGAGATCATCTCCGCCGAGGAGCTGGGCGGGGCGGAGACGCACGGCCGCAAATCCGGCGTGGTCGATCATGTCGCCGAGAATGACGAGCACGCGCTCACCATCGTCCGCGATATCGTCTCGACGCTCAACACCGTGCCCGCGATCGACGTGGACATCGCCGATCCGCGTCCGCCCAGGTTCGCGGCGGACGAGCTTTACGGCATCATCCCGCCGGACGTGCGCGCGCCCTATGACGTGCACGAGGTGATCGCCCGCATCGTCGACGGATCGGAATTCCACGAATTCAAGGCGCTCTACGGCACCACGCTGGTCTGCGGCTTCGCGCGGATCTGGGGCATGCCGGTGGCGATCCTCGCCAATAACGGCGTCCTGTTCTCGGAAAGCGCGATGAAGGGCGCCCATTTCATCGAGCTTGCCTGCCAGCGCCGCGTGCCCCTGCTGTTCCTCCAGAACATCTCGGGCTTCATGGTCGGCGGCAAATATGAAGCCGGCGGCATCGCCAAGGACGGCGCCAAGCTGGTGACGGCGGTGGCGACGGCCACCGTGCCCAAGATCACCGTGCTGATCGGCGGCAGCTTCGGCGCGGGCAATTACGGCATGTGCGGCCGGGCCTATTCCCCGCGCTTCCTGTTCACCTGGCCCAACAGCCGGATCAGCGTGATGGGCGGAGAACAGGCGGCCAGCGTCCTCGCCACCGTCCACCGCGATGCCGATAGCTGGACGCCGGAGCAGACCGAGGCCTTCAAGGCGCCGATCCGCCAGCGTTACGAGGACGAAGGCAATCCCTACCACGCCACGGCGCGGCTGTGGGACGATGACGTGATCGACCCCGCCCAGACCCGCGACGTGCTGGGCCTCGCCTTCGCCGCCACCCTCAACGCCCCGATCCCCGAACGCCCGGCGTTCGGCGTGTTCCGGATGTGATGGCCGGGACGATGCCAAACTTGAATCGTCACCCTGAACTCGTTTCAGGGTCCATCGTGCGGCATATGCCGTCCTGCCGGTTCAAATCCCAAGCCAATCGCCAGATCGATCCAATTGGGATTATCGGATTCGATCAGGTTGATCTTCCATTCGCGATGCCAGCGTTTGAGCTGCTTTTCGCGCGCTGTGGCGGATTGCATATCCTCGAACATCTCAAGCCGGACCAGCCGATGCACGCCGTAGCGAGAGGTGAAGCCCGGTATCGTGCCGGTGCGATGCTGATGCAGCCGCACAGGCAGGTTCGACGTTACGCCGATGTAGAGTGTTCCGTACCGGTCGCTGGCAAGGATGTAGACGCAGGGCTGGCGGCTCATTCTGCCCTGGATAGCATGAAACAACTGGAGAGATGGATGCTGAAACAAGTTCAGCATGACGGGGTGGGTTTGTGCTGACCTCCCTCCTCATCGCCAATCGGGGCGAGATCGCCTGCCGGATCATCCGCACCGCGCGCCGGCTCGGCATCCGCACCGTCGCCGTCTATTCCGATGCCGATGCGGATGCGCTGCACGTCCGCCATGCTGACGAGGCCGTGCATATCGGCCCGTCGCCGGCGCGCGAATCCTATCTGGTGGGGGATCGCATCATCGCCGCCGCCAGGGCCAGCGGCGCCGAGGCGATCCATCCCGGCTACGGCTTCCTTTCGGAAAATGCCGGCTTCGCGCAGGCGGTGATCGACGCGGGGCTGATCTGGGTCGGCCCCGATCCCGCCAGCATCACCGCCATGGGGCTGAAGGATGCCGCCAAGAAGCTGATGCAAGATGCCGGCGTGCCGACCACGCCCGGCTACCTGGGCGACGACCAGTCCGACGCGCGCCTCCAGGCGGAAGCGGATGCCATCGGCTATCCGGTGCTGATCAAGGCGGTGGCCGGCGGCGGCGGCAAGGGCATGCGGCGCGTGGACGGCGCTGCCGATTTCGCCGATGCGCTGCTGTCCTGCCGGCGGGAGGCGGCGGCCTCCTTCGGCGACGATCGCGTGCTGATCGAAAAATATATCCTGTCGCCCCGCCATATCGAGGTGCAGGTGTTCGGCGATCGCCAGGGCAATGTCGTCCACCTGTTCGAGCGCGATTGCTCGCTCCAGCGCCGGCACCAGAAGGTGATCGAGGAGGCGCCCGCGCCGGGCATGGACGCGGAAACCCGCGAGGCGATCTGCGCCGCCGCCGTCCGCGCGGCGAAGGCGGTGGATTATGTCGGCGCCGGCACGATCGAGTTCATCGCCGATGCCTCGGCGGGCCTGCGCGCCGATCGCATCTGGTTCATGGAGATGAACACGCGGCTGCAGGTCGAGCATCCGGTGACGGAGGAGATTACCGGCGTCGATCTGGTCGAATGGCAGCTCCGCGTCGCTTCCGGGGAGCCGCTGCCGATGCGGCAGGAGGATCTGGCGATCAACGGCCATGCGGTCGAGGTCCGGCTCTATGCCGAAGATCCGATCAGGGGCTTCCTGCCCTCGGTGGGCGTGCTGGAGCTGCTGGACCTGCCCGGCGCCCCCATCCGCGTCGAAACGGGCGTGGCGGAAGGGGACGGCATCTCCTCCTTCTACGATCCGATGATCGCCAAGCTGATCGCCCACGCGCCCGATCGCGCGGCGGCGATCGGACGGCTGGCCGATGGCGTGGAATGGACGCGGCTATGGCCCGTCGCGTCGAACGCGGGCTTCCTGTTCCGGGCGCTGCGCCATCCCGCCTTCCTGGCCGGGGATGTCACCACCGCCTTCATCGCCGATCATCAGGATGCGCTGCTGCCGTCCCCGGTGCCCGATGCGGGCGGGTGGAAGCTGGCCGCGCTCGGCCTGATCGGGGATTATGAGGACGGGCTCGGTGCCCTCCTGGACGGGCCGGCGCCGTGGACCGCGATCGAGGGCTTCCGGCTCAACCAGCCGCGCCGTTCGGCCATCGCCCTGTCCTGCGGCGGCGAGACCCGGGTGATCGACGTCTGGCAGGGGGGCGAGGTCGGCGGCGCCAGCCAGCGCGTCGGCGACGATCTCGTGCTGGTGGAAGGCGGGCAGACCTACGGCTTCCGCCTCGCCCGCTTCGATGGCACGGGCGGCGGCGGGGCATCGGACGGCGCGATCCTTTCGCCCATGCCGGGCCGGATCGTCTCGGTCGACGTCGCGGAAGGGCAGGCCGTCGCCAAGGGGCAGAAGCTGCTGGTGCTGGAAGCGATGAAGATGGAACAGGCGCTGATCGCCCCGTTCGACGGCATCGTCGCCGATCTGAAGGCGGTTGCCGGCGCGCAGGTGGCCGAAGGCATCACGCTCGCCCGCGTCGAAAAGGATGCGAAGGCGGAATGATCCGCCCGCTTTAACCTGTTTGACGGAAGTTGCCGGCATGATCCGGCCGGAATCGACGCGCAAGAACAATATAGGGGATGATTGTGGCAGGTCGTTGGTATGAAGAATGGAAGGTGGGCGATCGTATCGTCCACGATATCCGCCGCACGGTGACGGAGACGGACAATCTCCTTTTCTCCACCATGACGCACAATCCGCAGCCGATGCACATCGATGTGGAAGCGGCCAAGGCCAGCGAGTTCGGCCAGATCATCGTCAACGGCACCTTCACCTTCGCGCTGATGGTAGGGCTTTCGGTCGCGGAAACGACGCTCGGCACGCTGATCGCCAATCTCGGCTACGACAAGCTCGCCATGCCCAAGCCCGTGTTCATCGGCGATACGATGCGCGCCGAAACCGAGGTGGCGGAGCTGAAGGATTCCCGGTCCCGCCCCGATGCCGGCATCGTCACCTTCCGGCACGAGCTGTGGAACCAGCGGGACGAGGTCGTCTGCCGCTGCCTGCGCATGGCACTGGTGAAGCGGAAGCCCGTCGCGGCCTGAACGATGGCGCGGCGGCCGGGCGCCGCCGGCTCAGGCCAGGATGCCGCGATCGATCGCGCCGATGCTGGTGACGCCGGTCAGCGCCATCGCCACGCGCATCTCCGCCTCGATCAGTTGCAGCATGTGGGCGACGCCGGCCTGTCCGCCGCCGCCCAGCGCATAGGCCCAGGCGCGGCCCAGCATCACCCCCTTGGCCCCCAGGGCCAGCATGCGGACCACGTCCAGCCCGGAACGCACGCCGCCATCGGCCAGCACGGTCAGTCTGTCGCCCACGGCATCGGCGATCGGCGGCAGGGCGCGCGCGGTGGAAAGCACGCCATCGAGCTGGCGCCCGCCATGGTTGGAAACGACGATGCCGTCCGCGCCCGCGGCCGCGGCGGCGCGGGCGTCCTCCGGGTCCAATATTCCCTTCAGCACCAGGGGGCCGTCCCAATTCTCCCGCACGAAATCCAGGTCAGCCCAGGTGACGCGCGGGTCGAAATTGCTGCCGACCCAGCCGAAGAAATCGTCGATCCCCGATTTGCGGCCAAGCACCGGCGCGACGTTGCCAAGCTGGTGCGGCCTGCCCAGCAGCCCGACGTCCCACGCCCAGCGCGGCCGCATCGCCGCCTGGGCATAACGGCGCGCCGCCGACAGCCAGCCGGAATTGCCGGCAAGGCCCGACCGGTAATCGCGATACCGGGTGCCCGCGACGGGCATGTCCAGCGTGAACACCAGCACGGGGCATTCCGCCTCGCGCGCCTGCTGCAGGAGATCGCGCATGAAGCCGCGATCGCGGATCATGTAGAGCTGGAACCAGATCGGCGCGGGGGCTGCCCTGGCGACCTCGCCGATCGAGCAGACCGACACGGTGGAAAGGGTGAAGGGGATATCGGCCTTCGCCGCCGCGCGCGCGGCCTGGGTTTCGCCGCGCCGGGCATACATGCCGGAAAGCCCCACCGGCCCCAGCATCACCGGCATGGCGATCTGCCGGCCGAACATCTCGGTCCGCAGATCGATGCCGGAAACGTCGTTCATCACCCGCTGGCGCAAGGCTATCGCCTCGAGATCGGCGATATTCCGGTGCAGCGTCACCTCGGCATAGCTGCCGCCATCGATATATTCGAACAGGAAGCGCGGCAGCCGCGCCCTGGCGATGGCCCGATAATCGAGCGCCGATGCCGCCTTCATCCATGATCTCCCGGTGATGCGCCAGATTAGGAAGCGGCGTCCGGGCAGGCAAGCCGCGATGACCGGGCGGATTCAGCCGTCGGCGGCGATCAGCGGCACGAACCGCACGTCGCCGAGGTCGGCTTCCGCCAGCCCGCCATCCTCCCGGCGCGTCAGCCGGATCAGCCGCTGCTGGCTGGCCGGCCCAAGCGGCAGCACCAGCCGCCCGCGCGCCGCAAGCTGGTCCGGCAGCTCGGGGGGCAGGGCGGCGGCGGCGGCCGGCACCAGAATCGCGTCATAGGGCGCGTGCGCCCGCCATCCGCGCGCGCCGTCGGCGGCGATGATCGTCACATTGTCGATGCCCAGCGCCCGCATGCGTTCGCCCGCCGCCCGGGCCAAAGCGGGAAGCCGTTCCACCGCATGGACGGTGCGGGCGATGCGCCCCATCACGGCGGCGGCATAGCCCGATCCGGCGCCGATCTCGAGCACATGGTCCTCCGGGCCGATCGCCGCCGCCTCGATCATCAGCGCGACGATATAGGGCTGGGAGATGGTCTGCCCCTCGCCGATTGCCAGCGGCTGATCGCTATAGGCCAGCGCGCGCCGCCTCCGGCACGAAAAGTTCGCGCGGCACCTGCAGCATCGCATCGATTACACGCGGATCGCTGATCCCCCTGGCAATGATCTGGTTGTCCACCATGGCCCTTCGCGGGCCTGATGTGTCGTTCATGTTATGGCTCTCCCGTCCCAGCGCAACGCAGCCGGGCGGGACAAGTTGCGTTCAGTCGCGGCGATCCGCGACGATCGGAATTTCGATCGCCAGCCGCCCGTCCGTTCCGCGCCGCAATGGCGCGCGCAACTGGCGGGCCAGCCCTTCGGTGACGCGCTCGAACCGGCTGATCGCCGGATGCTTGCGGCATTTTTCGTTGGCAAGTCCGGGGGCTATCAGCTCCACCAGCGCGCGATCGGGCCGATCCGTCGGGCCGAGGCGGATGACGAGGCCGCCCGCCGGATCGCAGCTCATCGCCATTTCGGCCACCTCGGTGATCAGGAAGGATACCGGCACGGCCACGTCCTGTGATGCCGCCGCCGGCATGATCTCCAGCCGGACCGGCATCGCCGCCGCCTCGCCCGTCGCCGTGCCACGCAGGTTCGATGCAAGCTCGCCGACGAGGGCGCGCAGGTCGACGCCGCGATTTTCCTCCAGCTCCGCATAATGATGGCGATGCACCACCGCCAGCGCATCCACCCGGCGCTGGATCGATGCATAGGCGTCGCTCGCTTCCTCGCCGCGCGCGCCGCGCGCGTGGAGGTTGATGAGGCTGGAGACGACCTGGAGGTTGTTCTTCACCCGATGGTGCACCTCGCGGGTGAGGCGGGTCTGGCGCGCCAGACCCTCCGCCAGATCCGCCTCATGCTGCAACTGGCGGGCGGTGGCATCGGAAAAGGCCTGGGCGAGGCTGCGTATCTCCTGCGAGGGCGTCGTCATGGCGGGCGCGCGCAGCGGGCCTTCCGCGCTCGAATAATTGCTCACCGCCTGCTGCAGGCGGGCCAGCGGGCGCAGCACCAGCCGGTCCATCACCAGCCAGCCGATCAGCCCCGCCGCGATCCACATCAGCACGGGCAGCAGCACCATCAGCAGCTCGATCGCCCGCATCGGCGCGACATTGGCGCGAAGCTCCAGGGCAAGCTGCCCGCCCGCCACGGGGGAGGCGACCTTCAGCGTCTGGTCCAGCGCGCCGAGATTGCCCTGGCTGGCCAGGTTGAGGCTGGCATCGCCCTGCCACAGCAGCAGGGTGATGGCATTGGCGCTGGCGGCGGGCGCCGCGATCCTGGCCAGCGTCTCGCGCGGCACCTCGGCGGCCATCAGCCAGTGATTCTGGGCGATGGTGATGCGCATCGCGTTTATGCCCTGGGCCAGCAGCGCCTCGGCGCCGATGCCGGGGGCGGGCGGGGTGATGCTGGCGCTGGCGAAGCCGGTGGTCGCGCAGATGCGCCTGCCGGCCAGATCGAACAGGCCGAAGCGGACGCCCGCCGGCTGGCTGGCGGCCAGCGTGTCGAGCGATCGGCGGCAGGCGGCGGGCGGCGGCGCCGCGTCGCCGATCTGCACGGCCATGGCGGACATGTCGCGCGCGATGGCGGCGGTCGCGGAATCCAGGCGGCGGGTGCTGTCGGCGGCCATCACCCGGATGGCGGCCTCCCGCGCGAAACGGTTGCTGTTGGCGGATTCGAGGGAGGCGAGCAGCGCGATCAGGCCGAGCGGCAGCAAGGCCATCGACAAGATCAGCAGCATCTTGAAACCCGTCGACAGCCGCGCGAAGCGGTTGCCGATCACGGCGTCGAACCTCGTGAAGGGAAAGGGGAAAGGGCAGTTCGGCTAGGCACGATCGGGAAGGGGTCCAGTCAGTTGAGCTTGCCCAGCAGATCCAGCATGTCGCCCGGCACCTGTTCGCTCAGCGCTTCGTCCCATACCGACCGGAGAGCCTGGCCTATATGGGAATCATTGCCTCGACGCGGTTTCGCCGGTGCCTGACCTGTCTGGTCGGATTCGACCGGTCTCTCCTTTTTTCCGTTCGCCGCCAAACTGTTTCGTCCCCGATCCGAATGCGCCAAGCGGCCCGCGACGGCCGTTCGTCATTGGCGTCCGGGCCGCGCTGCCATCCCCCATGGGGCCGCTCTGCGTGACCGGAATAAAATGCCGACTTGGCGATGGAAACAAAAAACTCCGCCGATTGTTCCGGTTGTTGATGGTGATCGGCAAAATCGCGGAGGGGAAGGCCGGCGGCCCGCGCTTGCATCCTCCGCGGGCCGGTCGCACAACGGGCGCCGAAAGTGCGGCGTCGCGCAGATAGACCCAAAGGGGAACGCATGTCACTCGGCCAGGAACTCGCGCCACATCTTCCTTTCCTTCGCCGCTATGCGCGGGCGTTGACGGGAAGCCAGCAGCACGGCGATGCCTATGTCCGGGCGTGCCTCGAGGCCATCGTCGCGGCACCGGGCGATTTCCCGCGCGATGTCGATGCGCGGCTGGGGCTTTACGGCATGTTCCAGCGCATCTGGTCCTCCACCAACGACAATGACGAGCCGGAAGCCGCCCCGCCCGAGGGCGATCGCGAAGGGATCGCGCGGGCGCGGCTGTCGCGGATCACGCCGCTGTCGCGGCAGGCGCTGCTGCTGACGGCGATGGAAGGCTTCACCAGCGAGGATGTCGCCTATCTGATCGGCGTCACGCCGGAGGATGTGAACCGGCTCGTTTCGGAGGCGCTGGAGGAGATCGAGCGCCAGACCCAGGCCGAGGTGCTGATCATCGAGGACGAACCGATCATCGCCATGGATCTGGAAACCATCGTCCGCGATCTCGGCCATGACGTGACGGGCGTGGCGGTGACGCGGGACGAGGCCGTCGCCCAGGCGCTGGCGCACCGCCCCGGCCTGGTGCTGGCGGACATCCAGCTCGCCGACGACAGCTCCGGCATCGACGCGGTCAAGGATATCCTGGCGCGCTTCTCCGTGCCGGTGATCTTCATCACCGCCTTCCCCGAACGGCTGCTCACCGGCGAGCGCCCGGAACCCACCTTCCTCATCACCAAGCCCTTCCAGCGATCCACCGTGAAGGCGGCGATCGCGCAGGCCCTGTTCTTCGACGAAAGCACGGTGCCGGCCTGAGACGAGCGCGGTCGCGAACCGTTGTCTTTCCGAACCGAATGGAACCCGCCCACAAGCCCCGCGTTGGAATCCAACGGACAACAGCCTGTGAGAGAAGAAAATGGCAGAGGATCGGGTCCATCTTTCGAAAACCGAGGCGCGGGCCGGCGTCACGCCGCACGTGGTGCGTTATGTGCTGGCCATTTCGCTGCTTCTGGTCGTCATCGCCTTTGCCTTCACCCTCGGCATCTTCGGCTGAGCGCGCCTTTTCGCGCGCCGCCGCGCCGCGCCCCTATTTCAACGGGAATCCCGAATGACAGATGAAGACCGCCCGACGGGCGAGGACGGGGCTCCCCCGCCGGCGCCGCTTTCGGACGAGGCGTTCAAGACCGAGCTCGCCAGCGTCATCCCCCATCTGCGCGCCTTCGGCCGTTCGCTTTCGGGCAATCGCGATCTGGCGGACGATCTCGTCCAGGAAACGCTGATGAAGGCCTGGGCGGCGCGCCAGCGCTTCCAGGCCGGCACCAACATGCGCGCCTGGACCTTCATCATCCTGCGCAACCTCTTCCTCTCCCAGATGCGGCGCGCGCGCTTCAAGGGCGAGTGGGACGAGCTGACGGCCGCCCGCGTGCTGGCCGCGCCCGCCAGCCAGGATCGCCATGTCGAGCTGGGCGACATGCAGCGTGCGCTGCTCCACTTGCCGCAGCCGCAGCGCGAGGCGCTGATCCTCGTCGGCGCCGGCGGCTTCGCTTATGAGGAAGCGGCCGAAATCTGCGGATGCGCGGTCGGCACGATCAAGAGCCGGGTCGCGCGCGGGCGCGTCGCGCTCGAACATCTGCTGAACGAGGGGAAGCTGCCGTCGCGGCGCAGCTATGAAGGCCATCCCAACCAGACGGCGCTGCAGTCGATCATGGACGAGGTCGACGATCTCAGTCGCGGGCGCTGAGCCCGCCCGCAGGCGCCGCCCGGCCGGGCCGCGCCATCCGCCTCCTCAATCCAATTGCCGGATAAGCTGCCGCCACTCGACGGGAATCTCGGCCATTTCAGGGCGATAGGCCTGGCGCAGCGCGTCGCCTACCCCTTGGCCGGCCCGTGGCGGCGCAGTCAATTCCACCACGGCCTGATGCATTGGTCCCGTTCCATCCTTTGTGTCGCGTGAAAGATCCATGACGATAGAACGCATCGTGCGGCCCTCGGTTGCGGCTCGTTTGCCACTGTCTCTCAAAACTTGATCGTTCGGCCGCGCGGCTTATGCAGGCTGGCATGATGTCCGCTCCGTCCGTGGCGATCGATCGCGCCTTCGCCCATGCGCCCTTCCTGCGCCGCGCGGCCGAACGATGGCCCGGCATCGCCGCCCTGATCGCCGCCGGCGACGTGGCGGGCGCGCTCGCCGCCGCCCGGCAGGCGGGGGAAGGGGAGGAGGATGTCGGCCGCGCTCTCCGGCGCCAGCGGCAGGCGCTGGCGCTGGCGGTGGGGCTTGCCGATCTCGCGGGGCTGATGCCGTTCGAGGAGGTCGTCGGCACGCTTTCCGATTTCGCGGACCATGCGCTCGACCGCGCGATCGCGGCGGCGATCGCCGAGCGTACGCCGGGCGAGGAGCCCCGGGGCTTCGCCGTGCTGGGGCTGGGCAAGCATGGCAGCCGGGAACTCAATTATTCCTCCGACATCGATCCGATCCTGATCTTCGACCCGCAAACCCTGCCCCAGCGGGAACGGGACGAGCCGATCGAGGCGGCCGTGCGGATCGGCAAGCGCGTGGTTGAGCTGCTCCAGGCGCGCGACGATGCCGGCTACGTCTTCCGCGTCGATCTGCGGCTGCGCCCGTCGCCCGAAGCCACGCCGATCGTGCTGCCGGTGGAGGCGGCGATATCCTATTATGAATCGAGCGCGCTGCCCTGGGAACGCGCCGCCTTCATCCGCGCCCGCGCCGCCGCCGGGGATAAGGCGCTGGGCGAGGAATTTCTCGCGGCCATCCGCCCGTTCGTGTGGCGCCGCGCGCTCGATTATGGCGCGCTTCGGGAGATTCGCGCGCTTTCCCGCCGCATTCGCGATCATCATTCGCAGGGGCAGAGCTTCGGCCCCGGCTTCGATCTGAAGCGCGGGCGCGGCGGCATCCGCGAGATCGAATTCTTCGCGCAGATCCACCAGCTCATCCATGGCGGGCGGGAACCGGCGCTGCGCGCGCCGGCCACGCTCGATGCGCTGGCGGCGCTGGCGGCGGCCGGCCGGATCGACGGGGGCGAGGCGGCAGTGCTGGCCGATGCCTATCGGCTGGAACGCACGATCGAGCATCGCCTGCAGATGGTGGAGGACCAGCAGACCCACAGCCTGCCGCGCCAGCCCGAGGCGCTGGACAATGTGGCGCGCCTCCACGGCGTGGAGGATGGCGGCGCATTGCTCGCGCTGCTCCGCCCGCATGTCGAGGCGGTGGGCCGCATCTATGATTCGCTGGACGAAGGTCGCCCGGAAGGGCTGTCGCACGATGCCGATCTGATCGAGGCGGCGCTTTCCGCCGCCGGCTTCCCCGATGCGCCCGCCGCCCGCGCGCGCATCGAATCCTGGCGATCGGGCGGGCCGCGTCCGCTGCGTTCGCCCGCCGCGCGCGAGGCGCTGGAAGCGGTGCTGCCGGGGCTGGTCCGGGCGTTAGGCCAGGCGCCCGATCCCAATGTCGCGCTCAACCGCTTCGACGATATCGTTTCCCGCCTGCCCAGCGCGATCAACCTCTTCCGCCTGCTGGAAGCGCGCCCGGCGCTGGCGAAGATGGTGGCCGACGTGCTGGTCCACGCGCCCACCCTGGCCGAGGCGCTCGGCCGGCGGCCGACATTGCTGGATGGCCTGATCGATGCCAGCGCCTTCGATCCGCCGGCATCGGTTGCCGATCTCGTCCGCGAAATCGGGCAGGCGGAGCCCGGCGACGATTATCAGATGCTGCTCGATCGCGCGCGCCAGCGCGTCGGCGAAAAGCGGTTCGCGCTCGGCGTGCAACTGATCGAGCGGGCCAGCGACCCGCTGGACGTCAGCCACGGCTATGCGCGGGTCGCGGAAGCCGCACTGGTCGCGCTGGTCGATGCGACGGTGGCGGAGTTCGAGGCCGCGCACGGCCGCGTGCCCGGTGGCGGCCTTGCCATCCTTGCCCTTGGCCGGCTGGGTGGGGCGGCGCTCACCCACGCGTCCGATCTCGATCTGATCTATCTTTTCGATGGCGATCACATCGCCGAATCCGACGGCGCAAAGCCGCTCGGCGCCACCCAATATTATAACCGGCTGGCCCAGCGGGTGACGGCGGCGCTCAGCGTGCCCACCGCATCCGGCCCGCTTTACGAGGTGGATACCCGGCTGCGGCCGTCCGGTGCGCAGGGGCTGCTGGCGGTCTCGGTCGATAGCTTCGCCCAATATCAGCGCGACAGCGCCTGGACGTGGGAGCATATGGCGCTCACCCGCGCCCGCCCCGTCTACGGCCGGCCCGACGTGCGCGCCGCCATTGCCGGGATCATCGCCGATACGCTGGGCGCGCCGCGCGACGCGGGCCAGCTTATCGCCGACGCGGTCAAGATGCGGGGCGAAATGGCGCGTCACAAGCCGCCATCGGGGCCTTTCGACGTGAAGCTCATCGAAGGCGGGCTGGTCGATTGCGAATTCGCCGTCCATGTCCAGCAGCTCCGCCACCGCACCGGCTTCGACCCCCGCCTGGGTGAGGCGATCCGCATGCTGGTGGACGATGGGCTCCTCTCGTCCGATCTGGCCGTCGCCCATGCCCTGCTGGCCCGCATGCTCGTCACCTTCAGGCTGGTTTCGCCGCGCGGGGGGGAGCCCTTGCCGGTGTCCCGCCCGCTGGTGGCGGAAGCCTGCGGCCAGCCCAATTGGGATGCGCTCGTGATCGCCTATGATGCCGCGCGCGCGGTCGTGCGGGACGAATGGGCCAGGGTTTCGGCCGGCGCGTGACGCGCGCGGCGTTCAATCGAAAGGAACGGGATTATGCTGGATCAGGGCGACAAGGCGCCGGACGTGACCTTGCAGATGGCGGATGGCAGCACCCGCACGCTCGCCGATTTCCAGGGGCGGCCGCTGGTGCTCTATTTCTACCCCAAGGATGATACCAGCGGCTGCACCGCGGAGGCCCAGTCCTTCACCGATCTGGCGGCGGAATTCGCCGCGGCCGGCGCGGCCGTGGTCGGCGTTTCCAAGGATTCGGCCGCCAGGCACCAGAAGTTCATCGCTAAATATGATCTCAAGGTCGATCTGGCGACCGACGCGGACGACAGCGTCTGCGCGGCGTTCGGCACCTGGGTGGAAAAATCCATGTATGGCCGCAAATATATGGGGATCGAGCGCGCGACCTTCCTGATCGGCGCCGACGGCCGGATCGTCCGCGTCTGGCGCAAGGTGAAGGTGCCGGGGCATGCGGCGGAGGTGCTGAAGGCGGTTCAGGCGCCGGCATGACCGCGACGGTCGCCGAAGCCGTCCGGCTGGTCCTGTTGACGGCCGATCCGCGCGCCAAGGTGAAGGCGGCCCACGCCGCCGCGCGCGACTGGCGGCTCGGCCGGCTCGCCCACGCCTTCCCGGTCGCCATGCCCGATCGTCCGGCGCGGGGCGACCGGCCGGAACTGCTGCCGCCTTCGCGCATGCCCAAGCGCGGCCGTGCGGGCAGCCTGCGCGCCCGCATCGCCATGCTGCACGCGCTCGCCCATATCGAACATGGCGCGATCGATCTCGCCGCCGACATAATCGGCCGCTTCGGCGCGGCTTTCCCCCGCGCTTTCGTGGATGATTGGATGCGGGTTCTGGCGGAGGAGGCGATGCACTTCGCCATCGTCGCCCGGCGTCTCCATGCGCTCGGCGCGGCCTATGGCGATCTGCCCGCCCATGACGGCCTTTGGGAAGCGGCGGAGGCGACGGCGGGCGATCCGCTGGCCCGGCTCGCGGTGGTGCCGATGGTGCTGGAAGCGCGCGGGCTCGATGTCACGCCGGCGATGATCGATCGCTTCGCGGTCTCTGGCGACGCCGCCTCCGCCCGCGTCCTCCGCCGCATTTTCGATGACGAGATCGGCCATGTGGCCACGGGCGTGCGCTGGTTCGAATCCTGCTGCCGGGCGCAACGATTCGACCCTCCCGCGCAATGGCGGAAGCTGGTCGACACATATTTTCGCGGCGCGTTGAAACCTCCGTTCAACGACTCGGCGCGTGAGTCAGCCGGCTTAACCCGGGATTTCTACGCCGCCCTTGCCGAACGGGATTCGGTTTTCCACAAAGCGCCATCACCATCGCGGGATGAGCGCCCGGCGTTGGAAGCACCAGTAACTTTGCTCTCTCAGTAACCAGCTCCTCGGGTCGTACCTCCGGAGAGTTCAAACCCACACCGGGGGATTTGAATGTCGTTTGCCGTGCATCCGCTGAACGCGGGTCTGATAGGAAGGTTCCGGGGGGCGCTGCGCCCGCGCGATCTCTTCCTTCACGACGGATCGAACCTCCGGCGCATCCGGCTCTGCACCCGTCGCCAGCTTGCGATCCTTGCCGCGGCCGTGGCGCTCGTCGGCTGGGCCGCCGTCGCCACCATCCACGCCTTCACCGCCACGCCCGCCGTCCAGGTCGCGGCGATGGAGCGTAAGGTCGCGCGGATGCAGGCCGAATATGCCGCGATGAAGCGCGATGCGATGGCGCAGGCCGCGCGTATCGAACAGCGCCAGGCCTTCCTGTCGGCGCTCGTCGAGGGCACGGCCGATGCGAAGACGCTGGCGTCGATGGTGCCCGGCGATCTCCCCGATGCGCCGCTCAGCCCGCTGACCGCGCCTTATGCCAAGGTCGCGATGCAGCAGGAAACGCTGGCCGATAAGGCCCAGGCGCTCGCCGAGGGCCGCTATCGCAACGCCACGGCGGCGCTCCGCAAGCTCGGCGTCGATGCCCGCCGCTTCCAGCGCAATGCCCAGCTCGGCATGGGCGGCCCCTATGAACCGGTGACCAAGGCAAGCGTCGCCGAAAGCGCCGATCCCCAGTTCCGCCAGCTCTTCCTTTCGTGGAAGAAGATGGACCAGCTGGAGCGGGAGGTGATCTCGGTCCCGTCCGCCCGTCCGCTTGCGGACAAGAATATCTCCTTCACCAGCGGCTTCGGCGTCCGCTCCGATCCCTTCCGCGGCAGCGCCGCGATGCACGCCGGTATCGACCTCGCCGGCCCGATCGGCACGCCGGTCTACGCCACCGCCGATGGCATGGTGAGCCGCGCCCAGTGGGCCAGCGGCTACGGCAATCTGGTCGAGCTGAACCATGGCAAGGGCATCCAGACCCGCTATGGCCACCTTTCGAAGATCCTCGTGCAGCCGGGCCAGGCGGTGAAGCGCGGCGATCTGATCGCCAAGATGGGCTCCACCGGCCGTTCCACCGGCAGTCACCTGCATTATGAGGTGCGGCTCGACGGCCGCGCCGTGAACCCGATCCCCTTCCTCCAGTCCACCGATTATCTGCTCGCCGTGCAGACGCGCGCGAACAAGCAGGTCGCGCTGGGTGGCCCGGAAAGCTGAGATCCCGAAAATGGGAGAGGAGGAGGGCCGTCGGCAGGAGTTGCCGGCGGCCCTTTTCGTTCCTATCTGCTTCCCATGAGCGAGAATCCCGCCGTTGACATGACGCCCGCCGCCGCCGCCCGCGTTGCCGCGATCGCCGCGCGTCAGGGCAAGCCTGCCATCCTCCGCCTGGCCGTGGACGGCGGCGGCTGCGCCGGCTTCCAATATCGCTTCGGCCTCGCCGATACGGTTGCGGAGGACGACATGGTGGCGGAACGCGACGGCGCCACCCTGGTGGTCGATCCGATCAGCCTCGATCTGCTGGCCGGCAGCGCGGTCGATTATGTCGAATCGCTGGGCGGCGCGGCTTTCCAGGTCACCAATCCCAACGCAGCCTCGGGCTGCGGCTGCGGCACCAGCTTTTCGATCTGATCCGTTTCCAGCGGCGGCCGGCTCCTCTAAGGTCGCGCGCATGAAGATCGCGACGTTCAACATCAACGGCATCAAGGCGCGCCTGCCGCGCCTCCTCGAATGGCTGGAGGAAACCCGGCCCGACATCGCCTGCCTGCAGGAACTCAAGACGTCGGACGAGACCTTTCCCGAGGCGGATATCCGCGCCGCCGGCTATGGCGCGATCTGGCACGGGCAGAAGGGGTTCAACGGCGTTGCCATCCTCGCGCGCGGCGCCGATCCGGTCGAGCGCCAGCGCGGCCTGCCCGACGATCCCGATCCCTCGCACAGCCGCTATCTGGAGGCGGAGGTGGATGGCGTCGTCGTCGCCTCCATCTACCTGCCCAACGGCAATCCCGTTCCCGGCCCGAAGTTCGATTACAAGCTGGCCTGGATGGAGCAGCTTCGCCGCCACGCGGCCGGGCTGTTCGCCAGCGAGCGCCCGGTGGTGCTGGCTGGCGACTATAATGTCATCCCGACCGACCTGAAGGACGACGTCTTCTCGGCGACGGCGATGGCGAGCGACGCGCTCGCCCAGCCGGAAAGCCGGGCCGCGCTGCGCGCGATCCTGGCGCAGGGCTGGACGGATGCGATCCGCGCCATCCAGCCCACGGGCCAGGTCTATACCTTCTGGGATTATCAGGCCGGCGCCTGGCCGCGTGACGCTGGCTTCCGCATCGATCACCTCCTGCTCAGCCCCGTCGCCGCCGATCGGCTGGCCGATGCCGGCGTGGACAAGGAATATCGCGGGCGGGAGAAAGCCAGCGATCACGCGCCCACCTGGGTGGTGCTGCGCTGAGGCGGCGGCTTATCGCACCCGGCGGGCGGTGATGATCCTGGGCGGATCGATGATCGACTGGCCCTTGGTGGTTTCGGTATAGCCGCCCGGATAGGTCGGCTTGGCCAATATCTTGCGGACCACGTTCATCCCGCTCACCACATGGCCGAAGGCGGCATAGCCGACATAGCCGGGCTTGGCGTCCAGCGTGGGCGCGGGGCCGATGGTGATGAAGAATTCGCCCATGGCGGTGCCCGGCGCGTTGCGCGCCATCGAAAGCGTGCCGTCGACATGGCGGAGCCCGGTCTGGGATGTCGGCTCGTGCGCGATGGGGATGAAGGCGCGGGTCATCCGCCGGTTGATGCCTCCCTGGATCAGGCCGTTGCCCGATCCGTTCTTCGCCCGCGCCGCGCGGTAGAAGCTGGTGTCGTCGAACCGCTTCGAATCGACATAGCGGAGGAAGTTGGCGGCGGTGATCGGCGCCTTCTTCGTCTCCACCGCCACCGTGATCGGCCCTTCGCTCGTGTCCAGCCGCACCAGCACCTGGCCGGGCGCCGGGGCCGCCGCCGGGCTGGTTGCGGCGACGGCGAGCGAGAACAGGCAGGCGAGGCGGCGTGCGAACCGGAAGGGCATTGTTCGGGTCGCTACAGCGCCTTCTCGTAGATGCGGTAGATCTTGTTCACCCGGCTCTCGATCGTCTCGGCGATCGATTTCATCCCCTGATTGTCCTCGAGGATCCAGCCGATCTCGCCGCGCGTCGCGCCATAATGGGCCACGGCATCGCGGCGGATATATTCGATCATCATGAAGGCGAGCTGGCTCGCCAGCCGCGTCGCCTGCAGCCGCTTCACCACGCCCATCAGCGGCACGCGCATGGTGCGCACCTGCGGGCGCCGCAGCCGCCAGAGCAGCTTCGCCCAGCCGAAGGGGAACAGCCGGCCGTCGAGGTCGCGGGTCAGCTCGTTTAGGTCGGGCAGCGTCATCATGAAGGCGACGGGTTCGCCCTCCACCTCGGCCACGCGGATCAGGTCCTCGAACACGATCGGCTTCAGCTTCTTGCCCGCATAAGCGATCTCGGCGTCGGTCAGCGGCACGAAGCCCCAATTGTCCGACCACGCATCGTTCAGGATGCCCAGCAGCAGCGCGGCTTCCTCGTCGAAACGGGATTTGTCCACCTTGCGGATGTTGATCCGGGCGTTGCGCTCGCCGGATGCGACGATGCGCTGCACCAGCGGCGGAAATTCGCGGGAAATGTCCAGTTCGTAGGTGGCAAGATCGCGCGCGCCGGCATAGCCCGCCGCCTCGATCCACGCCTGATAGGCCGGCAGATGGTGGCCCATCATCACCGTCGGGCTATGGTCGTGGCCCTCGACCAGCAGGCCCGGCTCGTCCCAGATCGAAAGGCTGAACGGCCCCATCGCGCGGGTCATGCCCTTGGCGCGCAGCCAATCCTCGGCCGCCGCGATCAGCGCCGCTGCCGCCTCGGCATCCTCCGCCTCGAACATGCCCCAATGGCCCACGCCGGGGCCGCCGCCCTGGATGGCGGGCATTTCCAGCACCAGCCGGTCGATCTGCGCCGAAATCCGGCCGACCACCCGGCCGTTGCGGCGCGCGAGCAGGAAGGCGGCCTCGGCATGGCCGAACCAGGGGTTCTTCTTCGGATTGATGAGGCCGTGCACCTCATCCTTCAGCGGCGGCACCCAATGCGGATCGGCCGCATAAAGCTTCCACGGAAGATCGACGAACGCCCGGCGGTCGGCGGCGCCGGCCACCGGGCTGATGACTATGCCTGGCACCGGGATCAATCGCGCTGGCGCTTGCGGGGATGGCCGGTCGCGACCCCGCCCGAAAGCCGGGCGACGTGCGGATATTCCTCGGCCACCTCGGTGGTGTAGCCCAGGTTGAACACGGTCGAGCTCTTCTTCCGCTCGCCGGCCTTCTCGTAGAAGGTGCCGAACAGGCGATCCCAGAAATAGTTGGTGATGCCGTAATTGCCGTTTTCGTTGTGGAAATGGTGCTGCATGTGCCGTTGCTTGATCGCGGCCACCCACTTGTTGCGCGGCTTGTAGGCAAGGTGCTGGATGCAGTGGAAGAATTCATACACGCAGGTGGTGATCAGGCCGGTGGCGAGCGCCGCCGCGCCGCCGCCGAAGCCGCCGATGGCATAGCCGATCGGCACGGTCGCCACGGCGATCGTCGGCAGGGTGGTGTGGAGGCCGCCGAACAGCACCTCCAGATGGTTCGGGTCCTGATGATGATCATAATGGATGCGCTTCCAGGTCGGTGCCAGCAACCTGGATTTCCACATCCACTTGCTGTGCAGCACCCAGCGGTGCAGGCAATACCAGACGAAGGGATAGACCAGCGTGGCGATCACGATCGCCGCCAGCGTCTGCGCCAGCCCGGCCGGCCGCCAGAACCAGGCGCCGATCGCCGCGACGGCGAGGCCGAGATAGGCGATGATCGCCGGATATTGGAAATAGGCGACGACAAGCTCGCGCAGCGTCATCCTGTCCAGATGGTGCGAACGGTTCCAGAAACCGCCCTGGATCGATTCCGTGCTCTTCACCGCGACCTTGTCCTTAATCAACCTGTCATGAGCGGGTAATGTAAACCCGGATAGGTTTTTTCCATGAAATCGCAATGCGGCACTTTCAGGGCGACAATCGGAAGATTGCGATCTAGATCGCCCGCCGGCGCCGCTCGGCCCCTGGGGGACGGATAGGGCGTGTGCGGCGCCTTGGGGGTGGGAATGCAAGATGATGTCGACGTGCGGCCGGCTGACGGCGGCACGATGGCTGTGCCTGTCGTCGCGGAATCGGCCTCGATCTGGCTCAGCCTGCTGGTGCCTGTCTATAATGTCGAGCCGTATCTGCTTGAATGCATTGGCTCCGTGCTGGACCAGATCGGAGATGGCGGCGTGGAGGTCGTCCTGCTGGACGATGCCTCGACCGATGGCTCCCCGATGCGGTGCGAGCAGCTTCGCGCGATTCGCCCCGATATCGTCCGGCTGCTGGCCCACCCGCTCAACCGGGGGGTGAGCGCGGCCCGCAACCAGCTTCTGGACGAAGCGCGGGGCGATTATGTCTGGTTCCTCGATTCGGACGACATATTGCTTCCCGGCGCGATCGCGGGCCTCGAGGCGATCGTCGCGGCGCACCGGCCGGACATGGTGCTGTGCGATTATCGGGCCGGCAGCGGCGGCGTGGAGGACGGTGCGGCAATGGCGAGCTTCGACGGCGTCGCCGGCCGCCTGGAAACGGACTGCGAGGCGCTGGTCCAGGGCATATTCAGCGCGCGGCGCCTGCATCTCTGGTCCAAGATCTGCCGGCGCGAGCTGTGGGACGGAATCCGCTTCCCGGTCGGTGCCTGCTTCGAGGATGTCGCCACGGTCCCATGGGTCGTGCTGCGCACGCGCAGCCATTATTATGCCGCCGAGCCGTGGGTCTTCTATCGCCGCCGGCCGGGCAGCATCATGGCGCGCATCGCCCGCACGCGCGGCGCCTTCGATACCCGCCGGCACGACGATCTCGCGCTGGCCCTGCGCGGCTTCGGGGAAGCGCTGGNGGCGGCGCTGCCGCATGCCGGCGTGGAAACCCGCCTTGCCGTGTCCCGCTTCTGCGCGCGCGAATATGTGAAGATCGGCAAGCGCCTGCTGGGTGCCCGCTGGCGATCCGGCTGGGGATATCTGCGCGGTGAGCTGCGGCGCTACCGCCGGCTGGCCGAGGCGGATTCGCCGATCGGCTTCGACGGCGTCGCCCGCCACTATCTGCGCCGGGGCAAGCCCGTTCGCTGGGCCGCCTTGGCGCTGATGCTGCTGTTGACCCGCAGCCCCGCCTGGGTGCGGCTGTCCCGCCGCCGATCGGTGCCGGGCTGAAGCCCGGCGCCTTGCTCCCCGGCTCCTGTCCCCCGGCCTTATTCCTCGGTGCGGATCAGCACGGTCTCGCCGATCAGCAGGAACAGGATCGGCGGCCCCCAGGCGGCGAGCAGGGGGGGGTAGGCGCCGATATTGCCCATGGCGAGGCCGAAATTGTCGGCGACGAAATAGGTGAAGCCCAGCGCCATGCCGATCACGGCGCGGATGAACAGCCGGCCCGATCGCGCGAGGCCGAAGGCCGCGACGCCCGCCAGCAGCGGCATCAATACCGATGATATCGGCCCGGATATCTTGTGCCACAGCCCGGCTTCCAGCGCCTCGGTCGGCCGCCCGGCGGCCTGCAGGTCGGCGATGGCGGTGCGCAGGTCCAGGAAATTGCGCTCGTCGGCATTGACGTTGGACAGGGTGAAGCGATCGGGCGCCACGCCGCGCGCCACGGTGAGGGAGGGCAGGTCCGATGCGACGCCGCGCGTCACGTCGAACCGGCGGACCTTCTCCAGCAGCCAGCCGCCGCGATCGTAGCGGCCGCTTTCCGCGCTGATGATCGTTTCCAGCGTGCCGCCGATCCGATCATAGACGGTCACGTTGGCCAGCTTCACGCCCGCGCCCCGGCCGCTCGCCTGGTCGGCGTGGATCAGGTCGTCCCCGGCCCGCACCCATACGTTGCTGACGATGCCCCGGTCCTTCGGGATGGGGCCATATTCGGCGGCCTCCCAGGCGTTCAGCGTGCCGGTGGCCCGCGCGACGATGCGTTCGTTGAAGGCGAAGGAGAGGGCGGCGATGCCGATGCTCGCCACGATCAGCGGCGTCAGGATCTGGTGGGCGGAAACGCCCGCCGATTTCATCGCGATGATCTCGCTGTTCTGGTTCAGCGTCACGAAGGTGATCAGCGCGCCCAGCAGCACCGCGAAGGGGAGGAAGCGGGCGATGAGCTGCGGCATGCGCAGCGACACATATTGCCACAGCTCCGCCTGGCCGTTGCCCGGATAAGCGAGGATGTTGCCCGATTCGCCCAGCAGGTCGAGCGTCTGGAGGATCAGCACCAGCGCCGCCAGCACGCCGAAGCTCGTCAGCACGAACTTCTTGCCCATATACCAGGTCAGCGTGGGCGAGGCGAAGAAACGGCCGAGCAGCGCCTTCATGCCGGGGCTCCCATCCGCCGGCCGAAGGGCAGCCAGCGCCTGAGCGCCTTGCCGGCCTTCGCCGCCCAGCGTTCGAGCGCGCCGATCGGCTGCCCGCCGGGCACGTTGGCGATGGTGTGATACATCCAGAAGGTGAGCGCCGCGAAGAGGACGAAGGGCACCCACAGCGATATCAGCGGGTCCACCCGGCCCAGCGCGCCCAGCGCCTCGCCATATTCGTTGATCTTGTGCTGCGTCACCAGCATCACGATCGAAAGGAACACGCCCAGCGAGGAACTGGACCGCTTGGGCGGCACCGCCAGCGCGACCGCCAGCAGCGGCAGCAGGAACATCGTCGCCACCTCGACCAGGCGGAAATGGAAATTGGCGCGCAGCTCGTTGCGGATCTGCGCGGGCGTCTTGGGATTGCGGGCGATCTTCACCAGTTCCGGGATCGTCATTTCGAGGTCGCGGCCGCCGCGCTGGCGGAACGCCTCCATCTTGGGCAGGTCGATCGGCAGGTCGTGGCTCACGAAGCTCAGCACGCGCGGCGTGCGGAAATTGGGCGCGTCGTGGACGAGGGTGCCGTTGGCCAGCCGCAGGATGATCACGTCGGGATCGTCGGTGGCCATGAAGGTGCCGCGCTCCGCCGTGACGGCGACGGACTTGCCGTCCCGCGCCTCGGTCATCACGAAGATGCCGGAAAGGTCGCGCCCGCCCTCGCGGCTTTCCTCCACGCGCAGGGTCATCCGGCTGCCGAGCCGGGTGAATTCGCCCACCTTGATCGATGCGCCCAGCGCACCGGATCGCAGCTCGAACCGCAGCCCTTCATAGGCATAGCGCGAATAAGGCTGGACGAAGCCGACGATGAACAGGTTGAGCGCGGCCAGCGCGATCGCGAACATGTAGGGCACGCGCAGCAGCCGGCCATAGCCGATGCCGAGCGCGCGCAGCACGTCCAGCTCGGAGGAAAGCGCCAGCCTGCGGAAGGCCATCAGGATGCCCAGCATCAGCCCGATCGGAATGCCGAGCGAGAGATATTCGGGCAGCATGTTGGCGAGCATCTTCCACACGACGCTCACCGGCCCGCCCTCGCTTGCCACGAAGTCGAACAATCGCAGCATCTTGTCGAGGACGAGCAGCATGGCCGCCACCACCAGCGTGCCCAGCAGGGGCACGGCGATCAGGCGGGCCAGATAACGGTCGATGAGGCTCGCAATTCTCAAAATATGGTCGCCTCGTCACCATGTTCTGGCCGCAATCGCAGCCGATTGTGAAAAGCGTCGGGGGCATGCGTATCCCGCCGGGCGCGTTGCAGCCCGGCTATAGCTTCCGGGAGAAGAGAGGTCATGCTGAAACTGTCGAGCTTCGCAACCATTCCGGCGCTGGCGCTTGTCGTCTCGGCGACAATGGGCGCGGGCGCGGCACGGGCGGCGGCGCTCGGCCCCGATGCGGCGGCCTGCGCGGCGGGCGCCACGGGGGCGGCCGTCCTCGTCAAGGTCGATGGATTCAAGTCGCGCACGGGCAATCTTCGCGTTCAGGTTTATGGCGGCAATGAGGCGGAATTCCTCGCCAAGGGCAAGAAGCTGAAGCGCGTCGACCTGCCGGTTTCCGCGTCCGGGCCGATGGAGGTCTGCGTCGCGCTGCCGCAGCCGGGCAATTATGCGGTCGCGGTGCGCCACGATGTCGACGGCAACGGCAAGTCGAGCCGGAACGACGGCGGCGGCTTTTCCCGCAATCCCGGCCTGTCGATCGTCTCGCTCAAGCCGAAATATGAGGATGTGGTGATCAGCGTGGGCGCCCGGCCGCAGCCGGTGCCGGTCGTGCTCAATTATTTCCAGGGGTTGTCGATCAAGCCGATCAAGTCGGCCGCGAGGTAAGAATGGCCGTTGTCGCTCTGCTCTCCAATCCGCGTTCCACGGGCAACCGGGCGATCCTGCCGCGCATCCGCAGCTTCTGCGCGCAGCATAGCGAGATTTTCCATTACGAGGTCGAATCGATCGATCAGATCGGGGCGGCGCTGCGCACCATCGCGCGGGTGAAGCCGCAGGTGCTGGTGATCAACGGCGGCGACGGCACCGTCCAGGCGGCGCTGACCGAGCTGCATCTCGGCGGCCATTTCGGCGCCTCGCCGCCGCCGGTGGCGGTGCTGCCCAACGGCAAGACCAACCTGATCGCGCTCGATCTGGGCGCCAGCGGCGATCCGATCGTGGCGCTGGAACGGGTGCTGGATATCGTGCGCGGCGGCGATCTTTCCGATCATATCGTCCCGCGCGAGCTGATCGCGCTTTCCGACGGCGGCGTCCGCCCGGTGCTGGGCATGTTCCTGGGCGGCGCGGGGCTTGCCGATTCGATCCTGTTCTGCCGCAACAAGATCTATCCGCTCGGCCTGCCCAACGGCTTCAGCCATGTGCTGACGGCCCTGGCCGTGTTCCTGTCGCTGATCTTCGGCATCCGTGCCGCCTTCCTGCCGCCGCGCCCGGCGGAGGTCAGCGTCTCGCTGATCCGGCAGGGGGAAATCCACGGCCGCTTCGCGCTGCTGATCGTCACCACGCTGCACAAGTTGCTGCTGGGCAGCAAGACGGGCGGCCTCGGCACGTCCGGCCTGCAGCTGATGATGGTGGAACAGCGCCCGCTCTCGCTGCTGCGGGCGATGGTCGCGGCCGCCTTCGGCCGGCTCGGCAAGGATCGGCTGGCCGGCGTTCACCTGCAGCGCGGGGATGAGATCCGCATCGAGGGCGAACGTTCCAGCGTGATTCTGGACGGCGAGCTGTTCCAGGCGGAGAAGGGCCGGCCGATCGTGCTGACGCCCACCCCGCCCATGCCCTTCCTGCGCCTCGCGGCCTGACGGGCATCGTCGGGCGAAAGACGGTGGAATCACTGGAAACGCTGGTGGCGGCCGAGCTTGGCCAGCCGGTTGATCCGCGTGCGGCGGCGCTGGCGGCGGCCATCGCCGCGCGCCATGGCGATGCCGCGCGCGCCGTGCTCTTCTACGGCTCCTGCCTGCGCGAGACCCGGCTCGACGGGCTGATGCTCGATTTCTACCTGATCGTCTCCGATTATCGCGCGGCCTATGGCAGGCGGTGGCTGGCGACGGCCAACCGGCTGGTGCCGCCCAACGTCTTCCCGTTCGAGGCGGATGGCCTGGCCGCCAAATATGCGGTGCTGGACGAGGCGGATTTCGCCCGGCTCTGCTCGGTCCATGCGGATAACGTCTCGGTCTGGGCGCGCTTCGCCCAGCCGGCTCGGCTCGTCTGGGCGGCGGACGATGCCGCCCGCGCCCGCGCCGTCGCCGCGGTGGCGCAGGCCGCGCCGACGCTGCTGGCGCTGGCCGCGCCCACGCTGGACCGGGTGCCCGCCGACCCGCTCGATCTCTGGCGGCAGGGCTTCACCCTTACCTATGGCGCGGAGCTTCGCGCCGAACGCGGCAGCCGCCCCGGCTCGATCGTCGATGCCGATCCCGATCGCTACCGCCGCTTCCTCGGGCCGGCGCTCGCCGAGGCCGGGGTGAATGCCGGCGCGGGCACATCGCCCCAGATCCGCGCCATGGCACTCTCCCGCTGGCGCAAGCTCCAGCGGCGGGGCAAGCGCCTCACCCTCATCCGCCTCGCCAAGGCCAGCCTCACCTTCGCGGGCGGCATCGATTATCTCGCCTGGAAGATCAATCGCCACGCCGGCACCGCCATCACCATCAAGCCCTGGCAGCGCCGTTTCCCGATATTGGGGGCGATGGTGCTGCTGCCCCGGCTGATGCGCAAGGGCGCGGTGCGCTGACGCTGTCCTACAGGTAACCATATAGGTTATCGTTCGCCTCCCTGAAGGAGGTGTCCCATGTCCCTTATCGAAGGCATATTCGGCCCCGTGGCCAAGCTGATCGACAAGATCATTCCCGATCCCGAGGCGCGGGATCGGGCCAAGCTGGAACTCATCAAGCTGGAAGGCGGTCAGGAACTGGAAGCGGTGAAGGCCCAGCTTTCGGCGATCGTGGCCGAGGCGCAGTCCGCCGATCCATGGACCAGCCGGGCGCGGCCCAGCTTCCTCTACGTGATGTATGCGCTGCTGCTATGGTCGATCCCGATGGGCATCATCTCGGCGGCGCAGCCGGCGCTCGGCTCCGCGATCGCCAAGGCGATGAACGCCTATCTGGCCGGCCTGCCGGAACCACTCTATGCCCTCTTCGGCACCGGCTATCTCGGCTACACGGTCGCCCGCGAATGGGGCAAGGCCAAGAAGGCCTGAGTCCCGGCCCGAGGCCGGCAGGAAAATCTGGAGCCCGATGCGATTCGATCCTATCGCGTCGGGTTCCCGATCCGCCCCATCGGCGGCGGGGCGACCGGAGCCTGCCCCCGCATGACGACCCTCGGCCTTCTCATCCTCTCCAACCTGTTCATGACGATCGCCTGGTACGGGCATCTGAAATTCCCCGATGCCCGGCTGTGGGTGGTGATCCTCGCCTCCTGGGGCATCGCGCTGATCGAATATTGCCTGGCGGTGCCGGCGAACCGGATAGGTTATGCGAGCGGCCTCAGCGGCGGCCAGCTCAAGATCATGCAGGAATGCGTCACCCTCACCATCTTCGCCCTGTTCGCCATCTTCGTGCTCAAGGAGCCGCTGAGCTGGCGCTATCTCGGCGCGGGCGCCTGCGTCGCCGGGGCGGCCGCCTTCATGTTCGTCGGGCGGAGCTGAAAGGGCGTGATGGCAATCCTCAACTTCCTCAACTTCGTCGGGTTCGCGCGGGACGATGCGTTGCCATCCGCCGGCCCCGCGCCCATATCGGCGGCGACCAAGATCATGGGATTGGCATGAGCGAAGACAAGATTGGCTGGCACGGCACGACGATCCTTTCGGTGCGGCGCGGCGGCAAGGTGGTGGTGGCCGGCGACGGCCAGGTCTCCATGGGCAATACGGTGATGAAGCCCAATGCCCGCAAGGTGCGGCGGCTGCACGACGGTTCGGTGATCGGCGGCTTTGCCGGCGCCACCGCCGACGCCTTCACCCTGTTCGAACGGCTGGAACGCAAGCTGGAGCAGCATCACGGCCAGCTGATGCGCGCCGCGGTGGAGCTGGCCAAGGATTGGCGGACGGACAAATATCTCCGCAACCTCGAAGCGATGATGATCGTCGCGGACAAGGATGTGACGCTGATCCTCACCGGCAATGGCGACGTGCTGGAGCCGGTGGGCGGCGTCGCCGCGATCGGATCGGGCGGCAATTTCGCGCTCGCCGCCGCCCGCGCGCTGGTGGATTATGAGCCCGATGCCGAGGCGATCTGCCGCAAGGCGATGGGCATCGCGGCGGAAGTGTGCGTCTTCACCAACGATCAGCTCACGGTTGAAACGCTTGATAGCGCAAGCTGATAGCCGGATCGCTCCGGCGCGGCGGCAGGTGCTGGCGGCTGGAACCGCCGGCCTTGCCGCGCTGGCGCTGCCGGGATGCGCCACCCTGCCGGCGGCCCGCCCCCATCGGGCGGCGCAGCGCGGCTGTTTGCCCAGGGTGAATGTCGCCCCCGATCGGGTGATCCGCACCGTGGCCGGGCTGCGGCCCTATCGGCCATCGGGCTTCGTGGTCCGGGCGGAGGCGCTGGGCGCCAAGCGGCTCGTCCATAATTACGGCCATGGCGGCGGCGGCATCACGCTCAGCTGGGGCAGCTCCCGCCTCGCCGTCGATCTGGCCCTGCCGGGCCAGCAGGGCGGGGTGGCGGTGATCGGCGCGGGCGTGATGGGCCTCACCACCGCCCGGCTGGTGCAGGAAGCGGGCTTCCCCGTCACGATCTACACCGCCAAGCTGCCGCCGGAGACGACCTCGAACATTGCCGGCGGCCAGTGGTTTCCCTCCTCCGTCGTGGATGGGGACCGGCTGACGCCGGCTTTCTCCGCCCAGCTCGTCGCGGCCGCGCGCTACGCCTACCGGCGTTATCAGATACTGGCCGGCGAGGAATATGGCGTCCGCTGGATGCGCAACTATTCGATGTCGAACCGGCTGCTTACGCCCGGTCCGATCGATACGCTGCTGATGGACCTGTTCCCGGAGGCGAAGGAGGTCGCGGCCGGCGATCATCCCTTCCCCTATCCCAATGTCCGTCAGTTCGACGGCATGATCGTCGATCCCGGCCGCTTCCTGCGCGCGCTGGAACGGGATATCCGCATCGCCGGCGGCCGCATCGTCATCCGGCCCTTCCACAGCGTCGACGAGATCGCCGCGCTGCCCGAGGCCACCGTCATCAACTGCACCGGCCTCGGCAGCCGCGCGCTGTTCGGCGATGCGGAGCTGGAGCCGGTGCGCGGGCAGCTCGCCGTCCTGCTGCCGCAGCCGGAGGTGGATTATGCCCTGTCCGCGCCGGGCGGCCTCTACATGTTCTCCCGCGCCGACGGCGTGATCCTCGGCGGCACGCACGAACATGGCGTGGAGCTTGCCGAGCCGGAACCCGAAACGATCGCCCGTATCGTCGAGGGGCACCGCAAGCTCTTCGCCGGCTTCCGCTGCGGTTGATCCGGGACGACACCGCACCGATATCGCCCGCCAGTCCCCCCAAGTTTCCAATACCAGGCAGAGAATTAGATGAACGACGCCCTCACCCCCAAGGCCATCGTATCCGCGCTGGATGCGCACATCGTCGGCCAGCAGGACGCCAAGCGCGCTGTCGCGGTGGCGCTGCGCAACCGCTGGCGCCGCCAGCGCCTGCCGGAGGGCCTGCGCGAGGAGGTGACGCCCAAGAACATCCTGATGATCGGGCCGACGGGCTGCGGCAAGACGGAGATCAGCCGCCGCCTCGCCCGGCTGGCCGATGCGCCGTTCGTCAAGGTGGAGGCCACCAAGTTCACCGAGGTCGGCTATGTCGGCCGCGATGTCGAGCAGATCGCCCGCGATCTCGTCGAGGAAGCGGTGCGGCTGGAGAAGGAGCGCCGCCGCAACGCCGTGAAGGACAAGGCCGAGGAAGCGGCGCTCGCCCGCCTGCTCGACGCGCTGGTCGGCAAGGATGCCAGCGAGGCGACCCGCACGGCCTTCCGCCAGCGGTTCGAGGACGGCCATCTCGACGATAAGGAGATCGAGATCGATCTCGAGGATTCGGGTTCGCCCTCCTTCGAGATTCCCGGCATGGGCGGCCAGGTCGGCATGATCAACCTGACCGAGATGATGGGCAAGCTCGGCGGCGGCCGCACCCGGCGCCGCAAGCTCCCCGTTCGCGCCGCCTGGGCCAAGCTGGTCGAGGAGGAAGCCGACAAGCGGCTCGATCAGGATGAGGTGAGCCGCATCGCGCTCGCCGATGCCGAGGCGAACGGCATCGTCTTCCTGGACGAGATCGACAAGATCGCGGTGAGCGACGTGCGCGGCGGATCGGTGAGCCGCGAAGGCGTGCAGCGCGATCTGCTGCCGCTGATCGAAGGCACCACCGTCGCCACCAAATATGGGCCGATGAAGACGGATCACATCCTGTTCATCGCCTCGGGCGCCTTCCATGTCGCCAAGCCCAGCGATCTGCTGCCGGAACTGCAGGGCCGCCTGCCGATCCGGGTGGAGCTGAAGGCGCTGACGGAGGCCGATTTCGTCCGCATCCTTTCCGCCACCCAGGCGAGCCTGACGGAGCAGTATCGCGCGCTGATCGGCACCGAGGGCGTGGAGGTGCAGTTCACCGACGATGGCATCGCCGCCATCGCCCGCATCGCCGCCGAGGTGAATGCCGAGGTCGAGAATATCGGCGCGCGGCGGCTTTCCACCGTCATGGAAAAGCTGCTGGAGGAAGTGAGCTTCGACGCGGAGGACCGCAAGGGCACCACCATCGTCGTCGACGCCGCTTATGTGGAAAAGCAGCTCGCCGCGATCGCGCGCAACACCGATCTCAGCAAGTTCGTGCTGTAACGGACGTGCAAGCGGGCCGGGCGGGCGAGGGGGGCTAGATCAGCCCCATCGCCCGCAGGCTGGTATGGCCTTCGCCGGCGATGATCACATGATCGTGGATGGCGATGCCCAGCGGCTTGGCGGCGGTGGCGAGGTCGCGGGTCAGCGCGATGTCCTGCCGGCTTGGCGTCGGATCGCCGGAAGGATGGTTGTGCACGAGGATCAGCGCCGCCGATCCCAGGTCGATCGCCCGGCGGATGATCTCGCGGACATAGACGGCCGCCTGGTCCACCGATCCTTCCGACGTCAGCTCGTCGCGGATCAGCATGTTCTTGCTGTTGAGGTGCAGCACGCGGACCCGCTCGATCGTGCGGTGGGCCATGTCGGCGCGCAGATAATCGAGCAGCGCCTGCCAGCTCGCCAGCACGGACTGGCCCATCACCCGCGATCGTAGCAGCCTCAGGGCCGCCGCCTCGGCGATCTTGATCGCTGCAATCGATCCCTCGCTCAGGCCGCCCTGCCGGGCCAGCGCCTGCGGATCGGCGCCCAGCAGGCCGCCGATGCCGCCGAATTCCGCCAGCAGCCGGCGGGCCATCGGCTTCGTGTCCCGGCGGGGAATGGCGAGCGCCAGCAGATATTCGACAAGCTCATGATCCTGCAGCGCTTCCGGCCCCTGCTCGGCCAGCCGTGCGCGCAGCCGGCTGCGGTGGCCGCTGGCATCGGTGGCGGGATCGGCATCGCTCATGGCGGGTTTGTGCATGGGTTGTCCCGGTTGCGCAACAATCCCGGCGGGTCGATCCATCGGCTGATCGCGTCGGAGCCGCGAAATCATCTCGCGCGCCGGGGCGATCACGCGCTAGACGAGGTGGAATGGCAGGCGAAACCCCCTCGATGCGGAAGCGGTTGGCGTGGCTGGCGCTTTTGCCGGGCCTGCTGCTCCTTCTGCTGCTGGCGCTGTGGCTCGCGCGCAAGCCGATCGCCGCCCATTTCGTGGATCGCGCCCTCGCCGATCGCGGCGTGGCCGCGCGCTATCGCATCACCGGGGTGGGGCCATTCGTCCAGCGGATCGAAAATCTGTCGCTGGGCGATGCCGCCGCGCCCGATCTCGTCGCGGACTGGGCGGAGATACGGATCGGCTGGGGGTTGGACGGCCCCTATCTGGCCGGCGTCACCGCAAGCGGCGTGCGGCTGCGCGGCCGCATCGTCGACGGGGCGTTGCGCCTCGGCGCGGTGGACAAGCTGTTACCGCCGCCGTCGGGCAAGCCCTTCGCGCTGCCGGACATGGATGCGGACCTGCGCGACGCGCGCATGGCGCTCGAAACGCCTGCCGGTCGCGTCGGCCTCGTCCTCGATGGCAAGGGGCGGCTGAACCGCGATTTTCGCGGCCGGCTGATGGTGCATGTGCCGCGCTTCGCGGCGGGCGGATGCCAGGGGGCGGGGCTGCTGGCACCAGTCGATATCGTGACGGGCGAGGCGGATATCCGCTTGCGGGGGCCGATCGATCTCGGCGGCCTGCGCTGCGGCGAGGCGGTGCGGCTGGACCAACTTTCCGGCCGGGCGGACCTGGTGCTCGGCACCGCCCTGGATAGCCTGCGCGGCCCGGTGTCGCTGCTGGCGGAAAAGGGCGAGCTTGCGGGATTGGCGGCCAAGCAGTGGCGCTTCGCCGGCCGGATGGAGGCCGATATCGGCGCGGCCAGCGGCCGGATCAGCGGCGATATCGGTTTCGTGGAGGCTGCGGCGCCGGCTGGGTGGCGGGACGCCCTTGCGACGGCGCCCACCGGCCTGGACGGCAGCCCTGTCGGGCCGTTGGCCCCGCCGCNCGCGGAGGCGCTGGCGCGTGCCGCGGGCAATTTCGGGGGCAAGGGCCGGGTGGCGGTGCGTTACGGCAAGGCCATCGACCTGAACATCGCCGACATCGCCATCGCAAGCGCCTCCGGCGCAAGGCTCGCTCTGGCCGATGGCAAGGGGTTCGGCTGGTCGTCCGACAAGGGCGTTTTCCTCGACGGTGCATTGCAGCTTGCCGGCGGCGGCCTGCCGGCGGTGGCGGGCCGGATGACGCTGGCCGGCGATGCGGGGCAGGGGCGTTTCACCGTCGCTCCCTATGCGGCCCGTGACGCCCGGCTGGCGCTGGCGCCCGTCCTGATCGCGGCCGGGCCGAACGGTTATCGCCTGCGCACGGCCGCCACGCTCGACGGGCCACTCGGCGACGGGCGTGTCCGGGGGCTTTCCCTGCCGCTGGATATCCGGCTGGCGATGAACGGCGCCTGGTCGGTCAACCCGGCCTGCGCCCCGCTGGCCTTCGAATCGCTCGCCGTCGCCGGGCNCGCGCTTGCGCCGGCCAGCCTGCCGCTCTGCCCCAAGGGCGACGCCCTGGTCGCGAGCACGCGCAACGGCGTGGCGGGCGGCGGCGCGATACGCGGCCTCCGCCTCTCCGGGCGAATGAGCGGATCGCCGCTGACGATGGCCAGCCGGTCCTTCGGCTTCGATATCGGCACGCCGGGCTTCACCGCCGATGCCGTCGCCGTCCGCCTCGGGCAGGGCGATGCCGTAAGCCGGTTGGACATAGCGCGTCTTGCCGGCCGGACCGATCCCGGCGGTCTCGGCGGCACCTTCACAGGGGCCGCCGGCAAGATCGCGGCGGTGCCGCTGCTGCTGTCCGAAGGGGCGGGCCGCTGGCGCCTCGCCAATGCCGATCTGGCGATCGACGGAGCAATCGCGGTGGCCGATGAAGCGGCGGAACCCCGCTTCAATCCGCTGCGATCGGATGACGTGCGGCTGACGCTGATCGACGGCACGGTCCGCGCCACCGGCCAGCTTCGCGAACCGGCGACCAATGTGGCGGTCGCATCGGTGGCGATCGATCACGATCTCGGCCGCTCCAGCGGTGAGGCTGTGCTCGACGTCGCCGGCATCACCTTCGGCCCGGCGCTGCAACCCGAACAATTGACGCGGCTCACCCTCGGCGTCGTCGCCAATGTCGCGGGCAGCGTCAGCGGCCGGGGGCATATCGGCTGGACGGAGGCCGGCGTCGCCAGCACCGGCACCTTCCGCACGGATTCGCTCGATCTCGCCGCCGCCTTCGGCCCGGTGAAGGGATTGAGCGGCGAAATCCATTTCTCCGACCTGCTCGGCCTGGAAACGCCGCCGGGGCAGGAAGTGCGGCTGGCGGAGGTGAATCCGGGGGTCGCGGTAGAGGCGGGCGTCGTCCGCTATCGGCTTCTCGCCGGGCAGCTGGTGCAGATCGAAGGCGGACGCTGGCCCTTTTCCGGGGGCGAGCTGTTCCTTGAGCCCACGACGCTGGATTTCGCCCGGCCGGTGGAACGGCGCATGACCTTCCGGGTCGAGGGGCTCGATGCCGCCCAGTTCATCCAGCGCTTCGATTTCGACAATATCGCCGGCACGGGGATTTTCGACGGCACCCTGCCGATGGTGTTCGACGATGCCGGCGGGCGCATCGAGAATGGCAGGCTGCTGGTGCGCCGTGGCGGCGGCACGCTCGCTTATGTGGGCGAGCTCAGCAACGAGGATCTCGGCACCTACGGGAAGATGGCCTTCGATGCGCTGAAATCGATTCGCTACGATAATCTGGCGATCGCGCTCAACGGCAATCTGGACGGCGAGATCGTCAGCGAGATCCTGTTCACCGGCATCAACGAGCAGCCGCTGGGGGGCGAGCGGCTGGAGGGGATGGCCAAGGAACTGACCGGGCTGCCCTTCAAGTTCAACATCACGGTGCGGGCGCCGTTTCGCGGTCTCGTCAGCACCGCCAGCAATTTCGTCGATCCCACGGGCCTGATTCGCAACCAGGGGAAAGGCGATTCGAATCCGCCCGTTCAGGCGCAGGAAAGCGAGGATAAGCGATGAGCTTCGTGATAGAGGCCGATGATTGCGAACGGAAAACGGGATTGCCGATGAGGGGGATGCGCTTGATTTTCTGCGGCGGGGCGGTTCTGCTCGCCGGTGGGTGCATCCAGGTGAAGGCGCCCGAAAAGCCGATTGAGATCAATCTCAACGTGAACGTGAAGCAGGAGGTGGTGGTGCGTCTCCAGAAGGATGCGCAGGAATTCATCACCGAAAATCCGGAGTTGTTCCCGCAATGACACGCAAGACCAAGCTTTCGTTCATCGCCATGGCCGCCGCCGCGGCGCTGGGCATGGCCGGATATGCCTGGGCGCAGGCGGGCGACGCCGCGCTGACCGCCGCGATCGCCGCCGGCCAGGTGGGCGAGCAGTCCGACGGCTATCTGGGCGTCGCCAAGCCGGTGGGCGCGGATGTCCGCGCGGCCGTCGAATCGCTCAATATCAAGCGGCGTGCGGCCTATACCGATCAGGCGGCCAAGCATGGCGTGGCGCTGCGCGAATGGGCGGCGACCGTGGGCTGCCAGACGCTGCGTGGCCGGGTGAAGCCGGGGCAGGCCTATCTGCTGCCGGACGGCGTGTGGCGGGTGAAGGATTCGAGCCCGATCGCGCTGCCGGCCAATTGCGGCTGAAGGGACGGAGAAGGAGGGCGGGCCACCCCTGCGGTTGACTTGAGTGCCCCCCCTACCTAAAGGGGCCTCGCCTTGGCGGGATCGCTCGTCGGCATGGCTGTCGCGCGCTCCGATAAGGAGAGGGATGGCATGGCGAAGGACGAACCCGGGCAGGAAACGCCCAGCACCGAAGATGCCCGGCTGACATCGCTCCATGAGCGGTTGAAGGTCGCGGCGGATGCGGAAAGGGTCAGAACCGGAACCAAGCAGGCGAAGCCCGGACGGGGATATTCCCAGGGAAATCGCGTGCTGGCGGAGCTGATCGCTGGTCCTGCCGTGGGTGCTCTGGTCGGTTGGGTATTGGACCGCTGGCTGGGCACGGCGCCCTGGCTCCTGCTGGTGATGCTGTTCCTTGGAATAGCGGTCGCCTTCAGGAATATCTTTCGAATCTCCAACGAGCGCCCGGAGTGATTCGGGCGCTCGGCGCATAAGCGGGGGCCAAGGTGGCGGCAGAAGGCGGCAAGATCGATCCGATGCACCAGTTCCTGATCGAACCTCTGTTCGGTCGGACCTGGGAGATTGCGGGCTACAACATCGCCTTCACCAATTCGGCGCTGTTCATGGTGGTCACGCTGGCCTGCATCTGGCTGTTCATGCTGGGTGGCATGAAGCGCGAGCTGGTGCCCGGCCGCTGGCAGGCGGCGGTGGAAGGCTGCACCGGCTTCATCGCCAACATGATGCACGCGAATATCGGGCCGAAGGGCAAGGCCTTCACGCCCTATGTCTTCTCGCTCTTCATGTTCATCCTGGTCGCGAACCTCGTCGGCATGCTGCCGCTGGGCATCGTGCCCGGCCTCCACGCCTTCACCGTGACCAGCCATCTCACCGTCACGGGCGTGCTGGCGATCATCACCTTCGCGATCGTGCTGATCGTCGGCTTCGGCAAGCACGGGCTGCACTTCTTCTCGCTGTTCGTGCCGCAGGGCACGCCGATGCTGATGGTGCCGCTGCTGTTCGTGATCGAGCTTTTCTCCTTCCTGGTGCGCCCCTTCTCGCTCGGCCTGCGACTGTTCGTCGCGATGACGGCGGGCCACATCCTGCTCAAGGTGCTGGCGGGCTTCGTCATCAGCGGCGCCAATGCCGGCATCGGCACCGCGCTGATCGTCTCGATCCCCAGCTTCGTCCTGATGATCGGCATCACCCTGCTCGAACTGCTGGTGTGCGCCATCCAGGCTTATGTCTTTGCACTGCTCGCCTCGCTCTACCTGAACGACGCGATCAACCTGCACTGAGTTTTCACGTAACCTATCAACGATTTCGACAAGGGAGTTTATCATGGACGCAGAAGCCGCGAAGCTGCTCGGTGCCGGTCTGGCCGCCATTGGCGTTGGCATGGCCGCGCTCGGCGTGGGCAACGTCTTCGCTTCGTTCCTCGAAAGCGCGCTGCGCAACCCGGCCGCGGCCGACAGCCAGCAGGGCCGCCTGTTCATCGGCTTCGCCGCCGCCGAACTTCTGGGCCTGCTCGCGTTCGTCGTCGCGGTGATCCTGGTTTTCGTCGCGTAACAGAACTGATCTCGGGGCCGGCCCCGGCCGGCTCCGTCCTATTTTCGAGCGGGATTTTCCATGCCCCAGATCGCCCAGATCGTTGAGACCTACGCGTCCCAGATCTTCTGGCTGCTCGTCACGTTCGGCCTGATCTATTTCGTGATCGGCAGGGCCATGCTGCCCCGGATCCAGGCGACGGTGGAATCCCGTGACGGCAAGATCGCCGACGATATCGCCGCCGCCCACAAGGCGCATGCCGAGGCGGACGAGACCGAGGCCGCCTATCGCGCCCGCATCGATGCGGCCCGCGCCGCAGCGCAGAAGGCGACGCAAGAAGCCAAGGCCGAAGCCGCCCGCGACGCGGAGGTCCGCGTCAAGGCGGCCGATGCCGAGCTGGCAGCGAAGATCGCCGAGGCGGACGCCCGCATCGCCGCCGCCCAGGCGGAGGCGCTGGCCGGGATCGCCGAGGTCGCGGCCGAGGCCGCGCAGGATATCGTCTCCAAGGTTTCGGGCGCGACGGTAAGCCGCGACGAAGCCGCCGGCGCGGTGGCAGCCGCTCTGGCCAATGGCTGAGGAGGCCCAGACCATGGCGCTTGACGCCAATACCGCGATCGCCGCCGAGGACATCGCCCATCATATCGAGGGCAATGACTATGTGGCCACCACGGAAGCCCATGGCGGCGCGGCCGAGCATGTCGAGCCGACCGCGCTGGGCATGAACGCCACCGCGTGGGTCGCCCTCGCGATGATCGCCGTGATCGTGCTGATGATCGCGAAGAAGGTGCCGGCGCTGATCGGCAACGCGCTCGACAAGAAGATCGCGTCGATCCGCATCCAGCTGGACGAGGCATCCAGGCTTCGCGCCGAGGCGGAAGCGCTGAAGGCCGAATATCAGCGCAAGGCTGCCGAAGCCGCGACCGAGGCGGAAGCGATGATCGCCCATGCGCGCGAGGAAGCCGAAGGTATCGTCGCCAAGGCGAAGGACGATGCCTCTGCGCTGATCGAGCGGCGCGGCAAGATGGCGGAGGACAAGATCGCCGCCGCCGAGCGCACCGCGATCGCCGAGGTCCGCACCAAGGCCGCCGCCGCCGCGACCGCTGCGGCCGCCAGCCTGATCGCCAAGGGCCATGATGCCACGGCCGACAGGGCGCTGGTGGACAAGACCATCTCCGGCCTGGGATCGGCCCGGCTGAACTGACGGCGCGAGCGGCCCCGCCGCACGATCGCCATTGCGATGAACGCCATCCCGGCCCGGCCGGGATGGCGTTTCGCTTTTTGGGTCCGGGAACCGGATCGGCATCGGCCGGGCTGGCATAGCGGGCGGGGCCGGCCTAAATCGGCAGCGTGAACGATACGCCGACCCCCGATAGATTCAACGAAGAGAAATCCGTCTACACCGTGCGCGGATCGGACAAGCCCGATCTGGAAGCCGGTGTCGCCGCGATCCGCAATGTGCTGAAGACGCTGCCGGTGCGGCCCGGCGTCTATCGCATGCAGGATGCGCGCGGCGACGTGCTCTATGTCGGCAAGGCGCGGGCGCTAAAGAATCGCGTCGCCAACTATACCCAGGTCGCGCGCCTGCCGAAGCGGCTGCAGCGGATGGTGGCGCAGACCCGGTCGATGACGATCGTCACCACCAATACCGAGGCGGAGGCACTGCTGCTCGAGGCGCAGCTCATCAAGCGCTACCGCCCGCCCTACAACGTCCTGCTGCGCGACGACAAAAGCTTCCCCTTCATCCTGCTGCGCGAGGACCACGCCTTTCCGCGCATCCAGAAGCATCGCGGCGCGCGCCGGGCCAAGGGGCAATATTACGGGCCCTTCGCCAGCGCCGGTTCGGTGACGCGGACGCTGAACGCGCTGCAGAAGCTGTTCCTGCTCAGGAGCTGCACCGACAGCTTCTTCGCCAATCGCGATCGGCCGTGCCTGCTCTACCAGATCAAGCGCTGCTCGGCGCCCTGCGTCGACCGTATCTCGGCCGATGCCTATGGCGAGCTGGTCGAGGATGCCAAGGCGTTCCTGGCCGGCAAGTCGACCGAGGTGCAGAAGAAGCTCGGCGCGGCGATGACGGCGGCGGCCGAGGCCATGGATTTCGAGCTGGCGGCCGTATTCCGCGATCGGCTGCGCGCGCTCACCTTCATCCAGTCCGCCCAGGCGATCAATGCGGAGGGCGTGGGCGACGCCGATGTCTTCGCGCTCTGCGCCAAGCAGGGGCTGATCGGCATCCAGGCCTTCTTCATCCGGGGCGGGCAGAATTGGGGCCATCGCAGCTTCTTCCCCGCGCACACGGCCGAGGTGCCTGAGGAGGAGGTGCTCGAAAGCTTCCTGATGCAATTTTACGAGGAGGTGCCGCCCGCCCGCCTCGTGCTGATCGATCGCCCGCTGGCGGATGAGGCCGGGCTGGTCGAGGAGGCGCTGTCCGAACGCGCCGGCCGCAAGGTGGTGCTGAAGGTTCCGCAGCGGGGCGAGCAGCGCAAGCTGATGGAGCAGGCCCGCCGCAATGCCGAGGAGGCGATCGACCGCCGGCTGGCCGAATCCACCACCCAGGGCCGCATCTTCCAGGAGATCGCCGACCTGTTCGAGCTGGATGGCCCGCCGGGCCGCATCGAGGTGTATGACAACAGCCACATCATGGGCACCAACATGGTGGGCGCGATGATCGTCGCGGGGCCGGAGGGTTTCCGCAAGAACCAGTATCGCAAGTTCAACATCAAGCGCGCGGAGACCACGGCCGGCGACGACTTCGCGATGATGCGCGAGGTGCTGGAACGCCGCTTCGCCCGGCTGGAGAAGGAAGACCCGGACCGCACCTCCGGCGAATGGCCCGATCTGCTGCTGATCGACGGCGGCAAGGGCCAGGTTTCCGCCGTGTGCCGGGTGCTGCAGGAAGCGGGTGTGGAGGATGTGCCGGTGGTCGGCATATCGAAGGGGCCGGACCGCAACGCCGGGCGGGAGCATTTCCATCTGCCGGACGGGCGGGAATCGATGCTGCCGCTCAATTCGCCGACATTATTCTACCTCCAGCGCATCCGCGACGAGGCGCATCGCTTCGCGATCGGGGCGCATCGGGCGAAGCGGGCCAAGGCATTCACCGCCAGCCCGCTGGACGAGGTGCCCGGCATCGGCCCGGCGCGGAAGAAGGCGCTGCTGATGCATTTCGGCACCGCCAAGGCTGTGCGCGGCGCGGCGCTGGAGGATCTGGAACGGGCGCCTGGGGTGTCGAAGGCGATGGCGCGGGCGATCTACGACTTCTATCACCCGCGCGGCTGAGAGACCGGTTTACGCGGCATCTGCGGGATGGTCCGCCGCCCGATCAGGGCGTGCTGCGGCGGAGCGGGGTTTCTTCGGCCTGGGCCAGCTCCACCGTGCGGCCGGCATCGATGGGCTGCGCGTCGTCGAGCGGGGGCTGCTCCACGCCGCCCGCGCTCCATGCCAGCGTGATCGACATGCGGCGGTTGCGCGGATCATAGAGGTTGGAAGGCACATAGGGCTCGCGCGAGGCGACGCCCTCGATCCGGGCGAAGCGATCGCCGGGCAGACCTGACAGCCCCAGCGCCTGCCGGGTCGCCTCGGCCCGCGCGGTGGAGAGCGTCCAGTTGTTGACGCTGCGGCCGGCGGCGTAGGGCAGGGCATCGGTGTGGCCCCGCACGATGACGTCGTTGGGCACGCCCTGGATGGCGTGGGCGACCTCGCCCACCAGCTCCCGCGCATCGGGGAGCAGCTTGTCCGTCCCCAGCGCGAACATCGCGAAATCGGCCTCGTCCACCAGATCGATGCGCAGGCCTTCGCGCGTTTCGACCATGCGGATGTTCTTGCGCAGCCGCGCCAGCCGGGGATCGGCCTTCATCCGCGCCTCGAGCTGCTTGGCCAGCGCCGCGAAACGGGCGCGATCGCGCGAGCGGACGGCCGCCGCGCCTTCCTTGGCGCCGCCGGTCATGTCCTTGGGGATGGTGAGGCCCCGACTGCCCGTCTGCGTCGCGGCATGGGGGTAATTGTCCTTCGCGACGATCGAATCGCCGCCGAAGGGGCCGTTGGAGCCGGCGCTCTTCTGCCGCATCTCTACCAGCGTGGGCGAGAAATAGTCGGCGATGCCCTTGCGCTGCTTCTCCGTGGTCGCGCCCAGAATCCAGAGGAGGAGGAAGAAGGCCATCATCGCCGTCACGAAATCGGCATAGGCCACCTTCCAGGCGCCGCCATGATGGCCGCCATGGCCGCCTTCGACGATCTTCTTGACGATGATGACGGGGCGGGGCTCGGGCTCGTTCCGGCCGCGCTTGGGGGCTGCGCTCGCCATGGATCAGCGCCCGCGCATGCCGTCGAACACGTCGGCGAAGGCCGGCTGGTTCGAATGGCTGATGCTGGAACGGGCGGCCTCGATCACCAGCGGCAGCGGGTGGCCGTGCAGCGAGGCGATGATGATCTGCTTCACCACATGATAGATGGCGGCATCGCTTTCGATCACCTGCCGGCAGCGGCTGGCGAAGGGGCCGACGATGCCATAGGCCAGCAGCACGCCCAGAAAGGTGCCGACCAGCGCCGATCCGATCATGCCGCCCAGGATCGCCGGCGGCTTGTCGATCGATCCCATCGTCTTCACCACGCCCAGCACGGCGGCGACGATGCCGAGGGCGGGCAGCGCATCGGCGAGGTTCTGGAGCATGTCCGCCGGTCGGATATCGTCATGGTGATGCGTCTTCAGCGCATTATCCATCACCTCCTCCACGGCGTGCGGATCGAGCGTGCCGGAGGAGACGACGACGAGGCGCAGCGTATCGGTGATGAGGTGGATGAGCGTGTCGTCCTTCATCAGCTTGGGATATTCCTGGAACAGGGCGGAGGATTTCGGATCCTCGATATGCGGCTCCAGCGCGACGGGGCCGTCGGTGCGCAGCATCTTCATCAGCCGCGAGACGAGGAAGATCGTGTCGAGATAATCCTGCCGGTTGTAGCGCGCGCCCTTGAACACCTTGGCCAGCCCGCCGCCGAGCTGCTTCAGCTCCTTCATCGAATTGCCGGCGATGACGGCGCCGATCGCGGCGCCGCCGATGATGAGCATTTCGTGCGGGATCGCATGCAGCACGGGGGCCAGATCGCCGCCGGTGAAGGCGAAACCCCCGAAAACCATCGCCAGCAGAACCACGAGACCGATCGCCGCGAACATGAATCCCCCTTCGAAGCCCGAGCTGGCAGGCGGGATTCCAACGAAATCACCGGCCTTCGATGAGGGTTAACGGCCGGCTTTGGCGGTCTTTATGCTTAAAGGTCCGTTAGGTGGAAAATTATTGCGGGCGGCGGCGGAAAGATGCGGGCGGGCCGGACCTCGCATCGCCGGGCGTCGATACGGCCGCCGCCTCGGTCCTTTCCGGTCACCCTGACCGGCTGTCTGCTACCGCGATAGGGATCGTAGAGCGGCCTCGCGCTCGGGTTCCGTATTCCTCTCCCCTCCTTTTTTAGGGCGTCAACAGGCCATAAGTCTCGCGTGGCAGCATCCATCCAGGCACGTTCGTCCCAATCATCCCGGCCCGGATATGCGCCTGTTGGCGCAGATGATGAACCCGCCCTCAACCGGCCGGCGTTGAACAGCCTCACGGCAAGCCGGGAGAGAGGATATGAAACGTTATGCCTATGGCTGGATCACGGCCGCGTTTTTCCTGATTTCGATCGCAGGCCATTGGATTTTCGGCTGGTTTGCCTTTGTCGATGAGGCGAGGGCGCATCATCAGTCCCCCGAGATGTCGTCCTATCTCTTCGAAATGGCGCGGGACACGTTCGAAAACTGGCAGTCCGAATTCCTCCAGCTGATCTGGCAGGTCGTGGGCCTCGCTTATTTCCTCTACATCGGATCGCCCGCATCCAAGGAGAATGACGATCGGCTGGAGGCCAAGGTCGACGAACTGCTGCGATATGCCGGCGGGCGGGACGCGGACGGGCTGATCGAGGAGATCGACCGGCGCTATCTGCGGACCGGGGGCCACGCCAAGCCGCATGCCCATGGCGACCTGGGCCATGAATAGCCGCCGCACGCTCCTTGGATATCCGGTCGCTCTATCCGGGTTTGCACCGATGGCTGGACGGTTTGGGAAGGCTTAGCCTCGATCCGGAATCGAGGAGGTGTGCCATGCCGCGTCCGTTCCAGGGAAAGATCGAGCTAGACGTCCGCAATTCCACGGCCGATTGGGATGCCTTTCTGGCGCAGAAGGCACCCGAGGGCGCGCCCAACGTGCTGGTCATCCTCTATGACGATACCGGCCAGGCCGCATGGTCGCCTTATGGCGGCGGGATCAGCATGCCGACGATGGACAGGCTGGCGAAGAACGGGCTGACCTATACGCAATGGCACACGACGGCGGTGTGCTCGCCGACGCGGTCCTGCTTCCTCACCGGGCGCAACCACCACGCCAACGGCTTCGGCACCATTTCCGAGGCGGCGACCGGCTTTCCCGGCTATAACGGCCATATCCCGCTGGAGAACGGCACCATCGCGCATATCCTGCGCAACGCCGGCTACAGCACCTTCTGGATCGGCAAGAACCACAATGTGCCGGTCGATGCCTTCAGCATCGGCGCCAGCAAGAAGGCATGGCCGCTGGGCCTTGGTTATGATCGCTTCTATGGCTTCATCGGCGGCGAGACCAACCAATGGTATCCCGAACTGATCGAGGACAATCATTTCGTCGACCAGCCCTACCAGCCCGAAGAGGGCTATCACTTCTCGAAGGACATTGCCGACAAGGCCATCACCTTCATCCGCGATACCCGGCAATCCGATCCCGAAAAGCCCTGGTACATGTGGTATTGCCCCGGCGCGAACCACGCCCCGCACCATGCGCCGCAGGAATATATCGACAAATATAAGGGCAGGTTCGACGACGGATACGAGGCCTATCGCGAATGGGTGCTGGCCCGGATGATCGAACGCGGCATCCTGCCCGAAGGCACGGAGCTGACGCCGATCAATCCGCTGCCCGAAGGCGTGCTTCCCGAAGCCGACAGCGTGCGCCCCTGGGACACGCTGACCGCCGACGAAAAGAGGCTCTTCAGCCGCATGGCGGAAGTCTATGCCGCCTTGTCCGAATATACCGACGTCCAGATCGGCCGGCTGATCGACTATCTCGAGGAATCGGGCCAGCTCGACAACACGCTGATCTTCTACTGCGCGGACAACGGTGCCTCGGGCGAGGGATCGCCCAACGGATCGGTCAACGAAAACCGCTTCTTCAACGGCTATCCGGACGATCTGGAAAGCAACATGGCGATGATCGACAAGCTCGGATCGCCGGACACCTATAATCATTATCCGACGGGCTGGGCGGTGGCCTTCTCGACGCCCTACCGGATGTTCAAGCGTTACGCCTCCTACAGCGGCGGCACCTGCGATCCGCTGGTGATCCACTGGCCCAAGGGGATCAGGGCTAAGGGCGAGGTGCGCCACCAATATCATCACTGCACGGATATCGTGCCCACCATCCTCGAATGCTGCGGCGTGCCGATGCCCGATGAGATCGACGGGGTGAAGCAGGCGCCGCTGGCGGGCGTATCGATGAAATACAGCTTCGACGATGCCGGGGCGCCGACCACCAAGGAAACCCAATATTACGAGATGTGCGGCACACGCGGCATCTGGCACAAGGGCTGGAAAGCCGCGGCCCAGCATGGCCCGCTGCCATCCGACCAGGGCAATTTCGACAAGGATGTCTGGCAGCTCTTCCACACGGAGGAGGATCGCGCGGAGGCGCATGATCTTGCCGCCGGGAATCCGGGGAAGCTCAAGGAACTGCAGGATCTCTGGCTGGAGGAGGCGAGGAAAAACAACGTCCTGCCGCTGATCGACCTCGGCGTGGTGGGGATGCACGCGGCGGAGTTCCATGCTGCCCCGCTCAAGAGCGGGCGCTACGTCTATTATCCGAACACGACCGAGGTGCCCGAGGCATCGGCGGCCCGCACGCTGGGGGCCTCGTTCAAGGCGCTGGCCGAAGTGGAATTTACCGGCGAGACGGAGGGCATAATCTTCGCGCAGGGTTCGCGCTTTGGCGGCTATTCGCTGTTCGTGAAGGGCGGCAAGCTCATCTTCGCCTATAATTTCCTGGGCATCCCGCCGGAGCAGCGGCTGAGCTGTGACGCGCCCGCGCTTGGCAAGCACATCGTTGGCGTCGAGTTCGAGAAGACGGGCCATGGCGACTATGCCGAGGCGCTGGGCAAGATGACGCTATATGTCGACGACAATGCCGCCGCGGCGGGCGATTTCCGCACCCAGTCCGGCCGTTATGCGCTGTGCGGGGAGGGCCTGGCGATCGGCCGCGATGCCGGCGATGCGGTCAGCAGCGAATATGGCTCCGGCTTCGCCTTTTCCGGCGGCAGGATCGAAAAGGTCGTGTTCGATGTCGCCGACGACCATTATCTGGATGTCGAGCAGGCGCTCGCCGCGGCGATGGCGCGCGATTGATCGAGGCGCACTGGCGCTGCCGATGGCTCGACCTCGCCGATCGGACCTCGATCAGCCCAGCAGGTCGAACAGGGTCTGCCGGTTGATGCGGGCGAAGGCGGCCTGGGCGGCCTCCAGCGACAATTGCTTGGCCTGGAGCTTCGCCACCGTTTCGGTGACGTCGGTATCCTCCAGCTTGCTGCGCTCCTCCGCCAGCACGAGGCCCGAATTGGCGAAGCGTTCGCGCGCGGTATCGAGGCGGGCGGCGCGGACGCCCTGATCGGCGCGGGCGGCGGTGACGGTTTCGGTGGCGCCGATGACATCGGCCATCGCCGCGTTGCGCAACGCGGCGTCCGGCTGCTCGATCGCGTTCGCCGCATCGCTGACGATGGCGGCCAGATCCTTGGCGCCGCCGCTGGCGGTGGCGACGTTGGTGAACAGCCCGTCCTGCGAGACGGAGGGCGCGATGAACAGGCCGGGGCCGATCGGCACGGCGAGCGAATCGCCGGCGGGGAAGAGCGGCTGGCCGCGCGAATCCCTGGTTTGCGAAAGCTCGGCGATCTCGGCGGCGATGGAGCGCAGCTCGATCGCCATCGCCTTCCTGTCTTCGTCGCTATAGGTGCCGCTGTTGGCGGCGGTCATCAGCTCCCGCGCGCGATCGAGCGCGTTGGCGACGCTGCCCAGCGTGGTATCGGCGCGGGTGGCGAGCGCGGAGGCGGCATCGACATTCTTCGCCCACACCCCCTCGTTCGCCTGGGCGCGGCGGATGTCGGCGACTCGGGCGGAAGCGGCGGGATCGTCCGACGCGCGCTGCAGCCTGGTCTCGTTCGACAGATCGGCCTGCGCGCGCGCGATCTGGGCGGCAAGCTTCTGCTGGCGCGAGATTTCTGCCGAAAGGTGATAGCGGGTGTTGTTGATCATCGTGCCGGTCGCCTCAGAACAAATCCAGAATGGCTTGTAGCGTTTCGCGGGCGACCTGAATTATCCGCGCGGAACCATTATAGGCTTGCTGGAAGCGGATCAACTCCGCTGCTTCGCGATCGAGATCGATTCCCGTCACCTCCGCCCGTGCGATCAGCGCCGCATCCCTGCGTGTAGCAGTGACATCGGCCTGGGTGAGCGCCTGTGCGGTGGCCTGGGCATGGCCGGCGACGAGGGCCGCCATGCGATCCTCCGCCCCGCCGCTCCGCAGCGACTGGAGGGCGATGAGGTTGCCGTTGGGCGTGCCATCGGCCGACGCGGCGGCGACGGCCGCGGGATCGGTGGTGGCGATGGCGAGCGAGGCCGCGCCGGTGGCGCCGATGGCGAGCAGCGGCTGGCCGGGATTGCCGGCGGCATCGCGGCCGGCGGCCGACCAGCCATTGACCGTGGCGGCGAAATCCGTGGCGATCGCATCCAGGCTGGCGCGGCGATCGGCGACGGTGGCGGCGACGTCGATCAGCCCGCCGATCGCGCCGCCGGCCAGCGGGACGGACTGGGTGCCGTCCCCCACCGAGGCGAAGAGGGTGAGCGTGCCGTTTGCCGCCTGGGCCACCGCGATGGGATTGGCCATGACGCCGGAAAGCAGCTTGGCCGCTTTGTTGCCGGCGAGCGTGAGGGTGGCGGTGCCGTCCGCCCCATAGCTGGCATCGATATCCAGCCGGCCGGAGATGTCGTCCACCAGCCGGTCGCGTTCGTCGAGCAGGCTCGCCTGCGCGGCGGTGCCGGGTTCGGAACGCATGAGCGCGAGGTTGACCTTGGCCAGCGCCGCGAGGCTGCCGTTCACCGCGTCGACATGGGCCTGCGCTTCCTTGGCGACGCCGGTGGCGGTGGTGGCCAGCCCGCCGGCGGCGGTGCGGAAGGCGCCGGCGGCGGCGTCGAGCGCCGACAGTAGCGCCTGGCGGGGCATGGGGTTGGCGGGATCGGAAGCGAGCGCATCGGCGGCGTTGAAGAAGGCGGTTAGCCGCGCGCCGATGCCGGCATCGCCATCATCCAGCGCGTTTTCCGCCGTCTGCAGCCAGCGGGCGCGGGCCTCCGCGCTGCCGGCCTCGGCGCTGGCGGCGCGGGCCTCCTGATCGCGGAACTGGTCATAGGCCCGGGTGATCGCGGTGATCTGCGTGCCGGAAAAGACCATGTTGCCGCGATAGACGGGCGTCATCGGCAGGGCGGTGAGCTGTTCGCGCTGGGCGGTCGAGCGTCGGGTGAAGCCGGGCGTCTCCGCATTGGCGACATTGTCGCTGATCGCGGAAAGGGCCGTCTTGTAGGCCGATATGCCCGAGGCACCGATGCTGAGAAGATCGCTCATTTGCCAGTCTCTACGGCGGGGCCGGGCGAATCTTTAGGAAGCGTTGATGCCGGGGCCTTGGGCTGGAACTGGGCGATCAGCATGTCGGCGATGCCGATCGCGCCCTTTTCCGCCATCGCATCGGCGGTGCGCGCGTCGGCCATGTCGCGGAACTGATCGCCGGCGGAGGAGCCCAATATGTCGTCGCCCAGGCTCGCCTGCCGCATCGCGCCGATCATCTGGCGGAGGAACACGGCCTCGAACTGGCGGGCGGCGGCCTTGAGCGCGGCCTGATCGGCCTGCTTGCCGCCAAGGCCGATGGCGGGGCTGAGCGGCAGGCCGGAGGAGAGGGGCGTCGTCATAGCACGATCAGCTCCGCCTTCATCGCGCCGGCCTGCTTCAGCGCTTCGAGGATGGCGACGAGATCGGCGGGCGAGGCGCCGATGGCGTTCACCGACTTCACGATATCGGCCAGGCTGGCGCCGGGGCGGAAATCGAACATCGGCCGGCGTTCTTCCTCCACGGCGATGGTGCTGGAGGGTTCGATTTCGGTCCGCCCGCGCGAGAAGGGGGCCGGCTGGATGACGCGCGGGTCCTCGTCCACCCGCACGGTGAGCTTGCCGTGGCTGACGGCGGCCGGCGCGATGCGGACCGCGCCGTTGATGACGACGGTGCCGGTGCGGGCGTTGACGATGACGCGGGCGGGCGCATCCGCCGGATCGACGGGCAGGTTTTCGATCTGGCCCATCAAGGCGGTGCGCGCCTCGGCCCCGGCGGCGGCGCTGATCTCGATCGTGACGGCATCGACCGCGCGGGCGCGGCCGGGGCCGAGCGCGCCGTTCACCGCATTGGCGACCCGGCCGGCGGTGGTGAGATCGGCCTCTGCGAGGTTGAAGGTGAGGTAGGGGGCGCTGGCAAAGCCCGCGTCGACCGCGCGCTCCACCGTGGCCCCACCCGGAATGCGGCCCGAAGTCGGGATATTGACGGTGAGCTTCGATCCGTCCGCCGCATCGATGCCGAGGCCGCCGACGGCGAGATTGCCCTGCGCCATCGCATAGACCTGCCCGTCCGCGCCCGCGAGCGGGGCCATCAGCAGCGTGCCGCCGCGCAGCGACTTGGCCTTGCCCAGCGCGGACACGGTGATGTCCAGCCGCTGGCCGGGCTTGGCGAAGGCGGGCAGCTCCGCCGTGATCATGACGGCGGCGGCGTTCTTGAGCTGCGGGTTGATGCCGGCCGGCAGGTTCAGGCCGAAGCGGGAGGCCACGCCCTTCATCGCCTGCGTCGCATATTCCAGGCTGTCGTCGCCCGTGCCGGCGAGGCCGACGACGATTCCGTAGCCGGTGAGCTGGTTGGGGCGGACGCCCTGGAAGGTGCCGAGATCCTTGATCCGCTCCGCTTGCGCGGGCGCGGCGGCGAGGATCAGGGCCGTAAGGGCTGCGAGGACGAGGCGGAGCATCCGGTGATCCTCAGAAAGGGCTGACGATGGAGAAGAAGTGGCTGAGCCAGCCCGGCTTGCTGGCACGCGCGACATCGCCCTTGCCGGCATAGGCGATGCGGGCATCGGCGACGCGGGTGGAAAGCACGCGATTGTCCACGCTGATGTCCGCGGCGCGGACGAGGCCGGAGATGCGGATCGTCTCGTCCCCGCGATTGAGCGTCAGCAGCTTTTCCCCGCGCACCAAATAAGTGCCGTTGGGATAGACCGCCGCGATCGTCACGCTGATCTCCCCCGAAAGCGCGTTGGACTGGGTGGCGGCGCCCTTGCCGTCGAAGCTGGCGCCGCCGCTTGCCGCCACGTCCGACGGCTTGAAGAAGGAGAGCGGGCCGGTGGACGGCGGCGTGAGGCCGATATCGCCCGAGCGATCGGTGCTGGACGCGGCGCTCTTGCTCGCCTGGGTGCGTTCGACCAGCACGATCGTCAGCACGTCGCCCACCATCGCGGCGCGCTGGCCGCTGGTGAGGGGGGCATAACCGTTCGCCGCCTGGAAGATCGCGCCATTGGCGGGCGGCGGCGGCGGGGGCGGGGCATAGACCGGTGCGTAATCCGCCTTGGGCTGCTTGCGGCCGAACAGCCCGGCCGATGCCGGCTGGGCGACGAGCGCGGCGGCGGCGAGGCCGAGGAGGATGCGCCGGGCCATCGGATCAGAACTGCTGGTTGACATATTGCAGCATCTCGTCCGTCGCCTTGATCATCTTGGAATTGACCTCGTAGGCGCGCTGGGTCTCGATCATGTCGACGAGTTCCTCGACGACGTTGACGTTGGAGGCTTCGAGCGACCCCTGGCGGATCGAGCCGCGCCCATCGAGGCCGGCGGTGCCGACCTGCGGCGCGCCCGACGCGGGGGTTTCGGCCATCAGATTGTTGCCGAGCGATTCCAGCCCCGCCGGATTGGTGAAGCGGGCGAGCTCGATCCGGCCCAGCTCCTGAAGATCCGATTGGCCGGGCAGCTGCGCCGATATGGTGCCGTCGGCGCCGATGGTGATCGACTGGGTGCCTTCGGGCACCTGCACCTGCGGGATCAGCGGCATGCCATCGTCGGTGACGATCGTGCCTTCGCCGGAAAGCTTGAAGTCGCCCGCGCGGGTGTAGGCGGTGCGGCCGTCCGGCATCTCCACCTGGAAGAAGCCCGCGCCCTCGATCGCCATGTCCAGCGCGTCGCCCGTCGTCTGCAGCGTGCCCTGCGTGTCGATCTTGGCAGTGCCCTTCACCTGCACGCCCGATCCCAGCGACAGGCCGGTGGCATATTTATTGTCCTGCGAGGACGGCGCGCCCGGCGCGGTGATCGCCTGATAGGCCAGCGTTTCGAAGCTGGCGCGATCGCGCTTGAAACCGGCGGTGTTCACGTTCGCGNGGTTGTTCGCGATCACGCGCATCCTGAGGTTCTGCGCGTCCAGCCCGGTGCGGGCGACATGGAGGGCGGCGTTGGTCATGAGCGGCTATCCTTTCGGCCCCTCGCCTCAATCGGGCAGGCGCATGAGATCCGCCCCGGAATTGTCGAGTTCCTTGGCGGTGGTGACGAGCTTGATCTGCATTTCCCAGGCGCGGCTGGCGTCGATCATGTCGACCAGCGCCTGGGTGGCGTTGACGTTGGAGCCTTCGAGGCTGCCGGCGGTGACGCGCGCTTCGGGATCGGATGGCAGCGCGCCGCCGCCTTCCACCCGGAACAGGCCGTCCAGCCCCTTGGCGATGCGCGATCCCGTGGGGCTCACCAGCTTCAGCCGGTCGAGCTGCTGCATCGGCTGGATCGGATCGGCGCCCTGCGCGCGATACCAGATCACGCCTTGCGCATCGATCCTGATGTCGTCGGCCGGCGGCATGGTGATCGGCCCGGTCTCCCCAAGCACGGGCGCGCCATCGCCGGTGACGAGCAGCCCGCCCGGAGAGATCGCGAGATCGCCCCGGCGGGTATAGGATTCCTCGCCATCCTGCGCCTGGACGGCGAGCAGCGCATCGCCGTCCAGCGCGATATCGAGGTTGCGCCCCGTTTCGGTGACGGCGCCGCCGCGCATATCGGCGGAGACGACCTCCTCCGACGCGGCGGCGCGGGTTTCGAGGCCGCCGTTGCGGCCGCCGGCCGCCTGGATCCACAGCGGCCGGACCGATGCCATCTCGGCGCGGAAGCCGGTGGTGTTGGCATTGGCCAGGTTGTTCGCGGTCGTCGCCTGGCGCGCCATCGCGCCACGCATCGCCGAGAGCGAGCTGTAGATCAGACGGTCCATGGCGGCGCGCCTCTTTCCCCTTCAGCCGGTTATCAGTTGCGCATGTTGATGATCGCCTGGGTCATCGTGTTCGCGGTTTCGATGGCCTTGGCGTTCGCCTGGAAATTGCGCTGCGCGGAAATGAGCGCGACCAGTTCCTCGGTGATGTCGACGTTGGAGCGTTCGAGCGCGCCCGACTGGATCGTGCCGAAGCTGTCCGCCGATGCGGTGCCGACGATCGGATCGCCGGATTCGCCCGAGACCGTCCATTTCGCGTCGCCGATCTGGCGCAGGCCCGCCGGGTTGGCGAAGGTGGCGAGGATCAGCTTGCCGAGCGGCTGGGTTTCGCCGTTCGAGAAGCTGGCGGTGACGAGCCCGTCCGGCCCGACCGTGACGCCATCGAGCTGGCCGGCGGCGAAGCCGTCCTGGCTGACCGAGGAGATGGTGAAGGGCGCCTGCGCCTGCTTGGTGGTGAGGCCGAAATCGATGCTCATCGAAAGCGGCGCGATGGCGCCGACCGGCTGGGCATCGGCATATTGCACCTGGTTGAGCGGCGTCTGGATCTGCCCGGCATCGTTGAAGGTGAGGGTGAGCGGCACGGGCGGCGTCGGGTTGTTGGGATCGGAGCTGATTTCCTGATCGCCGACGAACAGCCGCGCTTCCCATTGGCTGTTGGGATCGGCCGAGGTGGGCAGCGTCTTGCGGACGAAATAGAGCGTCGCGGGCAGGGCGTTGCCGACGGCGTCGTAAACCGTGGTCGCCGTGCTCTGATTGTAGCTGTTCGGATCGAAGCGGCTGAACTCATAGGGCGTATCCGCGCTGTAGGAGACGCGGTTGGCCGGCAGATCGGCGCTGACCGGCAGCGTGACGGCCATCTTGAGCAGGCTGGTGGCCTTGGGCTGGCCGGAGGTGAGCGGAAGCTGGAGGTTGCGCGTCGCGTCCAGGCTGGTGGCCGTCACCGATCCCCGGCTGTCCACCGGCAGCACCTGCAGATAGGCGCCCGAGCTGTCCGTCACGAACCGGTCGCTATCCACCGAGAAGGTGCCGTTGCGGGTGAAGGCGACCTGGCCGCCGGTGATGCCCGATCGGGTGACGAAGAAGCCCTGGCCGGAAATGGCGAGGTCCAGCTCGCGATCCGAGGTTTCGAAGCCGCCCTGGGTGAACTGCTGGGTGATGGCGCGCAGCCGCGTGCCCTGGCCCGCCATGGCGGAGGACTGGAGCGGGGCGGCCGAGATGATGTCGCCGAATTCGGCCTTGCTCTTCTTGAAGCCGGTGGAGCCGACATTGGCGACGTTGTTCGAAACGACCGAAAGATCGGTCTGCGCCGCCTTGAGGCCGGAAAGCGAGGTGTAGAAGGACATGCGAGCTATCTCCGTTCTGGAATCTGGAAGACGGGATCAGGCGATGCGCAGCGCCTCTCCGGGCTTGACGATGCCGAGCGGGGTGATGAGCTGCGCTGCCCCGCCGGCGGCGGGCGACTGGACGCCGTTGATCATCGTCCAGCTTGAAATGACGGGTTTCATCGGGCCGCTGGCGCCGTAGGCCGTCACCATCACCTTGAGCGGGCCGGTGCTGACGGCATTGCCCTCCGCATCCTTGCCGTCCCAGCTATAGCCGACCGATCCGGCCTTTTCCGCGCCGAGATTTTGGGAATGGACGACGGCGCCGGTGGGATCGACCAGGTCGATCTGCACGTTGGTGGCATCCTCCGGCAGCTCCGCCTCGAACGCATAGCTGCCGTCGGCGAGCGGGGTGGCGGTGGCCGAGGAGACGAGCGCTGCCCGCCCGATCCAGCCGGCGACGTTGCCGACCCGCGCGGTGGCGAGGTCGGACGCCATCGCCTTCAGGCTCTGGTTCATCTCCGCGATGCCGGACACCTGCGAGAATTGCGCCATCTGGGCGACCATCTGGGTGTTGTCCATCGGGTTGAACGGGTCCTGCGCCTTCAGCTGCGCCGTCATCAGCGTAAGGAAGCTCGACTGGTCGAGCGTGCCGTTCGGCGCCGAGCCGTTGGGGTTCGACTTGCTGCCCAGCGAGTCGAGATAGGATTGTCCGGTGATCGAGGTCATTTGCCGAGCCTCAGCGTATCGAGGGTGAGGGTCTTGGCCGTCTGCAAGACCTGGACGTTGTTCTGGTAGGCGCGGGCGGTTTCCAGCATGTCGACCATCTCGGCCGCGCTATCGACATTGGCTTCCCACACGTCGCCGTTCGCATCCGCCAGCGGATGATCGGGCGAATGCTTCTTCACCGCCTCGCTGGTGGAGGTGAGGATGGAGCCTACCTTGACGGTCGCGACGCCGGGCCGGTCGGTGACGGGCATGAACACGGGCCGGAGCGCCTTGAAGGCGCCTTCCTTGCTGCCCGAGACCGAACCCGCATTGGCGAGGTTGGAGGCCGTGGTGTTGAGGCGCATCATCTGCGCGGACATCGCCCGGCCGGCGATGTCGAATACCGAGAGCGGGTCCGCCATCGTCATTCGCCCTTGATCGCCGTCATCAGCGTGTTGATGCGGCCGTTGAGGAAGGAGAGGGTGGTGCGATACTGGACCGCATTCTCCGCGAAGATCGTCTGCTCGGTGGAAAGCTCCACCGTGTTGCCGTCCTGCGAGGGCTGGAGCGGCACGCGATAGCCCATGGCGCCGGCGGCCGCGGCATCGGCGCGCGTGCCGGCCTGCGCCATGTCCAGCGCCTTGGTGAAATCGAGGTCGCGGGCCTTGTATCCGGGGGTCGATGCATTCGCGATGTTGGACGCGAGCAGCGCCAGCCGCTGGCTTCTGAGCGCCAGCGCGTCGCCGTGGACCCCGAACAGGCTTTCGCCGGATTTTCCGCCTGAGCCGACCATCACGAAATTTTTCCTCTAAAATGAACCGGAGGGCGGCCGTTACCGAGCATGTCGGCACGATGCCTTCCTGGCGGGCCGACAAGCAGCAAGGGCCGTGCCAGACGGGGGAAAGCCCCTGTTTCCGCGGTTCCATGCGACAAGGCGGCACGCGACCGGCAATTTTTTGCCGGGGGCGGCAATTTTTTGCCGGTCGGCCGGCAAGCCTGCGGGAATCCCAGGCGCGGCCGGGCGGATGGAACCGGTGGCCCATGGCAATGCTCGAACAGATCGGCCGCTTCCTCGACCCGCTTTCCCTGCTGATCGTGCTGGGCGGCGCGCTGGCGATCGCGTTCGCGCGATCGGGGCTGGCCGATGGCGGGCGCGCCTTCGCCGCGCTGCGCCCGCTGCTGCGCGGCGATGTGGAGAAGGATGCCACGGCCGCGATGCGGGTGGCGAACCAGGTGGCGGCGGTGGCGGATGCGCGCGGCATCGCCTGCGCCGATCGGGTGGAGACGGCCGGACCTTTCCTGCGGCGCGCGGTGCTCCATCTCGCCAATGCCGCCACGGCCGAGGAGTTCGCCCTGTGGGCGGAGGCCGAGATTGCCGGCCGCCGCCGCCGCCATGCCGCCGCCGCCGCCTTCTGGAACGCGCTGGCCGATGCCGCGCCCGCCATGGGCATGATCGGCACCATCGCCGGGCTGATCGGCATGTTCGCGCAGATGGACGACGCGGCGAAGATCGGCCCGCCGATGGCGCTGGCGCTGCTGACCACGTTGTACGGCATCATCCTGGCCAATGTGATCGCCGGGCCGATCGCCGCGCGGCTGGAGCGGCTTTCGGATGGCGAGATCGCCTGGCAGGAGCGCGTGCTCGATCGCTTGGACATGCTGGCGCGGGCGGAGCTGGTGCCGGTGCGGCCGGTGCTGAGGGCGGTTTCATGAAGGCCGCGCGCGCGCCGCGCTGGGCGGTGAGCTTCGCCGATCTGTGCCTGTTGTTGCTTGGCTTCTTCATCCTCCTCCAGGCCCAGAATGGCCGGACGGATGGGCTGGCGGCCGGGCTGCGATCGGCCTTCGGTACGGCCGCCGCGGCGGGGGAGGTGGCGCGCGATCTGCGCTTCGCGGCCGCCGGCCTGTTCGAGCGCGACGAGGCGGTGCTGACGGCGGCCGCCGCCGAGCGGCTGCGCGTGATCGGCACCGAGGCGCGGACCAAAGGCCGCCGGGTGCGGATCGTGAGCGAGGGGCAGGGCGGGGGCAATGCCCGGCTCGACCGGTGGGAGCTGGCGGCGGCGCGGACGGCGGCGATTGCGCGCGGAATCCGGGCCGGCGGGCTGGACGAGCAGGCGATCGCGATCGCTATTCCGGCCATATCCGGCCCGGCCCCGGCGGGGCAGGCCATCACGGTGCGGATCGAGGGCGCACGGTGATTGGCGCGTTTCTTGCTGTTTATCGGTGAAATGAAAGGATTTCAGCCGATGCGACGCATGTTCCCCATCCCCGCCATCCTGATCGCGGCTCTTCCGGCCGTGGCGATGGCGCAGGCCGGACCGTTCCAGGATCTCGCCGCGCTGGAACGGCGGCTGGCGATCGCGCTGGGCGCCGATATCGGCCAGCCGGGCGGCCCGGTGGCCCCCATCGACCGGCGGATGAAGCTGGCTGCCTGTCCGGCGCCGGTGGCGATCGAGCCTCCCTTCGCGGGCGCGGTGGTGCTGCGCTGCGCGGAGGTTGGCTGGCGGGTGCGGGTGCCGTTGCTGGCGGGCGGCGCGCAGATGCAGCAGGCCGCGATGGCATCCGCCCCGCGACCGGCCAGGGCCGATCCGGTGATCCGGCGAGGCGACCCCGTGGAGATACGCGCAGGCCAGCCGGGCTTCAGCGTTTCCAGCCAGATGATCGCCGATCAGGATGGCGCGCCGGGGGACCGAATCCGCGTGCGCGCGGACGCGAAATCCCGGCCGATCATCGTCGAGGTCGTCGATATCGGTCTTGTGCGCGTGCTGGGCATTTAAAGAATTTTCCGGCGTGCCGTTAAAAGCGGATATTGGACCGTAGAATGTGCACCCGAGGGATGGAAAGATGATCGACGGCATCGGACCAAAAGCGACGGGAAGGATCGAAACCGGCCGGGTTTCCGGCGCGAAGGGCGATAAGGTGGCCGCCGTTCCGGCAACGGCTCCCACCGAGGAAGCCGCCGCTGCCGCGACCAATCCGGCAAGCGCGCTGGCGGCCGCCGGCGCCCCCATCGATCATGCCCGCGTGCAGGAAATCCGCGCGGCCATCGCCAACGGCGCCTATGCGCTGGAGGTGAAGGCGATCGCCGCACGGATGATCGCGCTCGATCTGCCCCCGCGCGGCTGACCCGGATGAGCATCGCTCTGGTCGATCGCCTTGCCGAAGCCGGTTGCGCGCTGGCGGTGGCGCTTGACCGCAACGACATCGCCACGATCGAGGCGGCCGCCGCCGGTTTCCGGGCGGCCACCGCCGCCGTCGGCGGGGCGGGCGGCTGGCGCGACACGCCCGAGCTCAAGGCCCGCATCCGGGATGCGCTGGCGGACGTCGAGGCCGCGCGCCTGCGCTGCGCTTATTATGGCGACGCCGCCCGCCGCCGGCTCGAAAAACTGGCCACTATCGGCGCCAATGTCGCCGCGCCCATCGCCTACGGCCGGCAGGGCCGGATCTGAGCGGCAAGAGGCCGGTCGCCGATAATCCTCCTCTTGGGGTGGGTAGGCGGGGAGCGCGCGCGGCTAGCCTCGCCTAACGCAGCGGTTCACATGATATCGACCTCCGGGCGTGGCCGAGGTGATCCTTGCAAGAGCCGCCGGGTGCCTCGGCGGAGCCCGCCCCCAGCCGCTTTTTTCAGTGGAAGTCATCCGCCCCAAATTGGCACGGCTTTTGCTTAAATTCACCCGCACATAAGCGGGAAGAAGCATGGCCACCAACGCTTTGAACAAGACGATCTGGGCGAATGCGGGCAAGGGCGCGATCCTGCCCTTCGCCACGCTGATGCTGGTGGGGCTGATGATCGTGCCGGTGCCGTCGCTGGTGCTGGACGTGGGCTTCATCACCAACATCATGATCAGCCTGGCCGTGCTGATGGTGGCGCTGAACGCGGCCAAGCCGCTCGATTTCTCCTCCTTCCCCACCGTGCTGCTCTTCGCCACGCTGCTGCGCCTGTCGCTGAACGTCGCCTCCACCCGCGTGGTGCTGGTGGACGGGCATGAAGGCCCCGACGCCGCCGGCCATGTGATCGAGGCGTTCGGCCATTTCCTGATCGGCGGCGACTGGGCCGTCGGCATCTTCGTGTTCGCGATCCTGATGATCATCAACCTGGTGGTGATCACCAAGGGCGCGGGCCGCGTGTCCGAAGTCTCCGCCCGCTTCACCCTGGATGCGCTGCCCGGCAAGCAGATGGCGATCGACGCCGATCTGAACGCCGGGCTGCTGACGCCGGACGAGGCCAAGGCCCGCCGCGTCGAGGTGGCGACCGAGGCCGATTTCTACGGATCGATGGACGGCGCCTCCAAGTTCGTGAAGGGCGATGCCGTTGCCGGCGTGCTGATCCTCGTCATCAACATATTGGGCGGCCTGATCCTGGGCGTGATGAGCCACGGCCTGTCGATGGCGGAGGCGGCGCAGACCTATGTGATGCTGGCGATCGGCGATGCGCTGGTGGCGCAGATCCCCGCGCTGCTGCTGTCGATCGCGGCGGCGGCCATCGTCACGCGGGTGTCGTCGCCCTTCGATCTTTCCGGCCAGATCACCAGCCAGTTCGGATCGGCCCGCGCCTGGACGCCGGTCGCGGCCATCCTGTTCTTGCTGGGCGTGATGCCGGGCATGCCGCATGTCGTGATCCTTTCCGCCGCCGCCGCGGCGGGCGCGGTGGCGTGGCAGCTCCGCAAGGCCCCGGCGCGGGAAGCCGCGCGCCGTGCCGAGGAGGAAGCGGTGGCCGCCGCCGCTGCCGAGCCGCTGCCGTCCACGATCGGCTGGGACGAGGTTTCCGACGGTGCCGCCCTGGGGCTGGAGATCGGCTACGGCCTGATCGCGATGGTGGACGAGCGCAAGGGCGCGCCGCTGATGGCGCGGATCACCGGCATCCGCCGTCAGCTCAGCCGCGAGCTGGGCTTCGTGGTGCCGATGGTGCGGGTGCGCGACAATCTTTCGCTGGAGCCCAACGCCTACCGCATCACCGTGGCCGGCGTCATCATGGGCGAGGACCAGTGCTGGCCCGAGGACCTGCTGGCGCTGGACAGCGGCGCGCTGGAAAGCCGGGTGGAGGGCCGCGAGGTCCGCGATCCGAGCTTCGGGCTGGAGGCGGTGTGGATTCCGCCGGCCAAGCGCACCGAGGCGGTGGTCGCCGGCTATACCGTGGTCGATCCGGCCACCGTGATCGCGACCCACCTCAACCAGATCATCGCCAATGCCGCCGCCGACCTGTTCGGCATGGACGAGGCGCAGAAGCTGCTAGACGCGCTGAAGGAGGTGGCGCCGCAACTCGCCCAGGGCCTGACGCCCCAGCCGCTTACGCTGGCGCAGGTGGCCGGCCTCTGCCGGGGCCTGCTGGCCGAGGGCGTGCCGCTCAAGGATTTCCGCCGCATCGCCGAGGCGATGGTGGAGGCCGCGCGCGAGGAGGCGGACCCGGCGCAGATGCTGGAGGCGGTGCGCCGCCGCATCGGGCCGATCATCGTGCAGACGCTGGTGCCGATGCGCATGCCGCTGCCGGTGGTGACGCTGGACGGCGGGCTGGAGGCGCTGCTCGCCCAGGCGGTGCGCGCCGGGCCTAACGCCACCCATCCCTTCGAGCCCGGCCTCGCCAACCGGGTGGTGACGGCGGTGGGCGAGGCGGCCCAGCCGCTGATGGCGGAGGCCCGCCAGTTCGCCATCGTCACCTCGCCGCTGGCGCGCCGGCCGCTGGCGCGCCTTCTGAAACCGCATCTGGCCGAGGTGCCGGTGCTGTCCTTCCTCGAAATTCCCGACGGCAAGGCCGTGGAGGTCGTTGCCGTGGTCGGCGGCGGCAACCCCGCCGTTCCGGCCGAGCGCGAGCTGGTGCGCTGATGCGCGCCGGCTCGTCCCCGCGAAATCACCTGAAGGGTTGAAACCATGGCCTTCGCCAACGCCGCCATCAGCCAGACCTACCAGCGCCGCCCCGCGCGGGCGCGCCCCGGCGATCTGGCGCGGGAACATATGCCGCTGGTGCGCCGCATCGCCTGGCACGTTCATGGCCGGGTGTCGAACGCCATCGACATCGAGGATCTGGTGCAGATCGGCATGGTCGCGCTGGTCGAGGCGGCCAACAATTTCGAGGATCGCGGTTTCGCTTTTTCCACTTATGCCACGACGCGCATCCGCGGGGCGATGATCGATCATCTGCGCCGCCACGCCAATATCTGCCGTTCGGCGATGAGCCGCAGGCGGGAGATCGCCCGCGTGCGCGCCCGGCTGGAGCAGGCGCTGGGCCGGCCCGCGACCGATGCCGAGATGGCCGATGCCATGGGGCTGAGCGCCGCCGACTATCGCGAGGCGGCGGACAGCACGGCGGCGGTGCGGCAGGAATCGCTGGATGAGGTCTATTCCGACCAGTCGATGTGGTTCGCCGACATCGAGGAGCGCGTGGACCAGACGCTGGAGCGGGATGAGCTGCGCGACCTGCTGGCCGGCCATATCGCCGAGCTGCCCGAGCGCGAGGCGCTGGTGCTGCAGCTTTATTTCGTCGAGGAGATGAACCTGGACGAGATCGGGCTGACGCTGGGCGTGGGCGCGGCGCGCGTCTGCCAGATCAAGAAGGCCGCGCTCGATCGGCTGCGGGCAAGGCTGGCCGACCACCGTTGATCCGCCGGTCGATCCGGTCGACCTTCTCGGCGATGCTGTTGATCCGGTTGGCCAGCTCCGCCTGGGCATCGCGGATCGCATCCACCCATGCGGCATTGCTGCCCAGCGCCTGATAACGCACCAGATCGCGGCGGAAATCGTCCAGCGCGGCGCGCATCTGCGCCGCCGTGGCGGGTGCGCCGGCTTCGTCGGCCGGCATGTCCGCGGCGGTGGGGGGCAATGCCGGATGAAGCGGCGCCGTCCGTTCGGCAATGGGGAGAGGGGTGGTGGAAAGCCCGTCCACCGCGCGTTCCAGCGCGGCGATGCGCTGCCCCGCCTCGGCGGCATTGCGGCTGGCGATGACGAGGCCGATCGTGGCGACGAGGCTGGCGAAGGTGGCGAGCGCCGCGATGCCGTAGGGCAGGGCGGCCTTCAGCCCGGCAAGCCGGCGGCGGCCGGCCGGTGCCGGGCCGGCGGCTTCCGGGGTTGCGGGTTCCGGCCCGGTCGCCGGCGCATTGGCGACGATATCTGCATCGGCGGCATCGGCATTGATCGGGGCGGTGAATTCCACCGCCGTCGCCGGATCGAACGCCTTGCCATCGGTCCTCTTGTTCATGCCCGTTTCCGTCCCGACCATGGGTGGCTGAAAATAGGGAAGGGCCCCGGCGCGTGGGGTGTGCGCCGGAGCCCCGTTTCCTCCTCCCGGAAGTCCCTTTCGCTTAGCGCAGCAGGGTCAGCACGTTCTGGCTGCTCTGGTTGGCCTGGGCGAGCATCGCGGTGGAAGCCTGGGCCAGCACCTGCGCCTTGGCGAGGTTGGTCGTTTCCGCCGAGAAATCCGCATCCTCGATCCGCGAGCGCGCATCGGAAAGGTTGGTGAGGTTCGCGGTCAGGTTGTTGACGGTCGATTGCAGGCGGCTCTGCGAGGCGCCGAGCGTGGCGCGCGTGGTCGCCACCGTCGAGATGGCGGAGGTGAGCGTCGCCAGATCGGTATCCTGAAGATCGCTGACGTCGATGCTGGTGGCGTCGCTCAGGTCGAGTTCGGCGAAGTCGAGCGTCACCGTGTCGCCGGCATTGGCGCCGACCTGGATGTCGACCTTGCCGTCCGCATCCGCGCCGGCCGAACCGTCGAACAGCTTGACGCCGTTGAAGTCGGTCTTGGTGAGGATGTCGCTGATCTGGCTCTGCAGTTCCTTCACTTCGGCCTGCAGGTTGCCCTTGTCGCTGTCCGAATAGGTGCCGCTCGACGCCTGCACCGCCAGCTCGCGGATGCGCTGCAGCATGTTGCTCACTTCGTCCAGCGCGCCTTCGGCGGTCTGCGCCATGGAGATGCCGTCGTTCGCGTTGCGGACCGCCTGGGTCATGCCGCGAATCTGCGAGGTCATGGTCGAAGCGATGGCAAGGCCGGCGGCGTCGTCCTTGGCGCTGTTGATGCGCTTGCCGGTCGACAGGCGCTCCATCGCCGTCTGCAGGGAGCTGTTGGCGACGCGCGATCCGTTCTGAGCCCGGAGAGCGCTGATATTGGTGTTGATGACGGTCACGGTCGTTCCTTTCCCGCTCGATAAGTCAGGCTGTCCGGTCTCGTCCGTGCCAGCCACGATCGGGGTAACGGTGGGGTTTCGGGGAGCTTTAGGGGCGGCGCCCGCAAATTTTTTTCGGGGGCTCGGCCCGTTTTCCTTCGGGGGCTCGGCCCGTTTTCCAAGGAAACGTCCTACGCGCGTGCGCGGGCCTGCGTAGAGGCGCGGACGGGCCGACAAAGCCATTTAATAAAATTAAGACGATCGTAACCAACCCGGCAATATTTTCCTACCTCGAGGCGCCACCGGATCGGTGGCCGGCACGGTGGGGGCTGTGATGCGGATGATCGGATTGAGCGAAGGGGCGGCGGACGCCAACCCCACGCTCGCGGGGTGGCTGAGGGGGATCGGCTTCGACGCCGCGATCGTCCCCGCCACCGATCCGCGCGAACGCGGCGAGATCCGCATCCTCGACATTTCCGAAACCGCCGCCGCCACCCATCGCGACCTGATCGTGGAATTCGCGGACGGCGCGCCTTTCTATCACCCGGCGGCGGACGGCCTGCCGGCGCGGCTGCGCTTCGGCTTCGCCGACATGGCGTTCGGCAACGCGCTGATCGCCGAGCTGGTCCGTCCCGCCGCCCGGCCCGCCTGCGGCGAGCCGGAAAGCGCGAAGTTCCTGGCGCTCGCCACCAAGGTCGCGCGATCGGATGCGACGGTGCTGGTGCTGGGCGAGACCGGCACCGGCAAGGAAGGCGTCGCCCGCTATATCCATGCGATCAGCCCACGCGCGGACAAGCCGTTCGTCGCGGTCAATTGCGCGGCGTTGCCCGAAACCATGCTGGAAGCCATGCTGTTCGGCCACCAGAAGGGCAGCTTCACCGGCGCCGGCGCGGCGAGCGAGGGCCTGTTCCGCGCGGCGGACGGCGGCACGCTGATGCTGGACGAGGTGGCGGAACTGCCGCTCGCCCTCCAGGCCAAGCTGCTGCGCGCGCTGCAGGAGCGCGAGGTGCTGCCGGTGGGCGCCACCCGCAGCGTGACGGTGGACGTGCGAATCGTCGCCGCCGCCAACCGCGATCTGGCCGCCGAGGTGGCGGCGGGCCGGTTCCGCGCCGATCTTTACTGGCGGCTCAACGTGATGCCGCTCAACCTGAAGCCGCTGGGCGAACGCCGGCAGGATATCCGCGCGATCGCGGCGGCGCTGCTGGTGCGGCACATGCCGGCGGGCGAGGCCTTCGCCTGGCCCACGGCCGCCGCGCTCGACCGGCTGATGGCGCATGGCTGGCCCGGCAATGTGCGGGAGCTGGAGAACGTCCTCCAGCGCGCGCTGCTGCTGCGGGACGGCGATCGGATCGATGCCGGCGACCTGAGCATCGAGGCGATGGCCCCGGTGATGGCGCCCGCCGCGATGCCCGAGGCGCCGGAAGTCCGGCCGCAACGCAGGTTCGCCGATATCGCCCGCGCGCTCCAGGCGCGCGCGATCGAGGAGGCGCTGGCGGCGACCGGCGGCCACCGCCTGCGCGCGGCCGAACGGCTGGGGATCAGCGAGCGCACGCTGCGCTACCGCCTCGCCGACATGCGCGCGGCGGCCTGAGGGGCTAGGCGATGACCAGGATAGACAGCTCCAGCCTGCTCCAGATGCGGAGCGCCATCCTCCAGCAGAATGCCGCGCTCCAGAAGGCGGCGCAGAAGCCGGCCGAACAGGCCCCGATCGCGGGGCCCGGGGCTGCCGGGCCGCAGGCGCCGGCCAACTTCACCAAGGCGTTCGGCGACGCGCTTTCCGCCGTCAACGAGCTGCAGGCGAAAGCGGGCGCCGCCTCCGAAGCCTACGAACGCGGCGAGACGACCGATATCGCCGCGGTGATGCTTCAGCGTGAACAGGCCAACCTTGGTTTCCAGGCCACCCTTCAGGTCCGCAACAAGCTCCTTGCCGCATACAAGGACATCATGAGCATGCCGGTATAAGCCATGGCAGACATAGCAGTTTCCAACGATGCCGCGCCGGGACGCGCGCTCGCCATCCCCGCCACCGGGCGCCCGCCCATGGGGCCCATGCTCGATCGGCTGAAGGGCATGATGGAGCAGCCGGCCGTGCAGCGCAGCCTGCCGATGATCGGCCTGGTCGCGATGCTGGGCCTCGCCGCGCTTGCCTGGATGGCCTTTTCGCAGGCGCCGCAGCGCGATCTGTTCCGCGGCCTCGCCGATGGCGACAAGGCGGCGGTGGCCGATGCGCTGAAATCGGCGGGCGTGGATTATCATATCGATCGCGATACCGGCACGCTCACCGTTTCGGACGGGGATTTCTACCGCGCCCGGATGCTGCTGGCGCAGGCCGGCCTGCCCAAGAGCGCGCCGGACGGCGACGCGATGATCAGCGCGCTGCCGATGGGCGCCAGCCGGGCGGTGGAGGGGGAGCGGCTGCGCGGTGCGCGCGAGCTGGATCTGGCCCGCACCATCGAGCAGATCGACGCCGTGGCCGCCGCCCGCGTGCACCTGGCCGTCGAGCAGCCGAGCGTGTTCCTGCGTGAGAGCCGGCAGACGGCGGCGTCGGTGATGCTCCAGCTCCAGCCCGGCCGGTCGCTGGGCGATGCGCAGGTGAAGGCGATCGCCCATCTCGTCGCTTCCTCGGTGCCGGGGCTGAGCGCGGAGGGCGTGTCGATCGTCGACCAGTCCGGCAAGCTGCTGTCCGGCGGGGGCGGCGACGCCGCGACCGACGCGAGCGAGCGCCAGATCGACATCCAGGCGAAGATGGAAAGCCGCTATCGCGAGGCGCTGGACAAGCTGCTGATCCCGATCGTCGGCCCCGGCAACTATACCGCCGAGGTGCATGCCGACCTGGATTTCGCCGAGGTGCAGGCCACGCGCGAAAGCTATCCCAAGGATCTCGCCACCGTCCGCGCCGAACAGGGCGGATGGACCAAGGAAGGCGGGCCGGACGGCCCCGACGCGGTGGGCGGCGTTCCCGGCGCCATCGCCAACACGCCCCCACCGGCGAGCCAGGTGGCCGCCCAGCCGAACGGCGCCATGACGCCGTCGGTGCCCGGCGCACCCAACACTGGCGCCACGGCCGCCCAGAGCCGCACGACCGAGAATTACAACCGCACCTTCGAGCTTGGCCGCGAGGTTTCGGTGACGCGCAATCCGGTGGGCACGGTGCGCCGGCTTTCCGTGGCCGTCGCGCTGCGCGACGTGAACGGCAAGGCCCGGCCCCGTGCCGAGCTGGTGCAGATCGAGGATCTGGTGAAGGGCGCCGTCGGCTTCGATCAGCAGCGCGGCGACACCATCGCCGTCAACAGCCGCAAGTTCGCCGATACCGATGTGGAGGCGGTGGGCGCCAAATGGTGGGATGCGCCCTGGGTGGGGCTGGCCGCGCGCAACCTTTCCGCGCTGATGATCGCCGCCCTGCTGGTGTTCGGCATCGCCCGCCCGCTGCTGAAGCGCCGCATCGCCGCCGCCGCGCAGCGCGCCAAGGAGGAAGCGGCTGCCCGCGAGGCGCAGCGCGCGCTGGTGGGGCGCGAGATCGCCGCCACCATCGCCGATGAAAGCCGCATCGACCCCAATCGTACCGTGACGCTGGACATGATCGAGGCGACGCCGGGCTATGCCGAGCGCGCCGAGCTGATCCGCGGCTTCGTGCGGCAGGACCCCGCCCGCGCCGCGCTGGTGGTGCGTGACCTGATCCGCGCCGACAACCCTTCGGGAGATGCCCGCAATGGCTGAAGTCGAAACGCTGACCCGCGAGGCGGGCGAGCGCATGCCCGCCGGCTGCGAGGCCGCCGCCATCCTGCTGATGCTGCTTTCCGAGGAGGAGGCCGCCGACGTGCTGGCCCGGCTGGAGCCGGACGAGGTGCAGATGCTGGGCGGCGCGATGTTCGGCGTGGCCGATGTCAGCGAGGGGCAGGTGAACGGCGTGCTCGACCTGTTCGTCCGCCGCGCCCGCGCCCGCACCACCATCGGCTTCGGCGCGGACCGGCATATCCGGGGGATGATGGAGCGCGCGCTGGGCAGCGACCGCGCCGACAACATCATGGCCCGGATCACCCCGCCGACCCGCACCAATACGCTGGACGCGTTGAAGTGGATGGACCCGCGCACCATCGCCGCGCTGATCGAGAACGAGCATCCGCAGATCGCGGCGCTGGTGCTGGCGCATCTCGACCCGCCGATCGCCGCCGATGTGCTGCAGCTGGTGGACGAGGAGGCGCAGACCGACCTCATCTACCGCATCGCCAAGCTGGGGCCGGTGACGTCGGAGGCGCTGGAGGATCTGGAGCGCGTGCTGCTCCGCCAGCTCGGCCACACCATGCGCGGCGGCGCCACGTCGCGGCGCGGCGGGACGAGCGAGGCGGCGAAGATCGTCAACAATACCCGCACCACCGCCGAGCAGCGCATCATCCGCTCGCTCAACAAGCTGGATCGCACGCTGGCCCGCACGATCGAGGACGAGATGTTCGTGTTCGACAATCTCGGCGCGCTCGATGAGAAGAATATGGGCACGCTGCTGCGCGCGGTGGACAATTCCATCCTGGTCGTGGCGCTGAAGGGCGCGGAGGAGAAGCTGCGCGCCAAGATGCTGGGCTGTATGTCCAGCCGCGCCGCCCAGTCGATCATGGACGAGATGATCGAGCGCGGCCCGATGCGGCTGACGGAGGTGCAGGACGCGCAGAAGGAGATGCTGGCCATCGCCCGCCAGCTTGCCGACGCCGGCACCATCAACCTCGGCGGCAAGGACGGCGACTATGTCTGACATGTGGAGCGCCGCCACCGGCATCGCCGCCGCCCGGCTGGGCACCGTCACCCGCGATCCCGCGCTGGCCGTGTTCACGCCGTGGGCGGCGGTCGCCACGCCCACGCCCTTCGTGGCGGACCGGATGGTCTGCCCCTCCAACGACGCGGAGCCGGAACCCGCGATCGATACGGCCGCGCTGGAGGCGGATGCCTTCGCCCAGGGCTTTGCCGAGGGGCGGCGGACGGCGGAGATCGAGATTGCCGAGGATCGCGCCGCGCTGATCCGGCTGGCCGAAAGCCTGCAGGCGCTGCGGCCCGAGCCGCATCACGAGCTGGGCCTGCTGCTGGCCGAGACGGTGGAGCGGCTGGTGCGGCAGATCGTGGGCGAGGTGGCGATCGACAGCGCCGCCGTGCTGGCGCGCGCCAATGCCGCCGCCGCGCTGATCGCCGAGGAATCGCGCCCCGCGCGGATGCGGCTCTGCCCCGAGGACCATGCCCGCCTGGCCGATGCCGATCTGCCGGTGGAGCTGATCGCCGATGCCACGCTGGCGCCGGGCACGGTGCTGGTGGAAACCGGCGAGGGCTGGATCGAGGACGGGCCGGAGGCGGGGCTGGAGAAGCTCAGCGCCGCGCTCGACAAGATGGGCGTGCCGCGATGACGGGGATGCTCGCGGGCCGCGCGGCGGCGCTGCTCGATACCATCGATATCGCGCAAGGCGGGCCGCGCCGGATCGGCCGGCTGGCCGCCTATGACGGACTGATGCTGGAGGCGACCGGATTCCACCAGCCGATCGGATCGGGCGCGCGCGTGATCGATGCGGAAGGCAATGCCTGCCGGGCCGAGGTGGTGGGCTTTCGCGGCAACCGCACGCTGATGATGGCATTGGACAGCGATGCCCCGCACATCACCGGCGCGCGCGTGGAGCCGGACAGCCGGGGCGGATCGGTGGCGGTGGGCGCGGAGCTGCTGGGCCGCGTGGTCGATGCGCTGGGCGAGCCGCTGGACGGGCTGGGGCCGATCGCAGCCGCCCATCGCTGGCCGCTGGCCGGGCGTCCGGGCAATCCGCTCAACCGCGCGCGCGTGACCGAGCCGTTCGACATGGGCGTGCGCGCGATCAACGCGCTGCTTACCGCCGGCGTCGGCCAGCGCATCGCCATCGCCGCCGGATCGGGCGTCGGCAAATCGGTGCTGATGGGCCAGATGATCGCCGGCGCCGAATGCGACGTGATCGTGGTGGGGCTGGTGGGCGAGCGCAGCCGCGAGGTTTCCGATTTCCTCGCCACCAAGCTATCCGGCGCCGTGCGGCAGAAGAGCGTGGTGGTGGCGGTGCCGGCGGATCATCCGCCGCTCCTGCGCCTGCGCGCGGCGATGCGGGCGACCGCGATCGCGGAATTCTTCCGCGAGGCGGGCCTGCGCGTGCTGCTGCTGATCGACAGCCTGACGCGCGTGGCCCATGCCCAGCGCGAGATCGGCCTTTCGCTGGGCGAGCCGCCGACGATGAAGGGTTATCCGCCCTCCGCGCTCGGCCTCATCCCCCGCCTCATCGAACGTGCCGGCGCCGACGCCCGCACCGGCGGATCGATCACGGCCATCTATACCGTGCTGGCCGATGGCGACGATACCGACGATCCGGTCGTCGATACCGCGCGCGCCATCGTCGACGGGCACATCATCCTTTCCCGCAGCCTGGCCGAGCAGGGCGTGTTCCCCGCCATCGACGTGGGCAAATCGCTGAGCCGGGTGATGCCCGACGTGGTCGAGCCGGATCATCTCCGCGCCGCCGCCAATCTCCGCCGGCTGTGGGCGGCCTATGAGGAGAATCGCGACCTGATCCTGATGGGCGCCTATCGCGAGGGCAGCGATCCGCGCATCGACGAGGCGGTGATGCGGCAGGCGGATATCCGCGCCTTCATCTCCCAAGGCCAGAAGGAACGGGTGGACGGCGGCGAGTCCGTCGCCCGGCTGATCGCGGAGTTCGGGGCATGAAGGCGATGGTGCGGCGGCGCGAGCGGATCGTCCGCGCGCGGACCATCCAGCAGCTTGCGGCCGAAGCTAGGCTGGCGCAGGCCGAGGGGCGGCTCGCCTCGCTTACCGACAGCGCGGACCGGCTCGGCCAGTTGCGCGACAGCCTGGGCCTCGGGCCGGGCGGGTTCAGCGCGGCGGTGCTCGCCAATGCGGGCGAGATGGCGATGCGGCTGGACAATGCCCGCGCGGGGCTGGCCGACGCGATCGTCGGCGCCCGCGCCACCGTGGAGACGTGCACCGCCCAGCGGCTCGAGGCGCGCATCCGCAGCGAAAGCGCGCAGCGGCTGGCGGATAAGGCGGCGGTGGCGCTGGAAGCCTGGCGGGAAAAGCGGCAGGCGGTCGCCTCGCGGCCCCGGTCGCGCCTGGGTGAAGGAGGCGTCGCATGATCGGCGCGGCGATGCCGGTGGCGGCGCAGCCGGCCGCGATTGCGGGGGGGCGGCCCGGGGGGACCGCGCCTTCCGACATGTTCGACGCGCTGATCGCGAGCGTGGGGGCGATCACCCCCGGCGCCGTCACCGCCGCGCCCGTGGGGGGCGCGATGCCGGTGGCGCCTGCCGGGGGTGATATGGCCCCGCCGGGCGAGGATGCGGACGCCGCCCTGCTGGAGGCGTTGCCGATGCTGGCGCCGGGCCGTGGCGGTCCTGCGGTGGCCGTGATCGGTGGCAAGCCGGTTCTCCCGCCGACGATGCTCCCCGTGGGGGAGGGCGTATCGGTCGATGGCGACGGCATGACGCAGGCTGCCGTTCCGGCCCCCGTCGGCATCGATCAGCCGCAAAGCGTGGTGGACGCGCCGCCGCCCCTGGCCGTCCGCCTCGCGGCCGGCCGGCCGGTCACGGCGATGCCGGTCCTGCGCGTGGCCAGGGACGCGGAGGCCGGGCCCGAAAGCGAGCCGGACGCCGAGGGGGACGATGACGGGGCCGATGCCGCTCCCGTCCCGGCCGCAAAAGCGGAGCAGGTGGCCCAGCCGGCGGCGCTGCCGATCGCGGCGCTCGCGCCACCGGCGCCGGCCGCATCGTCGCCCGCGGCGCCTCCGATGGAAGCGGCTGCGCGCCCGGCGACGCCGCGGGTGCAGCCCCCGGTCGCCGGCCCCGATGCGCCGGAGGCCGGGCCGGTCGCACAGGAGAAGGTCGCGGTGCCGGCAATGGCCTTCGCCGATCTGCCGGTGCCGGTCGATGCGCCCGAAGCGCCGGCCGCCGCCTCGCCCGCTGGCGATGTGGCGGAAACGCCGGCACCGGCGCTGCCGCGTGACGCCATGGCTCCAGCGGCGCGGATGCCGCCGCCGACGCTTGTCCCATCGTCACGGCCCGAAACGGCAACCGATGTTCCGGCCGAGCCGCCCATCGCCGCACCCGCGGCGGAGAAGCGCGACGCCGTGGCTCCATCCGCAACCTCGCCGGTCGATAGCGTCACCCCCTTGCCGCCGGCGGACCCCCGGATCGCACCCGCCGTTTCCCCGGCTCCCGCAACGGCCGCCCCGGCCGCTTTCGGGCTGATGGATGGCGGCGCGGTGGTGGTCGCCCGGCATCTCGATCTCGCGCGGGACAGCGCGTGGCTCGATCAGCTTGCCCGCGATATCGTTGCGGCAGGCGACGGCGGCACCCGGCTGCAATTCCGGTTGAATCCCGAGCATCTGGGCTCGCTGCATGTCGAGCTGACGCGCGGGGACGACGGCGCCTCGGTGCGGTTGACGGCAGAGACCGAGGCGGCGCGCACCGCGCTGGCCGATGCGCAGGGGCGGCTGGTCGCCGAGGCCCGCAGCCACGGCATGAAGATCGCCGAAACCCATGTCGACCTGAGCCAGCAGGGCAGCGGCCAGCGGCAGGCCGGCGACGGCCAGCCCCAGCAGCAGCCGGCCTGGCAGCAGAGGCAGGCCCAGCAGGCCGAAGCCGCGCCTTCCACGGCGCGCGGCCTGCCATGGGATCGAACCGAAGGGCGGGATGCCGCCCATGAACGCTACGCATGACGGGAATTGGAACAGTGAGCGAGGAAAAGAAGCCGGCGCCGGCGCCCCGGAAGGGCAAGCTGAAGATCATCCTGATGGGCGGGCTGGGCGCATTGCTGCTGGTGGGCGGCGGCGTCGGCGCCGGCCTCTATGCGGCGGGCGCGGGGCTGGCCGGCGGCCACAAGGCGGAGCCGGAGGACCCGAACCAGCCCAGGCTCGTCCCCCGCGAGGGCGCGGACCAGACCGCGCATGCCGGCGGCAAGAAGCCGCGCGCGATCGAGGAAGCGCTCGATCCCGGCCGCTACAAGGCGAGCTATTATGATCTCGCCCAGAATTTCACGTCCAACCTGCGCGATTCCGATGGCTTCATGCAGGTGTCGCTGGGCATCTCCACTTATTACGACCAGCGCGTGATCGATCGGGTGAAGGCGCATGAGATGGCGATCCGGTCCGCCGTGCTGATGACGCTGGCCGATCAGGACAGCTTCGTGATTTCGACGCCGGCCGGAAAGAAGCAGCTTCAAAAATCCCTGAAGAACGCCATAAACGAAGTGCTTGTCCAGAAAGAGGGCTTCGGGGGCGTGGACGACGTGTATTTCACCAATTTCATCATTCAGTGACGTCATGACGGATGACGGCAAATCCCTGCTGGGCGACGACGCGCTGGGCGCGTTGATGGCGGAGCTGACGGAGGTCGACGATGCCGGCGGCGGCAACGGCGCCGTGCGGGATTCGGTCGTCCGCCCCTATACGTTCGGGCAGGACGGCTATGCCTCCGCCGACAGGCTTTCGGGCCTGGCCCGCATGGCCGAGCGGCTGGCGCGGCACCTGCGCTCGGTGATCGAGCCCTTCGCCGGCACCAAGGTGCAGGTGGCAGCCGAGCATCACCAGACCATGCTGTTCGATCGCTGGCGCGCCGAGCTGCCGAGCTTCAGCAGCATCAGCCTCTATCGCCTTCGCCCGCTGAAGGGCGGCGTGCTGGCGGTGATCGAGCCGGAATTCGTGACCGCGATGGTCGATGCCTTCTACGGCGGCAGCGGCGTGGCGGTGAAGCACCGCGCGCGCGAATTCACGCCCACCGAGGAACGGCTGCTCGGCCGGCTGACCGACGGGATCATGGAAGGCGTGGCCAGCGTCTGGTCCGATGTCGGCTCCTTCCTGCCGTCCTTCGTCTCGCGCGAAACCAACGCCGCTTATGCCAGCCTGGTGCGCGCGGACGAGCCGGTGGTGGTGCAGCGCTTCATCGTGACGCCCGGCACCGGCCGTTCCTCCGTGGTGGCGATCGTCTATCCGCTGGGGTCGCTCCGCCCCTATGAAAGCCAGCTCGCCGCCAAGGTGCATGCCGATCCCGGCCCGGTGGACGGCGAATGGCGCGGCCGCCTGGCCCGCGCGCTCACCCATGTGCGCCTGCCGGTGCGCAGCGTGCTCGCCCAGCCGGAACTGACCGTGGTGGAACTGATGGCGCTGAAGCCGGGTGACGTGATCCCGATCACGCTGGCGCCCAAGGTGCCGCTGATTGTGGCGAACCGCAGGCTCGCTTATGGGACGATCGGGGAACAGGAAGGCAGGGCGGCCTTGATGGTCGAGCATGTCGAGCAGGGGACTATGAAATGAGCGAGACCAGCGAGACCGTGCCCGCCGCGGCCGATCCGCTTGCCGGCCGCAACCTCCGGCTGCTGGCGGATATCCCGCTCAGGCTTTCGGTGGAGGTGGGATCGACGTCGCTGAAGCTGAGCGAGCTTCTCGACATTGCCGAGGGCAGCGTGGTGGAGCTGGACCGGCAGGCCAACGAACTGCTCGACATCCTCGTCAACGGCACGCTGGTGGCCAAGGGCGAGGTGGTGACGGTGAACGGCCGCTTCGGCATCCGCATCGTCGATGTCGTCGCCGCCGACGCGCGGCTGGCGGGGATCGAACGCCGGGCATGATGACCGCCTATATCCTGCGCCTGCTGGTGCTGCTGCCGCTGGTGGCGGGCATGGCCTTCGCCACCCTCTGGCTGTGGCGCCGCTTCCAGCCCGGCATGACGATCGGCCCGCGCGACCGTGCCGTGAAGGTGGTGGATGCCGTGCCGATGGGCACGATGGGCCGCCTCGCGGTCGTCGAATTCGACGGCAAGCGCTATCTGGTCGGCGTGTCGCGCGGCCGCATGGACCTGCTCGCCGAAAGCGACCAGCCGGCGGGGTCGAGCCGTGAGGGGTGATTCCCTTCGTCACCCTGAACTTGTTTCAGGGTCCACCGCGCCGCAGGCGCCATCGCTCTCGGGGAGCGAGGGATGCTGAAACGGGTTCNGCATGACGGCGGAAGCATAAGGCGCTGGCTCGTCCTCGCAGTGATCGCCTTGCTGGCGATGCTGCTGTGGACGCATCCGGCCTTCGCGCAGGCGGCGCCCGTGCCGCCGCCGGCCGGCCCCGGCGCGCTCGATCGCGCGCTCACCACCATCTCCGGCGACGGGCGCCCGCTTTCGCTGTCGCTCCAGATCCTCGTCCTGATGAGCCTGCTGACGGTGCTGCCGTCGCTGGTGCTGATGATGACGAGCTTCACCCGCATCATCATCGTGCTGTCGATCCTGCGCCAGGCGCTGGGCCTGCAGCAGACGCCGCCCAACCAGGTGCTGGTGGGCCTCGCGCTCTTCCTGTCGCTGTTCGTGATGCGGCCCGTGATCGCGGAGATCAACACCAGCGCCTACACGCCCTACGGCGCGGGCCAGATCGGCATCGAGGATGCGATCAAGCGATCGGGCACGGCGCTCCACGGTTTCATGGTGAAGCAGACGCGGGAAACCGATCTCAAGCTGTTCGCCGATCTCGCCAAGGTGCCGCCCTTCGTCAGCACCGCGGAAATCCCCTTCTCGATCCTGCTGCCCTCCTTCGTCACCAGCGAGCTGAAGACGGCCTTCCAGATCGGCTTCCTGATCTTCCTGCCCTTCCTCATCATCGATCTGGTGGTGGCCTCCACCCTGATGGCGCTGGGCATGATGATGTTGTCGCCGTCGATCGTCTCGATGCCGTTCAAGCTCCTGCTGTTCGTGATGGTCGATGGCTGGGCGCTGACCATGGGATCGCTGGCGGGATCGTTCGCGACATGATCGCCGATGCCGATTATTTCATCGGCGTCGCCCAGCAGGCGCTGTGGGTGCTGGCGCTGGCGGCCGCGCCGATCCTGATCCCGGCGCTGGCGGCCGGCCTGATCCTGGGCATGGTGCAGGCGGCGACCTCGATCAACGAACAGACGCTGAGCTTCGTGCCCAAGCTCATCATCGTCGGCCTGGCGCTCGCCATCTTCGGCGGGGCGATCATGCTGCTGGTCGCCGATTTCACCCGCGATATCTTTGCCCGCATCCCGGATCTGATGCGATGATCCCCGCCGGCTTTGCCGGGGTGGAGGCGCAGCTCTGGCTGTGGATGCTGGCGATGATCCGGCCGGGCGCGGCCTTCGTGGCGGCGCCGGTGTTCGGCAGCCCGCAGGTGCCGGTGCAGCTCCGGCTGATCATCGCGCTGGCCGTCGGCATCCCGGCCACGGCCGCCGTGCCCTTCGCGTTGCCCGATGGCGGCATCGTCTCGCTGGAAGGCTTCGCCCTGATTGCGGGCGAGGTGCTGGCGGGCCTTGCTTTGGGCTTCGCCGTGCAGATCGGCTTTTCGGCCGCGCTGCTGGCGGGCGAGGTGATCGGCAATGCGATGGGGCTGGGCTTCGCCGGCATGGTCGATCCGCAATCCGGCCAGTCGAGCCCGGCGATCGGCCAGTTCCTGTCGATCCTCGGCACCTTCCTGTTCCTGTCGATCGGCGGCCACCTCGCGCTCGCGGGGCTGGTGTTCGAAAGCTATGTCGCGCTGCCGCCGGGGCAGGCGTGGCTGGGGGCGGAAAGCATCAAGGGCCTGGTGGATTTCGGCGGCATCGTCTTCGCCGCCGGCGTGGCGATCGCGCTGCCCGTCGCCTTCGCCATCATCCTCGTCCAGATCGTGATGGGCATGCTCTCCCGCTCGGCCCCGGCGATGAACCTGTTCGCGGTCGGCCTGCCCGCCGCCCTTCTCGCCGGCCTGATCCTGCTGGCCATCGCCGCGCCCGTGATGGCGGATGCGGTGCTGGGCGCCATCCAGCGCGGGCTGGAAATGGCCGGGCAACTGGCGCGGGGCGGGTAGAACAGGGCCGTCGCATATCGGTTCCCGATGCGGCCTAACGGACTGTTAACCTTGTTGGCACACTGCTTTCCATCACGATCGTGGGGGGAGCGGACGGCTTGGCGGAAGGCGCGGACAAGGACCAGAAGACGGAGGCCCCGACCGAGAAGCGCAAGCGCGAAGCGGTCGAGAAAGGCGATGTCCTCCAGTCCCGCGAGCTGGGCACCGCGCTAGTGGTGCTGGCCGGGGCCGGCTGGCTGGCGCTGGCGGGGCCGTGGGCGGTCGGCGCGCTGGAGGATATGCTGCGCGCGGCGCTCAGCTTCGATCACGGCGCGGTCGCCGATTTCGATCCGGGCCGCGCAATCCTGACCCTGCTCGTCATGGTGGCCTTGCCGCTGGCCGCTTTGTTCGGCCTCACCCTGCTGGCGGCGATCGGCACGCCGGCCGCGCTCGGCTCGCTGGGCTTCCGCTGGGGGGCGGTGGCGTTCAAGGGCGACAAGCTCAACCCGCTCAACGGCGTGAAGCGCATCTTCGGCCTGCAGGGGCTGGTGGAGCTGGGCAAGTCGCTCGCCAAGGTGGCGCTGCTGGGCGGCGTCGGCTGGTGGCTGCTCTCGCATCAGGCGCGGGGCATAGCGGGGCTGGGCGGGCAGGATATCCGCCATGCGATCGGCGAGGTGGGCGGCAGCTTCGTGATGGCGGTGCTGGTGATGGCGCTGGCGCTGGTGGCGATCGCCGGCATCGATATCCCCGCCCAGATCATCCAGCGCGGCCAGCGCCTGCGCATGACCAAGGACGAAGTGAAGCGCGAGCATCGCGAGAGCGAGGGTTCGCCCGAGCTGAAGGCCACCATCCGCCGCAAGCAGCACCAGATGAGCGCATCGGGCCGCAAGGCGGTGGCCGAGGCGACGGTGGTGCTGACCAACCCGACCCATTTCGCGGTGGCGCTGCGCTATCGCCCCGGCTTCGATGCCGCGCCGGTGGTGGTGGCCAAGGGCCGGGGCGCCACGGCGGACGCGATCCGCGACCTGGCCCGCGAAAATGCGGTGCCGATGCTGAGCTATCCGCTGCTCGCCCGCGCCATCTATTACACGTCGCGCGCCAACCAGCAGATCCGCGACGATCTCTATCTTGCGGTCGCGACGATCATCGCCTTCGTCTTCAACATCGATCGCGCCATGGCCGAAGGCATCGCCCCGCCCGTGGTGGAGGTGCCGGCCGGCGCCCGCTTCGACAGCGAGGGCCGCGCGACGGACTGAGGAGTGTGCGGCCCGACGGGCGCGTGCCACCGGCCGACGCCCCGTGCGGGAACCCGCGCCCCGCCACCCGCACCCATCGTCATCCCCGCGCAGGCGGGGATCCATTGTGTCGGGAGCTGGCGGCTTCATCGCGCCGCTTGCTCCCGCCTGCGCGGGAGCGACGATGCGGGTATGGCTGGCGGGGGCCGGGGAAAGCGGAAGCGCCGCCTTTACGGCGCCAGCACTTCCAGGGTGGTGATGTAGCCCAGCCGGCGCTGGGCCGCGCCCGGCACGCTGGCCTTGTCGTCGGTGGCGGTGGCGTTGAGCCAGTACATGCCCGGCTCCTTCCAGTCGATCTTCACCTCGCCCTTGGCGTCGGTGGTATATTCCACCTCGTTCAGGCTGTTGCGATAGCGGATGCCGCCGGGGATCACCGCCACCTTGAGGTTGGCGGCGGGCTTGCCGTCGATCACGAAGCGGAAGGTGGCCTGTTCGCCCACGACGAGATCATTGGGGTGGGTGACGGGCACCAGTTCCAGCCCCTTGCCGGTGGGCTTGAGCACGGTATCGGTGGGCTCGCCCGACGTGACGAATATCTCGTTGCGGTTCCAGCCCTCGCTCAGCTTCACGTCGGTGGCGCCGGCGGGGATCAGGCCGGCGACCTGATCGGCCGTGGCGCCGCGCGGCAGGCGCTTCTCCTCGCCGTTCAGCTTGTAGCTGCCCATGATGCCGCCGCCGGAATTGGCGATCTTGTAGGTGCCCTTCTGCGTCAGGTGCACGTCGAAGGTGCTGCGATAGCGGCCGGTGGAGCCATTCTCGATCTTCACCTCGCTGCCGTCCGGCGCCCAGGCCTTGATATTGTCGAGCCGCAGCGGCTGATGCTCGAAATAAAAGAGGTCGTTGGAGACGGCGGCATCCACCGTCACCCACACGTCGTCGCCCGAAAGCACGGTGGCGGAAGGCACCATCCACTGGCGGTGCGCGGTGGCGGCGGTGGCGGCCAGGCCGAGGGCGGCAGTGGCGATCAGCAGGCGGGTCAGGCGAAGGCGCATCGGGCGGGTCCTCTCGTTTCGCGGATCAGGGCTTGAAGGTGGCGACGACCTGGCCAAGCTCGGTCGAGCCGGCGGCGCGGGCGCTCTGGCCGGGCTTGGCGGGCCAGGAGAAGGGAAGCTGCACGACCTCGCGCCCGCCAACCTCGCGGGCGGCCTCGACGAACAGCACATATTGGCCGGGGGCGAGGTTGGGCAGTCCGCCCTTGCCGGCGGTGAAGCTGATCTTCTGCGGGCCGGGCGCGCGGGTGGCGCCGCTGATGCCGGCGGCCGGGAAGGTCATCGTCCGGCCGGACTTGCGCCACCATGTGCGCATGTCGCGCAGCCATTTGGTGCCTTCGTTGGCCTTCATGTCGTCATCATACCAAACGGCGATGGTGTGGGCGGCGGGCTGGCCCACCGGCTCGATCCACATCGCCACATAGGGCCGGTGATATTCGGCGACCTTGAGCTGGGGGATGTCGACGGTCACGTCGATCCCGGCGGCGGCGGCCGGGGTGGCGAGGGTGGCAGTGGCCGCGAGGCTGAGGGTGGTGGTGCGCATCATGGACCTCAGTGGATGAAATAGAGGGCGAGGATCGCCGGGATGACCAGACCCGCGCCGACGATCGGCCAAGTGCTCGGCCGCTTGGACGCATGGAGCTGGAGGAGGAACAGGCCGGTGATGGAGAAGACCAGGCAGGCCCCGGCGAAGATGTCGATGAACCATTTCCACGTGCCGCCGGCATTGCGGCCCTTGTGGAGATCGTTGAGCCAGGCGATCCAGCCGCGGCTCGTCTCCTCGGCGGTGACGGCGCCGGTCGTGCGGTCGATCGATACCCAGCCGTCGCCGCCGGGACGCGGCAAAGCGAGGTAGATCTCGTCCGCCGACCATTCGGCGATGCCGCCCGCCGGGACCTTCAGCTCCGCGCCCAGCCATTGGGCGATGGGGGCGGGCAGGGGCTTCTTCGCGTCGGCGGCGTCATCGGGCGCGATGGCGGAAAGCAGGTTTGCGGGCAGTTGGGCGGATCGTTCGGCGGTGACGGGCTGGGCCTCGATCTCGGCCGCGTGGTTCAGCGTGATGCCGGTGATCGTGAACAGCAGCAGCCCGATCAGGCAGAGCGCGGAACTGACCCAGTGCCAGGTGTGGAGCTGCTTCAGCCAGAAGGTGCGCGCGCTGCGGCCGCGACGTGGCTGGGCCACGGGCTTTTCCCCCTTCAAGGGCGTTCGGGCGGCGGGTGGATATTCCTGCATGCCCGGCCCGCATAACGCGAACGATTCGCGTTAACAACGAGATTTTGCGAATGGATCGCATGTTCTTCCCCCTCCCGGCGGGGAGGGGGAAGATATGTCGCGATCAGCGGCCCAGCAGGCCGCGCGCCTGGCTGGCGATCTGGGCCAGCATCGCGGCGGTGGGCGCCGGCGCGGTGCGCGCGCGATCGACCAGCGAGCGGAACTGGGCGACGCGCGGCTCATGCGTCTTGAGCCACGTCTCGACCGCCGCCGCCGGCTCCTTGCCGCCAGCACGGTTGAGGAAATCGAGGCGAAGCTGCTCGAAATCGCGGGCGAGGCCGGCGACGAGCAGGCGTTCCCACGGATCGGACGAGACGAAGCGGATCGCCGCCGCCTTCGCCCAGTCGAGCCCCAGCACCTCGCCCAGCCGCACATAAGCGGTGGTGGCGGCCACCTCGTCCACGCCGAGCGCCTGGGCGAGGCCGGCGGTGCCGACGGCACCGTCCAGCTCGTCCAGCCGTACGATCCGCTTCACCAGCGTCTCGTCCGCGCCGGTGGCGAGCAGGCGATCGCGCAGCGCATCGGCCTGCACGCGGGCTTCCTGGCGCAGCAGCATCTCGGCCGCGGCATCGAGCCTGCGCACGCCGTCGCCGAACTTCTCCGCGATCTCGCTGGCCTTCATTTGCATGCCGCCGGCCCGGATCAGATCGGCGATATGCAGGCGGGCGGCGGCGGATGTCGCCTCCAGCAGCTGGAAACGGGCGTCCTCGGAAATCGCCGCCTGCTCGATCGCCTCGTAGATCGCCTCCAGCCCGAACATGGCGTCGGCGGCGAAATAGGCCGAGGCGACATGCGCCAGGCTGATCCCTTCCTCCTCCGCCAGCTCGAACGGGGCGACCAGGCCCAGCCGGTTGACGACACGGTTCGCCATCTTGGTGGCGATGATCGCGCCGCGCAGCCGGTGCCGGTCGATCGCCTCGCCGAAGCGATCCTGCATCGCCTGCGGGAAGGCGGCGTGCAGCAGGGGGTCGAGCATGCGATCGTCGGCAAGGTCGGTCTGTTCGATCGCGGCCTGCAGCGCCAGCTTGCCGTGGCTCAGCAGGATCGCCAGCTCCGGCCGGGTGAGGCCGCGCTGGTCCTGGGCGCGGCGGAGCAGCTCGTCCGAGCTTTCCAGCCCCTCGACCGCGCGGTCGATGCGGCCGGCCGCCTCCATGATCTCGATCACGCGAACCTGCGCCGGCAGCGCGCCCGCGCCGCCGCGTTCGGCGAGCGAGAGGCCCAGCGTCTGCAGCCGGTTGTCCTCCAGCACCAGTGCCGCGACATCGTCGGTCATGCTGGCGAGGAAGGCGTTGCGATCCTCGAAGCCCAGCCGGCCTTCCATCATCTCGCGGTTGAGCGGGATCTTGATGTTGACCTCATTGTCCGAACAATCGACGCCGGCCGAATTGTCGATGAAGTCGGTGTTGATCCGCCCGCCCTTCAGCGAGAAGGCGATGCGGCCCGCCTGGGTGACGCCCAGATTGGCGCCTTCGCCCACCGCCTTGCAGCGCAGGTCCTCGCCGTTCACGCGGTGCGCGTCGTTGGCGGGATCGCCCACCTCGGCGTTATTCTCGTCGCGGGCCTTGATGTAGGTGCCGATGCCGCCGAACCACAGAAGGTCGACCGGGCTCTTCAGGATCGCCGCGATCAGCGTGGAGGGATCGTAGGTGCCGGCCGCGATGCCGAGCACGACAGCCGCCTCCTGCGAAACCGGAATCTCCTTCTGCGTGCGCGGGAAGATGCCGCCCCCCTTGGAGATCAGCTTGGCATCATAATCCGCCCAGGACGAGCGCGGCAGCGCGAACATGCGCGCGCGTTCCTCCCAGCTTGCCGCCGGATCGGGATCGGGATCGAGGAAGATGTGGCGATGATCGAAGGCGGCGACCAGCTTCAGCGCCTTCGACAGCAGCATGCCGTTGCCGAACACGTCGCCGGACATGTCGCCGCAACCCGCCACCGTGACCGGCTGGGTCTGCACGTCCACGCCCATTTCCAGGAAATGGCGCTGCACCGAAACCCAGGCGCCGCGCGCGGTGATGCCCATGCCCTTATGGTCGTAGCCCTGGCTGCCGCCCGAGGCGAAGGCATCGCCCAGCCAGAATTTATGTTCCAGCGCGATGGCGTTGGCGACGTCGGAGAAGCTGGCCGTGCCCTTGTCCGCCGCGACCACGAAATAGGGATCATCTCCGTCGCGGACGACCACCTTTTCGGGATTGACCACCTTGTCCTCGACGATATTGTCGGTGACGGAAAGCAGCGCGCGGATGAAGATGCGGTAGCTTTCGGTGCCTTCCGCCAGCCACGCATCGCGGTTGAGCGCGGGCGAGGGGAGCTGCTTCGGATAGAAGCCGCCCTTGGCGCCCGTCGGCACGATCACCGCGTTCTTCACGAGCTGCGCCTTCATCAGGCCCAGGATTTCGGTGCGGAAATCGTCGCGCCGGTCGGACCAGCGCAGCCCGCCGCGCGCGATCGGCCCGCCGCGCAGGTGGATGCCCTCCACGCGGGGGCTGTAGACCCAGATCTCGCGCCAGGGGCGCGGCGCCGGCAGGCCGGGAATGGCCGCGCTGTCCAGCTTGAAGGCCAGCGCCTCGCGCCCGCCGGGGGCGAAGGCGTTGGTGCGCAGCGTCGCCTGCACCAGCGCGCGGATGCGGCGCAGGATGCGATCGTCGTCGATCGCGGCGACATTGGCGAGGGCCGCGTCGATCGCCTCCTCGGCGGCCTGGGCCTCCTTGGCGCCGGCATGCTTCGGATCGTGGAGCGCGCAGAACAGGTCGATGATCCGCCGCGCCGCCACCGGCGCCTTGCGCAGCGCCAGCGCCACCGTGTCGAGCCCGTAGGACAGGCCCGTCTGGCGCAGGTAGCGGAACCAGGCGCGGAACAGCACCACCGCCTGCGGATCGAGGCCGACGGCGATGATCAGCTGGTTGAAGCTGTCATTTTCCGCATGGCCTTCCAGCACGGCCGCGATCGCCTGCTCGGCCACCTCGGCGCGGATCATCACCGCATCCGCGTCGATCGCCTCGTCCAGCTCGAGCAGATATTCGTGGATATAGCCGAGCTTGCCGCCGTCGAGCGGGGTGGGATTTTCTTCCAGCACGCGGAAACCGAACGCCTCCAGCACCGGCACCGCATCCGAAAGCGGGATCAGGCCGCCGNGCCGGTAGGTCTTGAGGCGGAGCTGGCGCGCGCCGTCGGTCGGCAGGCGGTAGAGCCGGGCGCCGCGCTGTTCCGGCGTGTCCAGCGCGCGCAGGCGCAACATGTCGCGCCCGGCCTCCTCCGCCGGATAGCGGCTGCGATAGGATTGCGGGAAGGCGGCGCCGAAGGAGAGGACCAGGCGGGTGGCCTGGGAGGCGCCGACCTGCTCGGCCAGCGCGGCTTCCACCGCCGGGTCCCAGCCGCGCACCATATTTTCCAGCCGCGCGTCGAGCGCGCGGGCATCGGGCAGCGGTGCGCCCGGCTTCAGATCCAGCGTGTAGCGGATGAAGGCGAGCTCGCCGTCGCCCAGCTCGATCGCCCAGCTCGATATGGTGGCGCCGGCCTGTTCCTCGATCATCCGGCCGATCGCGGTGCGCCGCCCGGTGGAAAGCTCATCGCGCGGCAGCCAGACGAAGGCGAAAAGGTGGCGTTCCAGCGCCGAGGGGGCGAGCACCAGCTTCGGGCGCGGGCGATCGGCCAGCGACATGGCGGTCAGCGCCAGCTCCTCCAGCCCCGCCGCGCTCACCGCCACCAATATGTCGTGCGGCAGCGAGGAAAGGGCGTGGCGCAGCGCCTTGCCGGCATGGCTGAGCGGATCGAAGGCATATTTCTCGTCCAGCGCGTTCAGCCGGGCGCGCAGGATCGGCACCTTGTCCGAAGGCGCGCGCAGCGCCGCGCTGGTCCAGAGGCCGGCGTGGAGCGAGACGCCCTCGATCGTGCCGTCCACCCGGCGGGGCAGGGCCAGCAGGTCCATCGGCACGCGCCGGTGGACGGTGGCGATGCGATCGGCCTTCAGGATCAGCGGGGCATCGCCGCCCTTGCGGAAATGGCCGAGCGCGGATTGCAGCGCCTCGGCGCTCCACACCTCATGCGCCGGGTTGGCAAGGATGCCCAGGCCGTCGCGATGGGTGCCGTCCGGCAATTCGATGCGGTGGCCCAGCAGGGTGAAATGGCGATCGCCGAACCAGCGCATCAGCGCCGCGCCCTCGCCGTCGGGCAGGCGTTCGGCATCCTCGCGCAGCGCGATCTGCAGGCGCGGCCAATCGCCCACGGCGGCGCGCACGTCGGCCAGCACCGCCTCGATCTCCTCCGCCAGCGCCCGGCGGGTGCGGGCGTCGGCGCGCTCGATCTCCATATAGATCATCGATTCGCGGCGTTCGCCGCTGGCGTCGTCCGGCAGGATGGCGGTCAGCTTGCCCTCGCCGTCGCGGCGCACCGAAAGGATCGGGTGGAGCAGGCGGTGGATGGCGAGCCCGTGCGCGCCGACCGCGCCGGCCACCGAATCCACCAGGAAGGGCATGTCGTCGTTGATCACCGCCAGCCGCATCCGCCGCCGGCCTTCCTCGCCGCCGGCCGATTCCAGGCGGATGGCGGGGTGGCCGTGCGCGCGCTCGGCCGCGGCCTGCGCCACGAAGGTGCCGGCGGCCGCCAGCGCCTCCTCGCCAAGATCGTTGGTCTCGCCCGGCAGGGCGCCGCGCATCAGCGCCTGGGACAGGGCGATGGCAATGGAATCATTGACGTTATCGGCAGGCGCTTGGCTCGTGGCCGGCATATTCCGCTCCTCGGCAGCGGCTGGGGATCGCCGCTTCTGGCTATTCCAAAGGGTCATATGCTCCCCCCCGTCGGCCGGGGCAAGGCGCGAGGAATCCGCGCAATTCGCGGGCGGGAAGCGGCAATGAAGCGAGCCGGGGGCGTCGGCCTTCCCGGCTTTCCGGTAATATTATTACAGATGGGAAAACGAATCGGCGATCAGCGTGCGGCGTGGCGCAGCACCCGTTCCAGCAGCTTGCCGTCCTGGGCGGCGGGCTGGAGGATCGCCACCGATCCGTCCGCCTCGCGCCGGCCGACCAGCAGCAGATATTCCTCGCCTGCCGTGGCGGACGCATCGCCTTCCAGCCGCACGCGCGCGGCGGCGGCAACGGCGCGCAGGGCGGCGCGCGGATCGGCCCTGGGGGGCAGCGCGGCCGGCCGGCGGGCGGCGCGTTCGGCCGCGACCATGCCCTTCAGCCCGCCCTCATGCGCCTCCAGCGCCGCGTGCAGCCCGCCGAGCGCGATGCCGGTGCGCCGCGCATGGGAAAGGGCGGCCGCGAATTCGGTAAGGCGGGTCTTGTCGTAATCGACGCCGAAGACGAGCTTCACCACCGGGGTCATCGGCGCGCGGGCCTGCGCCTTCATCCCGCAATCGGCGAGCAGCTCGGCATATTCCTCCGGCCGCGCCTCGGCGACCAATGCGAAGTCGTAGGCGAGGCCCAGCGCGCGATAGAGCGCCGCGCGCGTGCGGGCGCGGGCGGATCGCACCGCGTCCGCCGTCTCCCGTGCCAGCGCCAGCCGGTCGGCCAGGCCGATATCGGCGGTGGGATCATAGCCGTCCCGTCCCGGCGCGGCATCGAACCAGTCGCCATCGGCATCGTCGTCGGCGATGGGGAAGGGGGACGCGGCGTTGGGGCCATCGGCCCAGGCCGCGGCGGCGCCCGGCGCCGCGAACATCGCGCGCGCCATCTCCTCGGCCAGCAGGGCGGATTGCTCCACGCTCGCCACTTCCTTCCAGTTGATCACGCCATAGACGAAATCGATGCTGTCGCCGCCGGAGGAGAAAGGCATCAATATGCCGCGATAGAGCGTGTTCGTGCCGCCCCGGCTGGTGAATTCCGCCTCGAAGCCGATCGGGGCGCGGTTGGCGATGATCTCCAGATAATGATCGGTCAGCCGCGACAGCAGCGTTCCGCCCGGTACCTCCGCGATGGTGGCGAGATCGGCGTCGTGGCCGCTTTCCGCCCGCAGCGCATGGCCGAGGAATACGATCGCCGGATTTTCGGGATCGCCGCTGAAATCGAGCAGCACGCTGTGCGGGCCGAAATCGGCGATTTCCGAGGGCGTCAGATCCTGGATGGCGGGGAAGGGCCGGCCGGCCAGCAGCGATACCCAGTAATTATAGGCGCGCACATGCATGCGCCGCTCGTCCGCGCCGATCGCGGGCGGGGCATCCATGCCGGCATCGGCCTCGGCCGCCTCCATCGCCGCCTCCCCCTCGATCGGCCGCATGCTTTCCATGATTCGTCGCCCCAACCGGGAATGCCTGAACCCGGCACATGGCGCGGTTGTGGTTTAATTTCGGTAAATCATTGCCGCCGCCGACAAAGCGAAGGAACGCGCTTGTCAGGCCCGATAGGCGCTGGTAGAGGGCCGCCCACCTGCTGCGCCGCTTTAGCTCAGCTGGTAGAGCATCGCATTCGTAATGCGAGGGTCACAGGTTCGAGTCCTGTAAGCGGCACCACCTTAAAGCCTTTGATTATCCGGCGTTGGCGGCAGATCGCTTGCCGCGGCTGTTGGCCGGATCAACGATTCTGCTATCGCGCCGGGATCGCAATAGCGCAGCGCATTGGCTTCCACCCCTACGGCGCGGATCTCGCAGAATTGTGGACATGAACGCACGTCCACATGCCATCATCTCGGGAATCGTCGTCGAAGATCTCGACGGAGCGATTGATTTCCTTCGCGAACTCGGCCTCGAGCTCGAAGGGCGGGCCACGATCGCAGGAGAATAGGCCGGGCGTGTCACCGGACTGGGCGACCAGCATGTCGAGATCGCGATGATGCGCGCACCGGACGGCCACGGCCGGCTCGAGCTCTCCCGCTTTCTCGCGCCGCCTGTCGTCGCGGATCACCGGAGCGCGCCGGTCAACGCCCTGGGCTATCTCCGCGTCATGTCCGCCGTGGACGACATTGACGAGACGCTCGAAAGGCTCCGCACGCGCGGCGCGCAACTCGTGGGCGAAGTCGTCCGGTATGAAGACGCCTATCGCCTCTGCTACATTCGCGGGCCGGAGGAGCTTCTCGTCGGACTCGCCCAGGAACTCGGCTGAACGCAATGGGGAGATGAACGGCGAGGAGCCGCGCGTCCGGGGGTGTCCCGCTCAGGCGGCTTCGCGGAGCGGCGTGCGATGCGACGGGGCGGCCGGCCCGTCGAGGCCAAGCGGCCGCAGCGGATCGCCGATCAAGCCGCTGACCATCGCGGCCTGTATCCAGGTTGCGGGCCATAGCCTGGACAGCGGTCCGACGAGCCGGTCGCGGATGAAAGGCAGCATATGGCTGTCGGATTGGTAGACCGGCGTGAACAGCGCGGTGAGCCGTTGGTAGAGATGCACGTGCCGCCGCCGCCGCTCGACCGCGCGGGCAATGCCTTCCGCAACGTCCGCGGTTTCGCGGAGCCCCTTCGCGAGCGCCCAGGCATCGAGCAGCGCCATGTTGGCGCCCTGGCCCAGTTGCGGGCTCGCCGAATGCCAGGCGTCGCCGATATGGATCAGCGCGGGTTCGGCCGGGTGTCGCAGCGTCCGATGGGCATAATGCGCGAAGGTAAGCTGGTCGGGATCGACGATCTGATCGAGCAGGCGCGCGCAGGCCGGCCAGAGCGCCAGAACCTCGGCCTTCCAGGCATCCAGCCCGGCGTCGCGCCATGCCTCCAGCCGATCGGCGCGCAGCGACCAGAAGAAGGCGGCCTGCGCGCGTCGGGCATCGGGCGGCGTGCCGATCGGGAGCACGCCGACCATCATGCTCGCCCGGCGATAGCGCTGTTCGAGCGCCGTCTCGTCGAAATCCGGCGCGTCCGGCCAATCGAGGCTGGCCCACAAGGCGCCATAAGCCAGCGCCCGCCCGGTCGGCGGGGCGAGCGGGGTCCGCGTTCCCAGCGCATCGACAACCAGATCGAAGGGGCCGGCTGCATCACCCCCGGAGAAGCGGAGACGGCGGCGCCCGGCCGTGCCCAGATCGCTTCCGGCTATGGTCCGTCCGGTCGCGATCGGTATGCCGGCCGCCGTCACCGCATCGTGGAGCAGCGCGAACAGGCGCGCGCGGTGGATGCCGATCCCGAAAGCGGCTTTCCGCCCGAGCGCGGCATAATGGACGTCGAGCACGATCGAGCCCCTGGGGCCCGCCTGTCCCGTCAGCCTGTCGATCCGCGCGCCGTTTTGGATGGCTGCATCGGCGAGGCCCATCCGTTCCAGCACGGCAAGGCCGGTCGGCTGGATCATCAGGCCCGATCCGATCGGGCGAGGCGCCTCGAACCGGTCGAACAGCGTCACCCGATGGCCGTCGCGCCGCAGCAGCAGCGCCGCGGCCAGCCCCGCCGGCCCACAGCCGGCCACGGCGATGTCGATACCCCCCATGCGCCCATCGCTAGCGCGAAAATCCGGTCCGGCCAATGGCGGACGCTGACGGATGCAGGGTTTGGGAAAGGCGCTTCTCGTGCCGGGAGCGGGAGCAAGGGGCGGGCGGGGCGACGTGGGTGGCCGTCGCCCCGATCCTTCGCCGCGTGCGAGGGACGCGGATCATGGTAAACGGCGGCCGGCGGCGCGCTGTGATCCGGGTCACGATGACCGCAAACTGCTCCAGATGCCGGTGCCTCAGAACCTCTTGGAAACGTTGAACCCGATGATGCGCGGATCGGCGTAGAACGTGTTGGCCGGCAAGCCGATATCGTCCGCGCTCAGGAATACATCCGTTATCGGTTGATCGTTGAGCACGTTCTTCACGTAGAACTGAAAAGCGAGATCGTCCTTTGGCCGCGCGAAGGTGACAGACAGGTTCAGATTGCCCCAGCTCTTCAGGCGATCGAATTCCGTGTTGTAGACGCGGGCATAGCTTTTGCTCTGGCGATAATAATCTCCCCGGAACGTCAGTTCCCAATCATCGCTGTCCAGGAAGAAAGTATATTCCGCGCCAACGTTGAAGGTCAGATGAGGGGAATTCGGTAATTCATTGCCTTCCAGATCGGCATCAAAGCCACGGCCGGCATTTGGAGCTTCTGCCAGCGGATCATAGGCGAACCCGAATAGCTGCCAAAGCTGAAGGCTGCCATTTGAAGGAATGTCTGGGTTGTAATGCGCGATTCCCGTCGATCCCGGGCAAAGGGATGCCAATGCTATAGGTCCTAAAAACGAGAAATATGGTGAATTTATAACAGCTTCCACATGCTCGCGGGGGGCGACGCAGTTGGATGGAACCTGCAGCCATGGGCGCAGGACCACCCAATCGTCATTGCCCTGGGTGCGGTTCATGACGTCGATAGATTTCGCGCCTTTCTTGAGGCTGGTATCGAGGTAGCCCAGATTCGCATTCAGCCGAAAGGCACGGGAAGAACGCCAAACGGTTTCCAGTTCAAGGCCCCAGCTTTTGGCGCCGAAGTTTTCGGTTTGCGTGATGCGATCGGTGACCTGGGAGACTTGGTAATCCTTATAGTCATAGTAAAATGCGGTTGCGTTGAACGTAATCTTGCCGCCGTCGAAGCTATTCTTCGTGCCGATTTCAAAGGCGTTGACATATTCCGGTTTGAATCGATCCGGCAGCGGCAGATATTGGACGACAATCGGATTGAAATCCACGCGAGGGGGATTGGCTCCGCCCGCTTTGTATCCACGTGATGCGGATGCATAAATCAACGTGTCGTCGGTGAAACTGATGTCGGGTTTCCAGTCTGCGACGATCCGTCCCGTGAATTTCCCCCAATTTTGCTTGATATCCTCTAACGCCGGATATCCGCTGTCCACCTTGCCTCCCGTCGGGATCGAGCTGCTCAGGAGTAGCTGGCTTGGAATCTGGGAAGCGGTTTTCCTGTCCTCGGTATAGCGGAGCCCAAGCGTTACCTTCAGTTGATCTGCCGCCTGCCAATATGTCTCGCCAAACAAGGCCCAGGATTTTGTCCTGACATTGTTGCGGCTGAGGAAATAATTATGTCCGTTGTCATCCAATTGGCCTAGAGGATTAGTGTCGACGTAGGGGCGTCCTACGCAATCGGGATTGCTGTTTCCTAGCGGGCAATCATACAGGGTTATTCTGGGTGGCGTTTCATAGTCGGTAAAGCTATTCTTGTTATAGGAATATTGTGCGAGAAGATTGAATAAATTGCTGAATGCATAATAATCGTCTTGCGTTTTGAAGTCGAGATAATTGGCGCCGATGTTAATGTTGACCGGTCCAGTCCAATCCGATTGCAGTCGCAGCTCCTGCGTCCATTGCCTGGTTCGGGTGCGATTGAGGTCCATCGTCAACATGCGATCCGAAGGGCCGAGCTGAGGGTCGGTATAGACGCCGCCTGGCAGGGGCGTTGGACCCTCGAAGGGAATATTGAAGATATTGACGATTCCATCGGACGCATTGAACAGCGGATTGGAGACAAAACGATTATAATCCTGGGAAGAATACCAGCGGTCTCGGCTGTAGGCGCTTTGTGAGACGAGCTTCAGCCCATCTTGCATCTCCAGTTCCATGTTCAGTTGCACGATATCGTTCTTGGCCCGAAAAACCGGATCAACCGCTGTCGCTATTCTGCGCGGGTCGCGTGATTGCGTTATGCCCTCATAGGGATCGCCGGCTTTTATGAAGCCGACCTGTGGGCCGGCAAAAGGGTCTCCGGGCGCTCCCGGAGCAAAGCCCAATCCCAGATCCTGGCCCACCAAGATGAAGGATAGGCTTCCCGCGTTCGGAACCCCGAAAGCGGCATCGGTATATAATGATTTTGGCAGGCAGCCTTGGCTCAGACGGCCTCGAATGCTTTCCGGAACAATAGTGTTGCCCACCATTTCCGGGCCTGGGTCGGTGGTGCACAGTGCCTTGCCGGTGCGGGAGCGGTCGTCATCCTCGTTGAAATGTTCCCAGATGACGTTCGCCTTGAAGCGATCGCTGGGCTCCCATTGCGCGGAAAGGCGCGTCGACCAGAGATCGCGCCCGTTCACCCGGTTGCGGGTGAACTCGTTATAATCGAAACCCTCGCGCTTGGTGTAGGCGCCCGCGCCGCGGATCGAGAACGTATCGGTCAGCGGGATATTGAGCATCCCGCTCACCCGGCGGGTCTCATAGTTTCCCACCTCGCCCTTCAGTTCGCCCTCAAACTCACCGGTGGGCAGCGCGGGGAAGATGTTGACCACGCCGCCGGTGGCGTTGCGGCCGTAGAGCGTGCCCTGCGGGCCGCGCAGCACCTCCAGCCGGGAGGTGTCGAAGAATTCCTGCTCGAACAGGCGATTCCGGATCAGCGGCGTATTGTTGTAGCTCACCGCCACGCCCGGATCGCTCGACGAGTTCAGCGCCTTGGTGCCGATGCCGCGAATGCCGATATTGTACATGCTCGAAAAGCTTTTCGAGAAGTTCAGGTTGGGCGCGGTCCGCATCAGATCGCCGCCGCTTTCGATCTTCTGGCGGTCGAGCATCTTGCCGGTGATCGCGGTGATCGCGATCGGCACGTCCTGCATCCGCTCCTCACGCTTCTGCGCCGTCACCACGATGTCGAGCGATTCCGCGGGGGTGGCGGCGCCCGTCGCGCCTTCCGGGCTGGCGACGATGGCATAGCCGGTCGCGGTGCGGATATAGCGCAGGCCGGTCCCTTCCAGCAGCGCGCGCAGCGCATCTTCTTCCGATCGCTTGCCCGATAGCCCGCGGCTCTTCTTGCCGGCCACGATCGCCGGATCGAAGGCAATGTCGCGTCCGGTTTCCAGCGCGAACTTGCGGATCGCGCCGCCGAGGCCCTGGGCGGCGATCGCATAATCGCGCAGGTCGGCGGCCGAAGCATATTGCAATGGAACCGATGCGCACAGGGCGGCACCCGCCATCAACGCCAATCGGAACGCGGCACCTCGATTTCGGAACATTGATATCCCCCTCATTTTATTCCGGCATTGCTTCCGCCGGTTTCGATCGTTCGCAGTCTCAGGGACGCAACGCCGGGCGGATACCTCAATCGTCTTGAAAAATATTCTTAGGGCTAGTCGAATATCCCACGGCCGGAAGGCCCCGGGCCTCCGTGGGGGAGGCCCGGGCAGTATGGAGAGGAGGCGAGAGCGAAGCGGCCCTCGCACCATTGCTGGGACGCAGCTGTGAGCGAATACCTCAGGCCGGAACATGCTTTGCGCGCAAGAAGGCCGGATTTTCGCTGCGGAGCAGGCCGGTCGCGCCGACGCGGGGGAAGGGGAGACGGGCGGGGTTCAGCCGGCCGGCGAAAGGATGATGGTGTCCGCGCCCGAATGGGAAAGCCTGACCGGGAAGATGGCGGCGACGGTCTCGGCGAACGCCTCTGGCTGGCGGGTGTGGAAAACGCCGGAAATCTTCATCCGGCCCAGCGCGGGATCGGCCAGCACGACCTTGCGGGCGCCGTAACGGTTGATCTCGGCAACGGCCGTCGCCAGCGGGGTGGCGTCGAACATCAGCCGCCCAAACCGCCAGGCCTGCGCGCGCTCGGGATCGACCTTGCCGACCGCGACGGCGGCGGCCGGCGTCAATCGCGCCTGCTCGCCCGGTTCCATCTGGACGACGGGCAGGCCGGGCTTGCGGACGGTTACTTTTCCCTGCGCCAGGAAGATGCGGGTTTCCGTCCCCTCCTGCCGCACGCTGAAGGCGGTGCCCAGCGCGCGAACTTCGTTCCGGCCGGCAAAGACGCGGAAGGGGCGGGCGGCATCCTTGGCGACCTCGAAGAACGCCTGGCCGGATATCAAGGTCAGCCGCCGTTCCCCGTCGGTCAGCCGGGCTTCGATCGCGCTGTCTGTATCCAGGGTCACCACCGATCCGTCTGCCAGCGTGACGCTGCGCTGCTCGCCGGGGGCGGTGGCATAGCTTTCCGTCCGCTCGCCCAGCATCGGTGCGCCGATCACCACGGCCAGGCAGGCCGCCGCTGCCGCCGCCAGCCCATAGCCGATGAAGCGCCGTCGCTGCGGGAGGCGGGCCTCGTCTTCGTGCGAACCTTGCAGGGCGCCTTCCTGCAGGGCCGCCCGCGCCGCCGGATCGCCGGCCAGGGTGCCCACCGCATCCCACAGCTGCTGCTGTTCGGCATAGGCCCGGCGATGGGTCTCGTCCTGGGCCAGCCATGCGTCCAGCGCGGCCTGATCGCCCGGCGTGCGCTGATCGGAACCCATGCGCGCAACCCAGCGCGCGGCGCGCGCGGCGGTCAGCGATTGCCCGTTCCTGTTCCCCGATTCAGCCATTTTGCCCGAATCTCGCATGCAAATGGGCGATGACCTTCATCATATGCTTTTCGACCGCGCTCACCGATATGCCAAACCGGGCCGCGATCTCGCTATAGCTCGCCCGATCGAGCCGGTTCAGCAAAAACATCTCCCGCGTCCGCGCCGGCAGTTCGGCAAGCGCCGCCGACAGCCGGGCGAGCGCCTCCCTGTCTTCAAAGACGCGCGCGGGCGTGGGCTCCTCACTCGGCGCGTCGAAATCGTCGATCGGCAGGTGCCGGTCCTCCTGGCGGACGCGTGCGCGCCGCCGCCGATCGGCGAGGACCGAGCTTGCCACCCGGAAGAGATAGGCGTCGGGATTCTGCACGTTGGCGGTGCTGCTGCCGTAAAGGCGGGCGAAACTTTCCTGCGCGCAATCCTCGGCGGCTTCGTGATCCAGCCCGCGCTTGCGGAACCATTGCACCAGCGGCCGGCGATAGCGCGCCGCCAGGGCCTCATGGACGACGGACTCCTCCTCCCGGCTTTCGCCGCGCGCTGCCATGGCCGCCTCTCCTCCGGCGCTTCCCGGCCCCGCATGGAGGCCGGAGGTGCCGCTGCCCATTTTGTTTTTCCTGTGCGGAAAGGCAGCGCTTCCGCATGAACCCGTTACGCCGAACCCCCTGATCGCCGGGAGTTTTCTGGTGATGCAAGTTTACGCGCACGCTGGATCATGGCCGGATCGCCTCTTCCCCCGGGGGCAATCCGGCCCGCCCCGTCGCGATCCTTCCCGATGCCTGCGCCTTTGGCAAGAGGGTTTCCGATATCATTTCGGAAATTGGTGATTCAGGCTTTCGCCTTGGCCGATTTCGGCCGTCCCTTCGCCGGTGCCCGCCGCCGCGCGGCGTTCCGCGCCGGCTGGTCCTCGTCCGTCGCGGCCGTCGGGGCGGGGATCTTCCGCTCCGCCCAGACCAGCGTCTCGCCGCGCTTGCGGGCGATATCCTCGATCACCGGGCGCAGCAGTTCCTCCACCATGTCCATCGGGGTGGCATAGGCTTCCACCCCCTCGCGCATCAGCGGCAGGGCGTCGTCGTCGAAATGGGTGAAGGCCTGCTGCAGCATCCGGCTGCTCGATCCGTCGCGCGCGGCCGCCGCGCGATCGCGGCAGAGGGTGATCGCGCCGCCCAGGGTGACCGCGCCGACGCTGCGCCAGGTCGCCACCGCCTCCGCGACGGTGAATCCGCGCGCGACCAGCACCGCGACGAAACGTTCGGTCAGCGCCAGCTCGCGCTCGATGCCGCCGCCGCCGTCCATCACCTGCAGGATGAGGTGCGGTTCGCTGGCCAGCACGTCGCGCAGGCTGGTGGCATATTCGATGAGATAGTCGGCCCAGTGCTGCTCCCGGTCGCCGGGCAGGTCGACCACCGAGAGCTGATGGTCGATCGCCAGCCTCAGCAGCTCGTCCCGATTGTCAACATATTGATAGAGCGTCGATATGCTGACGCCGAGATGCTCGGCCACCCGCGCCATGCTGAAATGGTGGAGACCGATCTCGACCGCCGCGGCGATCACCTGTTCGCGCGATACGCTCCGCGGACGCCCAACGCTGCCGGACGATTTGTTGAGCCACTTCGCATTCCAGCCTCTGTTGGCCATAAAATCCTATTTACGAAAGCATTTCGAAAAAGATATTAGAATGGCCTGCCGGGCTTGTCGAGACGCGCGGGCCGATGGCGCGCGCCGTTCGGCGCTTTTGCAATCAAACATATGAAAAACAAGGAGAGTCGTGATGAGGATCGCTGAGATCAACCCATTGCTTTCCGGCTTCCGGCGGGTCGGGTGCGGGGCAGGCGGGCGCCTGTCGGCGGCGGCGCTGCTGGCGATTCTGCCGCCAGTGGGCGTTCATGCTGCCGAGGCAACCGCGCCAGCCTCGGTGCTGGGCCTCTGGCGCTCGCAGGATCGCGGCGGCACCATCGAGCTTTACAATTGCGGCCCGGCGGTCTGCGGCCGCATCCTCGACGGTCCGACGCTCCGCGCCAATCCCGACCTGCGCGACGTCAAGAATGGCGACAAGGCGCTGCGCACCCGCCCGGTGAAGGGCCTGCGCGTGTTCGACGGCTTCACCGGCGGCCCCACCCAATATAAGGGCGGCTCGCTCTATGATCCCGAAAGCGGCTGGGGCACCAAGACCGGCTATCTGACGCTCAAGGACCCCAATACGCTGGAAGTGAAGGGCTGCGTCGCCTTCTTCTGCCAGTCCGAAATCATGCTGCGCATTCGTTGACGCCGGGCGCCGCGCGGGGGATTGGGGTGGGGATGGCCGATGATCTCTTCTCCCGACGCACGCTGAGCGGCCTCGAACTCGCCGGCGCGGATATCGGGAAGCTGGCGGCCGGCTCCTCGCCTGTCCACCTTATCGATTGCGTGCTGGACGAGGCGGAGCTCGGCAAGCTCGACTTCACCGGCTGGGTGTTCGAACGGTGCAGCCTGCGCCGCGCCGATCTGGCCGCGGCCATTCTGGAAGGAACGCGCTGGCAATCCTGCCGGGGCGCTTTCGCCACGTTCGCCGGCGCCGATCTGACGGAGGCGGCCTTCGCATCCTGCGATTTCAACAATGCCGTGTTCCGCCGGTCGAACCTGACGTCGGCTTCCTTCCGGGGCTGCAAGCTCACGGGGGACGACCTGTCCGACATCCGGGGCGTGGATGCTTCTTTCGAGGAAACGCTGCTGATCGGCGCCAAGCTGGCGGGACATTCCTTTCGGGGGCAGGTGCTGCGCAAGCTGGACCTCGCCCAGGCCGATCTGCGCAACTGCGATTTCCGTGATGCGCTGTTCGAGGATTGCAGCCTGCGGGAGGCGAACATGGCTGGATCGCGCTTCGCCGGTGCCGACCTGCGGGCGGCGGACATAAGCGGACTGCGGCTGGGCGATGCCGCCCTGTTCCGGGGCGCCACCATCTCGCGCGATCAGGCCGGGCAGCTTCTGGGCGAGCTGGGGCTCGATGTCAGATGAGCAAGCTGTAGGGCGGGGCGGTGGCGCCCCTGCCCCACACCCACGCCTCTTTCAGGTCAGCTTCGGACGAAGGCCAGCAGGTCCGCATTGATGATGTCGGCATGGGTGGTGCACATGCCGTGGGGCAAGCCATCATAGGATTTGAGCGTGCCGTTCTTCAGCAGCTTGGCCGAAAGCGGGCCGGCATCCGCATAAGGGACGATCTGGTCGTCGGTGCCGTGCATCACCAGCACGGGCACGTCGATCTGCTTCAGGTCCTCGGTGAAGTCAGTCTCGGAAAAGGCCTTGATGCAATCATAATGGGCCTTGGCGCCGCCCGCCATGCCCTGTCGCCACCAGTTCCAAATGACGCCCTGATCCACCTTCGCGCCGGGGCGGTTGAAGCCGTAGAAGGGGCCCGACGGCACATCGACATAGAATTGCGCGCGATTGTCGACCAGCGCCTTGCGGAAGCCGTCGAAGACCTCGATGGGCAGGCCGCCGGGATTGGCATCGGTCTTCACCATGATCGGCGGCACCGCGCCCACCAGCACCGCCTTGGCGACGCGGCCCGGTTCCGCGCGGGCGACATAGCGCGCCACCTCGCCCCCGCCGGTAGAATGGCCGATATGGATGGCATTCTTCAGGTCCAGCGCCTTGGCCAGCGCGATCACGTCGGCGGCATAGGTATCCATCTCGTTGCCGGTATCGGTCTGGGTCGACCGACCATGGCCGCGCCGATCATGGGCGATCACGCGATAGCCATGGCCGAGGAAGAACAGCATCTGGTTGTCCCAGTCGTCGGCGCTCAGCGGCCAGCCGTGATGGAAGACGATCGGCTGCGCGTCCTTCGAACCCCAATCCTTGTAGAAAATCTCGGTGCCGTCGCTGGTAGTGATCGTGCCCACGATGGATTCTCCTCGCTAGCGGGGCGCCGGGATCGTCACCCTCGCGGCGAGTTTCATACACCGTCCAGGCCCTTCGCCGAACGGGGAAACCGACCGCGATCGCGAATCCGGGGCGAGGGCGATCGCGGGCCGGAGCCTGTCGGAAGCGACGGCGCAACGCGCCCCGATTCAATCGGGGGTGCCGGCGCCCTTCCTCGCCATCGGCCATTCGCCGGTGGGTTCCGCATAGGCTTCCAGCTCGCGCCAGTGGCGGTCCCAGCCGGGGCCGCGCCGTGCGACGGGCACCTCCTGCTCCACCCGCAGCCGCGCGCGGGTGACCGGATTGGCGATAGGGTGGCGCAGGCGATCCACGATATCGCCCACGCCGGCTATCGGGTCCCCGGCATTATCGGTCGGCGGTTCGGGATCGGCATCGGTCATTCCCGCTGCCTATCGCCTGTCGGCGGGCCGGGCAATGTGGAGGGTGGCTTCCGGGCAAGGGAAATCGCGCGGCGCCTGTTTCGCCGGGGGGCGATCTCGTCCATGCGGGGCCGGCACGGCGCGAATCGGAAGGCAGGCACATGCAGCAGCGCGNACTTATCGGAACGGCGATGGTGCCGGGCGGCGAACAGTTGCGGCTGTTCCGGCGCGGCGGCGATTTCATGATCGTGCTCGACCGCAACGAACTGATGAGCAGCCGGATGAGCGGATCGGAAGATGCGCTGGCGGTGATGACGTGCGATCGGCTGGGCAAAAGGCCGGCGCCCAACCTGCTGATCGGGGGCTATGGCATGGGCTTCACCCTGCGGGCGGCGCTGGCGGTGCTGGGCCGCGACGCGCGCGTCACCGTGGCGGAGCTGGTGCCGGAAATCATCGAATGGGCGCGCGGGCCGATGGCCGATCTCGCCGCCGGCTGCCTGGATGATCCGCGCGTCAGCCTGTTCCAGGGCGATGTCGCGGCGCTGATCCGCAATCCGCCCCGCAAGTGGGATGCCATCCTGCTCGATGTCGATAACGGGCCCGATGGCCTCAGCCGGGTGGGCAATGACTGGCTCTATTCGATGCCGGGGCTGGCCGCCGCGAAGGCCGCGCTCGCGCCGGGCGGCATATTGGGGATATGGTCCGCCGCACCCGACAAGGCCTTCACCCGCCGGCTGGGGGAGGCAGGCTTCGCCGTCGACGAAGTGGTCGTCCGCGCCCGCGGCAACGGCAAGGGGCCGCGCCACGTGATATGGTTCGCCAAGACGGCTTCGGGGCGGAAGGGGCCGCCTGCCGGACCGCGCTGACAGGTCGGGTTCGGTGCGCTATGCGGCTTGCCCGGCGACCGGAATATGTGGGAAAGGCACGTCGCCGGAAGGGGCGGCCATCCTTCCTTACCCGTCATGCTCGAAACCCAGCCGGGCAGGCAGCGGCAGTGGCTCGCCCCGATCGTTCAGGCGGATACCCGCGCCCGCGGTGAAGGTGCCGACCGGGCTGATCGGCAGGCCGGCTTGCTCGGCTGCCGCCCGGATCGCTTCCTGTGCCTCAATGGGGGCGGCGATCAGGAGTTCGTAATCGTCGCCGGCTGATGCGGCGGCGATGCGGGCCTCGCGGCCATCGCCGGCGGTGGCGCGCAGCGCGGGGGAGAGGGGGATGGCTTCCAGCGCGATCTCGATCGCGACGTCGCTGGCCGCAGCCATGCGGGCGGCGTCGATCAGCAGCCCGTCCGACATGTCGGCCATGGCATGCGCCAGCGGGGCGAGGGCCGCGCCGAGGCCGAGGCGGGGCACGGGTCGGCGATAGCGTTCGAGCAGCGCCGCCGGGCCGTTCGCGACACCCCGGGCGATGGCGAGGCCGATGCCGGCGTCGCCCACGCTGCCCGTCACCCACAGCCGGTCGCCGGGCCGCGCCCCCGCGCGGGATGGTGCGCCCGATGCCGGGGCCTGGCCGATCGCGGTCAGCCCCAGCGTGCGCGGTGCGGTTGCCGGCATCGCCACGGTGTCGCCACCCAGCAGCGGCAGGCCGAAGGTCGTCAGTGCCCGCGCCAGCCCCTCGGCAAAGGCCGCATCCCAGCCGGGATCGCCGGTGAAGCCATATCCCATCAGCGCGCCGATCGGCGCGGCGCCCTTGGCGGCGAGATCCGAAAGATTCACCGCCACCAGCTTCCACGCCACGTCGCCGGGCGGATCGGTGGGCAGGAAGTGCACGCCTTCCACCAGCATGTCGTGGGTCAGCACGATTTCGCCGGAAAGCGGCAGCACGGCGGCGTCGTCCGCCAGCCCGCGCGCGGCGGGGTGGGTGGCGATCGCGCGCAGCCGGGCGATGAAATCGGCCTCGCGGGTCATGCGCCCCGCCTCCCTCCCTGCTGCGGGAGGGCGGGGATCATCCCCGCGCCGCCTTGGCCACCGCGTCGAGCAGGCCGTTCACGAAGCCCTTTTCGCGCTTGTCGTAGAAGGCGTCGGCCACGTCGACATATTCGCTGATCACGGTCGCGGTCGGCACGTCGATGCGGGCGATCAGCTCATAAGTGCCGGCGCGCAGGATCTGGCGCATCGGCTTGTCCAGCCGTTCCAGCGACCAGCCGGCGGCCAGCTTGGCGGTAATCGCCGCGTCGATCTCTTCCCGCCGCGCATCGACGCCGCGCACGAGATCGTCGAAGAAATCGGTCTCGGCGTGCGCATAGGTCACGTCCTCGATCGTGCGGCCCAGCCGGTGCTGGTGGAACTCGTCCAGCAGCTTGGGGATGGGGGTCTTCTCCATCTCATGCTGGTAGAGCGCCTGCACGGCGAAGAGCCGGGCGGCGCTGCGGGCGCGCGAACGCTCGTTGGTCTTGGCGTTGGTCTTGGTCATAATCTCACAGCTACAGATCGGGCGTGGGCGGGCAAGCCCTCGGCTTCGGCCAGCGCCACGGCGGCGGGGCCGATGCGGGCGATGGAGGCGGCGTCGCAGGCAAGGAAGCTCGTCCGCTTCATGAAGTCGAGCACGGAAAGCCCGGATGAAAAGCGCGCGCGGCGGCCGGTGGGCAGCACATGGTTCGGCCCGCCCACATAATCGCCCACGGCCTCCGGCGTATAGCGGCCGAGGAACACCGATCCGGCATGGCGCACGGCGGCGAACAGCGGCTCGGGGTCGGCCAGCGCCAGCTCCAGATGCTCGGGCGCCAGCCGATCGATCAGGGGCGCGCTTTCCAGCAGGTCGCCAACAAGGATGATCGCGCCATTGGCCGCCCAGCTCGCGGAGGCGGTGGCACCCGTGGCAAGCGTGCCGAGCTGCCGTTCCACCTCGGCCGCCACCGCATCGGCGAAGGCGGCATCGTCGGTGAACAGGATGGACTGGCTGGTCGGGTCGTGCTCGGCTTGGCTCAGCAGGTCGGCGGCGATCCAGGCCGGATCGTTCGCGCCATCGGCCACCACCACGATTTCCGACGGGCCGGCCACCATGTCGATGCCGACCACGCCGTAAAGCTGGCGCTTCGCCTCCGCCACCCAGGCGTTGCCGGGGCCGACCACCACGTCCACCGGCGCGATCCGATCGGTGCCATAGGCCAGCGCCGCGATCGCCTGCGCGCCGCCCACACGCCACACCTCGTCCACGCCGGCAATCTCGGCGGCAGCCAGCACCAGCGGGTTGGTCTCGCCCTTGGGCGTCGGCGTCACCATCGCCAGCCGCTCGACGCCGGCCACCCTGGCGGGAATGGCGTTCATCAGCACGGAGGAAGGGTAGGCGGCCCGCCCGCCGGGGACGTAGAGACCTGCGGCATCCACCCCGCGCCAGCGCGCGCCCATGCGGACGCCGGCGGCGTCCACCGTCTCGCTGTCCGCCGGGCGCTGGGCGGCGTGGTAGGCGCGGATGCGCTCCGCCGCCAGTTCGAGCGCGGCGCGCAGATCGGGAGTGAGGCCGGCGAGGGCTGCCTGCCGTTCCGCCTTCGGCACCTGCCAGCCGGTGACGTCGAGGTCGTGGCCGTCGAACCGGCGGGTCAGCTCCGCCAGCGCGGCATCCCCGTGCGCGCGGACATCGGCGCGGATCGCGGTGACGGCGCGGGATACATCCTCGTCCGCCTCGCGCCGCGCATCGACCAGCGCATCGAAGGCGGCGGCGAAGCCCGCATCGCGGCTGTCGAGCCTAAGCGGCATCCTGCTGCCCTTCCTCCGCCACCAGCGCGCGGAACGCCTCGACCAGCGGCGCGATCTCCTCCGCGCGGGTCTTGAAGGCGGCGCGGTTCACGATCAGCCGGGCGGAGACCTCGCAAATCGTCTCCACCTCGACCAGGCCGTTTTCCTTGAGGGTGCGGCCGGAGGAGACGAGGTCGACGATGCGGCTGGCGAGGCCCAGCACGGGGGCGATTTCCATCGCGCCGTTCAGCTTCACGCATTCGGCCTGCACGCCGCGCGCGGCGAAGTGGCGGCGGGTGAGGCCGGGATATTTGGTGGCGACGCGGACGTGGCTCCATTCGCGCGGATCGTCGCCGGCGGCCATCTCCACCGGCTCCGCCACCGAAAGCCGGCAGCGGCCGATGCCGAGATCGACGGGGGCGTAGATCTCCGAATAATCGAACTCGTCCAGCACGTCCGATCCGACGATGCCGATCTGCGCCGCGCCATGGGCCACGAAGGTCGCGACGTCGAAGGCGCGCACCCGGATCAGCCCGATATGGGGCTGATTGGTGGCGAAGCGCAGCGCGCGGCTGTCCTCGTCCGAAAAGGCGGCTTCGGGCACGATGCCGACGCGCGCGAGCATCGGCAGTGTCTCCACAAGGATGCGCCCCTTGGGAATGGCAATGATGATCGGATCGGCCATGGCGCGGGCGGGCTTAGTCGCTCGGGCGCGTCTCCGCAAGGAAGGCGCGGATCGCGGCGGTTACGGCGGCGGGCCTTTCCCACGGCACGAAATGGCCGGCATCCTCGATCGGCACGATGCTGAGATCGGGCACCAGCGGGCCGAGCCCTTCGATCTGGCAGGGCAGCAGCGCCTTGTCCCGCATCCCCCAGATCACCAGCGCGGGCATGGCGAGCGGCGGGAAGGGGGCGTCGATCCAATCGGGCCGCTCCACCGTTTCGCCGATCGCCGGCACCACGATCCGCGACGCGCGATACCAGTTGAGCATGCCGGTGAGGGCGCCCGGCTGGCGCCACTGATCGAGGTAGATCGCCCGTTCCCCGGCATCGATGGCGCCGGCCTGCACATGGGCGGCGAAGCTTTTGTCGAAGAAGGCCTCGATCCCCATCTCCGCGACGCGCGCCTCCATGCCGGGATCGCGGAAGGCCAGCATATATTGGGATGCGGCGCGCTGGGCGGAATCGTCGATCAGGCTTTTCTGGAAGATCAGCGGGTGGGGCGCATTGGCGATGACGAGCCGGGCGATGCGATCGGGATGGCGCAGCGCCGCCGCCCAGGCCGCGGCCCCGCCCCAGTCATGGCCGATCAGGGTGAAGCGGGCGAAGCCCAGCGCGTCCGCCAGCGCGAGCAGATCGGCGACGACATGCTCGACGGCATAGTCCGCCACGTTGGCCGGCTTGGACGATCGCGCGAAGCCGCGCTGGTCGGGCGCGGCGACGGCATGATCGGCGGCGAGGTTCGCCATCTGGTGGCGCCATGTCCGCGCCGATTCGGGAAATCCGTGGAGGAAGACCAGCGGATCGCCTTTGCCCTCGCCGCCGAGCGTGACGTCCAGCTCCACCCCGGTGGGAAGCGCGAAGCGCTGGCGGCGAAGCTCCGTCACGCCGCCTCGGAGGGCGCGCGGGCGCGGATGGCGAGCGCGTGGACGCGATCGCGCAGAAGATCGGCCAATGCGGCGTTGACCGCGCGCTGGCGGGCCACGCGATTCTGCCCCTCGAACGCGGCGGCAACGATCTCCACCGTGAAGTGCGATTCGCCGCGCGCATCGTGCCCGGCATGGCCGCGATGCTTCTCGCTGTCGTCGATCACCGCCAGATGATCGGGCGACAGGGCGGCGGTCAGGCGGCTGGCGATTTCGGCGGCGACGGGGCCGGGGCGGGAGGCGGTGGGAATATCGATCATCGGGCCTATATAGCCCGATCGAGGCCAAGGGAGTGAGACGTAAAGTTGGCGGACGGCGGCGAACAGCGGCGGAGACAGGATCGGTTCCACGGGCGGATCGGCACGGGCGACAGGCCCTGCGCGCATCCCGGCTGCATGGAGCCGGGCGAGTTCCGCGTGCCCGGCATCACGCGGCCCGGTTTCGACGGGCCGGGCGAATGGCGCTGGATGTGCCTCGATCATGTGCGCGCGTTCAACGCCGGCTATAATTTCTTCGACGGCATGACCGCCGACGAGATCGAGAATGCGCAGCGCCCTTTCGCCGGCTGGGAACGGGAGACGCGCGCCTTTTCGACATCGGCGGCGGGCGCCGGCCCGCGCTGGGCGGATTTCGTCGATCCGCTGGATGCGATCGGCGCGCGCTATGCCGAGGCGCGGGCGGCGCGGCCGGACGGGCGGCCGCTGGGCGAGGGCGATCGCCGCGCGCTGCAGGTGCTGGGGCTGAAGGCCGATGCCGACCTGAAGGCGATCCGCAAGCGTTATACGGAACTGGTCCGCCGTTATCATCCTGACCGCAATGGTGGCGACAGGCGCCACGAGAAGGCTTTGCAGGATGTGATCAGCGCCTATACGCATCTGAAGGCCGCACCCGCCTTCGCCTGATTCAGTTCGAGAGTAGAGCCCGAGAGCGAGATATGTCCGATCTGCCCAACATCCAGCCCGACAGCCGCGCCGCCACGGTGCTCGATGCCCCCGACAAGATGGTGAAGGTGCGCGACCTGTTCGGCATCGACAGCGACATGGAAGTGCCGGCCTTCTCCGAGGCGGACGAGCGGGTGCCCGATCTCGATCCGGCCTATGTTTTCGATCCGGATACCACGCTGGCGATCGCGGCGGGCTTCGCCTTCAACCGCCGCGTGATGGTGCAGGGCTATCACGGCACCGGCAAGTCGTCCCACATCGAGCAGGTGGCCGCCCGCCTCAACTGGCCGTGCATCCGCATCAACCTCGACGCGCATATCAGCCGCATCGACCTGATCGGCCGCGACGCCATCGTGCTGCGCGACGGCCAGCAGGTGACGGAATTCCGTGAAGGCCTGCTGCCCTGGGCGCTGCAGACGCCGACCGCGCTCGTGTTCGACGAATATGATGCCGGCCGCCCGGACGTGATGTTCGTGATCCAGCGCGTGCTGGAGACGGAGGGCAAGCTGACCCTGCTCGATCAGAACCGCGTGATCCGGCCCAACCCGCATTTCCGCCTGTTCGCCACCGCCAACACGGTGGGCCTGGGCGACACGACGGGCCTCTATCACGGCACCCAGCAGATCAACCAGGGCCAGATGGACCGCTGGAACATCGTCGTCACGCTCAACTATCTGCCGGCGGCGACCGAGGCGCAGATCGTGCTCGCCAAGTCCGGCGAATATGACAAGCCGGACGGCAAGAAGGTGGTCGACAACATGGTGAAGGTGGCGGACCTGACCCGCCAGGGCTTCATCGCCGGCGATATCTCCACCGTCATGTCGCCGCGCACGGTGATCAGCTGGGCGCAGAACGCGCTGATCTTCAACGATGTCGGCTTCGCCTTCCGCCTGAGCTTCCTCAACAAGTGCGACGAGGCGGAACGGCCGCTGGTGGCGGAATATTATCAGCGCGTGTTCGGCAAGGACCTGCCGGAAAGCGTGGTGGGCAAGGCGTGAGGACGCCCCGCCCATCCGTGGGCCGGTGGAGGCGCGGATGACCCAGCAGACCCCGCTCGAAGCCTTCCGCCAAGTGCTGGGGGGCACGGCGCGCGCGCTTTCGCACGAGCCGGAGGCGGAGGTCGGCTATGCCGCCGATGCGCCGCAGGCTTATGGCAAGGCCATCAAGGTGCCGATGCCGGCCCGGTCGCTGCCGGCCGAGCAGGTGGCCGAGGCGCGGGGCTTCGCCGATGGGGCGGCGCTGCGCCTCCGGCACCATAATACCGCATTGCACGCCCGCAACGCGCCGGCCGAGGCGGTCGCCCGCGCGGCCTTCGATGCCGTGGAGCAGGCGCGGGTGGAGGCGATCGGATCGCGCGCCATGGAAGGCGTGCGGGCGAACCTTGCCCATGCGCTGGACCTGCGGCTGAAATCCGATCCGCTGGTCCGCGCGCGCAGCCGGGACGAGGTGCCGCTGTCCTCGGCGCTGGGCCTGCTGGTGCGCGAGCGGCTGACGGGCCAGCCCGTGCCGGAATCGGCGCGGCAGGGCCTGGCTTTGGTGCGGGACTGGATCGAGGAGAAGGCCGGGCACGATCTCGACGCGCTCGGCCTGGCGCTGGACGACCAGGCTGCCTTCGCCCGGCTCGCCACCCGCCTGCTCGAGGATCTCGAGCTGGTCGAGGGCGAGATGACGCCCGATGACGAGCAGGAGGCCGGCGAGGAAGGCGAGGGCGACGATCAGGACGAGGGCGAGGACGGCGAGGACCAGCAGGACGACGGCTCCGGCCAGTCCGATGCGCCGATGGAGGCCCGCGCCGAGGCGAGCGAGGATGCCGAGGACGACGGCGAGAGCGTCGACATGGACGAGGATTCGCTTTCCGAAATGGAAAGCGACAGCGGCGACGAAGGCGAGCAGGGCACCATGCCGGTGCGGCCGAACCGCCCGCTGGCCGATCTCGGCCCCCAATTCGACTACAAGGCCTATACCGAGGAATTCGACGAGGTCGTCGCCGCCAACGAGCTGTGCGACGAGGAGGAACTGACCCGGCTGCGCGCCTATCTGGACCAGCAGCTCGTCCACCTGCAGGGCGCCGTCACCAAGCTTGCCAACCGGCTGCAGCGCCGGCTGATGGCGCAGCAGAACCGGAGCTGGGATTTCGACCAGGAGGAAGGGCTGCTGGATGCGGCGCGGCTGGCCCGCGTCGTCATCGATTCGGCCCATTCCCTGTCCTACAAGGTCGAGCGCGAGACCGATTTCCGCGATACGGTGGTGACGCTGCTGATCGACAATTCAGGTTCGATGCGCGGCCGGCCGATCTCGATCGCGGCGATCTCCGCCGATATCATGGCCCGCACGCTGGAACGCTGCGGCGTGAAGACGGAGATATTGGGCTTCACCACCCGCGCCTGGAAGGGCGGGCAATCGCGCGAGAAGTGGCTGGCCAATGGCCGCCCGCCCGCGCCGGGGCGGCTCAACGATCTGCGCCACATCGTCTATAAGCGCGCGGACGAACCCTGGCGCCATGCCCGCAAGTCGCTGGGCCTGATGATGCGCGAGGGACTGCTCAAGGAGAATATCGACGGGGAGGCGCTGCTCTGGGCGCACAACCGGCTGATCAGCCGGGTGGAGGAGCGCAAGATCCTGATGGTCATCTCCGACGGCGCGCCGGTGGACGATTCCACCCTTTCAGTGAACAGCGGCGCCTATCTGGAAAAGCATCTGCGCCAGGTGATCGGCTGGATCGAGAACCGGTCGCCGGTGGAACTGGTGGCGATCGGCATCGGCCATGACGTGACGCGCTATTATGCCCGCGCGGTGACGATCATGGATGCGGAGCAGCTCGGCGGCACGATGGTGGAGCAGCTCGCCGGCCTGTTCGACGCCGCGCCTCGATAGGGCACCCGGACAGAATAAGGGCCGGAGCTCCACAGGAGCCCCGGCCCACCCCTCTCACGCTACACGAGGGATACGCAGATGCGGTTGTCGATCAGCAATCGCGGTCGATCGCGCGGCCGGCGAGCGCACCCACGCCCGCGCCGATGATGGCGCCGGTGGTGCCGTTGCCGCGATCGTAATAGCCGCCCGTATTCTTGCCGACCTCGTTGCCCAGCAGGCCGCCGGCGATGGCGCCGATGATGGTGCCGCCGGTGCCGCTGTCACGGCAGCGGCCGCGATAATAGCCGCGATCGGCATAATAGCCCCGGCCGCCGCCATAATAACGCTGGCCGCCATAATAGCGGGGAGAGCCGCGATAATAAGCTGGCCGGCCGCGATAATGGTTGCCGCCGCCGCGATAGTGGCCCTGGTTGCTATAGCCGTGATGGCCGCGATCATAGCCGCGCGCCTCGGCGGCGGCGGGGACCATGGTGGCTGCCGTCAGCGCCGCGACGGCGGAAAAAGCGATCGTCTTGAACATGTCTCTTTTCCTTGTCCTTGCCGCTGGCGCCTGGAGCGGGATTGCGTCCCGCGGCTGGCCGTCTTCGACATGCTGCCCTTATGCCGCGATTCGCGTGAGTTGTGGCTGAACGGGCCGGTTAGGTGGCGTTCAGCTTGGCGCGCGGGACACTCGGCATGGCGATTGCCCGGCGCGGGCGCCGACGATTCCCTTCGGCGGGGATCGGGCCTAGGAAGGCTGGCGATGCGGAAGATATTGATCCTGTGCGCGATGTTGCTGGCTGGCGGTTCAGTCGGGACGCCGGCGATGAACGAGGGCGGTGCCGCGATCGTGGCGAAGGCGGTGCCGCTCAACCCGCGCGATCCCGCGCGCACCCGGATCGGCGGGCTCGCCTATCTGGGCGGCTGGGTGCTGACGAGCGCGGACCGGCGCTTCGGCGGCATCTCCGCGCTGGCCGCCGACGGTGAGGACCTGATCGCGCTGGGGGACCGGGGCGGCATCTTCCGGATCAGCCTGCGCGGCAACCTGCCGCCGGCCGGCCGGGTGATCGGCATGCTGCCCGATGGGCCGGCGGGGCGCGGCCGCGACAGCGAATCCCTCGCGCGTGGGCCGGGCGGCGCCTATTGGGTGGGGTTCGAGGGCGCGAATGCGATCTGGCGCTATGATCCGGGCCTTGGCCGCGCCACCGGCCATGTCGCGCCGGCGGCGATGGCGGAATGGCCGCGCAATGGCGGGCCCGAGGCGCTGGTGCGGCTGGCGGACGGCCGCTTCCTGGTCTTTTCGGAGGAGGCGAAAGGGCGGGTGGCCGGCAGCCGGGCGGCCCTGATGTTCGCGGGCGATCCCGTGGCGGGCGGGCGGGCGGACCGCTTCGATTATGTGCCGCCGGATGGCTATGTGGTGACGGACGCGCAGGCGCTGCCGGACGGGCGGCTGATCGTGCTCCACCGGCGGTTCACGCTGATGGACGGCGTTTCGGCAGTGATTTCGATCGTCGACCTTGCCGCCGTCCGGCCGGGGGCCGTCGTGCGCGGTCGGGAGATCGCCCGGCTGGCATCGCCGATGACGGTCGACAATATGGAGGCGCTGGCGATAACGCGGGATGCGCGCGGGGCGATCTTGTGGATCGCCTCCGACGACAATTTCAGCAGCATCCAGCGGACGCTGCTGTTGCGCTTCCGTCTCGATAAGGAGACCGCCCCTGAAACGGGGCGGTGACGCGGGCGGGGATGCCGCCCGCGCGGAAGATCAGGCCGCGGCCTTCTTCGCGATCTCGCGCTTCAGGCGGCGAGCGCGCAGCGACAGCTTGTCGTCGCTGGTCTTCAGCAGCCAGTTGTCCAGGCCGCCGACATGCTCGACCGAACGCAGGCCGTGCGTCGAAACGCGCAGCTTGACGCCTTCGCCCAGCGCATCGGAGATCAGCGTGACATTCTGCAGGTTCGGCAGAAAGGTCCGCTTGGTCTTGTTGTTCGCGTGGGAAACATTGTGTCCCACCTGCCGGCCCTTGCCGGTCAGCTCGCAGATGCGCGCCATGTCATTTCGTCCTAGGTGTTCGGTTGCCCGGAAAGTGGGCGCGGATAACTGCGATCGAGGGATTCGTCAACCGCAATGACCCTTGCGGATGCCCATGTCGTGCGAATGCATGGAATGCAACCGCCCGTCGCGCCCCTGCGTTGACCACCGGAACGGCATCGAAGGGAAGTGAAACATGCGGGCCCTTATCATAATCGGGATCATCGTCGTGCTGGCCGCGATCGGCGCTCTCGCCACCGGGCTGGTGGATATCAGCCAGACGCAGAAGGGACAGCTTCCCCGTATCGCGGTGGAGGGCGGACAGGCGCCCCGGTTCGACGTGAAGACCGCCGACGTGAAGGTCGGCACCACGACCAGGGACGTGGATGTGCCCCGGATCGATGTCGGCACGCGGAAGGAGGAGGTGAAGGTGCCGACGGTGGACGTCGATAAGAAGGACTGAGCTTTTCGATCCGACATCGCTCGCGCATCGGCTGCGGCCGGGCTACAGGCGGGCGATGAGCTTTCCCTTGCCCGAACCGATGCGCCTGGCGCTCGATCTCGCGCGCGCCGCCGCCGAGGCGGGGGAGGTGCCGGTGGGCGCGGTGATCGTGCGGGAGGGCAAGGTGGTCGCCACATCCGCCAATGCGATGCGCGGCGAATATGATCCCACCGCCCATGCCGAGATGCTGGCCATCCGCCGTGCCGCCGCCGCGATCGGCAACGAGCGGCTGGGCGATTGCGACCTGTGGGTGACGCTGGAACCCTGCGCCATGTGCGCGGGCGCGATCTCGCTCGCCCGTATCCGCCGGCTTTATTATGCCGCGCCCGATCCCAAGGGCGGGGCCGTGGCGCACGGGCCATTATTCTTCGCGCAGCCCACCTGCCATCATCGGCCCGAAGTCTATGCCGGGATCGGCGAGGGCGAGGCGGCGGCGATGCTCAGGGCCTTCTTCGCGGCCCGGCGCTGACCGGACAAAAAGAAGGGCGCCCCATGGACGCCCTCCCTTCGCGACCGTCAGGGCCGGCTCTGTCAGCTGCTGGTATCGGTGACGGGCACGATCTTGATCTCCACCCGGCGATTCTGGGCGCGGCCGTCCACCGTGTCGTTCGATGCGATCGGCTGGCTGGAGCCGAAGCCCTGCGTGCCGATCCGCGCCCGATCGACGCCGTGGGTGGCGAGATAGTCCGCCACCGATTTCGCGCGGTTCTGCGAAAGCGGGATGTTGATCGTATCGTTCCCGGTCGAATCGGTGTGGCCGTACACGTCCACATAGGTCTGGTTGTAGCTCGACAGTGTCTGCGCCACCTGATCCAGCGTGGAGCGGAACTGCGGCTCTACCGCATAGCTGTTGGTGGCGAAGGTGATGCCCGACGGGATGTTGAGCAGGATCTCGTCGCCCTGGCGCTTCACCTCCACGCCGGTGCCGGCCATCTTCTGGCGAAGCTCGCGCTCCTGCCGGTCCATATAGGCGCCGATGGCGCCGCCGGCGATCGCGCCGATGCCCGCGCCCACGATCATCTCGGTGCGATTATGGTGCCCGCCGACCAGTGCGCCCGCGCCCAGGCCGACCAGGGCGCCGCCGAGCGAGCCGATCCCCGCCTTCGACATCTTCTTCTCGCCCGTGACCGGATCGGTCGTGCAGGCCGAGGTCGTCAAGGCCGCAAGCGCCAGGCTCGCTCCGGCCAACTTGGTGCTGATCCGCATGGATTGTCCCTTTCCCTTCGCTGATGGCGGCAAAACCCTTGGCCGCGGCTGCTTGTTCCGCCGCCGTGCTGAATCTTCGATGACGAGATTGTTGTCCACCAGCAAGATTCCGTTCTATGGGGATATCGCGCCATGCCGCCGGATATTCCCCTCCAGCCCTTCCCTTGGATCGATTGCGTGATCATCATCGCGCTGGTCGCCCTGAATGGCGTGTTCGCGATGTCCGAGCTGGCGATCGTTTCGTCGCGCAAGCCGCGGCTGGAAGCGATGGCGCGGGCCGGGCGCCGGGGGGCGCGCCGCGCGCTCGATCTGGCCGCCGATCCCGGCAAGTTCCTGTCGACGGTGCAGATCGGCATCACCCTGATCGGCATCCTGGCGGGCGCCTATTCGGGCGCCAGCCTGGGCGGGCCGGTGGGCGAGCGGCTGGCCCGGCTCGGCGTGCCGGCGCGGATCGCGGGCGAGGCGGGCTTCGGCCTCGTCATCGTGCTCACCACCTATGTCTCGCTCATCATCGGCGAGCTGGTGCCCAAGCAGTTCGCGCTGCGTTCGCCCGAGCCGATCGCCGCGATCGTGGCGGCGCCGATGCATTGGCTGTCGCGCGTCACCGCGCCGCTGGTGTGGCTGCTCGACCGGTCGAGCGCGCTGATCTTCCGCCTGTTCCGTATCCGCCGCGAATCCGAAACCCATGTGACGGCGGAGGAACTGCACCTGATCGTCGCCGAGGCGTCCAATGCCGGCGTGATCGAGGAGAGCGAGCGGGCGATCATCTCCGGCGTGGTCCGGCTGGCCGATCGCCCGGTCCGCGAGGTGATGACCCCGCGCACCGAGATCGAATGGATCGACGCCACAGCCGATCCCGCCGCCATAGCGGAAAGGCTGCGGGCGATGCCGCACAGCCGGATGCCGGTGGCGGAAGGATCGGTGGATGCGATCTTCGGGGTGGTGCAGGCGCGCGACATCGTCGCGGCGCTCCTGGCGGGCGAGGCGACCGATGTGCGGGCGCTCGCCCGGCCGGCGCCGATCGTGCCCGATCAGATGGACGCGATGAACGCGCTGGAGACGCTGCGCGAGGCCGCGGTGCCGATGGCGCTGGTCCACGACGAATATGGCCATTTCGAAGGGGTGGTGACGCCCGCCGACCTGCTTGCGGCGATCGGCGGCGTGTTCGCGTCCGACCGGGAGGAAGGCACCGATCCGCCCTTCGTGGAGCGCGAGGACGGAAGCTGGCTGATCTCGGGATCGGCAGCGGCGGACATGATGGCCGACCGGCTGGCCCTGCCGCTGCCCGAGGATCGCGATTACGCGACCTGCGCGGGCTTCGCCCTGTCCGTGCTCAAGCATCTGCCCACGGTGGGCGAGAGCTTCGTCGAGGATGGCTGGCGCTTCGAGATCGTGGACATGGACGGCCGCAAGATCGACAAGATGCTGGCGAGCCGCGCCGGCGACTAAGGGGAAAACCGGCCGGGCGGGCGGGGGAGACCGCGCCGCCCGCCACGGCCCTTCAACCCCGGTCAGCTTTCGTGCGCGGGCTCCGACTGGAGCTGGACATAGTTCTGGATGCCCATGCGTTCGATCAGGTCGAACTGCTTTTCCAGCGCATCGACATGGTCTTCCTCGCTGTCGAGGATGTCGCGCAGCAGATCGCGCGTCACATAATCGCGCACCGTCTCGCAATGGGCGATGGCGTCGCGCAGCAGGGGGATGGCCTCGTTCTCCAGCGCGAGATCGGCCTTGAGGATCTCCTCCACCGTCTCGCCGATCTTCAGCCGGCCGAGCAGCTGGAAGTTGGGCAGGCCATCGAGGAAGAAGATGCGTTCCGCCAGCTTGTCGGCGTGCTTCATCTCGTCGATGGATTCGCCATATTCGAACTTGGCGAGCTTGGTGACGCCCCAATGTTCGAGCATGCGGTAATGGAGGAAATATTGGTTGATCGCGGTTAGCTCGTTCTTGAGCACCTCGTTCAGATAATCGATGACCTTGGGGTCGCCCTTCATGATGAATCTCCGGCTATACGCCGAAGATCATAGCCGGAATGACTTGGAAAATCACCGAAAAATGGCGGATTTCCGCCGATTTTTAGTTGCGGCTGCTAAGCAGTCGCACGTTCGGAGGCGATGATTTCCCGTGCGAATGGGACGCATTGTCCGCAGCGTGCGCGGCGGCCCAGCGCCGCATAGGCCTGGCAGGGGGAGCTATGTCCGGCCCGCGCGGCTTCCCGCACATCCTTCTCGCGAATCGCGTTGCAAACGCAAACGACCATCAATGCCTCTCCGTCTTCGGAAGGAGAGATAGCGCTACTGAGAGTGCCTCGCAATATCCTGCCTGCGGATCGGCTGCATTTTTCCACGGGCCAGCGATCGCCACAGCCATTCGAAGGGGCCGTAGACGAAGCGATCGAGCCAGAATCGACTCCAGACCAGCATGATCGCCCAGGTCGCGACGACGATGCCGAGCAGGGCGAATCGATCGAGCCGGCCGTAAAGACCCAGGCCGTAGCCGTAGAAGAGGCCGGTCATCAGCAGGCTCGGCCCGAGATAATTGGAAAGCGCGACCCGCCCGGCGGCGGCCACGCGATCGCGCAAGGCCGATCGTCCGCCCGTCAGCCAGATCATGGCCAGCGCGATATGGCCGAGCGCCATGAACGGCCGGGCCGGCAGCCCCAGCGGCATGGCGGCGCCGAACATGATGAGCGCGTCGAACCCCCGCCACCAGCAGAATGCGGCGAGCAGCAGCGAGAGCGGCAGGCCGGTGCCGTAACCGATCAGGGCGGCGCGGACGTAGCCGGCGCGGCTCCAGCCGCCTGTCAGGAAGCCGCTGCGCAGGCCGGCCATGCCGAGCAGCATCAGGCCCAGCGTCTCCGGCCCGAACATCAGCATCTGCACCAGCGGCACCATCGTCGAATCCGTCAGCCGATGGACGACCTGCGGGAGATAGGGGCCGCGATGGAGCGTCAGCTCCCGGGCGATGGCATCGGCCGGGGGGATGCCATATCCCTGCTGCAGGTCGATCCAGGACGCGCCGTCCGGCGCCCCGCCGGCCACGGCGGCGAACAGGATCGCGAACATCGCGCCCTGCAGGACCAGCAGCAGCATCCCCCAGCGGACCAGATCGCGCGGCGGCGCTTCCGCGAAGAACCATGCCGCGCAGCCGGCGACGGCATAAAGCGACAATATGTCGCCATCCCAGATGAAGTAGAAATGGGCGAGGCCGATGGCCAGCAGCCAGCCCATCCGGCGGAAATGGATGCGCTCGCCATCCGCTCCGGCCGCCCTGGCGCGATCGAGCACGATCAGCAGGCTGGCCCCGAACAGCAGTGAGAAGATCGCCCGCATCTTCCCGTCCACGAGGACGAACTCCACCATCCACAGCGCGATCTCGGCCGGGCCGGCCGCGCCATAGGCCAACGGGTTGAAATAGGCCGCAAAGGGCATCGCGAAGGCGGCGATGTTCATGAGGAGGATGCCCATCACCGCCAGCCCGCGCAGACCGTCTAGGGTGGGGAGGCGCTGGGGCGTGGCGGTCATGGCCCCGCCATGTCCCGAGCCGGCGATGCGGTCAATCGCGGAACATGCGTCCCTGCCGGCGGTTGAGGAACAAGCACGTAGCTGCATGCACGCGAACAAGCATAAATCATTGAAGGAGCGTCACATGGCCACCACGGCACAGGGCGATCGCGGCCGCACGTCACATGCCGCCCGATCCCAGCCCCGTTCGCAATCGACCGGCAAGTTCACCGCGCGAAGCGCGCGGGGCGCCGTCGATCGATCGGGCAATCACCGGACCAGCACCGCGACGATCATCGGCGTGGCGGCGGCGGGCCTGGCGACCGGCCTTCTCGCCAATTTCGGCCGCCGGGCGGCGATGCAGGCGCCGAGCGCGCTGACCGGCGACTGGTTCGAGGCGCTGAAGGCGGAGCATCGCGCCGCGCTTGCGCTTTTCGATGCGCTGCAGGCGACCGACGGCGATCAGGTGCGCCGCCGCGCCATCCTGCTCGCCCAGCTTCGCCACGCGCTGGAGAAGCATACCTTCACCGAGGAGACGGTGATCTACCCGGCGCTGCGCGACTGGGGCGACAAGGCGGATGCGGACAAGCTCAACCACGATCACGGCTATGTGAAGCAATATCTCTTCACGCTGGATCGGATGGCGAAGGACGCGCCCGAATTCGCGATGGAGATCGCCGAATTCCGCGACATGCTGGAAGCGCATATCCGCGAGGAGGAGGAATCGATCTTCCCGCAGCTCCATGCCGCCCTTTCCGAAGAGAAGAACAAGGCGCTGACCTCGGCCGCCAATTGGGAGGGGTTCAAGCTCGCCTGATATCCGGCCGGCGCCGGCCGGCCCGGATGGTCAGGGGACAGGAGCCACCGCCGCCACCGGGTCGGCCGGGACGGCGGCGGGCTTCTGCCGGAGCTTCCGCCGCGACCATTGCTGGGCGGGATGCTCGATCCAGCGATAGCTGAGATAGGCGAAGCCGATCGTGATCGCGAGCATCAGGATCGACATGAAATCCCCGAACAAGGGCGATCCGCCGACCTGGTTATGGCCGTCGATGGTCGTCACCAGATCGAGCCTGCCGTGCGACAGCTTCTCGATGATGCCGAGCGCGTTCACGGTGCGATATTCCAGGAAGCCGTGGATCATGTAGATCGAATAGGAAAGCGTGCCCATCAGCAGGAAGGGCGGCTTCAGCAGCAGCTTCGCCACCGCGCCCCGCTGGAGCGAGAAGAGCAGGACCACCCCGAAGAAGATGGGCGGCACGATCAGCGACAGGGGCTTGGAGCCCGAAATGCTGACGATCTGCACCGTGATGACGATGGCGGCGATTTCCAGCATGGTGGCGAGTGCGGCGGGAAGCTCCTTGCGGGCGGCGATCCATTTATGCGCCTGGAAGGCCACCACGCCCAGCGAGAAGCCGAACAGGCAGCGGGCCAGCGCGCCATCGTGGAACACGTTCAGATAGCGATCGGTGAGGTTGAACAGATAGATGCCGCACAGCGCCGCGAGCACGAGGCAGAGCGGGATCAGAATCGGCCGCGCCCAGCGGAACACGAAGGCAAAGATCAGATATGTCCACATCTCCACGGCGATGCTCCAGGACGGGCCGTTCCAGCCCGTGCCGTCCGGCCCGATGAAGGTCTGCACCAGGAACAGGCTCGCGAGCAGCGATGGGATGTCGTTGGGCGCCTGGAACGGCTGCCGGTCCGCCTGGCCCAGCACGCCGGTGGCGAAGACGATCTCGAACGCCAGGAACACCATCAGCACGAAGAAGTGGAGCGGATAGATCCGCCCCATGCGCAGCCCCATGAACTTGCCGATGGAAAAGCCGTTGGTGATCCGGTCGCCATAGCTGGCCGAAATGACGAAGCCGCTCAACACGAAGAAGAAATCGACGAAGAGCGAACCGTTCTTCACCAGCGCCGAATTGCTGATGATCCCGGGCGTGTGGAAATGCAGGAGAACGATCATGCTCGCGCAGATGCCGCGCAGGCTATCGAGCGCAAGGAAGCGCGATATGGCTGTTCCGCTCGCATTCGCCATCGATATACCCCCGTCCATCCCGCGATCGGCCCGGTGGTGGGGGCGATCACATGGCGCAACTCGGCGGGCGCGCATCGGTTCCTGCGGAAATATGACGTGAAGAATGGATGCGCGCAGCCGGGTAACGATCCTCCGCTAAAATTCGCGGGATCCTGTTAGCACCAAAGCCGGCGGCGGAAAATCCCGCCAGGGATCGGCCAGGGATCGGCCAGGGATCGGAGTGTGGGCGGCTGTCGGCTCGCGTATCGGGCCCGTGCCCTCCCGCGTCACGATGGCGCGGGAGGGAAGGGGCATCAGGCGAGCGCGGCGTCGGCGCCCATCAGCTTGGGGAAGAAGCCTTCATGCGCCTTGCGCAGGTCGGCGAGCTGGACGTTGACGCCGTCGCCCGCCTTCACGCTGTGGCCGCCGACGGCGCCGATCCGCACGGCGCCCGGCACGTCCACGCCCGGCGCTGCCGTCACGACATAGCGGCCCTGATCCTCGCCGAAGGCCTCCGCCGCCGAGGCGATCGGATCGAGGCTGGCGCCGATGCCGCCCGCCAGCGCCATTTCGGCCACCGCGACCAGCAGGCCGCCATCCGAAAGATCGTGGACGGCGTTCACCGTGCCGTTGGCGATCAGCTTGCGGACGAGATCGCCGGACGCCTTCTCCTTGACGAGATCGACGGTGGGCGCGGGGCCGGCCTCGCGGCCATGGATCTCGCGCAGCCAGACGGACTGGCCGAGATGGCTGCCCTTGCCGCCGATCAGCCAGATGCCGTCGCCCTCGCTCTTGAAGGCGACGGTGGCGGATTTCGACCAGTCGGACAGCAGGCCGATGCCGCCGATCGCGGGTGTCGGCAGGATGGCGGAGCCGCCCCCGGTCGCCTTGCTCTCATTGTAGAGCGAGACGTTGCCCGACACGATCGGGAAGGCAAGCTCGCGGCAGGCCTCGCCCATGCCGTCCAGGCAGCCGACGAACTGCGCCATGATTTCCGGGCGCTGCGGATTGGCGAAATTCAGGCAGTTGGTGACGGCCAGCGGCAGCGAGCCCACCGCGGAGAGGTTGCGATAGCATTCGGCGATCGCCTGCTTGCCGCCTTCATAGGGGTCCGCATAGCAGTAACGCGGCGTGCAGTCGGTGGAGATGGCGATGCCCTTCTCCGTGTCATGCACGCGGACGACGGCGGAATCGCCACCGGGGCGCTGCACCGTGTCGGCGCCGACCATGTGGTCATATTGCTCCCAGATCCAGCGGCGCGAGGCGAGATCGGGCGACGCCATCAGCGTGACGAGATCGGCGCCCAGATCGGCCGATTCGGGCACATCGCCAAGCGGCTCCACCTTCGCCCAGGCGGCATAGTCCTCGCGGCTGAGCGACGGGCGGTCGTAGAGCGGGGCCTCGTCCGCCAGCGGGGCGAGCGGGATGTCGCACACCGTCTCGCCATTGTGGACGAGGATCATGCGGCCGGTGTCGGTGACTTCGCCGATCACCGCGAAATCCAGCTCCCACTTGCGGAAGATCGCCTCGGCGAAGGCTTCCTTGCCGGGCTTCAGCACCATGAGCATCCGCTCCTGGCTTTCCGACAGCATCATCTCGTAAGCGGTCATGCCCTCTTCGCGCTGGGGCACCTTGTTCATGTCGAGCAGCAGGCCGACCCCGCCCTTGGAGGCCATCTCCACCGAGGAGGAGGTGAGGCCGGCGGCCCCCATGTCCTGGATGGCGACGATCGCGTCCGAGGCCATCAGTTCCAGGCAGGCTTCGATCAGCAGCTTTTCGGTGAAGGGGTCGCCGACCTGCACGGTCGGGCGCTTCTCCTCCGAATCCTCGCCGAAATCGGCCGAGGCCATGGTGGCGCCGTGGATGCCGTCGCGCCCGGTCTTGGACCCGACATAGACGATCGGATTGCCGACGCCCGACGCCGCCGAATAGAAGATCTTGTCGGTTTCGGCGACGCCCACCGTCATCGCATTGACCAGGATGTTGCCGTCATAGGCGCGGTGGAAATTCACCTCGCCCCCCACCGTCGGCACGCCCACGCAATTGCCGTAGCCGCCGATGCCGTGGACGACGCCCGCGATCAGGTGGCGCATCTTGGGATGGTCCGGCCGGCCGAAGCGCAGCGCGTTCATGTTGGCGACCGGCCGCGCGCCCATGGTGAACACGTCGCGCAGGATGCCGCCCACGCCGGTGGCAGCGCCCTGATAGGGCTCGATATAGGATGGGTGGTTGTGGCTCTCCATCTTGAAGATGGCGGCCTGGCCGTCGCCGATATCGACGACGCCGGCATTCTCGCCGGGGCCGCAGATCACCCAGGGCGCCTTGGTCGGCAGCTTCTTCAGGTGGATGCGCGAAGACTTGTAGGAGCAGTGCTCCGACCACATCACCGAGAAGATGCCGAGCTCCGTCAGATTGGGCTCGCGGCCGAGGGCGGCGAGGACGCGCTCATATTCTTCGGGGGAGAGGCCGTGCTCGGCGACGATCTGGGGAGTGATCTCGGTCATGCGCGCGCCCTCTAGAGCATATTGGCCGCCGTTTGAACCACCCGTCGCTTTTATCCGTTCCCTCCGTGGATTCGGATTCGACTTGGGCCGCGAATCGTGCCTATGTTCCTATTATGTTCTTAAAATGGGAGGTTGCCATGGTCGATCCGATTCCCGCAGGCTACCACAGCGTCACACCTTATCTGGTCGTCGATGACGGGGCGGCTGCCATAGAATTCTACAAGCAGGCTTTCGGCGCGGAGGAAGTGCTGCGCATGCCGATGGGCGACCGCATCGGCCATGCCGAGATCAAGATCGGCGATTCGCATGTCATGCTGGCCGACGAATGGCCGGACATGGACCATCTCGGCCCCAGGTCGCGGGGCGGCACCACCGTGAGCCTGCTGATCTACGTGCCCGATGTGGATGCGGCCTTCGCCAGGGCGATCGAGGCCGGCGGCAGGGAGGATCGCGCCGTGGCCGATCAATTCTATGGCGACCGCGCAGGCACGCTGACCGATCCGTTCGGGCATCAGTGGACCCTCGCCACCCATGTCGAGGATGTCTCGATCGAGGAATGCCGCCGCCGCCTGGACGAGATGACGGCCAAGGCCTGATCGGCCGCCGCTGAATCCTCACGAAAAAGGCCGACGGATCGCTCCGCCGGCCTTTTCGGATGGCCCGTCCGGCGGGCCTGATGGAAGGAGGCGCGCCCGCGCGGGCGCGGATCGGGTTCAGGCCTTGCAGCTCTGGCTGGCCTTGCCCGGCCGCTCGAGCGTGACGCTGGTGCCGTCGCCGGTGAGCTTATAGCCTTCGGCGACGAAGGGCTCGCCCTTGGCGGGCGCGGTCAGGCGGGTGGCGGGGCCGGTCTTCTCCGCGCGGATATCGGCGCTGGTGCCGTCCGCGAAGAAATCGACATAAGCGAGGCTGTTGTCCTTGCAGCGATAGGTGCGGCTGGCGCTGAGCGCCGGCGGCAGCGTCACGGGCGGGGCCTCGGCCAGGTTGGCGGCATCCGGATCGGCCGGGCCGGCGTTGACCGTCTCCGGTTCCGTATTGCAGGCCGCAAGGGAGAGGAGGGCCGCGAGGGACGCGGCCGCGAGCGTCAGGGGGGCTTTTTGCATAGCGGGATGATTTTGACGCGCTGCAACCGCGCGTCAAGCCTGAGATTTATTACATCTGCAGCTTATCAGCAGAATCCTTCATCGCAAGGGGCCGATCCGGTCCTGTTTTAAGGTTCTGCGCAACATCTTGGCAGAGCGTCGGAAAATCTCGAATCCCGCGGTCCTGGGCCATTGCCGCGGCGATGCCGCCGCCGGTCCGGGGCGGAAGGCGGTGCTTCCGATACGACGAGCCGTTCCGCATCGCCGCAACGATATGCCTCATAATGGGACTGACGGTGCGGCCCGCCGCCGGACGGGATTCGCGGATGCCGCCCGAAGCTTCGCTGTATCCCGGGCAAACAGAAGCCCGCTTGCCGGCCGCGCGAAGGCTCGGCTATCTGCCGGTCATGGCCATAGCCCCCACCGCGCCGAACACCCTCGCGCTGATCGGCAATACCCCGCTCGTCCGCCTGAACGGCCCCAGCGCCGCCACCGGCTGCGACATCCTTGCCAAATGCGAATTCATGAACCCCGGCGGATCGGTGAAGGATCGCGCCGCGCTGTTCATCGTCCAGGATGCCGAGGAGCAGGGGCTGCTGAAGCCCGGCGGCGTGATCGTGGAAGGGACGGCGGGCAATACCGGCATCGGCCTGGCGCTGGTCGGCAATGCCAAGGGCTATCGCACGATCATCGTGATGCCGGAGACCCAGAGCCAGGAGAAGAAGGACACGCTGCGCGCGCTGGGGGCCGAGTTGGTGCTGGTGCCGGCCGCGCCTTATTCCAGCTCCGCCCATTTCGTCCACACCTCGCGCCGGATCGCCGAGGAGACGGAGAATGCGGTCTGGGCCAACCAGTTCGACAATATCGCCAACCGCATGGCGCATATCCGCACCACCGCCGCCGAGATCTGGGAGCAGACGGGCGGCCGGATCCACGGCTTCACCTGCGCGGTGGGCACCGGCGGCACGCTGGCCGGCGTGGGCATGGGGCTGAAGGCGTTCGACGAAGATGTCGTGATCGCGCTCAGCGATCCGCACGGCGCCGCGCTCTACAGCTATTATGAGACGGGCGAGCTGAAGGCGGAGGGATCGTCCGTCGCCGAGGGCATCGGCCAGGGGCGGATCACCGCCAATCTCGAAGGCGCGCCGGTGGATACGCAGTTCCGCATTTCCGACGAGGAAGGGCTGGAGCAGGTGCATCGCCTGCTGATGGACGAAGGGCTGTGCGTGGGCCTTTCATCCGGCATTAATGTGGCCGGTGCCATCGCCCTGGCCGAGCAGATGGGGCCTGGGCACACCATCGTCACCATCCTGTGCGATTCGGGATTCCGTTATCTTTCGACGCTCTTCAACCAGGATTGGCTGGCGGCGAAGGGCTTGACGGTGCCGCCGTGGCTGGTGCGATAAGCTGTTCGACAAGCGCGACGGGCTGGGTTAGGCTTTACACAAAGTGGAATTGCGTTCGCCTCGGTTCCGTTTGTGGAAGGGAATGAATGCAGCGGGTTCGCATCGGTTTGACCGGGCTTGCCGGCGTCTTCGTGCTCGTATTGTTCGCCGCGGCCTTCTTCGGGGTGGTCAGCGACGAGCCGACGGTCTCGACGGACGCGACGGGCAATGTGGTGATTGAAGAGACTGCCAACACGGCCGCCCCGGTGGGGCCGCCCAAGGNGCCGCTGGCCGAACTCGGCGTGGCCCCCGGCGCCGCGCCGGAAGCCGGCGAGGGCAATGTGACGCCTTCGGATGGTGCGGCGCATCCCTGATCGCGCCTGACATGGCGGCCGGTTCTGGCGGGGCCGTGCCGGCCCGCATCTCCGGACGCTGGCCCGCCGTTGCCTGCTGGGCCGGTGCCTATGCTTTCGCGGAAACGCTGGCCGGCCTGCTTTCGATCGCGATCGCGGGCCATGACCGTGCCGACTGGACCCCCTTTCTGGCGTGCCGGCCCTGGCTCCTTGCCACGGCCGCGCTCCTGCTTGCCGCCCGGCCATGGCGCTTCCGGCTTGCGGCGATGGCGCTGGGCCTGGCCGGCGCGACGTTGGGCGGGGCGCTTTGGCTGGCCGCCAAGGGGGCCGGTGACGCGATCGCGGCGCTGCGCATATTCGGCGCGGGTATCCTGCTGCTGGCCGCCGTCGAGCTGGTCCTGCGCCTGGCCCGCTGGGCTGGCGGCCGGCGTTGGCGCCTGCTTGCTGCGGCTTTGCTCTTGGGGCTGGCGCTGCTGCCCGGTGCCGTCGCGGCCTATGAGCGGGTGGCGCTCGGCCCCCTCGATCCGCCGCCGCCCGCCCGCCGGCCGCCGCTGCATCTGTTGAGCGGCCTGCCGCTGATCTGGTCGGAAGGCGGCGTGGCCGAAACGCTCGGGCGGTCGCGTCCGCTCGCGGCCATGCTCCTCCTGCGCTCCCGTCACGATGTCCTTCCCCTCGCGGCGGCGCGGCCGCGATCGCTTGCCGGTCCCGGCCCCTTGCTGGCCGTGCAGCCGCGCATCGACGCGGAAGGATTGGTGGCGTTGGACGATTGGGTGCGGCGCGGGGGGCGGATGCTGCTGCTTGCCGATCCCGACCTGCGCTGGCCTACGCGGCTTCCCCCCGGCGATCCCGCGCGGCCGCCGGGCGTGGCGCCGTTGCTGCCGCTGCTCGCGCATTGGGGCCTCGCCCTGTCGCCGGCCGGCGGCGATCCCCTGATGCTGCGTGATGTGGAATGGGCGGGCGCGGTGTGGCGCGTGCGCCCCGGCGCCCCCGGCCGCCTCGCCTCGACGGATGGCGCCTGCGCGATCCTCGCCGGCGGCCTCGCCGCCGATTGCCGGATCGGGCAGGGGAGGGCGGTGATCCTCGCCGATGCCGATCTGCTGGACGACGATCTGTGGGTGGGAATGGGATCGCATGGCACCGGCCGCTTCCGCCGCACCGCCGACAACGGCCCGCTGATCGCCGCGATCCTTGCCGATCTGGGGGACGGCCAGCCAGTTGAACCTAGCGATTCCGTGGTCTGGATCGAGTCGCCCCAGCGCCCCGACCGGCATTGGCTGCTGGCGCTGCTGCCCTCCCTGCTGCTGCTTGCCGCTGGCCTCGTGATGGGCCGGCGTGGCATTCATGCAGCGGTTGTCACGAAATCCTCACAAACTTATCCACAGGCCATGCACAGGTACAAAGAAAGAACAGTGGCGGATTTCCGTCATCGGAGGGAATAAGGCCCCCGATATCACCCATCAGAATCCACAGGATTCCCATCCAGTGGTATTGAAAACCATATGATCCCCTGATACGCCCAGAGCACTCCGGGGCGCGGGGGAGATTCCATCTTATTCGCGACCAGCGCCCGCCGGAGGAGACGACGGCGTGTGCGGGGAATGGTCCCTGGCTCCGTCGCAGTGGGGTCTTGGGACGTGGAAATCAGGGACTTTTTCCACGGTAGTGCATTGAACGCGGTCGATGCGAAGGGCCGCGTGTCGCTCCCTGCCCCTTTCCGCACCGTCATCGATCGCCGCACGCATCGCGCCCTGATGCCCGGCGAATTCCCGTCGCCCGAAAAGTTCATCCTGCTCGGCGAGCATGAGCGCCTGCCCTGCCTCCAGGCGTTCGACCCCGCTTATTCGCCGGAGCTGCACAGCTTCGTGGGCGAGCGCGTCGATGCGCGCGGCGACGGCATGGACCGGATGTCGGCCATGGATTTCGAGCAGATGGACGTGTTCGGCGCCTATCTGCAGGCCAATTACGACGATGCCGGCCGCATGGTGCTTTCGCCGATGTTCCGCGCGATCGCGGAGATAGAGGGACTGGCCTTCTTCCTGGGCGCCGGCGCCACCTTCCAGATCTGGAACCCGCATAAGTTCCTGGAGCATTGCCAGGACAAGCCGCGCGTCGTGCGCGCGCTGGAATTTATGCTGAAGGAAAGGGGCGCGAAGGCATGACCCAGCCCGCCCCCGATCCGCGCCACGATCCCGTCCTGATCGCCGAAGTCGTCGCCGGCCTCGCCCCCGCCCCGGGCGAGGTGATGGTGGACGGCACCTTCGGCGCGGGCGGCTACAGCCGCGCCCTGCTTGCCGCGGGCGCGGACGTCTACGCCTTCGATCGCGATCCGGATGCGATCGCCGAAGGCGCGCCGCTGGTCGCCGCCAATGACGGCCGGCTGCACCTGATCGCCGAGCGCTTCTCCCGCATGGAAGAAGCCTTGGCGGAGCGCGGGGTCGGCCCGGTCGACGGCGTGACGCTCGATATCGGCGTCTCGTCCATGCAACTCGACCGGGCCGAACGCGGCTTTTCCTTTCAGGCGGATGGCCCGCTCGACATGCGGATGGAGCAGGACGGGCAGAGCGCGGCCGATTTCGTGAACCATGCGGACGAGGCGGAGATCGCCGACGTGCTGCACCATCTGGGCGAGGAGCCGCGCGCACGGCGCGTCGCCCGCGCGATCGTGGCGGCGCGGCCGATCACCCGCACGTCCGATCTGGCCGAGGTGGTGCGCCGCGCGCTGGGCCACAAGCCGCATGAGAAGAAGGACCCGGCGACCCGGACTTTCCAGGCGATCCGCATCCACGTCAATCGCGAGCTGGAGGAGCTGGAGCAGGGGCTGGCGGCGGCCGAGCGCGTGCTCGCCCCCGGCGGCCGGCTGGCGATCGTGTCCTTCCATTCGCTGGAGGACCGGATCGTCAAGCGCTTCCTGCGCGAACGTTCCGGCGCGATGCCCACGGGTTCGCGCCACCGCCCCGATGCGGGCGCCGCCGGGCCTTCGCCGAGTTTCGAGGCCGTCGCCAAGCCGGTGCGGGCCGGCGAGGCGGAGCTTGCCCGCAATCCCCGCGCCCGTTCCGCCACGTTGCGCGTCGCCCGTCGCACCACCGCCGCCGCCTGGCCTGTATCGTATAAAGGAGTTCCGTCATGATCGCCGCCGCGCGCTTTCGTTCCGTCCTGTGGGTCGCCGCAGCGTCGACGGCCGGGCTGGCATGCTACATGGTGACGCAGGGCGTCGCCGCCGAACGGGCCGAGCTTGCCCGCACGGAACGGGCGATCCTGGCCAACCGCGTCGCCATCCGCGATCTGGAGACGGAATTGGGCACGCGCGGCAGCCTTGCCCAGATGGAACGGTGGAACGCGCAGGCGCTGGCCCTGAAGGCGCCCGAGGCGCGGCAGTTCATCGGTGGGGAGGTGCAGCTCGCCAGCCTGGGCATGCCGGCCAAGCCCGCCATGGAGGCGAAGCTGGTGCAGGTGGCGGCGGCGAAGCCGGTCGCTCCGGTGGCGCCTTCCGCCCCGGCCGAGCCTGATGCCGTCGGCACCGAGGAGCCGATGCTGCGCCACGCCACTTACATGAAGCCGGCGCCGGATCGCGTCGCCGGGCTCGAACGCAAGATTTCCGCGCGCGGGGATCTGCTGGGCGCGGACGCGCTGGCCGAGATCGGCCGCATTGCCCGCACCGAGCGGGCGCCGGGCGCCCAGTGACGGCGGTCGCCGCCCCTCCTCACAGAATCCGCATCGCCGATCAGCGCGAAATGGGTGTCGCCGTCACCCATTTCCGCCTGATGGTGGTGCTGCTGGCGTTCGCCTTCGTCACATTGCTGATCGTGATGAAGCTGATCTGGATGGCGGTTTCGTCCGAACCCGCCGGGCGGGGCGGCGACGGTGCCGGGCTGATCCCCGATCGGGGGGACATCATCGATCGCAACGGCATGCAGCTTGCGCGCACGTTCAACGCCTGGTCGATCGCCGTGCACCCGGACAAGATATTGGGGGATCGCCGCGCGATCGCCGGGCAGCTTGCCGAACTGATGCCCGAACGGACGGCAGCGCAATATCTGGCGATCCTGAATTCGGGCAAGTCCTTCGTCTATCTGCGCCGCCGCGCGCTGCCGGAACTGGTGCGTGCGGTGAACGCGATCGGCGAACCCGGTATCGCGCTGGGGCGGGAGCCGGAGCGGCTTTATCCGCAGGGCGCGCTGGCGGCCCATGTCGTCGGCTACACCAATCTCGACGGGGCAGGCGCGGCCGGGCTGGAACGCGAATATAATGCGCGGCTGACCGGCGAGACGACGCGGATGGCGCCGCTCCAGCTTTCGATCGACGCCCGCGTGCAGCAGGCGCTGGAATCGCAGCTTGGCGAGGCGATGGCCCATTTCAGCGCGATCGGCGCCGCCGGTATCGTGATGGACGTGCGGACCAGCGAGGTGCTGGCGCTCACGTCGCTGCCCGAAATCAATCCCAACGCGCCGGGCAAGGCATCGCCGGAGGCTGGCTTCAACCGCGCGACGCTGGGCGTCTATGAGCTTGGATCGACCTTCAAGCCCTTCACCGTCGCCATGGCGATGGACAGCGGCATCATCACCAGCTTCGGCCAGATGTATGATTGCCCGCGCGCGCTGAAGGCGGGCCGCTTCACCATCACCGATACCCATCCCTTCGGCCGCCGCTGCAGCGTGGCGGAGATCATGAAGGAATCCTCCAACATCGGCACCGCGCAGATCGCCATGGAGGTGGGCGCCGAACGGCAGCGCGCCTTCCTGAAGCGCATGGGCTTCCTGGAGCCGGTCTCGATCGAGCTTGGCGAGCGCGGCCGCACGCTGACGCCGGGCGCCAATTGGGGGGAGATCGCGACGATGACGGTGGGCTACGGCCACGGCATCGCGGTGACGCCGCTGCACCTCGCCACCGGCTATGCCACCCTGTTCAACGGCGGCATCTGGCGTCCGGCGACGCTGATCAAGACGGGGCCGCACCATCCCGTCCCGGCCGGCCGGCGCGTGTTCACCGAGGAGACGTCGGACAGGATGCGCGCGCTGCTGCGCCTCGTCGTCACCAACGGCACCGGCAAGAACGCCAATGCGCCGGGCTATCGCGTCGGCGGCAAGACCGGCACGGCGGAAAAGATCCAGGGCGGGCGCTACACCCACGGCGCGGTGGTGACCACGTTCGCTGGTGTTTTCCCGATGGACGACCCCCGCTATGTGGTCATCGCGATGCTCGACGAGCCGAAGGCGACCAAGGAAACCTACGGCTTTCACACCGCCGGCTGGAACGTGGCGCCGGTGGTGAAGCAGGTCGTCGCGCGAATCGGCCCGCTGCTGGGGGTTGCCCCGGACGAGGGCCGCGATGTGGATCTGACCGGCGTGCTTCAGTACGTCCGTCCTGAAAAAGGCAAGTGAGTATGCGGCTCGGCGCGTTGACCGGGGCAGATGAGGACCTGACGGTCACCGGCTTCGCGATCGATCATCGCAAGGTGGCCCCCGGCACGGTGTTCGGCGCCTTCACCGGCACGCGCTTCAATGGCGAGGATTTCATTCCCGCCGCGATCGCGGCCGGGGCCATAGCGGTGGTGGCGCGGCCGGAGGCGACGGTGGAGGGCGCCGTCCATATCGCCGATGCGGAGCCGCGCCGCGCCTTCGCCCGGCTTGCCGCCAAATTCTTCGCCCCCTTCCCGGAAACCGTGGTCGCGGTGACGGGCACCAACGGCAAGACCTCCACGGTGGAGCTGGCCCGGCAATTGTGGCGGGCGGCGGGCCATCACGCCGCCTCGATCGGCACGCTGGGCGTCACCACTTCGGAGGATCAGGTTTCGACCGGCCTCACCACGCCCGATGTCGCGACCTTCCTCTCCAATGTCGCCGGCCTCCGCCGCGAGGGCGTGACCCATGTTGCCTTCGAGGCATCGAGCCACGGGCTCGCCCAGTTTCGCACCGAAGGGCTGCCGGTGCAGGCGGCCGCCTTCACCAACCTGAGCCGCGACCACCTCGATTATCATCACACCATGGAAGCCTATCTGGAGGCGAAGCTCCGTCTGTTCAGCGAGGTGGTGGACGCCAACGGCACGGCGGTGGTGTGGGCGGACGATCCCGCATCCGCCCGCGTGATCGAGATAGCGCGCGAGCGCGGCCTCAAGGTGATCGATGTCGGCCACAAGGGGGAGGTGATCCGGCTGGCGGAGCGCATTCCCACCCATCTCGGCCAGACGCTGGTGCTGGAGATCGAGGATCGCCGCCACAAGGTGAACCTGCCACTGATCGGTGCCTATCAGGCGGCCAATGCGCTCACCGCGCTGGGCCTCGTGCTGGCGACCGGGGGCGAGCTTGAGCGGACGCTTGCCGATCTCGCCCGCGTCCAGCCGGTGCGCGGGCGGCTGGAGCGGGCGGTGATCGCCCGCAACGGCGCGCCCGTCTATGTCGATTACGCCCATACGCCCGATGGGCTGGAGGCCGCGATCCAGGCGCTGAAGCCGCATGCGAAAGGCCGCCTGATCACCGTGTTCGGCGCGGGCGGCGATCGCGATACCGGCAAGCGGCCGGAAATGGGCGCCATCGCCGTCCGCCTGTCCGATCATGTCATCGTGACGGACGATAATCCCCGCAGCGAGGACCCTGCCGCGATCCGCCGCGACGTGCTGGCCGGGGCGCCGGGCGCGATCGAGATCGGCGGCCGGCGCGAGGCGATCGCGGCGGCGATTGCGGAGGCGGGTGCCGACGATATCGTGCTGATTGCCGGCAAAGGGCATGAGCAGGGCCAGATCGTCGGCGACATGGTGCTGCCCTTCGACGACGTGACGGTCGCGCGGGAGTGCGCGGCATGAGCGGGAACGCGACCTTGCTCCTCCTCCCTTCCAAGGGAGGGGGCCGGGGAGCGGGCGAGTCCGGTGCATATCGGCGCGCGCTCACCCTTCTCGCAGCCGGCGCCACCCACCCCCAACTCCCCCCCTTGGAAGGGAGGGGGCTATGACGTCGCTCTGGACCGCCTTCGATATCGCCGCCGCCGTCGATGGCGAGGTGTTCGGCGATTTCGCCGCCAATGGCGTCGCCTTCGATTCCCGTGAGGTGGGGCCGGGCGACCTGTTCGTGGCGATGAAGGGCGAGACGACCGACGGCCACCGTTTCGTGAACGGCGCCTTCGCGGCCGGTGCGGCCGGTGCCCTCGTCAGCGATCCGGTGGATGGCCCGCACGTTCGCGTCGCGGATACGGCGGCCGCCTTGGACGCGCTCGGTCGCGCCGCCCGAGCGCGGACGGCGGCGAAGATCATCGGCGTCACCGGATCGGTCGGCAAGACGGGCACCAAGGAGGCGCTGTTCGCCGCGTTGGACCGCGCGGCGCCGGGCAGGGCCCACCGCTCGCTCAAAAGCTACAACAACCATGTCGGCGTGCCGCTCAGCCTCGCCCGCATGCCGGCCGCTACCCGCTTCGGCATCTTCGAGATGGGGATGAGCGCGGCCGGCGAACTGGCAGCGCTGACCCGGATCGTCCGCCCGCATGTCGCCATCGTCACTGCCATCGCGCCCGCGCACAGCGCCTTCTTCGCCAGCGAGGAGGCGATCGCCGACGCCAAGGGGGAGATATTCCAGGGGCTGGAGCCCGGCGGCACCGCCATCATCCCCTATGACAGCCCGCATCGCGACCGGCTGATCGCCGCCGCCCGGCCCTTTGCCGAACGGATCTGGACCTTCGGGCGGGGCGAGGGCGCCGATGTCCGCGCGCGTGAAGCGGTGCGCGGCCCGCGCGGCACGCTGATCGCCGCCGTGCTGCCCGGCGCGGAGCTGACCTTCACCCTTGCCCCTCCCGGCGATCACTGGGTGTCGAACGCCATGGCCGTGATCGCGGCCGTCCATGCCGTGGACGGCGATCTGGCGGCGGCGGGGCTGGCGCTGGCGGACATGGCCGGCCTTGCCGGGCGCGGCCGCCGCGTGATCGCACCCGTCGAGGGCGGCGAAGCGCTGGTGATCGACGAAAGCTACAACGCCAATCCGGCGTCGATGGCGGCCACCATCGCCCTTCTGGGCGAGGAGCCGGCCGAACGCCGCATCGCCGTGCTGGGCGACATGCGCGAGCTTGGCGAGAAATCGCCTTTGTTCCACGCGAGCCTCGCCCAGCCGCTGGTGCGGGCCGGCGTCGATTTCGCTCTGCTTGTCGGGCCGGAGATGGCCGCGCTCGCAAATGAGCTTGAGGGCCGGATCGATTTCGCGCATGTGCCCGACGCCGCCGCCGCGCTGGATCGCCTGGACGGGCTGATCGAGGCCGGCGACGCGGTTCTGATTAAAGGGTCCAACGCCATCGGGCTCGCTCGTCTCGTCGATCATTTCGGGTCCGGGGCGGTCGCGGCCGGGAACATGCCATGCTCTACCTGATCGCCGACCAGCTCGGATTTCCGGGCGTTCTCAACCTCATCCGCTATCTCACTTTCCGCGCAGGATCGGCGGCGATCACCGCGCTGCTGATCGGCCTCATCATCGGGCCGAAATTCATAGGCTGGCTGCGCGTGCGGCAGGGCAAGGGGCAGCCGATTCGGTCGGATGGCCCGCAGACCCACCTCGCCAAGGTCGGCACGCCCACCATGGGCGGGCTGATGATCCTGACCGCGATCGCGATATCCATGTTCCTGTGGATGGATCTTTCCAACCGTTATGTCTGGGCCTGCATCTTCGTGACGGTGGGCTTCGGGCTGATCGGCTTCCTCGACGATTACGACAAGGTGAAGAAGCGCAGCCACAAGGGCGTTTCCGGCAAGGTGCGCCTGCTCGCCGAATTCGCTATCGCGGGGCTGGCGAGCTGGCTGATCGTCTCCGGCACCGGCACCGAGCTTTATGTGCCCTTCTATAACGGCCCGGTCATCGATCTCGGGCCGTTCTACGTGCTGTTCGCCGCCTTCGTGATCGTCGGCGCGGGCAATGCCGTGAACCTGACGGACGGGCTGGACGGCCTGGCGACCATGCCGGTCATCATCGCCAGCCTCGCCTTCTTCGTGATCGCCTACCTCGTCGGCAACGTGAAGTTCGCGGATTATCTCGGCATTCCGCATGTGCCGGGCGCGGGCGACCTCATCATCCTCACCGCCTGCATCATCGGCGCGGGGCTGGCCTTCCTCTGGTTCAACGCGCCGCCGGCCGCGGTGTTCATGGGCGATACCGGCAGCCTCGCGCTCGGCGGCGCGCTCGGCGCGATCGCGGTCGCCACCCATCACGAGATCGTGCTGGCGATCGTCGGTGGTCTCTTTGTGCTCGAGGCCGTCTCCGTCATCGTCCAGGTCTATTATTACAAGCGCACCGGCAAGCGCGTGTTCAAGATGGCGCCGATCCACCATCATTTCGAACAGCTCGGCTGGTCCGAGCCTACCGTGGTGATCCGCTTCTGGATCATTTCCTTCGTGCTGGCGCTGGCCGGCCTTGCGACATTGAAGCTCAGATGATCACCAGCCCCGTCTTCTCCGGCAAGAAATACGCCGTCCTCGGCCTCGCGCGATCGGGGCTGGCCACGGTCGATGCGCTGCTGGCCAGCGGTGCGGAAGTCGTCGCCTGGGACGACAGGGATGCCGCGCGCGAGGCGCTGGCCGCCGCCCATCCGGGCGAGGCCGGGCTTTCCTTCGCCGATCCGCTGGTGATCGACCTTGCGGGCTTCGCGGGCGTGGTGGTGTCGCCGGGCGTGCCGATCATCCGCCATCCGATCCGGGCCAGGGCCGCGCAGGCCAATGTTCCCCTGATCGGCGATATCGAGCTGTTCGCCCAGGCGCGCGCCTCGCTGCCGGGCCACAAGATCGTCGGCATCACCGGCACCAACGGCAAGTCGACCACGACCGCGTTGATCCACCACATCCTGAAGGCGGCCGGCATTCCCACGCTGATGGGCGGCAATATCGGCCTGCCGATCCTCAGCCGCGATCCGCTGCCGGCGGGCGGGGTCTATGTGCTGGAGCTTTCGAGCTACCAGATCGATCTCACCTACAGCCTCGCCTGCGACGTCGCCGTGCTGCTGAACGTGACGCCCGACCATCTCGATCGCTATCCCGATTTCGAAGGCTATGCGGCGTCCAAGACGCGCCTGTTCGGGATGCAGCAGAATTGGGGCTATGCGCTGATTTCGACCGACGATGAGACGTCGGCGGCGATCGCCGTCATGGTCCAACGGCTCGGGCGCGGGCAACTGCGGCAGTTCAGCCGCTCGATGGTGGGCAACCAGTCCGGCTGGCCGGCGCTGCAGGGGCCGCACAACGCGCAGAATGTCGTCGCTGCGGTCAATGCCGCCTTGCTGCTGGGCGTGCCGGGCAAGGTGATCGACGAGGCCGTCGCCACCTATCCCGGCCTGCCGCACCGCATGGAGCGCGTGGCGGAGACAGGCGGCGTGCTGTTCGTGAACGACAGCAAGGCGACCAACGCCACGTCCACAGCGCCTGCGCTGGCGGCCTATCCGAAGATCCACTGGATATTGGGCGGCCTGCCCAAGGCCGACGATCTCGATCCCTGCGTGCCTTATTTCGATCATGTCGCGGCCGGCTACACGATCGGCCAGGCCGGGCCGATGTTCGCGCGCATCCTCGCCGCCGCCGGCAAGCCGGTGACGGAAAGCGGCACGCTGGATCAGGCCGTGCGCGATGCCGCCGCCGCCGCGCGGCCGGGCGAGGTGGTGATGCTGTCGCCGGCCTGCGCATCCTTCGATCAGTTCCGCGATTTCGAGGCGCGGGGCGATGCCTTCCGCGCCGCCGTGGAGGCGCTGCCGTCATGACCGGATCGACCGTCTATCGCCAGAAGCCATCGCAGGTTGTGCGGCTGGGCCGTGCCGACCGTAGCTGGTATGCCACCTGGTTCTGGGAGATAGACCGCGTCCTTTTGCTGCTGGTCGCGATGCTGATCGGCATCGGCCTGATCGCCGTGGCCGCCGCCTCGCCTTCGGCCGCCGCCAAGGATGGGCTGCCCGCGCTGCATTATTTCTGGCGGCAGATCGTCTGGATCATGCTGGGCGTGCCGCTGATGATCGCGGTGTCGATGCTGCCGCGCGACAGCGCCCGCCGCCTCTCGATCGGCGCGGCGGTGCTGTTCAGCCTGCTGCTGGCGCTGGTTCCGATCGCCGGCACCCAGGTGAACGGCGCGGTGCGCTGGCTGGGCGTGGACCCCTTCCGCTTCCAGCCGTCCGAATTCCTCAAGCCCTTCTTCGTCGTCGCCACGGCCTGGATGCTTTCGCTCCGTGCGCGCGACAGGGGGCTGCCGGTCGTGCCGCTCACCGGCCTGATCGTCGCCGTGATCGCCGCCCTGCTGATGAAGCAGCCCGATTTCGGGCAGACGGTGATCTTCTGCTCGGTCTGGGCGGCGCTGCTCGTGATATCGGGCGTGCAGACCCGCTTCCTCATGGCGCTCGGCGGGGCCGGCGTCGGCCTGCTCGCGCTGGCCTTCGTCTTCTACCGGAACGGCCGGGATCGCGTGATCGAGTTCCTCACCGGATCGGGTGACACCTACCATGTCGACGTCGGCTACGCGACGATCACCAATGGCGGCCTCGTCGGCCTGGGGCCGGGCGGCGGCGTCCAGAAATTCCGCCTGCCGGAAGCGCATAACGACTATATCTTCTCGGTGATCGGGGAAGAATTCGGCCTTATCTCGTGCATCGTCATCGCCATCATCTATCTCGCCATCATGGTCCGCGTGTTCCTGAAGCTGCTGGACGAGGAGGATCAGTTCGTCATGCTGGCCGCGTCCGGCCTCGCCATCCAGTTCGGGCTGCAGGCGGTGATCAACATGGCCGTCAACGTGCAGCTCGTTCCGTCCAAGGGCATGACGCTGCCGTTCATCAGCTATGGCGGTTCCTCGCTGCTGGCCGTGTCGATGGGCTTCGGCCTGCTGCTGGCCTTCACCCGGCGCAATCCCTTCCTCACCCGATCGCCCTATGTCGTCACATGGAGCGGGAAGTGAGAGGGACGCGGGAAATGAGGCTCCGGCCGTGATCGCACCGCGCCATTATGTTCTCGCCGCCGGGGGCACCGGCGGCCATATGATTCCCGCCCATGCGCTGGCGGCGGAGCTGATGCGGCGCGGGCACCGGGTCGCGCTCGTCACCGATGAGCGGGGCGCGCGCATCCCCGGCCTGTTCCAGGGCGTGCAGACGCATGTGCTGCCGGCGGGCCGCGTTGCCGGCGGGCCGGTGGGCTGGCTGCGCGCCGGCCGATCGATCCTGGCCGGGCGGGAAATGGCGCGGCGGCTCTACGAAACCTTCCAGCCTTCCGCCGTGGTCGGCTTCGGCGGCTATCCCGCGCTGCCGGCGATGCTGGCCGCGTTCAAGGACCGCATCCCCACCGCCATCCACGAACAGAATGCCGTGCTCGGCCGGGTCAACCGGCTGCTCGCGCGCAAGGTGGATGCCATCGCCACGGCCTATCCCCATGTCGATCGGCTGAAGGCGAAATATCAGGACAAGGTGCACCTGATCGGCAACCCCGTGCGCGAGGAGGTGCGGGCGCTGCGCGACCAGCCTTTCCCGCCGCTGACGGAGGACGGCATCTTCCGGGTGCTGGTGACGGGCGGCAGCCAGGGCGCGACGGTGCTGTCGCAGGTGGTGCCCGAGGGGCTGGGCCTGCTGCCGCTCAATTTCCGCCGCCGCATCCAGGTGACGCAGCAATGCCGGCCCGAGGATATCGAGGACGTGCGCGCGCGCTATGCGGCGCTCGGCATCCCCGCCGATCTCGCCACCTATCTGCCCGACATGCCGGACAGGCTGGCCTGGTCGCACCTCGTGATCGCGCGCGCGGGCGCCTCGACGATCGCCGAGCTTACCGTCGCCGGCCGCCCCGCCATCCTGATCCCGCTGCCTTCGGCCACGGACGACCACCAGACCGCCAACGCCCGCGAGCTGCACGAGGCCGGCGGCGCGCGTTCGATCCCGCAGCCGCGTTTCACCGCGGTGGAGCTGGCCAAGCAGATGCAGAAGCTGGCGCTGGAGCCGGGCTCGCTCCAGAATGCCGCCCGCCGCGCCTGGGCCTGCGGCCGGCCGGATGCGGCCAGCGCGCTCGCCGATCTGGTCGAGGGGTTGGGAGAGGGGAGCATCAACCATTCGGGGCCGGTGGACCCGGCCGAAACTTCGCCGCATGTGGGCGGCCGGGAGACAGTTGCGTGAAGGGCGTCGCCACCGATATCGGCACTATCCATTTCATCGGCATCGGCGGGATCGGCATGTCCGGCATCGCCGAGGTGATGCATAATCTCGGCTACAAGGTGCAGGGCTCCGACGTGGCGGAAGGCTATGTCGTCGAAGGGCTGCGCCAGCGCGGCATCCCCGTCGCCATCGGCCACAAGGCGGAAAATCTGGGCGATGCCGCCGTCGTCGTCACCTCCACCGCGATCAAGCGCGGCAATCCGGAGGTGGAGCTGGCGCTGGAACGCCGCGTCCCGGTCGTCCGCCGGGCGGAGATGCTGGCGGAACTGATGCGGCTCAAGTCCACCGTCGCGGTGGCGGGCACCCACGGCAAGACGACGACGACCTCGATGGTGGCGGCTCTGCTCGATGCGGGCGGTGTCGATCCCACCGTCATCAACGGCGGGATCATCAACAGCTATGGTTCCAACGCCCGGCTCGGTGCGTCGGACTGGATGGTGGTGGAGGCGGACGAGAGCGACGGCAGCTTCCTCCGGCTCGACGGCACGGTCGCGGTCGTCACCAACATCGATCCCGAGCATCTCGATCATTATGGCTCCTTCGATGCGGTGAAGGACGCCTTCGTCGAATTCGTCGAGAATGTGCCGTTCTACGGCGCGGCCCTGCTGTGCCTCGATCATCCCGAGGTGCAGGCGATCATCCCGCGCGTGCGCGATCGCCGCGTCGTCACCTACGGCTTCTCCGCCCAGGCGGACGTGCGCGGCGTGAACGTGACGCCGATCCCCGGCGGCAACCGCTTCGAGGCGATCATCCGCAACCGCGACGGCACGACCCGTTCGATCGAGGGGATCGAGCTGCCGATGCCCGGCCGCCACAATGTGCAGAACGCGCTGGCCGCGATCGGCGTGGCGATCGAGCTGGGCGTGCCCGACGACGTGATCCGCACCGGCTTCGCCAAGTTCGGCGGGGTCAAGCGCCGCTTCACCAAGGTGGGCGAGGTCGACGGCATCAGCGTGATCGACGATTACGGCCATCATCCCGTGGAGATACGCGCCGTGCTTTCGGCCGCGCGCGAAGGCGTGCAGGGCCGGGTGATCGCGGTCGTCCAGCCGCACCGCTTCACGCGGCTCCGCGATCTGATGGAGGAGTTCCAGTCCGCCTTCAACGATGCCGACATCGTCTATGTCGCCCCGGTCTATGCCGCCGGCGAGCAGCCGATCGAGGGCGTCGACGCGGCGGCGCTGGTGAAGGGCCTGAAGACGCGCGGCCACCGCGCGGCGCAGGAGATCGCCGATGCCTCCGCGCTCGCGGCGGAGCTAGCCGTCGTCGCCCGGCCGGACGACATGATCGTCTGCCTGGGCGCGGGCGACATCACCAAATGGGCGGCCGGCCTGGCGGACGGCATCGCCACGGCGCGAAAGGCGGGCTGATGGAACCGTTCAGCGCCTGGATCGACTTTCAGGCCGAGATGGTGAAGCTGCAGCGTTCCCAGCTTGCCGCCGCGCAGAAGGCGGTCGAGGCCGGGGGCGACATGGTGGCGGCGCAGAAGGCGATGGCCGACGCGGCGGAAGCCGGCGCCCGCGCCTGGAAGAGCTGGTTCCGCCTCTGGGGGCTGAAATGATCGCCGCCCCCGCCGCCACGACCATCGCCATGCCCGCCGTGCGCGGCCGCCTCACGGCCGATGCGCCGCTGGCTCCGCTCGTCTGGTTCAAGGCGGGTGGCAATGCGCAATGGCTGTTCGAGCCGGCCGAAGCGGACGATCTGGCCGCCTTCCTGCGCGATCTCGATCCCGCCGTTCCGGTGATGGGCCTGGGCCTGGGATCGAACATGATCGTGCGCGACGGTGGCGTGCCCGGCGTGGTCGTGCGCCTGGGCAAGGCCTTCGCGAAGGTCGACCGGGTCGATGCCACGACGCTGCGCTGCGGCGGCGGCGCTTCGGGCATCCTCGTTTCCTCCAGCGCGCGCGATGCGGGGATCGGCGGGATCGAGTTCCTGCGCTCCATCCCCGGCACGGTCGGCGGTTTCGTGCGGATGAACGGCGGCGCCTATGGCCGCGAGGTGAAGGACATCCTCGTCGAGTGCGAGGTGGTGCTCCGGTCCGGGGAGCGGAAGACGCTGGCGCTCGCCGACCTCGGCTACACCTATCGCCACAGCGATCTGCCCGAAGGCGCGATCGTCGTTGCCGCCACCTTCCGGGGCCAGCCCGCCGATCCCGACGCAATCCAGCGCGAGATGGACCGCATCGCCGCCGAGCGCGAGGCTTCCCAGCCGCTCCGTTCGAAGACGGGCGGATCGACCTTCAAGAACCCGCCGGGGCACAAGGCCTGGGCGCTGGTCGATGCCGCCGGCTGCCGGGGGCTGCGGCGCGGCGACGCGCAGGTTTCGGAAAAGCATTGCAACTTCCTCCTCAATCTCGGCGAGGCGACGTCCGCCGATATCGAGGGGCTGGGCGAAGAGGTGCGGGAAAAGGTGAAGGCGCATTCGGGCATCGTCCTGGAATGGGAAATTCAGCGGGTGGGGACGGCCGGATGAGCGTGAAGCCCCTCCATGTCGCCGTGCTGATGGGCGGCTGGTCCGCCGAGCGGGAGGTGTCGCTCACCTCCGGCGCGGGCGTCGCCGATGCGCTGGAATCGCTCGGCCATCGCGTCACCCGCATCGATATGGATCGCGATGTCGCGCTGCGCCTGCACGCGGCGAAGCCCGATGTCGTGTTCAACGCGCTGCACGGCACGCCGGGCGAGGACGGCACCGTGCAGGGCCTGCTCGACATCATGGGCCTGAAATATACCCATAGCGGCCTCGCCACGTCGGTGATCGCGATCGACAAGCAGCTCACCAAGAACGAGCTGGTGCCCCATGGCATCCGCATGCCGGAAGGCGTGATCGTTTCGTCCGAAAGCCTTTATGCCGGCGATCCCCTGCCGCGCCCCTATGTGCTGAAGCCGGTGAACGAAGGCTCGTCGGTCGGCGTCGCCATCGTCATGGCGGAAGGCAATTACGGCAATCCCATCGCCCCCGGCAGCGAGGGGCCGTGGAGGCATTTCGATCATCTGCTGGCCGAACCCTTCATCAAGGGGCGCGAGCTTACGGTCGCGGTGCTGGGGGACGAGGCGCTGGCCGTGACCGAGCTTCGGCCCAGGAACGGCTTCTACGACTATGACGCCAAATATNCCGACGGGCTGACCGNGCATGTCTGCCCGGCGGATANCCCCGCCGATATCGCCGAAGCGGCAATGGACATGGCGCTCCGGGCGCATAAGCTGCTCGGCTGCAAGGGCACGTCGCGGTCCGATTTCCGCTGGGATGACGAACGCGGCGAGGCGGGGCTCTATCTGCTGGAAGTGAACACCCAGCCGGGCATGACCCCGCTCAGCCTGGTGCCGGAACAGGCGCGCCATATCGGCATGAGCTATGCCGATCTGGTGCAGCGGATCGTCGAGGAGGCGCTATGAGCCGCAGCGGGACGATGGATGGAGGACAGGGGCGCGCGATGATCCGTCGCGGCGCCCAGCCGCGCCGTCGTCCGCCCGCCAAGGGGCGGGCGCGCAAGAAGGCGCCCGCGCGCAGCCCGTTCGCCTCGCTGCCCCCGCCGGTCGTCGCCATTGCGCGCAAGGTCGCCAATTATGCGCTGGTGGCCCTGCTGATCGGCGGCGTTGCCGCGGGCGTGTGGGCGATGCGGCTGCCGCAGATGGTCGGCACGGCCGCCGGGGAGGCTGTCGGCCGGGCCGGCTTCGCGGTGAAGAAGGTGGAGATCACCGGCATCGACCGGATGGATCGCGGCCCGGTGGAGGATGCCGCCTTCTCCGCGCAGGAACTGGCGATGCCGCTGGTCGATCTGGCGGAGATACGCGGCCGCCTGCTCCAGCAGGGTTGGGTGAAGGATGCGCGCGTGTCGCGCCGCCTGCCCGATACGCTGGTGATCGACATCGTCGAGCGGGAGCCCGCCGCCATCTGGCAGCACCGCCAGCGGCTGCACTTGATCGATGCCGATGGCCGGGTGATCGCGCAGCTTCGCCTGGCCGGCACGCCGCTGCCCGACCTGCCGATCCTGATCGGCCCCAACGCCAATTATCAGGTCGCCGCGCTGGATCGGCTGCTGGCATCCTCGCCGCAGCTCAAGCCGATGCTGGACGGCGCGACCTGGGTAGGCGACCGCCGCTGGGACATCCGCTTCCGTTCGGGCGAGACGCTGTCGCTGCCCGAAGGCGAGGGGCAGGCGCGCGCCGCGCTCGCCGAATTCGCCGAGCGGGATGGGACGATGCGGCTGCTGGGCCAAGGCATGCTGCGGTTCGACATGCGCAATCCCGGCCGCATCATCGTGCGGCCGGCGGCGCGCCCGGCCGCGGACCAGGCATCCGCCAGCGTCCGCCCGGCCACGGACAATGGCGAGGAACGGCCACCGGCCTCCACGGCGGCGGCCGACGCGCGAAGCATTTGAGGGCAGGGATTCAGGGAACGGTTTTCAGGGGGACAAGACGATCATGGCGCAGGCTCGCAGCGACAATCTGATTACCGCGCTGGACATCGGTTCCTCGAAGGTCTGCGCGCTGATCGCCGAGGTGACGGACGGCGGCGGCGAGATCCGCGTGCTCGGCACCGGCCAGCGCGAAAGCAAGGGCGTCCGCCACGGCTATGTGGCGGACATGGAGCGCACCGAGGCCGCGATCCGCGAGGCGGTGGAGCAGGCCGAGCGCATCGCCCGCACCAATATCGAGGATGTGTGGGTCAGCTTTTCAGCCGGCGGGCTGGTCAGCAAGCTGGCGGCCGTGGAGGTCGATCTCGGCGGCCACCGGATCGAGCAGCAGGATATCGATGCCCTCCTGAATGCCGGCCGCAACGCGATCGATCCCGAAGGCCGGATGGTGCTGCACGCCCAGCCGACCCTCTATACGCTGGATGGCCTCAAGGGCACGCGCACGCCGCTGGGCCTTCATGCCGACAGGCTGGGCGTGGACATCCACGTCGTCGCGGCCGAGGCCTCGCCCGTCCGCAATGTCGATCTCTGCGTCCGTTCCGCGCATCTCGCCGTGAAATCGATCGTCGCCTCGCCGATCGCCGCCGGCATGGCGGTGTTGTCGGAGGAGGAGCGCGACCTCGGCGTCGCGCTGGTGGAGATGGGGGCGGGCGTCACCAACGTTTCGCTTTTCGCCGGCGGCATGCTGGTGGGCCTCGCTTCGCTGCCAATGGGCGCGGCCGACATCACGGACAATATCGCCTCGGCGCTCGGCACCCGTCGCTTCGACGCGGAACGGTTGAAGACCTTCTACGGATCGGCGATGACGAGCCCACGGGACAACCACGACATGATCGATGTGGTGCCGGTGGCCGGCACGCAGGACGGGAGCGATCCGATGCGGATCACCCGCGCGCAGTTGATCGCGATCATCCGCCAGCAGCTCGAACGCTGGATGGGGGAGATCGGCACGACCCTGAAGGCGCTGGGTTTCACCGGCCCGGTCAGCCGCCAGATCGTGCTCACCGGCGGCGGCGCGGAGATGAAGGGGATTGCGGATTATGCGCAGGGCCTGCTCGGCCAGTCGGTGCGCGTCGGCAAGCCGCGCGGGCTTTCGGGCCTGCCCGAGGCGCATAGCGGCCCGGCCTTCGCCACGCTTGCGGGGCTGATCCACTATGCGGCGTCCGATCCGATCGACCTGCGCGCGATGGCGCCCGCCACCCAGACGGTCCATCGCGTGCATGGGGCCGGCATGATCCAGCGGATGATCGCCGCTTTTCGCAATGGTTATTGAGAAAATATCGCCGAATTACGCAGGGAACATAACTTTTCGCGTGCGTCGGCGAATCAGGTGATGTTAGATTCTTGTTCGGGGGCGCGTCGGATGCGCGCGGCACAGCGGAGTTGAGGTTATGACGATCGAGTTCATGCGGCCGGAAGTGGATGAGTTGCGGCCCCGTATCAGCGTGATCGGGGTGGGCGGCGCCGGCGGCAATGCCATCGCCAACATGATCAATTCCGATGTCCAGGGCGTGGATTTCATCGTCGCCAACACCGATGCGCAGGCGCTCAATGCCTCGGCGGCGGAACGGCGCATCCAGCTCGGCCTCAAGATCACCCAGGGCCTCGGCGCGGGCGCGCGCCCCGAAATCGGTCGTGCCGCGGCCGAGGAAGCGCTCGAGCTGGTTGATGCCGCGCTCGACGGCGCGCACATGTGCTTCATCACCGCCGGCATGGGCGGCGGCACCGGCACCGGGGCCGCGCCGGTGATCGCCAAGCTCGCGCGCGACAAGGGCATCCTGACGGTCGGCGTCGTCACCAAGCCGTTCAGCTTCGAAGGCAACCGCCGCTCCAAGTCCGCCGATGCGGGCATCGAGGAACTGCAGAAGCACGTCGACACGCTGATCGTCATCCCCAACCAGAACCTCTTCCTCGTCGCCAACCCGAACACGACCTTCAAGGAAGCGTTCAAGATGGCGGACGAGGTGCTCCAGCAGGGCGTCCGCTCGATCACCGATCTGATGGTGATGCCCGGCCTTATCAACCTCGACTTCGCCGACGTCCGTTCCGTGATGGGCGAGATGGGCAAGGCGATGATGGGCACGGGCGAAGCCTCGGGCGACAACCGCGCGATCGAGGCCGCCGAAAAGGCGATCGCCAACCCGCTGCTGGATGGCGTGTCGATGAAGGGCGCCAAGGGCGTCATCATCTCGATCGTCGGCGGCGAGGACATGCGCCTGATGGAGGTCGACGAGGCCGCCAACCACATCAAGGAGCTGGTGGACCCGGACGCCAACATCATCTGGGGTTCGGCCTTCAACAACGATCTGGAAGGCAAGATCCGCGTGTCCGTGGTCGCCACCGGCATTGAGGCGGAAGCCGCCGCCGTGCCGGAGCCGGCCAAGCTCTTCACCTTCCCGGCCGCGCGCAAGGAAGCGCCCGCCCAGACGCCCGCGCCCCAGGCGCAGCAGCCGGCGCCTCAGGCCCAGCAGGCGGCACCGGTGCAGCCTGCCCCGGTCGCGCCGCCCGTCGCCGTGGCGCCGCAGCCGGAAATCCGGCTCGAGCCGCCCGTCCAGGCGCCGGCCGATGCGCTCGACCTGTCGGCCAACGACATCGTGCCGCCCGCGACGGACGAACTGCTGCTCAACGAGACGCTGACGCCGCCGGTCGCGGGCAATCCGCTGCCGCCGCGCGATGCGGAAACCGGCTCGGCCCGCCCATGGCTGACGCCGGCTGCGGAAGCCCCGGCACCCGCGCCCGCGCCGCGCGCCCGTGAAGGGGCGACGCTGTTCGAACGCATGTCCAACATCGCCCGCGGCGCCGCCAAGGCGCAGGTGGACGAGGAAGGGCGCGGCGCCGATGTGCCGCGCTTCCTGAACCGCCAGAACAACCAGTAACCGGCGATCATCGCATGGACGGGGGCCGGCTGCCTTGGGGTGGCCGGCCCCCTTGCCTTTGGGCATGGCTTTCGGCGCCGCGGGCAGGCGGCGCCGGCCTGCCGCCGCCCGCCACCGGATCGGCGCGCGGCCCCCACGAATCCCTTGCGAAAGTGCGGCCGGCGGCCTCTATGGCGTGCACCATGTCACTCGCCTTTCCGTCGATCGCCCGCCGCCTGCTGGCCTGCACCGCCCCCTTTGCCATGCTGGTCGCGGCCCCGATGCCGGCGGCGGCTTTCTATCAGGCAAGCGCCCTGCCGCCGTTGATCGCGCCCGGCGATCCGGCGGAATCGCTGAGCCGCTATCTGCGCATGCTGGCGTCCAACCCGCGCGACTTCAATGCCTTGACCGGGGCCGGCCGCGCCGCGCTGATGGTGGGCGATCCGGAATCGGCCCTGAGCTTCTTCGCCCGGGCCGAGGAGATCCAGCCGCGCAACGGCCGGGTGAAGGCGGGCCTGGCATCCGCCCTCGTCCAGATGGAACAGCCGCGCGCGGCGTTGAAGCTGTTCGACGAGGCGACGGCGCTGGGCGTGCCTGAGGCGGAAATCGCCGGCGATCGCGGCCTTGCCTATGATTTGCGCGGCGACAACCGCAAGGCGCAGGCCGATTACACGCTGGCGCTCCGCAACAGCGACGATCCCGAAATCCTCAACCGCCTGGCCCTCTCCATGGCGATATCGGGGGACAAGCAGGGGGCGCTCACCATGATCGATCCGCTGGTGCGCAAGGGCGATCGCTCGGCCTATCGCACCCGCGCCTTCGTCCTCGCGCTCGGCGGCGACAAGGCCGGCGCCCAGCGCATCGCCGATGCCGCGATGCCGGGGCCGCAAGCCGCCGCGATGGGCCAGTTCCTGGGCCGCCTGCCGCAGCTCAAGCCGCCGCAGAAGGCGCTCGCCGTGCATTTCGGCCGGCTTCCCTCCGATGGCCGCCGTTACAGCGATGCGGAAATGTATGCCGATGCGGTGCTGGCGAAACCGGCGGGCCAGCCTCGCGCGGCCGCCGTTACGCCCGCCCCGCGCGCCGATGCCGGCCTAATCCCGTCGGGCAAGCCGCTGGGTGGCGCGGCGGAGCCGGCCCGCCGCGACGACGGCGATGCTTCGAAGACTGCGAGCGCGATTGCCGTGACGCCGCCGACGCGGATGTCCGCGCCGCGTGGCCCCGAGGCGGAACTGGCTTCGACCGACCCGGAAGTCGCCGCCGCGCGGGCCAAGGCGAAGACAGATGCCGATGCTGCCGCCAAGCGCAAGGCGGATGCCGCGGCAAAGGCGAAAGCGGACGCCAAGGCCAAGGCAGATGTGAAGGCCAAGGCCGACGCCAAGGCCAGGGCGGAGGAAAAAGCGAAGGCCGATGCCAAGGCGAAGGCCGAGGCGAAGCTGAAGGCGGCCAACCCGGAACGCTATTGGGTGCAGGTGGCATCCGGCAAGAACAAGGCCGATCTTCCCAAGGTCTGGGCGAAGCTGAAGGCGGACAAGCCCAAAGCCTTCGGCGGTCGTTCCCCCTGGGTTTCATCCTGGCGGATGTCGAACCGGCTGCTGGTGGGCCCGTTCAAGACCGATGGCGAGGCGCAGGCATTCGTCAACCAGCTCGCCAAGGAAGGCATGTCGACGATCCAGTTCACGTCGCGCGCCGGCGTGCCGGTGGAGCCGCTCGGCGGGAAATAGGCACCGGGCTGGACTTGTCGGCCCATGCCCGGCATGGGCCCGCGCATGTCCCGCCTCGCATCCTATGCTTCCGATCCCGCCCGCAGCCGTGGCCGCGCTCATGCCGAGGCCGGCGGCGAGACGCGAGGGCCGCGCGATGCTTTCCAGCGCGACCGCGATCGGATCATCCATTCGATCGCCTTCCGCCGGCTCCGCCACAAGACGCAGGTGTTCGTGGCGCCCGACGGCGATCATTTTCGCGTGCGCCTCACCCACAGCCTGGAAGTCGCGCAGATCGGCCGCACCATCGCCCGCGCGCTGGGCCTGAACGAGGATCTCACCGAGGCGCTCTGCCTCGCGCACGATATCGGCCATCCGCCCTTCGGCCATTCGGGGGAGGACGCGCTCAAGGCCGCCACCGCGGATGCCGGCGGCTTCGATCACAACGCCCATACGCTGCGTATCCTGACCCGGCTGGAAACGCCCTATCCCGGCTGGGACGGCCTCAACCTCTCGTGGGAGACGCTGGAGGGGCTGGCCAAGCATAACGGCCCGGTGGTGGCGGCGACCTGGGCGATGGTGGAGGCGGACGCGGCTTTCCCGCTCGATCTTTCCACCTTCGCTTCGCTGGAGGCGCAGGTGGCGGCGATCGCGGACGACATCGCCTATGACAATCACGATATCGACGATGGCCTGCGCGCCGGGCTGATCGCGCTCGACGATGTGATCGCGCAGCCGCTGGTGGCGCCGGGCTGGGCGCGGGTCGTGGCACGCCATCCCCACGCGCCGCGCGGGCGCCTGATCGCGGAGCTGATCCGCGAGCAGATCGGCCGGATGGTGACGGACCTGCTCGATGCCACCCGCGTCCGGCTGGCCGATATCGCGCCGGGCAGCGTGGAGGCCGTGCGCGCCGCCGGCCGGCCGATCGTGGGCTTTTCCGATGCGATGGCGGCGGACGAGCGCGCCTTCAAGCGCTTCATGTATGCCCGGCTCTATCATCATCCCAGCCAGCTCCATGTCGCGGCGGAGGCGGGGCGGATCGTCGCCGGGCTGGCCGCCGCCTATCGCGCGGACCCGAAGCTGCTGCCCGACCATTGGCGCGAGACGCTGCCCGAGGCCGAGCCCGCGCGCACCCGCCACATCGCCGATTTCATCGCGGGGATGACGGATCGCTACGCCGTGGCCCGCCATCGCGAAGTGGTGGGTCCGGTAGAGATGCCGGAAGGCCTCTGATCGCGCCAAGGCGCATGCTTTCCGGCTTCCCGCTTCAATTCGCCGCCGTCCCGCGCTAAGGCCGCGCGGTTTACCCTGTTTGCCGGATATTCGCCCGTGACCCTTTACGCCCGCTTCGCCGATCGCATCGGCCAGATCCTCGACGACCTCGCCCAGGCGGGCGACCTGCCGGCCGGGCTCGATCGACGGAACGTCACGGTCGAGCCGCCGCGCGATCCCGCGCATGGGGATCTCGCCACCAACGCCGCGATGGTGCTGGCCAAGCCCGCCGGCAAGAACCCGCGCGAGCTCGCCTCGCTGATCGCGCCCAAGCTCGCGCGCCTGCCGGAGATCGCGTCCGCCGAAGTGGCCGGCCCCGGCTTCATCAACGTCCGCCTCACCGAGGAAAGCTGGCGTGAGGAGCTGGCCGCGATCCTGGCGGGCGGCGCCGATTACGGCCGCTCGACGATCGGCAAGGGCGAGCGCGTCAATGTCGAATATGTCTCCGCCAATCCGACGGGGCCGATGCACATGGGCCATTGCCGGGGCGCGGTGGTGGGCGATGCGCTGGCGAGCCTGCTGGAATATGCCGGCTACGCCGTCACCCGCGAATATTATATCAACGATGCCGGCAGCCAGGTGGAGACGCTCGCCCGCTCCGCGCACCTGCGTTACCGGCAGGCGCTGGGCGAGCAGGGGATCACCATCCCCGAGGGACTCTATCCCGGCGACTATCTGATCCCGATCGGCGAGAAGCTGGCCGCCGAGTTCGGCGATCGCTACGCCCGCGCCCCCGAAGGCGAATGGCTGGTGCTGTTCCGGGAAAAGACGGTCGCGGCGATGATGGACCTGATCCGCGCCGATCTGGCGCTGCTCGGCATCCATCACGACGTGTTCGCCTCCGAAGCCAAGGTGCAGAAGGACGGCCGGGTCAAGGCCGCGCTCGACAAGCTGCGCGCCGAGGGCCTCGTTTACGAAGGCGTGCTGGAAGCGCCCAAGGGCGAGGTGCCCGAGGATTGGGAACCGGTGGAGATGACGCTGTTCCGCGCCACCGCCTTCGGTGACGACAGCGACCGGCCGGTGATGAAGGCCGACGGCAGCCTCACCTATTTCGGCACCGACCTTGCCTATCACGCCCAGAAGGCGGAGACGGCGGACCAGCTCATCGACATCTGGGGCGCCGACCATGCCGGCACCGTCAAGCGCATCCAGGCGGCGGTGAAGGCGCTGACCGGCGGCAAGGTGCCGCTGGATATCAAGCTGGTGCAGATGGTCCGGCTGCTGCGCGGCGGCGAGCCGGTGAAGATGTCCAAGCGTTCGGGCAGCTTCGTCACCCTGGCGGACGTGGTGCGCGAGGTGGGCAAGGATGTGGTCCGCTTCACCATGCTCACCCGCAAGGCCGATGCGCAGATGGACTTCGATTTCGCCAAGGTGGTCGAAGCGTCGAAGGACAATCCCGTCTTCTACGTGCAATATGCGCACGCGCGGGTCCATTCGCTCCACCGCCGGCTGGCGGAGGCGGGGCTGGCGCTGCCGGCCGCCGATCTCGGCCGGCTGGATGGGGAGGAGCTGGCGCTGGTCAAGCTCGCCGCGCAGTTCCCGCGCCTGATCGAAGGGGCGGCGGCGAATCACGAGCCGCATCGCGTCGCCTTCTACCTCTACGATCTCGCCGCCGCCTTCCACGCGCTGTGGAACCGGGGCAATGACGATCCGTCCCGTCGCTTTTTGCTGGTGGATGATGCCGAAACCACGGCGGCGCGTCTGGCCCTTGCCGATGCGATCGGGCAGATTATCCGCAACGGCCTGGCCGTCATGGGGGTCGCCGCGGCCGAGGAGATGCATTGATGACGGATGCTGTTGAGCGGGGACGCTTCGGTGTCGCGGATGAGGATCGCCTGCCCTGGCTGGAGGCGGTCGAGGATGAGGACGATCATGGCGGCGTCGGCACGGCCAAGCTGATCGGGGCCGTGATCGCGGCGCTGGTGTTCATCGGCCTGCTGGTCGGCGGCATCTTCTGGATGCGCGACAGGGACAAGAGCGCGGGCTCGGGCGAGCTGATCGCCGCGCCGGAAGGCGATTACAAGGTGCCGGCCGAAGGCGCCTCCGCCAACGGCATGGCCGTCGCCGGGGAAGGCGATGCCGCTTATGCCGCCAGCGAAGGCCAGGTGATCGATTCCCAGATCAACCCCAATGCCCGGCCGGAAGCCCCCGTCGCGGGCGTTTCCGCCGGCATGGATGTGGCGCCGGTGCCCACCGTCACCCTGCCGCCGTCGCAGGTGGCAAAGGCGGAAGTGACGCCGGGCACGCCCAAGCCGGCCGCTCCTGCGCCCGCCCCGGCAAAGCCGGCGCCCGCACCGGCCAAAGCCGTTGCCGAAACGGCGACGGCCCATGCGCCCGCCAATCTGCTGCCTACGCCCGCCCCGGCCGCGAAGCCGGCGATGGGCGGCGGCACCATCCAGCTCGGCGCGTTCAATTCCGAAGCGATCGCGTCCGGCGAATGGGGGCGGCTCGCCAGGCAGTTCCCGGAACTGGGCAAGCTCAGCCGCTCGATCACCACGGTCGAGGTCGGCGGCAAGACGCTCTATCGCCTGCGGGCCAGCGGCATCGGCGCGCGCGAAGCCTGCAAGGCGATCAAGGCCGCCGGAAAACCCTGCAACCAGGTGTGATCCGATCGGGGCCGGCCGCGCCGCCGGCCTCCATTCCCCTCATTCGATCGACAGGCACAAGCATGACCCCTCTCATCCTCGGCCTCGCCGGCCCTGTTCTTTCGGATGAGGAACGGGCCTTCTTCGCCGATGTCGATCCGGCGGGCTTCATCCTGTTCCGCCGCAATATCGAGGATGCGGCGCAGCTTCGCGCGCTCACCGATGCCCTGCGCGCCGTTTCGGGCCGCGCGGACGTGCCGATCCTGATCGATCAGGAAGGCGGGCGCGTGGCGCGGATGCAGCCGCCGGTCTGGCCGGCCTTCCCGCGGGCCGAGGTCTTCGACCGGCTCTACGATGTGGCGCCGGCTTCCGCGATCGAGGCGGCGAAGGCGAATGCGCAGGCCATCGCGACGATGCTGCATGAAGCCGGCATCAACGTGAACTGCCTGCCGCTGCTCGACGTCCGCCAGCCGGATGCGCATGACATCATCGGCGATCGCGCGCTGGGCGCCGAACCGCTGCGCGTCGCCGCGCTGGGCCGTGCGGTGCTGGAAGGGATGCAGGCGGCCGGCGTGGTCGGCGTCGTCAAGCATATCCCCGGCCACGGCCGGGCGATGGCCGACAGCCATGTCGAACTGCCGGTCGTCACCGCTCCGGCGGAGGAACTGGAAAGCGATCTCGCGCCCTTCATCGCGCTCAACGGCGCGCCGATGGGGATGACCGCCCATGTCGTCTACACGGCGTGGGATGCGCAGGAATGCGCCAGCCTCTCGGCCAGGGTGATCGGCGATGTCATTCGCGGCCGCATCGGCTTCGATGGGCTGCTGATGTCGGACGATCTCGGCATGCACGCGCTGTCCGGCGATTTCGGGGAACGCGCGGCCGGCGTGCTGGCGGCGGGCTGCGACATCGCGCTCCATTGTTCGGGCGACATGGCGGAGATGAGGGCCGTGGCGGGCGCCGTCGGCGCGATCGCGGATGACGCGCGCGCGCGCCTCGACCGGGCCATGGCGACCGTCGCCGGGCGGGGGCCGGATATCGCCTTCGCCGATCTGGTCGCGAAGCGGGATGCCCTGCTGGCCTATGCCTGACGGGGGCTTGCCGTCCGAACAATGATGGCGCCCCCGCAAAAGCCGCGCTAGCCTGTCGCCATGGCCGATGACGACGATTTCGAACTGCCTCTCGCCTCTCCCGATACGCTCACCCTCGCGCTCGACGGGTGGGAGGGGCCGCTCGATCTGCTGCTCAACCTGGCGCGGGCGCAGAAGGTGGACCTGCGCGAAATCTCCATCCTCGCGCTGGTCGAGCAATATCTGGCCTTCATCGAGGGCGCCAAGGCGCTGAAGCTGGAGATCGCCGCCGATTATCTCGTGATGGCGGCCTGGCTCGCTTACCTCAAATCGGGCCTGCTGCTGCCCAAGGACCCGGAGATCGATCCCAGCCCCGAGGAACTGGCGCTGCGCCTCCAGCTCCGGCTGCAGCGGCTGGATGCGATGCGGGAGGCCGGCGCCCGGCTGATGGCGCGGGATCGGCTGGGGCGCGATGTCTTCCAGCGCGGTTCGCCCGAAGGATTGAAGGTCGTCCGCAAGGCGGCGTGGCAGGTCGGCCTCTATGATCTGATCGCGGCCTATGGCGAGGTGCGCGCCCGTGCCGAGCCGGTTTTCCACGTCGTCTCCCGCCGGCCGGTGATGACGCTGGACGAGGCGATGCGCCGGGTGGAACGGATGATCGGCGTCAGCCTCGACTGGGCCTCGCTCGAAAGCTTCCTGCCGCCCACGCTCGATCCCGAATATCGCCGGTCGGCGCTGGCATCCAGCTTCCTGGCCGCGCTGGAGCTGGCACGGCTGGGCAAGGCGCATATCGAGCAGGCGGAGCCTTTCGCGCCGCTGATGATCCGCGCCGCATGAACCCGCCCGATGATCTGAAGCGCGCGATCGAGGCGGCATTGTTCGCGGCCGAGGCGCCGCTGACGCTTACCGAGATCATGGCGGCGGTGGGCGAGGCGGGCGATGTCCGCCGCACGCTGGGGGCGCTGGCGGACGATTATGCCGGCCGGGGCATCAATCTGGTCGAACGCGGTGGGCGCTGGCATTTCCAGACGGCGCCGGACCTTGCCCATATCCTCCGCCGCGATCGGGAGGAGCCGCGTCGCCTTTCCCGCGCCGGGGTCGAGACGCTGGCGATCATCGCCTATCACGAGCCCGTCAGTCGCGCCGAGATCGAGGCGATTCGCGGCGTCCAGATATCGAAGGGCACGCTGGACGTGCTGATGGAAGCCGGCTGGATCCGCCCGGCGGGCCGCCGCGAGGTGCCCGGCCGGCCGCTCACTTATGCGACCACCTCGGCCTTCCTCGCCCATTTCGGCCTCGCCAGCCGGCGCGACCTGCCGGGGATCGACGATCTGAAGGCCGCGGGGCTGCTGGACCCCGTCGATCTCGCCTTCGCGCAGTTGGAGGTGGAAAGCGACGACGCGGACGACTAGATAGGGGGCTTACCGGGAGAATTTACATGGGTGGCCTCAGTATCTGGCACTGGCTCGTCGTGGGCATCATCGTCCTCCTGCTGTTCGGCAAGGGGCGGTTTTCGGACATGATGGGCGACGTCGCCAAGGGCATCAAAAGCTTCAAGAAGGGCATGGCAGACGAGGATGAGGCGCCCAAGCCCGCGCCGCGCCTCCAGGCCCAGCCGCCGCTGGAGCCGAATGCCGATCGCAACCTCCAGCCGATGCAGGACGATCGGCCCGCGCAGCCCTGACGGGCGCGCCGCTTGTGCTGATCCGGGCCGGGATGCCGGCCCGGCTCGCGCCGTGACGATGCGCAGACAGGAATGGCGGGGCTGGCCGGCAGGTGATCCGGCCGGCCGCACCGCCCCGCGAAAGTAACCGAAGCTTCGATGTTCGATATCGCCCCTACGGAACTGATGCTGGTCGCGCTGGTCGCGTTGGTGGTGATCGGCCCTAAGGATCTGCCGCGCCTGATGCGTGTCGTCGGCCAGTGGGTCGCGCGCGCGCGCGGCATGGCCCGCCACTTCCGCTCCGGCTTCGACGAGATGATCCGCCAGTCGGAGATCGAGGAGATGGAGCGGAAATGGGCGGAGGAGAATGCCCGGATCATGCGCGAGCATCCGGTGATGCGGGAGGAAGGCGCCCCGGCCATGACGCCGCTGCCGCCGCCCGGGGACGGCGCGCCCGATAGCCCGCCGGCCGCCGATGCGCCCGCCGTGGACAGGCCGGCATGAGGGATATCGACGACACCAAGGCGCCGCTGCTCGACCATCTGATCGAGCTTCGCCGCCGCCTGCTATGGAGCTTCGCCGCGCTGGGCGTGGCCTTCGCGCTCTGCCTCTATTTCGCCAAGCCGATCTTCGCCTTCCTGGTGCAGCCGCTGCTGAAGGCGGGGCAGGGCAGGCTGATCTACACCAATATCTTCGAAGCCTTCTTCGTCGAGATCAAGGTGGCCTTCTTCTCGGCGCTGATGCTGGCCTTCCCGGTGGTGGCCAACCAGCTCTGGCAGTTCGTGGCGCCGGGGCTCTACGCCAAGGAGAAGAGGGCGCTGCTGCCCTTCCTCGCCTTCACGCCGCTGCTGTTCATCGCCGGAGCGGCGATGGCCTATTATGTCGCCATGCCGGTCGCCCTGCATTTCCTGCTGAGCTACCAGGGCAATATCGGCGGCGTCAGCCAGGAAGCGCTGCCCGGCGTCGGCAACTATCTGGATTTCGTGACGAAATTCATCTTCGGCTTCGGCGTCGCCTTCCTGCTGCCGGTGCTGCTGATGCTGCTGGAACGCGCCGGGATCGTGACGCGGGCGCAGCTCAAGTCCGGGCGGCGCTATGCCATCGTCGGCGCCTTCGCGGTCGCGGCGGTGCTGACCCCGCCCGACGTGGTATCCCAGCTTATGCTCGCGATCCCGCTGGTGCTGCTCTACGAACTGGCGCTGATCGCGATCTGGTTCACCGAGAAGCGCCGCGCCCGGGATGTGGCGGCGGAAGACGCCACCACCGCCTGACGCGGGCGTTCCGGCTCCGTTGGTGTGGCAGGGTTACTTGGCGGCGTCCTCCACGGCCTCGCCGGCAGATTTCACGTCCTTGCCGGCGCCTTCCACGGTATTGCAGGCGGCCAGCAGCATCGTGCTGGCCATCAGGGCCAGGGTGAAGATCCTACGCATGGAAATCTCCTCTAACGTTCCGGCGCGGGCCGGAAGACGGAGGGACAATGCGCGGTCATGAAGCTTTGTTCCGCGGGTGGTTCGATTCGGAACAACGCCTGGTCGCCCTGGAGGAAAGCCGTCTGCGGACCCGCTGATAGAATGCGGACCCGGGAACCGTCGTCGGGGGGAGGATCGACGGTCCCGGGCCCTGGGTTCGGATAGCGTGAGCGGGGGGGCATAAGGTCGCTATCCGAATTGCGGGAACGAGCCGGGAAGCCGCCGGTTCCGGGGCCATGAAAAAAAATCTGCGGGTCGTGGAGTCCGGGGGACGGGACGGCGATATAGCGCGATGATCTGCAAGGGCTGGGGCCGGAATCCGTCGATATGGTCGCATGTTCTACTTGGATGCGGCAGCCGGATATTGTGCCATTGCATCGCGTGGCCGCCGCGTTACGGAAGGGGCGGGGATCAACCACAGGGAATGGAACCGGATGCCGACCGGACTGGTAGCGTTGCTGGACGACGTGGCGGGCATCGCCAAGCTGGCGGCGGCATCGCTGGATGACGTGTCGGCCGCCGCCGGCCGCGCCGGCACCAAGGCGGCGGGCGTGGTGATAGACGATACCGCCGTCACGCCGCGCTATGTGGTGGGCTTCTCCCCGGATCGCGAACTGCCGATCATCGGCAAGATCGCCTTGGGATCGGTGCGCAACAAGCTCCTGATCCTGCTGCCCGCCGCCCTGCTGCTGAGCGCCTTCGCCGAATGGGCGATCACGCCGCTCCTGATGCTGGGCGGCGCCTATCTCTGCTTCGAGGGCGCCGAGAAGCTGGTCCACAGCCTGGGCGGCCACCATGACGAGGCGGACGGCGAGGAGGCGGTGCCCGCCTTCGAGGAACCCGCCGCGATCGAGGCCCGGAAGGTGAGCGGGGCGGTGCGCACCGATCTGATCCTGTCGGCCGAGATCATGGCGATCGCGCTCGCCGACGTGGCGGAAAAGTCGCTCGCCACCCAGGCGATCGTGCTGGCGGTGGTGGCGCTGCTGGTGACGGCGGGCGTCTATGGCGTCGTCGGCCTGATCGTGAAGATGGACGATATCGGCCTGCACCTTTCCCGCCGCGACAACGGCCTGGTCCGCGCGGTGGGCCGGGGGCTGGTGAAGGGCATGCCGGTGGTGCTGCGCGCGCTGGCGACGATCGGCATCGCGGCGATGATCTGGGTGGGCGGCGGCATCATCGTCCACGGCCTCGAACATTTCGGCCTCACCCCGCTTCCCCACCTGATCCACGACGCTGCCGAGGCCGCCGCCCATGCGCTGCCGGCGATCGGCGGTTTCGCGAGCTGGTTCGTCCAGGCGCTGGGATCGGGCATCTTCGGCGTGGCGGTCGGCGCGCTGATCGTGGGCGGCCTGAAGCTGGTGAAGCGATAGAAGCGGGCGGGCTGCTCCGGCCGGGGAGCGCGCCCGCAGGCTCCGTTCAAAAGGCCGGGATGTCGGTGATCGCGCGGCCGAGGATCAGGGCGTGGACGTCGTGGGCGCCTTCGTAGGTGTTCACGGTTTCCAGGTTCATCGCGTGGCGCATCACCTGATATTCGCCCGAAATGCCGTTGCCGCCGTGCATGTCGCGGGCGGCGCGGGCGATGTCGAGCGCCTTGCCGACATTGTTCCGCTTGACGATCGAGATCATCTCCGGCGCGAAACGGCCCTCGTCCATCAGCCGGCCGACGCGCAGCGAAGCCTGCAGGCCGAGCGCGATATCGGTCATCATGTCGGCCAGCTTCTTCTGGTAGAGCTGGGTGGCGGCCAGCGGCCGGCCGAACTGCTTGCGGTCGAGGCCATATTGCCGTGCGGCGTGGAAGCAGAATTCGGCAGCGCCGAGCGAGCCCCAGGAAATGCCGTAGCGCGCGCGGTTGAGGCAGCCGAACGGCCCCTTGAGGCCGGACACGTTGGGCAGTAGCGCCTCTTCTCCGACTTCGACCCCGTCCAGCATCAGCATGCCGGTGATCGACGCGCGCAGCGAAAGCTTGCCCTCGATCTTCGGTGCGCTCAGGCCCTTCATGCCCTTTTCCAGCACGAAGCCCCGGATGGCGCCGCCATGGGCATCGGATTTCGCCCAGACCACGAATACGTCGGCGATCGGCGCGTTGGATATCCAGGTCTTGGAACCGCTGATCCGGTATCCGCCGTCGATCTTCTCCGCTCGCGTGCGCATCGCGCCCGGATCGGATCCGGCGTCGGGCTCGGTCAGGCCGAAGCAGCCGATCCATTCGCCGGTCGCCAGCTTCGGCAGATATTTGTGGCGCTGCTCTTCCGATCCGTAGGCATGGATCGGATACATGACGAGCGAGGATTGCACCGACATCATCGAACGATAGCCGGAATCCACCCGCTCCACCTCGCGCGCGACGAGGCCGTAGGCGACATAGGATGCGCCCACCCCGCCATATTCGGCCGGGATGGTCGGCCCCAGCAGGCCCAGCGCCCCCATCTCGCGGAAGATCTCGGTATCGGTGGTCTCGTTGGCGAACGCCTCGATCACGCGCGGCTGCAGCTTTTCCTGCGCATATTGGGCGGCGGTATCGCGCACCATCCGCTCATCCCCGGTCAACTGGTCTTCCAGCAGGAAGGGGTCCGCCCAGTCGAACTTGGCCATGCCGCTCATCGTAACGCCTTTCTCTCACTCAAGCTGTCGTGCCCGCGATGGGGCCGGTTCATTCGGCGGCTTCGGCCGCCGCGTCCGCCACGGCGGGCGGCTGGCAGACGTCCACCCAGCGCGCGCCGACCAGATCGGCCAGCCGGGCGGGCGTCAGCCGGACCGAGCTGGTGGTCGATCCCGCCGCCGGATAGACCTCCGCGAAATCGCGCAGCGATATGTCGCAATAGACCGGGATCGCCGTCGCCAGGCCGAAGGGGCAGACCCCGCCCACGGGATGACCCGTCAGCGCCTGCACCTCCTCGGCCCCCAGCATGCGCGGGCGTCCGCCGAAGGCTGCCTTGGTCTTGCGATTGTCGATCCGGGCATCGCCGCGGGCCACCACCAGCACCACCGCATCGTTGATGCGCACCGACAGCGTCTTGGCGATCTGGCCCGGCTCCACGCCCAGCGTGCGGGCGGCATCCGCCACGGTGGCGGTGCTTTCTCCCTGATCGATGATGGCGATATCCGGCGCATGGACGGCAAGCCATGCCCGCACCGATTCCAGGCTCATCTCTATCCTTCGGAATTGTTCGTTGCGGACATCCTTGGCCGCCCGCGAGGCGGCTGACAACCCCGGCGGCTATCCGGCCGCGAAGACGGATTTGGGGATGTGGGTGATCCGGCAGGCGAGATCGGCCTCGCCCGATGCGACGACATAATGATCGCCCGCATCGGCGATGCCGGTGGTGAACACCACGTCGCGTAGATACATCAGGTCCTCGATCGGGCGGGTGAGGCCGGCATTGGCCTCCAGCAGCGGCGCCTCCCCGCCGCGCAGCACGCGCGACGGATCGTCGCGGTCGAGGATCGACCAATAGGTGCGGTATATGCCGACGATCTCGTGCCGTTCCACCCCGTGCCACAGGGTCAGCCAGCCTTCGTCGGTGAGGATGGGCGGCGCCCCGCCGCCAATCCGCGCGCTGACGGCCGTGCCCGCGCGGGGGCGGATGCCGGGGCGCTCGTACGGCTTCCAGTGGAGCGCATCGGGCGAGGTGGCGAGGTTGATCGATGGGCCGGCGCGCCATTCGCTGCCCGGCGGATAAGCGAAATACAGGTCGCCCAACGGCCGCGTCTGCGCCCAGTAACGGCCATCGATCAGCCCTTCGAAGATCAGCATGTCCTTGTTCTGGTGATCGAGGACGATGCCCTCGAACCGCCAGTCGAGCGCGTTTTCCGAGCTGTAGAGCGTGGTGCTGTGCCGTTCGGGGCTGACGGAGCAGGTCGTCATCAGCCAGCGATCGCTCACCCGGCTGATGCGGGCATCCTCTATGCCATAGCATTGCAGATCGGCCTGGGGCGCGATGGCGCGATCATAATGGACGGCCACCACCTCCAGCCCGTCCGGCGCAAGCTCCACGGGCAGCAGCCAGGAAAGCGAGGTGAGCGCCATCACCTTCCACCCGCCGCCCTGCAGCAGGAACTTGCGCGGATCGGCGGTGTCGGCCTGCTCCAGCGGCCAGGGATCGAGCACGTAGCGCCCGTCCGCCCAGCGGATGGCGTGGACATGGTCGTTGCGCACGGGCTCGCGCAAGGCCTCCGCCACACGGACCATCATCAGCAGATTGCCGTTCGGCAGCCGGGTCAGCCCCGGATTGAAGGCGCCGAGCACATAGGTTTCGGCCATCAGATGCCCGGCCAGCGGCGAGCGCGCGAGATCGACGTCGCCGGGGGCGAAGATCAGCCGATCGACCGGATATCCGGCCGCCGGGCCATTTGCGGGCGCGGCCATGGGGGGACCTTGCCGCAAGCGGGCGGCGCCCACAAGGCGGCAATGCCTGTCGACGGCGCTTACAGGCGACCGGGGAGTGGCTCGGCCGTTAACCATCGGAGAACAAAGGAATCCATGGCTTTCGCGATCGGGCAGGGCGCTTGCTTGGTTCTGGCCATGCGTGAGCGGGGAGTGGCTTTGCATGGTGCGTGGCGTGAGCGTGGGGTGTGAAGCAGGCCGGGGGACGGGCGTGGGACAGGTGATCGCGGCAATCGCGCTGGCGGGGGTGCTGGCGGGCCTGATCGGCTACCCGCCCGAGCCGGCGGGCTGGGCGATGACGCTGGTGGCCTTCGCCACCGTCGCCGCCTCGGTCCGCCGGCGGCCGAGCCGCAGGGCCGGCCAGATCGTGTGAAGGGCGACCGGAACCGGCGCGGGGAGGCGCTGGTTCCGGGGGCTTCGGTCGGGCTGCATGGGCAAAAGCGGATTGGCACCGGCGCCAGCGGAATGGCCTGTCCGCACGAGACGACCGGGCGGCCATTCCTCCCCTTTCTGAAAGGGAGGGGTTGTGGGAGGTCAGCGCGCGGAGCGAGGCCCGCCAGCAAGGGGCAGATAGAAAGCGAGCGCCTGATCTGGCGGCGGCTATCCCGCTACCGGCCGCGATTCATGAGGTAGTTTGTCGTCGGCCCCTATGGCTGATGCAATCTTGCAAGGGCCGCCGAGTGCCTCGGCGGAATCCACCCCCAGCCCTCCCTTCCAGGGGGGGAAGTGCTGAAGGCCGTTTCCCCAATCGGCCGGTCATCGGGTAGGCCGGCGCAGCGCCCCTGAAACCCACAGCCGTTGCGGCCCGCATTCCGTCAGCTACCTCGATGCAGCGAGGCGGCGAAGGCGACCACGAATTCTTCGAGCTGGGTGAGGACCGCGGGATCGGTCAACTCGCCTTCCGCGTCGAAGGCCTTGCCCGCGCGGGAGACGAGCAGGCGCCCGCCGGACCATTGGCGGCAGCCGAGCGAGCGCAGCACTGGTAGCCAGGCGGTCTGCGACAGGATCGTGCCGAACCCGCCGGGCGATGCGCCGATCACCGCGACGGGCTTGTCGGCGAACACCCGGCCGCTGTCCGCCGGCGGGCGCGATGCCCAGTCGATCGCGTTCTTCAGAACGCCGGGAATCGAGTTGTTATATTCGGGCGTCGCGATCAGCAGCCCGTCGGCGGCGGCGATCCGGTCCTTGAGCGTTGCGACGGCGGGCGGGATGCCGTCCTGCGCCTCGACGTCGCCGTCATAGAGCGGGATGCCGGCGATCGAGACGATATCGATCGTCACGCCTTCGGGCGCGCGGGCGGCGGCGGCGCGGATCAGGCCGCTATTGTAGGAATGGCGGCGCAGGCTGCCCGACAATCCGACGATCGTGACCATGCTGGCGGCTCCCTGTTGTGGCGGCGGGCAGGCTGGAACGGCACGGGGCGGGAATCAAGGGCCGCCGCCGGCTATGTTGCAAAGATTGCCGCGCCGGCCCGCTCCTACACCCGGCCATCCACAAGATACCGCCCTTGGGTGGCCGGGCGTGGGCTGTGCCGCATCGAATTTCTAGAAGCGGATTCCCAAACGGACCCTCAGAACCACGCCCGGATGCCGATCAGCGCGCGCCAGCCGCCGACACCTTCGTCGGCATCGCGGGCGAAATCGGCGGTGTCGCCGATCTTCCGTTCATATTCGACGCCGACATAGGGGGCGAACTCGCGCGCGAATTCGTAGCGCAGCCGAGCGCCGGCGGCGATTGACGTAAGGCCGGAGCCGAGTCCCAGCTCCCGCACGGCCTGCGCGGAAAGGTCGATCTCGACGCGGGGCTGGAAGATCAGCCGCTGGGAGAGGCGCTGGTCATATTCCACCTCCGCCCGCGCGGTGAGATCGCCCTTGTGCGAGACGAAGGCGGCGGCGTCGACCTCGAACCAGTAAGGCGCGAGGCCCTGGACGCCGAGGACGATCTGGGCGCGATCCGGGCCGGGGCGGAAATCGCCGCGCAGGCCGGCCTGGAGATCGAACCAGGGGCCGATCGCGTGGCTCCACAGCGCCTGCACCTCGGCATCGTCGATCCGCCCGCCGAACGTGCCCTCGCCCTCGGCCTTCAGCCACAGCCGGTCGATATCGCCGCCATACCAGCCCTGCGCGTCCCACAGATAGGCATCCGGCCCATTGCCGATCCGCGCCTCCAGCCGATCGAGCATCGCCGTGTAGCGAGTGCCGCCGCCATGCTCCCGCCCAAGCTGCGCGCGCGCGGCCGCCATCGCCCGCGGATCGAACAGCCCGTCGGCGGCGAAGCGCGGTCCGGCCAGCGCCTCCGCCGGAGGCGGTGACAGCGGCGGGGCATCGGCGGGGGGGGGGGCCATATTGTGGCCGGCGTGCGGATCGGCTGGCGTGGCCGGTGGCACGACGTGGCCGGCGTGCGGATCGACCGGAGCAGCCGGTGGCATGCTGTGACCGGCATGTGGATCGACCGGAGCGGCCAGCGGCATGTGGTGGCCCGCATGCGGATCGGCCGGGGGGGCCGGAGGCATGTCATGCCCCGCATGCGGGTCCGCGGATTGCGCGTAAGCGGGCGCGGCGAGGAGGGCGCTCGCCAACGCGGCGGCGAGGAGGGGCTTCATGCGTCCTCTCCGTCGAGCGGGCGGACGCTGACGACGCGGAACATGCCCGCATGCATGTGATAGAGCAGGTGGCAGTGGAAGGCCCAGTCACCCGGCGCGTCGGCGGTGAGGTCGAAGCTCACCTTGCCACCGGGCAGCACGTTCACCGTATGCTTCACGGGATGGTTGCCGGTGTGGCCGTTCACCACCTCGAAGAAATGGCCGTGCAGGTGGATGGGGTGCGCCATCATGCTGTGGTTGACGAGATCGACGCGCACCCGTTCGTCGCGGGCGAAGCGGATCGGCTCGGTCACCTCGCTATAGGTCTCCCCGTCGAACGACCACATGAAGCGTTCCATGTTGCCGGTGAGGTGCAGCTCCACCCGGCGCGCGGGCGGGCGCGTGTCGGCATTGGGGGCGAGCGATACGAGATCGCGATAGGTGAGCACCTTGTGGCCGGCATCCTCCAGCCCCAGGCCCGGATCGCCGGTGCGGTCCACGGGCATGGCCGCGATCGAATCCACGCCGGGGCCGACCTTCAGGCCCGGCGGCGCCTTGCTCTTGTCGCGCATCTTCATGGGCAGGGCGCCGCCATTGTCCATCCCGCCATGATCCATCCCGTCGTGGCCCATGGCGCCATGATCCATGCCCATATCCTTCATGGTGAGCGTGGGGCGGGGGCGGAGCGGGGGGACGGGGGCCTGCATCCCCAGGCGCGGCGCCAGCGTGGCCCGGGCCATGCCGGATCGATCGACCGATTCCGCGACGAGGGTGAAGGCGCGGTCCTCCGTGGGCGTGACGATCACGTCATAGGTTTCGGCGACGGTGATCTGCAGCTCGTCCACCGTGACGGGGCGGACATTCTGGCCGTCGCTCGCCACCACGGTCATGGCGAGGCCGGGGATGCGGACGTTGAAGATCGTCATCGCGGAAGCGTTGACGATGCGCAGCCGCACCCGCTCGCCGGGGCGGAACAGGCCCGTCCAGTTTTCCGCCGGGCCGTGGCCGTTGACGAGATAGGTGTAGGTGGCGCCGGTGACGTCGGCGATGTCGGTGGGGTCCATCCGCATCCGGCCCCACATCGCGCGATCCGCGGCCGACATGGCGCCACCGTCGCCCAGCGCCTGCTTCTGCCAGTTGAAGTAGCCGCCCTGGGCCTTCATCTTGCGGAAGATCTCGTGCGGATGGAGGAAGCTCCAGTCCGACAGCACGATCACATGCTCGCGATCATAGGCCACCGGGTCCGCGCCCGCCGGATCGATCACGATAGGGCCGTAATGGCCCATCTGCTCCTGCAGGCCGGAATGGCTATGATACCAGTAGGTGCCGGCCTGGCGGACGGGGAATTCGTAATGGAAGGTCTCGCCCGGCCTGATGCCGGGGAAGCTGACGCCCGGCACGCCGTCCATCTGGAAGGGCAGGATCAGGCCGTGCCAGTGGATCGACGTATCCTCGTCGAGGCCGTTGGTTACGGAAAGGCGGACCTGCTGCCCCTCGCGCAGGCGGACCAGCGGCGCGGGCAGCGTGCCGTTGACGGTGATGGCATGGCCGCTCCTGCCGCCGACGGCGAAGCGGGAATGGCCGACGGCGAGCTTGATGTCCGTGCCGCTGAGCATCGGCATGTCGGCCGTGAGGCCGTGCGCGCCGCTATGCGCCCAGGCGGGCAGGGCCGCGTTCAGCAGCAGGCCGCCGCCGAGCAACGAGGCGCCGCGCAACACATCGCGGCGGCCGATTCCATCCTTCATGCCAATTCCCACTCTCGGGGCCGGCCGGCCCCTTATTGCGACATCGGACCGGCGCGCTCGGCCGATCGCGCCCATCATATCGCCGGTCGCCGGCATGTCAGCGACTTTCCCACGGCGCCGCCGGCCGGCAATCTTCGGTTACGATAGGGCACAATGTGGCCATATTTGCCGCTTAGGGCGCACGGCGTCGTAAACCGCCGATCGGGCATCGGCTGGCGTTGCGACATGGGCAAATCAGGGGAGGCGCGGCCGGTCCGCGTCCGCAATCGCTTTCATGGCAGTTTTCACGTCACGGCACATCATGGCGGCCATGCCGCTCGGCCTGAGCCTGATCTGCGCCACGCCGGCGGCGGCCGAACCGATCTCCGCCGAGGAGGCGCAGCGCATCCGCGAGGAGATCAGGCTGCTGAAGGCGCAGCTCGCTCGGCTGGAAAGCCGGCTGGGGCCGGAAGAGGAGGCCGCGCCCACCGCGACGAGCGCGCCGGCTGCCGCGCCGGCGCCGCCGCAGGCATCCACCGCCGTGGCCGCCGCCGCCCCGCCGCCGCCCGCCAAGGCCGCGCCCGAAACCGGCATCAGCTGGAAGGGATCGCCCCAGTTCACCAGCGACGATCGCGCCTTCAAGGTGAAGGGCCGCATCCAGGCGGATGCGGGCTATGTCTCCCACCCGCCAGGTTCGGACGACAAGGGCTTCGGCTTCACCAGCGAGATGCGCCGCATCCGCCTGGGCGGCGAGGGCAAGCTGGGCTCGGGCTTCGGCTACAAGCTGGAACTGGAGCTTTCGGACAACAAGGTCGATCTGGTCGACACCTTCGTTACCTATGAGACGAAGGACTGGCTGGTCGCGATCGGCAACCAGAACCAGTTCCAGTCGCTGGACGAGCTGACCGGCGATACCACCGGATCGGTGATGGAACGCGCCGCCTTCACCGATGCCTTCGGCTTCGAACGGCGGCTGGGCATTTCCGCCCAATATCATCACAAGGACTGGCTGCTGCAGGGCGGCATCTTCACCGACGATATCGGTGCGCTTTCCAACAGCAGCGACGGGCCTTCGGGCGGGGACGAGAATAACAGTTTCGGCGTGGACGGCCGCGTCGTCTTCGCGCCCAAGGTGGACGATACCCAGCTCCATTTCGGCGCATCGGGCCATTGGCGGACGCTGAAGCGGCTGGCGGACAAGCCCACCGTCTACCGCCAGCGCCCCTTCCTGCACGGCACCAACAGCTATGTGCTGGAAACGCCGGGGCTGAACGTGGACGACGAGGTGAATTACGGGCTGGAAGCGGCCGCCATCCGCGGCCCCTGGCATGCGGTGGCGGAGGCGCACTGGCTGCGCGCCGTGCGGCCGGACGCGCCCGACGTCGGCTTCTTCGGCGGCTATGCCGAGGTCGGCTATTTCCTCACCAAGGGCGATACCCGATCCTACCGCAACGGCATATTCGGCGGCGCGGACCCGAAGCGCCCATTCGGCAAGGGCGGAATCGGCGCGGTCCAGTTGAACCTCCGCTACGACTATCTCAGCCTGAACGATCGATCGGCCGGCGTGCTGGGTGGCCGGCAGAACGCCTATCTGGCGGGATTGGTCTGGACGCCGATCAACTATCTGCGGTTCAACCTGAACTACGGATATCTCACTTATTCGCCGGGCGTGGCGGCCGACGGCGTGTTCGACGACTATAACCTGCACGTCATCGGCACGCGGATCGAACTGGACTTCTAAGCGGCGCGGACAAATTCGGATCACGGCCGCTGCTGGAATTTTCGACGACATTGCTGTCTGTACGGACCCGACGACATTGCGGACGTTGTGGCTGCCTAGCTAATTGGCCCGTCGGCGCTGTCGTATATGTCGAGGTGTAGGGACAGACCACGACAAGCCAGTGCCTGAAGTGTATCCGTTGAGAGCTTGGTCTCCTCGTTCGCGCCGCCCATGATGAGACCACAGAAGACATCGCCTGATAGACTGGTGTTGATCCTATCCCACAAGGCAGCGTCGTCCGGCACTCGATCCAGCAACTCACCTATTAGGCGTTCCAGCGGCTTGCCGGTATGCCAGCCGGTCGTTAGCTGAAATCGACCGGTGCTTGCTACCATCTCTTCACCCTCATCGGTGTAGTAGGTGTCGCCCTTGCGAGCCTGATAAGCAGGTGCGCATCCCAGCCATTCAGCAAGTTCGTCGGGGTTAAGGGTGTCGCCGACGATCCACAATGAGACCTTGCATTCGGGAATATCATTCATCGCGTGAGCTTAGCCAATCCGAGACCGCATTCCACCCCCAGCAGGGCATGCAGCGTTCCTTCGAACCGTTCGCTTGCCCCGACTTTTCTGGCGCTGATCGCCGTGCTTCCCCGCGTCACCCCGGATGACGGACCTTTTTGAACGGACGCAACAGGGGGAGCAGAGCAGGAAAGTGCCGTCCGGCTCAGCCTGCCGCCGCTTCGTCGAGCTCGCGTTCCACGCCGTCCAGCAGGGCCTGGAAGCCCTTGTTGAGGGTGCGGTGCGGATCGGCCTTCCAGATCCATTTGCGGCTCTCCTCCACCAGCGCGCGCTGGGTAGGGGTGAGATCGGCGACGCCTTCGTCCAGCGCCACCATGTCCGAACGATCGAGCACCTCGGACTCGCTGGCATAATAAGTGCCGATCAGGCCGACCGTGGCGGCCAGGAACCAGCTTGCCGTTTCGACCAGCGCCAGTTCCTTCAGGCCCATGCGGTGGAGCAGCTCCACCACCGGCGCCTGCACCTTGAGCCAGGGGCCGGCGAGCTGATCGTCCCACCCCATCAGCTTCATGACGCCATGGTGACTTTCGTACAGATTGGCGACGTGATTCTGCCAGGCGAGCAGCTGCTCGCGCCACGGCCTGTCCGCCGGCATGTCCGGGAAATCGGCGAACACCGCCGCCGACATCGCCGCCAGCAGCGCGGTGCGCGTCGGGAAATAGCGGTAGAGCGCGGGCGGGGAGACCGAGAGTTCGCGGGCGATCCGGGCCATGGTCAGCTCGTCGCCCGGATGCGCGTCCAGCAGCTTCAGCGCGATATCGACGATGGCGTCGGCCGAAAGCATCGCCGGGCGGCCGCGCATCGCGGCGGGCGTGACGGAGGGCGGCGTGTCCTCATCCGCGAACAGGGTCCGATTCTGGCTATTGCTGCTCGCCACGACTTAGTTTACCTCAATAAGTAAATAAGAGAAACAAATTCGATCCCCGCGATAGGCGAGCCCGGCGGGAAAGACAACCGAGGAGAGGATAATGGCTGATTTCCTGATCAAGGGCGGCACCGTCGTCGACGGCAAGATGACGCCCGCTTATGCCGCCGACGTGCGGGTGACGGGCGACCGCATCGCCGAGATCGGCGCCGGCCTGGCGCCGCGCGGCGGCGCTGAGCGGGTGGTGGACGCGACCGGATGCTATGTGACGCCGGGCTTCATCGAGGCGCACACCCATTTCGACGCGACGATGTGGTGGCAGGACGATCTCAACCCGCTGCCCGGCTATGGCGCGACGACGATCATCATGGGCAATTGCGGTTTCTCCTGCGCGCCCATCTCCGACGACAAGGCCGCGACGCAGGAGGTGATCAACATCTTCTCCTTCTTCGAGGACATCGCCAAGGAGCCGTTCGTCTCCGAGCTGCCGTGGGACTGGCGCAAGTGGAGCGAATATAAGGCGTCGCTGACCTCCAAGGTCCGCATCCCGCTGAATTATGCCGCCTATGTCGGCCATATCGCCATCCGGCTTGCGGTGATGGGCCTCGATGCGTGGGAACGCACCGCCACCCCGCTGGAGATCGAGCGGATGTGCGAGCTGCTGGACGACGCGCTCAACGCCGGTGCGCTCGGCCTTTCGACCAACCTGCTCGATCATGACGGCGACGACCGCCCCGTGCCGACGCAGATCGCCGACGATGCCGAATATGCCGCCCTGTTCGAGGTGCTGGATCGCCACCCCGGCAGCGCCGTCCAGGTCATCATCGATACCTTCATGCGCATGACCGGCCCGGAAATGGTCGCCCGCATGGGCCGGCTGCTGGAAGGTAAGTCGGTCCGCATGCAGTGGGCCGGCCTCCCCACCCTCGAATTCCAGAAGCCGACCCTCGGGCCGCTCCAGAAGCTGCACGACGACTTCAAGGCGCAGGGCAAGGATTATTGGACGGCCTTCACCCATGTCTCGCCGACCAACACGCTCTCGCTCACCAAGTCGCTGATCTTCGCCCAGTCGAACGATTATGCCTGGCACGAGGTGGTGCAGGCCGAGACCGACGAGGAGAAGGAGCGCCTGCTCGCCGATCCCGAATGGCGCGCCCGCGCCCGCGACAGCTGGGACAACCATGCCTGGGCGCATGCGCCGATGAACCGGCCGGACGACCTGCTGCTGCGCAATTCGGATAATGGAGCGGGGCCGGTGAACCTGACGCTGACCGAATATATGAAGCAGTCGGGCGCGGCCCACCGTTCGGATGCGATGGCGGACTGGATCCTGAAGAACGGGGTGAAGTCCACCGTCCACATGGCGCCGTTCCCGATGAACGAGGAACTGGTGATCGAGCTGATCCGCGATCCGATGTCGGTGGGCAATGTCTCCGACGCCGGCGCCCATGCCCAGATGTTCTGCGGGCCGGGCGAGAATATGCTGCTGTTCACTTATTATGTGCGGGGCGGCAAGATCAGCATCGAGGAGGCCGTGCACGTCCAGACCGGCAAGCTCGCCAGGCATTTCAACCTGAAGGGACGCGGCGTTCTGGAAGAAGGCGCGCCGGCCGATATCACCGTGTTCAACATCGAGGAGATCGAACGGCGCGAGGAGCGCAAGATCTTCGACGTGCCCGATGGCCATGGCGGCATCACCTGGCGCTATACCCGCGATCCCGCGCCGATGCGCCTCACCCTCGTCAATGGCGAGGCGACCTTCGACGGCGGCGAGCCCACCGGCAAGCGGCCGGGCGAGTTCCTGAGCCCGCAGGTGGATTCCGCCTACAGCATGGCGGCCGAATAAGGGGCCGGACCGGCGGGACGGGGCGTTTCATCCGTTCCGCCGGATCACGGAAAGGCGATAACGCCAAAAGGACTCGATGAACGAATAAGCGACCTAAGTCGGGCGGGGTGTCGCGCAAAGTCGAGCAAAGACGAGCGGGAAGTCTCGATCGTCGAATTTGGCCCGATCGCGCATCAGAATTTCGATGCAAGGCGCTTCATTATTCGCCGGGGGAGATGTAGCCTCCGGTACAGATACGAGCCGGCGCCCAAGCCGGTCGCATCCACAGGGAGAGGAAAATGAGGAAGTCGCTTGTCGCGGCGTTGCTCGCCAGCGCCGCTATGTTCGCTTCGGTTCCCGCTTACGCCCAGGACAGCGCCGCCGCCGACGCGCAGGAGACTGTCGGCATCGCCGATATCGTCGTGACCGCGCAGCGGCGCGAGGAAGCGCTGCAGAACGTGCCGGTCGCCGTGACCGCGCTCAGCAGCGACGCGCTGGACCAGATGCGCGTCACCAACGTGAAGAACCTGGCGGGCGTGGCGCCCAACCTGCAGATCAACACGCAGGGCCTGCAATCCAATCCCACCATCATCATCCGCGGCATCGCATCGGGCACGTCCAACAACGCCGTCGATCCCAAGGTCGGCATCTATCTGGACGGCGTCTATATCGGCCGCACCGTCGGCTCGGTGTTCGACCTGGCCGATATCGAGCGCGTCGAGGTGCTGCGCGGTCCGCAGGGCACGCTGTTCGGCCGCAACGCGACATCGGGCGCCATCAGCCTCGTCACCGCCGCGCCGAGCGGCGAATGGGGCATGAAGGCCACCGGTTCCTACGGCAATTACGATGCGTGGCGCGGCAAGATCACGCTGGACCTGCCGGCGCTGGGACCGCTTTCGGTGAAGGTTGCCTATCTGCACGACCAGATCGAGGGCGACCAGACCAACCTGATCGGCGGCCGGACGCTGGACCTGAGCGTGCGCGATCCGCGCTTCGGCAACCTGCGTTACAGCAACAAGCTGGGCGGCCGGAACATCGACGGCGGCCAGCTCGCTGCGCGGCTTGATGCGTCGGATGATTTCCGCATCGATTACCGCTTCGACTATACCGATGCCCGCGCCGTGGGCCGTGGCGTGCAGAGCCTGGGCGTGATCCCGGATGCCTCCGGCCAGCTCCTCCAGCCGATCGTGAACCTGCAGGGATTGCTGGGCGGGATCACCAACGAATCCACGAAGCGGATCGACAATCTCGCCAACGCCACCTCGCTTGAACATGTCGTGACGCAGGGCCACAGCCTGACGCTCAACTGGGACGTAAGCGATGCGCTGACGGTGAAGAGCATCACCGCCTACCGCAAGTTCAAGCAGGACCCGTATGTCTACGACCTCGCCGCATCGGGCGGGTTGAAGTTCACGGTCGGCCAGTTGCGCAGCCTGCTGCTGGATGGCGGAACGACGCTGTTCGATCCGGCCAATCTGCCGGGACCTAACGACAGCTTCTTCTCGCTCCTGACCGCGCGCGCGACCAAGCAGAAGCAGTTCACCCAGGAAGTGCAGTTCCAATATACCCAGGACCGCTGGGAACTGACGGCCGGCGTGTTCTACTTCCATGAAAACTCGCCCGCGACCGACATTCTCGGCATCCTCCAGCCGGTGGCGAACGGCAAGGTCGTTGGCGATCAGGCGATCCTGACGGCGTTCCCGGTCGGCACGCCGCTGGCGCCGTTCGGCATCGACATCAATGGTGACGGGGTGCTCGATGCCCGCGACGTCAATTCCTTCGATGCGCTGTTCGGCAGCGGCACGACCGACACCCGCGCAATCAACGACTCGATGGCGATCTACGGCCAGGCAACCTGGCACGTGACCGACAAGTTCGATCTGACCGGTGGCCTGCGCTACACGCTCGACGATCGGCAGACCAATATCTACAGCATCGCCGGCGGCCAGGGCGGTCAGCTCGGGCCGGGCAAGTACAAGGCCCATTTCGACAAGATCAACTTCACCGCCATCGCCACCTACCGGCCGACCGACGACGTCACCGCCTACGGCAAGGTTTCGTCCGGTTACGTCGCGGGCGGCATCCTGAGCGGCATCCCCTACAAGCCGGAATCGCTGATCGCCTACGAACTGGGCCTGAAGACGAAATTCTGGGACAATCGCGTCCGGGCCAACTTCGCGGCCTTCTACAGCGATTACAAGGATCTACAGACGCAGAACTTCATCGATGGCGTCCAGTTCTTCGACAATGCCGGCAAGGCGCACATCAAGGGCTTCGAGGCCGAGGTGGACGTGGTGCCGGTGCGCGGCCTGACGCTGAGCGGCAATCTCGGCTATCAGGACTTCAACTATAAGGAGTTCATCCTAGCCGGCGTCGACGTTTCGGATGTCGCGCGGACGACCTATTCGTCCAAGTGGACCGGGCGGATTTCGGGCCAGTATGACGCGCCGGAATTCTCGAACGGCGGCAATGCCTTCGTCCGTCTGGAAGGCCGCTACAAGTCCAAGGCGCCGCTGGTCTCGACGCCGATCACCGACCTTGCCGGCAATGTCTCGCCGCTCGAACAATATGCCTACACCAAGGCCTATTGGCTGGTCGACGGGCGGCTGGGCGTCGCCAACCTGCCCCTGGGCGGGGTGGATGCCAGCATCTCCGTCTACGGCCAGAACCTGTTCGATGTGGACTACAACCCCTTCGGCGCGCCGGTGCTGTCGCTGACCACGACCTACGATCGCGGCCGCACCTACGGCGTGGAACTGGGCATCAAGTTCTAGGCCGGGGATGAATGTGAAGGGGGCGCCGGCAGCGGTGCCCCCGATTTTTTCCGGGCCGCCCGAAGGCCCGCAGATGATGAGGTTTCAAGATAATGGCTGATCCGAACCCCGTGCTCGCTGGCCGCGTGGCGCTGGTCACGGGCGCCAGCCGCGGCATCGGCCGGGCCATCGCCCAGCGGCTGGCGGCGGCCGGCGCCACCGTGGTGGTGACCGCGCGATCGCTGAACGGCGCCGCCGCATCCCAGCGCTTCGGCAACGCGCAGATCGTGCCGGGCACGCTGGCCGAGACGGTGGCGCTGATCGAGGCTGCCGGCGGGCGCGCCATCCCGATCGACGCCGACCTCGAAAAGGCCGAGGACCGCGCGACGCTGGTGGAGCGCGCAGTAGACGCGGCCGGGCGGATCGACATCCTCGTCAACAATGCCGGCTTCGCCGATTATGCCCGCATCGACGCGATGAGCCTGGAGACGTTCGATCGCACCTTCGAACATTATCTGCGCGCGCCCTTCGCGCTGATCCGCGCCGCCGTGCCGCAGATGAAGGCGCAGGGCGCGGGCTGGATCGTCAATATCGGATCGGTGACGGCGCTGCCGCCGACCCGGCCCTATCAGGATTATGCCAAGGCGGGTGGCGACACCGCTTATGCCGCGATCAAGGCGGCGCTCCACCGTTTCAGCCAGGGGCTGGCGGCGGAGCTGGTGGACCATGATATCGCCGTCAACGTGGTGGGGCCTTCCACCGCCATCCGCACGCCGGGCGCGTCCCAGCTGATCCCGGACGATTTCCCGACCGAGGATGTCGAATATCTGGCGGAAACCGTGCTCGCCATGTGCCACCGCCCGGCGGCCGAGCGCACCGGCCTGGTCGCCTTTTCCATGCATTATCCGCACCATGAAGGGCTGACCGTGCGCACGCTGGACGGCGCGGGCACGATGCCCGCGCGCGAGCCGCCGGCCTTTTCGCACCCGGCCATCGCGCCGGCCGGAATTTGAGGGGAGGGGCCGTGAGCACCGCCACGACCATCTATGTGATCGACGAGATCGTCGCCCTGCCGGGCAAAGGCCGCGCGCTGCTGGAGGCTTATCACGAACGCTATGCCCCCGGCGCCCGCGCGCGGGGCATGGCGCTGGATCGCGTCCTGGTATCGCCGCCGATGTGGCTGGACGACGACAGCAACACCATCACCATAAGCTGGACGATCCAGGGCGCGCCGGCCTGGTGGGGCATGAGCTTCCAGTCGCGCAACGATCCCGGCGTGGCGGACTGGTGGGCGGAGGTGGATGAGATGATCGTCCGCCGCAGCCGCCATTTCGCCACGGCCGAAAGCGATATCGCGGAGATCTGCAATGTTTAGCCTCGTCAGCCTGGTCCATCTGGCCGAGGGCGCCGAAGGCGATGTTTCGGCGGCGCTGGGCGCGCTGGAGGCCCGCGTGGCGCGGACGCTGCCGGGCACGTTCAACGGCGGCGACCTGATCGCCCATTTCGACTTCGCCGACGAGGACAGCTATCGCGACGTGCTGCCCGCGATCGATGCGGTGCTGGGGGGCGGGGGCGTGACGCGTGCCGACAGCGCCTTCTACCGCCACGGCCGCCACGGCGCGGCCGATCCGGGGCTGGCGACCGGCGTCTATCGCGCGCTGCTGCTGAGCGCGGACCGGCCGGTCAGCCGCCCGGTGCTCGACACGTTCGAGGCCGAGATGGTGCGCATGCCGCATTATATCCCCGCCATCCGCAACTGGCGGCTGAGCCGGGTGATCGAGGCGCGGGGCGAGCGGCGCTGGACGCATGTGTGGGAGCAGGAATATGCCTCGCTCGACGGGCTGAACGGCCCCTACATGCTCCATCCCTACCATTGGGCGCGGATCGACCGCTGGTTCGATCCCGAATGCCCCGACTGGATGATCGACACGCGGCTCTGCCACAGTTTCTGCGCCTTCGGGCGCGCTGTGCTGACCGCCTGAGGGAGAGGCCCGACATGCGGGGACTGGACGGCAAGGCGATCCTGATCGCGGGCGGCGGGGGCGGCATTGGCGCGGCATCGGCCGAACGGCTGGCCGCCGAAGGCGCGCGTGTGGTGGTGGGCGATCTGTTCCTCGAGGGCGCGGAAGCCTGCGCGGCGCGCATCCGCGCGGCCGGCGGCGATGCCGTGGCAATCGGCTACGATCAGGCGGAGGAAGCCTCCATCGCCGGGCTGGTGGCCGCAACCGTCGATCGGCTGGGCAAGCTCGATTGCGTGCTGGCCAATGCGGCGGACATGCAATCGATCATGCTGGACGGGGACATATTGTCCTGCGCGCTCGACGTGTTCGATCGCTCCATCCAGGTCGACATGCGCGGCTATTTCCTGATCGCGCGCCATGCCCTGCCGCATTTGATCCAGAGCAGGGGCGCGATCGCCTTCACCAGCTCCGCCGCCTCGATCGTGGGCGAGCCGGAGCGCGTGGCCTATGGCATGGCCAAGGCGGCGGTGAACGCGCTCACCCGCCACATCGCCTCGCGCTGGGGCAAGGAAGGCGTGCGGTCGAACGCGATCCTGCCGGGCTTCGTCTATACGGAAAAGACCCGCGATCACCTGCCCGAGGAATTCCGCCGTCATGCCGTGGCGGCGACGCGCAGCACGCGGCTGGGCGAACCGGCGGACATCGCCGCGATGGTGGCCCACCTGTTTTCGGACGACGGGGCCTGGATCAACGGCCAGACGCTGAGCGTGGATGGCGGCGCGACGATGCGCTGAGGCAGGGAGCAGGATTATGGACGACAAGGCGGCAATGAGCCCCGTTAAGGGCCTTCTGATCCTGCTGGCGGTGATCGTGGTGCTCGCCGGCTATATCGCCGCGGTCGCGGCGCTGCACCTGAGCGAGGCGTGGGCGGGCTTCCTCTTCCTCCTCTATTGGTCGATGGTCGAACAGGCGCGGGTGGACCGGCTGGCGAAATCGATCATCGGCGCCTTCGTCGGCGCGGGCACCGCCGCGATGATGGCGCTGCTGCCGCCGTTGATGGGCGCGGGGCCGGGCATGGCGCTGTTCCTGGCCGTCGTCCTGCTGCTGGTCTATGCGATCATCATGGGCTGGGCGCCGATCGCCGTGAACATGGCGACGATGATCTTCCTGACGGTGGGCACGGTCCCCCATGTGCAGGCCAATGCCGATTTCCTGCAGATTTTCTACGGCATCGCCGCCGGCATCGTCTATTTCGGCGGACTGGCGCTGATCGCCGGTGCGCTTTCGAAGAAGAAGACCGCCACGCCCGCCGAGGCGTAAGGACGCGTCCGGGAAGTCCGGCGGACCGGATTTCCCGGATTCTCACCGATCCCTATCGCCAATAATGGTTGGCGGCCGCCACCGTCTGGAAATTGATCGCGATTACCTGGGAGCCGGCGATGAGCTGCGCGGTATCGTGGTCATTGGCCGGGCGGAAGCTGCTGACGGACCTCATTCGATGGCTGGGTGACTTTCGCGCCGACGCGGGGACAGCTTGGCCGCGCGTTCGAACCCGGCCTCGGCCGTTGGGGTGACGAGGGTGGGAAGCCATGAATCCGCCATGGTGGTGCTCCTTCCGAAGGCCCGGCGCGGGCCGGCGCGGAAGACGGATCGTCGCGGCGATGCCGCTTATTTCCGCTCGGTGCGTATCCAGCGGGTTTCGCCGCCGCGCACCAGGCGGAGATAGATGGGCAGTTTCCACAGGAGATAGAGCGGCAGCCGCGCGATCGTGCCGATCCGCATGAACGTCCGGCCATGGCGCGCCCAGGCGATGAGGACGAGCAGCGCGTTGAGCCCGAACAGGGCGACGGCCGCGATGAAGGGCCGGGGCGGCATGCCGATCAGCGCCAGCAGGCCAAGCAGCGCCGCGACGGCGAGGTTGAGGCCCATCAGCAGCGCCAGCGGCGGGGTGAGGAGGTGGAGGCCCGTCCACAGGAGCGCCGGCCGCGCGCGGGCCAGCCCTTCGCCGATCAGGGGGATCGCCTGGCGGCGGGCGGTGGCCATGAAGCCGTTTTCCCACCGCGTCCGCTGGGTGAGCGTGCCGCCCTCGGTGCTCGGCTGCGTCCAGGTGCGGGCGCCGGGATCGAACAGCGGGGCATGGCCGTCGCGGGTAAGATCGATGCCAAGCGCCAGATCCTCGACGATATTGTCGGTGGCGAGCGCCGCGCGATCGAACAGGCCCCAGGGGAAGGCCATGCCCGAACCGGTGAGCAGGGCCGGCGCGCCGATCGCCCGGCCGCCATTCTGGCGCACGAGATTCTTCACCAGGATCGCGAAGTTGGAAATCTGCACCATCGGCGGCGCATCGCCGGCCGGCGCGAACAGATAGGCGCTTTGCACCGGCCGGCCGGTTCCGGCCGCCAGCGCGGCGATCCGTTCGAGTGCGCCCGGCTCCGCCGTGCAATCGGCATCGATCACGATCACCGCGCGCGGCGGGCTGGCCCGCAGATGATCGCGGCCGAAGGCGAGTGCGAAGCCCTTGCCGCGCCGGACGGGATCGTGCCGTTCGATCACCTCGGCGCCGGCCCGCCGCGCGATATCGGCGGTGGCATCGCTGCAATTGTCGGCGACGACGAGCATGCGGGTTTCCGGCGGCAGCACGGCCCTGAGCGCCGCCACGACCGCGCCGATGCCGGCCGCTTCGTCATGCGCCGGGATCAGCAGCGCGATATCGCCCGGCGGGATCGGCGCGGCCGCGCGGCCGCGCAGGCCGGCGACAAGCCCGAGCCCGGTTTCGACGGCGAAGACCAGGCCGACCAGCGCCACGGGGGCGAGAAGGATCCAGCCGATGGCAGCGGGCAGCGCGGATATCGTCATCGTCGCAACGCATCGCACAGGCGGGACGCGGGATAAAGCCGGCACGCGGGATAAAGCGGCGCGTGGCGAAAAGGGGCGGATCGGCCGGCTTCCGGGGCGCGATGACGTTTGCTGGAAATTCATGTCCCATATTCCGCAGCCCGCACTTGCCGGGCCGGTCGGCCGCCGGAAGGATGCGGCCTGAGGGAGAGGATGATGGCGGAAGAACGGATCGACGTCGGCGGCGTCGCGATCAATGCGGTGACGGCGGGCGAGGGGCCGCTGGTGCTGATGATCCACGGCTTTCCGGGGCTGGCATGGTCGTGGCGGCACCAGATGGCGCCGCTGGCCGATGCCGGCTTCAAGGCGGTGGCGATCGATTCCCTCGGCTATGGCGGGAGCGACCGGCCGGCGGACCCCGCGCTCTACGATTCCGATCATATGCAGCGTTATCTGCTGGCGATCCTCGATCATTATCGCGCGGAGACGGCCTTCATCGTCGGCCAGGATTTCGGCGCCCAATATGCCTGGAACCTGGCGGTGCGCGCGCCCGATCGGGTGCGCGCGCTGGTGGCGACCATCCCCTACGATTACGACCTTGCCGGCCGCGCGATGCTGGGATCGGCCGAGACGCTGCCGCCCGGCACGCCGCCGCAGCCGGTGATGGCATCGGCCGATCATCCGCCGTCCCGGCGCTTCGCGGCGATGGCGGCGCAGCATTTCCTCCACTTTCATTATTTCCAGGAGGTAGGCCCCGCCGAGCGCGAGCTGGGCGGCAATCTGGCGGAGTTCCTGAAGCGGGATTTCTTCGCGCTTTCGGCCAATGGCAATCTGTGGAACTGGCTGGACGTGCCGAGCGAAGGCAGCGGCTATCTGGATGCGCTGCCCCCCGCGCCGGACCTCCCCTGGCCATGGCTTTCGGAGGCGGAGTTCACCCGCTTCGTGGAGGGATATGACCATCCCGACATCATGAAGCGGGTGATCGGCGGGCTGAATTCCTACCGCACGGCGGACGCCAATTGGGAGATCGGCCGCGCCTGGGCGGACCATGACGTGACGGTGCCGACCCTGTTCGTACATGGCGCCAGGGACCCATCCTTCGGCTTCTTCCCCGAATGGCGCGAGCGGATGGCACGGCGGGTGCCGGGGCTGGTGGACGTGGTGNAGATCNNNGNNGNNGNCNNNTNNNTNNANNANNAACAGCCGGCGGCGTTCAACCGCGTGCTGATCGATTTCCTGAAAAGCCGGTGAGCTGGGCGGTCCCCTGGACGGCGCATCTGGGCCTGCGCGGGCCGGACGCGCCGCTGTTCCGCCACAGCGCGCGATCGGCCGATCCGTTCGACCAGATCGATTTCATCGCCGATCTCGGGCTGGCGGGCGTGCAGGACAATTATGCCGCGCTCAGGCCCGCTGACGAGCAGGAGCGGGTAGCCGCGCACGCCGCGCGGCGGGGCCTGCGGCTCGCCAGCTTCGTCCACGATCCGCTGGGCTGGGATCAGCCGCGCTGGAGCGCGCCGGACGAGGACGGCCGCGCGGCGTTGCTGGCCGAACTCGATCGATCCTTGGCGACGGCGCGGCGCATCGGCGGGCACACGCTGATCTGCGTGGCGGGGCTCGATCCCGCCCGGCCGCGCGCCGCCCAGCTCGCGGCAATGGCGGAGAACCTGCGGCGCGCGGGCGACCGGGCGGGCGCAGCGGGCGTGCGGCTCTGCGTGGAGATGACGTCCGCGCGCTGGCTGCCCTCGATGCTGGTCGACCGGTTCGACGATGCGGTGGCGGTGGTGCGCGCGGCGGGCCATCCGGCGGTGCGGCTGATGTTCGACGTGGGGCATATCGCGCTGGACGGCATCGATCCGCTATCCGCGCTGGCGGCCGCCGAGGGGCTGATCGGCGCGGTGCAGGTGGCCGATGTGCCGGCGGACGGATCGGCCGGGCGGATCGACATCGGCGCGGGCCGGATCGACTGGCCGGCGCTGATCCGGGCGATCCGGGCCACGGGCTATGACGGCCTGTTCGAGATCGAGCATGAAGCCCTGGGCGAGGGGCTGGCCGGCGAGCAGGCGCTGATCGAACGGCTGCGCGCGGTGGATCGGGCGGCGGGCTGAGGGGCGGCCGCTAGGCTTTTGGCACGCGCGCGCCGGGCCTGGTGAGCGATACGAGGATGAAGGCCAGCACCACCATCACGAGCAGGCCCGCGAAGGCGAGGTTGTAATTGCCCGTCTGGTCCCGGATGCGGCCGACCGCGTAGAGCGCGGCGATCGAGAGCGGCTGCATCCCCACCGCCATCGCGCCCAGCGCGCTGCCGAAGCTGCGCGATCCGAAGCTGTTGGCGGTGAGCACCGTCCACACCGGATAGACCCCGCCGACCGCGAGGCCGATCAGCGCGAAGGCGCCCAGCATCACCCAATATCCGGGCCAGATCATGTAGAGCGAAAGCAGGATGACGTGGAACAGCGCCACCACCGCGAAGACGCGGCGGACATCGACATGATCGGCCAGCCAGCCGGCGACGAGCTTGCCCACCACCGCCGATACGCCGCCCACCGATACCAGCCATGACGCGTCGATCAGCGAGATGCCCTTGGTCCTGAAATAGGGCGCGTTCGTCTGGATCAGCGTCTGATCGCTGGCGAGGATCAGGCCGCAGCCGAACATGATCAGCCAGAAATTGCGTTCGCGCAGCAGGGCGCGCGTGGACCAGACCGGCTCCGCCGCCGGGGCGGCCGCGCTGCCGTCCAGCATGGCGGGCGTGATCTCCCCGCCTTCGATCAGTTGCGCCTCGCTCGGCCGGTCGCGCATCAGCAGCAGCGCCAGCACGCCCACGATCAGGCTGACGCCCACGCCGATGCCGGCCACCGCCGCGCGCCAGCCGAAATGTTCGATGGCGTTGGCCGCGATCGGCGACATCACGGCATTGCCGCAGGATGTGGCGACGGCGATGATGCCGATCGCCAGCCCGCGCCGCCGGCGGAACCAGCGCGCGGTGATGGCATTGGCGGCCAGCGCGCCGGCCGCGATCATGCCGAAGGAGATTGGGCCGACCGTGGCGATCAGCATCACCTTGAGCGAGGTGGCGGTGGCGATCATCAGGAAACCCGCCGCGAACAGGACGGCGCCGGCCGCCACCATCAGCCGGATCGGCAGCCTGTCGATCAACCGGCCTACGAGCGGCGACCAGACCATCATGCCCAGGAGCAGGGCCATGATGCCGATATTGGCCTGAGCGTAGCCGAGGCCGAATTCCTCGACCAGCACGGGCACGAAGAAGGTGAAGGAATAGACCGTCGCGCCGACGGTGAGCATCGCGCAGACGAAGCCTGCGATCACCACCAGCCAGCCGCGATAGGGCAGCCCGCCCGATGGTCGCGCGATCGTCGCTTCCTGCATGTCCGATCTTCCTCCCCCGCTTCTTTGCGGACCTGATCTTGATTTTTTCTGCGCATCCTACAGGAGATCAGGGGCGCGTCACCTGCATAAGTGATCCGGGGACGCAATAATCGACCGGGGAGAGGGCAGATGGGCGTGGATGCGAATATCGCGGTGATGCGCCGCTTCTTCGACGCGATGAATGCGGGCGACGTGGCGACGATCATCGACAGCTATGCCGAGGACGGGCGCTGCGTGACCATGGGCGGCACGCTGATTTCCGGCGCGTTCGACAAGGGCCAGATCGCGATGGCCGCGGGGCGGATCTACGAGGCTTTCCCCGAAGGCGTGCGCTTCGTGATCCACGCGATCACCGCGCAGGACGATCGAGTCGCGATCGAGGCGGAATCCTTTGCGCGCCATGTTTCGGGCAAGGATTACAACAATAAATATCATTTTCTGACCCGCCTGCGCGACGGGCGGATCGTCGAATTCAAGGAATATTGCGATACCGAGCATATCACCGACGTAATCTGCGGCGGCGCCCGTCCCTGAAGATCTTTACGATTTAGCTCATTGTAAATACGGCTTTATTGCGCGCCGCCCCGGCGACGGCGCGCCTGCGGCTGAAAGATGAGCTTCAGCCTCGCGAACCAAAATTGCGAGAGTTTCCGATTCGGAATCGAAAATTGGGGTTGAGCGACTCGGCCGGATGCGGCATGGCGCTTCGCAAGCGCAGCATAGATTGCTCTGCGCAACGCATTTCGTGCGTGTATGAACGGGTTTTGATTGGAAAGGCATGCAATGAACAAGTTTGTGCTGCGCGGCGCGCTCGCTTTGGCCCTGATGGCTCCGGCCGCCGCCATTGCCCAGCCGGCCGACAATGCCGCCGCCGAGGCCGCCGCAGTGAAGAAGGGCTACGCCCTCTATGACAATGCCGGCAAGAAGCTGGGCCGCGTGGAGCAGGTCCGCCAGTCCGACGGCTATGTGACCTTCATCTACAACACCAAGATCTATCGCGTGCCGCTCGCCAGCATCAGCGTCGACGGCCACGCCGCCAAGACCACGCTGTCCTGGGACGAGATCAAGGGCTGATCCGATCGCCCTGACGAACAGGCCGCCCCGCGCGTGATCGCCGGGGCGGCCCGCCGTCCTTCCATCTAGACGATCATCCGGCGGAGGGTTTCGATCCTGTCCGCCTCGGCTGCCGGCTTGTCGTGCCGGATGCGGGCGATGCGCGGGAAGCGCATGGCCAGCCCTGACTTGTGCCGTCTGGATTCGTGGATCGAATCGAACGCGACCTCCAGCACCAGCGTCTTTTCCACCTCCCGCACCGGGCCGAAGCGCGCGACGCTGTGGTTGCGGACGAAGCGGTCGAGCCAGGCCAGTTCCTCGTCCGTGAAGCCCGAATAGGCCTTGCCCACCGGCAGCAGCTCGCCGCCCGTCGCGGGATCGCCGGTCCAGCAGCCGAAGGTATAGTCCGAATAGAAGCTGGAGCGTTTGCCGTGGCCGCGCTGGGCATACATCATCACGCAATCGGCGGTCAGCGGATCGCGTTTCCATTTATACCATAAGCCCGTGCGCCGGCCGGCGACATAGGGGCTGTCCCGCCGCTTCAGCATCACCCCTTCGATCGCGGCGTCGCGCGCGCCGGCGCGTATGTCCTCCAGCGCCGCGAAGTCGGCGGCGGGGATGATTTCGGATAGGTCGAAGCGGGCGGGATCGAGGGCGGCGGCGAAGCCTTCCAGCCGGATGCGCCGTTCGGACCAGGGCAGCGCGCGCATGTCCGCCGCGCCATCGAACAGGATGTCGTAGAGGCGGACGAAGGCGGGATAATCGGCCAGCATCCGTGCCGACACGGCCTTGCGCCCCAGCCGCTGCTGGAGCGCGTTGAAGCTCGCCGCCTCGCCGCGCTGGGCCACGCCCTTCACCAGCAATTCGCCGTCGACCACGCCGGGCGTGGCGAAGGCGGCGGCGACATCGGGGAAGCTGCGGCTGATATCGTCGCCCGCGCGGCTGTAGAGCCGGGTCTCGCCGCCGGCATGGACGATCTGGACGCGGATGCCGTCCCATTTCCATTCGGCGGCATATTCGGCGAGGTCGACGCGCATATCCTCCAGCGGATGGGCCAGCATGAACGGGCGGAAGACGGGCATGTCGCCGGGCTCCGGGCGGGCGCCGCCCGCGCCCCAGGCGAACAGGGCGCCATAAGGCGGGGCGAGGCCGTGCCACACCTCCTCGACATGATCGACGTCGAGGCCGAACGCCTGGGCGAGGGCCGTCTTGGCGAGGCGGGCGGAGATGCCGACGCGCAGGCCCCCCGTCGCCAGCTTTATCAGCGCGAAGCGGCCGCTGGCGTCGAGCCTGTCGAGCATCGCGGCCAGCGCGCGCGGCGCCTCCGACCGGCCGAGCGTGGAGAGGCGATCGACCGCGGCGGCAAGCGATAGGCTGCCATCGTCCACCTCCTCGGGCTGGTCCGCCGGCTTGGGCCAGATCAGCGCCACGGTTTCGGCGAAATCGCCGACATAGTCGTAGCTGAGGCCGAGCAGCACGGGATCGACCCGTTCCTCGACGATGGCGCGGATCGCGGCGGGCTTCACCGCCGGCAGGTCGAGCCCGCCGGTAAGGGCCGCCAGCGCCCAGCCGCGATCGGGATCGGGCGTGCGGCGCAGATAGTCGGCGATCAGCCGGAGCTTGCCATTGCGCGACCGCGTGTAGACAAGCCCGTCGAGCAGCTGGGAGAATTCACGCATCGGCGGCGCAACGCGCGAGGGCGGCCGGCGGATGCAGGGGGGAGAGCGACGGTTGGCGGGCGAGGATGCGGAACGGGTCTGGTGGGAACGAACGGCGCCGCTGCGCCCCGGCGAGGCGGCGCTGCGCCGCGCGGTGTTGGTCGATCCCGCGCCGGGCCGGGTGCGCGCCGCGCTGGAGGATGATTTCCATCATTTCGAGATCGAGATCGCCCATGCGGGCGGCATCATAACCGCGGTTTCGGCCACCACCATCCGCCATCCCTGGACGACCTGCGCGGGGGCGGGGCCGCTGCTGGTGGAGCGCCTGCGGGGCCGCCGGCTGGCGGACGCGGCGGCGTTCGACAGCCCCTATGCGCATTGCACGCACCTTTACGACCTGGCGGGGCTGGCGGCGTCACGCGCCTGCACGGAGCGGCCGGTGCTGTTCCGCCAGGTCGTGACCGACGCGGTGGATGGAAGGCGCGAGGCGCTGATCGATCGGGACGGCGCGCCGGTGCACGCCTGGACGCTGGATCGCGAGACGATCCTGCCGCCGCATCCTTATGCCGGCCGCAACCTGCGCGCGCTGCGGCAATGGGTGACGGAGCTGGACCCCGGCGAGGCGGAGGCCGCATTGCTGCTGCGCCGGGCGGTGTTCATATCGATCGGCCGCACCTTCGACCCCGATGTGCAGCGGGATGTGCCGACCCCGCCGCCGGGCGCCTGCTTCACCCACCAGCCCGAAAATTTCGATCCCGACGCCCGCGCCCGCGGATCGCGCCGCGATTTCTCCAAGGGCGGAGCGGGGCCGCTAGCGGATCGGATCGCGGCGCTGGCCGAACAATGATGGCCTGACGAAGGGGATTCCGGCGATCGGGGCTTGCCTGGTCGCGTTTCATGTAACAATAGATGATACATGAAACGCGACAGCCGCCTTTCGGGCATCCTTCACGTGCTGCTGCACATGGCGGAACAGGACGGCCCGGCCACATCCGAGACGCTGGCGACAGCGATGCAGACCAACCCCGTCGTCATCCGGCGGATCATGGCGGGCCTGCGCGACCGGGATTATGTGCGATCGGAAAAGGGCCATGGCGGCGGGTGGCGCCTTACCCCCGGCTGGGACGGCATAACCCTGCGCGACATATATGACGCCCTGGGCCATCCGTCGCTGCTGGCGATCGGCAACCGCACCGAGGCGCCGGGATGCCTGGTCGAGCAGGCGGTCAACGCCGCACTGGGCAGCGCCTTCGATCAGGCCGAGGCGCTGCTGCGCGCGCGGTTCGGCGAAATCACGCTGGGCATGCTCAGCGCCGATTTCCATGCGCGGCGGCCGGACGCCCCGATCCATTCCACCCCTTGCGACAAGGAGAGCGGCCATGGCCGATAACGCCCACGCCCACGCCCACGCCCACGCCCACGGCAATGCCGGCGCCCGCCATTTCCTGGATGCCTTCCGCGATCCGCAGGCGATCGCGCATTATGCCGAGGGGCCACGTCGGTTCGTTCCCGGCATCGATGCGCTGCATCGCATGACGGCGCTGCTGCTCGCCGAGAGCGCGCCTGCCGATGCGCGCGTGCTGGTGCTGGGCGCGGGCGGTGGGCTGGAGCTGAAGGTGCTGGCGGAAGCGCAGCCGGGATGGACCATCGTGGGCGTGGACCCGGCGGGGCCGATGCTGGATCTCGCCGCGCAGACGCTGGGGCCGCTCGCCGATCGCGTCCAATGGGTGGAAGGCTATATCGACGATGCCCCGGCCGGCCCGTTCGATGCCGCCACCTGCCTGCTGACGCTGCATTTTCTCGACGCGCCGGAACGGTTGCGGACGGTGGCCGAAATCCATCGCCGGCTGAAGCCGGGCGCCCCCTTCGTCGCGGCACATGGCAGCTTCCCACAGGATGCCACGCGATCGACGTGGCTGGAGAGATATGCGGCCTATGCTGTGGCCTCCGGCGCCGATCCCCAGCAGGCCAGCCAAGCGAAGGCAGCCGTGGCCGCCAATCTGAGCTTGCTGGACCCGGAAAGGGACGAGGCGATCCTGAAGGAGGCGGGCTTCGCCGATGCGGCCCTGTTCTATGCCGCCTTCACCTGGCGCGGCTGGATCGGCCATGCCGAATTCTAGATCCATGCCGAAATCCGCGCATGGATACGCGAGCAGGCCAAAGAGAAGGGCGCCCTTGCTGCCATTCGCAAGGCGATGGCGACTTTCGAAGTCGCCGCAGTTCTTTGTCATAGTCCGTGGTTTCTCTTGGACTTGCGGCCGCGTCGCCTGGCAACATGAGAAGCATTGAGGCGGTGAAAGCCCGAAGCGAATGCCAAACTTGACCGGACTGTCGAATTGAAGGCGCTGGCGGCGAAATACACACCGTTCGTTCGCGGCCTTGAGGCGTCGTTCAACAAGACCGTCGCGGTCAAATGGAACGATCGGGTTGACGCATGAACGACAACAGCCGGGGGCTAGTTCAATCCTTATGTGGTGGCGAAGGTGGTAGACGATCGCCGCATCGTCAAAGTCACTGTATATCAGTGCCTTATAGTCCGCGTAGGCGGGCACTCACTCCGCCGCCGCCTTCTCAATTTGCTTCTGAACAATCTCCGCAGCTTGCTTAACCCACGGTGCGCCAGCGCGCATTGCCGCCGGGCCAATCCCCGAAGCGCTCATTAGGGCAAGGCCAAGAAGCCCAATGATGACTTTGGACGCGGCCTTCGATCCTGCATCCACCAAATTATCCGCTGTTTTGCTGAAGAAGTTCAGGCTATGTCGAACGATACTTGAAACCAAATTCTCGATTGTACGGATCATTGCGAACGCCGCACGCTTCGATGACGCCCCCGGAAACGCGAGGAATTGGCGCACGAACGCAATCGTCTTAGGGACTTCAGGATCGGCAAGCGCAGCGTTTTCAGTGAGTGCCGCAATAACCTCGCCTGCCGCAATATCGACTTCGGCAACATCGTCTTCATCAAGATCAATCAAAGATGCCTTTTGCGTGAACTGCTCCCACTCAGGGAACTGCGCAACATACAAGGATATGCTCGCATTATACGCATTTAACATTCCTGCGATTGCGTCAGGAAGCTCCGTTTGGAACTGCGCTCCCATAACGCCGCAGGCCATGTTCGTTAAACCGATCTTGACGACGTTACCTTCGGATATCAGTTGCGAATGAAGCTCGCTTACACTTTCAAGCAAGCGCCGATCGCAGTTTGAATTTGCGAGGTTATTTAGAAGCTGCTCGCCGCTTCCGCGAATGTGTTCCAAAGCCGACTGAATGTTAGCTCGGTCTGCCTCGGCTGTCTTAGAGTCTGATTCAAAACTATCGGGCCTGATTTCATGCTCTTGCGATGCGGCGAGTAAGGAGCTGGATCGAGGCGATGAACAGCCACGCGGTTGCCGATGCGACGGTCTGCTCGAAGTCCTTGGCG
>NZ_MIPT01000001.1:3338102-3419262 GCF_001853345.1 Edaphosphingomonas haloaromaticamans | reverse complement strand
AATCCACGGCAGTTTTTGGCGAAACCCCTGAATCAACGACAGGCTCAGCCGTCAAGCTAACCTGCTGATACCACTCAACTTAATTTCCGATCGGGCTCTTAGGTACGCGACTCGCGACAATTATACGGCCGTCAACAATGTCAAACTGAACAGGTGCCACTTGTTGACGTGGCACGATGCGATCTAAGTCTTCTAGCGATAGCGAACCCTGCGTTTCTACAAGTCCGCTTCCTGCGTCCTCAATATAATTCCGAAATATGACCAAGGCTTCCGAAACCGGCAATCTGTTCTCGCGATCCGTGAACATTTCCATGAATACGCTAGGTCTCTCGCGGTCACGAGGTATCATCGGCCTGAATATAAAGGGGCGGTCATATACATCGGGTTCAACAAAGCCCGCATTCGTAAACGTGTCAACAAACGCTAGAAGCTCTTTACGGGCAGCGTCCCACTCGCCTCTTGTGGGTTCTTCACGGTAGCGAGTATAGATATTAAACCGGATACGGGCTTCTTCAACGATCATCATCGTGCGCATGAAGCGTTCGCGTTGTTCGTCTACCGCTGGTGCTCGGCCACGAAAGGGCCGATCAACGGATTGACGAAGCGACATTAGAAATGCGGTGATGTTTCTCCGAACTTCAGCAAACTCTTCAGCCATTCCGCCCCCTTACAGTTCACATCAGCCTGCACGCGTATTCGCGGTCTCTATCAGAAAAAGCGCCATGCTCCCGGCCATGTTCACCGCCAACGCGGCGTGGCGCGGCGCGACCTTCACCGGCTTGCGCCCTGAAGCGTGGGCATCCCCTACCTTGTTCCGAAGCGTGCCTAGCCCTTCAACGATGCTCGCGGCGCTACCCAAGATGCGCTTGAAGGCGTCTTCGGTATGCTGCGAAGGCGCGATGTTCAGCAGTTCCGCTGCCTGCCGGTATAGCTTCGGAAGATCGTCGTTCCCCCCGTATGTCTGGTTGCCTTCGGCATCTTCGAGAAGGTGCTTGCAGACGCTTTCGAGCAACGTCCGCGCTGCGGTGATCGCGCCAGCCGGATCGGCCTCGCGGCGAGACAGCGCCTTGTTCCACGCATCGGTGATCGCATCGGCATCGAACTTCTGAAGGGCGTCGGTTACGATCGCGTCAGCCGGGGCACCGCTGAATTCGAGAAAATCGATCAACGGCACGAATTCTTCGCGAACGAATTGCCGTCGCGGCTCCCAATGGGGGCTGTGGCTTTTGAAGAAGGACCAAAGGCCGCTGGTATCGTGATTCGTGCGAACGAAGCGCGGGAGCAACTTCGAGGTTGCAGGGTCGGACATGAATTCCCGACGCAACGTTCGGTATACCGCTTGATCGATGCTCCCATCAGCGCAATGCGCAACCAACCCATTGCGCAGCGTCAGCGCACGTTCCAGCTTGTCCGATGGAAGATCGGCCACTGGATCGCTTGTCATATCGCTGAAGGCGTCGAAACTCATAGCTGCAACTTATCGCAATCGCCCACGACTTCCAGAACAATCGAGGAACACCCGCTAGGCGAAGACGAATTTCGAGCCGTCTTTAGACGTTCGCTCCATGTGGTAGAGCGGCCGAGACCCTAGCTAAGTTATTGATTTTGCAAGGGAATTGGCGGAGACGGAGGGATTCGAACCCTCGGTACCAGTAATCCCGGTACGGCGGTTTAGCAAACCGCTGGTTTCAGCCACTCACCCACGTCTCCGGGAAAGGCCAGCGGCGGTTTTCCTAGGGTTGCCCGATCGATTGGTCAACGAGGAAAACGCTGACCGCGAAAAATCTACCAGTCTGTGGCGGCACGCCAGGCGGCGCAATATGTTCCTGACTTGTTCGAGTTTGATGCCCACCCCATTGCGCCCTCGACCGCCGGCATAAGCAGGTCCGCGAGAACGATATAATCCGGCGGTGTGCGATGGACGCCGTCCGATAAATAATCACCACGACTCGGATCGGCGCGGCATCGACTCGGGTGATCGCCCGTTCATTGCCGGGCAAGGGTGAAAGGCGCTAGATTCACGCGCTTGTCGTTCCCGGGGGATGTTTGATGCCGAAATTCCTTGTTTCCTGCGCGCTTGGGCTGGGCGTGGCCGCGCTTGGGCTGGCGGCGCCGGCATCGGCGCAGGTCCGCACCGTCGATCCCAACCAGGCGATCCAGGCGGATGTCACCCCGGTGCCCGCCGACGAAGCCGGCTACGGCACCAACGTGACCGCGCCGGCGCCCGCCGCCGATCCCGTTCCGGCGGAGACCGCCGCCGGCGCCGCGCCCGTCGCGCAGGAAAACGCCACCTATCAGGAAAACGACGTGCTGGCGGCGGCCGAGGGCGTTTTCGGCAAGGGCGCCGAAGGGCTGGCGAAGATGATCGAGGGCATCCTGAAGGACCAGGGCGAGCCCAACGGCTATATCGTCGGCCGTGAGGCGGGCGGCGCGCTGGCGATCGGCGTGCGTTACGGTTCGGGCACGATGTTCCACAAAGTGGAGGGCCAGCGTCCGGTCTACTGGACCGGCCCGTCGGTCGGCTTCGACATCGGCGCGAACGGCGCCAAGACGTTCGTGCTGGTCTACAACCTCTACGACAGCCAGGAACTTTACCAGCGCTTCCCCGCGGTCGAGGGCACCGCCTATGTCGTCGGCGGCTTCACGGCCAGCTATCTGCGGCGCGGCGACGTGGTGCTGATTCCGATCCGGCTGGGCGTCGGCTGGCGGCTGGGCGCCAATGTCGGCTATATGAAGTTCACCGAGAAATCGAGCATCCTGCCGTTTTGACGGGATCCGGCCGGCGCGCGGAATTCCTCCCGCGCCCCGGCGGAAACGTGCCGGCCGCCGAAATCACGGCCGATAGGTCGCCTCGAACCGCACCGGCCGGCCGCTCGCGGCATTGGCGAGCGCGCCTTCCCACATCACCCGCCGGCCGCGAATGATCGTGCCGACCGGCTTGCCGGTCAGCGCCATGCCGGTGAAGGGGGACCAGCCGCACTTGGAGGCGAGCCAGCTTTCTTCCACCGTCCAGCGCGCCTTCAGGTCGACGATCGAGAAATCCGCGTCATAGCCCGCCGCGATCCGGCCCTTGGTCACCAGCCCGAACACGCGCTGCGGCCCGGCCGACGTCAGGTCCACCAGCCGCTCCAGGCTCAACCGGCCATTGGCGACATGGTCCAGCATCAGCGGCAGCAGGGTCTGCACCCCCGGCATGCCGGATGGCGATGCGGGATAGGGCTTCGCCTTCTCCTCGCGTAGATGGGGCGCGTGATCCGATCCGATCACGTCCGGCACGCCCTGGTTCAGCCAGAACCACAGCCCGTCGCGATGCGCGCCAGACCGGATCGGCGGGNTCATCTGCGCATAGGTGCCGATCCGGGGATAGGCCTCCTCGCCCGCCAGCGTCAGGTGCTGGGGCGTCACCTCGCAGCTCGCAATATCCTTGTGCCGGGCGATATATTCCAGCTCCGCCGGCGTCGTGACGTGGAGGATGTGGATGCGCCGTCCCGTCTTGCGGGCGAGCGCGATGATCCGCCTCGTCGCCAGCAGCGCGCTCTCGTCGTCGCGCCACACCGGATGGGAGGAGGGATCGCCCTCGATCCGCTCGCCCAGCCGGGCGTTCATCCGCGCCTCGTCCTCGGCATGGATCGCCACGCGGCGGCTGCCCGATCGCAGCACGCGCTCCAGCTGGTCGTCCTCGGCCACCAGCAGGCTGCCCGTGGAGGCGCCCATGAAGATCTTGATGCCGGCGGCGCCCGGCAGCCGCTCCAGCTCCGCGCAGCGATCGGCATTCTCGGCGGTGGCGCCGACATAGAAGGCATGATCGCACCACATCCGCCCTTCGGCGCGGGAAAGCTTGTCGGCCAGCGCCTCGGGCGTATCGGTATTGGGCTTGGTGTTCGGCATCTCGAACACCGCGGTGACGCCGCCCAGCACGGCGGCGCGGCTGCCGCTTTCCAGATCCTCCTTGGCCTCCAGCCCCGGCTCGCGGAAATGGACCTGGCTGTCGATCACGCCGGGCAGGATGGTGAGGCCGGCGCAGTCGATCGTCTCGCCGCCGTCGCCCACCTGGCCGATCCGGTCGATTCGCCCGTCCGTAACCCCGATATCCGCCTGCACCGGGCCGCCCGGAGTCCAGACCGTGCCGTTCTTCAGGATCAGATCATGGGTGGGCATGGCGCTTTCCTTTCGTCGCCGGGCTTCCTAACTCTTGGCGATGCCGCATACCACCCCGCACACGCATCTCGCCGACCGCGCCGTCATCCGCCTTTCGGGCGAGGATGTGCGCGGCTTCCTCCAGGGCCTCGTCACCAGCGACGTTTCGGGGCCGCTCCCCGTCTGGGCCGGGCTGCTGACGCCGCAGGGCAAGGCGCTGTTCGACTTCATCCTCTGGGCGGACGGCGATGACCTGCTGGTCGATTGTGAGACCGACCAGGCCGACGCGCTGGCTCGCCGCCTCACCATCTATCGCCTGCGCCGGCCGATCACGATCGCGCGCGATGCCACGCTGGGTGTCCATTGGGCGCCGGATGGAGTGGAAGGCGTGCCCGATCCACGCCTTGCCGCGCTCGGCCGCCGCTGGATCGCCCCCGTTCCCGGCGGCGAAAGCGATGCCCCGGCCCGCTGGCGCGCCCATCGCCTGGCCCTTGGCGTCACCGAAGGCGCGGCCGAACTGGGGCAGGACAAGACGCTCTGGCTGGAGGCCAATGCCCGCGAGCTGAACGGCGTCAGCTTCACCAAGGGCTGCTATGTCGGGCAGGAGAATACCGCGCGCATGCACCACCGGTCCAAGGTGAACCGCCGGCTGGTGGTGCTGCCGCTGGGTGATGGCGCGACGGAGGATTTCCGCGCCGCTTATCCCGATCTCGGCCTGGGCGTCGCCTTCCGCCGCGTGGAAACGCTCGATCCCGCCGCGCTCCCCGCCTGGCTCGCCGCCGCGATCGCGGCCTGAGCGCGCGCCCGCAACCGATCCTCGCGCCGCGCCAGTTCCTCATAACGGCAGAGCGGTGGCGCCTCGTCGGTAGGCTCGCTGTCGGCGGTATCGGCCATGGCCGGATGCTACCGCCGATCCGGCCTGCGCGCCATGGCGCGCGGACAAGTTCGGATTTGCATCAGTGCCGGTGGGGAGGTCCGCGCAGCGCCCCGAAGCCCGGTGCCGGGGATTGTCCGCGCGGCCCGGCGCGGCGGACCGTCGGGCATGCCAAGTTGCACCAAGCTTGCGGACACTCGGATGTCGCTTCCCCGGATATTCGATAAGTCGCGCTAATCCCTCGCCCATTGGCTCCGTTCGGCCAGCCGCCAAGGGTGGTCAATCCGGCTGTCGATGACGAGCAGGGCTCTTTTGAACTTTCCTGTTCAAGATCTGAAAAGTCGATGTGGTGATTGCGTCGCGCACTGGACACCCGGAGATGGAATCAAATAGATTATAAATTCAGATGCGGAATCTTAGGCGCGTTACAGGCTCTAAAAGGGGACGTGGCGGCATACGGAAGATGGGCTTTGTGGGTCGTTTCGGGAATGACGCGCCAAAACGCTTGAATGTTCCTGAAGTTCCATTTGATCCGACACTTTTCTTCCGCCGGGGAGCGCAGGCGAGAAAATCGGCGTTGCGTTGCGCGGGGAGCCGGCTCGTTCCGCAGCCGTCCGGCGGTCCGGGCCACCGTGCGGGGCTGTCGCTGGCAGCCGGGCTGGCCCTCATCACCGCGCCTTCCGCATCCTGGGCCGCCTGCACCGGCACGACCGTGATCACCTGCACGGGCACGACCAACCAGCGCGTCGGCAACGGCCCCGGCCAGGCGGATGGGACGAGCGTAACGATAGCGGCCAATGCCCGGCTCAACGGGAGGAGCGATAACGCCATCAGCCTGCGGGACAATGCCACCATAACGCTGCAGAACAATGCCCGCGTGACCAACTCGGCCACCGGCAATGGGAACGGTCAATATGGGGCCGGGCTGAATACGATCGAGTTCAGGTCGAACGGCACCCTCACGATCGGCACGGGCGCCTCCGTGGAAGCGCTGGGAGATCAGACCAGAGGCGAGCCCATCAATGTGATGGGCGCCGGCAACAGCATCATCAATCGCGGATCGATCATCTCGACCAACGGCGCGGCGATCTGGTTCGAGGACACGGTTGTCGGCAGCGGCAACCGGATCGACAATTACGGCACGATCACCACGAGGGTGAGTGCCAGTGCCAATGTGATCGGCAATAACGGGACCAGCGACGTCACCTTCATCAATCGGACGGGAGGCAGGGTCGAAGGCAGCCTGTCCTTCGCTGGCGGCAATGACAGCCTGACGCTGGAAGCCGGGTCGACCATCACCGGCAGTTTCAACGGCGGCGGCGGGACGAATACGCTGACCTTGAGTGGCGGGGCGGGCTCGTCCGATAGCCTGTCGGGCGATATCCGCAATTTCCAGACCTTGACCAAAAGCGGCGAGGGGCGCTGGACGCTGACCGGCGCGGTCGGCGCCAATGGCGGCAACGCCGCGCTTCAGGTTCTCGTGAATCAGGGCACGCTGGCGCTGACCGGCAACAACCAGAATTTCAACGGTAGTGTCACGGTCGCCAGTGCGGGGATTCTGGAGGCGCGCGCGCAGAGCCTGCCGCTGACGATTACCGATAACGGCCTGGTGCGTTTCGTGCAGGATTCGGATGGCGCCTATTCGGGCGTCATCTCCGGCAGCGGGTCCGTCGAGAAGACGCTGGGCGGCACGCTGACCCTGGCGGGAACCAGCAGCTATTCGGGCGGCACCACGATCAACGCCGGCACGGTGCGGATTTCGTCCAACGCCAATCTCGGCGCCCCGACGGGCGGACTTGTTCTGAACGGAGGCACGCTCGCTTCGACGGCCAATATCACCACGGCGCGCGCCACGACGATCGGTGCGGCCGGGGGCGCCCTGGCGCCGGATGCCGGCACCACGCTGACCCATAACGGCGCGATCACGGGGCCGGGAACGCTGACGAAGCAGGGGGGCGGCACGCTCGTCCTGACGGCGGTCAACGGCTATCAGGGCGGCACCAATATCGCGGCGGGCACTTTGCAGATCGGCGCCGACGCCAATCTCGGCGCCGCGGGGACCGGGCTGACGTTCAACGGCGGCACGCTGCGCACCACCACCACCATGGCAACGGCACGCGGGGCCGTGATCAATGCGGCCGGCGGCACGCTCGAAACCCAGGGAAACACCACCCTTACCTATGATGGTCTGATCTCCGGGGCGGGGGCGCTCGGCAAAAGCGGGGCCGGCACGCTCGTGCTGACGGCCGCAAACCAGTATGCGGGCGGCACGAAGGTGACGGGCGGCGTCGTCCAGATCACCAGCGACACCAATCTCGGCGCCGCGGGCGGCGCCCTGACGCTCGACGGGGGAACGCTCCGCACCGGCACCGACATTACGATCGGACGCGCCGGGGTGATGGGTGCGGCGGGCGGGACGTTCGATACGACCGCCGGCACGCTCACCTATGAAGGCGTGATTTCGGGCAACGGCGGGCTGACCGCCACGGGGGCGGGCGGCAACCTGGTGCTGACCGGGGCCAACAGCTATCGGGGCGCGACGACGGTCGATGCCGGCTATCTGATCGTCAATGGCGACCAGACCCAGGCGACCGGCCTCACCACGGTCGGCAACGGTGCGCGCCTCAGCGGCAAGGGGATCATCGGCGGCAGTGTCCAGGTGGGGAATGGCGGCATTTTCGCGCCGGGTTCGGAGCCATTCACGCCGGCGACGCTCACGATCAACGGCGATCTGGCATTCAGCAATAATTCCAATATCTTCTACGATATCCAGGATACGGCGGTGGGCGGATCGCTCAACGATCTGACCATCGTGAAGGGAAACCTCACGCTCGACGGCGTCATCAACGTGCATGACCAGGGGCAGGATCTGGGGCCGGGCGTCTATCGCATCATCAACTATAGCGGCACCCTGATCGATAATGGGCTAGAGATCGGCCAATATCAGTCGGCGCCCGGAACTTCGGGGCGGCCGCTGGACAATTTCAGCGTCCAGACCGCCATTCCGGGCCAGGTCAACCTGATCAATACCACGGGATTGTCGCTGAATTATTGGGACGGCAGGGACGGGCCGAAGAATAATGGTGCCATCAACGGCGGCGACGGCCAGTGGGTGAGAGCGGGAGAAGCCGCCACATCCAACTGGACCGATGCGGACGGCGGCGTGAACGCGCCATGGAGCGACGGCCAGTTCGCGATCTTCCAGGGTTCGTCCGGCATCGTCACCATCAGCCATCAAGATGGAGCCGTCACGGCATCGGGCATGCAGTTCGACGTGGATGGCTATATCCTTAACGGAGAGGCGCTCCTGCTGGTGGATTCCAGCGCCGCGCCCGGAGAGGCGACCATCCGCGTGGGCAACGGCGGCGCGGCAGGCATGACCGCGACGATCAACGCACAGCTCACCGGCGATGTGCTGCTCCGCAAGACGGATGCCGGCACGCTCGTGCTGAACGGCGTGAACACCTATACGGGCGGCACCCGCATCGAGGGCGGCGTGATCCAGATCGCGAGCGATCAGGCGCTCGGTGTGGTATCCGGGAGCCTCACGCTCGACAGCGGCACGATCCGGACCATGGCCAGCATGAGCGCGTCGCGCGATGCCGTCCTGAACAGCGGCGGCGGCACCGTAGATGTGTTCGGAGCGACCACGCTCACGCTCAACAATGCCATCACCGGCGTCGGCGCGCTGACCAAGGCCGGCGATGGCACGCTGCAATTGCTGGCCGGAAACAGCTATGCCGGCGGCACCACGATCAGCGCGGGCAAGCTGCAACTGGGCAATGGCGGCACCACCGGCAGCATCCTGGGCGACGTGATCAACAACGCCGCATTCGCGGTCAATCGTTCCGATACGTTGACGTTCGGCGGCACGATATCCGGGACGGGCCGGTTCGAGCAGGCCGGCACCGGCACGACGATCCTGACGGCTGATAATCGCTACACCGGCGGCACCACGATCAGCGCCGGCGCGCTCCAACTCGGCAATGGCGGCCTGTCCGGGGGCATCACCGGCGACATCGTGAACAACGGCACGCTTGTCTTCAATCGCGGCGACATGACCCGTGCCAGCGCACTGACGCTGGATGGCGTCATTTCGGGAACGGGCGGGCTGGTTGATATCGGCTCAGGCATCACGGTGCTGACGGGCAACAACAGTTACAAGGGCACCACCGATATCCGCAGCGGCTATCTGTTCGTGAACGGCGATCAGAGCGAGGCGACGGGACTGACCACCGTGGCCGCCAATGCGCGGCTGAGCGGACACGGCACGATCGGCGGCAATGTGCAGGTGGCCGATAACGGCATATTGGCACCGGGATATGAGCCCTTCACGCCGGCGACGCTGACGATCAACGGCGATCTGGTGCTGAGCGACAATTCGAACCTCTTCTACAATATCGGGGATACCAGCGTCGGCGGGCGGCTGAACGATCTTACGATTGTGCACGGCAATCTCACGCTGGATGGCGTGATCAACGTTCTGGACCAGCAGCAGAATCTGGGCGCCGGGGTTTACCGCATCATCAATTATGACGGCGATTTGATCGATCGTGGCCTGCGGATCGGAACATATATGTCCGATCCGGACACGCCTTCGGGCCGGCCGTTCGAGGGCTTCAGCGTTCAGACGTCCATTCGCGGCCAGGTGAATCTGATCAACACGACCGGCGTATCCCTGAACTATTGGGACGGCGCGGACGGACCGAAGAATGATGGAATCGTTCAGGGGGGCGACGGCAGATGGGTGAAGGCCGGGCCGGCCTCCACCTCGAACTGGACCGATCCGGATGGACGCATCAACGCGCCCTGGGCGGATGGCCAGTTCGCCGTCTTCGTCCGTTCGGCCGGGACGGTGACGATCGATCACGCCGATGGCCAGGTGACGGCATCCGGCATGCAGTTCGGCGTGGACGGCTATGTGCTCGACGGCGCCGCGCTCACTCTTGTGGGATCGAGCGATGCGCCGGGCGTCGCGACCATCCGTGTCGGTGACGGCACGACGGGCGGCGCAGGCATGACCGCCACGATCAATGCCGAACTGACGGGAGCCGTGCAGGTCCGCAAGACGGACGCCGGCACGCTCGTGCTGAACGGCGTCAACACCTATACGGGCGGCACGCTGATCGAGGGCGGCGTGATCGAGATCAGCAACGATGCAAGCCTTGGCGCGGCATCCGGTGCCCTCACGCTCGATGGCGGCACGATAAGGGTGGCGCAGGATATCGTCGCGGGCCATGCCGCGATCCTGGGCGCCAATGGCGGCACGATCGAAACGCAGACGGCCGGCGGCACGGCGACCACGCTTGATATCGGATCGGCCATCACGGGCAATGGCGCGCTGACCAAGGCCGGCAGCGGCATCCTCCGCCTGACGGCCGACAGCAGCTATACCGGTGGCACCACGATCAGCGCCGGAACGCTGCAACTGGGCAATGGCGGGACGACCGGCAGCATCCTCGGCGATATCGTCGACAATGGCGTGCTGGCGGTCAATCGGTCGAACGACCTGACCTTGAGCGGCATCATTTCCGGCTCGGGAAGCCTGGAGCAGGCCGGCACGGGCCGGACCGTCGTCACCGCCGAAAACACCTATACCGGCGGCACCACGATCAGCGCGGGCACGTTGCAGATCGGCGATGGCGGCACCACCGGCCATATCGTCGGCGACATTCTGAACAATGGCACGCTGATCGTGAACCGATCCGACACCAAGCTGACGCCGGGCAAGATTTCGGGCACGGGCAATCTGATCCAGGCGGGTTCGGGCACCCTCGTGCTGCAGGCCGACAATGATTATACCGGCGGCACGAGCATCGCGCTGGGCATCCTGCAGCTGGGCGATGGCGGCACGAGCGGCAGTATCGTCGGCGATGTCGAGAATGATTCGATCCTGGCGTTCAATCGATCCGATACCCATATTTTCGCAGGGTCCATCGCGGGCACGGGTGAACTGAGGCAGATCGGGACCGGCACGACCATCCTCACCGGTGCGAGCGGTTATCGTGGCGGCACTTTCATCCAACAGGGCACGTTGCAGATCGGCGACGGGGGCACGACGGGCAGCATCGTCGGCGATGTCTTCAACGACGGCACCATCGCCATCGATCGGCAGGACGATCTTACCTATATCGGCAGCATCGTCGGAACCGGATCGGCCATCAAGCGCGGTGGCGGCACGCTGACCCTCACCGGCAACAGCACCTATACGGGCGGCACCACGATCGAGGAAGGCGTGCTGCGCCTGGGCGATGGCGGCACGAGCGGCAGCATCCTCGGCGACATCGCCGACAATGGCAGGCTGGTGATCGACCGGTCGGACGCTCTGCTGCTCACCGGCACGATTTCGGGAAGCGGGTCATTCGAGCAGGCGGGCACGGGCCGGACCATCCTGCAGGCCGACAACAGCTACACCGGCGGCACGACGATCAGCGGCGGCGTCCTGGAAATCGGCAATGGCGGCACCACCGGCTCGGTCCTCGGCGATATCGTCGACAATGCCACCCTCATCATGAACCGCGCGGACACCGTATCGCTCGACGGAACGGTATCGGGCACGGGCCAGCTGATCCAGGACGGGCTGGGCACGCTGATCCTCACCGGAACCAACAGCTATGAGGGCGGCACCGCGATCGAAGCCGGCGTCCTCCAGATTTCGAGCGACGCCAATCTCGGCGCGGCTTCGGGCGGGCTGCGGATGGCCGACGCGACGCTGCGCACCACGGCGGACATCGATACCGATCGCGCCACGGTGCTGGCCCAGGGCGGCGGCGTCTTCGATGTCGTGACCGGTACGACGCTGGCCCATGGCGGCGATATCCAAGGTGCGGGCGGCCTCACCAAGATCGGCGGCGGCACGCTGAGGCTCGACGGCACCAACGGCTATAAGGGGCCGACGAACGTGTCGGCGGGCACGCTCCTCGTCGATGGCGACCAGAGCGAGGCGACGGAACGCACCACCGTCGCTTCCGGCGCGACCTTGGGAGGCGGCGGCACGATCGGCGGCAGCGTCGATATCCTGAGCGGCGGCATATTGGCGCCCGGCGGCGCCAACGGCCCCGGCACGCTCACCATCAACGGCGGCCTCAACCTCGCCTCGGGCACCATCCTGAACTATGATTTCGGCGCGGCGGACGTGCCGGGCGGCCCGCTCAACGATCTTGCGGTCGTGAAGGGCGATCTCGTGCTCGACGGCACGATCAACATATCCGTTCCGGCGGGCGGCCGCTTCACCGCCGGCGTCTACCGGGTGTTCGATTATGCCGGCGCGCTGATCAATAACGGCCTGGATATCGGCATCATCCCCGCCAACGGATATTTCGTGCAGACCTCCGTCGCCAACGAGGTGAATCTGGTCGTCACGGACGGCCTCACCTTCCGTTTCTGGGATGGCGATGCCGGGCCGAAGAATGACGGCGCGATCAACGGCGGAAACGGTGTCTGGCAGCACGTCACCGGAAACGACAATTGGACGGACGAGGGCGGCACGCCCAATGCCGGCTTCACGGATTCGGCCTTCGCGGTTTTCCAGGGCGATGCGGGAACGGTGACCGTCGATGCCTCGCTGGGCGCCATCAACGTATCCGGCATGCAGTTCACGACCGACGGCTATGTGATCGGGGGCGATCCCATTCGTCTGGCGGGAAGCACCAATACGATCATCCGCGTGGGCGACGGCACCACCAACGGCATCGGCATGACCACCACCATCGCGTCCGTCCTCACCGGCGATTCCACGCTGGCGAAGACGGATGTCGGCATACTGATCCTGCAAGGCGCCAACGATTATACCGGCGGCACCACCGTGGCGGCGGGCGCGCTTTATGTCGATGGCAATCAGGGCGCTGCGAACGGCCCCACCAGCGTTTCGGCCAATGCCACGCTGGGCGGGGCCGGCACGATCGGCGGCAGCGTCACCCTGGCGGACGGCGCCATCCTCACGCCCGGCAGCCTCGGCGCCGCGCCGGGAATGCTTACGATCGGCGGGGATCTGGCGCTCGCGGCGGGATCGACGCTGGACTACAGCTTCGGCCAGGCCGGTGTCGTCGGCGGCCCGTTCAACGATCTGACCGTCGTCGGCGGCAATGTGACGCTGGACGGCGCCATCGACGTGACATTGACGCCCGGCGGCGCCCTCGATCCCGGCGTCTACCGGGTGATAAGCTATGGCGGGGCGCTGGTGGACAATGGGCTGGCGATCGGATCGACGCCTTCCCCCGGCTTCGTGGTGCAGACCTCCGTCGCCAAGCAGGTCAATCTGGTCAACACGTCGGGCCTCACCCTCAATTATTGGGACGGCGCGGCGGGCGGCCGCAATGACGGCGCGATCACCGGCGGCGACGGCGTGTGGCAGAACCGCGACGGCAACGACAATTGGACCACGGTTTCCGGCACGCCCAACGCGCCGTTCGCCGATGCCAGCTTCGCCGTCTTCATGGGGCAGGGCGGCACGGTGACGGTCGATGGCGGGCTGGGGCCGATCGCCGTTTCGGGCATGCAGTTCGCCGTCGGCGGCTATGCGATCGAAGGCGACGCGGTCGATCTGGTCGGGAACAATGCGGTCATCCGGGTCGGTGACGGCACCGCCGCCGGCGCGCAGATGGTCGCCACGATCGATTCCGTCCTCGGCGGCACGGCATCGCTGGCCAAATCCGATCTCGGCACGCTGATCCTGACGGCCGCCAACAATTATACCGGCGGCACCGCCATCAACGGCGGCGTGATCGAGATAGCGAGCGACGGCAATCTGGGCGCGGCGGCGGGGGCGTTGAGCTTCAACGGCGGCACGTTGCGCACCACGGCGGACATCGTATCGAACCGCGCGACCACGCTCGGCCTCGCGGGAGGAACGCTGGAGACGGCCGCCGGCACGAGCCTGACGTTCGCGGGCGCGATCAGCGGCGGCGGCGGGCTCACCAAGGCAGGGGGCGGCACGCTGCTGCTGACCGCCGACAATGGTTATGCCGGCGGCACCACGATCGCGGCCGGCACGTTGCAACTGGGCAATGGCGGCGCGAGCGGCGCCATCCAGGGGGATATCGCCAACAACGGAACGCTCGTCGTCGATCGGTCCGGCCGGCTCGTGCTGGGCGGGGTGATCTCCGGCACCGGGGCGTTCGTGCAGGCGGGCACCGGCACGACCGTGCTGACCGGCGCCAACAGCTATGCCGGGCCGACGACCATATCCTCGGGCACGCTGCTGGTGAATGGCGATCAGAGCGCGGCCACCGGCGCGACGTCTGTCGCTGCCGGTGCGACGCTGGGCGGCACCGGCGCCGTGGGCGGCAATGTCACGATCGCCGGCGCCGGCATGCTCGCGCCGGGCGATGGCGGGGTGGGGACGCTGACCATCAATGGCGATCTTGCGCTCGGCAGCGGTTCCTCCCTGAAATATGATTTCGGGCAGGCCAATGTCGTCGGCGGACCGCTGAACGACCTGACCGTGGTGAAGGGCGATCTCGTGCTGGACGGCACGATCGATGTGGCGCTGGCCCCCGGCGGCAGCATCGACCCCGGCATCTATCGCGTCATCAGCTATGCGGGCGATCTCACCAATGCCGGGCTGGAAATCGGGGCGATGCCCTCGCCCGGCTTCCTCGTGCAGACCTCGATCGCCCATCAGGTCAACCTGGTGAACACCGCCGGACTGACGCTCGATTTCTGGGACGGCGCGGCCGGCCCCAAGAATGACGGCGTCATCAACGGCGGCGATGGCGTGTGGCAGGCGTCGGGCAACGACAATTGGACCACGGCCAGCGGCACGCCCAACGCCCCCTTCCAGGATGCGGCCTTCGCCGTCTTCCAGGGAACGGCGGGAGCGGTGACGGTCGATACGTCGCTCGGCCCGGTCAATGTTTCCGGCATGCAGTTCGCGACAGACGGCTATGGGATCGAGGAAGGATCGATCAATCTGGTTGGTGCCGGGCTTGCCACCATCCGCGTCGGCGACGGCACCGCCGATGGCGCCGGCATGACCGCGACGATCGGATCGGTGCTGGCAGGCAGCGCGGGCCTCGCCAAGACGGATCTCGGCACGCTGATCCTGTCCGGCCAGAACAGCTATGCCGGCGGCACCGCGATCAACGGCGGGGTGCTCCAGATATCGGGCGATGCCAATCTGGGCGCGGCGGGCGGGGCGCTGGCCATCAACGGCGCCACGCTGCGCACCACCGCCGATCTTTCCAGCAGCCGCGCGACGACGCTGGGCGCCGCGGGCGGCACGATCGAGACGGCGGGCGGCACCACCTTCGCGCTGGACGGCACGGTGGGCGGCGATGGCGGGCTGACCAAGATCGGGGAGGGCACGCTGACGCTGGGCGGGGCCAACGGCTATGCCGGCGGCACGCTGGTGAATGCGGGCACGCTCCGCATCTCGGGCGACGCGAACCTCGGCGCCGCGGCCGGCGGGCTGACGCTCGATGGCGGCACGCTCAACACGACGGCCGATATCGCGACCGCGCGCGCCTTCACCCTGGCGGCGGCCGGCGGCACGATCGACACGGCGGGCGGCACCGCGCTGACCCTGCAATCGGCGCTGTCGGGGCCGGGCGCGCTGGCGAAGGCTGGCGAAGGCACGCTTATCCTGCTGGCGGACAATGATTATGCCGGCCCCACCAATATCCTCGCCGGGACATTGGCGGTGGGCGATGCCGATCATGAGGGGGCGTCCATAACCAGCGCCGTCACCGTTGGGGCAGGCGGCACGCTGGGCGGCTATGGCACCGTCAACGGCGCGGTCGACAATCGCGGCACCATCGCCGTTGCCGATGCGGTGGCGCGCTTTACCGCCGCCGGCCCCGGCCAGTTCACGATCAACGGCACGCTCACCAATGCGGGCCTTGCCGATCTGGCCGGCGCGAACGCGGGCAATCGCCTGATCGTGTCCAGCTATGTCGGGCAGGGTGGCATCCTTCACCTGAACAGCGTGCTGGAAGGCGATGCTTCCCCGACCGATCAACTGGTGATCGCCGGCGGCACGGCGACGGGCAGCACCGGCATCAGGATCACCAATGCCGGCGGGCTGGGCGCGGCAACACCCGGCAACGGGATCGAGGTGGTCGTGGCGGCCGGCGGCGCCACGACGGCGGCGACCGCCTTCGCCCTGGATGGGCGCGCCATTGCCGGGCCTTATGAATATAAGCTGTTCAGGGGCGGACGCGACGGCAGCGATCCCGAATCCTGGTTCCTGCGGTCCGAACTGGAAGATGGCCCGCCGGAACCGCCGCTCTACCGGCCGGAGGTGCCGACCTATACGGTGACGCCTTCGATGGCGCTGATGTATGGCCGCGACCTGCTGGGAACGCTGCACGATCGGGTGGGTGACGAGGCGCCCCTGCTGGACGGCGCGGGGCGGGGCGGAGCCGCCAGCGGCGTCTGGGGCCGCTTCATGGCGCAGCGCGACAAATGGGATGCGGAACCCGGCGGCGTCTATAACGAAGGGCCAGCCTTCCGGGCCAATGTCCGCGCCTTCCAGGTCGGCGTGGATCTGTGGCGGGGCGGCACGCCGGGCAAGAGCCTGACCGTCGCCGGCCTATATGGCGCGGTCGGCTGGAACGAGGGGATCGTGAAGGATCACGATCTTTCCTATGCCGGCCAGGTGAAGTTCGATGCCTATACGGTGGCGGGCTACGCAACCCATTATGGGCCGGGCGGCTGGTATGTGGACGGCGTCGTCCAGGCGACGTGGTACAAGGTGCGCGCCGGATCGGTTTCTCCCGACGACATGAAGACCGACGGCACGGGCATCGCCGTGTCGCTGGAAACGGGCTATCCGGTGCGCCTCGGCGGCGGCTTCAGCATCGAGCCGCAGGCGCAGCTCATCTATCAGCATCTCGACCTGGACGACAGCGCGGACATGGCCGCCGACGTTCAATTCGACAAGGCCGAGGCGCTGACCGGCCGGATGGGCCTGCGGCTGCTGCACAATGGCGAACGGCCCGGACGTGACGGGCCGCGCCCGATCGCCACCTGGCTGAGGGCGAATGTCTGGCGCGAATTCAACGCCGATCCCCGGACGTCCTTCTCCTCCGAGGATGGGCCGGTGCCGTTCCGGTCGAACATCAAGGCGACCTGGACCGAATTCGGGGCCGGCGTGTCGACCGAGGTTACGCGCGGCGCCACGCTGTTCGGCAGCGGATCGTGGCAGACGGCCTTCGGGCAGGAGACCAAATCCTGGGGCCTGCGCGCCGGCTTGCGTTTCAACTGGTGAGGATAGGGCGTAACGGCCGATAGCTCCCCCGATTCTCGGGCTGGCCCTCCCTCAGGGGCCACGCCCGTGATCGTGCGGCATCGCCGCGCTGGCGCCTACAGGCAGGATTCGAGGAAGGGCTGATCGAAACCGAACTGCTTGGCCTTGTCCAGCGTATAGGGGCGCAGGCCCATGGCGCGATATTCGCCGATGATCTTGCCGTCGGCGCTTTCGTCCAGATATTCGAACTTGAATAGCTCCTGCGTCACGATCACCGGGCCTTCCATGCCGATCACCTCGGTGATGTTGGTGACGCGGCGGCTGCCGTCGCGCAGGCGCTTCACCTGGACGATGAGGTCCACCGAATCGGCGATCTGGCGGCTGATCGCCTCCTTGGGCACCTTGATGTCCGACATCATCACCATGTTTTCCATACGCGCCAGCGCCTCGCGCGGGGAGTTGGAGTGGAGCGTGCACATCGATCCATCGTGGCCGGTATTCATGGCGGCAAGCATGTCGAAGCATTCGCTGCCGCGGATTTCGCCCAGGATGATGCGATCGGGGCGCATGCGCAGCGCGTTGACGACGAGATCGCGGATGGTGATCGCGCCATTGCCCTCCAGATTGGCGGGACGGGTTTCCAGCGGCAGCCAGTGGGGCTGCTGAAGCCGAAGCTCGGCCGCGTCCTCGATGGTGATGACGCGCTCGCCCGGGTCGATCATCTTCGAAAGCGCGTTCAGCATCGTCGTCTTGCCCGATCCGGTGCCGCCGGAGATGACGATGTTGAAGCGGCTGGCGCCGGCGATCTTCAGGGCGGTGGCCATCTTCGGGCTCATCGATCCGAAGCCGGCCATCATGTCGAGCGTGATCGGCTTGGCGGAGAATTTACGGATCGAGATGGCGGTGCCGCGCAGGGACAAGGGCGGCACGATCACGTTGACGCGGCTGCCGTCGGCCAGGCGGGCGTCGGCCAGCGGCGTCGTCTGGTCGACGCGGCGGCCGACCTTGTTGACGATGCGCTGGGCGATCTGGAACAGATGCTCCTCGTCGCGGAACTGGATGTTGGCGAGCTGCAGCTTGCCCTTCTTTTCGATGTAGGTCTGGTCCGGCCCGTTGACCATGATGTCGCTGATGTCGGCGTCGGCCAGCAGTTCCTCGAGCGGGCCGAGGCCGAGCAGCTCGTCCACCAGCACCTTTTCCAGCGCGAACTGCTCACGCCGGTTCAGGTTGATCTTCAGCTCCGCCAGCACCTCGCCGATGATCGGGCGGAATTCCTCGGCCAGCTCATCCTTGTTGAGCGTGGCGGCCGCCTCCGGGTCCACCCGCTCCAGCAGGCGCGGCAGCACCTGTTCCTTGATCTTGTGGACGGACGCCTCGAATCCCTCCGCCTTGGCGGGGCCGGCCTCGGCCGAGGCGTCCTGGCGATGGGCGAGCCGCGCCATCGCGTCCACCGGCGGCGCCGGCTCGGCGGGCGCGCCGGGCAGGGTCGCGGGATCGACCGTGGGGAACTGGTTGCCGCCGTCGAGCGGGGAGGAGGCGTTGCCCCCGCCCTGCATGGGCCGCGCCACGCCGAAGGAAGGGCGCTGGCCCGCGCCCGTCAATCCGCCGCGTCGTCCGAATGCGCTCATCCCCACTCACCTGTCACTTGCCGGAATTCCGGCCATGGTCTTAGGGCGCACTCTTTGACAATTGCCTAACCAATGCGGATGAACCGGGCGATGACCGTTCGTGCCGCAACCGCCGCCCCGGCCAATGCCAGCCATCGCCGCGCGGCGATGCTCCTGGCGCTCGCCGGCTTCGCCTGTCTTTCCGTGGGCGATGGGCTGGTGAAATCCATGGCCGGGCAATGGCCGGGATCGGCGATCTCGGCCCTGCGCTACGTCTTCGGCCTGATCGGTCTGGGCATCGCCATCGCGGCGACGCAGGGGAGAGCGGGATTCGCCTGCCCCCGGCCCTGGCTGCAATTCGGTCGCGGCGCGGCGGTGGCGGTGGCGACGCTGGGCTTTTTTCTGGGCGTGCAGGTGATGCCGCTGGCGGACAGCACCGCCATCCAGTTCACCAGCCCGATTCTCACGGCCCTGCTGTCCGCCCTGCTGCTGCGCGAGCATGCCGGCCGGGCGGTGTGGGTGGCGACCGTGATCGCCTTCGCCGGCGTGCTCATCGTGCTGCGGCCCAACCTGCTGGCGCTGGGGCCGGCCGCGCTGCTGCCGGTGGGCGCGGCGCTGGGCATGGCCTTCCTGATGATCTTCAACCGGATGGCGGCGGGCGGCGCATCGGCGATCCAGATGCAGTTCCTGGGCGCCTGCTTCGCCACGCCGATCCTGATCCTGGCGGCGGCCGTGGGCGAGCTTTCCGGCGCGGCGCGATTCCATGTGGCATGGCCGGACTGGACGGTGATGCTGCGCTGCGCGGTCGTTGCGGTGACGGGCACGGTCAGCCACCTCCTCATCTACCTCGCCACGACGCGGGCGAGCGCGGCCACGATCGCGCCGATGGCCTATATCCAGATCGTCGTGGCGCTGCTGATCGGCGCGCTCGCTTTCGGCGACCTGCCCGATCCGGTGACGGTGGGCGGCGTCGCGCTTATCATCTGCGCGGGCCTCTGGCTGTTTCGCGGCCAGAGCGAGCCGATGGTGGAGGGAACGCCCGACTGAGGCGGCCCCGGAGCGGGAGGAAGGCGATGCGATTCGCGGTGGCGATGGCCGGGCTGCTGGCGGTGGCGGCGCTGCCCGCCCGGGCGCAGGATGCGGCGAGCCTGGGCTGGCTTTCGGGCAACTGGCATTTCGAGGCGCCGGACAGGCGCTGGACGGCCGAATGGTGGACGGAACCCATGGGCGGGATGCTGATGGGCGGCAGCGTCACCGGCATCGGCGGCCAGGCCGATTTCTTCGAGCATGCCCGGATCGCCGCCGATGCGGATGGCACGCTCACCTATTTCGCCATGCCGCGCGGGCAGGCGGCGGTGCCGTTCCGGCTGGTGCGGGCGGACAAGGGGGAGGCGATGTTCGAGAATGCCGCTAACGATTTCCCGCAGCGCATCCACTATCGGCGCGAGGGCGACATGCTGGTCGCGACTATATCGACGCTGGACGGCGCGCGCGTCGAACGCTGGCATTATCGCCGGCGCTGACGCGCGTTCCGATAGTCAGGCGGGAACCGCCACGGCCCGCGGCCGGCGCCGGATCGCCATGCCGACCAGGCCGAAGCCGGCGATCATCATCGCCCATGTCGCGGGTTCGGGCACGGAGGCGGTGATCGCGAACTGGCGATCGATATCCCGCGCGATCGCCGCCTGCACCTGGGCGGTCGGGTGGGTGCCGTCGAACGAGAAATAGCCGGTGCAATCGATGTTCGGCCCCGGCGTCTCGCCGACCAGGCAGGGCACGGTGGTATTGAGCGGCGGCAGGCCCAGGCTGCCCGGATCGGACAGCAGCCGCCCGAACACGTCGAGCACGTCGTAGCGCATCAGATGCGTGCCGGCATCGAGCGCGAGGCCGTCCAGCGACGTCTGCAGCATCGCATCGACCATATAGGCCAAAGGAATGTCGCCATTGGGGATGCCGGCGATCAGGATGTTCCGCGCGCCGATATCGTTCAAGAACTGCACGCCGGCCGCATAGGTGGACACGACGGCCGAGATATAGTCCGTCGGCGTGAAGCCGCCGATATTGCCGTCCACCAGCCCGAATATGTCATTGCCGCCGAAATTGAGGACATAGAGCGCGTTCGCATTGGCGACGCCGCCATGGTCGCCGGCATAGAAGCCGAGCTGCGCCTGGATATCGGGAATGGCATCGCCATGATCGACCACCCTGGCGCCGCCGAAGGCATAATTGTTGCCGCCGGCGAGCGAGGCCACCGTGGGGGCGCCGTAGAGCGCGATCGAGAGCAGATCGGTATAGTCGTAGCCGTTGGTGAAGCGGCCGTCATAATAGCCGAGTGATTCGTTCGGCGTTGCGCCGCCGGTCAGGATCTTGATGTTGCCGGCATCGACCAGGCTGTCGCCGAAGACGTAGAGATCGGAATATTTCGGGTTTGCCGTAGCGGCAATCGCCGCCGTGGAGACCATCGCGACGCAGCCGGCAATGGCCAGCCGCAGGGCTGTGCGTGCACGCATCCTCGTCCTCCTCCTTATTATGGAGAGGGAGGCTAGGCGCTTTCGTTAACCATGCAAGGGTTTGGGGCGGTGCGCCCCGAAAGGGGTAGGAAGCCGGCGTGCGGAAGGCGCCGCCGGCCTTCCGCTATCAGGCCTGGATTTCGGTCGCGGCCTCGGCCAGCACGGTCAGGCCCTTCTCGTTCACTTCCGCGAAGCCGCCTTCCACCTGGATGCGGGCGGAGACGGTGTTCGGGCCGGAATAGACGCGCAGCTCGCCCGAACGGATCACCGACATGAAGGGGGCATGGCCGGCGAGCACGCCGAATTCGCCCTCGGTGCCGGGAACGACCACCATGTGGACCTCCTCCGAAAGGAGCAGCTTTTCGGGGGTGACGAGTTCGAAGTGCAGGTTGGCCATATCATTCCTCTTAGCCCCCTCCCGCTTGCGGGAGAGGGTTGGGTGAGGGGGGTATTCTTTCGGGATGGAAGGGGGCGTTCGTGCCCGCCTTCATCCCGGCCCCCTCCCGCAAGCGGGAGAGGGATAGAGTCATGTTACGCGGCCTCGGCCAGCTTCCGGGCCTTGGCGACCGCTTCGTCGATGCCGCCGACCATGTAGAAAGCGGCTTCGGGCAGATGGTCATATTCGCCGTCGACCACCGCCTTGAACGACTTCACCGTATCCTCGATCTGCACGAACTTGCCGGGGATTCCGGTGAACACTTCGGCGACGTGGAACGGCTGGCTGAGGAAGCGCTGGATCTTGCGGGCGCGGGCAACGGTGAGCTTATCTTCTTCCGAAAGCTCGTCCATGCCCAGGATGGCGATGATGTCCTGCAGCGACTTGTACTTCTGCAGCGTTTCCTGGACCTTGCGGGCCGTCTCATAATGCTCCTGGCCGACGACGGCGGCAGTGAGCACGCGCGAGGTGGAGTCGAGCGGATCGACGGCCGGGTAGATGCCCAGCTCGGAGATGGCGCGCGACAGCACGGTCGTGGCGTCGAGGTGGGCGAAGGACGCGGCCGGCGCCGGATCGGTCAAGTCGTCGGCGGGCACGTAGATGGCCTGCACCGAGGTGATCGAGCCCTTGTTGGTCGAGGTGATGCGTTCCTGCAGCTGGCCCATGTCGGTGGCCAGCGTCGGCTGATAGCCCACGGCCGAAGGAATACGGCCCAGCAGAGCGGACACTTCCGAACCCGCCTGGGTGAAGCGGAAGATGTTGTCGACGAAGAACAGCACGTCCTGGCCTTCGACGTCGCGGAAATATTCGGCGATCGTCAGGCCCGAAAGCGCGACGCGGGCACGCGCGCCCGGCGGCTCGTTCATCTGGCCGAACACCAGCGCCACCTTCGAGCCGTCCGGCGTCGGGTTGCCATCGGCGTCCTTGGCGATGACGCCGGCGTCGAGGAATTCGTGATAGAGGTCGTTGCCCTCGCGGGTGCGCTCACCCACGCCCGCGAACACCGAGGTGCCGCCATGGCCCTTGGCGATGTTGTTGATCAGTTCCTGGATGAGCACGGTCTTGCCCACGCCGGCGCCGCCGAACAGGCCGATCTTGCCGCCCTTGGCGTAAGGCGCGAGCAGGTCGATCACCTTGATGCCGGTGACGAGGATCGAGGTTTCGGTCGACTGGTCGACGAACAGCGGCGCTTCCGCGTGGATCGGGGCGGACAGGTCGGTATCGACCGGGCCGCGCTCGTCGATCGGCTCGCCGATCACGTTCAGGATGCGGCCGAGCGTCTTGGGGCCGACCGGCACGCGGATCTGCGATCCAGTGTCGACGACTTCCTGGCCGCGGGTGAGGCCGTCGGTCGTGTCCATCGCGATCGTGCGGACGGTGTTCTCGCCGAGGTGCTGGGCGACCTCGAGCACCAGGCGGTTGCCCTGGTTCTCGGTTTCCAGCGCCGAAAGGATCGCCGGCAGCTGGCCATCGAAATGGACGTCGACGACGGCGCCGATGACCTGGCTGACGCGGCCGACATTGCTGGCGGCGGCGGCCTTACTGGCTTTCTTGGGCTCAAACATGTCTTCTCACCTCAATGTCCGGGTGCGTCACCCGATCAGGATTTGGTTTAGAGCGCTTCCGCGCCCGAAATGATTTCCACCAGCTCGGTGGTGATCGCGGCCTGGCGGGTCCGGTTATACTGGATCGTCAGGCGGTTGATCATGTCCCCCGCATTGCGGGTCGCATTGTCCATCGCCGTCATGCGGCTGCCCTGTTCGGAGGCCGCATTTTCCAGCATCGCGCGGAAAAGCTGGACGGCGACGTTGCGGGGCAGCAGCTCCGTCAGGATCGCTTCCTCGTCGGGCTCATATTCCACCGATGCTTCCGCGCCGCCCGTGGCCGGGGCCGCATTCACGGCCAGCGGCACGGGAATGATCTGCAGTTCGGTCGGGATCTGTGCCAGCGCCGACTGGAACTTGGCGAAGAACAGGTGGGCGATATCGAACTCGCCGGCGTCGAAGCGGCGGATCAGATCCTCGCTCACCTGATGCGCATCGGCGAAGGCGACGTTCTTGATGTGGCTCTGATCGACCTGGTGGACGATCTTGCCCGGATAGAGGCGGGCGATGACGGCGCGGCCCTTCTTGCCGATCAGGTAGAACTTCACGTCCTTGCCCTGGGCGATCAGCTCGTCCGCCGTCTTGCGCGCCAGCTTGACGATGTTGCTGTTGAAGGCGCCGGCGAGGCCGCGCTCCGACGTGGCGACGACCAGCAGGTGGCGCTGGTCGCTGCCGGTGCCGGCCAGCAGCTTCGGGCTGGACGGGCCGATCGTCACCTTGGAGGCGAGGCTGGACATCACCGTGGACAGCCGCTCCGCATAGGGGCGGCCCGCCTCGGCGGCCTGCTGCGCGCGGCGCAGCTTGGCGGCGGCGACCATCTTCATCGCCTTGGTGATCTTCTGGGTCGACTTCACCGAAGTGATGCGGACCTTTAGGCTCTTGAGGCTGGGCATATGCGATCAGTTCCGGGAAAGAGCGAGTTTGCCGGCGAAGCCGACGAATGCGGTGCCGAGGGCGCCTTCGATCCAGCGCATGGCCTGGCTGTTGCCGATACGGGTGCCCGCGCGGGAGGCGAGGCCGGCGAGAAGCGCCAGCCAGGCGAAGCCCACGGCATAGACGATCCCGACCAGCAGGACGCCGCGCAGCGGCGCTTCCGGGCCGGTGCCGACGAACTGCGGCAGCGCCGCCAGGAAGAACACCGCCACCTTCGGGTTGAGGATGGTGGTGAGGAAACCCTGGCGGAACGGCGCGCCCATGGCGACCGGAGCGGCTTCACCCCTGGCGGGCGCGATCGCGCCGCGGACCAGCTTGAGGCCGAGCCAGGCGAGATAGATCGCGCCGATCGTCTTCACCGCCGCGAACATGCCGGGCACGGCATTGAGCAGGCTGAGGAAGCCGAAGCCGCACAGCGCCATATACCACACCCCGCCGAGCGCGATGCCGCTGGCGGTCGCGATGCCGGCGCGGAAGCCGCGCCGTGCCGCGTTGCCCGCCACGAGCATCGTGTCGGGGCCGGGGGTCAGCACCAGCGCGATCGCCAGCACCGTCCAGGCCAGAAGGGTGTGGGTGGTCAGCATCCGATCAGGCGAAGGTCTTGGCGAAGGCGTCCAGCGCGGCGGTCAACTTCGCCTTCAGGTCGTCGCCCAGGTCCTTGGTGTCGCGAATGCCCTTCAGCACGTCCGCGTGATGCGCGCGCAGGTCGGCGAGCAGCGCGGCCTCGAAGCGGACGACATCGGACGCCGGGATGGCATCGAGATAGCCGTTCACGCCGGCGAAGATCGAGGCGACCTGTTCCTCGAACGGCATCGGGTTGAACTGGGCCTGCTTCAGCAGCTCGGTGAGGCGGGCGCCGCGGTTCAGGAGCTTCTGGGTCGAAGCGTCGAGATCCGAGCCGAACTGGGCGAAGGCCGCCATTTCGCGATACTGGGCCAGCTCCAGCTTGATCGAGCCGGCGACCTTCTTCATCGCCTTGGTCTGCGCGGCGGAACCGACGCGGCTGACCGAGAGGCCGACGTTAATCGCGGGGCGGATGCCCTGATAGAAGAGGTCGGTTTCGAGGAAGATCTGGCCGTCGGTGATCGAGATCACGTTGGTCGGGATGTAGGCGGAAACGTCGCCGGCCTGCGTCTCGATGATCGGCAGCGCGGTGAGCGAGCCGTTGCCGTTGGCGTCGTTCATCTTCGCCGCGCGCTCGAGCAGGCGCGAGTGGAGATAGAACACGTCGCCCGGATAGGCTTCGCGGCCCGGCGGACGGCGCAGCAGCAGCGACATCTGGCGATAGGCCACGGCCTGCTTGGAAAGATCGTCATACACGATCACGGCGTGCATGCCGTTGTCGCGGAAATATTCGCCCATCGCGCAGCCGGTATAGGGCGCGAGGAACTGGAGCGGCGCCGGCTCGGACGCGGTGGCGGCGACGACGATGGAATATTCCATCGCACCGTTTTCCTCGAGCTGGCGGACGATCTGGGCGACGGTCGAGCGCTTCTGGCCGACGGCGACATAGACGCAGTAGAGCTTCTTGCCCTCGTCGTCGCCCTTATTGGCTTCGCGCTGGTTGATGAAGGTGTCGATCGCGACCGCGGTCTTGCCGGTCTGGCGGTCGCCGATGATCAGCTCGCGCTGGCCACGGCCCACGGGGACGAGCGCATCGAGCGCCTTGAGGCCGGTCTGCACCGGCTCGTGCACCGACTTCCTGGGGATGATGCCCGGCGCCTTCACCTCGACGCGGCGGCGCTCGCTATATTCGATCGGGCCCTTGCCATCGATCGGGTTGCCGAGGCCGTCGACGACGCGGCCGAGCAGGCCCTTGCCGACCGGCACGTCCACGATCGTGCCGGTGCGCTTGACGGTATCGCCTTCCTTGATCTCGGAATCGGTGCCGAAGATCACGACGCCGACGTTATCGGCTTCGAGGTTCAGGGCCATGCCCTTGATGCCGTTGGCGAATTCCACCATCTCGCCGGCCTGGACATTGTCCAGCCCGTGGATGCGGGCGATGCCGTCGCCGACCGACAGGACCGAGCCGACCTCGGAAACCTGCGCTTCGGAGCCGAACGAGGCGATCTGGTCCTTGATGACCTTTGAGATTTCTGCGGCGCGGATATCCATGTTCAGCCTTTCATCGCAGTCGCGAGAGTGTTCAATTTGGTGCGGATGGAGCCATCGACCTGGCGGCTGCCGACCTTGACGATCAGCCCGCCCAGAATCGCAGGATCGACATGCAGGTTCACGGCGACGTCGCGGCCGATCTGGGCCTTCAGCGTGGCCTTGAGCTCTTCCACCTGCGCATCGGAAAGCGGGTGGGCGGACGTCACCTCGGCGGTGGTTTCGCCGCGATACTGCGCCAGGATCTGGCCGAAGGCGCGGATGGCCGCGCCCGTCTGCGCCAGGCGGCGGTTGGTGGCGAGCACGCCCAGGAAGTTGGTGGTGAGGGGATCGAGCTTCAGCGCCACCGCCACGGCTTCCACCGCGTTGTTGGCGTCGTAGCGGGACACCATCGGGCTGGTCGTCAGCTCGCGCAGCTCGGCCGAATCGGCGAGCGCCTGCTTCAGGGTGGCGAGGCTGGCGGAAACGACGTCCAGCCTGTTCTCGTCACGGGCGAGCTCGAACAGCGCTATTGCATAGCGTCCTGCAAGGCTTGCCTGAATACCGCCGGAAATCTCCACGCGCCTAAAATCCCCCAAATGGATTTCGACCCATACGCAAAAAGGGGGCGCCGGAAGGGCGTCCCCGCATGGGTTGGGCGCCGGTTAGCAGGGGCGGTGCGGGGATGCAAGGCAGCCGTTCACCTTGTGGACATGCGGAGGGACAGGAAGGCCCGATCCGGCGGGACAAGCGCGACATCGGGGGTTCGACAAAGGCCGGCCGCGCGGGCTGGTGCCCGCCGGAAAGGCATCGCCGCTTTGAAAGCAAGCTGCGGGATGCGAAGCGGGCCAACCGGGTCCACATAGGCGGCATGACCCAGATCGAATCATCCCACCCGATCCCCGCAGGCGAGGCCATAGACGGCGATGCCGCCTGGGCGGCGGTGCTGCGCCGGGACCGGGCGCGCGACGGGCATTTCGTGACCGGGGTGCTTTCCACCGGCATCTATTGCCGGCCGTCCTGTGCGGCGCGGCACCCCCGGCGAGAAAATGTCCGTTTCTTTCGCGATGGCGCGGCCGCCCGCGCCGCCGGCCTGCGCCCCTGCCGGCGATGCCTGCCGGACGACGTCGCGCGCGACGAAGCGGGGATCGCCCGGGCGCTGGCCTATATCGCGGCGGAGACCGAGCCGCCCTCGCTCGACGCCGTGGCCGCCGTCGCGGGCTATGCCCCCCACCATTTCCTGCGGCTGTTCCGCCGCGCCACCGGGCTGACGCCCGCCGCCTATGCCCGCGCGCTGCGGGCCCGCCGGGCCGAAACCGCGCTGAAGGAGACCGAGACCGTGACCGAAGCTCTCTACGATGCCGGCTATGCCGCCCCCGCCCGCTTCTACGCCGAGGCGCCGGCCCGGCTGGGGATGACCCCATCGGCCTGGCGCGACGGCGGCCGGGGCGTCTCCATCCGCTGGGCGATCGCGCCGACCAGCCTGGGCGCAATGCTGGTCGCCGCCACCGATCGCGGCATCTGCCGCCTGTCCTTCGACGAGGACGAATCGGTGCTGGCGGACCGTTTCCCACATGCCGATATCGCGCCCGGCGGGGCGGAGCTGGCCGATCTCGTCCGGCGCACGGTGGCGGCGGTCGAGGAGCCGGAACGGCCGCACGATCTGCCGCTCGACGTGAAGGGCACCGCCTTCCAGGAAGCGGTGTGGCGCGAGCTTTCCCGCATTCCGCCGGGCGAAACCCTCTCTTATGCCGCGCTTGCCGCCAAGGTGGGCCGGCCGGGCGCTGCGCGGGCGGCGGGTTCCGCCTGCGGCGCCAACAATGTCGCGGTGCTGATCCCCTGCCACCGCGCCAAGCGCGGCGACGGTACGCTCGGCGGCTATGCCTATGGCCTGGCGATCAAGCAGGAACTGCTGGCGCGGGAAGGGCGGGAGGGCTGAGGAGGGGCGGGATGCCGTCACGCTGGACCGGGCTCAGCGCCCCTCGCGCGACAAGCGATGTCGGCGCGCGTGGAAGGATGGATGCTGAGCGAGTTCAGCATGGCGGATTGGGACAGGAATGCGCTCGGGCATCCGCTAGTGCATCGGCAGGACGAAGCCGTTAGGAGGGGCGTCGCCCTTGTCTCTCTGGAGCTTCCGTGACCGCCGATCCCTTCGCCCAGCTTTTCCGGTCCTCGGCGGAATTGTTCGTGCAGTCGCTGGACGTGGCCGGGGATCGCCTGCTCGTCGCGCGGATGGCGGAGGCGGATTATGCCGGAGCGAGCTTCCTCGATCAGCGCATCCTCACCCAGGATCGCCCCTGCCAATGGTTCGGCTGGGAGGATCTGGAACGCCTGTCGGGATCGTTGCCGGCCACGGCCCGTCACATCTTCCATATCGGCCATGTCGGGTCGACGCTGATATCCCGGCTGCTGGGCGAGCTGCCGGACGTGCTGGCGGTGAGGGAGCCGGTGCTGCTGCGCGGGCTCGCGGACCTGCGCCGCATCCGGGGCAGGCCCGAATCCGCCTGGTCGCCGCAGCGGTTTGATGCGCGGGTCGGCATGGCGCTGGGCTGGCTTTCGCGGACGTTCCGGCCCGAGCAGCGCGCCATCGTCAAGGCGACCAGCTTCGTTTCCGATCTTGCGCCCGAAATCCTGGCGGCCGGGCAGAAGGCGCTTTTCCTGTTCGTGAAGCCCGAAAGCTATCTGCCGACCATCCTGGCCGGCGAGGCATCGATGCAGGAGCTGGCGGTCTGGAGCCCGACCCGGCTCCTCCGCCTCCACGCCCGGATCGGCGCCGAGCCCTGGCGGCTGTGGGAGATGTCGCCGGGCGAGCGCGTGGCGCTCGGCTGGGCGTGCGAGATGGCCGCGCTGGAAGAAGCGGGCGCCGGCGCCGCGGAAGGGCAGGCGCTGTGGATGGACTTCGATGGCTTCCTGGCCGATCCGGCGGCATCGCTTGCGCGGATCGCCGCCCATTTCGGGGCGCCGCTGGCGATGGAACAGGCGCAGGCGCTTGTCGGCGGGCCGATCATGTCGCGCTATTCCAAGGCGCCCGAGCATGGCTATAGCCCGCAATTGCGGCGCGACGTGCTGGCCCAGGCGATGCGCGATCAGGCGGGGGAGATCGCCCGGGGCCAGCGCTGGCTTGCCGAGGCCGGCCGCCAATATCCGTTGATCGCCCGCGCGCTGGATCGCGCGGCGCAGGGAGTGCATTGATGTTCAGGCTGATCGAGAATGTGTTGGTGCCGGAGGCGGTGGCGGAGCTCCGGCAGATCGCGGCGACCTCCAATTTCGTGGACGGGCGCGTCAGCAACCCGCACTCGCGGGTGAAGAACAACCAGCAGCTTCATGAACCCCAGCCGGCGGAACGGACGGCGCAGATCGTGGCGCGCGCGCTGCTCGGCAACCGGGAATTCTTCGACGTGGCCTTTCCCAAGGCGATCGCGCCGCCGCTGCTGGCGCGTTACGAGCCGGGGATGAATTACGGCCTGCATCCCGATGCGGCGATGATGCAGACGCCGAACGGGCCGCTCAGGTCCGATCTGAGCTGCACGGTCTTCCTGGCCGATCCGGCAAGCTATGACGGCGGCGCGCTGCGCATCATGCTGGGCAGCGGCGAGATGCGGTTCAAGGGGCCGCCCGGCTCGGCGATCGTCTATCCGTCGATGACGCTTCATGAGGTGGAGCCGGTGACGCGCGGGCAGCGGCTGGTGGCGATCACCTTCATCCAGAGCCGCATCGCCGATCCGGTGGAGCGCGACCTGCTCTACGAGCTGAACGAGGTGGCGGCGCTGGAGGGCAATAATATGGCGCCGGAGAATTTCTCCCGCCTGCAGGCCGTGCAGTTCAATCTGATGCGGCGCTGGACGGATCACCCCTGATCGGCATTTCCTTTCCGGCTTCGCATCCCTAATTCGGGGGCGTGAACCCTCGCGCCCGTGTCCTCCTGCTCAACCCCGCGCTCGGTCCGCTCGATTATCGGGTGGATCCGGGGCAGGACGTGCGGCCGGGATCGATCGTGCTGGCGCCGCTCGGCCCCCGGCAGTGGACCGGGGTGGTGTGGGAGGCGGATCGCATGCCTTCCGATGCGGAGGTGGGCGACAATCGCCTGCGCCCGCTGGCCGGCGTCTATGATCTGCCGCCGCTGGGCGAGCCGCTGCGCCGGTTGATCGAGTGGACCGCCAATTATTATCTCGCGCCGCCGGCCGCCGTGCTGCGGATGGCGCTTTCCTCCGCATCGGCGCTGGATGGCGCGCGGACCGTGACCGAATATCGCGCCACCGGCCGGGTGCCGGATCGCCTCACCCCGCAGCGCGAGCAGGCGCTGGAGCGGATCGGCGAGCGGCAGGGGCTGGTGCGCGAGTTGGCCGCCATCGCCGACGTTTCCGATGCGGTGATCCGGGGGCTGGTGAAGGCCGGCGCGATCGAGGCGGTGGAGGTTTCGGTCGACGATCCCTTCCTCGATCCCGATCCCGACCATGCCCGGCCTGATCTTTCGGCGGATCAGGCGGCGGTGGCGGGCCGGCTGGTGGAGGCGGTGCGCGCGCACGCATTCCAGCCCTTCCTGCTCGACGGCGTGACCGGATCGGGCAAGACCGAGGTTTATTTCGAGGCGGTGGCCGAGGCGATTCGGCAGGGGCGGCAGACGCTGGTGCTGCTGCCCGAGATCGCCTTGACCGAGCCGTTCCTGAAGCGCTTCGCCGCGCGTTTCGGCCATGCGCCCATCGCCTGGCATTCGGACCTGCGCCAGTCGCAGCGGCGGCGGGCCTGGCGGGCGATTGCGACCGGCGAGGCGAAGGTGGTGGTGGGCGCGCGCTCCGCCCTGTTCCTGCCTTATGCGAAGCTCGGCCTGATCGTGGTGGACGAGGCGCACGAGACCAGCTTCAAGCAGGAAGACGGCGTGATGTATCACGCCCGCGACGCGGCGGTGATGCGCGGCGGCTTCGAAAGCTGCCCGGTGGTGCTGGCATCCGCCACGCCCGCGATCGAGACGCGCCAGCAGGTGGCGCTGGGCCGTTATGAGGAGCTGAAGCTGCCCGGCCGTTACGGCGTGGCGCAGATGCCCGATATCAACGAGGTGGACCTGCTGCGCGATCCGCCGCCGCGCGGCCGCTGGCTGGCGCCGACGCTGGTGAAGGCGATCGAGGAGACGCTGGAGCGCAAGGAACAGGCGCTGCTGTTCCTCAATCGGCGGGGCTATGCGCCGCTCACTTTGTGCCGAACCTGCGGGCACCGCTTCCAATGCCCCAATTGCACGGCCTGGATGGTGGAGCACCGGCTGATGGCGCGGCTCGCCTGCCATCATTGCGGCCATGTGATGCCGCCGCCGGCTTTCTGCCCCGAATGCAAGGCGGAGGATTCGCTGGTCGCCTGCGGGCCGGGGGTGGAGCGGATCGCCGATGAAGCGTCCACGCTCTTCCCCGATGCGAAGACGGCGGTGGTGACGTCCGACACGCTCTGGTCGCCGGCCAAGGCGGCGGAGTTCGTCGGCCGGATGGAAGCGGGTGATATCGATATCGTCATCGGCACCCAGCTCATCACCAAGGGCTATCACTTCCCGAACCTCACCCTGGTGGGCGTGGTGGATGCCGATCTCGGGCTGGCCGGCGGCGATCTGCGCGCGGCGGAGCGCAGTTTCCAGCAGATCGCGCAGGTGGCGGGGCGGGCGGGGCGCGGGGCCAAGCCCGGCCATGTCTATATCCAGACGCGCGAGCCGTCCGCGCCCGTCATCCGCGCGCTGGTGTCGGGCGATGCGGAAAGCTTCTACGCCGCCGAAACCGAATCCCGCCGCGCCGCCAACGCGCCGCCCTTCGGCCGTTACGCCGCGATCATCATCTCGTCCGAAAAGCTGGAGGAAGCGGTGGAAACGGCCCGGCTGATCGGCCGCACCGCGCCCGAGGTGGATGGCATGCACGTCTTCGGCCCCGCGCCGGCCCCGCTCGCGATGCTGCGCGGCCGGCATCGCCAGCGCCTGTTGGTCCATGCCCGCCGCGCGCTCGACGTGCAGGACGTGATCCGCCAGTGGCTGGGCGCGCTGGAATGGCCGCGCGGCGTGCGCGTGGCGGTGGACGTGGACCCTTACTCCTTCGTTTGAGCCATTGTTGCCGGGGCGCGGCCGTGGCACCTTGCGGGCCATGGGCGTGGTGGAACTGCTCGGTGTCGCCGCCAGCGTCAGCCTGCTCGCGGGCTGGAGGCTCTATCTCTGCGTGTTCGCGACGGGGCTGGCGATGCGCACGGGCTGGATCGATCTGCCGCAGCATCTCTCCTCGCTGGACGTGCTGGCCAATCCCTGGGTGATCGGCATATCCGCCGTGGCGCTGCTCGCCGAATTCCTGGCGGACAAGATCGCCATCGTCGACAGCGTCTGGGATGCGATCCACACGCTGATCCGCCCGGTGGGCGGCGCGCTGCTGGCCATGGCGATCGTCGATGCCAGCGATCCCGCCTGGCAGGTGGCGAGCTTCCTGCTGGGCGGCGGCGCGACGCTGATGGCGCACGGCGCCAAGGCCGGGGCGCGGGCGGTGGTGAATGCCAGCCCCGAACCGTTCAGCAATATCGCGGTTTCGACCGGGGAGGACGTCGCCACCACGGGGCTGCTCTACCTGGCGCTCGCCAATCCGGTGGCGGCGGTGGCGATCGCCTTGCTGCTGCTGGCGGCGGTGGTGTTGACGCTCTGGTGGGTGCGGCGGCTGTTGAAGCGGTTGCTGGGCGGGCCTGAAAGGGCCGCGTGAACCGGCGCCGATAGCCTCATGACCAAAAAGAAAACGCCGCCCCGGCGATCGACCGGGGCGGCGCTGTTTCCTGGACGTAGCGGCGGAGCCGCGTCGATCAGCCCTTCACCTCGGCCTTGGCCTTGCCGCCCTTCTTCGGGCGCTTGGGCGCGGCGGGGGTGATCTCGAAGGCGAGGGCCTCGTCCTTCAGGCGGACCTTCACCTCGCCGCCATGGACGAGCTTGCCGAACAGCAGCTCCTCGGCCAGCGGCTGCTTGATCTTCTCCTGGATCAGGCGGCCCATCGGGCGGGCGCCGTAGAGCTTGTCATAGCCCCGGGCGGTGAGCCACGCCTTGGCGTCCTCGTCCATCGAGATGTGGACATCGCGATCGGCCAGCTGAAGCTCGAGCTGGAGGATGAACTTCTCCACCACCCGGCTCACCACCTCGGTCGGCAGGTAGCTGAACGGCACGATCGCATCGAGGCGGTTGCGGAATTCGGGGGTGAACATCTTCTTCACCGCCTCTTCCTGCGCATCCTCGCGGCTGGTCGCGCCGAAGCCGATGCCCTCGCGCGCCATGTCCGACGCGCCGGCATTGGTCGTCATGATCAGGATGGTGTTGCGGAAATCCACCGTCTTGCCGTGGTGATCGGTCAGCTTCCCATTGTCCATCACCTGCAGCAGGATGTTGAACAGGTCGGGATGTGCCTTCTCGATCTCGTCGAGCAGCAGCACGCTGTGCGGATGCTGGTCGACCGCATCGGTCAGCAGGCCGCCCTGATCGTAGCCGACATAGCCCGGAGGCGCGCCGATCAGCCGGCTGACCGAGTGGCGCTCCATATATTCGGACATGTCGAACCGCTGCAGCGGGATGCCCATGATCTGGGCGAGCTGGCGGGCGACCTCCGTCTTGCCGACACCGGTGGGGCCGGAGAACAGATAGTTGCCGATCGGCTTGTCCGGATCGCGCAGGCCCGCGCGGCTCAGCTTGATGGCGGAGGAGAGGACCTCGATCGCGCGATCCTGGCCGAACACCACGCGCTTCAGGTCGGTCTCCAGCGTCTCCAGCACCTTCTTGTCGTCGGTGGAGACGGATTTCGGCGGGATGCGCGCCATCGTCGCGATCACGGCCTCGATCTCCTTGGGCGTGATCACCTTCTTCCGGCGCGACGGCGGCACCAGCATCTGCATGGCGCCCACCTCGTCGATCACGTCGATCGCCTTGTCGGGCAGCTTGCGATCGTTGATGTAGCGGGCCGAAAGCTCGACCGCCGACTTGATCGCATCCGGCGTATATTTCACCGAATGATGTTCCTCGAAGGCCGAGCGCAGGCCGGCGAGGATCTTGATCGTATCCTCCACCGTCGGTTCATTCACGTCGATCTTCTGGAACCGGCGCAGCAGCGCGCGATCCTTTTCGAAATGGTTGCGGAATTCCTTGTAGGTGGTCGATCCGATGCAGCGGATCGTGCCGCCGGAAAGGGCCGGCTTCAGCAGGTTGGACGCATCCATGGCGCCGCCCGACGTGGCGCCGGCGCCGATCACGGTGTGGATCTCGTCGATGAACAGCACGGCGTGCGGCAGCTTCTCCAGCTCCGTCACCACCTGCTTCAGCCGTTCCTCGAAATCGCCGCGATAGCGGGTGCCGGCGAGCAGCGCCCCCATGTCGAGCGAATAGATCACGGCCGGCAGCAGCACGTCCGGCACGTCGCCTTCCACGATCTTCCGGGCCAGGCCCTCGGCGATCGCCGTCTTGCCCACGCCGGGATCGCCCACATAAAGCGGGTTGTTCTTGGACCGGCGGCACAGGATCTGGACGGTGCGGTCCACCTCCGGCCCGCGGCCGATCAGCGGATCGACGCGGCCGTCCTTGGCCTTTTCGTTGAGGTTGACGCAGAACTGCTTGAGGGCGCTCTCGCCCTTCTTGCCATCCTGCTTCTGGGCCTTTTCCTCGTCCGCGCCCTTCACTTCGCGCTGCTCCGTGGGCTGGCCGGCCTTGCCGACGCCGTGGCTGATATAGCTGACCGCATCCAGCCGGCTCATATCCTGCTGCTGGAGGAAATAGACCGCGTAGGATTCGCGTTCGGAAAAGAGCGCGACGAGAACATTGGCGCCCGTCACTTCCTCCCGCCCGGAGGATTGGACGTGGAGGATTGCGCGCTGGACCACGCGCTGGAAACCGCTGGTGGGCGAGGGATCGGTATTGCCCTCCACCTTCAGCGCATCGAGTTCGGTATCGAGATAGAGGCGCACGGCCTCCTTGAGATCGCCCAGCTCCACCCCGCAGGCGGCCATGACCTTGGCGGCATGCTCGTCGTCGATCAGCGCGAGCAGGAGATGTTCGAGCGTGGCATATTCGTGACGGCGGCTGGACGCGGCGGAAAGCGCGTTGTGCAGGGTCTGTTCCAGCTCGCGGGCGAAAGATGGCATTGCAATCTACTCCTTCAGGCCGCGTGGGAGGCGCGACCCGCTGACACATATGTCGTGAGCCTGGGGGCGTTCATCAAGGCACCCGGCCGATCCGGTGCTTCCCGCGTGGAAAGAGCGCCCATCGCCGTTGAAGCCCGCCCGAGCCCGATCGCGTCTTCCGCGCTCAGGCTGGCCCGTCCTCATCGCCGGAATAGGGACTCGGCGCTTGCGCGGTGGTTAACGGCGGCATCGATCTTGCCGCGCACCCGGGCGATCTCCGCCTCCAGCGCGGCGATTCTCGCGTTCAGCTCGTCCACCGAAAACGGGTCGAGATCCTGCAGGCGAAGCAGCGTCAGCGGATCGTCGGTGCGTCGGGGAAGATTGTCGTCAACGTCCATTCGGGGAGCGTTGACCGATGCGCGCTCCATGTCAATAAACGCGACCTGACAAAAGCGCCGAACGGGGGAAATATGGCCGCGCTTCCGGAAACCATGCGGGCGATCGATCCGGACGAGACCGGCGGGCCGGAGGTGCTGCGCGTGGTGGAGCGGCCGGTGCCCCGGCCCGGCGCGGGGGAGGTGCTGATCCAGGTCGCGGCGGCGGGCGTGAACCGGCCGGACGTGGTGCAGCGCAAAGGGGGCTATCCGCCCCCGCCCGGCGCCCCCACGATCCCCGGCCTGGAGGTGGCCGGCCGCATCGTCGCGCTGGGGCAGGGGGTGGAAAGCGAATGGCTCGCCCAGCCGGTCTGCGCGCTGCTGGCGGGTGGCGGCTATGCCGAATATGCGGTCGCGGCCGTCGGCCAGTGCCTCGCGGTGCCGCCCGGCCTGCCGCTGATGGAGGCGGCCGCCATTCCCGAGACGCTGTTCACCGTGTGGACCAATTTGTTCGAGCGCGCTTATGCGGTGGAGGGGGATGTCTCCCTCGTCCACGGCGGCACCAGCGGGATCGGCACGATGGCGATCCAGCTCGGCAAGCTGTTCGGCCTCACCATGATCGTCACCTGCGGATCGGACGAGAAATGCGCCCGCGCGATCGCCATCGGCGCCGATCACGCGATCAACTATCGCACGGCCGATTTCGTCGAGGAGGTGAAGCAGATCACCGGCGGGCGCGGCTGCCAGGTAGTGCTGGACATGGTGGGCGGGGATTATGTGCCCCGCAACCTCGCCTGCCTGGCCGAGGACGGCCGCCACGTCTCGATCGCGGTGCAGCGCGGCGCCAAGGCGGAAGTGCCGATCTGGGATATCATGCGCCGCCGCCTGACCCTCACGGGATCGACGCTGCGCCCCCGCTCCGCCGCGTTCAAGAGCCTCGTCGCGGACGAGCTGGCGGCAACCGTATGGCCGTTCGTGCGCGAAGGCCGGCTCAGGCCGGTGATCGACCGCACCTATACGCTGGAGGAGGCCGCCCTTGCCCATGCCCGCATGGAATCGGGCGATCATGTCGGCAAGATCGTGCTGCTGGTCGGCGAACAGGGCAGCGCTGCTTCCTTATAATTCCGCATCGATCCGCCATCCGCCGCCGGCATCGGGCGGGTGCGCGATTTTCGCGCGCATTTCCCGACGGGCTCGCCTATAGGGGGCCGATTTCATATGGAGGCATGATTGTTCAAGGGTGTGCGGCCGATCCTCTACGGGGGGCGCGAGGTGTGGCCGTTGATCGAGGGCGGCAAGGGTGTCGCCGCTACCAACCATATGAGCTCCGGGGCCTGGGCGGCCGCCGGCGGCATCGGCACGGTATCGGCGGTCAACGCCGACAGCTACGATCCCGAAGGCAAGATCATTCCCCAGGTCTATCATGCGCTTACCCGGCGCGAACGGCATGAGGAGCTGATCGCCTACGCCATCGATGGCGCGGTGGAGCAGGTGAAGCGGGCGTTCGACATCGCCGGCGGCAAGGGCGCGATCAACATCAACGTGCTGTGGGAGATGGGCGGCGCGCAGCGCGTGCTCCACGGCGTGCTGGAACGCACCAAGGGCCTCGTCACCGGCGTCACCTGCGGCGCGGGCATGCCCTACAAGCTCTCCGAGATCGCGGCCTCCTACGGCGTCCATTACCTGCCGATCATCAGCTCGGCCCGCGCTTTCCGCGCTTTGTGGAAGCGGGCTTATTCCAAGGCGTCCGAATGGCTGGCGGCGGTGGTCTATGAGGATCCCTGGCTGGCGGGCGGGCATAACGGCCTGTCCAACGCCGAAGACCCGTTGAAGCCGCAGGATCCTTATCCGCGCGTCAAGGAATTGCGCGCCACCATGCGCGAGGGCGGCATTCCCGATAGCGTGCCGATCGTGATGGCCGGCGGCGTCTGGTATCTGCGCGACTGGAACGAGTGGATCGACAATCCGGAGCTGGGGCAGATCGCCTTCCAGTTCGGAACGCGGCCGCTGCTGACGCAGGAAAGCCCGATCCCGCAGGCGTGGAAGGACCGGCTGACGACGCTGGAGGAGGGCGACGTGCTGCTCCACCGCTTCTCGCCCACCGGATTCTATTCCTCGGCCGTGCGCAATCCCTTCCTCCGCAACCTGGAAGGCCGGTCCGAACGGCAGATCGCCTTTTCGGGCGAAGCGGCCGGCGACCACCAGTTCCAGCTCGACGTGGGCGTGAAGGGCAAGAATTTCTGGGTGACGCGCGGCGATCTGATGCGCGCGCGCGAATGGTTCGGCCTCGGCTACACCACCGCGCTCAAGACGCCGGATAACACGCTCGTCTTCGTGACGCCCGAGGAAACCAAGGAAATCCGCAAGGATCAGGCCGATTGCATGGGCTGCCTCAGCCAGTGCGGCTTCTCGTCCTGGGCGGATACGGAGGGCAATTCCACCGGCCGCCTCGCCGATCCGCGCAGCTTCTGCATCCAGAAGACGCTGCAGGATATCGTCCATGGCGGCGATGTGGAGAACAACCTGATGTTCGCGGGCCACGCGGCCTATCAGTTCAAGAAGGACCCCTTCTATTCCAACGGCTTCGTGCCGACGGTGAAGCAGCTCGTCGATCGTATCCTGACGGGCGACTGATCGGGCGATGAAGCGGGCGCTGGTGATCCGGCATGTGCCGGTGGAAGGTGTCGCCGGTTTTCGCGCGCCGATCGAGGCGGCCGGCTTCATCGTCGATCGCATCGACGTGACCGATCCGGCCTTCCCGGAAACGGACATGGTGGCGCCGGACCTCGTCGTGATGATGGGCGGGCCGATGGGCGTCTACGAGACGGATCGGCACCCGTGGATCGCCTGCCAGATCCGCCGCCTGGGCGAGCGGCTGGCGGCGGACCGCCCCACGCTGGGCGTGTGCCTGGGCGCGCAGATGATGGCGGCGGCGCTGGGCGCCCGCGTCTATCCGGGCGGGCGGCAGGAGGTGGGCTTCGCGCCCGTTTCCCTCAACGGAAAGGGCGCGGATTCGCCGCTGCGCCATGTGGAAGGGCTGCCGATGCTGCACTGGCACGGCGACACCTTCGATCTGCCGGGCGGCACCGAATTGCTGGCCTCCACCGATCATTACGCCCATCAGGCGTTCCGCCGGGGCGCCAATATCCTCGCCCTCCAGTTCCATGCGGAAATGGGCGAGGACCCGCGCTTCGAAAACTGGCTGGAGAAATGGCCCGACGCCATCGCGGCCGCCGGCGGCACCGCCGACGAGCTGCGCGCCCACCACGATGCGCACGGCCCCAATGCCGTCGCCGCCGGCCGCCGCATGATCGCCGAATGGCTGGAAGGGCTGCGGCTGTAGGGCGCTGCCCCGCTTCATGTTTTCGGGCGCCGCTTCCTGTTCCCAACCCACGTCATTCCCGCGAAGGCGGGAATCCGTCATGTCGGATGTCGTCGGCTCCATCGGGCCGCTCGCTTCCACGGATTGGCTGCGGCGGCCTTGGCGGGAATGACGGTTGTTGGGTGCGCCCTCAGAATTGCGGCGCGATCTCCACTTCCAGCCCGTCCAGCTCCGGCTTCAGGATGATCTGGCAGGACAGCCGCGAGGAGGGGCGGACCTCGACGATCGAGCCCATGCCCTCCAGCATGTCCGCCTCGTCCTCGCTGGGCTTGGGCAGCGTGGTTTCGGAAGCGATATAGACGTGGCACGACCCGCAGGAACACATGCCCCCGCAGGTGCCGTCCACGCCCAGCCCGGCGTCGCGCAGCATCTCCATGAGGGCGGAGCCTTCCTGCCCGTCGATCTGCTGGCGGTCGCCGTCGCGGGTGGTGACGTTGATGGTGATCATCACACGATCTCGAACAATCCGGCTGCGCCCATGCCACCGGCGATGCACATCGAAACGATAGCATATTTCACGCCGCGGCGCTTGCCTTCGATAAGCGCGTGTCCCACCAGGCGCGATCCCGTCATACCGAAGGGGTGGCCGATGGCGATGCCGCCGCCGTTGACGTTCAGGATATCGGGATCGATGCCCAGCTTCTGCTGGCAATAGATCGCCTGGCTGGCGAAGGCCTCGTTGATTTCCCACAGGCCGATGTCGGAAACCTTGAGGCCGGCGCGGTCGAGCAGCTTGGGGATGGCGAAGACCGGGCCGATGCCCATTTCCTCCGGCGCGCAGCCGGCGACCTGGAAACCGCGATAGATGCCCAGGATCGGCAGGCCTTCCTTCTCCGCGATCGCGCGATCGACGACGATCTGGGCGGAGGCACCGTCCGAAAGCTGGCTGGCATTGCCGGCGGTGATGTGGCGGCCTTCCTGGATGATCTCGCCATTCTTGAAGACGGGCTTCAGGTTGGCGAGCGCTTCCACCGTGGTATCGCCGCGAATGCCCTCGTCGCGGTCGAGCGTCACCTCCTGCTTGCCGGTCTCGTTGCCTTCCTTGTCGAACAGCGCCTTCTGGACGGTGATCGGCACGATCTCGTCGGCGAAGCGGCCGGCGGCCGTCGCCGCACCGGCGCGCTGCTGGCTGCGGGCGGAAAATTCGTCCTGCGCCTCGCGGCTGATGCCGTAGCGGTCGGCGACGATCTCGGCCGTCTCGATCATCGCCATATAGGCGTGCGGCTCGGCGGCGATCACCGCCTGGCTGCGGTTGCGATAGGTCATCGCATGCTTGTTGAGGGTGAGCGAGATCGATTCCATGCCGGCGGCGACCGCCGCGTCGATATCGCCCGCGATGATCGATCGCGCCGCCAGCGCCACCGCCGTCAGCCCCGATCCGCATTTCCGATCCAGCGCGAAGCCGGCGACGCTCTGGCCCAGGCCGGCGGTGGCCGCCGTCAACCGGCCCAGATTGTAGCTCTGCGTTCCGCTCTGCGTGCCCACGCCCATGAAGATGTCGTCGATGCGCTTGGGGTCCAGCCCCGAACGATCGAGCGCCGCCTTCACCACATGGCCGGAAAGGACGGGCGCCTCCGTGTCGTTGAAGGCGCCGCGATAGGCTTTGCCCACGCCGGTGCGGGCGGTGGATACGATGACGGCTTCACGCATGATCGATTACATTCCCTGCATGTTGTTCGGGCCGAAATAGGCGCGCATCTCCACGACCTTGCCGTCCTCATTGAAGCGGAAAGTATCGATCACGTCGATCCGTGCCGTATCCTTGAAGGCCAGCGACACGGAAAAGGCGAAGGCGGCATAGTCGCCGGCGGTGCGCACGGGGCCTTCCAGCTTCAGCTTCGCGCCCGTCTTCATCGATTCGGTGTAGAAGGCCAGGATCGCGTCATGGCCTACATGCGCGCCGGTGCCGACCGGGTCCTCGACGGACGCGCCCGGCGCGAACAATGCGGCGACGGCGGCGGGATCGCCCTTGGCGAACGCATCGATATAGGCCTGGACGACGGCAACCTTCTGTTCGTGGCTGGGCATCTCTCTCACTCCGGGAAATAGCGGCCGATTGTGTCGACGACGCAGGCCGGCTTGTCACCGCCGTCGATCTCTATGGTGATGCGCACGACCAGCTGGATCGCGCCCTTGATCTCCTCGACATGCACGATCTCGCCCACGCCCCGGATGCGCGATCCTTCGGGCACGGGAGCGAGGAAGCGCGTCTTGTCGGTGCCCACGTTCACCGCATGGGCGAAGCCCTGCACCTCGATAAGCTGGGGCAGGAAGAAGTTGGCGAGGCTGAGCGTGAGGTAGCCGTGGGCGATGGTGCGCCCGAACGGCCCGGTCTTCGCGCGCTTGACATCGACATGGATCCACTGGTGATCGCCCGTCACCTCGGCAAAGCCGTCGATGCGCTTCTGGTCGATCGTCAGCCAGTCGGTGGGGCCGAGCTTCGTGCCCTCCTGGCCGATCAGATCCTGGGGCCTGGCATAGACCTTCGCCGTCATCGTCAGGCCCTCTGGCTGGAAACGCTGACGACCTCGCCGGTCATGTAGCTGGCGAGATCGGAGGCGAGGAACAGCATGACGTTGGAGATTTCCCACACCTCGGCGGCGCGGCCGAAGGCTTCCCGCTCGGTCAGCTTGGCCAGCAGCTCGTCCGTCGTCACCTTGGCGAGGAAGGCGTGCATCGCGATCGAGGGCGATACGGCGTTGATCCGCACGCCATGTTCGGCGGCTTCCACGGCGGAGCAGCGGGTGAAGGCCATCACGCCGGCCTTGGCGGCGGCATAATGGGCCTGGCCCTTCTGCGCGCGCCAGCCGAGCACCGAGGCGTTGTTCACCACCGCGCCGGTCCTGCGCTCATACATGTGGGGCAGGAAGGCGCGGCTCATGCGGAACACGCTGGTCAGCGTCACGTCCAGCACGCGGTTCCACTGGTCGTCGGTCATGTCGACCACGTCGACCTCGCCGCCCAGCCCGGCATTGTTGATGAGCACGTCGACATGGCCGAGCTCAGCCACCGCCGCATCGCGCAGCGCCTGCACCTGCTCCTCGTTCGTCACGTCGCAGATCCGGGTGAAGGGGCGGGTGCCCACTTCCGCGGCGATCCGATCGGCGGCTTCGTTGAGGCGGCGCTCGTGGAAGTCGCTGATGAGGACGGTGGCCCCTTCCTCGGCCGCGCGCTTGGCGGTGGCGAAGCCGATGCCGGTGCCGGCGGCGGCGGTGACGACCACCGTCTTGCCCTTCAGCAGGCCGAGCGGGGTGGGGTAGGCGGGAATGCTGGTCATGCGGCTTGTTCCGTATCGATGATGGCGCGGGCGATAAGCTCGCGATGATGCGCGGGCGAATCCAGCAGCGTGGCCGTTCCGCGCGCGCGCTTGAAGAAGAGGTGGGCGTGATGTTCCCAGGTGAAGCCGATCCCGCCGTGAAGCTGGATGCCGTCCGCCGCGATGCGGAGATAGGCGTCCGAGCAGTAGGAGCGGGCGGCGGCCGAGAGCGTCTCCATGTCGCCCGCGTCGCGGGCGATGGCGTCGGCGGCCATGGCGGCGGCGGACCGGGCCGCTTCCAGCCATAGCTTCATGTCGGCCATGCGGTGCTTCATCGCCTGGAAGGAGCCGATCACCCGGCCGAACTGCACGCGCTGCTTGGAATATTCGACCGTCTCGTCGAGCGTGCGCTGCATGCCGCCCACCTGTTCGGAGGCAAGGATGCCCGATGCGATGGCGAGCGTGCGGCGAAGCGCCGGGCCCGCGGCACCCACGGCGCCCAGGATCGCATCCGCGCCGATCGTGACGTCGAGATCGACATGGGCGAGCGGACGGGTGAGATCGAGCGAGGTGAGCGCCTCGCGCTCGAGGCCGGCGGCGGCAAGCGCGATCAGGCTGATGCCGTCCCAGCCGGCGGAACCGGGCTCACGCGCGGCGACGATCAGCAGATCGGCATCCGCGCCGAAAGGCACGAAATGCGCGCGCCCGCTGAGGCGATAGCCGCCGCCGTCCTTTTCCAGCACCGGGCCGATGCCTTCGGGGATCGGCCCGCCGGCCGCATCGCGCATCGCCAGCGTGGCGATGGTCTCGCCGCGGGCGATGGGGCCGAGCAAGGCCGCCTGCTGCGCCTCGCCGCCGGCTTCCGCGATCGCGGTCGCGGCCAGCACGGCGGTTTCGAACCAGGGGATGGGCGCCAGCGTGCGGCCAAGCTCCTCGGCGATCAGCGCCAGCTCCACCGGGCCCAGCCCCGCGCCGCCATGGGCTTCCGCCACGCCGATCCCGGCAAAGCCCAGTTCCCCGGCGAAGCTGTCCCACAGGGCGCGATCCCAGCCGGCGCCGTCCACGGCCTTGCGCAGCGCATCGAAATCCGCGCGGTCGCGCAGGAAATCCCGCGCGCTGTCGCGGATGAAGATCTGGTCGTCGGTCAGGCCGGCGGACATGGATCAGGCGGTCCCGTAGACGGGCTTGGCGGGCTCGCGCGTCGCCACCAGCTTCTCGACGATCGGGGCAAGCTCGCTCGCCTCGAAGCGGGCGCCCTTGTCGTAGGCGGGGCTGTCCGTCCAGCCCTGCGACAGGAAGATGCGGCCGCCCTTCAGCTCGAACACCTGGCCCGTCACCTTGCGGGATTGCTCGCTGACCAGATAGGCGACCAGCGGCGCCATATTCTCCGGCGCGAACACGTCGAACTCGCCTTCCGCCACGCTCATGTCGAAGGCGGTGGCCGTCATGCGGGTGCGGGCGTTGGGCGCCAGCGCGTTGGCGGTGATGCCGTAACGGGCAAGCTCGGCCGCCTGCACCAGCGTCAGCGTGGCGATGCCGGCCTTGGCGGCCGAATAGGCGCTCTGGCCGATCGAACCCTGCAGGCCCGCGCCGGAGGTGGTGTTGATGATCCGCGCGTCGATCGGGTTGCCCGCCTTCTGCTGCGCGCGCCAGTAATCGACCGCGTGACGGCTGGTGCAGAAATGGCCGCGCAGGTGGACGCGGGTGACGGCGTCCCATTCCTCGGGCGTGCAGGAAACGAACATGCGATCGCGCACGAAACCGGCATTGTTCACCACCGCATCCAGCCGGCCGAAGGTGGAGACCGCAAGGTCCACCATACGCTTGCCGGCATCCCAATCGGCGACGTCGCCGGTATCGGCCACCGCCTCGCCGCCCATGGCGCGGATCTCATCGACGACCTGTTCGGCAGCGCCCTTGGTGAGGCCGTCCTCGCCATGCGTGCCGACGCCCAGGTCGTTCACCACCACCTTGGCGCCTTCGGCCGCCAGGCCCAGCGCATAGGCCTTGCCGAGGCCGTTGCCGGCCCCCGTCACGATCGCCACGCGCCCTTCGCAGATGCCCACGTCTTTCCTCCGTATCTATATCATTTGGATCGCGCGAAGCGGACCGCCCTGGCGCCGCCCGCCGGGCGCCCGCGCCCCGGCTCCATCGCGGCCAGCGGTTCGCATTCGACGAGGCCGGCCAGCGATCGGCGGGCAAGGCGGACATATTCGCCATCCTCCCCCATCCGCCAGAAAACCTTGTCCTCCGGGATTTCCTTCACGACCCTGGCGGGGTTTCCCGCGATCAGGCTGCGCGCCGGTGCCCGCATGTCCGATTTGACGAGGCTCAAGGCCCCGATCAGGCTGTCCTCGCCGATTTCCGCATCGTCCAGCACAACGCTGTTCATGCCGACCAGCACGTTGCGGCCCAGCCGGCAGCCATGGAGCACCGATCCATGGCCCACCGTGCAGCCGAACCCCACCACGCAATCGCTTTCGGACGATGTGTGGAGGGTGCAATTGTCCTGGATGCTGGCATTGCCTTCGACGACCACGCGGCCGAAATCGCCGCGCAGCGACGCGCCGGGGCCGATATAGCAGCCGGGGCCGATCACGACGTCGCCGATCAGCACCGCCGTCGGGTGCAGAAAGGTCGCCGGATCGACCACGGGCACGAGGCCCTCGAAGGCATAGACCGGCATCAGAGCCTTTCGATGATCGTCACGTTGGCGAGGCCGCCGCCTTCGCACATCGTCTGCAGGCCATAGCGGCCGCCGGTGCGCTCCAGTTCGTAGAGCAGCGTCGTCATCAGCTTGGCGCCCGTCGCGCCGAGCGGGTGGCCGAGCGCGATGGCGCCGCCATTGACGTTGACCTTCGACAGGTCGGCGTCCAGTTCCTTCGCCCAGGCGAGGACGACGCTGGCGAAAGCCTCGTTGATCTCGACCAGGTCGATGTCGGAAAGCTTGAGGCCGGTCTTTTCCAGTGCATGGCGCGTGGCCGGGATCGGCGCGGTCAGCATGAAGATCGGGCTGTCGCCACGCACCGTCAGATGATGGATGCGCGCGCGCGGCTTCAGCCCGTGAGCCTTCACCGCCTGCTCGCTGGCGACCAGCACGGCCGATGCGCCGTCCGAAATCTGGCTGGAGACGCCGGCGGTGATGAGGCCGCCCTCGCGCACGGTCTTGAGGCCCGCCAGGCCTTCCAGCGTGGTGCCGCGACGGACCGTCTCGTCCATGCGGAAATCGCCGACGGGCACGATCTGGCTGTCGAAGCGGCCTTCGTCGATGGCGCGTTCCGCCCGCGCATTGCTTTCGACCGCGAAGGCTTCCATGTCCTGCCGGCTGATGCCCCAGGTGGCGGCGATCTTCTCGGCGGCGTAGATCTGGTTCACTTCCTCGTCGCCGTATCGCGCCTTCCACGCCGGCGAGGTGGAGAAGGGCGTTTCGAAGCCCAGCGCCTGCCCGGCATACATGGCGGACGAGATCGGGATGGCGTTCATGTTCTGCACGCCGCCCGCGATCACCAGGTCCTGCGTGCCACTCATCACGCCCTGCGCGGCGAAGTGGATCGCCTGCTGGGAGGAACCGCACTGGCGATCGATGGTGACGCCGGGAATGGCCTCGCTATAGCCGGCCGCCAGCCAGGCGCTGCGGCCGATATTGCCGGCCTGCGGGCCGACGGCGTCCACGCAGCCCCACACCACGTCGTCCACCGCGTTGGGATCGATGCCGGTGCGATCGACGATCGCCTTGATCGGGATGGCTCCCAGATCGGCCGGATGCCAGCCGGCAAGGCTGCCCTTCTTCTTGCCGGTCGGCGTGCGGATGGCATCGACAATATAGGCTTCAGGCATGGATCATCTCGCTTGCGAAGGTGCGATCGGGGCCAAGGTCGATGCCGCCGCCGATCACGGCGTCATCGATACGTTTCAGGTGGAAGGCGCGGTCGCCCCAGGCGCCGGCCAGCGCCCAGGCGCGCTTCATCCAGAAATGGAGGTCGACCTCATAGGTATAACCCATGGCGCCGTGGATCTGGATCGCGGTTTCGGCCGCGAAGATCGCGGCGTCGGTGGCGGCCAGCTTGGCGTGGCTGATATGGACGGAGCCGCGGGCATGGCCGTTCTGGAGCGCATAGGCCGCCCGCCACAGCACCGGCTTGGCGAACTCCACCTTCACCGCCACCGATGCGGCGTGGTGCTTCACCGCCTGGAACGATCCGATCGGCTGGCCGAACTGCTCGCGCTGCTTGGCATAATCGACCGCCAGCGCCAGCATGCGATCGGCCGCGCCGACCAACTGGGCGGCCGCCATCAGTGCCGCAAGGTCGAGCAGCAGCGGATCGCCGCCGCCCAGATCGCCGCGCGCGGAAAGCCGGCGCAGCGGATCGACCGAATCCAGGGCGACGGGCGAGGCGGCGACGTCGGCCAGCTTGCCGTGCGAGATCACCGCGCCCGCCTGATCGAGATCGGCGACCCACGGGTTCACGTCATGGGCGAGCGCCACCTTGAGCGCGCCGCCGGCGATATCCCCCAGCCGATCGGTCTGCCCTTTGGCCGCGAGCCATGGCGCCGCGACGAAGGCGGTATCGACGATCGGCTCGCTGACATTGGCGCGGCCCAGCTCGACCGCGATCAGGGTCGCCTCGATCAGGCCCATGCCCAGCCCACCCTGGTCCTCGGGCACGAGCAGGCCGGCGAGGCCCATTTCGACGAGGCCGTTCCACACGCCGTCGTCGCGGTTGCCATGTTCGTCCAGTTTGCGCAGCAGTTCCGGCGTGTGCGTGCCTTCCAGATATTCGCGCACGCTGTCGCGCAGCGTGATCTGGTCTTCGGTGAAGCGGAAATCCATGGCGCTTACCTCGGCAGGCCGAGCAGCCGCTCGGCGATGATGTTGCGCTGGATCTCGTTCGATCCCGCATAGATCGGGCCGGAGAGCGAGAAGATATAGCCTTCCAGCCACTCGTTCATCGCGCCGTCCGCGAAGGTGCGCAGCTCCGCCGCCGCGCCGAGCAGGCTCATCGCCGTGCGGTGCATCGACCGGTCGAGTTCCGACCAGAAGATCTTGTTGAGGCTGGCCTCCGCGCCGATATGACCGCCCGCCTGGATGGTGGAGGCGACCATGTAGGTGTTGAGCGCATAGGCTTCCGCATCGGTCCAGGCCTGCGCCACCGCCTCGCGCGCGGCGGGGGCGGCATGGGCTTCGTGCTGGCGATAAAGCTCCACCAGCCGCTTCGCCGTCGCCTGGAAGCGGGCGGGGGAGCGCAGCATCAGCCCGCGTTCGAAGCCTGCCGTCGCCATCGCGACGTTCCAGCCCTCGCCTTCGCCGGCGATGCGGTTTTCCACCGGCACGCGCACTTCGTCGAAGAAGATTTCGGCGAAGCCCGTCTCGCCATGAAGCTGGCGGATCGGCCGCACGGTGACGCCGGGCGAGTCGAGCGGCAGCAGGATGAAGCTCAGCCCCTTGTGGCGCTTGCTGTCCTGATCGGTGCGGAACAGGCCGAAGCACCAGTCGGCGAAGGCCGCGCGGCTGGACCAGGTCTTCTGGCCGCTGATGACATAATGGTCGCCGTCGCGCACGGCGCGGCTGCGGATCGCCGCCATGTCCGATCCGGCGTTCGGCTCGGACCAGGCCTGCGCCCACATGATCTCGCCCTTGGCCATGGGGGTGAGGAAGCGGGCCTTCTGCTCGTCCGTGCCATATTCCATGATCGTCGGGCCGAGCAGGAAGATGCCGTTCTGGTTGGCGCGCAGCGGGGCCTTGGCGCGATAATATTCCTCCTCGAAGATCAGCCAGCGGATCAGGTCGAGGTTGCGGCCGCCATAGGCTTCGGGCCACGTCACCATGCCCCAGTTGCCGGACGCCAGCGTGCGCTCCCACTCGACATGCTGGTCATAGCCTTCGCGGCCTTCCAGCGTCTTGAGCGCGGTCTTGGGAACATGGGCTTCCATCCACGCGCGGACCTCGGCGCGGAAGGCTTGCTGTTCGGGGGTGTAATTCAGATCCATCAATTCAAATCCGTTCGTGTCGAGCGAAGTCGAGACACGTTTGCGATCCGCCTGCGGCACGTCCCTCGACTTCGCTCGGGACGAACGGGGAAAGAAAGTCAGCGGGCATCAGAACTTCGCCGCCTGGCCCTTCTCATGGACGAAGGCGTCGCGCGATTTCTGGCTGTCCTCGTGCATGTACATTTCCAGCGTGAAGCCCTGTTCCCAGCGATAGCCCTGGTCGACGTCACGCGGCTCGATGCCGTTCAGCGCCTCCTTGGCGGTGGTCAGCGCCTTGCGGCTCTTGGAGGCGATGATCGCGCAGAATTCGCGGGCCTTGGCATGCAGCTCCTCGACCGGCACGACCATCTCGACCGCGCCCAGCCGATAGGCTTCGGCGGCCGGGATGCGCCCGCCGGTGAAGAAGGCGGCGCGCACCTTCTGGATCGGGAACATGCGCTGGAGGTGGCTGGCGCCGCCCATCGCGCCGCGATCGACCTCGGGCAGGGAGAAATAGGCGTTCTCGGCGGCGATCACCACGTCGGACGCGCCGCAGATGCCGATGCCGGTGCCGATCACGAAACCCTGCACCGCGCTCACCACGGGCACCGGGCAGGTGTGGATCGCCTTGAACGTGCGGTAATTGCCCCGGTTGAGGTTTACGATCCGCTCCGGGTTCGCCTGCATTTCCTTGATGTCGGCGCCGCCGTTGAAGCCCTTGCCCACGGCGCGGATCAGGATGCAGCGCACGTCCTCGCGCTGGCCCACCTCGGCGATGATGTCCGCCAGCTCGTTCACGGTCGCGCTGTCGAGCGCATTAACCGGCGGGTGATCGACGATCACCTCGCCGATATTGTCCTCGACATGGATACGGATGGGCATTGGCTATTCTCTCCTCAGGCCGCCGCGGTCGATGCGGGGGCGGCGCCGGTCAGCGCGGCGATGCGGGCGCGGGCCTCGCTTTCGATCGATGCGATCAGCTCGGCGCAGGTCGGCAGCTTGTCGATGCGGCCGCCGACCACGCCGGTGGCGAGCAGGCCGTTCTCGATATCGCCTTCCACCACCGCCTTCTGGATCAGCGTGGGCGCGGCGGCGGCGAGCATCGCCTGCATGAAGCTCAAGCCGCCATGGCTGGTCATGCCCTTGGCCGCCGCGATCATCTCGCCCCAGCTCGCGCCGGTGCGCTTCTTCATTTCGAGCCCGCCTTCCATCGCGCGCAGCCACATGCCGATCGTGCCGGAACGCTCGATCTTGTCGAACAGGGGCGTGCGGACCATGCGCTGGGGCAGGCCGTCGATCTTCTTCGATACGATGATGTCGTCCGTGCCGGCCTTCAGATAGACGTCCTTGGCCTTCTGCGGCAGCGGGCTTTCCTGCGTCATCAGGAAGCGCGTGCCCATGGCGATGCCGACCGCGCCGAAGGCCAGCGCCGCCGCCAGCCCGCGCCCGTCCGCGAAGCCGCCGGCGGCGATCACCGGCACCTTCACCGCGTCCAGCACCTGCGGCAGCAGGATGGTGGTGGGGACGGAGCCGGTATGGCCGCCGCCTTCGCCGCCCTGCACCGTCACCATGTCGACGCCGAGTTCGACCATCTTCTGCGCATGCTTCACCGCCCCCACGGTGGGCACGCAGAGGATGCCGGCATCCTTGAAGCGCTGGATCATCTTCCGGTCCGGCCCGCGCCCGAAGCTGACGGCGCGCACCCGATCCTTGTTGGCGATGACGAGATCGACGATCTCCGCCGCGCCCGGCTGGAACATGTGGAAATTGACGCCGAAGGGCGCGGTCGTCGCCTCGCGGACCAGCTTGATCTTCTCGGCCGCTTCCCTGGGCGTCATCACCGCGACGCCGAGGAAGCCGAACGCGCCGGCATTGGTGGAGGCGATCACGAGCGGGGGCTCGGCCACCCAGCCCATCGCCGTCTGGATCACGGGCACGCTGCAGCCCAGCCGCTCGGTCAGGACCGTGGCGAGGGGATCGTAAGCCATCAGCGCTTCACGATCACCGAGGAACCGTGGCCGAACAGGCCCTGGTTCGCGGTGATTCCCACCTTGGCGCCTTCCACCTGCCGGTCCCCGGCCTGGCCGCGCAGCTGCCACGTCAGTTCGCACACCTGCGCGATCGCCTGCGCCGGCACGGCTTCCCCGAAACAGGCGAGGCCGCCCGAGGGGTTCACCGGAATGCGCCCGCCGATCCGCGTCGCGCCCGAACGGGTGAGGGCGGCCGCCTCGCCACGGGCGCACAGGCCGCAATCCTCGATCCAGTCCAGCTCCAGCGCGGTCGAAAGGTCGTAGACCTCGGCGACGGACACGTCCTCCGGGCCGATGCCGGCCTGCTCATAGGCCTTGGCCGGCAGTGCCGAACGGAAGCTCAAGGGCGCACCCGCCACCGCGCTGTCGGTGGCGAGATCGGGCATCTCGACCAGCGCCGAGGGGAAGCTCGGCGTCACGGTCGAGATGGCGGCGATGCGCACGGCATCGGCCTTGCCGATCCTGCGGGCATAATCGAGGCTGCACACGATCAGCGCGGCGCCGCCGTCGGAGGTGGCGCACACGTCCATCAGCCGCAGCGGATCGGCCACCATCGCGGATGCCGCGACATCCTCCGCCGTGAACTTCTTCCGATAGCGCGCATTGGGATTGGTGAAGCCATGCTCGGCATTCTTCACCTTCACGGCCGCGAAATCGTCCTGCGTGTCGCCGTAGATTTCCATGCGGCGGCGGGCATAGAGCGCGAAATAGGTGGGGTTGGTGATGCCCACCCGGAAACGCACCCAATCGGGATCGTCGGGGCGCTCGCCCTTGGCCGGGGCCAGGAAGCCCTTGGGCGTGGTGTCCGCGCCCACCACCAGCGCGACCTCGCAATCGCCCGACAATATCTTGGTGCGCGCGGCGGCCAGCGCCTGCGAGCCGGAGGCGCAGGCGGCGTAGGAGGTGTTCACCTCCGCCCCCTGCCAGCCCAGCGCCTGCGCGATGGTGGCGCCGGCGACATAGCCCGGATAGCCGTTGCGCACGGTGCCGCCGCCGGAAATGAAGCGCACGTCGCGCCAGTGGATGCCGGCATCCTTGATGGCGGCCTGCGCCGCCGCCACGCCATATTCGGCGAAGTTGCGGCCCCATTTGCCCCAGGGGTGCATGCCGACGCCGATGATCGCGATCTCGCCGCTCATTGGCCGGCTCCTTCGACGGGCTTCCATTTCCAGGTGAGCTTGCCCTCGGGCAGGTTCGCATCGGCTATGGTGCCCAGCACCAGCTCCATCTCGATGCCGGCCTTCAGGTCCTCGACGCCGACGCCGTCGACCACCTGACCCAGCACGACCATCTTCTCGCGATCCAGCTCCACCGCGGCGATGGCATAGGGCACGAACGGATCGGCCGCGATATAGGGCTCCGGCGGCTTGTAGCAGGCGTTGGTGAAGGACCAGAGCCTGCCCCGGCGCGACAGTTCCACCGTCTCGAACTGCGAGCTTTCGCAGTCCGGGTTGCGGCAGAAGGTTTCCAGCTTGGGGAAATAATAGGTGCCGCAGGCGGCGCAGCGCGTGCCGATCAGGTGCGGGGCCGCACCATCCAGCGTGAACCAGCCGTCGAGAACGGGAACCGTCGCTTCCGTCATCAGTCGCGCCTTCCGGGGGGATTGTCCTTCAGCATCTTGGACCGCACGTCGTTCGGATCGAGCCGCGCGATTTCCGCGAGCACCGCTGCCGACGGGCCTTCCGTCTCCGGGATCGCGCCTTCGGGGCGGACGATGTCGAAGCCGGTATTGTCCTGCACCTCATCGAAGGTGACGCCGGGATGCAGCGAAACGATGCGGATCGCGTGGTCCGGCCCGCCGAAGTCCATCACGCACAGATTGGTGATGATGACGCGCAGGTCGAGGCCGGGCGGATAGCGGCCGTTCATCTGGCGGGCCGGATTGTAGCCGGCCATGCAGACATAGTCGACCTCGCCGCCCATCAGCGCCCGCTTGTTGTGCACGGGGAAGAAGAAGCTGTTGGCGTGGCTGATCGAGTTGCCGGGGAAGCCGCGCGCGCCGAGCAGCGCCGCCTTGGGCTTCGCATGATCGCCGATCACGCTGATATTGGCCTGGCCGAACCGGTCCATCTGCACCGGGGCCACCATCGCGTGGCGCTTGCCGCTCCAGAGGTTGTTGAAGGTGCGGTCGTAAGGCGCCCAGCCTTCGATCACATAATCCTTGCCGTTGCGCGGGCCGGGCGGGATCGGCGCGTCGGCGAACCAGTTTTCGCCGTCCGAGACGATCAGGCGCGGGTTGAGCGTGGTCTTGGCCAGGCTGGCGCCCAGGCGCGGCAGGGGCGTGATGCCGGAAGCGAGGATCTCGCCGTCATTGGCCCAGGCCTTGGAGGCGGTGTGGATGATGAGTTCCGCGAGCGTATAGGTCATGGTCCCGCCTCCCTCAATAAACCGGACGGGGCGAAGCGAGCACGGCATCCGCGCCGCCGACCGCCGCCAGATAGGCATCGGCATCGACCGCAACGAACTGCTGGCGATAGGCCTCCCATGCCTCCGGCGTCTCCGCCGAGGCGACGTAGGTCTTCAGATGCTTCATATCGATCTCATAGTCGGGCTGGGCGCTCGTCGGATGGGCGCCGAACGGGGCCTCCGCCACGCCGGTCAGCACCGAACGTTCGAACAGGTTGAACCGCGCGTTGGCGCGCATGTCGAGCTCGGCTGTGGAGACGATCTTCTCCGCCGTCGCGTAGACCTCGTCGGCGGCGCGGGCGAGCAGCTCGTCGAAGAAGGGGTCCGGCGAAAGCACCAGCACATTGCCCTTCTCGTCCGAACGATGGACGTGGATCAGCGCGATATCGAGCTTCAGCGGCGGCACCGCCACCAGCTCCTCGCCATCCTCGAACGGGCTCTTCACCGTGGCGAAGCCCGGCTGCTCGATGATCGAGGTGCCGATGCCGACGCGGGTGGGCAGGAAGGGCAGCTTCATCGCCGCGCAGCGCAGCATCCAGTGCGCCATGCCCTCGTCCAGCTCCAGCACCGGCAGGCCGGCCTGGCGGGCATTCTTGAAATGCGGCTCGATCGGGATCTGGTCCATCGATGCGAAGGCGAACACCAGCTTCTTGAGCTTGCCCGAAGCGGCCAGGATGCCGATCTCGGGGCCGCCATAGGGCGCCACCAGCGTCAGGTCCTTCAGGTCCGACCGCGCGATCGCGCGGGCCAGCGCCATGGGCTTGCGGCGGGTGGCCCAGCCGCCCATGCCGATCGTCATGCCGTCCTTGATCCGGCCGACGATGTCATCGACCGTCATACGCTTGTCGAAACTCAGATCACTCACTGGCCGAAATCCCATACATGACCCCACAGATCCTCCTTGATGGTGAAGGTGGGGGTGAAATTGCTCCAGTCGGGGCGGATGCCGCCGCAGCCATATTCGATGTCGAACCCGCCCGGCGTGCGCATGTAGAAGCTCACCATCTTGTCGTTGGTGTGCTTGCCCAGCGTCGAGGAGATGTGCGTGCCGGCGGCGAGCGCGCGATCGAGCGCGATGCCCACCTCGTCCAGCGTCGCCACCTCGACCATCGTGTGCACCAGCCCCGAAGGATTGGGGAACTGGGCCAGGCCGATCACATGGTGACGCGGGCTGCCGGCATGGAGGAAATGCATGCCGATGCCGGGATCGTCCGGGCCGCCCTGCAGATAGACGCGCATCTCGTCCGAATTGGCGAAGCCGAGCAGGTCGACATAGAAAGCGCGGGTCTCGTCGATGTTTGGCGCCGGCAGCACGGCATGGCCGAAGCCCATGTCGTTGTCGCCGTCCAGCGTGATGAATCCGTCGACCGCCTGGGGCGAGATGAAGGGCGTGCCGGAAACGATGTGTCCCCAGCCGATCTCCAATGGATTGCCCGCCGGATCGACGCAGCGGAACAGATCGTGGAAGCCGCGCGCCTTGGCTTCGGCTGCGCTCGCCACCTCGACGGCGACGCCCGCATTCTTGAGTGAAGACAGGGACTTGTCCCAATCCGCGCGCGATGCGCATTCCAGCCCGGTGGCGATCAGCTTGTCCGCCTCGCCTGCTTCGATGCGGAAGCGGAAGCTGCGGTGATCCATGCGGTAGTGGAGCACGTTCTCCTGGCCCGAATCCCCCCGCATCAGCCCGACGACCGATTCGGCGTAACTCGTCCAGGCAGCGAGATCGCGGGCGCCTATGACCAGATAGGCGAGCGAATGTACCGACATGCCCCCATCACTCCTCTCTCGTCGCCGCGCTGCGGGCGACGTTCATGCCATCGGCTCTATCGGCCGTTATCGGGCATTTCAAGCGTTAGTCGTTGTCGAAAGCGCGATATGGTTGCGCATATGGTCATCTAAAATGCGGAATTGGCGCCTTGTGCGGAGTGATGATGGCCATTTGCGCGGCATTCGGCATTGACTGTTGACAGCTTGATCCATTCAAGGTGAATGTGATTCACGTTGGCGGCAAGAGGATTCCGTCAGCGCTCGCCGCGGGACATGCGCGGTGGCAGGATCCGCCTACCGCGAAAACGCGGGGGCATCAGGAGGAGAGGTTATGGCCGGCGTTCTCGACGGACTGAAAGTGCTCGATCTTTCCTGGGGCGTGGCGGGGCCGATGACGGCCATGCTGCTCGCCGACCATGGCGCCGAGGTCACCCGGATCGAACGCCCCCAGGGCGATCCCTTCGGCCAGCTCCTCGGCTACAAGGTATGGAATCGCGGCAAGCGCAGCGCCGTGTTTGATCTGAAGGACGTGGACGATCACGCGCTGTTCCTGAAGCTGGCGGCCAATGCCGACGTGCTGATCGAAAGCTTCGCGCCCGGCGTCACGAAGCGGCTGGGCATCGATCACGAGGCGCTCGCCGCCATCAATCCCCGGCTGATCTACTGCTCGATCACCGCTTATGGCGAAGGCACGCCCGATCAGGACCGCAAGGGCTATGACGCGCTGGTCGCCGCCCGCGTCGGCCTGCAATATGAACAGCGCGGCCATCCCGAAGGCGCCGTCTGGCACATGACGGGCCGGGAAAACCCCTTCATCGACGCGGCCGAGATCGATCCCGAATGGCTGCAGGGCGCCAATCGCGAAGGCCCGCTGTTCGTGGCATCGCCCTGGCCGTCGCTGGGCGCCTTCTTCTCCGCCTCCACCGGCATCGCCGCCGCCCTGTTCGCGCGCACCCGCACCGGGCGCGGCCAGAAGGTCAGCACCTCGCTGCAGCAGGGCGCGATGGCCTGCGCCTCGGGCGTGTGGCAGCGCATGGAGGAACCGGACGCCCCCGGCTTCAACACCTGGATCCTCAGCTCCAAGTCGCCCAAGGGGCATTTCCGGTGCAAGGACGGGCGCTGGGTGCATAATTGGGTGCCCAACCCGCGCTTCATCCTGAGCGCGTCGGCCGGCGAAACGCTGAACGCCACGCCCGATCTCACCGTGCAGAACGATCCCGACCGCTTCGGCATCGGGCCGGAGGAATTGCTGGTGATGGCGCATTATCAGCCGCTGCTGCAGGATGCGATCGCCAAGTTCAGCGCGGCCGAATGGGTGGAGGCCGCCCGCATCGCCGAGATGACGATGCAGGAATGCCGCCCGCTCGAGGAATCGCTCACCGATCCGCTGCTGATCGACGATCGCTGCGTCACCACCGTGAACGATCCCGATCTCGGGCCGATTAACCAGGTCGGCATCACCTATCGCCTGTCGAACAGCCAGGGCGAGGTGAAGGGGCCGGCCCATGCCCGCGGCGCGGACACCAAGGCGGTCAAGGACGAGGCGGCCGCGCTGCCCGATCCGGTTCGCCAGCCGGTCGATACCACGCCGGGCGATCCGCCGCTCAAGGGCATCCGCGTGCTCGATCTCGGCCTGGCCATCGCCGGGCCGTTCGGCTGCCAGCTCCTTGCCGATCTCGGCGCGGAGGTCATCAAGATCAATGCCTTGTGGGATACCTACTGGCATCGCAACCACATCGCCTACATGGCCAATCGCGGCAAAAGCTCGATCGCGCTGATGCTGAAGCATCCGAAGGCGATGGCGATCCTCAAGGATCTGATCGCCAGCGCGGACGTGGTGCAGCACAATATGCGCTACGACGCCGCCCAGCGGCTGGGCCTCGATTATGAGACGCTGTCGAAGGAATTTCCGCGCCTCATCTACTGCCACACGCGCGGGTTCGAGAAGGGGCCGCGCATGGGCCTTCCCGGCAACGACCAGACCGGCGCCTGCCTGTCCGGCATCCAGCATGAGGACGGGGCCGTCGCCGCCGGCGGCCGCCCGATCTGGAGCCTCACCTCGCTGGGCGATACCGGCAACGGCTTCCTCTCCGCGATCGGCATCCTCAATGCGCTGATGGAGCGGGAGAAGACCGGCCGGGGCCAGTTCGTCGATACCTCGATCGTCAACGCCTGCCTGCTCAACACCAGCTATGCGGTGGCGAAGCCCGACGGCGCGGCGGTTCCCCGCCTGCGGCTCGACAAGGACCAGACCGGCTATTCGGCGCATTACCGCCTCTATCAGGCGGCGGACGGCTGGGTGCAGGTGGCGGCGATCACGGATGCGGAAAAGCAGGCGTTCGATGGTCTCGCCGGCGGCGATCCGGTTGCCTTCTTCGCGGGCAGGGCGGTGGCCGATGCGCTGGCCGCGCTGGCGGCCGCCGGCGTGCCCGCCGAGCTTTCGGACGACACGGCATCGCTGCGCCTGTTCGACGATCCGGTGCTGCGCCAGCGCAAATGGACGACCGACTATCACGATCCGGCCGTCGGCAAGCTGGAGCAGATCGGCCTGACCTACGAGCTTTCGGGCACGCCGGGCGTGATCCAGGGGCCGCCGCTGATCGTCGGCCGCGATACGGCCAAGATCCTCGAAACGCTCGGCTATGACGATGCCGGGATCGATGCGCTGGCGGCCGAGGGCGCGATCGCCTGCGATCCGCCCCGCGCCACCCAGCAGCAGATGCGGAGCCCTTGGCAATGAATGCGGAGCCCCTGGCGATGAGCGGCGATACCAATCCCAACCCCCACCGTCCTGATCCGATCATGACGGTGGATGGCGCGCCTTTCTGGCGGGCCGCCAACGAAGGGCGCTTCGTCGCGCAGAAATGCGGCGGCTGCGGCCGGCTGTGGCACCCGCCGCGCGCGATCTGCCCCGATTGCCTCAGCAAGGACCGGCAGGAGCAGGAGCTTTCCGGCCGCGGCACGGTGGTGAGCTGGGTGATGCCCGTCCACCCGGCGGCGTTCGGCTTCAACGAGCCGCCGATCGTGGCGCTGGTGGAGGTGGAGGAGGGGCTCCGCTTCGTCACCAATGTCGAAGGCGTGCCGGCGGAGCAGATGCGGATCGGCATGAAGGTGGAGGTGGGCTTCGCCACCACCAGCGGCGGCAATCGCATCCCCGTCTTCCATCCCGCGAAGGAGGCCTGATGATGGTCGATCGCAATGCCCAGGCCGCGATCGTCGGCATCGGCCAGACGGAATTTTCCCGTAATTCGGGCCGTTCGGAACAGCAGCTGATGGCGGAGGCGGTGCTCGCCGCGCTCGACGATGCCGGCCTTTCGCCCAAGGATGTGGACGGCTGCCTGACCTTCGATCTCGACAATTCGGACGAGGTCGATCTGATGCGCAACCTCGGCGTGGAGGAGATCAAATATACGCTCCGCACGCCGCAGGGCGGGGCATCCTCCGTCACCACGCTGGTCCATGCCAAGAAGGCGGTGGAATCGGGTTTCTGCGACGTGATGGTCGTATGGCGCGCGATGAACGAGCGTTCGGCCTATCGTTTCGGCCAGCCCAACCTCAACATCCAGCCCAGCGGCCGCAGCAGCACCTTCATCGAATGGTGCTTCCCTTATGGCGCGCAGACGCCGGCGGTGTGGGAAGCGCTGTCGTGCGCGCCCTATATGAACCGCTACGGCGTCACGTCCGAGGATCTCGGCCGCATCGCGGTGCTGTTGCGCAGCAATGCCGCGACCAACCCGATCGCCTGGTTCCACGGCAAGCCGATCACGCTGGAGGATCACCAGAATTCCAAGTGGATCGTGGCGCCTTGGCTCCACCTGCTCGATTGCTGCCAGGAATCGGATGGCGGCGTGGCGCTGGTGATCGCGCGGGCCGATCGCGCGCGGGATACCAAGAACAAGCCGGCGCGCATCCTGGGCGCGGAATATGCCTTCCTCAAGAATCACGAGATCATATCGGATTATTATGAGGGCGACCTGACCGAGCTTGCCGTGTCGCAGCGGGTGACGGAGCGGTTGACCAAGGCCGCCGGCATCGCGCCGCGCGAAACCAACGTCGCGATGATCTACGACAATTTCACGCCGCAGATCCTGCGCCAGACCGAGGGCTTCGGCTTTTGCGGGCGGGGCGAGGCCAAGGATTATATCCGCGACGGCCATATGAACCTCGACGGCCGCACGCCGCTCAGCCCCAATGGCGGGCTGATGGGCGAGGCCTATATCCACGGCATGAACAACATCACCGAAGGCGTCCGCCAGCTGCGCGGCACGGCCGCCAACCAGGTGAAGAATGTGGAGACGGTGTTCTGCGCCTCCGGCGTCGCGGGCGCGATCCTGGGGCTATGACGGCGGTGGCCGCCTCCCGCGCCGCACCGCGCCACGCCGTGCATGTGCTCAGGGTGGACGTGGGGGAGATCGCGCCGGGCGCGGGGGCGATCGAGCTGGCGCTCGACCTCCATGTCCCCTCCCGGCTGGCGGATCGGCCGCTGCTCTTCTGGTGCGTGCCGGGCGGCGGGGTCGCGCGCGGCTATTATGATCTCCACGATCCGCAAAATCCGGATGACGAGGCGTTCAGCCTCGCCGCCGCCCTGGTCGCGGCCGGGCATGTCGTCGTGGCGATCGATCCCGTGGGCGTGGGGGACAGCACCCAGCCGGAGGATGGCTATGCGCTGACTACCGAGGCGGTGGCGCAGGGGAATATCCGCGCGCTGGCCGATATCCGCGGCCGGCTGGCGGAAGGCGGGCTGGGCGGCCTGCCGCCGCTGCCCGGCCTGCCGGTGATCGGCACCGGCCATTCGGCGGGCGCGATGATCAGCGCGGTGCATCAGGTGGCGTCCCCCGATTTCACGGCGATGCTGCTCTTCTGCTTCGGCACCACGGGCCTGCCCGAATATCTGGATGACGATCTGCGCGCCGCCCTGGAAACGCCCGATGGCGGCCGTTCCCGCGTGGTCGAATTCGCCAGGGTCCGCTTCGGTGCGCAGCCCTATCTGCCGGCCCCCCGGCATGAGAAGGATACGCCCGCCGGCCGCGCGCTGCGCGAGGTGATGAACAATGTGCTCGCCAATATCGGCATGCACGCGATGATGCCCGGCAATGTCCGCGAGGAGCTGGGCGCGATCGGCGTGCCAGTGTTCCTTTCGGTGGGCGAAAGGGACATGACCGGCCCGCCGCACCTGCTGCCGGCGGATTATGCCCGCTGCCCCGATTTCACGCTGCATGTGGTGCCGACATCCGGCCATCACGTGTTCGTGGCGCCGGAGACGGACCGCCTGTATCGCCGCATCCTCAACTGGGTGGACGGGGTGGTCCCGTCCTGACGCCTTGGCGGGCGACGGAGAAGGCGCAAATCCGGGCTGGCTCCGGCGCACGGGCGGCGGCATGATCCGTTGGTGACGATGCCGCCTTCTCCCGCCGATCTCGCCCGCCGGCTGCTCGTCGATTGCGATTGTCCCCTGCCGGTGCCGGACGGGGGCGGGGACCATCCCGCGCTTGCCTGGCGCCGTGCCGGACTGATGGCGGCGACGGGGCGCGAAGACGGTCCTGCGTTGATGTGCCCGGCGGCGTTGACGCTTTCGGCCGATGCCGCCCTGCTGGCGCTCGCCGCGCTGGCGCCGCCCGATGCGCCGCTCCCCCCCCATGGCGCGCTGCTGCTCGGCGAGCGGGCGCGGCTGATGGGGTTGCAGCGGGGCGGCGCGATGTCCGCCAACCGTTCCTGCCGGCTGATCGCGGCCGCCGATGGATATTTCGCCCTCAATCTCGCGCGGGAGGAGGATCGGGATCTGTTGCCGGCGTGGCTGGAGGCGGATGCCGATGGCTGGGATGGCGTCGCGCGCGAGGCGCGGCTTCGGCCCGCCGCCGATCTCGTCGCGCGCGGGATCGAGATGGGCCTGCCGATCGCGCTCGCCGCCGCGCCCCAACCGGCTCCGGCGCCCTGGCTTCGCAGGAGGGGGGCCGGCCCGATCAGGGCAGCCGGGGGAAATCGCCCCTTTGTCGTCGATCTCGCGCCGCTCTGGGCCGGGCCGCTCGCCGGATCGCTGCTGGCGATGCTCGGCGCCGATGTGGTGAAGGTGGAAAGCCTTGCCCGGCCGGACGGCGCGCGGCTGGGCCATGCCGGCTTCTTCGATCTGCTGAATGGCGGCAAGCGCGGCGTGGCCCTCGATTTCCGATCCGGGGAGGGGCGGGCCGCGCTGCGCCGGCTGGTCGCGCGGGCCGATATCGTCATCGAAGGATCGCGGCCGCGCGCGCTGGCGCAACTGGGCGTGGACGCGGACGAGGCCGTGGCGAATGGCGCCATCTGGGTTTCGATCACGGCCTATGGGCGCGAAGGGGCGGCCGCCGATCGCGTCGGTTTCGGCGACGATGCGGCGGTGGCGGCGGGCCTCGCGCAGGCGATGGCGGCCGGCTGGGGCGAGCCGATGTTCGCGGGCGATGCCATCGCCGATCCGCTGACGGGGCTGCACGCGGCGCTGGCCGCCTGGGCCGCCTGGCGCCGGGGTGAGGCCGGGCTGATCGCCCTGTCGCTTGCCGGGACCACCGCGCACGCGATGCGGGCCGGTATCGCGCAAGGCGACCTGCTGGCGGAATGGCAGGCGATGGCGGAGCGGGACGGCGCGCCGCTCTATCCGCCGCGCGCGCCCTTCGCGCCGGCGCGCGCGCTGGGGGCGGATACGGCGGCGGTGCTGGCATCATGCTGATCCGGGACGCGGAGCTGGACGGCGTAAGGGTCGACCTGCGGCTCGCCGGCGGCCGGATCGCGGCGATCGCACCGTCTCTTGCGCCCGCGCCGGAGGAGGCCGTGATGGAGGCCGGCGGCGCGGCGGTCCTGCCGGGGCTCCACGATCATCATATCCACCTGAACGCCGCCGCCGCCGCGCTGGCCTCGCTGCGCTGCGGGCCGCCCGACATCGCTTCGCTGGACGATCTGGCCGCCCGCTTGCGGGCCGCGCCCGGCACCGGCTGGCTGCGCGGCATCGGCTATCATGACAGCATCGGCCGGATCGACCGCGCCTGGCTCGACGATTATGGGCCGGACCGGCCGATCCGGATCCAGCATCGCGGCGGGCGGATGTGGGTGCTGAACAGCCGGGCGATGGACCTGCTCGATGGCGGGCCGGCAGATGGCCGCCTGGTGGATGGCGATGCCTGGCTCGCCGCGCGGCTGCCCCGGAACCCGCCGGACCTGCGGCCGCTGGGCGATCTGCTCGCCAGCTACGGCGTGACCGGGGTGACCGAGGTGACGCCGCGCAACGATGCCCGCGATTGGGCGCGCTATCGCGAGGCCGGTCTGCGGCAGCGGCTGCTGGTGATGGGCACGCGCGCGCTGGACGGGCTGGAAGGCGCAGGAGCGCTGAAGCTCCATTATCACGATCATGACCTGCCGGGGCTGGACGCGCTGGCCGCCGAGATCGCCGGCGCGCACGGCGCCGGCCGGCCGGTCGCCGCGCATTGCGTGACGCTGGCGGAACTGATGCTGACGCTCGCGGCGATCGAGGCGGCGGGGCCGATGCGCGGCGACCGGATCGAGCATTGCGGCGTGGCTCCGCCCGAGGCGATCGACTGGATCGCGCGGCTGGGGCTGACGGTGGTGACGCAGCCTCACTTCGTGGCGGAAAGGCAGGCGGCCTACCGCGCCGAGGTGGCGGCGGCGGACCGGCCGTTCCTCTATCCGCTGCGATCGCTGCTGGCCGCCGGCATCCGCGTGGCGGCGGGCAGCGACGCGCCGTTCGGTGGCATCGATCCCTGGGTGGCGATGGCGGCGGCGGTCGCGCGGCCCGAAGGGCTGGGGCCGCAGGAAGCGGTGACACCGGAACGGGCGCTGGCGCTGTTCACCGGCCGTCCTGACGATCCCGGCGGCCCGGCCCGGCGGTTGGCGGTGGGCGAGCCGGCGGACCTTTGCCTGATCGATCGGCCATGGGCCGCGGCGCGCGCCGGTCTGGCGGCGGTGCGGGCGCGGGCGACCTGGGTGGGGGGCGCGGTGGCCTATTCCACGATCGCGTCCACCAGCCCCCAGTCGTGCGCGGCCGCGGCGGAAAGGCGGCGCATCGACAGCGCGAGATAGGCGGTGCGCTGCCGGCCGATGCGGCGCGGCAGGCTGGTGGTGCCGCCGGCGCCGGGGATCAGGCCATATTTCAGCTCGGGAAGCTGGAACCAGGCATCGGGCGTCGCGGTCAGATGCCGGGCGAAGGCGGCGATCTCCAGCCCGGCGCCGATCGCGGCGCCATGGACGTGGACGGAGAGGCGATCGGCCAGCCGGGCGATGCGGCGGGCGGGCAGGCGGAGCGAGCGGACCCAATGCGCGGTGGCGGGATCGGCGGCCAGCCCGAATTCGGCCACCTCGCCGCCCGTCGAAAAGGCGCGGCCTGCGGCGGTGAGGCGAACGGCGGGCGCATCGGGATCGAGCAGGGCGATATCCAGCGCCTCGCACAGGGCGTCGCGCATCTCGGCGTCGATGGCGTTGAGGGTTGCGGGGCGGTTGAGGCGCAGGCCCATGCCGGTTTCGGTATATGAAATTTCGACCGGGGCGGGCTGGTTGGCGGGCTTCCGTTCTATGCGGGGGAAGCTCAAGCGCCTGAATTCGGGGCCTTGCTGAAGGGTGGCATAAGCGAAGCTTTCCGCCGTGAGCGCGGATTCCAGCGGGAGGCCGGCGCTGGCGCGCAGATGCTGGACGAGGACCATCGCCGCGATCGGCGCGGCGGCGACGTTGCGGGCGATGGGGCCGAGCTGGTCGGCATCGTCCAGCACGACATCGCAGGCGAGGTCGAGCGGGCCGGCGCCGATGCCGATCACCGGGCAGGGCAGGTGCGCGAGCCACGGGCCGAGCGCGGGATCTGCATCGGCGAGCGCGAAGGCGATCAGCGGGCGGGGGCTGTCCGGCCCGAATTCCTCCGGCATCGGCTGGCGCGCGGCGAGGGCCGCGAGATCGGCCGGTGAGAGGATATCGGCCGGGGCGGGCACGGAACCTAGCCAGCCTTGGCGAAGAAGGCGTCGAGCGCGGCCTGCACCGCCGGCTGGCCGGCCGCGTGCGCGATGCCGCCGGCCTCGATCGCAAGCTGATCGGCCAGGCCGTTGCCGGGGCTGGCGTGAAGCTGGCGCTTGAGCACGGCGAGCGCATCGCCCGGCAGCGCCGCGAGCGTGGCGGCGATGCGATCCGCCTCGGCCGCCAGCGCGTCATCGGCGACGACGCGCGCGACGAGGCCCAGCGCCAGCGCGTCCTCCGCCGACAGGACGGGGCTCAGCGCCATGATCTCGAACGCCTTCTGCCGGCCGACGAGGCGGGGGAGGAACCAGCTTGCGCCGCCATCGGGGGTGAGGCCGGACTTGAGATAGGCGGAGACGAGCTTCGCGGATCGCCCGGCGATGGCGAGATCGGCGCCAAGCACGAGGCTGAAGCCGCCGCCCGCCGCGGTGCCGCCCAGCGCCACCACCAGCGGCGCGGCGGCCGCCTGCAACCGTTCGATGCCGAGATGGAAGGTGGAGGCCATTTCAAGGACATGGCGTTCGGCGCGATGCCGTTCGGCCACCATTTCGGCAAGGTCGCCGCCGACCGAGAAGACCGGGCCGTCGGCGCGCATCAGGGTGACGCGGACGGACGGATCGGACTGGATGTCGAGCGCGGCGGTGGCGAATTCACGCAGGAAGGCGATGTCGATCGCGTTGCGGCGCTCGGGCGCGGAGAAGCTCAGCCGGGCGACGCCATCGGCGATGGCGAGCGAGATGCGGGCGGTCATGACGGGCGATGCTCCGGTGCGAGATGATCGGGCTTGGCGATGGCGACGCGGGCGATGGTGCGATCGAGCACATGGGCGAACACGGCATCCCAATCGCCGTCGCGATCGCCCCGGCGGATCGCGGCGGCCAGCGCCGCCTCATCCTCGTCCGCCAGCGGCTTTCCGCGCAGCTCGCGCTCGACCATGGCGAGGATGTGGGTGCAGACGAGCGCCTGATAGCGATCGCCGCCATCCAGCCTGGGGCCGATGCCCTTCAGGAAATCGGCGACGACATCGACGAGATCGGCGGTGGAAGGGCGATAGTGGCGCATCAGTCATATTTTCCCGAAAGCGTCATCAGCAGATCATATTCCATCATCGCCGTGTTGCGGCCGCAGACGGCATAGGCCGGGGATCGGCGGCCGCGTTCGAAGCCGTGGGCCTGGAGGATGTTGTACATGGCCCAGCGCACCAGCCCATAACGTTCCCACCAGCGCAGCTCCTCCGCATCGAGGCGCGGGCCGCCGGCATCGGCATAAGCGGCGATCAGCTCGTCGCGCGCGCCGAAGCCGCCGGCATGGCGGGCCGGCTGGCCGAAGCGCCAGGATCGGGTGCAGAGCCAGCCCAGATCCTCCACGCCCGATCCGAAATGGGTGCATTCCCAATCGAGCAGCGCCGCCAGCCCGGCATCGCCGACCATGAAGTTGCCGTTGCGGAAATCGCCGTGGACGAGCGCGCGGGGGCGTTCCGGCGGGCGATGGGTTTCCAGCCAGCGCAGGCCCAGCTCCAGCGCCGGATGCGGCTCCCCGAGCGCGTCGATGCGCAGCCGCATGGCGGCGACGGGATCGCCGCTTTCGGGAATATCGCCCAGGAAGGCGAGCGGATGGCCGGCGGCCGCTCCTCCCGCGGCGGGCACCGGCAGCGCGTGCAGCCGGGCGGCGGCGGCGGCGATCTGGCGGAGCAGGCCCGCCGGATCGGGGCGCTCCAGCAGGCGGCGCGGCATGGTTTCGCCCGATACGAAGGCGGTGACGAAGCCGGGGCCGAGCGCGTCGGCGGCGTCATATTCGAAGACGGGCTCCGGCACCGGCACGCCGGCGGCATGGACATGGGCCATGATCGCGAACTGCCGCGCGGGCGACAGGAAGGGGTTGGCCTCCCCGCCGAAGGTTTCCTCCCGCGAGACGAGCCGGCGGCGCGCGTTGCCGTCCACCAGATCGAACAGCAGGGTGCGGTTCGATCCGCCGAGCGTGGCCTGGACGATATTGTCCACCCCCGCGCCCGCGCCGAAGCGGCGGCGGACGGCGGCGGTCAGCGCCTCGGCTGGATCGGCGGGGGCGGGATCAGAGAGGGTAGCCGGCAAGGGAGCCGTCCTCCGCCACGCGCTCGATATATTCGGTCATGCCGTATCCGGTCACGCCATCCCAGGTGAAGCGGCTATGGCCCTCGGCGATGCGGCTCAGCAGCGTGCGGCCGCCTTCTTCCCGCCGATTGCGCAGCGGCGCCATCGATAGCACCTCCACCCGGATATCCGCCGTCAGGCCGGTCTCCGTGCGCACGACGATGCGCGCGGCGGCGGGATCGCGATTGGCATCCCATTCGGTGATCGCGTCGAAATCGGTGATCTCGTGATAGGCGCCGTCGACCAGCAGCACGCCCGATCGGCGGGTGCGGCCGCTTTCATCGGCGATGCGGTGGATCATCAGGCCCCGGCCATCGGGGAAGGCCGCCAGGAACAGCCGATACCAGACGATGTTGGTCCACCAGCGCGGCCCCCAGCTATGGTCGCGCCAGCCATGGCCGGAAATGGCGAAACGTTCGCCGCCGATGGTGATGTGGCCGGTCGCGCGCGTATGCTGGTTGAAATGGCCGAGCGAGAAATCGCGGCCATACATGGTCGGCACGTCGTCGCGCACCGGCTCCCCGCCATGCTGGGGGGATATGGTTTCGAGCTGCCATTCCACCGTGCAGGGGAAGCGCGGGGCCGAGGCGAACAGCCTTTGCGGTTCGCGCAGATCATCGGGATCGGTGACGATCATCACCTCGCCCGCATAATGCGCGTCGAGCCTGCGCATCGGCTCCACCACGTCGAAGCGGAGGCCGCCGGCATCGAAGGCGTCATTGCCGGCGATGCGCGGGCGGGCGAACTGCACGGCGATGCGGCCGTCGGGAAGGTAGAGGCAGACGGAAAGCTCGGCCCGCCCCTCATTCACCCGGTTGCCCAGCCGCATCCAGCCGCCGATGCCGGTGCCGTCGTCGAAGGCGTTCACATAGACGCTCTCGTTGAAATTGGGCTCCGGCCCTGCGGGGTGGGGATATTCGTCGGCCGGATCGAGCCGGAAATCGGCGGGGTTCATGAGGCTTCCTCGGGTGATTATGTTCTGTCTCCGCCATGTCCGCGACGGCGGCCATGGTGAATCATATTCATCTTAGACGCGGCCCGGCATGTCCGCCAAGCCCGGATCATGCCTCGAGCGGCTGATAAAGCTCCACCCGGAAGCCATCGGGATCGATCAGATAGGTCACGCGGCCCCAGAAGAGCGGGTTGGGCGATGTGGTGATCGGCGGCGAGACGAAGCGGTGGCCGCGCGCCGAAAGATCGGCGTAGAGCGCGTCCACATCCTCCACCACCACCGCGAAATGGGCGGCGCCGGCATTGCCGTTGGCCGGGTCCACCACCGTGCCGCCATTGGTATATTCCAGCAGCTCGATCAGCTGGTCCCGCCGGCCGAAATCGAGGAAGGCCTGCCGTACCGAGCAGCCGGGATAGCCGGTGACCTTGCCGAGGCCGGGGCCGGTGCGGTCCCAGGGGCCGTGCACCGCCACATCGAAGATCGATGTGTAGAAGGCGATCGAGCGATCCAGATCGGCGACGGTGAGGCCGACATGGTTGAGCGCGGCGATGCGGGCGCGGGGGGCGGCCGGCCTGCTTGCCTCGGACTTTGCCTCAGACAAGGCCGTTGGCCTTGAGGATCGAGAAGAAGGGCGGCACCTCGCCCCCGCCGTCCACTTCCCACGCGGCGCCGTTGACATAGCCGGCATGGTCGGACGCCATGAACAGGCAGGCGGACGCGATATCCTCCCCGGTGCCCAGCCGGCCGATCGGCTGGTTGGCGATGATCGCCTGCTGGATATCGTCCGATCCGTAGGTGGCGGCGGCATCCTCCGTGCCGATCAGCCCCGCGATGATCGCGTTCACCCGGATCTTGGGCGCCCATTCCTGCGCCAGGCTGCGGGTGAGGCCGATCAGGCCGGTCTTGGCGGCGGCATAGGCGGCGGTGCCGGGCGAGGGGCGGATGGCCGAGACGCTGGCGATGTTGATGATGGATGTCTGGCCGGGCGCCTTGACCAGCCAGTCATAGGCGGCGCGGCTGACATGCAGCGGCGCCAGCAGGTTGAGCGCGATGATCGATTCGGAAAAGCGCGGGCTGGCCTTCGCGGCATCCACCTGCGGCGATCCGCCGGCATTGTTGACGACGATGTCGACATGGCCATGCTCGGCCCCGATCGCGTCCAGCATCGCCTGCACCTGATCGGCCTTGCGTACGTCGCAGGCGTGGAAGGCGGCGGGAATCGGCTCTTCCGGCGGATTGCGGCCGCAGGTGACGACCTTCGCGCCCACATCCGCGAAGGCCTGCACGATATCGCGGCCGATGCCGCGGCTGCCGCCCGTTACCAGCACCACCTTGTCGTCGAAGCGCAGACGCCGCTCGGCCAATTTCTTCTCCCCCCACCTTACCGGGTTTCGTTGACAATGGAATCACGATAGATGAAGCGAAGCGGCAAGCAACAGGCAATATGCGTAGAGAATGTCGTAAGGGGCTACGCATATCGAAGAAGAGGGTGGAAGAGGTGCTGATGGAGACGATACCCGGCGTCGCGCGCGAGGCCGCGGCCCGATTCGGCGACAAGGCCGGCGTGGTCGATGGCGAGCGGACGATCAGCTTCGCCGCCCTCTGGGAAGCGATCCGCAAGGCGGCGGCCGGCTTCATCGCCGCCGGGCTGGAAAAGGGCGATCGCGTCGCCATCTGGGCGCCCAACCGGCTCGACTGGATCGTGGGCGCGGTGGGCGCGCAGGCGGCGGGCTGCGTGGTCGTGCCGCTCAACACCCGGCTGAAGGGCGGCGAGGCGGCCTTCATCCTCAACCGCGCGCGGGCGCGCTGGGTGCTGACCGTCGATAATTTCATCGGCAACGATTATCGCGCGATGCTGGCGGCGGAGGACTTGCCGCACCTGGAGCGCGTCATCACCTTCGGCCCCGAATGGGATGCCTTCCTGGCCGCCGCCACCCCCGATGCCGGCACGGATGCCCGCATCGACGCGGTGACGCCCGAAGACCCCAGCGACATCATGTTCACATCCGGCACGACCGGCGATCCCAAGGGCGTTATCAGCGGCCACGGGCAGACGTGCCGCACCTTCCGCATCTGGACCCAGTCGGTGGGGCTGCGGGACGATGACCGCTACCTGATCGTCAACCCCTTCTTCCACAGCTTCGGCTACAAGGCGGGGTGGCTGCCCTGCCTGATGACGGGCGCGACCATCTATCCGCTGGCTACGCTGGACGTGCCGAAGCTGGTGGACCTGGTTTCCGCCCACCGCATCACCATGCTGCCGGGGCCGCCCGCCATCTTCCAGACGATCCTCGCGACCGACATCGGCGGGGCGGACCTGTCCTCGCTGCGGCTTTCCATCACCGGCGCCGCATCGATCCCGCCGGCGCTGATCGAACGGATGCGCAAGGATATCGGCATCGAGACGGTGCTGACCGGATATGGCCTGACGGAAACCTGCGGCACCGTCTCCCTTTCCGACGCGCATGATCCGGCGGACGTCGTCGCGCGGACGTGCGGCAAGCCGATCCCCGGCATCGAGGTGCGCATCGCCGACGGCGATGGCCGCATCCTGCCCGCCGGGGAGGAGGGCGAGGTGCAGGTGCGCGGCTTCAACGTGATGATCGGCTATTTCGAGGATCCGGAGGGCACGGCCGAGGCGATCGACGCCGAGGGCTGGCTCCACACCGGCGACGTCGGCCGCTTCGACGAGGACGGGCGGCTGATGATCACCGACCGGATGAAGGACATGTATATCTCCGGCGGGTTCAACTGCTATCCGGCGGAGATCGAGAAGATCCTGCAGAAGCACCCCGATATCGCGCTTGCCGCCGTGATCGGCGTGCCGGACGAGCGGATGGGCGAGGTGGGCAAGGCCTTCGTCATCCCCGTCGCCGGCGCGCACCCCGATCCGGCGGAGATCTGCGCCTGGGCCAAGGCCAACATGGCCAATTACAAGGCACCCAGGAGCGTGGAGGTGGTGGAAAGCCTGCCGCTCAACGCATCGGGCAAGGTGCAGAAGTTCGCGCTGAAGGACCGGGTGAAGGCGGAGGCGGCCCCGGCCGGGGGCGTGGCCGCGGGCGCCTGAGCGGCGATGGCCGGCTTCTTCACCCTCGTGCCCGGCGACGGCCCCCGGCGCTGGCGGCTGGCGATCGATCCGTGGCTGACGGTGGGGCCGCCCGAAACCTCCTTCATGTTCGGCGGCGTCGGGCTGGGGGCGACGGTGGAGGCGGCCGAGCGGACCACCGGCCGCGCCGTGGTGTGGGCGAGCGCGCAATATCTCGCTTATGCGCCGCGCGACACGGAGGTGGAGTTCCACGTCGTGCCGATGGTGGAGGGCCATTATACCAGCCAGGCGCAGGTGATGGCCGAAGGCCGGGACGGCCAGGTGCTGCGCGCCGGCCTTTCGCTGGGCGCCCGGCCCGATGCGCCGCGCGTGCAGTTCGTGAAGCCGGCGCGCGTGCCCCGGCCGGAGGATTGCCCGCGCATGCCGCTGCGCTGGGGCTATGCGCCCGACGACATGTATTCGCGCCTCGACGTGCGCATCGCCAAGGGTTGGGATGCCGCGGTCGAGGAGGCGGGGCATCTCGTCTTCTGGATCAGGCCCGCCGGCGCGGCGGCGGATGCGGCGATCGACCGGCCGATGCTGGCGATCATGGCCGATTTCGTGCCGGCTTCGATCGGCAACGCCCTGTCAGACGGCACCGCCGATTTCGGCGCCAATAGCCTGGATAACGGCATCCGCTTCCTCCAGATCGTGCCGACCGGCTGGGTGCAGTGCGAGATCCGCGTCCACGGCGCCGCCGACGGCTTCGGCCATGGCGAGATGCTGCTGTTCGCCGAGGACGGCACGCTGATGGCGACGGCGAGCCAGTCGGTGATCCTGCGCGGGCTGATGCATCCGCGCGATCCGCGCGGGCGGTGAAGCGATTGCCCGGATCCGTCAGCCTCCATGGCTGACGCGGGCCGGAAAGGGACGGCACAAGAATGACGATCCCGGCACGACCGGGACGCACAGGACAGGAGAGCATGATGGCCGAAGCCAGTTCCAGCGATTTCATCCAGGCGCCGACCGAGGGGCCGGGCCCCGATCATATCCGCAACGTGATGCGCACCTATGGCGAGCGGATGGGCGCCGCCGATCTGCCGGGCGTGCTGGCGCTGTTCCACCCGGACGCGGTGATCGAAGACCCGATCGGCACCGGCGAGAAGCACGGCCATGCCGGGATCGGCGCCTTCTTCCAGGCGGGATTCGATGCGATGCAGGGCGGCATATTGCTGACGCTGGATGGCGCGGTGCGCGTGGTTGGACGTTATGGCGCGGCCGCCTATATTGCCAGGCCGGTAAACTATCCCGTCAAGGTCGAGATCGAGACGCTGGACGTGATGGAATTCGACGATGACGGGCTGATCGTGCGGATGACCGCCTATTGGGGCGAGACCAACCGCAAGGTCGTCGACTGAGGAGAGCGATGGCGGTGGACGCCGACTGGAAGATCGCAGCCCATGCGGACACGGCGACCGCCGCGATCGACCTGTGCCGCATCCACTGGCCGACGCCCTTCGAGCTGACATTGTGCGAGGCGGCGCCGACGATCAGCCTGAACCTCGCGCCGCCGCACGGCCACAAGGAAGGGCGCTACGCCGCGCCGCGCGCCGATTTCCTGCCGATGGGCGACATATTGTTCCATCCCGCCGGGACCCGGCTGGAAACGCGCGGGCTGGGCGGCGACCAGAGCTTCCTGCGCGTGATGTTCCGGGATCGCGCGCCCGGCGGCGGCGAGGGGCCGGACCTGGATATCGATCCCGCCGATCCGCATGTGCAGCGCGCCCTGTTGGACGTGCGCCAGCCCGAGGTGGCGGGCGCGATGCGCCGCATCGCCGACGAGCTGGCGCGGCCGGGCATGGCGAGCGCCTTCCTGCTCGATGGCCTGACGACGCTGCTGGCGGTGGACCTGGCGCGCGGCCTCGGCCGGCTGAGCGAGGAGGATGAACCGGCGCGCGGCGGGCTGGCGGGCTGGCAGCTCAACCGCGTGCGCGAGCGCATCGCCGAGGCGGATATCCAGCCGCCGACGGTGAGCGAGCTTGCCACGCTGGTGCGATTGAGCCCGCGCCACCTTTCGCGCGCATGGCGGGCCTCGACCGGCACCACCCTGTCCGATGCGGTGGAGGATGCGCGGCAGGCCCGCGCCGAGGCGATGATCCGCGCCGGCGACCGGCAGCTCAAGGAGATCGCCTATCTGCTGGGCTTTTCCAGCCCGAGCAGCTTTTCCACCGCCTTCCGCCGCCGCACCGGCATGTCGCCGCAGGAATTCGCGCGGCGATAGCCTGCCGATCCTGATCCCGGCCGCCGCGCCTTTTTCAAGAGATCACATAGCAGGGAGAGCATGGGATGGCGGATCTGGCGGGGCGCGTCGCGCTGGTGACGGGCGGCGGCGATGGCGTGGGGCGGGGGATCGTGAACCGGCTGGCGGCGGCCGGTGCGGCCGTGGTGATCGCGGAATTCGATGCCGAAAAGGGCCGCGCGGCCGAGGCGGAGGTGCGCGCCGCCGGCGGGACGGCCGCGTTCGTCCGCTGCGACGTGACCTGCCGGGAGGAAATGGAGGGCGTGGCGGAGGCGATCGGCCGCTTCGGCGGCATCCACATCCTCGTCAACAACGCCTATCGCGGCGGCGTGCCGGACCGCATCGAAAATCTCGACGACGATCGCTTCCGCGCCTCGCTGGACATCAACCTGATGGCGGCGAAGTGGTCGATGACGGCGGCCTATCCCGCCATGCGCGAACAGGGTTGGGGCCGGATCGTCAACGTCGCGTCGCTGAACGGCGTGAACGCCCATATGGGCACGGCCGATTACAATGTCGGCAAGGAAGCGCTCCGTGCGCTGACGCGGTCGGCGGCGCGGGAATGGGCGCCCTTCGGCATCTGCGCGAACATCATCTGCCCGGCGGCGATCTCGTCCGCCTTCCGCCAGTTCGCGCAATATCAGCCGGAGGTCGCCGCCGGGGCCGCGCGCGCCAACCCGATGCACCGCATGGGCGATCCCGAACGGGACATCGGCGGCGTCGTGCTGTTCCTGGCGGGGGAGGATGCCCGCTATCTGACGGGCAACACGCTGTTCGTGGACGGCGGCGCCCATATCAGGCGGCGCCCATATCAACGGCGTCGCCTGGGTCCCCGACATCTTCGCCGGGGATTGATCCGGCAGGCGGCCGGGGCGGCCTCTCCCCGGCGTCAGCCGAGGATATCGGCGACGATCCGACGCAGTTCGCGCCGGCTGAGATGGGCCGACTTGCGGGCCGCCATCCGGGGATGTTCCATCGGGAATGCGGGCGCCATCGGCTGGTTGCCGGCCGGAATGGCCGACGGGTGAATCATATCGGATTGCATAAATTCCTGGGCGCGGATCGTCCGCGCAAATTGTTCGATTGGGGGAAGGCGGCGACGGTTTCGCCGCATCATGGGTGCGCCTGCGGGCGCATGGGGCGGCGATCGGGGGATCGCGCGCGGGCGGGCCGGTCGCGGCGATGCCGCTTTCCGTCCGCCATCCCGGCGTCGACCGGGCCAGCCTTGCGGCCGGTTGCCGGTCGTCCATCGGGAAGGGCCGGTCCCCATCCGGTCTGAACCGGATCGGGACCAGCCTGTCCTTCATCGCTCCGCGATTTGCGGGCCGGCGGGTTGATCCGTCCGGCCCGAAATCACGCAGCGTCCGTCAAGGCCGGCGGATCGCTCCGCCCGGCGTTCAGGCCGGCTGGAGGTTGACGGCCGACTGCTTGCCGCGCCGGTCGGTTTCCAGCTCGTAGCTCAGCCGCTGGTCCTTGTTGAGCGTCGCCATGCCGGCGCGCTCGACCGCGGTGATGTGGACGAAGCTGTCGCCCGAGCCGTCCTCGGGGGCGATGAAGCCATAGCCCTTGTCGGCGTTGAAGAATTTTACGGTGCCGATCGGCATGATGTTTTCCTTTCGCGAAAACACAGTGATCCCACCGGCGACATGCCGGCGGAGCCAGGTAGCGAGATAAGGAAGAATCAGCCTCTCGGGCTTCAAGTTCCGTCGCAGGCGACGTTAGCAGGACTGCATATAGGCCAAATCGGCGTCCATATCAACCAAGGCCCCCGGCCGGCCGGAACTTGCCGCCACCAGATCCATGGCCAGACGATCGTAGAAGGCGGAAATCCAGACGAGGTTGGCGGGCGTGACGACCAGCCTTTCGCCGATCGCGATGCTTCTGCCGAGGCCGCCGGCATGTTCCCCGCAGGGCCAGCCCACCGTCATCGTCCCGCCATGCCGGCTGTCGCTGCGCGTGACGATGCCGTCGCAATAGAACAGGCAATCGCGGGACCGGCCGATCGCGCGCAGGCGATCATGATCCGGGCTGGGCCGGCCCATGGCGGTATGGAGGGCGCGCAGCTTGTTGGGGGTGTTGCGCTGCCGGGCGAGGCTGCCGGTGTCGACGTGGCGCGGCGGCAGGGCGCCCGCCACCTCGTCGATCAGCACGCTCAGGAACCGGTCCAGCTCGCGCAGGCCGTTGCCGATCACCTTATGGTCGCAGCGGCCCGCCACGCCCACCGAACCGGGAGGCAAGGAAACCGGGCTCCGCCCGCCGCGGCCCTTCGCCGTGCGCAGCCCGTCCCCGAAGAAGGCCGCGCCGCGCCTCAGGGTCGCCAGGGCCGATGTCAGGCGTGAACTCTGGCTGTCGATGAACAAGCTACCCCCAGGCCCCGCGAAAGCGGGCATCGCCACGGCCCTGCCGCAACGCCCCTCGCCCCTACGCGGATTCGCGTCTTACCCCCAAAGGGTATATCAGGGATCATCGCCGGCCCGAGTCCCAGCAGGCATCCGACGACTGAGAGACAAATGCGCGCTCCCGCTTGCCCGAGGAGTCGCATCATGACCGTCCCGAGCCTGTCGGACTATCTGCTTTCGCGTGAGAAAATCTCGATCACGGCCGCCCGCGACGCTACCCATTCCAGCGCCCGCATCGCCCATGAACAGCTTGCCGCCGCCTATCATGCCCGCCGCATGGCCGAGGCCCCGTCGCCGCCGCGCAAGCAAGATTGACGCTCATGACCTGCCGGATCGACTATCGGGCCTGGGCCTCGCGCGCGGCGCGGGAAGCCCTGGCCGCCGCCCATCACGAAACGCGGATGCGGTGCAGGAACAGCGCGGCCGCCTGGGGTTCGATCGCCGACGCGATCGATGCCGGGGATAGTTGCAGGGTGGAACGCCTGACCAACAATCTCCGCTTTCTGGAGATCGGCTAGGTTTCCGGCGGCGAGGCGATTCAGCCCGTGCCGCCATGCTCCGTGGCGCTGAAATCGCGGCGGGTGTCCGGCTTGGTGGGTTCGAGGGCCTTGGTGCCCTTATCCTCCACGAAGCCCCGGAAATCGCCGACCAGCGTGGTCCACCAGTCGAAGCTGTCGAGGAAGTTCGCCGCGCTGACCCCGCCGACCAGCGAGATATAATAATCGAGGACGAGATCGTCGTCGGCGTCGATCGCGGCGCGGGCCATGCGATAGCCTTCGTTCCACTCGTTCACCGCCTTGGCATCCAGCGTGGGCGGGCGGGTCAGCCAGGCGAGGAAGCGGATGCCGCGGCAGCCCTTGGCGCCCTCGCACTCGGTGAAGTTCACGGTGAAGCTCACCCCGCCGGCGGCGCTGTCGATATAGCGCTGCCCGTCCTCCCGCGTGCGGATGCGCGCCTTGTATCCCGCATCCTGCAGGACGGCGGTGAAGCCGTCGATATCGTCGCCGTGCAGCACGGCGGGGGCCGCGCCGGGATTTTCGGGAAGCCGCGCCGTGGCCGCCGCCGGAGATGCCGCCGCCGTCATCGCCGTGATGCCGGCAAGCGCCAGCGCCAGAGCAGTCGCGCTCCCGTGGGGAAAGCTGCGTTTCGCCTTCATGCCGGCCCTCTCCTATGGCCTTTTTTGGCAGAATGGACGAGTTGGCGATGGCGTCAAGATGGCCGCGACGGCGCGGTGCGGAAGGGCGGCGCGGCGGGGCCTTGGGGCGGGCGGTTCAGGCCGGCGCTTTTGCCACGCCTTTCAGCACGATATCGGCGATCGCATCCGCGGTGGACGCGCCCGGCGCCTCGGTGCTGACGAGCAGGCGGAACAGCGTGGTGCCGACGGCGATGTCGAACAGGGCGTCGGCATCCACCTCCTCGCGCACCAGATCCAGCGCCTTGCCGCGCGCGACGATGGAGCGGAGCTGGGCGCGGGCATCGGATTCGAGCGGGCTGTGCAGCTCCTCCCGGAGCGAGGGCTCGCGCTGGTAGGATACGATCATGCCGATCGCCGCCGCGCCGATGGCGGGTTCGGCATAGCGATCGTAAAGCTGGCGCACGAGGGCGCGGATCTCCGCCTCCACGCCCTGCTCGGCGATCACGTCGGGCAACCGCCCCTCGCCGCCATTGGCGATCTCGCTGGTGAGGTGCGCCTTGCTCGCCCAGCGGCGGTAGATGGAGACGCGGGAGATGCCGGTCGCCTGGGCCACTGCCTCGATGCTGAGCGCGTCGAAGCCGCGCGTGGCCAGGATGTGGCGCGCGGCCGCCAGGATCGCGGCATCCGTTTCCGGGTTGCGCGGACGGCCGCGGCGGGGCCGGCCGGGATCGGCGACGGGGGAGGGCTGGCTCATCCGCCGCTCCCTATCGCCGCCGCCCGGCCGCCGCCACCTCGGCGCCGGTCCGGCCGGCGCTCAGGCCGCCTCGCCGGCGGTTTCGGCCGCATGCTGGGCGAACGCCTTCTGGTTGGCGGTCATGATCGTCTCGATGAAGTCGTCGCGCTTCTCGCGGCACCAGTCGAAGCTCCTGACCCGCGCCTGATTGTCGCCGTTGATTTCCGGCAGGACGTAGCGGGCGAACATCTCCAGCGACCGGCGGAGATGGTGCGGCGCGGACCAGTTCTTCTCCAGCAGCAGCAGGCAGCCGAAATCGGGCACCTTCTCCTCCAGCCGGCGGATCTGGGCGATGGCATCGTCCGGCGTGCCGACGACGATCTCCTGCCGCTCGATCAGGTCCTCCAGCGTCAGGTGCGCGGGCGAATCGGGAAGCTGCTCGGACTGGTTCTTGATATATTGCAGATAGCGTTCGTAACCGGCGCGGACCTGGTCCATCGCCTTGTCGCGGGTTTCGGCGATATGCATCTCCGTCGCGCAGCGGAGGCGCGAGGGGGACATGGTGCGGCCCAGCTTCGCCGAGCTTTCCTGCGCGATCTGCCAGTTGATCGATAGCGCGTCGAAGCCCTGATACATGGTGGAGGCGAGGCAGAGCATGCCCGCATCATATTTGGCGGCGAGCTTGCCGCCATTGGGCGAGAAGGTGCTCGCCACGCACAGCTCGAGGTCGCGATTATAGGGGAGAAGCTGGCAATGCGCGTCGCGCAGGTCATACCAGCTCGACTTTTCCGTCACCCATTCGCCGGCCAGCAGGCGGGTGACGACGCTCAGCCCCTCGTCCAGCTTGCGGCGCGAGTCGGTGGCGTCGAGGCCCAGCATGTGCGCGTCCGACACCAGCAGGCCAGGGCCGGCGCCGAAGATCAGGCGGCCGAAGCTCAGATGATCGAGCTGGGCGATGCGGTTCGCCGTCATCAGCGGGTTGTGATAGGGCAGCGATACCACGCCGGTGCCCAGGCGGATGCGCTTGGTGCGCTGGGCGGCGGCGGCGATCATCAGCTCGGGCGAGGCCGAAAGCTCGTAGCCGCCGCTATGGTGCTCGCCATACCAGAATTCGTCGAAGCCGAGATTCTCGACATCCACCGCAAGCTGGAGGTCGCGTTCCAGCGCCAGCGTGGGATTTTCGTCCAGCGGATGGAAGGGCGCCAGGAAAATCCCCGCCCGCAGCTTCACCTTGCGCATCTCTCGTCCCCTCGATGATTCCTTTTGGTTCCTGTGGACGATATTAATTACGTTACACACTGTAAATATAATTTGCCGGCATGATCGGGATGTGAAAATCTGCCGGTCGGAGGAAGGCCGCCCGCAGAAGGCGGCGAGGGATGGAGAGAGCCCTTGAAGGCAGCCGATTTCACCGCGCCCGGCCATATCGGGATACGGAGCGACGCGACCCCGCCCATGCCCGCGCCGGGCGAAGTGATCGTCGCGGTGGAGGCATGCGGCATCTGCGGATCGGATCTGCACATGTATCGCAACGACAGCTATCGCGACCGGCTGACCCGGCGGACGCCCGAAGGCTATACGGTGCCGGGCCACGAATTCGCCGGCCGCATCGCGGCGCTGGGCGAGGGCGTCGAGGGCTGGCGGCTCGACCAGCGCGTGGTGGGCGTGACGGGGCTGGGCGGCGGCATGGCCGATCGGGTGGCGGTGCCGGCCAATCCCTATCAGCTCGTCGCCATGCCGGACGGCGTGAGCTTCGCCGAGGCCGCGACCACCGAGCCCATGGCCGATGGCCTGCAGATGGTGCGCAAGGCGGCGATCCGCGATGGCGAGAATGTCGCGGTGTTCGGCGTCGGCATCATCGGGCTGGGCGTGATCCAGGCGATCCGCGCGCGCGGCGTTCCGGTGGGGCGGATCGTCGCCATCGACGTGCAGCAGGCGCGGCTGGACAAGGCGCTGGAAATCGGCGCGACCGATATCGTCAACCCGCGCGACGGCGACGTTTTCGCCCAGGTCGCGGCGGTCTGCGGCACCGAGGAGGGGTATCGCGGCATTTCCGCCAATATCGGCGTGGTGTTCGACTGCGCCGGCTATATCGCCCACATGGCCGGCCCGCCGCCTCTGGAGACGGCGCTGCGCCTGATCGCGCTCCGGGACGGGCGGATCATCTGTTTCGGCGGATTCGAAGGGGCGATGACCATCGACATGGGGCCGATCATCCAGAAGGAGCCGGCGATCCTGGGATCGAACGGCTATGCGCCCGAGGAGCTGGTGGAGGCGCTGGAGCTGATGCGCAGCGGCGCCGTCGATCGCCGCACGCTGATATCGCACCGCCTGCCGCTGTCCGCGATCGGCGAGGCGTTCGAAACGCAGTGCCGGCCGGATGCGGTGAAGGTGATGCTGGAGATCGGGCCGGAGGCGGCGGCGTGAGCGGGCCGGCCCCGCATTTTTCCGGCGGGCGGATGGTGGCGATCGCCTTCATCGCCCAGAATCTGGCGGTGGGGCCGACTTATGGCGCCTTCGGGCCGCTGCTCCACGAGTTCGAACGCACCTACGGCATGTCGCGGGCGATGGTCTCGCTGCCCTTGTCGCTGGTGGTGCTGGCGGGCGGGCTGATGGCGCCGATCATCGGCGCGCTGATCGGCCGGCTCACCATCCGCTACACGCTGATGCTGGGGGCGGTCCTGCTCGCCGCCGGCTATGTCGCGCTGGCGCTCGCGCCCTCGGGCATCGCCGTGCTGGCGATTTACGGGCTGATGATCGGGCCGGGCATCGCCATGATGGGGATGCTGCCCAACGCCACCCTCGTCACCAACTGGTATGCCGAACGGCAGGGGGTGATGCTGGGCATCGTCAACATGCCGCTGATGGTGATGGCGGTGCCGCTCGCCACCGCCTGGGCGCTGCCTTATCTGGGCCTGAAGGGCGTGCTGATCGCGCTGGCGGCGTTGCACGCCGCGATCCTGCCGCTGCTGTGGCTGGTGATCGACCGGCCGGAAGCGATCGGCGAGCGCCCTTATGGCGCGGACGGGCCGATCGCCGCCGCGCAGGCCGCCGCCGCCCGGCCGGTGCCGATGCTGTCGCTGCTGGCGATGCCGGTATTCCTGCTGACGGTGGTGGGATCGGGCCTCGCGGTGGGCGCGGGCGTGACGAAGATGGTCCACCTCGTCCCCCTCGTCACCGAACGGGGCTGGACGCTGGAGCAGGCGGCGCTGCTTTCGGCCATATCCGGCGGCACGGGCATCGCCGGATCGCTGCTGTTCGGCTGGCTGGCCGATCGCTTCGGCGGCGGCGCGGCGCTGATCCTGAACTGCGTGGTGCAGGCGGCAGTGTGGATGATCCTGATCCTGCCGGTGGGCTATGGCGTGCTGATCCTCGACGCGGTCGTCATCGGCATGTGCGGCGGCGGTTTCATCACCGCCAAGTCGGTGCTGGTGAACCATCTGTTCGGCCGCGCCGCCTTCGCCCGCGTCATGGGCCTGTCCGGCCTGCTCACCGTGCCCTTCCTGTTCGGCATGGCGCCGCTGGCCGGCTGGCTGCGCGACGTGACGGGCAATTACGGCCTCGCCGTGGGCGCGCACATGGCAGGCTTCGCGATCGCCGCGGCCTGCTTCGCGCTCGCCGCCTTCGCCATCGGCCGCGAGCGGCGCGGGGCGGGGGCGGCGGAGGCCGTTTGAGGGGCGGGCAACGTCCTTTCGTCGGGGCACCCCCTTCGCGCTGGTCGATGCGGAGATCGCCCGTCCGGCGCGCCCTGGCCCCAAAAACCTCGTCATTCCCGCGAAGGCGGGAATGACGAAGAAGGGAACGAGGGGCCGCCGCCATCACCCGCGCTTGCGCTTGCGGCCCCGGTTCCGCCCCTCACGCCTCCGCGATCATATAGCCGCCGCTGGCGATCAGGCATTCGCCGGTGATGAAGGCGGCGGCCGGGCTGGCGAGGAACAGGACCGGCCCCGCAATGTCCTGCGGATCGCCCCAGCGGCCGAGCGCCATGCGGGCGGCGGTGGCGGGGCCGTAGGCGGGGTCGTCCGCATAGCGTTCCGTCATCGGCGTGCGCACCGGGCCGGGGGCGACGGCGTTGATGCGGATGCGCCCGCCCCAGCCCTGCGCCAGCGATTTCGTCAGCAGCAGCAGCCCGGCCTTCGCCGCGCTGTAGCCGGGGAAGATCGAATTGCCGAACACCGCCATCATCGATGCGATCGATACCACCGCGCCGCCGCCGGGCATGTCGCTCGCCTCCAGCAACGGGGCAAGGCCGGTGGTGAGGCGATGGACGCCGGTGAGGTTGGTCTGGACGGCGGCGGCGAAATCCTCCGGGTGGCCGGTGGCGCCGGCATTGTTGACGAGGATGTCGAGCCGGTCGATCGAGGCGATCAGCGCATCGGTGCTGGCGGCATCGCCCAGCAGGAAGCGGCGATATTCGCCGGGCGGCGGATCGGCATAATCGCCGGCCGAAGGGCGGGTGCCGGTGGCGATCACCTCGGCCCCCGCATCGGCGAAGGCCCGCGCGATCGCCGCGCCGATGCCGCTGGTGGCGCCGGTCACGAGCACGCGCCGGCAGGAAAAGTCGAAGCTGACGGCCGCCATCGCCCTTACCCCGCCGTCTGCCCGGCATCGACCGGCAGCGCGATGCCGGTGATCTTGCGCGCGTCGTCGGATGCGAGGAAGGCGACGGCGGCCGCCACGTCCTCCGGCTCGCACAGATCGCCCAGCTTGGGCGAATTGCGCATCACCAGCGCCATGTCGACGCCGTCGGGCAGGGCGACGCTGCCGTGCATCGCCGTCTTCACGCCGGTCGGGCAGATGGCGTTCACGCGCACGCCGGCGGCGGCGAATTCGATCGCCAGCGATTTGGTGA
>NZ_MIPT01000001.1:2968743-3337522 GCF_001853345.1 Edaphosphingomonas haloaromaticamans | reverse complement strand
GGCGATCGGGATGCCGCCGGTTTCGGCCGCCACCGGATCGAGCGCGGCGCGGTTGAGATCGGCGAGGATCAGGCTCGCGCCATCCTCCGCCAGCCGCACCGCCGTGGCCCGGCCGATCCCCGATGCCGCCCCGGTTACAAGCGCGACCTTGCCTGCAAGCCTTCCAGCCATGATTGATATCCTCCCTGTTCTTCAGATGTTGGCGGCGATTTCGGCGGCGTCCTGCATGGCGCCTTCGATATAGCCGACGCCGGTGCAGTCGCCGGCGGTGTGGACGGTGAAGCCGGTGGCGCGAAGATCGCCCGCCAGCGCGGTGTCCCCGGTGGCGCCCTTGGCGACGATCACCTGATCGGCGGCGATGGTGCGTTCCTGCCCGTTGGGATTGGCATAGCGCACGCGGCCTTCGAGGATGGCGATGTCATGCGCCTCGGGCAGCAGGGTGACGCCCAGCTCCTTCAGCTCGTCGAGCACGCGCCAGCGGCGGACGACCTGCAGGCCGGCGCCGAACTTGGCGGCGTCGTCCAGCACCGTCACCTTGCGGCCGCGCTTGGCGAGGAACTCCGCCAGCTCCAGCCCGACAAGCTCGCCGCCGATGATGGCGATGCGTTCGCCGAACGGCATCCACCAGTTGCTGGCGGCGCGGATGAAGCCGGGCCGGGCGGTAAGGCCGGTCAGCGCGCCCAGCTTCATCGCGGTGCGCGTCGTCCGGTCGGTCTTGCCGGCCAGCGTGTCGAGGTCCTGCCCCAGCATCAGCCGCCGCATGTCGTCGCCGGAAAAGACGTGCGGCAGATCGGCGCCGGGGATGGCGGGCATGTCCCGCCGGGCGCCGGTGGCGACGATCACCTCCTCCACGCCAAGCGACCGCAGCAGCTCCGGCGTGGCGACGGTGTTGAGGCGGACCGTCACGGGCGATGCCGCCAGCTCATGCTTCAGCCAGGCGACGATGCGCTCATTGGGGGCGTAGGCGATCGAGGCGAAGCGGGCGGTGCCGCCGAGCGTGGACGTCGCCTCGAACAGGGTCACGCGGTGGCCGCGCTTCGCCAGCCGGCGGGCGCTTTCCATGCCGGCCGGGCCGCCGCCGATCACGGCGATGTGGCGGGGGNTTTCCGTCGGCGTCAGCGCGCGTTCGCGTTCGAAGCCGGNTTCGGGGTTCACCGCGCACTTCACCGGGCGGCNGAAGAAGATCTGGCTGATGCAGGTGTAGCAGTAGATGCAGGGGCGCACGCTCGCGGCCNTGCCGGCGGCCAGCTTGGCGGGGAGGTGCGGGTCCGCCAGCAGCTTGCGCCCCATGGTCACGAAATCGATCTTGCCTTCGACGATGAAGCGATCGGCGTCCGCAGGCTCGATCCGGCCGGGGCAGATCACCGGCACGCCGGCCGCGGCCCGGATGCGGGCGGCGGCGGGGACGAAGCCGTTGCGGATATCGGTGGCGTGGCCGGTGGAATAAGTGGCGCCCCGGCCGGGATGGCCGTCGGCCGAAACATGGATCGCATCCGCGCCGGCGGCGGCGGCGAGGCGCGCGGTTTCGGCCGCGTCCTCCACGGTGATGCCGCCGTCGATCAGGAAATGCTGGCTGTCGATGCGCGGCCATACCGGCACGTCCGGCCCCACGGCGCGCTTCACGCCCCGGATGATATCGCAGAGCAGGCGGGCGCGGTTCTCGATAGATCCGCCATAATCATCGGTGCGGCGGTTGATCAGCGGGTTGAGGAAGGAGGAGATGAGATAGCCGTGGCCGGCATGCAGCTCGATCGCGTCCACGCCCGCCGATACCGCGCGAACGGCGGCGGCGGCGAATATCTGGACGAGTTCCTCGATATCCTGCGTGGTCATCACGCGATACCGTATCTCCCCCATCGCGGCCATCGGCGCGGTGAAGATGCGATATTCGTCCTCCAGGAAACCGTCCATCATGTCGCCGCTGTCCTTGCCGATCAGCGGCTCGGATGGCGTCCATAGCGGGCGGCCGTCGCGCATGTCGTTCATCGCGACGAGGCCGGCATGCTGCAGCTGCATGGCAAGCTTGGCGCCATGGGCGTGCAGTTCCTCCGCGAGCCTGGCCACGCCGGGGATGTGGCGATCGTGCGATATCGCCTCGTTGCGCCAGTTGCCCGAACCTTCGGGATAGCCGATCGATACCGATCCCATGGTGATCAGCGCCGCGCCGCCCTTGGCGCGCTCCACATAATAAGCGCGCAGGCGATCGCCGGTGATGCCGTCCTCGTCGGCCAGGTTGGAACCCATCGGCGTCATGAAGATGCGGTTGCGGAGCCGAAGCCCGCCGATCCGGCCGGGCTGGAGCAGATGGGGGAATGTTTGCGCCATAGCCGGCGATCCTCTCAGATTTTCTATTCTCTATTTTGTCGGGCGTCAGGCGGCGGGCGCGGCTTCGTCCCGCCATTGGACGCCGGGGGCGAGCGTGCGGGCAATCACCTCCGGGTTCAGATATTCGCGCCAGCGGCTGATGCGCCCGCCCTCGAACCAGACGACCGCGACATAGGCGTTCTCATAAGGCCGGCCGGTCGGCAGATAGGTGCTGTGCGAGCTATATTCGGCGACGAGCCTGTCGGGATCGGCCATCTCGTGGATGGCGGCGATGCGATAGGCATAAGGCGCGAAATCGGCCCAGCTCGCCTCCAGATTCTCGCGGAACCAGCGGGCGCCGCGGGCCTCCGTCGGAAAACCGGCCATCGGCGGGAAGGGCCATTCCAGCAGCACGTCCTCGGCAAGGCAGGCCTGGAAGCCGTCGAAATCCTTGGTGCCGAGCGCTTCGAGCATCCGCACGAACAGCGCGCGGTTGGCGGGGCTTGTCATTCCTCTACTCCATCGGAAGGCGGGGGCGGGCCGAACAGGGCGGCCAGATGATCGTCGGCGGCGCGATCGGCCCAGTGGCGGCGCCCGGCCGGCGGCAGGCAGATGGCGCGCTCCACGATCGCGGCGGTGACGGCGACCCACAGGGCGGCATCGATCGCATCGACGCCATGGATGCCGCGCATCGCCAGCCAGCGTTCGGCCATGCCTTCGCGCAGGTGGCGGACGCTGTCGGCAAGGCCGCCGGGGCCGGCGCCGCCCAGGTCTGGATTGCGGACGAGCGCCGCGCCCACGGCGTGGATCAGCGCCAGCTCGGTGCGCAGGTCGCCCGAAGGGGTGAAGACGATCTCGCTCAGATAATGGCGGGGCGGGGCGGGGCCGAGGATCACCGCGTCGATGCCGCGCCAGCGCAGGTCGTCGAAGGCGTCGACGATCATCGCCTGCCTGTCGCCATAGGCGTTGCTCACGGTGCCCACAGCCACGCCCGCGCGCGCGGCGATGTTGCGATGGGTGAGGTTGCCGACGCCCGCCTCGCCGATCAGCGCGATCACCGCCTCGATGATGCGCTGGCGGCCGGGCGGATGATCGGGCCGGGCAGGCGGGGTGCGGGCGGGGGCGACGGCGGGGGCTGTGCGCAGCGGGCGGCGGGCGATCCTGTCGCCCGCGCGGGCGACGAGATCGACGATCAGCGCGTCGCGCACGATCGGGTCCACCTCCAGCGCGGCGATCGAGATCGCGCCCTCCAGGATCACGCTCCAGATCGGCCCCGTCTCGCCCGCGCCGTCGCCGGTGCCGGTCACGGCGGACCAGAAACGGACCACGCGGCTCCAGTCGGCCTCGCGGTCGCCCAGCGCCAGATCGCCGCGCAGCGCCGCGCGGTTCAGTTCCTGCAAGGCCACCAGCGCGGCGCGATGGTCACGCAGGAAGGCGATGGCGGTGGCGGCGGCCAGCGCTTCGGCCGAAAGGCCGTTGCCGCGCCCGTCGGCCGAAGCCGCGCGGGCATCCGCCATCCATTCCGCGATGGCCTCGGTCATTGCCGCATGGGCGGCGGCCAGCAGGCCCTCCCGATTGGCGAAATGGTAGATCACGGCGGAAGGGGCGACGCCGGCCGCCGCCGCCACGCCGCGCACGGTGACGCCGGCCGCGCCGGCCTCCGCGCAAAGGTTGGCGGCGGCGCGCGCGATGGCGCCGGCGGCATTGTGCCCCGCCGCTGTCATGGCCGGCCGGCCCGCCATCAGCGCAGGCCGGCCGTCGACGGGGCCATGGCCGGCCGCGCGATCACCAGAAGGACCGCAGCGAGGCGATCCTGCCGCCCGGCGACGCCTTGTAGATGTTGATCGCGCGGGTGGCGTGGCGGCTGCCGTCCTTCATGGTGATGTGCAGCGTCAGCGACACCGCCGCCTCGTCGCCCCGCGCCACCAGGTGATGGATCTCGAAATCCAGCGATTCCTGCAGGCCCATGAACATGTCGTAGAAACGGGCGATCGCCTCGCGCCCCTTCTGTCCTTCGCCGGCCGGGTCCCAGTCGCAGGGGCCGACCGGGTCCTGCACCACGGCATCCTCCTCGAACAGGGCCAGCCAGCCCGCGCGATCCTGCGCCTTGACGGCCGAAAGCGATGCGATCGGCATATCCTCGACGTTCATGCTCTCTCTCCTGCCATTGCGGCGCCCTTGCCGGCGCCCTCATTGCCCGGCCGGCGCCGACGCCGGCCGGGGGAACGGGAAGGATCAGGGCGCCATCCACTCGCCGCCGTTGATGTCGAGCACCGCGCCCGTCACCATGCGTGTATAGTCGGATACGAACATCAGCACCGAACGGGCGCATTCCTCCTCCGGCGGGATCACACCCAGCGGGATGCGGGCGGCGACGCCCTTGACGATGTCCTCCTCCGAAATGCCCTGATGCTGGGCCATGCCCTTGATCGCGTTGCGCACCGGCTCGCCCCACAGCCAGCCCATGCGCGTGCTGTTCACCCGGATGTTGTGGCGGCCGTAATCCGCCGCGATCTGGCGGGTCAGCGTGGTGAGCGCGCCCTTGGCGACGGCGTAGGAGGGCGATCCGCCCGGCAGCGGCTTCAGGGACTGCATCGTCGCGACGTTGACGATCGCGCCGCCGCCCTGCGCCTTCATGTGCGGCAGCACCGCCTGCGCCATCCGCGCGCTGCCCATGCAGGCGACGTCGATCACCGACGCCCAGGATTCGAGGTCGCCGTCATCGAACAGGCCGTTCTCGCCCGCCGCATAGGCGCTGTTGACGAGGCCGTCGATCCTGCCGAAGGCGGCCGCCGCCGCATTGGCCAGCGCATCGCAATCGGCGCGCTTGGAAACGTCCGTCACCTGCGCCACGGCCTCGCCGCCGGCGGCGCGGATTTCCTTGGCGACCCCTTCCAGGAAGGCGCCGTTGCGCGCGCCGATCGCCACCTTCGCCCCTTCGGCGGCGGCGATGCGCGCCATCGCCTGGCCCATGCCCGGCCCCACGCCCGTGATGACGATCACCTTGTCCTTCAGCAGCATAGCCTCATCCTTTTTTCTGATCCTTGCGGAGCCGGTATGCCATCGCCCCGATTCCGCGATTAATTGAACATATGATCAGTCGATGGGCAAGCGGGCATGGCGGATGGAGCGGCGGTGCGGCCGCATGCGTGGCTCGATTTCGATAGTCCGCGCCAACGGCGCGCCGCGCGAGGTGAACGATTGATCGCTGCTCGCGGCCTGTGCCGGAGCGCGCGGCCTACGCCGGAAAGGTCAGAGCGCCTTTACCGGGATGATGCGCACGTCGCTCCACAGCGGAAGGCCCGAAAGGACATGCGCGCTCCGGCGGGCGGTGCCGAAATCGCCCGACCAGCGCAGCGCCTGCCACTTCCTGCGGCGCACCGTGCTCAGGTGGATCGGCGCCTCATCCACGTCGTTGGCGCAGCGCGGCAGGGCGCGCGCCGGCTTGCGATCCCCCGGCGAGGTGCCGTGCGGCATGGCGATGACGAGATAGGCATAGGAATGCCGCGTGCTGAACCGGCAGAATATCTGCTGATCGAACTTCGCGAGATTCGTATATGCCATTTCGCCTGTCACCATTTCCGTTTCGGTCGTGCGATGCACGATCCGGCGCCTCGCCTGGGCCTGCCCGAGCCTGCGGGAAGGCGGTGACCCGATGTCCCGTGCTTCCCGTCGCCGGAGCGAAAGCCGAAAAAGAGAGCGCCGCCGGGCGCTCCCAAGGGATCGCGTGTCCGATCGTGCCGGACGTGATCTCCTTAATCGATAAGGCGGATTTCGCTTAGTTAAATTGTGTAAAATCGATCGCGCGGAAGGTGATTTGAAAGGACATTATTCAGGAGAAATGAAAAGCCTGTTTTATAGTTAACATGAAATCATATGATTAATCCTGAAGTATCATCGCGATATGGTTCGCGTTCGGGAAAATTCTATTTGCCGATCGTCAATCTTGGCAATGATCGGCCGCCTTCATCTTGATGTCCGGCCGGAAGTCAGCGGAGGCGCGCCCGCATCTGGCGGACGGTGCGGCCGCTAAGCGGGTGGCGCCAGCCGGGGGCCACCCGCAGCAGCGGATCGAGCACGAAGGCGCGGGCGGCGAAGGCGCGATGCGGCACCGCCAGCCGGCCCGGTCCGGCCCGGCGCGGAAAGGGCGGCCAGCTGCCGCCAGACCAGAGGATGATGTCGAGGTCCAGCACGCGGGCGCCCCAGCGCCGGCCGGGGCGGCGGCCGAAGGCGCGCTCGATGCGCTTGAGCAGCGTCAGCAATGCGGGAGGGGCGAGGTCGCTCTCGACGATCGCGGCGGCATTGGCGAAGCCGCGCCCCGCCGGGCCGACCGCGGGCGTGGCGATGATGGGGGAGCGGGCGATCACGCGCACGCCGGCCTGCTCCAGCGCGTCGAGCGCGGCCGCGATCACGCGGGGCGGCGGGCCGTGGCGGCCGTGGCGGCGGTTCGATCCCAGGGCGATGGCATAGCTTGTGCGCGGCATCCGCCTGCGCCTATCGCAGCGCGATGACCAATCCCAGCCCAAACGAACCGCCGGCCGTGCCGGGGCATGATTGCCCGCTCTGCCCCCGCCTCGCCGCCTTCCGCGAAGCGCAACGCGCCGAGCATCCCGACTGGTTCAACGCGCCGGTGCCCGATTTCGGCGACCGGGAAGGCCGGCTGGCCATCGTCGGGCTGGCGCCGGGCCTGTGGGGCGCCAACCGCACCGGCCGCCCCTTTACCGGCGATTATGCCGGCGGGCTGCTCTATGCGACGCTGGCGAAATATGGGCTGGCGGAGGGCGAGTTCGCCGGCCGCGCGGACGACGGGCTGGCGCTGAAAGGCGCGATCATCGCCAACGCCGTGCGCTGCGTGCCGCCGGAAAACAAGCCGACGCCGGAGGAGATCAAGACCTGCCGGCGCTTCCTGGAACCGGACCTGAAGGCGCTGCCCAACCTCCGGGTGGTGGTGGCGCTCGGCCAGATCGCCCACCAGTCCGCGATCAAGGCGCTGGGCGGCAAGCTGCCCAAATATCGCTTCGCCCACGGCGCGGAACATCGTCTGCCGAGCGGCATGCTGCTGATCGATAGCTACCACTGCTCCCGCTACAACCAGAATACCGGGCGGCTGACGCCCGAGATGTTCGAGGCGGTGTTCGCGCGCGCGGTGGAACTGGCGGACGGCAGCGCACCGCAAATGCGCTGAAGGCGCATCCGCGGAACGCTCCAGGCCGCGCGGACGAATTCCGGTGGTGATCGACTGTCGGGTTTCGGGAGGCGTCTAACGGCCTGCGGATGACCGGAATGTCGGGGAAGCGGACGTCAGCGCTTTTTCCTCCCCTCCCTGAAAGGGAGGGGTTGGGGGTGGGTTCCGCCGAGGCACTCGGTGGTTCTGGNGAGGATCGCCTCCACTACGCCGTCAGGATTGGCCAGCACCTCGCCATTCCAGAATCGCAGAACGACCCAGCCTTGATCCGCGAGAAACTGGTCACGTCGCGCGTCATAATCATGCGTGTCGAGATGCTGGCTGCCATCGCACTCGATCGCCAGCCCAGCCGACCGGCATGCAATATCCAGAATATAGGGTCCAACAACCAACTGCCGGGTGAAACGTGGGCGATAGCGCGACAGTCGCCGCCAGAGGAGGCGCTCGGGCTCCGTCTGGCTGTTGCGCAAGGCCCGTGCATTGGCCGTCATATGTTCGGGGACGCGCCGCATAGCGCAACGTTATCGAGGCGCGCTGCGCGCGCCAACCCACCCCCAACCCCTCCCTTGCAGGGAGGGGAGGAAGGTCCGCAATGTCATCGCGCCCTGACAGGCAGGATTTCGGCCGAATCCCCGGCAAGCTGAACGTGGGAAATGCGGTGGCTTTCAATGATGGCTCTGTCGAAGGAAGCTGACGGCAATCAGAGCCCTCTCCCGCTTTCGCGAAAGGTTGGGTGAAGAGCTTTGCCGGCCTAATTCCCGCCAGTCCGAAATCGGGGTGTCGCCGCAGCCTAGGGAAGGACCGAAAAGTCGGGGGAAGCGGACATTGGTGACTCGGCACCATACGCCCTAAACGCTCATGAGCGCGTCCCATAGCGCTAAAGAATATGTCGAGATGCGCCTGAAATTGACAAGTCGATGCGGCACGAGTGTTTGGCCATCATTAGCATCGACGACTGAGATTAAAACACCTTCCGTCAGGTCGGTTTGGCCAAGGTCCGCATCGAAGTAGCAGGCATCACGATAATCGCGATGGCATCGGACTTCCCTTGCCCCGCCTCTCTGCGACGAAATCGTGATCTTATAGTCTGTTCTGCGATCACCTCCCGCGCTGTTGCGCATTTTACCTCTGATTGGTCCGGTGTTCGGATAGGTAACGGTGGAAACGATCGGCCAAAGATCAATGGTCTCCTCGAAGTCAGTTGCTTCAAGTTGAATAAGCAGATTTCCAGATGCCAGCGGGGCTGCGACTGGCGCGATGGTGCGGACCCAGCCAAGGCCAAAGAGGTACATTGCGGGGATGGCGATCAATAAGAAAGCGATTGAGCAGCCAAGGAGCTTACCGGGCGATTTCGTCATGCGTCCGATAATAGCCGTGTCAAACCCGTCCGCAATGTCGGCGTGTCCTGACAGGCAAGAATTTTACGCCGATGGCCAATATCGGCTTGTCCGGTCTCGGAAAGCTGACGGTCGGGAAAGTGGTTGCCTGGCAGGGCCACGACGAAACTTTTTCTGAACCGCACTACGGCACCGCCGCACAGGACGATATAAAGAGGTCAGGAGATGACTGATCATGGCCAGTAAGATTACTGTTACCTGCCCCCATTGCTCGTCGACAGCAACTTATCAGGCGGGCTTTACCGTTGGGGCGGCCTCTTCAACGGGCAGCGGCGGCTTCCAGTGCCGTGGATGCCGACAGTCCTTCCGCGTTTATTATAACCGGGGGCAGATTGAACGAGTTTCTGCACGCTAGACGCGTGGCGGCTCCGCGCAGGCCGCGACCGGCGATCGCGGCAAAATCGCTCGTCTACAATGTCGGCGAGTCCCGACAGACAGCAATTGGATCGAAAACTCCAACAGCGGCCGTGATCCGAATCTGTCCGCGCCGCTTAGGCCGGGAATTCGAGCTTCAGGAACTGGTTGTGCGGGCTCGGCCGGTAATCGGCGAAGGCCTCGCAGGAAACGAAACCGGCGCTGCGGTAGAGCGCGACGGCGGGGGCGTGCAGGGGCGCCGTCCCGGTTTCCAGGCTGAGCCGGGCATAGCCGCGTGCGCGCGCCTCGGCGATGATATGGTTCAGCATCGCGCGGCCGACGCCGGTGCCGCGCGCGGCAGGCGCGGCGCGCATCGACTTCACCTCGCCATGGGCGGCGTCAAGCTGCTTCAGTGCCGCGAAGCCGGCCAGCGCGTCGCCCCGCCAGGCGGTCCAGAAGGTGACGTCCGGCGCCGACAGGCCGGTCGCATCCAGCGCGAAGGCATGTTCGGCCATCACCCCGCGCAATTCCCGAAGATGGTGCGCCAGCAGGTCCGCGACGTGCGGCGCCGTCGGATCGTCCCGCCTGATCTCCATTGCGCCGCCGCCTGCCGCCTGCCGCCGCCGCTCAGCGCGGGCGCTGGGTGGGGGGGCGGTGCCGTTCGGCGCGCTGGCGGATGACGCGCAGATAGGCGTCCACCAGATGCTGGTTCACCGCATCCCAGCCATAACGTTCGCTGGCGCCGCGCCCGGCGGCCCCGGCGGCCGCGCGGGCGGCGGCATCGGTGCAATAATGCTGGAGCGCATCGGCGAAGGCGGCGATCGCGCCGGGGCGGACGAGGCGGCCGGTCACGCCGTCCTCCACCAGGCTCTGGCTGCCGGTGGCGATGGCGGCGACGACCGGCAGGCCGGCGGCCATCGCCTCCAGCGTGACGTTGCCGAAGGTCTCGGTGACGGACGGGTTGAACAGCATGTCGCACGATGCCACCGCGCGGCCGAGGTCGGCGCCCTTCTGGAAGCCGACGAACACCGCCTGCGGCAGGCGCCGTTCGAACCATTCGCGCGCCGGGCCTTCGCCGATCACCAGCACGCGATGGCGCACGCCGCGCTGTTCCAGCGTGTCGATCGCATCGGAAAAGACGTCCAACCCCTTTTCCATCACCAGCCGGCCGACGAAGCCGATCACGGGTTCGTCGTCGGCGATGCCCAGCGATCGGCGCCAGGCGGTATCGCGGACGTCGGGCGAGAAGATGTCGCGCTCCACCCCGCGCGACCATATGCCGACATCATAGTTCATCCGCTGGTCGCGCAGCAGTTGCGCCATCGATTCGGATGGCGCGAAGATCGCGTCGCAGCGGCGGTAGAAACGGCGCAGCGCGGCTTCGACCACCGGTTCCATGAAGGTGAGGCCGTAATAGCGCGGATAGGTTTCGAACCGGGTGTGCACCGATGCCACCACCGGCAGCCCCCGCCTGCGCGCCAGCGTCACGGCGCGGTGGCCGAGGATCTCGGGGCTGGCGACATGGAACAGGTTGGGCCGGAAATCGCGGATGTCGCGCTTCACGGACGGCGGGATCATGATCGGCGCGCGATATTCCGCGCGGCCGGGCAGCGGGATGGCCGGCACGCCGACCACCTTGCCCACCGACGGGAAGGCCGGGGTGTCGGTGCGCGGCGAATAGATGCGCACCGCGGCCCCCTGGCCCAGAAGATAGCCCACCAGCCGGTTGAGCGCCTGATTGGCCCCGTCGCGGACATAATTATAGTTGCCCGTGAACAGGGCGATGCGAAGATCGCTGGTTTGCATGGAGCGCGCCTTTAGTCGTTCGGCGGGCAAAGGCCAATGGCCGGCCGGCGCGGATCACGATAGGCGGACGAGTGTGGCCGCCGCGCCGCGCCCTGCCGGCGCGAAAGCGGGGGGAGGGGGCTTGCGGCGCTTTTCCGGCCGCCGGTGATTCCACCCGGCCCGAAAATGCTCTAGCCCCCTTCCGCATCCCAGCCGGAGGCACATGATGGCGCGATCCGATTTCCGATTCTCCTACCCCAAGCGCGTCCGTTATTCGGAGATCGACGCCCAGGCGGTGGTCTTCAACGCGCGCTACCTGGATTATCTGGATATCGCGATGACCGAATATCTGCGCGCCGCCGGCGTGCCCGATCCGGGCGGGGCGGAGGGTCTGGCCCAGTTCGTGATCGCGCGCACCACGATCGACTACAAGGCGTCGATCCGGCTGGAGGAGGTGGTGGACCTGTGCGTGCGGTTGGTGCGCGCGGGGCGGACCTCGCTGACCTTCGCCTTCGAATTTCACGGCCATGGCAAGGGCGAGGACCTGCGCGCGCTGGGCGAGACGGTGCAGGTGCATATCGGCGCGGATCGGGCGCCCAGCCCGCTGCCCGACGATTATGTGGCGCTGTTCGAGCGCTACGAAGGCCGGTCGCTCCGCGCATGAGGATGGATCGGATAATCGGCCGCGCCCGCTGGCCCCGCTGGCTGGCGGCGCTGGCGCTGGGCGGGGTTTCGGCCACGGGCTTCGCGCCGCTGGGGCTGTGGCCGGTGACGTTGGCCGCCGTCGCCTTGTGGATGGCGCTGGTGCGGGCCGCGCCGGGCCTGCGCGCGGCGCTGGCGGTGGGCTGGTGGTTCGGCCTCGGCCATTTCGTCATCGGCAATGACTGGATCGCCACCGCCTTCCATTATCAGGATGCGATGCCGGCCTGGCTGGGGTGGATCGCGGTCACGCTGCTCGCGCTCTATCTCGCTCTGTTTCCCGCGCTGGCGGCGGGGCTTGGCTGGGCGGGCGGGCGAGGGCGCGGCGATGCCTATCCGCTGATCCTCGCCGCCGCCTGGATATTCGCCGAATGGCTGCGGGCGACGCTGTTCACCGGCTTCGCCTGGAACCCGCTGGGGGTGATCTGGCTGGATGCGCTGGGTGTCGCCCGGCTGGCGCCCTTCATCGGCACCTACGGCCTTTCGGGCGTGGCGATCCTCGTCGCGGGCGGCCTGATGCTGCTGGGCGAGCGCCGCTGGAAGGCGGGCGCGGCGCTGGCGGCGGGGCCGATCGCGATCGGCGTCGCGCTGCTGCTGGCCGAAGGCGCGCCGGTGCCGGCCAGCGGCCATGCCGTCCGCATCGTCCAGCCCGATATCGGCCAGCAGGACAAGTGGCGCCAGGGCTTCGAGGACCGCAATTTCGCCCGTCTGGCGAGCCTGTCCGGCACGCCCGGCCCGGAACCGCGCCTGCTCCTCTGGCCCGAGGCGGCCGTGCCCGAATATCTGGAGGAAAGCCGGCCCGAGGATATCCGCGCCCGTGCGCGCATTGCCCGCCTGCTCGGCCCCAGGGATATCATGCTGACCGGCGGCACCGCGATCGAATGGGGCAAGGACAATTTCGCCGCCGGCGCGCGCAACAGCCTGTTCGCGATCGACGCGCGCGGCCGCATCCTCGCCCGCTACGACAAGGCGCATCTGGTGCCCTATGGCGAATATCTGCCGATGCGGCCGATATTGTCGGCGATCGGCCTGTCGCGGCTGGCGCCCGGCGATCTCGATTTCTGGCCGGGGCCGGGGCCGAGGAGCCTCGGCCTGCCGGGCTTCGGCAAGGTCGGCGTGCAGATCTGCTACGAGATGATCTTCTCCGGCCAGGTCGTCGATTCCGCGCACCGGCCCGATTTCATCTTCAACCCCTCCAACGATGCCTGGTTCGGCCCGTCCGGCCCGCCGCAGCATCTGGCGCAGGCGCGGCTCCGCGCGATCGAGGAAGGGCTGCCCGTCATCCGCGCGACGCCCACCGGCATCTCCGCCATCATCGATGCGCGCGGCAACCTCGCCGCCAGCCTGCCGTGGCGCACGGCGGGCGCGATCACCGGGCGGCTGCCGGCCGCCCTGCCGCCCACGCCCTTCGCCCGATACGGCAATATCCTGCCCATCCTGTTCGCGGGGCTGCTGGTGGCGCTGGCGATTGCGCACCGCCGCATCGCGCGCTAAGAGACATAAGGAATCCTTTATATCTGGCTTGCGACCGCGGGCCGGGAAACTCCGAAAGGGCATGTGTTCGATGCGCAGCGACTATCTCTTCACGTCCGAGTCGGTTTCCGAAGGCCATCCCGACAAGGTGGCGGACCAGATTTCGGACGCGGTGGTCGATCTGTTCCTTTCGCGCGATCCGGAAGCCCGTGTCGCCTGCGAAACGATGGTGACGACCCAGCGCATCGTGCTGGCGGGCGAGGTCCGCTGCCGCGAGGACGTGACGCCGAGCCAGGCGGAGATCGAGGAGGCGGTGCGCGCCACCGTGAAGCGCATCGGCTACGAACAGCATGGCTTCCACTGGCAATATGCCGATTTCGCCTGCCATCTGCACGGCCAGTCCGCCCATATCGCCATGGGCGTGGACGAAGCCGGCAACAAGGATGAGGGCGCGGGCGATCAGGGCATCATGTTCGGCTATGCGACGGACGAGACGCCCGATCTGCTGCCGGCGACCCTCTATTACTCGCACCGCATCCTGGAACGGCTGGCGCATGATCGCCACAACAACGTGGTCGATTTCCTCGAGCCCGACGCCAAGAGCCAGGTGACGCTGAAATATGAAGGCGGAAAGCCCGTGCGCGCCACCGCGCTGGTGGTCTCCACCCAGCATTCGCCGGCGCTCAGCAACGATGCCGGCCAGGCGAAGCTGCGCGATTATGTGAAGGGCGTGTTCAAGGATGTGCTGCCCGATGGCTGGATGCCGGGCGACGACGCCATCTACGTGAACCCGACCGGCCTGTTCGAGATCGGCGGCCCGGACGGCGACGCCGGCCTCACCGGCCGCAAGATCATCGTCGACACCTATGGCGGCGCGGCGCCCCATGGCGGCGGCGCGTTCAGCGGCAAGGACCCGACCAAGGTGGATCGCTCGGCCGCCTATGTCGCCCGCTACCTCGCCAAGAACGTGGTGGCCGCGGGCCTCGCCAAGCGCTGCACCATCCAGCTTTCCTACGCGATCGGCGTGGCCGAGCCGCTGTCCCTCTATGTCGACACGCACGGCACCGGCACGGTGGACGAGGCCCGGATCGAGGAGGTGCTGCCCACGCTGGTGCGCCTGACCCCCAAGGGCATCCGCACGCACCTGAAGCTGAACAAGCCGATCTACCAGCCGACCGCCGCCTACGGCCATTTCGGCCGCAAGCCGGAAGGCGATCTGTTCACCTGGGAAAAGACCGATCTGGTCGATCAGCTCAAGGCCGCCCTGGCCTGACCCCGAAAGGCCGGAACCTCGCTGGTCGGGCGAGGTTCCGGCGCGACGCCACGCGGAAGCTGGCGTCTTGCCGCCCTCCCCGGTAGAGGGCGGGCGCATGAACGACCCATCCACCATCCGCCGCCTCTATGGCCGCCGCCAGGGGCACAAGCTGCGCCAGGGCCAGGCCGCCCTTGTCGAGGATCTGCTGCCGCGCGTCGCGGTGCCGGAAGCCGGGCCGGTCGATGCCGCGACGCTGTTCGGCGATCCGGCGGGGCAGGGGCGCCCGCTGGAGCTGGAGATCGGCTTCGGCGCCGGCGAGCATCTGGCCGCGCAGGCGGCGATGCGGCCCGATCATGGCTTCATCGGCTGCGAGCCCTTCCTGAACGGCGTGGTCGGCGCGCTCGGCCATGTCGAGCGCGAGGGGCTGGAGAATGTGCGCATCCACATGGGCGATGCGCTGGACGTGCTGGAACGCCTGCCCGATGCCTCGCTGACGCGCGCCTGGCTGCTCCATCCCGATCCCTGGCCCAAGGCCCGCCATGCCAAGCGCCGTTTCATGAACTCCGGCCCGATCGCGCTGATCGCCCGCAAGATGAAGCCGGGCGGCGAATTCCGCTTCGGCACCGATCATCCCGTCTATTGCCGCTGGGGCATGATGGTGATGGGCCAGAGCCCCGATTTCGTCTGGCAGGCCGAAACCCCCCGCGATTTCCTGGAACGCCCCGCCGACTGGCCCGAAACCCGCTACGAGGCCAAGGCCCGCCGCATCGGCCACGAGGTCTGGTACTTTCGCTATCGTCGCCTGTAGTACCCTAACATACTCTATAACCTCACTTTTCTTTTACGAAGATTCCGCGTTTAGGCGTCGAATTCGCTCACGATGATTGCTGGGTGATTGCTGGGAAAGCGGGTTTCGGGACACGAGGTTTTTGATTTTGTGACTGGCTCGGACGAGCATAGAGATGTGCTTGCGGGTTAACTATTCTGCGATCCTCGTAACCTTATCAGATAGTTATGGGATTTTGGTTGGCCCCATGCGGCTTTCATCAGCCGTCGCAAACGTTCATCACGATCTACCAACAATTGCAAAATATGCCTCGGGGGACATGAGGTCTGTCGCATCGTGCCCTCCCCAGACCAACAATGTGACGTTTTGCTGACCGGTTTGCGCCTCAATGTCGGCCATTCAGCGCCATTTCTCGCGATCCTGAAAGCAGCCGTTCGCTTACGTGTCGCTGACCGTGCGGCCCGATTACTGCAAGTGGGACTTTGCTGTCGGCACGCTCTTGGTGAAATGTCTTTGAAAGGCAACGCTCAGGGGACCGTCACAGGGATGATGGCGTTCTCAACATCCCGGGAACGCGGAACACGATGATGTGCCGCGCCAGCGTGGAGCCTTCCGGAATATAGTCCGCATGCCAGAGGCAGTCCGCTATTGTCGGGGATGGGCCCGGCCGGTCCACAAGTTCGAGGATACCCAGAAAGCCAAGGCGCACATTGGTCGCCTGATAGGCGCCAGCCTGCCCGAAATAGGTCTTAGCTACTTCCCGGTCGACAGCGCCAAAATGGCGCTTGAGTTCCGAGATGAATCGCACGCCCCCGAACCCGACATAGATATCGCTGCGGCCTGTCGCGATGCCCTCCACCTCCGTCAGTACCTCAGCAGTGGTGAGGTTGCCTTTGACGAATTGCCTCAAGTCAGACTGGAGGTCGCCCTCCTTTGCGTCATCCGCCCGCAGATAGTCGGTTCGCGGGCCGAGCTGCTTGCGTCCGGCATCTTGCCGGTCCGCGCAGAACATGAGGATCTGCGCCAGCAAGGCGTCAAATCCATCCTTCGTCTCCCCGTGATAGTCCGTGCACGACGTGACCGCTGCGGTGAGCTCGCGAAAGAGCTGATTGATGACAGGGTTGAGGAATCGCTCCGCCTGATCCGTTTGCTGGCCAAGAGCGGATTCGAGCGCCGCAGCGGCGATCTGAGGCAGCTGATCGGCCCCCGGGAGGCCATGGAGAACGCTCGTCAGCAGCGGATACGAAGCGTTCTCCTCAGCTTTTCGCGAGGCTTCTGTCTCCTCGCTGCGTCGTTGGACACCGTCGCGAAGTTGCGCCGCAAGCCCAGCCTCTATCCCAAAGACGTCCGGCTCTAACAGCAACTGGTCAAGATGCTCCGCCAGTCCGCGCTCGCGGACAAAGGCCGCCTCGATGCGCGGCCGCACAAGCAGCGACAGGCCGGGGCCGGACTTCACGGTTCGCTCCGCGTCGTAGACCGCCAGTACCGTGTTGAGCGTCGCGGCGGCGTTCAGCCAACTGGGACGCGAGAGATCGTCGACTGCCCGCCGCGCGCGCCGGGCCAGTCGGACCCAGGCGATCTCGCGATCCGCCCGCGGCGCGAGCCAGGGCGGCAGGGACCCTACCTGCAGCAGAGCCTGCCGGTCGGCGATGGCCCGCTCTAGCCGGAAGAGCGTCGCATGCAGATCGGCCGCACCTGTCTCGTTCCAGAAGCCCCGGATCATGTCGATGATCGCGTCATAGGCGACGGCGTCGGCGCGGTCCTCGTCGGTCCGGGCGGCTTGCCTGAACCGCAGCTGCGCTGCTTCGAGCCGACTGAGAATGTCGGGCATGGACGCCTGCTCAAGGCCATCGCCTAGCGTGATCAGCCCGAGCTCGAACGCGGCTTCGGCTTCAGCCGCCGGGAGCAGGCGCTCGAGCGCTTCGATGAGATCGTCGCCGCCCCATTGCGTGAAAGCTACGCCGAGTAGCTTTGCCGCATGAGCTGCGAAAAGCTCGCTCGGCGTCCCGTCAATTTCCGTGAGAAGCGCGAGTAGCCGGTGGCGGTTCACGGCGTCGGCTAGCGTCAGGCGGAACAGTGCTTCGAGGGCATAGGACGCCATAAGGTCGGTCCGTGGATCGGATCGATCGGTGACCTTGGCAACGAGGATCGGTGTCAATGCTCGTGCGAGGCGATCCCGCAGGTGCGGGGCCTCGATCAGCAGATGGGCCGCATCGCGCAAGACCGTGGGAGAGGGCGCTGCTGCGAAGCCATCGGTCAGCAAGGCATCGAGTATCATCTGGTCGGTCACGGGCGCCGCGATCGTCATCGTCACCAGCACGTCGAGAAAGGGGGCTTGCAAAAGTGCATCCCGCTCAGCTTCGAGGCGATTGGCGCCGCCGACGTGCTCCAGCGTCACGACCTCTCCTTGCGCGAGGCAGCTGGATATCGCCTCGATGACTGTCATTCCGCAGTGCTCGCATCCGCGATCACCACAGATAGGCATCCTTCTCCGCGATCCGACACCAGTCCATGCCGAGCTGTTTGACGATCGCCGGCGGATTGGCGCTCGCGACAAGGATCTGAAGGCCCGGTGTCTCTTTCGCGATCGTCTGCAACTCACCCAGCAGCGCGGCCAGATCAATATCGCTGACCTCCTCGGCGCCGGGCGAGTCGATGATCAAGAGCCCGGATGGCGCCCGAGGCCGCGCTCTTGGCCGATGCGCAGCAAGGCGACCGCCGTCGCAAGCCGCAGCCGCAGCCGTTCGCCTGCGGTCACCTTGCTGAAGCTGGTGCTCTCACCGCCCTTTATCAGGGCCAGCGTTGCGTTCGATCCGAGTTTGACAGCCTCGAGCATCCTGACCCCCAGGCGCTGCGCCAAGGAGAGGATTTCCTCGCTCAGCCGTTGCAATATGTCGCCGCGACTCTCGTCATAGGCTGTCTCAGCCTCCTTGGTGGCGGCGCGCACGAGCGCAAGATCGGGGGAGGGCGCTGGGGTTGCCCCGTCGGTCTTGCGTTCCTTGAGCGCTCCCTCAAGGCGCGCAACGGCGAGCTCCGCGTCACGCCGTTGCTGAAAGGTCGTGCCCGTCGCCGCTTTCTCCAGCGCCTTGCGCGCCGCATCGACCGCTTTGCTTGCGGCATCGGCAAGCCGACGCAGCGAACCCTCATGCGCGACGGCACGCTCGACGGCGGCACTGGACGCTTGCGCTCGTCGTTCGCCCGCCTCGATGGTCTCGCTCACCCCCTCCATCGTTTCGACGGGAATATGCTCGGCGCACAGCGAGCAGTTGAGGTCTACGCTCTCTCGCTTGATGCGCTCGCCCGATACCTTCGCCTCACAGCGCGGGCAGCATACCGGCTCCAGTCCGTTGAAGAATTGCTCGGCGACGACGTTCTCGCGGAAACGGCACTACGCCTCTACTTCGACGCATGGGATCGCCTACGCGTTATCCTGAATGATTGGGATAGCCGTATCCCGGACGCGCCATTCGCCAAGCCCATCCCCGATATGTGGAAGGAGGAGGCAGACGCCTATCTGGAGGATTGCCAAACCGACCTGCAGGCGATCATCGCGGTCATCCAGCAATCAAACGAACTCGCGCTCAAAGCCCGGCTCTGTGCGGTTAGCCCCTACCTCCTGCTGCTGGAAAATCCCATTCCGTTAAGCGCCGACCCCAAGCCGCTCGACTTCTTCGATCTTCGGACGATCGACGCGCAGCGGTTGAGGCAGGCGGTCAACACACTGTGTCCGAAGCCACTCCCTCCGACCTTCATTACGCGCTACGACAGGCTGCGGAAGATCCGGAACCGATACACCCACCTTGGCCAGATTGGGGCGCCCCTCAATCCTGTCGAGATGCTTGTCGGCCTCATGGATCAGTTCGTCGAGCTCTGGCCAGATCGCGCGTGGCTCAGCGATCGCCTCAGGGTCGCGTATCACGATCGCGAGGCGGGGTTCGGCGACAAGTTTTGGAATCCCGCCTACCGTGTACTGCGGATGTGGGAAGGCGATATGGAGTTTATGCCGCCCGCCAGGTTTCGAGCGTTATTTGGCATCGATCCGAATGTAATACGTTACCTCTGCCATGCCTGCCGCAAGGACGCCGCGACGCGAGAAGGTCTTTATGGCCTAGACGCCCCGACCGCATTTTCAATCGAGGACGGAACGGCAATCCAATGCCTCGCTTGCCAGAAGCCAACCGTCATTGCCCGCGAGCGGTGCGGGCGCCCTACCTGTACGTCCGACATCATGGGCGCAGGCGATCATGACGGCATGTGCCACCTATGTGGACACGAGCGAGGCTCGCCCGCAGACATTGGCGAGCCGGGTGACAATGACGGTTTTTCTTTGTTGCCCACTCTCAACCAATCCGGTCCGAGGGATCGGAGTTTAAGTGGCTAGTTGCTGATGGGTCGGGTGTGGTCGAGGGCTGTGATCGGCCGAGGATGGCAGCTGTCCCGCGTCGAGCGCCTGTAAGCTGCCAGTCCCCTCACAGCCCCTTTTCCGACATGGGCGAGCGAAGAGAGACAGGACTGAAACATAGGATCGGTAATCTTCTCCGCCTACACGAGCGGTGTCAGTTTCCAAGGTTTCGTGAATCGGCGAGAGCCGAAACATGAGTCTTCGTGCGGGCTTCTCCCCGCGATAATATCCAAGGTTTGTGAATCGGCCTGAAAATGTCCAAGGTTGTGCGAACTGAGTCGCATGCAACTTTGGAGGAAAATTGAGGCGCGTTCCGCTCAGCCATCGGTCGCATGTGACTGGCTTCAACGCCGTGCCGACAGGCATGACGGNGCACGAGAGCGCGCNCGAACGCGACTTCGTCACGCTGTCGAGCTTCGCCGATCGCGATGCGAAGANCACGTCGCAGCCGATCACGNTCCGGTTCGAGCATGATGGTGATAGGCGACGATACACGCCCGACTTCCTGTTGGAATGGAGCGACGGCCGCTCGGAACTGGTCGAGGTCAAATATCGGGCGGACCTGCGCGCGGGATGGAAGCGGTTCAGGCCGGCGTTCGCGGCGGGGCGGCGCTGGATCAGGGAGCGCGGTGGAAGCTTCCGGATCGCGACCGACCGGACAGTCCGATGTCCTGCACTGGATGCCGCGAAGCGCCTGCTGCCCTTGCGGAGCGCCACTCTCGATCCTGATCTTGCGAAAACCACGCTGGCGATGGTGCGGACGTTGCGAGATCCGACCTTCCAGGAGTTGGCGAACGCGATGCCGGCGGCGCGGGAAGAAGCGCTTGGCGTGATCTGGCGCATGATCGCACAAGGTATGCTGCGCATCGACGTGTCGGCGCCGATCGTGCCGGCGACACGGATCGGCCTGCCATGACACGGCCGCACCTGCTGAACGTAGACGAGGATGCCTGGGCGGAAGCCCGCCGTTGCTTGCCGGTAGTCAGGATGCTCGCCAACAAGGCCGACCGGACCCGCGCCGAGGTCGAAGTCGCCGCGCGCGAACTGGGCTATGGGCCGACCCATCTCTACAGCCTGTTGCGTCGCTATCTGGACGATCCCCGCCTTACNAGCCTCCTGCCGCGTGCGAGAGGGCCTGCGCCGGGGGGAGCCTTGCTCGATCCGGCGGTTGATACTGTGATCGAAGAGGTAATCGACAGCTNCNACTTGACCCGGCAGCAGCCCCTGATCGCCGACCTTGTGAGGGTCGTTCACGAACGCTGCCATCAGGCCGGCCTTCCGGTGCCGGGCCGCAATACGATCGCTCGCCGGGTAGAGAAGCGTCCCGCCGCCAAGGNGCTCGCCGAGCGGCGTGGCCGCAAGGCTGCGCGCGATCGCTATGGTCCCGTCACCGGCNCGCTGGTCGCGGAATACCCGCTGTCGCTGATCCAGATCGACCATACGCTGGTCGACGTGATCGTGGTGGACACCGAGACGCGGGAGCCGATCCAGCGGCCCTGGCTGACGCTGGCGATTGACGTGGCGACGCGATGCGTGGCGGGCTTCCACCTGTCGCNGGAGCCGCCGTCGGCAACTTCGGTGGCGCTGTGCATCAGCCATGCGGCACTGATGAAGGAAGGCTGGCTGGCGGCGCGGGGCATCGNGGATGAGTGGCCGGTCTATGGAATCCCCGAGCGGCTGCACCTCGACAATGCCAAGGAGTTCAGGTCGGAGGCGCTCAGGCGCGGCTGCCAGGAATATGGCATCGACATCGATTATCGGCCCGTCCGGACACCCCACTATGGCGGGCACATAGAGCGGCTGATCGGCACGATGATGGGCAAGGTCCATCTGCTCCCTGGAACGACCTTCTCCGACATCCGCGTGAAGGGCGACCTCAATCCCGAGAAGACGGCCGCCATGACCATCGACGAGGTGGAGCGCTGGCTCGCCCATGCCATCGCCGGCGTCTATCACCGCAGCCTGCATCGCGGCNTTGGCATGCCGCCGCTGGCGGCGTGGACCAGGGGGATCGCCGGCGATGACAAGGTGCTGGGCCGCGGNGCGCCGACGATGGTGCCCGATCCACGCCGGTTCCTGATCGACTTCCTNCCGATTGCCATGCGCCGGGTCCGGCGCGACGGCATCTCGCTGCACTCGATCCACTACTGGGCCGACGTGCTGCGGACCTGGATCGGCCATCCCGAGCCGATGATCGTGCGCTACGACCCGCGCGATCTCAGCCGCATCTACCTGCTCGGCGAGAACAATCACTATTACGACATCAGCTACCGCGACCTCGGCCGCCCGCCGATCAGCCTGTGGGAGCACCGCCTGGCGCNCAAGCGGTTGCGCGAGGAAGGCCGCGCGCTTGTCGATGAGGCGGCGATCTTCCGCACCATCGCGGCGATGCGGCGGATCGCCGACGATGCCGTGCTGGCGAGCAAGACAGCGCGACGCCAGCGGGCGCGCAGGCTGAGGGTCGTTGATGGCGGTCGGATGGATGATGCGCGCGCCGCGTTGCGCACCGAGGCCGACGATCAGACCGAGGCCCGGCCCTTCAATCTCGACGACATTTATCCGTTCGAGGAATGGTCGTGACCGGGAGTTACGCGCATCTCCATGCCGCGGTTCGGCCGCTGGCCGACGAGGATGCGGCGAGCCGTATCTGGCATATCCGCATGGACAGGTGGATCGGCTACGCTCGGGCGGACGCTGCCGTCGAGGCGCTGGAGGAACTGCTCGACTTCCCGCAGCGCACGCGCATGCCCAATCTCTTGTTGGTCGGGCCGACTAACAACGGCAAGACGATGATCGTCGAGAAGTTCCGGCGCGCATATCCTCGGATCGACGCGACGGACTGCGAGAACCGGGTGGCAAGCGTGCCGGTGCTGTCGGTGCAGATGCCCTCCGCCCCGGACGAGAGCCGGTTCTTCGCCGCCATCCTTGACGAGCTTGGGATGCCGTATGACAACCGAGCGCGTCCCGTCGCTTTGCAGGACGTGGCGGTGCGCACAATGCGGCTGACCGGCGTGCGGATGCTCGTGATCGACGAACTGCACAACCTTCTCTCGGGCTCAAGGTCCAGACAGCGCCAGTTACTCAATCTGCTGCGTTGGCTCGGCAACGAGCTGCGTATCCCGCTGGTCGGGGTCGGCACCGGCGAAGCGTTGCAGGCGATCAACAGTGACGACCAGCTCGTCAGCCGGTTCGAGCCGTTCATGTTGCCGCTGTGGACCGAAGGCGATGCGTATCGCCGCCTGCTCGGGACGCTGGAAGCGGTGCTACCGCTACGACGCCCTTCGAACCTGACCGATCCCGCGCTGTCGGCCAAGATCCTGACTGCGGCCGAAGGCGTGCTCGGCGAGGTGATCGCAATCGTCAATCGTGCCGCCGTGCTGGCAGTCAAANCGGGAACCGAGGCGATCTCGGCACGGCTGATCGACGACNTCCGGTTCATCCCGCTCTCCGAACGCCGTAGGGCCAGCCGCCATGCTCTATGAGGTGACGCCGGTGACGCGACCGCCACCGCGCGTCGTGCCGTTGCCGATCATGGTCGATCCGATGGAGGGAGAGGCCCTGATCTCCTGGTGCCATCGCCTCGCTGCCCGCCTCGGCCTTCGTCTCCACCAGACCGCGCGCATGCTGGGCGTAGACACCAGCGATCCGGCGTGGTGGCATCGTCCCGGCCCGGAAGTGCTCTTGGCGATCTCGCGTCGCACTGGCGTTGGCATGAAGCGCTTACGAGCCATGACCTTCCTCGACTGGAAGGGCTTGTCATCGCAAAGAAATCCCGGTCACATCGTCGGCCGTTGGTCACGGGATCTTGTCAGGCCGAGAGCGGACTGCAGCCCACATTGCGTCGCCTGTCCGCAATGCCTCGTGGACGATCGAGAGCCTTGGGTGCGGCTCGACTGGCTGACGGGATGGGCGTCCTTGTGCCCCGTGCATGGGACAGTGCTCATCGAACGATGCAGGAAATGTCACGCCCCGTTGCGCATGCCTACGCTGGAGGTAAACTATACGCCCACTCTGGGAACCTGCCATAAATGCGGCGCTCGTCATTGTGACGCGCCTTTAACGATCGCCCACCCGCCGGTTCTCGAGCTTCAGGAAAAGATGTTGAGAGCGATGCGGGAGGGTAAAGCCCGCTTCCCCGGTCTGCGAACTTGCGCGTGGTCAACGATGGTGGCCCTTGTAGCCCAAATCNCCTGGACCTTATGGCAATCGAGNGACGGGCGCCGTCGGCTCGTTCTGTTCGTCCGGATCGCGCAGGAACTCGGTCTGCCACCGACCCAATCAGGGTCGGGGAGCCGGGCTTATGAGTTGATGCTGATACTCGTCTGGATGTTGCGAAAACCTTCGGAACGATGGTCTGTCATCCTTGGGGTAAAGCCCGACACAGAACAGGCATCGGAAGTCGTTATGCGTCTGCCGATGCGTCAGAGAACACGGTTATTGAACATCCTCTCTGTTGACGCGACCGTGCGCAGACAGGCCTATATGCGAACGCTAAGTGACCCCCTTTGCCAGACCGATTGCTATCCGGACTCCGATACGCTGCAACGGCACGGTGCCGTCGCCACGAGCGAACCGATATATCGAAAGCTGCTGGCCATCGCCCGTTGCCGCGAGGGCGCCTCGGTCGAGGCGATAGTCGATGAGAGCAACCACCGGCGCCACAGGGTCGATCGATGGTGGCACAAATACCGGCCTGAAACCGAACACAAAGCCATCGCTGAATCTGCTTCCCCATCTCGCAATCCCTTGGCCAAGGTTTAACGAATCGAGTCCGCAAAACCTTGGACCAATACGCGATCCTTGGACCCGGTTCGCGAAACCTCGGAAAGCGACAAGCGGCCTTCTTGTGAGCAGGCCGATGGCCAGCGCCCGGGTTGACTCTATGTTCCATTTTTGTTCTGATGCAGTACATGGTCCGATTCGATGACGAAACGCCTTCACTGCACCTCGAAGTCGTGCTTTCCGGTGCGATGCCCGTTCTACTGGACGGTTTGACCGCCTCGGATCGGTATCGCCGGCACGTTACGATGGCGAGGTGGCGCGGCATCTGGTCGAAAGGCTTCGTTATTCCGACATCCACTGCGATAACGGGGTACTGGCGTTTCATCATCCAACGCTCTTTCCGCAGAGTCTCAGTCCGATCGGCTGATCGCGGCTGGAAGTCGCGATAGTCGTGCACGGATGGTCGGGGAGTGAGCGGATGGATCGGAGGTGGCGTGAAGTCACCATCCAGATACCGGACCTGGCCTCCTTCGATGATGAGGCGCTCGAACGGCATTTTCCCGAGAGGGACGGACGTTGGAGCGCCCAGACCAGGACCGCGCTCGGTACTTTCGGCGTCGACAAGCTGGATCTCGATGAGAATTGGGCATCGGTCTGGCCGGGCTGGGAATGCCCGGCGTGCCGCCGGAAGAAGCCTGAGCTTTTCCGGCTGACGGGCAACGGTGTCCTGCTGGCGCGTTTGGACATCCATCACGATCATCTGGAAGACGTGCTCAAGGAACGGTTGCGCACGAGGACCGCATCGGACTGGATCAACCATGTCCGGCCCGAAGTGCGGCACTTCGAAAAGCTTGGCTCGAAACTCTTCGCTCGCTTCGCACCGAGCCTGGTCTGCATCGACTGCAACGCGGCCGATGGAAGGGTAAAGAATCGCTGGAAGCAGATTCCCAAGGATTTCAGCTTCCGGCCCAGCGAGATTGGTCAATTCGTCAAGGTCCGGCCTAATGCGGAGCATGTCGTCGATGAGGCGGTGGCCTTGCAGATTTTCGAGGCTGAGCGCGAGGATTTCCTCAAGCGCGGCCGGTTCATCGATATGTTCTTCGATATCATCACCCAGGGAGAAATGCCGCAGGAGCGCGGTAATCTACCTTTGGCGGGGGCACCCAGCCCGCTCGGGATGATGGCCTATCTGCATAATGCGATCCGATGGTCCGATCGGGAGCAATATGGGGAAATCTCCCGCGACCTCGACGCGTTCACGCTGCGATCCGTCTCGCGCGCCGGCGTTGCTTCCAACGGGGCCAAGCGAAAACCGCAACAGGTCAAGATTCCGTCACCGGAAGAGATTGCGGCACATGATGGTGGTGGTGCCCCGAACCTTTGGAATTCGGTCGATTCCGGTTGGCGTTGCCCGGCCTGCCGGCGCGCAAAAGCCGAGATCATCCGGACGTCCAACAACGCGAAGCGCAAATGGTCCGGCAAGCTGCTTTGGCATCACGAATTCATCCTCGTCGACGGGTATGACGATGACGAACATCGTGAATGGATCGATCGGCACGATGAGCTGCTGATCTGCGGGGACTGCGCCAACATTCTGCCGGCCGTGAAACAGCGGGAGCCCAGCCTGTCGCGATCCGACGTGCTGTTCCAGCTCAGGGACATGCGGGCCGTCGCCACGGTTGCGCCACACCAGCCCCACCAGATCGATTGGGATCAGGCGAAACAGCGCACGACGGATAGCGTCGCCCTGCACGAACTGACCGGTCCCTATTGGGATCACTATCACGCCGCGGTCGGCTGCCGCGCGCGTTATCGGGACTATCTCGCCTGTTATGAGAACAACGAGCGCTGCGCCTGGGGCCGCCTGCGGTCCCATTATATCAACAACGAGGTTGTCGATCCGAATGAGGTCGACAAGCACCTGCATTTCCTGATGGCCGAGGCGGAGCGCATCGGACACGAGGACCGCTATGGGAAGCGCGCGGAGCCCCAGACCGAGGATGCGCAGCCATGAGGCTTCGATAGGAGAGCAGAGCCGAAGATCGGACATACCGGACATTCTGGACAAAACGGATGGTTATCGCTATATCCAGCCTGGAAGGAGCGATGACCATGGCGACCCAGTTGCACGGTACCGATACCCGCGCCGGCGTGCGTCGATTGGTGGCGAGCGAGGTGAATGAAGCGCTCACGCGCCAGCCCGGCCTTGCCAAGTCAGCGGCTGCCAACACGGCGCAGATCGTCGCCGCCGTCGCCGCCGTCGTCATCGCGCTGCCCCCGGCACAGCAGAAACGGCTGAAGAGCAAGAGCGCTGACGTCGCCGACATGATCGCTGCCCTAGCCCGGGAGGATGTACCTGCCCGGATCGAAATCCCCGAGCCGACTGAGGTCGAGGCCCGCAAGGGCAGCGGTTTCGACGAGCTGATCGACATCGAGGAAGGCCGGCGCCGGCTGGCCGCTTATGCGACCAAGGTTCCGCTCGAGGATTGGGCGGGGCCGGTCGCCGGATCGAGCATGCTGAGCGATCAGGGCATCGCCCGCTCGACGCTCCATGACTGGCAGAAGCGTGGGCAGGTCGTGGCGCTGCTCACGGGCGCGCGCAAGCACGCCTTTCCGCTCGAGCAGTTCGTCGACGGCCGGCCCGTCGAGGGCATCGCCGACGTGCTCAAGGCCGTCGGCAATCCGCGCCGTGCCTGGCTATGGCTGGTCCAGCAAAGCCCGCTGCTCGCCAACAAGCGGCCGATCGACCTGCTCAAGCAGGATCGCAGGGATGAGGTCGTTGACGCGGCCCGGACGGTCTTCGAATATCCGTGNGGTTCGACGCCGCGATATTGCGGGAGCTGGCCGTCGGGATCGACGTGACCGGCTATCTGCGGATCATGGAAGCGCGCCATCGCGCCACGCCGACCGGCATGGGCTATGGGAAGACGCGCTTCTCCAGCCCGACCGATCACTTCACCGTCCTTTATACCGCGCAGGATCTTTCCACCGCGCTTGCCGAGAAGATCATTCGCGATCGTTTCCAGGGCAAGACGGCGCGCGTGCTGCTCGAAGCCGATCTCGACGAACTGGCGGTCGCGAAACTGGCGGCGTTGAGACCGCTCAAGCTGCTCGATCTTCGCACCAGCGGCGCGAGCCGGCTCGGCGTTCCGACCGATGCTGTGCGCGGCCGGGCGCAACAGGCGGGACGCAGATTCAGCCAGCACCTCTATGACGCGACCGATTTCGACGGCATCGTCTATATGTCCCGGATCACGAACGCCGAGTGCATCGCAATCTACGATCGCGCAATTTCCAAGCTCGATCCAACCTGCCTAGTCGTAGACCTGCTCCGGATCGCGGGGCTTGTCGCTGCGCTCAATTCGCTGAACGTGTCCGTCATAGGCATGATGGCCACCTGATGCCGTCACAAAATCAAATGCGGATAGAAACAAGGTATGCCTTGCTTAGTTCGCACATCTCTTAAAGCTAAAGCTTTATGAGAGTGCCTTTCCGGTGAAGGGCATGACTAGCTAGAGCCAGCCCACACCCATCCTTCGGCGGCCATGCATCGCTGATCCACGGCGCCACCTCGCCGGGAGGCCCGCTGCAATACCATTGGATATCATCCCCCTCTTCGCGCACCCAGGCGACTAAACCGCACGCTTCTCGAAAAGAGAAGGAAACGATCGCTTCATCGGGTCCGCACCACCGGATATTGGCAAGCGCCGACCAAAGATCGACGCCGCATGCGCCATCGGCTCTCACCCGCTCTCCAACGGCCCGATCGACAGCCGCTTCGAATTGCTTGATGGCTCGATGGATTCGTCGGCTTGGAACGCCTGCAAAATCACTTCTGCTGAAAAAGGGGAAAGTTTGTTCCTCTTCGGTTGCCGTCCGCTCCTAGCCCCACTCGAGAGGTAAGGGAATTGCAGACTCGGGCATGGCCGTCGTCCTGAAACCAAGCCGGTGTCGTTTCACTGCGCGCGCCCACGCATGATCTCCAAACGGAAAGCAAGGGATAGCGTTAAAATTCCAAGCCTCCGCTAGCGCGCGCCACAATGCGATATTCTCCTTAGTGCGATGTTTGCTATATGGTTGCCGCGCAAAAGTCGGCCTCGGGAAAGTCGGCTATTTTCAACACGAATTCAGCATGTTACAACCACTTTGGAAGTGGTGTCTGGTATTTCCGCTACATCCGCCGATAGGCGGCGGTCAGGACCCGGCTTCCGCCTGGGGCGGGGGGATGTCGGCGATCAGGCGCTTGCCCGTCGGGTCGATGCGGAAGGTCGTGCACAGAAGGTCCAGCGCCATCTCGGCCTCGCGTCCCTCGAGCGCGATCAGCGCATAGGCCGTTCCCTCGCCGGGCTGGGGGATCGGCACCGGCGCGGCGGAAATATTGTCGCGGTCGACGATCGACGCGGCGATGATGACGCCACGGGAATCGTGCACGGCATGCAGTTCCTTCGGCATTTCCGGTCTCCTGGGCCGATTTCGGGGCAGATGGCATCGTCCTCCGGCCCCGGGATCGTGTTGAACAAGGGATCTGCCGGAACCGGCCCGGTTCGATCGGAACCGGGCCGGCCCTAGGCGCGCAGCGCGGCGAAGACGATCATCATGTCGTCCGACGCCCGCGTCTCCATCACCTCGGTCTGGCCGCTGCCGTCGACATAGGTGTAGAGCGTTTCCCAGCGGAGCGTGGCCGATCGCAGGACGACAGCGGGGCGCACCGTGAAGCCCCAATAGGCATCGCCGGTGCCGAGCTTCCAGAACCAGGCCACCTGGCTCGCGGCGCGCTGGAAGACCTGGGCGGTGATGAAGGTAGCCATGTCTGGACTCCGTGCATGGGTGCGGGGAGAGCCTGGGCACGGCCGGGATTCATAGCACGGCGGCGCGCCATCCGATAGCGGCCGAGGCACCCATGCCGCCACGGGGGAGGGCACCGAACCTGATCGCCGGCGATCGGCCGTGGCGAGCCATAGCTGCGACGGAAGGGCCGGCCGCGCCTTGCATCGGATCGCGAATTGCCATGCAATCCGGGGCATGAAGGCGGTTGCGCGGTTCCTCTGCATGGCGGCGCTGTTGCTCGCGCCGCTTGCCCCCGTCCCGGCGAGCGAGGGCGCGGCCCCGCCCGTCTACGAACTGCGCACCTATCGCATCCCGGCCGCCAACAAGGCGCATTTCCACGCCCGCTTCCGCGACCAGTGCATCCCGATCATGAAGAAATATGGGTTCGACATCGTCTTCACCGCCGATGGCGGAACCCCCGAAGCGCCCGAATTCGTCTATCTGCTGCGCTGGAAGGATGAAGGGACGAAGGCGGCAACATGGCGCGCCTTCCTCGCCGACCCCGACTGGATCAGGATCAAGCGCGAAACGGCCGCCCGATACGGCACGCTGGTGGAGGATACCGCCAGCGAGGCGCTGGCGCTGACGGACTATTCGCCCCCGCTTCCCTGACGAACCGCACGACATGCCGGTCCGATGGCCTGTTCTCCGCATCGGCGCGCTCGACCGGACTCACGGAGCGGCGTGCCCGATGGGCCGGAATGCCAAGGAGAGCGGGCATTCCACCAACCCCATCGTCATTCCTGCGAAGGCGGGAGCCGAAGGCCGACGCAGCTAATCCATTGTGCCGGGCGCCATCGATCCCATCGAGCCCGCCGCGCCCAGGGATAAGCCGCGCCGGCCTCCTGTGCCCCGCCTGTCGCGCGATGGACCTTGAAACAAGTCAGGGTGGCGGCCTCTCCGCCTGGCCGGAAACCCGTCGCCCTTTCGTCCTAATCCCGCTCGGGCGGATCGATATGCACCCAAGCGGCGGGGTCGTCCGCGCGGCGGCCGTCGGGCAGGGGGACGTCGCCTTCCTCGTCCGGGCCTTGCCAGTCCTGTCCCGGCCGGCGGGGGCTTTCGCCGGGATAGGGCACGGCGCCGGTGCGGGCGCGCACGATCGGCAGGTGATCGCGGATCGCCGCCTCGCTCCGGCCCAGCCGGCGGGCGATCACGTCCGGCGCCATGCCGGCGGCGTCCATGCTTTGCATCAGATCGAGGTCGGTATCCGTCCATTCCAGATCGTCGCTGCCGGGCATGGCCGATCCCTCCATCCGCTTCATCGCAGGGTGCGATTGTGACGCCATGTTCCCATGACGCGCTTTGCGCTTCAACCGGGGACGATCAGGCTTTAAGGCAATGCCATGGGTCTCGCACGGGGAGACGGCCCGCGTCTTTTCGCGAGAGGCCGGCAATGATCATGCTCAGCCAGGGGGCGGCCGCGCTTGTCGCGGGGCTGGGCGCCGCCTGGCTGGCGGCGGCCGGCTGGGCCACCGTGGTCGGCCTGCGCCGCGCCGCGCGGGCGACGATCGCGGAGGCCGCGTGCGATCGCTATGCCGAGCTTGTCGCCGGGGCGCCCGCCGTTCCGGTGCTGGTGGAGCCCGATGGCCGGATCGATGCCGGCGAAAGGCTGGCCGACTGGCTGGGCCTTTCCGTGGTGCCGCGCACCGTGGAGGAATTTGGCGGCCCCGAAGGCGGGCTGGAGCCGGCCGATGCGGAGGCATTGGCGGAGGCGGTGCGGGCGACGCAGCGCAGCGGCGCGCCCTTCCACCGCACCTTCCGCGTCCGGGGATCGACCCGCGTGCTGGTGGCGCGCGGCCGGCCGGGCATGGCGGCCGGCCGGGTGGTGCTGTGGCTCTATGACAATACCGACAGCGAGGAGGAGATCGCCCGCCTGCGCGACGGCGCCGGCCGGCTGGCGCGCGCGCTGGAATCGCTTTCCGCGCTGATCGAGGCGGCGCCTTTCCCGATGTGGCATCGCGGGCCGGACCTCAGGCTGGCGCTGGTCAACGGCCGCTATGTGGAGGCGGTGGAGGGGCGCGACGCGGCCGAGGTGATATCGCGCGGGCTGGAGCTGGNGGAGGCGGCGAGCGACGGCATCGGCCCGATGGCGGCGGCGGCGGCGGCGCGCGACGGGGCCGAGCCCCGCGTGCGCACGGTGCCCGCCACCATCGCCGGCGAACGGCGGATGGTGCGCATCGTCGATGTGCCCCTGGGCGAGGCCGGGGTGGCCGGCTACGCCTTCGACGTGGGCGAGCTGGAGGAGGCGCGCGCGGACCTCGCCCGCTTCGCCCGCGCCCAGCGCGTGCTGCTGGATCATCTTTCCGCCGGCGTCGCCCGGTTCGGCGCGGACCGGCATCTGGCCTTCTGCAACCAGCCCTTCCAGCGCATGTTCGCGATGGAGCCGGAATGGCTGGCCGACCGGCCCGAATTCGATCGCGTGCTGGAACGGATGCGCGAGGCGAACCGCGCGCCGGAAAGCCGCGATTTCCCCGGCTGGAAGAAGGAACGGCGCGGCTGGTTCCAGGATGCGGGCGAGGCGGTGGAGGAAAGCTGGCTGCTGCCCGGCGGCGCCCATCTGCGCGTCGTCGCCCAGCCCATGCCCGATGGCGGCCTGCTGACCATCTTCGAGGACCGGACCGAGCAGATCCAGCTCGCCAGCGCGCGCGATACGCTGCTGCGGGTGCGCAGCGCGATGTTCGACAATCTGTTCGAGGCGATCGGCGTGTTCGCGGCGGACGGGCGGTTGCAGCTCTGGAACAACCGCTTCAAGGATGTGTGGCAGCTTTCGGAGGCGGAGCTGGCGCGCAACCCCAGGGTGGACGCGCTGGTGGAGGTCGTCGCCCGCCGGCTGGTCAACCCGGCGCGCGCCAGCCTGATCCGGGAACTGGTGCGCATCGCCACGGTGGAGCGCCAGCAGCGTTCCGGCAACGTCGCCTTCGCCGATGGCCGCAATTTCGAATTCGCCGCCGTTCCGCTGCCGGACGGCAATGCGCTGTTCACCATGCTGGACGTGACGGACAGCCGCCGCATCGAACGGATGCTGCGCGACCGCAACGAGGCGCTGGAGGAGGCGGACCGGTTGAAGAACGCCTTCGTCGCCAGCATGAGCTACGAGCTGCGCACGCCGCTGACGACGATCGGCGGCTTCGCCGAGATGCTGGCGGGCGGCTATGCCGGCGCGCTGGAGCCCGTGGCCCATGATTATGTGGCGGCGATCCTCGAATCGGTCGCGCGGCTGGGGGCGCTGATCGACGACGTGCTCGACCTCACCGATTTCGAGGCGGGCGGGCTGGAGATGGATGACGATCCCGTCGACCTCGAAGCCCTGCTGCGCGATGCCGCCGCCGCGATCGCCGATGCCGCGAAGGCGCGGCCGCTGGAATTTTCCGTGCAGGTCGATGCCGCCGTGGGCAGGGTGACGGGCGACAAGCGCCGGCTGCGGCAGGCGGTGGACCATCTGCTGCGCAACGCGGTGCTCTACACGCCGGCGGGCGGGCGCATCCTGCTGCAGGGCGGGGGCGACGCCACGAGCGCGCGGATCGTCGTTTCCGACAATGGCGAGGGGATCGCGGCCGAGGATCGCGACCGCATCTTCAGCCGCTTCCACCGCACGCCGGGCGAGCGGGCGGCGGAGGGGCGGCCGGCGGCGGGGCTGGGCCTGCCGCTCACCCGCCAGTTCGTGCAGTCCCATGGCGGCACGCTGGAGCTGGTGTCCGAACCCGGCGAGGGATCGACCTTCATCATCAACCTGCCGAGGATGCAATGACGGGGCTGCCGCTTGCGGATGTCGCCGCCACCGAGGCGGCGGGCGCGGCGCTGGGCCGGCTGCTGCGCGCGGGCGACGTGGTGGCGCTGCACGGCGATCTCGGCGCGGGCAAGACCAGCCTCGCGCGCGGCGCGCTGGCGGCGCTGGGGCTGGCGGAGGAGGCGCCGTCGCCCAGCTTCGCGATCGTCCAGGCCTATGACCGGCCGGACGTCTCGCTGCCGGTGTGGCATGTCGATCTCTACCGGCTGGAGGATGCCGGGGAGGCGGCCGAGCTGGGGCTGGACGAGGCGCTGGAGGACGGCGCGCTGCTGATCGAGTGGGCGGAGCGGCTGGGCGATCGCCTATGGCCCGATACGCTCCACCTCACCCTGGAGACGACGCCGGACGGCGCGCGCCGCTTGACTTGGGCGGTGCCCGCGGCATGGGAGGGGCGTTGGCCCCCGAGCGAGTTTTCCGCCGCATGATCCCTCCCGCCGCCGCCCCCGATTTCCTCGCCCGCCATGGCTGGGGAGGGGCGGAAATCCTGCCGCTGGCCGGTGACGCCAGCTTCCGCCGCTATTTCCGCGTCGTGGCGCCGGGCCGCAGCGCGGTGCTGATGGACGCGCCGCCGGACAAGGAGGATATCGGCCCCTTCCTCGCGATCGCGACGGAGCTGGACGCGCGCGGCCTTTCCGCCCCCCAGGCGCTGGCGGTGGACCGCGATCGGGGCCTGCTGCTGCTGGAGGATTTCGGCGACCGGCTGGTCGGCCCCGTGCTCCGCGCCGATCCCGCGCCGGAGCGCGCCATCTATGCCGATGCGATCCGCGTGCTCGCGGCGCTGGCGGGGGATGCCGCGCCCGCTGGCCTGCCGGCCTATGACGCGGCGGTGATGACGCGCGAGGTGCGGCTGTTCACCGAATGGTATGCCCCCGCCGTGGGGCTGACGGTGGACGAGGCCGGCTTCGACGCCGCCTGGGAGGCGGCGTGGGGCGAGGTGCTGGCGGCGGTGGACGACGCCCCGGTGCTGGTGCTGCGCGATTATCATGCCGAAAATCTGCTGCTGCTCGATCGCCCCGGCCTGAAGCGGCTGGGCCTGCTCGATTTCCAGGACGCGCTGGCCGGCCACCCGGCCTATGATCTCGTCTCCCTCCTCCAGGATGCCCGGCGCGACGTTTCGCCCGCGCTGGAGGAAGCGATGCTGGCCGAATATCTCGCCGCCCGCCCCGGCATCGATCCCGAAGGTTTCCGCGCGCATTACGAGATATTGGGCGCGCAGCGGAACACCAAGATCCTCGGCATCTTCACCCGCCTGTGGCGGCGGGACGGCAAGGCCGGCTACCTGGCCTACCAGCCCCGCGTCTGGGGCTATCTGGAGCGCAACCTCGCCCATCCGGCGCTGGCGCCGGTGGCCCGCTGGTTCGATGCCAATGTGCCCGCGTCGGCGCGGGCGGCGCACTGGAAAGGCTGATCCATGGCCCTTTATGCCAAGCCCCTGTCGCTGCGCCCCAATGCGGGTGCCACGCATATCCGCACGGCGATGGTGATGGCCGCCGGCCTCGGCAAGCGGATGCGGCCGTTGACGGCCACCCGGCCGAAGCCGCTGGTGGAGGTGGCGGGCAAGCCGCTGCTGGATCATGTGCTGGATCATCTCCGCGCCGCCGGCATCCGGCGCGTGGTGGTGAACGTCCATTATCTCGCCGATGCGCTGGAGGCGCATCTCCGCCGCATGGCCGGCGACATGGAGATACTGATCTCCGACGAGCGGGGGCAGCTCCTCGAAACCGGCGGCGGCGTGGCAAAGGCGCTGCCCCTGATCGAGGACGATCATTTCCTGGTCGTCAACAGCGACAATCTCTGGGTGGATGGCCCGGTGGACGCGATCCGCCTGCTGGACCAGCGCTGGGATGACGCGGCGATGGACGCGCTGCTGCTGGTGGTGCCGCAGGCCCGCGCGCACTGCCATTCGGGGCTGGGCGATTTCCACATGGATGCGGCCGGGCGGCTGGCGCGGCGGCGGCCGGGCAAGGTGGCGCCCTTCGTGTTCACCGGCATCCAGCTCGTTTCCCGCCGCCTGTTCGCCGATGCGCCGGAAGGGCCTTTCTCCACCAACATCCTGTGGGATCGGGCGATCGCGGCCGGCCGCGCCTTCGGCGTCGTCCATCAGGGCCTGTGGTTCGATGTCGGCACGCCGGCCGCGATCGCGCGGACCGAAGCCCTGCTGGCGACGGGGTGAGCGGAGGCGCGATGAACGCGGGGCGGACGGGCATGGCGGCCGCGCCCGCCGTCTATACCATTCCGCCGCATCGCGCCTTCGCCGATGCGCTGGCGGCCGGGCTGATCGCCCGTTTCGGCGATAGCCCGCTGGGCCTGGCGCGCGGCATCGTGCTGCTGCCCAACAACCGCGCCGTCCGCGCCGTCACCGATGCTTTCGTGCGCCGTGCCGAAAAGGGGCTGCTGCTGCCCCGGCTGGTCGCCATCGGCGATCCGGAGCTGGACGAGCGGCTGGGCGGCCTGCTCGATCCCGCCGATGGCGATCCGCTGCCGCCGGCGGTCGATCCGCTCGATCGGCTGATGATCCTCGCCCGGCTGGTCGCCGATGCGCGCGCCGCCACGGGCGATCCCGCGCCGGCGGCCGAAGCGGTGCGGCTGGCGGCGGAGCTGGCCCGCACGCTGGATCAGCTTCTGGTCGAGGATAAGGAGCCGAAGCGGCTCGCCCGGCTGATCGATCCGGCGACCGAGCCCGATCTCGCCCGCCACTGGCAGGCGGCGCTCGCCACGCTGGAGCTGGTGCTGGAACGCTGGCCGAGGGAGCTGGCCGCGCGCGGCCGGATCGACGCCGCCGATCGCCGCAACCGCCTGCTCGATCGCGCCGCGCGCCGCTGGGGGCAGGGGGTGCCGGCGGGCTTCGTCGTCGCGGCGGGCATCACCACCTCGGCTCCGGCGGTGGCGCGGCTGCTGCGCACGATCGCGCTGGCGCCCGAAGGCATGGTTGTGTTTCCCGGCCTCGATCTCGCCATGCCGGCGGACGCATGGGACATGCTCGGCCCGCACGATCCCGATCCCGAAACCGGGCGCCGGCGGCGCTCGATCGAAACCCATCCCCAATTCCATCTGAAGCTGCTGCTCGATCGCATGGGCGTGGGGCGCGGCGAGGTGCGGCTGTGGCGCCGGGGCGGCGGCCATGATGCGCCGGCCGCGCGCACCCGTGCCATCGGCCATGCGATGACGCCGGCGCCGCTCACCGGCGGATGGGCGACGCTGAAGCCCGCCGATCGCCGCCTGAGCGGGGTCCGCGCGCTGGAGCTGGACAGCCCGGCGGAGGAAGCGCAGGCCATCGCCATCGCGCTGCGCGAAGCGACCGAGACGGCGGGGCGGACGGCCGCGCTGGTGACGCCCGATCGCGATCTCGCCCGCCGCGTCTCCGCCCATCTGCGCCGCTGGGCCATCGAGGCGGACGATTCCGCCGGCCGGCCGCTCACTGCCACGCCGGCCGGCGGGCTGCTGCTCGCGCTGGCGGAGGCGGCGGCCGAACGGTTCGCGCCGGTGCCGCTGCTCGCATTGCTCAAGCATCCGCTGGTGCAGGCGGGCGACAAGCGGCTGGATTGGCTGGAAGGCGCGCGCCGGCTGGATCGCGCCCTGCGCGGGCCGCGCCCGGCGGCGGGGCTGGCCGGCATCACCCGCCACCTGGGCGAAGGCGACGCGCGCGAACGCAGGGTGCGCGCGCCCGCTTCGGATTGGTGGACGGCCGCCGCCGCCCTGCTCGCCCCGCTGGAGGCCGCCTTCGCCGATGCCGGGGCCGGCCCGCGCGCGCTGATCGCCGCGATCCGCGAGGCGGCGAGCGCGCTGGCCGGCGATGCGGCGTGGNGCGGGCCGGACGGGCGCTCCGCCGCCGATCTGGTCGCCGCGCTGGAAAGCGCGGCCGATCTCGGCCCCGCGCGCGCCGGGGCGGACGATATCCATCGCATCCTCCGTCAGCTCATGGACGGCACGGCGGTGCGGCCGCCGCAGGGCGGGCATCCGCGCATCTTCATCTGGGGCCTGCTGGAAGCGCGGCTGCAACAGGCGGATCTGATGATCCTGGGCGGGCTCAACGAAGGGGTATGGCCGGCCGCGCCCGCGCCGGACCCGTGGCTGGCGCCCGCCATGCGCGCCGCGCTGGGCCTGCCGGGGCTGGAACGGCGGATCGGCCTCGCCTCCCATGATTTCGCCTGCGCGCTCGGCGCCCGTCAGGTGCTGGTGACGCGCGCGCGGCGCGATGCCCGCGCGCCCGCCATCGCATCGCGGCTGTGGCTGCGGCTGGAAGCGATGACCGGCGGCATCACCCGCCACCCGCGCCTGAAGGGCTGGGCGCGCGCCATCGATCGGCCGGCGGGCGAACCCGCGCCCGCCGCGCGCCCCGCGCCATGCCCGCCGGTGGCGGATCGTCCGCGCCGCATCGCCGTCACCCGGCTCGACCGGCTGAAGGCCGATCCCTTCGCTTTCTATGCCGATGCCATGCTGGGCCTGTCGCGGCTGGATGCGGTGGATGCCGATCCCGGCCCGGCCTGGCGGGGCAGCGCCGTCCACCGCGTGTTCGATGCCTGGCTGAAGGAGGATGGCTGCGATCCCGCCAGGCTGATGCCCCGCGCCCGCGCGATGCTGGATGAAACCGCCGCCCATCCCGTGCTGCGCGCGCTCTGGACGCCCCGGCTGATGGAGGCGGTGGAATGGGTGGGCCGCACCGTCGCCGAAGGCCGCGCCGCCGGCCGCGTGCCGATCGCCTCGGAAATCTTCGGCGAGGCCGACGTGGCGGGCATCGCCCTTTACGGCACGGCCGACCGGATCGATCGCCTCGCCGATGGCGGCCTCGCCATCGTCGATTACAAGACCGGCCAGCCGCCCCGCACCGCGCAGGTGGCGGCGGGCTTCGCCATGCAGCTGGGCTTGCTCGGGCTGATCGCCGAAAAGGGCGGGTTCAAGGATGTGGAAGGCGTGCCGGCGGCGTTCGAATATTGGTCGCTCGCGGCCAAGGCGGGCGATCTCGGCCATGTCGCCAGCCCCAATAGCGGCCGTTCGGCGACGATCGCGGCGGAAGATTTCACCACGGTCGCCGCCAGCGTGTTCGCGGAAGCCGCCGGCCGCTGGCTGACGGGGGAGGCGCCGTTCACCGCCAGGCTGCACCCCGAATATTCGCCTTATGCCGATTATGATCAGCTGATGCGGCTCGATGAATGGCTGGGCCGCGACGGCGGCGGCGCGGAAGGGGAGGCATAGGGGCATGGCCAATCGTCTCCGGCCTTTCGATCGGCTGCTCGGCGATCAGGCGATCGCGTCCGATCCCGAAAAGCTCGTCTGGCTGTCCGCATCGGCCGGCACCGGCAAGACGCATGTGCTGAGCGCGCGGGTGCTGCGCCTGCTGCTGGGCGGCGCGCGGCCGGAAACCATCCTCTGCCTCACCTTCACCAAGGCGGGTGCCGCGGAAATGGCGGAGCGCATCCACGCCCGCCTCGCCTGGTGGGTGCGGCTCGACGAGGCGAAGCTGCGCAAGGAATTGTTCGCGCTGGGCGCCGCGCATGATGACGATGCGGTGGCCCGCGCCCGCGCGCTCTTTGCCGGCGTGCTCGATGCGCCGGGCGGGGGCCTGCGCATCCAGACGATCCACGCCTTCTGCCAGACCTTGCTGGCGGGCTTTCCCGACGAGGCCGGGCTCGCCCCCGGCTTCCGCCCGCTGGAGGGGCGGGAGGAATCCGCGCTCGCCCGGCGCGTGCTGGGCGAGATGCTGGAACGGGCCGAGGCCGGCGGCGAGCTTGGGCTGATCGCCGACGTGCAGGCGCTCAGCCGGCGGCTGGGGGAAAGCGAGGCCGAATCCTATCTGATGGCCTGCGCCCGCGCGCCGGAGGCGATGGAGGCGCTGGGACCGGGCGTCGCCGCGCGGGTGCGCATGGCGCTGGATGTGCCGCTGGGCGATGTGGAGGAAGCGATCGCCGCGGCCTGCGCCGATGCCGCCTTCGATGTCGCGGCGGTCCATGCCGTCTCCCGCGCCAATGCCGCCTGGGGCACGGCGACGGGGCTGAAGGCGGCGGATGCCTGCGCGGCCTTCCTCGCCGCCTCCGCCGGCGCGCGCGCGGCGATGCTCGACGATCTCGCCGCCGTGGTGCTCACCAGGACGGGGGAGCCGCGCAAGGCCAGCGCCAGGCTGCTTGCGGAGGAGCCGGCCTATGCCGATCTCGCGCAGCGGGTGGGCGATGCCTGCGCGGCGCTGATCGGCCTGCGCCTGCGCGCGCAGCTCGCCGATCTGCTGGCGGCCGGCCTGCGCGCGGGCCAGGCCTATGCGCGGGCCTATGCCGATGCCAAGCGGGTGGCCGGCGTCGTCGATTTCGATGATCTGATCCGCTCGGCCGTGCGCCTGCTCCAGACGGAGGGGATGGGCGATTGGGTGCGCTACAAGCTCGATCAGGCGATCGATCATATCCTGGTGGACGAGGCGCAGGATACCAATGTCCGCCAATGGATGATCGTCGCCGCGCTCGCGGGTGAATTTTTCGCGGGCGCGGGCGCGCGGCATCCGGCGCATCGCACCATCTTCACGGTCGGCGATTTCAAGCAGGCGATCTTCGGTTTCCAGGGCACCGATCCCGCCGCCTTCCTCGCCGCCAGCCGCGTGTTCGATCATCGCGCGCGGGAGGCGGACCGGCAGTTCCACCAGCTCTCGCTCGATCGCTCCTTCCGCTCGACCCCGCCGGTGCTGGATGTGGTCGATCGGCTGATCGCGGATCTCGGGCATGAGGCGATGGGCCTCGATCGGCCGCCGCCCCGCCATCTCAGCGCGCGCGAGGGGCGGCCCGGCGTCGTCACCCTGTGGCCGCCGGTCGCCGCCGGATCGGCGGAGGAGGAGGATGCCGAGGAAGGCTGGATCGACGATGCCGCCCGCGCCTTCGCCGCCCGGCTCGCCCGGCAGGTGCGGCAGTGGATGGACGATCCCTTCTGGGTGGACGGGCGCGGTCGCCCGTTCCGGCCGGAAGACCTGCTGATCCTCGTCCGCAAGCGGGGGGAGCTCGCCTCGCTGATCGTCGCCCGCCTCCATGCCGAAGGCGTGCCCGTGGCCGGCGTCGATCGCCTGCGGCTCACCGCTCCGCTCGCCGTGCGCGATCTGCTGGCCGCCGTCCGCTTCGTCCTCCAGCCGGAAGACGATCTGAACCTGGCGGGCCTCATGGTCTCCCCGCTGGTCGGCCTTTCGCAGGACGATCTCTACGCCGTCGCCTTCGGCCGCAAGGGCAGCCTGTGGCAGGCGCTCCGCGCCGCCGATCGCTTCGCCCCCGCGCGCGATGCGCTTTCCAACCTGTTGGGAATCGCGGACCTGACCACTCCCTACCGGTTCCTTGAGCATATCCTTTCCGGCCCCCTCGACGGCCGCCGCCGCCTGATCGCCCGCCTCGGCCACGAGGCCCGCGACCCGATCGAGGAGCTGCTGAACGCCGCCCTCCAGTTCGAAAGCGACGCCACCCCCTCCCTCCAGCGCTTCATCGACTGGTTCGATCGCGGCGATGTCGAAATCAAGCGCGATCCCTCCGCGCCGATGGATGCCGTCCGCGTGATGACCGTCCACGGCTCCAAGGGCCTCCAGGCGCCGGTGGTCGTGCTGGCGGACGCCACGGGCGATCCCTCCGCCTCGCCGGTCCGCGGGCTGGACTGGACGATGGAGGAGGGGCTTTCCGTCCCCGTCTTCCGCCCGCGCAAGGCGGAGCTGGCCGGCGGCGGCATGGCCGAGGATGTCGAGCGCGCCCGGCGGCGCGACATGGAGGAACATTGGCGGCTGCTCTACGTGGCGGCGACGCGGGCCGAGGAACGGCTGGTGATCGGCGGCGCGCTGGGGCCGAAGGCGAAGGGCGCGCCGCCGCCGGCAAGCTGGTATCGCGCGCTGGCGGACGCGATGGAAGCGCTGGGCGCCGTTGCCGAGCCCGATCCCGAATGGGGTGAGGCGCGCCACCATCGCGGCGGCGCCGCGCGCGGCGGGCGGGCACGCGCGCCGCGCGCCGCCATCCCCTTCGCCCAGCCCGAATGGCTGCGCCGTCCCGCGCCGCGCGAGGCGCAGCCGCCCCGGCCGCTCGCGCCATCCTCGCTGGGGCTGGATGCGGTGGCCGATCCGCCGCCGACGCCGGCGATGCAGGAAGCCGCCCGGCGCGGCACCTGGCTCCATGCCCTGTTCGAACGGCTGCCGGCCTTGCCGGCCGACCGGCGGCACGCGGCGGCGCTCGCCTGGCTGGAACATTCGGCCGGCGTGACGGACGCGGCGTTGCGCGAGCGGCTGGCGGCCGATGCCTGCGGCGTGATCGCCGATCCCGCCTTCGCCGACGTGTTCGGCCCGGATTCGCTGGCCGAGGCGCCGATCGCCGCCGTGGTGGAGGGCCGGGTGGTGGCCGGCACGGTCGATCGGCTGCTGGTGGGGGACGGGGCCGTGCGCATCGTCGATTTCAAGACGGGCCGGCGCGTGCCCGCCGGCCTGGAAGCGGTGCCGGACCACCATCTGCGGCAGATGGCGGGCTATGCCGCCGCGCTCGCCGTGGTATTCCCCCGCCACCGGATCGATGCCGCGCTCCTCTATACCGGCGGTCCGCGCATGATCGTGCTGCCGCCCGACCTGCTGGCGCGTCACAAGCCGAGCTTGACCCCCGAGGAGCAAAACCTGCCCCTTGCCCGTTGAGGAAGGCGGCGGCGCTGCCTACATCGTTCCGGAACACCAAGGAGTCTGCCAGCATGGCCACCAAGACCGTTACCGACGCTTCGTTCCACAGCGATGTCCTGAATGCCGACGGCCCCGTGCTCGTCGATTTCTGGGCGGAGTGGTGCGGGCCGTGCAAGATGATCGGCCCAGCGCTGGAGGAAATCTCCGACGAACTCGGCGAGAAGGTGACGATCGCCAAGCTCAACATCGACGACAATCCCGATGCGCCCAGCAAATATGGCGTGCGCGGCATTCCGACGATGATCCTCTTCAAGAACGGCGCCCCTGCCGCCACCAAGGTCGGCGCGGCACCCAAGAGCCACCTCAAGGGCTGGCTGGAGGGCGAGCTTTAAGATCGGGCCACCCGATCGAGCCTGCCGTAAAGACATCGACTTGCAAGCGGGGCGGAGCTGTGGCCAAAGGCGGCCATGCTTCGCCCCTTGCTTTTCAGCCTTCTAATGATCCTCCCTGCGGCCGCGCCGGCGGAGGTGATCCGTCCCGTCAGCGAGAAGAGCAGCTTCCAGATCGCCCTGGAAGGGGAGCGGCCGGTGCTGGTGCTGTTCCAGGGCAAGAATTGCGCCGCCTGCCGCGCGGTCGAGCAGTGGATCGACCAGCTTTCCGGCGAACTCGACGGCAAGGTCGACATCGTAAGCCTCGATATCGACGAGAATCCCTACACCAAGGAAGCCTTCGGGGTTGAGGGCACGCCGACCCTGCTGATGTTCAAGGATGGCGAGCAGGTGGGCGGCATGGTCGGCGCCACCGCGCGGGAAGACCTGCGCGCCTTCATCGCCAAAAGCGCGCACATCCCGCTCTGACGCGGGCGGCCGTTCAGTCCGCCGCTTCGGGAGGCATTAGCGGCAGTTCGATCGTGAAGGTCGTGCCTTCGCCCGGCCGGCTTTCGCAGCGGATGATGCCGCCGTGGCGCGCCATCACCGTGCGGACGAAGGCGAGGCCCAGGCCCACCCCGTCGATATGGGCGGCGTCCGCGCCGGGCGCGCGCTGGAAGGGTTCGAACAGCAGGGCGATCTGGTCTGGCGCGATGCCGATGCCCTGATCGCGGATGGCGCACAGGCCCACCGGCCCCGAATCGCGCTCCGCCCGATCGAGCCGGCAGAGGATGCGGCCGCCATCCGGGCTGTATTTGATGGCATTGTCGATCAGGTTGATAAGCGCGCGGGTGAGGAGCGATCGGTCCCCGGCGACGATCAGGTCGTTCCGTTCGCCCTCGATCGCGATCGCGATCGCCCGGCCGGAGGATTGCGGCCAGAGATCGTCCACCGCGTCGATCAATATCTCGGCAAGGTCGATCTCCTCCTTAACGAAGGCGAGCGTATGCGCGCGGGCGAGCTGGACGAAGCCGTCGGCCAGATCGAGCGTGCGCTGGGCATAGCCCCTGATCCGGCGACCGATTTCTTCGCTGACTTCCCCAGGCTTGCTGTTGTCGATCACCGCCAGGATCGATGCCTGGGGCGACCGCATGTCGTGGGTGAGGAGCTGGCGGAGATCGTCCTGCTGGCGCTGCGCGGCCTTGGCGGCGCTTATGTCGATGAAGCGGGCGATCCAGCCGGCGGCAGTGCCGTCGCCCGAATATTGGCGGGCGAAGCGGATGTCGAACCAGCGTCCGTCGGGCGCGATGGCTTCCACCGGCCGATCGTTGGCCTGGGTCGCATCGGCCGGGGCGGCGGAAGGGAGCGATGGCGTCGCGCCTTCCGGCCCGCCCGCCAGACGCAGTTTCGCGAGCAGGCCGGCGATGCCCATGCCGGTGCCGCCGGGCAGCGCGAGGCTGCGCAACAGCCGTTCGGCATCGCCGTTCATCAGCAGCACGGCGCCGGTGGGATCGAGGACGAACACGGCATCGGGCATCTGGTGCAGGCGATCGGTGGCGAAGCGGCGGAGATCGCGCACGTCCGCGATCGCTCCTTCCAGAAGCTGCACCTGCCGGTCGACCACATCCGTGGCGCGGGGCCGCGCGCGGGCATAAGGCAGGATGGCAGGCTCCCCGCCCAGCCGCTCCAGCTCGCGCACCATATAGGCGCTCACCGCCGCCAGCCGCCGCCAGCCCCAGAGCGGATAGATGATGGCCAGCGCGATCAGCGCCGAAGCCGGGGCGAACCATATCCCGCCCAAAAGCAGCCCCGCCACGGCGGCGGCGACCAGCGCAACGAGGCCAGCCAGCAGCAGCACGGTGCGCCGGGGGCTGAGCATGCGGAAACCCGCCAGCAGCAGCCAGAGCGGCAGCAGCGACCCGACCAGCAGGGGGATGCCTTCCACCGGCCGGATCGTCCGCCCCGCCTCCATCGAATCGAGCACGTTGGCGACGATTTCGACACCGGACATCACGCCCTTACGGCCGGCGAAGGGCGTGGGATATTGATCCCCCAGCCCATCGGCGGTGGCGCCCACCAATATGGTGCGGCCGGCGATGAAATCCGCCGGCACCTCGCCCCGCAGCACCGCGCTGGCCGATATGGTGGGGAAATGGCCCGGCGGCCCGGCGAAGGCGATCATCTGGGGGCCATCCTCCGGCGAGGCGGGATTCCGGCCGGGTTCCGCCACGGCGGGATCGCGCCGATGGGCCAGCACCGCCAGATGCGGCCAGATATGCCGCGCGTCGCCCACTGCCGGCCAGAAACGGCGGACCAGCCCGTCCGCATCGAAGGCAAGGCTGGCATGGCCGATGCCGGCGGCGGCCGCGCGGACGGGGGCGATGGGCTGGATGTCGTCGAAGGCGGCGCCGTTGCTGCCGGGTGCGCTCAGCAGCAGCGGCACGATCACCGGCGCGGCGACGCTGGCCATCGCCCGGCCCAACGCGGCATCGTCGGCGGGTGCGCCGGGTTCCACGAACAACACGTCATAGAGGATGGCGCGGGGGCGGGGGGCGTCGATCCGCTGGAGCAGTGCGGCGTGGCGCGCGCGGGGCCAGGGCCAGGGGCCGACTTCCTTCAGGCTGCGATTGTCGATGGTGACGAGGAGGATATCGGGCTGCGGCGCCCGGCGGGTGAGGCGCAGCAGATTGTCATAGATCAGATTGTCCAGCCGGATCGCCGTCCGGTCGGCCGTCAGCAGGATCGTCAGCAGCGTGGATATCAGCGCCACCAGCCACCATTCGGCGCGGAGCCGCGAAGCGCCGGCCGGCCGGATCATCGCGCCGATGCGATGTGGAAGCGTTCCATCGCGGACCAGTCGCCCGCCGCCTTGCCGTCGCCGATCCTGAGCGACATCACCCGCCAGCAATAGGTGCCGGCAGGCAGGTTGCGCAGGGTGACGCTCTGGCTGTCGAGGCCGATCTCGTCCACCAGCGGCGGCGCATCGCCCTCGCACTGGCCGAGCTGGAAGCGGAAGCGGTGCGCGCCTTCGCCCAGCACCTGCCAGCCGAACTGGTAGTAGCGGTCGCGGCCCGCGCGCTTCTCCGTCATCGCGGTGCGCACCATGTTCAGCCGCCGTTCGAAGGCATAGGTTTCGGCAAGGCCGGCGAGGCCGTGGCCGTCGATCGCGGCGATGCGGACGAAATAGGTGCCGTCCGCCACCGGCGGCAGGATTGCATCCGGCGTCGCGCTTTCCTTCTCACGGACGATATCGAGGAAGCCGGCATCGCGGGCGAGGGCGATGCGATAGGCGGCGGCATCCGCCTGCGGCACGATGCGGAAGGTGAGGTCGCCCTCATTCTGCACCCGGCCGGGATCGGCGAGCGCAGGCGCGGGCAGCAGCGCGATCGGCGCCGATATCCCGTCGGCTTCGGTGATGGCGCCGAAACCCGCGCCCACCAGCGTCGCGGCGGGATTGCCGGGGGCGGAAAAGCCCACCGTGCCCTCCGTCACCTCGGTCGCGGCGCGGGCGCCATCGGCGTCATAGGCCACGCGGAAGGCGGTGCCCCGCACGGCCGACACCGCGACCGGCGTGGAGATGTGGAAGCTGCTGCCGGGGTCCTTCATGGGCGCGACCACGGCATCCGCCCGGCCGCGCCGGATTTCGAAGCTCCGCGTCACCGTGCCGGTCAGCGCGGTGCGCCGCAGCCTTTCTATGCGCACCCGGCTCTGCGACGGGATGGCGACGGTCGATCCGTCCGCAAGCCGGAGGCTGAGGAAGGCATCGGCCCCGGTCTCGATCTCGGCGCCCTCGTTCACCGGCAGGCCGGGGGTGATCTTCACCGGCCGGCCGGCGACCGCGATCGTCACCGGGCCGCTGAAGGCGCGCACGCTGGCGGACACCAGCTCCTCGCGCAGCAGGGCCACGGGGATGCGGATCGTCCGGCCGATCGGGATGCGATAGGGATCGGCGATCCGGTTCAGGCGCTGCACCACGGCAAAGTCCCGCTGCCGGGTCAGATAGCGTTCGGCGATGACGTAGAGATTGTCGCCCTTCACGGCGACATAGCTGGCCGTGGCGGCCTGCGCCGGGGCGGACGGGGAGGAAGGCGGCGCGGCCTGCGCCGTCGGGCTCCACAGCATTGCGGCGGGCCACAGCAGGGCCGCGGGGCCGATCGCCCGCCTCAGTGCATTCATCCCGATATCTCTCGCAACAGCTTTTCCAGCCGATAGCCATAGGCATAGACCGGGGCCAGCCGGTAACCATTTTCGGGGCGGAGATTCAACTTGCTGCGGATCTTGGAGACATGGGCGTCCAGCGTCCGCGTCGGCAGGTCCGGGCTGCGGCCCCACAGGGCCTCGAAGATATAGGCCCGCGAAAGCGCGCGGTGCATGTTGCGGAACAGCAGCAGCGCCAGCAGGAATTCCTTGGCCGTCATCGCCACCGGCCGGCCGGCATGCGTCACCCGTTCCTGCCCCAGATCGAAGACATAATCGTCGAACGTCTCGATATTGGCGGGCGGCGGCGCGGGATAGGCGCGGCGCAGCGCCGCCTCCACCCTGGCGACGAGGATCGCGGCCTGCACCGGCTTCACGATATAGTCGTCCGCGCCAGCCCGCAGCCCGTCGACGATATCCTCCTCGGTCGATCGGCTGGTGAGCAGGATCACCGGGGGATATTTCTCGATATGCTCCTTCATCCAGCCCAGGATGTTGAGGCCGGAGAAATCGGGCACGTTCCAGTCGAGGATCAGAAGGTCGAAAGTCTCGTGGTGAAGGACGTTCAGCAGCCGGCGGCCGCTGTTGAAGATCATGCAGCTATGGCCGGCCGCCGTGAGGATTGCCTCCACATGCGATGCCAGCGTGGGCTCATCGTCCAATATCCCGATTCTCATGTCGATCCGCCACGCCCCTCCATGAAACCCGAACCCCCTCTAGGGCCGCATGAGGCGTAAAGAAGGCGTTAGCCAACGATTTTACAATCTTTCACAAGCTTGGCGCCCACCGCCATGGCATTGGCGCCGCGTGGGCGGCACCGCCCGGCGGCGCGGACTGGCGAAAGACGATGCGGAAAAGGGGCGTCCGCCGGACGCTGGCGGCGATCTGGCCGCAACAGGATCGAGGCTTCAGGCACAGGGCCGCGCTGGTCGCGGGGCTTTACCTGCTGGTGCTGCTGATATTGATGGGGGTGGCGTGAAGGCCACCCCGTCGTCCGCTAGAATCTGCGCTGGCCGGGATCGACCTTCTCGCAGGTGCCCGAAAAGTCCTGGCCGGTGCCCTTGATGTTGATCTCGCCCGTCTCGCGATCGATGCGTATCTTGGGCTTGTTCAGGCCGTTCAGCCGGTAGCTGGCCCTGATTTCGTTCTGGCCGACGATAAGATCGTCGAGCTGCCACCAATGGCGATGGTCTCCGCCGGAATTGATCGGCGGGATCAGCTTCTCGGGCAGCCGGATGCGCCCGTCATTCCCGTAAATCTGCAGCGTGACGGCGGATTCAAAGCCCCGCATGCTCGTTTCATAGCCGCTGCGCGTCCGGTATTTGTGATCGTAGCGATCTCATTCCAGGCTGCTGGTATAGCCGCTCGCCAGCTTCTCTCCCCGCCCCGTGCAGATCAGGTTGATGGCCTCGCTATCCCCGTTCCCGTCGTCGGCCGGTTGGGCAAGGGCTGGCGTGCAGATGATGAGCGCGGCGCCAAACGCCTTCAAGGCCGATCGCAAGTGCATGGCTATTCCCCCTTTTGTGACGAGACGTTAGATGATGGTGCCTCAGCGGCGGTCCTTCAGCCAGAAAGCGACGGATATCGCCGCGCCGATCGCGGCGCCGACCAGCAGGCCGGCGGAAGGCTGGCCCAGGATGCTGCCCACCGCCGCGCCGGCGAGGATAGCGAAGGCGAGAATCGATCCGGTGGCGCGCGGCGCGCGGCTATTGGGGGACTGCGACATGGCGGCTCCTTTGCCATCACTCGCCGCCGGATTCCAGCCCATGGGGAGGGAAGATGCCATGGCGCGGGGCCGCGGTGTCCGTCCCGCTTTGGCTTTCGCGGTCACGAATGCTATTAGCCGCGCTTCGCGTTTGGCGCGGGAGGGGGAATGCGGCGGCGATCGGGCGGAGACAGGCCGGTGGATGACGGCACGCCGTTGGCCGATCGCGCCATGCGGCCGGCCGGCACGCCCGCGCGCTTCGCCGGGACGAGCGAGCTGCTGCTTGCCGAGGATGATCCGCCCGAAATCGGCCCGCCGGCTGCCAATGGCGGCCTCGTCTACAGTTATTCGCGGGTCGAGGAGCAGTGGGATATCCGGCTCCGTCCCGATGGATCGGCGCGGGCTTCGGTGGTGGTGCGCCGCGAACGGCAGGTCAGCAGCGATCGGCGCTGGCGATTCGTGGCGCGGCGCGAGCTGCCGCAGCAGGCGGATATCCGCCGTTCGCGCCTCGCGATCGGCCTGTCCTGCGCGGCGGCGCTGATGGCCGGCATCGCTGCCGTCGGGGCCTGGTGGGCGGCGAATCGGCCGGTGCCGCGCGACACGCTGGTGCTGAGTCTGCCGCCCGTCCCGCCGCAGGCGCCGCCCGTTGCCATCATGCCCCCTCGGGGCGAAGCATCCTCCGCAAGGCCGATCGTCGCCGCTCCGCCGCCCCGCCGGGATGCGCAGGCGGATGCCGGGCCTGCCGGGCCGCGCGCGCCGAAGCCGCTGCTATATCCCGCTGCGCCTGCGCCGGCCCGGACCGAGGCGAGCAAGCCCTTCGCGCCCGATATTCCGCTGGAGCGGCGGCCGGCGGTGCGCGCGGCGATGGCCCGTGCCTTTGCGTCGGGGGAGGCGGAGGCATGGCGCGAGGACGGTCTCAGCGGCTTTGTGGTGGTCGGGCCGGCCGAGATGGAAGGCGCGGCCGCGTGCCGCAACACCGTGATCCTCGCGCGCGGCGGCGAGGATGGCGACCGCACCGTCAGCCGGCGGCGCTGCAGCCCCGATTGAAATTCAGGAGTTCAGGGTTCAGGCGGCGTCGGGCGCGGCCGTGCTGCGGGCCAGTGCCCCCGCCACCGCGCTTTCCAGCGCGCTGACCGTGAAGGGCTTGCGCAGCACGTCGCGGCCGGTGAGCTGGCCGGCCTCTCCCGCCTCGCCGACGAAGCCGGTGACGAACAGCAGCCCCAGCGCCGGATGGCGGCGGGCGATCTCCTCGGCCAGCTCCGGTCCGGTCATGCCCGGCATCACCACGTCGGTGATGACGAGCCGGATTTCCGGGTGGCCGGCCAGCAGTCCCAGCGCTTCCTCGCCGCTGCCGCAGGGAAGGGGGCGGTAGCCCAGTTCCACCAGCGCGCCGACCGTGGCGGTGCGCACGCGCGGATCGTCCTCCACGACGAGGATGGTCGCGCCGGCGGCATCGGCCGGCGCCACGGCGACGACATTGTCGCGCGTCCGATCGCGGTCGACGCCCGTGGCGCCGATGTGGCGCGGCAGATAGAGAGTGACGGTAGTGCCTTCGCCGGGGGCGGACCGGATCGCGATCTCGCCTTCGGACTGGCGGATGAAGCCGAATATCTGGCTGAGGCCCAGCCCGGTGCCCTTGCCGACGGGCTTGGTGGTGAAGAAGGGTTCGAACGCGCGGTCGCGCACTTCGGGGGACATGCCGATGCCCGTGTCCGTCACCGCGATGCGCACATAATCGCCGGCCGGCGCGTGGCCCACCTCGCCGGCGCCGAGCGTGACGTTGTCGGCCTCTATCGTTAGGTCGCCCTCGCCGTCCATCGCGTCGCGGCCATTGACTGCGAGGTTCAGGATCGCATTTTCGAACTGGCTGGGATCGCACCAGACCGGCCATACGTTCTCGGCCGGGATCAGCCGCACGCGGATGCGCTCGCCCAATGCGCGATCGAGCAGGTCGGACATGCCGGCGATCAGCCCGGCCGGGTCCAGCCCCTCGGGCAGCAGCGGCTCGGCGCGTGCGAAGGCCAGCAGCCGCTTGGTGAGCGCGGCGGCGCGATTGGCGCCTTCCATCGCATTGTCGAGATGGCGGCCGACTTCCTGCGCCTCATGATCCAGCCGGCGCCGCGCGAGATCCAGCCCGCCGACGACGACCGCCAGCATATTGTTGAAATCATGCGCGATCCCGCCGGTGAGCTGGCCCACGGCCTCCATCTTCTGCACCTGGCGGAGCTGGGCCTCGGCGGCCGCGCGTTCCATCCCTTCGCGGCGGAGCGATTCATTGGCCTCGCGCAGTTCGCGTGTGCGCTCGGCGACGGCCTGTTCCAGCGTCTCGGCGCGCTCCGCCTCGGCCAGCGCGTCGCGCCGGGCGAGCCGCCGTTCGGTGAAGGCGCCCACCGTCGCCCAGCCGAGGCCCATCGCCGCCAGCACCAGCAGCACGCCCAGCCCGGACAGCAGGGCCGCGAGATAGTTGGAGCGTTCCGCCGACATCGCCGCCAGCTGCGATCGCTGGCGCAGCACGGCGCGTTCATGATCGCTGATCTTGGTGAGGATGGCGGTGATGCGCGTGAGGCTGGCCGCCTGGCCGGCCTGGTAGAACAGGCCCACTGCTTCCCAGCCGCGCCGGTAATTGGATCGCGAGGCCGGCGCCGCCAGCTCCCGCCCGCGCGCTTCGTAGAGCTGGGCCAGCTCGGTCGCCAGCGCCGCCTGTTCGGCATTGTCGCGGGTCAGCTCGCGCAGGCGGTTGAGCAGGCGCCCGGCCCGGCGCCATTCGTCATAATAGAGCGCGCCGGTCTGCTTGTCGGAGCTGACCACGTAGCGGCCGAGCGCAGCCTCCGACCGGGCGAGCGCGGCATCGAGCGCGCGGCTGACGATCACCAGTTCGTAGCTGTGCCGTTCGCGCTGCAGCGCCGCATCGCGTTCCCGATTGGAGGAGGCGACGAGAAAGACGAGCGCGATCAGCGCCGCCGCCGCGGCCAGCGCCGTGACGCTGGCCAGGCCGCGACGCCAAGCATCCCGCAGCGCCCCTTCGTCCGTGGCTTCGATGCCCTCTCTCCCCATGTCCAGGCGAGACTAGCCAGCACCCCGAAGCTTGGCAACGGCCGGTTAAGGCGGAGTTTACGAAATGCAGCCCACTGCCTGGCCGGCCGCGCGGAAGCGATCGAGAATGTCGCCCACTTGATCGTCCGAATGTTCGGCGCAGAGCGAGCAGCGCAGCAGGAAGGTGCCGGCGGGCGTGGCCGGCGGGCGCGCCATGTTCACATAGACGCCCTGTTCCAGCAGGGCCTGCCACATGCGCACGGTGGTTTCCTGATCGGGCAGCATCACCGCGATGATCGCCGATTGCGCGGTCTCGGTGCCGAGGGTGAAGCCCATTTCCCGCAGGCCGGCGTGGAGCCGCTTGGAATTCTTCCACAGATGCGCGCGCTTGTCGCCGGCATGCATCAGCTTGCGGATCGAGGTCGCGGCCGTCGCCACCACGGATGGCGGCAGCGAGGCGGTGAACACATAGGGCCGGCAGACGAGGCGCAGCACCTCGAACTTCGGATGGTTGGACACGCAGAAGCCGCCCACCGTGCCGACCGACTTGGAGAAGGTGCCGACGACGAAATCGATATCCTTCTCGACCCCCAGCTCCTCATAGACGCCGCGGCCGTTGGGGCCGAAGAAGCCCATGCCGTGGGCCTCGTCCACCAGGATCATGCAATTGGGATGCTTGCGGATCGCGGCGACCATCTCCGGCAGCGGCGCGATATCGCCGAGCATGGAATAGACGCCTTCCAGCACCACCAGCTTCTGCGCGTCGGCGGACAGGCGGCCGAGGCGCTTGTCCAGATCCTCCACCGAATTGTGGCGGAAGCGGACGACCTCCGCATTGCCGAGGCCGCAGCCGTCGTAGATCGAAGCGTGGCTGTCGGCATCCAGCACCACATAATCGCCCTTGCCGGCGATGGTGGAGATCATGCCCAGATTGGCCTGATAGCCGGTGGAGAACACCATGGCATGCGCGGTGCCGTAAAACTCCTTCAGCGCATCCTCGCACGCCTTGTGGCCCTGATAGGTGCCGTTCAGCACGCGGCTGCCGGTGGTGCCCGCGCCGAAATCGTCGAGCGCCTTCTTGCCGGCGGCGATCACGTCCGGATCGAAGGTCATGCCCATATAATTGTAGGTGCCGAGCAGGATGGTGGGCCTGCCCTGGATGATCGCCAGCGTCGGCGATTTCACCTCGTCCATGACGATGGCGAAGGGATCGCGCACGCCGGTGTCGAGCAGGGCCTGTCGCTCGGCGATGAGCGCGTCGAACTTGGAGAAGAGGTCGGTCATCGCTCTATCCGATCAGCCGCGCAGCTTCTCGACCGCGTCGACAAGCTGGCCGACGGTTTCGATTTCCGCCTGCATGTTCATGGTGATGATGATGTCGAACTCGTCCTCGATCGCGGCGACGAAATCCATCACCGTCAGGCTGTCCCATTCGAGATCACCGGCGAAGCTGGTGGATTCCGCAAGGTCGATGCCCTTCTTGTTGAAGGGTTCGATGGCCTCGGCCACCTTGGCGAAGGTTTCGTCGCGATTGCTCATGGAAAGCGTCCTTAATGCTGTGCCCGGCCGCTTGCCAAGCGAATGCGGCGGCAAAGGGGCGGCAGCCGGGCAAAGCACGAATTTTCGAACCGGCGGAAATGCCCCGATCGCTGGAGAAGGGCGGCCCCCGGATCAGGGCCGGCATCAATCGCAATATCCGCCGCGACTATCCGATTGCGCGTTTGTGGCCGCAAGCCTGGGCATGATAGCAGCCCGCCAGGACCAGTCGGCCCGAACCTTTGGGGAAGGGGATGAAGCATGGGGGCCTTCGTTAAAGCCGCGATCCTGGCCGGAGCGGGTCTTTCGCTGACAAGCTTCTCCTTGGAGCCGCGCCTGTCGCCCGCGATCCTTGCGGCGCTCGACCCCAGCCGTATCGCCGGCACGCTTTGCGGCGCGCAGCGCGCCGGATCGGCGCTGGCCGCCAGGCTGCTCGTCGCCGCGGCGTTCGCGGCGCCGGCAAGCGCGGCCCTGCCGATCCCGCTTTATGACGATCTGGCCGGATCGCCCTTTCCGGTGACGACGGCCAGCCTGCAGGCGCGACGCTATTTCAGCCAGGGCCTGCTGCTTTCCTATGGCTTCAACCATGCGGGCGCGGTCCGGTCCTTCCGAGAGGCCCAGCGGCTCGATCCCGACTGCGCGATGTGCTGGTGGGGGGAGGCCGTGGCGCTCGGGCCGAACATCAATGCGCCTATGGACGACCGCGACCGGGCGGCGGCGCTCGATGCGATGGACCGCGCCATGGCGCTGCGCGACCGGGCATCGCCGATGGAAAAGGCACTGATCGAGGCGGTGGCGCTGCGCTATTCGCGTGATCCGGCGGCGGATCGCGCCGCGCTGGATGCCGCCTATGCCGATGCCATGCTGGCGGCGGCGCGGCGCTTTCCGGGCGACGACGATGTGGCAGTGCTGGCGGCCGAGGCGGCCATGGACACGACGCCGTGGAACTATTGGGAAGCCGACAAGATAACGCCGATCGGCCGGACCGGCGAGGCCGTGCGCCTCGTCGAGGCGGTGCTCGCCCGCAATCCCGCCCACCCGCAGGCCGCGCACCTCTATATCCATCTGGTCGAAGCCAGCGACGCGAAGCGGGCGGAAGCCGCCGCCGATCGCCTTTCCAGCCCGGTCGCGCCCAGCGCCGCGCATCTCGTCCACATGCCGGGCCATATCTACTACGTGCTCGGCCGCTATTCCGATTCCATCCGGGTCAACATCGCCGCCGTGCGTTCGGACGAAGCGTTCATCCGCGCGACGGACGATCGCAGCCTGGTGCGCTACGGCTATTATCCGCACAATATCCATTTCATCGTGACGTCGGCGCAGATGGCGGGCGACATGGATACGGCGATCCGCGAGGCGGCGCGGCTGAGGACCGTGCTCGATCCCGAGACATCGGCGAAGATAGCCTGGATACAGGCGATCGACGCCGCGCCTTACCAGGCGATGGCGCAGTTCGCCGCGCCGGACGAAATTCTCGCCATGCCCGCGCCGGATGCGCGGCTGCCTTATGCCGCGGCGATGCGCCATTATGCGCGCGCCGTCGCGCATGCCGGGCGCAAGGATCGCGCGGCTTTCGATAGCGAGATCAAGGCGATGGACGCGCTCCTCGCGTCGGATGCCTTTGCCGATATGGTCGCGCAGGGCATGCCGGCGCCGGACCTGATCGCGCTGGCCAAGGCGGTGGCGCAGGGGCGGCTGGCGACGGCGCAGGGGCGGTATGACGAGGCGGCCGGTTTCTATCGCGCGGCGATAACCATCGAAGGCACGCTGCCTTATATGGAACCGCCTTACTGGTATTATCCCGTCCACCAGTCCCTGGGCGCCGCGCTGTTCCTTGCCGGCCGCTATGACGAAGCCAGCCAGGCCTTCCGCACGGCGCTGGCGCGCGCGCCGCGCAACGGCTGGGTGCTCTACGGCCTGTCGCGGAGCGAGGCGGCGCAGGGGCGCAAATCGGAAGCCGCGGCGGCGCGGCAGGCTTTCTCCAGGGCGTGGGCCGGGAAGGACGAATGGCTCCGGATGGAGCGGCTCTGACCGCGGCTTCGTGAAGCCAGCGGGGTCGAAGCAAAAAGGGGAGGGACGGCCTTTTCCCGCCGTCCCTCCCATGCGCTCAGGCCGGTGCCAGCATGCCGGCAATGCGGCCCTTCGCGCCATGCGCCTCGACAATGGCTCCCCCGGCGCGGCGGCGCTGGAACCATTCGGCCAGCATCTCCGCGCAGGTATGGTCGACCGAACGCAGATTCTCGCAGTTCACCCGCACCGGCTTGCCGGTGGGCACCGCATCCAGCGCGGCGGAGAGCTTGGGCAGCGAGACGAAGCTCGCCACGCCGTCCAGCCGGATCTCGCACGCATCCTCGGCTTCACGCTGGTCCACGTTCAGCTTCAGGCGCTTGAGGTTCGGCACGATCTCGATCAGCGAGAGGCCAAGGCCCACCAGCACGCCGGTCAACAGATCGGTCGCCACCACCATCACCAGCGTCGCCGCCCAGATCACGGCGGGTAGGGGCCCGTGATTGTGGAACAGGTGGCGGACATGCTGGAGGCTGACGAGGCGCCAGCCGGTGACGACGAGGATGCCGCCCAGTGCCGCCATCGGGATCTCGCGCAGCAGCCAGGGGAGGGCCGCCACGAAACCGAGGATCCAGACGCCGTGCAGCACCGCCGACATGCGCGTCACGGCGCCGGCCTGCACGTTGGCGGAGCTGCGGACGATCACGCCCGTCATCGGCAGCGCGCCGGCAAAGCCGCAGAGCAGGTTGCCCACGCCCTGGGCGCGCAGTTCCTTGTTGTAATCGGTGCGCACGCCATCGTGCATGCGATCGACGGCGGCCGCCGACAGCAACGTCTCGGCGCTGGCGATGAAGGCGATGGCGAAGGCCGTCGCCAGCAGCGCGGGCGAGAAGACGCCGAGCAGGTCGCCCGATGACGGCACCGCCACGGCGGCGACGATCGATTCCGGCACGTCGACGCGGGCGACGTCCAGCGCCAGGAAGAAGGCCGTCAAGGTCGCGATCACCACGCCGACCAGCGCGCCCGGCACCAGCCGCATCGAGGCGGGGCGCACCTTTTCCCAGATCAGGGTGGCACCGATCGACAGCAGGCCGATGGCGAGCGCCGGCACCGCCGGGTGCCCGTCGGCCGGCCACAGGCCCAGCACGCGGCCGGGGATGGCGATCAGGTTCTCAAGCCCGTTGGGCAGCGGCTTGGCATCGAACAGCACATGGAACTGGCCCACCACGATCAGCAGGCCGATGCCGGCCAGCATGCCGTGGACCACGGCGGGCGAGATCGCGCGGAACCAGCCGCCCAGGCGGAAGATGCCGGCCACGACCTGGATGGCGCCGGCCAGCACCAGGATCGGCCCCAGCGCCGAAAGGCCCTGCTGCTGGACGATTTCGAACACGATCACCGCAAGGCCGGCGGCCGGCCCGCTCACCTGCAGCGGCGAACCCGCCAGCAGGCCCACGACGATGCCGCCGATGATGCCGGTGATCAGGCCCTTTTCCGGCGGCACGCCGGATGCGACGGCGATGCCCATGCAGAGCGGCATCGCCACCAGGAACACGACGATCGACGCGGTGAAATCCCGCGCGATCCAGCCGCTCTTCTTCTCAGACGCAACCATGTTGCTCACTCCGCAGCCTCAAGCTGCACCACATCGGCCGCAAGGCGGCGGGCGGCGGGCAGCGCCACGGGCAAAGGGCGGTCGTCGCGCAGCGGCATGAAGCGGCCGGTCACGCCGTCCAGCCCCAGGATGGCGCCGGCATGGATGTCGACGAACCAGCCGTGCAGCGAGATTTCGCCGCGCGCGATGCCGGCCGCGACGGACGGGTGGGTGCGCAGATGGGCGAGCTGGGCGACGATATTCTCCAGCGCCATGATCCGCACGCGGGTATTGTCATCCCCGCCTTCCGGGTAGCTTTCCGCCGCGACGCGCTGGGCGGCGGAGGAATGGCGCAGCCAGGCGGCGACGTTGGGCATGGTTTCCAGGCTGGCCGGGTTGACCAGCGCCTTCATCGCGCCGCAATCCGAATGGCCACAGACGATGATGTCGCGCACGCCCAAGGCCACCACGGCATATTCGACCGTGGAGGATACGCCACCATTGGCGGTGGCGAAGGGCGGGACGATGTTTCCCGCATTGCGGCAGACGAACAGGTCGCCCGGCTGCGCCTGCATGATATGTTCCGGCACGACGCGGGAGTCCGCGCAGGATATCATCAGCGCCTTGGGGAATTGCCCGTCGGCGGCCAGCTTCGAATAAAGGTCGATCTGGCTTGGGAAAACCTGCTTCTCGAAATGGAAGACACGCCCGATAAGCTCGTTCATGGCGATTTCCTCGATGAATGGGGGGCAGCGGGCGCGCCGCCGCCTTCATCTTCGGAAATTAAGGATCGGCTATTGCTGCGGAGCAGCGTTGGCGTAAGGAATCATTGCTGCCCGGCAGAGCGTTTCGGCAGCACGATTTCCGCCCGCAATCCCCCTTGCGCGCGGTTGGAGAGGGTGAGCGATCCCTTCTCCCGCGCAACCATCTGCTGGACGATGGCGAGGCCGAGGCCGAGCCCCTTGGTGTTGCGGCTGCGCGCGGGATCGAGCCGGGCAAAGGGCTGGAGCACCTCGGCCATCCGTTCGGGCGGGATGCCGGGGCCGTTATCCTCGACGCGGAGCACGATGGCGTCCGGCCATTCGGCCAGGCTCACCACCACGTCGTCGCCATGGTGGTGGGCATTGTCGATCAGGTTGTAGGCCGCGCGCTTGATGCCGTTGGGGCGCAGCTCCACCTCCAGATGGTCCGGCCCTTCATAGCGGGTCGCGGCGCCGGCATCGCCGAAATCGTCGACCAGCGTCGCCAGCAGCACGGCAAGGTCGGTGCGGGTGGCGGGCTCGGGATCGTTCTCGCCGCCCAGATAGGCGAGCAGCGATCCGATCATCGCCTCCATCTCGGCCACGTCCTCCTCCGCCGCGTGGCGCAGATCGCGGTCGGCGGCGCCTTCGAGGCGGAGCTGGAGCCGGGCGAGCGGGGTGCGCAGATCATGGCCCACGGCGGCCAGCGCCTGGGTGCGATCGGCGAACATCCGCTGGATCTGTTCCTGCATGCGATTGAAGGCGCGGATCAGGTTGCGCACCTCGCGCGGGCCTTGTTCGCGCACGATCGCGCTTTCGCCGCGCCCGATCCGTTCCGCCGCCTGGCCGAGCATGTTGAGCGGGCGGAGCGTCCGCCGGACGAGCAGCCCGCCCAGCACCGCGAGCGCGATCGCCGGCACCAGCGCCAGCACGATGCGGTTGAGCTGGAGGCTCCAGCCCGAGACCAGATCGTGCATCTTGAAATGGATCCACGTCCCGTCCTCCAGCGTGAGGGTGCCGACGACGATGTCGTGCCGGCCGGGCGAGGCGAGCTGGAGGCGCAGGTCGCTGCGGGCGAGCGCGGGTTCCCACTCCACCACCTGATCGCGCATCACGCGAAGCTCGGGCGCGAGCGGGCGGGGTTCGGGCGAGGAGCGCTGCCAGTGGACGCCGTAGCGATCGGTGGAGAGATAGCTGGCGATCGCGGGCCGCTCGGCGGGCGGGCGCTCCCCGATCAGCCGGTGGACGATCACGAGATGCTCGGCCAACCGCCGGGCCTCATCCTCCTTGATCGAGAATTCGCTGGCGCGTTCGTAGAGCAGGGTGCTGGCGGCGAACTCGATCGTCACCGTCAGCAGGATGATCGCGACGATCCGCCCGAGCAGGCCGAGCGAGGGGCGCCCCAGCACGGCCGGTCAGTCGCGGGTGACGGGCGTGTTCAGCATGTAGCCGACGCCGCGCACCGTGATGATCGGCGCGGGCCTGCTGCCGGTGGAAAGTTTCCGGCGCAGGCGGCTGACCAGCACGTCGATGCTGCGATCGGAGGAATCGCCGATCCGGGCGCGCGACAGCTCGATCAGCCGTTCGCGCGCGATCACCCGCTGCGGATGGCTGAGGAAGCTCGCCAGCAGATCGAACTCCGCGCCGGTGAGCGAGATCAGCGCGCCGCTTTCCGAATAAAGCTCCCGCCGGGAGAAATCGACCGTCCAGCCATCGAACCGCGCCTTCTGCGAGGGCACGCCGTTGCCGCGCTGCTCCAGCCCGCCGCGGCGGAGCACGGCGCGGATGCGGGCCACCAGCTCGCGCGTGCTGAACGGCTTGGCGAGATAATCGTCGGCGCCAAGCTCCAGCCCGACCACCCGGTCCGTCTCGCTGCCCTTGGCGCTGATGAAGATGATCGGCACGTCGCTCTTGCGGCGGATCATCTGGCAGAGGTCGATGCCGCTGGTGCCGGGCAACATGATGTCCAGCAGCACCAGATCGACGGGGCCGGCATCGAAGGTCGCCCACATCTCGGCCGCCGTCGCCGCCGGGCGGACGACATAGCCGTTCTCCTGCAGCGCCCGCGTGGTCAGCGTGCGCAGCGGCGGATCATCCTCGACGAGCAGGATCGACGGCGCGGTCATGGATGCGGGACGGTCAATGGATTCATCTCGGCAAGGAAATAGGTGGCCAAATCCCCGCGTCAACGATCGCACGGCGCTTATGCCCTTGAATTTGCCGGTGCTGGCGCATGGGCAACATTTCCTCACAAGGAAAATGCAAGCCGGAAACGATCCGGCCGTCCCGATATCGGACGATGAGGCGATTCCGGCAAGATTTTCCGTGTCAGGCACCGCCGGCCGGGCCTATCCTTTATATGCCGTTGACCATGTTCGGCGGCCTGACGATGGAGGTTGCGATGCGCGTGTCCGTTCCGGTCCTGGCTGTTCTGGCGGCTGCGCTGGCCACGGGGCCGGCGGTGGCGGGCGGCGTTTCCCCACCGGACGCGGCCACCTTCCGCGCCGCGATCACTGTCGCGGCGGACGATCTGGAACCCGACACCCTTCTTTCCACCCGCACGGCCCATGCCCGGCAGGTCCGGCTTGACGGTGGCACCTGGGGGGATGGCTATCTCGTCGCCCGGATCGACCGGCGGAGCGGTGCTGCGCGCTATGAGGTGCATCAGCGGGTGCGCTATATCGGCCAGCGGCGCGATTATGCCGCCGTCCATTACCGGCTGGCGGACGGCACGCTCGCCATCCGCCCGATCGCTGGCGACAGGCGCGGCGAGGATGTCTGCTCCACCGGCGAGTTCAACGGCGCCTGTCCGCTGACGAGCGAGCTGGTCTTCCAGATCGAGGAGGGCGTGCTGGCCGCCATCGTCGACGGAGGGGCGCAGGGCTGGGACGTGAAGTTCAAGGAAGCGGACGGCGATGCCGGTGTCCGCGCCACGGTGCCGATGGCCGAGATTCGCGGGCTGATGCTGGCGGTCGCGGACTATCGCGCCGGCCGGCTTTCGCCGCGCGGCTGATCCCGCTCCGGCCTTTCCGGTTCAGCGGAAGGCCATTCTGGTGGGGCCGACCTGGAAGATGCGGCGCCACCAGGCCCTGTTTCGGGGGCGTTCCCCAAATCGAGCTTCGCCTGCGTCGATGGGTGGATGCTGAAACGAGTTCAGCATGACGAAGGCGGGGAGGGCTTGCTTATCCTCCGCGCCCATCTCTCCAACGTCATGCCAGCGCAGGCTGGCATCGTCGGCGGCGACGATCATGCCGGAGGAGGTTCGACAGGGGCAACGCGATGCCAGCCCGCGCCGGCACGGCGTCATCATGGGGCATCATATTCGGGGATGCCCATCGGCTTTCGGGGCTCCAGGGCGGGTGGGCGCCCTGGAGGTCCGTGTCAGCCGACGAAGGCCCGCTCGATCACATAATGGCCGGGCTTGGCGTTCGATCCTTCCTCGAAGCCGATGCCGTCGAACTGGGCGGCGAGATCGCGGATCATGTCCATGCTGCCGCACAGCATGATGCGATCGGTTTCGGGATCGAGGTGGCGCGGCCCGTTCAGCCCGTCGAACAGGCGGCCGCTTTCGATCAGCGCCGGGATGCGGCCGCTGGTGTGGAACGGCTCGCGCGTCACCGTCGGCAGGTAGCTGAACTGGACCAGCGCCTGATCCTGCACCAGCGGATCATCGGCAAGCTGGGCCTCCAGCACGTCGCGGAAGGCGAGGTCGCTGACATGGCGCACGCAATGGACGAGCACGATCTGCTCGTAATATTCATACACGTCCGGATCGCGCACCAGGCTGAGGAAGGGGGCAAGGCCGGTGCCGGTGGAAAGCAGGAACAGCCGCTTGCCGGGCAGCAGCGCATCCGTCACCAGCGTGCCGGTGGGCTTGCGGCCGAGAAAGAGCTGGTCGCCCGGCTGGATCTTCTGCAGGCGCGAGGTGAGCGGACCGTCCGGCACCTTGATCGACAGGAATTCCAGCTCGTCCGAATAAGCCGGGCTCGCGATCGAATAAGCGCGCAGCAGCGGGCGGTTGTCGCCGGGCAGGCCGATCATCACGAATTCGCCCGAACGGAAGCGGAAGCTGGCCGGGCGGGTGATCGAGAAGCTGAACAGATGCTCGTTCCAGTGGCGCACGGAACGAACCTCCTCCACCGAAAGCGCGGTGGAAGGCGCGAGCGCGGGCTGCATCTCGCTCACGGCCTTGCGTTCCGCTGGGCGGCGTAAGCCCGGATGGCCAGGCGATCGGTGAACAGGTACATGATTGTCCTCAGCTTGCGGTGACGGTGGCGGTGAATGCGCGAGATCGCGTGCCTGTCCGGTCGTCCATCCTCGCCAGTTGCTCCGATACACGGGCGGCATCCGGCCCAGCCAGGCCGCCCGCCGCCCCTATGATATGCGTGTCGCGATTTTCGAAGCGCGGATTTGTTTAGCCCCGCTCACAATCGCTTTAATGCGAAAGATTCGCAATAGTGCGTATTATTGTCTTCCGCCTGACCGGTCAAGCCGGCGCGGGCGCGCCATAAGGCCCGGCGTGGCCGCCTGCAAGCCTTTCCCGCAGGCGGCCGCCATCTCCCTTATTCCATGACCGACCAGCGCTCGCTGAAGCGGCCGTGGCGGGCATCGGCGCAGAGGCGGGCGAACTCGCCGCCGTCCATGTGGATCAGCGAGGCATGGTCGCCGGCCTCGAAATAGATGTCGGGCTGGTCCTCCAGGCTGTCGTCGACGATGGTGACGACGCCGTAGCGCGTGCCGAAGGGCGGCACCGCGCCGATCGCGCAATCGTCGAAGATCAGGCCCACCTCGTCCTCGCCGGCCAGCCGGGGCTTCTGCCCCAACTCGGCCCGCAGGTCACCCAGCTGCACCTTGCAGTCGGATGGCAGCACGGCCAGCAGATAATCTCCTTCCGTATCCAGCAGCACCGCCTTGGCCAGCCGATCGGGCGGGATGTGGGCGAGGCTGGCGGTCTGAATCGCCGATTTGGTCGGCGGGTGGACCACGAGATCGTAATCGGCATGCTCGTCATCCAGGAACTGGCGGAGCTTGGGTGCGATGCTCATCTCGTCTCTCCCCTGGCAATGGCGCCCGGAAGGCCGGGCCGGGGGCCGCGCGCGAACGATCGCCCGTGGCGGCGATCATCCCAGAACGTCCGGCCACACCGTTCGATCCTGCGGCCCGGGGCGCCGCCCCGGCGATCCGGCGGAACCTCCGCCCTCCTCCCGGATTGAGGGGTGGGAAGGGCGCTCATGGAGGGACCGCGATGGCGGCACGGCCCAGTTGGCGCGGCCAGATCAGGCTCGCATTGGTATCGATCCCGGTGGAGATCTTCCCCGCGACGAAGAGCGGCGCGACCATCGCCTTCCACCAGATCCACGAGCCTTCGGGCAAGCGCATCCGATATGAGAAGGTCGTGCCCGGCATCGGCCCGGTGGATACGGACGAGATCATCAAGGGCTTCGAATATGAGAAGGGAGAATATGTCCTCCTCGACGAGAAGGAGATCGAAGGCGTCAAGCTGGAAAGCCGCAAGACGCTGGAGCTGACCCAGTTCGTCGACAGCGACGATATCGATCCGATCTATTTCGAAAAGCCCTATTATGTCGTCCCGGCGGATGACCTGGCCGAGGAAGCCTTCATCGTGCTGCGGGAGGCGCTGCGCCGCACCCGCAAGATCGGGCTGGGCCAGCTTGCCATGCGCGGGCGCGAATATGTCGTCAGCCTCAAGCCCTGCGGGCGCGGCATGGTGCTGGAAACGCTGCGCTATGCGGACGAGGTGAACAAGGCCGCCAGCTATTTCCGGGGCATCGGAGATGCCAGGCCCGATCCCGAGCTGCTCGACATGGCCGAAACCCTGATCGACAAGAAGGCCGGCAGGTTCGACGCCGCCGAGTTCCACGATCGCTATGTCGACGCGCTGAAGGCGCTGATCGAACGCAAGAAGAAGGGCCGGGCGATCAGCATCGAGGCGGACGAGGCCCCCGCGCCGCGCGGCGGCAACGTGATCGATCTGATGGCGGCGCTCAAGCGGTCGCTGGACAATCCCCCCGGCCGGGGCGGCGGCAAATCCGCCTCGACCAAGAAACCCGCCGCCAAGCCGGCCGCGCGCAAGGCGCCGGCGGCGAAGGCCAAGCCCGGCCGCGCCGCCAGCCGCAAGCGGGCCTGACCGGCCATGGCGCGCGCGAAATCCGCCGTGTCCCGCGCCGCGGGCAAACCCCGGCCGAAACCCAAAGTGAGGGCGGCGGCGGCGAAGGGCGAGGCGGCGCTCGATCGCTATCGCGCGATGCGCGATTTCAGCCGCACGGCCGAACCTTCCGGTGCGACGCGGCCGGCATCGGGGCACGGCTTCGTCGTCCAGAAGCATGATGCCACCCGGCTCCATTATGATTTCCGGCTGGAAATGGACGGCGTGCTGAAAAGCTGGGCGGTCACGCGCGGCCCCAGCCCCGATCCGGCGGACAAGCGGCTGGCGGTGCGGACGGAGGATCATCCGCTCGATTACGCCCATTTCGAAGGCATCATCCCCAAGGGCCAATATGGCGGCGGCACGGTGATGCTGTGGGATGAAGGCACGTGGGAGCCGATGCCCGGCAAGGACCCGCGCCGCACGCTGGAGGAAGGCCATCTCCATTTCATCCTCCACGGCCGCCGGATGAAGGGGGAATGGCTGCTCGTCCGCCTCAAGCCCCGCGCCGGGGAAAAGCGCGAGAACTGGCTGCTCCGCAAGGTGGACGATGATTTCGCAGGCGGGCCGGACGATCTGGTAGGCCAATATCTCACCAGCGTGGAAAGCGGGCGCAGCATGGCCGAGATCGCCGATGGCGCGGCCCCGCCGAAGCGGGCCACCGCGAAGGCGGCGGCCGGGACAGGGAAGGCGAAGCCCGCCACGATGCGGGGCCGCGCGGATTCGCCTCCACCCTTCCGGCCGGTGCAGCTTGCCACGCTGGTCGATCATGCGCCCGCCGGCGACCGCTGGCTGCATGAGCTGAAATATGACGGCTATCGCCTGCTGCTGGCGGTGGGCGGCGGCAAGGCGCGGGCCTATACCCGCTCGGGCCTCGACTGGTCGGATCGCTTTCCCGCTGTCGTCGCCGAGGCCGCCGGCCTTGCCGTCCGTTCCGCGCTGATCGACGGCGAGGCGGTGGTGCTGGATGCGGAAGGGCGGTCCAGCTTCCAGGCTCTCCAGGCCGCGCTCAAGGGCGATCCGGCGGCGATCATCTTCTTCGCCTTCGATCTCCTCACCCTCGATGGCGAGGATCTGACGGCGTTGCCGCTCCTCGAGCGCAAGCAGCGGCTGGCGGCACTGATCGGGGCGGGCGGCGATCATCTGCATTATGCCGATCATGTCGCCGGCCGGGGCGAGGCCTTTTTCCAAAAGGCGTGCAAGGCGGGGCTGGAGGGCATCGTCTCGAAACGGGCGGACGCGGCCTATGCCGGCAGGCGATCCGGCAGCTGGGTGAAGGTGAAGTGCCTCCACCGCCAGGAATTCGTGCTGCTGGGCTGGACTTCGTCGGACAGGAACAGGGGCTTCCGATCCCTGCTCCTCGGCCTTAACGAGGAGGGCGGGCTGCGTTATGCCGGCAAGGTCGGCACCGGCTTCGACATGGCCGAGATCGATCGCCTGCTCGCCGCGATGAAGCCGCTCGAAACCGCCACGGCCCCGGTCTCCGCCCCCCGTGCCGCGACCCGCGGCGCCCATTGGATCGAACCCCGGCTGGTCGTGGAGGTCGCCTTCACAGAATTCACGGGCGACGGCGTTCTCCGCCACCCAAGCTATATCGGCCTGCGCGAGGACAAGCCCGCCGAAGCCGTCATCCGTGAGGAGGAAGTGCCCGTGGCCGAGCTTGCCGAACGATCGCCCAGCCCCGTGCGGATCACCAATCGCGATCGGGTGATCTTCCCCGATGCCGGAATCACCAAGGGCGCGCTCGCCGATTATTATGAGGCGATCGCGCCGGCGATGCTGCCCTGGGTTGCGAACCGGCCGATCAGCCTGGTCCGCTGTCCGCAGGGTCGGGCGCGAAAATGCTTCTTCCAGAAACATGATGCCGGCAGCTTCGGCGATCATGTCCACCACATCCCCATCCGCGAGAAGGACGGCGGGGAGGAGCCCTATCTCTATATCGAGGATGCCGCCGGCCTGCTCGCCTGCGTGCAGATGGGCACGATCGAATTCCACGGCTGGGGCGCCCTTATCGCCGACATCGAGCGGCCGGACCGGCTGGTCTTCGATCTCGACCCGGACGAGGGGCTGGAATTCGGCGAGGTCACGGCCGCCGCCGCCCATATCCGCGACGAGCTTGCCGCCATCGGCCTGGCGACCTTCGCGATGGTCACGGGCGGAAAGGGCGTCCATGTCGTGGCGCCGCTCCGGCCGGAAGCGGAATGGCCGGAGGTCAAGGATTTCGCCCGCCGCTTCGCGACAGCGCTGGCGGAGACCCAGCCCCAGCGCTTCACCTCGGCCTTGGCCAAGGCGCGGCGGAAGGGGCGCATCTTCGTCGATTATCTGCGCAACGAGCGGGGCGCGACGGCGGTGATGCCTTATTCCGCCAGGGCGAGGGAGGGCGCCCCGGTCGCAGCGCCTCTGACCTGGGAGGAATTGCGCGCGCTGGACAGGCCCGCGCCCTGGCATGTCGGCGATGTGGACGATCTGGTCCGCCGCGCGGCCTCCCGCGATCTGGCGGGCTGGGGCAGGGCCGATCAGGCGCTGCCCGGCGTGTGACCCCGCTCGCGTGGCCGCCGATCGCTCCGCGCCGAATATCCTTGAGAATCAAATCGGATGGCAAATCGCCTGAAGAACGGCCGGGGTCGTGACGAGATCGGAATGTGCCTCCAAGCAGTCAAGATTCCATAAAAAGTTGAAAATTGGTTAATAGTGTGAGAGCGTCCTTTCGGATTTCTCGATACTATTGAGGAGTATCAACATGGAGACGGGCCGATAGAAAAGGAGTGATTCAGGGTCGCACCTAATGGCATGGTTTTGGGGATTAATCATGCAGTGTACAATTAGTATAGCGATTCTCGCTCCTTATGAGCTGGTCCGTGAAGGCCTGCGCCGGGTGCTGGCGAACGGTGCCTTCAATGTCGTCGCAGCCGCCGGCGGTTGGAACGCGCTGGAGGCCGATCTTGCCCGGTCGCCGGCCGATATCCTTGTGGTGGATGGCGACGCTGCCTTCAATGCCAGCGAACTCACTGAAATCAGGAAGCGATTTCCCGAAATGCGGATCGCCATGTTCGTCGACGGGGCGGACATGGAATATGCGATGCAGGCGCTCGAGTCGGGCGTGGACGGCGTGCTCGAGAAGGAGGTTTCCTGCGAGCAGGTGGCGGCCGCGCTCAACATGGTCGCGCTTGGCCAGCGGGTGGTGCCGTCGCGCCTCGTCGAATCGCTGGCCAATCTGCATTTCGGTTATGCGTCCAGCGACTGGGAGGCGAACCGGGCGACCGCGAAGCTTTCCGATCGCGAGATCGAGATATTGAAATGCCTGGCCGTGGGCGAGGCGAACAAGGTGATTTCCCGCCGGCTGAACATCACCGAGGCGACCGTGAAGGTCCATATCAAGGCGATCCTGCGCAAGCTGCACGTGATGAACCGCACGCAGGCGGCGATCTGGGCGGTGGTGCGCGGGCTCAACGGATCGGCGCTTCCCCGTCCAGAGCCGTCCCGCTCCATGCCGGCGCACATGGAGCCCATCCGCATCGCGGCGAACGGCGCCGATATCGCGGCGACGGAGGCGATCTAGGGCGGATCGCCGCCAGTGGGAGCGTCGGCCCGCCCGGCGATCCCGTCCAGCCCGCCTGCCCGGCAATATGCCGACCGAAGGTAGGATTCCGCTGCCGGCTCCGTTAGGTAGGGGGCAATGAAATGCAATTGCCCTCGCCGTTTCGGAGGCCGCCGGCTGGCGGCCGCAACGGCAGCTTCGCCTTCGCCAAAGATTGCTTTGTTCTCTACTCTGGTGATCGAGATATGAGGGCGTGTGGGAGGAAAACGGCCATCATGCCCATCAGCAGACGAAATCTGACTATCGCCATGCTTCTGGGCGCGGTTGCGCTCACCGGCTGTTCCGGCGGCAAGGCGCCGGGCGACGGTGTCGTCCTGCTCAACGTTTCCTATGATCCGACGCGCGAGCTCTACAAGGAGATCAACGCCGGCTTCGCCAACCACTGGAAGGCGGATCATGGCCAGACGGTGAGCTTCAAGATGAGCCACGGCGGATCGGGCAAGCAATCGCGTGCGATCCAGGACGGGCTGGAGGCGGATGTCGCCACGCTGGCGCTTTCCTACGACATCGATGCCATCGCCGCCGCGAAGCCGGGCCTGCTCGATCCCGCCTGGCGCCAGCGCCTGCCGGACAACAGCGCGCCCTATACCTCGACGATCGTGTTCCTCGTCCGCAAGGGCAACCCCAAGAATATCCGCGACTGGAACGACTTGGTGAAGCCGGGCGTGAAGGTGATCACCCCCAATCCCAAGACCGGCGGCGGCGCGCGCTGGAACTTCCTGGCGGCCTGGGCCTATGGCCGCAAGGCGGGCGGATCGGAAGCCGCGGCGCAGGATTATGTATCGAAGCTGCTGGCCAATGTGCCGGTGCTCGATTCGGGTGCGCGCGGTTCCACCACCACCTTCGTCGAGCGCAATATCGGCGACGTGCTGATCACCTGGGAGAATGAGGCCTTCCTCGCCCAGAAGGAGATGGGAGCCGGCAAGTTCGAGATCGTCGTGCCGTCCATCTCCATCCTGGCGGAGCCTTCGGTCGCCGTGGTCGACGGCAATGTGAAGAAGCATGGCACCGCCGAGGTCGCCAAGGCCTATCTCGAATATCTCTACACGCCCGAGGCGCAGGACGTGATCGCGCGCAACTTCTATCGCCCGCGCGATCCGCAGGTGGCCGCCCGCTATGCCGCGACCTTCCCGACGCTGAACCTCGTCACCATCGACAAGGATTTCGGCGGCTGGAAGGCGGCGCAGGCGAAATATTTCGCGGATGGCGGCGTGTTCGATACGATCTTCGCCAAGATCAAGCGCTGAGGCGAACCGCATGACTTCGCTTGCCGCCGACGGGCCGCGGGGCCGGGTGAGGCGGCGTCCGCTGTTCCGGGCGCCATCGATCATCCCCGGCTTCGGCTTGACCTTCGGCCTCAGCCTGACATGGCTGTGCCTGATCGTGCTGATCCCGCTTTCGGCCGTCTTCATCAAGACGGCGGGAATGGGGTGGCAGCATTTCGCGGACGTCGCGCTCTCCGAACGCGCCATCGCCGCCTACCGGCTGAGCTTTGGCGCGTCGCTGGGGGCGGCCTTCATCAATTCGGTGTTCGGCCTGCTGATCGCGTGGATGCTGGTGCGTTACGACTTTCCCGGCAAGCGGGTGGTGAACGCGCTGGTCGATCTGCCCTTTGCCCTGCCCACCGCCGTGGCCGGCATCGCCTTCACCACGCTCTACACCGCCAATGGCTGGATCGGGCGGGTGCTGGAGCCGCTGGGCATCCAGGTGGCCTTCACCTGGGTGGGCGTGGTCATCACCCTGATCTTCATCGGCCTGCCTTTCGTCGTCCGATCCGTGGAACCCGTGCTCGCCGATGTGAGCCGGGACGTGGAGGAGGCGGCGGCATCGCTGGGCGCGACGCGGGCGCAGACCTTCCGCCGCGTGATCCTGCCCGCCATCTTCCCGGCTTTGATGACCGGCTTCGCGATGGCCTTCGCGCGGGGCGTGGGCGAATATGGATCGGTGATCTTCATCGCCGGCAACATGCCCTATCGCACGGAAATCGCGCCGCTGCTGATCATCACCCAGCTCGAACAATATGATTATCAGGGGGCGACGGGCATCGCGACGGTGATGCTGATCGCCTCCTTCTCGCTGCTGCTCGTCATCAACCTGCTGCAGGCGTGGAGCCGGAAGCGGACGGTGGACTGATGCGCAACGGAGCCACTTCGGAATCGCGGCTGGCCCGCGCCGTCATCATGGCGATCGGCCTCGGCTTCTTCGGCCTTTTCCTGCTGATGCCGCTGCTGGTGGTGTTCGCGCAGGCGCTGGCCGGCGGCATCGGCGCCTATCTCGACGCGATTGTCGAGCCGGATGCGCTGGCGGCCATCCGCCTGACCCTGCTGGTCGCCGCGATCAGCGTGCCGGCCAATATCGTCTTCGGCATCGCCGCGGCCTGGGCCATCACCAAGTTCGATTTTCCGGGCAAGAGCATCCTCATCACCTTCATCGACCTGCCGTTTTCGGTGTCGCCGGTGGTGTCGGGCCTGATCTACGTGCTGCTGTTCGGCGCGCAGGGCTGGCTGGGGCCGTGGCTGGCGGAGCATGACATCCAGATCATCTTCGCGGTGCCGGGCATGGTGCTGGCGACGATCTTCGTCACCTTCCCCTTCGTCGCGCGCGAGCTGATCCCGCTGATGGCGGAGCAGGGCCGCGACGACGAGGAAGCGGCGCTGTCGCTGGGCGCGACCGGCTGGCAGACCTTCTGGCATGCCACCCTGCCCAACATCCGCTGGGGCCTGCTTTACGGCGTGCTGCTCTGCAATGCGCGCGCCATGGGGGAATTCGGCGCGGTTTCCGTTGTTTCCGGGCATATCCGGGGCGAGACGAACACCATGCCGCTGCATGTCGAAATTCTCTACAACGAGTATAATTTCATCGCTGCCTTCGCCGTCGCTTCGCTGTTGGCGCTGCTGGCCCTCGTCACCCTGGTGCTGAAGAGCCTGCTTGAATGGCGCTATGACTATCACGGCAAGGGGACCGGGCATTGAGCATCAGGCTCGACACTATCGGCAAGAGCTTCGGCGGGTTCACGGCGCTTGGCGACATCAATCTGGAGATCGAGCCGGGTGAGTTCCTGGCGCTGCTCGGGCCGTCCGGATCGGGCAAGACGACCTTGCTGCGTATCGTGGCGGGGCTGGAATTCCCGGACCATGGCCGCGTATTCTATGACGGTGAGGACATAACCGACCTGAAGGTGGCGGATCGCGGCGTCGGCTTCGTGTTCCAGCATTATGCGCTGTTCCGCCACATGACGGTGGCGGACAATGTCGCCTTCGGCCTCACCATCCGCAAGCGGCGCGACCGCCCCGCCAAGGCGGAGATACGCGATCGGGTGCAGAAGCTGCTCGATCTCGTCCAGCTCGGCCAACTCGGCAACCGCTATCCGGCGCAGCTTTCGGGCGGGCAGCGGCAGCGGGTGGCGCTGGCCCGCGCGCTGGCGATCGAGCCGCGCCTGCTGCTGCTGGACGAGCCGTTCGGGGCGCTGGACGCGCGTGTCCGCAAGGATCTGCGCCGCTGGCTGCGCGAGCTGCACGACCGGATGGGACTGACCTCCATCTTCGTGACGCACGATCAGGACGAGGCGCTGGAACTGGCCGATCGCGTGGTGGTGATGGACCATGGCGTGATCGAGCAGGTGGCGACGCCGCAGCAAATCTATGACGAGCCGGCCAGCGCCTTCGTGTTCGATTTCGTGGGGGAATCGAACCAGGTGCCGGTGACGGTGGACGGCGACCGGGTGATCGCCTTCGATCGGCTGCTGGATGTGCCGCCGGCGACGCTGGCGGGCATGGGCGGCGCGGCGCGTTTGTTCTTCCGCCCGCATGATGCGGAGATCGTGGGCGAAGGCGCGAACGGGCTCGCCGCCACCGTCACGCTCGTCCGCCCCAATAGCGGCTCGATGCGGGTGGAAGGCAAGCTGGAAGGCAGCGACCGGCTGGTGGAGATCGACGTCGCCCAGGGCGCGGCGCCGGGGCAGGGCGAACGCATCTTCGTGCGTCCCACCCGCGCGAAGCTCTATGCCGGGACGGCCGGCTGAAGGATATCGTCAGTCGAACGCGGCGTCGGTGCCGAAGCCGCGTTCCCGCGCCAGCCGGTAGAGATGCCAGCCCGCCGCCAGATCCTGCACGATCGACCCGAGCGATTTGTATAGCGTGACATCTGCGGCCGCGATCCGGCCGGGCAGCGTGCCTGCCATCACTTCGCCGATCTCGCCCAACACATGGCTCTCGTCGATCAGGCCGGCCTGAAGCGCGCGGAGGATTTCCGCCCCCTGCGCCAGCGCGCCGGCGCGGTGATCGGCAAAGAGGCGGCCGCGCGCCACCAGAGCGCCATCGACCTCGGCCGGGCCTGCCCGGCTCGATCCCACCAGATTGATATGGGCGCCGTCCGGCACGTCGGCGGAAAACAGGATGGGATCGGCGGCGGCGGTGGCGGTGCAGATGATGTCGGCATCCGCCACGGCCCCGCCCGCCGTCTCGACGGCGGTGGCAGCGATCCCCAGATCGGCGCGGATGCGCGCGGCGAACGCCTCCGCTTTCGCCCGCGATCGGCCCCAGACGGCGATGTGGGAGAGGGCACGGACATGGGGGAGGGCGGCGGCGTGATGCCAGGCCTGCTCGCCATAGCCCAGGATCGCCAGCCGCCTGGCATCGGGCCGCGCCAGCGCATCGGTGGCGGCGGCCGACGCGGCGGCCGTGCGGATCGCCGTCACCTCGCCGGCATGGACCAGCGCGACCGGCGTGCCGCTCGCCGGATCGTGGAGGACGATGATGCCCTGATGGGTCTGCTCGCCAAGGGCGGCGCGCGCCGGATAGACGCTCACCAGCTTCGCGCCGAAGGTGGCGCCGTCCAGCGCGCCCGGCATCACGCCGAAGGCATTGCCGCCTTCCAGATCGACGATCTGGCGCAGCAATTGCCGGCTGTTGCCGGTCGAAAGCGCGATCATCGCATCCCGCATCAGACCGATGCAGGCGGCCGGATCGAGATGGCGGGCCACATCCTTCCGGCCGATGACGATCATGTCCGGGTTTCCCCGGCCCAGATCTCCTCCGCATAACGGACGAAGTTGAGGCCGAGGATCTTTTCGATCCGTGCGGTGGAATAGCCCTTCTGCCGCAGCAGGCCGGCGAGCTTGCGGAACTGATCCTGCCCGCGCAGATCGACGACGAAGGGATAGGTATCGGGCCGTTCGCCGGTGGCGCTGATTCCGGCGGCGCGGCGTTCCGCGATCTCCTTCGCGAGGTCCGCCTCATAGGCCTTGAGGTCGTCGATCGGGGTGGTGCCGCCATCGGTGCCGATGCCGACATGGTCCTCCCCGCAGACGTTCACGGCATGATCGATATGAGCGACCACATCCTCCGCCCGGGCATGGCCGGTGGGGTTGAGGAAAGGCATGAAATAGATGCCGACGAAGCCGCCGCGATCGGCGACGAGGCGCAGCTCCTCGTCCGTCTTGTTGCGGGGCACATCGGTGACGGCGCGACAGCCGGTATGGTTGATCGAGATCGGCTGCTTCGATGCGCGGGCCGCCTCCAGGCAGGTGCGCTGGCCGCTGTGGGAGAGATCGACCATCACCCGATTGGCGTTCAACCGTTCGATCACCTCGCGCCCGAACGGGGTGATGCCGCGATTTTCCGGGGCCATCGATCCGTCGCCAAGCTGGTTGGCGGGATTGTAGGTGAGCTGGACGATGCGGACGCCGAGATCGGCGAAGATATCGACGCGGCTGGCATCATCGCCCATCATCGCCGCATTCTGGAAACCGAGGATCAGGCCCATCCGCCCTTCCGCCTTGGCGCGGCGGATATCGGCGGCGGTGAGGATCTTGATGAGATCGCGTGGATTTTCGCGGATCAGCCGATCCCAGCTCGCGACATCGGCCACGCTCTGCTGGAAAGGCTCCTTCTTGCCGGAGACATAGCCGATGGTGATGTTCACCGCCGTCTGCCCCGAGGCGCGGGCATCGGCGAGGACGCGGGGCTTGAGGATTAGCGGGCTGGGGCCTTCCTTGCCCTTCGCGGCATCGCCCGACCGGTCGTTGGGATCGTCGAAACCGCCGAGCGCGTTGATGACGATCATGTTCGCGATCGGATCGGCGGCGGCTGGCGTGGCCGCCAGCGCGCGTGCGGGCGCGGAGAGCGCCGGTGCCGCCAGCATGCCGGCCCCGAGCGCCAGGAAGGCACGGCGATCCTGTTCCAGGCTCATTCCTCGTCCCCCAGCTCGTCCTTGGTCAGCGGCTTGAAATCGGTGCGCGGGAAGGCGTGGCCACGCTTCACCGTCATCACGATGCTGTCGATATTGCGGATATTCTCCAGCGGGTTCCTGGCGAGCACCACGAAATTGCCGAGCTTGCCGGCCTCGATCGAGCCCATATCCTTTTCCTGCCCCGCGGCGCGTGCGCCGACGAGGGTGGCGGAGCGGATCACCTGCGCGGGCGTCATCTTCGCGCGTTCGACGAGGAAGGCCAGTTCGTCGTGCAGTTCCGGCCACGGCTTGTCCGCCGCATTGGTGCCGTCGGTGCCGGTGGAGATTTCCACGCCCGCCCGCCGCGCCTGATCGATCAGCCGTGCGGCGAGATCGGCGGTGCAGAGCGGCGGCTTGGCCGGATTGGCAGCGGCCCGCTCGTCATATTCCAGATAGACACGGCCGGTGGCGTCGAGGATCTGGCCATGCTGGGCCATTTGCCTGAACAGGCCGCCGATGACCGGATTGTCGCCCTTGGCGAGGCGATCATAAGCAACGGGCACGCGCTGCTGGTAGGAAGCGGGCACGCTGTCCGACACCTGATAGGCGAGGTAGCAGACGTGGCTGACGACATCGACGCCCGCGCCGATCACCTCGGCCGGGCTGGCAGGGAAGATCGCGCCATGCGCCCAGACCGGGAAATGCTGGCGATGCGCCTCCGCCACGATCGCGGCGACGGTGCGGCCGGGCATGTTGGCATAGGCCTTGATCGCGGTGGCGCCGGTGCCGCGCGACATGGCGACGGCGAGCGGCATGTCCGTATCGTCGGTGATCGCCTGCATCCACGGCACGGCGCCGGGGGTGACGCCCTTGGAGACGGCCCAGGTGCGCTTGTCGTCGAAGAAGCTGGGGCCGGCCATCAGTGCCGCGAAATAGATGTCGGGCGCGGCGATCTCGCCCAGGCGTGAGGCGCGGGTGATCTCGGCGACCGAGCGCAGATCGTCCGCCATGTCGCGGATCGCGGTGACGCCGCCATAGAGGTTGCGGCGGAGCACCGCCTCGGCGCGCACGCGGTCGGGCGGGGTGGCGATGTGGACATGGGTATCGATCAGTCCGGGCACGACATATTGGCCCTTGAGATCGACGACATCGGCGCCGGCAAGCGCGGCGGCGGGCAGATCGCGATCGGCGACGACATCGGTGATGCGATCGCCATCCATCACGATCGCCATGCCACGCCGGAGCGGACCGCCGGTGCCGTCGATCAGCGTGACGTTGCGGTAGACGGCACGGCTGCCCTTGGCGGGCGCCGCGAAAGGGGTGGGCGTGGCGGCCGGCGCCGATATCGCGCCGAGCGCGGCACCCGCCAGCGCCGCGCCGGTGAGCGCGCGCAATATCATTTTCATTCCAGCCATTTGCCCCTTCCCGTTTTTGCGACCTGGCCAGCTTGGTAATGACCGGACGTGGCATTGGGCAAGGGGAGATGTGGTGGGCGGTCACTGCGGGGGCTTGCGGTGCCGCGGTCATGGTGGCGGGGATGGGGAAGGGGCGAGGGCTTCGGGTGAAAGGGACGAGGGCGAGCGTTCCGAATAACGTCATGCCAGCGCAGGCTGGCATCGCTGGCGGCTACAGGATGCGATCGAACAGATCCTCCCATTCAGGATTGCCCTGTTCGATCAGTCGGATTTTCCAATCCCGTTTCCAGGCCTTCAGAGCCTTTTCGCGAGCGATGGCTTCGACCATGCTGTCATGGGGTTCGGCGAAGACGAGCCGGTCGAGACCATATTTGCGGCAGAAGGCCGAGCCCGTGCCGGTGCGGTGCTGCATCATCCGCGCGGCCAGGTTGGCGGTGACGCCGATATAGAGAATGCCCTTCGGCTTGTTCGACAGAATGCAGGTCCAGCCGCCCCTGGTCATGCGGGTTGAGGTTACACCAGCCTCAAAGCGATGCCAGCCTGCGCTGGCATGACGTTAAGAGGAATGACCACCGCCGATCCGCGCAGGCCCCTTATGCCGCCCTCAGTCCGCGCCGTGGCCGGCGGCGAGATAGTCGCGGGATTGCATTTCCATGAGGCGGCTGACGGTGCGTTCGAATTCGAAGGCACCGTCGCCCGAGGGGTAGAGCTGGGCGGGTTCGGCGTCGGCGGTGGCGATCAACTTCACCTTATGTTCGTAGAGCGCGTCGATCAGCGTCTTGAAGCGGGCGGCCTCGTTGCGCCGTTCGGGGCCGAGGACCGGGATGCCGACGATGATGACGGTGTGATAGTTGCGCGCGATCGCCAGATAATCGGTGGCGCCGCGCGCTTCGGCGCAGAGCCGCTTGAAGGAGAAGACGGCGACGCCCTTCAGGCTTTTCGGCACGTGCATCGATCGCCCGCCATGGATGGCAAGCTCCGCGCTCGGCACATGGACCGAATCCTCCGGCGGGAAATCGGTGAGGCGGAAGAAGGCGGCGCGCACCGCTTCCGTCGATTCCGGCCCGTTGGGGACATACCAGGTGGGCGCGCCGCCCAGCCGGGCGAGGCGATAGTCGGTCGGGCCGTCCAGCGTCAGCACGTCCATCCGCGCCTCGATCAGCGCGATGAAGGGCAGGAAATGCTCGCGGTTGAGGCCGTCCTTGTAGAGGTCCTTCGGCGGCCGGTTGGACGTGGTGACGACGACCACGCCGGCATCGATCAGGCCGGTGAACAGGCGGCTCATGATCATCGCGTCGGCGGTGTTGTTGATCACCATCTCGTCGAAGGCGAGAAGGCGGGCTTCCTCCGCCAGCGCGGCGACGACGGGGGCGATGGGATCGCCTTTCTCCCGCTCGCGCTCGATGCGGAGGCGATCATGCACCTCGATCATGAATTCGTGGAAGTGGACGCGCCGCTTGCGCTCCATGGCCACGCAATCGAAGAACAGGTCCATCAGCATGGACTTGCCCCGGCCGACGCTGCCCCAGATGTAGAGGCCGCGCGGCGGCGGTGGCGCCTTGCGCAGCATCCGCCACAGCACGCTGCCCTTTTCGGGCCGCACCGAAAGCTCGGCCGCCAGCGCGTTCAGCCGATCCACCACCTTGGCCTGATCGGGATCAGGGCGGAGCTGGCCGGAGGCGATGAGATCGGCGTAGCGATCCTTGACGGTGCTCATCGCTGGCCGGCCTTGCGCAGCGTGGCGGAGAAGGAGGCGACGATGCCGTGGGTCTGTTCCACCAGACCGCGCACGAAGATCAGCCGGCCGGTCTCGCGCAGCACCTCCACCACCGCGTCCAGCGGCTCATCGAGCGTGCCGCGGCTGAGAAACTGGGCGGTGAAATCCAGGGTGACGCCGTTGCCGGCCGCCTTCGCGCCGCAGGCTTCCGCGCCGGCGAACAGCGCGATATCGACGAAGCCCATCACCGCGCCGCCATGGACGGCGTTGATCATGTTGGAATGGCGGCGTTCCGGGAACATGCGGACCCGCGCCTTGCCGCCCGGTTCGGGGCGGACAAGGACACGGCCGAGCTGATCGAGGAAGCGATCGCGATCGTTGAGCTCCCAGCGGTTCCAGCCCGGATGGTCCGGGTCCGGGGCGCTGGAGAAGAGGGGTTCCACCGTTTGTCGAAGCCTCAGATCTGGCGTTCGACTTCCATCTTCTTGATCTCCGCGATGGCGCGTGCCGGGGACAGACCCTTGGGGCACACGTTCGCGCAGTTCATGATGGTGTGGCAGCGATAGAGGCGGAAGGGATCTTCCAGCTCGTCCAGCCGCTCGCCGGTGAACTCGTCACGGCTGTCGGCCAGCCAGCGATAGGCCTGGAGCAGGATCGCCGGGCCGAGGAACTTGTCGCTGTTCCACCAGTAGCTGGGGCACGAGGTCGAGCAGCAGGCGCACAGGATGCACTCGTAGAGGCCGTCCAGCTTGGCGCGGTCCTCTGGCGACTGGAGACGCTCCTTGCCCGAGGGGGCAGGCGTGACCGTCTTCAGCCAGGGCTGGATCGAGGCATATTGCGCATAGAAGTGCGTGAAATCGGGAACGAGGTCCTTGATCACGTCCATGTGCGGCAGGGGCGTGATGCGGACCTCGCCCTTGCAATCCTCGATCGCGGTGGTGCAGGCGAGGCCGTTCTTGCCGTTCATGTTCATCGCGCACGAACCGCAAATGCCTTCGCGGCAGGAGCGGCGGAAGGTGAGCGAGGGGTCCTGCTCGCTCTTCATCTTGATGAGCGCGTCGAGCACCATCGGGCCGGTTTCGTCGAGATCCAGCTCGAACTTGTCGTAGCGCGGATTTTCGCCCGAATCCGGATCGTAGCGATAGACCTTGAAGGTCTTGACGTTGCTGGCGCCGGGCTCGGCCTTGTGGACCTTGCCGCCGGACTTGATCTTGCTGTTCTTGGGAAGCGAGAATTCAGCCATGGTCCGTCCTCAGTAAACCCGCGCCTTGGGCTTGATATATTCGATCTCGTCGGTGAGCGTGTAATCGTGCACCGGACGGTAATCGAGCGTCACCTTGCCACCCTTGCCTGCCTCGCCCTCGAACCACGAGACGGTGTGCTTCATGAAGTTCTCGTCGTCGCGGTTGGGGAAATCCTCATGCATGTGCGCGCCGCGGCTTTCGTGCCGGTTGGCGGCAGAGTGCATGGTGACGACGGCCTGGGGCAGCATGTTGTCCAGCTCCAGCGTCTCGATCAGATCGGTGTTCCAGATCAGGCTGCGATCGGTGATGCCGACGTCGGCGAGGCTCTGATAGACCTTGTCGATCTTGCCCATGCCCTCGGTGAGCAGCTCCGTCGTGCGGAACACGGCGCAGTCGGACTGCATCGTGCGCTGCATGTTGTTGCGGATTTCCGCCGTGGGCGAGCCGCCCTTGGCGTTGCGGTAGCGATCGAGGCGGGAAAGCGCCTTGTCGTCCGCTTCCTTGTTGATCTTGCCGTGCGGGCTGTTGGGCTTGATGATGTCGGTGATGCGGTGGCCGGTGGCGCGGCCGAACACCACGAGATCGATCAGCGAGTTGGAACCCAGGCGGTTGGCGCCGTGGACCGACACGCAGGCCGCCTCGCCGACCGCGAACAGGCCGGGGACGACCGTGTCCGGATTGCCGTCCTTCAGCGTCACGACCTCGCCGTGATAATTGGTCGGGATGCCGCCCATATTGTAGTGGACGGTCGGCACCACCGGCAGCGGCTGGCGGGTGAGATCGACGCCCGCGAACACCTTGCCGGTCTCGGTGATGCCGGGAAGGCGCTCCGCCAGCACCGCCGGATCGATATGATCGAGGTGCAGGTAGATGTGATCCTTGTTCTTGCCGACGCCACGGCCCTCACGGATCTCCATCGCCATCGATCGCGAGACGACGTCGCGCGAGGCGAGGTCCTTCGCGGAGGGGGCGTAACGCTCCATGAAGCGTTCGCCCTCGGAATTGGTGAGGTAGCCGCCTTCGCCGCGCGCGCCCTCGGTGATCAGCACGCCCGCGCCGTAGATGCCGGTCGGGTGGAACTGCACGAATTCCATGTCCTGCAGAGGCAGGCCGGCGCGCAGCACCATGCCGCCGCCGTCGCCCGTGCAGGTGTGGGCCGAGGTGGCGGAGAAGTAGCAGCGGCCGTAGCCGCCGGTGGCGAGCACGGTCGCATGGCTGCGGAAGCGGTGGATGCTGCCATCTTCCATGCAGATGGCGAGCACGCCCTTGCACTCGCCATCCTCCATGATGAGGTCGAGCGCGAAATATTCGATGAAGAAGTCCGCGTCATACTTCAGGCTCTGCTGGTAGAGCGTGTGGAGCATGGCGTGGCCGGTGCGGTCGGCCGCGGCGCAGGTGCGCTGCGCGGGCGGGCCGGCGCCCATATTCTGCATCATGCCGCCGAACGGGCGCTGGTAGATCTTGCCCTCGTTGGTGCGGCTGAACGGCACGCCGGCATGTTCCAGCTCGTAAACGGCGGCCGGTGCCTCGCGGCAGAGATATTCGATCGCGTCCTGGTCGCCCAGCCAGTCCGATCCCTTGACGGTATCGTACATGTGCCAGGTCCAGTGATCCGGACCCATGTTGCCGAGGCTCGCCGCGATGCCGCCCTGCGCCGCGACCGTGTGGCTGCGGGTGGGGAACACCTTGGTGATGCAGGCGGTCTTGAGACCCTTTTCCGCGACGCCCATCGTGGCGCGCAGGCCCGAGCCGCCCGCGCCGACGACGACCGCGTCGTAGATATGGTCGATGATCTTATAGGCTTCGGACATCAGCCATGAACTCCACCGAACGCGATCTTCAGGATCGAGAAGATCGCGAGCGCGGCCGAGCCGACCGCATAGAAATTGAGGGCGAGGAGGGCCGCGACGCGCGAGGCATCGTCATGCACATAATCCTCGATGAAGACCTGGAGGCCGAGGCGCAGGTGCCAGAATACCGATACGGTGAGCAGGACGAGCGCCACCGCCACGAAGGGCGATCCGATCCACGTCGTGACGGTCGCGTAATCGAGCACCGGCAGGCGGAAGATCGATACCACGAACCAGAGGAGGAGGATGACGTTGCCCGCGGCCGTCAGCCGCTGCTGCCACCAGTGAAGCGATCCATGCTTGGCCGAGCCAAGCCCGCGGACGCGGCCGATGCCGGTTCCCGTTCCCATCCGATCAGCCCCTAGCCAGAAGGATGCAGCCCCAGATCAGGGCGGTGAAGGTGATCGAGCCCACGATGGTGAGGATCGACCACATGCGATTGGTCTTCAGCTCATAGCCCGCGCCCGTATCGAGCACGAAATGGCGAAGGCCGGAAAAGAGGTGCTGGAAGAAGCTCCACGTCAGCCCGATCGCGACAATGCGCGCGAGGACGTTGACGATGCAGCCCAGCGTGTCGCCCGCTTCCGCCTGGACGGCATAATAACGGAACGATTCGTAATAGTCCGGCCCGCTGGCGGCGGCGGCCAGCCACCAGGCGAACAGGATGCCCCCGCCGATGGCGAGCGCTGTGCCCGTCGCGCGATGCAGGATGGAAACCAGCATGTGCGGCCCCCACCGCCAGATGGTGAGGTGAGGAGAGAGCGGGCGTGCGGCGTTTCGAGACATGGAAGTCCCCCTAATCGATATGCGGGGCTCCTTTAGCCGAACCTCGTCGTCATGCAACCTTACGCGGACGTTCGCCGGAATAACCCTGCATTTACCACCGCGCCTTAAGATGGCCCCGAAACCGGATTTGTGCGTGGGGAGACAAGGGTTGAGCGGCCAATATATGCGACAGACCTCTGCCGATATCCATGTGCCCCTGCCGGACGAGGAAGTGGCCGAGCGGCTGGCGCTATACAATCGCGACGGGCGGCTGAGCGAGGATCTGCGCTTCCTGTGGGAACATGGCGCCGACGCCATAAGCGATGCATCGCGCGCCTTCTGGGAAGGGATGACGCCGCGCAGCCCGCTGCCGGTGGAGGAATTCATCGCGCATGCGACCGGCAAATATCGCCAGCCGGTGGATGCGGACTGGATCGCGCTCGTCGCGCGGCCCGCGGCCGACATCTACCATAGCGACGTGCCGCCGCCCGTGTTCATCGAGGCGGTGATCACCGCTTCCGAGATGATGTGCGATCAGCTCCGCCTGGCGATCGGGGACCCGGACACGCGCCGCCGCGCGATCCGCATCGTCCATCGCCTGGCCTGCATCGAGACCGAGATCATCCTGGCCCAGATCAACAATCTGAAGCGCAACGCGGCGGGCGTGCAGCGCGCCGACGCGAGCAGCCGGTTCAAGGGTACGGTTGTGGCCATCCTCGCCGATACGGTCGCGAATGCGCGCGATCTGAAGGGAAAGACGGTGAACACCGCCGCCGCCGCGCGTGGCATGCTGGGCAAGGCATCCGAGGTGGCGGCCGCCGCCGAGCAATCGGCCACCGCCATGCGCGAGGCGGCGCATACCGCCGCCGGCCTGATCCGCGCCATCGAGGAAGCGCGCGGCGAGGTGGAATCGGCGGCCCTGGTGGCGACCAAGGCGGCGACCCAGTCGGCCGAGGCCGTGGTGGTGACGGAGGCGCTTTCCGACCACGCCAAGGCGATCGAATCCATCCTCGGCCTGATCCGCGACATTGCCGGGCAGACCAACCTCTTGGCGCTCAACGCCACGATCGAGGCGGCACGCGCCGGCGATGCCGGCCGGGGCTTCGCCGTGGTGGCGCAGGAGGTGAAGAGCCTCGCCTCGCAGACCGCGCGGGCGACCGACGACATCGCCGCCAAGATCGCCGCGATCCAGGCGGCGACGCACCAGACGCTGGAAGCCAACGGATCGATCCGCGACACGGTGGGCGAGGTGCAGACATCGGCCCGGCGCATCCAGCAGGCCATGGAAGTGCAGGCGCAGACGGTGACCTCGATCACCGCCGCCGTCGACGAAACGGCCCTGGCGGCCGACTCGATGTCCGGCACCATCGCCGCGATCCGATCCGACACGGTATCCGTAGCCGGCGAGATCGACCGGCTGGAAACCGGCTTCCAGACCGTGGACGCCCGCCTTTCCGACCTGGAAGCGGCAACGAGCGAGTTCGTTTCCCGGATCGCGGCTTGAAAGGAGCGCGGCGGGCATTCCCGATCTGATCCGGGATGCCCGGCTAGGTAGTGGCAATCGACTTGAGTTGGCCGAGATACGAGTCCCAAAAGAAAAGGCGCCGCCCCGGTGGACCGGAGCGGCGCCTTTTTTGGGGCCGATGGCGGGAAGGTTACTTCCAGTTGGCCATTTCGGCTTCGAGGTTGACGCGGATCGCCTCGAAGAACTGCTCGGTCGTCATCCAGGGCTGATCCGGGCCGATCAGGATGGCGAGGTCCTTGGTCATCTGGCCCTTTTCGACCGTCTCGATGCAGACGCGCTCCAGCGTTTCGGCGAAGCGGGTGACGTCCGGCGTGCCGTCGAACTTGCCGCGGAAGGAGAGGCCCTGCGTCCAGGCGAAGATCGAGGCGATCGGGTTGGTCGACGTCGCCTTGCCCTGCTGGTGCATGCGATAGTGGCGGGTGACGGTGCCGTGGGCGGCTTCCGCCTCGATCGTCTTGCCGTCCGGCGACATCAGCACCGAGGTCATGAGACCCAGCGAGCCGAAGCCCTGCGCGACGGTATCCGACTGCACGTCGCCGTCGTAATTCTTGCAGGCCCAGACGAACTTGCCGCTCCACTTGAGCGCCGAGGCGACCATGTCGTCGATCAGGCGATGTTCGTAGACGATGCTCTTTTCCTTGAACTGGGCGGCGAATTCGGCGTCGAACACCTCCTGGAACAGATCCTTGAAGCGGCCGTCATAGGCCTTGAGGATCGTGTTCTTGGTGGAGAGGTAGAGCGGCCAGCCGCGGCCCAGCGCATAGTTCATGCTGGCGCGGGCGAAATCGCGGATCGAATCGTCGAGATTATACATGCCCATGGCGACGCCGGACGACGGGAACTGGAACACTTCCTCGTCGATCACGTCGCCATTGTCGCCTTCCCAGACGAGGCGGAGCTTGCCGGGGCCGGGCACCCTGAAATCGGTGGCGCGATACTGGTCGCCGAAGGCGTGACGGCCGACGACGATCGGGTCCGTCCAGCCCGGAACCAGCCGGGGAACGTTCTTGATGACGATCGGTTCGCGGAACACGACGCCGCCCAGGATGTTGCGGATCGTGCCGTTCGGCGACTTCCACATCTTCTTGAGGCCGAATTCCTCGACGCGGGCCTCATCCGGGGTGATCGTGGCGCACTTCACGCCGACGCCGTACTTTTGGATCGCGCGGGCGGAATCGATGGTGATCTGGTCCGCCGTCTCGTCGCGCTTCTGCACGGAGAGGTCGTAATATTCGAGCTTGAGATCGAGATAGGGCAGGATCAGCCGCTCGCGGATCCATTGCCAGATGATCCGGGTCATTTCATCGCCGTCGAGCTCGACGACGGGGGTCTTCACGGTGATCTTGGCCATGGGGGTCCGCTTTCTCCAGGGAGTGGGTTTCGCGCCCGTCTAGGCAATGCCGGGGCGAGGATCAACCTTGCGGGCGGCGGAAGGCGCGGCGGGCAAAAGGAATGGCGCGCGGGAAAAAGCGACGCCCCCGGAGCGCTGAGCCCCGGGGGGCGTGGGACGGCCGGGAAGGTCTGGCCGTCACCGCATCAGAAGGCGGCCGTGACGGAGAAGACCACCCGCCCGCTGGCGATCGACGAACCGTTCTTGGTCGACGAGAAATTGGGCTGGATATAGGCCGAATCCGCCTTGCTGATATCGGTATCGACATAGGCGATGCCGAGCGTGACCGGCCCGACGACCGCATCGGCGCCCACCAGCCAATCCCAATATTTGCCCGTGGGCGCGATGCTGGTGCCGTTGGGGCCGAGGCCGGGATTGCCGTCCGAATAGCCGATATGGGCCTTCACGCTGAGCGGGGTGGAGGGAATGCCGGCGCTGGCATCGCCCCAGAGATAGAGATTGTCCTGCTTCTGCCCCCGGCTCTGCGGCGTGTTGGAATAGTTGCCGAGCGCCTGCTGCTTGGGCGCATAGGCGACGCCGCCGAGCAGCGAGACCGGCCCCACCGTGCCGCTGACCTTCACATAAGGCTCGGCGAAGTCGGTATCGTCCGCGCCGCCCGGATACATATACCAGGTGAGGCCGACATCGATCGTCGCGCCGCCGACCGGCAGCTTGTAGCCGGCATAGAGATCAAGCTCGATATTGCCGCCGCCGAAGGTACCCCAGCCCGAGAGGCTCGACGCCCAGGTGCCGGCATAGAGGCCGCTTTCGTGCGAGACACCGATGCCGCCCTGCACGGCCATCTCCTTGTCCGACTGCGAGACGCCGCGGAACCGGTAATCGGAAACGAGGCCGGCGCTGCCGGAGATGGTGAAGGGGCCGGACGCCTCTTCCTGCGCCAGCGCCGGCGTCGCGAACAGGGCTGCCGCAACCGCGGCGACCAGACGATAAGACATGGAACATTCCCCTTTTATGGTTGGAATGTTCCTCCTGCATCCCGCGGGCGCGGCCTCTTGCGGCTGGCGGGCCGCCGTGCGCGCGTCCCCCGGGATGGAAGGCAGCCTAAAGGGCGCCTGTGATCCGCCTGTTTCCCGCGCGTAACGAAATGTTGCGCTGCCGCATCGCGTGGGCCGAAGGGGGCGCGGGGAGGGCGATTGCAACATTGTTGCCCACTGCGCCGTTGTCAGCCGCCATGGCCGATCGTAAGAACGCGGACATGACATCATTGGAAAAGCCGGACGTCGGCACCACCACCGTCCGCTGGCGCTGGCCCTCGGTTCATCCCGAAGGCCGCAAGTTCGCCCTGATCGGCGCGGCCATCACGCTCATCTTCGCGTTGATGGCCTGGGAAACGCTTGCCTGGCCGATGGCGGGCGTGACGATCTGGATCCTCGCCTTCTTCCGCGATCCGATCCGCACCTTCCCGAGGGGGGAGGGGCTGATCGTGTCGCCGGCCGACGGGCTGGTGACGATGATCGCCACCGTGCCGCCGCCGCGCGAGCTGGCAGGCCCCGACGGGCTGGGCGACGAGCCGATGACGCGGGTTTCGATCTTCATGAGCGTGTTCGACGTGCACATCAACCGCACGCCGATCGCCGGCACGATCCGTCGGGTCGTCTACATCTCCGGCAAGTTCCTGAATGCGGACCTCGACAAGGCGAGCGAGGAGAATGAGCGCCAGCACATCCTGGTCGAAGGCAATGACGGCACCCGCATCGGCTTCACCCAGATCGCCGGGCTGGTGGCGCGGCGCATCGTGCCGTTCGTGAAGCCGGGCGACATCGTCGCCGGCGGGCAGCGCATCGGCCTGATCCGCTTCGGCAGCCGGGTGGACGTGTATCTGCCGGCCGGCACCCAGCCGCGCATCGCGCTGGGCCAGCGGGCCATTGCCGGCGAGACCGTGATCGCGAGGATCGGCGAGGCGGAACGGGTATACGGAACCGCGCTCTGATGGCGCCGCGCCCCGACAATGCCCGCATCCAGCGCCCGTTGAAGGGCATTCCGCTGCGCGCGCTCGCGCCCAACGCGGTGACGGCGCTGGCGCTGTGTTCGGGGCTGACCGGCGTGCGCTTCGCCATCGGCGCGATCGGGCGCGTGCCGGGATCGGAACGCTGGTGGCTCGAATGGCAGATGGCGGCCGCGCTCATCATCCTGGCGGGCGTGCTCGACGGGCTGGACGGGCGGATCGCCCGGCTGCTGAAGGGCGAGAGCCGGTTCGGTGCGGAGCTCGATTCGCTTTCCGACGTGATCGCCTTCGGCGTGTCGCCGGCGATCATCATGTTCCTCTGGTCGCTGCAGGCGCTGCCGCGCTACGGCTGGCTGTTCGCGCTGGGCCATGCGGTATGCTGCGCGCTGCGGCTCGCCCGCTTCAACGCCCAGATCGACGCGAGCGAGCAGCCGCACAAGTCGGCCGGCTTCCTGACCGGCGTGCCGGCGCCCGCGGGCGCGGGGCTCCTGATGCTGCCGCTCTACCTCTGGCTGTGCACCGGCCTGGACATCTTCCGCGAAACCTATGTCGTGGCGCCGTGGGCGGCGTTCGTCGGATTCCTGCTGATCTCCAACGTCGCCACCTATTCCTGGTCGTCCCTCCGCCTGCGCAGCGGCATCCGGCTGTGGCTGCTGCTGGCCGTGGCGTTGCTGGGCGCGGCGCTGATCGTGGCGACGTGGGAAACGCTGGCCATCGCCAGCATCGCCTATGTGCTGTCCATCCCCTTCGGGATGCGCAGCTATGCCCGCGTCAGGCGGCAGCGCGCAGCGGCGGCTGCGCGATCCGCGCAGGAACGGCCCGCGGCTGAAGCCTGACGCGCGCCGCCGGCAGCGGCGGCAGGGCCGGCGATGCGGCCGGGCGGGCGCCGAGCGCCATCGCGATCCGATCGGCATATTCCATCACCATCCCCGCGATGATGCCGAGCGCCGTGCCGCCCATGGCGAGGAAGAAAAGGATCGTCGCAAGCTGTGCCATAACCGCCTCCCGCTTCGCCCTGCCCGATGGGGCATTTCCGCGAATCCCGTGTTGCGGCCTTTATGTTCCTGTTTTGTTCCTGTCGTCAAGGGTTGATTTCCGGCGCCCGAATGGCTAGGTGCGCCGCCATTCCACATCCGGGGTTCATAAACCGGTGCCGCTGATGGGCGTTCCGCCCGTCCGGTCACTGCCCCGGAGAGGTTCAACCGGAAGGAGACTATCCCATGGCGGTTCCCACCGTCTCGATGCAGGCGCTTCTCGACGCCGGCGCCCACTTCGGCCACCAGACCCACCGCTGGAACCCGAAGATGAAGCCCTACATCTTCGGCGAGCGCAACGGCGTCCACATCATCGATCTGTCGCAGACCGTGCCGCTCTTCGCGCGCGCGCTCGACTTCGTGAGCCAGACCGTCGCCCATGGCGGCAAGGTGCTGTTCGTCGGCACCAAGCGCCAGGCGCAGGAGCCGATCGCCGAGGCCGCCCGCCGTTCGGGCCAGCATTATGTCAACCACCGCTGGCTGGGCGGCATGCTCACCAACTGGAAGACCATCTCGGGCTCGATCAAGCGTTACAAGACGCTGGAAGAGCAGCTTTCGGGCGACACGCACGGCCTGACCAAGAAGGAAGTGCTGCAGCTGACCCGCGAGCGCGACAAGCTGGAGCTTTCGCTGGGCGGCATCCGCGACATGGGCGGCATCCCGGACGTGATGTTCGTGATCGACGCCAACAAGGAAGAGCTGGCGATCAAGGAAGCCAACACGCTGGGCATCCCCGTCGTCGCGATCCTCGATTCGAACGTGTCGCCGGACGGCATCGCCTTCCCGATCCCGGCCAATGACGACGCCGCCCGCGCCATCCGCCTCTATTGCGACGCCGTCGCCGCCGCCGCGACCCGTGGCGAGCAGGGTGGCCGCGCCGCCCGTGGCGAGGACCTGGGCGCCGCCGCCGAGCCGGTCGCCGAGGAAGCGCTGAGCGCCTGATCGCGCTCCACGCGCCCTCCCTGGAGCGCGTGCGTCATAACAAGATCACGGGGCGGGCCTATCGGCTCGCCCCGACCCGTTCATAACGAAAGGACAAGGACATGGCGGAAGTCACTGCCAAGACCGTCAAGGAACTGCGCGACCGCACCGGCGCCGGCATGATGGACTGCAAGAAGGCGCTCGCCGAGACCAATGGCGACATGGAAGCCGCCGTCGACTGGCTGCGCACCAAGGGCCTCGCCGCCGCCGCCAAGAAGGCCGGCCGCCAGGCGGCCGAGGGCCTCGTGGGCGTGACCGTGAAGGGCACCAAGGGTGCCGTGGTCGAGGTGAATTCGGAAACCGACTTCGTCGCCAAGAACGATCAGTTCCAGTCGTTCGTGAAGACCGTGACCGAGCTGGCGCTCGACACCGGCGATTCGATCGAGGCGCTGGCCGCCGCGACCTATCCGGGCGAGGGCACCGTTGCCGAGAAGCTGACCAGCAACATCGCCACCATCGGCGAACAGCAGGCGCTGCGCCGCGCGGCGACCCTTACGGTCGATCAGGGCGCGATCGTCTCCTACGTCCACAACGCCGCGGCCCCCGGCCTCGGCAAGATCGGCGTGCTCGTCGCGCTTGAGAGCGCCGCGCCGGCCGACAAGCTGGAAGCGCTGGGCAAGCAGCTGGCCATGCACATCGCCGCCGCTGCCCCGCTGGCGCTGACCGCCGATGGCCTGGACGCCGAGACGATCGAGCGCGAGCGCGCGATCGCGACCGAGAAGGCCGCCGAATCGGGCAAGCCCGCCAACATCGTCGAGAAGATGGTGGAAGGCGCGATCGCCAAGTATCGCAAGGAGAACGCGCTGGTGAGCCAGGCGTTCGTGATCGACGGCAAGACCCCGGTGGCCGACGTCGTCGCCGCCGCCGGCAAGGAAGCCGGTTCGCCGATCGTGCTGAAGGGTTATGTGCGCTTCCAACTCGGCGAAGGCATCGAGAAGAAGGAAAGCGACTTCGCCGCCGAAGTTGCCGCCGCCGCCGGCGTCTGATCCTTCTGCCTCCCTTCCGCTTGCGGAAGGGATCGGGGGCGGGCGCCTCGGTCGCGGCATTCGGGCCTGCGGCGGACGCCCGCCCCCCCCAATCCCCTCCCTGATCCGGGAGGGGAAGCAAATTGCGCCCCTGGCACTAGGCGTGCGCCCGCACGGAACCTCGATCGGGCCGGGCCATTCGCCCCGCCGGTGAATCGCGATCCCGCATAAGGGATCGGAGCCTGATTCACGTATCTTCGATGGGAGCGCATAGCGCTTCCATCTCGAACGATCAGGCTCTAGGGTGCGCGCCGTTTCCCTTCCTGATGCATGAGAGAATCCCACGGCGATGACCCGGCCGCGCTTCAACCGCATACTCCTGAAGCTTTCCGGCGAAGTGCTGATGGGGCAGGGGCAGTTCGGCATCGATCCCGAGACGGTCGCCCGCGTCGCCCAGGAGATCGCCGACGTCGCCAAGGACCATGAGCTCTGCCTAGTCGTGGGCGGGGGCAATATCTTCCGTGGCCTGGCCGCCGCCGCCAAGGGCTTCGAACGGACCAGCGCCGACTATATGGGCATGCTGGCGACGGTGATGAACGCGCTCGCCGTGCAGAACGCGCTGGAGCAGATCGGCGTCGACACCCGCGTGCAATCGGCCATCCCGATGAACACGGTGTGCGAGCCCTTCATCCGCCGCCGCGCCGAGCGCCACATGGAAAAGGGCCGGATCGTGATCTTCGCGGCCGGCACCGGAAACCCCTATTTCACCACCGACAGCGCGGCCGCCCTCCGCGCCGCCGAGATGAATTGCGATGCGCTGTTCAAGGGAACCTCGGTGGACGGCGTCTATGATGCCGATCCGAAGAAGGTGCCGGGCGCGAAGCGTTATGACAGCGTCACCTTCAGCAAGGTCCTTTCGGACGACCTGAAGGTGATGGATGCGAGCGCCGTGGCGCTCTGCCGCGACAATAATATTCCGATCGTCGTCTTCAACATCCGCGAGCGGGGCAATCTGGCCCGGGTGCTGGCGGGCGATGGCGTGGCGACGATCGTCCAGAACGAGGGAGTGTGATCGATGCCCGCCTATAACAAGGCTGACCTGGAACGCCGGATGCACGGCGCGGTGGAATCGCTGAAGGGGGATTTGCAGGGCCTGCGCACCGGCCGCGCCAGCACCTCGCTGCTCGATCCGGTGACCGTGGAGGTCTATGGCGCGCAGATGCCGCTCAACCAGGTGGCGACCGTCAGCGTGCCGGAACCGCGCCTCATTTCCGTGCAGGTGTGGGACAAGTCCAACGTGACGCCGGTGGACAAGGCGATCCGTTCGGCGGGCTTGGGCCTCAACCCGATCGTCGACGGCCAGACGCTGCGCCTGCCGATCCCCGACCTGACCGAGGAACGGCGCAAGGAGCTGGCCAAGCTTGCCGGCCAATATGCCGAAAAGGCCCGCATCGCCGCGCGCAACGTGCGCCGCGACGGCAATGACGCGCTGAAGGCCGACGAGAAGAAGGGCGAGATCAGCGAGGACGAGCGCAAGCGCGCCGAAACCGAGGTGCAGAAGCTGACCGACAGCACGATCGCCGAGATCGACGCGGCGGCGGCGGCCAAGGAAAAGGAAATCCTCGGCAAGTGAGCGCCGCCTCGGCCTCGACCCTGCGGGCGAGCGACGGCGGCGCCGGGCTTCCCCGCCATGTCGCCATCATCATGGACGGCAATGGCCGCTGGGCGAAGGCCCGGCACCTGCCGCGCGTCGCCGGCCACCGCAAGGGCGCCGAAGCGGTGCGCGCCACCATCCGCGCCGCGCGCGAGCTGGGCATCGAGGTGCTGACGCTCTACGCCTTCTCGTCCGAGAATTGGCGCCGGCCGGAGGAGGAGGTTTCCGACCTCAAGGGCCTGCTGCGCCATTATCTGTTGGGCGAGATCGAGGAACTGGCCGCCAACGGCGTGCGCCTGCGCGTGATCGGCGAATATCGGCGGTTCGGCCCGGAGCTTGCCCGCCTGCTGGACGACGCGATCGAGCGGACGGTGGGCAACCGGGCGATGACGCTGGTGATCGCGCTCAACTACGGCGCGCAGGACGAGATCGTCCGCGCTGCCCGCGCGCTGGCCGAGGATGCTCTGGCCGGCCGGATCGACCCGGCGGCGATCGATGCGGAAACGCTGGACGCGCGGCTGGACACGCGGGAACTGCCGCCGCCCGACCTGCTGATCCGCACGTCCGGCGAGCGGCGGCTTTCCAACTTCCTGCTGTGGCAGGCGGCCTATGCCGAGCTGCTGTTCGTCGATACGCTGTGGCCGGATTTCGGGCGGGAAGCATTGTTCGCGGCCGTCGCCGATTATGGCCGGCGCGAGAGACGTTTCGGAGGGCTATGACCGAACTGACGCAGCGCGTGCTGGCCGGGATCGTGATGATCGCCGTCGCATTGGGGGCGCTGTGGGCTGGCGGCATCTGGTTCGGCCTGCTCGCATCGGCGGCGGGCCTGCTGATGATCGGCGAATGGGCCGGGCTGCTGCGGGCCGACCGCTGGCGGACGCGGGTGATGCTGGTGCTGCTGGCCCTGTTCCTCGTCCAGACCCTGCTGATCGCCAATGGCGCCGCCGGCCAGTTCGGCCCCGGCCTGGTGGGGATCGTGCCGGCAACGATCTGGCCGGGCGGCGGCGTCGTGACCATGGCCATGGTGCTGGTGCTGCTGTTCGCGCTGGGTGCGCTGCTCACCCGGCGCGTCGGGCTGGCGGCGGGCATCCTCTATGCCGGGCTGCCGGCGCTGGCGCTGATCTACCTGCGCGAGGAGCGGGGCCTGCTGCTGACGCTGTGGGCGATGGCCCTGGTGTGGGCGACCGATATCGGCGCCTATTTCGCCGGGCGCGGGATCGGCGGGCCGAAGCTCGCGCCGCGCATCAGCCCCAACAAGACCTGGGCGGGCCTGATCGGCGGCGTGATCGCGGCCGAGCTTCTGAGCCTGGTCATGGCGATATTCTTCGGGCTTTCGTGGATCGCCGTCTATTTCGCGACGACGCTGGCGGTGGCCGCGCAGATTGGCGACCTGTTCGAAAGCTGGCTGAAGCGCCGGGTGGGCGCCAAGGATAGCGGACGGCTGCTGCCGGGCCATGGCGGCGTGATGGACCGGCTGGACGGACTGGTGCCGGTGGCGGTGATCGTGGCGGGGCTGGTGATCCGGGGATGGCTGTGATGCGCACCGTCAGCATATTGGGCGCGACCGGATCGGTCGGCACCTCCACGCTGGACCTGATCGATCGCAACCGCGACTCCTTCGAGGTCGTGGCGCTGACGGCGCATAGCGACGTGAAGGGCCTGGCCGATGCCGCGCGGCGGACGCGGGCGCGCTTCGCGGCCATCGGCGATGCGGCGCTGGGCGGGGCGCTGGCGGAGGCGCTGACCGGCACCGGGATCGAGACCGGGGCGGGCGAAGGCGCGCTGATCGAGGCGGCCGCGCGCGATGCCGACTGGACGATGGCCTCGATCGTCGGCTGCGCCGGCCTCAAGCCGGTGATGGCGGCGCTGAAGCGCGGCGCGACCGTGGCGCTGGCCAACAAGGAATCGCTGGTTTCCGCGGGCGATCTGATGACGCTGACGGCGCGCACCCATGGCGCGACGCTGCTGCCGGTCGATTCCGAGCATAACGCCATCTTCCAGTGCCTGGATCGCGACCGGCTGGACAAGGTGCGTCGCATCATCCTGACCGCGAGCGGCGGGCCGTTCCGCACCTGGAGCCCGGCCGAGATGGCAGGGGTGACGCCCGAACGCGCGGTGAAGCACCCCAACTGGTCGATGGGCGCCAAGATTTCGATCGATTCGGCGACGATGATGAACAAGGGGCTGGAACTGATCGAGGCCCACCACCTGTTCCCCGTCGGGCATGAGCGGATCGACATATTGGTCCACCCGCAATCGGTGATCCATTCGATGGTGGAATATGTCGATGGATCGACGCTGGCGCAGCTCGGCACGCCCGACATGCGCACGCCGATCGCCCACGCGCTCGCCTGGCCGCAGCGGATGGCGGCGCCTGCCGAACGGCTGGACCTGGCCCGCATCGGATCGCTGAGCTTCGAGGTGCCGGACCCGGTGCGTTTCCCCGCACTGGCGCTCGCCCGCGCCGCCGTGGAGGCGGGCGGCGCCCGGCCGGCCATTCTGAACGCCGCGAACGAGCAAGCGGTGGCCGCATTTCTCGGGCGGCGCATCGCTTTCCTCGATATTGCCGCAATCGTGGCGAAAGTTCTGGACAGTTATGATCCATCGTCGCCTACCAGCCTCGATGAGGTATTCGCGATCGATGCTGAGGCGCGCAGGCTCGCGACGGCAATGATGGAGGAGAAGGCCGCGTGATAGAGACCCCCGGCATCCCGCTGACGATTATAGCTTTTCTTCTCGTCATAGGGCCGCTGATCTTCATTCACGAGCTTGGCCATTATTTCGCCGGCCGGATTTTCGGCGTGAAGGCGGAGGCTTTCTCGATCGGATTCGGGCGCGAGCTTTTCGGCTGGACCGACCGGCGCGGCACGCGCTGGCGCGTGGCGGCGCTGCCCTTGGGCGGTTATGTGCGCTTCGCCGGCGACATGAACCCGGCCAGCGCCCACAATCCCACCGCCGAATGGCTGGCGATGCCGGCCGAGGAACGGGCGCGGACCTTCCAGGCCAAGCCCTTGTGGCAGCGCTTCATCATCGTCGCGGCCGGGCCGCTCACCAATTTCCTGTTCGCCATCCTGGTGTTCATGGCGGTGTTCGCGGTGAACGGGCAGGCGCGCACGCCCGCCCTGGTGGCGACGGTGCAGGCGGGATCGGCGGCGGAAGCAGCGGGGCTGCGCCCCGGCGACAGGATCACCACGGTCAGCGGCCAGCGGATCGAGCGATTCGAGGATATTCCCGCGATCGTCGCGATCCGGCCCGGCGAGCGGCTGGGGCTGGAGGTGGTGCGCGACGGGCGGCCGCTTTCGCTCAACGCCACGATCGGCGTGGAAGTAGAGCGCGATCGCTTCGGCAACGAATTCCGGCGTGGCCTGCTCGGCATCAGCCCCGGCCAGCCGGTGTGGGTTGAGGTGCCCTTCTGGCGCCTGCCGGGCGCCGCCATCGAGCAGACGGGCAATATCGTCCGCATGATGGTGGATACGCTGGGCCAGGTGATCACCGGGCGGCGTTCGGTGAAGGAACTGGGCGGGCCGTTGAAGATTGCCCAGATTTCGGGGCAGCAGGCGACGCTCGGGTGGTTCGATTTCATCCTCTTCATGACGATGATTTCGATTAATCTGGGATTCATCAACTTGTTGCCAATTCCATTGCTGGATGGTGGCCATTTGTTGTTCTACATGGTCGAGGGAGTGGTTCGGCGGCCGCTGAATCCCGCGATCCAGGAGTGGGCTTTCAGGACGGGGCTGGCGGTGCTGCTGGCTTTCATGATCTTCGTCACCGTCAACGACCTGGCGTCTTTTGGGGTGTGGCAAAGGCTTGCCGGGTTGATCGGCTGACATCGATCGGGCAGGGCAGGCGGCGGGACCGGCGTACCTTTTGGGGGGCGCCTGATTTGAAGACCAGTTGGGACAAGGGCGGGTACGCGTGACGGCAATGAAGGCACGGACCATCGGGGGCGAACGGCAAGCCATGAACTCGCTCCGGCGGATGGGACCGCTGCTGCTGGTGGGGACGATTTTGGGCGGAATGCCCGTCGCCGCCGCATATGCGCAGGATGCGGCGCCCGCAGCGTCGGCGCCGGCGGCCGCGGCATTGCCGGGCAGCGGCGTGGTGCGGACCATCGCGGTCGCCGGATCGCAGCGGCTGGAGCCGGATACCGTCCGCTCCTACATCAAGCTGAAGCCGGGCGACCCCTATACGCGCGAGACGCTGGACCAGGCGCTGAAGGACCTTTACGCCACCGAATTGTTCGCCGACGTCCAGATCCGCGACGATCACGGCGCGCTGACCATCCAGGTGCGCGAGAACCCGGTGATCAACCGCATCGTCCTGGAAGGCAATAAGCGCCTGAAGGAAGAGAAGATCCGGCCGGAGATCCGGCTGGCGCCGCGCCAGATTTTCACCCGTTCCAAGGCGCGCGCCGACGTGGCGCGCATCATCGAGCTCTATCGCCGGCAGGGCCGTTTCGCCGCCACCGTCGAGCCGAAGATGGTGCAGCTCGACCAGAACCGCGTCGATATCGTGTTCGAGATCAACGAGGGCGCGAAATCCAAGGTCCGCCAGATCAACATCATCGGCAACCAGCATTTCTCGGCCGGCGAACTGGAAGGCGAGATGGCGACCAAGGCCTCGCGCTTCTGGCGGATATTCTCCTCCAACGACAGCTATGATCCCGATCGCCTGGCCTATGACCAGCAGAAGCTGCGCCAGTTCTACCTGACCCAGGGCTATGCCGATTTCCGCGTGATCTCCGCCGTTGCCGAGCTGACGCCGGACAAGCGCGATTTCATCATCACCTATGTGATCGAGGAGGGCGATCGCTACAAGTTCGGCGATATCGACGCCGAGAGCGAGATCCGCGACATCAAGCCGGACACGCTGAAGGCACTGATCCGCATCCGCAAGGGCGACTGGTACAACGCCAAGACGGTGGAAGATACCGTCGACGCCATCACCGAGACCACCGGCCTCTTGGGCTTCACCCCCGACGTCCGCCCCGATTTCGTGCGCGACAAGGACAAGCTCACCATGTCGGTCACCTTCAAGGTGAACGATGCGCCGCGCGTCTATGTCGAGGACATCGCGATCAACGGCAACACGCACACCAAGGACAAGGTGGTGCGCCGCGAGTTCCGCCTTTCGGAAGGCGATGCGTTCAACAGCTTCCGCGTCAAGCGCTCGCGCGATCGCATCCAGTCGCTCGGCTATTTCCAGGAAAAGCTGGAGATCGAGCAGAAGCCCGGGTCGGCACCCGACCGCGTGGTGCTGGAAGCGAATGTCGAGGAGAAATCGACCGGCGAGCTGCAGGTCTCGGCCGGCTTCTCGAGCCTCGAGAAGTTCATCGTCGATCTTTCGATCCGTGAGCGTAACTTCATGGGCAAGGGCCAGGAAGTCCGCGCCGGTGTCAATTATTCGACCTATTCCAAGTCGATCGAGCTGGGTTTCACCGAACCCTATCTGATGGACAAGAATATCGCGCTCGGCTTCGACGTGTTTCGGCGCGATTACAACTCGTTCAACTATTACGGCAACGATCGCCGGACCACCTACGAGCAGACGACCACCGGCTTCCAGGTGCGCGCGGGCGTTCCGCTGACCGAATATGTCAGCCTGGCGCTGCGTTACGGCCTGAGTTTCGACGACGTCTCGCTCGACAAGAACACATTCTACATGGTGAACTCCCAGGGCGAACTGGTCTGCGATCCGCTGCTCGCAGGCCGCTATCTCTGCGATGCGCTGGGCAAGCGGACGACCTCCTCCGTCGGCTACAGCCTTGTCTTCGACAATCTGAACAACCGCGTTCGTCCCAGCCGGGGCCAGCGCGTTGTGTTCAGCCAGGATGTCGCGGGCCTCGGCGGCAGCGTGCGTTATGTCCGCTCACGCATCGATGCCGACAAATATTGGAATGTCGGCAGCGGCTTCATCTTCTCGCTGGGCGTCGAAGGCGGCGCGATCCTGCCGTTGCAGAGCAGCCCGGGGCCGGGCGTGGACGCGGTGCGGCTGACCGATCGCTTCTTCCTGGGCGAGCCGCAGATGCGGGGCTTCGCGATCCGCGGTATCGGTCCCCGCGTGCTGCGCATCCCTTACGATGCGGATGGCAAGCCGATCACCAACCGTGACCAGATGTATGACGACGCGCTGGGCGGCCGTTATTACTATATGTCGCGCGCTGAACTTGAAATTCCGCTTGGTTCGGGTGCGCGCGAGATGGGGCTGCGTCCGTCCATCTTCCTTGACGTCGGTTCGGTTTTCGGCGTCAAGAAGCCGTTGCCGACGGCTACGTTCGAGGACACGGATGGCGATGGCAAGCTCGACCCCGTGACGCGGCCGGTGCGGGATAGCTCTGGCAATCCGCTATATCTGATCCCGGAGGGGCAGACGAATGCGGGCACGTATACGACCTGCGTCACCGGCCAGAAGAACGACGCCGGTACTTGCGTAGGCAGTGTTCCCAACAATGCCGCGACCAATTCCTATGGCCCTTGGGACGAGAAGTTCCTGGGCGATACCTGGAAGCCGCGCGTTTCCGTCGGCTTCGGGGTCAACTGGAATTCGCCCTTCGGGCCGTTCCGCATCGATATCGCCAAGGCGCTGGTCAAGCGTGACGGCGACGATACAAAGCTCATCACCTTCAACGTAGGGACTCAATTCTGATGAAGACCATTTCCAAGGCGGCCGTTCTGCTTGCCGCGATTGCCGCCCTTCCGGGCGTGGCTCAGGCCCAGAAGGTTCCGGGGGCGGTGATCGTCACCGTCGACACCCAGAAGATCTATGCGGAATGCAATGCCTGCAAGGCCGCGCAGACCCAGCTTCAGAGCCAGGCGCAGCAGCTGCAGCAGCTGCAGGAATCGCTGGGCGCCCCGATCCGCACCGAAGCGGAAGCGATTTCCAAGGCGGCCGGCGGCAAGGCGCCCGACGCCGCGCTGCAGCAGCGCATCCAGGCGCTCCAGACCAAGGAGCAGCAGGCCAACCAGCAGCTGCAGCAGCGCCAGCAGCAGTTCCAGCGCAACCGCGCCTATGTCGCCCAGCAGATCACCGAGAAGCTGAACCCGATCGTCACCCAGGTGATGCAGGCGCGCGGCGCCAACATCGCGGTCGACACCGGCGCCACGCTGGCGGCCTCCGCCGGGCTGGACGTGACCAACGACGTGATGACGCAGCTCAACTCGCAGCTGCCGAGCGTCAACACGACGGCGCCGGCCGCGCCTGCGCCCGCGAGCCGCTGATCCGGTGAGCGAGACGACGGACGTGGCTGGCGACGCGGCCGGGAATCGCGGCCCGCTGGATATCCGGCGGGTGCTGGCGGCGCTGCCCCATCGCTATCCGATGCTGCTGGTCGATCGCGTCGAGGAGCTGATCCCCGACCGGTCGATCGCGGCGATCAAGGCGGTGACGATCAACGAGCCCTTCTTCCAGGGCCATTTCCCCGGCCGGCCGATCATGCCGGGCGTGCTGATCGTCGAGGCGCTGGCGCAGGCGGCGGGCGTGCTGGCGGTGGAATCGCTGGGCCTCGCCGGTTCCGGCAAGCTCGTCTATTTCATGGCGATCGACGAGGCGAAGTTCCGCGTGCCGGTGGAGCCGGGCGTGCTGCTGCGCCTAGAGGTCGAGTTCGTGCAGAAGCGCGCGACGGTCTGCAAGTTCGCGGGCCGGGCGCTGGTGGACGGCAAGGTCGCCGCGCAGGCGAACTTCACCGCCATGATCGCGGACCCGCCGGCGGCCTGAATCCTCCGGCGAAACGCAGGATCATGAAGGGGCGGTTCCGCGTGGCGGGGCCGCCTCTTTCATTCGGGACGACGGGGCAAGCGCGCCTTGTCAATCGCGGCATCTGCCGCTATGGCCGCGCCTTCATTGCCCAGGCTGGTCGGAAACCAGCCATTTCAGGAGCGAAATGATGAAGAAGGACATTCACCCCGACTACCACATGATCAAGGTCCAGATGACGGACGGAACCGTCTTCGAGACCCGTTCGGTCTGGGGCAATGCGGGCGATACGCTGCAGCTCGACATCGATCCGACCGTCCACCCGGCGTGGACCGGCGGCAAGTCGACCCTGCTGGATTCCGGCGGCCAGGTCGCGCGCTTCAACAAGCGCTTCGGCGGCCTCACGCTCGGCAAGAAGTGATCGCATGGGCGGCGGAGCCAGGAGGCTCCGCCGCTCTGCCATATCGGGCGCGACGGCGCCCCGGCGCCGCCTGAAGGCGCCATTTCCTTTCCCGATCGGATGAGGCCGGCCGCATGGCCCTGATCGAACGCCTCGCGCGGCCGCTATTCTGGGCGGCGCTGATCTTCGCCTATGGCGCGGCGATCATGCCGCAGGCCGAAGCACCGCACATCGCCGCTTCCGATAAGATCGAACATATGATCGCCTTCTTCACCCTGGCGCTGCTGGCGGGGCTGGGCTGGCCGCGCCGCGCCCTGTGGCGGACCGGGCTGGGGCTGGCGGGGGTGGGTGCCGCGATCGAAATCACCCAGGCGATCCCGATGCTGCACCGGGATGCCAACGCCATGGATTTCCTGGCCGATTGCGCGGCGATCCTGTTCGGCCTCGGCATGATCGCTGCGATCCGCCTGCTGCCTGCTTATCGCGCGCCCACCGATTGATCTGCCGTAGCGAATATCTTAACCATAAAGATATAAGCAGGAAAACGGACCGTCGGCGGCGCCGTGGGGATGGCATCGATCGGCGGGGACAAGGGGGTCGCCATGTCCTTATTATGCCGATTGGGGCTGCATCGCAGCGAGACGCCCGGCGTGTGGAATGACGGGCTGTTCTTCGATCGCTGCCGGGCGTGCGCCGAACCGCTGATCCGGCGGCCGGACGGCCGCTGGACACGAGTGCCGGACGATTATGTCGTGATATGGAGCGATCGGCGGCCCTGCCACCAGGGCTGATGTCGCACGGCCGTCAGGGAATGTCGGCTGCTTCCTGCCGGGCCTGTTCGCGTTCCGCGCGCGCCTGGCGCATGAACATCTGGTAGCAGCCGGTGGCGCCGCCGCTGCCGACTGGGGAGCAACTGTTGGGCGTGCCGGCGCGGCTGACCCATTCGAGCTGGCGCACGGTATTGGACCAGCTTTGCTGGGCGGGCTCGGCCTTCTTGCCCCTGAAGCGCTTGGGCACGCGGTAGCGTTCGCTTTCCGGTTCGCGCCCGCACACGACGATCTCGTCGCTGGTGCTGCGCGGGCAGGGATCGTCGCCATAGACGACCAGCGAGGAGACTTTCTCCGGCGGGGTTCCGGTTGTCGCGTCCTGGGCGTAGGCAGGCAGCGCGCCCAGCAGGCCCAGCGTGACCAGGCCGAGGCGGATGGTGCTGCGCATATGGTCTGTCCTCAAGGATCGGGAGGGGGGCGGCCGGCTCAGAATGGGATGCCGGTCTTCTCGCCATTGGCGGCGCGCTCGTCCCGCGCCTTGCGGAACATTTCGCGCATGCAGCCCGATGCGCCGCCGCTGCCGACCGGCGAGCAGCTCTGGGCGCCGGAGCGGCCGACATATTCGAAGCTGCGCGCGCGCTCATTCCAGGCATCGTTGCCCGTGAGTTCGGAATCGCGGAGGTCCTTGGGAATGCGATACCGCTCATTTTCGTCGAGGCGGCGGCAGACGACGATTTCCTCGCCATTGCTGGTGGGGCATTTGTCGTTGCCGTAGATGGTCAGCACCCTTTCGGATCGCTGCGCCTGCGCGACGTCGAAGGGCATGGCCGCCGACGCGGCGATCACGAAAGCGAGGCTGGCGATCACGGTCTTCATCGTGCCGATCCTATATTGTCCTACCCCAACGTCTGAACCAGGGGCAGGGATGCGTCAAATCCGCTTCGAAAGCGCTATCGCGGCCCGGCAGCCGAGACGGATGGCGCCGGAGAGCAAGGGATAAGCGGGCGCTTCCTCGGCGCCTTCGGCCAGTGCTATCTCGCGATGTTCGACCTCCTCGGCCCGGAAATCGGCGATGGCCTCGCTGAGTTCGGGGTCGCCGGTGCCGATCCGTTCGAGCTGCTCGCCATAATGGCGGTCGATCTCCGTCTCGATCGCCGCGGTGCAGGCCATCGCGGCCTTGGGGCCGATCAGCGCCGTCGCCGCGCCCAGCGCGAAGCCCGCGACGTTCCACAGCGGCTGGAGCGCGGTCGGCCGCACGCCGCGTTCGGCGATCATCGCATCGAAGCGGGCGCGGTGGCGTTCCTCCTGCAGGGCCATGCGCGCGATCAGGCGGCTGCCCGGCGCATGATCGCCCATCACGGCGAGTTGCCCGGCATAGATGCGGGTCGCGCCATATTCGCCGGCCTGATCGACCCGCAGCATCGAGGCGCGGGCTTTTTCGTCGATCGGCATCAGCGGGGGCGTTTCAGGCATAGGGCCAATATAGTCGCTCCGCCGGCAAGCGAAACGATCGCATTCCATCCGGCGAGAGAAATTCCGAACAGCGACCATTGCACCTCATCGCAACGGACCATCGGCGCCGCCATGATATCGGCGAGGACATCGCCCGAATTGCCGATCGTGCTGCAGCGGGTGAGCCCTTCCCACCAGCCATATTCGACCCCGGCGTGAAAGACGCCGATCGCGCCGCTGGCCATGATCGCCAGCGCCGCCAGGATGGTGAGCGGCCGCGCGGCGGGGCGGACGAGAAAGGCGAGGAGCGCGATCGCGATCGCCGCATAATGCGGCCAGCGCTGCCAGTGGCACATCTCGCACGGATAGAGGCCGCCGATGAACTGCGATCCCAGCGCGCCCGCCATCAGCGCCGTGGGGATCAGGAGGGCGAGCAGGCGGGCCGTGGCGAATCTGGTCATGGGGAGGGCGGAGATCCCTTGGGATTGCGGCTCCCCTCACGCGGCCTTCCGGGCCGGGAGGGGAGCCGGACGAGAGGTTTAGCGGCCGCCCTTGGGGCCGGCGCCCGCTGTCACGGTGCCCTTGGCCGCGGCGCTGGTGGTCGCGGCGGCGGCGGTTGCAGGCGCACCGCCGAGGCGGGCGAGGGTCTTCACCGCATAATCGAGCTGGAAGTCCGAAACGCCCTGCTTCTCAAGCTGGGTGGCCGTCAGCTGGAAACGGGGATCGGCCTTGGTGTCGTCCTCCAGCACGCTTTCGTCGAGCTTCGCCTCGTTGATGAGGTGACGGCGCAGATCGGCCTCGCGCAGGCGCGGACGGTCCTTGTAATCGGGGTCGGTGAGCTGGGGCACGCGGATATCCGGCTGGATGCCGCCTTCCTGCACCGAGCGGCCCGACGGCGTGAAATAGCGCGCGGTGGTGAGCCTGAGCGCGGTATCCTCGGTCAGCGGCAGCAGCGTCTGCACGGATCCCTTGCCGAAGCTGCGTTCGCCCATCACCAGGCCGCGCCGGTGATCCTGGAGCGCGCCGGCCACGATTTCGGCCGCCGAGGCCGATCCCGCGTCGATCAGGACGATCACGGGCAGGCCATGGGCGAAATCGCCAGGGCGGGCATACCAGCGTTCGATATCGCTCTTCTCCCGGCCGCGCTGGGAGACGATCTCGCCGCGATCGAGGAAGGCGTCCGAAACCTCGATCGCCTGATCCAGCAGGCCGCCGGGGTTGGAGCGGAGATCGACGACATAGCCGAGCGGCTGGCCGCCGACCGCCTTGTCGATCGACACCAGCGCCGCGCGCACCGCTTCGCCGGTCTGCTTGTTGAAGGTGTTGATGTTGACGATGCCGACCTTGTCCTTCACCTCCCACTTGACGGGCTTCAGGGTGATGACCTCGCGCGTCAGCGTCACGTCGAAGGGCTTGTCGCGGCCCGGGCGGACGATGGTTAGCTTCACCTGCGTGCCCGGCTTGCCGCGCATCTGATCGACCGCTTCGTCCAGCGTGCCGCCATAGATCAGCTTGCCGTCCAGATGGGTGATATAGTCGCCCGACTTGAGCCCGGCCTTGTAGGCAGGCGTATCCTCGGTCGGCGCGATGATCTTGACCGCGCCGTCCTCCATCGAGACCGTCAGGCCCAGGCCGCCATAGGCGCCGTCCGTCTGCGTACGCAGATTCTGATAGTCGCGCGAATCGAGATAGGAGCTGTGCGGATCGAGGCTGGCGAGCATGCCGTCGATCGCGCCCTTGATCAGCGTCTTGTCGTCAACCTTGTCGACATATTCCGATCGCACGCGATCGAAAACGCTCATGAACTGGTCCATTTCGCGGAAAGTTTCCGCATCCGCGGCCGCCAATGCCGACGTGACGGTGGGAACCAGCGCAACAGCGCTGACGAGCAAGGCGGAACGCAACAATAATCTGGCCATCGACAGGGTGCCTTCGCTGGATATTGCCACCACGTTACAGCCTTTCCATCTCCGGCAACAAGGCTGCCGGATGAAAAGCCTGGGCGGGGGCATGGTCGATCACCGGCGATGAAGATGCGGTGAACGGGATGNGGGGGTAGGGGNGGCGGGGTGCGGGGCGTGCCATCAGCCCTGCCCCAGCAGCGGAACGATATCGATGGGCTGGCCGGCGCGGCGCAGCTCGACCGTCACGCCGCCGGCGCCGCCATGGGCGCGGCCGATCGGGCTGCCCTGGTCCACCGCCTCGCCCACCCTGGCGTTGAGCGCGGCGAGGCCGGTGACAAGGCTGGTCCAGCCGCCGCCATGTTCGATGATGACGATATTGTCATAGCCCCGGAAGGGGCCGGCATAGGCGATCCGGCCACGCGCCGGCGCAACCACCAGCGCATCGGCCCTGGCGCCGATGGTGAGCCCGCGGGCGCGGACGCCGGCGTCCGAAATCTCGCCGAGGCCGCGCACCAGCTTGCCGGTAACGGGCAGGCGATAAGCGAGGTTGAGCGGGCCTTCGGGCGCGGGCTCGGCGGGNGGGGCCGCCGCCTGGCCCGGGACGAGCGGGCGGAGGACCGGGCCGGGGAGCGCGGCCAGCCGATCGCGCGTGCGCGACTGGCTGTCGAGGCGATCCATCAGGTCGGCGACGGTGCGGGCCTTTTCCCCCAGCGCCATCGCCCGATCGGACTGGGCGAGCGAATCATCGGTGAGTGCCTGGGCGCGGATGCGGTGCCGGGTTTCGAGCCGGGCGAGTTCCGCGCGTTCCGCCTGCAGTCGATCGCGGCTGTCGCGCAGGCTGGCGGCCGCCTGATCGGCCTCGCGCTGGAGAGCGAGGCCGTGGGCGACCTCGCGCCGGAGCCCGGCGGTGCGATCGCGGATCGCCGGCACCTGCGCATCGAGCAGCGCGCGGACATGGACGACATCGGCGATGGAGCCGGGCTGGACGAAGGCGAGCGCGGTCGGCCGGCGGGCCATCGTCTGCAACGCGGCCGTGAGCCGGACGATCGGGGCCTGCTCCTCGGCGAGCCGCGCGCGCTGGCGGGCGCGGAGCGCGGCCACGTCGCCCATCCGCTTCTCGGCGGCGGCGATCTCCGCCTCGGCGGCCATCACGCGGCTGGCGACGGCGGCTTCCGCGGCGCGGGTGCGGGCGGCGTCCTCTGCGGCGCGGGCGGCCTGTTCCTCCAGCCCCGCCGCGCGGGCGGCGGCGGCATCGGCCTGGCGACGGATCTGATCGGCCGAAATCTCGGCCGCCGTGGGCACCCGCGCGATTGCCAGGCCCGCCACGGCGCCGGTGGCGATGGTCGCGGCGATCAGCAGGGGGCGGGCCATTGCGATGTGCTCAGCCTTCGCGATGATAGGGGTGGCCGGCCAGGATGCTGGTCGCCCGCCATAATTGTTCGGCCAGCATCGCCCTGGCCAGCATGTGCGGCCAGGTGGCGGCGCCGAAGGCCAGCAGCAGATCGGCGCGTTCGCGATCGGCGGGTTCCAGCCCGTCGGCCGCGCCGATCAGGAAGCGGGCCTCGCGCCGGCCGTCGTCCCGCCAGCGGCCCAGCTTTTCCGCGAACGCCAGCGAGGGCAGCTGCTGGCCTTTCTCGTCCAGCGCCACGAGGATGGAATCATTGTCCAGCACGGGTGCGCGGCCGCCCTTGTCGGGCAGCTCGGTAACGCGGGTCGGCCAGGCGATCCGCTTCAGATAGCGATCGACGAGCTCCGCCTCGGGGCTGCGGCCGATCTTGCCCCGCGCGACGATGTGGAGCAGCAACGCCTCAGGCTTCGCCGGCCGGGCGGCGTTCCTCCTCGAAACCCCACATGCGTTCGAGATTGTAGAAGCTGCGGACTTCGGGGCGGAACAGGTGGACGATCACGTCGCCCGCGTCGATCAGCACCCAGTCCGCCGTCGGCAGCCCTTCGATACGGGCGATGCGGCCGGTTTCCTGCTTGATGCGATCGGCGAGCTTCTGCGCCATCGATGCCACCTGGCGCGACGAACGGCCGCTCGCGATCACCATGTGATCGGCGATGCTGCTCTTGCCGGCAAGCGGGATGGTTACGGTCTCGACGGCCTGGTCGTCGTCGAGCGAGCGGAGCACGAGCTGGTGAAGCGCGGCCGACGGCTCGGGTTCGTTGGTGCCCCGAAGGGCGGCGGTACTGGCGGGCAAAGGGCCTCCTAGTCGATGCACCGGCGCGTCACGGGGTCGCGCAGGGCCTGTTGATGATATGCGTGAAACCAAAGCGGGTCTTCAGCCCGCAAGCGCGTGGCGGAACCGGGATCTGGGCGAAAGCGCAGCAGCACGAGCGCCGGCGGTCTCCACGTCGTCCAGTTTCTCGCCTGGCTTGCGGGCCGGACGAAACGCCGCAGCCAGCCCATCGCCCTCGTAGCGTGAGCAGCCCCATCATAACCCGGACGGGCGATTACGGCAATCGGAACCGTCCGCGCGATCCTGCGCCAGTCCCGCCAGCGGTGGAACTGGACGAGATTGTCCGATCCCATCAACCAGATGAAGCAGCGATCGGGGTAGAGGCGGACGAGCTTTTCCAGCGTCTCTGCGGTGTAGCGGGTGCCCAGCCGCCGCTCGATCGCGGTGACGCGGATCGGCGCGCGCCGGGCCATGGCGCGGGCGCTGGCGACGCGGGCCGACAGGGGGGCCATGTCGGGCGCGCCATCTTTCAGCGGGTTGCCGGGGGAAACCAGCCACCATGCCTCGTCCAGCCCCAGCGCCTCGATAGCGGCAAGGGTGATGCGACGATGGGCGCGATGGGCGGGATTGAACGATCCGCCGAGCAGGCCGGTCGCCCTTCTGCGATGGCTCAAGGGCGGAGCTGTCCCGTGCCGCGCACCACCCATTTATAGGTCGTGAGCCCTTCGAGCGCGACCGGGCCGCGCGCGTGGAGACGGCCGGTGGAGATGCCGATTTCCGCGCCCAGGCCGAATTCGCCGCCATCGGCGAACTGGGTGGAGGCGTTCCACATCACGATCGCCGAATCGACTTCCGCCAGGAAGCGTTCGGCGGTGGCGGCATCCTCGGTGACGATCGCGTCCGTGTGATGGGAAGCATGGGCGGCGATATGGCCAATCGCCTCGTCCGCCCCGGAAACGGCCCGCACCGCGCAGATGGCATCGAGATATTCGGCATCCCAATCCTCGTCCCCCGCCGGCAGGATCCGGGGATCGAGGGCCTGGATTTCCGGGGTTCCGCGCAGTTCGCAGCCGGCATCAAGCAGGGCCTTCACCACGGCCGCGCCCTCGGGGAAGGCGCGGTCGATCAGCAGCGTTTCGGTCGCGCCGCAAACGCCGGTGCGGCGCATCTTGGCGTTGACGGCCAGCGCCACCGCCTTCGCGGGATCGGCGGCGGCATCGATATAGGTGTGGTTGATGCCGTCGAGATGGGCGAGCACGGGCACGCGCGCCTCGGCCTGGACACGCGCGACCAGCGACTTGCCGCCGCGCGGCACGATGATGTCGATGAGGCCGGCGGCCTTGAGCATCGCGCCCACGGCCGCGCGATCGGTGACGGGGACGAGCTGGATCGCGTCCTCGGGCAGGCCGGCGGCGCGGAGCCCTTCGATAAGGGCGGCGTGGATCGCCCGGCTGCTTTGGATCGCTTCCGATCCGCCGCGCAGGATCGCGGCGTTGCCGGCCATCAGGCAGAGCGCCCCGGCATCGGCGGTAACGTTGGGGCGGCTTTCGTAGATGATGCCGACGACGCCCAGCGGCACGCGCACCCGGCTCAATTCCAGGCCGTTGGGTCGCGCGGCGCGATCGACGACCTGGCCGACCGGATCGGCAAGGGCGGCCACCGCCTCCAGCCCGGCGGCGACGCCTTCCAGCCGCGCGGGATCGAGCCTCAGCCGATCGAGCAGGGCGAGCGACAGGCCGTTTTCTCGGCCGCGCGCCATATCGGCGGCATTGGCGGCGAGAATCCCGGCCTCGTTCGCGCGCAGAGCGGCGGCGGCGGCGCGGAGCGCATCGGCCTTCACCGCGGTCGGCGTGCGGGCCAGCACCGCGGCGGCGGCGCGGGCGCGGCGGCCCATATCCTGGATCAGCGCCTCCGCATCCGGGACGGGCGCATCCGTGGCGGACGTAGCGGCGGACGAAGCGAGGCTGGCGGCGTCTGTCATGGCCGAGCCCTATCACGTCGCCCCTCGCTTCGCCACGGTCACGCCGCTATCCTGGGCACATGACCGGAGAATTCGAAGCAGCGGCGAATGTCGCGACCGGGGCCCTTGCGGCTCATGCGATCGAGGGCGAGCGGCTCGGGGGCCGCCGCGCCACCGATGACGGCCACACCCACGAAAGCGCCTGCCTGAACTGCGGCACGCCGCTTGCGGGCCATTTCTGCCAGAATTGCGGGCAGGCGGCGCACCTGCACCGCACGGTGATGGCGCTGGTGCACGATATCGCCCACGGCGTGTTCCATTTCGAAGGGAAGATGTGGGGCACGCTGCCGCTGCTGTTCTGGCGGCCGGGGGAGCTGACCCGGCGCTATATATTGGGCGAGCGGGCGAAATTCGTGTCGCCGCTGGCGCTCTTCCTGTTTTCCGTATTCCTGATGGTGGCGGTGTTCTCCTGGGTCGGCCTGCCGATCCGCGGCGCGAGCGGGCATACGGTGGAGGAGGTGGCGAGTGGGTTGCAGGAGGCCCAGCGCGAGATTGGCAGCGAGAATGACAGGTCCGCCATCCGCCTGAAGGAGTTGCAGGCCGCCCGCGACGAGCTGAAGGCGGCGGGCGACAACACCCGCGCGCTGGACCGGCAAATCGCCGATCTGCAGCGCGAGCTGGCGGTGACCAACCTCATGACCGGCCGGGTGGCCGAGCAGGCCGCCCTGGTCGGCAAGGATAGTGCCAGGGCACCGGTCGCCGAGCCGACCCATTCCGGGATCAACGCGAACACCGGCTGGCCCGCATTGGACGAAGGCATTGAGAAAGCATCGAAAAATCCGGCGCTATTGCTCTACAAGCTGCAATCCTCCGCCTATAAATTCTCCTGGGCGCTGATCCCGATATCGCTGCCCTTCATCTGGCTGATGTTCGCCTGGCGCTGGCAGTTCGGCCTCTACGATCATGCCATCTTCGCCATATATTCGCTGGCGGCGATGACGCTGATGATGGTGACGATGAGCTTCGCCGCGCTGATCCTGCCGGCNACCGCGATCATCATATTCATGACCTTCTTTCCGCCATGGCACATGTATCGCCAGCTGAAGGGCGCCTATTCGCTCGGCTGGTTCAGCGCGCTGTGGCGGACCTGCTTCCTGCTGTTTTCCGCGACCTTCGCGGCGACCCTCTTCCTGCTGCTGCTGCTGGCGATGGGCGTGACGGGGCATTGAGGAAGGCGGACGGGAGACGCAGATGGCTTCGGTGATCGACAATCCGGCGCAGCACCGGTTCGAACTGGCGCTGGACGGCGACAATGTGGCGGCGGCCTATTACCGCATCGACGAGGAAGGCCGGGTGGTGCTGACCCATACCGAGGTGCCGTTCGAATATTCGGGGCAGGGGATCGGCACGAAGCTGGCGACCGGCGTGTTCGATGCGATCCGCGCGAGCGGGCGCAAGGCCGTGCTGAAGTGCAGCTTCATGAGCCGCTTTTATGCCGGCCACCCCGAATATTCGGATATCGTCGATGGATGAGCGGGCCCAGGAAGGGCGCGGCACGGGCGGGGAGAGCGGCATGAGCGACAAGGTGGAAGTGACTGTGAGCGAGACGGGCGCGAGCCCGTTCGCGGTGCGGATCGAGACCGGCGGGCATAGCCTGATCGGCGACGAGCCGGTGGCGATGGGCGGTGCCGACCTCGGCCCGTCGCCCTATCAGATGCTGGCGGCGGCGCTGGGCGAATGCACGACGATGACGGTGCGCTGGTTCGCCCGGCAGCAGCAATGGCCCGTCGACCATATCGAGACCGAAGTGACGCACGAGAAGGCGGCCGTGGAAGGCCGGCCGGGCAAGACGGACGTTTTCCGCAAGACCGTGCGCATCCGTGGCGATGCGCTGACCGGCGAGCAGCGCACGCGCCTGCTGGACGTGGCCGCCAAATGCCCCGTCCACCGGACGCTGGAGAACAGGTCCGCGATCGAGACGCTGGCCGGCTGATTGGGGGCCGGCTGATCGGGGGCCGGGTGATCGGGATCAGGCCGCGCTGCTGATTTCCGGCAGGCCGATGCCGGCGCCGCGCAGCCGCTCCGCATCGCGCGAGGGCGGGACGCCGAACATGCGGGCATATTCGCGGCTGAACTGCGAGGCGCTTTCGTAGCCGACCCGGTAGGCGGCGCGCGTCGCATCCGCGCTGATGACGAGCAGCCGCCGCGCTTCCTGCAGGCGGAGCACCTTCTGATATTGCAGCGGGCTCATCGCCGTGGCGGCCTTGAAATGGCGGTGGAAGGAAGCGGGGCTCATGCCGGCAATCTCGGCCAGCGCCTCGACGCGGAGCGGCTCGTCGAAATGCTCCCTGATCCAGGCGATCGCCTGGCGGACCTGCGACAGGCGGCTGTCCGCCTGGGCGATCTGCCGCAGCACGCCGCCCTGCGGGCCCCGGAGCAGGCGATAGAGGATTTCGCGTTCGTGCAGGGGCGCGAGGACGGCGGCATCCTCCGGCGTATCGAGCAGGGCAAGCAGCCGGAGGCAGGCATCGAGCAGGTGCGGCGTGACCGGGCTGACGGCGAAGCCGGCGGTGCGGCCGCCGGACGCGGGCGGGGCATCCGGCAGCAGCGCGGCCAGCGCCTCCCGATCGAGCGTGAGGCTGAGCGCGACATAAGGGCGATCGGGGCTCGCCTCGACGATGCGGCCGGATGCCGGCAATTCCAGCGAGGCGACGAAATAGGATGCGGGATCGTAGCGCAGCACGCGATCGCCGATCAGCACCTGCTTGGCGCCTTGCAGGACCAGGCACAGCATCGGCCGGTAGAGCGTGGCCGTGGAACATGTCTGCCCGCTGGAAGCATAGAGGGCGAGGCGGGGGAGGGCGGCTTCCCGGTGCGGGTTGTGGAGGTGGCGCTCGGCAAGGGCGAGCATCTGATCGAGCTGATGGCGCATGGCCTCGAAGATTGGCGCGCGCCGACCCGGTGGCAAGGGCGGGCCTGCATCCCGGCCCGTGCTTTGATAGGATCAGGCAAGAGATCGACACGATCGGGCGCCCGGAAGCGGGGACTGCCATCCATATCGGCCCCGGCTTCGAGGGGGCGATGGGCCTCCTCCACGGCAATGGAGAACAGCCATGACCATATTCGGCGCGGAATCGACGACCGACGAGGTGCTGGAAGGCGTCGATCTTTCCGGCCGGCGCATCCTGGTGACCGGCGTTTCCGCCGGGCTGGGCGTGGAGACGGCGCGGGCGCTGGCGGCGCACGGCGCGGACGTGGTGGGCGCGGCGCGCGACCTCGCCAAGGCGGAAGCCGCGACCGCAAGCGTGCGCGCGGCGGCGCGGGACGGCGGCGGCAGCCTGGAGCTGATCCGGCTCGACCTCGCATCGCTGGCGAGCGTGCGGGCGGCGGCCGACGCGCTGATCGCCGATGGCCGGCCGCTGGACATCATCATCGCCAATGCCGGCGTGATGGCCTGCCCCAAGGGGGTGACGGCCGACGGCTTCGAAACGCAGTTCGGCACCAATCATCTGGGGCATTTCGTGCTGGTCAACCGGATCGCCCCGCTGCTGAAACCGGGCGGCCGGCTGGTGAACCTTTCGTCCGCCGGCCACCGATATTCGGACGTCGACCTGGACGACCCCAATTTCGATCATACCGCTTACGAAGAGTTCGTGGCCTATGGCCGATCGAAGACCGCCAACATCCTGTTCGCGGTGGAGTTCGACCGGCGCCATCGCGACCGGGGCATCCGCGCGGCGGCCGTGCATCCGGGCGTGATCCGCACCGAGCTGAGCCGCCACATGACCCAGGAGGCGCAGGACGCGCTGATCGCGTCCATCACGGCGAACCAGCCCGAGGGGGCGCCCGCCTTCCACTGGAAGACGGTGCCACAGGGCGCCGCCACCTCGATCTGGGCGGCGATCGTGGCCGCGCCGGACGAGATCGGCGGACGTTATGCCGAGGATTGCCATGTGGCCGAGATCGCCACCGGCACTTCGCGGCGCGACGGCGTGCAGCCCTACGCCCTCGATCCCGAGCGGGCGAAGGCGCTGTGGGCCAAAAGCGAGGAAATGGTCGGCGAGCGTTTCTGACCGACCCGCAATTCAACACCACACATCCACCATCACCCGAGGAGTGAAGATGAAGACCACCGGCTATGCGGCGCTGAACGCCGAGACCCCGCTTGCTCCCTACAGCTTCGACCGTCGCGAGCTTCGTTCCGACGACGTGGCGATCGAGATCCTCTATTGCGGCGTATGCCATTCCGACCTGCACCAGACGCGCAGCGACTGGCCGGGCACCATATACCCCTGCGTTCCGGGCCACGAGATCGTCGGCCGGGTGATCGAGGTGGGCGGCGACGTGACCCGGCACAAGGTGGGCGATGCCGTCGCGGTCGGATGCCTGGTCGACAGCTGCGGCCATTGCGACCAGTGCCTCGCCCATGAGGAGCAGATGTGCCGCGAGGGCGTGACGCTGACCTATAATGGCCGCGACCGGATCACCGGCGACGTGACCTATGGCGGCTATTCCAAGCATGTCGTGGTGCGCGAGGAGTTCGTGCTTTCCATCCCGGAAGGGCTGGACCTGGCGCGCGCCGCGCCGCTGCTCTGCGCCGGCATCACCACCTATTCCCCGCTGCGCACCTGGCATGTGGGGCCGGGCAGCCGGGTGGGCGTGATCGGCCTGGGCGGGCTAGGCCATATGGCGGTGAAGCTGGCCGCGGGCCTTGGCGCCGACGTGACCGTCATCAGCCGCAGCGACGCCAAGACCGCCGACGCGCTGGCGCTGGGCGCGGACCGGGTGCTGGTTTCGACCGACGCGGAAGCGATGGCGGCCGCCGCCAACGCCTTCGACCTGATCATCGATACCGTGCCGGTGCGGCATGACCTCCGCCCCTATATGCCGCTGCTCGATATCGATGCGACGCTGGTGATCGTGGGCCAGCTGGGGCTGGTGGACGAGATCAGCACCCTGCCGCTGCTGATGGGACGGCGGCGGATATCGGGATCGCCCGTGGGCGGCATCGCCGAGACGCAGGAGATGCTGAACTTCTGCGCGAAGAAGAACATCCTGCCCGAATGCGAGATGATCGCCATACAGGAGATCAACGGCGCGTTCGAACGGATGGAAAAGGCCGACGTGCGCTACCGCTTCGTCATCGACATGGCGACGCTGGAAGGGCCGGCGGCGGCATAGGTTCGCCAATGCGGCGCCGCGCAACCTTGGGGTGCGCGGCGCCGCATTCGTGATGCCCGCCCGGAAGGACGGGTGCTGCGCCAATCGATCTTGCGGCTGGGGCGGCACGATCTTCGAGGGGGATCACCGCTTTCCGGTGGTGATCCCCCTTGGGGAGGACGGGAGGTCCCGCCGGTTGACCATGACGATCCCTGGGGGCCGGATTATGGCGCTATCGGCGGGTCGGGCGTGATCGCCGGCTGGCGATGGCGCTTGCGGCGGATCATAATCCGGCCATGACCGATCCGCTCTTTTCGCCGCTGGCGCTGGGTTCGCTGGCGCTGCCCAACCGCATCGTCATGGCGCCGATGGGGCAGGGCAAGGCGCCCGGCGGCCTGCCCCATCCCGATTATCCCGCTTATTTCCGGCGGCGGGCCGAAGGCGGCACCGGCCTTATCATCAGCGGCGCGACGGCCGTTGGGCACGACAATGCCGCCTTCGACGAGAATGAGCCGCGCTTCCACGGGGCCGCGCTGGCGATCTGGCAGAAGGCGGCGGAGGCCGTGCACGGGGCCGGCGGGCGGATGATGCCGCAGCTTGCCCATGCCGGCCTGCAGGGCATCGCGCAGGTGCCGCCGCCCTGGCGCGGCATCGGCCCGTCCGGCATCTGGCTGGCGGGGGCCGAGGTGGGCCGGCCGCCAGCGCCGGAGCGGATCGAAGGCCCGCCGATGACCTTGGCGGAGATCGACGCCGTGATCGCGGCCTTTGCCGAGGCCGCCGCCGCCGCCCGGCGCATCGGCTTCGACGGCATCGAGATCCACGGCGCGCACGGCTTCCTGATCGATCAGTTCCTGTGGCACCGCACCAACCGGCGCGACGATGCCTATGGCGCCGATCGCGTGCGCTTCGCGGCCGAGATCGTCGCCGCCTGCCGCAAGGCCGTGGGGCCGGATTTCCCGATCGCGCTGCGCTTTTCCCAGTTCAAGATGACGGATTATGCCGCGAAGCTGGCGGAAAGCCCGGCCGATCTGGAGGCGCTGGTGGTGCCGCTGGCCGAGGCCGGCGTCGACATGTTCGATTGTTCGCTGCGCCGTTTCTGGCGGCCGGAATTCGCAGGCAGCGGCCTGAACCTCGCCGGCTGGATCAAGCATATCACCGGCCGTGCCACCATCGCCGGCGGCGGCATCGGCCTGGCGGCGACCGCGCTCGAATATGGGCAGGGGGACGTCTATGGCCGCGTCGCCGAGCCTTCGGACCATTATCTCGACGACGTGCGCGGCCGCATCGATCGCGGCGAATTCGATCTGGTGGCGCTCGGCCGATCGCTGCTGGGCGATCCGGCCTGGCCGGCCAAGGTGCGCGCCGGGGACCATGAATCGCTGCAGCCCTATCGGCCGGAGCTGCTGGCCGGGCTCAACTGAACCCGGCCGGGAAGGCGATCAGTAGGCTAGCGCCACGCCGTCGGCGCGCATCTCGCTTGCCGCCGCATAGACGCGCTCGCCGTTGCGGTCGATCCGCTCGACGCACTGGTAGCGGCCGAAGCCGCCGTCCGACGCCCCGATCTTCCAGCCCATCGCGGCAAGCCGGGTGCGGGTGGCCTCGGGCACGCCCTTTTCCAGCCGCAGCGTGCCGGTGGGGCCTTCGTCGCCCGAATCCTCGCCCATGCTTTCGGACGACCCTTCATGGTGCCAGCGCGGGCTGTCTCCGGCGGCCTGCGCATCGAGGCCGTAATCGGTGCGGTTGAGGATGATCTGCGTCTGCCCCTGCGGCTGCATGTCGCCGCCCATCACGCCGAAGCTGAGCCAGGGCTTGCCGTCCTTCGTCGCGAAGCCGGGGATGATCGTCTGGAACGGGCGCTTGCCCGGCGCATAGATGTTGGGATGGCCCGGCTGGAAGGAGAAGAGCTGGCCGCGATCCTGGAACATGAAGCCGAGGCCGTCGGCCACCAGCCCCGATCCCATGCCGCGGAAGTTGGACTGGATCATGGAGATCATCAGCCCGTCCTTGTCGGCGCAGGTGAAATAGGTGGTGTCGCCGCGCGACGGCGCCTTGCCGGGCTGCACGTCCGTCATCAGCCGGTCCGGGCGGATCAGCCGCGCGCGCTCCGCCGCATATTCCTTGGAGGCGAGCCACTCCATCGGGACCTTGGCATATTCCGGGTCGGCGTAATAACGGGCGCGATCCTCATAAGCGAGGCGCTTGGCCTCCGCCTGCAGGTGGATCGACAGCGCCGACTGGAAGCCCGCGCCGGCCATGTCGAAATGCTCGAGGATGTTGAGCATCTGCAGGGTGGCGAGGCCCTGGGTATTCTCGCCGATCGCCTGCACGCCGATGCCGCGATAGGTGGTTTCCAGCGGCCTGGTCCATTTCGCCTGATGGGCGGCGAGGTCCGCGCGGGTCATCCAGCCGCCGATGCGCCGGAAATAACGCTCGATCGTGTCGGCGATCGGGCCGTCATAGAAAGCGTCGCGCCCGCCCTGGGCGATCAGGCGATAGGTGCGGGCGAGATCGGGGTTGCGGAAGGGATCGCCCTCCTTCGGCGCGGCGCCGTTCGGCATCCATACCTTGCGGGCATTGTCCACTTCCTCGATGCCGGCGCCGGGCTTGGTGAAATTGGCCATGGCCCGGCCGATATAATAAGCGATCATCGGCGCCACCGGCACGCCCCCTTCCGCCATCGCGATCGCGGGCTCGAACAGCTCGGCCCATTTCAGCTTGCCGTGGCGCTGGTGGAGCGCCCACCAGCCGGCGACCGTGCCGGGCACCGAGACCGAGGCGGCACCATAAGCCGGCAGATGGCCGTTCTTCGTGCGCGACTGGGCGATATCGAACGTCAGCGCGCGGGGCGACCGGCCGGAGCTGGCGAGGCCATCGACCTTGCCCTGCTTCGGGTCCCACAGCAGCGCGTAGAGATCGCCGCCCACGCCGCAGGCGGTCGGCTCCAGGAAGCCCAGGCAGGCGTTGATCGCGATGGCGGCATCGACGGCGGAGCCGCCCTTCTTCAGGATTTCGATGCCCGCCTGCGTGGCCAGCGGCTGCGCGGAGCCGGCGGCGCCCGAAAGCCCGTAGACCACCGAGCGCGAGGCGAAGCTCGCCCCGACCGGGCGATCGCCGCCATGCACGTCCGGCCGATCGAACCGCACCTCGCCCGGCGTCCAGATCGGCGCGGGGACGGGGGAGGGCGCTTGCGCCCGCAGCATGGCGGGGGCAGCGGCGGCGGCGGGAATGGCGGCAAGGAATGTGCGGCGGCGCATGGACGGCTTTCCTGAAAGGGCTTGGACCCGAATGGGATAGCCGAGCGCTTGCCGGGAATCGACTCCCCTCCGCATGTCGGCAGGCGGTTTGCCGATCAGGAGGGGGGCCGCCGGTGCCGTTCTGCCGGCGGCAGCCGTTCTTGTCCGTCAGATATCCTGGGCGAGGCGGCCGTAAAGGTCCGGCCGGCGATCGCGGAAGAAGCCGAAGGCGGCGCGGTGGCGCTTCACGCGATCGAGATCGAGCGTGGCGGTGAGCACGCCGGTTTCGCTCGCGCCGAATTCGGCCACCAGATCGCCGCGCTCGTCGGCGATGAAGCTGTGGCCGTAGAAGGTCATCGTCCCTTCGGTGCCGATGCGGTTGGATGCGATCACCGGCACCACGTTCGACACGGCATGGCCGATCATCGCCCGGCGCCAGAGGCGGCTGGTGTCGAGATCGGGATCGTGCGGCTCGTTGCCGATCGCGGTGGGGTAGAAGAGCAGCTCCGCCCCCATCAGCATCATCGTGCGCGCGGTTTCGGGATACCATTGGTCCCAGCAGATGCCGACGCCCAGCGTGGCATGATCGGTCGGCCACACCTTGAAGCCGGTGTTGCCGGGCCGGAAGTAGAATTTCTCCTCATAGCCCGGCCCGTCGGGGATGTGGCTCTTGCGATAGACGCCGGCCACCTTGCCGTCCGGCCCGATCATGGCGAGGCTGTTATAATGGTGCGGGCCGTCCGCCTCGAAGAAGCTGGTCGGGATATGGACCTTCAGCTCCTCCGCCAGCTTGCGCATCGCCAGCACGGCGGGATGGCGATCGGTGGGCCTGGCGCGGGCGAACAGGCCCTCATCCTCGACCTGGCAGAAATAATGGCCCTCGAACAGCTCGGGCGGAAGGATGACCTGCGCGCCCTCGGCCGCCGCCTCGCGCACGAGTTCGGACACGGCGGCGATGTTGGTATCGACATCGTCGCTGAGCGCGAGCTGGAGGGCGGCAACGGTCACTTCGGTCATCAAAGGGTCTCCACGGGCGGCGGGCTCAGATAAGGATGCGGGGCCGCGAAGCCAAGGCCGGGGCCGCCGCGCCCATTTTAGGGGCTGGGCACCTGCTGGCTGATGCAGTGCAGGCTGCCGCCGCCGGTCAGCACATGATCGGCGCGGATGCCGATCGCCCTGCGGCCGGGGAAGAGCGCGCCGAAGGCGGCCACGGCGGCATCGTCATTGGCGGCGCCGTAGACGGGAACCACCACGGCGGCATTGCCGACATAGAAGTTCATATAGGATGCCGGCACGATCGCCCCGTCCCGCTCGACCTTGCCGGGGGAGGGGACGCCGACCACCTCGAGCCCGAAGGCGCGGGCGCGGGCGGCGGCATCGCGATAGACCGCCTCGTTCGGATCGTCCGCCGTCGGCTCCGGTATGGCGATCCGCCCTTCGCCCACGAAGCGGGCGAGGTTGTCGACATGGCCGTCGGTATGATCGTTGAGCAGGCCGCTGCCCAGCCACAGCACGCGATCGAGCCCGAGATCGGCCTTCAGCCGCGCCTCGATATCGGCGCGCGACAGATAGGGGTTGCGGTTGGGATTGAGCAGGCACTGCTCGGTCGTCACGACGAGCCCGGTGCCGTCCACGTCGATGGCCCCGCCCTCGAAGATCCAATCGCACGCCTTCACCGGGAAGCGCGCGGCCTCCGCCAGCGTGCGGCCCACGGTATCGTCGTTCGGCAGGTCATATTTGCCGCCCCAGCCGTTGAAGCGGAAATCGAGCGCGGTCGGCACGCCGCCGGCGCTGTCGTGCACGATGATCGGCCCGGTATCGCGCAGCCAGATATCCCCGAACGGGGCCACCACCACATCGACATTGGGGCCGGCCGAAGCCAGCGCCGCCTTGGCGGCCGTCTTGTCCGCCGCGACCAGCACGACGCGCTCGCCCGCGCCATCGGCGTCCACCGCGCGGGCGAAGGCGATCACCTCCTCCCGCGCCGGCTCCAGATCGTCCTCCCAAAGTTCCGGATGGCTGGGAAAGCCGATCCAGACGCGGTCGTGGCGGGCCCATTCGGGCGGTTGACGATAGGTCATCGGTTCTGCCCTGCCTTACTTGCCGGCGCGAGACTTGTCGCGGACGGCGCGGAACTCCGCCGTGGGATACCAGTTGGGCCAGGCATCCGAATCCGCCAGCTCGCGACCGATAGTATAGAAAAGCTTCAGGTCGGAGACCGCGCCGGACCAATCCCAATTGGGATCATATTCGTCCTTCGGCCCGTGATAGCGGTTGGTGATATAATCGGCCGCCAGCTTGCTGCCGCGCTCGCGCCCGCCATTCACCAGATCCTCGCCGCTTTCGAAATAGATCATCGGCACGCCGAGCTTGGCGAAGCTGAAATGATCCGAACGGTAATAATAGCCCTTTTCCGGCGTCGGTTCGGGCACCAGCACGCGGTTCTCGCCCACGGCGGCACGCTTCAGATAATCCTCCAGCTCGGACTTGCCGGGGCCGACGACGACGATGTCGTTGGTCTTGCCGATCACGTTCAGCGAATCCATGTTCACGCCGCCCACCGTCCGGGCCAGCGGGTAGATGGGATTGGCGGCATAATATTCGGAGCCGAGCAGGCCCGATTCCTCCGCCGTCACCGCCAGGAACACCACCGACCGATCCGGCTGGCCGCCCGCCTTATAGGCTTCGGCCAGCGCGACGAGGCCGGCGGTGCCGGAGGCGTTGTCCACCGCGCCGTTGCAGATATTGTCGCCGTCCACCGGCTCGCAGATGCCGAGATGGTCCCAGTGCGCCGAATAGAGCACATATTCGCCGGGGCGCTTCTTGCCGGGAATGATGCCGACGACATTCTTCGATTTCTGGCGGCGGATCGACTGGTCGAACGACAGCGACGCCTTCATCCCCGTGAAGGGGACGGCGTGGAAGCCCTTTTGCCCGGCGGCGGCGACCAGCGCGTCATAATCCTGGCCGGCGGACGCGAAGATGCGGCGCGCGGCATCGTTGGTGATCCAGCCGGCGGCGGCCGACTGGTCCATATGGTTGCCCGGCTCGTCGAAGCCGAGCTTGCCGCCGCTGTTGGAGGAGACGACGACGTTGAAGCCGTAGGCCGCGGGCTCGGTATCGTGGATGATGATCGCGGCCGCCGCGCCCTGACGGGCGGCTTCCTCATATTTGTAGGTCCAGCGGCCATAATAGGTCATCGCCCGGCCGCCGAAGGGGCCATCCAGCGACTGCATCTTCCAGTCCGGATCGTTGATCAGGATCAGGACGGTCTTTCCCTTGACGTCCAGCCCGGCATAGTCGTTCCAGCCGCGTTCCGGCGCGTTGATGCCATAGCCCACGAACACGATATCGCTGCCCGCGACGTCGATCCGGGGCTGCACCTGGTAGGACCAGGTGATGTGATCCGTCTTGTAATCCAGCGTGATCGGCGTCTTGCCGCCGGTGATGCTGATCGGGAAGGCCGCGTTGGGCGTCAGCTCCACCAGCGGCACGTCCTGATACCAGCTTCCCTTGTTGCCCGGCTTCAGCCCCGCCCTGGCGAAGCGATCGGCGATATAGGCCACCGTCTTGTCCTCCGCCGGCGTCGCGGGCGCGCGGCCCTGGAAGCTGTCGTCGGAAAGCGTCCTGGTGATGTCCTTCAGCGTCTCGACATTGATGGCCGGCACGGGGGCGGCGGCAGCGGCCGTGGCGACCGACAGGGCAAGGAGCGAAGCGGCAAGGGCGAAGCGCATATCGTTATCCCGGGTAATGATGTTGCGTGCCTCATGGCAGCGCTACGGCCGGCGGGCAAGGGTGGGGCGGGAAAGGGAAAAGCGAACCAGATGGCGGCTTGTTTCTTTACCGAGAGGAGATAAATGCGAAGAGGGGAATATATATGGGGGGATCGATGCTGCGTTGTTCTGCGCCTATACTTGGCGCCATGTTCTTTTGTGGGGTTGCGTCGGCGCAGACGCTGCCGCCGGAAGCGGCTTTCGGCGCGCGCGAAGGGGTAAGCGGCGCGTCGCTTTCCCCGAATGGGGAGCGTGTCGCTTTTCTTGCCCCCGGTAAGGGGCAGAGCAATGCGCTCTTTACCGTGCCGATAGATGGAAGCGCACCGCCCACGCGCGCGCTGCTTGCCAGCGGCAATCCCGAACGGATTTCACGCTGCGATTGGGTTTCGGACAAGCGGTTGGCGTGCCAGATATATTCGGTTCAACGCGGCGCCGGCCAGGTCGTCAACACCAGCTCCATGATAGCCATCAACATCGACGGCAGCGATCCCAAGCTGCTTTCGCGTCGGACAAACGGAGATGCGCTATATTTCAATGGGTTCGGTGGAACGATCGTGGACTTGCTGCCGGGGCAGGACGGAGCGGTGCTGATAGGCCGCGCCTATGTTCCCGAAGCTAGGATCGGAAAGCTCGTCGAAAGCCGCCTCGAAGGCTTCGGTGTCGATCGGGTGGATACGACCACCCTGGCTTCGAAGAGGGTCGTCAATCCCATGCGGGATGCCTCGGAATTCATCACGGACGGCCTCGGCACGGTACGGATAAAGGGTGCATGGGAACTCAAGGGTGATGGCTACACCACGGGCGTCACGCGCTATTCCTACCGGTTGGCAGGCCAGGATGGGTGGAAGGATCTGGGGGAGTATAATTCCCTGACCCGTCAGGGCTTCAACCCCTATGCCGTCGATCCCGAGGAAAATGCCGCTTATGGCTTCATGAAGAATAACGGTCGACTGGCCCTATACAAGCGATCGCTGGACGGTTCTCTACGTGACCAACTGGTTTTCAGCCATCCAGAGGTGGATGTGGATGGTCTGATCCGGCTCGGTCGGAAGAGGCGGATCGTGGGTGTGTCCTTCGCAACCGACCATCGCCAGGCGGTTTATTTTGACGAAAACCTTAATAAGCTCGCCGACGGCTTGAGCAAGGTTTTGCCAAAACAACCAAAAATCAATTTCGAAAGCGAAAGCGCCGATGGACGGAAGCTGCTGATCTGGGCCGGCGGCGATACCGATCCAGGCCAATATTACCTGTTCGATCGAGGCACCAAGCAACTGCGGCCCTTGATCCTGAGCCGGCCCGAACTGGCGGATTATCCGTTGGCACCCATGCGATCGGTTCAGGTGCGGGCTGCCGACGGGACGTTGATACCGGCCTATCTGACGCTGCCGGTCGGATCTTCGGGCAAGGGCCTGTCGGCCATCGTGATGCCGCATGGAGGGCCGGGCGCACGTGACGAATGGGGCTTCGATTGGATGGCGCAATATTACGCCAATCGCGGCTATGCCGTTCTTCAGCCCAATTTCCGCGGCTCGACCGGCTATGGCGATGAATGGTTTCGTAATAACGGCTTCCAATCCTGGAAGATTGCCATTGGCGACGTGGTGGACAGCGGGCGGTGGCTGGTATCCGAAGGTATCGCCGACCCGAAGAAGCTTGCGGTGCTCGGCTGGTCCTATGGCGGCTATGCCGCGCTCCAGTCCGGCGTGCTCGCGCCGGATCTCTACAAGGCGATCGTGGCCATTGCGCCGGTCACCGACCTTAACGGTCTGAAGGAGCAGTATCGCAACACCGCAACCTTTGTGGAGATACAGCGATTTGTCGGAAACGGCCCTCATGTCCGCGAGGGATCGCCTGCCCAGAACGCTGCGGCGATCCGTGCGCCGGTGATGCTGTTTCATGGAGATGTGGACAGCAATGTGGAGGTGCAGGCTTCCAGGCTGATGGCGGACCGGCTGACGGACGCCGGAAAGAAGCCTGAGCTCGTAATCTATCCGGCGCTCGACCATGATCTCGAAGACTCGGCGGTTCGTGCCGATATGCTCGGGAAGAGCGATGCATTCCTCCGAAAAGCGATGGGAATGTAAATATGGGCGGCGATCACGGCATCAGAACGAAACGGTCAGTCCGGCGTGGGTGGTCTCTGTTGGCGCTGCTGGCGGCGGGGCTTTCCTCCGGCACGGCCCATGCCGCCTGGCTGAAGGCCGAGACGGAGCATTTCCGCATCTACAGCGAAGGCGGCGAGGCTCAGTTGCGGACCTTTGCCTCGAAGCTGGAGGATTATGACCGTATCCTCAGGCTGGTAACGGGAACGAAGCTGCCGCCGGCGCCGGGCAAGCTCGACATCTATCTGGTCGGCAGCAACGCGGACCTGCGCCAGGTCCGCCCGGTCAGCGCCAGCGTGGCCGGCTTCTATTCGGCGACACCGGGCGCGATCGCGGCCTTCGCGATCCGCAGGGATCGTGGGGGGCTGGATGGCGACGAAGTGCTGCAGCACGAATATACGCACCATTTCATGCTGCAATATTACCCGATGGGTTATCCCGCCTGGTATGTCGAAGGCTTTGCCGAATATATGATGACGGCCGACATATTGGAGAAGGAGTTCCATGTCGGCCGTTACAATGCGGGGCGCGGCTATATGCTGGTGAATGCCCCATGGCTGCCGGTCCAGCGCATTCTGGACGGCAATGCGGAGGGCCTGAACAGTCTCCAGATGGCGCAATTCTATGCGCAGAGCTGGCTGATAACCCACTGGATGTTCGGGCAGAAAAAGCATCTGCAGTTGAAGCGTTATCTGGCGGCTCGCAACAGCGGCGAAGACAGCCAGGCGGTCTTCCAGCGCGAATTCGGCATGAACTATGCCGAATTCACCAAGGCCCTGAAGACATATGTGTCGAGGCCGCTCACCTATTTGAAAATAGGTCGGCCGGAGGATTGGGGGCCTGCCTCCGTCACGATCACGGCCCTGCCCAAATCGGCGGACGACCTGCTGTTGCCCGGTGCGGGCATATCGCTGGGGATCGATGAGGAGCGCGGCAGGCCGATGCTGGCGCGGGTGCGCAAGGCGGCCGCCGCTTTTCCGGGCGATCGGCTGGCGATGGCGACGCGGGCGGAGATCGAGCTGGACGTCGGCGATGTCGCCACCGGCCGGACGCTTGCGGAAAAGCTGGTGGCCGGCGAGGGCGCGCAGGATGCGCGTGCGCTGTTCCTGCGGGGCTATGCCGATCTCTCCGCCGCCCGGAAGCTGGAAGGGCAGGCGCGCGCGCCGCTTTACGATAGCGCCCGGAAGTGGTTCGTCCGGGCCTTCAAGGCGGACAAATATTATGTGCCGGCGCTCTGGGCCTATGTGGAAACCCGATCGCTGGAGCCATTGTCCGATAACGACCTGAACGTCCTGCTCGAAGCGCAGCGGCTTGCCCCGCAGGTGGACGAACTGCGCGGGAGCGCGGCCGTCGCCCTGATGCAGAAACGCTATTTCGACGAGGCGGCGCGCATGATCGAGCCCCTGGCCGCCGATCCGCACGGCGGCGGCTCGGCAGCGCGGGCGCGTGCGTTGCTCGCCATGGCGAAGAAGCATGAGCCCTTGTCCGGCGCGGTGCAGTCCTGGGAAGGGCTGGCCACGGCGGCGGAGGCCGATGCCGGCGATGAGGGGACGGACAAGAGCCCCGCGCCGCAGGACAAGGCCAAGGCGCCGCCGGCCGGTTGAGAGAGGCGGCGGGCCGGAGCCGCCTGCTCGCGGCCGTCCATCACCAGCAAACAAAAAGGGCGGCCCCGATCGGGACCGCCCTTTTTGCTCGAGCGATGGAACGCCGGATCAGCGCGAATAGAATTCGACGACCAGGTTCGGTTCCATCTTCACCGGATAGGGCACTTCGTCGAGCGAGGGCACGCGGACGAAGGTGACCTTGGCGGCGCCGTCGGCGGCCACATATTCCGGGATGTCACGCTCGGACAGGCTCTGCGCTTCGAGCACGAGGGCCATTTCCTGCGCCTTCTTGCCCAGCGTGATCTCGTCGCCCGGCTTCACGAGGCGCGAGGCGATGTTGCACTTCACGCCGTTCACATAGACGTGGCCGTGGCTGACGAGCTGGCGGGCCGAGAAGATGGTCGGCGCGAACTTGGCGCGATAGACCAGCGCGTCCAGGCGGCGCTCCAGCAGGCCGATCAGGTTCTGGCCGGTGTCGCCCTTCATGCGCGACGCCTCGATATAGGCCTTCTTGAACTGCTTTTCGGTGACTTCGCCGTAATAGCCCTTCAGCTTCTGCTTGGCCTTGAGCTGGATGCCGTAGTCGGACATCTTGCCCTTGCGGCGCTGGCCGTGCTGGCCGGGGCCGTATTCGCGGCGGTTCACCGGGCTCTTCGGGCGGCCCCAGATGTTCTCGCCCATGCGGCGATCGATCTTGTACTTGGCGCTGTTGCGCTTCGACATGTCACTTCCTTCAATTGCTACAGGGTCGGCCATCCGCTTGGGGACGGCCTCGTTCCCGGTATCGCCTGCACGGATCGGATCCGGCAGGGCCACCGCTTCACCGGGATGCGGGGCCAATCGCGAAGCGGCGCCTATGGCGGGATGGTGCCGGCGAGTCAAGTTCGGCGGGGCGGGGCAGGGCCTCGCGCGTTCCGCACCGGCGGATTTCCCTCCGCCCCCAAATCGATCTAGGGAGGCGGCATGACCGACATACTCGCTCCCGAAGACTGCACGACCATGATCGAGGTCCGCGCCGGCGTCGATGCGCTCGACGAACAGATCGTCACGCTGCTCGGCCGGCGCATGCGCTACATGGACGCCGCCGCCCGCATCAAGACGACGCGCGGCGCCGTGCGCGACGAAGCCCGCAAGGCGCAGGTGATCGACAATGCCGCCGCCGTGGCCGCGCGCGTGGGCGTGCCGCCCGCTCTGGTGCGCGCGCTCTACGAACAGCTCGTCGAAGGATCGATCGCCTACGAATTCGACAAGTTCGACGCGCGCTGAGCGTCAGCGCGGCCGGGGCTTGGCGAGCGCGCTGAGCACGCCGCGCATGGTGCGCACCTCCTGCGCGGTCCAGGCCGGCTTGGTCAGCATGGTGCGCAGCGTGCGCCTGGTCGCGGGCACGCGATCGGGCGGGAAGAAATAGCCCGCCCCGTCCAGCATGGCTTCGAGCTGGCCGATCATGCCGTCGAGGTCGCCCTGCGGCGCTGGGGGATCGAGGTCCGTCGCGGGCGGGGAGGCGAGCGCCTGGCCCTTCGACCATTCATAGGCGACCAGGATCACCGCCTGGGCGAGGTTCAGGCTGCCGAATTCCGGGTTGATCGGCACCGTCAGGATCGTGCGGGCGACCGCCACGTCATCGGTTTCCAGCCCCGAACGTTCCGGCCCGAACAGGATCGCGGACCGGCCGGGCTCGCCATGGATGGCGCGGGCCGCTTCCTCCGGCGTCACCACAGGCTTGGTCACGCCGCGCTTGCGCACGGTGGTGGCATAGACATGCGCGCAATCCGCCACCGCATCGGCGACGCTCTCATAGACCTTCGCATCGGCCAGCACGATATCCGCGCCGGACGCGGCCGGGCCGGCATCGGGATTGGGCCACCCGTCGCGCGGGGAGACCAGCCGCATCTCGGCTAGCCCGAAGTTCAGCATGGCGCGCGCCGCCTTGCCGATATTTTCGCCAAGCTGCGGGCGGACGAGGACGATGACGGGGGGCTGGGACACAGGAGATTCCGTTGGGTTCGAGCGAGCGTCGAGCGAAGTCGAGACGCGGGGTCGAGAACGTGCCGCGTTTGCAATCGAAGCCCAGTCCTCGCGGAACAGGGCCTCTTTCTTCTTGCGCGACCAATCCTTGATTTGTCGTTCGCGGTCGAGCGCTTCCAGGCGGGTCTGGAAGCTTTCGCTGAACATCAGCTCTACCGGGCGACGATCCTGCGTGTAGCCGGCGAAAATCCCCGATTGATGCTCAGCGATCCGACGATCGAGATTGTCGGTGTGGCCCGTATAATAGGAGCCGTCGGCGCAACGCAGGATGTAGACATGGAAGCTCATCTATGGGCTGTTCCCGATAAGCTTGTATTCGACGGATAGGGGCGGGTTCTCGACAAGCTCGAACCGAACGGAAGGAGGGGGAGGCGGCTCACCCGTCCTTGCCCGCCTCCGCCACCGCGCCGGCGAAATCCTCGAAGTCCTTGGCCTCGGTGAAGTCCTTATAGACGCTGGCGAAGCGGATATAGGCCACGCTGTCCATCGCCTTCAGCCCGTTCATCACCATCCCGCCGACCTGGGCGGCGGCGACTTCGCTTTCGCCGCTGGTTTCGATCTGGCGCTGGATGGCGGAGACCAGCCGGTCGATCCGGGCGGGATCGATCGGGCGCTTGCGGCAGGCGACGCTGATCGACTGGGCCAGCTTGTCGCGATCGAACGGTTCGCGGCGGCCGTCGCTCTTGATGAGCGTCAGCTCGCGCAGCTGGATGCGCTCGAACGTGGTGAAGCGCGCGCCGCAGCCTTCGCACTGGCGCCGGCGACGGATCGCCGCCCCATCTTCGCTGGGGCGGCTGTCCTTCACCTGGCTGTCTTCATGGCCGCAGAACGGGCAGCGCATTATCGCGCCCTCCGGGCGAGCGGCACCAGCCCGCACCCCCACCCGCGAGAGCGGATCGAACTCACTGGGCGGGGTAGATCGGGAAGCGGGCGCAGAGCGCCTCGACCCGGGCCTTGACCGCGGCTTCCACGGCCGGATCGCCATGCTCGCCCTTGGTGCGCAGGCCTTCGAGCACGTCGGCGATCATGTCGGCGATCTCGCGGAATTCGGCCGGGCCGAAGCCGCGCGTGGTGCCGGCCGGCGTGCCGACGCGGATGCCCGAGGTCTTGACCGGGGGCAGCGGATCGAAGGGGATGCCGTTCTTGTTGCAGGTGATCGACGAACGTTCCAGCGCCTCGTCCGCATCGCGGCCGGTGACGCCCAGCGGGGTCAGATCGACCAGCGCCAGATGCGTGTCGGTGCCGCCGGAGACGATCTCCGCGCCGCGTTCCTTCAGGCGGGCGGCCAGCACCTTGGCGTTTTCGACCACCGCCTTGGCATAGCTCTTGAATTCGGGCTGGAGCGCCTCGCCGAACGCCACCGCCTTGGCGGCGATCACGTGCATCAGCGGGCCGCCCTGCAGGCCGGGGAAGACGGCCGAGTTGATCTTCTTGGCGATCGCCTCGTCATCGGTCAGCACCATGCCGCCGCGCGGTCCGCGCAGCGTCTTGTGCGTGGTGGTGGTGACGACATGGGCGTGGCCGAAGGGCGTGGGGTGCACGCCGCCCGCCACCAGGCCGGCGAAGTGCGCCATGTCGACCATGAAATAGGCGCCCACCTCGTCCGCGATCGCGCGGAAGCGGGCGAAATCGATGTGGCGCGGATAGGCGGAGCCGCCGGCGATGATTAGCTTCGGCTGATGTTCCCTGGCCAGCGCCTCCACCTGATCGAAATCGATGAGGTGATCGTCGCGGCGCACGCCATATTGCACGGCATTATACCATTTGCCCGAAAGCGCCGCCTTGGCGCCGTGGGTCAGGTGGCCGCCGGCATCGAGGCTGAGGCCCATGATCGTGTCGCCCGGCTTGGTGAGCGCCAGCATCACCGCGCCATTGGCCTGCGCGCCCGAATGGGGCTGCACATTGGCGAAGCCGCAGTTGAAGAGCTGCTTGGCGCGCTCGATCGCCAGCGTTTCCACCACGTCGGAGGGCGCGCAGCCCTGATAATAGCGCTTGCCCGGATAGCCTTCGGCATATTTGTTGGTGAAGACGGAGCCCTGCGCTTCCAGCACCGCGCGGGACACGATGTTTTCCGAAGCGATCAGCTCGATCTGGTTCTGCTCGCGCGACAGTTCCTGGCGGACGCCGCCGAACACGGCCGGATCGGCATCGGCGAGGCCACGGGTGAAGAAGCCGTCGGGCTGGACCTCCGACAGGGATGCGGGGTTGGTGCTCATGCTGGCTCCTTGGCGAATGCGGGGTTGGAAAGCTTGTCGATGCGGCGCTGGTGGCGGCCGCTTTCGAACGGGGTGGCGAGGAAGGCGGATACGCAATCCTTGGCGGTATCGACGCCGATCAGCCGCGCCCCCATGGCGATGATGTTCGCATCATTATGCTGGCGCGAAAGGCGGGCGGAAAGATTGTCCGAAACGAGCGCGCAACGCACCGCCGGGTTGCGGTTCACCGCGATCGAGATGCCGATGCCCGATCCGCAGAGCGCGATGCCCCGCGCGGCGCGGCCGCCGGCCACGGCTTCGGCCAGGGCATAGCCATAATCGGGATAGTCGACCGAATCCGCCGTCGCGGGGCCGAGGTCGATCACCTCATGGCCCTGCTCGCGCAGCCATTGGGCGAGCGTGGCCTTCAGGTCGATGGCGGCGTGATCGGATGCGATGGCGATTGTCTCGGCCATGATACGGGTTCCGGATTGAGTCGAATGGCGGCTATCTAGGGGCTCGGGCGGCGAAACGCCACCTGCCATGTTGCCAAGTCGCGATCCGTGCGTTGGAAGGGCATCCACCATCAAGGGAGCTTGCCGATGAAGCCCACCATCATGATTCTTGCCTGCGCCATGCTTGCCGCCTGCGGACCGGCGGCCAAGCCGGCGGATGTCGATGCCGGCGGGGCGGACGCGGCCGGCAATGCGATCCTGCCGGCGGAACCGGACATGGCCCCCGGCAATGCCGTGGCGGACCCCGGCATCGGCAATGCCGCCGTCGCCTCGACGCTGCCGACCGCCGCGTGGATCGGCAAATGGGTGGGCGTGGAAGGGCTGGCGCTGGAGATCGAGCCGGGGCCGGAGGAGGGGATATATGCCCTCAAGGTCACGCTGCTGGACGGCACCAACAATTATGTCGGCACCGGCGCCGGCGAGACGATCCACTTCACCCGCGACGGCAAGGAGGAAGTGATCCGCAAGGCAACCGGGGATGAGACCGGCCTCAAATATCTGGCCGGCAAGAAGGATTGCCTGATGATCCGGCAGGGCGAAGGCTTCTGCCGCGATTGACGATCGCGGCCGGAGGGAGAAGCGGGCGGCGCGCCGGCCGCTTGCCCCGATGCGTCAGGCCGCGAGCCGAAGTTCGATCCGGTCCCAGATTTCGAGCAGCGCGGACGTCAGGTCGCGCATCATCGCCTCGTCATGCTGCGGGCCGGGCGTGAAGCGCAGCCGTTCCGTGCCGCGCGGCACGGTGGGATAATTGATCGGCTGCACATAGACGCCATATTCGGCGAGCAGGATGTCGCTCACCCGCTTGGCCTTCACCGGATCGCCCACCATCAGCGGCACGATATGGGTGGTGGATTCCATCACCGGCAGGCCGGCTTCGCGGAACATCGCCTTCAGCATCGCGGCGGCGGCCTGCTGGCCGTCGCGCTCCTCCGAGGAGGATTTGAGATGGCGGATGCTGGCGAGCGCGCCGGCCACCAGCACGGGCGAGAGCGAGGTGGTGAAGATGAAGCCCGGCGCATAGCTGCGGATCACGTCGATGATCGTGCGATCGGCCGCGATATAGCCGCCCATCACGCCGATCGCCTTGGCCAGCGTGCCTTCGACGATCGTCAGCCGGTGGGCCGCGCCCTCGCGATCGGCGATGCCGCCGCCGCGCGGGCCATACATGCCGACGGCGTGCACCTCGTCCAGATAGGTCAGCGCGTTATACTTGTCCGCCAGATCGCAGATCGCATGGATGGGGGCGACGTCGCCTTCCATCGAATAGACGCTTTCGAAGGCGATCAGCTTGGGGGCCTCGGGGTCTTCGGCGGCCAGCAGCTCTTCCAGATGGGCGAGATCGTTGTGGCGGAAGACCCGCTTCTCGCAGCCCGAATTGCGGATGCCCGCGATCATCGAGGCGTGGTTCAGCTCGTCCGAGAAGATGATGCAGCCAGGCAGCACCTTGCCCAGCGTCGAAAGCGTGGCATCGTTGGAAACATAGCCGGAGGTGAAGAGCAGCGCGGCTTCCTTGCCGTGCCAGTCCGCCAGCTCATTCTCCAGATCGATATGGTAATGCGTGTTGCCGCCGATATTGCGGGTGCCGCCCGAACCGGCGCCGACATCGTGCAGCGCCTCTTCCATGGCGGTGATCACCTTGGGGTGCTGCCCCATGGCGAGATAATCGTTGGAGCACCAGACGGTGATCGGCTTCGGCCCATTATGGCCGGCGAAGCAGCGCGCGTTGGGAAAAGCGCCCTTGTTGCGCAGGATATCGATGAAAACCCGGTAGCGGCCCTCCGCATGGAGCCTGTCGATCGCATCCGCAAAAACGCGCTGATAGTCCAAGGAACCTACTCCCCCGGGGGCCATCGCCCTCGAAATATGCGGGCGCTTCTAGGGAAGCTCGCCCACTTTTTCCAGCGCGAACGGTTCGCAACTGGCGGCCATATGTGCAGCGATGCTGCGCACATGGCGGTTAACATCCCGCGACCGGGCACGCGATCATGGCCGAAACATAGGATGGCGGGGCCGGGATGTGTAGCGCAAAGCCCCGTTTTCGCTGATCGTTTCCCCCGATAAGCNGCGAGATCAGAGGAAGCGGATATCTTCCAGCCCATGGGCGGCGAGGCCGGCGACGAGGCCGGCCGGAACCTCGAACGGGGCGGTGAACAGGGCGATGCCCGGCGGGGGCGATTGCGGCCATTCCTGCCCCTCGGTCAGGTGGGCGATGCGCCGGGCGATGCCGTCGCCGCCATGGACGAAAGCCAGCGGGCGCGGCGATGCGGCGGCAAGCTCCGCCTCCACCAGCGGGAAATGGGTGCAGGCCAGCACCACGGTATCGATCCGGTCGCCGCCCGGCTGATCGACGAGGCCGGCCATCACCTCGGCATAGTCGGCCGCTGCCGTGGGCTCGCCGCGCAGCTTCGCCTCGGCCAGCTCGACCAGCCGGGCCGATCCGTGGCGCAGCACCAGGCAATCGCCCGCGAAGCGCGCGGAAAGATCGTCGACATAAGGCTGGCGCACCGTGGCATTGGTGCCGAGCACGCCGATCGCGCGGGTGCGGGACTGTTCGGCGGCGGGCTTGATCGCCGGGACCGTGCCGACCACGGGCAGGTCGAGCGCGGCGCGCACCGCGCCCAACGCGATGGTGGAGGCCGTGTTGCAGGCGATCACCACCAGCCGGGGATTGTAACGCTCCACCAGCCGGCCCAGCAGGGCGGGCACGCGCGCGGCGATCTCCGCCTCGCTCTTCGTGCCATAGGGGAAGCCGCCATTGTCGGCGGCATAGACGATGGGCGCGCGGGGCAGCAGCCGGCGCGTGGGCGCGAGGACGGATAGCCCGCCCACGCCCGAATCGAAGAAGAGGAGGGGGCGGTCGTCGCTCATGCCCGCCTCATAAGGGCAAAGGGCGCGATGGGGAATCGTCCCTCGCCCGAGGGAGGGAATGTGACGGAAATCTTGCGTAAGGCACGGCAGCGCTTATTGTCGCCGCACAACGACAGGGTGGTGTGTGCTTTCTGAAACCTGGCTTTGGCCGCTGATTGCCCTGCTGGGCGGATATCTGCTGGGGTCCATCCCGTTCGGCGTGCTGCTGACGCGCGCGGCGGGCGCTGGCGACCTGCGCCAGATCGGATCGGGCAATATCGGCGCCACGAACGTGCTGCGCACCGGCCGGAAGGGGCTGGCGGCGCTCACCTTGCTGCTGGATGGCGCCAAGGGCGCGGCGGCGGTGCTGATCGCGGCCGCGATCTCGCCCGATCTCGGCGCGCCGGCGGCGGCGGGCGCCTTTTTCGGCCATCTCTATCCGGTGTGGCTCGGCTTCCGGGGCGGCAAGGGCGTGGCGACGCTGCTGGGCATCGCGCTGGCGCTGCTGTGGCCGGCGGGCATCGCCTTCGCGGTGGTGTGGATCGGCGCGGCGCTGATCAGCCGTTATTCCTCCGTCGGCGGCATGGCGGCGGCCTGCATGCCGCCGGTGGTCGCCGCGGTGATGGGGCAGTTTCCGCTGGTGCTGCTGTTCCTGGCCTTCGCGCTGATGGTGCTGTGGAAGCATCGCGGCAATCTGGAACGGCTGCTGGCGGGCACCGAACCGCGCATCGGCGCCAAATCCGCCGGCTGAAGCGATGGCGGACGGCGCCGATCCCGCGATCGAGGAAGATCGCATCGCCCGGCTCCGGCTGATCCGTTCCGCCAATGTCGGCCCCGTCACCTACCATCAGCTGCTCCAGCGTTTCCGCCGGCCGCAGGATGCGCTGGATGCCTTGCCCGATCTCGCCCGGCGCGGGGGCGGGCGGGAAATCCGCGTGGCGGGCCGCGCCGAGGTGGAGCGCGAGGTGCAGCGCGTCGCCGCGCTCGGCGCGCGATACCTGTTCCGGGGCATCGGCCTCTATCCGCGCCACCTGGCGGAGATCGAGGCCGCGCCGCCGGCCCTGATCGTGAAGGGGCGGCTGGCGCTGCTCGACCGGCCGATGGTGGCGATGGTGGGCGCGCGCAACGCCAGCGCGCTCGCCATCCGCTTTGCCCGCCAGCTTGGCCATGAGCTGGCCGATGCCGGTGCCTCGGTGGTTTCGGGGCTGGCGCGCGGGATCGATGCCGCCGCCCATGCCGGGGCGCTGGAAGGCGGCACGGTGGCGGTGATCGCGGGCGGCATCGACATCACCTATCCGCCGGAAAATGCCGCATTGCAGGCGGATATCGCCGAACGCGGCCTGCTGGTGGCCGAACAGCCGCCGGGGCTGGAGCCGCGCGCCCGGCATTTCCCCTATCGCAACCGGATCATCGCCGGGCTCGCCGCCGGCACGGTGGTGGTGGAGGCCGCGCCCAAATCGGGATCGCTGATCACCGCGCGCTATGCCGCCGATTATGGCCGCGAGGTGATGGCCGTGCCCGGCTTCCCCCTCGATCCGCGCGCGCAGGGCTGCAATTTGCTGATCCGCGAGGGCGCGACCCTCGTCCAGTCCGTCGCCGATATCATGGAGGCGCTTCGCCCGATCGTGGATGGCGTGGCGGCTCCGCGCCAGCCTTATGCCGCGCCGCCGGCCGCGATCGATGCCGACGATCGCGATCGCCGCGCCGTCACCGGCCTGCTCGGCCCGTCGGCGGTTCCGGTGGACGAGCTGATCCGCCTGTCCGGCCTCGCGCCCGCCGTCGTCCAGCTGGTGCTGCTGGAACTGGAGCTGGCGGGCAGCCTGCAACGCCATGCCGGCGGACGGGTGAGCCTGGGCTGAGGCCGGCCCGCGCGCTTTCAGCCGCGCTTGTCCTTTGCCGCCTGCGCCTTCCTGGTCGCCTGCGATGTGCTGCCGATACGGCTGCCGGCGATATGCGATTTGCCGCGCTTGCTGGGAATGGCGCGCGCGCCCTTGCCGGCGGTGGGGCTGTTGGCGGGGCGGGCGAACTCCTCACCCGATTTGCGCAGCGCCAGGGCCCGCTTGGCCGATTCCGTCATGGCCTGGCGCCCCTCGATCTTGCGCAGCCGGCTGAATTCGCTGTTCACCCGCTTCAGCGCATTGGCGAACACCTGCTTGCGCCTGGCCGGCTGATCGGCCGTGCCGGGAAAGCTCGTGCCGCGCGCTTCGGCCTTACCGCGTATCTCGCGCAGCTTCTGGCGGAGCAGCGTGCGTTCCCGATCGCGCAGGGCCCGCAATCGCGTCCGCATATCCTGCAGCTCTTCCCGCGTCAGATCGTGGATGGCGGGATGGTGCGTCTTCGCGATCAGTTGGCCATCCTCATGGTCGAGCAGGCTGAGCTCGGCCTTGTGCGGTACGGACATGAATGCCTCCGGTGCCATGGCTTCCGGGGGCGTAACCCTTCGGCGCCGGAAACGATCCGGGGTCAGCCCGGCGCGTCCAGCCGCAGATAGATGCTGTCGCACCAGCCGATATGGGTGTGATAGGTCCGTTCCGCGCGGCCCGCCTCGTAGAAGCCGAGGCCGGCGAGCATCCTGAGCGAGCCGATGTTGCGCGGATCGACGTCCGCGACCAGATGGTCCACGTCCGGCCGGCGGAAGACATGGGCGACGAACCCGCCCAGCGCCTCCCGGCCGAGGCCCAGCCCCCAATGATCGGGGTGGAGGATATAGCCGATCTCCGGCAGCCGGAACGCGCCTGCCTTGCCGATCACCCCGCCGTCGCGCACGACCACGAAATCCTCGCTTTCCTCCGCCGGTGACTCGATCATCGCGGCCAGCCATGCCTCCGTTTCCGCGCGCGTGGCATGGGGCGGCGTCGACCAGTAGCGCATGGCCCGATCGTTGGAGAGAATGGCGTGCAGCGCATCGACATCCTCCGGGCGGGCGCGGCGCAGCAGCAGGCGTTCGGTGGCGATCTCCATGAGGCGGTCATATCCCTGGGCTGAAACTGCGTGCTTGACGAAGGGCAAGGCGGGTCTCCACCTTTACGCGTACACATACGAGGAACAATCAGAACCCATGAAGCTCGTCGTCGTTGAATCGCCCGCCAAGGCGAAGACCATCGAGAAATATCTCGGCCCCGGCCATCGCGTGCTGGCATCCTATGGCCATGTCCGCGATCTGCCGGCGAAGGACGGATCGGTCGATCCGGACAACGGCTTCGCGATGGAGTGGGAGGCCTATGCCGACAAGACCCGCCAGCTGAAGGCGATCGCGGACGAGGCGAAGGATGCCGACACCCTGATCCTCGCGACCGACCCCGATCGCGAGGGCGAGGCGATTTCGTGGCATGTGCAGGAGGTGCTGAGGAAGCGCCGGGCGCTGCCGCAGGATGTGCGCCGCGTCACCTTCAACGCCATCACCAAGCCGGCCGTGCTGGATGCGATGGCGCATCCCCGCGCGCTGGATGAGGATCTGATCGACGCCTATCGCGCGCGGCGCGCGCTGGATTATCTGGTCGGCTTCACGCTTTCGCCGGTGCTGTGGCGCAAGCTGCCGGGCGCGAAATCGGCGGGCCGCGTGCAATCGGTGGCGCTGCGCCTCGTCGTCGATCGCGAACGCGAGATCGAGGCGTTCAAGCCGCAGGAATATTGGTCCGTCACCGCCGACATGGAGCAGGACGGCGTGCCCTTCGTCACGCGCCTCGTGCGCTGGAAGGGCGAGAAGATCGATCGGCTGACGATCGGCAACCAGGGCGATGCCGAGGCGGCGAAGAAGGATGTCGAGGCCGGCCGCTTCGCCGTCGCCTCGGTCGAGACCAAGCCGCTCACCCGCAATCCCCCGCCGCCCTTCACCACCTCCACCCTCCAGCAGGAGGCGGCGCGCAAGCTGGGCTTTTCCGCCAGCCACACCATGCGGGTGGCGCAGAACCTCTATGAGGACGGCGCCATCACCTACATGCGAACCGACGGCGTGCAGATGGACGGCGGCGCGATCTCGGCCGCGCGCGGCGCGATCGCCGATCGCTACGATGCGTCCTACGTGCCGGACAAGCCCCGCCAGTATCAGGCGAAGGCCAAGAACGCGCAGGAAGCGCACGAGGCGATCCGGCCCACCGATTTCAGCAAGGATCGCGTGGGCACCGGCGATCACGCGCGGCTGTACGATCTGATCTTCAAGCGCGCGCTGGCGAGCCAGATGGCGTCCGCGCGGCTGGAACGGACCACCGTGGAGCTGGTGGACGGCAGCGGCAGCCACGGGCTTCGCGCGACCGGGCAGGTCGTGCTCTTCCCCGGCTATCTCGCGCTCTACGAGGAAGGCCGCGATGACGAGGGCGACGAGGACAGCAAGCGCCTGCCGCGCATGAAGGAAGGCGATGCGCCGGCCAAGAAGGCGGTGCAGGCCGAACAGCATTTCACCCAGCCGCCGCCGCGTTATTCGGAGGCGAGCCTCGTCAAGAAGATGGAGGAGCTCGGCATCGGCCGGCCTTCCACCTATGCCTCGATCCTGCAGACGCTGAAGGATCGCGAATATGTGACGCTGGAGAAGAATCGCTTCATCCCGCAGGAAAGCGGCCGGCTGGTCACGTCCTTCCTGGAGCGCTTCTTCGATCGCTATGTCAGCTACGATTATACCGCCGGGCTGGAGGAGAGCCTGGACGATATCTCCGGCGGCCGGGCGGAATGGCAGAAGGTGCTGGAAGCCTTCTGGCGCGATTTCAAGCCCAAGACCGTCGAGGTGATGGAGCAGAAGCCATCCGAGGTGACGGCGGCGCTGGACGAGTTCCTCGGGCCGTATCTGTTCCCCGACAAGGGCGACGGCAGCGATCCCCGGCTGTGCCCGGCCTGCCATGAGGGCCGGCTCAGCCTGCGCGGTGGCCGCTTCGGCGCGTTCATCGCCTGCTCCAACTATCCCGAATGCAAATATACCCGCCGTTTCGCGCAGAAGGGCGGGGCGGACGAGGGCGAGGATAGCGGCCCCGTCACCCTCGGCACCGATCCCGCGACCGGGCTGGAGGTGACGAAGCGCAGCGGCCGGTTCGGGCCTTATGTCCAGCTCGGCGACGGCAAGGACGCCAAGCGCGGATCGATCCCCAAGGATATCCCGGCCGAGGATTTCGGGCTCGACTGGGCGTTGAAGCTGCTGTCGCTGCCGCGCGAGATCGGCCTGCACCCGGAGACCGGCAAGCCGATCACCGCCTCGATCGGCCGTTACGGCCCCTATCTGGCGCATGACGGCAAATATGGCCGGCTGTCGTCCACCGCCGAGGTGTTCGAAACCGGCATGAACGCGGCCGTCGTGAAGCTGGCGGAAGCGGCGGCCGGCGGCGGCCGTTCGCGCGGCGCCTCCCGCGAGCCGCTGAAGATGTTCGGCGCGAACCCGGAAACCGGGGCGGAGGTGAAGCTGATGGAAGGTCGCTTCGGCCCCTATGTGACCGACGGCACCACCAACGCCACCCTGCCCAAGAGCGCCGATCCCGCGACGCTCACGCTGGAAGGGGCCCTGGCCCTTCTCGCCGAACGCGCGGCCAAGGGGCCGGCCAAGGGCAAGAAGAAGGCGGCGCCGAAGAAGGCGGCCGCCAAGACGGCCGCGCCCAAGAAGACGGCGGCGAAGAAGGCGCCGGCGAAGAAGAAGGTGGAAAAAGCCTAGGCTGCGGGTTGGGATTGGCGGCAGCGTTGGCAGGGATGCCGGCAATGCTGCCATTGCCGCACACAAGCTCCATCGTCACCCCCGGGCCTGGCCGGGGTGACGGTGGGGGATCTGTGCCACTCCGTCCGAATCCCTCGCGCAGCCTGGCGGCGACGCGATCCGTCCGCAGGCAGGCCCCGGGATGCAGGGCGAAATTTCCCTCGCATCCCGGCCCGTCCACGGGCATTCCTTTGCCGCCGCCGTGGAAGAGGGCCGGAAATGACGATCACCGTCCATCATCTCGAAAATTCAAGGTCGCAGCGCGTGCTCTGGCTGCTGGAGGAACTGGATCTGCCTTATGAGGTGATCCGCTATGCCCGCGATCGCAAGACGATGCTGGCGCCGCCCGAATTGCGGCGGGTGCATCCGCTGGGCAAATCCCCGCTGATCGAGGATGAAGGCCGCGTCGTCGCGGAAACGGGCGCGATCGCCGAATATCTGGTGGAGAAGGCCGATGGCCAGCTTGGGCCTCCCGGCAATCGCGAGGCCGCGCTGCGCTACCGCCATTTCCTCCATTATGCCGAAGGATCGATGATGCCGCCCCTGCTGGCGATCCTGGTGGTGAACCGGCTGGGCCTGCTGGGCCGGCCGGCGCGCAAGCCCTTGCGGGCGATGCTGGACCGGCATCTCGACTGGCTGAACCTCGAACTTGCCGATCGCCCCTGGTTCGCCGGGGACATGTTCACCGCGGCGGACGTGATGATGAGTTTTCCCGTCGAAATATCGCGCCATCGCGGCGGGCTGGACCACGGCCGCCCGCACCTGATGGACTGGCTGGAGCGCATCCACGCCCGCCCGGCATATGGCCGCGCGCTCCTTGCCGGGGGCGCTTATGCCTATGCCTGAATGGCTGTTGCTGGCGGCGGCGCTGCCGGCGATGGCGGGCGACGCGGTCCCCGGCGAGGCCGTGCAGCGGGCGGTGGTCGATCGCACCCAGGCTTATTTCGCGGCCAAGGATGGCGGGGATTATCACCGCGCCTATGCGCTGATCGCGGCCTCGATGCGCGGCTATCTGACCGAGGATTTCTATACCGCCGAAGCCCGGCGCTTCAATGCGGAGGCGGGCAGGGCGGAGGCGCGCGATGTCGTTCGCCTCACCTGGTATCGCGATCCGCCGGATGCGCCGGAGCCGGGCCTTTATGTTGCGGCCGATTTCCGCAGCCGCTTTCCCAACATCCACGCGCATTGCGGCTATCTGATGTGGCACCAGGATGCCGACGGGCAGTTCCGCATCGTGCGGGAGGAGCAGAGCTTCATCGACAAGGCGACGGCCGCGCAGCTGCCGCCGGAAAGGCTGGCTTCCGCCGACCGCCAGCTCGGCTGCGTCGATCCCTGATGGCGGCATGAAATGGCCGGCGGACCCATGGGATCCGCCGGCCGAAGGTCGATCGAAAGGGCGTTCAGGCCGTGGCGGCGGCCGCCTTTTCCCGGCGGGCACGGCGGATGGCGCCGCCGATGACGCCGAAGCCCAGCAGCATCTGCGCCCAGGTGGCCGGTTCCGGCAGGGCCGGCATCTGCGCCGTGCTGTAGCTGCGCGGGCGGGCCAATATGTCGAAGTTGAGCTGGTAGCCCATGGCATCGAACGCGGCGAGATCGAGCGCCTCGACGATGTCCTGGTGGCCGTAGGCGACCGTCGGGTCCATCACGCCGATCTGCGGCACGCCGGGCAGATTATCCTTCCAGTGCGATGCCTGCTGGCCGTCGCCATTGTAGCGCCCGGTGGAATAGCGCGAATCCCCGAACAGCTGGGTCAGGCCGCCGTCGATCGAGAAATAGGGATTGCCCCCGGCGGCGATATAGGCGGCATCGGCGACCGACCAGTCGAGCACCGGCCCGCCATCGGGCGAAAGGCCGGAAGGATCGTTGCTGAAGCGGAACAGGTCCAGCACGCTCATCAGGCCGCCGTCGGGATTGTCGAAGTCGAACCCGCCCTGCTGCCAGGCCGGCCCCTTGGAATAGCCATAGACGTCATAGAGATCGACGCCGCTGACGAAGCCGAGCGCATGGCCGATCTCGTGCACCGCGACGCCGACGAAATCGATCGCATCGGCATCGATGCCGTCCTCGGGGTGGAAATCGAACTTGAACTGCGAGCTGAAGGTGATGCTGCCGTCGGTCGTGTTCGTAAAATCGTTGCCGCGAATGTCGGTGGTAAGGCCCAGCGCCTTCAGATTGGCGGTGTTGCCCCAGATGTAGCTGTTGTTCTCGCTGGAATCATTGTCCCATTCGCGGAAGCGGGTATCCACGCCGAGCGTGCCCTGCAGGGGCGTGTTGGTGATGGCGTTCACCGATCCGCTGTTGGTGAGCTGGGCCTTGACCGCAGCGACGGCGCTGGCGTCCAGCGCGGAGGTGGCCTTGGCTTCCAGCGCCGCCACCACGTCGGTCAGGTTGACGTCGGCGCGCGTGCTGCTCGTCGATCCCAGAACATTCGGGGCCAGCACCGCATAGCTGACGTTCAGATTCACCGTGGAATCGCCGACGAGCATGTTTTCCCAGAATTTCGCCGCCGTCAGGAAACCCATATAGGCGGCGGAATCATTGGCGCTGCCGGCGCCTGTATAGTTGAGGTTGATGACGATCGCCGATGCCGGTGTCGAAGCGATTGCCGCAACGGCCAAAGCTGCGCCAGCCAGAAGCTTGCATACTTGCATGAGCAGTCCCCGTTCCAAAGGGCGACCACGCCACGCCCCCGTGGCGCGATTCGATAGGGGATGGTATCTTTTTGTTGCGGCGCCGAAAACTTGTTTTTAACCAAATATTAACGATTATTACGTGTCCGTTATATTGGCGTTAACTATATGGCTTGATGGGATATTCCGTTTATCTGGCCTTTTCAGTGGGATCGGCCTGCCCCAGGCCATTGGTCGTACCTATTCCGAGACATGCGCCGCAGGCCGCGCCGCTGCCGCCTTGCCTTCGACTCCGCTTGAGAAGAGACGCGCGCTCCACTAAGTCGCGCGCATGACATCGACGAACGACATCCGCCGCTCCTTCCTCGACTATTTCGGAGGCGAGGGGCATCAGATCGTGCCTTCCGCGCCGCTGGTGCCGCACAACGATCCCACGCTGATGTTCGTCAACGCGGGCATGGTGCCGTTCAAGAACGTCTTCACCGGCCTCGAAACCCGGCCCTATTCCACGGCGACCTCCTCGCAGAAATGCGTGCGCGCCGGCGGCAAGCATAACGATCTCGACAATGTCGGCTATACGGCGCGGCACCACACCTTCTTTGAAATGCTGGGGAATTTCTCCTTCGGCGATTATTTCAAGGAACGCGCGATCTCGCTCGCGTGGAACCTCATCACCCGCGAATGGGGCCTCGACAAGAACCGGCTGACCGTCACCGTCTATCACACGGACGACGAGGCCTATGACCTCTGGCGCAAGATCGCCGGCCTGCCGGAAAGCCGCATCATCCGCATCCCGACCTCGGACAATTTCTGGGCGATGGGCGATACCGGCCCGTGCGGCCCCTGTTCCGAGATCTTCTGGGATCATGGCGACCATATCTATGGCGGCCCTCCCGGCAGCCCCGAGGAGGATGGCGACCGTTTCGTCGAGATCTGGAACCTCGTCTTCATGCAATATGAGCAGGTGACGAAGGAGGAGCGGGTCAACCTGCCGCGACCCTCGATCGACACCGGCATGGGGCTGGAGCGGATCGCCGCCGTGCTGCAGGGCGTGCACGACAATTACGATACCGACACCTTCAAGGCGCTGATCGCGGCTTCCGGCGAGCTGACGCGCACCGACACCGCCGGGCCGGCGAAGGCCTCGCACCGCGTGATCGCCGATCACCTCCGCGCCTCGGGCTTCCTGGTGGCGGATGGTGTGCTGCCGGCCAATGAGGGCCGCGGCTATGTGCTCCGCCGCATCATGCGCCGCGCCATGCGCCACGCGCATCTGCTGGGCGCTGCCGAGCCGCTGATGTATCGCCTCGTCCCGGCCCTGGTCGCCGAGATGGGCGCCGCTTATCCCGAGCTGGTCCGCGCCCAGCCGCTGATCGAGGAAACGCTGAAGCAGGAGGAGACCCGCTTCCGCCAGACGCTCGCCAACGGCCTGCGGCTGCTGGACGAGGCGACCGGATCGATGAAGGCGGGCGAAACCCTGCCGGGCGCGGTGGCCTTCAAGCTCTACGACACGTTCGGCTTCCCTTACGATCTGACCGAGGATGCGCTCCGCGCCCAGGGCTTCGGCGTCGATCGCGCCGGTTTCGATGCGGCGATGGCCGAGCAGAAGGCCGCCGCCCGCGCCGCCTGGAAGGGATCGGGCGAGAAGGCGTCCGACGACGTCTGGTTCGACATTGCCGAGGAAGCCGGCGGCACCGAGTTCACGGGCTATAGCAGCAATGTCGGCGAGGGCAGCGTGATCGCCATCGTCCGCGACGGCGAGCGGGTGAAGGCCGCCCAGACCGGCGACGAGGTGATGATCGTCACCAACCAGACGCCTTTCTACGGCGAAAGCGGCGGCCAGATGGGCGATGTCGGCGAGATCAGGGGCGAGGGCGGCTTCTTCGCCACCGTCACCGACACGCTGAAGCCGCTGGGCCGCATCCACGCCCACAAGGCCGTGATCGAGGGCGGCGAGGTGCAGGTGGGCGATGCCGTCCAGCTTGCCATCGATGTCGAATATCGCGCCCGCGTCCGCGCCAACCATTCGGCCACCCATCTGCTGCACGCCGCGCTGCGCAAGCATCTGGNCGGGCATGTGACGCAGAAGGGCAGCCTGGTGGCGGCCGATCGCTTCCGCTTCGATTTCTCGCACCCCAAGGCGCTGACCGCGCAGCAGATCGCCGAGGTCGAGGCCGAGGTGAACCGTCACATCCGCGAGAATGGCGACGTCATGACCCGGCTGATGACGCCGGACGATGCGATCGCGGCCGGCGCGATGGCGCTGTTCGGCGAGAAATATGGCGATGAGGTGCGCGTGCTTTCGATGGGCGCGGCCGATGGCGCGAGCTATTCGGTCGAGCTGTGCGGTGGCACCCATGTCGCCGCGCTGGGCGATATCGCGCTCTTCAAGATCGTGTCGGAAAGCGCGGTCTCGTCGGGCGTCCGCCGTATCGAGGCGCTGACCGGCGAGGCCGCCCGCGCCTGGCTCACCGGCCGCGAGGACCGGCTGAAGGAAGCCGCCGCCACGCTCAAGACCGCGCCGGAAGACGTGCCCGCCCGCGTCCTCTCGCTGGTCGAGGAACGCAAGCGGCTGGAGCGCGAGCTGGCCGATGCGAAGAAGGCGCTGGCGCTTTCCGGCGGCGCAAGCGTGACGCCGCAGGCCGCCCGGTCCGAAACCATCGCCGGCCGCGCCTTCGTCGGCAAGGTGATCGAGGGGCTGGACCCCAAGGGCCTGCGCGGCCTGATCGACGAGGAGAAGGCCCGGATCGGCTCCGGCGTCGCCGCTTTGGTGGTGGTGAACGAAGGGCGCGCCTCGGTGGCCGTCGGCGTCACCGACGATCTGAAGGGCGAGGTGAGCGCCGTCGATCTCGTCAAGGCGGCGGTGGCGACGCTGGGCGGGCAGGGCGGCGGCGGCCGGCCGGACATGGCCCAGGGCGGCGGACCGGACGGCGCCAAGGCGGCCGATGCGCTGGCCGCGATCCGCGCGGTGATGGAGGCGGCGCCGGTCGCCGCCTGATCGGACGACCGGCGGGCGGAGCGGCTCGGGGCTCCGGCCACGCGCTATTGCGCGCCGGCGCTCCCGAGCAGGCTGACCACCGTCTTGCCGCCTTCGCGATTGGCGGTGAGGGTGAAGCCGCCCTCCTTGCCGTGCTTGCCGTTCAGCATCTCCATCGTGCCGGCCTTCACCTCGGCATCGACGGCATAGCCCGCTTTCCGGGCGCCGGCCTTGTAATAAGCGATCACCTGCGCCGGCATGTCCGGCGTGTCGAAGCTCAATATCGTGCTCCTGGCGGCCGCTTCGCCGGTGATCCGGGTGCTGCTGGTCACGGTGGCGCCGGGATAGAGCGAAAGGCCGGCCGGCAGGGCCGCGTCGCCGGTGCCGCTCACGATCCGGGCCGTGCCCTTGTCCGAACGCACGGTCAGCGTGCTCTGCCCGTTGCTCTCGCTGAGCTGGTAGCTCGCATCCCCCCCCGCACTGTCCTTGCCGGCCGTGCCGCTCTTGCCGCAACCGGACAGGGCGGCGGCCAGAGCCAGCGCCAGGATCGCGGGGTGGGGCCTGTTCTTGGTCGATCCGGTCATCTGGCCGCCTTTCAATCCAGGATCGTCAGCGCGCCCTTGCTGCCCGTGCCCGCCGGCTCGATGGCGATCCGCACCTTCTTGCCCTTGGCGTTGGTCAGGTTCAGCACGTCGGCCGCGCCTTCGCGGGTGGAAGCCGCGGACGTGAAGCCCTTGTCCTTGGCCGCCGCCTCATAATAGGCCTTCAGCTTGTCCGGCGCGTCGGCGCTGGCGTAGCTGATGCGCACGCTGTTCGCGCTCGCATCGCCCGCGGCCTTCACGTCCACGCCCGTCACCCTGGTGCCGGGATAGAGGCGCAGGCCGTCTATATCCATGTCGTCGCTGCCGAGGCTGGTCGCCGGCACGTCCACCTTGGCGCTGAAGCCCGGTATGTCGAGCGACACCTGCCCGCCATTGTCGGCCGAGGAAGCCGCCGCCCCGTTGCCGGCGTCGGCCTTGTCGTCCTTGCCCACCTTCACCTCGCAGGCGGTGAGCAGCAACAGGCCTGAAACCGCTACGGCAAGGCCGATCGGCAGGGTGGTGCGACGCATTTTCTTCTCCCCAGTTTTCCGGTCGGTTTCCCTTATCGCATGTGTATTATATGGGCAATACAGTTTCCGCTTGCATCGCGGAGCGGAGAAGGCGATCATCCTGCCATGCTGAACGTCATCTCCCTGTTTATCGGCGTCATCGCGGCGGTCCTCGCGATCTTCGCCTTCATTCCCTTTCTGGGCTGGGCCAACTGGCTGATCCTGCCCGTGGCGGTGGTGGGGCTGATCGTCGGCCTGCTGTCCCGATCGAAGGAAGGGCAGACGCTCAACCTCGTCGTGATCGCGATCGGCTGCCTGCGCCTGTTCCTGGGCGGCGGCATCATCTGATTGAAATCATATCGGGTTGACGGCGGCCATGGGACGGCCGAAGGGCCGCGATCATGAGCCGGCAATCTCCCTCCGCATCCCAGGATGAAGCCCGCAGCGGCGTGCTCCTGGCCTTATCGGCCTATCTGATCTGGGGGCTGCTGCCGCTCTACCTGAAACAGATCATGCATGTGCCGCCGGTGCAGATCGTCGCGCACCGCACCGTCTGGTCCTTCGTGCTGGTCGCGATCATCGTCCTCGCCTTCGGCCGGCTGAAGGGCATCCGCGCGGCGCTGCGCACGCGCGGCACTTTCGGCCTGTTGATGGTCAGCGCCACGCTGATCGCGCTCAACTGGCTGTTCTACACCTGGGCGATCCTGCACGAACATGTGCTGGAGGCGAGCCTAGGCTATTTCATCAACCCGCTGGTCAATGTCGCGCTCGGCATGATCTTCCTCAAGGAAAGGCTGCGGCGGGTGCAGTGGCTGGCGGTGGGGCTGGCGGGCGCGGGCGTCATCGTCATGGCAGCGGCGCAGGGCGGGGCGGTGTGGATATCGCTCGCCCTCGCGTTCACCTTCGGGCTCTACGGCCTTGTCCGCAAGGTGGTGGCGATCGATGCGCTGGGCGGCCTCGCCGTGGAGACGACCCTGCTCGCGCCGGTCGCGCTCGGCTGGCTCATGTGGTGCGCGCATACGGGGGAGGGCGCCTTCGGCGTGGATCGCGATACCGATCTGCTGCTGATCGCCGGCGGCCTGCTCACCACCACGCCCTTGCTGCTGTTCGCGGCGGCGGCGCGGCGGATGCGCTACACGGCGATGGGGCTGATCCAGTATCTCACGCCCACGCTGGTCTTCTTCCAGGGCATATTGCTGTTCGGGGAGCCGCTGACGACGGTCCACATCATCACCTTCGGGCTGATCTGGGCGGGGCTTGCCGTCTATGTCGCCGATATGCTCCGCGCACATCGCGCCATGCCCGTTACGCTGCCGGAATAGGCTTTCCTCGGCGACTGGTTATGATATCCTGTATCCTCCAGAAAAGGAGGATGCCATGGCCCGTTCCCGCTATCGTCCGATTCCCTTCACCGATCCCCGCCCGATGGTGGAGATGAACACCACGCCGCTGATCGACGTGCTGCTCGTCCTCCTCATCATGATGATCCTCACGGTGCCCGTGGTGACGCACAAGGTCGCGATCGATCTGCCGGGCGACGGGCGGCGGGATGCCGCGCCGCCGCCGGTGCATCGCCTGGATATCGCGGCTTCGGGCGCGCTTTCCTGGGATGGGGCGCCGGTGGCGGTCGCGGCCTTGCCCGCGCGGCTGGCGGGCCACCGCGCCGATCCGGCCGGACCCATCCTCCATGTCCGCGCCGATGGGGAGGCGCCCTACGGCGTCGTCGATCAGACGCTGGCCGCGATCAAGCGGGCGCGGATCGACCAGATCGGGCTGGTCGACAATGCGCGCTATGCCGGGCTCGACTGATCGGGCCTCGCGGATGCAATGGCCCTGTAACATCGCCGAGTCATAAGATGCCTGCACGCTTCCGGAGCCGCGTTTCCGACCCCTAGGGCGGCTCCCCCTCCCGGACGCGCGGCGGCCCCTACCCCCGAACCGCCGCGCGTCCCCCTGGAGGTCCCTAGAAATCCACCGCTATGCCTTTGCTTTCCCAGTCGCCGTAGCGGACGGGATCGTGGCCGCGCGCCTCCGCCTCCTCCGGGTCGGGCACATATTCGGCCGGCTCCGGCACGGGCGGGCTGGGCGAAAGATGAGCGGGCGGCTTCACATGGGGCGGGCGCTTGCCGGACATGGCGTTGGTTCCGATTGAAGATTGCGGGGCTGCGCCCCACATTGCGCTCTGGAGGTAGAAGCGCAAGATGAACGGTATGAAGACGACCATGCTGCTCGCGGCGATGACCGCGCTGTTCATGGGCCTGGGTTATGCGATCGGCGGTTCGGGCGGGGCGATCATCGCCCTTCTGGTGGCGGGGGGCATGAACCTCTTCACCTTCTGGAATGCGGACAAGATCGTGCTGCGCATGCACGATGCGCGCGAAGTGAACGCCGGCAACTGCCCCGAATTCGTCGGGCTGGTGCAGGGCCTCGCGCGGCGCGCCGGCCTGCCGATGCCGAAGGTCTACATCATCGATTCGCCGCACCCCAACGCCTTCGCCACCGGCCGGAACCCGGAAAATGCCGCCGTCGCGGCGACGACGGGCCTGCTCGCCATCCTCGATCGCGACGAGATCGAAGGGGTGATGGCGCATGAGCTGGCCCATGTGCGCAACCGCGATACCCTGATCATGACGATGACGGCCACGATCGCCGGCGCGATCTCGATGATCGCGAATTTCGGCCTGTTCTTCGGCGGCCATGGCGAAAACCGGCCGAACATGCTCGTCACGCTCGCCGCCGTCATCATGGCGCCCTTTGCGGCCATGATCGTCCAGATGGCGATCAGCCGCACCCGCGAATATGGCGCGGACCGGGGCGGGGCCGAGATTTCCGGCAAGCCGCGCGCGCTGGCCTCCGCGCTCGCCAAGCTGGCCAGGGGCGCGGCCCGCATCCCCAATCCCGTGGTGGACCGCAACCCGGCGGCCGCCCAGCTCTATATCGTGCCGGCGCTGTCGGGCAGGGGCGGGGACAATCTCTTCTCCACCCACCCGGATACCGGCAACCGCATCGCCCGGCTGGATGCGATCGCGGCGGAAATGGGCGATCTGCCCCGCCAGCGGCCGGCCGCGCCGCGCGTCGCCTCGGTGCCCGCTTCGCGCCGCCGCGCCAGCGCGCTCGATCCCAACGGGCGCCGCTGATCCGCCTGGCGCGCGATTTCCGCCCGGCCTGGAAATGCTCTATGGCCGCGCGGAAACGACCGATGGGAATATGATTTGAGCGATAACGAACCCGCCGGCGTCGCCGCGCGCCGCGCCGCGATGCGCCTGCTCGATGCCGTGCTGCGGCAGGGCCTGCCGCTGGAAGCGGCGCTGGGCAATGCCACGGCGGGCATCGACCGCGCGGACGATCGCGCCTTCGCCCGCGCCATCGCGGCGGAAGTGCTGCGCCGCCTGCCCGATCTCGATGCCCTGATCGATTCCCACACGGCCAAGAAGCTTCCCCACGATGCCAAGGCCCGCTTCGCGCTGCGCATCGCGCTCGCCCAGGCGCTGGCGCTCGGCACGCCGCCCCATGCCGCCATCGCCACCGTGCTGCCGCTGATGGATGGCGGCCCGCGCCGGCTGGTCCATGGCGTGTTCGGCGCGGCGATGCGGGCCGGCGCCACGCTGCCGGGTCAGCCCGCGCTCCCGCGTCCGGTGGAGAAGCGCTGGCGCAAGGCCTGGAAGCAGGACATGGTCGATGCCGCCCGCGCTGCGATCGCCGCGCCGCCGCCGGTCGATCTCACGCTCCGCGATCCCGCCGCCACCGCCGAATGGACGGAACGGCTGGGCGGCGTCAGCCTCACCCCCGGCCATGTCCGCCTGGCTCGTGGCGGCGCGATCGCCGATCTGCCGGGCTTCGCGGATGGACAATGGTGGGTGCAGGATATCGCCGCCTCGCTGCCCGCGCGGGTGGCGGGCGCGGGGGAGGGGCACAGCGCGCTCGATCTCTGCGCCGCGCCCGGCGGCAAGACGATGCAGCTCGCCGCCGCCGGCTGGCAGGTGACGGCGACGGACCTGTCCGCGCCCCGGCTGGAACGGCTCCGCGAAAATCTCGCCCGCACCGGCCTTGCCGCCGAGGTCCGGCAGGCGGACGTGATGGCGGAGGAGCCGCGCCCGGTTTTCGATGCGGTGCTGCTCGATGCGCCCTGCTCGGCCACCGGCATCTTCCGCCGCCATCCCGATGTGCTCCACCGCGCCACCGATCGCGCCATCGCCGGTTTCGCCGAACAGCAGGCGGCGATGCTCCGCCAGGCGGCCGGCTGGGTGAAGCCGGGCGGCACGCTGATCTATGCCGTCTGCTCGCTGGAACCCGCCGAAGGCGAGATGGTGGCCGATGGCTTCGCGGCCGAACAGGGCTTCGCCCGCGATCCGATCCGGCCCGAGGAACTGCCCGAAGGCATCGTGCCGGGCGGCGCGGGCCGCGTCCGCGTGCTGCCCGGCGCGCTGGCGGAGCAGGGCGGGGCGGACGGCTTCTTCGTGGCGCGGTTCCGGCGAGGGTGACGCTGGCGGCCTTAAACCGATTTCCCCGCCCGACCGGCCAGCTCCACCACATATTGCCAGGCGATGCGGCCCGATCGGCCGCCGCGCTGCGTCGCCCAGGCGATGGCGTCCTGCGGTTCGAACGTCAGGCCCAGCTTCGCCGCATAGCCTGAAACCATCGCGACATAGGTATCCTGATCGCACACGTGGAAACCCAGGCTGAGGCCGAAGCGGTCGGCCAGCGCCATGCGATCGTCCACCACGTCGCGCGGGTTGATCGGGCTGTCCTGCTCCCGCATGTCGCGGTGGACGATGTGGCGGCGGTTGGAGGTGACGTAGAGCCGCGCATTGGCCGGCCGCGCCTCCGCGCCGCCTTCCAGCAGCGATCGCAGGATGCGGGGCGCGTCGCTCCCTTCCTCGAAGCCCAGATCGTCGATGAACAGCACATAGGCGCGCGGCACGTCCGCGATGCGGGCGAACAGGCGCGGCAGCGTGCCGATCGCGTCGCCCGCGACCTCGATCAGCGCGATATCCAGCCCTTCCTGCTGGAGGGTGCCGACGCTCGCCTTCACCAGCGCGGATTTGCCCGCCCCGCGCGATCCCCACAGCAGCACGTCGTGCGCGGCATGGCCGTGCGCCAGCCGGCGGCTGTTCTCGATCAGCGCGGTCTTCTGTGGGTCGATCCCGGTCAGCAGGTCGAGCGCGATCGGCCGGAACGCGCGGGTCGGCTGCAGCGCCCCCATGTGCCACACATAGGCCGGATGCGCGGCGGGATCGCCATCGGGCGGCGGCGGCGGCGCGATCCGTTCCAGCGCGGCGGCGATGCGGGCAAGGGCTTCACTGTCGGTCACGGGCGTCCTCCGCTACGGTCCGGGCGGCCATAACCGACTGTGGCGCAAGATTGAATCCCTTTCCCTCGGATAACCTTCCTGCCAGAAAAACCGCCGGATACTGAATTTTCGGAGTCGCCATGAAGAAAGCGCTGCCCGCCCTGGCCCTGATCGGCCTTCTTTCCACCCCCGCGGCGGCCGACACGCTGTCCGATGCGGTGCGCGCGGACATGCCGTCGCTGCTCACCATCTATCGCGATCTGCACGCCAATCCGGAACTGAGCTTCCAGGAGGTGAAGAGCGCGGCGAAGCTCGCGGCCGAGGCGAAGAAGGCCGGCTTCGAGGTGACGACCGGCGTCGGCAAGACGGGCGTCGTCGCGGTGATGAAGAACGGCCCCGGCCCGGTCGTGCTGCTCCGCGCCGATATGGACGCGCTTCCCCTCGTCGAGCAGACGGGCGTGCCCTATGCCAGCAAGGTGAAGGCGCTCACCCGCGAGGGCGCCGAAACCGGGGTGATGCACGCCTGCGGCCACGATACGCACATGACGGCCTGGATCGCCACCGCCCGGCGGATGGCGACGATGAAGGATCGGTGGTCCGGTACGCTCGTGATGGTCGGCCAGCCGGCGGAGGAGATCGGCTCCGGCGCCAAGGCGATGCTGGACGACGGGCTCTATACCCGCTTTCCCAAGCCCTCCACCGTCATCGCCTTCCATGATTCGGCCGCGCTGCCGGCCGGCGTGATCGGCTATGCCGACGGCTATACGATGGCCAATGTCGATACCGTCGACCTGACGGTGAAGGGCATCGGCGGCCACGGCGCCTATCCCCAGCTTGCCAAGGACCCGATCGTGCTGGCCGCCCGCATCGTCACCGCGCTGCAGACGCTGGTCTCGCGGGAGATCGATCCGCTGGAATCCGGCGTGGTCACGGTCGGCAGCTTCATCGGCGGCACCAAGCACAACATCATCCCGGATGAGGTGAAGCTGCAGCTCACGGTCCGCAGCTACACGCCGGAAGTGCGCAAGGCCCTGCTGGACGGCATCATCCGCATCGCCAAAGGCGAGGCGATCGCCGCCGGCATGCCGGAGGATCGCATGCCGGTGATGGCGCTGAAGGACGGCATCACGCCCGCCACCTTCAACACCCAGCCGCTCACCAACACCATCACCACCGCCTTCGCCGATCGTTTCGGCAAGGATCGCGTCCGCCTGCTCCGCGCGCAGATGGGTGGCGAGGATTTCAGCCAGTTCTACCTGGCGGATAAGGATAACATCCAGTCGCTGCTCTTCTGGGTGGGCGGCGTATCGAAGGCGAGCTGGGACAAGGCCGGCGGCGACGTGACCAAGCTCCCCTCGATCCACAGCCCCTTCTGGGCGCCCGATCCCGACATCACCATCTCCACCGCCACCGAAGCGATGGTGACGGCGGCCCTGACGGCGCTGGGGAAGAAGTGAGGCATAAGGGGGTGGTGTCGCTCCCCGCCATGCGCGGGGGGCTGGCGGCCGGCGAATCCACCCCCTATACGTTCCGCCATGGCTGACGATCTCTTCGCTTCCACTCCCTCCACCAGCTCCGGAAATTACGATGCCTCGGCGATCGAGGTGCTGGAAGGGCTGGAGCCGGTTCGCCGTCGCCCCGGCATGTATATCGGCGGCACGGACGAGCGCGCCTTCCATCACCTCGCCGCCGAGGTGCTGGACAATGCGATGGACGAGGCCGTCGCGGGCCATGCGACGCGGATCGAGGTGACGCTGGCGGCCGGCAACCGCATCACCATCGCCGATAACGGCCGGGGCATCCCGGTCGATCCGCATCCGAAATTTCCGGGCAAGTCGGCGCTGGAGGTGATCCTCACCACGCTCCATTCCGGCGGCAAGTTCAGCGACAAGGCCTATGCCACCTCGGGCGGCCTGCACGGCGTGGGCGTCAGCGTCGTCAACGCGCTGTCGGTGGATACGGTGATCGAGGTCGCCCGCAATCGGGAGCTTTTCCGCCAGACCTTCTCCAAGGGGCATCCAACCTCGAAGCTGGAAACCGTGGGCGCCGCCCCCAACCGGCGCGGCACCAGCGTGTCCTTCACGCCGGACCCGGAGATATTCGGCCCGGCCGCCCATTTCCGGCCCGGCCGGCTCTATCGGCTCGCCCGGTCCAAGGCCTATCTCTATGCCGGGGTCGAGATACGCTGGCGCTGCGATCCCTCGCTGATCGGGGACGATACGCCGGCCGAGGCCGTCTTCCAGTTCCCCGGCGGGCTGGCCGATCACTTGCAGGAACAGATCGCCGGCCGCGAGTGCGCGACCGCGAATTTCTTTTCGGGCAAGCAGGATTTCCCGAACGCGCAAGGATCGGTGGAATGGGCGGTCGCCTGGCCGCTCTGGTCCGAAGGCAGCTATTCCTATTATTGCAACACCATTCCCACGCCCGATGGCGGCACCCATGAAAACGGCCTGCGCGCCGGGCTGGTGAAGGGGATGCGCGCCTTCGCCGAGCTGGTCGGCCAGAAGAAGGCGAAGGACCTGACGGCCGACGACGTGATGACCGGATCGGAGCTGATGCTCTCCGTCTTCATCCGCGATCCGCAGTTCCAGAGCCAGACGAAGGACCGGCTGACCAGCCCCGAGGCCGCCGGCCTCGTGGAGAAGGCGATCCGCGACCATTTCGATCATTTCCTCGCGGACAATATGGAGCGCGGCAAGGCGCTGCTCGCCTTCGTGCTGGACCGGATGGACGAACGCCTGCGCCGCAAGGCCGAACGCGAGGTCAAGCGCAAGACGGCGACGGCCGGGCGCAAGCTGCGCCTGCCGGGCAAGCTCACCGATTGCGCGAACGACGATCCCGCCGGCACCGAATTGTTCATCGTCGAAGGCGATTCGGCCGGCGGATCGGCCAAGCAGGCGCGCGATCGCAAGACGCAGGCGATCCTGCCGATCCGGGGCAAGATATTGAACGTGGCCTCGGCCTCGTCGGCCAAGATCCTCGCCAATCAGGAAATCGCCGATCTCATCCAGGCGCTGGGCTGCGGCGTGCGCGACAAGTGCAATCCCGATCTGCTGCGCTACGAGCGCATCGTCGTGATGAGCGACGCCGACGTCGACGGCGCCCATATCGCCACGCTGCTGATGACCTTCTTCTTCCAGGAAATGCCGGAAGTCGTGCGGCGCGGGCATCTCTATCTCGCCCAGCCGCCGCTCTACCGGATCGTGGCCGGCGCCAAGAGCGCCTACGCCCGCGACGATGCGCACCGCGCCGAGCTGGAGGCGACCGAGTTCAAGGGCAAGAAGGTCGAGGTCAGCCGCTTCAAGGGCCTGGGCGAGATGAACCCCCAGCAGCTTCGCGAAACGACGATGGACCCGGCGAAGCGCAGCCTGATCCGCGTCGTCCTGCCGCAGGAATATGAAGAGCGGCAGAGCGTGCGCGATCTGGTCGACCGGCTGATGGGCAAGAATCCCGAGCACCGCTTCGCCTTCATCCAGGCCAATGCCGCCCAGTTCGACGAGGAAGCGATCGACGCCTGAGGCGCCCCTGTCATCCTTTCCCGCCACCCTGAAGGGAAAGGCGGGACATGGCGGCCCAGCCGGCCAAGGACATTTCTTGTCCTCAAGGGCGCGTGAAGCGTCGCCTTGATGCCAAGGGTGGAAACGATCGATATGCCATCGTTTCCCATCACCCTGATATGGTCCCGGATCGGGCCGGACGACATCAATGGAAAGCGGTGATGGCAGCAGCCGCAACAAAAACTGTCCCGAATGGCGCCGCGGGCGGTTGCCCCGTGCGTCCCATGGGTCTAAGCGGACGCCGTTTCACGGGCGGACGCTCGCCGCGGCCGCCTTCCTAAGCCAACTCGAACCCTTGAAGGCACGCGCATGTCCAGGAAGAAGATCGCGCTTATCGGCGCAGGCAATATCGGCGGCACGCTCGCTCATCTCGCGGCGATCAAGGAACTGGGCGACATCGTCCTGTTCGACGTCGTCGAGGGCGTTCCCCAGGGCAAGGCGCTCGATCTCAGCCAGTGCGGTCCCATCGAGGGTTTCGACGCGAAGATCACCGGCACGAACGACTATGCCGATATCGCGGGCGCGGATGTCATCATCGTCACCGCCGGCGTCGCCCGCAAGCCGGGCATGAGCCGCGATGACCTGCTGGGCATCAACCTCAAGGTCATGAAGGCCGTGGGCGAGGGCATCAAGGCCAATGCGCCGGATGCGTTTGTGATCTGCATCACCAACCCGCTGGACGCGATGGTGTGGGCGCTGCGCGAATTCTCCGGCCTGCCGCACAACAAGGTGGTCGGCATGGCCGGCGTGCTCGATTCGGCGCGCTTCAGCCACTTCCTTGCCGAGGAATTCCAGGTCTCCGTCCGCGATGTGAACAGCTTCGTGCTCGGCGGCCATGGCGACACCATGGTGCCGGTGGTCGAATATTCCACCGTCGCGGGCATCCCGATCCCCGACCTGATCGAGCAGGGGCGTTCCACCAAGGAGCGCATCGACGCGATCGTGCAGCGCACCCGCTCGGGCGGCGGCGAGATCGTCGGCCTGCTCAAGACCGGATCGGCTTATTATGCGCCGGCCACCAGCGGCATCGCGATGGCCGAAGCCTATCTGAACGATCAGAAGCGCCTGCTGCCCTGCGCCGCCTATGTTGAAGGCAAGTACGGCGTGGACGGCCTCTATGTCGGCGTGCCGGTGGTGATCGGCGCCGGCGGCGTCGAGCAGATCGTCGAGATCAAGCTCGATGACGAGGCGAAGGCCAACCTCCAGGTCTCCGTCGATGCGGTCAAGGAACTGCTGGTCGCCTGCAAGGGCATCGATCCGAGCCTCGCTTAATCTTTCCGCTTCCCCAGCAAAGGGCGAACAAAACCGATGTCGATTCTCGTCAACAAGAACACCAAGGTCATCACCCAGGGGATGACCGGCAACACCGGCAGCTTCCATACGGAACAGGCGCTGGCCTATGGCACGCAGATGGTGGCGGGCGTCACCCCCGGCAAGGGCGGCACCACCCATCTCGGCCTGCCCAATTATGACACGGTTCACGAAGCCGTCGCCGCCACCGGCGCCGATGCCAGCGTGATCTACGTTCCGCCGCCCTTCGCCGCGGATTCGATCCTGGAGGCGATCGACGCGGAAGTGCCGCTGATCGTCTGCATCACCGAGGGCATTCCGGTGCTGGACATGGTGCGCGTGAAGCGTGCGCTCCAGGGTTCCAAGTCGCGCCTGATCGGCCCGAACTGCCCCGGCGTTCTCACCCCGAACGAATGCAAGATCGGCATCATGCCCGGCTCGATCTTCCGCCAGGGTTCGGTGGGTGTTGTCTCGCGCTCCGGCACGCTTACCTATGAAGCCGTGTTCCAGACCTCCAACGCCGGCCTCGGCCAGACCACCGCTGTCGGTATCGGCGGCGATCCGGTGAACGGCACCAACTTCATCGACGTGCTCGAGCTGTTCCTGGCCGATGAAGCGACGAAATCGATCATCATGATCGGGGAAATTGGCGGTTCGGCCGAGGAAGAAGCCGCGCAATTCCTGCGGGATGAGGCTAAGAAGGGCCGCAAGAAGCCGATGGTCGGCTTCATCGCCGGCCGCACGGCGCCTCCGGGCCGCCGCATGGGCCATGCCGGCGCGATCGTCTCCGGCGGCCAGGGCGGCGCCGAGGACAAGATCGCGGCGATGGAAGCGGCGGGCATCCGCGTCGCGGCCAGCCCGTCGGAGCTGGGCACGACGCTGGTGGAGGTCCTGAAGGGCTGAAGCGGGCGATCTTCCGCCTCCCCGTGGGAAAGGGAGGCGAAAGGTGCTGGACAATAAAGTGGGGCGGGAAGCGGTTTGGCGGGACTGCTTTCCGTCCTAAATACTGTGAACAAGTCGGCGCATCCGCTGCCGGCATCGTGTAAAAGCCACTGGCCGGTGCGTTCGGCGCCGGTGCGTGCAAACCAAGGCGCGGCATCCGCGCAAGGACGGCAAAATGGGTATCGAGGGTCTGGGTTTCGACGAGTTGGAGGGAGTTAGTCCTTCCTTCGTGGAGGCGCTGTACCGGCGCTTCGAGGCCGATCCGGCATCGGTCGAACCGAGCTGGCGGACATATTTCGAAGGCTTGGCGGCGACGGTTTCTTCCCCCTCCTGGGCGCGATCGAACTGGCCCCCCACCGATACCGATGCGCTGACCGCCGGCCTCGACCCCACCCAGTCGGCCCTGCCGCCCAAGCCCGCCAAGGGCGGCGCCCCCGTTCCGGCCGCATCCGCCCCGGCCAAGCCGTCCATCTCGTCCGAGGATATCGTTGCCGCCGCCTCCGACTCGATCCGCGCGGTGATGCTGATCCGCTCCTATCGGGTGCGCGGCCATCTGGGCGCCGATCTCGATCCGCTGGGCCTTTCCAAGCGCGATCTGCCCGCCGATCTGACGCCGGAATTCCACGGCTTCTTCGGCGCGGACCTCGATCGTCCGATCTACCTCGGCGGCACGCTGGGGCTGGAGCGCGGCACGATCCGCGAGGTCGTGGCGATCCTCCAGCGCAATTATTGCGGCCATGTCGGCCTCGAATATATGCACATCTCCGACATTGAGGAGCGCCGCTTCCTGCAGGAGCGGATGGAAGGCCGCGACAAGGAGATCCAGTTCACCGAGCTGGGCAAGAAGGCCATCCTTTCCAAGGTGATCCACGCCGAGCAGTGGGAGAAGTTCCTGGGCCGCAAATATGTCGGCACCAAGCGCTTCGGCCTCGACGGCGGCGAATCCATGGTGCCGGCGCTGGAAAGCGTCATCAAATATAGCGGCGCCGGCGGCGTGCGCGAGGTGGTGATCGGCATGGCCCATCGCGGCCGCCTGAACGTCCTCGCGAACGTGATGGAAAAGCCCTATCGCGCCATCTTCAGCGAATTCGCCGGCGGTTCCGCCAATCCGGAGGATGTCGGCGGATCGGGCGACGTGAAATATCACCTCGGCACCTCCACCGACCGCGAGTTCGACGGCAATCTCGTCCACCTGAGCCTCGCGCCCAACCCCTCGCACCTCGAGGCGGTCGATCCCGTGGTGCTGGGCAAGGCGCGCGCCAAGCAGACCAAGCTCGACGATCTCGAGCGCGGCAAGGTGGTGCCGATCCTGCTCCATGGCGACGCGGCCTTTGCGGGCCAGGGCATCATCATGGAATGCTTCGGCTTTTCGGGCCTCGCCGGCTATAATACCGGCGGCACGATCCATTTCGTCATCAACAACCAGGTCGGCTTCACCACCAGCCCGCAATTCGCGCGCTCCTCGCCCTATCCGTCGGATATCGCGAAGATGGTGCAGGCGCCGATCATCCATGTGAACGGCGACGATCCCGAAGCCGTCACCTTCGCCTGCAAGCTGGCCACCGAATTCCGCGTCGCCTTCAAGCGCGACGTGGTGATCGACATGTGGTGCTATCGCCGCTTCGGCCACAATGAGAGCGACGAGCCCGGCTTCACCCAGCCGCTGATGTATGATGCGATCCGCAAGCATCCGCCGGTGTCCGAGCTCTACGCCGCCCGGCTGAAGGCGGAAGGCGTGATCGATCAGGCCTGGCTCGACAGCCAGGTCGAGGAATTCGTCAAGATGCTCGAGGGCGAGTTCGATGCCGCCAAGGGCTTCCGCGTCAACAAGGCGGACTGGTTCGAGGGCGACTGGAGCGGCTTCGCGGCCCCGCGCGAGGCGATCACCGAGCGCCGCGCCGCCAATACCGGCATCAGCCGCGAGACGCTGGACCGGGTGGCCGGCGTGCTGACGACCGTCCCGGAAGGCTTCAACATCCACAAGACGTTGAACCGCATCCTCGATGCCAAGAAGGCGATGTTCGAGACGGGCGAAGGCTTCGACTGGGCGACCGGCGAGGCGCTGGCCTTCGGTTCGCTGCTGGTGGAAGGCTATCCGGTCCGCCTGTCGGGCCAGGATTCGGGCCGCGGCACCTTCAGCCAGCGCCATGCGGCCTGGACGGACCAGAAGGACGGGCACAAATATGTCCCGCTCTCCACGCTCGACCGCCGCTTCCAGGTGCTGGACAGCCCGCTCAGCGAGTTCGGCGTGCTCGGCTTCGAATATGGCTATGCCTCCACCGCACCCAACACGCTGGTGCTGTGGGAAGCGCAGTTCGGCGATTTCGCCAATGGCGCGCAGGTGATGATCGACCAGTTCATCGCCGCGGGCGAGGCGAAGTGGCTGCGCGCCAACGGCCTCGTCATGCTGCTGCCGCACGGCTATGAAGGGCAGGGGCCGGAGCACAGTTCCGCCCGCCTGGAACGCTATCTGCAGCTTTGCGCGGAAGATAATATGCAGGTGTGCAACATCACGACGCCGGCCAATTACTTCCACGTGCTGCGCCGGCAGATGCACCGCAATTTCCGCAAGCCGCTGATCATCATGACGCCGAAGTCGCTGCTCCGCCACAAGGCGGCGGTGTCGACGATCGACGAGTTCATGGGCGACAGCCACTTCAAGCGCATCCTTTCCGATCCGAACGCACCGGCGGACCAGGATGTGAAGCGCGTCGTGCTCTGCTCGGGCAAGGTCTTCTACGACCTCGCCGAGGCGCGCGACGCCGCGGGCGACAAGAACACCACGATCATCCGGATCGAGCAGATCTATCCGTTCCCGGCCGAGGCGCTCGTCAAGCGGCTGGCGCGGATGCCCAATCTCGAAACGGTGGTGTGGGCCCAGGAAGAACCCAAGAATAACGGGGCATGGTTCTTCGTCGAACCGATCCTGGAGGAGTGTCTGAAGGAAGCGGGCGTCGGCCCGGCCCGCGCGATCTATGCGGGCCGCAAGGCATCCGCGGCGACGGCCACCGGCCTCGCACGCAAGCATGTGGAACAGCAGGCGGCGCTCGTTGCGGAAGCGCTTGGCCATGAAGTGAAGGCGAACTGAGACATGGCGACCGAAGTCAAGGTGCCCACGCTGGGCGAATCCATCACCGAAGCGACGCTCGGCCAGTGGCTGAAGGCGCCGGGCGAGGCGGTGAAGGCCGATGAGCCGATCGCCAGCCTCGAAACCGATAAGGTTGCGGTGGAAGTCAATTCGCCGGTCGATGGCGTGATGGGCGAGCAGGTGGTGGCCGAGGGCGATACCGTCCTCGTCGATGCCGTGATCGCGATCATCAACGAAGGCGCCGCCGCCTCGACCGCGGCCACCCCGGCCGTGGCCGATCGCAACGCCGTGGGCCAGGCCGAGGCCGCCGCCCCGGCGGAGCCGGCCTCCGCGCCGGTCGAGGAGGATGACGGCGATCCCAAGACGCTGTCGCCCGCCGTTCGCCGCGTCGTGCTGGAATACGGGCTCGATCCCTCGAAGATCAAGGGAACGGGCAAGGACGGCCGCCTGACGAAGGACGACGTGCTTCTCGCCGCCAAGACGCAGAAGCCGGCGGCGGCGCCCGCCGCTGCGACGCCCGCGCCCGCCGTCTCGGCCCCGGCCGCCAGCTTCGCCGTTTCCGGCGAGCGCAAGGAAGAGCGCGTGCGCATGACGCGCCTGCGCAAGACGGTCGCCGCCCGCCTCAAGGACGCGCAGAACACCGCCGCGATGCTCACCACCTATAACGACGTCGACATGACGGCCGTTATCGATGCGCGCAACCGCTACAAGGACCTGTTCGAGAAGAAGCACGGCATCCGCCTCGGCTTCATGAGCTTCTTCGCCAAGGCGGCGGTGCTGGCGGCGCGCGACGTGCCGGCGGTCAACGCCTCGATCGAGGGCGATGAGATCGTCTATCGCGATTATGTCGATATCTCGGTCGCGGTCTCGGCCCCGCAGGGCCTGGTCGTGCCGGTGGTGCGCGATGCCGACAAGCTGAGCTTCGCCGGCATCGAAAAGACGATCGCCGATTTCGGCCGGCGCGCCAAGGACGGCACGCTGAAGATGGAGGAGATGAAGGGCGGCACCTTCACCATCTCCAACGGCGGCGTGTTCGGATCGCTCCTGTCCAGCCCGATCATCAACCCGCCGCAGTCGGCGGTGCTGGGCCTGCACCGCATCGAGGAACGCCCGGTCGTCCGCGACGGCCAGATCGTCGCGCGCCCGATGATGTATCTGGCGCTCAGCTACGATCACCGCCTGATCGACGGTCGCGAAGCGGTCACCTTCCTCGTCCGCATCAAGGAAGCGATCGAGGATCCGACCCGCCTCCTCATCGACCTCTGATCCTTGCCCCTTTGACCGTCATTCCCGCGCAGGCGGGAATCCATATCGCCGCCTTTCTGGGCTATATGGACCCCCGCTCCGGCGGGGGTGACGAGGAGAAAACGAATGTCCGATTATGATTTCGACGTTCTCGTCATCGGTTCCGGCCCGGGCGGCTATGTCGCCGCGATCCGCGCCGCGCAGCTTGGCCTGAAGACGGCCTGCGCGGAAAGCCGCGAAACGCTGGGCGGCACCTGCCTCAACGTCGGCTGCATCCCCTCCAAGGCGCTGCTCCACTCCTCGCACCTCTATGAGGAAGCCCATTCGGGCGCGCTCGCCAAGTTCGGCGTGAAGATCGACGGCGCCAGCCTCGATCTCGATGCCATGCACGGCCAGCGGCTGAAGGCCGTGAAGGGCCTGACCGGCGGCATCGAATTCCTGTTCAAGAAGAACAAGGTGGAATGGCTGAAGGGCCGCGCCGCCTTCACCGGCAAGGATACGGTGGAAGTCGCCGGCAAGACCTACCGGGCGAAGAACATCGTCATCGCCACCGGCTCGTCCGTCACCCCGCTGCCGGGCGTCACGGTCGATAACGAGGTGATCGTCGATTCCACCGGCGCGCTGGAACTGGCCAAGGTGCCGGGCCACATGGTCGTCATCGGCGGCGGCGTGATCGGCCTGGAACTGGGATCGGTGTGGCGCCGCCTCGGCGCGCAGGTCACCGTCGTCGAATATCTCGACCAGATCCTGCCGGGCATGGATGGCGAAGTCCGCAAGGAAGCCGCCAAGCTGTTCAAGAAGCAGGGCTTCGACATCAAGACCTCGACCAAGGTCACCAAGGTCGAGCGCAAGGGCGACGGCGCCGTGCTGACGGTGGAGCCCGCCGCGGGCGGCGAAGCGCAGACGATCGAGGCGGACGTCGTCCTGGTCGCCATCGGCCGCCGCCCCAACACCGACGGGCTGGCGCTCGACAAGGCGGGGCTTGTCGTCAACCAGCGCGGCCAGATCGATATCGACCATGATTTCGCCACCGCCGTTCCCGGCATCTGGGCGATCGGCGATGTCGTCCCCGGCCCGATGCTCGCGCACAAGGCCGAGGATGAAGGCATTGCCGTGGCCGAGAATATCGCGGGCCTCACCGGCATCGTGAACCATGACGTGATTCCCTCGGTCGTCTACACCAGCCCGGAAATCGCCGGCGTCGGCCTCACCGAGGAACAGGCGAAGGAACGCGGCGAGGTGAAGGTCGGCAAGTTCCCGATGCTCGCCAACAGCCGCGCCAAGACGATCGACGACACGGCCGGCTTCGTGAAGGTGATCGCGGACGCCAAGAGCGATCGCGTGCTCGGCGTGTGGATCGTCGCGTCGGTCGCCGGCACGATGATCGCGCAGGCGGCGCAGGCGATGGAATTCGGCGCCACGTCCGAAGATATCGCCTACACCTGCCACGCGCACCCGACCCACCCCGAGGCGCTCAAGGAAGCGGCGATGGCGGTGCAGGGACTGCCGATCCACATCTGACGAGGCGGGCGGGGAGCCGGCCCGGTGCTGGCTCCCTGTCGTCCTTCTCCTTCAACCTCTCGTCATTCCCGCGCAGGCGGGAGCCGTGCGCCAGCGTAGCTAATCCATGGATGCGGCTGGCCCGATTGAGCCGATAGCTCCCGACACAATGGATTCCCGCCTGCGCGGGAATGACGAGGTTGAGGGGTAACGAGGTTGGAGAAGGGTATCGGGATCAGCGCCCGACCTCGCGCCGCCTTATCCCGCCGCCACCAGCAGGGCGGCGAGCAAACCGGTTTCCACCAGCTCTATCCCCGCGCCGTGGCAGTCGCCGCTGGCGCCGCCCAGCCGCCAGCGCAGCCACAGGCCCCAGCCGGCCACCAGCGGCAGCGCCATCGCCAGCGGCGGGAACAGGGCGAAGGCGGCCAGCGCCGCGATCGACCAGATCAGGATGTCCGCCGGGCGCACCGCCCAGGCGAATCGCTCGGCCAGGCCGCTGCCCAGCGGGGGCAGCCAGCGGGTCCAGGCGAGCGGGCCGATCCGCGCCAGCGCCGGCACCAGCAGCAGCGGCCACGGCCCGATCCGGCTGGCGAGCAATGCCAGCAGCACCAGCTTCGCCGCGCATTGCAGGATCAGCGCGATCGCGCCGAAGCTGCCGACATGCGGGTCCTTCATCACCGCCAGCAGCCGTTCGGGATCGCGGTGGCTTGCGCCCAGCGCGTCGGCAAGGTCGCCCAGCCCGTCGAGGTGGAGCGCGCCCGTCACCAGCACCCAGGCGACGAGGCCGGCGAGGCCGGCGGCCCAGGGGTCGATCCGTGCCCCCAGCCACCAGGCGCCCGCCACGATCGCGCCCACCAGCAGGCCTACGGCGGGAAACCAGCGGATTGCGGCCGCCATCTCGGCAGGGTCGAAATCCCGGATCTGCGGTGTCGGGATGCGCGTCAGGAACTGGATGGCGATGATCGGCCCGCGCAACATCAGCAAAGCCCCACGATCTGGCCCTGGGGCCGTTCGCCCGGCCATATGCGGATCGAAAGCAGCGCCGCGTAAGGAAGGTCCAGCGCCCATGTCTGCCGCTGGTCGAACCCGCACAAACAGGAAACCGCAGCCCGCATCGCGCCGCCATGGGTGACGACCAGCGTGTCGACGGGATCGAGCGCCCCGATCGCTGCCGCCACGCGCGCCACCAGTGCCGACCAGCTTTCGCCCCCCGGCGGCGGATCGCGATCGGGGTCCGCCCAGAATGCCGCCATCGCCGCGGGATCGATCTCCGCCGTGGTCAGGCCGTCCCAATCCCCGAAATCCAGTTCCCGCCAGCGCGGATCGACGATCGCGCCGCGATCGATCGCCATCGCCGTATCGCGGCACCGGACCAGATCGGAACTGAGCAGCCGGTCGAACGGCAGCCCCTCCACCTGTTCCCGGCAGGCGGCGATGCCTTCGGGCGTCGCCGCGCAGTCGGTGCGGCCCAGCAGCCGGCCGGGCAGGGCCGGCGCGCCGTGGCGCAGCAGATGGAGCAGGAAGCCTGTCACGCGCCGCCGATCCCGGCTTCGGCGAAGGTCGCCATTCCGCCATGGGCGGCGAGCGCGGAGCGGATGATGTTGATCGCCACCGCCGCGCCACTGCCTTCCCCCAGCCGCATGTCGAGCGAGAGGAGGGGGGCAAGGCCGATCCGGTCGAGCAGGCGCCGGTGGCCGGGCTCAGCCGAAACATGCCCGGCGATGACATGATCGACGATGGCCGGCTGGCTCGCGGCGATGGGCGCGATGGCGGCGGTGGCGATGAAGCCGTCCATCACCACCGGCACCCGCGCCAGCCGCGCGGTCACCACCGCGCCCGCGATCGCGGACAGTTCCCGTCCACCCAGCCGGCGCAGCGTCTCGAACGGAGAGGCGGGGGCGCCGCGATGGAACGCCAGCGCCGCATCGATCACGGCGGCTTTCCGGGCAAGGCCGGCCGCGTCGACGCCGGTGCCGGGTCCGGCCCAATCCACGGCCTCGCCACCGAAGCTGGCGGCGCAGAGCGCGGCGGCGGCGGTGGAGTTGGCGATGCCCATCTCCCCCACCGCCAGCAGGTCGATCCCGTCCTCCACCACGGCCGCGCCGGCATTCAGCGCGGCGAGGCATTCCGCCTCCGTCATCGCCGCCGCCATGGTGAAATCGGCGGTCGGCCGGTCGAGATCGATCGGCACCACGACGAGTTCGGCGCCGGCCGCGGCGGACAAGGCGTTGATCGCCGCCCCGCCGCGCGCGAAATTCTCCACCATCTGCGCGGTGACGGACGCCGGAAACGCGCTCACCCCGCGCGCCGCCACGCCATGGTTGCCCGCGAAGACCGCGACGCGCGCGCGCCCTATCTCCGGCCGCTCGCGCCCCTGCCAGCCGGCGATCAGGATCGCCAGATCTTCCAGCCGACCCAGCGAGCCCGGCGGTTTGGTAAGCTGCGCCTGCCGCGCGGCGGCGGCGGATCGCGCGCCGGAATCGGGAGACGGCAAGGCGGAAAGGGCGGCGGAGAAATCGGCGGCGCTCGCGAACATGCCTGCGGCCATAAAGGCTGGCGCCGGCCTGTCCAGCCCGTCGCCCCGCCGCCGATCGCCCGTCCTCGCGCCTTCCGGGTGGAAAATTTTTGTCGAAGATGGTTGCATGTCTGCCGAACATGGGCCGTAAGCCGCTTGGCGACACAAAAGGGGCAGGCTAGAAGCGCTTGTCGTCTTTAGTGTATTGCATGCGTAAGACAGTTGTGCGACGAGGCAGAAGTGACCGAGCAGAATTTTGAATCGATGCGCGAAGCGATGGTTTCGAACCAGCTCCGCACCACCGCCGTCAACGACGTGCGCGTGGTCGACGCGATGCGCGCCGTTCCGCGGGAGGCGTTCGTTCCCGCAAATCGGGCCGAGGTCGCCTATGTCGATACGCTGGTGCCGCTGGGCGGCGGGCGTTCGCTGAATTCGCCGATGGCGACCGGGCGGCTGCTGACCGAGGCCCAGCCGCGCGCCACCGATCGCGCGCTGATCGTCGGATCGGCCACTGGCTATGCCGCGGCGCTGCTGTCCGGCCTCGTGGCGCATGTCGTGGCCCTGGAGGAGGATGTGGCGCTGGTGACGGCTGCCCGCTCCGCCGGCCTGCCCGCGAATGTCGAGCTGGTGCAGGGGCCGCTGGCGGCCGGATGGGCGCAGGGCGCGCCTTATGACCTGATCCTTGTGGACGGCGCGATCGAGACGCTGCCGCAGGCGCTGGTCGATCAGCTTGGCGAGGAAGGCCGGCTGGCCGCCGCCGTCGTGGAACGCGGCGTCAGCCGCCTCTCGGTCGGCCGCAAGGTGGGTGGCGCCTTCGGCCTCGTGGCCTTCGCGGATGCCGAGGCGGCGCCCTTGCCGGGCTTTGCGAAGCCGGCTGTTTTCAAATTCTGACATAAGCGGATTGGGGGGATCGGTTGCTCATGCGTTTCTGGTTGATGTGCGGTGCGGCGCTCGCCGGGACCATGGTTGCGAATGCGGCTTCGGCGGATACGCTGCGCGACGCCCTGATCCAGACCTATCGGACCAACCCGACGATGACCGGCGCGCGCGCCCAGCAGCGCGCGCTGGACGAAGGCGTGCCGATCGCCAAGGCGGACGCGCGCCCGCAGGTGGCCGGCAGTGCCGATTTCACCCAGAATTATCGCGGCCTGAGCGCGTTTCGCGATAATGGCCGTTCGGTGACGGCGGGCGCGTCCGCCAGCTATTCGCTCTATGCGGGCGGGCGGGTGAAGAATTCGATCCGGTCGGCCGACGCGCGCGTCCTCGCCGGCCGGGCGGACCTGCTGGCGACGGAAGGGGCGATCTTCAGCGAGGCGGTCGCCGCTTATATGGACGTGATCCGCGACACCTCGATCGTCGAGCTGAACCGCAACCAGGTCCGCGTGCTCGAAACCAATTTGCAGGCGAGCCGCGACCGCTTCGAGGTGGGCGACCTCACCCGCACGGACGTCGCCCAGTCCGAGGCGCGCCTGTCGGACGCGCGCAGCCGGCTGACGGTCGCCGAAGGGCAGCTGACCGCCAGCCGCGAAAATTACCGTCGCCTCGTCGGCGTGTTCCCCGGCACGCTCGAGCCGCCGCCGCCGCTGCCGGAACTGCCCAAGACGCCGGACGATTCGGTGCGGGTGGCGCTTGAAAACAACGCCAATCTGCAGGCGAGCGAGGAAAGCGCCAAGGCCGCCGGCTATGACGTCCGCACCGCCAGGGCCGGTCGCATGCCGACATTGGATGCCGTGTCCGGCGTCAGCTACACCGATTATCTCGGCACGCTGGACAAGGCGACGGGCTCCGCCGCCGGGCTCAACCCCAAGGATGCCTGGACGGACAGCTTCGTCGGCGTGCGGGCGCGCATGCCGCTTTACCAGGGCGGCGGCGTGGGCGCGCGCGTCCGCCAGGCGCAGGCGCAGGAAAGCCAGGCGCTGGAGCGCGTGATCGAGGTGGAGCGGCTGGTGATCGCCGATACGCGATCCGCCTTCGCCAGCTATCAGGCCGCGATCGAAACGATCGGTTCGGCCGAACAGGCGGTGGCCGCCAACCGGCTGGCGCTGGAGGGCACCCGGGCGGAAAACACGGTCGGCACGCGCAACGTGCTCGACGTGCTGAATGCCGAGCAGGAACTGCTCAACAGCGAGGTGCTGCTCGTCACCGCCCGGCGCGATGCCTATGTCGCGGGCTTCGCGCTGCTCAACGCCATGGGCCGGGCCGAGATGCGCGACCTGAACCTCGATGGCGGTCCGCTCTACGATCCGGTCACCAATTACAACCGCGTCCGGAACAAGGCCTGGGATTGGTCGAACGATCCGAAGCCCGTCGCCCAGGCGACACGGACCGTCGATCCGGCGATGGACCCGGCGGCCCAAGCCCCCGTGACTCCGCCGTCGAACTAGGCAATAAAAAGCGGATGGCTGATATCCGCAACGACCCGTCGATGGAGGAGATACTGGCTTCCATCAAGCGCATCATCGCCGATGACAGCGCGGCGGCCATGAACGCCCCGCGCACACGCGGCGGCCGTGGCCAGGCGACGCAGGCCGATGCGGAGGTGCCGATTCCGGCTTCGATGATTCGCGCGATCAAGGGGCGCCAGGCGAAACGCCCGGCGGACGAGGTTCTGGAACTGACCGAGGAAGTCGCGGTGGTGGCTGTGCCCGCCGAAGCCGGAAACGCTGCCGTCGATCCGGCTGCCGATGCGGTGCCGGCCGTGGCAGCGAAGGACGCCGCCGCCGCGCCGGCGACCGGAAAGAGCATATCGACGGGAGAGGCGGCGATGGCTGCTGAAACGGATATGGGCGCCCGCACCGAGCCCGAGCTGATTTCCACTGCGACGGCGGAGGCGAGCCGCCATGCCTTTGCGGCGCTTTCGTCCAGCGTGATCAAGCCGGCGGGCGACGAGCAGACGCTCGAGGGCCTCGTGCGCGAGATGCTGCGCCCGATGCTGAAGGAATGGCTGGACGCGCGGCTGCCCGAATTGGTTGAAGGCGTCGTCCAGCGCGAAATCGCCCGTATCGCGGGGCGCGCGCTCTAGTCACCTGAATCTGAAGTACGTTTCATTGCTTTCTGGCAGAAGCGCTTGACGGAGGCGAGTATTTCGTCGGCGGATTTGGTCCAGCGGTAAGGCTTCGGGTTTTCGTTGTGCGCCTCGATGAAGGCGAGGATGTCAGCTTCGAGCTCGGCGGCGGATCGATGGACGGCGCGTTGCAACTGCTTGCGCGTGAGTTCGGCGAACCAGCGTTCTACCTGGTTGATCCAGGAGGCCGATGTCGGTGTGAAGTGGACGTGCCAGTGCGGACGGCGCGCCAGCCAGGCCTTGATCCTCGGCGTCTTGTGCGTGGCGTAGTTGTCCATCACGAGGTGCACATCGGGTCCCTCGGGCATCGCGGCGTCGATCTGCTTGAGGAAGTCGAGAAACTCGGTTGCCCGGTGGCGCTTGTAGCATTTGCCGATCACTGCTCCTGTGGCGATGTCGAGCGCTGCGAACAACGAGGTCGTGCCGTTGCGAACATAGGTATGGGTTCGCCGCTCAGGGACGCCCGGTGCCANCGGCAGGACCGGCTGTTCGCGATCGAGCGCCTGGATCTGGGACTTCTCGTCAACACACAGCACCACGGCCCGGTTCGGCGGCGACATGTAGAGGCCGACGATGTCCTGAACCTTGTCGACGAATAGCGGATCCGTGGAAAGCTTGAAGGTCTGGGACCGGTGCGGCTGCAGGCCGAATGCCGTCCATATCCGCCGGATAGTGGTGTGCGAAAGGCCGACTTCGGCGGCCATGGAGCGGATCGACCAGTGGGTGGCGCCCTTGGGCGTGGTGTNCAGCGTGCGCTCGATCACCTGTGCCACCTGGCTATCGGAAACGGTACGCGGGCGGCCGGGCCGGTACTCGTCGGTGAGGCCCTCGATGCGGTCCTTCACGAACCTGCGGCGCCACTTGCCGACCGTATGCTCGTGCACCCCAAGGCGCNCGGCGACCTCCTTGCTTTGCGACCCATCTGCGCACAGCAGGATCATCCGGCACCGATCTGACAACGACCGAGGCACCTTGTGCCGTCGAACCTGTGCCTCAAGAAAAGCGCGCTCCTCGGCGCTCAACACCACCGCATCCGCCTGCCGCCCTGCCATCGCTCATCTCCCCAAATGAATCCGGGTCAATGATACGGATTACAGTTCCGGGTGACTAGGNCTCAACACCACCGCATCCGCCTGCCGCCCTGCCATCGCTCATCTCCCCAAATGAATCCGGGTCAATGATACGGATTACAGTTCCGGGTGACTAGGCCGTGAACTCATAAAGGTGAGCGTTCATCAAGCCCCAGTGCTGAGATCGTTGTGAAGGCTCTTAAGAATGTCGTCGCCCTCGGCTGATCCGGAAATGAGGCAGGGATCATCCCACTCGTTCTGGAAGGTGAAACTGCACCCACCGAACCGGTACTCGGCAGATGTCGGATATTGCCGCTGGTCGGGCACGCCGTAGCGGTCGCGAATGGCCGATGACACCGACGGCAGGTCCGCAGACTCGAACTCCAACGAGTAGTGCCCGTTCGATAAAGGGAGCAGTGTCACCGCCATCGGCTATGGATGCGAGGACAACCGTTCGAGATCAAGTCCGGCCTTCCATCGGTCACCGGTTGATGATTCAAGCCGGGTATGAGCCGATATGACCTGACCGACTTCGAGTGGCGCGTGATCGAGCCGCTCCTGCCCAACAAGCCACGAGGCGTGCCGCGCGTCGATGATCGCCGCGTACTGAACGGCATCTTCTGGGTGCTACGATCCGGAGCGCCATGGCGCGATCTGCCCGAGCGCTATGGTCCGCGCACCACCTGCTATAACCGCTTCGTGCGATGGCGGAAGGCAGGTGTTTGGCACCGGCTGATGGACGCCGTCACCGCCACGCATGACGGCGACATCAGATCGACAGCACCTCCGTTCGCGCCCACCAGCAGGCCGCGACAGCAAAAAAGGGGGTGCAGATCACTGTCTCGGTCGATCGCGCGGCGGGCTCACGACCAAGATCCACGTCGTCGTCGACGCGCAGGGCCTCCCGATCCGGCTCGGCCTGACCGAGGGACAGACGCACGACGGGCAGATCGTCGATACGCTCCTCGACCACCTCGGCCCACGCACCATCGTGCTGGCCGACAAGGCCTATGATGCGGACCGTATCCGCGCGCTGATCGAAGACCAGGGCGCCACGCCCAACATCCCGGCCAAGAGCAACCGGCGCTGGAAGCCGTGCTTCAGCAAGCGGCTCTACCGGGAGCGCAACCTGATCGAACGCTTCTTTTCCAAGCTGAGGTACTTCCGCCGCGTCGCCACGCGATACGACAAGCTCGCCGCCAACTTCCTCGCCATGGTCCAGCTCGCTTCAATGCGCCTGTGGCTCCGTGCTTATGAGTCTACGGCCTAGATCACGCCGCGATCCGAATATTCGGAAGGTCGGGCGCCTTCCTGCCCCCCCCCCCGCTTGCACCGACATCGGCTTGCCGCACGATGGGTCCCGGAGTCGCACATGAGCGACTACAGGGTGATGGTTCCCTCGCCTGGCCGAACCGCCGCCGGTTTCTTCCCGTTTGCGGGATGACCGGCGCGACAATCTAGCTGGCGAAGGTGTCGCACTGGGCGGGATCGCCCGTCTGCAGGCCGCGTTGCAGCCATTCCACGCGCTGGGCCGACGTGCCGTGGGTGAAGCTTTCGGGCACGGGGCGCTGGCCGGCCGCCTTCTGTAGCGTATCGTCGCCGATCGCCTGCGCGGCGCGCATGCCGACCTCGACATCGCCGGGCTCGAGCAGGTTGCGGTCGTTCGTCGCCCACACGCCGGCATAGCAGTCGGCCTGAAGCTCCATCTTCACCTGCAGCGCGTTGGCGCCGGCCTGGCCGGCCCGCTGCTGGGCCGCGCGCACCTTGTCCGAAATGCCGGTCAGCGTCTGCACATGATGGCCCACTTCATGCGCGATCACATAGGCCATGCCGAAATCGCCCGGCGCGCCGAAGCGGGTGGCAAGCTCGTCGAAGAAGGTGGTGTCCAGGTAGATCTTGTGATCGGCGGGGCAATAGAACGGCCCCATCGCGGACTGGGCGGCGCCGCAGCCCGACATGCCGTTGCGGTCGTAGAAGACGAGGGTCGGGTCCTGATAGGTCTGGCCCGCGCGGCGGAACAGCTCGCCCCACACCCGCTCGGTCGATCCCAATATCTTGGCGACCTTGCGATCGGTCTCGTCGCGGATCGCGGCCTGGCCGGTCGCGGCGGGCTGGACGGCCGGGGCGCTGCCGGAACCGCCGCCCAGCATGGAAAGCGGGTTGCCGCCGAGCAGCATCATCACCACGACGATGCCGATGATCCCGACGATGCCGAAGCGGCTCGCCACCAGGCTGAAGATCAGCCCCATCGCGCCGCCGCCGCCCATCCCGCCGAGCTGGAAGCCGCCGCCGCCCATGCCGCGCTGGCTTTCGATGTTGCTGCTTTCGCTTTCGTCGTCCAGGCGCAAGGTCGGTCTCCCCGCAGATTGCCGGGCGACAATGCGCGCCGATGCGGCGGGTTGCAATCTTCTGCCTTGCCGCACCGCAATATCGGGCGCAGATTGCCGCCATGGCCGATGCCGAACCCGCCAGGGCCGCCAAGGGCGGGACCATGCCGCTGCCGGACGAGGTGGCGCTGGTGCTGCAGGGCGGCGGTGCGCTGGGCTCCTATCAGGCGGGTGTCTATCAGGCGCTGGCGGCGGCGGGGATCGAGGTGGATCGTGTGGCCGGCATCTCGATCGGCGCGGTCAATGCCGCGATCATCGCCGGCAATCCGCCGGAGCGCCGGGTGGAGCGGCTGCGCGCCTTCTGGGAAGGCGTAAGCGCCTGGCTGCCCAGCTTTCCGATCTGGCCGGACGATAATGTGCGCGAGTTCATCCACGAATGGTCCGCCGCGCATGTCGCCACCTTCGGCGTTCCGGGTTTCTTCACGCCGCGCGTCATGCCGCCGATGTTCGCCGAGCCGGGAACGCCGCAGGCGCTCAGCTTCTACGACGGCAGCCCGCTTCGGCAGACGCTCGATTCGCTGGTGGACTGGGATCTGCTGAACGAAGGGCCGGTGCGGCTGTCGGTCGGCGCGGTCGATATCGAAAGCGGCAATTTCGAATATTTCGACAGTTGCGGGCCGCGCGCGCGTCGGATCGACGCCCGCCACATCATGGCATCGGGCGCGCTGCCGCCCGGCCTGCCGCCGGTGGAGATAGATGGCCGCTGGTATTGGGACGGCGGCATCGTATCGAACACGCCGCTCGGCTATGTGCTCGATACGCAGGATGCGGACATGCTGGTTTTCCAGGTGGACCTGTTCCCCGCCGCATCGGCCTTTCCGCACACCATCATGGACGTGATCGCGCGGGAGAAGGAGATTCGATTCTCGAGCCGCACCCGCCAGGTATCGAACGAGCGCCTCCGCCTGCGGCGCGAGAGGGAGGCCATCCGCAAGGTGCTGGCCAAGCTGCCCGATGCGATGGCGGACGATCCCGACGTGGCGGCGCTGGCGGAGATGGCGCGGGAATATTCGGTCAATGTCGTTCAACTCATCTACCGCGCCAACGCCTGGGAGGGCGGCGCGCGCGACTATGAATTCTCGGCCCGGACGATGAACGAGCATTGGGCGGCCGGCGAGGCCGCCGTGGCGGAGACCATGACCCGGTCCGCGCTCGTCGCCCGCAACATCGTCGACGGGAAAACCGCCGCCTTCGATCTTCTCAACCGCTGAACCAAAACGGAGTTTTCGCCATGTTCCTGAAGGGCAAGACCGCGCTCGTCACCGGATCGACCTCGGGTATCGGTCTCGCTTATGCCAAGGCGCTGGCGGCCGAAGGGGCCAATGTCGTTATCAACGGCTTCGGCGATGCCGGCGCGATCGAGCAGGAGCGGCAGGCGCTGGCCGCCGCGAGCGGGGCGGGGGCCGCTTATTCGGCGGCCGACATGACGAGGCCCGAGGAGATCGTCGCGATGGTGGAGGAGACCGCCCGGACCTTCGGCGGCGTCGACATCCTCATCAACAATGCGGGCGTGCAGCACGTCGCCCCGATCGAGGAATTCCCGCCGGAAAAATGGGATGCGATCATCGGGATCAACCTCAGCTCCGCCTTCCACACCATCCGCGCCGCGCTGCCGGGCATGAAGGCGCGCAAATGGGGACGGATCATCAACACCGCGTCGGCCCACTCGCTCGTCGCCTCGCCGTTCAAGGCGGCCTATGTCGCCGCCAAGCATGGCCTTGCCGGCCTTACCAAGACGGTGGCGCTGGAAGCCGCGACATCGGGCGTGACGGCGAACTGCATCAGCCCCGGCTATGTGTGGACGCCGCTGGTCGAGAAGCAGATTCCCGATACGATGAAGGCGCGGAACATGACGCGCGAGCAGGTGATGAACGATGTGCTGCTGGCAGGGCAGCCGACCAAGCAGTTCGTGACGGCGGAGCAGGTGGCGGCGCTGGCCGTCTATCTCTGCACCGATGGCGCGGCTCAGGTCACCGGTGCCAACCTTTCGATCGACGGGGGGTGGACCGCCGCCTGACGGTGCGGCCGGAAGGCATGCGGACTCCCCTTGCCAAATAAGATGCAAACTGTATCGTAATCGACGGAACGACCGAGCGCGGCCCCGAGACCGCGCCGGTGATTCGTCGTCTCAAGGCAGAGGAAGCCGCAATGTCGCTCGATCTCATCATCCGGAATGCGCGTATCTGCGACGGTTCCGGCGGTCCCAGCTTCCACGGTGACGTGGGCGTGCGCGGCGGTCGCATCGTCGCGGTCGGCGATGTCGGCGGCGATGCCGTCGAGACGATCGACGCCAGGGGCCTGGTGGTGTCGCCCGGCTTCATCGATCCGCACACCCATTATGACGCCCAGCTGGTGTGGGACGGCTTTGCCCAGCCGGCGCTGGAGCATGGCGTGACGACGATCGTGCCGGGCAATTGCTCGCTCAGCCTCGCGCCGCTCCGCGCCGAGCATCGCGAGCTTCTGGGCGCCACCTTCCGCAAGATCGAGGAGATGCCGAAGAACGCCTTCGACGCCGGCCTCACCTGGAGCTGGGAGACGTTCGGCGAATATGTCGAGGCGATCCGCGGCCAGCTGGGCATCAACGTCGCGCCGCTCGTCGGCCACAGCCTGATCCGCCTGTGGGTGATGGGCGAGGCCGCGCGCGAGCGTGCCGCCACCGACGGCGAGATCGCCGACATGCAGCAGGCCCTGCGCGAATGCCTGGAGGCGGGCGCCGTGGGCCTGAGCGGATCGTGGGTCGATATCGATCATGAAAACCGGCCGGTGCCGGCCCGCCTGGCCGAGCCGAAGGAACTGGACGCGCTGTGCGCCGTGCTCGGCGAATATGGCGCGATCCTGCAGATCGTCCCCGAATTCTGGGATGCGGACCTGCTGTGCGCCCGGATCGACATCCTCGGCGATCTTTCGCGCAAGCATAATATCTCGACGACCTTCTCGCCGCTGTTCGACAGCAATGCCTCGCCGGAACTGTGCGGCATCGCGCTCGACCGCATCAAGCTGCAGACCGCCTATGGCGCGCGCGTCGTGCCGCAGATGCAGACCCGGCCGATCGACCTTTCCTTCGACCTGACGGCGCCGATGTCGACCTTCGCCACCCTGCCGACCTGGTGGGCGACGACGCTGATGACGCATGAGGAGAAGATCGCCGCGCTGCGCGATCCCGCCCATCGCGAGAAGCTGAAGGGCGAGATGGACAATTTCATGATGCCCATCGGCCTCCAGATCGATTTCGCCGATGCCTTCGTGAAGCGGCCGGGGCCGAACAGCGCGGACCTGGCCGGCCAGCGCATCGGCGACATCGCCAAGGCGCGCGGCTGCCACATCGCCGAGGCGATCATCGACATCGCGCTGGCGGACGACCTCCAGACCTCCTACGGCCTCGAGGCGCTGGGCCACAACAACACCGCCAAGATCGGCGATTTCCTGGCCGAGCCGCTGATCGGCATCGGCGCGGGCGACGGCGGCGCGCACGTCACCAACTTCTCCACCTATGGCGATACCGGCTTCCTGTTCAGCCAATATGTGCGCGGCCACAAGACCCTGTCGGTCGAGCAGGCGGTGCACAAGCTGACCCATGAGGTCGCCAGCCTGTGGGGCATCAGGGATCGCGGCCTGGTGAAGCCGGGCTATGCCGCCGATCTCGTCATCTTCGATCCCGAAGCGATCGATCGCGGGCCGGAAATCGCGGTCGACGACCTGCCGGCGCCGGGCTTCCGCTACATCCGCCGCGCCGAGGGGATCGAGCAGGTGTTCGTCAACGGCCGCCGCGCCTACAGCCGCGACGGCGGATACAGCAGCGATCGGGCCGGCGCGATCGTGCCGATGGCGGCCTGAGGGGAGCAAGAAACATGGCCAAGACCGTCAATATCCCGCCCGTCCGCAACTTCATCCAGCCCGTCCCCGGCGACGATTGGGCCAGCATCGCCGCGCGCGAGCTGCCGGGCACGCCGGCCGAGGAAGCGGTGGGCATGCTGCAGAGCTGGAACCTCTACGTCGCCTTCCGGCCCGGCGGCGGCGCGGTGACGCCATCGGACGTGATCTTCGTGGAGCCGCCGCGCGCGGCCTGAGACAGGATCGATGGGAACCGCCGTGCCCAGCATCGCATCCGTCCAGCTCACCTCCACCCATGACGGGGAGGCGGCGCTGGTGATCGAGCTGATGTTCGCCAATGGCGGCCGATCGAAGGTGCATATCAATGCCGAGGAAGCGGCCGACGTGATGGCCAAGGCGGGCGTGGCGAGCGCCGACGCGCTCGTCGGCCACCCTTGGACGGTGCTGCAGGTCCGCGACCCGAGCTTCATGGGCTGACACGATAAAAATCAGGAGAGGGCGATGAACAAGCCGATCGAGCTGAACAAGGAAGAATCCTCCTACCTCATGGGCGCGGCGGAGCCCGCCAAGTCCAGCGTGCTGATCAGCACGTCCAAATATCTCAACAATCCGCTGTTCCGCGATATCTATGCCCAGTTCGGCCTCAAGCGCGACGGCCACGATCTGCCGGCCGCCTATCTGATCCCCGAGCTGAGCCGCGCCTTCGGCGAGGTCACGGATTATGCCAGGGTGTTCGCGGCGCTCGAAGCGGAGAAGGCGCGCATCCCCGAATTCGCCGCCTGGCTGGACGAACGCTACATCTCCAACTTCACGGCGGAGCTGGTGGAAGGCCGGGCGCCGGGCACCCTTGGCGCGCTGATCCACGATTTCATCGTCAAGAGCGGCCTGGCGATCGACTTCATGTACAAGGACGAGCCGAAGAACGATTTCGACTTCCTGGTGAAGCGCCGCGTCCAGAATCACGATATCGAGCATATGGTGACGGGCCTCGATCCCAGCCCGGTGGGCGAGATCGCGCTGATCGCGGCCAATACGGTCGCCAATTCCAATTATTTCCAGGGCGATCTGGTGCATGAGCTGAACGCCTATGGATCGATCCTGACGGCGACATCGATCAGCCGCGCCGGCCTGCATTATCCCGATGTGCTGCCGACGCTGCTGGAGGGCCTTGCCCGTGGCTATGCCGTCGGCGCCAAGCAGAAGAAGCCGTTCTTCATGATCCGCTGGGAGGATTATCTCGACTGGCAGGTGTCGGATATCCGTGAGGAGTTCAATTTCCAGGACGGGCCGGAGCTTGGCGCCTGGGAATGGACCTACGACGCCTTCCGCGGCTGAAATCAGCCCTTTAGCCGCGACCCGGCATAGCGGAAAATACCTCTCCGAAGGCCGGCGTCGCGTGCGCGGCGCTGGCCATCGGGCGGGCGAGGGTGCATAATCGATGGCCTGACCGGGCGGCTCCGGCAGGGAGTCGCCGCTGTTATGGGCGGGGGGCTTCCGAAGGAGGCTGGCCATGACAGACCAGATGATGACAGACCTGGCGATGGCGGCGGTGGCCGACGATGTGCGCGCGCACGAGCTGATATCGTCCGCGCGGGTCGAAGGAACGCCCGTCTACTCGCCCAAGGGCGAAAAGCTGGGCACCGTGCATTCGGTGATGATCCACAAGACGACCGGGCAGGTGGCCTATGCCGTGCTGCATTTCGGCGGCCTGCTGGGCATTGGCGGGCATGTCTACCCGATCCCGTGGGAACGGCTGCGCTACGACGCCGTCAGGCGCGGCTATGTGACGGGCATCACCAGGCAGGAGATCGAGGACGCGCCGAGCCTGGACCTCGACGACACCGACCGCATCCGCGAAAGCGAGACGCCGATGTATTCCTATTGGGACGCGAAACCCTATTGGTGACGGCGGGTCCTGTCGGCTGAACTGACACCGGCTCCGCCGGGCGGAGCCGTATTAACCATCGAGTGCCCGCATTTTGCGTGTTTTGCGCGGAACTGGCCCGGCCCCTGCTTCCCGTTCGCCGAATTTCCGGAAGGCATCCGGAACGAGCGAAAGGGGCATATATGATTTTGCGCAAACTGGGTCTGGCCGCGGCGGCGATGCTGATGGCGGCGGCGCCCGGCATGGCTTCCGCGGCCGAATTCACCTTCGGCCTGACGGGCAATACGCCGGACAACGGCCAGCGCGGCAACGTCCGCACCTTCACCGCGACCAACGGCGCGGAGACGCTTCAGGTCAAGGTGAGCGCCTGGTCCGCCAAGAAGACGGGCAACAGCTATTCGATCAGCGAAGCCTATCTCGGCGCCTATCCGCAGGGGCTGGGCGCGAGCGCGAAGAACGATACCAGCCATACCATCGACAATCAGGGCACCTTCGATTTCCTGGTGTTCCAGTTCGATCAGGCGGTGGAGGTGCAGAAGGCGACCTTCACCCCGTTCAGCGTCGGCGGATCGTCTGACAGCGACGCGACGATCGGCGTCGGCAATATCGATCTTTCCTTCGCCAGCGACGTGGATTTCGCCAATTGGGCGAGCGTAGCCAGCGTGTTCGGCCCGTTCGAGGAGAATGCCGGCGGATCGCGCACCTCCACCCGCGACATCAACCTGGCGAACGAGATCGGCAACCTGCTGTTCGTCGGCGCCAGCTTCAAGGATTTCGCCAAGTTCGACGGCTTCAAGCTTTCGGGCCTGGTGGTCGACACCATCGATCGCGTCGAAACCCCGGCGGTTCCCGAACCCGCGAGCTGGGCGATGATGATCGCCGGCTTCGGCCTTGTCGGCGGCACGATGCGCCGCCGCGCCGTCCGCTTCCAGCTTGCCTGAGGGCAGGGGCCGCCCGATCCGGAACCATTCCTGCCGGATCGGGCGGCCATGACGTGAAAGCCGAAAACGGGCCGGCGGGAGCGATCCGCCGGCCCGTTTTCGCGTTCAGCGGAGGATTTTCGCCAGGCCCCTGGAAAGCTGGAGCGCGCCGTTCAGCCGCGACTTCGCATCGGGCCAGGGGCGGGTGATGACCAGCTTGTTGTCCGGCCGCAGCTTGGCCGTGCCCTGCAGCCGCTGGGCATAGGCGATCAGCCCGGCCGGATCGGGGAAGCTGTCGTTGAAGAAGGTGACGAGCGCGCCGCGCGGGCCGGCATCCAGCTTGGCGACATGCGCCTTGCGGCAGTTGAGCTTGATCTGGATCACCGTCAGCAGGTTCTGCGTCGGTTCGGGCAGCTTGCCGAAACGGTCGATCAGCTCGGCGGCGAAGGCCTCGATCTCGTTGGCGGTCTCCAGCTCGTTCATCCGGCGATAGAGGCCCATGCGCAGGTCGAGATCGGGCACATATTCCTCGGGGATGAGGATCGGCGCGTCGACGTTGATCTGGGGCGAGAAGTCGCGCGCGGAAACCGCCGCCTCCCTGAGGCCGCCGGCCTTCGCCTCCATGATCGCGTCCTCGAGCATCGACTGGTAGAGTTCGAACCCCACCTCCTTGATATGGCCGGATTGCTCGTCGCCCAGCAGGTTGCCCGCGCCGCGAATGTCGAGATCGTGGCTGGCGAGCTGGAAGCCCGCGCCCAGCGAATCGAGATCGGACAGCACGTGCAGGCGCTTCATCGCGGTTTCGGTGATGGTGCGCGTGGCGGGCGTGGTGAAATAGGCATAGGCCCGCGTCTTGGCCCGGCCCACGCGGCCCCGAAGCTGGTAGAGCTGCGCGAGGCCGAACCGGTCGGCGCGGTGGATGATGAGCGTGTTGGCGCTGGGAATGTCCAGCCCGCTTTCCACGATCGTGGTGGAAACCAGCACCTCGAACTTCTTGTCGTAGAAGGCGGACATCCGCTCTTCCACCTCGGTCGGGCTCATCTGGCCGTGGGCGACGACATAGCGGACCTCGGGCACCTCCTTGCGGAGGAAATCCTCGATATCGGGCAGGTCGTTGATGCGCGGCACCACGAAGAAGCTCTGCCCGCCGCGATAATGTTCGCGCAGCAGCGCCTCGCGCAGCACCACCGGGTCCCACGGCATCACATAGGTGCGCACCGCCAGCCGATCGACGGGCGGCGTCTGGATCACCGAAAGCTCGCGCAGGCCGGACATCGCCATCTGCAGGGTGCGCGGGATCGGCGTGGCGGTGAGGGTGAGGACGTGGACGTCCGCCTTCATCGCCTTCAGCCGTTCCTTGTGGGTGACGCCGAAGCGCTGCTCCTCGTCGACGATGACGAGGCCGAGGCGCTTGAATTCCACATTCTTCGCGATCACCGCATGGGTGCCGACCACGATGTCGATCGATCCGTCGGCCAGCCCTTCCTTGGTCCGCTTGGCCTCGGCCGCCGGCACCAGCCGGGAAAGCCGGCCGATATTGATCGGGAAGCCCTGGAAACGCTCGACGAAGTTGGTGAAGTGCTGGCGGGCGAGCAGGGTGGTCGGCACCACCACCGCCACCTGCATCCCCGCCATGGCCGCGACGAACGCCGCGCGCAGCGCCACTTCCGTCTTGCCGAAGCCGACATCGCCGCAGACCAGCCGGTCCATCGGCGTGCCCCTGGCGAGATCGTCCAGCACGTCGCCGATCGCGCGATCCTGATCGTCCGTTTCCTGATAGGGGAAGCGATCGACGAAGGCGGGGTAGCCGCCGGCATCGGGAAGCGCCACATCCGCCGGGCGCAGCGCCCGCAAGGCGGCGGTGGCGATCAGCTCGCCCGCGATCTCGCGGATGCGCTCCTTCATCCGGGCCTTGCGCGCCTGCCAGGCGACGCCGCCCAGCTTGTCGAGCTGGACGCCCTCATTCTCCGCGCCGTAGCGGGAGAGGACGTCGATATTCTCGACCGGCACGTAGAGCTTGTCGCCGCCGGCATAGGTGAGCGCCACGCAATCGTGCGGGGACGTGCCGACCGGGATCGAGGTCAGCCCTTCATAGCGGCCGATGCCATGATCGGAATGGACCACGAGGTCGCCCGGCGAGAGCGTCGCCAGCTCGGCCATGAAGGCGTCGGCCGATTTCTTGCGCTTCGCCCGCCGCACCAGCCGGTCGCCCAGCATGTCCTGTTCGGTCAGGAGGGCGATGTCGGGCGTGGTGAAGCCGTGGTAGAGCGGCACGACGATCAGCGCGGTGGCGCCCTGCGCCGCCTTGCCCAGCGCATCCTGCCAGCTATCGGCCTCCGCCAGCCGATCCAGCCCATGATCCTTCAGCAGGCCGCCCAGCCGTTCGCGCGCGCCGGCGGAATAGCTGGCGAGGATGACGCGCCGGCCGCCGCGCCGCTGCGCCTCGACATGCTCGGTCACGGCTTCGTAGACGTTCAGGTTCTGCGCGCGTTCGGGCGCGAAGTCGCGCGGGCCGTCCACGCCGAACTCCAGCACGTCGGCGCTTTCCGGCTCGTGGAAGGCGGTGACGAGGTGGATCGGCCGATCGGCGATGGCCGCCTGCCATTCCTCATTGTCGAGATAGAGCGCCCTGGCCGCGATCGGGCGGTAGCTGCCGGGATCGGCGGACTGGGCGCGCACGCGGTTGGCGTGATAATCCGCGATCGCTTCGAACCGGGCATCGGCGGCGCCCGCATCCCCGGCGTCGCGCACGATCACGTCATCGTCGGCGAGATGATCGAACAGGGTGGAAAGCCGATCCTCCAGGAAGGGCAGCCAATGTTCCATCCCCGCCAGCCGGCGCCCCTCCGATATCGCCTGATAGAGCGGATCGCCCGTCGCCGTGGCGCCGAACGCCTCGCGATAGCGGGTGCGGAAGCGCTTGATGCTCTCCTCGTCCAGCAGCGCCTCGGATGCCGGCAGCAGCGTGAAGCCGTCGATCCGGTCCACCGTGCGCTGGTCGGCGGGGTCGAAGCGGCGGACGCTTTCGATCTCGTCGCCGAAGAAGTCGAGCCGCAGCGCCAGATCCTCGCCCGACGGGAAAAGATCGAGCAGGCTGCCGCGCACCGCGAATTCGCCGGCATCGGCCACCGTATCGGTGCGGACATAGCCATTGGCCTGCAGCAGCACGGCCAGCGCATCGCGATCGATCCGTTCGCCGGGGGCGAGCCGGGCGACGAGCTGGCGGATGCGGAAGGGGGTGAGGGTGCGCTGGGTGGCGGCGTTCACCGTCGTCACCAGCAATTGCGGGCGATCGGCCTTGCGCTGCAAGGCGTGGAGCGTCGCCAGCCGCTGCGACGTTGCCCGCAGCGACGGCGAGGCGCGGTCATAGGGCAGGCAATCCCAGGCGGGGAAGGCCAGCACCTCGATCTCGGGCGCGAAATAGGTGGCGGCATCGGTCAGCCCGCGCATCGCGGCATCGTCGGGGGTGATGAACACCGTCCGCCCGCCGCGCGCGGCGGCGGCCCGGGCAAGATCGGCCAGCAGCCAGGGCAGGAAGCCCTGGGCCACGCCGGCAAGCGTCAGCGGGCGATCGGCCTTCAGGATGCGGTGGAGATCGGTCATGCGTGAAATGGTCTATCCGTATCGTGCCGCGTCAGCCCCGCGAAGGCGGGAATCCGCTGACGCCGAGGTTCGACGCCGACGCTGCGATTTTCCCGGAGCCGTCGCGTCCATGGATTCCCGCCCTCGCGGGAATGGCGAATGCCGGATCCCGCCGTCACTTCTCCACCGGGATATAATCCAGCTGCCGCAGCCGATCCATCATCGGCCCCTGCCATTGCGGCGGAACCGGCTGGCTGCCGAGCGCCCAGGCCATGATATCCACGTCCTGCTCCTCCAGCAGCGTTTCGAACCAGTCGATCTCGGCATCGGACCAGCCGGCCGCCAACTGATCGAAATAACCGCCGACCAGCAGATCGGCCTCCTTGGTGCCGCGATGCCAGGCGCGGAAGCGCAGGCGCTTGAGGCGGGTGTCTCGATCCATGGACTTGGCTTCCGTGCAATGGGCATCCGGCCCGCGGGCGCTGGCGCACCTGCCGGCTGGAGGATATGGGTTGTCCTCTACTATGCGCCCCGACATTCTCAACCCGTTGTTCGCCGAAGTGGAAGCGTTGAAGGGCGTAGGCCCCGCGCTGATGAAACCGTTGCGCAAGCTCGGCCTGGAACGCGCGGTGGACATATTGTTCCACCTTCCCGTCACCTGGATCGATCGCAAGGCGGTGCCGCTGCTCGATCCGCAGGATGCCGGCAAGGTGATCGTGGTGGAGGTGACGCCGGCCGATTATCGCGCCACCGGCTCCGCCCGCGCGCCCTTCCGGGTCCAGGCGCAGGATCGCGCGGGCCAGCGGATCAGCTTGGTCTATTTCGGGCGCAATTCGGGCTGGGCGCGCAAATTGTTCCCGCTGGGCGAGCCGCGCACCATTTCCGGCAAGCTGGAGCTTTACGGGCAGGAGATGCAGATGATCCACCCGGATCATGTGATCGCGCCCGGCGAGCCGGTGGACCTGCCGGCGCGCGAGCCGGTCTATCGCCTGTCCGAAGGGCTGGCCAACCGGCGGATGGGGCAATTGGCGGAGCAGGCGCTGAGCCGCGCGCCCGACCTTGCCGAATGGATCGAGCCGGGGCTGCTGGCCCGGCGGCAATGGCCCGGCTGGCGCGAGGCGCTGGCCCGCGTCCACGCCGACCCCGCCGATACGCTGGCGCGCGAACGGCTGGCCTATGACGAGATCTTCGCCAACCAGCTCGCCCTGATGCTGGTGCGCGCCTCCTCCCGCCGCCGCCGGGGGCTGCCGCTGGTGGGGGACGGGCGGCTGCGGGCGGCGCTGAAGCTGCCTTATGCCCCGACCGGCGCGCAGCGGCGGACGATCGCGGAGATAGAGGGCGACCTGGCCCAGGCCACGCCGATGGTGCGGCTGCTGCAGGGCGATGTCGGCGCCGGTAAGACGCTGGTGGCACTGATGGCGCTGCTGGCGGCGGTGGAGGCGGGAACCCAGGGCGCGCTGCTCGCCCCGACCGAGATATTGGCGCGGCAGCATTATGAGACGCTGAGCCGCCAGCTCGCCGGCCTTCCCGTCAACGTCGCGATCCTGACCGGGCGGGAAAAGGGCCGCGCCCGCGAAAGCGTGCTGATGGGGCTGGCGGACGGATCGATCCATATCCTGATCGGCACGCATGCGATCTTCCAGCAGGGCGTGAGCTACAAGCGCCTCGGCCTCGCAGTGATCGACGAGCAGCATCGCTTCGGCGTCGCCCAGCGGATGATGCTGGCGGCCAAGGCGGAGGTGCCGCCGCATCTGCTGGTGATGACGGCCACGCCGATCCCGCGCACGCTGACGCTGAGCCATTATGGCGAGATGGATGTCAGCCGGCTCGACGAGATGCCGCCCGGCCGCCAGCCGATCGAGACGCGGGTGATGTCCGACGCGCGGCTGGACGAGATCGTCGATGCGCTCGGCCGCCACATGGCGGGCGGCGGCCAGGCCTATTGGGTCTGCCCGCTGGTCGAGGAGAGCGAAATATCCGACCAGGCGGCGGCCGAGGCGCGCGCGGCGGACCTCAGGCAGCGCTTCGGCGATCGGGTGGGGCTGGTGCACGGCCGGATGAAGGGGCCGGAGAAGGATGCGGTGATGGCCGCCTTCCAGCGCGGCGACATCGGCGTGCTGGTGGCCACCACCGTGATCGAGGTGGGCGTGGACGTGCCGAACGCCACGCTGATCGTGATCGAGGGCGCGGACAGGTTCGGCCTGGCCCAGCTCCACCAGCTTCGCGGCCGGGTGGGGCGCGGGGAGGGGCGGTCCATCTGCCTGCTGCTGCGCGGCCGCACGCCGGGCGAGACGGCGCGCGCGCGGCTGGCCCTGATGCGCGAGACCAATGACGGCTTCCGCATCGCCGAGGAGGACCTGAAGCTGCGCGGCGCCGGCGAGATATTGGGCACGCGGCAATCGGGCGAGGCGGAGATGCGGCTGGCCGATCCCGAGCAGGTTTCCCAGCTTATCGATACCGCCACGGCGGACGCGCGCCTGCTGGTGGATCGCGACGGCGGGCTGGAAGGCGATCGCGGCCGCGCGGCGCGGGTGGCGCTTTACCTTTTCGAGCGGGATGCGGCGGTGGGGCTGCTGCGATCGGGCTGAGGCGGATCAGCCTTCGGGATTATCCAGCGTTTCAAAGAGGATGCGATATTCCTCCGCATCCATGGCGGGGCGGAATTCCGCGCCGATGCGATTGCCGAGCGCCCAGGCGACGCGGGCGCGCCGTTCGCTGCCGTCCGGCAGGCGGATATCGACGCTGGCTTCCTGCGCGACGATGGCGGCCATGCGCGCCATGAAGCCGAAGCGGGAGATGTTGATGATTTCCGCCGGGATTTCCTGCGATCCGGGCAGGCGGATGGTGGTGCGCAGGAACACATCGTCGCGCGCGACGCGGCGTTTCTCCACTTCGAAGAGATGACGCGCGAGTCCCTGTGAAGCCATGACACCTGCCCCGGAAATACAGGCTTCAAGCTGAACCCCGGCGGTTAATCACCCGACAACGCAGGTGGTTAATGCGACGAAGCGAGGGAAGCGCGCCTTCCCTTCAGCCTGCCGTCAGGACGCCATGATGCTTCTTGCCGGAGGAGATGCGCACCGGATCGGCCCCGACCGAGACGACGAGCGCCTCGTCCGTCACCTTCTCGCCATCCACGCGTGCGCCGCCGCCCTTGATGAGGCGGCGGGCCTCGCCCTTGGAGGCGGCGAGGCCGAGCCCGACCAGCGCATCGACGATCGCGATCGATCCGCCCGCCACCGCGAAGCTGGGGAGCGCATCGCCGGCGGCCCCTTCCTCGAAGGTGCGGCGCGCGGTTTCGGCGGCCTGCGCCGCGGCCTCGGCCCCCCGACACAAGGCGGTCGCGGCATTGGCGAGGACGATCTTGGCCTCGTTGATCTCGGCGCCCCGGAGCGCGGCCAGCCGGTCGATCTCGTCGAGCGGCAGATCGGTGAACAGGCGCAGGCGGGAGGCGACATCGCGATCGTCGGTATTCCGCCAGAACTGCCAGTAATCGAAATGGGAAAGCTGATCCTCGTTCAGCCACACGGCGCCGCCCACCGTCTTGCCCATCTTGGTGCCATCGGCATTGGTGAGGAGCGGGGTGGTAAGGCCGAAGACCTGGGTGCCGTCCACGCGGCGGGCAAGCTCCACCCCGTTGACGATATTGCCCCACTGATCGGACCCGCCCATCTGCAAGCGGCAGCCGACGCGGCGCGAAAGCTCCAGGAAATCATAGGCCTGGAGGATCATGTAATTGAATTCGAGGAAGCTGAGCGACTGTTCGCGATCGAGCCTGAGCTTGACGGAATCGAAGCTGAGCATCCGGTTGACCGAGAAATGCTGGCCGATGTCCCGCAGGAAGGGGATATATTCCAGCCGGTCCAGCCATTCGGCATTGTCGACCATGATCGCGTCGCTCGGGCCGTCGCCGAAGGTGAGGAAGCGTTCGAACACGCGCCGGATCGACGCGACATTGGCGGCGATCGTCTCGGTCGTCAGCAGGCTGCGCGCCTCGTCCTTGAAGCTGGGATCGCCGATCTTGCCGGTGCCGCCGCCCATCACCACGATGGGCTTATGGCCCGCGCGCTGCAACTGGCGCAGCATCATGATCGAGACGAGATGGCCGACATGCAGCGACGGCGCCGTCGGATCGAAGCCGATATAGCCCGGCACGATCTGGTGCGCGGCAAGGGCATCGAGCCCCGCCGCGTCGGTGAGCTGGTGGATGTAGCCCCGGCTATCGAGGAGGCGCAGCAGATCGGAAGCATATTCGGTCATGGCGCGCGGGCATCTAGCACGCGAAAATGGCCGAGGGTAGCGCCAAGAGCGGCTTCGCCGTCCTGCCCGCGCCGCCGCCCGCGCGACGGGATACTATCCGAAAGGGGTAATTCAGAAGAGGGGATATTCGGCCGGCGGATATCGTTGTGAATTATCGCCCACCGCTCCGCATCGTCCGGATGGGACGGTGCGTCCTGTTCCGCAAATCATGGCCGAGGAAGCCGATGCTGAAGCGTATTGCCGCCAGCCTGGGGCACAGGGCGATCGCCGCCGGGGCGCATGTGCCGGACGTCGCCTCGTTCCGCGCCTTCGACCAGCAGGCGCGGACGATGCGGCTGATCCGCAAGCTGGACATCAACCTGGTGCTGGACGTGGGGGCCAATCGCGGCTTCTGGTCCCAGCATCTGCGCCAGTCCGGCTATACGGGCGCGATCATGACGTTCGAGCCGCTGGCCGCCAACGCGCCCGCCATCGCCGCCAAGCGGAACGGCGATCCGAACTGGCACGCCATGGCCTGCGCGCTGGGGAAGGAAGACGGCACCGCCGACTTCAACATGATCGTGACCGGCGAGGATGACGAGACGGTGCTCAGCTCCTTCCTGCCGCTGAAGGGCAAGGGATCGCGCACGCAGGTGGAAACGGTGGAGGTGAAGCGGCTGGACGGCTTCCTGCCGATGATCCGCGAGATCGTGCCCGACGCGCGCATCTTCCTGAAGATGGACACGCAGGGGTTCGACGCCAATGTGGTGGCCGGCGCCGGCGCGCTGATCGATCAGGTGCGGCTGCTCCAGTCCGAGGTATCGGTGGTGCCGCTCTATGAAGGCATGGTCCATTATACCGATTCGCTGAGCGAATATGAGAAATTGGGCTTCCGGCTGGCCGACCTGTTCGTCGTCAACCGCATGCCCGACGGCACCGTGCTGGAATATGATTGCCTGATGATGCGCGGCTGATCTTCCCGCTTTCCAGGGTTCCGGGGTTTCGGATTGACGCCCGAGACCCGATATCGTCCATGATCGACGCGGATCATGGAGCGGGAGCAGGACGTGCTGGGCGAATGGGTGGCGAGGGCGCGGAGCTGGACCTGGCGGGACGTGGCGGATGCCGCGCTCACCATCGCGCTGGCGCCCGTCGCCATTCCCATCGCGCTGATCGTCAGGCTGACCGAACGGCCGATGGAGCGTTCCGCCGAGGAGGTGGCCCATTATCTGCGCGCGGCCTTTGCCGGCGAGGATGCGCAGGGCTGGGACTGGGCCGATTTCATCGGCATCCGCATCGCCGATCGCGAGCTTGAGGATATCCGCGCGCGCGCCGCCAGGCTCGCCTTGCCGCTGACGGCGGAGGGTGCGATGGAGATGCGTTTCCTGCTGGCCCGCGCCGAACGCGCGGCCCGGCGCGACCATCCGGAGAGGTTCGATTCATGAGCGATGTCGTGCTGGCGGTCGGCCTGATGTCCGGCACGTCGCTGGATGGCGTGGACGCGGCGCTGATCGAGACGGACGGCGAGGCGCATGTCCGGCCGCTGGCCTTCCGGGGGGAGCCTTATTCCGAAGCGGCGCGCGCCACCCTGCGCGCGGCGACCGAACTGGCCCTCGCTTTCGACAGCCCGCGCTCCAATCCCGAGATACTGGCGGCGGAGGATCTCGTCACCCGCAGCCATATATTGGCGGTGCGCAAGCTGCTGGTCGATGCGCAGATATCGCCGGCGGACGTGGCGGTGATCGGCTTCCACGGCCAGACGATCGCCCACCGGCCCGATCGCGGCTGGACCTGGCAGATAGGCGACGGGCCGGCCATGGCGGCGGCGCTGGGCATCAGCGTGGTGAACGACCTGCGCAGCGCCGATGTCGCGGCCGGCGGGCAGGGGGCGCCGCTGCTTCCGGTCTATCACCGCGCGCTGGCCGCCGGGGAGACCAAGCCGCTGGCGATCCTGAACCTGGGCGGCGTCGGCAACATCACCTGGATTGGCGAGGCGGAAGATGACCTGATCGCCTTCGACACCGGCCCGGCCAACGGCCTGATCGACGACTGGATGGAACGCCATGCCGGGCGGCCCTATGACGAGAACGGGGCCTTCGCCGCGACCGGCCGGGTGGACGAGGCGGTGCTGAAGGGCATGCTCGCCAATCCCTGGTTCGACCAGCCGCCGCCCAAGTCACTCGATCGATCGGATTTCGCGCTGGATGCCGTGGCGGGGCTCTCGCCGGCCGATGGCGCCACCACGCTGACCGCCTTCACCGCGCTCACCGTCGAGCGCGGGCTGCGGTTGCTGCCGTCGGCGCCGAAGCGGCTGATCGTGGCCGGCGGCGGGCGCCACAATGCCACGCTGATGGCGATGCTGGGCGAGGCCTGCGGATTGAGGCCCGAGCCGATCGAGGCGCTCGGCTGGAACGGCGACGCCACCGAGGCGGAAGGCTTCGCCTATATGGCGGTGCGCAGCCTGAAGGGACGGCCGATCAGCTTCCCGGGCACCACCGGCGCGCCTGAAGCGTTGGCCGGAGGCGTGCTGCACAAGGCGGCATAAAAAAGGAGGTGGCGCCATGGACGCGGCGCTGGCCGGCTTCACCGAGGCGATGGACCGTTGCTGGCTGGAGCAAAGGTTCGGCGATCTGGCGGCCTATCTTGCCGAGGACGTCGTGATGGTCGCGCCGGGCGGATCGCAGAGGATATCGGGGCTGGACGCAGCCATCGAAAGCTATCGCGCTTTCATGCGCCGTTCCGAGATACGGGCGTTCCGGGCCTTCGATCATATCGTCACCGAACGCGGCCCGGCGGCCGTGATCGAATATGGCTGGCACATGGCCTGGGCCGATGGCGACGGCGAGCATGAGGCGAACGGCCGCGAGATTCTGGCGCTGGCCCGGCGCGACGCCGGGTGGCGCGTGATCTGGCGCATGCAGCTTACGGCTTGAGGCGGATGGAGAAGCAGGGCGCGGGCGACGCCCAGAAAGCTTCGTCGTTCCGAACTTGATCCGGGGGGCATCTCGCGACGAATGCCNGAGCCGGGACCTTCGACCTCGGGCGCTTGTCGCACGGTGGACCCCGGACCAAATCCGGGGTGACGTGAAGGATGAATGTCAGGCCGCTGCCGGGCGGCTTCCGATCCGGTATTGGCGGTTATTTCCGCGCGGCGGCGGGCTGGGCAGGCGGCACCCGGCATGCCGGCAGTTTCAGCGTCGCGGCCTCCTTGCAGTCGCGGACCTGCACCGTGCCGTCGGGGCCGATATAGACGGCCTTGTCGCCGTCCGGATTGCAGCGCGCCACCCACATCACCAGATTCTTATATTGCTGCTGTTTCGCGCTCCATTCCACGCGCTTGCAATATTGCCCCGAATCCAGGATCGCGCGGCGGAGCGCCGCATGGCGCTGCAATTCGCTGAGGCTGGCCAGGCGATCGCTGAAGGCGTTGGGCGGCGTCTTGATCTGCTGCTGCGCGGCCGCGGGGGCGGCGATCGCGCCGATCATGGCGATCAGCAGCGGCAGGCGGGCGATGGTCATCTTGGGCTCCATGAATTCAGAATTTGCGGCTGAGCGCCCGCATCGCATCGTCCAGCCCCTCGAGGGTGAGGGGATACATGCGGTCGCCCATCAGCTCGCGGAGGATGCGGGTGGACTGGGAATAGCCCCAATGTTCCTCGGGCGTCGGGTTCAGCCACGCGGCGGCGGGATAGGTGTTGGTGATGCGGTGCATCCACACATGTCCCGCCTCCTCGTTATAATGCTCCACCGATCCACCGGGATGGGTGATCTCATAAGGGCTCATCGCCGCGTCGCCGACGAAGACCAGCTTATAATCATGCCCATATTTGTGGAGGATATCCCAGGTCGGAATCCGTTCCGCGAAGCGACGGCGGTTGTCCTTCCACACGCCTTCATACAGGCAGTTGTGGAAGTAGAAGAATTCCAGATTCTTGAATTCGGCGGTGGCGGCGGAGAACAGCTCCTCGCACAGCTTGATATGCAGGTCCATCGATCCGCCGACGTCCAGGAACAGCAGCAGCTTCACCGCATTGTGCCGTTCGGGCCGCATCTGCACGTCCAGCCAGCCCTTGCGCGCGGTGCCGTTGATCGTGGCGTCGAGGTCGAGCTCGTCGGCGGCGCCCTCCCGCGCGAAGCGGCGCAGCCGGCGCAGCGCCACCTTGATGTTGCGGGTGCCAAGCTCGCGTGTGGAATCGAGGTTGCGGAACTCGCGCTTGTCCCACACCTTCACCGCGCGCTTGTGCCGGCTCTCGCCGCCGATGCGCACGCCTTCGGGATTGTAGCCGCTATTGCCGTAGGGGGAGGTGCCGCCGGTGCCGATCCACTTGCTGCCGCCCTGGTGCCGGCCCTCCTGCTCCTCGAGCCGCTTCTTCAGCGTCTCCATAATCTCTTCCCAGGAACCGAGCGACTTGATCTCCTCCATCTGCTCGGGCGTCAGATAAAGATCGGCGACCTTGCGCAGCCATTCCTCGGGCAGCTCGGCCTCGGCGGTGCCATATCCGCCCTCTATGCCCTTGAAGACCTTGGCGAACACCTGGTCGAACCGATCGAGCAGCCCTTCGTCCTTCACGAAGACGGCGCGGGCCAGATAATAGAATTCCTCCGGCCGCCGCGCGATCACGTCGCGCTCCAGCGCCTCGAGCAGCACCAGATGCTCCTTGATCGAGGCCGGAATGCCGGCGGAGCGCAGCTCATCCAGGAAAGAGAAGAACATGCCCTAGCCTTGCCGCGCCCGTGGCCGATGGACAAGCGAAACGAGCACGAAGCTGATGATCATCAGCAGATACCATGCGCCAAGCTTGGCAGGGGACACCATCGTCCAGCCTCCTGCCTGATCGGGATAAACCCAGGCGCGGCTGAAGGTTGCCAGATTTTCCGCGAACCAGATGAACAAGGCGGCCAGCAAGAAACCGACGAGCAGGGGCATCGGTCGCGCGGCGCGATGCGGGGTGAACCAGATCATGGTTCGGCCGAAGATCAGCGCCGTGGCTGCGAACAGGGCGAGCCGGATATCCGGCAGCCAATGGTGGGTGAAGAAGTTGGCATATATCGCCCCCGCCAGCGCGATCGTCTGCCATCGTGGCGGATAATGATCGAAGCTGAAATCGAATATGCGCCAGATGCGGGCGATATAGCTGCCGACCGCCGCATACATGAAGCCGGAAAACAGGGGAACTCCGCCGATCCGCAGAAAGCTGGTTTCGGGATAGGTCCATGATCCGGCGGTCGTCTTGAACAATTCCATGACGGTGCCGACGACGTGAAAAGCGAGGATCACCTTCGCCTCTTCCAGATTTTCAAGGCGCAGCGCGAGCATGCCGATCTGGATGAGGATGGCCGCGATGGTCAGAAAGTCGTATCGCGCGATCGGGGCGTGATCCGGATAGAACAGATGGGTGCCCAACAGCAGCGCGAGCAGAAGCCCGCCGAAAAGGCAGGCCCAGCCTTGCTTGAAGCCGAACAGCAGGAATTCGTAGACGTGAGCCGGCCATCCCCGGCGCGGCTCGATCCGTTCCAGCCGGAGCCGGATCTGCGCGAAACGCGTGGCTCCGCGCCCGGACGGGGCAGCATCGAGTGGATGTAAAGGGGTTTCGGAAGGGTGATCGGGCAGGTCGGCCATTCGCTTTCCTATCGCCCAAATCGCACGCTGGGCCAGAATTTACCGCAATTTTACCATGGCCATCGATAGGTCGCCGCACTGCATCAACGGATGCGGCATCCGGGGCGTGGGGGCCAAATTGCTGGCGAGGCTGGGGACGGACGAGCATCTGGCGCGGCTGGGCGAGCGGTGCGGCGATTTTGCGTTGCAGTGCAGCGACGTCGCGGGCTTCGTCGCCCAGGTCAACCAGCGGATCGAGGACGATCATGGCCGGCTGGAATCGTTGCGCGCCAGCGTCGCCCGGCTCAACGCCTCGCAGCAGGAGGCCGATGACGCCGCCGTCGAGATCCGCCGCGTCGCCCGGCACGCGACCGACCTGATCCGCACCAGCCATGATGACGCGGTGGCGGCGCTCGACGAGATTGGCGGGCTGATCGATCATGTCGTGGCCGTGGGGGACGAGCTTGAGGGCTTCACCCGCGCCATCGAGCATGTGGCGGCGATTTCCGGCCAGCTCGACGCTATCGCCCGGCAGACGGGCATGCTGGCGATCAACGCGACGATCGAGGCGGCGCGCGCCGGCCATGCCGCGAGCGGCTTTGCCGCGGTGGCGGGCGAGGTGAAGCGGCTGGCCGGCAGCGCGCGCAGCGCCACGGCCGCCGTGCGGGACGGCATCGAACGGCTCGACGGCAGCGCGCGGCGCGTGATCGGGGGCATGCGATCGGGCACGGAGCGCGGCCGCGTCGCGCGCAGCCGCACGGGCGACATCAGCGGCGCGCTGCGGGCGATCGCCGCGCTGGTAACCCAGTTCGACGAGCGATCCGCCGCGATCGAGCGGGCCGGGCGCGAGGTTACGGGCCATGTCGCGACGCTGGATGCCGGGCTGGAGGATTTCCTGCTGCGCGGGACCGAGAATGCCAGCGCGCTCGCCCGCACTCGGCAGCGGCTGGACGAGCTGGAAGCGGCCTCCAACCGGATGCTGGATCAGGTGGCGCACAGCGGCATCGCCACGCCCGACCAGCCGTTCATCGCCATGGCGCGGGAGGCGGCGGCGGGCGTGGAGACCGCGATCGCGGCGGCGCTGGCGGAGGGCGCCCTGGCCGAGGCCGATCTTTTCGACACCGCTTATGCCGCGATCCCCGGCAGCGATCCGCCGCAATTCCTGACGCGCTTCGTGCCCTTCGCCGACGCCGCGATCCGCCCGCTGCTGGATGCGGCGACGGCCCGGCACTCCGCCATCGTCGGCTGCTGCCTGATCGATCGCAACGGCCACCTGCCCACGCATATCTCGACGCGGAGCCAGCCGCAGCGGGCCGGCGATCGCCGCTGGAACCTGGAGAATGCCCGCAACCGCCAGATCTTCATGGATCACCAGACGCGCGACGCGCTCGACCGCGAGGGCGACTGGTTCCTCTACACTTATCGGCAGGACCTGGGGGAGGGGCGTTATCGGCCGCTGCGCAGCGTGTTCGTGCCGCTGCGCTTCGCGGGCCGGCGCTGGGGCTGTTATGAGCTGGGCTATCTGATCTAGCGCCACCCCGAGATTATCGGCATCCTCATCCATCGGGCGTGACGGGCAAAAGCCGCATCGCGCGCCCGGGAGGGGGGCTGATATGCGCAAGCGCTGGATCGGGCTGGGCGTGCTGGGGGCGGCATTGGCCGCGCCATTCCTGTTTCTGGCGATCGCCAATCGCGAGCATGTGGCGGCGCGGCCCATCGCCGGGCAATCGACCGCGCCCGCCATCTGGGACAGCGCGTTCCAGCCCGCGCCGGTGCCGGGCTTCGTGCCGGCCCTGCCGGGGCTGCCGCCGCCCGGCCGATCGCCGATGCATGGCGATGGCTACCAATCCGATACCCATCCGGTGAGCGGGCCGTTCGGCCCCGGCCTCGAGGTGCGCACCCGCACCGCCGGCACATGGCTGCCACGGCTCTGCGCCACCTTCGTCTTCCGTTCGGACGGCAAGCCGGTGGCGATGTGCGGCGGCGTCACCGGCTTCCGCCTCGTCCTCCTCGATCCGGCGAGCCTGGACGCGCTCGCCACCTATGACCTGCCGATGCGGCCCAGCACCTTCCAGGCGCTGGTGCGGCGCGACATGGACGTGATCTTCGGGGATTCGTCGGGCGGGGCCTATCTGTTCCTCGACGACAAGGACCGGATCGTGCTGGCCGACAGCCGGCAGGTCATCCAGCGCATCGCCACCGTGCGCGACGGCAAGGGCTGGCGCTTCGTGCCCGAGAACCGCTGGGACATGACGCCGCACGTGCCGCACGACTGCCAGAATTACGACAATTGGTCCCCGTCCGGCGAATGCGACATGATAACCACCGTCATGCCGGGGCCGGACGGGCGGCTCTGGTGGGTGACGCGGCAGGGGCGGATCGGCACGCTCGATCCCGCGACCGGCAAGGTCGCGCAGACGCGGCTGGCGGGCGAGGAGATACAGAATGCCTTCGCGGTCGACGATCGCGCCGCCTATATCGTCAGCGATCACGCCCAATATGCGCTGGCCGCCGGCGCGGACGGCCGGCCGCGCATCCTCTGGCGCCATCCTTATGATCGCGGCGGCGGCCGCAAGGTGGGCAGCATCAACCAGGGCAGCGGAACGACGCCGACATTGATCGGCGATCGCTACGTCACCTTCGCGGACAATGCCGATCCGCGCATCAACATCGTCGTGCTGCGGCGGGGCGCGCTGAAGCCGGGGGAGGCGCGGGAGATATGCCGCGTGCCGGTCTTCACCCCCGGCGCCAGCGCCACGGACAATTCGATGATCGGCTGGGGACGATCGATCATCCTGGAAAACAATGCCGGCTTCTCCAACGGCTTCAGCCAGAAGGACTGGGGCGCGATCGAGGGCGGCATCGTCCGCGTCGATATCCGCGAGGACGAAAGCGGCTGCGATATCGTGTGGACATCGCCGCTGGTGTCGCCATCTGTGGTGCCCAAGCTCGCGACCGGGAACGGCATCGCCTATTTCTACGGCTTCGATCCCGCGCCCGGCGGCGGGCAGGACTGGTCGATCGTCGGCCTCGATTTCCGCACCGGCCGGCAGGTGGTGAAGATACCGACCGGCCATGGCGGCGCGTTCAACAATAATTGGGGATCGATCGCGCTGGCGCCGGACGGGACGCTCTACGTGGCCGCGATGCGCGGGCTGATCCAGGTGCGCCGCACCGGCCGGCCCGCGCATTGAGGCGGCGGGATCAGCCCACCGCCGCGATCTCGTAGAGGAAATCGACGAAGCCCATCGCCGCATCGTCCATGCCGGCGATCTTGGGGTTGGTGCTTTCGATCACGAAATATTCGTCCGGCGCATGCGCCCCGCTGCCATGGCCCAGGCCGAACTGGCCGGCGGGCAGGCCGACCGGCTGGCCGGTGAAGACCACGCCCGGCCACGACCCGGCAAGGCGGGGATAGACAGTGGTGGGCACCTTGTTGCGGGCATAGACCGCAAGCTCCGCCTTGACGAGCTTGCTGTCCTCGGCCGTCTCGGTCGGGTCGTAGCCGCCGGAAACCGCCATCTCGACATCCTGGAAGCCATGCTTGTCCAGATGGGCGCGGATCTTGGCGACGGCCTCGTCCTTGGTCTGGTTGGGCACGATGCGGCAATCGATCTTGGCGACGGCGCGGCCGGGAAGCACCGTCTTGCCGCCGGGGCCGGTATAGCCCGAAACCAGCCCTTCGATGTTGATCGTCGGCACGGCGGCAAGCCGCTCCAGCGCCTGCTGCCAGGGCAGGTCGCCGATCCAGCGCTCGACCCCCAGCGCGCGCTTGGCGTCCGCCTCGCTCATCGTCCGCCCGGCCTCGGCGATCAGCGCCTTCTCGCGCGCCGTCAGCGGGCGGACATTGTCCATATAACCGTCGACGACGGGCATGTTGCCGTCGGGCGTCACCAGCGTGGAGAGTGCGGCGACCAGCCGCCAGGCGGGGCTGTCCACGCGGGCCTTCTCGCTGGAATGGATGTCCCTGGCGGGGCCGCGCCCCCATTTTTCGCCGGAGGCGATCAGCTCGAACTCGATCACGCCCTTGGCGCCGAGGTTCACCGCCACGCCGCCGGTGCTGGGGCTTTGCCAGCCGGTCGGGATGATGACGCCGACGCATTTCTTCATCGCCGCCAGCACGTCCGGCCGGTGGACGATCTCGCTGAAATGGGGCGATCCGATCTCCTCCTCGCCCTCGGCGACGAGGACGAGGTTGACCGGCAGCTTGCGGCCGGCCGCGCGCAAGGCGTGGAGCGCGGCGAGGAAGGTCGCTTCCGGCCCCTTCTGGTTCACGGCGCCGCGGCCCATGATGACCTTGCCGAAGCCGGCCTTGTCGATCAGCCGCGCCTCCACCGGCGGCACCGACCATTCGGCGGGATCATATTGCTTCACGTCATACATGAAGTAGATGCCCATCCACTTTTTCGCGCCGGCATCGAGCGTGGCGAACACGCCGGGATGGCCGCTGGTGGGCACGCGCTCGACATGCTGGAAGCCGGCATCGCGGGCGAGCGCCATCATGTGCGCGCAGCCTTTTTCCATGTCGCGATTCTCGGCGGCGATGGAGGGGAGGCGTATCCAGTCCTGAAGGCGCTGCACGGCCTGATCGTGGCCGGCGGCCACCGCCTTGCGGATCGCCGCGAGATCGCCGCTTTCCGCGAGCGCCGCGCCGGGGGCGAACAGCGCCGCGCCCGCCGCCGCACCGCGCAGCACCGTGCGCCTATCCGCCAGATTCATCCGGCCGAGATGATCCGCCTGGAAGTCCTTCGCCATGACTCGCCCCCTCTTTTCAATGATTTCCGCATTAGATCGCGGATTTGGCGCGGCGGCAAGCGGCCGTTGCGTGTGGATCGGCGCGGATTATAGAGGGGCTTTCCGAACGGGGAGTGGGACGTGGCGTTCGACGCGGGGCAGGCGGATGCGATGATACGCGAGGGCGTGGCCGCGATGCAGCGGCGCGATGCCGCCACGGCGCGCCGGCTGTTCGAGGCGCTGGTCGATCCCAAAGCCGGCGTGGCGCCGCCCTGGCTGCTGCTGGCGCAGGCGTGCCGGCTGGGCGGCGACGATGCCGCCGAGGAATCCGCGATCGATCGCCTGCTGGCCGATCAGCCGAACAGCCTGCGCGGGCTGGTGATGAAGGGCGATTGTCGGGCGCGGGCGGGCGACGATCGCGCGGCTTCCGCCTTCTATACCCGCGCGCTGCAGACCGCGCCGCGCGACGGCAGCGTGCCCCCCGCGCTCGCGGCGGACCTGCGGCGGGTGGAGCAGGCGATCGAGGCGAACCGGCAGAGCTTCCAGGCGCACATGGAAGCGAAGCTGGCGCAGGTCCAGGGCATGCGGGCCGGGCGGCGCTTCGCCGAGGCGATGGATATCCTGTCGGGACGCCGGCAGGTCTATCTGCAGCAGCCCAACAGCTTCTATTTTCCCGGCCTGCCGCAAATCCAGTTCTACGAGCGCGAGCAGTTTCCGTGGGTTGCCGAACTGGAGGCGGCCGCGCCCGCCATCCGCGAGGAACTGATCGCCCTGATGGGGGACGAGGACAGCTTCGCGCCCTATATCCGCGCGCGGACCGACCGGCCGAACCCGCCGAACGTGCTGCTGGAAGATCCGAGCTGGGGGGCTGCCTATATCTGGAAGGAAGGCGCGCTCGTCCCCGAGATCGCGGAACGCTGCCCGCGCACCGTCGCGGCGCTGAGGGCGGCGCCGATGCCGGATATCCGGTCCCGATCGCCGATGGCGCTGTTCTCCCGCCTTCACCCCGGCACGCACATCCAGCCGCATAACGGCATGATCAACACCCGGCTGATCTGCCACCTGCCGCTGATCGTGCCGCCCGGCTGCGGCCTGCGCGTCGGCAACGAGACGCGGGAATGGGAAGAGGGCAGGATGCTGATCTTCGACGACAGCATCGAGCATGAAGCCTGGAACCGGGGCGACGAGACGCGCGTGGTGCTGCTGTTCGAGATCTGGCGGCCGGAAATCGACGCGGCCGAGCGCGAGGCGCTGACGGCCCTGTTCGAATCCATCGTGGATTATTGAGCCGCCTTCACGGCTCCGCGTCCATCGCCGCCACGGTTTCCGCCACGGTCACGAAGGGCGATGCGGTGGAATGGAGGACGAATTCGCCCACGGCCGCGCCGAATTGCGCGGGCGTCGGCTCGCCCGCGAAGAAGCGGGGGATGAGCAGGCTGGGCTCCGCGCCTCCCGGTTTTGCGCCGGAGGGCGGCTCGCTCTGGATCGTCACGGCGTAAACCGGGCCTGCGATCGAGAGCTTCCCGAAGGCGCTGTCGATCATGCCGGAAAGATTGTCCGGCAGGCGGACGGCGCGGAAGGTGCCGAGGTCCTTCACCTCCGCCACATAGAGGAGCGGCGGCTTGCGCGACTGGCGGATGGCGACGGCGCCGAGCGGCGGGACGGGCGCCTGCGCGATTTCCGGCAGCGATCGTTCGGCGGCGGGATCGAAGGGCAGCCGCTTGGCCAGCACGGCGGGCAGCATGCTTTCCACCATATGGCTGTCGAACGGCATCGCCCCGGTCGTGCGGCAGGCCGGCCCCTGGCAGGGGCCGTTGGCATCCAGGATCGTGCCCCAGGGCAATTGCCGCACGATCAGGTCGATCGCCTCCTCCTGCGAAGGATCGCGGACATGGGTGATCGTGGCGCGGACCTTGACCGTCCATGCGCCCAATTCGGCGAGATAGAGATAATCCATCACCGTCTGGGGGCCGATGCCGGTCTTGTAGGCGCCCTTGAAGGCCCGGAGCGCCACGGGCGAGGCGGAGGGGGCGGGGATGGCGAAGGGGCCGTCCGCCCATACGAAGGCCTTGGGCGATCGCGCGGCGATGGCGGCGAGCGCGCCTTTCAGCCCGTGCTGCGCGGGATCGCGCGGCCGATAGAGGAAGATGCTGAGCCGGGTGCGGGTATCGCCATCCTGCGCATCATAATTGAGGGCGACGTCGCTGCCGTCCGGCGTCAGGGCGAGCACGCGGCTGCGGTGGAAGATGCCGTAGGATGGCGGAAAGCTGGCACCCGTCGGCTTGTGCACCAGCGGCCCCGCGACATCGCCGCTCCACACCGCCGGATTGGCGCCTTCGATCGGCTGCGCCGTGGCGGCCGGAATGCCGGCGAAGTGCCATGCGGCGCCCAGCAGGCCCAGCCGGATGGCACGGAAAAGCAAGCGACCCTTCATCAGGCCAGTCTGGCAGATGCGCGCACGGGGCGAAAGCGGCGAGTCGCGCCTGGGAAAAACCGTTCCGCCGATAGGTCGCGACCGGTTTGTTTCGGTTTCGTGATGAAATGCTGCATTTGCACAATAATCGCCGCGCGAAAAAGGGCCACAACGCATATCGCGAGCCTTGGGTCCATATTGTATCGGGTGGAATGCTGTATTCGCGATCTAATGGTTCCATGTCGCGTCTGATCTTACAAAGGTCTTTCAATTTATGGCCATATGTGAATGATTATTGGGATGCGATGGCGGCATTGAGTCGCCATTGTTTTTCATGATTGGAGGGGACCGGTATGACCAACCTCGTCCAGATGGTGATCGGTGCTGTGTCACCGGACTTGATCTCCAGGATTTCCGGCTCGTTCGGCGAATCTCCCGAAACCACGACAAAGGGCCTCGCGGCCGTCATTCCCACGCTGTTCGCGGGCGCTCTCCAGCAAAGCTCCGCGCCGGGCGGGGCCGCGCGGATCACCGATCTCGTCAGCCAGTCGCTCAGCGGCGGCAACCCGCTCGACAATATCGGCGCGCTGGTGGGGGACGATACGGCGCGCGGATCGCTGCTCAACCAGGGCGGGCCGATGGTCGCCTCGCTGCTCGGCGGCAATGGCAGCGGCATCGCGAACATGCTGGCGTCGCTCGTCGGCGCGAAATCCGGCAGCATATCCAGCCTGCTGGCCCTGGCCGCGCCGCTGGTGATGGGGGCGATCGGCAAGAGCACCGGTCCCAATCCGTCGCCTTCCGCGGTGAAGGGGCTGCTGGAAGATCAGCGTTCGAACATCACCGGCGCGTTGCCGGCGGGGATCGGATCCTTGCTGGGGCTGGGCGGCGGTGCCGCGGCGCAGGCGGCCCATGTCGTCGACCATGGGGCGGAGGCGGCGGCCGGGGGCCTGCGCAAGCTCTGGCCGCTGCTGCTGGTGGCGCTGGCGCTGATCGCGCTCCTGTTCGGCATGAAGAGCTGCAACCGCAAGGCGCCGGAGGCAGCGCCCCCCGTCGCCTCCACGGCGGCGGTGGAAACGCTCACCCTGCCGGGCGGCGGCACGATATCCGTGGCGCCAGGGACGATCGGCCACAGCCTCGCGAAGTTCCTGGAATCGAGCGAGCCCGCGCCGAAGACCTTCGTGTTCGATAACCTGAACTTCGACACGGCATCCGATGCGCTGACGCCGGAAAGCCAGGCGACGGTCAACACCCTCGTCGCCATCCTGAAGGCCTATCCCAACGTTAACGCCGGGGTCGTCGGCTATACCGACAATACGGGCGATCCGGCCGCCAACAAGGCCCTGTCGCTGAAGCGGGCCACCACGGTCGCGCAGAGCATGATCGCGGGCGGCATCGACGCCGCCCGGCTGCAGACCGGCGGCATGGGCGAGGCCAATCCGATCGCCGACAACGGCACGGAGGAAGGCCGCGCCAAGAACCGGCGGACCGAGCTGGTCGTTACCAAGAAGTGAGGGATGGGGCGGGGCCTCTGCGCTCCGCCCCGCCTTTCGCGATCCGAAGGGGCGGGCTGGAAGGAGCATGCGGCGATGAGCATTTTCGGTTCGATCAAGGATGCCATTTTCGGTAAGGCGAAGGCCGATGCGCCATTGGCCCCGACCGTCCCGGTCGAACTTTCGCCCGTGCAGCCCGCCGCGCCGGCGGCGCCCGCACCGATCGAGGCGGTGGATGTCGAAAAGATACTGGACGGCCTTGTCGCGGCCAGCGGGCGCCCGTCCAACTGGCGGGTCTCGATCGTCGACCTGATGACGTTGCTCGGCCTCGATTCCAGCCTCGCCAACCGGCGGGAGCTGGCGCACGAGCTGGGCTATACCGGCGATACCAACGATACGGCGACGATGAACATCTGGCTGCACAAGCAGGTGATGCAGAAGCTGGCGGCCAATGGCGGCAAGGTGCCGGCCTCGCTGCAATGAAATGAGGCGGGCGGGGACGGTCCACCCGTCCTCCCGATCCGCGCGTCCGGCCATGGCTTGCGTTCGCCCGCGCCTTCGCCCATATGGCGCGCGGGAGTCGGGCGGACGGAGCCGTCGCCAACCCGGTCAGGTCCGGAAGGAAGCAGCCGCAACGATTTCGTTCCGGGTCGTTCCGGCTCCCACCCATCCTCCATCGCTTCAGAGCCTTGACCGCCGCGCCGTTGCCGCGCCGCGCGTGGCCGTGCTAGCCGCTCATCCATAGCAAAAGGGGGGGAGGGGGCATGCTGACGCTCTATGCCGCGCGCGGGGCCTGTTCGATCATTCCGCACATCGCGCTGGAGGAAGCGGGTGCCGCCTACCGGCTGCATTTCGTCGATTATGCCGGCGGCGAGAATCTGACCGGGGAATATCGGGCGATCAGCCCGCTGGGCCGCGTGCCTGCGCTGATGACCGAAGATGGGCCGCTGACCGAGAATGTGGCCATCCTCTCCTATATCGCGATGCGCTACCCCGAGGCGGCGTTGGCGCCGATTGGCGATGCGCTGGCCTTCGCTCGCGTGCAATCGTTCAACCTGTTCATCGCGACCAACATCCACGTCGCCTTCCGCCAGATCGCCTTCCCGGACGGCTATGCCGACGGCGATGCCGCCGCCGCGGCGCTGCGCGCGAAGGTGCCAGAGCTTGCCGATCGCTATTTCGCGCTGATCGAGGCGAAGCTGGCCGACGGGCGGCCCTATGTGCATGGCGACGCCTTCACCCTTTCCGACATCTATTTGTTCGCTTACGCCAATTATCTGCGGATGGGCGATCGCGGCGATCCCGCGCTGGTGCCCAACGTGATCGCGCACCGCACCCGCATCCGCGCCCGGCCCGCGGTGGAGCGGGTGCTCCGCGTCGAGGGGCTGGCGGAGGCGTGGGCCGGCTAGCAGCCCTTTCCCCTGGGCGGTTCAGCCACTAGGTTCGCCTTATGTCCGAATCCCCGCAGCCCTATCGCGTCCTCGCGCGCAAATATCGTCCGCAGCGCTTCGCTGATCTGATCGGCCAGGATGCGATGGTGCAGACGCTGGCCAATGCCATCCGGCGCGAACGGCTGGCCCATGCCTTCCTGCTGACCGGCGTGCGCGGGGTGGGCAAGACATCGACGGCGCGGCTGATCGCCAAGGCGCTCAACTGCATCGGCCCGGACGGGCAGGGCGGCCCCACCATCGATCCCTGCGGCGTGTGCGAGCCGTGCCGCGCGATCGCCGAGGGCCGGCATATCGACGTGATCGAGATCGACGCCGCCAGCCATAACGGCGTGGACGACGTGCGCGAGATCAGCGAGGCGGTGCGCTATGCGGCCGTATCCGCCCGCTACAAGATCTACATCATCGACGAGGTGCACATGCTGTCCAAGGCGGCGTTCAACGCCGTCCTGAAGACGCTGGAGGAGCCGCCGGCGCATGTGAAGTTCCTGCTCGCCACCACCGAGGTGCAGAAGATCCCGGTGACGGTGCTTTCCCGCTGCCAGCGCTTCGACCTGAAGCGCATTCCGGCGGAGGCGCTGGCCAGGCATTTCGCCCATGTCGTCGAGGCGGAGAAGGTGGAGGCAGAACCCGAGGCGCTGGCGCTGATCGCCCGCGCGGCGGAAGGCTCCGCGCGTGACGGCCTTTCCATCCTCGATCAGGCGATCGCCCATTCGGGCACGTCGGGCGAGGGCGCGCTGGTGACGGCGGCGCAGGTGCGCGACATGCTGGGCCTTTCCGATCGCGGCGCGGTGCGCCGGCTGTTCGGGCTGCTGCTGGCCGGCGACGCCCCCGGCGTGCTGGCGGCGGTGCGCGATCAATATGATCTGGGCGTGGAGCCGGCGACCCTGTTCGTCGGCCTGCTGGAGGCGGTGCACGGCGTGACCCGCGCCAAGGCGGGCGGCGGGCAGGACCCGGCGCTGTCGATGGAGGAGCGGGAGGCCCATGCGGAATGGGCGGCGCGGCTGGGCTTCGCCACGCTCCACCGGCTGTGGCAGTTGCTGCTGAAGGGCCATGCCGAGGTGCAGGCGGCCGCTCTGCCGATCGAGGCCGCCGAGATGGCGCTGCTGCGCGTCGTCCACGCCTCCACGCTGCCCGATCCGGGCGAGCTGGCGCGCCGGCTTGCCAATGGCGAGGCGGTTCCGGCGGCGGCGCAGGCTTCCGGCGGGCCGGCCCCGGCGGAAACCCAGCCGGCGCTGATGGCTGCCCCCCACCCGGCCCCCGAACCGCCTGCGCGGCCGGCCCCGCCGGCCAGCTTCGGGGCGCTGGTGGAGCTGGTGAACGGCCAGCGCCCGCTTTTGGGGCAGCAGCTTCACGATTTCGTGGGCCTCGTCCGCTATGCCCCGCCGGAGCTGGCGCTGCGGCCCAACCGGCCGCTGCCCGCCGATTTCATCCGCGACCTGACGACGCTGCTGAGGAACCTCTTCGCCGAGCCATGGAAGGTGGAGATCAGCGACGGGCCGGCCGAACCCAGCCTGCTCGACCAGCAGAAATCGGCCGAAAACGCCGCGCGCGACGCCATTCTGGCAACGCCGGTGGTGCGCGCCGCGTTCGAGGCGTTTGCGGATGCCGAATACGAAGGCTACACGCCGCCCGAAACAGCGGCCGAAGCCAGGAGCGCTTGAGATGGATATCGAGAAGATGATGAAGGCGGCGCAGGAAGCCGCCGAGAATATTCAGAAGCAGATGGGCGAGGCGCAGGCCAAGCTCGATACGATCGAGGTGGAAGGGGTTTCGGGCGGCGGCCTGGTGACGGTGCGCGCCACCGCCAAGGGCCGCATCCTGGGCGTATCGATCGATGAATCGCTGCTGGTGCCGTCCGAAAAGCAGATGGTGGAGGATCTCGTCGCCGCCGCCTTCAACGATGCGCGCGCCAAGGCCGATACCGCATCCAATGCGGAAATGAGCAAGATGGGCGCGGGCCTGCCGCTGCCGCCGGGGTTCAAGCTGCCGTTCTGACGGCGGACGGGTGGGCGGCCGGCCGTTCGGCCGCGCCGCCATTGACCTGAAAAATGAATCATGTTCATCATGCTTGGGAGAAGCGTCTCGCCAGGCAAGGCCCGCCACGGGGCCGATTTTCGAGGTGCCAATGCCCAGATTGAGCGAAGCCCGCCGCCAGGACCGCCACGATCTGCTGCTGGATGCGGCGACGATCCAGTTCGCCGAAAAGGGGTATGACGCGACCTCCATATCGGGCATCGCGCGGGCGGCGGGCGTTTCGGACGGGCTGATCTACCGTTATTTCGACGACAAGCGCGCGCTGCTGAGCGCCGTGCTGGAACGGCTGTTCGAACGGATCATCGAACGCACCGTCAGCGCCGTCCATGCGGTGACCGGCATCGAAAGGCGGCTGGAGCAGTTCATCGCGTCCCAGCTTTCGATCTTCCAGGAAGAGCCGGACCTCTGCCGGCTCTATATTCGCGAGCTGCGCAATTCCGGCAATTTCCGTGGCTCGCCGCTTTTCCACATGACGAAGCGCTACACCGACCTTCTCGTCCACGTCGTCGAGGAGGCCGTGGCTTCGGGTGAGGTCGAGGCGGATACCGACCCGCGCATGCTGCGCGACGTGATCTTCGGCGGCATCGAGCATATCGCCCTGCACCTGCTGGTGGGCGGGCAGCCGCTGGAAGTGCCGCAGACATCGAAGCGGCTGGCGCACATGTTCGTGCGGGGAATAGGCAAGCGCTGATTAAATATAAGAATGGGAGAGGGTTGGATGGCGTTCAAATCGATCGCGCTTCTGAAGAAGAAAGTGGGGCTCACCCGGCAGCAGTTCATCGATTATTACGAGAACAGCCACGCCCCGCTGATCGTGCGGCTGACGCCGGGCATCAAGGCCTATCACCGCAACTTCATCGACTGGAACGGCGCGTTCGAGGCGGCGGACGGATCGGAAACCAATTTCGATTGCGTGACGGAAGTGTGGTTCGAGGATCGCGCCGCTTACGATCGCGCGATGGCCGTGCTCACAAGCCCGGACGTCGCCCGGCAGGTTGCCGAGGATGAGGAGAATGTCTTCGATCGATCGAAGACGCGGATGTTCGTGGTGGACGAAGCCCGTTCGCGGATCGCCTGAATTCCCGTCGCCCGAGAGAAAGAAAAGCGGAAGGACGAGTGCATGGGCAATGCCACGCGCATCGACATCGCCGACGGCATATTGACGCTCACCCTGGCGCGGCCGGAAAAGCTGAACGCCTATAATCCCGAAATGCATGGCGAGATGATCGCCGCCTTCGATCGCGCCGATGCGGACGACGACGTCCGCGCCGTGATCGTCACCGGCGAGGGCCGGGCCTATTGCGCGGGCGCGGATCTGAGCGCCGGCGGCGCCACCTTCGATTATGGCGGCGGCAGCGAATGGCGCAGCGAGGAAACGCCCGTCGCGGCCGACGGCAGCGTCGATTATTCGCACCCCGCCATACGCGATGGCGGCGGCCTGCTGGCGCTGCGCATCTTCGCTTCGAAGAAGCCGGTGATCGGCGCGATCAACGGCGCGGCCGTGGGCGTGGGCGTGACGATGACCCTGCCGATGGACGTGCGGATCGCCAGCGACACGGCGCGCTTCGGCTTCGTCTTCGCGCGGCGCGGGATCGTGCCGGAAGCGGCGTCGAGCTGGTTCCTGCCGCGCATCGTCGGCATCTCCAACGCGCTCGACCTCTGTTTTTCGGGACGGATCATCGGCGCGGAGGAAGCGCGCGGCATCGGGCTGGTGCGGTCGGTGCACGCGGGGGACGACCTGCTGCCCGCCGCGCGCGCGATCGCGAAAAGCTACGTCGAAGGCACGGCGCCGGTATCGATCGCGCTGACCCGATCGATGCTGTGGCACATGCTCGGCGCGCCGCACCCGATGGAAGGCCACCGGCTGGACAGCCGGGCGATCTGGTCGCGCGGGGCATCGGCCGATGCCAGGGAGGGCGTGGAAAGCTTCCTCGAAAAGCGCGCGGCGACCTTCCCCGATCGCGTATCGCGGGACATGCCGCATTTCTCGCCCTGGATGGACGATCCGGCCTGGTAGGCGAACCGGTGGAAAAGGCGGGCCGTTGAGGGCGAGCGCAAAGCCATCCCCTTGTATTGGCGGCCGGTTTGGACTCAAAGGCCGGCATGTTCCCGTTGCTTGCCGTGGCGTCCTCCGCCGCCTTTCTCTGTGCGCATCCCACCCATCATGACGGCGACGGCATACGCTGCGGCGGCAAGGGGCGGTCGATGCGGCTTTATGCGATCGACGCGCCGGAAATGCCGGGATCGTGCCGGCCCGGACGGCGCTGCACGCCGGGCGATCCCTATGCATCGCGCGATCATCTGGCGGAGCTGACGGCCGGGCGGAAGGTGCTGTGCGAGGCGGTCGATCGCGATCATTATGGCCGCACCATCGCGCGCTGCACGGCGGACGGCGCCGACCTTTCCTGCGCGATGGTGCGCGACGGCTTTGCCGTCGAACGCTATGGCCGCCTGTCGTGCGGGGAGATGCCCGCGCCCGCGGAGCCGCCCCCCGCCGCGCCGCCGGCCCTGCGCTGGTGGATGGTGCCTGCCTATTTCCTGGTCATCAACCTGATGGCCTATATCGCCTTCCGGGATGACAAAAGGCGCGCGCGGCGCGGGGCGTTCCGCCGGTCGGAAGCCAATCTGCTGTGGCTGGCGGCGCTGGGCGGATCGCCGGGCGCGCTCGTGGCCCGGCAGCGCTTCCACCACAAGACGCGCAAGCAGCCCTTTTCCGCCTTGCTAGCGATGATCGTGATCGTCCAGGTCGGCGTGATCGCCGGGCTGGGCTGGCGCGCTGTCGAACGGCTGCTGGCCTGAGGGATCAGCCGACCAGCCAGAGCGCGGCGGCGATCGACAAGGCCAGCGCGGCGATCGTGGCGCCCGCGATCACCAGCAGCGGGCGGGCGCCGGCTTCCAGCAGGGTCTGCATCGGCGATCGGATGCCGGTGGCGGTGACCGCGCAGGCGAGGAGCGCGGAGGCGCCTTCCTGCGCGCCATGGCCGATCGCGGCGGGGATCATCCCGGTGGAATTGAGCGCGGCGAGCCCGAAGAAGCCGACCACGAACCAGGGAATGCCGGAAAAGCGCGCCTTGCGCCCACCTGTCGAAGGGAAGAACCAGCCGAGCCCGGCCAGCACCGGCGCCAGCAGCGCGACGCGGCTGAGCTTGACGATCGCGGCCGTCTGGCCGGCGGCGCCCGAATAGGAATAGCCGGCGCCCAGCGCCTGCGCGACATCGTGGATCGAGGCGCCGAGCATGAAGCCGGCGGCCGCATCGCCCATGCCCAATCGATGCGCGGCCAGCGGATAGGCCACCATGGCGAGCGAGCTTGCCGCCGAGATGCCGACCAGCACGAGGGCAAGCTGCGCCTGATTGGCCCTTTTCTCCCCCAGCACGGTGGCGATGGCGAGCGCGGCCGATGCCCCGCAGATCGCCACCGCGCCGCCGGCCAATGCGCCGAAGGCCGCGCCGAGGCCCAGCAGCCGCGCAAGCGCCACGCCGGAAAGCAGGGTCAGCACCAATATCGCCACGATCGCCAGCAGCGCGGCCGGGCCGAGATCGACGATCTGCCCCAGCGTCACCCGCGCGCCCACCAGCACGATGCCCCAGCGCAGCAGCGTGCGCGACGCGAAGGCCAGGCCGGCCGCGAGCCGGAGGTCCGCGCTCAGGAAGTTGAGCGCGAGGCCGACGAGCAGCGCCATCAGCGTCAGCGGCGCGCCATAGCGATCGGAGATCCATGCCGCGGCCAGCGTCGCCAATATCGCGACGATCAGGCCGGGGCCATAATCGCGCCAGCGGACGACGGGGGTGGATTCGAGATCGCCGTAAAGGTCGGCGGCAGCGGGAAGGGTGGGGCCGTCCTGCGTTTTCACCATCATTCTCGCTGGTTGGTGCGCTTGGGCCGATCCGCTAGCATGATTTGCGACGAGGCTCGACCTTCAAGGGCCGCTCAGCCGGCGCGGTCGAGCGACATGTTCATGCGCGCCGCCGCGATCGGACGGGCGGGATCGTCCTGCCATGCCTCGATCGCGACATTGGCGATGCGCTGGCCCACGCGCGTCACGCGGCCGCGCGCATAGGTATCCACCAGCCGCCCGCCGCGCATGAAATCGACGGTGACGTTGATCGGCTTCACCCGCGTGCTGCCATCCCCCAGCGATGCCTGCAGCGCGGCGATGCCGGCAATTTCCAGCAGGCCGCTGATCGCCCCGCCATGGAGGAAGCCGGGCCGGCCCAGCACCGCATCGCTGTTCGGCATCATCAGCAGCGGGCCTTCCGCGTCCATGATGAGCTTCAGGCCCAGGAAATCGGCATAAGGGGGCAGGGACATGGGCGTCATTCCCCATCCAGGAACATGAAGGTGCCGGCCACGTGGGCCACCGGATCGTTCGGATCGCCATCATGCGCCTGGCCGCGAACGAAGGCGATGCGCCGCGCGACGCGATAGCATTCGCCGCGCCCGAACACGGTGCGGCCCGGCGTGGCCGGACGCAGGTAATCCACCCGCATGTCCAGCGTCGCCTGCGGGCGGAATATGTCCGTCCGCACCCAGATCGCCAGGCTGGTCGCCATGTCCATCAGCGAGAAAATGGGCCCCGATGCCAGCACGCCCGTTTCGGTGTTGCCGATCAGCTTCTCGTCATAATCGAGCGCCAGCTCCACCCAGTCCGGGCCGTGCTGGACGAAGCGCGTGCCGAGCGCGCCATTATGGCCGTAGGATCGGAACGTATCGATGAAGGCGGCGGGATCGAACGATCGACCCGTGGGAAGCGTGGTCATGGCCCCGCGTTAGCCCGCCTTGACGTTCACGGCAACCATCGGTGGCGCCGCCCCGGTGCGCGCCGGGGCGGCGCAACCGTCATTCCGGCAGGAAATCGGGCACCGAGAGATAGCGTTCGCCCGTATCATAGTTGAAGCCGAGGATGCGGGTGCCGGGCGCCAGATCCGGCAGCTTCTGGGCGATGGCCGATAGCGTGGCGCCGGAGGATATGCCGACCAGCATCCCTTCCTCGCGCGCGGCGCGGCGCGCCCATTCCTTGGCGTCGGTCGGGTCGACCTGGATCACGCCGTCCAGAAGCTGGGTGTGCAGGTTGGCGGGGATGAAGCCCGCGCCGATCCCCTGGATGGCGTGCGGGCCGGGCTGGCCGCCGGAGATGACCGGCGAAAGCGTGGGCTCCACCGCGAACACCTTGAGGTTGGGCCAGCGTTCCTTCAGCACCTGCGCGCAGCCGGTGATGTGGCCCCCGGTGCCGACGCCGGTGATCAGCACGTCGATCGGCGTGTCGGCGAAGTCGCGATAAATCTCCTGCGCCGTCGTCTTCACATGGATGTCGATATTGGCGGGGTTTTCGAACTGCTGCGGCAGCCAGGCGCCCGGCGTCGATTCCACCAGCTCCAGCGCGCGTTCGATCGCGCCCTTCATGCCCTTTTCGCGCGGGGTGAGATCGAAGCTGGCGCCATAAGCCAGCATCAGCCGGCGCCGTTCCAGTGACATGGATTCGGGCATCACCAGGATCAGCTTGTAGCCCTTCACCGCCGCCACCAGCGCGAGGCCGATGCCGGTGTTGCCGCTGGTCGGCTCGATGATCGTGCCGCCGGGCTTCAGCCGGCCGGTGCGCTCGGCCTCTTCGATCATCGACAGCGCGATACGATCCTTGATCGATCCGCCGGGGTTGGATCGTTCGGATTTCACCCACACCTCGGCATCGCCGAACAGCCGGTTTATGCGGATGTGCGGCGTGTTGCCGATGGTTTCCAGGATATTGGCCGCCTTGGTCATATCGCTTTCTCCTGCACGGGTCGTTCTTCCATCGTTTCCGGGGTATCGAAGGTCCGCGCGCGGCGCAGTTCCGGGAACCAGCGCGCCCACAGCAATGTCACCGCGATCGCGCCGACCCCACCGGCGACCACCGCCGCCACCGGGCCGATCAGCGCGGCGAGGAAGCCGGATTCGGCCTCGCCCAGCTCGTTCGAACCCGAAATGAACAGGGTGGATACCGCGCCGACGCGGCCGCGCATCTCGTCCGGCGTGTAGAGCTGGATCAGCGACTGGCGGACATAGACGGAAAACATGTCCGCGGCGCCCAGCAGCGAAAGGCAGAACAGCGACAGCGGCAGCCAGCGCGAAAAGCCGAACACCACTGTCGCCGCGCCGAACACGGCGACCGCGCACAGCATCTTCACGCCTACATTGTAGCGCAACGGGCGGAAGGCGAAGAACAGGGCAACGGCCGCCGCCCCCACCGCCGGCGCCGCGCGCAGATGGCCGAGCCCCGCCGGGCCGACCGCCAACACGTCGCGCGCGAAGATCGGCAGCATGGCGGTGGCGCCGCCCAGCAGCACGGCGAACAGATCGAGCGAGATCGCCCCCAGCACCAGCCGGTTCTCCCGCACATAGCGCAGTCCGTCCACCATCTGCGCCCAGGGGTTGGCCCGCCCGTCCAGCGCGGTCCGCGCCACCGGCCGGATCACCATCAGCGCCAGGAAGGCGAGGGCGAACAGGCCGCCCGACGCGGCATAAGGCAGCCAGTGGCTATGGGCATAAAGATAGCCGCCCGCCGCCGGGCCGAGGATCGCGCCGGTCTGCCAGGCGATCGAGCTCAAGGCGATGGCGTTGGGCAGCACCGCGCGCGGCACCAGATTGGGGGCAAGCGCGCTCAGCGCGGGGCTTGCGAAGGCGCGCGCGACGCCCAGCAGGGCGGCGACCGCGAACAGGTGGAAAAGCGTGGTCGCGTCGTTCCAGGCCAGCAGGCCCAGCGTGGCGGCGCATCCGGCCTCCAGCAGCACCGCCGCGCGCGCGATCCAGCGCCGGTCGATCCGGTCCGCCGTCCAGCCCACGATCAGCGTGAGCGCCAGCAGCGGCACGAACTGGAACACGCCGATCAGGCCGAGCTGGAAGGCGGCTTCCTTGGTGGACATGGTGCGGCGGGCAATGTCGTAGACCTGCCAGCCGATCACCACGACCATGCTGTTCTGCGCCAGCGTGGTGGAAAGCCGGGCGAACCAGTAGGCACGGAAATCGCGGATGCGAAACGGATGAGGCGGACGATCCATGGCGGCCGTCTAAGCCCATCGGGCGGGGGCGGGCAATCCGCCTTTTTTCTATTGATGAGATAGTATTGATACCGATGAGCGGGCCGGCAAGGGAACCGGCCCGCTCGGGGTAGCCGCCCCAGGGGGGGAGGGGGCGGTCCATCAGACGGTGGGGGACTGTCCGTCTGAACGCGATATGGTGGTTCGGGCGGCTATTTCCACCCTGCCCATAGGGCTTCCCGCATCATATCTTGGTATGATCGGCGTTGATCCCGCGATCGCCCGCAAGCCATGCGGCGAACGGCGCGGCCATGGCATAGAGCAATGTGGCGGCCAGCATGCCGAGCAGCGGATCGCCCAGATAATCCGCGGTATAGGCCGCCGGGATCAGGGCCGCCGGAATGGAAAGGGCGACCGGGCTGGCCTTGCGCCATCCCTGCGGGCGCTTCGCCCGGCGCGGGCGCAGCCACATCGGGGCGGGGGTGGCGATGGCCGTGGCCCGCACCCGGCCGCCGATGGAGACGAGCGGTGCGCCTTCGGTGGTGTTGAGATCCAGAAACGCCATCGTCGCCTCCCTTGATTTGACGATGTGACAATGCCGGGAAGGCGCGCTCGGGAAAATTAGACGGGGGGTTGGCCCGATGCATCTTCAAGATGGCGGACCTCATACCTAGGTTTGATGCGCCGCAGCGTTTGCCGCTGGACGATGCGGACGTGGTTTGAGAAAATCGTGCAACACCCTTTCCGTGGAGGTCGCCATGGCCACCGTCATGACCCAGAAGAACGAAGCTCCGCCGCAGCCCGACCTCGCGGCGCTGCTCGATCTCAGCCATGACACCATCTTCATCCGCGACGGGGCGACCGGGGCGATATCCTACTGGAATGCGGGCGCGGCGCGCGTCTATGGCTGGGAGGCGGCCGATCTGGCGGCCCCCGGCGGTTACGGCCGCCTGCAATCGCGTTGCGATATCCCGGAGGAGACGGTTCTCGAGGAACTGGCCCGCACCGGCCACTGGCAGGGCGGCATCACCCGCACCGCGCGCGACGGCAGCGAGATCATCGTTTCCGCCCGCTGGGCAGCACGGCTGCGTCCCGACGGATTGATCGGCGAGATCGTGGAGACGGCGCGGGACGTGACGGTCAAGGCCGTGGCGGCGGAGGAATTGCGCCGCAGCGAATATCGTTACCAGAATATGTTCCGGGCGATGGCGGTATCCTTCTGGGAACTCGATTTTTCCGGGGTGAAGGGCCTGCTGCACGAATGGCGGGACATGGGCGTGGAGGATTTTTCCGCCTTCTTCGCCGCCGAACCCGATGCGGTGCGCCGGGTGATGGGCGCAACCCGCATCGTCGACGTGAACGAAAAGACCTTGCTGCTGTTCGGCGCCGCCGACCGGGCGGAACTAGGCGATACAGTGGAGCGCTTCTGGCCGCGCGACAGCGAGGCGGTGTTCGCCGCCAGCGTGGTGGCTGCCATCAGCGGCAAATCGAATTTCGAAGCCGAAACCAAGATGCTCACCGTCGACGGGCGCGAGGTGGAGATATTGTTCACCTGCAGCTTCCCGCCCGAATGCATGGGGCGCGGCAATGTGCTGGTCGGCGTGCTGGACATCAGCGGCCGCGTGCGGGCGCAGGAGGAGGTGCAGCGGGTGCAGGCGGAGCTGGCGCACGCGGCGCGCGTCGCCACGCTGGGCGAACTGGCGGCTTCGATCGCGCACGAGGTGAACCAGCCGCTCGCCGCCATCGTCAATTTCGGCGAGGCGGCGAAGCGCTGGCTGAACCGCCCGGAACCCGACATGGCCGAGGCCGCCGCCGCGATCGAGCGGATGATCGGGGACAGCCGCCGCGCTTCCGACATCATCGGCCGCATCCGCGCGATGGCGACCAAGTCTGTGCCCAAGCCCACCTTGTTCCATCCGTGCGAGGCGGTGAAGGAAGCCGTCCAGCTCGTGCGGCACGACATGCAGGCGCGCGGCGTGGCGCTCAGCATCGCCGAGGTGGAGGCGGTGCCCCGCGTGCGGGCCGACCGCATCCAGATACAGCAGGTGGCGGTGAACCTGATCGTCAACGCCGTGCAGGCGATGGCGCAGGTGCCCGAGGATCGCCGCGCGCTCGTGATCCGCACCGGGCTTGCCGGCGACAATATGGTTCGGATCGAGGTGCAGGATAGCGGGCCGGGGATCGATCCGGTGGTTGCCGACCGCCTTTTCACGGCCTTTGCCAGCACCAAGGACAGCGGCATGGGAATGGGCCTGTCGATCAGCCGCTCGATCGTGGAGGCGCATGGCGGCACCATCTGCGGCCGGGGCAACGAGGCCGCGCCGGGCGCAACCTTCTCCTTCACTCTGCCGGTCGCCGAAATGACGGCCGATGATGCGGCGGGAGCGTGCACGGCGGTGGCCTGAACGCGGACGGGGTGGAGATTCGGGATCGCCCATCAGCCCCGCGGTTAACGCGCCCGGCCAATGAAAATGGCCCGCCATTGCTGGCGAGCCATTTCCCCCTGTTTGTCAGATGTCAGGCGGCCGTGGGGATGACGTTCTTGCGGCCGTAGCGGATGGAAGCGCCGATCATGCCGAAGCCGAGGATCAGCATCAGCCAGGTGTGCGGTTCCGGCACGGCGTTGGAGCGGATGTCCACCGACGTGATCCGAATGATATAGTCGTCGAAATCTCCATCGGGGCTGCCGGCATCGTTGAAGCCGAAGAACAGCGAGCTGGAGATATATTCATCGCCGGTGTTCGACCCCACGCCATCGGGAACGAACAAGGCGACCGCCGGGCTGCCGAGGCCCGAGATCGAGTTGAACGAGATATTGCCGCTCAGGGGGCCATCCGACGCCTGGCTGTAGGTGATCAGCAGATCGCCCAGATCCCACGCATCATTGCCTTCGGGATAATTGGTGCCGTTGATTTCGACCCAATTATTGTCGCCGCTTTCGGCCGCGACACGGAAGACGGAGATGTTGACCGGTGCGCCGACCACGCCGATCGAATAGCCGAACGCCATTTTCGTGAGCGTCAGCCCGGCAAGATCGCTTGCGAAGTCATTGTCCGAGGGAACATCCGTGACACTGGTGATGCCACTGGCCACCAGAGCCGATTGAGCCGGCATTGCAAGTCCAAGAGCCGCGGCAGCCGCAGCGGCAACAACCAACATTCTGCGCATTACGCCCTCCTTCCATGTCATCCAGCGTAAATTACGCAAAGTGCGTGCCAGAATCTGATCTGTAATTGTTTCTGGCACTTGGAAGGGGTGCAGGTCATGGACCGATGCGGATATGTAAGGAGTCTCGACAGGATTCCGGACGATCTTCCATGTTGCGCCGCATCATTTGCATCGTGACTTGCGCAACATGGAAGATCATTTGTTCTTTTCAGGGGATCATCGATCCCGTCTCCACGTATCTTTGATGCCAGGAAAGGGATTCTGCCAGCAAATGAGGGGTTTGCTGGCCGAAGGAATGTTCACGGGCGCGGCGGTAATAATCGGCCAGGTGCGGGCGATAGCTGGGGTGCGCGCAGTTGGCGATGATCACGTCGGCGCGCTGCTTGGGGCTGAGCCCGCGAAGATCGGCGAGGCCCCGTTCGGTCACGATCACCGCCACGTCCTGGTTGATATGATCGACATGGCTCGCCATCGGCACGATCGCCGATATCTTGCCGCCCTTGGCGGTGGACGGCGTCATGAAGATCGACAGGAAGGCGTTGCGCGCGAAATCGCCGGAGCCGCCAATGCCGTTCTGGATGCGCGATCCCATGATGTGGGTGGAATTGACGTTGCCGTAGATATCGGCCTCGATCATCCCGTTCATGGCGATGCAGCCCAGGCGGCGGATCAATTCGGGATGGTTGCTGATCTCCTGCGGGCGGAGCAGCAGCCGGCCGCGCATCGAATCCATCCGGCCGTTGAGCGAGGCGGCGGCATCGGGCGAGAGCGAAAAGGCGGTGCCCGATGCGAAGCGCAGCTTGCCGCTGTCGAGCAGATCCAGCATGCCGTCCTGGATCACCTCGGTATAGGCGGTCAGCTCGTCGAACGGCCCGTCGATCAGCCCGGTCAGCACCGCATTGGCGATGTTGCCGACGCCCGATTGCAGCGGCAGCAGCCTGGCCGGCAGCCGGCCCATCTTCACTTCATGCACGAGGAATTCGAGGAGGTGGCCGGCGATGTTGCGCGCGGTCTCGTCCGGCGGGGTGAAGGGGGCGTTGCGATCCGGCGTGTCGGTGCGGACGATCGCGACGATCTTGTCGGGATCGCAGCGGAAATAGGGATCGCCGATCAGGTCGTCGGGCCGGACGAGCGGGATCGGCACGCGATTGGGCGGCAGCGCGGTGCCGTAATAGATGTCGTGCATCCCCTCGAGCGCGGGATTCTGCCACTCGTTCACCTCGAGGATGATCTTTTCCGCGCGATCCAGCCAGGTCTTGTTGTTGCCGATCGAGGAGGAAGGGATCAGCGACCCGTCCGGCCGGATGCCCGTTACCTCGATCACGGCGGTGTCGAGCGGCCCCAGAAAGCCCTGCCATGCCATCGGCGCCACCTGGCTCAGATGCATGTCGAAATATTCCATCTCGCCGCGATTGATCTTCTCGCGCGCGATGGGATCGGAATTATAGGGCAGGCGGAACTCGATGCCGTCGGCCTTGGCCAGCGCGCCGTCCAGCTCCGGCCCGGTCGAGGCGCCGGTCCATACCTTGACGCGGAAGGGATTGCCGGCGGCATGTTCGCGCTCGATCCGGGCAGCCAGCGCCAGCGGCACCGCCTTGGGATAGCCTGAACCGGTAAAGCCGCTCATCCCCACGCTGCTGCCGGATTCGATGAACGCGGCGGCGGCTTCCGCGTCCATGATCTTGGCCCGCAGGTGATCCGCCTGAATGCGGCTGTCCGTCATGATATCGATCCTTCCCGAGGCCCCGGGCCGGCCGGGCCGATCGAGCCCGGCCACGCGATCGGGGCCGCAACCATATGAACGGAGCCCGATGCGCGTTTCGACAGGGAAGGATGACCCGCCCCCGAAACGATCGGGCTCAGCGGATCGGCACCATAACGGCAGCGCCCGGATCGCGGAATTGCACGACTCGGGGCGCAAGGGCGGCGGGGTTAAGTTATTGCGCTTAACCTCGGGTGGTCATCGGGTGGCGCCGGTCAATCGACCAGCGCGCACCAGCGGAAATCATGCTTGATGAAATTCTGGCCCAGGCTGTAGCGCACGCGGCGCACGCCGGGGATGCGGTCGACAGTCTGGTGGAGGAAATCGGTCAGCTCGTTGCCGTTCTCCACCAGCGTCATCGCCAGCACGTCGGCCCGGCCGAGCATGGTGGCGACGAAGCCGATCTCCGGCACCTTGGCCAGCGCGGCCGCCATATCCTCTATGTCGCTGGCGGAATTGGCCTCGATCCAGAGATAGGCCAGGATCGGGTTGCGCAGCCGGCTGGTGTTGGTGATCGCGGCCACGCGGATCACGCGATTGTCGAACAGCCGCTTCAGGCGCGACCGGATCGTGCCCTCCGTCAGGCCCAGCTCGCGGCCGATCTCGCGGTTGGAAACCCGGGCGTCGATGCCCAGCCGCTCGATGATCTTGTGGTCGATTTCGTCGAGCGCGACGCCCTTGCTCATAGCGGTGCCCAATCCGGAGTATATTTCAGAACCTTGAGCGCGAGGCCGGGGACGATCTTCTCGACCCCCGGCACATGCGCGATCACGTGCGTCAATAGCCGATCGAGATCGGCGAGGTCGCGCGCGACCACCTGTGCCTCCACGTCATGTGTGCCGATCGAGACATTGACCGTCACGACCTCGTCAAGCTGGGCGAGATCGTGGCCGACATCGGCGGCGGAGCGGCCCTTCACCTGGATGCCCACGGCGGCCAGGCATTCGAAGCCCATCGCCGCGAGATCGCGCATCGCCACGACCCGCACGGAGTCGCTTTCCTCCAGCCGGCGCAGGCGCGTGCGCACCGTCGCCTCGTTGACGTCGACGATGCGGGCGAGGTCGCGGTTGGCGATCCGCCCGCTCTGGCGCAGCGTGGCGATGATCTTCTCGTCGATTTCATCGAGTTCATAGGTCGCGGCATCACCGCCGCCACGTCCGCGGCCGCCGCTGCGCGCCGTCGCATCCCTTGCCAAACCCTGACCCCCGGATAGTTGCTGGGCGGCGGGCCGAAGCCACGCCTTCGAAAGCGCGGATTCAGACAGGATTGAAACAGCGGTGTCAATGGCGTGCAAGCCGGCTTCCCCCAGCTTCGGGCCGGGGGAAGCCGCCCTTCCGGATCAGTCGCCCCAACGATAGGTGAGTGACAGGCCATACATCCTGGGATCGCCGTAGATCACCGAATCGAAGCCGATCTGGCTGTAGAGCGGGTAGCCGCCGGTGATGTATTTCTCGTTGGTCAGGTTGGTGACGAAGGCGGCGAGATCGAACTTGCTGCCGGCCACCTTGTTCCATTCGAGCCGGGCGTTGAGCATGTCATAGCCCGGGAAGCGGTTGAGCGGCGGCGGCGCCGCGAAGTCCGGTGAATTGGTGCCGGACTGATGGCTGAAATCCGCCTGCAGGGCGATCTCGCCGCCGTCGCTCAACGGATAGGCGTAACGGCCGCTGATATTATATTTCCATTTCGGCTGATACACCGCCTGGCGACCCTTGATCGCCGGCGTGAACGGCAGGGTGATGTCGCTGGCCGCATCCAGATAGGAGACGAAGCCCGAAAGCGTCAGCCCCTCGATCGGGACGACGACGGTTTCGAACTCGACGCCCTTGTTGGTCTGCTTGCCAAGGTTGCGGGCGACCGAGGCGATGCCGGTGGTGGCGATCGCGATCGGCACCGTCACCTGCACGTCCTTGAACTTGTCGTAGAAGAGCGAGAGGTTGGTGCGCAGCGGGAAGCCGACGTCCCAATCGGCCTTGATGCCGATTTCGTAATCGTCGACCTTTTCGGGCTGGAAGCTTTCCAGGTCCGGCGTCGGCGCCGGCAGGTTGAAGCCGCCCGACTTGAAGCCGCGCCGATAGGCGGCATAGAGCAGCACGCCATCGATCGGCTTCCACTGGACGGTGCCGTCATAGGTGGAAGCGCTGAACTTGGCCTTGTAGTTGATCGGGCAGCGGATCGTGCCGATGGGGTTATCCTCGGTGATCGTCTGCGGATCGACCAGCACGCACTCGCCGGTGGGCGTGCTGAACTGGGACAGCGACGCCTTACGCTTGTCCCACGTGCGGCGATAGCCGCCGCTCACCTGGATCGTATCGGTCACGTCGAATTCGCCATGGGCGAACAGCGCGTCGCTGGTGTCGGTATTGGTAACGGCGCGCGTGGTGAGCGACCCGAAGGTGTTGCTGGAGATTTTGGGATCAAAGGCAGGCTTCGACTTTTCGTGATAATAGCCGAGGATGTAGCGGAAGCGGTCGGCGATCGATCCCTGGACCTGGAATTCCTCGGTGAACTGATCCTGGCCGAACTGCCAGTCCTGCGTATATTCGTTGAACTGCGCGATCAGCGGCAGCACCGTGCCGTCATAATCATTGCCTTCGTCCGTGCGCTGGCCGCGATAGGCGATGATGTTCTTCAGCGTGATATTGTCGGTGACTTCCCAGGTCGTCTTGTTGGTGATGCCGAAATTCTGGGCGCGGTTGTAGTTCAACCCCTCATAGGCGACCTTGCGAATGCCCAGTTGCTGCTGCTGCTGGAGCACGCCGAGCACTGCGGGCGTCGGAGCAAAGCCGAAACCGCCACCCTGAAAGGCAGCCGCGAATGCGCCGAACGCGCCGCCCGGGGGGCAGCCGGGAAGGCTGGCGCTGGTGCAGGCGATGGGCACGAGCGTGCCGCTCTGGCCCAGATACATGGGGATTTTCGTGCCCGGCCCGAAATTTTCGTCGAAGATCGGCTGAAGAGCCGCCGGGATGACGTTGGGGCTGATCTGTGCGTCCGGATTGATCCCGCGCAGGATGGCGGAAGAGCCGCTGGCATCGCGGTTCGAATAGTCCGCGATCAGCAGGTTTTCGAGGCCCGGCGCCGGGCGCAGCAGCACCGATACGCGCATCGATTCGAAGGCGCGCCCGTCGAGCTTCTGGCCGCTCAGGATATTCTTGGTGAAGCCGTCGCGCCGTTCCACCTGGCCCGCGACGCGAACGCCGCCCAGATCGTTGCCGAAGGGCACGTTCACCACGCCTTCGAACCCGTAGCGATCATAATTGCCGACATTCACGCGGGCCAGGCCCTCGAAATTGTCGCTCGGCCGGTTCGGTTCGAACAGCACGGCGCCGCCGGTGGTGTTGCGGCCGAACAGCGTGCCCTGCGGGCCCTTCAGCACCTGCACGCTCTGCAGGTCGAAGAAGGTGCCCGGCCCCGCGACCGGGATCGGCACTTCGGCGAAATAGGTGGCGACCGAGGAGAAGTTGCGCTGGCCGGCGTTGATCACGCCCGGGCCCTGGCCGCGAATGTAGAACTGGGCTTCGTCGCGCTTCTGCGCGCCGATGTTCACGCCGGGCGCGACATCGCGAAGCTGCTCCACCGCCTGCACGCCCTTCTGGTCGAGCGCGTTGCCCGAAAGGGCGGTGATCGCCAGCGGAACTTCCTGCGCGGCTTCCTCGCGCCGGCGGGCGATGACGACGATGTCGCCAAAGGCCTCGGCATTGCTGACGCCGCTGCCCGCGGCGGGCGCCGCATCCTGGGCAAAGGCCGGGGCGGAGGCCGCCCCGATCATCGTCAGCAAGCTGGTGGACAGACAAAGGGCGTGCGTCAGGCTCCTCATAGGACTTCCTCCCCAAATCCTGCACGGACCGACTCTTCGGTTCCGCGATTACATTCCGCCCGGTGCTTTGTATCACCTGGACACAAAATGAATGTGCTTCAGCATGGATGATGCGCGTTTGCGTGGCAAGGCGAATTTTTCACTCCGCAATGCAACGATCGTCCGGGGTGGGCGACAGGTGATTTTGTCGCTAATTTCGATACATAATGGGCCGAAAATGGCCGTTTCGCGCCGACGCGCCGTTTCCGTTTCGCGCACTTTCGCCGTGACAAACTGAATGTGATTCACTATGAGTCGCTTAAACCGTTTCGGATATGCGTAGGAGAGGCGCGCGATGAACGAGATGACGACATTGGAGCGGATCCAGACGGGCGACGAGCTGGAACGCTGCCCGTTTCCGATCCCCCTGGGCTGGTTCGCCGTGGCGCTGTCCGAGGAGCTGAAGCCCGGCGGTATCGCCAACATCCATGTGTTCGGCCGCGAATGGGTGCTTTTCCGTGGGGAAGACGGAAAGGCCGGCCTCGCCGATCCCTATTGCCCGCATCTGGGCGCGCATATGGGCCATGGCGGCGAAGTGGTGGGCAACAATCTGCGCTGCCCCTTCCATCACTGGGAATATGACGCCGAAGGCTGGTGCAAGAAGATCCCCTACGCCAAGGTGATGCCCGGCATCGCGCGCAAGAAGCCGGTGCTGAAGACGCTGCCGATCGAGGAACGCTACGGCGTGATCTTCGCCTGGTATCATCCCAATGGCGATGAGCCCTATTTCGGTATTCCCGACGTGCCGGAGCTGGAAAGCGACGAATATATCCCGATGCGCCGCGGCGAATGGGATATCGGCACGATGATCCAGGAAATCGGCGAGAACGGCGTCGATTATCCCCACCTCAAATATCTGCACCACGCGCCGATCATCCCGCCGGGCACGGCCAAGGCGGAAGGGCATATCTTCCGCACCGATATCGGCGCCGGCTACATCATCGGCGAATCCCATGGGCCGGGCGTGGTCATCCAGCGCTTCACCAAGGATGGCGTGACGATGACGATGTTCGCCATGTCCACGCCGATCGATACGGAGATGACCAAGACGCGCATGGCCTTCACCTTCCGCAACTATCCGGAAGGATCGAAGGAACGCGCCATCGCCCAGCATCTCTACGAACATTCGATCGGTGCGGCCGATGGCGAGGATTCGGCCGGCTTCGAATCCGTCGACCTGATCGTGTGGGACAACAAGAAATATCGCCCGCAGCCGCTGCTGTGCGACGGCGACGGACCGATCCTGCTGTGGCGCAAGTGGTTCAGCCAGTTCTACGCCGAACCGATCGAAGCATAAGGGGAGGGGTGCGGCGGGTCGATCGCGGTCCGCCGTGCTCGCTTGGATAGGCGCTTAGCCAGCGGGTGGCGCCGGGCGATCGGAACCGATGCCGGTTGGAATGGCCGATGGCGGGCAGGCCTGACACGCCGGCAAGGCGGGCATGGCCTTGCGCACAGGCTTGATCGTCACCCCGGACGTGTTCTGGGGGCCACCATGCCGCAGGCATTGGCGTTGGCGATCGAACGGCCCGCCTTGTGGCTACATTCCCGTCAGCCGCTTTAAGGGCGCATTGTATGTCGGCGTAATGTCCCATCTTCTGCGCCGTATCGCCCAATATCTCGCGATCCTGCACAAAAAGCGGATCAAGGGCTGGCGGAGGGTGAAAACAGAATTTGATCGAGCGGGACGATCCGTCATGACATGTATGGCGGTGCGTTCGGGCTTGAGCCGCTGATGGTGGCGCCTGCTTGACGGTGGACCCCGGAACAAGTCCGGGGTGACGATGGGGGGTGTTGTCCGCAACTCCTCGCCAAATCGGCTGCGCTGATCGTTTGCGTGATGTCTGAAACCGACGTTGATTTATGTCCTGATCTATCGGGGCAATAGACAATCGGCCCTGATGGTTTGATCCCTGCGCCTCTGATGCTCATCTAATTTGAGTAGCCCGCGCTCCGAGGCTCGAAAGTCGCCAATTTAACTGTGCCGTCTTCGGTCCCCGAATGTGGATTGATCCCAACCGCACCGGTCCCGAGCGGTGCCGCCGGATATGAAAAGGGCGCGCCCGGCCTGGTTGCCGGGCGCGCCCGTTTTCCTTGGTGGCGTGCCTTCGCGGTGGTTCAGGCCAGCGAGGGCAGCAGGCGCTTTTCGCCGGCGATGCGCATCATCGCCTTCTGCAGCTTGTCGAACGCGCGTACCTCGATCTGGCGGACGCGTTCGCGGCTGACGCCGTAGACCTGGCTCAGTTCCTCCAGCGTCTTCGGATCGTCGGACAGGCGACGCTCGGCGAGAATATGCTTCTCACGATCGTTCAGCGCGTCCATCGCCTCGACCAGCATATTGTGGCGGACGTCGCGCTCCTCCGCATCGGCGATGCGCTCGTCTTGCAGAGGATCTTCGTCGACCAGCCAATCCTGCCACTGGCCGTCGCCATCCTCGCGCATCGAGACGTTGAGCGACGTATCGCCCCCCATCGCCATGCGACGGTTCATGCTCGTCACCTCTTCCTCGGTCACGCCGAGGTCGGTGGCAATCTTGGCGAGATCCTCAGGGCGAAGATCGCCGTCCTCGAAGGCATCGAGCTTGGACTTCATCCGGCGAAGGTTGAAGAACAGCTTCTTCTGCGCGGCGGTGGTGCCGAGCTTCACCAGGCTCCACGACCGCAGGATATATTCCTGGATCGAGGCGCGGATCCACCACATCGCATAGGTGGCCAGGCGGAAGCCGCGATCGGGCTCGAACTTCTTAACGCCCTGCATCAGGCCGATATTGCCTTCGGAGATCAGCTCCGACGTGGGCAGGCCATAACCGCGATAGCCCATCGCGATCTTGGCGACCAGCCGCAGGTGCGAGGTCACGAGCCGCGTCGCCGCTTCAGGATCGCCATGCTCCTGATAGCGCTTCGCCAGCATATATTCCTCCTCGGGGGCGAGGAGGGGAAATTTCCGGATCTCGGCGAGATAGCGGTTGAGGCCAGCCTCTCCGCCGAGCGCGGGAATCGTCGCAGGGACGTTCTTGCCGCTTGCCATGATCTACTTCACTCCCTGGTCCAGATGGACCGACTGATGGGCCGAATCTTTCCGTGCCCGATTGAAACCTTTCATAGCGCAAGCTCGATTAACAGGGCCTGCATGTCAGCCGGGATCATACTGTCGAACGCAAGGTGGGCGCCACTATACGGGTGTATGAACCCGAGATGGGCGGCGTGCAGTGCCTGGCGCGCAAAATTCAAACGATTGAGCAGGCTGCGATGTTCCGGCCGCGTGCGGCCGTAGACCGGGTCGCCGATCAGCGCGTGGCCGATCGACGCCATGTGCACGCGCACCTGATGCGTTCGCCCGGTTTCCAGCCGGCATTCCACCAGCGCCGCGCTCTTTAGCGCCTGAATCAGGCGATAATGCGTCACGGCCCTCTTGCCGCGCCCGTCGCCCACGATCGCCATCTTCTTGCGGTTGGTGGCGGATCGGGCGATCGGCCCGTCCACCGTGCCCGACGTCGGATGGGGCAGGCCGGCGACGATCGCGCGGTAACGGCGATCGATGCTGTGCGCGGCGAACTGCCTGGCCAGCCCCTCATGCGCGAGATCGGTCTTGGCCGCCACCATCAGGCCCGACGTGTCCTTGTCGATCCGGTGGACGATTCCCGGCCGCGCCACGCCGCCAATGCCGGAAAGGCTGCCGCCGCAATGGTGGAGCAGGGCGTTGACGAGCGTGCCGTCCAGATTGCCGGCGGCGGGATGGACGACCAGCCCGGCCGGCTTGTCCACCACGATCAGATGCTCGTCCTCATAGGCGATATCGAGGGGAATATCCTGCGCCTCGTTCTCCAAGGCCACCGGCGGCGGCACGGAGACGTCGTAGGCGCTGCCCGGCGCCACCTTGGTCGCGGGATCGTTCGCCGGCGCGCCATCGGCGCGGCGGACACGCCCGTCGGCGATCAGGCCCTTCAGCCTTTCGCGGGAAAATTCGGGGAGCGCGGCCGCCAGGGCTTTGTCCAGCCGCCATCCCCCGGCTTCCGCCGGCACGATCGCGCGCAATGTCGACACCCCCGCATCCATCGCCTAGCGATGTGGCGATGAAGATCGCGATTGCAAGGCGCCTGCTCGCCCAAATTATCGATCATGCGGCGGTGGACCCGGAAAAGGAGGTGTGCGGCCTGCTGTTCGGCGATGGGACGGAGATAGCGGCCGCCCGCCCTGCGGCGAACGTCCATCCCGATCCGGCTTCCTTCTTCGAGGTCGATCCCGTGGCGCTGTTCGCCGCGCTCCGAGGGGAACGAGCAGGGGGCGAGCGGCCGATCGGCCATTATCATTCGCATCCGCGCGGCCCCGCATTTCCTTCGGTTGAGGATGCCGCCGCCGCCGATCCTTCGGCCGATCGCCTGTGGCTGATCGTCGCCGGGGGCGAGGCGGCCTGTTTCCGCGCGCATCGCGGCGGCGAAATCCACGATTGTTTTGATCGCGTTACGCTATCGGTCCATGACTGATCCGATGCCGGGGCGCGGCCAGACGTGGCTTGCCCGCTTGCGTTCGCTGGCGTCAGCCTCCAAAACGGCCTCCTCATTCGGGGACCATCCTTTTCATGACGAATGCTGTCGATTTTTCGAGCCTGCTCTGTTCCCGCCTGTGCCATGACTTGCTGAGCCCGGTCGGCGCGCTGAACAACGGCATCGAGCTGCTGGCCGACGAGACCGACCCCGAGATGCGCGCCCGCTGCATCGAGCTGCTGGCCGAAAGCGCCCGCGCGTCCGCCAACAAGCTGAAATTCTTCCGCCTCGCTTTCGGCGCCGCCGGCGGCTTCGCCGATCAGGTCGACACGCGCGAGGCGCGCGCCGCGATCGAGGGGCTGTTCGGCCAGGACGGCAAGATTTTGCTGGGCTGGATGGTGGCCGAACCGTCGCTGAACAAGACGGCGATCAAGATCCTGCTGAACCTCGCGCTGATCGCGGGCGACGCGCTGGTGCGCGGTGGCCGGCTGGACGTGGGCGCCGAAGGATCGGAAATCGTGATCCGCGCCGAAGGCCCGCGCCTGGTGCTGGATTCCGAGCTGCGCGATGCGCTGCTGGGCTGGACCAGCGAGGATGCGCTGAGCCCGCGCGCGGCGGCCGCCTGGCTTGTCCACCAGCTTGCCAAGGATGTCGGCGGATCGGTGCAGGTTTCCGAGCCGGAGGAAGGCGTGCTGATGTTCGGGGCGACGCTGCCCCGGCCCTGACCGGCGGGGTGCTGGCCCCGGCCGAAAACGGCCGCAGGGTAAACCCCTTTTTCACCAGTGGCATGGCAGATGGCTGCTTCCGGATTTCGGACGGAAGGGCTCGATGGACGATCTGCTGCAGGAATTCCTGGCCGAAACGCGCGAGATGCTGGCGGCGATATCGGGCGAGATCATCGCCTGGGAGACCGAGCCCGGCGATCGCGCGCGGCTCGATTCGATCTTCCGATTCGTCCACACGGTGAAGGGAAGCTGCGGCTTCCTCGATCTTCCCCGCCTCGAACGGCTGAGCCATGCCGCCGAGGAGGCGCTCGCCTCGGTGCGCGGCGGCGAGCGCCAGGCGGACGTGCCGCTGGTGAACGCCGTGCTGGCGATCATCGACCGCATCGGCGAGCTGACCGACGCGATCGAGGCGGGCGAGAGCCTGCCCGAAGAGGACGACCGCCGGCTGCTCGCGGCGCTGGCGCCCACATTCTCGGCAAGCGGTGCGGCCGAAGCCGCCAGGGCCAGCCAGGCCGCGCCCAGCATCGCGCAGCCCGGCTCCGGGGCGCCGATTCGCACGGTTTCGCGCAGCATCCGCCTGCCGATCGACCTGCTGGACAGGATGATGGGCGGCGTTTCCGACATGGTGCTCGCCCGCAACGAGCTGGCCCGCAAGCTGCGCGATTCGATGGCGGACGGCGCGGTCGAGGCCGCGTTCGAGCGGCTTTCGCTTTGCGTGGCGGAAATGCGCGACGCGATCACCCGCACGCGCATGCAGCGCATCGACCATATCTTCTCGGCGCTGCCGCGCATGGTCCGCGATCTTTCGGCGGAGCTTGGCAAGGCGGTGGCGCTGGAGATCGACGGCGGCGATGTCGAACTGGATCGCGAGATGATCGAGATGATCCGCGATCCGCTTACCCACATCATCCGCAACGCGATCGACCATGGCATAGAGCCGCCCGAGGATCGCCGCATCGCCGGCAAGCCCGCCGCCGGCCGCCTTTCGGTTTCGGCGCGGCAGGCCGGCAACCAGATATTGATCGAGGTGATGGACGACGGCCGCGGCATCGACGGCGACCGCCTTGTCGCCAGGGCGATCGCGGCGGGCGTGCTGGCGCCGGAACGCGCCGAATCGCTGAACTGGGCGCAGAAGCTGGCGCTGGTGTTCGAACCCGGCCTTTCCACCGCCAACGCGGTCAGCGCGATTTCCGGGCGCGGCGTGGGCATGGATGTGGTGCGTTCCAATGTCGAGCGGATCGGCGGGCTGGTCGATATCGAAAGCCGCCCCTCGCAGGGCCTGCGGCTCACGCTTCGGGTGCCGCTCACCCTCACCATCATCCCCGCGCTCACCGTCAGCGCCGCCGGCCAGACCTTCGCCATCCCGCGTTCCGCGATCGAGGAGATCGTTCGCGCGTCCGGCGACGGCGTCCGGCTGGAGCCGATGGGCGGCGTGCATATCGCCGCCATTCGCGGACGGCGGATGCCGGTGGTGCCGCTGGGCGCACTGACCCGTGGGCCGGGCCGTCCGGCCGCGTCGCCCACGCTGGTGGTGCTGCGGCCGGCCGGCGGCGCGCTTTTCGCGCTATCCGTCGATGCGGTGCACGATCATGAGGAACTGGTGGTGAAGCCGGCCGCGCCCGCGGTGATGGCGACCGGCATCTATGCGGGCACGACGCTGCCCGATAACGGCCGGCCGATGCTGCTGCTCGATCCCGCCGGCATCGCCGTCGTCTCCGGCGTCGCCAGCCAGCCGATCGCGCAGAGCGAGCCGGAGGCCGCGGCCGAGGAGGAGACGCCCCTGGTCCAGACCCTGCTGTTCCAGGACAGCGACGGCGTGGAGCGCGCCATCCGCCTTTCGGTGGTGGAACGGATCGAGGAAGTGCCGGCCAGCGCGGCGCGCTTCAGCGCCGGCCGCCTGCGCATCGCCCATAACGACCAGCTTCTGCCGCTGCTCGGCCATGCCGATCCGGCGGAACGGACGCGGCTGCGCGTGCTGCGGATCAGCGATGGGGAAACCCAGCTCGCTTACATGNTCGACGAGGTGATCGATATCGTCGCCCTGCCGCCGCTCGCTGACAGTGCGCTCCGGCCCGGCCCGGTGGCGGGCGTGGTGATGGTGGACGGCCGGCAGGTCGAACTGCTCGATCCGCACTGGCTGCTGGCCGATGCCGCCGGCGGGCTTCCGGCCCCGGCCGCGCGGCCGACCTGCCTGCTCGTGGCCGCCGAGGATCGCTGGACCNCGGAGATATTNCGCCCCCTCGTCGAGGCGGCCGGCTATCGCGTCGTCGTCGGGCGCGGTCCGGCCGATATGCGTCCCGACATCATCATCGACAGCGGCGGGGGNGGGGAGCCCACCGGCGGCGAGGCCAGCGGCGGCGTTCCGGTCGTGCGGCTGCGCGCGGCGCCGGCACCGGCGAACGGCAATGACGACAGCATCTACCGCTACGACCGCGTCGGCCTGCTCGCCGCGCTGGATGGCGTCGCGGCGGTGAGGAGGTAGGGCATGGAGGCGCTTCACCTGATCGTCGGCATCGCCGGCCAACGCGTGGCGCTGGCGGCAAGGCATGTCGAATCGGTGGTCGAAATCGATTCGGTCACGCCGGTGCCGCTCGTCGTCCCGCACATCGCGGGGCTCGCGGCGCTGCGCAGCCGCGTGCTCACCATCGTCGATACGCTCGCCGCGCTCGACCTTGGCCGGATGGATCTGGATGACGTCATGCAGGCGGTGATCGTCACTATCGACGGCCATCTCTACGGCTTGCTCGTGGAGGAGGTGGAGGACGTGATCTCGCTCGCCGACGCGCCGTCGCCGGTATGCGCGGTGCTGGAGCCGGGCTGGTCGCGCGTCGCCTCCGGCATGGTCGAGATCGACGGCGATGCCCTGCTGCTGATCGATCCCGCCGCCCTGGTGGCGGGGCCGGGGGCGATGGCGGCCTGAAGGAAAGGCGTTAACCCGCCGCTTACCGAAGCGGGATAGGTCGGTTGGGCCATTTCTGGCGCGAGGACGGGAAAACTGATGAAGACATGTCTGGTGGTCGATGACTCGAAGGTCATCCGCAAGGTTGCGCGCCACATCCTCGAAACGCTGGAATTCAACGTCGCCGAAGCCGGCGACGGCCGCGAGGCGCTGGCTTACTGCCAGGAAACGCCCCCGGACGTGGTGCTGCTCGATTGGAACATGCCGGTGATGAGCGGGATGGAATTTCTCCGCGCGCTGGGCACGAGCGGCGTGGCCCGGCGGCCGAAGATCGTGTTCTGCACCACGGAAAACGGCGTCGGCCATATCCGCGCCGCGATCGAGGCGGGGGCCGACGAATATGTGATGAAGCCGTTCGATCGCGAGACGCTGGAAAGCAAGCTCCAGATCGTCGGCCTCGCCTGATCGGCGCCGGCCGTGCTCGCGCACCTGCCATCCAGCAACGGCACGCCGATATCGCCGGGGGACCGGCGGATAAGGCTGATGATCGTCGACGATTCGATCGTCGCGCGCACCGTCATCTCCCGTATCCTCGAAGGGCATGAGGCCTTCGACGTGGTGGCGACGGCGGGGCATGCCGGCGAGGCGCTGGCGCTGCTCGATCAGGTGCGGGTGGATATCATCCTGCTCGATGTCGAAATGCCGGGGATGGACGGGCTGACGGCGCTGCCCGATCTGCTCGCCCGCAGCCACGGCGCGCGCGTGCTGATCGTCTCCTCGGCGGCGGCGGACGGGGCGGCTGCCACCATCCGCGCCCTCACGCTCGGCGCGGCGGATACGCTGCTGAAGCCGGGGGCGGGCAATTTCGCGGGCCGCTTCGCCGCCACCCTGATCGAACGCCTCCTTCGCATCGGCCATGCCCGGCCCGATCCGTTCGGGGCCGTGCCGGCCATGCCTGAGCCGGCGGAGCCGCGGATCGCGGCGGAAACGGCGCCCGGCAACGCACCCATCGCCTGCCTTGCCATCGGCGCCTCCACCGGCGGGCTCCACGCGCTTGCGGACTTCTTCCAGGAGCTTCCGGCCGATTTCTCCGCGCCGATCCTCATCACCCAGCATCTGCCGCCGGTGTTCATGCCCTATTTCGCCTCCCAGCTGACGGAGATGGCGGGGCGCCGCGCGCAGGTGGCCAGGGACGGCATGAAGCTGCGGCCCGGCGAACTGCTGGTGGCGCCGGGCGACGGGCATCTCGGCCTCGTCCGCATCGGCTCCAACGTCCAGGTGTGGATCGATCGCAATCCCGCGCCCAGCGGCTGCCTGCCCTCGGTCGACCCGATGTTCGCCGCAATCGCCGCGATCTACGGATCGGCGGCCGTGGCGGTCGTGCTGACCGGTATGGGCCGCGACGGATTGATTGGCGCGCACAATGTCGCGTCCGCCGGCGGCGAGGTGCTGGCGCAGGATTCGCGCACCTCGGTCGTCTGGGGCATGCCGGGCGCCGTCGCGCGTGCCGGGCTAGCCGCCGCCGTGCTTCCGCCCGCCGCCATCGCGCGGCGGGTCGCCCAGCGCAGCGGTGCCGCGCGATGGAACTGAGCCCCGTCGCCCGGCGCGCCTTCGCCGGCCTGCTCAAGGCACGCACCGGCCAGGAACTTTCCGCCAGCCGCCACTGGCGGATCGAGACGGCGCTGAAGCCGCTGCTCAAGGACCGGGAATTCCCCTCGCTCGATTCGCTGGCGGCGGGCCTCGCCAATCCCGCCGATCGCAATCTGGCCGAAGCCGTGGTGGAAGCCCTGCTCAACCACGAAACCTTCTTCTTCCGCGATCAGGCGGCCTTCACCCAGTTGATGGCCGGCCCGATCGATGCGCTTGCGGCGGCACGCGCGGCGCGGCGGCGGCTCAGCATCTGGTGCGCGGGCTGCTCCAGCGGGCAGGAAGCCTATTCGCTGGCCATGGCCTTTGCCGAACAGGGCGATCGCTGGAACGGCTGGACGATCGACATATTCGGCACCGATATCTCCGCCGGCGTGATCGGCCGCGCATCGGAAGGCTCATTCACCCAGTTCGAAATCCAGCGCGGCCTGCCGATCCGGCAGATGATGCGCTGGTTCGCGCCCGAAGGGGAGAATTGGCGGGCGACGCCGGAACTACGCCGGATGGTGCGCTTCGACCGGCACAATCTGCTCGATGCGCCGCCGGTGGCGAATGTCGATCTCATCCTCTGCCGCAACGTGCTGCTCTATTTCGGGGCGGAGGAGCGGGTGCGCGTGTTCGACGGCCTCGCCGCCGCGATCGCATCCGATGGCTTCCTGATGCTGGGGGCGGGGGAGACGGTGCTGGGCAGCACCATCCGTTTCGATCCGGATTTCGTCCATCGCGGGCTTTATCGCCCGGTGGCGTGATCCATGGCCCGATCGGCGCATGGCAAGGATTCCAAGCGCGGCGAAACCGGCCTAGTGGCAGAGCCATGACGATCGAGAAGACGGCCCGGCTTTCTCCGCGCGACCTGCTGGTGGCGCTGCTCATCAACGTTACCTGGGGGCTCAACATCATCGCCGTGAAGATGGCGGTGATGGCCACGGCGCCCTTTACGGCCGGCGCGCTCCGCCAGCTCATCGTGCTGCTGCTCTGCCTTCCCTTCTTCCGCTGGGTGCCGGGGCGGATGGTGCCGCTCGCCTGGCTCGCGGCGCTCAACGGCGCGATCTACCTGATCTTCGTCAATGTCGCGCTGGAGGCGGCCGACAATGTCAGCGCGCTGGCCATCGCCGGCCAGCTCGGCGTGCCTTTCTCCCTGCTGCTGGGCATCGCCTTTCTCGGCGAAAGGATCGCGCTGCCCCGCATGTTCGGCATCCTGCTGGCTTTCGGGGGCGTGGTGGTGCTGGTGTTCGATCCGGGCGTGTTCCGCGAACTGCCCGGCCTCGTGCTGATGGCGACGGGCACTTTCACCTGGTCGGTCGGCGCGCTGCTCCAGCGCAAGCTCGCGGACGTGCCGGCGCTCACCATCTATGCGTGGATCGGGCTGGGCGGCGTGGTGGGCCTGTTGCCGATCGCGCTCTGGGCGGAGCCGGGGGCGATGGCGGCGCTGCCCGACCTGCCGTTGCGCAGCCTCGGCTGGCTGGTCTTTTCCGCCGTCGGCTCCACCCTGATCGGGCAGGGCGGCATGGCCTGGCTGCTCCAGCGCCACCCGATCTCCACCGTGCTGCCGCTCACGCTCGCCGCGCCGGTGATCGCGGTCTGCGCTTCTTCCTATTTCTTCGGCACGGTGTTGACGGCGCCGATGATCGCGGGGGGATTGCTCACCCTCACTGGGGTCGTCATCATTACGCTGCGCAGCGCGCGTGCCGGCCCGGCCCCACGGCCGGCGGATATCAGCAAGGCCCCCTGATGGACGAGATTATCGATTGCCCGTCGCCCAACCATGACGCGCGGGCGCTGCCCGTATCGATCCTGGTGCTGCACTATACCGGCATGGTCGACGCGGCATCGGCGATCGACTGGCTGACGCGCCCCGAATCCAAGGTATCCTCGCATTATGTGGTCACGGAGGACGGGCAGGTGCTGCGGCTGGTGGATGAAGGCCGCCGCGCCTGGCATGCCGGCCGATCGCACTGGCGGGGCATCACCGACGTGAACTCGGCCAGCATCGGGATCGAGATCGTCAACCCCGGCCATGAATATGGCTACCGACCGTTCCCGGCGGAACAGATGGCGGCGCTGCTGCCGCTGGTCGCCGATATCATCGGCCGGCATGGCATCCAGCGGCCCAATGTCGTCGGCCATTCGGATATCGCGCCCACCCGCAAGCTCGATCCCGGCGAGCTGTTCGACTGGGAACTGCTCGCCCGCCACCGTCTCGCGCTGGCCCGCCCGCGCGAAGGGCTGGCCGATCCGCACTGGACGCCGGGCGGCTTCCTGCTCGCGCTGGAACGGTTCGGCTATGACGTCAGCGACGGGCCGGCGGCGGTGCGGGCCTTCCAGCGGCGCTTCCGCCCCGAGCTGATCGACGGCATCGCCGATGGCGAGACCCGGGCGATCCTGCTCTCGCTGCTGCTGGATCGCGAGCGCGGCCGCGAATAGGCGTTACTTCGCGGCCTTTTCCACCGTCTTGCCGACGGACTGCACGTCGCGGCCCATGCCTTCCACGGTGTTGCAGGCGGCGAGGCCCAGGCAGGCCAGCAGGATCAGCGCGCGCGTCGTCGTCTTCGACAAGGAAGGTCTCCATATTCGGTCGTGCGGCTTCTTATACCGGCGGCGGCCGGCCGGACAATCTTGCTCTTGGGCCGGTTCCTGCTATCGGTCGCGGCGCCAGAGGGCCGGGCGGCCGCCGGTCTCCGTTCGCGGAGGCGGGAGGAAAGTCCGGGCTCCAAGAAGCAGCGGTGCCGGGTAACGCCCGGCGGCCCCGGCGAAGGTCGGGGTCAGGGAAAGTGCCACAGAAAGCATACCGCCCGGCTGGCCCATCCGTGGGCTCCGGGTAAGGGCGAAAGGGTGCGGTAAGAGCGCACCGCGGGCCGGGCAACCGGAACGGCATGGCAAACCCCACCGGGAGCAAGACCGAATAGGGACGGCATATGGGCTCGCTTCGCCCCGTCGTCCGGGTTGGTTGCTTGAGGCCGCGGGCAACCGCGGTCCTAGAGGAATGGTCGCCCATCCGGCTTCGGCCGGTGGACAGAACCCGGCTTACAGGCCCTCTGGCGATTTCCTGCACTTCGGCCATGGATCGTTCACGCGGCCCGCACTAAATGGAGCGGATGGCGCGTTCCTCCCGATCCTATGACTGGGGCTTTCCCCGCTGGCGTGGCTATGGCAGCGAACGCGGCGCCTCGACCGTGCGCATGTGCGATCGCGAGGGCTGCGACCAGCCCGGCGACAGGCCCGCGCCCAAATCCCCCAACAGCCCGGAGCGCTGGTATTTCTGCGAGCAGCACGCCGCCGAATACAACCGTAACTGGAACTATTTCGAAGGGCTGAACGCGGAGGAGGCGGCCGAGCGCGAGGCGCGCGAGCGGCGCGAGGCATCGGGCTATGCCGATTCGAAGCATTATGGCTGGGGCGGCCCCGGCGACGGCACCCGATCGCGCGACGAAATGCGCGCGCTTGCCGTGCTGGAGCTGGAATCGGATGCCGATTTCGATGAGATCAAGGCCGCCTGGCGCCGGCTGGCCAAGGCCAATCATCCCGATGTGAAGCCCAACGACGCGGCCGCCGCCGCCCGCTTCCAATCGATCCAGGCCGCGTTCGAGGTGCTGCGCAAGGCAGAGGAACGGCGGACGGCGGCATGAGGCCGGGCCTGTGAAAACGCACGTCCGCTCGGATTGGCGGGGCGCGATCCTCGTCTGCCGGAAATGCGGCAAGAAGGCCGGCGGCGGCTTCGGCCCCAAGGGCAAGACCAGCCTCACCAAGGCGCTGCGCAAGGAAATGCACGGCGGCAAGGGCCGCAAGGCCCGGCTGGGCGTGGTCGAGGTCGGCTGCCTGGGCGTCTGCCCGAAACATGCCGTGACGGTGGTGGATGCCAGCCGCCCCGGCGAATGGCTGATCGTTCCCGCCGGCACGCCGGTTGAAGAGGTGGCCGCCCGGCTGGACGCCGCCACTCCCACTGCCGCCCGGCCGGGATCGGCGGCCGCGGATGGCGCGCGTCAGCCCCCGGTCTGAAGCGACAGGCGGGCGGTCGCCCGAAGCTCGGCCCGCGCCTGCCGGATGATCTGCCATCCTCCGCTGATGCCGAGCCCGGCAAGGACGGCGGCGACGATCAGGTCCGGCCACGCCGTGCCCGTTCCGAACACGCCGAAGGCGGCGGCCACGACGGCGATATTGCCGATCGCATCGTTGCGCGAACATATCCAGACGGAGCGGCGGTTGGCGTCGCCGTCGCGATGCCGCCACAGCAGGACGGCGCAGACGAGGTTGGCGACGAGGGCGAGGATGCCGATGATGCCCATCGCCTCGGCCCCGGGCAGGGTGCCCGCCAGCGCCATCCACGCCGTGCTGCCCAGCACCCAGAGGCCGAGAAGGAGCAGCGAGGCGCCCTTGAGCAGCGCCGCCCGCGCGCGCCACCCGATCGCCATGCCGGCAACACCCAGGCTGATCGCGTAATTGGCGCTGTCGCCGAGGAAATCGAGCGCGTCGGCCTTGAGCGAGGCCGAGTGCGCGACGAGGCCGACGCCGATCTCCACCAGGAACATGCCGGCATTGATCGCGAGCGCGATCCAGAGCACCCGCCGCCAGGATTGATCCTGCTTCGGCGACGGCGCCTCGCATCCGCCGCAACATCCGCCCGCCATATGCCACCTCGCTTCCATCGATGTGACGGCCTACATGCACCCTGTAGCAGCTACAGGGTCAAGAGGGCGGATCATGCTGACGATCGGCGAGCTGGGCAGGGCGACCGAGACCGGGGTCGAGACCATCCGTTATTATGAGCGGATCGGATTGCTGCCCCGGCCATCGCGGACCGGGGGCAATTATCGCGCTTATGGCGAGGCCGATCTGGGCCGCCTTTCGTTCATCCGCCGGGCGCGTGCCCTGGGCTTCCCGCTCGATCGGGTGCGCGCCCTGCTGTCGCTGTCGGACGATCGCGGCCGCGACTGCGCCACCATCGACCTGCTGGCGCGGGAACATCTGGCCGAGGTGGAGCGCAAGATCGCGGACCTGGCGGCGCTTCGGCGCGAGCTGGCGGCGATGATCGATTCCTGCGGCGGCGGCACGGTGGCGCAATGCCGGATCGTCGAGGCGCTGGGGCCGATCCGGCGCGATTGAGCGCAGGGCGCCCGGCGCCGCCGCCCACGAGCCTCAGTCCACCCAGTCCAGCCCGATTTCCTTGTAAAGGCTGCGATCCTCCTCCCAATCGGGCTTCACCTTGACGTGGAGGAAGAGGTGGACCTTACGGCCCAGCAGCTCGGCCAGCTCCGCGCGGGCGCGGCTGCCGATTTCCTTGAGGCGGGCGCCGCGCTTGCCCAGCACGATCGCGCGCTGGGTGTCGCGGGCGACGAGGATCTGCTGGTGGATCGCGACCGATCCGTCCTTGCGCTCCTCATATTTCTCGGTCTCGACTGCGCTGTCATAGGGCAGCTCGGCATGGAGCTGGAGGTAGAGTTGCTCGCGCGTGACCTCGGCCGCCAGCATGCGATCGGTGGCGTCGGAAACCTGATCCTCCGGGAAATGCCACGGCCCTCCGGGCATGCGCGCGGCGAGCGTGGCCTTGAGATCGGCGATGCCGTCCCCCGTCGCCGCGCTGACCATGAAGATCGCCTCGGGATCGAGCGCCTGCTGGAGCTGGACGGCCAGTTCCAGCAGCTTCTCCTTGGGCGTCACGTCCACCTTGTTGAGGATGACGATCCGGGGTTCGCGCCGGTCCTTCAGCGTTTCGACCAGCGTTTCGATCTTCGCCTTCATGCCGGCCTTGGCATCGATGACGAGCGCGATCAGATCGGCATCGGTGGCGCCGCCCCAGGCGGCCGCGACCATCGCCCGATCGAGCCGGCGGCGGGGATCGAAGATGCCGGGGGTGTCGACGAGGAGGATCTGGCTCGATCCCTCGATCGCAATGCCCATCAGCCGCACCCGCGTCGTCTGCGCCTTGGGGCTGACGATCGCGACCTTCTGGCCGACCAGCGCGTTCACCAGCGTGGACTTGCCCGCATTGGGCGCGCCGACGACGGCGACGAGGCCGCAACGTTCGGTGCCGGGCTGTTCGGGGGCGCCGGCTTCGGCGTGCGGGGCGGTCATGACAATTTCTCCAGAAGGGCCTTGGCGGCGGCGGTTTCGGCTTCCTGCTTGGACGCGCCTTCGGCGCTGGCCTGCGCATCGGCGCGGCCGGGAAGCTCGACCGTCACGGTGAAGCGGGGGGCGTGGTGCGGGCCGGAACGCCCGGCCAGCGTGTAGACGGGCGGGCGGCAGCGATGGGCGGCCGCCCATTCCTGCAGCGCGGACTTGGGGTGGCGCGGCGCGGCGCGCTGGCCGTCGACGAAGGGCGCCCAGGCGCGGCGGACGAAGGCGGTGGCGGCATCGTGCCCGGCTTCCAGATAGAGCGCGCCGATCAGCGCCTCCACCGCATCGCCCACCACATTGTCGCTGCCGGTGGCGCCATCGTCGCGCGCCTGCTTGCCGAGGCGCAGCCAACTGGGCACGTCGAGCGCGCGGCCGACCTCGGCGCAGGTTTCGCGGCTGACGAGCGCGTTGATCCGGCGGGATAGGGCGCCTTCGGGTTCGTCGGGGAAACGTTCGTAGAGCCATGCGGCGGCGATCAGGCCGAGGACGCGATCGCCGAGGAATTCCAGACGCTCATAGCTGGCGCCGCTGTGGCTGCCATGGGTCAGCGCGCGCTGGAACAGGGCGACGTCGCGCGGGGCATGGCCCAGCGTGCGGGTGATCCATTCGGGGAAGGCATCGGCGTTCATCCCGGCCCACTAGCCGATCCCGACGCGCGCGTCATGTGTGGGATCGACAGGCGGCCGGCGCGGCGGCATGGAAGGGCCATGGGCGACGTCATCAACCTCCGCCAGGCGCGCAAGGCCAGGGCACGTGCCGACAAGCAGGCCGAAGCCGCGCGCAACCGCGCCCATTTCGGCCGCACCAAGGGCCAGAAGGCCATCGAGGCCGCCGAGCGGGTGCGGATGGAGGCCGTGCTGGAAGGCGCGCGGCGCGACGGCGTGGCCGACGGGGACGAGGGCGATCCGCCGAAAGGATAGGATTGCGGCTCGCTATTCGGGCAGGGGCACTACCGCCGGATTTCCTTCACCGGATCGCTGGGCTTGGGCGGGATCGGGTCGGTGGGCGAGGGCACTGGCGGGTCGGACGGGAATTCGCCCGGCGTTTCGGGAATGGGCGGCTGGCTGGCCATAGCGCGTCTCCATGACGGCAATGTTGGGGGCAACCGTAAGAACGCGCGGAAGGGGCTGGTTTCTCCCGCGATCCGCCCTGGAAGCGGGGCGATCCGGCCATGAATATCTGCGGCCAATGAAGGGAAGCTATAAACGAAACGCCCGGATTGCCGAAGCAACCCGGGCGCCCGTGACGAATTCTCCCGTCAACCCCCTTGAAGACCTGGGGTCCACACGCAACATCCGTCCCCTAAAACGGCGCTGCGGGACACCTCATGCCCTCCCCGAACCACGGCCATTGCCTGCAATTCGTGAAGCGAGTCCTAAGCCCTGCCCGCGTTCCTGTCACCGGGGCAGAAGGGGCAGGCGCACGAAAGGCGGGGGGCTGTGTTCTATCCGCAACAGCGCAATCCCGCCGCCATGCCGTCGCGATCTGCGTGGCCGGGCCGCCGATGATCGCCCGCCGGCCCGGTTTTGGCCGGGAAATCGCCCGATTTTCTCCATCGCCGCTATTTCCGGCGGGAGGATGTTTCCATCCGGCCCGAAATCGCTCTAGAGCAGAGGCCGCTTTTTCGGATCAGGAAACCCATGCGCCTTTCCCGCCATTTCATCCCCGTCATGAAGGAATCCCCCGCCGACGCGCAGATCATCAGCCACAAGCTGATGCTGCGGGCCGGCCTGATTCGGCAGACCGCTGCCGGCATCTATGCCTGGCTGCCGCTCGGCTATCGCGTGCTGCGCAAGATCGAGCAGATCGTGCGCGAGGAGCAGGACCGGGCGGGCGCGATCGAGCTTCTGATGCCGACCATCCAGTCCGCCGACCTGTGGCGCCAGTCCGGCCGCTATGACGATTACGGGCTGGAGATGCTGCGCATCAAGGACCGGCATGAGCGGGACATGCTCTATGGCCCCACGGCGGAGGAGGTGATCACCGCCATCTTCCGCGATTCCGCCAAAAGCTATCGTGATCTGCCGCGCACGCTCTACAACATCCAGTGGAAGTTCCGCGACGAGGTGCGCCCCCGCTTCGGCGTGATGCGCGGCCGCGAATTCCTGATGAAGGACGCCTACAGCTTCGACATGGACGAGGCCGGCGCGCGCCACAGCTACAACCGGATGTTCGTGGCCTACCTCAACACCTATGCCCGCATGGGCCTGCGCGCGATCCCGATGCAGGCCGATACCGGCCCGATCGGCGGCGACCTTAGCCACGAATTCATCGTGCTGGCACCGACCGGCGAGAGCGAGGTGTTCTACCACAGCAACTGGGAGAAGCCGGCGGAGCTTTCCTCGGTCGATTTCGACGATGTGGAAGGGCTGCAGGCGATCGTTTCCGGCTACACCGCCGATTATGCCGCGACCGACGAGAAGCGCGACGAGGCGCGCGAGGCGGCGATCGGCGGCGATCTGCGCCAGTCGCGCGGCGTGGAAGTGGGCCACATCTTCTATTTCGGCACCAAATATTCGGCGCCGATGGGCCTGAAGGTGCAGGGGCCGGACGGCGGCGAGGTCGTGCCGCACATGGGCAGCTACGGCATCGGCGTATCCCGGCTGATGGGCGCGATCATCGAGGCGAGCCACGACGACAACGGCATCATCTGGCCGGAAGCGGTGGCCCCCTACAAGGTGGGCATCATCAACATGCGCGCCGACGACGCCAGGTGCACGGCGGCGGCGGACGACCTCTATGCCAGGCTGAACGCGGCCGGTGTGGAAGCGCTCTATGACGACCGCGACGAACGCGGCGGCGCCAAGTTCGCGACGATGGACCTGATCGGCCTGCCCTGGCAGGTGGTGATCGGCCCCAAGGGGCTGGAGCGCGGCGTCGTCGAGCTGAAGAACCGCAAGTCGGGCGAGAAGGTGGAGCTTTCCATCGAGGATGCGCTGGCGAGGCTGGCTGGGTGATCCTTTCCCGCTTCGAGCGCACCATCGCCAAGCGCTACCTCTGGCCCGGCAAGGGCGAGGGGTTCATCTTCCTCGTCGCCGCGATCAGCCTGTTCGCCGTGACGCTGGGGGTGTGGGCGCTGATCACCGTGATGAGCGTGATGAACGGCTTTCGCGCCGAGCTGTTCGACAAGGTGGTGGGGCTGAACGGCCATGCCGTCGTCCAGGGCTATGGCGGGCGGCTGCCGGACTGGCAGGCGATCGTGCGCGAGGCGCAGGCCACCCCCGGCGTGACCAGCGCCACGCCGCTGATCGAGCAGCCGCTGATGGCGAGCTATGACGGGCGGGTCGAAGGCGTGCTGGTGCGCGGCATGCGGGTGGAGGACATCCGCGCCAATCCCACGCTGAAGGGCCATGTGGTGGCCGGCACCATGGACGCGCTGGTGCCGGGATCGGAGAATGTGGCCATCGGATCGCGGCTGGCCGAGGCGCTGGGCGCGGAGGTGGGCGGGCAGATCAGCCTGATCAGCCCCCAGGGGCAGACGACGCCCTTCGGCACCGTGCCGCGGATCGTGAGCTATCGCGTGGCGGCGATCTTCGAAGTCGGCGTCTATGATTATGACAAGGCGTTCGTGCTGCTGCCGATGGAGGATGCCCAGACCCTGCTGATGCTGGGCGACGCCGTGGGCATGGTGGAGATCGAGACCGCCGATCCCGACAAGGTGGGCGCGATCCTGGCGCCGCTGGCCGCCAAGGTGGGCCGGCAGGGCGTCGTCACCGACTGGCGGCAGATGAACGCTTCCCTGTTCGAGGCGCTGGCCGTGGAGCGGGTGGCGATGTTCGTGATCCTGGCCTTCATCGTGCTGGTGGCGGCGTTCAACATCCTGTCGTCCCTCATCATGCTGGTGCGCGCCAAGACGCGCGACATCGCGATCATGCGGACGATGGGGGCGACCAGCCGGTCCATCCTCAAGATATTCATCGCCATCGGCCTTTCGATCAGCATCGCCGGGATCGTGGTGGGGATCGTGTTCGCCGTCGTCACCGCGCTGTTCCGCCAGCAGGTGGTGAATTTCGTGCAGGCGGTGACGGGGCAGAATCTGTGGGACCCCTCCATCCGTTTCCTGACGGAGCTGCCCTACAAGGCCAATCCGTTCGAGATCACGGCGATCATCGGCCTGACCCTGGGCCTCAGCTTTCTGGCGACGCTGATCCCGGCCTGGCGGGCGGCCAAGACCGACCCGGTGCAGGTGCTGCGTTATGAGTGAGGTGCTGCGGACCACGGGGCTGAAGCGCAGCTTCCGCCAGGCCGAGGTGGAGATCCACGTGTTGCGCGGCGTCGACCTGCATGTGGACGCGGGCGAGATCGTGGCGCTGCTCGGCCCGTCGGGATCGGGCAAGTCCACCCTGCTGCAGGCGGTGGGGCTGCTGGAAGGCGGGTTCGAGGGATCGATCCGCATCCAGGGGCAGGAGGCATCGCGGCTGGACAATGACGGGCGGACCCGGCTGCGGCGCGAGGCGCTGGGCTTCGTCTATCAGTTCCACCATCTGCTGCCCGATTTCTCGGCGATCGAGAATGTCGAGCTGCCGCAGCTGATCCATGGGGCAACCCCGCTGGAGGCCAATGCGCGGGCACGGGTGCTGCTGGACGCGCTGGGGCTGGCGCACCGGCTGGATCACCGGCCGAGCAAGCTTTCCGGCGGCGAACAGCAGCGCGTGGCGGTGGCCCGCGCGCTCGCCAACCGGCCGGCGCTGGTGCTGGCGGACGAGCCGACCGGCAATCTGGACGAGGCGACCGCCGACGTGGTGCTGGCGGAGTTCCTGCGGCTGGTGCGCGGCGAGGGATCGGCCGCGCTGGTCGCCACCCATAACGAACGGCTGGCGGCCCGGATGGATCGCGTGGTGCGGCTGCACGAGGGCGTGCTGGAGTAGAGGGCCTCCGTCATCCTGGCGGAAGCCAGGATCCATTGACGCTACATTTCGATCGCGAGCGTAACGATAATGGATGCTGACCTTCGTCAGCATGACGGCAAGACTTTGAGGCGTCAGGGCACCAGCGCGATCCGGCCTTCGACCTTGCCGGCGCGCAGTTCGTCCAGCACGGCGTTCACGTCGTCCAGCGGGCGGGCGGTGACATGGGCCTTCACCTGGCCGCGCACGGCGAAGTCGATCGCCTCGACCAGATCGCGCCGGGTGCCGACGATCGACCCGCGCACCGTGATGCGTTTCAGCACGACATCGAAGATCGGCGTGGGGAAATCGCCCGGCGGCAGGCCGACGAGGCTGACCGTGCCCTTGCGCCGCGCGCAGGCGATGGCCTGGCCGAAGGCGGCGGGGGAGACCGCCGTCACCAGCACGCCCTGCGCCCCGCCGGAGGTGGCCTTGTGGACCTGATCCGCCAGATCGTTGGCGCGGGCATCGAAGGCGAGATCGGCGCCGACCTGCTTCGCCAGCGCCAGCTTGTCCGCCGCGACATCCAGCGCGACGACGTGCAGCCCCATCGCCTTGGCATATTGGATGGCGACATGGCCGAGGCCGCCAATGCCGGAGATCACCACCCATTCGCCGGGCCGCGCCTCGGTTTCCTTGAGGCCCTTATAGACGGTGACGCCGGCGCAGAGGATCGGCGCCATCGCCACGAAATCCGTGTCCTTCGGCAGATGGCCGACGAAGGGCGCGCTGGCGACGACATATTCGGCGAAGCCGCCGTTCACGCTGTATCCGGTATTGTGCTGGCGCTCGCACAGCGTTTCCCACCCGGTTTCGCAGAATTCGCACGCGCGGCAGGCATCGTGCAGCCAGGGCACGCCCACGGCATCGCCTTCCTTCACATCCGTGACGCCGGCGCCGACGGCGGCGACATAGCCGACGCCTTCGTGGCCGGGGATCAGCGGCAGGGTGGGCTTGGCCGGCCAGTCGCCGTCGATGGCGTGGAGATCGGTGTGGCAGACGCCGCTGGCCACGACCTTCACCAAGACCTCGCCGGGGCCGGGGGTGGGGACGTCGACCTCCTCGATGCGGAGCGGTTGCTTGAATGCGTGGGCGACGGCGGCCTTCATCTTCATGGGCATACTCCGTGGCGGTGCGCGGCCGATCGGGCCGGGTGCGAAACTAGCATCTTCTGCCCGGACGACACAGCCCCCGGTGCATGATGCCGGCTGAACGCGGCGGTGCGGGAAAGGATGCGGCCGATTGACGGGAAGGGGCCGGTGGGGCAGGCGCCGCCCGGTGAGCGATACCGATCGATATGACGTGCTGATCCTGGGCGCCGGCGCCGCGGGCATGATGTGCGCGGCCGTGGCCGGGCAGAGGGGCCGGCGCGTGCTGCTGATCGACCGGGCGGACGAGCCGGGCAAGAAGATCCTGATTTCGGGCGGCGGACGGTGCAACTTCACCAACATCCACACCGCGCCCGACCGTTATCTTTCCGCCAATCCCCATTTCGCCCGATCGGCGCTGGGGCGATATGCCCCGGACGACTTCATTGCTCTGGTCGATCGCCATGGCATCGCCTGGCATGAAAAGACGCTGGGCCAGCTTTTCTGCGACGGCTCCGCCCGGCAGATCGTGGCGATGCTGGAGGCGGAATGCCGCGCGGGCGGCGTGGAGACGACGCTGGGCGAGGCGATCGGCAGCGTCGGCCATGGCGACGGGCTGTTCCGCGTAGAGCTGGCGCGGCGGACGGTGCGGGCGCCGGCACTGGTGATCGCGACCGGCGGGCCTTCCATCCCGAAGATGGGGGCGACGGGCTTTGCCTATGATCTTGCCCGCCAGTTCGGCCTCAAGGTGGTGGAGCCGCGCCCGGCGCTGGTGCCGTTGACGCTGGGCGGCGAGGAGGCGCTGTTCCGGGGCCTTTCCGGCGTGGCGGCCGATGTGGTCGCGCGGTGCGGCAAGGCGGCGTTCCGCGAGGCGGCGCTGTTCACCCATAAGGGGCTTTCCGGCCCGGCCATATTGCAGATTTCCTCTTACTGGCGGCACGGCCAGCCGATCACGATCGATTTCCTGCCCGATCAGGCGGCGCGCTGGCTGGTCGAGGCCAAGCGCGCGCGGCCCAAGGCGGCGTTGCGCACGGTGCTGGCGGCCCTTCTGCCCGATCGGCTGGCGGAGACGCTGGCCGATCGGCTGGGACTGCCCGGCGAACTGGGCGGCATGACCGACCGGGCGCTGGAGGAGGCCGGTCGCAGGCTTTCGGCCTGGGCCTTCCATCCCAACGGCACCGAGGGTTTCGCCAAGGCGGAGGTGACGATCGGCGGCATCGATACCGCCGGCCTCTCCTCCAAGACCATGGAGGCGCGGCGCGTGCCGGGCCTTTATGCCATCGGCGAGGCGGTGGACGTGACCGGCTGGCTTGGCGGATATAATTTCCAATGGGCCTGGGCGAGCGGCTGGGCGGCGGCGCAGGCGCTGTAGCGGCGGCCGGACCGGCATTGCCCCGGCCGCGCCGATCCTGAAATCATGATGCGGGCGCCCCGGCGGGATTGAACGAATCCGTCCGCCGGGAATTGTTCTGCACGAAAGCCCTTGCCAACCCCGCTTTTGCTGCCATCTGCAAGCCTATGCCCTTTTCCCGATTGCCCGCGCTTCTTGGCGAAGCGCTCACCGAACGCGGCTATGCCGCGCCCACGCCCGTCCAGGCCGCCGTGCTGGAAGAGGGCGCGGACCATCGCGACCTGATCGTTTCCGCGCAGACCGGATCGGGCAAGACCGTTGCGTTCGGCCTGGCGATCGCCGCCCAGTTGCTGGACGATCAGGGGCGGATGGGGCCGGCCGGCGCGCCGATCGCGCTGGCCATCGCGCCGACGCGCGAGCTGGCGCTGCAGGTGAGTCGCGAGCTGATGTGGCTTTACGGCAAGGCCGGCGCGCGGATCGTTTCCTGCGTGGGCGGCATGGACCCATCGCGCGAGCGGCGGAACCTGAGCCATGGCGCGCATATCGTGGTCGGCACGCCCGGCCGCCTGCGCGATCATCTGGAGCGCGGGGCGCTCGACCTGTCGGGCCTGGGCGTCGTCGTGCTCGACGAGGCGGACGAGATGCTCGACATGGGCTTCCGCGAGGATCTGGAGGAGATACTCGACGCGACGCCCGAGGGCCGGCGGACCCTGCTGTTTTCCGCGACCATGCCCAAGCCGATCGTGATGCTGGCCAAGCGCTACCAGAAGGATGCGCTGCGCATTTCGACCATGACCGAGGATCGCGGTCATGGCGACATCACCTATCAGGCGGTGACGGTGGCGCCTTCGGACATCGAGGCGGCGGTGGTGAACCTGCTGCGCCTGCACGAGCCGGATACGGCGATCCTGTTCTGCGCGACGCGCGATGCGGTGCGCCACCTCCACGCCAATCTGGTGGAGCGCGGTTTCCAGGCGGTGGCGCTTTCGGGCGAGCATAGCCAGAGCGAGCGCAACCACGCCCTGCAGGCGCTGCGCGATCGCCGAGCGCGGGTGTGCGTGGCGACCGACGTGGCCGCGCGCGGCATCGACCTGCCTTCGCTTTCGCTGGTGGTGCATGTGGAGCTGCCGCGCGACCATGAGGCGCTGCAGCACCGTTCGGGCCGCACCGGCCGCGCCGGCAAGAAGGGCACGGCCGTGCTGATCGTGCCCTATCAGCGGCGCCGGCGGGTGGAATCCATGCTGCGCGGCGCGCGCATCCAGGCGGAATGGGTGCCGGTGCCGACCGCGGACGACATCCGTGCCGCCGATCGCGAGCGGCTGCTCGCCACGCTTTCCGCGCCCGTCGAGATCGACGAGGAGGATCGCGCGCTGGGCCAGCGGCTGATGGCGGAACTGAGCGCGGAGGATATCGCCGCGATGCTGGTGCGCAGCCATCGCGCGAAGCTGCCCGCGCCGGAGGATCTGGTGGATCAGGGGCCGAAACCGCGCGAACGGCCGGAAGGGCCGCGCCCCGGCTTCGAGGATACGGTGTGGTTCCACATGAATGTGGGCCGGCGGCACAATGCCGATCCGCGCTGGCTGCTGCCCTTGCTCTGCCGGCGGGGGCATATCACCAAGCAGGATGTGGGCGCGATCCGCATCGCCGCCGACGAGACGATGTTCGAGATACCCCGCCATGTCGCGGCACGCTTCGCATCGGCGCTGAAGCGCACCGCCGGGGCCGACCCGGAAGGCGACGGCGGCATATTGATCGAGCCGATGCACGGCAATCCGCGCGAGACGCAGCGCCAGAACCGGCGCAGCGGGCCGCCGCCCGGCCGGCATCAGGCCCGGCCCACGCCCAGGCCCGGAGGCCCCCGGCGCGGGCGATAGGCCATGGCCACGCCCCTTCGGATATTGGTGGATGCCGATGCCTGCCCGGTGAAGGAGGAGATCTACAAGGTCGCCTTCCGCCGGGAGGTGCCGGTGACGATCGTCAGCAACAGCCACCTGCGCGTGCCGGCGCATCCGCTGGTCGAGCGGGTGGTGGTGGGCGCGGGCTTCGACGAGGCCGATGACTGGATCGCCGAGCGTGCAGGGCCGGGCGCGGTGGTGGTGACGGCGGACATATTGCTGGCCGATCGCTGCCTGAAGGCCGGCGCCGAGGTGATCGCGCCCAACGGCAAGCCCTTCACCGTCAATTCGATCGGCACCGCCATCGCGGCCCGCGCGATCATGGCCGATCTGCGGGCCGGCGCGGTGGGCGACGGGATCGGCGGGCCGCCGCCTTTCTCCAAGACGGATCGATCGCGCTTCCTGTCCGCACTGGATGAGGCGCTGGTGCGGCTGGCAAGGGCCGGATGAAAACAAGGCCGCCAACCGGATGGGTTGGCGGCCTTTCGTTCGTCCGGTGGCGTGCCCGTTCAGGCGGCCGCCTTTTCCCGTTCCCGCATTTCCTGGTTGAGCATTTCCGCCAGCAGGAAGGCCAGTTCGATCGACTGGCCGGCATTGAGGCGCGGATCGCAATGCGTGTGATAGCGATCGGCCAGGCTCTGCTCGGTCACGTCCACGGCGCCGCCGGTGCATTCGGTGACGTTCTGGCCGGTCATCTCCGCATGGATGCCGCCGCCATGGGTGCCCTCGGCGCGGTGCACGGCGAAGAAGCCGCGAACCTCCGCCAGGATGCGTTCGAACGGGCGCGTCTTGTAGCCGTTGGCGGCCTTCACGACATTGCCGTGCATCGGATCGCACGACCAGACGACCGGCCGGCCTTCGCGCTTCACCGCCCGGACGAGCGACGGCAGATGCTTTTCGATCTTGTCGTGGCCGTAGCGGGTGATGAGCGTGATGCGGCCCGGCGTGCGGGCGGGATCGAGCGTGTCGAGCAGGCGCAGCAGCGCGTCCGGCTCCAGGCTCGGCCCGCATTTCAGGCCGATCGGGTTGCCGATCCCGCGCAGATATTCGACATGCGCCGATCCTTCGAAGCGGGTGCGATCGCCGATCCACAGCATGTGGGCCGACGTGTCATACCAGTCGCCCGTCAGCGAATCGCGGCGGGTGAAGGCCTGTTCGTAGGGCAACAGCAGCGCTTCGTGGCTGGTGTAGAAATTGGTGCCGTTGAGCTGCGGCACCGTCTGCGGGTTGATGCCGCAGGCGGCCATGAAATCGAGCGCGTCGCCGATCCGTTCCGCCACCGCCTGATATTGCGCGGCCCACGGGCTGCGGCCCATGAAATCCAGTGTCCAGGCGTGGACCTGATGGAGGTTGGCATAGCCGCCCTGCGCGAAGGCGCGCAGCAGGTTGAGCGTGGCCGCCGCCTGGTTGTAGGCGCGGATCATGCGATCGGGATCGGGTTCGCGCGAGGCGGCATCGAAGGCGATGTCGTTGACGATATCGCCGCGATAGCTGGGCAGCGATACGCCGTTCACTTCCTCCATATTGGCCGACCGCGGCTTGGCGAACTGGCCGGCCATGCGGCCCACCTTCACCACCGGCAGCTTGGAGGCATAAGTGAGCACCACCGCCATCTGCAGGATGACGCGGAAGGTGTCGCGGATATTGTTCGGATGGAATTCGGCGAAGCTTTCGGCGCAATCCCCGCCCTGAAGCAGAAATGCCTTGCCGGCCGCCACCTGCGCCAGATCCGCCGTAAGCGCGCGCGCCTCGCCGGCAAAGACCAGCGGGGGATAGTGCGCAAGCTCGGCAGTCGCGCGGTCGAGCGCGGCCTTGTCGGCATATTCGGGGAGCTGGCGGGCCTCATATTGCGTCCAGCTGTCGGGCGTCCAGTTCGTCGCCATGTTCGTCATCCTTTCGCGATCCCCTTGGGGGAGCGGCGCCCGGAAGGCAAGCGGGCTGGCCTTGACGGCGGAGAAGCTAGGCTTGGGACGTAGGCGTCGAACGGCCGGATGCCGGCTGCGACGCGCGGGGGCGGAACGTGGCGGCCCAATCCTCGATCGCGTCCAATATGCGTTCGGCGGCGTCGCCCCGGCCATAGGGATAGGCCGGAACCGCCATGGCGGCATAAGCGGCCGGATTGTCGAGCAGGCGGGTCGCGGCCGCGACGATCCGGTCGGGATCGGTGCCGACGAGCGCGATATTGCCGGTGGCGAGCGCTTCCGGCCGCTCGCTATTGTCCCTCAGCACCAGCAGGGGGACGCCCAGCGCGGGAGCTTCCTCCTGCAAGCCGCCGGAATCGCTCAGGATCAGGTGGGCGCCGTCCATCATCCGCACCATCGTGGGATAATCGAGCGGATCGAGAAGCTCGATATTGGCGATGCCCGCCAGCGCCTCCCTTATGCCGGCCCGGACGGAAGGGTTGGGATGGAGCGGCAGCACGATCCGCACGTCCGGCCGGCGGGCAAGGCGGCGGAGCGCCTCGCAGATCCCCGCAATGCCCGCGCCGATATTCTCGCGCCGGTGGCAGGTGACGAGGACCAGCCGGCGGCCGCCATCATGCAGGCGATGCCCGGCGGCCATTCCCCGCATCCACAACAGGGCATCGATGCCGGTATTGCCGGTGACGTGGATGCGGCCCGTGACGGCGGGCTCCGCTTCCAGATTGGCGCGGGCGGTGGCGGTGGGCGCGAACAGCAGGGTGGAGACGGCGTCGATCTCCACGCGGTTGCGTTCCTCGGGAAACGGCAAGGCGAGGTCGTGGCTGCGCAGCCCCGCCTCGACATGGCCGACGGCCATGCCCAGCCGGTGGGCGGCGAGCGCCGAGCCCCAGGCGCTGGTGGTGTCCCCCTGGACGAGGATCAGGTCCGGCCGTAACTCATCGACCAGGGCGGGCAGGGCGGCGGCGATGCGCCGTTCGAGCGCCTCGATCGTCTGGCCGGTTTCGCCGAGGGCGAGGTTGCGATCCACCGTCAGGCCGAAGGCGGTCGTCATGTCGTCGAACAGTTCGCGATGCTGGCCCGTCGCGACCAGCCGGTGATCGATCGCGGGCCGCGCGGCGGCGGCACGGGCGATGGGAGCGATCTTGATCGCCTCCGGCCGCGTGCCGACGACGGACAGCAGCCGGATCAGGGGGCGCTTATTCCGAGCTGGCGGGCGCCCTCGTCGATCCTGGCGAGCGTGGGCGCATCCCCGGCGAAAGCGGCGCGGGCATCCTTGAGCGCCCCGGCGGCGGCCTTCCTGTCGCCCAGCACCGTGTAGCTGCGGATCAGCCGCAGCCAGCCATCGGCATTCTTCGGATCGGCCTTCAGCTTGGCGGCCAGGCTGTCGACCATGCCGCGCACCATCGCATCCTGCTGGCCGGGCGGCAGCGCCGAGGCGGCGGCGATGTCCTCCCGCGTCGGGCCGGGGATCGCATCGGTCGCGGCCGAGCCGGGCGGGACGGCGGGTGCCGGCATGCGTCCGGCGAGGTCGATATTGTTCTGCGCGGCCGTCTGCTCGATCGTCTGGCGGACATTGCCCTCCCAGGGGGCACCGGCGGGCGTATCCTTGAGAAGGGCGATCCAATCGTCGATCGCGCCCTTGTGATCGCCGGCCAGATCCTTCTTCACCCCCAGGAAATAACGGGCGCGCGGGTTCGCTGGATTGATCGAAACCGCCTTGCGGAAAGCGGCGTCCGCTTCCGGCGTGATCGCGGCGGGCTGGCCGGATGGGAGGGCGAGCACGATCGCCTCGCCCAGCGCGGACCATCCTTCCGCATTGGCGGGATCGAGCGCGGTCGCCCTGCGATAGGCCTTCACCGCATCGGCGAAGCGGCCGGTGCCGTAATAGGACCAGCCGAGCATCCGCCAGCCTTCGGCATCATCGGGCGTGTCGGCGAGCTTCTTTTCCAGCCGCGCGATCATCGTGCCGACATCGGCCTGCTGGGAAAGCGGCTGATCGGCCGGGGCGGACGCGACCGCCGCGTCACCCGTCGCGCCGCCCTTCGAGAATTGAAGGCCCACGGCGACGAGCGCGATCGCGGCCGCCCCGGCCAGCGCGATTCGCGCGAACGGCAGGCCGTTCTGGTGCCGATCGACCGTGATCGTCCGTCCGGCCTTTGCGCCGTCGGGCTGCCCTTCCTCCGCCACGTCTTCCTGTATCCCCCGATTGCTTTCGCTTTCCAGTCTAGCGCCGGATCGGCGGATTGGTAGAGTGGATGAAACGCGACCGGCAGGCGACGCTCCGGGGAAGAGCGCCGATCGGAACGGATGCGTCGCGATCGCGGGGGAGGCGATGGGGGATAATCGGATGCGCGCGCAGGCGCGAGCATTGGCCGCGATCCTGTGGGTTGTGATCACCAGCGTGACGGCGCTGTTGCTGCTGCCCGATGCCATTGCCGGCCTGCCGGAGGCGTGGGGCGCCGATCTGGGTATGTCGGCCAGCATCCGGTTCGGCGTATCGGCGGCGATGATCCTGGCCGGCGTGCTGGGGGTGGTGCTGTTCCGGCCGGGCTTGCGGCTGGGCGGCGGGCGGATTGCGCTGCTCGCTTTGCCGGTCGCGCTTGTCCTGATCCTCGTCCTGCTGGCGATCGCGGTGGCGGCAGGGGTGGCGATCCGCAATCCCGTGGCCGCGGTGCCCGCATCGCTGGTGGGCATCGGGTTTGCGGCCATTCTGGCGCAGGTGATCGGCGAGGAGCTGCTGCTGCGCGGGCTGCTGCAGCCCATTCTGGTCGAAGCGTGGGGCAAGGGGCCGGGCGTGCTGGCGAGTGCGGGCCTGTTTACCCTGATTCATGTCGCTGGCGGCTGGGATGACCCGGTATCTCTCTTGAACATCACGCTGGCGGGCATATGGTTCGGCCTGCTCGCGCTCCGCACGGGCGGGCTGCTGGCGCCGATCCTGGCGCATTTCGGCTATAATTGGGGGGAGGAGGCGCTGATCGGCGCCTATCCGAACCCCGGCGTCGGCGATTTCGGGGCGGTGTTCGACTTCGATCTCGCCGGCCCCGCCATCCTGGGGGGATCAGTGGACGGTTTCAATGCGAGCCTGGTGCTGAGCGTGCTGCTGGCGCTGGCGGTGCTGCCGCTTGCGTGGCCGCGGCGCGGGGAAGGCGCCGGGGAATGAGCGACATCTATCTTGCCTATTCGCTGGCCGATGGCGATCGCGCGGCGAAGATCGCGGAAGGCCTGCGCGCCGCCGGCTACAGCCTGTGGTGGGACAGGGACATCCAGCCCGGCCAGGATCGCAAGGCAGCGATCGCCGGGGCGATGGCGGATGCGCGGCTCTGCCTGATCTGCTGGTCCCGCACGTCCGTGGACGACGATACCGGCGCCGACGTGATCGATGAGGCGGAAGCCGCGAAGGAGCGCGGCGCCTATCTGGGCCTGCTGCTGGACAAGGTGGAGCTGCCCTTCGGCTTCGGCGGGCACGAGCCCGTCGATGTCGCGCCGTTTCGCGGCACGGCCGACGAAGTGGGTGCCGTGGTCGCGGCGGTGCGCGATTTCATGGCGAGCGGGCAGGCGACGCCGGTGGCGCTGCCCGAACCGCCGCCCCCGCCGGGTAGGCCGATCAACAAGGCATGGGTCGCGGGCGCCATCGGCGCGCTGGTTTTGGCCGGGGCGATCGGCTTCTTCCTGCTCCGTTCCGCCGCGCCGAGCCTGGCGCAGAAGGTGGAGCCGCATCTGGCCCGGATCGATTGCGCCTGGCTGCATGTCGATCCCATCCAGTCCGGCGCGGACGGCCATATCGGCCTGATCGGCGTGGCGGGCGATCCGGCGGCGGCGCGGCAGATGGTGCTGGATGTCGCCGGGGCCGAAAACCTCACGGTGCGATCGGTATCGATCGACAAGGTGGCCACCATCGACCCGCGCGAATGCCCGGCCATCGATGAGCCGCGCCGGCTGCGCAAGTCGCCGGGCGGACGGCTGCGGGTGACGGGCGATCCCTTCTTCCTCGATCCCGCGACGGGGCAATCGCTTGCCCGTGTCGCCATATCGCTGGCTGCCGGGGACAAGTCAGTGGCGCTGTTCGGCGTCGAGCCATCGGGCGTCGTAACCTGGGCCCTGCCCGATGCGAAGGCGATCGATGCGCTGAAGGATGCGGATGTCGGGCTGGTGAAGGCCGGCAACGGCAAGTGGGAGTTCAACATCTATCCCGATCATCTCGGCTGGACCGGGCTGTTCGTGGTGGTGGGCGATCGGCCGCTGGCCAAGGCGATGCCGCAGGGCGCGGTGCAGCCGTCGGCGGAGTTCGCGCGGACGCTGCGCGCCGCCACCGCGAGCGGGGAATGGGACGCGGACATGATATGGTTCCGCATCGACAGCCGATAGGTCGCGGAAAAAGCGGCGATCAGCGTGATGCGGATCACTGATCGCCCGGCCGAACCGGCGGATGGAGGATGGTAAGGGGCAGCGATGCCCGGAAACGGGAAGCGGGATGGACGCCCGCCCTTGCGAGGAATGCGAACGATGAAATTGCTTTTCGGCCCGGTGATGCTGGGTGCACTGCTCGCCACCACGCACCCGGCGATGGCGCAGGCCGACCCGGAAGCGGCGCGGCTGCTGTGCGACCTGACGGGCGATTGCGCGGACGGTGATGCCGGCGCCGCGACGGCGCAGGAACCGGCGCGCGGCGNGCCGCGGGGCGGGGCTTCGCGCGGGTTCAGCTTCCGCCGCGCGCCGGCGCCGGGTGCCACGCCGCAGGCGGCCCAGGCGGCAGCCGCACCCGCGCCCAGGGCCGTGGCGCCCGCGCAACCGGGGGCGGCCAATCTGGGCGTTTCCTTCCTGCCCAATTCCGCCGAGCTGACCGATGCGGCCAAGGCGCGGCTGGCCCGTTATGCGGCCGTGCTGAACGGGCCGAAGCTCAATGGACGACGGCTGCGGATCGAAGGGCATACCGATGCCTCGGGATCGGCGGCGGCCAATCGCGATCTTTCCCGTCGCCGGGCGCAGGCGGTGGCGGATTTCCTTGCCGGAGCCGGGGTTTCCGCGGGCCGGCTGGAGGTTGCGGGCTTCGGATCGTCCCGCCCCCTGCCGGGCGTGGCGCCGACCGCGCCGGAAAATCGCCGGGTGATGGCGGTGCTTCTATAGGGACGCGTTTTGCGGGTGGCCTGCGATCGCGACAATTCTGCGGTTGCTCCACCTAATGTTAAGGTGACAAAGGAAAAAGCGTTGGGTGTCGCCTGAAAGGTGATGCACAGGCCGGCTGGTGGGAGCCGGATCGCGGGGGGCTGGGGGAAAAGTGGCGGACGCCTATCGCATTGCGATCATCGGCTCGGGGCCGGCCGGGCTCAGCGCGGCCGCGCGGGCGGCGGCGCTCGGCATTTCCCACATCCTCCTGGAAAAGACGGACCACCTTTCCGATACGATCTTCAAATATCAGAAGGGCAAGCACGTCATGGCGACGCCGAGCCAGCTCGTGCTGCGTTCGGACATGGACTTCGATGCCGGCAAGCGCGAGGCGGTGCTGGGCGCATGGGACCGGCAGGCCGCCGAGCAGGGCGTGAACGTCCGCCTTAATGCCGAGGTGAAGGCGATCGCCGGCGGCAAGGGGGATTTCAGCCTCACCCTCGGCGGGGGCGAGGTGATCCGGGCCGAGGCGGTGATCCTGGCGATCGGCACGCAGGGCAACCCCAATCTGCTGCGCATCCCCGGCGGCGATCTGCCGCATGTGCAATATCAGCTCGACGATCCGGGCGCCTATGTGGACGAGCATATCACCGTGATCGGTGCGGGCGACGCCGGGATCGAGAATGCGGTGGGCCTGGCGCAGGACCCGGCCCAGCGCAACCATGTGACCATCCTCAACCGATCGGCCGATTTCAGCCGGGCCAAGGATGCCAACGTCAAGGGCCTGTTCGCGATGCGCGACGGCGGCCGGCTGGCGGTGATGACCGATACCACGCCCAGCAAGGTGGAGCCGGGCTGGCTGACGCTGGACACGCGCGACGGCGAGGCGCGCATCCGCTGCGACCGGATCATCGCCCGGATGGGATCGGCGCCGCCGCGCAAGTTCATCGAAAGCTGCGGCGTCGAATTCACCAGCGAGGATCGCGAGGCCTTTCCCCGGCTGACGGCGACGTTCGAAAGCGTTTCCGCGCCCGGCATCTACGTGATCGGCGCGCTGGCGGGCTATCCGCTGATCAAGCACTGCATGAACCAGGGCTATGACGTCGTCGAGATCATCAACGGCAACAGCAGCCTGAAGCCGGCCGACGAGCCGATCCTGGAAGCCAAGTTCAAGCGCCTGCCGCGCCGCCGCACGGTGGACCAGTGGCTGGAATATCTGCGCGCCAACGTGGAGATACTGAACGATCTTTCGCCGCTGCAGATGCGGGAGTTCATGCTGGATTCCGAGGTGCGGGCCTATCGCATCGGCGAGACGGTGTTCGAGAAGGACGATCCCGGTTCCTCGCTGTTCGGCATCGCATCGGGATCGGTGGACGTGGCCGGGCGGGTGCGGATCGGGCGGGGATCGATCTTCGGCGAGGTGGGGCTGATTTCCGGTCGCCGGCGCGGCGCCACCATCCGCGCGGCGGAGGATTCGATCCTGGTCGAGGTATCGCGCACCGCCGCGCTGAAGCTGATGGCGTCCAACCCGGCCGCCCGGCGCGTGGTGACGCGCATCTCGACCGAGCGGCAGTTGCTCCAGATGTTCGGATCGGGCCTGACGCCGGAGGACCTGGCCGAGGTGACGGCCACCGCCAGGGTGGAATCGGTGAGCGCCGGCAAGGCCATCATCACCGAGGGCGAGGACGGCTGCGACATCTTCGTCATCCGCGTGGGATCGATGGTGGTCGAGAAGTCGATCGGCGGCAAGCCGGTGTTCCTCTCCTACCTGCCGGCCGGTTCCTATGTCGGCGAGATGGCGGTGATCGATGGCGCGCCGCGCACGGCGACGGTGCGCGCGGCGATCAAGTCCGAAGTGATCCGGCTGGACGGCGCGGCGTTCCGCCGCCTGCTCGACCGCAAGCCCGACCTGCTGGAAAAGGCGAAGCGGGACATGGCCCAGCGCCAGGACCTGAATGCCTTCGTCGAGGCGCGGAAGGACAGCTTCTCCTCCGTGGTCGACATGTATTCCTCGGTCGCGAACTTCCTGGTCGAACAGGGCGTGGGCGAGGCGACCGACGTGCTGCTGATCGACGAGAATCTCTGCGTCGGCTGCGACAATTGCGAGAAGGCCTGCGCCGACAGCCATGACGGCCTGTCGCGGCTGGACCGTGAGGCGGGGCGGACCTTCGCCCACCTGCACGTGCCGACTTCCTGCCGGCATTGCGAGCATCCGCACTGCATGGCCGATTGCCCGCCCAACGCCATCCATCGCGGGCCGGACGGGGAGGTGTTCATCAACGATACCTGCATCGGCTGCGGCAATTGCCAGCGCAACTGCCCCTATGGCGTGATCCGCATGGACAAGGTGCCGCCGAAGAAGCCGGGCCTGCTGAGCTGGTTCCTGTTCGGCAAGGGGCCGGGGCCGGGCGAGCCCAGCCACGAATGGTCCGCCACCCATGCCGATCCGGCGATCGAGAAGCCCAAGAAGGCGATCAAGTGCGACATGTGCTCGGGGATCGAGGGCGGCCCAGCCTGCGTGCGCGCCTGCCCCACCGGCGCCGCCATCCGCGTGGCGCCCGAGGCTTTCCTGACCGTGGCCCGGCTGGATCGGGGAGAGGGCTGAGGTGGCGACGCGGGGGGCGAGGCCGCTCGACGCGGGCGGCGCGGCGCAGCATGAAGGCTTTCTGCGCTATCGCGGCTATCGCTGGCTGAAGCTGGCGCTGGCGATATCGCTGGCGGCGATCCTGATCTACGCCTTCCACGATGCGCGGCCCCGGCCCAATGGCGGATCATGGTATGGCTATACGCTGGGCACGATCGGCGCGGGGCTGATCCTGTGGCTGACCTTGCTGGGCGTGCGCAAGCGGGCGATGACCCGGGGGCGCTGGTCGCTGAAGGCGTGGACTTCGGCGCATGTGTATCTCGGCCTTTCGTTGGTGGTGATCGGCACGCTGCACACGGGCTTCCAGTTCGGGTGGAATGTCCACACGCTGGCCTATGCGCTGATGATGATTGTCATCATCTCGGGGATTTACGGCATCGCCGTCTATTCCACCCTGCCGCGCGTGCTGAGCGCCAACCGGGGCGAGACGACGCAGGCGCAGATGCTGGACAATCTCCGCCAGCTCGACCGGCAACTGCATGAGGCGGCCCAGCCGCTGGGCCAGCGCCATGCCGAGATCGTCCGCATGTCGCTGGACGACGATCCCTTCGGCGGCGGGCTGATCGCGCGGCTGACCGGCCGTTATCCGAAATGCGGGACGCGCGCGGCGCAGGAAGCGATCCGGATCGAGACCGGCCCGCGGCCGGCGATCGGCGACGATGCGCTGGAACGGATCGATGTGCTGCTGGAGCGGAAGGAAGCGGCGCTGGCGCGCATCCGCCAGCACCTGAAGCTGAAGGCCCTGCTGGAGATATGGCTCTACGTGCACGTGCCGCTGACCTTCGCGCTGATCGCGGCGCTGTTCGCCCACATCTTCTCCGTCTTCTTCTACTGGTAGGCGCGGCGGCATGACCTTCATCGTCCGCCAGATCGCGCGCACGGCCGACGGCCGCGAGATCGTCCGCCCGCAGACCTTCGTCGCCGGGCCGATCGGCATCGGCCGCGAGGCGGACAGCGACATCCACCTGCCCGACCTCGCCGTGACGCTGCGCCACGCCGAGATTCGCGAGGCCGGCCCCGGCCGGATCGAGATCGCCGCCACGTCCGGCCTGCCGGTGGACGTGAACGGCCGATCGACCATGCGCGAGACGATCGACGTGGCGCGCGGCGCGAATATCCGCATCGGCAGCCATATGCTGACCGTGGCGGCGGGCGAGGGCGAGGAGCGCGGCGCGACGATCATCTCGGTCGAGCGGGTCGGTGCGCTTTCCGAGGCATCGGAAGCCCGGGACGAGCAGCGCGCCTTCTCGCTGGCCGGCGTGGCGCCGGGTCGGCGCGCGACCGCCTGGGCGCTGGCGATCGCGGTGCTGGCGCTGTTCCTCGCCTGGCCCTTATGGTCCTTCTTCACCAACCACCAGCCGGCCGATGGCGCGCGCCGGGAGGTGGCCTTCCATGCCGACCAGATGTGGTCTTCGGGCAGGCTGAGCCTCGCCCACGCCAATCTGGAGAATGACTGCAAGGCCTGCCATGTGAAGCCGGGCGAGGCGGTGCGCGACGAAGCCTGCGCCGCCTGCCATGGCGGCGTGCACGGCCATGCCGATCCGCTGCGGCTGGCGGTGGCCAAGCCGCAGCCGGGGGCCGGCGCCAAGGCCCAGCGCGCCGCGGCCGGCATGTTCGGCATCCCGGAGGGCCGCTGCGTCGCCTGCCATGTCGAGCATGAGGGCGCGAAGGCGATGCCGGTGACGGAGCAACGCTTCTGCAGTGACTGCCACGGCGGCATGGACCAACGGCTGACCGACACCAAGGTGCTGAACGCATCCGATTTCGGCCGCGACCATCCCCAGTTCCGCCCGGCGGTGGCGACCAATCCGGGCGACCGGCCGATCGTGCAGCGGCTTTCGCTGGATGCGCGGCCGCTGGAGGATAACGGCCTGAAATTCCCCCACGACATCCACCTTGCCGCCAATGGCGGCGTTGCGGCGATGGCACGGACGATGAAGGTGGAGCAGGGCTTCGGCGACAGCCTGGTTTGCGCCGACTGCCATGTGCCCGATTCCACGGGCGCCCGCTTCCAGCCGGTGTCGATGGAGAAGGATTGCCAGATGTGCCACAGCTTGGCCTTCGATCGGGTGGGCGATACCGTCCGCACGCTGCGCCACGGCGATCCCCGGCAGGTGGTGGCCGATCTGCGCGCTTTCTATCGGTCGACCGGGCCGGTGGCGCCGATCAACCTTGGCGGGATGGCGCGGCGCCGGCCGGGCGAGGCGATGATGCTGCGGACCAGCGCGGCCTTCAACCAGGCGGTGGCGCTACGGCCGGCGCGCGCGGATCAGGCGATCCGGGCGGCCTTTTCTGAAGGCGGCGCCTGTTTCGATTGCCATGCGGTGACCCCGCCGACATCGCTTGCGGCGGCCGATTGGGGCGTGGTGCCCGTGCGCCTGCCGCAGCGTTATATGGCGAAGGGCTGGTTCGACCATAAGAGCCATGCCGGCGAGAGCTGCGAGAGCTGCCATGCGGCGCGGAAATCCTCCACGGCGGCGGACGTGCTCCTGCCCGGCATCGCCACCTGCCGGGCCTGCCATGGCGGCGAGGATGCGGCCAAGGCGGTGCCTTCGTCCTGCGCCATGTGCCACGATTATCACATGGACGGGCAGGCGCCGGCGATGGTGCGCAGCATGCGCGGGCGCGAGGCCGGCGCCCGGCCGTGGCGTGGGCCGCAGGCGGCCGGCGGAAGCTGAGGGAGGCGGACGGCCGCGTGCGGGCTGTGCCGCCGATCACAGCGGCCGGATGGGGAGATTGGCAGGCTGGCGGTGCTCGCGCTTGACGGGGTGGGGAAAGCGGGCGTCAAGTCCGCCGCGGGCGAGGAACGGGGGAAAGGTGCTGCGCAACCGATGTTGATCGCCCAGATTACCGACATGCATCTGGGCTTCGACCCGGACAATCCGGCGGAGTTCAACCGCAAGCGGCTGGACCGGGTGATCCATTTGCTGGCCCATATGGACCGGCGGCCCGATCTGGTGCTGGCGACGGGCGATCTGGTGGATCGCGGCGACGTGGCCTCTTACCGCCGGCTGCGTGAGGCGCTGGAGGCGCTGCCCGTGCCCGCCTGGCCGTGCCTGGGCAATCATGACGACCGCGTCAATTTCCGCGCCGTCTTTCCCGAAATCCCGGTGGCGGACGGCTTCGTTCAATATGCCATCGACGCCGGGCCGCTGCGCTTGCTGGTGCTGGATACGCTGGAGGAAGGCCGCCACGGCGGCGCCTTCTGCGAGACGCGGGCGCGCTGGCTGGCCGATCGCGTGGCCGAGGCGCCGGACCGGCCGACGATGATCGTGCTTCATCATCCGCCGATCGATACCGGCATCGCCTGGATGACGACGGACCCGGAGGAGGCCTGGATCGGCCGGCTGGATGCGGCGCTGGCGGGGCATCGCAACATCGTCGCCATGGTGGGCGGCCATATCCACCGGCCGATGGTGGCTGGCTGGCGCGGCCGGCCGATGATCGTGTGCCCGTCCACCGCGCCGCAGGTGGCGCTGACGCTGGCGCCGATGGACCCGGCGCTGCCCGACGATCGGCCGATGATCGTGGCGGGCGCCCCCGGCTTCGCGCTGCATCAGTGGACGGGCGAAACGCTGGTGACGCATTTCGACGCGGCCGAGGACCATGCCGTGCTGGCGCGCTTCGACGAGCGGATGCAGCCGCTGGTGACGGCGCTGATCGGGGAACGCGGTGCGGGGTAGAGCGTTACGGCTCCGATATGGAGCCCTGGATGTGAAGCCCTGTTCCCTCCCGATCGCGGCCGCGTCGCTGCTGGCCCTGTGCTGGCCGGCGGCGGCTTCGGCCGAGCCTTATTACGGCCTGTGGCGCAACCCCAAGGATAGCGTGCGCGTGCGCACCCACCCGTGCGGGGCGCGGCTGTGCGGCACCGTCGAATGGGCGAACGACAAGGCCAAGGCGGATGCGCGCGAGGGCGGCACCGAAAATCTGGTGGGAACCGAGCTGTTCCGCGATTTCCGCCCCGGCAAGAACGATATCTGGCGCGGCAAGGTGTTCGTGCCGGACATGAACAAGACTTTCTCGGGCACGTTGACCGTCACCGACGGCGGCGGCACCCTGCGCGCCAGGGGATGCCTGTTCGCGGGCGTCGGCTGCAAATCGCAATATTGGACGCGGATCGACGAAGCGGCGCCACGCTGAGCCGGCAGCCGGGAAGGCATCGGAAGGATGATCGTGCTGCTGCTGAAGCTGCTGGGGCTGGCCCTCCTTCTGCTGCTGGCCGCCGGCCTTGTCATCCGCCTGCTCAATCCCTTGCCGCCGCTGGAGCCGCGCGCGCCGTCCCGTGCCTTCGGCGATACCGCCGATACGCCGCTGGGGCGCGGCGCGGCGGCGGCGCGGGAAGGGCGAGGGGAGCTTTCCGGCATCCATGTGCTGGACGACGGGCGCGATGCCTTTGCCGCGCGCATGCTGCTGGCGCGGGCGGCGGTGCGCAGCCTGGATGTGCAATATTATATCTGGCACGCCGACCTTTCCGGCACGCTGATGCTGGAGGAGATGCGTGCCGCCGCCGATCGCGGCGTGCGGGTGCGGATGCTGCTGGACGATAACGGCATCAGCGGGATGGATGAGGGGCTGGCCGCGCTGGACGGCCACCCCGGTATCGAGATCCGGCTGTTCAATCCCTTCGTGCTGCGCCGGCCGAAGATGCTGGGTTATCTGGCCGATTTCCCGCGATTGAACCGGCGGATGCACAATAAGAGCTTCACCGCCGACAATCAGGCCACGATCATCGGCGGCCGCAACATCGGCGACGAATATTTCGGCGCCCGCGACGAAGGGCTGTTCGCCGATCTCGACGTGCTGGCGATCGGGCCGGTGGTGGAGGCGGTGTCGCGCGATTTCGACCATTACTGGGCCAGCGCATCGGCCTATCCGGCGGCGCGCATCCTGCCCGCGGTCGGGCGCGAACAGGCGGAGACGATCGCGGAGGCGGCCGCCAGGGCCGCGCGGGAGCCTGCCGCGCGCGATTATATGCGCGCGGTGGAAGCGCTGCCGATCATAAACGCCTTCATCCGCAAGGACCTTCCCTTCCGCTGGGCCGAGGTGCGGATGGTGAGCGACGATCCCGCCAAGGGCGTGGGCCGCGCCGCGCCGGAGGGGCTGCTGGGCGTGTCGCTGCGCGGGATATTGGGCCACCCGAAGCGGGAGGTGGACCTGGTATCCGGCTATTTCGTGCCGACGGCTGCCGGCGTGGACGCCTTCACCGCGCTCCGCGCCGGGGGCGTGGAGGTGAATATCCTGACCAACGCCTTCGAGGCGACCGACGTGTGGCTCGTCCATGCCGGCTATGCCGGGCGGCGGCGCGCGCTGCTAGAGGCCGGCGTGCGCCTGTTCGAGATGCGCGGCCCGCCCGCCGGCGGCGACCGGCGCCGGCGCAAGCTGATCGGGACGGGATCGGGCGCGGGCTCCACGCTGGGATCGGGCGGCGGATCGGGCGGATCGGGGCAGGTGCTGCGATCGAGCGCGTCGACGCTGCACGCCAAGACTTTCGCCGTGGATCGCGAGCGGACCTTCATCGGATCGTTCAACTTCGATCCGCGATCGATCCACCTCAATACGGAGCTGGGCTTCGTGATCGAAAGCCCGGAGCTGGCGGGCGAGATGCAGGCGGCCTTCGCCGGCGACATCCTCGAGCGCGCCTATGAGGTGGTGCTGGAGCCGGGCGGCCGGCTGGCCTGGCTGGAACGGCGCGACGGCGGCATCGTGACCCACCGCACCGAGCCCGGCACGCGCGCCTGGCAGCGCGGCGGCATTCGCCTGCTTTCGCTGCTGCCGATCGAATGGCTGCTATGATGCGCCCGGCGACGCCGCGGGAACGGCGCCGCCGGGGCGGAGGCGATCAGGCGATGCGGGCGCGGACGATGCGTTCCAGCACGGTCAGCGGCATCGCGCCAAGCAGCAGCACATCGTGGAACGCCTTGATATCGAAGGCGTCGCCCTGCTTGGCCTTCGCCTCGTCCCGCAGACGCGTCCATACGGTGTGGCCGATCTTGTAGCTGCACGCCTGGCCGGGCCAGACGGTGTAGCGATCGATCTCGCCCTGGCTGCGGCCGCGGGCGATGCCGGTGGTGGCGATGAAATAATCGGTCGCCTGCTCGCGGCTCCAGCGCTTGGCGTGCATCCCCGAATCCACCACGAGGCGGGTGGCGCGGAAGAGGAGCGACTGGAGATAGCCGACGCGGCCCAGCGGATCGCCTTCGAACATGCCCATCTCGTCGGCGAGCTGCTCCGAATAGAGCGCCCAGCCTTCGCTGTAGCCGCTGAAGAAGCTGCGGCGGCGGATCAGCGGGATCTCGGTCGATTCGAGCGCGAGGCTGACCTGCAGGTGATGGCCCGGCACCGCCTCGTGATGGGTGAGGGTGGCCAGGCCGAATTTCGGCCGGTCGAACGTATCGCGCAGGTTGATGAAGTAGATCGCCGGGCGCGAGCCATCGAGCGAGGCGTTCTGATAATAACCGCCCGGCGCGCCCGCCTGGATGTGCGGCGGCACGCGGCGGACCTCGACCGGGGCCTTGGGCAGCGTGGCGAACGCTTCGGGCAGGCGGGCATACATTGCCTTGATCTGGCTGTTGAGCTGATCGAGCAGCGCGGCGCGGCCTTCGTCGGTATTGGCGTAGAGCTGGTCCGGCCGCTGGTTGAGCGCGACCATGCGTTCGCCGACCGTGCCCTGCGTCATCCCCTGCGATTTCAGAATGCCGTCGATCTCGGACGAGATCTGGGCGACCTGCTCCTGCCCGAGGCGATGGATCTCGTCGCCGCTCAGGGGCACGGTGGTCGCGGCCTCGGCGGCGGCGGCATAATAAGCCTCGCCATCGGGGAGGCGCCAGACACCGGCGTCGTGGGTCGCCTTGGCGCGCAGGTCCGTGACGAGCTGGCGCTGGCGATCGAGCGCGGGGAACACCTCGTTCTGGACGATCTTCTCGGCGCGGGCCGCGTGATCGCCGGAGATGTTGGCAGCCTTCAGCTTCGCGGCGAAGGAGGCGACCAGCACCGTCTGTGCAGCCGGCTGATCGCGAAGCGCGGCGAGCTGCTTCAGCGTGGTATCGAGGATGTAATCGGGCGCGAAGACGCCCTTGGCGGCATCGGCGCGCTGCTGTTCCAGGCTATCGTCCAGCGCCTTGGGGAAGGCCGACAGGCGAGCGAGGTAGGAATCCGCATCGGCGAGGTCCGCCACGCGATGCTGCGAATCCAGGAAATCGGGAACGTCGCGATAGGGGCCGGTGAGCTGGCTGATCGTGTAGGGCGCGAAGCGGCCGGCCGACTGGCCGTAGCGGAAGCGATCGGTGGCGGCGATATCGCGGCTGAGCTGATATTCGACGACGTCATAGTCGATCCGCGCGGCGGCGCCGAGCTTCGCGGGATCGATCTTGCGGAGCGCTGCGAGATCGTTGCGGCGGTGCGCGGCCTGCCGTTCGCGCGCGGCGGCGGATTCGTCGTCCAGCCGGGAACGGAGCGCGGCGCGATCGCCCTTGTCGAGGCCGAGGCGGGTCGCCTGCTCGGGGCTGTCGTCGATCCGGGCGTAGAACATCTTGTCCAGCAGTGAGCGGAGCTGGGCATCGGCGGGGCCGGGGGCGGACTGTCGCGCGCCGGCCGCATTGCCCTGGGCATTGGCCATCGCGGGCAGCGTGGTTGAAAGCGCGAGCACCCCCGCATTGGTCATGAACGAACGGCGATCCAAGATGATCTCTCCTCAACAGGCTGTCCCCATTGGCTAATCGGCTCGTCGCGGCCTGTCCATGCCCGGAAGGGCAGCGGAAGGCGGCGGAACCCGCACTGTTCATTCGGCGTTGCCGATGGCGCGTGGTATATCAGAGCCGAGCCGTTCGATGCGGGCGGGCTCGGAGACGGGAGAGCGTAATAGGCGGCATCTTGGGAGGAGTTCATGACCAAGCATTTTTCCCCGACCGAACTGGAATCCGTCGGTTATCGCCTGCTTTATCGTGCCAATGAAGTGAACCACTGCCCGGGCTGCGGGAAGATGCACTGGTTCGTGGGCCGCAGGACGGCGGAATGCGCCTTCTGCGGAACCGCCCTGCCGCTGCTGAACAGCATGCTGCCGGACCTGATGGACCCCGCCTGAAATCCATATGGAAAACCCCGCGCCGGAGGGCCGGCGCGGGGTGGATTTCCGGCGAGGATCGGATCGGCCGACCCAGGCCGCATCAATCGAAGATGCGGCCCCAGGCGCGCTTCGCGCGGGTCTTCCAGTGGCCGCGATGATAGGCGTCCGACGCGAGCAGCGGCATCACCGAGCCGGCCTCGGCGAAGACCATCTGCTCGAGCGCGGTATCGACCTTGCCCCAGCTTGCCGCTTCCTTCAGCGTCGAGGAAGAGCAGGCGCCGTCGCGCACGTCCGCCACGGTGATCTGCACGGCATATTTGTGCATCTCCACATCCTCGTGGCCGAGGATTTCGGCGCAGACCACGGTATCCTGGATGAAGTTCTTCGGCACGCCGCCGCCGATCATCAGCAGGCCGGTGGTGCCCGCCTTGATCTTGATGTCCGTCAACTCGCGGAAATCGGCGATGGCATCCAGCACCATGTAGGGCTTGCCCTCCTTGGCGCGCTCCACCTGGTGCTTGACGAGGCCGAAGCCCGCCGAGCTGTCGACGAAGGCCGGGCAGAAGATCGGCACGTCATGCTCGTAGGCGAGCTTGACGAGGCTGTTCTCCTTCTTGCCGTGCTCGGCCAGATACTTGCCCATCTCGCGGATGAAGGCGCGCGAGGAATAGGCCTTCGGCTCCAGCGAATCCGCGATCTTGCCGATCGTGTGGTCGCAGTCCTGAAGCTGCTCCTCGTCGATATAGGTGTCGTAGATGCGGTCGATGTAGAGCGAACGCAGCGTGTTGTCGTCCGGCACCTCGAGCGCCTGATAATGCTTGTGGCCGAGGCCCTCGAAGAAATCCATGTCGACGATCGACGCGCCGGTCGCGACCACGCCGTCCACCATGTTGGAACGGACCAGCTCCGCATAGAGGTCCATGCAGCCGCCGGCCGAGGTGGAGCCCGCGATCACCAGGAAGATCGAGCAATCCGGATCGGCGAGCATCTGATTGTAGATGCCGGTCGCCCGCGCCAGATCGCGGCTGGTGAAGCTCATCTTGCCCATCGCATCGACGATGGGACGCGCGTCGAAGCTCTTGATGTCGATATGCTCGACGACGGTGGAGAGCAGATCCGCCTTGCGCGTATCGTTGGTGGGGGCGTCGTTCATGGTTGTTCCTCGAAATGCAAACTGGCCGTCATCCCGGCAAAGGCTGGGATCCCGGGAAGCGAGCGAACCCGTGCTTCGCGAGATGCCAGCCTTCGCCGGCATGACGGCAAATAGAAGGATGTCGTCTTACAGCGTGATGACGTTGGACGGAACCGCGGGTTCCGTTTCGGTGCGATAGAGGCTGGCCATGGGCTCATCCTCGACGATCACCGATTCCCCGGCGGTGAAGCCGTTGAAGCCGGTGCGCATCGCGCAGCCATAGGCGCCCAGCATGCCGATCTCGATATAATCGCCGGCGGCGATATCGGCGGGCAGCATGAACGGGCCGGCCATATGGTCCAGATCGTCGCAGGTGGGGCCGTAGAAGCTGAACGCCATATCCTTCGCGTCCGATCCGCTTTCGCGGACCAGCTCGGTCGGGAAGCGCCAGCCGACATGCGCCGCATCGAACAGGGCGCCATAGGCGCCGTCGTTGATGTAGAGCTCCTCGCCCCGGCGCTTTTCGACGCGGACCAGCAGGCTCGCATATTCGGCGCACAGCGCGCGGCCCGGCTCGCACCACAATTCGGCCGAATAGCTGACGGGCAGGCTTTCGAACGCTTCGTGGATCGCCGCGAAATAGGCTTCCAGCGACGGCGGCTCCATGCCCGGATAGACGGACGGGAAGCCCCCGCCGACATCGACCACGTCCACCGTGACGCCGGCCTCGACGATCGCGGCGCGCACCAGCTCCATCGCCTGGGTATAGGCGGCGGGCGTCATCGCCTGGCTGCCGACGTGGAAGCACACGCCCAGCGTGTCGGCGACCTGGCGGGCGGCCAGCAGCACGGGAGCCGCATCGCGCGCATCGACGCCGAACTTCGAGGCGAGGCTGAGCTTGGAATGATCCGACGAGACCCTGAGCCGCACGCAGAGCGTGAGGTCGCGGGCGCCGTTGGTGGCGCGGACGATCTTGGCCAGCTCCTCCTCGGTATCGAGTGAGAAGGTGCGCACGCCATGGACGTGATACGCCTCGGCGATCGCTTCCTCGGCCTTGACCGGGTGCATGAAGCAGAGCGTGGCTTCCGGCACGATGCCCGCGACCAGCCGCACCTCGGCGATCGAGGCGACATCGAAATGCGTGACGCCGCTTTCCCACAGGAGCGCGATCAGTTCGGGCGAGGGATTGGCCTTCACCGCATACATCGGCCGGCCCGGAAACTTCTCTACGAAGAATCGGGCGGCCCGGCGGGCGGCATGCGGACGAAGGAGCGTGACCGGCTGGACCGGGCGCAGCTTCGCGACGACGGCACCGGTGGTGCCGGTAGGGGCGGTCGCTAGCCCCAGCGCGCTATGGTGCTTGTGCAACTCAAGGGACCTCCAGGGGTAGTGTTGGCAAGAAGGCTGCCTTGCGGTGGAAGTCCCATGGGGCAGCGGACGCGCTACATAGGATCGGGGGTCCCCCCTGTAAAGTTGGATTCCGGGGGTGAGGGCGACGCAGCCGGGATTTGCGGCCGGAAGGGGCCGGATTTCGGGCGATCTGGGCGGCTGGAGGGCGAAAAATAAATATGGCCGCGGAGGTTGGGCGGCGGTTCGGACGCGGAACGAATCGATTCGAATCCGGCCTTCTTCTAAACTGTGCGCCGGCAAGCTAAGGCGATCGATATGCAGTCGATTCTCGAAGGCGTGGCCGGCATTGCCCCGGCAATCGCGATGCTTGCCGTCTTCGCCCTGGTGGCGGGCGGCCTCTATCTGATGCGCAAGCGCCACAGCCGGGGCAAGGGCGCGCTGATGCTGGTCGCGGCCGCCGTGCTCCTGGCCAATGTGATGCTCTGGACCTTGCCGGTCTGAACGCGTCCGCGTCGACCGGCCTTATTTCGTGAGCACCACGATTGCCCCGGCCCGCATGTTGGGGCGGAAGGCGAGATCCACGATCCGTTCTGGCGAATCTGAGGCCCTTCTTGCTCCACAGAGACGGCGGGGGCTTGCCGTAGAAAATCTCGTTCAATTCGTGCGGCATGGGCATCACCCGGAAGCCGGAAAATCCGACCTCCAGCCCCCGGCGGATGATCAGGCTGGGCGGCATATCCCGCTCGTTCACGCCATAGAGCCGCATCGCTTCAATCGAGATCGGGTTCGCGGCATGGCCTTCGCCGGGCTCGTGGGTGATGAGCGTGCCGCCAGGCTTCAATGCCCGGTAGGCGGAGCGGATCGCACCCAATTCGTCATCGGCATGATGGAGGGAATCGAAGAAGATCGCATGGTCGAACGCCGCTTCGAAGCCCAATTCCTCATAATCCCCGCAAACGAAGCGAAGTTGCGCGTCGGAAAGGCCGTGGAGGGCCCTGTTCTCGTTGGCGAGGGCGATCATGTCCTCGCTTATGTCCTGGCCCGTGACCCGATAGCCGCGCCGGGCGAGGAACTGGCTTGTCCAGCCGCCGCCGCAGCCCAGATCGAGCACGCCAGCTGGCGGCTGGCGCATGAGCGACATGATCAGCCCGATCGAGACCAGGTTGATGCCGCAAAGCGGATCGGAAAAGGGCTTGCCGAGCGAGTGGACCCGCCCGGCTTCACCGATCTTCTCCAGATAGGAGCGTTCGCCGTCCTTTGACATCGCCGGTCGATCTTCAGCGATCGGTGGCGAGGCGCATGTCCAGATAATCGTCCACCGACTTCATCAGTTCGGGCATCTCATGCTCGAAGAAGTGGTTGGCGCCGGGGATCACGTCGTGATGGATGGTGATGTGGCGCTGGGTGCGGAGCTTGTCGACCAGCTTCTGCACCGCGCTGGGCGTCACCACCTCATCCGAATCGCCCTGGATGATGATGCCCGAGGAGGGGCAGGGGGCGAGGAAGGTGAAATCATACATGTTCGCCGGCGGGGCGATCGAGATGAAGCCCTTGATCTCCGGCCGGCGCATCAGGAGCTGCATGCCGATCCACGCGCCGAAGCTGAAGCCGGCGATCCAGGTGGTCTGCGCCTCGGGGTGGATGGACTGCACCCAATCGAGCGCGGAGGCGGCGTCCGAAAGCTCGCCGATGCCGTTGTCGAACGTGCCCTGCGACTTGCCGACGCCGCGGAAGTTGAAGCGCAGGGTGGCGAAGCCGCGCTTCACGAACGTCTGGTAGAGCGACTGGACGATGCGGTTGTTCATCGTGCCGCCGCCCTGCGGGTGGGGATGGAGGATCAGCGCCACCGGTGCGCGGGGGCGCGGCCCCGGATTGAAACGGCCTTCGAGACGACCTTCGGGTCCGGGAAAGATGACTTCGGGCATCGGCACCTGCTGATACAATAGGGATCGCGCGCAAGGGTGGATGCGCGCGGAGTTGCAGGCCTATATAGAGGGCGGACTATCGCGCGCAATCTTGTCGGAGCACGAATGCCCCTCGCCCGCATCTATCTCGACCATGCCGCGACCACGCCGCTGCTGCCCCAGGCGCGCGACGCGATGGCCGACGGGCTGGCCCGCTGGGCGAACCCGTCCTCCCCCCATGCCGAGGGACGGGCGGCGCGGGCGGCGCTGGAGGATGCGCGGGCGCGGACCGCCGCCGCGCTGGGCTGGGACGGCGAGCTGATCTTCACCAGCGGGGCGAGCGAGGCGCTGGCGATCGCGCTGCTCCGCGCCAAGGCGGCGGATGTCGCGGTTTCCGCCATCGAGCATGATGCTGTGCGGCGCGTGGCGGCGGAGCCGGTGGTGCCGGTGGGCGGCGACGGCATCGTGCAGGCATTGCCGGACGCGCCGGGAGCGCTGTTCGCCATCCAGCACGCCAATAACGAGACCGGCATTCTGCAGCCCGAGGACCGCGTGGCCGGGATGGTGCGCGCGCAGGGCGGCCTGTGGCTGGCCGATTGCGCGCAGACGGCGGGGAAGCTGCCCCTGCCGGCGGGCGCAGACTTCATCGCGGTTTCCGCGCACAAGCTGGGCGGGCCGCCGGGGATCGGCGCGCTGCTGGTGCGCGATCTCGCCACGCTGGACGCGCCGGGCGGGCAGGAGAAGGGCTATCGCCCCGGCACCGAGAACCTGCCGGCGGCGCTGGGCTTTGCCGCCGCGCTGGAGGCGCGGCGCGAATGGCTGGGCCGGGCGGCGGAACTGCGTGAGCATCTGGAGAAGGCGCTGACGGCGGCGGGCGGCGTGGTGGTGGGGGCTGGGAGCCCGCGCATCCCCACGATCGGCGCCTATCGCATGCCCGGCGTGCCGGCGGCCCCGCAACTGATCCGCTTCGACCTCGCCGGCATCGCGGTTTCGGCGGGGAGCGCCTGTTCTTCGGGCAGCGTGAAGCCCAGCCATGTGCTGATGGCGATGGGCTGGCCCGAGGAGGAGGCGCGCGAGGTGATCCGCGTCAGCTTCGGCCCTTCGACCACGCGGGCCGAGATATATGAGTTCATCCGTGTCTGGACGGCGATGGCGGCGGATGCGGGCAAGCGCGCGGCATGAGCCCCATCTATCTGGACTATCAGGCGACCACGCCGCTGGCGCCCGAGGCGCGCGCGGCGATGCTGCGCTGGCTGGACGGACGGGCGGCCAATCCCCATTCGCCCCACCGCGCGGGCCGCGAGGCGGCGGCGGCGGTGGAGGCGGCGCGGGCGCAGGTGGCGGTGCCGTTCCGTGACGGGCAACTGATCTTCACCGGCGGGGCGACCGAGGCGGTGAACATGGCGCTCCGTGGTACCATGGGGAGGGCCGGCAGCGGGCGCCGCCGGCTGGTGACGATCGCGACCGAGCATGCCTGCGTGCTCGATACCGCGGCTGCACTGGCGCGCGAGGGATATGAGGCAATCGTCCTGCCGGTGGATCGCGAGGGGATGGTGGACCTCGATGCGGCGGCCGGCGCGATCGACGATAGCTGCGCGCTGGTTTCCGTGATGCACGTGAATAACGAGATCGGCGTGATCCAGCCGATCGCGGCGCTCGTTGAGATGGCGCGGCGCGCGGGTGCGCTGGTGCATGTCGATGCCGCGCAGGGTTATGGCAAGCTGCCGATCCCGGAGGGGGCGGACTTCGTTTCGATTTCCGCGCACAAGATTTACGGGCCGATCGGCATCGGCGCGCTGTGGATGGCGGAAGGGCGAACGCTGCCGGCGCTGCTCCACGGTGGTGGGCAGGAAGGCGGCATAAGATCGGGCACGGTCAGCCCGGCGCTGGCGGCGGGCTTCGGCGCGGCGGCGGCGACTGCCTTCGGGCGGATGGAGGAGGACCGCATCCATGCCGAGGCGCTGGCGCGGCGATTGCGCGCGGGGCTGGAAGACTGGACGCTGAACGGCGCGGAAAGCCCGCGCTGGCCGGGCAATGCCAATCTCCGCCGCGATGGGCTGGATGCGGCGCGGCTGATATCGGAACTGCGCGGGATCGCCTTTTCGGCGGGATCGGCCTGCGCCAGCGGATCGGGCCGGCCCAGCCATGTGCTGAAGGCGATCGGGCTCAGCGATGCGCAGGCGCGGTCGAGCATCCGGCTGGGTTTCGGCCGATATACGACGGAGGATGAGATCGACAAGGCGGTGGCGCTGATCCGCGAGGCGGCGGAACGGCAGATGGAGTGGGCGGCATGACGACGGTGCGGTTCGTCTCCGCTGACGGCAGCCATATCGACGAGGTGGAGGCGCCGGCGGGCGCGCGGCTGCTGGATGTGGCGCAGGCCAACGGCCAGCCGCTGGAAGGAACCTGCGAAGGGCAGATGGCCTGTTCCACCTGCCATGTCATCGTCGATCGGGAGGATTTCCCGAAGCTCGATGAAGCCACCGAGATGGAGGAGGACCTGCTGGACCTGGCGGCGAGCGTGACCCGATGGTCCCGCCTGGCATGCCAGGTCTATCTGCCGGAGGGGCTGGAGAGCCTGACGGTGCGGATACCCGGAGAATCCCGCAACATGCAGGGGCGCTGAGCCTTGGGCGGCGCCGGCGGATCGTTCTGCGTGCTGGCCTCGGCCGGGCTGATCGCAGCGCTGGCGGGCTGCACCGGCGCGCCGCCGTTGCGGACCATGGCGTGTGGCGCGGCCAGCGCCCCGGACATCGCGGTTTCGGCCGACGGCAGGACCGCCTCCACCCGCCTCAGCGTGCTGACCTACAATATCGAGGGGCTGGACTGGCCGGCGCGGTCGGGCCGGCCGGTGCAACTGCGCCAGATCGGCGAGCGGCTGGCGGCGATGCGCGCGGCGGGAACCGCGCCGGACGTGGTGCTGGTGCAGGAGATGTTCAGCCGCGCCGCCAAGAAGGCGGTGCGCGACAGCGGCTATCCGGCGATCGCGCCGGGGCCGAGCCGGCTGACCAGGGCGCCGAAGATCAAGCAGGAGCCGCTGCCCGGCAAATCCAAGTGGAAGCATGGCGAGGTGGGCCTGCGGCTGAAGGGCAGCGGGCTGGCGATCGCATCCGCCTATCCGCTGATCGAGACGCAGGTGCGCGCCTATAGCCGCAAGGCGTGCGCGGGCTTCGATTGCCTGTCCAACAAGGGGATCATGATGGGGCGGATCGCCATCCCCGGCGTTCCGGGTGCGATCGACATCTATGGCACGCACATGAATTCGCGCGGGGCATCCAAGGCGCCGGCGGTGCGCAACCTGGCCGCGCACAAGCGGCAGTCGCAGGAAGCGGCCGAATTCCTTGCGGAAACGAACGACGATGCCAATCCGCTGATCTTCGGCGGCGATTTCAACATGCGCCATTCGATCGATCGCTTCGCCGCCTTCAGCCATTATCAGCCGCTGGAGCTGGTCCACCGCATCTGCGCGGACCCGAAATCGGGCTGCGACGTGCGGATGAGCTGGGACGGCGACGAGCCGTGGATGGACACGCAGGACCTGCAATTCTTCTGGCCCGGCGATGCGGTGTCGATCCGGCCGATCCGGGTGGAGGCGATGTTCGATGGCGGCCCGAGCGGGCCGGTGCTATCCGACCATGACGGTTTCATGGTGACTTATGAGCTGAGCTGGCCGGCGGATTCCACCCGCCCATCCGCCTGCACAGGAGCCGGCGGAGGGCGGAGTGACGGATAAGGGGACGGGTGCCAAGGGCGATCGGCCGCTGGGCCTGGCGTTGAAACGGGGCCTGCGCGGCCTGTGCCCGGCCTGCGGCGGGGCGCGGCTGTTCCGCCGTTTCCTGAAGCCGGTGGAGGCCTGCCCCGCCTGCGGCGAGCGCTGGGCCGAGCGGCGCGCCGACGATTTTCCCGCCTATCTGGCGATATTGGTGACGGGCCACCTGCTGCTGCCGGTGATCGTGGAAGTGAACATCCAGTTCGACGTCGGCACGCTCACCCAGATGATCGGCTGGCCGCTGGTCGCCGCCGGCATGGCGCTGGCGATGATCCAGCCGCTGAAGGGCGCGGTGCTGGGCCTGCTCTGGGCGCGATAGGAAGCCGGGGGCCGATCAGTCCGTGAAGCGGGGCGCCCGCTTCTGGAGGTTGGCCATGACGGCCTCCATCTGGTTGGGCGATCCGAGCAGGCGGAGCTGCTCGTCGCTTTCGGCCTGGAGGATGGCGGCGGCGTCGCCATCGGCGGCGAGGTTGAAGAGGCGCTTGGCGCCGCGCACGGCATCCGGGTTGCGGCCGGCGATTTCCGCCGCCAGCGCCAGCGCGTCTTCCAGCGGCGTATCGCTGGTGCGGGTGAGGAAGCCGAGCGCCTGCGCCTCGACTCCGTCGAATTCCCGCGCGGTATAAGTCAGTTCCCGCAGCACGTCGTCGCGCGCCAGCGTGCGCCACAGCGCGATGCCGGCCATGTCCGGCACCAGCCCCCACCAGCCTTCGCGAATGGCGAAGCGCGCCTGCGGATGGCCGAGGCGGATGTCCGCGCCCGACATGATCTGGAAGCCGCCGCCCAGCGCCACCCCATGCACCGCCGCGATCACCGGGAAGGGCAAGGCGCGCCAGCCCCAGGCCACCTGCTGCACGACATTGGCCGGGCCATGGGATCGCGGCCCGAGCTGGAACGGCAATTCGCCGCCCGCCATCGAGGCCATATCCAGCCCCGCGCAGAAACCCCGGCCTTCGCCGGACAGCACGGCCGCGCGGACATCGGTGCGGCGGCCGAGATGGTCGATCGCCTCCACCAGCGCATCGAACATCGCCGGGTCGATGGCGTTCATCTTCTCGGCCCGGGCCAGCCGGACATCGGCGACATGGTTTTCGACCGTAAGGGTAACGCGATCCTTGAAGTTCATCTGTAGCCTTCCCGTGCTGCCGACCGTTCTGTGCGCCGCCAGGGCCGCGCTTCCAAGCGGAATCCGCTTCGCGTTGTTGCCCGACTCCGCACGCTTGCCCTATCCCCATCGCCCATGAAGAAACTCACCGCCGCGAGCCTCGCCGCGCTCGCCTTCGCCACGGCCGCCGCGCCCGCCGCCGCCCGCCCGCTTACCGCGCTCGACATGGTCGGGCTTTCGCGGGTTTCCGATCCGGTCGTATCGCCCGACGGGCGCTGGGCCGTGTGGCAGCAGCGCGAGACGGACCTCGCCGCCAACAAGGGCCGGACGGACCTGTGGCGGATCGACCTGAAGGCAAAGGATGGGAAGCCCGAGAAGCTCGTCGCCGATCCCACCGTAAACGAAAGCGCGCCCGCCTTCGCCGCTGATGGATCGCTGTGGTTCCTGTCCGACAAGTCGGGCGACGGCCAGGCGTGGCGCCTGCCGGTGGGCGCCGCCGCCCCGGTGCAGGTGACGAACATCCGCGAGGGGATTGCCGGCTTCCTGCTGGCGCCGACCGGAGACAAGCTGCTGGTGTGGGCGGACCGGTTGCCCGGCGCGCCTTCGGCCGAGCCGGCGATGGTGAAGAAGGATGCGAACGCCGGGTCCGGCCGCGCCTATGGCCGGCTTTTCGTCCGCCATTGGGATATGTGGGCGGATGGCACGCGATCGCAGATCTTCGTGCTGCCGGTGGCGGACGGCAAGGCCGAGGGGCAGGGCCGCTCGCTGATGGGCGGGCTGATCGGCGACACGCCGTCCAAGCCGCAGGGCGGGGCCGAGGAGATCGCCTGGGCACCCGACGGCAAGACCGTCTATTTCGCGCTGCGCGAGGCGGGGCGGATCGAATCGCTTTCCACCAATCTCGATATCTTCGCGGTGCCGGCGGACGGATCGACCGGGCCGGTGAACCTGACCGCCGACAATAAGGGCACGGACAACCTGCCGGCGGTGTCGCCGGACGGGAAGTGGCTGGCCTGGGCGGCGATGGCGCGCGCCGGCTATGAGGCGGATCGCATGGTGATCCACCTGCGGGAGATCGCGACCGGCAAGGTGACGGTGCTGACCGACGGCTGGGATCGTTCGGTGGAATCGATCCAGTGGGCGCCCAATTCGGATAGCCTGATCGTCACCGCGCACGATCATTTCGACCGGCCGATCTTCCAGGTGGATCGCGCCACCGGCAAGATCCGCCGGCTGACCGGTGACGGTTCGGCGGGCGGCATCGCCACCAACGGCAACGGGCTGGTCTATACCTTCGACAGCCTGACCGCGCCGGCCGACCTGTTCGCGCTGGACGAATATGGCAAGCCGACGCGGCTGACGCAGGTGAACGCCGCCAAGCTCGCCGGCGTCGACATGCCGGAAGCCACCCGCTTCAGCTTCGCCGGCGCCAATGGCGATACCGTCTGGGGCTATGCGGTGAAGCCGGCAGGGCTGGGCAAGGGCGCGAAGGTGCCGGTGGCCTTCGTCGTCCATGGCGGCCCGCAATCGACCATGGGCAACGGCTGGTCCTATCGCTGGAACCCGGCGGTGATGGCGTCCGCCGGCTTCGGCGCGGTGATGATCGATTTCCACGGCAGCATCGGCTACGGCCAGGCCTTCACCGATGCGATCAACAAGGATTGGGGCGGCAAGCCGCTGGAGGACCTGCAGAAGGGCCTTGCCGCCGCGACCGCGAAGTTCGGCTGGCTGGATGGGACCAGGGCCTGCGCGCTCGGCGGCTCCTATGGCGGCTATATGATGAACTGGATCGCCGGCAACTGGCCGGACCGGTTCAACTGCCTCGTCACCCATGCCGGCGTGTTCGATGCCCGCGCCATGGCCTATGAGACCGAGGAATTGTGGTTCGACGAATGGGAGCATGGCGGCCCCTATTTCGAGCACCCGGAAGAGTTCGAGAAATGGAACCCGGTGAACCATGTGACGGCGTGGAAGACGCCGATGCTGGTGATCCATGGCGAAAAGGATTTCCGCATCCCTTACACGCAGGGGCTGGCGGCCTTCACCGCCCTGCAGCGGCGCGAGATCCCGTCGCGGCTGGTGGTGTTCCCGGATGAGAACCATTGGGTGCTGAAGCCCAAGAACAGCCTGCAATGGTATGCCGAAACGCTCGGCTGGATGAAGCGGTGGACGGGCAAGGCCGAATAGGTTGCGGCCGGCCGGTGGGGCCCCTATCGTCCCGCCGGCCCGGACGGAGATGGCGAGACGGCGACCCGTGAATCTGCAAAGCCATCCCAATGCGTTCTGCGAGCAGCGGCCGGAAACGGACGCCGCCCTCGGCCGGATTCTCCCGTTCGAAGGGGATGAACCCATGGCTCGCATCCGGGGGGCAGGCCGTGCAGCGCGCCGCGATGCGGACGGCCGGATCGTCGACGGGCTGGAGCAATCATGACGGAACTCAACGCCAACCCGTTCCGAAGCATGTCCACCGTTGGCGTCGTGGCCACCAACAGCGCCGGCTATGTCCGCCAGATGATCGGCAATCTGGAACGGGGCCGGATTTCCGTGCCCCTGACGCGCGCGGACGACGATTATCGGCTTCGACAGACGTTCACCACCGATATCGCCGAACCGGAAAGCGGCGCGGGCTGGATCGATATGCCCTTTCGTTCCCGCGGGGGCGACGAGCCGGCACAGATTTCCTTTACATCCGGAACGCAGGGCACGCCCAAGGCGGTGTTGCTGAGCCACGGAAATCTCCACGACGTCGTGGTCCGCGTGACCGAGGCGATGGCGATCGACGAGGGAATCCGCGAATATATCGGCATTCCCGTCTATCACTCCTTCGGCTACGCCCGCTGCCGCATCGTCCTCAATGCTGGCGGGCGCGCCTTCATCCCCGAACATGGCTTCGATCTTCAGGAGATCCAGCGGATGCTGCGGGCGGGCGAGATCAACGCGATTTCGGCCGTTCCCACCCTGTGGCGCATCTTCCTGGCGGCGCGCGACCGGTTCGGCGCCGAGCTGGAGCGCGTGCGCTGGGTGGAGATCGGCAGCCAATATATGTCGGGGGAAGAAAAGGCCACCCTTCGCGCGGCTTTGCCCAATGCCCGGATCGTCCAGCATTACGGCCTGACCGAAGCTTCGCGCACGACGCTCCAGAGCATCGACCGCGAGCCTTTGGAGACGCTGGATTCGGTGGGCGAGGCGCGCGGCGGCGTGGAGATCCGCATCAATGCGCGCGGACGCATCGAGACCAGGGGGCCGCACGTCGCCCTCGGCATATTGGACGGCGGCAAATGGCAAGCGATCGGCCGGGACGAATGGCTGGAAACGTCCGACATGGGCCGGATCGAGGATGGGCGCCTCTATTTTCTGGGCCGCGGCGATGACGTGATCAACATCGCCGGCATCAAGCTTTCGCCCGATCTGCTCGAAAGCGCGGTGCGCCGGTCGCTGGAGGAGCAGCAGGTCGATTCCGGCGATTTCGCGCTGCTGCGGCGGGCCGATCCCCTGCGCGGGGATGGCATTGGCCTGGTCGTGACGCCCGCGACGTCGATGGTGCGCGACCAGCTTGTCGAGGCGATCGCCAGCCACGCCCAGGCGCTGGGCGTCAATGCGCGCAGCGCCATCACGGTTCATGAGGTCGAAAGCCTGCCGCGCACCGACACCGGAAAGATTCAGCGCACGATGCTGGCGACTCTGCTGAACGGCAAGCCCGCCGCCCATCCCGGCAAAGCCCTGCGCGTGGACGAGCAGGCCGAGCCCGAAAGCTTCGCGCGCCTGCTGGAGAAGTGCCTGGGCCGGCCTGTCGATCCGGCGCAGAGCTTTGCCGGGATGGGCGGCGATTCTCTCGGCCATTTGCAGGTCGCGCTTGCGCTCGAGCGTGCGCTCGATGGCGCGCCGGCGGGCTGGGAATGGCTGCCGCTGGGCGATCTGATCGCGCAGGTGGATGCGGCCGGCGATTTCGCCACCCTCATGGCCCAGGGGGAGGGGGGCGCGCCGCCGCTGCCCGATGGCAGCCGCAACATGAACCCGCCGGGCATTTCCTTCTGGTCTCTGGTCGCCGAGGATTATCGCGCCAACGGAAGCAAGCTGTCGAGCCAGGGCTTCCTCATGCTGTTCATCCACCGCTTCGGCAACTGGCGCATGGGCGTGCGGCTGAAGCCGCTGCGCATGCCGCTGACGGTGGCCTACCGTTTCCTCAACAAGCTGGCCCAGATCCTGTTCGGGATGAAGCTGGATTACACGGTCAAGGTCGGACGCCGCGTAAGGCTCGAACATTTCGGGGGAATGATCCTGGGCGCGCGCGCGATCGGGAATGACGTGGTCATCCGGCAGAACACGACATTCGGCATCCGTTCGATGGAGGATCTGAACGCCAAGCCGATCATCGGCGATGGCGTCGACATCGGCGCCGGGGCGGTCATCGTCGGCAACATCACGATCGGCGAACATTCGGTGATCGGCGCCAATTCCGTCATATTCACCAATATTCCGCCTTACTCCATCGCCATGGGTGTCCCGGCGAAGGTGGTCGGCCAAGCCCGGCGGCCGGCCTAACCCTTATATTCGATCAACTGCGAGGCCGCGCCGGACAGGCGGCGGCGGTGATAGAGCAGGACGCCGGACAGTTCGGCGAACTTGCCGGCGACGATCAGCGCCGCCCAGCGCAAGGCGAAGCCCGGTGGATCCCCGGCCGCCCGCGCGGGGCGGGCGAGGCGAAGGATCTGGAGCGGATAGGCCAGGGCGAGCACCGCCGCGACCGCGAAGCCGGTCGGGGTGCCGAAGATTCCCGCCAGCAGCGCGAGCAGGATCGCCGCTGGCAGCAGCCCGGCCCAGGCGAGGATGCTGCGCACCTGCCGCGCCCATAGCGGATCGGGCGTTCCCCGCCCGCGCCACGCCAGCTCCGCATAGGCATGGCCGCTGCGGCTGGCCCGTCGCCAATATTGTCCGAAGCGGTGCATGGCGGCGTCGTGCAGGGTCATTTCCGCGTCGATGCGGCGGATGCGGTGGCCGGCGGCGCGCAGGCGGGCGCAGAGATCCGGCTCCTCGCCAGCGATCAGGGTGGGATCATAGCCGCCGGCCGCGATCAGCGGGGGTGCGCGGAACAGGGCATCGCCGCCACAGGCCAGCGCCTCGCCCACCGGCACATTCCATTCACGGTCGCACATGCGGTTGTAGATGCTGGCTTCGGGAAAGCGCTCCCGCCGCCGGCCGAAGACGACGGCAAGGCCCGGCTCCGCATCCATCGCCGCCAGCGCGGCGGGCAGCCAGCCGGGATCGAGCGTGCAATCCCCATCGATCATCTGGACATAGTCCGGCGCTTGGCCGCCCGCCGTTTCGACCAGCGCCTCCAGCCCGGCATTGCGGGCGCGGGCGGCGGTGAAGGGGGTGCCCATGTCCAGCTCCACCACTCGCACGCCCATCGACCGGGCAAAGGCGACGCTGCCGTCGCTGGAGCCGGAATCGACATAGACGGCCGGCGCGCCGGGCGGCAGCGAGCGGAGGCAGGCCTTCAACCTTTCCCCTTCGTTGCGGCCGATGGCGACGATGCCGACGCGGCCGTCCACCGTCATCGCGCGGTTTCCATCCAGGCGGGCGGCTGATCGGGCGGGTCGTTCCAGCGGGCGACGGTGGGCCGGCGATCGCCGGGGCGCGGGGCCAGGCTGAGGCGGAGATGATCGGTGGCCTCCGGCGCCGCGGCGGGCTGGCCGCGCGTCAGCCGCAATGCCTCGCGCAGCTTCCATAATGCCCGGCCCGCCATCCAGGCGAGCGTGGCCGCGACCAGCGTGGCGGTGCCTCCGGTCCGCACGAAATAGCGCCGCCGCGAATTGAACCAGTAAGCCGGGCGGCGCGCGACATTGGCCACGTTCACGCCGGTGGCGGCCCCGCCGACATGGAAGACGCGGCTTTGCGGTTCATGCGCGACGCCCCAGCCGGCGGCGCGCAGGCGGCGCATCAGCTCGACCTCCTCGAAATAGAGGAAGAAGCCGTCGTCGAACAGGCCGACCTCGCGCAGCGCCTCGGCACGCAGCATCACGCTGGCGCCCGTCACCCAATCGGGATCGCCGGCATCCTCCACCAATGTCGGCCGGATGCCGAAGGCGCGGCCGAGTGCGGGGGTGGCGCTGCCGCGCAGGAATTCGCGGCCGATCGAGGGGAAGCGGAAGGCGCTGCCCACCGTGGCGCCGTCCGGCCGGAAAAGCTGGCTGCCGACCGCCGCGTGGCGGGGATGGGCCGCAAGCCATTGCGCGAGCAGGGCGACGGCACCGGGGGCGATCTCCGTATCGGGGTTGAGCAGGTGGATATAATCCGGCGGATCGTCCTGCTGGAGCAGGCGGAGCATCGCCTGGTTATTGGCCCAGCCGAAGCCGCCGTTGATCGGCAGCGGCAGCAGCCTGGCCCAGCCCTGGAAACGGGGATCGGCAATCCCGGCCGCCAGCTTTTCCGCCGATCCGTCCCCCGATCCGCCATCGGCCACCACCACTTCCAGGCCCGGCAGCGCCACGCGCTCCGCGGCCAGCGTCTCCACGCAGCGCAGCGCGAGATCGGGGGTGCGGTAATTGACGATGACGATGGCGACATGCGGGGCGACACGGGCGGTGGCGTGCGGCGGACGTTCAGCTTCTGACATATTTCCCCAACCCGAGAATCGGCGAGAGTTTCCGCCGCCCGGCAAATTCATACAAGCCCAAGGGGCCGAGCAGGCCGACAATCGTGCCGATCGCCAGCAGCCATGCCGGATCGAGGGCGAGGCCCATCTTCTGCACCGCCATCCTGAACCCCGCCGTGAAGAAGGTATGGGCGACATATATCGCCATCGATGCCTGGCCCAGGCGGACCAGCCAGGGCATCCGGCCGCGCAGGATGATGGCGAGCGTGGTCGTCATCGCGATGCCGGCGCCCGCGCCCACATAGAAGAGGATGGTGTGATCGGCGCCGCCGAGCGCCACGACCGTCTGCAGCAGGCGCGTGGCGGCGAAGATCAATGCGCCGCCCAGAAGAATGGTCGCAAGCGTGGGCGTGTCGAGATATTCGCCCCGCATCGCCGGCCACCGGCCCACCGCGATGCCCATGAGGAAGAAGGGGAAGAGCTGGGCGGTTTGCAGGATCATGTTGCCCGAGCCGAAATATGCGTGCGCGGCGATGCCCGTGCCGGCGATCACCGTCAGCAGGCGGAACCGGCCCCAGCCCGCCGCCACGACCAGGCAGCAGAGGAACAGGGCATAGAGGAACCAGAATTGCGCCACGGGTCGCACGCCGATGCCGGCAAGATCGTGGAGATCGAGCGGCCTGTTGGCGCTGCCCGTGGCCATCACGGTGAGGACATGCAGCGTCGACCAGAGCAGATAGGGCCAGGCGATGGCCTTCAGCTTTTCCGTCAGGAAAGCCGGGCGGCCCGCCGCCAGCGCCTGTTCGACATGCAGGCCGGCCAGGAGGAAGAATAAGGGCATGTGAAAGGCGTAGATGGCGCCATCGAAATCCCGCACCGCCGGATCAAGCGGCATCATGCCCGCTTCCACAAAGCCGCGTTCGGCATGCGCGAGCACCACGAGGAAGATGCCGATGCCCCTTGTGGCATCGATCCAGGGTATACGCCGCCCGCGTTCCACCTCCGCCGGCAGCGCGATCGCCGCGCTGGCCAGCGCCTGTCCCTCTCCCATAACGGCTCCCCCCGTTTGAGATCGAATGGTCCGTTATGGATAGATGTAAAATCGTTACGGGGGAAAGCGATTCGATTCGGGTCCGGATCAATCCCGCACGCGCGCGGCACGGCCCTGGATCGCGCGCCACCAGCCTTCATTGGCGAGATACCATTGCAGCGTCGCCTGGAAATGCTCCGCAAAGCCGTGGGCGGCGGCATAGCCCAGCTCGCGCCGGGCCTTGCCCTCGTCGATGGCGTAGCGGCGGTCATGGCCGGGCCGGTCGGTGACGTGGGTCTTGAGCGTGGCGGTCGGCCGGTCCTTCGCGGGCGGCGCATCGGGGAAGCGGCGGGCGAGATCGGGATCGGCGGCGAAGGCGGCGTCCACCGCCGCGCACAGCGTATCGATCACCTGCAGGTTCGCCAGTTCCTGCCCGCCGCCGATGCAATAGGTTTCGCCCGCGCGCCCGCGTTCCAGCGCCAGCTCGATCCCGCGCACATGATCGCCGACATAAAGCCAGTCGCGCACCTGCATGCCATCGCCGTAGATCGGCAGGTTGCGGCCGCTGAGCGCATTCAGGATGAACAGCGGGATCAGCTTTTCGGGAAACTGGTAGGGGCCGTAATTGTTCGAGCAGTTGGTGGTGACGACATCCAGCCCGAAGCTGTGATGATAAGCGCGAACGAGGTGGTCGGACGCCGCCTTGCTGGCGGAATAGGGCGAATTGGGCGCATAGGCCGTGGTTTCGCGGAAAGGCGGGTCCTGCGGCCCCAGCGTGCCGAACACCTCATCGGTGGAGATATGGTGGAAGCGGTGGGGGGTGCCGCTGCCCTTGTCCAGCCAGGCCGCGCGGGCGGCCTCCAGCAGCACCAGCGTGCCACGGACATTGGTGTCGACGAAGGCGGCCGGCCCCGAAAGCGATCGATCGACATGGCTTTCGGCCGCGAAATGGACGATGCGATCGATCGCATGATCGGCCATCAGCCGGCTCACCAGCGCCTCGTCGCGAATATCGCCTTCGACGAAGACGATATCCTCCACGCCGTCCAGGCTGGGGCGGTTGCCGGCATAAGTGAGCGCGTCGAGCACGACGATGCCGTCATCCGGCCGGCTGGCGCGCCAGTGGCGGACGAAGTTCGCGCCGATGAAACCGGCGCCGCCGGTGATGAGCAGGTTGGCCATTTCAGTTCCTTCGGGCGGCCATCGCGGCGCGCAGTTCCTCGCGCCAGTGGCGCGCGATGCCGGTGATGCCCCAGGCCGCGCTCTTGTCGAGCAGCGAGAAAGCGGGGCGGGCCGCGGGGGTGGGATAATCGGCGGTGGCGATGGGCCGGACGGCGGCGGCGCGGACGGGGAGGCCCGCGGCGATCGCCTCTTCCCGGATGGCGACGGCGAAATCATACCAGCTCGCGACGCCGGCGTCCGTCCAGTGGAGGACGCCGCGCGCGTCCGCCATGGCGAGCGCCCACAGGGCATGCGCCAGCGAGGCGGCGTGGGTGGGGGTGCCGACCTGGTCGGCAACGACGGCAAGCTCGTCCCGCTCGGCCATCAATCGCAGCATGGTTTCCAGGAAGTTGCGGCCATGCGCGGCATAGACCCAGGCGGTGCGGACCACCAGCACATCGGCATGTTCAGCCAGCGCCGCCGCCTCGCCGGCCAGCTTGGTGGCGCCATATACGGAAAGCGGCGCGGTGGAATCCGCGGGGCGATAGGGGCGGGAGGCGGTGCCGTCGAACACGAAATCGGTGGAGACATGGACCAGCCGTGCGCCGACCGAACCCGCCGCGCGGGCGAGATAGCCGGGGCCATCGGCGTTGATGCGGCGGGCGGCATCCCGTTCCGTTTCCGCCTTGTCCACGGCGGTATAGGCGGCGGCGTTGACGATCAGCGCCGGGCGGAGGCGATGCACGGCATCCTCGACGGCGGCTTCATCGCCGATATCGAGGGCCGCCCGATCCAGCCCGATCGCCTCCACGCGGGGCGGGGCGGACGCCAGCAGCGCGCGGCCGAGCTGGCCGGCGGCGCCTGTGACCAGCACCCTCATGCGTAGGTGGGGGCGTCCGCCAGCGGCAGGCCGGCGGCATCCTTGGCGGAAAGGGCGGGTTCCATCTCCAGCGGCCAGGCGATGCCGATCGCCGGATCGTTCCACAGCAGGCTATGCTCGTCGGCCGGATCGTAGAAGGTCGTGACCTTATACTGGAACTCCGTCCTGTCCTCGAGCGCCAGGAAGCCGTGGGCGAAGCCGGGCGGTATCCAGAACAAGCGGGGCTCATCCTCCGACAGCGGCACCGCCTGCCAGCGGCCGAAGGTGGGGGAGGATCGGCGCAGATCGACCACCACGTCATAAGCCCGGCCGCGCGTGACGCGGACCAGCTTGCCCTGCGGATTCTTGAGCTGATAATGCAGGCCGCGCAGCACGCCCGCGGCCGAGCGGCTGTGATTGTCCTGCACGAAGCTTTCGCTGAAACCGGCATCGGCGAACCGGCGCTGGTTCCAGCTTTCCAGGAAGAAACCGCGATCGTCGCCGAAGCGATCGAGATCGAACAGCTTGAGCCCCAGCAGATCGAGATCGGTGACGATCATCAGGCACCTTCCTCCAGCAGGCGGAGCAGGTAGCGGCCGTAGCCGCTCTTTTCGAGGGGGCGGGCGATGGCGCGGAGGGCATCGTCGTCGATGAAGCCCTGGCGCCAGGCGATTTCCTCGGGACAGCTGATCTTGAGGCCCTGCCGTTCCTCGACGATCCGCACATAATTGGCGGCGTCGAGCAGCGCGCCGTGGGTGCCGGTATCGAGCCAGGCGAAGCCACGGCCCAATTGGGTGACGTGGAGCTTGCCGGCTTCAAGATAGAGGCGGTTGAGATCGGTGATCTCCAGCTCGCCACGGGCGGAGGGGCGGAGCGTCGCGGCCAGCGCGGGCGCATCGGCATCGTAGAAATAAAGGCCCGTGACCGCCTGGTTGGACCTGGGCTGGACCGGCTTTTCCTCGATCGTTTCCGCCCGGCCCGTGGCATCGAAGGAAACCACGCCATAGGCCGTGGGATCGCTGACGCTGGTGGAAAAGACGGTGGCGCCTTCCGTCCGCGCGTCCGCCGCGCGGAGCAGTTCGGGAAAGCCATGGCCGTAGAACAGGTTATCACCCAGCACGAGGGCCGACGGCGCATCCCCCACGAAATCCGCGCCGATATGATAGGCCTGGGCCAGCCCTTCCGGCTTCGGCTGGATGGCATATCGGATGGCGAGGCCCCATTGGCCGCCATCGCCCAGCAGGTTGCGGAAGCCCGCCGCCTGATCGGGCGCGGTGATGACCAATATCTCGCGGATGCCGGCGAGCATCAGCACCGTCAGCGGATAATAGATCATCGGCTTGTCATAGACGGGCATCAGCTGCTTGCTGACCGAATGGGTCAGCGGGTGCAGCCTGGTGCCCGATCCTCCTGCGAGGATGATGCCGCGCCGGCCGGTTTCCGCCATGATGTTCCTAGCTGTAATATTCGGCGTACTTCTGGCTCTGGCCGTAGCCATAGCCATAATCGTCGCCCATCAGGCCCCCCTGGTAGCGATTGAGCACCGTGCCCAGGCACGGCGCGGGCGAAAGCAGGGCGAAGGTGTCGCGCACCTGCTTGCGGGTCGTCACCCCTTCCTCGACCACGAGGATGTAGGCATCGATCTTCTGCGCGATGATGACCGCATCGTCATTGGCGAAGACGGGCGGCAGATCGCACAGGCACATGCTGTTGTCCGGCAGGCGGCGCATGTCCTCGATCAGCCGGTCCATCGGCGCGCCGGCAAGAAGCTCCGCCGAATGATGCTGGTTTTCGAAGCTGGGGAACAGGCTGAGCCGTTCGCCCGCGACATCGCGCGCGACCGAGGTGAGATCCGGGATGCGGCCGTCGAGATAGTCGGTCACGCCGACTTCGCCTTCCAGCCCGAAATATTCGGCCAGCGAGGAACGACGAAGGTCGAAATCGAACAGATAGGTATGCATCTCCGGCGTGCGGGCCATCGCGGCTGCCAGATTGCAGGCGATGAACGATTTGCCCACGCGCGGGGTGGCCGATGTGATCCCGATCACCCGCCAGTTGCGGCTGCGCGCCAGCTTCAGCACCTGCGAACGCAGCAGGTTGAACGGCCGGGAGCGCTGATCCCGGCTGTTGAAGCCGTAGATATGCTTGTCCAGCAGCCCTTCGATCGGCGTTTCCACCGTCGCCGTGCCCGGCGGCGGGATCACCGACGGAAGCAGCTGGCTGGCCTGGCCTTCGATGCTTTCAACACTCAAGACTGCACTTCCTTCGATTGAGCATCCGCATCCGAAAGGGCGGCATCATGCCGTCTTGGCCGGCTTCTTGCGACGCCAGAACAGATAGCGATGCCATCTGGGCTCGCTGTCGCGGAAGGTGGGCACGACGACAAGCGGCGCCACGCCCAGCAGGTTCTGGAGCGCGGCGACGCCACGGATCGGCCTCAGCAGCAATTCCCACAGCATGGCCAGCACCAGCCCCAGTGCGGCGCCCCCGGCGATTCCGCCGAGGATCAGCATCGGCCGGTTGGGGGAGCTGGGCTTGTCCGGCACCACGGGCGGATCGATCACCGTCAGCCGCTCGCCGCGCTGCTCGCTTTCCATCTTGGCCGATGCCTGGGCGGCCATGAGGTTGGCCGAGACGCGATCATAATTGGCGCGCAGGCCATCGGCCCGGGCCTGGAGCTGGGCGATCTGCTCCATCACCAGCGGGGCCGCCGACTGCGCGGCGATCGCGGCGCTGGAGCGGGATTGTTCGGCCCCGCGCGCGGCCTGGAGCTGCGCGATGGTGGCGTTGTTGGCGGCGATCTGCGCGCCGACCGAGGAGCCGCGCATGTTCGTCGCCACCCGCGCGGTCGCCGCCTGGCGCGCCTCGCGCAGGCGTTGCTCGGCAAGCTTCACGTCGGGATGGTTATCCGAATAGACCGCTTTGGCGTTATCCAGCTGCTGGGTGGCGGCGACCACCGCGGGATCGAAATCGACCGAAGCCTGCGTGCGCGCCTGCGCCTGCAACTGGGCGTTCTCGCGCTGGAGCTGGGCGATCTGCGTATCGTAGGACCCGCTGCTCATCACCGGCCCGCCGGCGTTGGAGAGCGCCATGCCGTTGCGGGCCTTGATTTCCTCGATCTGCTTTTCGAGGCCCTGGAGCTGCCCCTGGATGCTGGCCGCCTGATCCTGAAGGAAGGTGACGGTGCCGGCGGCAGCCGCGGCGGAGCCCGCGGAATCGAGCTTCAGCAGCCGTTCGACGAAATCCTGCGCGACCAGCTGGGCGCGCACCGGATCAGAATAGTTGAACGCCAGCGAGAAGGCGATCGTCGACGAGCCCCGGTTGGAGGAACGCTCGATATCCGCGTTCACCGGGGCGATGAACGTCGATGCCCGCATCTTGTCGATGATTTCCGACAAGGGCTGCGAACGCCGTTCGGCGGGGTAGAGATTGTTGTTCTGGATAAGCTCGATCAGGTCGGGCCGGCTGAGGATCTGCTGGCGGATCTTGGCGATGCGCTGGTCGATCAGGCTGGTGAGCGGCGATCCCACCAGATTCTGCGGCAGTTCCTGAGATTCGACCAGCAGCATCGCGCTGGAGCGATAGGTGGCCGGCATGAAGATGGCGGCGGCAAGGCCCGCGACCGTGCCCGCCAGCAGCGGCGCCAGCACGAACCAGCGGCGCTGCCAGAGAATGGTGGGCAGATGGCCGAGGAGGTTTTCCGAAACCTCTTCCGCGTCCTGCCCCGGCAGATTGGCGTTCATCGACGATCACCCAACGTATAAGCCAGCCCCAGCCTGCCCGAAATATCCGCTGGAGGCGAGACCGTTGAACGATATATGTCGCGATAGCCCACATAGGCCGTGACCCGGAGGCGTTCGTTGAGGCTGCGCGAATATAAGGTCGATACCGTCAGATAATCGCGCGATCCCGAGGTGGGCAGCGCCGCGTTGCCGTTGCGCGAATAGGATATCCGGCTGGACAGCGAGCTGCGTTCGCTGAGCTTGTAGCTGTGGGTCAGATGGCCCTCGGTCTCGTTGCGCACTCCGCCGAAGCCCGTGGCCGTGGTGCTGCGCGAGCCGCCGATGCAGAGATTGCCCCTCGATCCTTCGCGGCAGACCTCGATATTGCCGGTGAAGGCGGTGCTGTTGTCGTTCCCGGTCAGCAGCTTGCGCTGCGTGAAGGAGACGCCGGCCCCGGCGGCCAGCGTCCAGCCGCCGCCGAAGCGCCGCGAATAAGTGAGCTGCGGGCTGATGATCCGCGAATCCCGGCCGGCGGCTTCATAATCCACCTCGGTATAGGTGACCGACGCGCCCAGCGACGAGGTTTCCGAGATGGCGTGGCTGTAGCCCAGCGTGCCGCCATAGGAGACATAATCCTGCCCGACCTCGATCGGCAGGCGGCTATTGTCCGGATAGTCGCTCTTGGTGGCGCGGAAATCGGCGGACCAGCTGTCGCGGGCATTGGGCCGGTAGGTGAGGCCGGCCGATCCGTTGAGCATGTGGCGGCGCTGGCGTGCGCCGATCAGGCCGATATCGGGATTTTCGGGCAGTTCCGGATCGACGAGGTCGCCATCCGGATCGTCCGCGCCGACGATCGAGCTGTCGAAGGAGAGCAGGGCGCGCGCATCGATCTTCTCGCTCAGCTGGCGGGTGGCCCGGACCGAGCCGCCATAGGCGTTGGAATCGTTGTAGCGGCGGAAATATTCGGTGCGGCGGTAATAGGTCGTGATGTCGGTGCGCCCCCGCGCGCCGGTGATCGCCAGGCTGGGGCGGATCGCGCCCTCCACGAAGCCGCTATCCTTATCCCCGACATCGTTGAGGAAAGGATTGCTGGCATAGCCGGCGGAGGCCGAGACATCGACCTTGCCGGTGATTTCCGCGCGCGCGGTCGCAAGCGGCGCGGTTACCGCCAGGCCGGCGGCGGCGATGTGGATGGCGGCTGGACGACGGCGACGCGAACCCTTCAGGCTCATGGGACGATCACCGTATCGCCGCTCTGAAGCTGGGGCAGGCCATCGGCGGCCAGATCGGCGCTGCTGGGCGATCCGCGCAGCGCGCCAGACAGGCGCACCTTCATCGGCACGAGATGGTCGCCCTGCTTGCGCAGGATGGTGACGTTGGAGACATCGGCGAACTCGGTCGGCCCGCCGGCAATGCCGATCGCCTCGAGCACGTTGATATATTTGCCCGGCGTGAAGCTGCCCGGCGACCGGACCTTGCCGATCACCGACACCTGCATGCCGGAGGGCGAGCGCACGGAGACCGTGACCTGCGGCACCTGGCCGCGATACTGCGCCTCCAGCCCCTTGGAGATCACCTGTTCCAGATCGGTCGGCAGCTTGTTGAGCGCGTCGATTCGGCCGACGAGCGGGAAGCTGAACGTGCCGTCCGGCAGCACGCGGATGGTGCGCTGCAACCGCTCCTCGCCCCAGACATAGACTTCAAGCTCGTCGCCCGGATTGATGCGATAGGCCTTGAGCTGCTGGGCGGGCGGGGCGGCCGCCGGCTTGTCCTGGGCGATGGCGGGCGCGGCCACCGGAACGACAAGAAGGGCGGCGGCCAATATGTTTTCGCGCAATTTCATGGTCTCGATGTCCCATCCCCGCTGGACTTCGTGAAGCAAGCCCATATCGCATGACGGTTTCGCACCGCCACATAAAAAAGAAAAGGCCGGCACGTTCGCGAGCCCCCAAGACGCGACGAGCCGGATCGATCCGCTTTGTTATCCCGGCCGAAGGTTCGACAACGCGGCCGGCGCCATCTTCTCCCATCGACGGCCGAAAGATGCACGGTAACGCTGAAAGTTCCATTAACGAAACATTCCGCAATGCGCGTTATCCCGGAAGCGGGCGCCTGCGCGCCGGGATCGCCGCTGGCCGATCCGCGCGGGCATCTGTCGCCCCGGCGTGGCCGGGAAGGGATGAATTCACGGAATGGGCGTTTGTAAGGGAAGCATTTGTTAGGTTATTGGGGAAGTGCGCGCGTAGATGCGGATGTTGATCGGAACAACTCGATCGATCATCCGATTTTTCGCGCGGACGGGCAGATCGTCCATCTGCAACACAGCGAAGAGGCCGGCCGGATGCCCGACAGACCTGCGATGGACAGCCTGCGGCCGGAAGGCCGCGCGACCTTCCTCATGTTGCCCCTGGACAGCGCGCGATACGCGTCCGTCATCTGAGCGCAGCATGGGACGGTCGCCGGGATCTATGACGACGTGGCGCCTTGCCGGCGCGCTTGCCCTGGCGCTGGCGCTGGGCGGGTGCGGATCGCCTGGGGAAAGGGCGGCCGCCGCCGCCGCGCGGGCGGACCAGCTTTTCCAGGCGGGCGATACGTGGAGCGCCGTCACCACGATCCGCGAGGCGCTGGCCCTGCGCGACGATGTCGCCAGCTACTGGCTGCTGCTGGCGCGGATCGAGATGGCGCGGCGCAACTATGCCGGCGCCTATGCGGCCTATGTCCGTTCGCTGGAGCTGGAGCATGGCAATCAGGAAGCGCTGCACGCCGCCGCGGAACTGGCCTTCGCGGGCGGGGACACGGTTGCGGCGGACAAATATGCCGACCAGCTTCTCGCGCTGAACGCGCAGAACGGCCGCGCCTTGCTGGTGAAGGCATCGGTGGCGCTGAAGCAGGGGCGACTGGACGATGCCGATGGCTTCATTAGCCAGGTGCAGGCGCTTTCCCCCGACGATCAGGGCGCGCAATTGCTGCGCGCGCGGCTGCTTTCGGTCCGCAACCAGAATGAGGAGGCGGTGGCCATCCTCGACAAGCTGGCGGCACGCAACGGCGATAACGCTCCGACATTGGTCGCGCTGCTCGAAATCTATCGCCGCACCGGGGACAGTGCGAATATCGAGGCGGTGCTGGCGCGCATGGCGAAGCTGACCCCGGACAATGTCGATGCCCAGATCGATTATGCCCGGCAGCTTTATCGGAACGGCAAGAATGCGGAAGCCTTCGCCGTCCTCGATCGCGTCCAGCAGACCAAGCCGGCCGATGTCCTGCTGCAGGCGCGCGTCGCCGACCTGTGGCTGGACGCGGGCGGCGATGCCGTGCCCGCCGAGGCCGTCGCGCGCATAGCGGCCAATGGCACCCCGGCGATGAAGGTCGCGCTGGCGCGTTATCTCCAGGCGCGTGGGCGGGCGGCGGAGGCGGAGCGCATCCTGCGCCCGCTGGCGGCCGACGACCGGATAACGCAGGCGAATGCCGAGGCGCACGCCATCTATGCCATGACCCGCGAGGCGATGGGGCAGAGGGAAGATGCGCTGCGGCGGGCGAATGCGGTGCTGGCGTTCGACGCGACCAATTCGCATGCCCTGCTGCTGCGCGCCCGCATCCGCATGGCCGGCAAGGACCTGGACGGTGCGCTGGCCGATGCCCGGCTGCTCCAGCGCGACAATCCCGATCTGGCGAGCACGCCGATCGTGCTGGCCGAAATCTACGGCCTGCGGCAGCAGGACGGCCTCGCCACCGGCACGTTCGAACGCGCGCTGCAGGATTTCCCCGGCAATGTCGATGTGCTGGCGGCCTATGTAAACTATCTGATCTCGTCCAACCGCAGATCGCAGGCGATGCAGGTGGCGGAGACCTTTACGGGGCGCAATCCCGATCTGGTGCCGGGATGGAAGATCCGGGCGGATCTGTGCGCGGGCGCCCACGATGCCGATTGCATCCGCACCGTCGCCGCCGCGCTTTCGAAGCTGAAGGGCGGCGATGCGGTGATGCGGGGGCTGCCCGCCGATCCGGCCCGCGAGAGCGCCGGCGGCGAACCCGCCCGGAGGCGCGCCGCATGACGCCGCCGACCGGCCAGATCGCCGTGCCGCGCGGCGGGGACGTTCCCGCGACGCCGAAGGTGCGCTTCACCTCCAACGTCATCGCATCGATGGCGGTGGTGACGGACTTCATCTGCCTCTTGCTGGCGGTGCCGATCAGCCTGTTCGTCTACGACCTGCTGGTGGGCGACCTGTTCGATGCGTCGATCCACAGCACGGCGGCGATCATCGCGGCGGTGAACTTCTTCCTGATCCGCCTTTCGCGCGATGCCTATAGCAGCCCGATGGCGCGCGGCGGCGAGGCGCATCAGGGCGGCGTGCTGGATTATATGATCGCGTCGATCCTGGTGGTCGCGACGATCTGGCAGCTCGGCATGCTCGACATGTTCTCGCGCGGGGTGATCCTGGCCTACATCGCCAGCGTGCTGATGCTGCTCTACCTCGGCACGTTCGTGCTGCGTGGCGCGATCGCATTGCTGGTGCGGGCCGGCTATATCGGCCAGCGCATCGTGATCTACGGCGCGGACGAGGATGTATCGCAGCGCGCGCTGACCCTGCTGGACGTGGAGCGGCTGCCCTATCTCTCCATCGTCGGGGTGGCGGACGGCCGCAAGACGCGGCTGGGCGAGGGGGCGATGCGCGTGCCTTTCCTGGGCGGGCTGGATGCCGTGGTCGACCTTGCCCGGCGCGGGGAGGTGGATCAGGTGCTGATCGCGCTCCCCAAGATCACCCAGGAACGGCTGGACGAGATATTGGCCGACCTGGCCGAGGTGGCGATCGATATCTGCCTGATCCCACGGGAATCGGTGGAGCTGACCACCCAATATGAGATGAAGTTCATCGGCACCGTGCCGATCCTGGCGCTGTGGCAGCGGCCGATCCGCGACTGGCACGGCATATTGAAGGCGGCCGAGGATCGGGGGCTGGCGCTGATCGGCATCGCCCTGCTTTCGCCCCTGCTGATCGGGACGGCGCTGGCGATCCGCCTGACGAGCCCCGGGCCGATATTGTTCAAGCAGCGGCGCTTCGGCTTCAACAATGTCGAGATCGAGGTGCTGAAGTTCCGGTCCATGTATGTCGACCGGGGCGATGCGACGGGCGCGGCCCGCACCACGCGCAACGACGATCGCGTGACATCGGTGGGGCGCATCATCCGCCGGCTGAGCATCGACGAGCTGCCGCAGCTTTTCAACGTGCTGCGCGGCGACATGTCGATCGTCGGGCCGCGGCCGCACGCCACCCACATGAAGGTGGGCGACGCTTATTATTTCGATGCGGTGAAGGGATATGCCGCGCGCCACCGGGTGAAGCCGGGGATCACCGGCCTGGCCCAGGTGCGTGGCCTGCGCGGCGAGATCGATACGATCGAGCGGGCGCGCCAGCGCGTGGAATATGACCGTTATTATATCGACAACTGGTCGCTGGCGCTGGATTTCCGCATCATCCTCGAAACCGTGTTCAAGGTGATCTGGGACAAGGATGCCTACTGATCCCGCCGCGGTGCAGCGCTATCTGGACGTGGATTTCGACCGGCGGGGCATGGAGGAACTGGTCTCCGCGCTGGCGGATCGGCCGGCCGACGCGCCTTTTGCCTATGTCGTCACCCCCAATGTCGATCATGTGATCCGCCTCCATGGCGAAGGACGGGACGAGCGGCTGGCGGAAGCCTATGCCCACGCGCTGGCGCGGCCGTGCGACAGCCGCATCCTCGCGCGGCTGGCGGCGCTGGAGGGCATTCGCCTGGCCGTGGCGCCCGGCAGCGATCTGACCGCGCGGCTGCTGGCGGCGGTGCGGCCGGGCGATCGCATCGCCATCATCGGCGGCGATGGCGAGACGGCGGGGCAGGTGGCGCCGCTGGTGCCCGGCGCCGAGATCGTCCAGCATGTGCCGCCGATGGGCCTGCGCACCAACAAGGCGGCGCTTGCGGAGGCCGCCGCTTTCGTCGCGGCCGCGAAGGCGCGCTTCGTCTTCCTGGCCGTCGGCTGCCCGCAGCAGGAATATCTGGCGCTGGAGATCGCCCGGCGCGGCGATGCGACGGGGCTGGGCCTGTGCATCGGCGCGTCGATCGATTTCCTGACGGGCCGTGCCCGCCGCGCGCCGCGCTGGATGCAGCGGGCGGGGCTGGAATGGAGTTATCGCCTGCTTTCCGAGCCGCGCCGGCTGTGGCGCCGCTATCTGGTGGAAGGGCCGCGCATCTTCCGCATCGCCTGGCGCGCGCGGCGGGGCTGACCGAAGGCCGCCCGGCAGAGCCGGATAAGGGGATGGGAAGGCGCGGTGCGGACGGAGCCGGGCTCCATCCGCACCGCGCGCGGCGCGATCAGTTGGCGGCCGGGGCAGGNGCCGGGGCTGCTTCCGGTGCCGGGAGGGCCGGCGCCGCGGCGCCCTCGGCCCCCGGCGCGGCAGCCGGAGCACCGGGCGCGGCCGTGCCCTTGGCGCCCGTCTTGGCCGGCGGCTCGTAGCCGGGCTGATATTGGATCTTCGCGGCGTCACGCGCCTGCTTCAGCGTCTTGGTGCTGATTTCGGCGAGGTCGCGGCGGCGAATCGCCTCGGTCGCGGCGGGACGGGCGACTTCGGACGGCGTCGGCGTCGCCTGCTGGCCGGTGATGACGCTGGCATAGACCTTGCCGTTCATCGGGATGATGAAGGGCTCGCCGGCCGGCAGCTTCAGGATCTGGGCCATCACCGCCGGCGGCGTCGTGGCCGAATCGAGCACGGCCGTGCCGCGGCGATACTTGATGCCGAGCGAATCGAGCGACTGCGCGACGGCATCGAGCGTCTTGTCCTTCTGGAGGACGGAAAGGCGCTGGGGGTTCGCCGGCAGATCGAACTGGATCTGGTTGAGGGAGTAGCGTTCGCGCTGCGCGAACATCTGCGGATTTTCCGCGATGAACTTGTCGATGGTCGGGCCATCGGGAATCTTCACGCTGGCGGCGGCCTTCTTGCCGAGCAGGCCGACCAGCAGGTTTTCATCCAGGCGGCGGCGCTGGGTGAGATATTCGGGATCCTTGTCCAGCCCCTGTTCCTTGGCGCGCTGGACCAGGAGCTTGCGATCGATGACGCGCTGGAGGACTTCCTTCATCAGCACTTTCTTGTCGACCGAATCGGGAATATTCTGGCCGGCAAGTTCCGCGTTCAATTCCTGCAGAGACACTTCCTCGCCATTGACGACAGCGACGACCTGGCCTTCCGCTTTCTTTTCGCAGGCGCTGAGCGTCAGCATCATCATTGCCGCCGCACTTGCGAGGATCATCGATTTGGTCTTCACATCATTCTCCCATGCGCCACCAGACCGCCATATCGTTCCTTCCCGCAAATAGCGGAGCCGGGCCGATTGGGGCTGGACTGCTTCGATCTATACAGGCATTCCATCAACAAAAGGGGAAGCTTTTTGGAAACTGTCTTCGACTGGATCACGGTAGCTATATTCGCCGGCCTGATTGTTCTGTTCATGCAGCGATCGACCGGAGATGAACCGCCGCGGGATTCGATATGGCAATATCTAGGCCCGTCGGTGGGCTGCGCGGTAGCCAATTATCTTGGCAACGAGGGCTACCAGCTGGCCGCCGTCGCCGTGATTGCCGCGACCCTGGGTTACATCCTGTTCGTGCTGCGCCCCTTCAACTTCTGGCCCAAGCCCTGAACCTCCATCCGGGGCGGGAGAGAGGCGGGTCGTCCCCGCTATATCCCGCCCGGCGGCCGCCCCACGCGCGCCGGGTGGGCGTGGGGCTTCACGTCCGTCCGATAAGGGCCTGGCGGGCCTTGGCGGGCAGGACGGGAAGCAGCTGATTGGTGAAGTCGTCCAGCATCGTGAGCGCGGCGGAACTGTCCTGCGCGATCGTCGATATGCGGACGAGCACGCCGTCGGGAATCCGGCCCTGGAGATTCTCGTCGATCACGGCGCGGCGCTGCCCCAGCCAGCCCGTGGGGAAGCTGGGGCCGACGCGCGTCCAGTAGATGAGCTGTTCGATGCGCGAGCGCCCTTCCGCCACGATGAAGCGCGTGGGCAGGGTGAATTGTGGGCCGACCCGGACGGGGTGCTCCACCGACTCGGTCAGCGCATAGCCGCTGGCCGGATAGCAGACCTCCGGCCGGTGGACCTGAATCATGCCGTCCTGCCGCCCGCTATAGGCGACGAGCAGCATGACGCCGGTGCCGTCCGGCGCCGTATAGACGCGGGTGACGAGCTGGTCGTAGATGCGCTCGCTCAGCTGGTCGCGCGGCGGCAATACGAGGCCCGAGCTGGTCTCGTAGGTCCAGCGACCGATGCGGTTGGGGATCAGGCTGTCGAGCTTGGTCTTGCCCAGCAGCGACGGGACGGGCTTCGGCTGGCGGGCATAGCATAGCGCCGCCGTGCCCAGCATCACCCCGCCGAGCAGCAGGTTGCGCCGGGAAAGGCCCGAGCCGGGGGCCGCGCGCTCGTCATCGGTGTCGCGCATCGTCGTCATTGCTCGTTCGATCCCGCGATGGCGAGGCGGCGGCGGAGCGGCGAGGCCAACGCGTCCACCGCGAAGATGCCCAGCACCGATATGGCGAACATCGTGACGCCCGCGAAATTATGGACGAAGCCCTGCGCCATCGCTTCCCCGAAATGATAGGTGATCAGCACCAGGATCAGCACGCGCACGAAATTGGCGAATAATTTCACGGGCACGATCGCCAGCATCAGCAGCGCCGCATAGCGCCAGTTCGCATTGTGGCGGATGTAGATGTAGAACAGCCCGATCGCGGACAGGCTGATGAGCGAGTTGAGACCCGCGCAGGCGGCCGCGACGAGAAGCTGATACTGGCCGATCTGGATCGTGACGCCCGAGCCCGCGATCGGATAGCCGAGGAAATAGAGCAGCTCGATCGCCGCCCGCGATATCCATATCTTCAGGGGCTGCGTGACCATCGCCACCACGGTATCGGGCGGCGGGAACACGAACAGCATGTAGAGCAGCGGGAACCAGAGCAGCCGCATCACCGCGCCGCCGGCCGACATGTAGAGGATGGAGAGCAGCGCGCCATACATGGCGAAGCCCTCGATCTCGACGATGTTGGTGATGCGCGCGAAGATGTAGAGCAGCAGCGTGGGCAGCAGCATCGCCACGCCCAGCCAGGGCGAGCCCGGCCGCGCGATGGCGCAGGCGGCGCGCCACTGGCGCAGGATCAGCCACAGGCCGGTGGCGAGCACGATGGGGCCATGGGCGCCCTGTTCGGTCGACCAGCTGTCGCGTGCGACCGACGCCATCGTCGGCAGGGCGATGGCGGCCATGCCCAGCCACAGCGGCCAATCCTTGCGGACGTGCGCAGCGAGCCATGCCCCGAACGAGGGTGCTCCTGGCGCCGGCTTCTTGCTGGTCTCGGCTATGTCGGCGTGAGCGTTCAGGCGGAAATCCTCCGGGCTCCGATATCCAACAAAAGCTGCTGTCCGTCCAGACGGCAATCGACGGGATCGCGGAATCGACCGACAAAGATGCCGATTCGCAGGCTTGTGTTAAATTTTGTAAATAAATCCGACAGCGATTCGATTGTTGGGATCGCGGGTTGCGCAGAAATCTTTAGTTTATGTCCATATTCGGGACATTTGCGGCTGGAACGGCTGCTCCTATGTTTCCATTTGTTACGAGGGAGCGTTATCACGCCCTGATTCGTGGTTAATCTCTCGCCGCGTCTTGGGTTTTAGCCAAAATTGCCCTAACGAACCCTTAAGCGTACGGGTGGGTGCGCGGGGAGGGTTCGTAAAGTGCTGCAATCCATGGTCGCGTCGAAGGCCGCCAAGCTCATGGCGGCCTGTGTATGTCCCGTCGTCGGTTCGGCGGCGCTAACCTTATCCGTTCCGCAGGTGCGCAACGCGGTGCACAAGGCCACCGCGCCCCGGCAATATGCCCTGCCGAAGACCCGCGTGCGCCAGCCCGCGGCGGAAATGGCGGCGGCAAGCCCGGCTGCGATCGCGCCGTGCCCCACGGCGGTGCCGGTGGTGCTCTCGTCGCTCGACCTGCCGATTCCGCAGGCCGACGTGGAAACGCCGATCAGCCTCGCGTCCTTCGATCCGAAGACCTTCAATCCGCCGCGTTCGATCCTGCCGCCGCCGGTGCGGCCGGGCGGGGGCATCTTCCCGGGCGGCCCGACGACGCCGGAAGGCCCCGGTCCGGGCCCCGGCACCGATCCGGAAACGCCGCTGCTGCCCGATGCCAATATCTGGGTCCAGATGATCCTGGGCTTCGGCCTGATCGGCGGGGCGATCCGCTTCAGCCGCCGGCAGCGCTGGGATAAGCAGGCTTCGGCGAAGGTGGACCTCAGCGTCCGTTTCGCGCCGATCGCGCCCGAATCAGAACGGCCGTTCGCCTAGCACGTTGCCGCCCTCGCTATAGCGGCAGACCAGGAAATCATCGTATCGGCCGCGCACCACCGCGCAGCCGACATCGGTGGAGCTGCGCCACATCACCTGGGTGTAATGGGCGATATCCTCCAGCCGCGCGGTGCGGCTGTTGTCGGGGAAGATGCCTGCCTTGAAGAAGCGCTTTTCCGACACCCACAGCCCGACCATGTTTTCCGGCGTGTAATAGCCGCGCGTTCCCGCCCACAGATTCTCCCCCTGCGGATCGGGATCGCTCGGATTGTCGGGCGAGTGCTTGAGGTAGCCGAGGCGCGACAGATAGCGGCCCCACGCCGCCGCATCCCGCGCCAGCCCTTCGTTCCACGTAAGCGGCTGGATGCCCAGCGAGGCGCGTTCGCGATTATGGGCGGCGAGCAGGCGGGAATCGAGGTTGGAGGCGAAATCGGTGCCGCCCTGCAGGAGCGGGCTGGACAGGGCAAGCGCGGCGATCGCGCCCGCGCGCCACATCTTCCGTATTTCGCCGGCGATTCCGCCCATGGCTCCTGTCCCGAACAACTGATGGCAAAAGCATGCGATGGAAATGATTGTTCCCTGGTTGGCGGAAATGGTTAACGATTTGGTTAACATTCGCGGCGGGCTTCGCGGTTAACCATGTTTCTGCTAGGCCTGCCTGGCACCGCATCGCGGGGGACGCCTTTTGGACATGCTTTCCCGAGCCAGCAGCCTGTTGCCATGGAAACGGCGGAGTGCCGTTCCGACGGCCCTTCCCGCCGGGCAGCGGGTCTGCGCGATCGGCGATATCCATGGCTGCCTCGACATGTTCGGCCACCTGCTGGAGCGGATCGACGAGGATCTGGCGATGCGCGGCGGCGGCGCGACCGAGGTGGTGATCCTGGGCGATTTCATCGATCGCGGGCCGGACAGCGCCGCGCTGGTCGAGCTGCTGCGCGCCTTCGACGCCGATTCGGGCGTGACGGTGCTGATGGGCAATCACGAGGCGATGGCCGTGGACGCACTGCGCGGGGGCGATGAGGCCATGGCCCTGTGGCTGGGCAATGGCGGCGGTGAGACGCTGGAAAGCTGGGGCGTGCCGCCGGCGGTGCTCGATGCGGGCGACGTGGAGGCGATTGCCGCCGCGGCGCGGGATATCGTGCCCCAAGATGCGATCGCCTGGCTGGAGGCGCTGCCGCACTACAAGATCGTCGGCGACTATCTGTTCGTGCATGCGGGCGTGCGCCCCGGCGTCCCGATCGCGGACCAGGACCCGCGCGATCTGCTATGGATCCGCGACGAGTTTCTCGACAGCAAGGCGGACCACGGCCATTTCGTGATCCACGGCCATAGCGCGACCGAGCAGGTGCAGGAACGCCGCAACCGTATCGGCATCGATACCGGCGCCTACTGGACGGGCCGGCTGACCGCGCTCTGCCTGGAGGGCACGGATCGCTGGCTGATTTCGACCTGAGGGGAAGCCTTCAGGCCGTCGCTAGATCGGCCAGGTGGCGCTGCCAGCGCAGGGCATCGGCCACGATGACGTCCAGATCGTCGCGCTTCGGCCGCCAGGGCAGGCGAGCGAGGATGGCGGCATTGTCCGCGACCAGCGCGTCGGGATCGCCCGGCCGGCGGGGCAGCATGCGGCGTTCGATCGGGTGGTTGGTGGCGCGATCCACGGCATCCAGCACTTCCAGCACCGAATAGCCCCGGCCATAGCCGCAATTGAGCGTGAAGCTTTCCGTGGGCGCGGCGATCAAGGCTTCCAGCGCGTGGACATGGGCGTCGGCCAGGTCGCTGACATGGATATAGTCGCGCACGCCGGTGCCGTCCGGCGTGGCATAATCGGTGCCGAACACCGCGACATGATCGCGCTGGCCGGTGACGGCTTCGGCTGCGACCTTGATGAGATGGGTGGCGCCCGTGGTCGACTGGCCCGAACGGCCGCCGGGATCGGCGCCCGCCACGTTGAAATAGCGGAGCGCGCCATAGTTCATGGGGTGCGCGGCGGCGACGTCCGCCAGCATCCGTTCCGTCATCAGCTTGGACGCGCCGTAGGGATTGATCGGCGCCTTGGGGGCGTCCTCCCGGATCGGGATGCTTTCGGGGATGCCGTAGGTGGCGGCGGTGGAGGAGAAGATGAAGTGGCGCACCCCGCCCGCGACCGCGCTTTCCAGCAGCGATCGCGTGGCGGCGGTGTTGTTGCGATAATATTTGAGCGGATCGGCGACCGATTCCGGCACCACCACCGATCCGGCGAAATGGAGGATGGCGCCCACGCCATGATCGGCGATGATGCGGCCGACGAGCGCCATATCCTCGATCGCGCCTTCGACGAAGGCGGCGCGGGGATCGACCGCCCAGCGGAAGCCGGTGATGAGATTGTCCAGCACCACCACGCGCCAACCCGCATCCGCGAGCGCCAGCACGGCGTGGCTGCCGATATAGCCGGCCCCGCCCGTCACCATCACCACCGGTCGATCATTTCCGTTCATGCGCACCGCCTGCCATCTGCCTGAAGGGCTTATGCCCAACCATTCGGAAAAGCGTTAGCGCCTGTTTCATCATGCGGAAACGGCTGCGCGGCGGCACGAACAGGCGTATACGGACGAGGCGTGATGAAGTTTCTACCGTTCCGATCGCGAAAAGCGCCTCGCCAGGAGGACAGGCCGGCGCCGCGCGGTGCCGCCGATGCGCGCTGCTATGCGATCGGCGACGTGCATGGCTGCCTGGACCAGCTTGCCGAGCTGCTGGGGCTGATCGCGCGCGACAATGCGCTGCGCGGCCCGGCGGCCAAGGCCTATCTGGTGATGCTGGGCGACCTGATCGATCGCGGCCCCGATTCGCGCGGGGTCGTCGATCTGGTGCGGTCGGTGCCGCTGACCGGCATGACCGTGGTTTCGCTGCTGGGCAATCATGAGGAACTGTTCCTGCGCATCCTGGACGGCGAAAGCGGGCTGATGCCGCGCTGGCTGCAATATGGCGGCCTGGAATGCGCGCTGAGCTACGGCGTCGGGCGGGAGGCGCTGCTGGCGGCGGCCGGCGATGACGAGGCGATGGCCGCGCTGCTGCGCGCCAGCGTGCCGGAAGAGCATATCGCCTTCCTGAAGAGCTGCGGCGACGGCTTCCGCTTCGGCGATTATCTGTTCGTCCATGCCGGGATACGGCCCGGCGTGGCGATCGATGCGCAGGATGTCGCGGACCTCCGCTGGATACGCGAGCAGTTCCTCGATTCGGATGCGGACCATGGCGTGGTCGTGGTCCACGGGCACACGATCAGCGACGAGCCGGACGAGCAGGCGAACCGCATCGGCATCGATACCGGCGCCTATGCCACCGGCCGGCTGACCGCGATCGCCATAGAGGGCGAGGATCGCTGGTATCTTTCGGCGGAAGGCGAGCCGAGCTGGTTCGGCTGAGACGATCCGGGCGCCCGCCTGGGTGAGGCGGGGCGCCCGGATGCCGGTTACCGGCCCTGGAGCCCGCGCCCGATCAGGCTGCGCGCGCGGCCGTAGAGGAAATAGACCACCAGGCCGAAGCCGTTCCACAGGAAGAACCAGACCTGCGTCTGGGTCGGCAGGCTGAGGAACAGATAGAGGCAGCCGATGATCGCACCCGCGCCCACCAGCGTGGCGGCGGGCGTGCGGAACGGCCGGCGGGCGTCGGGGGCGCGGCGGCGCATCACCAGCATGCAGACCGACACGGCGATGAAGGCGACGAGCGTGCCCGAATTGGCCAGCGCGGCGATCTTGTCGAGCGGCACGAAGCCCGCGATCACCGATACGAAGGCGGCGGTGATCAGGGTGATGCGCACCGGCGCGCCGCGTTTCGACAGATGGGCGAGCGGCTTCGGCAGGAAGCCGTCCCGCGCCATCACCAGGAAGATGCGGCTCTGGCCGAAGAGGAAGGCCAGCAGCACCGTGGGAAGCGCGATCACCGCCGCGGCGGCGACGACGGTCGCCACCTTGCCCTGGCCGATCTCGCGCAGGATCAGCGCCAGCGGCTCCGGGCTGTCGGCGAAGCGGGTGAAGGGCAGCGCGCCCACGGCGGCGGCGGCGACGAGAACGTAGATCAGCGTGCAGGCCAGCATCGATCCGATGATGCCGATCGGCAGGTCGCGTTCGGGCTTCTTCGTTTCTTCCGCCGCCGTGGAAATCGCATCGAAGCCGTAGAAGGCGAAGAAGATGATCGCGGCGGCCGCCATCACCCCGCGCTCGACGCCGTCGGGGCTCACCCCCTTGGCGAAGCCGAAGGGCATGAAGGGGTGGAGGTTGGCGGTATCGAAATAGGGCAGCGCCACCGCGACGAACAGGGTGAGCGTGGCGATCTTCACCAGCACGAGGATGGCGTTGAGCGTCGCGCTTTCCCGCGTGCCGACGATCAGCAGCCCGGCGACCACGGCGATGATGAAGATCGCCGGCAGGTTGACGATGCCGCCCAGTTCCGGCCCCTGCATCAGCGCCATCGGGAAGCCGGTGGAGGCGTGGAGCAGCGGCGCGGCATAGCCCGACCAGCCGACCGCGACGGTGGATACGACCAGCGAATATTCGAGGATGAGGCTCCACCCCACCACCCAGGCGATGATTTCGCCGAGCACCGTATAGCTGTAGGAATAGGCGCTGCCGGCGGCCGGCATCATCGTCGCCATTTCGGCATAGGCCAGCGCCGCGCAGGCGCAGATCGCGCCCGCGATGGCGAAGGACAGCAGCACGGCCGGGCCCGCGCGATCGGCACCCACGCCGATCAGGGTGAGGATGCCCGTGCCGACGATAGCACCCACGCCCAGCGCGACGAGGTGCGGCCAGGACAGGGTCGGCGCCAGCCGTTCCCCGGAGGGATCTGCGGCCTCCTCCAGCGGTTTGCGGCGGTCGAACAGGCCCATAATGCGATACCCCCTTGAATCTTGTCTTCTATTCTTGTTGCGCGGACCCTGTGCCTGCTGGGACGCAAAGGTCAAGCGCTTGCCGCGTGGGAACCGTCTGCCTGCTGCCGGCGCTATACAGCCATGTTCCGGCGGAGGCCCGGCCCCGCCCAGCCAATTTGAGGATGAAGGTGCAATGAGTGTCGCGTTCCGTCGTGATTCGGACGAGGAGCATAAGGAGCCCCGGCCCGAATTGCCGATCCCGGTGGGGCCCAATCTGGTGACGCCGCGCGGCCTCGCCCTGATCGAGGCCAAGGCGGCCGAGCGGGAGGCGGCGCTGGCCGATCTCGTGGCGGCAGGCGGAGGGGAGGAGGCGATCGAGGCGATCCGCCGGGAACTGCGCTACTGGCATGTCCGCCGCGCGACCGCGCAGGTTACGGCGCCGCCCGCCGATCCCGAGGAAGCGGGATTCGGTTCGCGCGTCACCTACAAGCAGGCGGGCGAGACGCGGACCGTGGATATCGTGGGCGATGACGAGGCCGATCCCGCCGCCGGCCGCATCGCCTTCACCGCGCCGCTCGCCCGCGCGCTGATCGGCGCGGGCGTGGGCGACAAGGTGGATTTCGCCGGCCGGCCCGAGGCGCTGAAACTGGTCGCGGTCGCCCCTATACCGGAAGACTGACGCGGGCCGGCGCGGCGCGCATCCGGGCGATATAGCCCCGGATCTCGCGCCGCACCTCGGGCGCGAAGAGGTATAGGGCGACGACGTTGGGCGCCGCCATCAGGAAGAAGGCGCTGTCCACCAGGTTGATGACGCGGCTGATATCCAGCACCGCGCCCACCGGCAGCGCCACGCAATAGAGGATGCGATAGCTGACGGTGGCGAAGCGCGACGGGCCGAACAGATAGGCCCAGGCCTGCCCGCCATAATAGCCCCAGGCGATCAGCGTGGCATAAGCGAACAGCACCACCGCGACGGCCAGCACATAGGGAAACCAGGAAAAGACGCCGGCAAAGGCGGCGGACGCCATGGCGATATCGTTGAAGCCGTCGTCCCACACGCCCGACACCACGATCATCAGCGCGGTGAGCGAGCACATGATGACGGTATCGAACAGCGGTTCCAGCAGGGCGACCATGCCTTCGGACGCGGGTTCCTTCGTGCGGGCGGCGGCGTGCGCCATCACCGCCGAACCCACGCCCGCCTCGCACGAATAGACCGCGCGCCGCATGCCGACGACGAAGGTGCCGACCGCGCCGCCCGCCACCGCCCGGCCGGTGAAGGCATCGGAGACGATGGTGGCGAAGGCGGCGGGAATATCCGTCCAGTGATAGAGGACGACGGCAAACGCCGCCGCCATGTAGAGGATGCTCATCCCCGGCACGAGCAGCACCGTGACCCGGCCCAGCCAGCGCGCGCCGCCCACCACCACCAGCGAGACGGCGAGCGCCATGCCGATGCCATAGGCCAACGAGAAATCGGCGCCGGCAACCGCGCTGACCTGCGCATAGCTCTGGTTCACCTGCACCAGCGGGATCGCCCCGCCCAGCGCGAACACGGCATAAAGGCCGCCCAGGATCAGGCCGATCTTCGGCCAGCCGCGCGCGCCCAGGCCGTTCTTCAGCACATACATCGGCCCGCCGCGCATCGTGCCGCGGGCATCGACCTCGCGATATTTGAGGCCCAGCGTCACCTCCGCCGCCTTCAGCGCCATGGCGAAGATGCCGATCACGAACTGCCAGAAGGCGGCGCCCGGCCCGCCGATGGCGATGGCGATAGCGACGCCGGCGATATTGCCCAGGCCCAGCGTGCCGGACAGCGCTGTGGAAAGGGCGGCGAACTGGCTCATCTCGCCGGGATGGTCGGGATCGGCATAATGGCCGCGCATCGCCTTCCAGCCCAGCCTGATGCCGCTGATCTGCGGCACGCCCAGCCAGAAGGTGAAGAACAGCATCGGGATCGCCAGCCAGAGCACGATGGCTTCGATCTGCGTGCCGAAGAAGGGGATTTTCCAGAAGACGATGGCAGCCAGCGCATCGATGGCGCGGGACAGGGTTTCGATCAAGGCTCGCTCCGGCCGGGGGTTCGGACTATCCTTGCGCCATAGACGCGAAGGCAACCCCAGCGACAGGCAGGAACAAGACGGGGCATGGCAAGGAAATATTTCGGCACGGACGGGATTCGCGGGCGCACCAACGAGGCGCCGATGACGGCGGCGACCGCGATGAAGGTGGGGCAGGCGGCCGGCGCGCACTTCATGCGCGGCGACCACCGGCATCGCGTGGTGATCGGCAAGGATACCCGGCTTTCCGGCTATATGATGGAATCCGCGCTGGTGGCGGGCTTCACCAGCGTGGGCATGGATGTGGTGCTGGTGGGACCGATGCCCACGCCGGCGGTGGCGATGCTCACCCGATCGATGCGGGCCGACATCGGCGTGATGATCTCCGCCAGCCACAACCCCTTTTACGACAACGGCATCAAGCTGTTCGGGCCGGACGGCTACAAGCTTTCCGACGCGGACGAAGATGCCATCGAGGCGCTGCTGGATGCCGAACCGCTGCTGGTGGCATCCGATGCGATCGGCCGGGCAAGGCGGGTGGAGGATGCGCGCGGGCGTTACATCCACGCCGCCAAATCGACCTTCCCGGACAAGCTGACGCTGGATGGGCTGCGCATCGTGATCGACTGCGCCAACGGCGCCGCCTATCAGGTCGCGCCAGCCGCCCTGTGGGAATTGGGCGCGGAGGTGATCCCGCTCGGCGTTTCGCCCGATGGCATCAACATCAACGACAAATGCGGATCGACCGACCCGGCGGCGCTGGTCGCCAAGGTGGTGGAAACGCGCGCGGATATCGGCATCGCGCTGGATGGCGACGCCGATCGGCTGATCGTGGTGGACGACAAGGGCAATGTCGTCGACGGGGATCAGCTGATGGCGCTGATCGGCGCATCGTGGGCGCGCAAGGGGCTGTTGCGGGGCGGCGGGATCGTCGCCACGGTGATGTCCAACCTCGGGCTGGAACGCTTCCTGGGCGGGCATGGCCTCGCGCTGCATCGTTCGGCGGTGGGGGATCGCTACGTGCTGGAGGCGATGCGATCGCAGGGCTTCAACGTCGGCGGCGAGCAATCCGGGCACATCATCCTTTCCGATCACGCCACCACCGGCGACGGGCTGGTGGCGGCGCTGCAGGTGCTGGCGGAGCTGGTGGAATCGGGCCGGCCGGCGCATGAACTGCTGCGCCAGTTCGATCCCCTGCCGCAGTTGCTGAAGAATGTCCGCTTCAAGGGCGGCGCGCCGCTGGAGCAGGATGGCGTGAAGCAGGCGATCGTCGCGGCCGAGGCGCGGCTGAACGGCACCGGGCGCATCCTTATCCGCAAATCCGGCACCGAACCGCTGATCCGGGTGATGGCGGAGGGCGAGGACGAGGCGCTCGTCGCCGAGGTGGTGGACAGCATCTGCGAGGCTGTTAAGGCCGCCGCGTGACCATCGCCCGCATCCTCATCATCGCCGGTTCCGATTCCGGGGGCGGCGCCGGCATCCAGGCGGATATCCGCACCGTGACCATGCTGGGCGGCCATCCGATGACGGCCATCGCCGCGATCACCGCCCAGAATACGCTGGGGGTGACGGCCGTGCATCCCGTGCCGGCCGATATGGTGATCGCGCAGATCGATGCCGTGGCCGCCGATATCGGCGTGGACGCGGTGAAGATCGGCATGATCGGATCGGCGGCGACGGCCGATGCGGTGGCGGAACGGCTCGCCGCGATGGGCGAGGTGCCGATCGTGTTCGATCCGGTGATGGTGGCATCCAGCGGATCGGTGCTGGCCGATGCCGATACCGTGGCCGCCTTCGGCCGGCTGATGCGGATCGCGACGGTGGTGACGCCCAATGCGCCGGAGCTGGCGGCGCTGACCGGCCTGCCGGTGGCGGATTTCGCCCAGGCCGGGCGGGCCGGCCTCAAGCTGTTCGAAACTTTCGGCTGCGCGGTGCTGGCGAAGGGCGGGCATCTGCCGCCGATGATCCGCAATGGCCGGCCGATGCTGGGGGACATATTGATCCACGACGGCGCGGCCGTGGAATATTGGAACGACCGGATCGAAACCCGCAACAGCCACGGCACGGGCTGCACGCTGGCAAGCGGCATCGCCACCGGCCTGGGGCAGGGGATGGCGCTGCAGCTCGCCGTCGATCGCGCGCGGGATTATCTGCGCGCGGCGCTGGCGGCAGCGCCGGGCCTGGGCGCCGGGCACGGCCCGATGGGCCATGCGCTGGGCGGCGTGCCCTTCGATGCGATGACAGGGCTGGCGTGAAGACGGAGCGTCTCATTGCCGCCGGGCCGAGCTTCGAGCTGGAGCGCGAGCATCCCGGCCCCGTGGTGGGCGTGGACGAAGCCGGGCGCGGGCCGCTGGCCGGGCCGGTGGTGGCCGCCGCCGTGGTGCTGGACCATGGCCGCGTGCCCAAGGGCATCGACGATTCCAAGAAGCTTTCGGAGAAGGTGCGCGCGCGCATCTGTGAGGAACTGCGCGCGGTGGCGCTGGTCGGCGTCGGCATCGCCACGGTCGAGGAGATCGACGAGATCAACATCCTGTGGGCCTCGATGCTGGCGATGGAGCGTGCCGTCGCCGCATTGGGCGTGGCGCCGGGCATGGTGCTGGTGGACGGCAATCGCTGCCCGCGCTGGACGCATCCCTCGCGCCCCGTGATCGGCGGCGACGCCCTGTGCCTTTCGATCGCGGCGGCATCGATCATCGCCAAGCAGGAACGCGATCGGATGATGATCGAATATGATCGCCTGCATCCCGGCTATGGCTGGGCATCCAACAAGGGCTATGGATCGCGCGCGCATATGGACGCGCTCGTCCGGCTCGGCCCCACGCCGCTCCACCGCCGCAGCTTCGCGCCCGTCGCCCAGCAGGTGCTGGCGCTGTAGTTTCCGGGTAGTTCCCGGCCGGATCGGCCGTATTCGGGCGCCCCGCAAAAAAATTCACGGGGGTGAGTCTTCGAGGGCACACCACAATGGATTGAGTCGGTGGTTAACGGCCGACTCAACATAAGGTGGCAGACTCCTTTCGTTCCGCCATGGTAAGATCGCGTCCGAGCTAGCCGGTCCAAGGCCCTGATCTTGACCGCGGAGTCCGGCTGACTCATCCCGCTGCTTCAAGGAACAGGGGATTTTATCGATGGCGGTTGTGCAACGCATTCAGCGGAAGGGGACGGCTGTCGCCTCGGTCAAGCGGCCGAAGCTGACGATGCTGCCGTTCGAAACGATCATCCAGGGCGACTGCATCGAGGCGATGAAGGGCCTGCCCGATCGTTCGATCGACATGATCTTCGCCGATCCGCCCTACAACCTCCAGCTCGGCGGCGATCTGCACCGGCCCGACGGCAGCCAGGTGGATGCCGTGGACGACGATTGGGACAAGTTCGACAGCCTCGCCACCTATGATGCCTTCACCAAGGCCTGGCTGCGCGAGGCGCGGCGCGTGCTGAAGGATGATGGCACCATCTGGGTGATCGGCAGCTATCACAACATTTTCCGCGTCGGCGCCGCGCTTCAGGACGAGGGCTTCTGGATCCTGAACGACATCGTCTGGCGCAAGGCAAACCCGATGCCCAACTTCAAGGGCACGCGCTTCACCAATGCGCATGAGACGATGATCTGGTGCTCCAAGAGCGAGAAGGCGCGCTACACCTTCAATTATCGCACGATGAAGGCGTTGAACGACGACCTGCAGATGCGGTCCGACTGGTCGCTGCCGATCTGTTCCGGCGGCGAGCGGCTGAAGGACGATGACGGCCACAAGGCCCATCCCACCCAGAAGCCGGAGGCGCTGCTCTATCGCGTGATGCTGGCCTGCACCGAGCCGGGCGACATCGTGCTCGATCCCTTCTTCGGCACCGGCACCACCGGCGCCGTCGCCCGCCGCCTGAAGCGCCGCTGGATCGGCATCGAGCGCGAGACAAAATATGTGAAGGTCGCCCGGCAGCGCATAGATTCCACGCTGCCGCTGGACGAAAGCGCGATGGTGCTGATCCCCGAGAAGAAGGCGCAGCCGCGCGTCGCCTTCGGCCTGCTGGTGGAGTTGGGCCTGATCGAGCCGGGCACGATGCTGACGGACGCCAAGCGCCGCTGGAAGGCGGAGGTGAAGGCCGATGGCACGCTGGCGCTGGTGGAAGGCGCGGGCGCGGGATCGATCCACAAGCTGGGCGCCACGGTGCAGGGCGCGCCTTCGTGCAACGGCTGGAGCTTCTGGCATTATGAGGAAGCCGGCAAGCTGGTCGAGATTGATGCGCTGCGCCAGCGGCACCTGGCGGCGACCGGGGAGTGATATCCCCCACCCGCGCCTGAAAAGCCGGCGATCCCGCTGACATGGCCGATATCCCGCCTTCCGCCCGCCTCTATTTCCGCCCGACGGGGTTCGTCGGCGCGCCGTTCGATCGCGACGGGCAGGCGCTGCGGCTGGCGGGCGGGATGACATGGTTTTCCGCCTTCGACGTGATCGCGGTGGATGGCGGACGCCGGGTGGCCGATCGGCTTGTGCCGGTGGAGCGGATCGATCCGTTCATCGACGGGCTTTCCCCCGCACAGGCGGAGGCCACGCGCGCGACGATCGCCCGGATCGTCGCGCCCCGTGCCCCGCTGAAGCTGGGCGAGCGCGTCGTGCGGCTGGACCAGCCGCAGGTGATGGGCATCCTGAACGCCACGCCGGACAGCTTCTCCGATGGCGGGCGGCATGAAGGCGATGCCGCGCGCGCAGCCGATCTGGGCGTCGCGCTGGCGGCGGAAGGGGCGGCGATCATCGACGTGGGCGGGGAATCGACCCGGCCGGGTGCCGCGACGGTGTGGGAAGGGGACGAGATCGCCCGGACCGCGCCGGTGATCGAGCGGCTGGCGCGCGCCGGCACCGCCATCTCGATCGACACGCGCAAGGCGGCGGTGATGGAAGCCGCGATTGCCGCCGGCGCGCATATCGTGAACGATGTGTCCGCATTGCTGTGGGACGGGCGCGCGGCCGAAGTGGCGGCGCGCGCCGGCTGCCCCGTGGTGCTGATGCACCATCGCGGCGATCCGCAGACGATGCAGGACGATCCCCGTTACGGCGACGTGCTGATCGAGGTCTATGACTGGCTGGAGGATCGGATCGCGGCGGCCGAGGCGGCCGGCATCCGGCGCGATGCGATCATCGTCGATCCGGGCATCGGCTTCGGCAAGACGGTGCGCCACAATCTGGCGATCATGAACGGCCTCGCGCTGTTCCACGGGCTTGGCTGCCCGGTGCTGCTGGGCGCCAGCCGCAAGCGGCTGATCGGCGCGCTGGCGGACGAGGCCCCGGCGGACCGCAGGCTGGGCGGATCGATCGCGCTGGCGCTGGCCGGCGCCAATGCCGGCGTGCAGCTGATCCGGGTGCACGACGTGTTCGAAACGGTGCAGGCGCTGAAGATATGGCGCGGCATGCGCGACGAGGCGCTGAGCCCGCTATAACCAGCAAAGGAAAGGCGAGGAGAGGCGCGTCCACGCCCCTCCTCGCGAACCGGTCAGGCCAGCTTGAGCATGTTTTCCCGGCGGCGGCGCATTACGCCGCCCACCATGCCGAAGCCGCCGATCATCATCGCCCAGGTCGCGGGTTCGGGCACGGCGGCAACAGCCGCATCGCCGAGCCGGATATTATCGAACTGGGCGGCGGTGCTCTGGTTGCGGAAGGTGAACTTGGTGATGTCGCCAAGCCCTTCGAAGATCGCAGTGTGGGCCACGATCGGCGAATTGCGGTTGTGATCGAAGGTGAAATAGCGGGTGACGACCGTCTCGTCCGCATCCGCCAGCGTGAACTTGAACTCATAGGTGGAAGAGGCGGTGAAGACCGGGCCGGTTTCCACCTTGGTCTTGCCGAAATCCATCGACACGAACTGGAAGGCGCCGCCATCCTCGCGCGCGACGGTGAAGGTGGTCGCGGCCCCGCTGGCCTTCACGACCGAGGTGCCGCTGCCATCGATGCTGAGCGCGGGATCGACGGCGTTGATGCAATTGCCCGAGATGCTGTTGCAGAAATTGCCGGTGAGGACGAAACCGTCCTCATGATAGGCGCCGCCGCCGTAGCTGGTGGCGAGATTGTCGAAATCGATGACGGCCGAGGCGTGGGCCGAGGCGGCGACGGATGTGGCCGCGAGCATGACGGCCACGGACGAGACGAGCTTGCGCATTTACTGACCCCCGTTTGCTGATCGGTTGCGGCGGCGCCCGATGGCGGCGCGCATCCCATCAGGTGGCGGCCGAACAAGTCAGATCGATTACCTTGATGTTCAAAGCGGGTTACGCCGCCATGACGTTCCGGAATGGGACAGGGGCGGTTCGATCAGGCGGCGTGGTCGATGCCGAGCTCGCCGAGCTTGCGGTAAAGGGTCGAGCGGCCGATGCCGAGGCGGCGGGCCACTTCCGTCATCCGGCCGTGATAATGGCCGATCGCGAGCCGGATGATATCCGCCTCGATCGCTTCCAGCGTGCGCATATGGCCGTTGGGTTCGAACAAGGTGACGCCGGCGGCGTTGGTGAGCGGCGGCGCGCTCCGGGACGCGGGGGCGGCCGCCTCGTGCGCGATTTGCGGGAAATCGGCGGGGGTGAGGGCGTGCCCCTCGCACAGCACGGCTGCGCGGAACAGCGCGTTCTGGAGCTGGCGGACATTGCCGGGCCAGCCATAGCCGGCCAGCAGGCGCAGCGCCTCGTCGGTGATGCCCAGCCCGCGCAGGCCGGGCTGGCGGGCGATGCGGGAGAGCAGGTGGCGGGTGAGGGCGGGGATATCGCCCGGCCGGTCGCGCAGCGGTGGTATGGTGAGCTGGACGACGTTCAGGCGGTAATAGAGATCCTCGCGGAAGCGGCCGGCGGCGACCTCGTCGGCGAGCGTGCGGTTGGTGGCGGCGATGACGCGCACATCCACCTGGCGGGGCGCGCGGGCGCCGATCGGCTGGATCTCGCCGGTCTGGAGGACGCGGAGCAGCTTCACCTGCGCATCGAACGGCAGCTCGCCCACCTCGTCGAGGAAAAGCGTGCCGCCATCGGCATCCTGAAACTTGCCGATATGCCGGTCGAACGCGCCGGTGAAGGCGCCGCGTTCGTGGCCGAACAGCTCGGATTCGACGAGATTGGCGGAAATCGCCCCGCAATTGATGGCGATGAGCGGGCGGCGTTCGCGCGGGCTGGCGGCGTGGATGGCGTGGGCGATGACCTCCTTGCCGACGCCGCTTTCGCCTTCGATCAGCACGGGCACGCGGGCGCGGGCGGCCTTGGCGGCGATGGCGAGCGCGGCGCGGAATTCGGGCGCGGAGCCGACGATCTCGTCGAAGGCGAGCCTTTCGCCGATCTTCTCGGCCATCGGGCGAAGCTCGCCCACGCGACCGGCCATGGCGGCGTCGAGCGCCGCGAGCAGGCGATCGGCCGCGATCGGCTTCACCAGGAAATCGGTGGCGCCGGCCCGCATCGCCGTGACGGCGGCGGCAACCGAGGTCCGCGCGGTGATCATCACCAGCGGCAGATCGGGATGATGCCGGCGGATCGCGGCGATGATCCCTTCTCCATCCGTTTCGGGCGCCCAGCAATCGAACAGGACGAGATCGATCGGCTGCGCGGCGAGCGCGATCGCCTGGAGCGCGGCCTTGCCGTCCGGCGCCGTGATCGTTCGCCAGCCGGCGCGTGACGCCATGGCGGCGATCAGCCGGCTCTGCGCCGGCTCATCGTCGATCAGCAGCAACGTGCGGGTCGCATCCCGGCCCATCGATTCTCCCCAAGGCTTGCGCCACGGCGCGAGGCCCGGATAGCGGCTTGGGGTAAAGCTAGGATTAAGCACGGCTAAGAGTTTGCTGGCCCGATTGCTGCCTTCCGCACTTGAGGCGCCGGGCATGTGCCGTTATTGCGCGCTCGGTTCACGCACCCTGTGGGGGAAAATAAAATGGCGGAAACGAACGGCGCTTCGAACGACCTGAAGGCGCATGAGGGGACTTACGAGGGTTTTCTTTCCCTGATGAAGATCGGCACGATCGCTTGTGTCGTGGCGGCTGCGCTTGTCGTCTATCTGATCGCAAACTGAGCGGTGGCGGGCGTCAGAATCGCGGTCCTTGGGGAGACCGCAGCGGGGGAACCCCGCGTCGCCGCCACGCCGGAAACGGTGAAAAAGTTCGCGGGCCTGGGCGCCACGCTGGCCGTTGAGGCCGGCGCGGGGGCAGGGGCTGCGATCGCGGATGCGGATTATGCGGCTGCCGGCGCCACGATCGGCGACCGGGCGAGCGTGCTGAAGGATGCGGATATCCTGCTGGGCGTGCAGGGGCCGGACCCCGCTTCGCTGGCGGGTGCCAAGCCCGGCGCGTGGCTGGTGGCGGGCCTCAATCCCTTCGGCGAGCGCGCACGGGTGGATGCCTATGCCGCCGCCGGGATCGAGGCGCTGGCGATGGAATTCATGCCGCGCATCACGCGCGCGCAATCCATGGATATCCTGTCGTCCCAGTCCAACCTCGCCGGCTACAAGGCGGTGGTGGATGCGGCCTCCATCTATGGCCGCGCCTTTCCGATGATGATGACGGCGGCGGGCACGGTTTCGGCTGCACGCGCCTTCATCATGGGCGTCGGCGTGGCGGGCCTGCAGGCGATCGCGACCGCGCGCCGGCTGGGTGCGCAGGTTTCGGCCACCGACGTGCGCTCGGCGACGAAGGAGCAGATCCAGTCGCTGGGCGCCAAGCCGATCTTCGTGGAGAATGTCTCCGGCATCGAAGGCGAAGGTTCCGGCGGCTATGCGACCGAGATGTCCGAGGAATATAAGAAGGCGCAGGCCGATCTCGTTTCCAGCCATCTCGCCAAGCAGGATATCGTGATCACCACCGCGCTGATCCCGGGGCGGCCGGCGCCGCGCCTGATTTCGGACGCGCAGATCGCGACGATGCGGCCGGGCAGCGTGATCGTCGACCTTGCCGTCGAACAGGGCGGCAATGTCGAGGGCGCGGTCGCGGGCGAGATCGTCGAGAAGCATGGCGTGAAGATCGTCGGCTTCCGCAACGTGCCGGGCCGGCTGGCGTCCGACGCATCGGCGCTGTTCGCGCGGAACCTCTACAACTTCCTGTCCGCCTTCTGGGACAAGGAGAAGGGCGGCCCGGTGCTGCCCGATGAGGACGAGATCACTCAGGCGATCCGGCTGACCAAGGACGGCAAGGTCGTGAATCAGCGGCTGCTGGGCTGAAGATCCCATGTCGCCCCGGCGCGAGCCGGGGTCTCGCCAGAGCGGGTGCGCCCCGCCTGCATGAGCTGCCAGCCCCGGCCGGCAGGACGACAACGGGGCGAAGGGGATAGTCAATGGACTTCATATCGATCCTGTCGATCTTCGTGCTGGCCTGCTTCGTCGGCTATTATGTCGTCTGGTCGGTGACGCCGGCGCTGCACACGCCGCTGATGGCCGTCACCAACGCGATTTCCTCCGTCATCATCGTCGGCGCGCTGATCGCGGCGGCGGCCACGGAGGCGCCGGGCGCCAAATGGCTCGGGCTGATCGCGGTGGCGCTGGCCAGCGTCAACATCTTCGGTGGCTTCGCCGTCACCGAACGGATGCTGGCGATGTACAAGAAGAAGGAAAAGAAGGGCTGAGCCCGCAAGGCTCAGGCCCGGACATCATCGTCGCCCCGCTGAGGCGGGGATCGGGATGCCTGCGGGCATCACATCCGTCGGCGAACGGGCAATCCATGCCCGGACGCGCGGGAATGACGGGTCGGGGGACTAGAGGATGACTTACGAAACCGCCGCCACCAGCGTGGCGCACGCCGCGGCCGAACATATCGCCGTGCCCGGCTGGGCCGCGCTCGCCTATCTCGTTTCGGGCGTGCTCTTCATCCTGGCGCTGCGCGGGCTTTCCAGCCCGACCAGCTCGCGCCGGGGCAATCGTTTCGGCATGATCGGTATGCTGATCGCCATCGCGACCACGCTGATCCTGCATGGCACCGGCCTGGTCGAGATCGCCATCGCCATCGCCATCGGCGGCGGGATCGGCTTCGTCGTCGCCCGGCGGATCGCGATGACGGCGATGCCGCAGCTCGTCGCCGCCTTCCACTCGCTCGTCGGCCTGGCCGCCGTGCTGGTGGCCGCGGCCGCCTATCTGAACCCGGCCGCCTTCGGCATCGTCGATGTGGCGACCGGCGAGATCCTGCGCGTCAGCCGGATCGAGATGGGGCTGGGCATCGCCATCGGCGCCATCACCTTCTCCGGATCGGTGATCGCTTTCCTCAAGCTCAACGGCAATATGAGCGGCAAGCCGATCATGCTGCCGGGACGCCATGTCATCAATCTCGGCACGCTGGCGGCGATCCTCGGCCTGGTGGCCTATTTCCTCACCGATCAGAGCCCGTGGGTGTTCTGGACGGTGACGGGGCTGTCCTTCGTGATCGGCTTCCTGCTCATCATCCCGATCGGCGGCGCGGACATGCCGGTCGTCGTCTCGATGCTGAACAGCTATTCGGGCTGGGCCGCCGCCGCGATGGGCTTCACCCTCCACAATACGGCGATGATCGTCACCGGCGCGCTGGTCGGCAGCTCTGGCGCGATCCTGAGCTATATCATGTGCAAGGCGATGAACCGCAGCTTCATCTCCGTGATCGCGGGCGGCTTCGGCGCGGAAGCCGCATCCTCGGGCGGGGGCGAGAAGGTCGATCGGCCGTGGAAGCGCGGATCGGCCGAAGACGCCGCCTTCCTGATGAAGCAGGCCGAGCAGGTCATCATCGTGCCCGGCTACGGCATGGCCGTCGCCCAGGCGCAGCACGCGCTGCGCGAAATGGCGGACCAGCTGAAGGCCGAGGGCGTGAAGGTGAAATATGCCATCCACCCCGTCGCCGGCCGCATGCCCGGCCATATGAACGTGCTACTGGCCGAAGCGAACGTGCCCTATGACGAGGTGTTCGAGCTGGAGGACATCAACAGCGAGTTCGCGCAGACCGACGTGGCCTTCGTGATCGGCGCCAACGACGTCACCAATCCGGCTGCCAAGACGGACAAGTCCTCGCCCATCTACGGCATGCCCGTGCTGGACGTGGAGAAGGCCAAGACCGTGCTGTTCGTGAAGCGGTCGATGGGCGGTGTCGGCTATGCCGGCGTCGACAACGACGTCTTCTACATGGACAACACCATGATGCTGCTGGCCGATGCCAAGAAGATGGTCGAGGATATCGTGAAGGCGATGGCCCACTGATTTCGGATGGCGGGCCTGTTTCTCCGAAACGGCCTCGCTGTTGAATTATCGGGCCTGATGCGGAAGGTTCCGGCCATGGGGGATGATCCGAATCAGGATTGGCCGGTGTCGGCCGATGGCGGCCCGGCCTCGGTCCTCGTCTGCGGGGCCGATGCGCTGGCCCGGGCGGAGATCGCCGAGGTGGCCCGCGCGATCGGCCTGCCGGCGGAAGCCGTGGGGCTGGATGCGGACGGCATTGCCCGGTTCGGCCGGGCGGGGCCGGGCGATATCCTGGTCGCCGAGCTGGGCGGCTGTCCGGCCGGGCTGTTCGACGACGCCTTGAGCGCGCTGCGCCGGCGGGCGGATCGCGGGCTTCCCGTGATCGTGGCGGCGCCGCTCGACCGGATCGATGCCGTGATGGGGGAATTCGGGGGCGGGGATGTCCCGATCCTCTGCCAGCCGACGCCCGGCGATATTGCCGCGGCGCTGGTGGGCGCGCGCGGGCGCCCGTTCCCGGCCGTTGCCGAAGGGAAGGCGGACGAACTTTATCCGCAGCTCCAGAATCTTGCCGAGCAGATGGCGCAGGTCGCCCGTGCGCTGGCGCAGCTTTCGCAGGGAGGCCAGCCGGGCGCGGACGGGGTCTCGGCCCATGCCCTGGCTTTCCGGGCGGCGCCCCGGACGGAGCCCGATGTCGATGCCGCTTATGTCCGCGCCATCATTCGCGGCCGGCGGCTGCGCGACAATTATTTCCCGGCCGAGCTGTTCGCCGATCCGGCGTGGGACATGCTGCTCGATCTGATGGCGGCCCGGCTGGAAGGCAGCGATGTCGCCGTTTCCAGCCTGTGCATCGCCGCCGCCGTTCCGCCGACGACAGCGCTGCGCTGGATCAAGACGCTGACCGATTCGGGCCTGTTCGTGCGCATCGCCGATCCCCATGACGGGCGCCGCGTGTTCATCACGCTTTCGGATGCGGCGGCGGCGGGGATGCTCAATTATCTTGCGGCGGCGCGGCGGATTGCGAGCCCCGTGGCATAGAAGCTGTGATCGGCGTTCATGATCTTGAGCTGTTCGCCGAACACTTCGGCGAGTTTGGAATGGGCGAGGCGCAGCTCGGGGCATTCCGCCTCGCGCGCCCGCGCGATTTCCTCCCGATAGCGACGCCGCACATATTCCCTTTCGTACCGCATTCCGACCTTATCCCGAGGTGAGGCCGCACCCCGGTGGCGGGGAACGACCAAAGCAGATCGCCCCCACGGCTGGCGCGCCTATTGCACTGCAGGATGGCCTTGCGAATTACGTAATGTCCCTTATGGGAGGGGCCGTGGCAGGCATGCTTCGACATGGTTCCCGGTATATCGGCGGGCGGTTAGCTCAGCGGTAGAGCGCCTCGTTTACACCGAGGATGTCGGGGGTTCGAAACCCTCACCGCCCACCACATCAACACCGTGGAAATCATGGACTTTTAATCACTTTTACCGGCCCATTGCCAGCCTTGGTCCGCAGATGGTCCGCAAGCCATTTGGCGGGTTCGGGCTGCCTGCTTGCGGAATCTGCGGTGCGGGATTTGCGGGCGGGGCCGATCCCGGTTCAGTCCTCGAACTCCTCCGGCACCGGGTCCTTGCCCGATATCCGCTTTGCCAGCGCCTCGGCCTCCGGCAGGGTGAAGCCGCCGGTCAGGGTCAGCGTGCCGGTGGTGATCGGCTCGTCGACTGTCGGGCTCGCGATGGTCCTGCCGTCCAGCGTCACCGCCAGCGGCTTGCCGATATTGGCGGCGCTCAGCTTATCCAGCCTTGGCGCGGCCTTGGGATCGAAGGTCAGCAGGATGCTGGTCGATCCGTCGATCTCCGGCATCGCGCGGGCATCGAGGATTTCCGCCTGCTGGAAGGGCGCGCCGCCGATCGCGAAGCCCGTGGCGTTGGCGGCGGCCAGCAACAGGCCGCCCAGCAGGATCGCCAGCCTCTTCATCCTTCCGCTCCATAGCGTTCGGCCGTCGCGCGGATGAGGGCGATCATATTGGGTATCCCCTGGGTGCGGTTGGAACTGAGCTGGTTCTTGAGATCGAAGGGCGCCAGCGCATCGGCGATGTCGGTGGCGACGATTTCGGCCGGAGTCCTGTCCTGCACCGTCAGCAGCACCAGCGCGATGATGCCCTTGGTGATCGCCGCGTTGGAATCGGCCAGGAAGTGGAGCCGGCCATCGTCGCGGCGGGTGGGATAGACCCATACCGAGGCCGAACAGCCCCGCACCAGCGTCGCATCGGTCTTGAGGGGATCGGGCATCGGCTCCAGCGCGCGGCCCAGATCGATCAGCAGGCGATAGCGGTCGTCGGCGTCGAGGAATTCATATTCCTCCAGCGTTTCGGCAAGCGTGGTCGGCGCGGTCATGGCGCGCCGCTACCACAAGCGGGCGGCTGCCGGAAGCGGATGCGGCCGGCATCACAGATCGACGCCGGCGGCGATCGCTTCCAGCTTGCGGACACGTTCCTTCAGATCGGCAAGCTCGATCCGCGAGGCGGGCGAGGGGGCGGAGGCGTGGGCCTGTTCCTCGCGGCGATTGTCGATTTCCAGCCGCCGCAGGTCGAGCCAGCCGCGCCAGCCCTTGAGCGCCGCCTGGGTGAGGATGAGGAGGCCGGCAAGGCCGGTGAAGGCGATGGCGAGCCAGAAGGTGGGTTCGGTCATGACCGTCATTCCCTGGTCAGTCGCGGTGGCGCAGGGCCTCGATCTCGCGATCGAGGGTGACGCCCCGGTTGTTTTCGGTTGCGATGCGCTCGAGCACGGCGACGCGTTCCTTCAGCGCCTTCAGCTCGTCGCGCAGGCGATCCGCGTCGGGATCGCGGATCGGCAGCTCGTTGCCGTGGCGATCCCGCCGGACGCCGTATTTGGCGCGCATGATGCCGGCGATCGATACGATCAGCACGATCGCCACCACCATCGAGAAAGGATTGTCGAACATTGGATGAAGCCTCCCTCGGCTCGAAAGTCAGTTGGCGGGGCCGCGCAGCCCCTCGATCTCGCGATCGAGGCGGTAGCTGGCGTCGGTGACGATGCGTTCGACAGTGGCGAGCCGGTCCTTCACCGATCCCAGCTCGGCGCGCAGCTGCGCATTCTCGCTGGAAAGCAGCCGCAGCCGTTCCACCATCTCCTCGTCCTTCTTGGGATAGACCGCCTGGCCCCAGGCGCCGTCGAGCGGATAGCCGTTCTTGATGCGGAGCCAGGTGGTCAGCACCCATCCGCCGACACCGAAGGCCACGGCGAACATCGCCAACGGCGCCATGTGCTGGATGAATACGATATGTTCGGGGTCCATTTCAGCTTTCCCTCATTCTCCGCGCGACGGGGCATCGATCTTTCGACGAACCGCGCATTATGTTCGATCAATGGACGGAACGGCGGTCAGCGCAGGCTGTCTATCTCGTCGCCCAGCCGGACGGCCTTGTCCGTGACGATGCGTTCCAGCACCGCGATCCGCTCCTCCAGCCGGCTGATCTGGCCTTTCAACTGGCCGTTCTCGCTGGCGAGAAGCTCGATCTTGCGATCGGTGCCGGGGCCGTCCGTCTTGTGGACGATGCCGCCGAACTCCCCTTCCACCGGATAGCCGGGCCTTGCCCGGATCCAGGTGCCGATCAGCCAGCCCGCATAGCAGAGCGCGATGATGGCGATGACGGAGACGGGTGATCCCCAGGTCATGATGCTCTCCCTTGATGCCGGGCCTCAGCCCCGGCGAACCTCAGCGCAGGCTTTCGATCTCGTCGGCCAGGCGGCGGTTCTGGCTGGTGATGTGGATCTCCACATCGGCCAGGCGGCGGTCGATGTCGCGGAAGCGGCTGCGCACGTCGCGCACCGAGGTGGAAGGCTTGGCGCGCACGCCCTGCCAGAATTTCGCTTCCTCGGGATCGTCATAGAATTCGCGCGGCTTGTCGCTGGCGACCCAGCCGATCACGAGGTAGACGAGCGGCGCGATCGGTCCCATCGCGAAGATGGTGAGCAACACCATGCCGATGCGGACCAGCGTGGCATCGATCCCGGTATAGTCGGCGATGCCGGAGCATACGCCCATCAGCTTGCCGTTGCGCTTGTCGAGATAGAATTTGGTGCGGCGAGCGGACATTGTTCTTCCCTCCTTGAGGCTGCCTGTCAGCGATGTTCGCCGCGGCGCCAGTTTTCGATGCGCTCGGGCTCGTCGGCCCGGCGATATTCGGGGTTCTCGCTCCGGTCGGAAATCTGGCCGGGGCGGAAATCCGGGTTGTCGGCCGCGATGATCCGTTCGATCGAGCGAAGCCGGTCATCCAGCCTGCGGGCGGTGTCGTGCAACTCGTCGAGGAGGTTCTCATCCTCGACCGTGAGGCTGCTGGAGCGCTTCCACTGGGTCACATAATGGAAGATCAGCCAGGGCAGCCCGATGAAGAGCATGCCGACGATGATGATGGGGAGAAATACATCTTCCATCGCATCAGCCCTCCTGCTTGCCGGCGGCCCTTGCCTTCAGCGCGGCGAGTTCCGCCTCCACCTTCTCGGACGAGCGCAGCTCGGCGATTTCTTCCTCCAGGCTCTTCACCGCACCCATGCCGGCGGCATCCGCGCGGCCTTCGGCCCAGTCGACCCGGCGTTCGAGCATGTCGAAGCGGCTGAACGCCTCGTCGATCTTCGGGCCGGCATAGATTTCGCGCATCCGCAGGCGGTTGTTGGCGCTTTCCATGCGGGCGACGATCGAATTCTGGCGGGCGCGCGCCTCGCGCAGCTTGGCCTGCAGCTTGGCGATGTCGGCTTCCGAGGCCTTCAGGCTCTCGTCCAGGACGCCGATCTCCGCGGCAAGCTGCTCGGCGAGGTCGGCGGCCTTCTGCTTTTCGACCAGCGCAGCCTTGGCCAGATCCTCGCGGCCCTTGGAAAGGGCGAGCTCGGCCTTTTCCACCCAGCCGGACTGGACATTCTCCAGCTTGGCGATCTGGCGGCGCATCTCCTTCTGGTCGGCGATGCTGCGGGCGGCCGAGGCGCGGACCTCGACCAGCGTCTCCTCCATCTCGAGGATGATCATGCGGATCATCTTCGCCGGGTCTTCCGCCTTGTCGAGCAGGTCGGTGACGTTGGCGGCGATGATGTCCCTGGTGCGGGAGAAGATTCCCATCTTGCGATACTCCTTCACGAAACCCGTTTGTTGCGGCCGGGGCGGTTTAAGGGAAGCCGCCCCGGCCGGTCACGCCGCTCAGGCCTTGGGCAGGGCGGCGATATCGAAATACTGGGCCGAGGGGGGCTGGCAGTCCGCCTCGACCGCGATCACCATGCGGCCATCGGCCGCGCGGGCCGGGCCGACCGCGCCGACGATGCAGGCGGCGGAAAGGACGAGCGCACCGATCGACGAAACCGCGATGCGCTGGAAGTCAATGGCGTCGAAGCGGAACATGATAACCTCCCTTGGTTCAGCATGTGGTGCGATGCACCGTAGAGGCTTCGATCATTGCAGGGGGCGTGCCAACTCAAAGGATTGGTGGAAATCAGCCATTTTTGATGGATTGCCGGTGATATTCGCCAGGATAGATATTGCCAATGGTTGGCAAAATGCGCCAAAGATGGGCGGCGGATGGCGATGGGCGCCAGGCCGGCTACGGATGGCAGCATGGAACGCGACAATCAGTTCATCGGCCAGTCGGGCGCCTTCCTCGATTCGGTGGAGCGCGCCAGCCGCGCGGCGGGCCTCAACCGCCCGGTTCTGGTGATCGGCGAGCGCGGCACCGGCAAGGAACTGGTCGCCGAGCGCCTCCACCGCCTGAGCCCGCGATGGAGCGGCCCGCTGGTCACGCTCAACTGCGCGGCGCTGCCCGAAACCCTGATCGAGGCCGAGCTGTTCGGCCACGAGGCCGGCGCCTTCACCGGCGCGACCAAGGCGCGCCAGGGGCGGTTCGAGGAAGCGGACGGCGGAACCCTGTTCCTGGACGAGCTGGCGACGCTTTCGGCCGGCGCGCAGGAACGGCTGCTGCGCGCGGTCGAATATGGCGAGGTGACGCGCATTGGCTCCAGCCGGCCGATCCGGGTCGACGTCCGCATCGTCGCCGCCACCAACGAGCATCTTCCCGATCTCGTCGCCGCCGGCCGCTTCCGCGCCGACCTGCTCGACCGCCTGAGCTTCGAGGTGGTGACGCTGCCGCCGCTGCGCGTGCGCGAGGGCGATGTCGTGGTGCTGGCGGATCATTTCGGCCGGCGCATGGCGGCGGAGCTCGATTGGCCGCATTGGCCGGGCTTCGGCGAGGCGGCGATGGAGGTGCTGCAGACCCACGACTGGCCGGGCAACATCCGCGAGCTGCGCAACGTCGTCGAGCGCGCCGTCTATCGCTGGGACGATCCCGAACGGCCGGTGGATGCCATCCAGTTCGATCCGTTCGATTCCCCCTGGCGTCCTAAGGGCGAGGGCGCGCGCCGCCAGGGCGAGGCGGTGGCAGCCGCGCCCGCCACGGCCGGGCAGGGGGCTCCCGCCGCTCCGCCGGCGACGCCTGCCGCCTTGTCGCTGGAATGCGATGATTTCCGCGCCGCCTGCGATGCGCATGAAAAGGCGCTGCTCGAGGCCGCCCTGCGCCGCTGCCGCTACAACCAGCGGGCGACGGCCGCCGCACTCAAGCTCAGCTACGATCAGCTTCGCCACGCGCTGCGCCGCCACAACATGCTCGACAAGGCGTCCGCTTGATGGGATTCAGGGGCTGATTTCAGCGGATATCGGGGGCGGGCGGCTATGGCGATCGGTGAGCGTCTGGTGCGGGAAATCGGCCCGATCCGCGTGATCAACCTGCCCCGCCGCACCGATCGCCGGGCGGAGGTCCAGGCGGAATTGGCCGGCCTGGGGCTGGCGCTGGGGCCGGCCACGGCCAACGTTCCCGCCGCGATCTTCCCCGCCGTCCGCCCGGATGACGCCGCGGGCTTCCCCACCATCGGCACGCGCGGCTGTTTCCTCAGCCATCTGGGCGTCCTCCGCCAGGCTCTGGCCGAGGATGCGGAATCCGTGCTGATCCTGGAGGATGACGTGACCTTCCCGCGCGATGCGGTGGCGCGGCTGCCGGCGGTGCTCGATGCGCTGGCGGGGGTGGACTGGACGATCTTCTACGGCGGCTATCGCATGCCCGCCGCGCCGGAGGCCGCCGCTGCCGGCATCGCCGCCATCCCGCCCGCAACGGCGGTGGTGACGGCGCATTGCATCGCCTTCCGCCGCCCGGCGATCAAGCTGCTGGTCCCCTATCTGGAAGCGATGCTGGCCCGCCCGCCCGGCAGCCCGGAAGGCGGGCCGATGCATGTGGACGGCGCCTATAGCTGGTTCCGCGCCGCCCACCCCCAGTTCAGGACGATCGCGACCGTGCCGGAGATCGCGCATCAGCGCGCCTCGCGCACCGACATTCACGATCTGAAGCTCTACGATCGGCTGCCGATCGTCCGCGATGTCGTGCAGGGGCTGCGCCGGTTGCGGCGAGGGTGAGCCGGGCCGGGGGAAAGCCGTGCCGCGCCGGGCGGATACCCCCATATTCTCCGATGGTTTCGAGAAGCAAAAATTGGTCCCAATCGGCTTCCCGTTGGTTTAGGTCGCCAGCATCAACGCCCGAGAAAGAGGATTCGCGTCATGGCATTCATCCTTCCCCCGCTGCCGTACGACAAGGGCGCGCTCGCCCCGCACATGTCGGCCGAGACGTTCGATTATCACCATGGCAAGCATCACCAGGCCTATGTCGACAAGGTCAACGGCTGGATCGATGAGAAGGGGCTGGCCGGCCTGTCGCTGATCGACGTGACGAAGAAGGCCAAGGATACCGGCGACAAGGGCCTGTTCAACAACGCCGCGCAGGTGTGGAACCACAGCTTCTTCTGGCAGGGCCTGGCGCCCGCCGGATCGACCAAGCCGTCCGCCAAGCTGCAGGGCCTGATCGACGCGGGCTTCGGATCGACCGACGCGCTGATCGAAAAGCTCGCGGCCGAGGCCGTCGGCCACTTCGCCAGCGGCTGGGCGTGGCTGCTGCTGCAGGGCGACAAGCTGGTCGTCACCTCCTACCACGATGCCGATACGCCGATCGTCCACGATGCCGGCGCGCCGCTGCTCACCCTCGATGTGTGGGAGCACGCCTATTACATCGATTATCGCAACGCCCGGCCGAAGTTCGCCGATACGGTGCTGAAGAACATCGTGAACTGGGATTTCGTCTCCCAGAATCTCGACGGGCAGGGCGCCTCGCGCGCCGATCAGCAGCAATAAGAAATCGTCCCGGAATGGGCTTTCGCCCATTCGGCGGCGCCGGCCCGCTCCCCCGCCCGGCCACCCATAGATACTGCCGTTGGGTGGCCGGGCGGGGGAGCGGGCCGGTGCCGAACCAAAATGCGCTCTTCCGCGCATTTTCAAATGATTTCAGAGCTTCTGCCTGAACCCATTATAAGCAGGCGATAAATCGCGCGTTCACTCTCCCCGGCCCAGCTTTCGTCCGGGCAAGAGGAGAGTGAACATGCGTATATGGGTGATGATGCTGGCGGCCGCGATCCCGGCCGCCGTGGCGATGGCTCCGGCCTCCGCCGAAGCGCGCGGCTGGAACGATCGCCGCGAGGCGCGTGCCGATTACCGGCGCGACGTGCGCGAGGCCGAACGGGATTACCGCCGCGATCTCCGCCGGGCGGACAGCCGCCGCGACGTGATCGAGGCCCGGCGCGACTACCGCCGCAACCTGGCCGAAGCCCGCCACGATTATTATCGAGACCTTAACCGCGATCGCTATCGCGGCGGCCATGGCTATCGATCCGGCTATCGTCGGTAGGACGCTGAAAAGGGCCGGCAGTTGTGGCTGCCGGCCCTCATGTGCCGCCACGCTAGTCACCTGAATCTGAAGTACGTTTCATTGCTTTCTGGCAGAAGCGCTTGACGGAGGCGAGTATTTCGTCGGCGGATTTGGTCCAGCGGTAAGGCTTCGGGTTTTCGTTGTGCGCCTCGATGAAGGCGAGGATGTCAGCTTCGAGCTCGGCGGCGGATCGATGGACGGCGCGTTGCAACTGCTTGCGCGTGAGTTCGGCGAACCAGCGTTCTACCTGGTTGATCCAGGAGGCCGATGTCGGTGTGAAGTGGACGTGCCAGTGCGGACGGCGCGCCAGCCAGGCCTTGATCCTCGGCGTCTTGTGCGTGGCGTAGTTGTCCATCACGAGGTGCACATCGGGTCCCTCGGGCATCGCGGCGTCGATCTGCTTGAGGAAGTCGAGAAACTCGGTTGCCCGGTGGCGCTTGTAGCATTTGCCGATCACTGCTCCTGTGNCGATGTCGAGCGCTGCGAACAACGAGGTCGTGCCGTTGCGAACATAGGTATGGGTTCGCCGCTCAGGGACGCCCGGTGCCANCGGCAGGACCGGCTGTTCGCGATCGAGCGCCTGGATCTGGGACTTCTCGTCAACACACAGCACCACGGCCCGGTTCGGCGGCGACATGTAGAGGCCGACGATGTCCTGAACCTTGTCGACGAATAGCGGATCCGTGGAAAGCTTGAAGGTCTGGGACCGGTGCGGCTGCAGGCCGAATGCCGTCCATATCCGCCGGATAGTGGTGTGCGAAAGGCCGACTTCGGCGGCCATGGAGCGGATCGACCAGTGGGTGGCGCCCTTGGGCGTGGTGTNCAGCGTGCGCTCGATCACCTGTGCCACCTGGCTATCGGAAACGGTACGCGGGCGGCCGGGCCGGTACTCGTCGGTGAGGCCCTCGATGCGGTCCTTCACGANCCTGCGGCGCCACTTGCCGACCGTATGCTCGTGCACCCCAAGGCGCNCGGNGACCTCCTTGCTTTGCGACCCATCTGCGCACAGCAGGATCATCCGGCACCGATCTGACAACGACCGAGGCACCTTGTGCCGTCGAACCTGTGCCTCAAGAAAAGCGCGCTCCTCGGCGCTCAACACCACCGCATCCGCCTGCCGCCCTGCCATCGCTCATCTCCCCAAATGAATCCGGGTCAATGATACGGATTACAGTTCCGGGTGACTAGCTTGAGCGGTCCGTCAATTCGCACAGGCCTGTTGCGGGCGCCTCCTATTCAGAGGCTCGGCCGATGCTTGTGGGAGCGCGGCAGCAGGATCGTCGCGAGGCCCAGAAGCGGCAGATAGGCGCAGAACTTATACACCCAGACGATGCCGTGGATGTCCGCGAGCTGGCCAAGCCCTGCCGCCCCGATCCCGCTGATCCCGAACATCAGGCCGAACATCAGCCCCGATACCAGCCCGACGCGGCCCGGGACGAGTTCCTGAGCATATACGACGAGCGCGGCGAACGCCGACGACATGATCAGGCCGATCGAGATGGCGAAGAGCGTCGTCCAGAAAAGATTGGCGTGCGGCAGGACCATCGCGAAGGGCGCCACGCCAAGGAAGGATGCCCAGATGACGGCTTTCCGGCCGATGCGATCGCCGACCGGCCCGCCGGCGAAGGTCCCGACCGCGACAGCGGCGAGGAAGCAGAACAGATAGAATTGGGATTCGCGCGCCGTCAGGCCGAACCGTTCGATGAGGTAGAAGGTGAAGTAGTTGGTGAAGGCGCCGATGTAGATGAATTTCGCGAACATCAGGATGCCGATCGCGGCGAGCGCGCGGACGATTTCGGCGCGGCTGTGCGGTGAGGCATGGGATGGGGCGGGCGCGCCGGTCTGCGCGGCGCTGTGCCGCACCCTCCACCGCGTGACGCCGAAGAGCACCCAGATCGCCGCGATGGCGACGAAGGCGAGCCAGCCGACCGCGGTCTGCCCGAACGGCAGGATGATCGCCGACGCGACGATGGGGCCGAGGGCCGAGCCCGTGTTCCCGCCGACCTGGAAGGCCGACTGGGCCGTTCCGAAGCGGCCGCCCGACGCCATCCGGGCGACGCGCGATGCCTCCGGGTGGAAGGTCGCCGATCCGATGCCGATGACGGCGGAGGCGAGGATCAGGGCCGGATAGCTGTCGGCCATCGCCAGCCCGCCGACGCCGACCAGCGTGACGATCATGCCGAGCGGCAGCAGATAGGGCAGCGGGCGCTTGTCGGTATAGAGGCCGACCCACGGCTGGAGCAGCGAGGCCGTGACCTGATAAACAAGCGCGATCCACCCGATCTGGCCGAAGCTCAGCCGATATTTGTCCTTGAGCAGCGGATATATGGCCGGAAGCACCGCCTGGATCAGGTCGTTCAGGAGATGGGCGAACGCAACGGCGCCGACGATCTGCACCACGAGCTTCGGCCCATCCTGACGCGGCATGGCGGGAGGGGGGATGTTGGGGGATGCGGTCAGGCTGGCGGTATCGGTCACGATCAGGTCTTTCGCTTTTCGGGAGGCGCCTCTCTAGCAACGGCATTTCTTTCCCGCTTGGTTGCATGAGCCAATCTTTTTTGCGAGTGGGACATCATGCACTTTCGTCCCGACGAAAATGATCAGGTGGATCGCCCCGTCATCGCGATCGGCCACGACTATCCGGATTCGTTCGAGCTGGCCGAGCATCGCCACCGCCGCAGCCAGTTTCTCTATGCGGCGACCGGCGTGATGGCGGTCAGCACGCCTTCGGGGGCATGGGTGGCGCCGCCCGNGCGCGCGGTCTGGATTCCCGGCGGCACGCCGCATTCGGTCCGCATGGTGGGCGCGGTGCAGACCCGCAGCGTTCTCGTCGAGCGCGGGGAGTGCGCCGCGCGGGGAACCGAATGTCAGGTCGTTGGCGTATCGCCGCTGCTCCGCCAGCTGCTGGGTGCCGCCGCCCATGTGCCGCCTGAATATGACGTCGCCGGCCGCGATGGGCTGGTCATGCGTCTCCTCATGGCGGAAATCGATCGTGCGCCGCTGATCCCGCTGGCGGTTCCCTTTCCGTCGCATCCCGCGCTCGCAAGGCGATGCCATGCCTTCCTCGAGCGGCCGAATGCCGCCGCGACGATCGACGAATGGGCGGATGCCATGGGGATCAACCGCCGCAGCTTCACGCGGCTCTTCCGGCGCGAGACGGGGATGAGCTTCGCCGAATGGCGCCAGCAGGCCTGCCTGTCGGCCGCGCTTCCGAAACTGGCGGCGGGAGAGCCGGTGACGTCGATCGCCTATGATCTCGGCTATGACGGCCCAGGCAATTTTTCGACAATGTTCAAGCGCATGCTCGGAGTTCCGCCGAGCCGCTACCGCCTGTCCTGATATATTCGACGCCGAGGCGCGGCATCCGGAGGGAGGCGCCGCGCCGATAAATCATCCCTGCGGGGGAACGGGCGGCGCCTCGGTCTCCACCGACAGGCCGTTCTTCATCAGCATGGGCAGCTGGGCGATGCCGAACAGGATCGAGACCACCGTCACGCCCCAGGTTTTGATCGTCAGCCACTGATCGAAATCGAACTGCCAGCGCAGCAGCTCGTTCGCCACCGCCATCGCCAGGAAGAACCAGGCCCAGTTGCGCGAAAGCTTGCGCCAGCCCACGTCGCTCAGGCCGTCATAGGCGGCTTCCAGCACATATTTCAGCATCGGCTTGCCCATCAGCAGCCCGCCGAACAGCAGGCCCGCCAGCAGCAGATAGATGATCGTCGGCTTGATCTGGATGAACTTGGGATCGTGGAGGTAGATGGTGAGCCCGCCGAAGCCGACCACCAGGATCGCCGTAAGCCACAGCATCGGCGAGACATGGCCAAGCTTGATCTTGGAGATGAGCAGCGACGCCACGATCGCGACCATGAACACGGCGGTGCCGATGAACACGCCATAGACCTTGTAGGCGAGGAAGAAGATCAGCAGCGGGCCGAAATCCAGCAGCAGGCCGAGGCCGCCGGCATTCTTCCTTTTTCCCGCCTTGTCGTTTGACGTCTTGTCGTTCGGCGTTGCCGTCACGTCGGTCATTCCTTCACACCGGCAATCGCCCGCGCGACTTCGATCGCATCGAACGGCCTCAGGTCATCCATCCCCTCGCCCACGCCGATGGCATGGACGGGAAGCCCGTATTTCTCCGCCGCCGCCACCAGCACGCCGCCGCGCGCGGTGCCGTCCAGCTTGGTCATCACGAGGCCGGTCACGCCGGCCGTATCGCGGAACACCTCGATCTGGTTCAGCGCATTCTGCCCCGTGGTGGCATCCAGCACGAGCACAACGTCGTGCGGCGCCTCCGGGTTCAGCCGGCCCAGCACCCGCCTGATCTTGGAAAGCTCGTCCATCAGGCCGGCCTTGTTCTGCAGGCGGCCCGCCGTATCGACGATCAGCACGTCGATGCCTGTCGCCGTGCCCTGCTTCACCCCTTCATAGACCAGGCTGGCCGCATCGCCGCCTTCCTTGCCGGAAATGATCGGCACGCCCACGCGATCGGCCCAGACCTGCAATTGCCCGATGGCGGCGGCGCGGAAGGTATCGCCCGCCACCAGCATCACCGAATAATCCTGTTCCTTCAGATAATGGGCGAGCTTGGCGATCGTCGTGGTCTTGCCCGATCCGTTGACGCCGATCACCAGGATCACCTGCGGGCGGGGGAAGGCCTCGATCTCCAGCGGCCTGGCCACCGGCGCCAGGATCTTCGCCACCTCCTGCGCGACGATCTCGCGCACCTCCTCCTCGGTCAGGCCCTTGTCGTAGCGGGCATCGCCCAGCCGTTCGCGCACGCGGGCAGCGGTCGCGGGGCCGAGGTCGGATGCGATCAGCGCTTCCTCGATCTCGTCCAGCGTCGCCTTGTCGAGCTGCGCCTTGGTGAACAGGCCGGTCAGGTTCTCGCCCAACCGGTCGGATGTGCGGCGGAAGCCGCCCAATATCTTCTGGTGCCAGGGTGTGTCGGTCATGCGGGTTCCGCGATCAGCGTGTCATGCTCGCGCGCGAGGGCGCGGACGGGAAGGATGGCGCCGGGCTCGGCCGGGTTGGCGAGCTTCATGCGCGCGAAATTCTCGGCATGGCCGGTCCGGCCGTCGCGCTCCACCAGCAGGCGCTGCCGCGTGCCGACCAGGCCTTGCAGCCACCCCGCGCGCCGCCGGTCGGCCGCCTCGCGCAGCCGGGCCGCCCGCGTGCGGATCGTGGCGCGGTCGATCTGGGGCATGCGCGCGGCGGGCGTCCCCTCGCGCGGGGAGAAAGGGAAGATGTGGCCGAACACCACGTCGCAATCGTCGATCAGCGCCAGCGTGTTGGCGGCCATCGCCTCGTCCTCGGTGGGGAAGCCGGCGATCAGGTCCGCGCCGATCGCGATTTCCGGCCGCTTCGCCTTCAGCCGGTCGATGATGGCGATCGCCTGCGCGCGGCTGTGGCGGCGCTTCATCCGCTTCAGGATCATGTCGTCGCCGGCCTGGAGCGAAAGGTGGAGGTGCGGCATGATCCGCGCCTCTCCGGTCAGCAGGTCGAACAGCCGGTCGTCGATCTCCACCGAATCGAGCGAGGATAGCCGCAGCCGCTCCAGCGCGGGCACATGGGCGAGGATGCGCTCCACCAGCATGCCCAGGGTCGGCGCGCCGGGCAGGTCGGGGCCATAGCTGGTGAGGTCGACGCCGGTGAGCACCACCTCGCGATGGCCGGCATCGACCAGTGCCTTCACCCTGTCTATCACCAGCCCGGCGGGCAGGGATCGGCTGTTTCCCCGGCCATAGGGGATGATGCAGAAGGTGCAGCGATGGTCGCAGCCATTCTGCACCTCGACGAAGGCGCGGGCGTGCTCGGCGAAGGCGGCGGCCATGTGCGGGGCGGTCTGCCGCACGGCGAAGATGTCGGAGACGATCGTGTCGCCGCCGGCGGCCGATGGCGCGAAACTCGCGGGGTTCAGCTTGTCCGCATTGCCGACCACGCGGGCGACTTCCGGCATGGCGGCGAAGCTCGCGGGATCGATCTGGGCGGCGCAGCCGGTGACGATGATCCGCGCCTCGGGCCGGGCACGGCTGGCGCGGCGGATGGCCTTGCGGGTCTCGCGCACCGCCTCCGCCGTCACCGCGCAGCTGTTGACGATCACCACATCCTCGCCGTCGCCGGCCAGCGCGCGCATCGCCTCGCTCTCGGCGATGTTCAGCCGGCAGCCGAGGGTGATGAGCTCCGGTCGGCTCAAAGGCTGGCCTCGCCGGTGAAGACGTGGGTGGCCGGCCCGCTCATCAGCAGATGGCCGTCCCCGCTTTCGGCCAGCCGCAGGCTGCCGCCCGGCAGGTCGAGCCGCGCGGACGGCGCCAGCAGATCGAGCAGCCGCCCGGCCGCGAAGGTGGCGCAGGCCCCGGTGCCGCAGGCGCGCGTCAGCCCGGCGCCGCGTTCCCATGTCCGCATCACGAGATGATCGGGCGCGAGGACGTGGGCGATGTTGACGTTGATCCGTTCGGGAAAGACGAGATCATATTCGATGTCCGGCCCCAGCGTCTCCAGCGGCACGGCATGCACGTCCGGCACGAAGAACACGACATGCGGGTTGCCGACATTGACGGCGACGGGATTGGCCAGTTCCCCCCAGGCCAGTGGCAGGGCGCGGGTGTCCATGGCATAAGCGAGCGGGATCGCGTTCCAGTCGAAGCTGGGCTTGCCCATGTCCACGGTCGCGCCATCGCCTTCCAGCGCGGCGTGAAGGATGCCGGCGGCGGTGCGGATCGAAACGTCGCGGCCCACCAGCACGGGCACGCAGCGGGTGGCGTTGCCGCAGGCGGCCACTTCCGACCCGTCGGCGTTCCAGATGCGCATCGAGACATCGGTATCGCTGCCGGGGCCGATCAGGATGATCTGATCGCAGCCGATGCCGGTATGGCGATCGGCGATGGCACGGGCGCGATCCGCATCGATGGCGACGGGATCGGTGCGCGCATCGACGACGACAAAATCATTGCCGAGGCCATGCATCTTGTGGAAGCGAAGGGACATGGCGCGCGATCTAGGGCCGCAGGCGGCGGAAGTCCATAAAGAGGCGATCTGGGAGCAGGCGGATGCCGTGCTCGCCTTCTGGCTGGCGGATACGCCGCCGGACAAGCGTTTCGCCAGGGATGACGCGCTGGATGCAGAGATTGCCGGCCGGTTCGGCGCGCTGATCGATGCGGTGGCGGCCTGCCATGGCGCGGGCTGGCGCGCCCATCCGCGCACGCTGCTGGCGGCGGTGATCCTGCTGGATCAGTTTTCGCGCAACATAAGGCGGGGGAGGGCGGATGCCTTCGCCAACGATCCGCTGGCCCGCGCGCTGACCGGCGAGGCGATCGCCAAGGGCTGGGACAAGGCGATGTCGGACGACGAGCGCCATTTCCTCTATATGCCGCTGATGCATTGCGAGCGGCTGGACGATCAGCTGCGCGGCCTGCCGCTGTTCGACCGGCTGGGCGATAATACCGCTGATTTCGCCCGCCGCCATTGCGCGCAGATCGCCCGCTTCGGCCGTTTTCCCGGCCGCAACGCCGCGCTGGGGCGGACATCGACGCCGGAGGAGGTGGAACTGCTTCGCCAGCCGGGGGCGGGGTTCTGAAGCGGGTTCCGCAGGGTTTGCGAAGCTAACGGATTTCGGATGGCGTGCCGGGCTGCGCCGATCGATGTCGAGCCCACCGCTCCGTGCCCACCCCGGCCCCTCCCCTGGCGGGGAGGGGAAGGTAGCCCCGCGCCTTCGTGCGTGGGCCTTCGTGCGTGGTCAGTCCCGCGTCAGGAAGGCCATCACGACATTTTCGAATTCGGCCTTGCGCTCGATCATCGCCCAATGGCCGCAATTCGGGAAGACATGCAGTTCGGCGTTGGGGATCAGGCGCATCGGCACGAGCGCGCCGTCCAGCGGGTTCACCCGGTCGTCGCGGCCCCAGGCGATCAGCGTCGGCGCCTTGATCTTCGGCAGATAGGCGAAGCCCTGCGCCGCATCCGGGCCGCGGTTGAAGGCCGCGATCGCCTCCAGCGCCTGGCGGGTATACATCTTCTTGCTGGTTTCCATCGTCACCGGATCGGTGGCCGATTTCCAGCGCATCTCCATCAGTTCCTCGGTCAGGATCGACTTGTCGAACACCATCGATTCCAGCCACTGCACCAGCCGTTCGCGCGAGGGCTGCTCCACGAAGTCTACGAGCCGGGTCAGCCCTTCCGCGGGGAAGGTGCTGAGGATCCATACGCCGATGCCGCCGATGGTGACGAAGCGCCGCACGCGATCGGGATAGGCGGCGGCGAACTGCCCGCCGACGATCCCGCCATAGCTGTTGCCGAGGATATGGGCTTTCTCGATTCCCATGCCGTCGAGGAAGCGGCGCACCGCATCCACCGCCGCCGGCACCGGCAGGCCATCCACCGGCGCGCTCTTGCCGTAGCCCGGCAGGTCGAGGATGATGGTGCGGAAACGTTCGGCGAAGAAGGGCAGGTTGCGGCCGAAATTGGCCCAGCCGGTCACGCCCGGCCCCGAACCGTGGAGCAGCAGCAGCACCTCGCCCGAACCCGCTTCATGATAATGGAGCGCGCCGCCCGCATCGTCCAATATCCGGCTGGTTTCGTCAAAGCTCATTGCCGACATGCGCATCCTCCGATCATTGTTGGGGCGCATCTCGCACAAAAATGGGCTTATCGGCAAGCGTTCGCGTTGGGTTTTGCCTTGGGGTTGGCGGCGCGGCGGGGGCGCTCGCATCGGTGTTCGGGGAGGGAGATGACGACGCTTTCCGGGCGCGAGCTGCGGCCATGTTCCGCCGTCAGCCGCCGACCTGCACCAGCGGCAGATCCGCGCGCTCGCCCTCGGCCGGTAGCGGGATAAAGATGTCGGTGATCCACAGCAGCTTGCCGGCGCCGTCCTCGATCCGGCCGTGCACGGCGATGCGATGGCCCGGCAGGATGCGGGCGGAATCATATTGCACCTCATAGGGCAGCGGCACCTGCCGGCCTTCGGTGGGCAGCCGCGCCTCCGCGATCAGCGTGGACGGAGCATCGGCGAGGGAGACGTCCTCGATGCGGACGACCAGCACGGCATCGGGCGGCAGCGCTATGCGCTGGCGATAGATGGCGATCCCTTCCAGCAGCACCAGCCTGCTCGGCTCCACCCTGGCGCCCGCGTGGCCGGGCGCGGTGTTGAACGGAACCGTCATCTGGCACGCCCCGGCGGCGAGCGGCAAGGCCGCCGCCAGCAGGAGGGACCGGACAGGCAGGGCGGATTTCATCCCTCTCTCCTCGAAAACGCGCCAAGTTACGGCGATCATGCCCGTTTTGCGGATGGCCGTCACGCTTCTGTTGCGCATGCCCGCGTGTTATAATCGGCTATTACACCATCGGAGGCCGTGGGGATGCTTCTCGATACCATATTCGCGGGCGTGATCGCCTCGGTCGCGGCCGGTTCGGCGGTGCAGCCGCCCGTGGCGTCGGTGCCGTCCGTCGTCAGCTCGGCGCCTGCCCTGGATTCGCAGGAGGTGCAGACGCTGGTGACGGCGCTCGATACCGCAGAGCGGATGACGGTGGGCGTCTATATCAACGGCAGTGGGCCCTATCATTTCGCGGTCGATACCGGTTCCGATCGCACCGTGGTGGCGCGCAGCCTGTCCGACCGGCTCGATCTGCCCAAGGGCGCTGGCGCCCTGATGCACAGCATGGGCGGCGAGAACCGGATCGGCACGGCGAAGATATCCACCCTCCAGGTCGGCGAGCTGGAAGTGAAGGGGGTGACGGCGCCGGTGCTGGCCGATCAGCATCTCGGCGTGTCGGGCCTGCTGGGCGTCGACGGCCTCGTCAACCAGCGGGTGGAGATGGATTTCATCGCCGGCAACATGAAGATCTACCCCTCGCGCGTGGTGGGGGAGGAGCCGGCCGACCCCGACACGATCGTCGTCAAGGCGCGGCGCAAATATGGCCAGCTGATCCTGGTCGATGCCGATATCGACGGGGAGAAGGTGAGCGTCATCCTCGATTCCGGCGCGCAGGTTTCGATCGGCAACAATGCGCTGCGCCGGAAGCTGGCGAGCAAGGGCAAGCAGGGTTCGGTGCAGGTCGTGACTTTGGTGGATGTCGCCGGCCGTTCGCTGCAGGCGGAGATGGGCCAGCTGCCCAAGATGCGGATCGGCGGCCTGCGCGTGGAGAATCTCTCGATCGCCTGGACGGAGGCTCATCCCTTCAAGATGTTCGGCCTGTCCAACAAGCCGGCGATGCTGCTGGGGATGGACCTGCTTCGTTCGTTCGAGCGGGTGTCGGTGGATTTCGGCAACAAGCGCGTGCGTTTCCTGCCGCGCGAAATGGGCAGGCGCGGCCTTGCCAGCCGCGAAACGGCGGGCGCCGCCGCACCGGCGCTTTAGCGGGACGTCTTGGCGGGGCGGCCGCGCGACCGGCTCAGAGCCGGGGCAGGGTGACGCCGCGCTGGCCCATATATTTGCCGGCGCGGTCGGCATAGCTCGTCTCGCACGGCTCGTTGCCCTGCAGGAACAGGAACTGGCACGCGCCTTCATTGGCATAGACCTTGGCGGGCAGCGGCGTGGTGTTGGAAAATTCCAGCGTCACATGGCCTTCCCAGCCGGGTTCCAGCGGCGTCACGTTCACGATGATGCCGCAGCGGGCGTAGGTCGACTTGCCGAGGCAGATCACCAGCACGTCGCGTGGCACGCGGAAATATTCCACCGTGCGGGCCAGCGCGAAGCTGTTGGGCGGGATGATGCAGCAGTCCGTCTTGCGATCGACGAAGCTGTTGGCGGCGAAATCCTTGGGGTCCACCGTCGCCGAATCGACGTTGGTGAAGATCTTGAACTCGTCCGCCACGCGCGCGTCATAGCCGTAGGAGGACAGGCCGTAGCTGATACAGCCGTCGCGCCGCTGCGCCTCGACGAAGGGTTCGATCATCCCGTCCGCCAGCGCGCGCTCGCGGATCCACTTGTCGGACATGATGGACATCAGCTCAATCCCAGATCGTCGGGCCCGAAGGCGAAGGGCAGGAGTTCGGACAGGAGGTGGCGCTCCACCGCGCCGCCATCGCCCGAAGCGCAATGGATCACGATGTCGCGGCCGCCCATCTGCGCGGCCTCGTTCAATATCTGGCGGCAGCGGCCACAGGGGCGCACCGGATCGGCCCCTGTGAGCCCGCCGGGCGTGATCCGCCCGCCGACGATGCCGATCGCCACCACGTCGCGCAGCCGCCCGGCGACGTTGGCGGCCGCCAGCGCCACCGTTTCCGCGCAGAGCGAGAGGCCATAGCTGGCATTTTCGAAATTGGTGCCGGGGATGATCGCGCCATCCTCCAGCAGCAGCGCCGCGCCCACGCCGAAGCGCGAATAAGGCGCGTGCGCGTTGCGGGCCGCCTCGCGCGCGGCATCGATCAGCACGGCGCCGGCGACGTCGCCCAGGTCCACTTCAGCCACGTTTCGTCCTCAACCCCGGATATGCAGCACGCAGATCAGCGTGAACAGGCGCCGCGCCGTATCGAAATCCACGTCGATCTTCCCCCGCAAACGTTCCATCAGCAGATCCGCCGCCTCGTTGTGGATGCCCCGCCGCGCCATGTCCACCGTCTCGATCTGCTGGGGCGTGGCCTGGCGGATCGCCTGGTAATAACTGTCGCAGATCGCGAAATAATCCTTGATGGGCCGGCGGAACCGCGCAAGCCCCAGGATCAGCGTTTCCAGGAGCTGGCCGTCCGCGCTCGAAATGTCGATCGCCAGCCGCCCTTCCTCCACCCGCAGGCGAATGCGGTAGGGGCCGGCATAGCCTTGCGGATAATCCCGCTGGGGATGGAAATGATTGCCCTCCAGCAGATCGAAGATCGCGATCCGCCGTTCCTGCTCGACATCGGCATTGCGCCAGATGATCGTCTTGTCGTCGAGATCGACGGCGATGATGCGCGGATCGGCCATAGGTGTCCCGCCCGCTGTTATCCGAGCGGCCGGCGAATCGCAAAGGGCGGAGGAGGGGGGAGGCGGGCCTCCCCGCCCCTCAGCTCCGCACGTGGACGGTGACGTCCGCGCTCGATCCCGCCACCAGCGGGCGATCGGGCGTGCAGTCCAGCTTCAGCCGCACGGGCACGCGCTGGGTGACCTTCACCCAATTGCCCGTGGCATTCTGGGCCGGCAGCATCGAGAATTGCGATCCCGTGCCCGATCCGATGCTGGCGACATGGGCGGCGCACGCCTTGCCGTCCATCGCGTCGAAGGCGATCTCCGCCTTCTGGCCGACGCGGACATGGGCGAGCTGGGTTTCCTTGAAATTGGCGTCCACCCAGTAATTGCCGCCCGCAACCAGCGTCGCGCTGGTCAGCGACGCGATCGCCATCGAGCCGGGCTGCAGCTTGTCCACCTGCACGATCACGCCGTCGGCCGGCGCGCGGATCTCGGTGCGGGCGAGGTCCAGCGCGGCCTTGTCGCGCGCGGCGATGGCGGCGGCGATCTGCGGATGCAGGCCGGCGCCGGCGGTGCCCAGCTTGGCGCGGGCGGCATTGGCGTCGGCGGACGCCACCGCGCGCTTCGCCTCGGCCGATGCCAGCGCCGCGCGTGCCGCGTCATAGGCGGCGCGGGTGGTGAAGCCCTTGTCCAGCAGGTCCTTCTGCCGCGCGAAATTCTCCTGGGCGAGCTGCACGTCCGATGCCATCGCCCCGATATCCGCCTCCTTGGAGACGAAGGTGCTCGACATCTCGTTCACCTGGATGCGGGCATTGCCCACGTCCGCCTCCGCCTGGGCCAGCGCGATGCGATAGGGTTCGGGATCGATGCGGAACAGCAGGTCGCCCTTCTTCACCCGCTGATTCTCGCGCACCGCCACCTCGACGATCCGGCCGCCCACCTCCGGCGATATGCTGATGATGTCGGCGCCCACCTGGGCGTTGTCGGTCGAAACGCTCCGCCCGCTCGTCGCCCACAGCCAGCCGCCGCCGGCCAGGATCACGGCCGGAACGGAAAGCATCAGCGGCCACCGCCAGCGCGACCGGGCCTTGCGCGCCACCTCGGCCGCGCCGTCCGCCTTGATCGATGTCATGTCGTTCATGCTACCTGCTTTCGCGCGTCGCCGGGGCGCCCGTCTTTCTCGCGCAGCGCCTCGCGGAGCCGTTCCAGGCTGTCAACCAGCTGGTTTCGCTCATCCTTCGTCAATGTGGCCAGAACCTCGCCTTCCACTTCCTTGCCCAGCGCCTCCAGCCGATCGACGATGGCATGGGCGGCGGGCAGCAGATGGAGCCGCCATACCCGCCGGTCGCGCGGATCGGCGCGGCGTTCGACCAGCCCGGCCTCGGCCAGCCGATCGACCATGCGGCAGAGCGTGATCCGCTCCACCTCCAGCCGGTCGGCCAGTTCGGCCTGGTTCAGCCCTTCGTTGCGGGAGATGTGGAACAAGGCGCGCCATTGCTGGCGCGTCACCCCCAGCCCGCGCGCCCGCGCGTCGAAGCGGTAGCGGAAGGCGCGCGCCGTATCGTGCAGCAGCAATCCGATGCTTTCCGGGACATTGGCCGGCATGTCGGGGCTATTCGTAGTCATGCTTATATTATCCTGCCATGCCATAGGCATTGCAAGGTTGAGGTTCGTCCGCATTTCGCGGGAGGGACTCGCCTTTCCGATTGTCGCGGCGGCCCGCATCGGCGATGATGCGCGCCATGGCCGAACCTGTCCGATTGATGCCCGCGGCTTCCGCGGATGCCGCCGAATTGCCGCGCAACGTGGAGGCGGAAGCCGCCCTCCTCGGCGCGCTGATGATCGATAACCGCCTGTGCGAGGACGTGCAGGTCCGCCTGCGTTCGGATCATTTCTTCGAACCCGTTCATGGCCGCGTCTATGATGCGATCCTCAAGCTGGTCGATCGCAACATGGTCGCCAACCCCGTCACGCTCCGTCCGATGTTCGAAGGGGACGAGGCGATGCGCGAGCTGGGCGGCCCCGGCTATCTCGCGCAATTGACCGGCAGCGGCGCCGCGCTGATCGGCGCGCGCGATTTCGCGACCCAGATCTACGATCTCGCGCTGCTGCGCGAACTGATCGGCGTCGGCCGCAACATGGTGGAAAACGCGCTCGACACCAGCGAGTCGGTCGATCCCAAGAGCCAGATCGAGGCGGCCGAGGTCGCGCTCTACCGCGTGGCGGAGGAAGGCGGCGAGCAGGGCAGCGTCAAGAGCTTCGGCCAGGCCACCAAGCTGGCGGTCGAAAATGCCGAGCGCGCGCTCAATTCGGGCGGCCATGTCTCCGGCATCACCACCGGCCTCGATAGCGTGAACAGCCGGATCGGCGGCCTCCACCGTTCGGACCTCATCATCCTCGCCGGCCGCCCCGGTATGGGCAAGACCTCGCTCGCCACCAACATCGCCTTCAGCGCCGCGATACGCCGCGTGCGCGACCGGGAGGACGGCATCCCCGATGCCAGGTCGGTGGGCGCCGGCGTCGCCTTCTTCAGCCTCGAAATGTCGGCGGACCAGCTCGCCACCCGTATCCTGTCCGAACAGGCGGAGATCAGCTCGCAGAAGCTGCGCATGGGCGACATCAGCCACCAGGATTTCCGCAACCTCGCCCGCGCGGCGGCGGAGCTGGAGAATCTGCCGCTCTATATCGACGACACGCCCGGTCTCACCATCGCGGCGCTGCGCACCCGCGCCCGCCGGCTGAAGCGCCAGCGTGGTATCGACCTGATCGTGGTCGACTATCTCCAGCTCCTCCAGGGCTCCGGCAATTCGCGTGACGGCAACCGCGTGCAGGAAATTTCGGAAATCAGCCGCGGCCTCAAGCAGCTCGCCAAGGAACTGCACGTTCCGGTGATCGCGCTCTCCCAGCTCAGCCGCGCGGTCGAAAGCCGCGAGAACAAGCGGCCGCAGCTTTCGGACCTGCGCGAATCCGGATCGATCGAGCAGGACGCCGATATCGTCTGGTTCGTCTATCGCGAGGAATATTACATCAATTTCGAGAAACCGAAGGAAGCCTCGGTCGATGCCGGCGACGATGCCGGCGCGGTTTCCGCCTTCGATACCTGGCAGAAGCGGATGGCCGATGCCCACGGCCTGGCCGAGCTTGTCATCGCCAAGAACCGCCACGGCGCCACCGCGACGGTGACGCTGAAGTTCGAGAGCAAGTTCACCAAGTTCAGCGACCTGGCCGACGATCGCCTGCGCCCGGAACGGTAGGGGCGGGGTTCGGGTTACTGCGTCCCGGCTTTGGCGGCGCCGGTGGGTGTCCGTGGGGCCGGTGCTGGGGTTCAGATGTGACGGGGGGGGGGCATGACGGCGCGTCCAAAAAACCCGTCACCCCGGACTTGATCCGGGGTCCATCTCTCCACGAACAATGGCGTGGGACCTCGGGCTTCGGCGCCTGCCGCACGGTGGACCCCGGACCAAGTCCGGGGTGACGGTTTTTTTGGGGGGGCGCGTTCTCCCGCTTGCCCGAGCATCGATGCGCCGTGGCCGCCCGAAGCCCGGCCGGCGCGGATGAACCCGCCCGCAAAGCTTTGAAACAGAAACCGGCGCGGATGGCCTCTACAGGGTGTCCATCCCGTCAACCATGTTTCCAAGGACCGATGGCCAGTCTTCCCGATTCCACGCCCCCGATCGAAACCCCCGCGCGGCTCCGGCCGCTGCCGTTGCTGATCTTCTCGTCGCGCTGGCTGCAGCTTCCGCTCTATGTCGGGCTGATCGTCGCGCAATGCGTCTATGTCTTCCTGTTCCTCAAGGAGTTGTGGCACCTCGTCACCCACGCCGCCGATTTCGGGGAGCAGCAGATCATGCTCGTCGTGCTCGGCCTGATCGACGTGGTGATGATATCCAACCTGCTGGTGATGGTGATCGTCGGCGGTTATGAAACCTTCGTCTCGCGGCTGCGGCTGGAACGGCACCCGGACAACCCCGAATGGCTGAGCCACGTCAATTCGGGCGTGCTGAAGGTCAAGCTCGCCATGGCGATCATCGGCATCTCCTCCATCCATCTGCTGCGGACCTTCATCGAGGCGAGCGCCATCGGCATGCCCGGCGCGCGCGTCACGGAGACAGGCGTGATGTGGCAGGCGATCATCCACATGGCCTTCATCCTCTCCGCGCTGGGCATCGCCTGGGTCGATCGGATGACGCAGACGCGGCACTGAGGCGGGCGGGGGAGGGCGCCGCCGCCTTCCCCGCACCAAGACGCTGCGACACAAGGAGATTATCGCCGCGGAAGGATTTTGTTTCAGACCCGATATGAAGAGGATTCCGTGCGCCCGTTGATGCGGGACGGCGCCGCGCCCATATATATAACAGATAAGTGACCAAGGAATCACGCGGGCGGCCTCGACCTTTCCGCCCCGCATCGGAGTTTGCATGACCGAAATCCTCCCCGTCCTGCCGCTGCGCGACATCGTCGTGTTCCCGCAGATGATCGTTCCGCTCTTCGTGGGGCGCGACAAATCGGTGGCCGCGCTGGAAAGCGCGATGGCGGCGGACAAGGCGATCTTCCTGGTCGCCCAGCTCGACCCGTCCGAGGATGATCCCGATCGCGACGCGCTCTACGATATCGGCGTCGTCGCCACCGTTCTCCAGCTCCTGAAGCTGCCCGACGGCACCGTGCGCGTGCTGGTGGAGGGACGCCAGCGCGCAGCGCTCGCCACGCTCGATGCCGACGGCGATCATCTGACCGCCTCGGTGGACCTGATCGACGATCAGCCGGCCGAGGGTGACGAGATCGCGGCGCTGATGCGCTCGGTGGTCGAGCAGTTCGAAAATTACGCGAAGCTCAACAAGAAGATGCCGGCCGAAACCGCCGTCCAGCTCAGCCAGATCGAGGATCCGGCGCGGCTGGCCGACGCGGTGTCGTCCAACATCAACATCAAGGTCGCCGATAAGCAGACCCTGCTCGTCGAGCTCGATCCCGCCAAGCGGCTCGAAATGGCCTTCGCCTTCATGGAAGGCGAGTTGGGCGTCCTCCAGGTGGAAAAGAAGATCCGCAGCCGCGTGAAGCGGCAGATGGAGAAGACCCAGCGCGAATATTATCTGAACGAGCAGCTCAAGGCGATCCAGCGCGAGCTGGGCAATGCCGAGGAAGGCGAGGGCGGCGACGAGCTGGCCGAGCTGGCGCAGAAGATCACCAAGCTCAAGCTTTCGAAGGAGGCCCGCGCAAAGGCGAATGCGGAGCTGAAGAAGCTGCGCACCATGGCGCCGATGTCGGCCGAAGCGACCGTCGTCCGCAATTATCTGGATGTGCTGCTCGGCCTGCCCTGGGGCAAGAAGTCGAAGCTCAAGAAGGATATCGCCGTCGCCCAGGCCGTGCTTGATGCCGATCATTACGGGCTGGAGAAGGTGAAGGAGCGGATCGTCGAATATCTCGCGGTCCAGGCGCGCACCAACAAGCTGAAGGGGCCGATCCTGTGCCTCGTCGGCCCGCCCGGCGTGGGCAAGACCTCGCTCGGCCGCTCGATCGCGAAGGCGACGGGGCGCGAATTCGTGCGCCAGTCGCTGGGCGGCGTGCGCGACGAGGCCGAGATCCGCGGCCATCGCCGCACCTATATCGGCTCGCTGCCGGGCAAGGTCGTCACCAACCTCAAGAAGGCGGGCACGTCCAACCCGCTCTTCCTGCTCGACGAGATCGACAAGCTCGGCCAGGATTTCCGGGGCGATCCCGCGTCCGCGTTGCTGGAGGTGCTCGACCCGGAGCAGAACAGCAAGTTCCAGGATCATTATCTGGAGGTCGATGTCGACCTGTCGGACGTGATGTTCGTCACCACCGCCAACTCGCTGAACCTGCCGCAGCCGCTGCTCGACCGCATGGAGATCATCCGGCTCGAAGGCTATACCGAGGACGAGAAGGTCGAGATCGCGAAGGCGCACCTGATCGCCAAGCAGATCGAGGCGCATGGGCTGAAGGCCGGTGAGTTCATCCTCACCGACGCCGGCCTGCGCGACCTGATCCGCTATTATACCCGCGAAGCCGGCGTCCGAACGCTGGAGCGGGAGATCGCGAAGCTCGCCCGCAAGGCGCTGCGCCGCATCCTCGAAGGCAAGGCCGAAACGGTCGAGATCACGCCCGAAAATCTTTCCGAGTTCGCCGGCGTCCGCAAGTTCCGCTTCGGCGTGGGCGAGGAGGAGGACCAGATCGGCGCCGTCACCGGCCTCGCCTGGACGGAAGTCGGTGGCGAGCTGCTGACGATCGAGGCCGTCACCGTGCCGGGCAAGGGCGCCATCGCCACCACCGGCAAGCTGGGCGACGTGATGAAGGAATCGGTGCAGGCCGCCTTCTCCTTCGTGAAGGCCCGCGCGCCGGCTTATGGCATCAAGCCCAGCCTGTTCGGCCGCAAGGACGTGCATATCCACCTGCCCGAGGGCGCGGTGCCCAAGGACGGCCCTTCCGCCGGCATCGGCATCGTCACCGCGATCGTCTCCACGCTCACCGGCATTCCGGTGCGGCGCGAGGTGGCGATGACGGGCGAAGTCACGCTGCGCGGCCGGGTGCTGCCGATCGGCGGCCTTAAGGAAAAGCTGCTGGCGGCGCTGCGCGGCGGCATCACCCACGTGATGATCCCGCAGGAGAATGAGAAGGATCTGGCGGAAATCCCCGCCAATATCCGCGAAGGGCTGAAGATCACGCCGGTCAAGCATGTCGATGAGGTGCTGGCGCTGGCGCTGGCCCAGCCGGTTTCGCCGATCGACTGGACGGAGGCGGACGATCTGGCCGCGCCGCCCGTGCCGCATCTTGCCGGCGAGGCCGGGGCTGCGATTCACCACTGATTCGCCAAGGCGAACGAGGGGCGGCGATCCGGTTTTTACCGGGTCGCCGCCTTTCTTTTTTCGCTCCGGCACCGAATCGAGCCGCGCCAAATCGGCCCGAACCTCGAAAAACCCGCTATTTAGGCGCGCTTTCCTTTTGACACGCCTATCGGCGCTGTTCTTAGATGCGCGCCCGGCCTTGGCCGCGACTCAAATAATCGCACCTTATTCAAGGGGGTTCCTCGGGCATGAACAAGCAAGAACTGATCGCGTCGGTCGCCGAGGCGACAGGCCTCAGCAAGAACGACGCTTCGAAGGCCGTGGAAGGGGTTTTCGATACGATCAGCGGCGCGCTCAAGAAGGGGGATGAGGTTCGCCTCGTCGGCTTCGGCACCTTCTCGGTCTCCAAGCGCAAGGCATCCACCGGCCGCAACCCGCGCACCGGCGAGCCGATGAAGATCAAGGCGTCCAGCCAGCCGAAGTTCAAGGCGGGCAAGGGCCTGAAGGACGCGGTCAACTAAGGATCGGGGCCGGCCCGGTGGGGATCGGGCCGGCCGCTTCTCCGCGATCGCGCGATGTCGCGATGATCTGGGGATATCTCGCCGATGGGGCTGGACAAGTCCGCGGCGACCGCCTAAGCGCCTCCCCGCAACGCCGATCGCCAGCTCCGCTGGCCCCGATGATCGGCCTCAAGCGAAGCGTGGGCGCGTAGCTCAGCGGTAGAGCACACCCTTCACACGGGTGGGGTCACAGGTTCAATCCCTGTCGCGCCCACCACGCTTCCTTCCTCCTTCCAGCGATGTTTTCCGGCCGGCGCCCGAGCCAGCCTTTCCGGGCCGCGAGAATTTCCATTCCTTGCGGTGTGGCCCCCCCACGCCCTATCTCGGGCGCGAGATATTGAGATTCACGAGCAAAGGCGATCCATGACCGCGACCCATTCCACCCGCATGCTCATCCTCGGTTCGGGGCCGGCCGGCCTTTCGGCGGCGATCTATGCCGCGCGCGCCGGGATGGCGCCGATCGTGCTGCAGGGCATCCAGCCGGGCGGCCAGCTGACCATCACCACCGATGTGGAGAATTATCCGGGCTTCGCGGACGTCATCCAGGGCCCGTGGCTGATGGAGCAGATGCAGCGCCAGGCCGAGCATGTCGGCGCGCGGATGATGTGGGACACGATCGTCGAGGTCGATTTCTCGAAGCGTCCCTTCCGCCTCGTCGGCGACAGCGGCACCGTCTATGAAGGCGATACGGTGGTGATCGCCACCGGCGCCCAGGCGCGCTGGCTGGGCCTGCCCAGCGAGCTGAAGCTGCAGGGCAAGGGCGTTTCCGCCTGTGCCACCTGCGACGGCTTCTTCTATCGCGGCAAGAAGGTCGCGGTGATCGGCGGCGGCAACACCGCGGTGGAGGAAGCAATCTACATGACCAACCACAGCCCGGACGTGACGCTGATCCACCGCCGCGATTCGCTGCGCGCGGAAAAGATTCTCCAAGACCGCCTTTTCGCCCATCCGCGCATCAAGGTGCTGTGGAACAAGGAAGTCGCGGAGTTCGTGGGCGGCGGCGATCCCGAGGGCCTCGTCGCGCTCTCGCTGCGCGATACGGTGACGGGGGAGGTCAGCAGCCTCGATGTCGACGGCGGCTTCGTCGCGATCGGCCATTCGCCGGCCACCGATCTCTTCCGCGGCCATATCGCGCTCGACAGCGACGGCTATATCGCGGTGGAGCCGGGCAGCACGCGGACCAGCGTGGCCGGCGTGTTCGCCTGCGGCGATGTGATGGACAAGGTCTATCGCCAGGCGGTGACGGCGGCGGGCACGGGCTGCATGGCGGCGCTGGATGCGGAACGCTTCCTGGCCCATGCCGATTTCGAGGCGAAGGCCACGGTCGCGGCCTGAGGATATGGGGGGAGGCGGCCTCAGGCCGCCTTCGCCACCTTGGCCTTGGCGAAGGCCACCAGCGCGCCGAAGCTTTCCAGCAGCTCGCCGTCCACCTCGTCATCGTCGATGATGATGCCCAGCCGGTCCTCCAGCTCGGTCAGCAGGCCGGCCACCGCCATCGAATCGAGTTCCGGCATGGCGCCGAACAGCGGCGTTCCGGGTTCGAGCGCGGCCGTGCGCGCATCGCCCAGCCCGAGCACGTCGCCCAGCACGCCGCGAACCGCCGTTTCGACATCGATCCCATCGCCGACCATCTAATTCCTCGTCTTCTGGCGAACCCGAACGGCGGTCGCCTAGCCGCTTCGCACGCGCGGGACAAGCATCGGCCGGGTTTCCACCGGGCCGTGGGCGCGCTATCGCCTCCGGCCCAGCATCAGCGCGAAGGAGCATGAGGGGTGCCCGCGACCGATCCCAATCCCGATCCCCGCCCGCTCGATCATCTGCCGCTGATGGGCGCGGCCGATGCGCTGGCGCTGGTCGATCGGGCTGGCGCGCTGGATTATACGGGGCTCGATCGCGCGGTGGGCGCGCTGGCCCGCGCGCTGGCCGATCGCGGTCTCGCCCCCGGCGCGCGCGTCGCCTCATGGCTGGCCAAGACGCGGCTGGCGAGCCTGCTGCCGCTGGCCTGCGCGCGGGCCGGCTTCGTCCACGTCCCCGTCAATCCGCTGCTGAAGCGCGCCCAGCTTGCCCACATCCTCGCCGATAGCGGGGCCGCGCTGCTGATCGCCGGCCCCAGCCGCGTCGCGACGCTGGAGCCGGGGGACCGCCCCGCCGATTGCGCGCTGCTGATCGAGGACGAGGCCGGCGCCGCCACGCTCGCCGCCCAGTCCGGCCTGCCGCCGTCCTCGGCCGATCCGGCCGGTCTGGCCGCCATCCTCTATACCTCCGGCTCCACCGGCCGGCCCAAGGGGGTGATGCTGAGCCACGCCAATCTGTGGCTGGGCGCCGTTTCCGTCGCGCATTATCTGCGGCTTGGGCCGGATGACCGCACGCTCGCCGTGCTGCCCTTCAGCTTCGATTACGGCCAGAACCAGCTGCTTTCCACCTGGGCGGCGGGGGGCTGCGTCCACCCGCTCGATTACCTCACCGCGCGCGATGTGATCCGCGCGGTGGAACGCCACGCCATCACCACGCTGGCCGGCGTGCCGCCCTTGTGGGTGCAGCTTGCCGAGGCGGACTGGCCGGCCGAAACCGCCGCCCGCCTGCGCCGCCTGACCAATTCGGGCGGCCGCCTGCCGGTGCCGCTGATCCGCCGTCTGCGCGCGCTCTTCCCCAATGCCGATCTCTATTCGATGTATGGGCTGACGGAGGCGTTCCGTTCCACCTATCTCGATCCCGCCCTGGTCGATGCCCACCCGGAATCCATTGGCCGCGCCATTCCCTTCGCCGAGGTGATGGTGGTCCGCGCCGACGGCAGCCCCACCGAAGCCGGCGAGCCGGGCGAGCTGGTCCATGCCGGTCCGCTGGTGGCGCAAGGCTATTGGCGCGATGAGGCGCGGACCGCGCACCGCTTCCGCCCCGCGCCCTCCCATTCGCGCCATGGCGGCACCGCCGTCTGGTCCGGCGATACGGTAGCGGTGGACGGGGAGGGGCTGCTCCGCTTCGTCGGCCGCGATGACGAGATGATCAAGACGTCCGGCAACCGCGTCAGCCCGACGGAGGTGGAGGAAGCCGCCATCGCCACCGGGCTTGCGGCGGAAGCCGTCGCCATCGGCGTGGCGGACGATCGGCTGGGCGAGGCGATCCTCCTCGTCCTCAGGGGCGATCCCGCGCAGGAGGCGGCGCTGCGCGATGCGCTGAAGCGGGATCTCCCCAATTTCATGCAGCCGCGCGCGATCGTCTGGCGGGCGGATCTTCCCCGCAACGCCAATGGCAAGGTCGATCGCGCCGGCCTGAAGGCGGAGCTTGCGGCATGAAGCCGATGGGAACCATCCCGGCCGATTACCGGGCGATCGGTGGCGAGCTTGCCGTGGGCGGCCATCCCGTCTCCGCGCTGGTCGCCGAGGCCGGGGATACGCCGCTCTTCGTCTATGACCGCGCGATCATGGCCGCGCGCGTTGCCGCGCTTCGGGCCGCGCTGCCCGCCGAGGTCGCGATCCATTATGCGATGAAGGCCAATCCGAACCCGGATGTCGTCGCCGCCTTCGCGGGGCTGGTGGACGGCCTCGACGTCGCCTCGGCGGGCGAGATGGGCGTCGCGCTTGCCAGCGGCATGGCTGCCGATCACGTCTCCTTTGCCGGCCCCGGCAAGCGCGATCGGGAACTCGAGGCCGCGATCGCCGCCGGCGTCACCCTGAACCTGGAATCCGCCGCCGAAGGCTGGCGCGCCATTGCCATTGCCGGCCGGCTCGGCATCCGGCCCAGGCTCGCCGTGCGGGTGAACCCCGATTTCGAGATCAAGGGATCGGGCATGCGCATGGGCGGCGGCGCGCGGCCCTTCGGCGTGGACGAGGCGGAGGCGGCCGCGCTCTGCCGCGACATGATCGCCGCCGGGGCGGACTGGCGCGGCTTCCACATCTTTGCCGGATCGCAGGCGCTGGATGCCGCCGCGATCATCGAGGCCCAGGCCGCCACGCTCGCGCTCGCCGCAAGGCTGGCGGAGGAGGTCGGTGCGCTACCGCCGCTCGTCAATCTCGGCGGCGGTTTCGGCATTCCCTATTTCCCCTCGGAAAAGCCGCTCGATATCGACACCATCGGTGCGGCGCTGGGCGAAAGGCTGGCCGATCGCCCGGCGGCGCTTGCCCAAAGCGCGTTCGCGATCGAGCTTGGCCGCTGGCTGGTGGGAGAGGCGGGCGTCTATCTGACCCGCATCGTCGACCGGAAGATCAGCCATGGCGAGGTCTTCCTCGTCACCGATGGCGGGCTTCATCACCAGCTCGCGGCGTCGGGCAATTTCGGCACGGTCGTCCGCCGCAACTATCCGGTGGCCATCGCCAGCCGCTTCACGGAGGAAGCGGCCGAGGTGGCGAGCATCGTCGGCTGCCTCTGCACCCCGCTGGATCGGCTTGCCGAAAAGGTGCTGCTGCCCCGCGCGGAGGTGGGCGATATCGTCGCCGTGTTCATGGCCGGCGCCTACGGGGCCACTGCCAGCCCCTCGGCCTTCCTGGGCCACCCGCCGGCCATTGAAATGATGGTCGGCTAGGGCGGCATCCGCTGGATTGAGCGAAGGCGCGTCAGGAAAGGGGCGGCCCGGCCGCGCGCTTCACGCCACCCACTGGCCGGCGAGCGCAAGGGGAACGCGCTTCACATTGCCCTTGATGACCTTGCTGCCGAAGGATTTGGTGATGATGGCGGCGGCATCGCCATTCGCCAGCACGACCCTGGTGCCGCCGGAAAGCAGGCTTTCGATGGCGGTAACGCGCGCATGGTGGCGGTCGCACATGGCTTGGACTTCCGCCGGGGAGGCGTTGAGATTGATGGCGCGCGACATGATGTTCTCCTGCGCGACTGGCGCGCGTGCCGGAATAGGCCCGCTTGCGGTAGCAGGTGCGCGGCCGGGTGTCGCCTTAATACGGGCCATGCAGTCTGTGGCCTTCGCCTATTCCGGATATTTCGCCTCGATGAAGAACAGGCCGTCCGGCGGCGCGTTCAGGCCGAGCGCGTTGCGATCGCGGGCTTCCAGCGCGTCGCTCAGATCGTCGGCGGTCCATTTGCCCCGGCCCACCAGCATCAGGCAGCCGACCATCGACCGCACCTGATGGTGGAGGAAGGATCGGGCGGCGGCCTCGATTTCGATATCGTCGCCATATCGGGAAACGTTCAGCCGATCCAAGGTCTTGACCGGGCTGTCCGACTGGCAGTGCACCGATCGGAAGGTGGTGAAATCGTGCCGGCCGACCAGCCGTTGCGCGGCGGCGTGCATCGCCTCCGCGTCCAGCGGCACCGCCACATGCCAGGCGCGGCCCGCATCCAGCGCCAGCGGCGCGCGGCGGTTGACGATGCGGTAGGAATAGCGCCGGCCGATGCAGGAAAAGCGCGCGTGCCAATCGTCCGCCACCGTTTCGGCCGCCAGGATCGCGATCGGATTGGGGCGGAGATGGGCGTTCAGCGCCTCCATCAGGCGGAAGGGCTGGAAGGGGCGGGCGATATCGACATGGGCGGCCATCGCCTCCGCATGCACGCCGGCGTCGGTGCGGCCGGCGGCGTGGACGCCCGTAACCTCGCCGGTGATGCGCTCCACCGCCTCCTCGATCGCCTGCTGCACGCTCGGCCCGTGCGACTGGCGCTGCCAGCCCATGAAGGGGCGGCCATCAAATTCCACCGTCAGCCGAAACCGCGTCATGCCAGCACCGTGCCGGCCGGGATGGAAAAGCCGCGCAGCAGCTCCGCCGCCGCCATCGCTCCGCGCCCGGCGCGCTGCATCTGCGTGGGGCGGATCGCGCCGTTGCCACAGGCGATCAGCAGCGTATCGTCCAGCACGGTGCCGGGCGTGCCCGCACGATCGATGGTTTCGGCGGCCAGCACGCGGGTGCGCTCCCCCTGATGCTCGAAGAAGGCGCCGGGCGCCGGGTTGAAGGCGCGCACCTGCCGTTCGATCGCGGCGGCATCCTGCGCGAAATCGATCCGTGCTTCGGCCTTGTCGATCTTGGCCGCGTAGGTCACGCCCTCTTCAGGCTGCGGGACGGGCGGGTAACGGCCGATATCGGCGAGCACCGCCACCATCAGCGCCGCGCCCTTTTCCGCCAGTTCCGCCGTCAGGCCGCCGCCGGTCTTGCCGTTTACCTCCGTCTCCACGGTCGCCAGCATCGGCCCGGTATCGAGCCCGCGCTCCATCTGCATGATCGTCACGCCGGTCCGCGCATCCCCGGCCAGGATCGCGCGGTGGATCGGCGCGGCACCCCGCCAGCGCGGCAGCAGCGAGGCATGGACGTTGAGGCAGCCCAGCTTCGGCGCGGCGAGGATGGCCTGCGGCAGGATCAGCCCATAGGCCGCGACCACGGCGGCATCGAGGTCCAGCGCCGCGAAGGTCGCCTGCTCCTCCTCGCCTTTCAGGCTGGCGGGGTGGCGCACCGCGATCCCCATCTCCTCCGCCCGCCTGTGCACGGGGGAGGGGGACAGGGCCTTGCCCCGGCCCGCACGGCGCGGCGGCTGGCAATAGACGGCGGCGATGTCGTGCCCGGCGGCGGCCAGCGCGTCCAGCGTCGGCACGGCAAAGTCGGGGGTTCCCATGAAGGCGATACGCATGGCTCCGCGCTTTGGGCATAGCGGGCCGCCAAGGCAAGTTTCCATGACGGACGGCGTTGCGAAGTTCGGGGTGACGCGGCGATCCGAATTCCCTATCTGTTCCGCATGGCATCTCCCGAAATCGAGGCATTGACGCAGGCTTTGGCGCGGTTGCCGGGCCTTGGGCCGCGGTCCGCGCGCCGTGCCGTCCTCCACCTCATCAAGAAGCGCGAGGTGACGCTCGCCCCGTTGCTGCGCGCGCTGGAGCAGGTGAACGATCGGCTGGCGACCTGCGGCACATGCGGCAATGTCGACACCACCGATCCTTGCGCCATCTGCGCGGACCCGCGCCGCGATGCGCGCCTGCTCTGCGTGGTGGAGGAGGTGGCCGACCTGTGGGCGCTGGAACGCTCGCGCCTCTTTCCCGGCCGCTTCCACGTGCTCGGCGGGCGGCTTTCGGCGCTGGAAGGCGTGCGGCCGGAAGATCTCGCCATCGATCGTCTCGTCAGCCGCATCGCCGCCGGCGGGGTGGACGAGGTGGTGCTGGCGATGAACGCCACGCTGGAAGGCCAGACGACCGCGCATTATATCGCGGATCGGCTGGAAAATTATCCCATCCGCCTCACCCAGCTGGCCCATGGCCTGCCGGTGGGGGGCGAACTGGACTATCTCGACGAAGGCACGCTTGCCCAGGCGTTGCGCGCCCGGCGCCCGGTGGGTTGAGGTGAGGGATATCCCGCCTCCGGCACCAGCCGCCCTTGAAAGCGGCGCCGATTCTCACTAGCTGGCCTCCATGGCCATTCTTCCGATCCTGGAGGCGCCCGATCCGCGCCTGCGCACCATTTCCACGCCCGTCGAAACGGTGGACGATGATCTGCGCGCGCTGATCGCGGACATGTTCGAGACGATGTATGACGCCCCCGGCATCGGCCTGGCGGCGATCCAGGTAGGCGTGCCCAAGCGCGTGCTGGTGATCGACCTGCAGGAGGAACAGGATGCGGAAGGCAAGCCGATCCGCAATCCGCGCGTCTTCATCAATCCCGAGCTGTTCGATCCTTCGGAGGAACATTCGGTCTATCAGGAAGGGTGCCTGTCGGTGCCCGATCAATATGCCGATGTCGAGCGCCCGGCCGTGATCCACGCCCGCTGGCTGGATGAGAAGGGCGAACGCCACGAGGAGCGGCTGGAAGGCCTGCTCGCCACCTGCCTCCAGCACGAGATGGACCATCTGGAAGGCATCCTGTTCATCGACCACCTTTCGCGCCTGAAGCGGGAAATGGTGATGAAGAAGCTGGAAAAGGCCCGCCGCGCCCGCCGCGCGGCCTGATCTTCCCGCCTATCCGCCGCCTAATGCACCGTCGGCAGCGCCCGGCGGCAATCGTCCGCGCATTCGCGGCACATTTCCGCGCAGCGCCAGCAATGCGGATGGTCATGCCGCTCGCATTCCGCCGCGCACACGTCGCACGCCGCGATGCAGCTTTCCAGCATCGCCTGCACGATCAGGATGCTGCGCCCCGTCTGTCGCACCGCGACCTTGGCGGTCGTCTCGCAGATGTCGGCGCAGTCCAGGCAGGTGCGGATGCACTGGCGCATGTCCATCGCCTCGGCCGTGCAGGCATCCGCGCAGGACGTGCAGATCACCGCGCAGAACATCGCATGGCGCACGGCGACGGCCAGCGGCTCGTTGACTTCGGTCACGTCGGGATGGGCGGCGATCATCTTCGAGATGGACATGGGCATGCCACTCCTGGCCTGAAACTGGCCGAACGACCGGCATCGCCCGTCGTTCCGCAGCGGGGCCTTGCAAAATGCGGGCGGGGCGGGCAGGGTTCGCTATCTGTTCCAAAGAAAGGCCGTGATGGAAGCCCTGCTGATCGCCGCGATCCCGATGATGCTCGCGCTAGGGCTCGGCGTCGGCTGGGCGTTGCGCGGATCGGCGCTGGCCGATCTTCGGCGCGAGCGTGATTCCCTTGCCCAGCGTGCTGCCGCCGCCGAATCCGCGCGCGCCGTGGCCGAGGCGCGGGGCGAGGAGCTGCCGCCGCTCCGCCAGATGCTGGATGCCGTGCGCGAGGAGCGGGACGCCGCCCAGCGCGGCCTGGCCGCCGCCGCCAAGGAGGCGGAGCGGGTCGCCAGCCTCGAACGGGCGCTGGCGGACGAACGCACCCGCGCGGCCGAGCTTGCCGCCGCCAACGCCGCTTATGTGCGCGGCGAAAGCGAACGCCAGCGCGCGCATGAGGAGCAGGTCGCCCAGCTCAAGGAGATGGAGGCCAAACTGGAGGCGCGCTTCGGCGATCTCGCCGGCAAGGCGCTGGATGCCGCGCAGGCCAATTTCCTGAAGCGCGCCGAGGAACGCTTCGCCCAGGCCGGGCAGGAGGGCGAGGCCAAGCTCAAGCTGCTGCTCACCCCGGTGGAATCCACCCTCAAGCGCTATGACGAGAAGCTGGAGAAGATCGAGAAGGATCGCGTCGGCAGCTATGGCGAGCTGCGCGAGGCGGTCGCCCAGCTCGCCCAGGGCAATGATGTGGTCCGGCGCGAGACCGCGCGGCTCACCAATGTGCTGCGCTCCAGCCCCAAGGCGCGGGGGCGCTGGGGCGAGGAACAGCTCCGCAATATATTGGAAGCGGCTCAACTGTCCGAGAATATCGATTTCACGCTGCAATCCTCCGTCACCGATGGCGAAAAGCAGCTCCGCCCCGATTGCGTCATCAACCTGCCGGGCGGGCGCTGCATCGTCGTCGACGTCAAATGCCCGCTCGTTCATTTCGAGCAGGCGTTCGACGAGGAGGATGAGGAGCGGCGCGCGGCCCTGCTGCTCCAGCATGCGGCGGCGATGAAGAGCTATGCCGCCGATCTCGGCCGCAAGGGCTATTGGCGGCAGTTCGATCTCTCGCCCGATTTCGTCATCATGTTCATCCCCGGCGAGCATTTCCTCTCGGCCGCCGCCGAACGCGCGCCGGATCTGATCGAAACCGCCTTCCGCAACGGCGTGATCGTGGCGTCGACCATCAACATGCTGGCATTGGCCAAGGTGATGGCGGGCATGTGGCGGCAGGAGCATCTGGCCGAACAGGCGAAGGACATCGCCGAAGCCGGCAAGGAGCTTTACAAGCGGCTCGCCACCATGGGCGCGCATGTCGCCAAGCTCGGGCGCAACCTCTCCCAGGCCACGGGCGCCTACAATGATTTCGTCGGCAGCCTCGAAGGCCAGGTGATGACGCAGGCGCGCCGGTTCGAGGCGCTGAAGGTCGATACGTCGGGCAAGTCGATCGATCTGCTGCCGGTCGTCGAAACCGGCGTGCGCCCGCTGCGCAAGCTTTCGGCCGGCGAGGGCGATGTGCCGGAGGCGGCGGAGTAGGGCCGGGTTGCCGGTTCGCCTTCACTGACGGGTTCTGGGCCGGGGCTGCGTTCGATATCCCGCTTATTGCCCTCGTTTCCGCTGTCCCCCACTTACGGCTTACCCGTTTTCGGGGCCGGGCAGAGGGCCCTTCTAGCCCGCCATCCCATGTCGGCGTGGCTTCCCCGCCCCCGTCATTCCCGCGAAGACGGGAATCCATTGTGTCGGGTGTTGGCGGCTCCATCGGGTCCGGCTGCCGATCATGGATTGGCTGCGATGCCTGCGCGGCCTTCAGCCTGGCGTCCACCGAAGGTGAACCCCGGACCGGGTTCGGGGCGACGGGTTTGGGGCAGGTGGTATGCCCGCATCCCGCCGCTGCCCTGAATGTCGTTCTCGCCGTGCGGCTGGAAAGAGCCGGTACCTAGCCCTCCCGCGCCCTCTCGCGCACCATCAGCACGTCGCAGGGCATGGATTCCAGGAGATCGGATGCCCGGCTGCCGAGGGCGGCGTGGACGATCGGGCTGCGGCCGTGGGTGCCGAGGACCAGAAGGTCGATGGGCTGGGCGCGCAGGCGCGCGAGGATGACGGATGCGAGCGGGCCGACCTCGAGCTGCGTGTGCAGGCGGGGCCGGGCGGCGGCAAGCTCCGGCGAGGAAACGAAATCGGCCAGCTCGCGCTCCGCCTCGGCATGGGCCTCGGCGCGCACCTCATCGGGGTTGAGGCGGGATTCATAGGCGCCGCGATAGGCGTGGACCAGGTTCAGCCGGGCGTGGGGGAAGATTTCGGCCGCCACCCGCGTCGACTCCAGCGCGCAGGCCGAGAAGTCGGTGGCGATCAATATGTCGCGATAGGCGTGGGCCGCGCGGCGCTTCACCACCAGCACCGGCACATGCGCATGGCGGACGAGATAGTCCACCGCCGTGCCCAGGAAGAAATCGGTGATGTTGTTATAGCGGGCCGCGCCCACCACGATCAGGTCGCTGCCCTCGCGGTCCGCCGCCTCGGCGATCAGCGAGGGGGCCGATCCCCGCTCGATCAGCAGATGGATGGGAACCCCGGCATCGGGCAGGTCCTCCAGGATCGTCGCGCGCAGCTCGTCCATGCCCGCGGGGCCGCGCGGCGCGGCGCCGGGTTCCAGCACATGGGCCAGCGTGATCGATCCGCCCAATTCCCTTGCCAGTGATGCGGCGCGGTCGAACGGACGGTCGCTGCGGGCGCTGAGGTCGGTCGCGAGGAGGATGTTGGGATGATCGTGCAAGCGAATTCTCCCTGTCGTGCCGGGCCCATAGCCGGCGGCGGCATCCTAGCGCGACGGGGGGCGGGGGCCAACCTCGCGGGTGGCGGGCGTTTCGCTCAGCCGATATGCCGGCGCTGGTTCAGCACCTCATAGGCCATCACCGCGGTCGCGACGGCGGCGTTCAGGCTGTCCGCCTTGCCCAGCATCGGCATCTTCACCAGCAGATCGCACTCCGCCGCATAATCGGCGGGCAGGCCCTGCGCCTCGTTGCCGACGAGCAGGAAGGTGGGCGCGGCATAGCGCGGCGCCTGATAGTCGATATCCGTATCCAGGCTCATGCCGACGAGTTCGCCCGGCCCGCTCCGCAGCCATTGCAGGAATTCGGGCCAGCGGGCCTGGGCGATGCGCTGGGTGAAGAGCGCCCCCATCGATGCACGCACCGCCTCGACCGAGAAGGGATCGACGCAATCGTCGACCAGGACCAGCCCGCCCGCGCCCACGGCGTCGCCCGTGCGCAGGATCGTGCCGAGATTGCCGGGATCGCGCATCGATTGGGCGACGATCCAGATGCTGGCCGCCGTCCGGTCGATCCGGTCGAGCGCGGTGTCGAACTCGTCATAGACGCCGATCACCGTCTGCGGATTATCCTTGCCGGATAGCTTGTGCAGGATGTCGCGATCGGTCTCGATCGCCTCGCCGCCCTTGGCCTCCACCACCCGCACCAGCTCGCGCACCAGCCGGTGATCGGCCGAATCGGCGGCGTAGAAGATGTAGCGCGGGATATGGCCGGTCTCGCGCGCTTCGGTCAGAATGCGCAGGCCTTCCGCCAGGAACATGCGTTCCTCGCGGCGATGGCGCTTCTCGCGCAGGCCGCGGATGCGCTTCACGAGCGGATTGGAAAAGGCGGTGATCTGTCGGGGCATGGCGTGTCGTTTGTCGTCCGGGCCTGTGGCTTTTGTCCGCTTTCCCCGCAGGGGAAGGGGTCAGTCCTCGCCGAACTTCGCTTCCACCAGCTCGCACAGCGCGGCCAGCGCGCGTTCGGCATCCTTGCCGGCGGCGGTGATGACGATGCTGTCGCCCATCGCGGCGCCCAGCATCATCAGCCCCATGATCGAGGTGCCGGCCACGCGCGATCCGTCCTTCTCCACCTCGATCGTCGCGGCCTGGCCGCTGGCGAGGGTGACGAACTTGGCGCTGGCGCGGGCGTGCAGCCCCCGCTTGTTGGTGATCTGGACGGCGCGTTGGAGCAGCGCTTCGCCGTTCATGCGGCCTCGCCCAAAACTTCGGACGCGACGGAGATATATTTGCGCCCCGCCTCGCGCGCGGCGGCGACGGCGGCCTTCACCTTCATCATCTTGCGGGCTCCCTCCAGGCGGATCAGCATCGGCAGGTTGATGCCGGCGATCACCTCGATCCGCCCCGGCTCCATCAGCGATATGGCCAGGTTGGACGGCGTGCCGCCGAACAGATCGGTGAGCAGGATGACGCCCGAGCCGCGGTCGACCCGCTTGACGGCACCGGCAATGTCCGCGCGGCGGACCTCCATGTCGTCGTCGGGACCGATGCAGATCGCCTCGATCGCATCCTGCGGCCCCACCACATGCTCCATCGCGACGATGAATTCGGCGGCAAGCCGACCATGCGTCACAAGCACCAATCCAATCATTCAGCCACCCGAACCATGTTTTGCCGAGCCATTATTTGGCTTCCCCTCCATCGAGTCGTGCGGCGCTGTAGCGAGGTCACGATGGGCCACATTCGGAGAAAATCCCGCGGCGCGCAACCGTGCCGCGACCCGCTCGGCGACATGGACCGAGCGATGTCTCCCCCCGGTACAGCCGAAAGCGACCGTGACATAGGATTTTCCTTCCGCCGAATAACGCGGCAGCAGCAGCAGCAGCAGGTCTTCGATCCGGGATATCGCGGGTTCGTAGGCGGGATCTTCGGCGATATGATCGCCCACCGCCGCGTCGATGCCAGTCAGCGGGCGCAATTGCGGGTCCCAGTGGGGATTGCGCAGGAAGCGCATGTCGAACACCAGGTCCGCATCGCGCGGGATGCCGCGGGAAAAGCCGAAGGACATCACCGCGAGCGTGGGCTTGGCCGGCTCGTCCTGGCCGAAGCGCTGGCGCAGCTCGCGCTGCAGCGCGTTGCTGTTGCGGTCGGTGGTGTCGATCAGATGATCGGCCGATCGGCGAAGGTCCGCCAGCAGCTCGCGCTCGCGCACGATGCCGTCGGCGGCCGGCCGGTCCTGGGCCAGCGGGTGGCGGCGGCGGGTCTCGGAATAACGCCGCTGCAATTCGGCGCCGCCGCAGTCTAGGAACAATATCTCGATGTCGTGGCCATGCTCCTCGCGAAGCTGGCCGATGCGCCGTGCGATCGCGGCGGCATCGAAGCCGCGCGTCCGGCTGTCGATCCCCAGCGCCAGCGGCCGTCCCTGATCGTCCGATCCCTTGGGCAGCGGCGTGCCGAGCAGCCGTTCGAGCAGCGAGAGCGGGAGGTTGTCCACCACCTCCCAGCCCATATCCTCGAACGTGTCCAGCGCGGTGGACTTGCCCGCGCCGGACATGCCGGTGACCAGCAATATGCGCCGTGGGCGGCTGGATGTGGTCATGATCGGGCCGGCAGGCCGAAGCGGGCGAGCGCCAGTTCCAGCTTGATCGGGGCCGATGCCTCCAGCGCCGCCAGCGCGATCACCGGCACCCGCAGTCCCGCCACCGGGCGGGTCGCCGGCTGGTCGTCCGGCATGCGTTCGACCAGTTCGTCCAGCAGCGCCATCAGCGCCACCGGCGCGTTTTCGATCGCCTCCATCGGCACGATGCCGATGCCGCGCACCTCGATCCGGCCGGATATGTTGGGCGGCGCGCTGGCCACCAGCCCGTCGCCGGCGCGGCGCACGACGGTATAGTCGTCGCTCACCAGCTTCGCGCCCCGGTCGATCAGCCGCAGCGCGAGATCGGATTTGCCCGATCCCGATCGGCCGTGCAGCAGCACCGCCCGGCCGCCGATCGCGACGCAGGAGGCGTGGAGGGTTTCGGAGGAAAGGGGCGGCACGCTCATCGTTCGGCCACCGGCAGGCGGATGATGAAGCGGGCGCCGGTCGGCGCATCGTCGCGGTCTTCTACCATGATCGTCCCATTATGCGCCTCGACGATCGCCTTTGCGATGGCGAGGCCGAGGCCGCTATGTTGGCCAAAGGCCTCACCTTCGGGCCGAATGCTGTGGAAACGCTTAAAGATCGCCTCGCGCACGTCGGGCGCGACGCCGGGGCCTTCATCGTCGACGCGCAGCACCACCTCGTCCCCGTCGCGCGTGGCGGCGATTTTCACGAGGCCGCCGGGGGGGGAGAAGCTGATGGCATTGTCCACCAGATTTTCGATCAGCCGGGTCAGCCGCGATCCGTCGCCCAGCACCACGGCGGTGCCGGCATGGGGGCGGGCGAAGGCCAGCCGCACATCCGCATCGATGCCGCGCTTCTCCCGTTGGGCGATCAGGCCCTCGATCATCTGCCCCAGATCGATCGTCTCGAAGCGCGCCCGCGAAAGCTCGGCATCGAGGCGGGAGGCGTCGGCGATGTCGGTTATCAGCCGGTCGAGCCGGTGGACGTCATCGCGCACCACGTCGAGAAGCTGGTCCTGAAGCGCGGGGTCCTTCACCTTTTCCAGCGTCTCCACGGCCGATCGCAGCGATGCTAGCGGGTTCTTCAGCTCGTGCGTCACATCGGCGGCGAAGGCTTCGGTCGCGTCGATCCGCTGGCGGAGCGCCAGGCTCATGTCCGAAAGCGCGCGCGCCAAAAGGCCGATCTCGTCGCGGCGGGAGGGGAGGCGCGGCACCTGCACCTCTCGCGCGCGGCCCAGCCGCACGCGATGCGCCGCGCGCGCCAGCCGGCGCAGCGGCCGCACGATGGTGCGCGCCAGGAACAGCGACAGCAGCACGGAAAGCGTGATGACCATCGCCAGCACGATGCCCAGCCGCAGCCGTTCGGCCCGGACGATGCGGACGATGTCGCGTGCGTTGGTGGTGGCGAGCAGGGTCATCCCCGTATCCGGCATGGCGACCGCCGCCGATATCACCGGCGTCCGGTCCGGCGCGCGGCGCAGCCGGGTTTCGGGAATGCCTTCCTTTTTCGCCGCCAGCGCTTCCGGCCAGGCGGAAAGCGTGTCGCGCGCGGGTTCGTTGAAGCGTTCGGGCCTGTCCGCGCCGACGACGATGTCGATGGCCCGGTCCAGCGCGCGCGCCGCCTTGCGCTGCCAAGCTTCCTCGTCGGGATCGCGCAGCACATAAGTGGGCGGGCCGACGAGCCAGCTGTCGAGCACCCGCGCGCCCCCGGCATCATAGACGCGCAATCGCAGGTCGCTCGCCTGCTCAAGCTGCTCGAGCAGGACGTGCTGCCGATCAGGCTGGGCGGCATCCAGCGCCTCGGCGATCAGCCGCGCCTGCACCGCCACCTCGTCCAGCCGCGCGTCGATCAGCTGCGACCGATAGCTGTCCAGATAGAAGAAGCCGCCCGCCAGCATCGCCAGCGCGAAGATGTTCACCGCCAGGATGCGGGTGGTGAGCGACCAGCGGGCCGACCACATCAGCGCGAGCTCGCGCTCCTCACTCCTCCGCAAAGCGATACCCCACGCCATAAAGGGTCTCGATCGCCTTGAAATCGGGATCGACCTGGCGGAACTTCCGGCGGAGGCGCTTGATGTGGCTGTCGATGGTGCGGTCGTCGACATAGACGTCGTCCTGATAGGCCGCATCCATCAGCTGGTCGCGCGATTTCACGAAGCCGGGCCTTTGGGCCAGCGCCTCCAGGATCAGGAATTCCGTCACGGTCAGGGTCACGTCCTTGCCCGCCCACTGCACGCGATGGCGCGCCGGGTCCATGGACAGGCGCCCGCGCACGATCCGCTCGGCCGGCGTTTCCGCCGTCTCCTCCTGCTCCGGCTGGGCGCGGGCATCGGTGCGGCGCAGGATGGCGCGGATGCGGGCGATCAGCAGCCGCTGGGAGAAAGGCTTGGTGATATAATCGTCCGCGCCCATGGCGAGGCCCAGCGCCTCGTCCAGCTCGTCATCCTTGCTCGTCAGGAAGATGGCGGGGACCGCGCTTTTCTCGCGCAGGCGGCGCAGCAGCTCCATCCCGTCCAGCTTGGGCATCTTGATGTCCAGCACGGCCAGGTCGGGCGGATTGTCGATCAGCGCCTTCAGCGCCGCCTCGCCATCGGAATAGACGCGGACGGTGAACCCTTCGGACTGGAGCGCGATCGAAACCGAGGTCAGGATGTTGCGATCGTCGTCAACGAGCGCGATCGTAGCCGTCATCGACCCTTAACCCCACTATCTGCACGGCCCGTCCGATCATGTTCGAGCCGGCCGGATCCGGCTGGAGGGCCGGAAAATGCGGGCAGCGAAGGATCGTAACGGTTCCGCCTGAGCGAAACCCGCTCTAGCCCAAGCCATTGTCCCCGGCAACAAAGCTGCAACGCGGTTCAGGCATCACCCATTCGGCACTTTGACCCGGAATGTCTTGTCCTATATGCGCGCCGGGGACAGGGGGCGCATGCCTCCGAGACAGAAATTGTCCTGTGAAGGAGATATTACGTGTCCAGCCCGATTCCCGCCCACGACCTTGCCGCCCAGGGCATCAAAGTCGATGCGGCCCTTCACTGGAACCTGCCGACCGCGCCGCTGGTCGAGGAAGCGGTCCGTCGGGGCGAGGGCGTGCTCGCCAAGGACGGCCCGCTGGTGGTGAAGACCGGCAAGCACACCGGCCGGTCCGCCAACGACAAGTTCATCGTCCGCGATGCCGAAACCGAAAACACGGTGTGGTGGGGCAAGACGAACAAGGGCATGACGCCCGAGCATTTCGCCGCGCTGAAGGAGGATTTCCTCAAGCATCTCGGCACCAAGGAAACGCTGTTCGTCCAGGACCTCTATGGCGGATCGCAGCCGGAATATCGCGTGAACGTGCGCGTTATCAACGAATTGGCCTGGCATAACTTGTTCATCAAGACGCTGCTGGTGCGCCCCGGCGCGGAGGAGCTGCCTGGCTTCGTTCCCGAATATACCATCATCGATCTGCCCAGCTTCCGCGCCGATCCCGAACGGCACGGCGTGCGCTCGGAAACGGTCATCGCGGTCAACCTCACCGAAAAGCTGATCCTGATCGGCGGCACCGCTTATGCCGGCGAGATGAAGAAATCGGTGTTCGGCATCCTCAACTACAAGCTGCCGGTCGAAGGCGTCATGCCGATGCATTGTTCGGCCAATATCGGTCCCAAGGGAGACACGGCGGTATTCTTCGGCTTGTCCGGTACGGGCAAGACCACCTTGTCCGCCGATGCCAGCCGCACGCTGATCGGCGATGACGAGCATGGCTGGTCGGACACGGCGGTCTTCAACTTCGAAGGCGGCTGCTACGCCAAGATGATCCGCCTCTCGCCGGAAGCCGAGCCGGAGATCTACGCCACCACCAAGCGTTTCGGCACGGTGCTGGAAAATGTCGTGATCGACATGGACACGCGCGAGATCGACCTGGACGACGACAGCCTGGCCGAGAACAGCCGCGGCTCCTATCCGATCGATTTCATCCCGAACGCGTCGGAAAAGAATCTCGGCCCCGTGCCGAAGAACATCATCTTCCTGACGGCCGATGCCTATGGCGTGCTGCCGCCGATCGCGAAGCTGACGCCGGATCAGGCCATGTATCACTTCCTGTCGGGCTACACCGCGCGCGTCGCCGGCACGGAAATCGGCGTCACCGAGCCGACGGCCACCTTCTCCACCTGCTTCGGCGCGCCGTTCATGCCGCGCCATCCCTCGGTCTACGGCAATCTGCTGAAGGAACGCATCGCCAAGGGCGGGGTGGATTGCTGGCTGGTCAATACCGGCTGGACGGGCGGCTCCTACGGCGTCGGCCACCGCATGCCGATCAAGGCGACCCGCGCGCTGCTGAACGCCGCGCTGGACGGTTCGCTGAACGCGGCCACGTTCGAGATCGATCCGAACTTCGGCTTCCAGGTGCCGCAGGCGGTGCCGGGTGTCGATTCCGCGATCCTCAACCCGCGCGAAACCTGGGCCGACAAGGCCGCCTATGACGCCACCGCGCGCAAGCTGGTCGACCAGTTCATCGAGAACTTCTCCCAGTTCGCGGATCATGTGGACGAAGGCGTGCGGCAGGCGGCGCCCAAGGCCGCCTGAACCTGTTTCGGGGCCTCGCCCCCGGAAAGATTAGGAGAGCGGGGGCGCGTCTGGCGACGGACGCGCCCCTTTTTCTTGGCCGGGATATCCCGGAAGGGAGATCAGGTGCTGGGGCCGTTCATGATGGCGGCATAGCGGGCGCGGGCCGGCGGATAGCCGCCATCCGCCGCCTGCTTCAGAAGCTTCAGGCCCTTGCGGTAGGACGGCCGGGCAGCACGCCCTTCGATATGCATCAGAGCGCGGCGATAGGCGGCCTCGGGCAGACCGGGCTCGCCGGGGCCGATGGTATGGGGCATGACCCGGCCGGGCTGGCCGCCGACGCCGGGCACATAGATCCAGAGTGTGCCCGGCTTGGGCGTGGCGGCGATCTTGTAGAGATCCTCGGCCCGTTCGGGATCGCGGGCGATGCCGTCGCCGGCTTCCAGACGGCGGGCCAGTTCCGTCATCATCCGGCGATCGCCGGTGGCCGCCCAGCAGCGAACCTGCTCGGTCGTCATCCGGCCGCGAATGGTGGCAAGGATCAGGTGCATGTCGCCGGCGGCGTCGCGGATCAGCGCGGTTACGCGTTCCTGCGCGGGCGCGCAGGCAGGTTTCGCGGCCGCGGGCAGGGGCGCAAGCCACAGCGCGGCGGCCAGCGCCGCGCGCCGGCGGTGCTTCATAATGGCCCCACGATCAGCGTATTGCCCTGCGCGCCGACGACGCGCACCGTCGTCCCGCTCGGCGCCTCCGGGCCGGAGGCGTTCCATACGCCGTCGCCCACGCGCACCCGTCCGTGGCCCTCGCCGATCGGTTCCACCACCGTCACGATCTCGCCGATCAGGCGGGCGGTGCGATCGTTGAGCATCGGATCGGGCGACTCGGCCGGATAGACCTTCATGTAGCGCCGGCCGGCATAGACCGCCGCCAGCGCGGCGATGGCGAAGACCAGCGCCTGCAACGGCACCGAAAGCGCGAAGAAGAAGGCGATCGCGCCGGTGATGGCCGCGGCCGCCGCCAGCCAGATCAGGAAGAAGCCGGGCAGCACGATTTCCGCGATCGCCAGCACGATCGCGGCGATCAGCCACAGCCAGTGGGGATCGAGATCGAACGGCATCGCCGTCACCCCTGCTGCTCGAACGGGCCGGGCCGGCGCGGGGCGACCGGCCGGGATGGGGCGGGCGGCGGTCCATCCCGGCCCGATCCGTCCTTGCCCAGCGCTTCCCTGGCCAGTTCGCCGATACCGCCCAGCGTGCCGATCAGCTGGGTCGCCTCGACCGGGAACAGGATCGTCTTGGCATTGGGCGATGTCGCGAATTGCTGGACGGCATCGACATATTTCTGCGCGACGAAATAGTTGATCGCCTGCACATTGCCTTCGGCGATGGCATCGGAAACTAGGCGGGTCGCCTTGGCCTCCGCCTCGGCCGAACGCTCGCGCGCCTCGGCATCGCGGAACGCCGCCTCGCGCCGGCCCTCGGCCTGCAGGATCTGGCCCTGCTTCTCGCCTTCGGCGCGCAGGATCTCGGACGCGCGCATGCCTTCGGCTTCCAGGATCGACGCGCGTTTCTCGCGTTCGGCCTTCATCTGCCGCGCCATGGAATTCACGATGTCCTGCGGCGGCCGGATGTCCTTCACCTCGACGCGGGTGATCTTCACGCCCCAGGCGGTGGTGGCGTGATCGACCACGTTGAGCAGCCGGGCGTTGATCTCGTCGCGCTTGGACAGCGTCTCGTCCAGGTCCATCGATCCCATTACCGTGCGCAGGTTGGTGGTGGTGAGCTGGAGCAACGCGAAGTTGAGGTCGGAAACCTCATAGGCCGCCTTGGCCGCGTCCAGCACCTGGAAGAACACCACGCCGTCCACCGAGACCATGGCATTGTCGCGGGTGATGATCTCCTGCCCCGGAATGTCGACAACCTGCTCCATCATGTTGATCTTGCGGCCGACGCGGTAGAAAAAGGGGATGTAGAAATTGAAGCCCGGCTGCGCCACGGCGACGAACTTGCCGAAATATTCGATGGTATACTGATAGCCTTGGCGCACCACCGTCACGCCGGCCGCGACGAACATGATCGCGAGTATCAGCAGAACCAGTGCCAGCGTGCCCATCGGCCATATCCCTCCATGCCCTTGTCGTTTGCGGGAGTGTGCATCGGCGGGGGCCGCCATCCAAATGGAATCGTCAGGATGGAATCGGCCGTGGCGTCTTGTGCTGCGCGCCCGATGCTGTCATTGCGCGCCATGGGCCGTTTACCCTTGGCGATTCCGCCGCNCCTGTTTCTAGCCGCCNTTCCCCTGCAACCGCNCGGCGCGCGTCCGGCGGCCGAGGCGGACGTAGAAGCGCGGCTGCGCGGCCATATCGAAACGCTTGCCGCCGATGCGATGGAAGGCCGCAAGCCCGGCACGCCGGGGGGCGACCTCGCGGCCGGCTATATCGCCAGCCAGTTCGCGGGGCTTGGCCTCGTTCCCGGCGGCGGCGATGGCGGCTTCTACCAGCCGGTGAAGCTGGTGGAGCGGCGATCGGGCACGATCGCGGCCGATTGGCGGATCGCCGGCACCGTTGTTTCGATCGCGCCCGCGGAAATGGCGCTGCGCGGCGGGGACGGCGCCGTCCGCACCGCCGCGCTGCCGATCGTCTTCGGCGGCTATGGCGTGGAGGATGCCAGGGCCGGCCTCCATCCTTTCGATGGCGTGGACGTAAAGGGTGCCGCCGTCCTCATCCTCTCCGGCCAGCCGGAAGGCGTGGCCCATGCGCCCGGCTATGCGGCCCGGCGCGAGGCGCTGCTGAAGGCCGGGGCCGCCGCCGTGCTCCGCATCGAGACGGACGAGCAGGGCTGGCCGCAGCTTCGAGACACGCTGAACGAACCACGCAACGAGCTTGCGGATGATGCGCCGGCGCCGATCACGGGCGCGCTTTCGCCGGCAGCGTGGCAGCGTATCGCCGAGGCGGCCGGGCTTTCGGCCCTGACGCCGGCCGATATGGTGAAGCGCGATTTCCGCGCCCGCCGGATCGACGGCACCGCCGCCTTCTCGATCGACAATGTCAGCCGGCCCTATACCAGCTGGAACATCGTCGGCCGGTTGCCCGGCAGCGATCCCGCGGCCGGCGCGCTCCTCTATCTCGCCCATTGGGACCATCTCGGCCTCTGCCGGCCCGAAGGCGTGCCCGATCGTATCTGCAACGGCGCGGTGGACAATGCCAGCGGCGTCGCGATGATGCTGGAGGTGGCGCGCGGCCTGATCCAGTCCGGCAAGCGGCCGGTGCGCGATATCTGGTTCGTCGCGACGACGGCGGAGGAAATGGGCCTGCTCGGCGCCCATGCGCTGGCCAAGGCGCCGCCCGTCGATGCCGCGAAGATCGCTGCCGTCCTCAATTTCGATACGGTCGCCATCGCCCCGCGCGGGGCGCCGGTGGCGATGCTCGGCCGTGGCCAGCCCGCGCTCGACGCCGCCGTCGATGCGGTTTCGCGCCGCATGGGCCGGCGGATCAACCCGTCCGATGCCGCCAACGCGCTTGCCCAGCGGCAGGATGGCTGGGCCTTCGCCCAGCAGGGCATTCCCGCCGCGATGGTGGGCGGATCGCTCAACATGGACCTGCTCCAGGCCTATCTGGGCCAGGAATATCACAAGCCGGGCGACGATCTTTCCCAGCCTCTGCCGCTCGATGGCGTCGCGCAGGATGTGGAATTGCACGTCGCCCTCGGCCTGATGCTCGCCGATCCCAAACGCTATCGACCGCCGCCCCGGTAGAAATTTCGCTCCGCCATCCCCATAAACCTGCCTCGACCACCTGGATCTTGCCCCATGGAAATCAGCCTCGGCCTCACCTTCGACGACGTTCTCCTCATCCCCGGCGCTTCGGAAGTGCTGCCCAGCCAGGCCGATACGCGCACGATGGTGACGCGGGAGATCGGGCTCAACATCCCGATCCTCTCCTCCGCCATGGATACCGTGACGGAAGCGGACATGGCGATCGTCATGGCCCAGCTCGGCGGGCTCGGCGTGCTCCACCGCAACCTGACGGTCGAGGAACAGGCCGCCGCCGTCCGCCAGGTGAAGCGCTTCGAAAGCGGCATGGTGGTGAACCCCATCACCATCACCCCCGATGCCACGCTCGGCGACGCGCAGGCGCTGATGGCGCGGCACAAGATTTCGGGCATCCCGGTCGTCGAGGCGTCGGGCAAGCTCGTCGGCATCCTCACCAACCGTGACGTCCGCTTCGCTGAAAAGCCGGGCCAGCCGGTGGCCGAGCTGATGACCAGCCAGAACCTCGCCACCGTCCGCCCCGGCGTCAACCAGGAGGAGGCGCGCCGCCTGCTCCACCAGCGCCGCATCGAAAAGCTGCTGGTGGTGGACGACAATTATCGCTGCATCGGCCTGATCACCGTGAAGGACATCGAGAAGGCCGTCACCTACCCGGATGCCACCAAGGACGCGAACGGCCGCCTGCGCGTCGCCGCGGCCACCACGGTGGGCGACAAGGGCTTCGAGCGGACCGAGGCACTGGTCGATGCCGAATGCGACCTGATCGTCATCGATACCGCCCACGGCCACAATGCCGATGTCGCCCGCGCGGTGGAGCGGGTGAAGCGCCTGTCCAACTCCGTTCAGGTCGTTGCCGGCAACGTCGCGACGGCGGAGGCGACCCGCGCCCTGATCGATGCGGGGGCGGACGGCATCAAGGTCGGCATCGGGCCGGGCTCGATCTGCACCACCCGCGTCGTCGCCGGCGTCGGCGTGCCACAGCTCACCGCCGTCATGGAATCGGCCGAAGAGGCGATGAAGGCCGGCGTGCCGGTGATCGCCGATGGCGGCCTGCGCACCTCGGGCGATCTCGCCAAGGCGCTGGCGGCCGGCGCGTCGACCGTGATGGTCGGGTCGCTGCTGGCAGGCACCGAGGAAGCGCCCGGCGAAACCTTCATCTACCAGGGGCGCGCCTATAAGAGCTATCGCGGCATGGGCTCTGTGGGCGCGATGGCGCGCGGATCGGCCGACCGCTATTTCCAGCAGGACATCAAGGACCAGATGAAGCTGGTGCCGGAAGGGATCGAAGGGCAGGTGCCCTTCAAGGGGCCGGCCAAGGACATCATCCACCAGCTCGTCGGCGGCGTGAAGGCGGCGATGGGCTATACCGGCGCGCCCTCCATCCCCGAATTGCAGAAGCGTGCGCGCTTCGTGCGCATCACCAATGCCGGCCTGCGCGAAAGCCACGTCCATGATGTGACGATCACGCGCGAGGCGCCCAATTATCCGACGCGCTGAGCGGCGGGCATGAAAGGCAAAGCCCGGCCGGTGCGGAACCGGCCGGGCTTCCTCGTTTCAGTCGCGGTGCGGCGGCCTCGTTTCAGTCGCGGTGCGGCGGCTTCAGGCGAAGCTGACCGAGACGCTGGCGCGGCGACGGCGGATGGCGCCGCCCACCATGCCGAAGCCGGTGATCATCATCGCCCAGGTCGCCGGTTCGGGAACGGCCGGCAGATGTTCGTTGAAGCCGGTCACGAGGCCCTGGTTCCAGTCATAGGGATAGGCCGAGAAGCGGCTGTTGGTGAGGCCGCTATTCTTGTCGGTATCGAGGAAGAGCCGGCCGCTGCCGAGATCGAACGAACGGATCGTCAGCAGCAGGTTGCCCTGGGTGGGATCATAATCGAACGCCTGCGACAGATCGATGTCGAGCCGGCCATCGGCCAGCACCGGCAGCGCGCCGTCGAACACCTGGATGAAGGACGCGTCTAGCCACGCGCCGGCGCTGGTATCGAACGTGTCGATCGCGGCGGACGTGGTGGACAGGTAGATCTGGAAGCTCCCGGTGCGCGGGGTGCCGCCCGGCGTCTGCGAATTGTAGAAGCTGAGCTGGCTGATGTTGATCCCCGAACCGAAGCTCGAGGCATTATAGACCTGCTGGTAATAATAGCCGAAGCCCGGATCGCCGAACGGAATCCCGTTGCTCGAATCGGCGCTACCGATCACCACGGCCTGTGCTGGCGAAAGCGCCGCTGCGGCGCAGAACGCGGCCACGGCCGCCTGGAACAGAAATTTGCTCACCCCAATGCTCCTCTTGAACGAGTGTTCGCTCAATGCCTTATGAAGATATCGGGCAGGCGGTTGGCAGCGCCGGCCACGGGGCCGTGGCTATGGGGCGTTTGCGACATGTCGGTGACAATGGTTAATGAAAATTAAGACAGTTCAGTGAATTAAGGGCGGATTGTCGCAGAATGACACAATGAAGGGCCACAACCGATGACGCCTGCCGGCCGCGCGCAGGCGGCGATCGACCTGCTCGACGAGATCATTGCCGCCGCCGCACGGGGCGGGGCGGCTGCTGACACGCTGATCGCGCGCTATTTCAAGGCGCGCCGCTATGCCGGGTCGAAGGACAGGCGGGCGGTGCGCGACCTCGTCTATCGCGCGATCCGCCGCGCGGGCGAGGTGCCGGCAAGCGGCCGCGCGGCGCTGATCGGCCTCGCCGTCGACGATCCCGCGCTCGCAGCTGCCTTCGACGGATCGGCCGTGGGCCCCGCGCCGATCGCGGCCGGGGAGGCGGCGGCGCCCGCCGGCATCGCGCCAGTCTGGCTGATGGAGCGGCTCGGCCGCTCGCTGGACGAGGCCCAGCTTTCGGCGCTGCTCGATCGCGCGCCGCTCGATATCCGCGTCAATGCGCTCAAGGCGAGCCGGGCGGAGGTTCAGGCGCTGATCCCGGGCGCCGAGCCCACGCCCCATGCGCCCATGGGGCTGCGCCTGCCGGAAGGCACGCAGGTGGAGGCGCTGCCCGCCTTCGCCCAGGGCCTGTTCGAGGTGCAGGACGAAGGCAGCCAGATCGTCACCGCCGCAGCCGATGCCCGGCCGGGGATGACGGTGGTGGATCTCTGCGCCGGCGCTGGGGGAAAGACGCTGGCGCTCGTCGCCGCCATGGAGAATCGGGGCCGGCTGATCGCCTGCGATGCCGATCGCGCGCGCCTGTCCCGCCTCGCCCCGCGCGCCGAACGGGCCGGCATCGGTCCGGTTGAGACTCGGCTGCTGGACGGCGGGCGGGAGGCGGATGCGCTGGCGGACCTGCGCGATGCCGTGGACGTCGTGCTGGTGGATGCGCCCTGTTCCGGCACCGGCACCTGGCGCCGCAACCCGGAGGCGCGCTGGCGGCTCACGCCTGAACGGCTCGATCGGCTGGTGGCGTTGCAGGCACGGCTGATCCGGGTGGCCGCCGCGCTTGTCCGGCCGGGCGGATATCTGGTCTATATCGTTTGTTCTCTGGTGGATGAGGAAGGGGCCGGGCAAGTGGCGACGTTCCTGGCGGATCATGCCGGATGGTCGGCGGCGGAACCGCTGCCCGTTCAGACTGGGCTCATCGCCGGCAGCCCATATGGGGCCGGATTGCGGCTGACACCGGCGACAGACGGGACGGACGGCTTTTTCGTCGCTAGACTGCACCGGCCATGGTAGAAGCCCGCCAAGAGACCCTCACGGAGTTGTTCATGCGTTTGTCTCCGATCGCCCTTGTCATCTCCCTGGCCTTCGCCACGGTTTCCAGCGTCGGCTACGGCCAGAAGCCGGACGATCAGATCAATCCCCGCTCGCTGGCGCTGATGCAGCAGGGCGAAGCCGCGCGCCGCGCGGGCAATCTTGTCGCCGCCAACGATTATCTCGAAACCGCGCTCGCGGTCGATCCGCGCAACCGCGCCGCCTTCGTGGCGCTGGGCCGTGTCGCCCAGGCGCAGGAACTGCCGGGCAAGGCGATCCGCTTCTATCGCGAGGCGCTGGCGCTGGAACCCAATGATCTCGCCGCGCTGACCGCGCAGGGCGAGGCGCTGGTGCAGAAGGGCGCGGTCGATCGCGCCAAGGCCAACCTCGCGCGCATCCGCACGCTGTGCAAGGCGGAATGCGGCCAAGCGACCGAGCTTGCTGCCGCCATCGCCAAGGGCCCGCCGCCCGCCGTCGTCACCGCCCAGGCGGGAACCATGGTCGCGCCCAAGAGCCAGGAACCGGCGGCCAAGCAGTAAGAAGCAGGGGAGGGGGCGTTCGGCCCCCTTCTTCTTTTCGGATCCGTTCTCTCTTTCGGGACGGGGCGTCCGCGAACTGGCGTTACCGCCCCATGATGCGGGCGATCGCCACGAATTCGTCGACCGACAGGGTTTCCGCCCGCCGCTGCGGATCGATCCCGATCCGGTCCAGCGCGTCCAGCGCGCCGGGAACGCCCTTCAGGCTCTGGCGCAGCATCTTGCGGCGCTGGCCGAAGGCGGCGGCCGTGATCCGTTCGAGATCGGCGAGCTTCACGCCCTCCGGCTGGGCGGCCGGCACGATATGGACGACGGCGGACATCACCTTGGGCGGCGGCACGAAGGCGGATCGATGGACGGTGAAGGCCAGCCGCGCGGTCGCGCGCCATTGCGCCAGCACCGCCAGCCGCCCGTAAGCGGAGGTGCCGGGCGCCGCGACGATGCGTTCGGCGACTTCCTTCTGGAACATCAGGGTCAGCGATCGCCACCAGGGCGGCCACGCCTCGCTGCCCAGCCAGTTCACCAGTAGGGCGGTGCCGACATTATAGGGCAGGTTGGCGACGATATGGGCGCCCCGGCCGGCCTCGGCCTCGGCATCCACCTCCAGCGCGTCGCCGGAAATTACCCGCAGCCGGCCGCCCGATGCCTCGTCCAGTTCCGCAAGCGCCGGCAGGCAGCGGCGATCGCGCTCCACCGCAACCACATTCGCCCCGGCGCCCAGCAGCGCGCGGGTCAGGCCGCCGGGGCCGGGGCCGACCTCGAACACGGTCTCGCCCTCCAGCGATCCCGGCACGCGGGCGATGCGATCGAGCAGCTGGCCGTCGAACAGGAAGTTCTGGCCCAGCGCCTTGGATGCGGAAAGCCCGTGGCGCGCGATCACGTCGCGCAGCGGCGGCAGCGCCTTCAGGCCGTCCATCCTCGCGTCGTCCACCGTCACGCCATGCAGCGGAAGCCGGCGGCCTCGCCGGCCATGCGGATCGCGGAGATCATCGCGCCGGGATTGGCCTTGTCGCGGCCGGCAATCTCGAAGGCGGTGCCGTGATCGGGCGCGGTGCGCACGATCGGCAGGCCCAGCGTCATGTTGACGCCTTCGTCGAAATGCAGCGTCTTCAGGGGGATCAGCGCCTGATCGTGATAGAGGCAGATCGCCGCGTCATATTGCGCGCGGGCGCGGGCATGGAACATCGTGTCGGCGGCCAGCGGCCCCATCACGTCCACGCCTTCGCTGCGCAATATCTCGATCGCGGGGATGATGAAGTCGATCTCCTCGCGGCCCAGCGCGCCGCCCTCGCCGGCATGGGGGTTGAAGCCGGCGATCACCAGGCGGGGCTTCTCGATGCCGAAATTGCGGATCAGCCCCCGCTCGGTGGCCCTGGCCTTGGCCACGATCAGGTCGATGCTCAGCAATGCCTGCACTTCGGCCAACGGCACATGCGTCGTCACCGGCACGGTGCGCAGGCTGGGGCCGGCGAGCATCATAACCGCATTGGCGCCGGAAATGCCGCAGCGTTCGGCCACGAACTCGGTCTGGCCGGGATGGACGAAGCCGATCGAATAAAGCTGGGCCTTGGAAACGGGCCCCGTCACCAGCGCGCCGGCCGCGCCCGATCGGGTGAGGCCCACCGCCAGCTCCAGCGAATCGAGCGAGCAGCGCGCGCCGGCCATATTGGGTTCGCCGGGAATGATCTCGCCGGCATCCTCCATCTGGATGAGCGGCAGCGCGTGCGCGAAGGTGCGCAGCGCCTCGTCGGGCGATCCGATGCGCTGGAGGGGGCCATCCCATACCGCGACGATCGAGCGGGCGTCGCCCACCGCGAAGAAGGGCGGCACGCAGGCGTCGTGGCGCGCCTCCCAGGCCTTGGCGACGATTTCGGGGCCGATCCCGGCGGGATCGCCAAGCGCGACCGCCAGAGGCGGGATCGGGGGCGAATCAGCGATAATCGACAACCGCGTCTCGCCTGAGGTCGCGCAGATAGCGGCGGGCGCGGCGGTTGACGCGCTCTTCCTCCATCTGGGCAAGGATCTGGTCGAAGGACGGGCCGGAACCGACCTGGCTTTCGTCGCGGCCGCACAGCACCAGCACGCGCACGCCGTCGCCCAGCGATCCGAAGGGCGCGGTGGCCTGGCCGATCTGCAGGTCGATCATCATCTTCTGCAGCGGGGCCGGCAGATCGCGGATGCGGACCTGATCGTTGTCGATCACTTCCGCGCCGATGTCCTTGGCCACTTTCTCCACCGTGCCGCAGCCGGTGATATGCTTCATCGCCGTGGCGAACTGCTCCACCTTGGGCGTCGCTTCGGCCTGCGTCATCCCCTTGGGGAAGCTGATCGATACCTGCTTGAGCGCCAGCTGCGCATCGGCGGGATCGGCCATCAGCACCTGGCGCTTGTCCACCAGCGCGATGATCGAATAGCCGCCGGGAACGGGCACGGGATCGCTGATCTGGCCGCGCTCCAGCGAGGCCGCGGCGGCCGCCAGCGAATCCGGCAGCTGTTCGCCGCGCACCCAGCCCAGGTCGCCGCCCACGGCCGCCGTCGATGCTTCGGAGAATTGCCGCGCATAAGCGACGAAGGATGCGCCCTGGCGGATCTGGTCCACGATCCGATGGGCGTTCTGCACCACCTCGTCATTGCTGTCGGGCGTGGCGGACAGGAAGATTTCGGCGATATGCAGCTCTGTCGCGCCCTTGGAGGCGTTGAGCCGCTGGATCACCGCGTTCACTTCTTCCTCGCCGACATTGACGAAGGGCTCGACGCGGCGGCCCAGCAGGCGGCGCCAGGCAAGCTCGCCCTCGATCTGGCGGCGGAGCGACGCGGCGGAGGCGCCCTGTTCGCGCAGATAGGCGGCGAACTGATCGGGCGTGCGCTTGAAGTTGCCGGCCACGCGGGCGAAGGTCTGGTCGATCTCGGCCGACGTGATCGTGATCTCGTTGGCCTTGGCCTCCTGGATCTGCAGCGTCTCGTCGATCAGGTTGCGCAGCACCTGCAGCTTCAGCCGCTCGCGCTCATCGTCGCTCACCTTGCCGCCATTGGCCGCCACCACCAGCGCCAGCCGCTGATCGACGTCCGTGTCGGTGATGATCGTGCCGTTGACGATCGCGGTCGCCTTGCGGACCGATGGATCGGAAGGCCCGAAGATGGTCAGGTCCTTCGGCAGGTTGAGCGCGGAAGCCGGGGCCGCGGCATCGTCTTCCACCGTTTGCGCCGGCAGCGCCGACATCGACAGGCCTGCAAGAACCGCGGCGGCAACGCCCAATCCGGGCCGGAAACGCAGCAACGCCTTGCGATTGTTCCTGAACTGCGCCTTCACTCTCACCCCATCGAATACTGGTATCGGAAAACAGGTCGCTTCAAGCGCATATTTTGCGCAGCGGCGGCTGAACGCAGGCTTAGCGGCCCAAATTCTTCAGCGCTACCCGCAACAGGAAGGTATTGCCGCGGCGGGCATCGCCGGTGGCGTCATAGTCGCGCCGCCACGTCACGCCAAGCTCAATGCACTCGTCGTCGTAAAGGAAGCCCAGCCGGTGGCGGACGGGCTCGAACCCGTCGGCCTGCGACAGGGGGTCCTCCTGCCGGCCGGTGAGGTCGATCACCGTCGATCCGAAGACGGACCAGTAACGCGCCAGCTGCAGCCGCGCGCCCAGCCGCACCTCCTCGCGGTCGCGCAGATCCTCGATCGAGGGATCGATGTCGCGGTTGAGGCGCAGATAGGCGGCCGTCACATAGGTGCGGCTGCTGCCCAGCGTCAGGTCCATCTCGTTACGGCGGATGGCGAGATTGTCCTTGTCCAGCCGATAACGGTGCGTGAACTCAACAAAATTGCCGTATTTCAATGTGGTGCGGCCGACGATGTCGGAATGGCGATCCGAAAGACCGGTGCCTTCGGGCAGGATCGACGGGCGGCTGTTCAGCCGATAGCTCTGCCCCACCACGCTGCGCAGCGAGAAGCGCGGCAGGTCCACCGCCCATTCCACGCCATAGGTGACGCGGCTGCCATCCTCCCACCGGTCGTAGCCGGGGAAGCGGTTGAGCGCGAACAGGTTCGAATCCTCGAGGTCGACGGCGCGGGCATCCTCGTTGGGGATATCGAGATTCTTGGTGCGCGGCGTCGCCACCATCTGCACGCGCGGCGTGATCTGCTGCGTCCCGCCCAGGAACTCGCCCACGAACGGCCAGCGCATGTCGGCGGCGAGCGCGCCGATCGCGCGGCCTTCCCAGCCGGCCTTGCCGCGATAGCTGGGCGTCAGCGTCGATAGGACATCGTCCGTATGGTAGATGTCGGCGCGGCTATAGGCGGTCAGCGTCAATTCCTGGCCCAGCCCGGTATATTGGCGCAGGTCCCAGCGCGCGCCGGCGAAGGCGCGCTGCGTATCCTGGCCCGCCGTGCGCAATATGGCGAGGCTGTTGGCCTGGATCTGCACCTTGCCGCCCAGCAGCGGATCGTCCAGCCGCAGGCGATAGTCGATCGCCGGCAGCGCGATCGGCTGGTTGCCGCCCTTGTCCTCGGCGCGCAGGCTCTGCACCGCCCAGCCCGCGATCGACAGATAACTGTCGGCGTCGATCCGCTCGAGGTTGAAGGTGGAACGCAGCCGATCGTCGCGCGATATGTCGTAGCGGCGCAGGAAGGTCTTGTCGGTGGTGACGCGGGTGGAGGCGCTCAGGCTCCATTGCGGATCGAACTGGAAGCGACCGTTCGCCTCGAAATAGCCGCGTATGTCGCGGCTGCTGTCCGCCGTCGGATCGTCGACGATGCTGGGCGACTGCCGCCGGCTATATGTCAGGAACCCGCCGACGCTATAGGCGCCGAGGGAGGTCAACTCGCGATATTGCGCCTCGATCCCCGGCAGCACGCTGGAATAGATGTGCGGCGTCAGCGTCACGTCCCGATTGGGGGCGAGCTGGATGTAATAGGGCGTCGCGATCTCGAAGCCGTTGGTGCGGCTGTAGTTGACGTTCGGCATCAGCAGGCCCGAGCCGCCACCCTCGCTGCCGTCGGGGTGGGAGAGGCCGGGCAGCCAGATCAAGGGCTGGCCGAACAGGGTGAGCTTCGCATCGTCGTAGGATATGCGCCGCTTGACCGGATCGTGGACGACGCGGACGGCGGTGATCTTCCAGCTCGGATTCTTGGGGCATCCATCCGGGTTGGTGACGTGACAGGGCGTGTAGGCGGCGTGATCCAGCGTCGATACGCCGTTCACCCGCGTGCCTTTGTCCGCCGCCAGCCGGCCGCCATCGTCCAGCACCAGCAGCAGATTTTCGATCACGCCGTCCTTCAGCGTGTCGGTCAGCCGCACATTGTCGCCATAAGCGGTGTCGCCGGCGGGATTGACGACGGCGACATTGCCCTCGGCCGTCACCTCGC
>NZ_MIPT01000001.1:2966362-2967423 GCF_001853345.1 Edaphosphingomonas haloaromaticamans | reverse complement strand
GCCGAGGGGCGTCTGGTGCTCTGCGACGCGATCACCTGGGTGCAGAAGACGCACAAGGTGAAGACGGTGATCGATCTCGCCACGCTGACCGGCGCGATGATCATCGCGCTGGGCCATGAGCATGGCGGCCTGTTCAGCAACAGCGACGAGCTGGCCGACCAGCTTCTCGCCGCCGGCCGCGCGACGGCCGAGAAGCTGTGGCGCTTCCCGCTGTCGGACGCCTATGACAAGCTGATCGAAAGCCCGATCGCGGACATGAAGAATGTCGGCCCGCGCGATGCCGGCTCCATCTCGGCCGCGCAATTCCTCCAGCGTTATGTGGAGGATGGCGTGCGCTGGGCGCATCTCGACATCGCCGGCATGGTCTGGGCCGCGAAGCCCGGCACTTTGTGGGATAAGGGCGCCACCGGCTATGGCGTGCGCCTGCTCGACCGGCTCGTCGCCGATCGCTTCGAAGGCTGACCGGGATAGCGGGGGGAGGCTGCGTGCAGGTTGATTTCTACCACCTGGCCTCCAGCCCGATCGAACGGGTGCTGCCGCGCATCGCCGAACGCCTGCTGGCGGATGGCGCGCGGCTGCTGGTGGTCTGCGCCGACGATGGGCAGGCCGCCCGGCTGGACCAGCAGCTCTGGACCTATGCGGCGGACAGCTTCCTCCCCCACGGCCGCGCCGGTGATGGGGGGGAGGCGCTGCAACCCGTGCTGATCGCCGCCACGGCCGATGCCGCCAATGGCGCGCGCAACATCGCGCTGGCGGACGGCATCTGGCGCGACGAGGCGCTGGCCTTCGACCGCGCCTTCCATCTTTTCGACGACGGCTCGATCGATGCCGCGCGCGCCGCCTGGAAGGCGCTGGCCGGGCGCGAGGATGTCGTCCGCAATTTCTGGAAGCAGGACGAAAGCGGGCGCTGGGCGAAGGCCGCCTGATCGTTCGCGGCGGCCCCGGCTTGCTTAACGGCGCCTCAAAGACTAGAGAGCCGCCACTTTCCACACCCCAAATATCATGGAGCACGCTCGGCCATGGCGACCGAACGCACCTTTTCGATCATCAAGCCCGACGCC
>NZ_MIPT01000001.1:2953671-2954892 GCF_001853345.1 Edaphosphingomonas haloaromaticamans | reverse complement strand
GTCCTTCAGCGTGTCGGTCAGCCGCACATTGTCGCCATAAGCGGTGTCGCCGGCGGGATTGACGACGGCGACATTGCCCTCGGCCGTCACCTCGCCCGTCTTGCGGTTCCACGATACCTTCTCCGCGCGCAGCCGGCTGCCGGCGCGCAGCATGCGCACGTCGCCGGTGGCGGTGACGATATCGGCGTCATCGTCATATTCGATCTGGGCGGCGCTGAACGTCACCTCCTGATCGTTCGCGGGAAGCGGCGTGCCGCCTGCGGGCGGCGGGCCTTGTTCGCGATCCTGCAAATCCTGCGCGAGCAGCGGCTGGGCCCACATCAGGGCCAGCGGCAGGGCTGTCAGGCATATCGGCTTGAACTGGATCACGATCCCCCACGCGAAAGCCGGAACGAACGGCTGAGCGCCCGCCTATCGCACCCTCCATCGCCCGCTGCAACACGCCCTTTGCGTGCCCCGTCGCAGCCCGGCGTTCGGCGGGCGAAAATCGGCGATCGCCGTCGCCATCTTCAATCTGCGGCGATCAGCCTCTAGATGGGGCAAGACTCAACAGAAGGATGCATGTTCCGATGCAGGTGCGTTTTGCCGCCGTCCGCCCCGAGGGCGATCATGTGCTCGCCCTCATTGTGGCCGGCGGGGCCGATCCCGCGGCGCGCGCCGGGCTGGAGGGCGCGGCCCTCGCGCTTGCCCGCCGCGCGGCGGAAGGCGCGCGCTTCGAAGGGGATGCCGGCGGCCTGGCCGAGGCGGTCCTGCCGGAAGGCGACGGCGTTCGCCGCGTGATCCTGGCCGGCGCCGGCAAGGGCGGCGATGCCGATCCGTCGGGCTTCGAAAAGGCGGGCAGCGCGCTCGTCGCCCGCCTGCTCACCTCGGGCGAAACCCGCCTCGTGATCGATCTTTCGCCGCTCGGCGATGGGGAGGCCGGCAAGGCGGCCGCGCAGGTGGCCTTCGGCGCGTTGCTGCGCGGCTGGCGCCACGACGTCTATCGCACCAAGCTTCCGGCCAAATCACGCCCGAGCCTGGAGGAAATCGTGATCGTCGGCGCGGGCGAGGGCTTCGCCGCGCAGGCGGAGGCCGCCTGGGCGCCGCTGAAGGCGCTGGCGGACGGCATCGCCTTCACCCGCGAGCTGGTGAGCGAGCCCGCCAACATCATCTACCCCGAAAGCTTCGTCGCCCGCTGCCAGCCGCTCAAGGACCTCGGCGTGNAGATCNNGGTGNTNGNNG
>NZ_MIPT01000001.1:2953063-2953657 GCF_001853345.1 Edaphosphingomonas haloaromaticamans | reverse complement strand
AAGCTGGGTATGGGCGCGCTGCTGGGCGTGGCGCAGGGCTCCGTCCGCCAGCCGCGCCTGCTGGTGATGAAGTGGGACGGCACCGGCGGCACCCGTGAACCGGTGGCCTTCGTCGGCAAGGGCGTGACCTTCGACACCGGCGGCATTTCGATCAAGCCGGCCGGCGGCATGGAGGATATGAAGTGGGACATGGGCGGCGCCGGCGCCGTCGCCGGCGTGATGAAGGCGCTGGCCGGGCGCAAGGCCAAGGCCCATGTCATCGGCGTCTGCGGGCTGGTTGAAAACATGCCGGACGGCAATGCCCAGCGCCCCGGCGATGTCGTCACCAGCATGTCCGGCCAGACGATCGAGGTCATCAACACCGATGCCGAGGGGCGTCTGGTGCTCTGCGACGCGATCACCTGGGTGCAGAAGACGCACAAGGTGAAGACGGTGATCGATCTCGCCACGCTGACCGGCGCCTGTCTCTTATACACATCTAGATGTGTATAAGAGACAGGTCCGCATCCATCGCCGCGCGCACCAACAGCGCCAGCCGCGCCACGGCCTGCCCGTCCATCACCGGCGGAAGTTCGATATGCCTCATGCCCCTCC
>NZ_MIPT01000001.1:2871647-2952143 GCF_001853345.1 Edaphosphingomonas haloaromaticamans | reverse complement strand
CGGTCCCGGCGCGCTGCGCCATGGCCATGAACCGCTGCTTCTGCTGCGCGAGCTGGCTGCGCTCGGCGGGGAGCTTCTGTCGGTCGATCATGCGGATATCCCGGCGCTCGACGCGCTCGATCCGCGCGGTGCCTATCTGGGCTGGACCTTCCGGCTGCCCGCCGACGTGCCGCGCGCCGCGATCGCGGAGATATTCGAGTTCGTCGCGGGCGAATGCGATCTCGCGATCGAGCGGGCGGACGCTGCGGCCCTTCCGGCTCCTGCGCCGGCAGCCCACGTCGTTTCCCTGCCGCCCGTGCGTCCGAAAGCCGCCGCTTCGTTCGCCGCGCCGCAGACGATCCGGGTCGATCTCGACAAGCTCGACCGCCTCGTCGATCTGATCGGGGCGCTCGGCCTGGCCCAGACGCGGCTGGGGCTGCGGCTTGGGGGCGAGGGACTGGCCGGCATCGCCGAAATGGCCGATCTCGATCGGCTGGCCCGCGATCTCCAGCACAGCGCGCAGGCGATCCGCACCCAGCCGGTCGAGGCGGTGTTCAGCCGCGTCCACCGCATCGTCCGCGAGCTGGAGGCGCAGACCGGCAAGCGCATCAGGCTGGAGGTGGAAGGCGAAGATATCGAGCTTGATCGCACCGTCATCGAACGGATCGGCGAGCCGCTGACCCATCTGATCCGCAACTCCGTCGATCATGGTATTGAGCTGCCGGCCGATCGCGTCGCCGTGGGCAAGCCGGCCGAAGGCGTCGTCCGCCTCGCCGCCGTGCACGGCGAGGGCGAGGTGCTCATCACCGTCGAGGATGACGGGCGCGGCATCGATCGCGATCATGTCCGCGCGCTCGCCGTCGATCGCGGCCTCGTGCCCGCCGACGCGCGGCTGAGCGAGGAGGAGGTGGACGAGCTGATCTTCGTCCCCGGCTTCTCCACCGCGCGGGCGCTGTCCAGCATTTCCGGGCGCGGCGTCGGCATGGATGTCGTCCGCCAGAATGTGCGGGCGCTGGGCGGCCGGATCGTCATCCGATCCCGGCCGGGGCAGGGCACCGCCTTCACCCTCGCGCTGCCGTTGCCGCGCGCCGTAGCGCCGCCATTTCAAGGCTTGATGGCGCCGCCGCCGATCCTGCACAGGGCGCACGGGTGATCGCGGATATGGAAAGGCGGGGCAGGGTGGCGTTGTTGGTGGATAGCATTGGCGATCGGCGGCGGTCGGCGGCCCGGCTTGTCGATCGGTCCGCCCGCCGGCGGGCCTGATCGCGATGTTCCGGAAGTCATCCGGTGGCGGCCCGGCGCTTTCCCCCGCCGATTTCGCGGCGATCGCGACGCTTGCCCACAGCCATGCCGGCATCGTCCTCGGCCCGGAAAAGGCCGCGTCGGTCGCCGTCCGCCTTTCCGCCCGGCTGCGTGCGCGGGGGTGCGAAGTCTTCGCCGATTATGTCGCCCTGATCCGCACCGACAGCGAGGAACGCGCGCTGGCGATCGAGACGCTGGCCGATACGGAAACCGCCTTCTTCCGGGATGACGGCCATTTCCGTCATGTCGCCGAGCATCTCCGCCCGGCCATCCTCGATCGGGTGGCGCGGGGCGATCGGGTGCGCTTGTGGTCGGCCGGCTGCGCCACGGGCGAGGAAGCTTATTCGCTCGCCCTCGCGCTCCTCGGCCCCGCATCCGCCGATGCCCGCGCGATCCTGGACGGCGATGTCCTGATCCTCGCCACCGATCTCAGCCGTCAGGCGCTCGATGCCGCCCGCCGCGGCCTTTATCCGGCCGCCGCCAATATCCCGCCACCCCTTCGCGCTGCCTGGACGGCGGCCGTCCCCGCCGGGATCGAGATCCGCGAAGCCGTGCGCAACCTCATCCGCTTCCGCCAGCTCAACCTGCTCAACGCCTGGCCCGTCAGCGGCCTGTTCGATGCGATCCTCTGCCGCAACGTGATGCCCGATTTCGACGAGCCGACCCGCCAGCGCCTGATCGGCCGCCTGGCGGACCAGATCGTTCCCGGCGGCCATCTTTATATTGGCGCGGACGAAACCCTCGCCGGTCCCGCCGCCGATCGTTTCGCGCCCGCCGGCCAGGGCATCTTCCGCAAGCGCGCCTAGGGCTTTCTTAACCACGCCCGGCCGAAAAGGGCGCGAAGGCGGAAGGGTGCAGCGCATGTCCAGGAAGATTCTCGCGGTAGACGATTCGCCCAGCATGCGGCTCCTGCTTCGCGCCACGCTCAGCCAGCGCGGCTATGGGGTGGCAGAGGCGGAGGACGGCCTGGCCGCGCTCGCCTGGCTGGAAGGCAATATGCCGAGCCTCGTCATCACCGACATCAACATGCCCCGCCTCGACGGCTTCGGCCTGATCGAGCGGCTGCGCGCCCGCGCCGATTTCGTCGATACGCCGATCCTCGTCCTCACCACCGAAAGCGGGGAGGACAAGCAGGCCCGCGCGCGGGCGGCCGGCGCCACGGGATGGATCGTGAAGCCCTTCGATCCCGAACGGCTGGCCGCTGCCGTCCGCCGCGTCGTGCACTGAAAAGGGGGGAGCCGATGTCGCAGGCCCGCGTCCTGGTGGTGGATGATTCGGTGACGATGCGCGCGCTCTTCGCCAGCGTGCTGGACAAGGCCGAGGGCGTCGAGGTGGTCGGCCATGCCGGCGATGCAGACGAGGCCCGCCGCCAGATCGAGGCGCTCGCCCCCGACGTCATGACGCTGGATGTCGAGATGCCGGGCATGAGCGGCCTTGATTTCCTGGAAGAGGTGATGCGCGACCGGCCGATGCCGGTGGTGATGCTCTCCTCCGTCACGCAGAAGGGCGCCGCCGCCTCGCTCCGCGCGCTGGAGCTGGGGGCGGTGGAATGCTTTCCCAAGCCGCAGCAATCCTCGCTGGAGGAGTTTACCCGCCTCGCGCCCAAGCTGATCGCGCTGGTCCGCGCCGCGGCCGCCGGCCGCGTGCCGACCGGCGAGCGCCGTCCTTATGTCCGCGCGACCGAGGAGCCGTTCGACTGGAACGGCCGCATCGTCGCGATCAGCGCCGGCACCGGCGGGGTCGATGCGCTGCTCCGCATCCTGCCAGAGCTTCCGGCCAATTGCCCGCCCACCATCATCCTGATGCCGCTCGATCCCGATTTCGTCGATCCGCTCGTGGCCCGCCTCGCGCTGGCCACGAAAGCGGAGGTCTGCCTCGCGCAGGACGGCCTCACCCTCCGGCAGGGCTATATCTATCTGGCGGCCGATCCGCGCTTCCACATTGTCGTCGATCGCTGGCCTGATGCCTCGATGCGGCTGATCTCGTCCGATCCGGTGGCGGGGGCCCGGCCATCGGCCAGCCTGCTCTTCGCGACGCTCGCCAAGACGGCGAAAGCCGATTCGATCGGGGTGATGCTCACCGCGCTCGGCACCGACGGGGCGGCGGGGCTGAAGGCGCTGAAGGCGGCCGGCGGCACCACCATCGTCCAGGACCCCGCCACCGCCATGGTGCGCGAGGCGCCGTCCGCCGCCATCGCGGCGGGTGCCGCGGCCGCGGTCGTCGCCCTCGACGATATCGGCCTGCTGCTCCGGTCCGAATCGCAGCGCGCGCAGGCGGCCGCCTGATGGAGGGGGAGGAGGATCGTCGCATCCTGCGGCTGCTCGCCGACGAGCTGGATGCCGTCTGCGGCCGGCTGGAAAGGCTGGGCGGCGTGCTGTGCGACAACATCACGCTCAACGCCGAACTCATCGTCGAACTTCAGGCACTTGACGATATCGGCCAGCGCCAGGCCGCCATCGCCCGCATCCTGCGTGCCGCCGATCTTCCGCAGGCGGCGCAAGGCATTACGCTGGAAAGCATTCGTCGGCGCCTAGGCACGGCCTGCCCCGGAAACGGAAATTCCCCTTAACCCCCGTTTAACCTTTTGCGTTCATCAAGCGTGTGGTTAATCATCTATCGCGGGCCGGAAAGGGCGTTTCCGGCAGCGAGGGGGACGGATCGCTATGCGCGTGCTGCTGATCGAGGACGAACCGACGACCGCGAAGAGCATCGAACTGATGCTCAACGCTGAAGGCTTCAATGTCTACACCACGGATCTGGGCGAGGAAGGCCTCGATCTTGGCAAGCTCTATGATTACGATCTGATCGCTCTCGATCTGAACCTGCCGGACATGCACGGCTATGACGTGCTGAAGAAGCTCCGCGCTTCGCGGGTGCAGACGCCGGTGCTGATCCTGTCCGGCATTTCGGAGATGGATTCGAAGGTGCGGGCGCTGGGCTTCGGCGCGGACGATTACGTCACCAAGCCCTTCCATCGCGAGGAACTGATCGCCCGCATCCATGCGGTCGTCCGCCGGTCCAAGGGCCATTCGCAGTCGGTGATCCGCACCGGCAAGCTGGCGGTGAACCTCGATGCCAAGACCGTCGAGGTCGATGGCGCGCGCGTCCACCTGACGGGCAAGGAATATGCGATGCTGGAGCTGCTTTCGCTCCGCAAGGGCACCACGCTCACCAAGGAAATGTTCCTGAACCATCTCTATGGCGGGATGGACGAGCCGGAACTGAAGATCATCGACGTGTTCATCTGCAAGCTGCGCAAGAAGCTGAGCCTCGCTTGCGGTGGCGAGAATTATATCGAGACCGTCTGGGGCCGCGGCTATGTGCTGCGCGATCCCGACGAAGCGAGCATCGCCCAGGTCGCCTGATCCGGGCCGGATGGGGGCGGCTTTTCCGCTCCCTTCGCTCCCGCGCCTCTCCTTGGAAAAGCTTTCCGCCGTCGGCCTTTGGCTGGCGGCGTCGTGCTGCGTGCACGCTCCCGCAATCCGCGTCCGCTTCGCGCATCACATGCCATCCCGGCAGCTTGGCGCCGCCGGCCGGCTCATTTAGTGAATGAACGAAACTAAATGAGGAGAGGCGAATCATGGACATGGACCGGGCGAAGGATTTCTGCCGCAGCTATGGCGATGCGATGGCCAGTGGAAAGGCGGGTGCGCTCGCCGATCATTATGGCTTCCCTTATGTTTCCTTCACGGGCGGCTATATTTCCCGGTTCGAGGATCGGGCCGAGGCCGATGCCATGGTGCAGGCCCATCTCGATCGCTTCCAGCGCAGCGGCCTCGGCCTCGACATCCGGCTTGCCGATTACCGGGTGGAGCCGGTTTCCGGCACCGGTGCGCTCTGCCATCTGCGTTGGGAAATCCATCCCGAAAAGGGCGAAGGCTGGGCGTGGGACAATGTCTACGGCCTGCGCCAGACGGCCGATGGCCAGCATTTCGAATTCAACGTGTCGGACAATGAATTCGGCGAGCTGCTCGCCCGCTACCCGGATTTCATGAGCGTCTGACCGGATTTGCGGCACTGCTCCCTTGCGAGTGGTGCCGTCCCATGCGCGCGCGTTCCAAACAGGCTCTTGTGCAATGCAGCAAAGCGTTGCAGTCTTCCTGTAACAGAAAGGACGCGCAAAGCAGCCTATGGGGAAGAGAGCCGCTTTCGACGAGATCAGAGGGCATGAGGGCGGGGACGCCGCACGGCCCGAATTCGCCGCGCTGGGGAGCTGGATCAGGGATACGCCCCCCGCCGAGCTGAACCGGCGGCAGCAGGCGGCCGAAGCGGCCTTCCGTCAGCTGGGCATCACCTTCGCCGTCTATGGCGAGGCGGAAGCCGCCGAACGGATCATCCCCTTCGATATCGTGCCGCGCGTCTTCACGGCCCCCGAATGGGCCAGGCTTTCCGAAGGGCTGGTGCAGCGGGTGGTGGCGATCAACGCCTTCCTCGACGATGTCTATGGCGCGCGGCGGATCATCGCCGATGGCGTTGTGCCGCCCGAACTGATCCTTGCCAACCCGCAGTTCCGGCCGGTCCTCGCCGGCGCCCGCCCGCCGCACGGCATCTTCGCCCATATCTGCGGCATCGATCTCGTCCGTACCGGGCCGGACGAATTCTTCGTGCTCGAGGATAATGCCCGCACGCCCTCGGGCGTCTCCTACATGCTCGAAAACAGGGAGGCGATGCTCCGCCTCTGCCCGGAATTGTTCGAGCTGTTTCCCGTGGCGCCGGTCGACGATTATCCCGATGCGCTGCACGGAACGCTGCGCTCGGTGGCGCCCAGGGGGCGGTCGAGCAATCCGGTCTGCGTGCTGCTGACCCCCGGCCATTTCAACTCGGCCTTCTACGAACACAGCTTCCTCGCCGATTCCATGGGGATCGAGCTGGTCGAGGCGGCCGATCTGGTGGTGGACGACGATATCGTCTGGATGAAGACGATCGAGGGGCTGGTGCGGGTGGACGTGATCTATCGCCGTCTCGACGACGATTATCTCGATCCGCTCGTCTTCCTGCCCGAATCCGTGCTCGGCGTGCCGGGGCTGGTCTCCGCTTATATGGCGGGCAACGTCACGCTGGTGAACGCGCCGGGCACCGGCATCGCCGATGACAAGGCGATCTACAGCTACATGCCGGAAATCGTGAAATATTATACCGGCAGCGAGGCGAAGCTGCCCAATGTCGAAACCTGGCGCTGCCGCGAGCCCGATTGCCTGCGCTACGTGCTCGACAATCTTTCCGATCTGGTGGTGAAACTGGTCGACGGATCGGGCGGCTACGGCATGCTGGTCGGCCCCACCGCCACCCGGCACGAGATCGAATGCTTCCGCGCCGCCCTGGTGGCGGAGCCGCATCGCTACATCGCCCAGCCGACGCTGGCGCTTTCCACCGTGCCGACGCTGACCGAGCAGGGCGTGGCGCCGCGCCATGTCGATTTCCGGCCCTTCGTCCTGTCGGGCGCCGACGGCGTCACAATCGTTCCCGGCGGCCTTACCCGCGTGGCGCTCCGCGAAGGATCGCTCGTCGTCAATTCCAGCCAGGGCGGGGGCACCAAGGACAGCCTGATCCTGCTCGATCGGCCGCAGCGGGGAGAGCGCTGATGCTCAGCCGCACCGCCGCCTCGCTCTACTGGCTGGGCCGTTATGTCGAACGCGCCGAATTCACCGCGCGGCTGATCGAGGCGACGATCCGCCTCGATGCGCTATCCCCCCGCCCCGCGGGCATGGGGGCCTGGGAAAGCGCGCTCGCCGTCGCGGCGGCGGACCATGGCTTCGCCGCGACCGGGGAGGGGCTGAACCCCGCCAACGTCGCCCGCTATCTCACACTTTCCAACGATAATCCCAGCTCGATCCGGTCCTGCCTTGATAGCGCGCGGGGCAATGCGCGCGCCGTCCGCACCGCGCTCTCGCGGGAGGCGTGGGAAGCCATCAACCGCGCCTGGCTGGGCCTGCGCGACCGTTCGTCCACCGGCGGCACCCATGCGACGCTGGCGCTGGTCGATGCGGTGAAGGCGGAAACGCGCGGTTTCGAAGGGGCGCTGCACCGCATGCTGCGCAACGAGCCTTCGTGGTTCATCAGCCTTGGCGCCGCGGTCGAGCGGGCGGACAACACGGCGCGCCTGATCGACGTCAAATATCACCTGCTCCTGCCCGAGGGCGAAATGGTCGGCGGCGTGATGGATCGCGACCAGTGGACCACCATTCTCCACACGGTATCGGCGGTCACCGCCTATCGCTGGCTCTATCGCGATGGTCTGCGCCCGGTGCAGGTGGCGGAGCTGCTGATCCACCGGCGGGAACTGCCGCGTTCGCTGGCGGCTTCGGTGGACGAGGTCGTTTCCCACCTCAACCTGCTGGGCAAGCGCACGGGGTTGCAGGGCGAGGCCGATCGCATGGCGCGGGCGCGGCAGGCGACGATGGCGCGTGACAGCATCGATCGGGTCATCGCCGGCGGGCTCCACGAGTATCTCTCCGCCTTCATCGTGGAGAATTCCGCGCTTGACCGTGCGATCGGAAAGCAGTTCCGCTTCGCCTGACATGCGGCTCTTCGTCCATCATCGCACGGATTACCGCTTCAGCGAGCCGCAGGATCGCGTCGTCCAGCTGCTGCGGCTCGTGCCGGCCAGCCATATCGGCCAGAATGTCGTCGATTGGCGGATCGACGTGGATTGCAACGCGCGGCTCCGCCTCGGCCGGGACGGTTTCGGCAATGAAACGGCGATGCTCTATATCGACGGGCCGGTCCATGCGGTCAGCCTCGCGGTGATGGGGGAGGTGCTGACGCAGGATCAGGCCGGCATGGTGGCGGGGGCCGCCGAAACCCTGCCGCCCGTCCTCTATATCCGCGCGACGCCGCTGACCGCCGCGTCGGAACCGATCCGCGCGCTCGCGGCCGAGGTGGAGGGCGCCGACGGCACGTCCCTCGATCGCGCGCACCGGCTGATGGCGCTGGTCCATCGCCGGATGCGCTTCGTCCCCGGCAGGCGGATCGACGGGCGCAATGCCGCCACCGCTTATGCGGAAGGGGAGGGCAATGCCGCCGATCTGGCCCACGTGCTGATCGCGGCCGCCCGCCGGCTCGGGCTGCCGGCGCGCTATGTTTCCGGCCATGTGCTGCGCCCCGCCCACCAGCATGAATGGCATGAGGCGGCGCATGCCTGGGCGGAGCTGCACATCGCCGATTTCGGCTGGATCGGCTTCGATCCCACCGCCGATCGCTGCCCGGACGACCATTATGTCCGCGTCGCCATCGGCCTCGATCACCGCGACGCCGCCCCCGTTTCCGGCACCCGCACCGGCGGCGGCAGCGAGGTGCTGGATGTCGGCGTTCGCGTTGGAATCGAGGGCTGACGATCCTCGACGGGAGGAAATGGCGTGACCTACTGCCTCGGCATCCTGCTCCGCGACGGGCTTGTCCTGATCTCCGACACCCGGACCAATGCCGGGATCGACAACATATCGATCTATCGCAAGATGCATGTGCTGGCGGACACGCCTGACCGGTTGATCCTGTGCATGAGCGCGGGCAACCTCTCCGTCACCCAGAACGTCCTCGGCCAGCTCGCCGAAGGGCAGCCGCCCCTGATGGCGGACGACCCGCCGCGCCGCATCGAAGACATGCCGAGCATGTTCCGCGCCGCCCAGCTGGTCGGCGAAGCGGTGATGATCGCCGGTCGCGAGCTGAAGCCGGCGCTTGCCGCGGCCGGCGTCCCCTCGGGCATCTCGCTGCTGATTGGCGGGCGGATCGGCGGCGGCCCGCTGGCGCTCTTCCTGGTCTATGACGCCGGCAATTTCATCGAATGCGGCCGGGATACGCCCTTTCTTCAGATCGGCGCCACCGCCTACGGCAAGCCCATTCTCGATCGCGCGCTCGCTTATGATTCGCCGCTGGACGAAGCGGTGAAGGTCGGGCTGCTCTCCTTCGACAGCACGATCCGCTCCGACCTTTCGGTCGGCCTGCCGTTCGACATGGTGGTGATGCCCGCCGATCCGGCCCTGCCGGTGGTGCGCCGCCGGCTGGAAAGCGACGACGCCTATTTCCAGGAGCTGTCGGCCCGCTGGTCGCAGCTTCTCAACGAAAGCCGCACGGCGGTTCCCGATCCGCCCTTCCTGGCCGAAGCCGGCATTTCACCGCGCGCATAAGAAAAGCCCGGCCTCGCGAACGAGACCGGGCTTTCTTTCGTCGAGCGGCGCCGGGATCAGCGCTGGGCGAGCGGCACGTAATCGCGCTGCGCGGCACCCGTGTAGAGCTGGCGCGGGCGGCCGATCTTCTGCTCGGGATCGGCGATCATCTCGTTCCACTGCGCGACCCAGCCGACGGTGCGGGCGAGGGCGAACAGCACGGTGAACATCGTCGTCGGGAAGCCGATCGCCGACAGGATCACGCCCGAATAGAAGTCCACGTTCGGGTAGAGCTTCTTCTCGATGAAATAGGGATCGGTGAGCGCGATCTCCTCGAGCTTGCGGGCCACGTCCAGGATCGGATCCTGCTTGCCCAGCTTGTTGAGCACCTCGGTCGCCGCCTTGCCGAGCACCTTCGCGCGCGGATCGTAATTCTTGTAGACGCGGTGGCCGAAGCCCATCAGGCGGAACGGATCGTCCTTGTTCTTGGCGCGGGCGATATATTCCGGAATGCGATCGATATGGCCGATCTCGCGCAGCATGTTGAGCGCGGCCTCGTTCGCGCCGCCATGGGCGGGGCCCCACAGGCAGGCGATGCCGGCGGCGATGCAGGCGAACGGATTGGCGCCCGAGGAACCCGCGAGGCGGACCGTTGAAGTCGAGGCGTTCTGTTCGTGATCGGCATGCAGGATGAAGATCTTGTCCATCGCCGCTTCCACGACCGGATCGATCTCATATTCCTCGGCCGGGACCGAGAAGGTCATGTTCAGGAAGTTGCCGGTGTAGGACAGGTTGTTCTTCGGATAGACGAAGGGTTGGCCGACCGAATATTTATAGGCCATCGCCGCGATCGTCGGGATCTTGGCGATCAGGCGGTGGCTGGCCACGAGCCGCTGGTGCGGATCGGAGATGTCCGTGGAATCGTGGTAGAAGGCCGAGAGCGCGCCAACCACGCCGCACATCACCGCCATCGGGTGGGCATCGCGACGGAAGCCGCGATAGAATTGGGCGAGCTGCTCATGCACCATGGTGTGGCGCGTGATGTGGTTGGAGAACTGCTCCAGCTCCGACTTGGACGGCAGTTCGCCGTTCAGCAGGAGGTAGCTCACCTCCATGAAGTTGGACTGTTCGGCAAGCTGATCGATCGGGTAGCCGCGGTGGAGCAGCACGCCCTGGTCGCCATCGATGAAGGTGATCTTGGATTCGCAGCTTGCGGTGGAGGTGAAGCCGGGATCGTAGGTGAAGGCGCCGGTGTTGGCGTAGAGCTTTCGGATGTCGATCACATCGGGACCGACGCTGCCGGACAGGACCTTATATTCGGAGTCCTTGCCGCCGATTTCGAGTTTGGCGCTATCGCCCATGGGTCTTTCTCCTACTAATCCAGTCAGACGCCCGTCTGGGCCAGCCTGTCGGCCAGGCGGCCGAGGCTCTCTTCGCGACCGAGGAGGGCCAGAACGTCGAAAATCCCCGGCGATGTCGCCCGGCCGGTGAGCGCCGCGCGAAGCGGTTGCGCCACCTTGCCCAGCTTCAGGCCGGCCGCCTCCGCAACCTCGCGAACCGCCGCTTCAAGTGCAGGGGCGTTCCACTCCGCGACCGAGGCTATCGCTTGCTCGGCCGAAGCCAGGACCGCGATTGCGGCGGTGTCTAGCAGGCTCGCGGCGGCTTCGTCCACGTCTATGGGGCGTGTGCGAAACAGGAAGGTCGAAGCCCCAGTCAACTCCGCCAAATCCTTGGCCCTTGGCTGAAGAACGGGCATGGCGCGGCGCAGCAAATCCATGTCCGCATCGCCAAGCGGACGGCCGATCAGCGCATCGACTCGGGGACGGATCAGCTCCGCCAGACGGGCCGGATCGGCCTCGCGGATATAGTGGCCGTTCAGATTTTCGAGCTTCTTGAGATCGAAGCGCGAGGGCGATCGGCCGACGCCGGCAAGATCGAACCATTCGATCGCCTGGTCGCGGCTGATGATCTCTGCATCGCCGTGGCCCCAGCCGAGCCGCAGCAGATAATTGTTGAGCGCTTCGGGCAGGATGCCGAGATCGTCGCGATAGGCATCCACGCCCAGCGCGCCATGCCGCTTGGAAAGCTTCGCCCCATCCGCGCCGTGGATCAGCGGGACATGGGCGTAGACCGGCTCCGGCCAGCCCATCGCCCGGATGATACCGAGCTGGCGGAAGGCGTTGTTGAGATGGTCGTCGCCGCGGATCACATGGGTGACGCCCATGTCGTGATCGTCCACCACCACGGCGAGCATATAGGTGGGCGTGCCGTCCGAACGGAGCAGGATCATGTCGTCCAGCTCGGCATTCTTCACCGTCACCGCGCCCTGGACGCGATCGTGGATCGTCGTCTCGCCCTCCCGCTCGGCCTTCAGGCGGATGACGAAGGGGGCGCCTTCCGGCGCCTCGGCCGGATCGCGATCGCGCCAGCGGCCGTCATAGCGCAGCGGCTGCTTGGCGGCGCGCTGCTGTTCGCGCAGCTCGGCCAGTTCCTCGGCGGTTGCGTAGCATTTATAGGCGTGGCCCGCCGCCAGCATCTGGTGCGCGACCTCGGCATGGCGCGCGGCGCGGGCGAACTGGAACACGGGCGGCTCATCGCCTTCCAGCCCCAGCCAGGCGAGGCCGTCCAGGATCGCATCGATCGCGGGCTGGGTGGAGCGCGCGCGATCCGTGTCCTCGATCCGCAGCAGGAAGCGGCCGCCATGGTGGCGGGCGAAGAGATAGTTGAACAATGCGGTGCGGGCGCCGCCGATGTGCAGGAAACCGGTCGGCGAAGGCGCGAATCGGGTGACGACGGGACGGGTCTCGACGGGTGCTTCGGTGCTTGCGCCCACGCGCGCTTTCTCCAAGGATGGCGGCCGATGGCCAGCGAATTCGGCACCGCCCCTAGCATGGCTTCCCCCGCGCTACAAACCGGGCGGGGGCGATTGTGGAGCATGGGGATCGGCCGCGCTTTCCGGGCGCTTGAAGCGGGCCTGGACAGGGAGCGGGACCAGCTTTTCCTGTGGCTTCCGGTGGCGCTGGGTGCGGGAATCACGGCCTGGCTCCTGTCGCCGGGGAGCAGGCAATGGATCGCCTTCGTGCTGGCGGCGCTGGGAGGCGGCCTTGCCTGCACGCTCCTGCCGGGCGGCACCCGCGCCCGGCGGATCGGCATCATCGGCGGCCTTGCCCTCGCCGCGGGATGCGCGCTGATCTGGTGGCGGGCGGAACATGTGGCCGCGCCCCGGCTCGAAAGGCCGTTGGTCGCGGCGTTCACGGCGCGGGTCATTGCGGTCGATCGGCTGGCGGCGCGCGATATCGTGCGGCTGACGCTCGCATCGCCGAGCGACCGGGAGCTGCCGCCGCGGATTCGCGTCAATGTCGCCGCCGCCGATCTGGCCGGGGACATCCTTCCGGGAAGCCGTGTCGCCTTGCGGGCCAGGCTGATGCCGCCGCCGCCGCCGGCGGTGCCTGGGGCCTATGATTTCGCGCGGGTCGCGTGGTTTCAGGGGCTGGGGGCGACGGGACGGGCGCTGGGGCCGGTGGAACGGGTGGGCGATACGGTGCCGCGAGGCTTCTGGCAGACGCTGATGGCGTGGCGCGGGGGGCTTTCCGCCCATGTCCAGGCCCAAGTGGCGGGAAGCGCGGGCGGCATTGCCGCAGCGCTCGCCACCGGCGACCAGGGCGGCATCGCCGAGGCGGATGCCGATGCCATGCGCCGATCGGGCCTTGCGCACCTGCTTTCGATCAGCGGCCTGCATGTGACGGCGATGATCGGCGCGACCATGTGGATCATGCTGCGGCTGCTGGCGTTGAGCCCCGCGCTGGCGCTGCGCGCGCCCTTGCCGCTGATCGCGGCCGGCGGCGGCGCGCTGGCGGGCATCGCCTATACGCTGCTGGCCGGGGCCGAGGTGCCCACCGTCCGTTCCTGCGTGGCGGCGCTGCTGGTGCTGGTGGGGATCGCGATGGGGCGCGATGCCATCACGCTGCGGCTGGTGGCCGCCGGCGCGATCACCGTCCTGGTCCTCTGGCCGGAGGCGCTGGCGGGGCCGAGCTTCCAGCTGAGCTTCGCCGCCGTCACCGCCATCATCGCCCTCCACGAACATCCCCGGGTGCGCGCCTTCCTGTCGCGGCGGGACGAGGGGATATTGGCGGGGTGGGGACGATCGCTGGCGGGGCTGCTGCTGACCGGCCTCGTGGTCGAGGCGGCGCTCGCGCCGATCGCGCTCTTCCATTTCCATCAGGCGGGCCTCTACGGCGCCTTCGCCAATATCGTCGCGATCCCGCTCACCACCTTCATCGTCATGCCGCTGGAGGCGTTGGCGCTGATCGCCGATCTGGGCGGGCTGGGCGCGCCCTTATGGTGGCTGGCGGGCAAGGCGCTGGCATTGCTGCTGGCCATCGCCCATGCCGCCGGATCGGCGCCGGGGGCCGTGAAGATGCTGCCGTCCATGCCGGGCGGCGCCTTTGCGCTGATGATCGCGGGCGGGCTGTGGATCGCGCTGTGGCGCACGCGCATGCGGTGGATCGGCCTCGCGCCGCTGGCGGCCGGCGCGGCCTGGGCGCTGGCCACGCCCGCGCCCGACCTCATCGTCACGGGAGACGGGCGGCATCTGGCGCTGCGCGATCCGGATGGCGGCCGGCTGGCGCTGCTGCGTCCCCGCGCGGGGGATTATGTCCGCGATCTGCTGGGGGAGGCGGCCGGCGTGGACGAAGCCGGGATTGCCATCGACGATTGGCCGGGTGCCCGCTGCGGACCCGATCTGTGCGCCGTCACGATCGACCGCAACGGCCGGCGATGGGCCTTGCTCGCCACCCGATCACCCAATTTCGTCGACATCGCGGCGATGAACCGGGCCTGCGCCACGGCGGATATCGTCGTCAGCGACCGGCGCCTGCCCCGAAGCTGCCGTCCGCGCTGGCTGAAGATCGATCGGCCCTTCCTCTCCCGGACCGGCGGTGTCGCCATCGATCTCGCGCGCGGCCATATCCGTTCGGTCGAGGCCGGGCGGCGGGGCAAGCCATGGGCCGAATCCGCCGCGGCCCCTTATCGAAACCCAACACCGGCCGAGCGCCGGGCGAGCGGCCCCGCAGCCGTGGCTTCGGGCAATCAGTAGCGGCGGATCAGCCCGGCCAGCCGGCCCTGCACGCGGACCTGGTTGGGGCGATAGCGCATCGGATCATAAGCGCGGTTCGCCGGATCGAGGCGGACCATCGCGCCTTCGCGGCGGAAATATTTGAGCGTCGCCTCGCTGTCGTCGATCAGCGCCACGACGATCTCCCCGTCGCGGGCCACATCGGTGCGGCGGATCAGCGCGAAGTCGCCGTCCAATATGCCGGCCTCGACCATCGAATCCCCGGAAACCTCGAGCGCATAATGCTCGCCCGGCCCCAGCAGGGCGGCCGGCACCGAAAGCGACGTCTGCCCTTCCAGCGCCTCGATCGGCAGGCCGGCGGCGATGCGCCCGTGCAGGGGCAGCTCGATCACGTCGTTCGCCGCTTCCGGCAAGATCTGCGCGGCGGGCTTCAGCATCGCCGGCCGCGAGGGCGCGGCCTGCGGCGCGGGCTTCGCGTTCGGCGCCCGTTCCGGCATGCGCAGCACCTCCAGCGCGCGCGCGCGATTGGGCAGGCGGCGGATGAAGCTCCGTTCCTCGAGCGCGCTGATCAGGCGATGCACGCCGGATTTGGACTTCAGGTCCAGCGCGTCCTTCATCTCCTCGAACGAAGGCGAAACCCCCGTTTCGGCCAGCCGATCATGAATGAAGCAGAGCAGTTCATGTTGCTTGCGCGTCAGCATGGCGGACCCCGATAAGGAACGAACGGGGAACGTGTAGGAAACGTAACGCTTCCTGTCAAGCGATGGTAAGTATCCTGGCAATATCGCCGACATGCGCGGGCGGCGCATAAGCGGGGCGGACGATCAGCAGGTCCGCATCGGCCAGCCCCGACAGGCCGGCGCTGTCCTGCACGGGCAGCGCCCTTGCCCGCGCGCCCACGCGGCATCCGCGCAGGAATTCCATGCGATTGCCGGTGGCGGGCAGGGGGCCGGCGAGGCGCATGGCCACGGCGCGATCGAACGGATCGGCCGCCCCGCCGAGGTGCCGGATCAGCGGCAGCAGGAACAGCCGCGCCGTCACATAAGCGGAAACCGGATTGCCGGGCAGGCCCAGCACGATGCCGTCGCCCAGGCGGCCGGCCATCAGCGGCTTGCCCGGCTTTACCGCGATCCGCCAGAAATCGATCGCGGCCCCCGCGGCGATAAGCGCGGGCCGCACGAAATCGCGATCGCCCACCGATGCGCCGCCGGTGGTGACGATGATATCGGCATGGCGGGCGGCGGCGATGGCGGCGGCCGTGGCATCGGGATCGTCGGGGACGATGCCATGATCTTCCACCTCGGCCGGCACGCTGGCGGCGATCAAGGCGGCCAGCATCGGCGCGTTGGAGGAGGGCAATTGCGACGCCGATGTGGGCGCGCCCGGCGGAACAAGCTCGTCCCCGGTGGAGATCAGCGCCACGCGCGGCCGGCGGCGGACGGGAAGCGCGCCATGGCGGGCGGCGGCGGCGAGCCCGATGGCGGCCGGGGACGCCCGCCCGCCGCGATGGAGGAGGATGGCGCCTTCGCCGAAATCGGCGCCTTTCCGGCGTATATGGGCACCGGCATGCGGCGGGCCTTCGCCGTTCAGCGCCATCCGGTCGCCCTCGCGCGCGGCCTCTTCCTGCACGAGGACGGTATCGGCGCCCGTGGGGATCGGCGCGCCGGTGAAGATGCGCGCCGCCTCGCCGGCCTGGATCGCGAAGCCGGGCAGCGATCCCGCCGCGCTTTCCCCGACCACGCGCCAGGGGCCGGGCATGTCGGCGAAGCGGATCGCATATCCGTCCATGATCGAAAGATCGGCGGCGGGCTGGGTGCGCCGCGCCGCCACGTCCCGCGCGATCCAGCGGCCGGCGGCCTGATCGAGCGGCGCCAGTTCCCCGGCGAGCGGGGCCGCCAGCGCCAGCAGCCGCCTTTGGGCCTCGGCAAGGGGGATGAGGCCGGCCGCCATCGCTATTTCGCGGCCCAGTCCCCGGATCGCCCACCCGATTTGGCGAGCAGCCGGACGCCTTCGATCCGCATCTCGCGATCGAGCGCCTTGGCCATGTCGTAGATGGTGAGGAGCGCGACGGAGACGGCGGTCAGCGCCTCCATCTCCACGCCGGTCCGGTCGGTGGTGCGGGTGGTGGCGGTGGCGGTCACGCCGTCGTCATGCACCTCAAGCTCCACAACCACGCCGCTGATCGGCAGGGGATGGCACAGGGGAATGAGATCGCTGGTGCGCTTGGCCGCCATGATGCCGGCGATACGGGCGACGGCCAGCACATCGCCCTTGGCGACGGCGCCGTCGCGGATCGCGCGCGCGGCCTCGGCGGTCATCACGATCCGGCCGGTGGCGGTGGCCACGCGTCCCGTCACCGCCTTGGCGGAGACATCCACCATGCGAGCGGCGCCGGCCGCATCGATATGGGTGAGGCGCGTATCGCTCATTGCCCGGTCAGGAGCTTGCGCGTCGCGGCTTCCACGTCCGGCTGCCGCATCAGCGATTCCCCGACGAGGAAGCAGCCGACGCCATGTTCGGCCATCGCGTCCAGATCGGCCTTCGTGCCAAGCCCGCTTTCCGCGACGAAAGTGCAGCCGGCGGGCGCGCGGGCCGCCAGTTCATAGGTCCGCGCGAAATCCACGGTGAAATCCCGGAGATCGCGGTTGTTCACCCCGATCAGCCGCGATTCCAGCCGCAGTGCCCGATCGAGTTCGGCGGCATCGTGCACCTCGACCAGCGCGTCCATGCCATGATCGATGGCGGCGGCCTCGATCTCGGCCATCTGGCCGTCATCGAGGGCGGCGACGATGATCAGGATCGCATCCGCGCCCAGCGCGCGCGCTTCCGCCACCTGCCAGGGATCGACCATGAAATCCTTGCGCAGCACCGGCAGCCCGCAGGCCGCCCGCGCGGCCACCAGATAGCTGTCATGCCCCTGGAAATAGGGCTCGTCGGTCAGCACGGAGAGGCAGGCAGCCCCGCCTGCCTCATAGGCACGCGCATGGGCCGGCGGATCGAAATCGGCGCGGATCAGGCCCTTGGACGGGCTTGCTTTCTTGATCTCCGCGATCAGGCCGAAGCCGCCTGCGGCAACCCTGGCGTCCAGCGCCTTGCGGAAACCGCGCGGGGCCGGCTGGGCGGCGGCGCGGGCCTCGATGTCCGCCAGCGGGGTGGCGGCCTTGCGACGGGCGACTTCGGCCCGCTTGGTATCGCAGATTTCGATCAGCTTGTTGGTCATGACAGGCATTCCCTAACGGCATTCGGCCGGGATCGGGAACGCCTTTTTCCGGGGAGGCGGAAAAGCCCTGCTTTAGAAAGCGATCCAGCGATCCAGCAGGGCCGCCGCCCGGCCGCGATCGATCGCCTCGGCAGCGATCGCCACGCCGTCCCGAAGGTCGCTGGCCTGGCCGGCGACGATCAGCGCGGCCGCCGCGTTCAGCAGCACCGCATCGCGATAGGCGCCGGGCNCGCCCGCCAGCAGGCGGCGGAGCGCGGCGGCATTGTAGGCGGCGTCGCCGCCGCGCAGAGCCTCCAGCGGATGGCGGGCGAGCCCGGCATCCTCGGGCGCCAGCCGCAGCGTCTCGTCCCCGCAGGCGCCGATGCGGATGGCGCTGCTGGGGCCGGCGATCGAAAGCTCGTCCAGCGGCTCGTCGCCCGCCACCATCATCGCCGATTCGGTGCCGATCAGGCGCAGCGCCTCGGCATAGACCGGCAGATAATCCGGCCGCGCCACGCCGATCAGCTGGCGGCCCACCCGCGCGGGATTGGCGATGGGGCCGATCAGGTTGAAGATGGTCCGCCGGCCGATCGCGCGCCGCACGGCGGCCAGATGGCGCAGCGCGGGATGGTGGATCTGGGCGAAAAGGAAGGCGATGCCCAGTTCCGCAAGGCTCGCTTCGGCGCCGGCGGATGCGCGATCGAGATCGAGGCCCAGCGCCTCAAGCGTATCGGACGATCCGGCCTTGGACGATGCCGCCCGGTTGCCGTGCTTGGCCACCGGCACGCCGCAGGCCGCGACGACGATGGCGACGGCGGTGGACACGTTCAGGCTGTGCGAGCCATCGCCGCCGGTGCCGCATACGTCGATGGCGCCGGCGGGCGCGGCGACCGGGATCATCCGTTCGCGCAGCGCCATGGCGGCGGCCGCGATCTCGACGCTGGTTTCGTCGCGCTCGGCCATCACGGTCAGGAAAGTGCGGGCGGCATCGTCGGAAATTTTGCCGTCCAGCATGTCCGAAAAGGCGGCGAAGGCGGTCGCGTGGTCGAGCGGCCGGTCCGCCTCCGGCAGCAGGATCGTCGTCGTCATGCCGGCAGCCGGGCGTCGATGCCGGCAAGGCGCAGGAAATTGGCGATCAGATCATGGCCATGTTCGGTGGCGATGCTCTCGGGGTGGAACTGCACCCCATGGATCGGCAGCTCGCGATGGCGGAAACCCATCACCGTGCCGTCCGCCGTGCGGGCGTTCACCACCAGATCGGCGGGAATATCCTCCACCACCAGCGAGTGATAGCGGGTGGCGGTGAAGGGGGATGGAAGGCCGGCGAAGACGCCGCTGCCGTCATGTTCCACCGCGCTCGTCTTGCCGTGCATCAGCTCCGGCGCGCGCGTCACCCTGCCGCCGAAATGCTGGCCGATCGACTGGTGGCCCAGGCACACGCCGAGCAGCGGCTTGCCGGCCGCGGCGCAGGCCCCAACCAGCTCCAGCGATATGCCGGCTTCGTTGGGCGTGCACGGGCCGGGCGAGATCAGGAAGCCGGTCGCGCCGCTCGACATCGCCTGGCCGACGCCGATGGCGTCGTTGCGGACGACCTCCACCTCGGCCCCAAGTTCGCGCAGATAATGCACGAGGTTCCAGGTGAAGCTGTCATAATTGTCGATGACGAGGATCATGGCCCCGCCGCTTTAGGCAGGCCGGCGCGGTTGGGGAAGGGCTTTGTGCCCGCCCTCGCGCTTCAGGCGCCGCTGGCCTGCATCAGCGCATAGCCGCCGAGCGCGATGGCGCTGCCGGTGGAGACGCCCACCAGCAGCCATCCGCAGAGCTGCACCATGCGGGGATTGGGGCGATCGGCCTTGCGATTGCGGCTCGCGCTCGACAGCACGAAGCTCGTCAGCAATCCATAGGTCAACGCCGCAACTTCCACCATTACACTTACCCGCCCAGCTCTTCGCACCTGCAAAATCGCGGGCCTCCGGCTAAGGAATGGTTAACGTCGAGGCAAGCGGACTATTGGCCGAACCCCGCATCTCCGGCACGGCTCATCGCCTCGCGCGCGGCGGCGATCAGCGCGCCGGATTTCGCCTCGCACTCGCGCTGCTCATAAGCGGGGTCGCTGTCGGCGACGATGCCGGCGCCGGCCTGCACGTGCATCACGCCATCCTTCACCACGGCGGTGCGCAGCACGATGCAGCTGTCCATCGATCCATCGGGCGAGAAATAGCCGACGCCGCCGGCATAGGCGCCGCGCGTCTCCGGCTCCAGCTCGGCGATGATCTCGCACGCGCGGACCTTGGGCGCGCCGGATACGGTGCCGGCCGGGAAGCCCGCGAACAGCGCGTCCAGCGCATCCTTGTCAGGCGCGAGCCGGCCGACGACGTTGGAGACGATGTGCATGACGTGGCTGTATTTTTCGATGGTGTAGCTGTCTGTCACCGTCACGCTGCCGGCTTCGGCCACCCGGCCGACATCGTTGCGGCCAAGGTCCAGCAGCATCAGATGCTCGGCGCGTTCCTTGGGATCGGCCAGCAGCGAATCGCGGTTGGCGGCATCTTCCGCCGCCGTTCGCCCGCGCGGACGGGTGCCGGCGATCGGCCGGATCGTGACCTCGCCGGCGCGGGCGCGCACCAGTATCTCCGGGCTGGAGCCGATGATGGCGAAGCCCGGCATGTCGAGGAAATAGAGGAAAGGCGAAGGGTTGATCCGCCGCAGCGCGCGGTAGAGATCGAAGGGCGGCAGCGGGAAGGGCGTGGAGAAACGCTGCGCCAGCACCACCTGAAAGATGTCGCCGGCAGCGATATAGTCCTTCGCGCGCAGCACCATGTCGCGATAGCGCTCGGGCGCGACGGCCGGCTGCGGCGCGACTTCGGGCAGATCGGCGGGCACGGCCGCGCGCGGCGGCAGCGCGGCGGCGAGGCGCGCGGCGGCGGTTTCGATCCGTTCGACCGCACCGGCGACGGCGGCATCGCCGTCCAGCCCCGAATCGGGCCAGAGCGGCGCGATCAGGAACAGTTCGTCCGCCAGCCGATCGAACACCAGCACCAGCGTCGGCCGCACGAACAGCATGTCCGGCAGATCGAGCGGGTTGGCCGGCGGGCGGGGCAGCTTTTCCACCAGCCCGACCGTTTCATAGGCGAAATAGCCGACAAGGCAGGCGAGGGCGGAAGGCAGGCCTTCGGGCACGTCCATCCGGCAGGCGGCGACCAGCGCGCGCATCGCGGTGAGCGTGTCCTCGGCGCAGGGATCGAAGGCGTCGCGGTCCGCCAGCCACCGCCGGTTGATCGCGGCCCTGGTGCCTTCGGCGCGGAACACCAGGTCGGGCGCGAGGCCGAGCAGCGTATAGCGCCCCCGCGCCGCGCCGCCTTCCACGGATTCCAGCAGGAAATCGCCCCGGCCCGGCTCGATCAGCTTGAGCGCGGCGGCGATCGGCGTGTCGACGTCGGCGATCTGCCGCCGCCAGACCAGCGCGGGCCGCCCCGCGCGAAGGCTGGCCGCGGCGGCCCGGTCGGCGGCCTGATGGTCGCCGGCTCTCCTGTCGCCCGCCGGCTTCACTGGCCCTGGCCGCCCAGTTCAGCCTTGAGGGTGGCGATCGCCTGATCGTTGCGCTTCACGCCCACGTCGCGCGAGGCGGCGGCGATGAACTGCCGGGCATATTCCTCGCTGGCGATGCGGCGGAACTGATCGCGCAGCGAATTGACGAGCGCGGGTTCGTTGCGCGCGTCGCCGGGCACGATCTCGCCGAGCTGGACCAGGAACCAGCCCGCATCGTTGGGGGCCGCGATCAGCCGGATCTCGCCCTTCTTCATGCCGAACATCAGCTTGAGCGGGGGCGGAGCGGGACGGTCGTTGCGCAGCAGCTCGATCTGCCGCGCGCCGGCCTTGGCGGGGGCGGGCAGCTTGATCGGGGCCTGCGCGATGGCGTCCGCCAGCGGCGTGCCGGCCTTGGCCTTGGCGAGGATCGCATCGGCGATGGCGCGGGCCTGCTTGGCGGTGCGATCGGCGCGCACGGCGGCGACCACCTCGTCGCGCACCTTGTCCAGCGGGGCCGGCTCGGCGGGCACGACCTGCGAAACGGCGACGAGCGCATAACGCTGGCCGGCGCCAATCGTCTCGACGACGGGATCGTCGTCCGTGCCCATCTGGTTGGCGGAACGCAGCAGCAGCGGCAGCTCGGGCGGCGCCTTCCATTCGGGCTGGTCGGGCGCGCGGCCGTCGGAGAGCAGGGCCGGCGTGGTGACGATGGCGAGCTTCCGCTCCTTCGCCAGATCGTCGAAGCTCGCGCCGTCGGCGATCGCATCCTCGATCGCGCCCACCATCGTGCTCAGCGCCTCGTCGCGCTTCTGCCTGGCGAGCGATTCGGCGATCTCGCCGCGCACGGCGGCGAGCGGCCGTTCGGCCTTGGCGTTCACCGCATCGACCTTGACGACATACCAGCCGAGATCGGCCTTGATCGGGCCGACCACGCCGCCCTGCGCGGCCGCGAACACGGCGTCGGCCACGGCGGCGGACGCATTTTCGGCCAGTTTCGCCCTGGCGATGTCGGTCGTGATCGCCTCGCCCCCGGCCTGGCGGGCGGCATCGGCGATGGCGGTGCCGGCCTTCACCCTGGCAACGAGGTCCGCGGCGGCCTTCTGGTCGGGCAGGATCACCTGCGCGATCGATCGCGTCTCGCTGGCGCCGTAGGTCGCGGCATTGGCCTTGTAGAAGGCGTCGATCTCCGCATCGGTCGGCGCGGCGGGCGCCGCCACGTCATTCTCGCCGAACAGGGCGTAACGGATCACGCGGCGCTCGGGCACGGTGAAGCGGCCGATATTCGCCTTGTAGAAAGCCTCGATCTCGGCGGGCGTCGGCGCCGGGCCGGCCGGGATCGCGGCGGAAGGCACGATGCCGATCAGGCCGGAACGCTGTTCCAGCAGCAGCGAGGCGTTGGGCAGGATCAGCCCTTCGGGCATGCGGATGCCGCTGTCGATGGGCGAGAGCAGCTGGTTACGGATCAACTGCCCGGCGATATCCGCGCGCAACTGGCGCTCGCTGATCTTCGCCTGGGCCAGCGCCGCCTGCATGGCGCCGCGATCGAACCGGCCGGTAAGGCCGAAGAAGGCTGGCGTGCTGGCGATCTCGCCATCGATCAGGCGATCGCTGGCGGAAATGCCCTGCTTGCGGCCCCAGGCTTCCAGCGCGGTGAAGGAAATCAGCTGGTCGATCACCTGATCCACCCCGCCCTGCGCGGTGAAGGCGGCCATGCTGAGTTCGGGATTTTCGCGCTGCGCCTGCTTCAGCGCCAGATCGGTGCGCTGGCGGGCCTCGTTCGCGCTCAGCTTCCGGCCGCCGATCGTCGCGATCTGGGTGCCGCCGGAACTGCGGCCGTTGATCCAGCTCGGATCGATGCTCGTCACCGCAAAGGCGATCAGCACCAGCGCGAACAGCGCCAGTGCGGGCCAGGAAGTCAGTGCGCGACGGAAGAAGGAAATCATCTCTGGTCCCGGGGCCATTGCCGAAGATGCCCGCCATAGAGGCGCGGGCTTGCGCCATCAAGCGGCGGGGCGCTACGGGCAGCGCGGTTTATGTGGATGAGAGGGGATGGCGATGGCGCTGCGCAAGCTGGTGGCGGGCAACTGGAAGATGAACGGATCGCTGGCCGCGCTGGCGGAGCTTGATGCGATCGCGGCCGCCGCTGCCGCCCATCCGGGGCTGGACGTGGCGATCTGCCCGCCCTTCCCGCTGATCCAGGCCGCCGTCCAGCGCCAGCCCGCGCTCGCGATCGGCGCGCAGGATTGCCACACCGGCACCAGCGGCGCGCATACCGGCGATGTCGCCGCCGCGCTGATCGCCGATGTCGGCGGCCGATATGCGATCGTCGGCCATAGCGAGCGCCGCGCCGACCATGGTGAGGATGACGCACTGGTCCGCGCCAAGGCCGAGGCCGCGATCGCCGCCGGGCTCGTCGCCATCGTCTGCGTGGGCGAAACGGAGGCCGAGCGCGATGCCGGCCGGGCCGTCGCCGTCGTCGAAGGCCAGCTCGACGGGTCCGTGCCCCCGGCCGGCACGGGGGCCACGCTGGTCGTGGCCTATGAGCCGGTCTGGGCGATCGGCACCGGCCGCACGCCTTCGGCCGGCGATGTCGGCGAGATGCACGGCGCCATCCGCGCCCGCCTGCAGACGCTGCTGGGCGGGGAGGGGGCGAAGGTCCGCATCCTTTATGGCGGTTCGGTGAAGCCGGCCAATGCGGCCGAGCTGATGGCGGTCGCCGATGTCGACGGCGCGCTGGTGGGTGGCGCCAGCCTGACCGCCGAGCAGTTCGTGCCGATCATCGCCGGGGCCGCCGGCTGATCGGGCCTCGGCTCTCGGGCTTCGACATCGCCTCGACATTGGCCGGAATATCGGCCTGAACATTGGCGCCCCATGGGCGTTGTCGTCGGGGTCGTAATCAGTAAGGTCGGCGCCCATGTTCCATAATGGAACAAATTTGGCGCAGACTCCCAATGGCTTATGTGGCCACCTGCGGGCACTGTCACCCGCAGGTGGCTCGTTTTCGTAAAATTCCGGCGCCTGGCATCCTGTATCGTCGCGTTTCGTAACATAATGGGAAGAGTTACGGCGAGGGGAGCCGATGCTCGATCTGTTTCGACCGTTCTTCGATGGCAGCTACGCACCGCACGGCTATTGCCTCCTCTGGCAGCCGGAGCTGATCTGGACGCATGTGATCGCCGATGCGCTGATCGCGCTGGCCTATTTCTCCATCCCCCTCGTCCTCATATCTTTCGTGCGGCGGCGTAACGACATCGTCTTCGGCAAGGTATTCTGGCTGTTCGCGCTGTTCATCACGGCTTGCGGCCTCACCCATGTGATGGCGATCTGGACGCTCTGGGACAGCGTCTACGGGCTGGAGGCGATCGTGAAGGTGGTGACGGCGGGCGCCTCCGTCGCCACGGCGGCGACATTGTGGCCGCTATTGCCCAAGGCGCTGGCCCTGCCTTCGCCGGCCGCGCTCCGGGCCGCCAATGCGGAGCTTGCGGCCACCATATCGGAACGCGACGCGGCCCTCGCCCGGATGCGGGAGGAGATGGCCCAGCGCGAGCAGGCCGAGGCCGCGTTGCTCCAGTCCCGCAAGCTGGAGGCGCTGGGCATGCTGAGCGGCGGCATAGCGCATGATTTCAACAACCTGCTCCAGGCGGTGGGCGGGAATCTCGAACTGATCGAGCGACGCTCCACCGAGCCGGATCGCGTCCAGCGCTGGAGCCGCAACGCGCACAAGGCGGTGCAGCACGGCAAGGCGCTCACCAGCCAGATGCTGGCCTTTTCGCGGGTGCAGAAGCTGGTGATGGCCACCGTGTCCGTGGCCGCCGTGCTCGATAATGTGTCCGAGCTGCTGAAAGGCTCGATCGGCCCGTCCAACCGGCTGGAGATCGTGCCGATCGACGAGGACCTCGCCGTCGCCACGGACAAGGCCCAGCTCGAGCTGGCGATCCTCAACCTCGTCATCAACGCGCGCGATGCCATGCCGAAGGGCGGCACCATCGCCATATCGGCGGAAGGCCGCACGGGCGATGTCCATGCCGATCTGCCGGTCGGCGACTATGTCGAGATCAGCGTCCGCGACAACGGCGTCGGCATGTTGCCGGAGGTGCTGGAACGCGCGCTGGAGCCCTTCTTCACCACCAAGGTCGTGGGCGAGGGGGCGGGCCTCGGCCTCAGCATGGTCTTCGGCGTCGCCCGCCAATCGGGCGGGACCGTCCAGCTCGATTCGACGCCCGGCGCGGGCACCACCGTCAGCCTGATCCTGCCGCGCGTGCCGATGCGCGCGGTCGGGGAGGAGGAGGGGAATGTGGCCGAAACGGTGGCGGAGGGCGGCCGCTCGCTCGCCGGCCGCAGCATCCTGCTGATCGACGACGACGACGGCGTTCGCGAAACGCTTGTCGAGGCGCTGTCCGAAGCCGAGGCGAAGGTTGTCAGCGCATCATCGGGCGATGTCGGGCTGCAGCATCTCCGCCGGATGCGGCCCGATCTCCTGGTCGTCGATTTCGCCATGCCCGGCCTCAGCGGCGCGGAGGTGGCGTCCCTGGCGCGGGCGACCCATGCGGGATTGCCGGTGCTGATCGTCACCGGCCACGCCCGCACGGCGGAAGTGGATGCCATTGCCGGCCCGCGGGTGACGGTGCTGCAAAAGCCGTTCAGTGCGGACACGCTGATCCGCACGGCCAACAGCATGATCGCGGAAAGCCGGCGGGACTGATCCCGCCCGCTCGGCCCTCAACCCGATATGGTGAAGCCGCCGTCCACGGGCAGCGTCTGCCCCGTGATCCAGGATGCGCCGGCGCTCGTGAGGAACAGCACGGCCGCGGCGATATCCTCCGGCTTGCCGAGCCGGCCGGCCGGCGTGCGCGCGAGGGTGGGCTCGGCCCATTCGGGATTGGCGAAGGTGCTGGCCGTCATCCGGCTTTCGGTGAGGCCGGCGGCCACCGCGTTCACGCGGATGTTGCGCTTGGCCCATTCCAGCGCCAGCACCCGCGTCAGCCCCAGCAGCCCGGTCTTCGCCGCGCCATAGCCGGGCACGATGCCGATCCCGAAATAGGAGCTCATCGAAGCGATGCCGATGATCGAGGCGCCGCCTTCCAGCTTGCTTTGCGCCAGCGCGTCGGCGCAGCCATGGGCCATGCGGAAGGCGGATGTCAGGTGCATCTCGATCGCGCGGGCGAAGATATCGGGCTGATATTCGTCCAGCCCCAGCGAAGGCAGCGCCATGCCGGCATTATTGACGAGGATGTCGAGCCCGCTTTCCCGCGCCGCCGCCGCGACTTCCGCCACGCTCGCGGGGTTTTCCACGTCCAGCCGGTGGTAGCGATAGCCGGAAAGATCATCGGCATAATCGTCCACGCTGGCGCGGGTGCCGGTGATCGTCACGTCGGCGCCGGCGGCGCGGTAGCCGGCGGCGATCGCCGCGCCGATGCCGCTGGTGCCGCCCGTCACCAGCACCCTGGCGCCGGAATAATCATATCGTGCCGTGTTGGGCATCCGTCCCTCCTCATCCAATGCCGCTTTCCTAAGCCCCTGCCGGCGGGCTGGCGAGGCGGGCGGGCGGCGGGCGCAAGCCATTGCCGCAATCCGCAAACGAAAACCCCCGCCGGTCGCCCGGCGGGGGTCTGTCGTCGATCGGCCCGGTCCGGGGACCGGGCCAGGCCCGAAGGCTCCGGCGATCAGGCCGAATAATACATGTCGTATTCGACGGGGCTGGGGGTCATCTCCCAGCGATAGACCTCGGCCCACTTCAGCTCGATATAGGCCGCGATCTGATCCTCGCTGAACACGCCGCCCTTCAGCAGGAAGGCGTTGTCGGCTTCCAGGCTCTCCAGCGCCTCGCGCAGCGAAGCGCAGACGGTGGGGACTTCCTTCAGCTCTTCCGGCGGCAGGTCATAGAGATTCTTGTCCATCGCCTCGCCGGGATGGATCTTGTTCTCGATGCCGTCGAGGCCCGCCATCAGCAGCGCCGAATAGCAGAGATAGGGGTTGGCCATCGCATCCGGGAAGCGGAACTCGACGCGCTTCGCCTTGGCGCCCGTGCCGTAGGGGATACGGCAGGAAGCCGAGCGGTTGCGCGACGAATAGGCCAGCAGAACCGGCGCCTCATAGCCCGGCACCAGCCGCTTGTAGCTGTTGGTGGTCGGGTTGGTGAAGGCGTTGAGCGCCTTGGCGTGCTTGATGACGCCGCCGATGAAATAGAGGCACATGTCCGACAGGCCGGCATAGCCGTTGCCGGCGAACAGCGGTTCCTTGCCGTTCCAGATCGACATGTGGGTGTGCATGCCGGAGCCGTTATCTTCCTTGATCGGCTTGGGCATGAAGGTGGCCGTCTTGCCATAGGCCTGGGCGACCTGGTGGACGACATATTTGTAGATCTGCATGCGGTCCGCGGTCGTCACCAGCGTGCCGAAGGTCAGGCCCAGCTCGTGCTGGGCGGCGGCCACCTCATGGTGGTGCTTGTCGCAGGGCAGGCCCATTTCGAGCATGGTCGAAACCATCTCGCCACGGATGTCGACGGCGGAATCGACCGGCGCGACGGGGAAATAGCCGCCCTTGGCGCGCGGGCGGTGGCCCAGATTGCCGCCTTCATATTCGCGGCCGGTGTTGCCCGGCAGCTCGATGTCGTCGATCTTGTAGTAGCTGGTCGAGTAGCTGTTCTCGAACCGCACGTCATCGAACATGAAGAATTCGGCTTCGGGGCCGACATAGACGGTGTCGCCGATGCCGGTGGACTTGAGGAACGCCTCGGCGCGCTTCGCGGTGGAGCGCGGGTCGCGGGCGTAAAGCTCGCCGGTCGAAGGCTCGACGATGTCGCAGACCAGGATCAGCATCGGCGTGGCCGAGAAGGGATCGATCCACACCGCGTCCAGATCCGGTTTCAGGATCATGTCGGATTCGTTGATCGCCTTCCAGCCTTCGATGGAAGAGCCGTCGAACATGAAGCCGTCGGTCAGTTCGTCCTCGCCGACAACGCTCGAAACCATGGTCAGGTGCTGCCACTTGCCCTTGGGATCGGTGAAGCGGAGGTCGACCCATTCGATCTCCTTGTCCTTGATAAGCTGCAGAACGTCAGAAGCCTTATTGGCCATGTCTCGTCGCCTTCTGATTAAATCCCTAGGAAATTCGGCGGGCCCCACGCCCGCATGCCCCTGGCTCGCCGCGTGCCGATCCTGCCGATCAGATCGCGTCTACGCCCTTCTCGCCCGTGCGGATGCGCAGCGCGCTCTCCACCGGGATGACGAAGATCTTGCCGTCGCCGATCCGCCCCGTCTGGGCGGCGCTGGCGATGGCTTCCACCACGCGTTCGGCGAGGTCGTCGTCCACCACAACCTCCAGCTTCACCTTGGGAAGGAAATCGACCACATATTCCGCGCCACGATAGAGCTCGGTATGCCCCTTCTGCCGGCCGAACCCCTTCGCCTCGGTCACGGTGATGCCGGACACGCCCACTTCGTGCAGCGCTTCCTTCACCTCATCGAGCTTGAACGGTTTTATGATCGCTTCGATTTTCTTCATTGGGCGTTCCCTCCCGCTCGAACGCTGCCGCGCGTTCTTCAATAAGCGTGCCAAATGGTGCGGCGCAAGAATGCGTCGCGAATCCGCCCCAGACTTTCGCTGCGTTGCCGCAAGAAGTGGCAGAGTGAGACATTATGCCCGAATCTTGGGCAGGCTTCGCCTGAAAAATCGGCGATGATGATCGCGCCGGACGCGATGGCTTCGATTCGGCCGGGAGGATGATGTGAGTCGGGATTGGTTGTCCGTGGCGACGTTAAAGGAGGCCACGATCGTGCAGCGCATGATCGGGGAACGGATCGAGACGGCGGACCGCCTGCCGCCCGCGCCGCGCGTCGCCGGGGCCGATGTTTCGATGAAGTGGCGGGACTCGATGGGCCCCGTCCACGCCGCCATCGCGCCGGTCGACGGGCCGGCCGCCACCGCGACGGCGATCCCGCCCTTTCCCTATGTGCCGGGATATCTCGGGTTCCGCGAGGTGCCGGTGCTGGCGATGGCCTGGGACCGGATGGCGGCATCGGGCGGGCCGGTGCCGGACCTGCTGATCGTGGACGGCCATGGCCGCGCCCATCCCCGCCGGGCGGGCGTGGCCAGCCATCTGGGCGTCGCGCTGGACGTGCCGACCATCGGCTGCGCCAAGACCCTGCTCTGCGGCATGGTGGAAGGCGAGGTCGGCCCCGATCCGGGCGACCGCGCGCCGGTGGTGCATGGCGGCGAGGTGGTGGCGATGGCGCTGCGCATGCGGGCGCGGGCCGCGCCGGTCTATGTCGGCATCGGCCATCGCGTGTCGCTGGAGACGGCGGTGGACTGGGTGCTGCGCCTGGGAGGGGGGCGCCGGCTGCCGCTGCCGGTGCGCCTGGCGCACGACGCCGCCAATGCCGCGCGACGGCTTGCCGAGGCGGAGCGAAGTTGAGGAAGTTGAGGATTGTGGAGCATATTCCACGGCCTCCTGAAGCGGCGATAAATATATTTATCTGCAACTTCTTGTGCAGATAACTTCATGCACGATGCCAGGTTGCTGCCGTTGGATAGTGCCAACGGCCGGACGGGATTGGCGGAGGCGGAAGGCATGCCCGCAGGATAATCTCCGGCGGCGGTGTAGGACAGCGCCTGCTATCCCGTGGGAATGGTGACGAGGGGCGCGCTGGCGCCGCCGCTGGTATCGTTCAGCGACAATAATATCTGGGCGAGCAGGAACATGCGCTTCGATGCCGCATCCTTGCCGTCGATCCAGAACCAGCGGCCGCGATAGCGGACGGCGACATGGGCATCGGCGGGCTTGCGGCTGCCGCTGTGGATCGCGACCAGGGCGGAAGGAGCGCCGGCATCCGCGACCGGCGTGCCCGCCCGCCCGTCATCATCCCCGGCCGGCACCTCCACGCCCTGCGCCATTTCGGCGAATATCTCGAACATGGAGCGGGTGCCGATGGTCAACTGATCGGGGGCGATCTGGGCCGCGCCGAAGGCGATGCCGAATTCGCCCCTGCGATCGCCCGGCAGCTTCAGGGTGCGGACCAGATAGTCGATATCGGCTTTCTCATCATCGCTGAGCGTGGGCGATATCCGCGCGGAGGCGCTGAATTTCCTGCCATCCTCATGTTCGACATGAAGCTGGAGCGCGCGGTTGCGCTGGAGCCGGCCCATGACGGCGATGACCCGATCGAAATCGCTGTCGGCGGTATGCGCGAACAGCGGATCGCGGCCGCCATTGCTGATGCCGTTGATCGATCGGGTCGCGAGCTTGAACAGGATATCGGCCGACCAGCCGGATTCGATCATGCCCAGCAGCGCGGCCGGCGGGATCGGCGAAAGCAGGCTGCGGGCGAAGCGATCGCCCGCCAGCGGCGTATAGGTGATCGTGGGCGTTTCGCGCAGCAGCACCGATCCGCCGATCCCGCCATCCGCCTCGTCCACCGGCGGCCCCAGCGCGATATCGGCGTGCAGCGATCCTTCGCGGGTATATTGGCTAATGACGGAGCTGACCTCCAGGAACAGCGGCGCATCGCCGTAGCGCATGGCGACGATGTTGAGGAGGAGCTGTTCCTTGTTGGTCTCGCGCAGGTGGGTCGCATAATCCGACCGGTCTATGCCCATGCGCTGCGGGCCGATGCTGGCGCAGCCGCCCAGCGCGGCCGCGACCAGCAAGGCCGCGCCCGCCATCCGCCGTGCCGCCCATGAAGCCGGCTGCGTCACCATCCCGCCTTTCGCCAAGCGGCGCCAAGCGCCATCGCCGGCTGCGATCGTCCCGCAGGCGGGGGTGGGCGGCTATCGGGATAAACCCGGAGTCAGGCTCCGGGCATTCCATGGGCGGCGGTGGCCGGGGGCGTCAGGCCGCGTAGGGCGGCGCGTTCAGGCCCCTGGGGCTGAGCGTGAAGATCTCGCACCCATCCTCGGTGATGCCGATCGAATGTTCGAACTGGGCGGAGAGCGAGCGATCGCGCGTCACCGCCGTCCAGCCATCGTCCAGCACCTTCACGTCGGGCCGGCCGATATTGATCATCGGTTCGATGGTGAAGAACATGCCCGGCCGCAATTCCGGCCCGGTGCCGGGGCGGCCGGCATGCACCACTTCCGGCGCATCGTGGAACACGCGGCCAAGGCCGTGGCCGCAGAAATCGCGGACGACGCCGTAGCGGTGCTTTTCCGCGAAGCTCTGGATGGCATGCGCGATATCGCCCAGCCGGTTGCCGGGCTTCGCCTGCGCGATGCCGAGCATCAGCGCCTCATAGGTCACGTCCACCAGCCGGCGCGCCTTGATCGGCACGTCGCCGACCAGATACATGCGGCTGGTGTCGCCATGCCAGCCGTCGAGCATCGGCGTGACATCGATATTGACGATATCGCCGTCCTTCAGCGTCTTCGGGCCGGGGATGCCGTGGCAGACGACATGGTTGATGCTGATGCAGCAGCTGTGCGTGTAGCCGCGATAGCCGAGCGTCGCGGGCACGCCGCCGCCATCCAGCGTCATCTTGCGGACGATATCGTCCAGTTCCTGCGTGGTGACGCCGGGGCGGACGTGCGGCACAAGCGCATCGAGGATCTCGGCGGCCAGTCGGCCGGCCTTGCGCATGCCCTCGAACCCCTCGGGCCCATAGAGCTTGATCGCGCCGTTGCGGGTGACGGTATCGCCGTCCTTCACGTTCACATAGCTGTCCATGCCGGCCATATAGCAAGCGAGGGCCGCTTTTGCGAGGCTGGGCACGGAAAGCATTTCCCCAGCGCCTGTTACTTGCATTATGCCACGGCCGATGAACGAGGATCGTATCTGGACCGCCGCGCTGATCGTGATCGGCGACGAGATTCTGTCGGGCCGCACCCAGGACAAGAATATCTCCCAGGTCGCCTTGTGGCTGAACCTGCAGGGCATCCGCCTGGCGGAGGTGCGGGTGGTGCCGGACGTGGAGGCCGCGATCGTGGCCGCCGTGAACGAACTGCGGGCCCGCAACGATTATCTGTTCACCACCGGCGGCATCGGCCCCACCCATGACGACATCACCGTGGATGCGATCGCCGCGGCGCTCGGCCGGCCGGTGATCGTCCATCCCAAGGCGAAGGCCGTGCTGGAGGGATATTATGCCACGCGCGGCGGCCTTACCGAGGCGCGGCTGCGCATGGCGCGGGTGCCCGAGGGGGCCGAGCTGATCGAAAACCGCATGTCCGGCGCGCCGGGGATCAGGATCGGCAACGTCATCATCATGGCGGGCGTGCCGCATATCGCCGGGCTGATGCTGGAGGCGCTTTCCGGCAAGCTGGAAGGCGGGCGGCCGCTGATTTCCCGCACGCTGGGCTGCTGGGTGGCGGAAAGCGAGGTGGCGGACATGCTGGGCGCCACCGAGGCCGCGCATCCCGGCTGCCAGATCGGCAGCTACCCCTTCTTCCGCGACGGCACGGTGGGCGCGAATTTCGTGATCCGATCGACCGACGAGGCGCGGCTCGACGCCTGCGCGGACGATCTGGCCGCGCGGCTGCGCGAGGCCGGGCATGACGTGTTCGCCGGCGGCATCTGAGGGGCGATGGCCCGCATCCTGATCGGGTGGGAGCTGGGCTCCGGCCGGGGCCATGCCGAAAATCTGATCGATCTCGCCACGGAAATGCGCGCGCGCGGGCATGATCCGGTGCTGGCGGTGCAGCAGACGGCGGCGATGCCGGCGGGGTTCGAAATCTGGCAGGCGCCTTTATGGCCGGCTCTCATCACATCGCGGGCGCGGCCTTCGCGATCGGCGCCCGCCACCTTCGGGGACATATTGAGCGCGGTGGGGCTGGGCGAGGCTGGCGTGCTTTCCGGCCTGATCCGGGCGTGGGACAGGATATTGGCCGCGGTCAGGCCGGATGCGGTGGCGGCGGAGTTCGCGCCCGCGCTGCTGCCGGCGGCGCGCGGGCGGGTGCCCCTGCTTTCGTTCGGCACCGGATTCGCCCAGCCGCCGGCCGGGCTGGCCGCATTTCCCAGCCTGACCGGCGATCCGGCGGCGCGGGACGAGGCGGCGCTGCTCGCGGCCGCCAATCGCGAGATCGGGCTGGCCGGCGCCGCGCCGCTGCCCGCCTTGCCGGCGCTGTTCGCAGCAGATCGGGTGCTGGTGCAGGCCTTTCCCCTGCTCGATCCCTATCGCCGCTGGCGGCGGGAGGGCGAATATGCGCCGCCGCCCGTTTCGGCCGCGACGGGCAGCCTGCCGCCGCTGGCGGACGGGCGCGGGGAGGAGATATTCGTCTATCTCAACGGGGCGCAGACGGTGCGTGCGCCGCTGCTGGCCGGGATGGTGGATGCCGGCCTGCCGATCCGCCTCCACATGCCCAACATCGCCGATGCCGACGCGGCGGTGCTGGAACAGGCGGGCATCACGGTCGAACGGCAGCCGGTGCCGATCGCCCGGATCGTCGAGCGATCGCGCCTGATCGTGAGCCACGGGGGCATCGGCCTTGCCGCCGCCGCGCTCTGCGCCGGGCTGCCGCACATCGTCCTCTCCTTCGATCTGGAAAAACGGCTGACGGGGCTGGCGCTCGCCGAAGCGGGGCTGGGGCGGCAGGCGGAATTCCGCACGCTGGATCGGCCGGGCATGGCGCGGCTGCTGGCCGAAGGCTTTGCCGACGGGGCGATGGCGGCGCGCTGCCGCGATGCCGCGCCCGCTTTCCGCGCGGCGGCGGTGCCGGGCGGCGCCAGGGCCGTGGCCGATGCCGTGGAAGCGCTGATCGCCGCATAAAAAAGGACCCGGCCGTCGCAACGGCCGGGTCCAGTCCTAGGGATTCGATCGGAGAGGAGGATCGGTCCCCTTGCCCGGGGTGGGAAGGGGGTTCCCACCGGGCAGAAAGCATCTCTGTCAGCGTGGCGCGGCGTCGATCCGCGCCCAGAATTCCTCGGCGGTCAGGGCGGCCGGCGCGGGCGCGGCGTGCCTGGGGGCCGCATCTTCGCGGCGGCGGGTTTCGCGCTGGCCGGCGGCATCCGGGCGGCGCGGAATGATGGCGGTATCGATCATGGCGGCCTCCTTTCCTGCAAACACTACTAAAACGATAGAGAAAAAGGCGCAACCCAAAATACATTATCAAGGGGTGATAGATGGCCTTTGGCCGATCGATCCGATGCGCCCTTCCGGCGCGGCCGCCCGATGGGCTAGTCTGCCGGCCATGAACCCGATCTATGCCGAGATGCCGACGACGATCTTCGAAGCGATGTCGGCACTCGCGCGCGAGCTGGGCGCGATCAACCTCGGCCAGGGCTTTCCCGATGCGCGGGGGCCGGAAAGCGTGATCGAGGCGGCCGTCACGGCGCTGCGCGAGGGGTCGAACCAATATCCGCCGATGCCGGGCCTGCCGGAGCTGCGCCGCGCCGTCGCCGATCATTATCGCCGCCACCAGGATATCGACCTGGACTGGACGAGCGAGGTGACGATCACCTCGGGCGCGACCGAGGCGCTGGCCGCCGCGATTCTCGCCCTCGTCCGGCCGGGGGACGAGGTGCTGCTGATCCAGCCGATGTATGACGCCTATCTGCCGCTGGTGCTGCGGGCCGGCGGGGTGCCGCGCTTCGCCCGGCTCGCGCCGCCGGACTGGCGGATCGACGCGGCGATGCTGGACGCGGCCTTCACGCCGGCGACGCGGCTGGTGATCCTGAACAACCCGGTGAACCCGTCCGCCAGCCTGTTCGACGCGGCATCGCTGGCGCTGCTGGCGGAGCGCGCCGTCGCCCACGACGCCGTCGTCATCAGCGACGAGGTGTGGGAGCATCTGGTGTTCGACGGCCGCCGCCATCTGCCGATCATGGCGCTGCCCGGCATGCGCGACCGGACGGTGAAGATCGGGTCGGCGGGCAAGATATTCTCGCTCACCGGCTGGAAGGTCGGCTGGATGTGCGCGTCGCCCGCGCTGAGCCGGGTGCTGGCCAAGGCGCACCAGTTCCTCACCTTCACCACGCCGCCCAACCTGCAGGCCGCCGCCGCCCATGGCCTCGCCCTGCCGGACGATTATTTCCACGAGATGCGGGCCGGCTATGCGCGGTCGCGGGATCGGCTGGCGGCGGGGCTGGCCGATGCCGGCTATCGCGTGCTGCCGTCCGCCGGCACCTATTTCCTGTCGGTCGACCTGCCGGGATCGGGCATCGCCGCCGACGACGTGACCTTCGCCGAGATCGCCGTGCGCGAGGCGGGCGTCGCCACCATCCCGGTTTCGGCCTTCTATGCCGAGGATGCGGTGCGCGGCGTGGTGCGGCTGTGCTTCGCCAAGCAGGACGAGACGATCGACGCCGGTATCGCCCGCATGGCAATCGCGCGCGGGCTGTTCGAAAGCTGAGGCGCGCGATCTACCGCGCCGCCAGCATCCGCACCGCGCTCACCTGATCGGCGCTGAAGCCAAGCTCCATCAGCCGCGCGGCCAGCGTTTCCGCGCCGCTGCGGCCGGCGCGCGCGGCGCAGACGAAGCCGCGCAGCGCCTCCAGCCGGGGATCGGCCAGCGGGCGAGGGGCCTCGATCCCGGTCAGCAGGCTGAACATGCGCCGCCAGCGCGAGGCGATGCCGCTGCCGGCGGCCCGGCGCGCCTCGTTGATGGCGAGGCCGATCACCTGCCATTCGCGCGCCGAAAGCGCGAGTAGGGGGGCATCGGTTTCGCGGGCCCCGGCAAAGCTGTCGAGGGATGATATCCAGCTCATCTTACGCTCCTGTCACACGCTGCGGGCGAATCGCGCGTCGGCCGGCTGTTTCGGCCTTGATGCGCCTTCCCCGGGCCGGAGGCTGTGACGCTTGCCACAGGGATCGCCCGCAACGCCGCATGCATGTCCGTTTGGAGGGCGCGCGTCGCGCCGCCGTCGACTAAATCGACCGAAATATCGACGGGAAAGGATCAATATGGCGTTCGAGGGCAAGGTTGCGGTCATCACCGGGGCGGCGAGCGGGATCGGCCGGGGGCTGGCGGAACGCGGGCACGCGCTTGGGCTGAAGCTGGTGCTGGCCGATCGCGACGCGGCCGCCGCCGAGGCGCTGGCGGCATCGCTGGAGGGCGCGATCGCGGTGCCCACCGACGTGGCCGATCCGGCGGCGCTGGCGGCGCTGGCCGACGCCGCCTGGGCGGCCTTCGGCGGGGTCGACTATCTGTTCAACAATGCCGGGATCATGGCGACGGGCTATAGCTGGGAGATCGATCCCGCCCGCTGGGACGCATCGATCGACGTGAACCTGAAGGGCATCCTCCACGGCATCCGCGCCTTCGTGCCGCGCATGATCGATCAGGGGCGCGGCCATATCGTCAACACCGCATCGGTCGGCGGCTTCGGCGCGAGCCCGCTGATGGCGCCTTATAGCGTCACCAAGTTCGCCGCCGTGGCGCTGACCGAATCGCTCCATGCGGAGCTGGCGATGCTGGGCGCGCCGGTGCGGGTGAGCCTGCTGGCACCCGGCCCGGTGAAGACCGCGATCTTCGAAAACCCGTTCGGCGGCGCGGTGAACCCGGCCACCCAGCGCTTCGTGGACGAACTGCGCCACATGCTGGACAGCTATGGGCTGGAGCCGGGGCCGTTCGCCGACAAGGTGTATGAGGCGATCGCGGCCGGCGAATTCTGGATCGTGCCCCAGCCCGAGGCGCTCGATCCGATGCTGAAGGCGCGGACGGAAACCATCCTGGCCCGCCGCACCCCCGAATTTTCCTGGAACGGCGGCGAACCCGCCGACGCCTGAGGCGGGAACCCCAATGCGGGTGGCGGCATTGATTCCGCATGGCCGCCACCCGCTTGTTCCATGCATCGGACCTCCATTTCGGCCGCGAGGACGTCGCGGCCGTCGCCTGGTTCGCCGATCGCGTGCGGGTGGAGCGGCCGCATGCCGTGGTCATCACCGGCGATCTGACGATGCGGGCGCGATCCAGCGAATATGAAGCGGCGACCCTGTGGCTGCAGCGGCTGGACGTGCCGGTATCGATCGAGCCGGGCAATCACGACCTGCCTTATTTCAACCCGATCGCCCGGATCGCCGCGCCCTATCGCCGCTATGAGCGGCTGCGGCGCGCGCTGGAGCTGCCGCTGGACCTGCCGGGCATCTGGCTGGTGCCGCTGCGCACCACGACGCGGGCGCAATGGCGGTTCAACTGGTCATGGGGCGTGGTGCGCAGGCGTGCGATCGTCGAGGCGGTGGAGCGGCTCCGCGCCTGCCCGCCCGATCATATGGCGATCATTGCCTGCCATCATCCGCTGATCGGCAACGACATGCCCGACGGCCATGGCGAAACCCTGCGCGGCGAAAAGGCGCTGGAGGCGGTGGCGGCCGCCGGCGCCGAGGCGGTGCTGAGCGGCCATGTCCACCAGCCGTTCGACGCGCGGGTCGATACCGCCGCCGGGCCGGTCAGGCTGATCGGCGCCGGCACGCTTTCCGAACGCCTGCGCGACGCGCCGCCATCCTTCAACGAACTGCGCGTGGAGGACGGCCGGCTCGACGTATCGCTGCGGACGATGATGTAGCGGCTATTTGCCGGCCACGGCCGCCTTGAGCTGCGGTTCCAGCGCCTGCCAGTTGAAGGTCTTTTCCAGCGCCTTGCCGTTCAGCACGAAGCTGGGCGTGCCCTGGATGTCATAGCTTTCGATCGCCTTGCCGCGGATGGCGACGATGCGGTCGCGCAGGCTGAGATCGGCGAGGCAGGCCTTCACGCGCGGCGCGGGCAGGCCGTTCTTCGTCGCCCATTCGTCCAGCTTCATCGCCTGGGCGAGCGCGGTGTGGAGCTGGGCCGGGGGCGTGGCGCTCAATCTCTCGCCCGTCGCCTCGTCCGGCGCGCGATCGAGGATGGCCTGCTGATCGGCGAACATCTTTTCGCCCAGCGCCACGGCGGCGGCGGGCGTGGCGGTGCAGCGCACCAGCATGCCTTCGGTAAGATCGATCGGGTTGAGCGCGAACTGGCGGAATTCCAGGCTCACCTTGCCGGTGGCGATATAATCGCGGCGGACGATGGGCATGCCTTCCGCCATGAAATGCGCGCAATGCGGACAGGTGTAGGATGCATATTCGATCAGCTTCACGGGCGCCGCCGGGTTGCCGATCAGCCAGCCGCCCTCGGGCGTGGCGACGATGCGGCGGTTCCAGTCCGGCGCCTTGGCCGGGGCCGCCACGGCGGTGGCGGGCGGCAGGGCGGCGGACGCGCCGATGGCGGCGAGCGAGGCGAACGCCGTCAGCACGGCGCGAAACTGGATCATCTATTTGTTTCCATCATCGATAACAGGCGGGCCTTTGGTGGCGGTGATCGCGCCGGCCAGCGATTCGAGCACGGCGCGCAGTTCCGGATCGGCGATCGTCCGCAGGCTGTCGCCCAGCTCCACGGGCATCAGATCGGCCGGCAGCGGCTTCAGCGAAGGCGGGGCGCGGCGGGGCTGGGGCCTGGCGGTGATTCCCTGCCGGATCGCGACGCGGGCGACGGCCGGATAGCCGAAGAAACGGTTCACCCGCTCCACGATCTCGGGCGCGACATGCTGCATCATCGCCGCATGCGCGCCTTCCACCGTCAGCGTCAGCACCCCTTCGGCGCGCTTGCCCTGCGGGAAGCGGATCGATTCGGGGGCGGAAACGCCGGCATAGCGCGGGCCGACAATCTCCCCCCAGCGGCTGACGACCGCGGACTGGACGAAGCCGAAACGGCGGAAGGAGGCGCGGCCCACATCGGGCACCATATCCGCCACGGCGCGCGCGCGGTTCTGGCGCGGCGGCGCTTCCTCGGCGGATCGCGCGCGGCGCGTGCTGGGCGTTCTGGTCTTCCGTTCCGTCATCGGCTTTCCCATGCCATAGCGCGGCCATGCCCGTCGACAGCGCCGTCGCGAATCCGATCGCTTATTCCACCGCACCCCCGATCGCCGCCGGCCTGCTGGCCTGGTATGACCGGGCGGCGCGGCGCTTGCCATGGCGCGCGCCGCCGGGCGATCCGCCTGCCGATCCCTATCGCGTCTGGCTTTCCGAAGTGATGCTGCAGCAGACGACGGTGGCGGCGGTCGGCCGATACTTTGCCGAATTCACCCGGCGCTGGCCGACCGTGGAGGCGCTGGCGGCGGCCGACGATGCCGAGGTGATGGGCGCGTGGGCGGGGCTCGGCTATTATGCCCGCGCCCGCAACCTGATCGCCTGCGCGCGCGCGGTCGCGGCGGCGGGCGGGCGCTTTCCCGACGAGGAGGCCGGCCTGCGGGCCTTGCCGGGCATCGGCGATTATACCGCCGCCGCCATCGCCGCGATCGCCTTCGGCCGGCGGGCGGTGGTGGTGGACGCCAATGTCGAGCGCGTCGTCGCCCGGCTGTTCCGCATCGAAACGCCGCTGCCGGTCGCCAAGCCCGCGATTCGCGGAGCGGCGGACGGCATCACCCCCGACATGCGCGCCGGCGATTTCGCGCAGGCGATGATGGATCTGGGCGCCACCATCTGCACGCCCAAGCGGCCGGCCTGCGCGATCTGCCCGCTGATCGATCATTGCGCGGCCTTCCGCGCAGGCGATCCCGAACGGTTCCCGGCCAAGGCCCCCAAGGCGGCGCGGCCGGAGCGCAAGGGCACCGCCTTCTGGCTGGAGGCAGAGGGCGCGGTGCTGCTGGTCCGCCGGCCGGACAAGGGGATGCTGGGCGGCATGCGCGCGCTTCCGACCGGGCCGTGGACCGATGCCGATCCGGGCCTTGCCGGCGCGCCCCGATCGGCTGCGTGGCGATCGGCGGGGAAGGTGGCGCATGTCTTCACCCATTTCGCGCTGGAGCTGGATGTCGTCACCGCCGTCGCGTCCGGCCGCGATGCGGGGGAGGGGGAATGGTGGCCGGTCGCCCGCATCGGCGAGGCCGGCCTTCCCACCCTGTTTGCAAAGGCGGCGAGGCTCGCCCAGAAAGCGCGCGGAAAAGACGGAGAGTGACGGGCATGCACATGGCACCGGGTTTCACGGGATCGCCCCTCGAACGGATCGACAATGAACGCGATCATCCCGGCCTGCTGGCGGCGCGGGCCGGGGACCCGGCGGCGCTGCTGCTCCGCATGGAGGGGCTCGATCCCGTCGCCGCGCCGGACGGGCGGCTCGAATGGGCGCCGCTTGTCGAGGCGCCGGCCGGGGTGGAGCTGGCGCTGCTCGGCCTGATCGACGGGCGGCCACGCTTCGTGGCGCTCGATCCGGCGGCGACGGGCAGCGGCCACAACCTGATCTGGCGGCTGCTGGATGGCCTGCCCGATGGCGAGGCCGGCACCTATGCCGCCGCGCGCAGCCTGGTGGACTGGCACGCCCGCCACCGTTTCTGCGCGCGCTGCGGCAACGAGACGCAGACGATGCGCGCCGGCTGGGCGCGGCGCTGCGGCGCGTGCGGGGCGGAACATTTCCCCCGCACCGATCCGGTGGTCATCATGCTCGCCGAATATCGGGGCCGGGTGCTGATCGGCCGCCAGCCGCGCTTTCCCGCCGGGCGCTATTCGGCGCTGGCCGGCTTCGTCGAAGTGGGCGAATCGATGGAGGAGGCGGTCGCCCGCGAGCTGTTCGAGGAAGCGGGCGTGCGGGCGACGCGGGTGCGCTATGTCGCCAGCCAGCCCTGGCCCTTTCCCTCATCGCTGATGATGGCCTGCATCGCCGATGTCGAATCGGATGCGGTGACGCTGGACGCCAACGAGCTGGAACATGCGATGTGGGTGGGGCGGGACGAGGTGGCCGCGGCGCTGGCGGGGGACCCTTCGGCGCCCTTCATCGCCCCGCCGCCTTATGCCATCGCCCACACGCTGTTCGCGCGCTGGCTGGACGGGGCCGGAGCCTGACGGCCCCGGATCAGGCTTCCCCGCCGCGCGCCCGCGCCCTCGGATAGGTGCCGAGGATGCGGACCCATTTGGAATGGAAGGCCAGTTCCTCGAGCGCGCGGGCCACGGCCGGGTCCTCGGGATGGCCTTCGATATCGGCGTAGAATTCCGTCGCGGCGAAGCTGCCGCCCCGCTGGTAGCTTTCCAGCTTGGTCATGTTCACGCCGTTGGTCGCGAAGCCGCCCATCGCCTTGTAGAGCGCGGCGGGGATGTTCTTCACCTCGAAGATGAAGGTGGTCATCACCGGCCCGGCTTCCCGCACCGGCTGCCCGTCCAGCGCCAGGATCACGAAGCGGGTCATATTGTGTTCGGCATCTTCCAGCCCGTCGGCCAAGATATCGAGGCCGTAGAGCTGGGCGGCCGCGGGCGGCGCGATGGCGGCGGTGCGCTTCGCGCCGATCTCCGCCACCATGGCGGCGGCGCCGGCGGTGTCGGCATAGCTGATGGGGCGGAGGCCCCGCGCGCGCAGCCAGTTGCGGCACTGGCCCAGCGCCTGCGGATGGCTCATCACCTCGGCCACGTCCTCCATCGCGCCGGTGCCCATCAGCGCGTAGCGGATCGGCAGGAAATGCTCGCCGGTGATGACGAGGCCCGATTCCGGCAGCAGGAAGTGGATGTCGGCCACCCGGCCGTGCAGCGAATTTTCGATCGGGATCATCGCGCGATCGGCGCGGCCTTCGCGCACGGCGTCGATCGCGTCCTCGAAGCTGAAGCAGGGGAGCGCCAGCCCCTCGGGAAAGGCCTGTTCCACCGCGATGTGCGAATTGGCGCCCGGCGCGCCCTGGAAGGCGACGGCGCGGGCGGGATCGGCCGCGGCGGCGGCCATCATCTGCGCGACGAGCGCGCGCGCGGGGGCAGGATAGCTTTCCATGTCGGCGGCGCGCTTAGGCCGACCCACGCCCCGCCGCAACCCGATCCTTGGCGCGGGTATGGATAATGTCGCCGCCGCCGGCTTTTTGAGAATGATTCGCACAGATAAGCCGCGCTTGCGGTGCGAGACTCTCGAAACTAAAGGAAACCCGCTTTTGACCGCGCAGGGGAAGCGCGGCCCCCGAGGAGGTTTCGAAAAGGCATGGACAACCGTTTCAACACCATTGCTGGCTGGGCGCTGGCCGGCGGTATCGCGGCGCTCGGGCTCTCGATCCTTACGGGTGAATATTTCAAGGCCGAACGCCCCGAAAAGATGGGCTATGTGGTCGAAGGCGTCGAGGATGAAGGCGGCGAGGCGGCCGAGGCCGAAAAGCCGATCGCCTTCTATCTCGCCAGCGCCGACCCGGCCAAGGGCGCGGACGTGTTCAAGAAGTGCGCCGCCTGCCACAATGCCGACAAGGGCGGCAGCAACGCGCTCGGCCCCAACCTCTGGGGCGTGCTGGGCGAGCCGGTCGGCCAGGGCGCGCATGGCTTCGCCTTCTCCGAAGCGCTGAAGGGCAAGGGCGGCACCTGGGACTGGCAGAATCTGAGCGACTGGCTGCACAATCCGAAGAAGTTCGCGCCGGGCACGAAGATGACCTTCGCGGGCCTCTCCAAGCCCGAGGATCGCGCCAACATCATCGCCTATCTCAACCAGCAGAGCGACCATCCGAAGCCGCTTCCCGCCGTGCCGGCCGAAGCGGCGGCGGCCGCACCCGCCGAAGGGGCGGCGCCCGCGGAAGGCAATGCTTCGGCCGAAGCCCCGGCCGCCGGCAACGAAGCGGCCCCCGCCGCCGCGCCCGCCACGCATTGATGCCGCGCGGAGGGGCCTGCCGCCCCTCCGTCCGCATGCCGCCGCCTCAACATGGTTGGGGCGGCGTTTTCATTTTCTGCCATCCCGCGATCGATCGGGCCGCAAAGTCCGCGTGCCCGCCGGCGCGTCCGCCGTCGCGGCCGATGGCGCCTTTGCGCGATAAGCCGTTGAAGCCGGCCGCGCGCCGCGCCATGATCGCGCAACAGGGCCACCAGGAGTTTCCCCAAGTCATGAAGATCGATTTTCGCTGGGCCGTCGCCGCGCTCGCGCTCACGGCTGCCGGTTGCGGCAAGCAGGACGCCACCGACAATGCGGCCGCGGCCGGCAACGCATCGGCCGCCGCCACCGCGCCGGCCGGTAAGGACTGGACCGAAACGGTGGTGAAGACGCCCGAGGGCGGATTCCGCATGGGGAATCCCGATGCGCCGGTGAAGCTCGTCGAATATGCCTCGCTCACCTGCCCGCACTGCGCCGACTTCTCCGAGCATGGCGTGCCGAAGCTGCGCGAGGATTATGTCCGCACCGGCAAGGTGAGCTGGGAATTCCGCACCTTCGTGCTGAACCCGGTCGATGTCTCGATCTCGCTGCTGGCGCGCTGCCAGGGCGAAGGGCCTTTCTTCAAGCTGGTCGAGCAGACCTATGCCGAGCAGAAGAACTGGGCGCCGAACATCAGCAAGATCAGCAATGCGGAAATCACCCGCATCCAGGGCCTGCCCGAAAGCCAGCAGTTCGGCGCGCTGGCGACGGCGGCGGGCATGGACGAATTCTTCCGGGCGCGCGGCCTTTCCAAGGAAAAGGCGGATCAGTGCCTGGCGGACAAGGCCGGCCTCGATCAGATCCTGGCGATTCGCGAACGCGGGGCCAACCAGGACAAGATCACCGGCACGCCTTCCTTCCTGATCAACGGCAAGCTTGCCGAAGGCGTGTATGACTTCAACTCGCTTTCGGCCGCGCTGAACACCGCGCTGGGCGGCTGAGGCCTCGGGGCCGGAGGGGCATAGACCGCCATGCGGATCAGGCGGCTCAAGCTTTCGGGCTTCAAGAGCTTCGTCGAACCCTCCGAACTCCGCATCGAGCCGGGGCTGACGGGAATCGTCGGCCCCAACGGCTGCGGCAAATCCAACCTGCTGGAGGCGATCCGCTGGGCCATGGGCGAAAGCTCGGCCAAGTCGATGCGCGGCGGCGGCATGGAAGACGTGATCTTCGCCGGCACCACCCAGCGGCCGGCGCGCGATTTCGCCGAGGTTTCCATCCTGGTCGATCGCGCCGCCACGGGTGACGGGCAGGAAGGCGAGGTGGAGATCGTCCGCCGCATCGAACGCGGCGCCGGTTCCGCCTATCGCATCAACGGCCGGGATGTCCGCGCCAAGGATGTGGCGCTGCTGTTCGCCGACGCGGCGACCGGCGCCCATTCGCCCGCGCTGGTCAGCCAGGGGCGCATCGCCGCCGTGATCGCGGCCAAGCCCACCGAGCGGCGGCAGATGCTGGAGGAGGCCGCCGGCATCGCCGGCCTCCACGTCCGCCGCAAGGATGCCGAACAGAAGCTCCGCGCCACCGAGGCCAATCTCGCCCGGCTGGACGAGCTGCTCGCCGACATGGACGTCCGCGCCAATGCGCTGCGGCGGCAGGCGCGCGCGGCCGAGCGCTATCGCCAGCTTTCCGATCAGATCCGGCTGGCCGAGGCGCGGCTGATCTATGCCCGCTGGCGGGAGGCGGCGGCCGCCGCCGATGCCGCGAAGGCCGAGGCGGCGGCCGCCGAAGCCGCCGTCCATGCCGCCGCCGAGGCCCAGCGCGCCGCCGCCGCCCATCAGGCCGAGGCGGTGCGCGCGGTGGGCGATGCGCGGGCCAGGGCGCAGGCGACGCGCGAGGCGGCGGCGGAGGCCGGCCACCAGCTCACCACGTTGCGGGCCGAGCGCGCGACGCTGGAAAGCCGCCTTGCCGAGCTTGCCCGCCAGGGCGAGACCCTGGAGCGGGATCGGGCGCGCGAGGATACGCTGGCGGTGGATGCCTCCGCCGCGCTCGCCCGGCTGGCCGAGGAGGACAAGGCGCTCGCCGCCGCGCGGGCCGGCGCCGATGCCGAGCAGGCGGGCTTCGCCGCGCGGGTAAGCGAGGCCGAGGGCGCCGCGCGCGACGCGGAGGTTGCGCTCGCCCACGCGGTTGCCGAGCAGGCGGCGGAGCAGGCCGAGGTCCGCGTCGCCCAGGCCGCGCTGGCCGCCGCCCGCCAGCGGCTCCAGCGCGCCGAGGCCGAGCGCGCGCGGGCCGAGGCCGATGTCGCGGCGCTGCCGGATGCGGAGCCGCTTCTCGCCCGGCAGCAGGAGGCGCTGGCCCGGCGCGATGCGGCGCAATCCACCGCCGCCGACGCCACGGCCGCCATCGCGACAGCCGAGGCGGAGCGGGATGCCGCCGCCGCCCGGCGCGATGGCGCGGAAAGCGAAGCCGCCGCCGCCCGCGCGGCGCTGGCGGCGCTCGAAAGCGAATTCCAGGCGCTGACGCGGGGGCTGGCTTCCGATGCCGGCGGCGATCAGGCGCTGGGCAAGGTGCGTGCCGCCCCCGGCTATGAGCGGGCGCTGGCGGCGGCGCTTGGCGACGAGCTTTCCGCGACCGTCGGGCCTGCCGGCAAGCGCCGCTGGGCGGGGGCGGATCGCCATCCCTCCGATCCTGCCCTGCCGGCCGGCGTGGAGGCGCTGGCGGCCTGGGTGGAGGCGCCGGCCGAGCTGGCGCGGCGGCTGGCGCAGGTGGGTGTGGTGGATGCGGATGACGGCGCGATCCGCCTTGCCGCCGGCCAGCGCCTCGTCACCCGCGACGGGCGCATGCGGCGCTGGGACGGCTTTGTCGCCGAGGATGTCGGCGCGGCCGCCGCCGAGCGGCTGATCCGGGTCAATCGCCTCGCCGCGATCGAGCAGGCGCTGCCGCCGGCGCGCGCGACGGNGGAGCAGGCTGGCGCGGCGGTGGCGGCGGCGCAGGCGGCATTCGCCGCCGCCCGTGCCGCGATCGATGACGGCCGCCGCCGGCTCGCCGATGCCGAGAATGCGATGCGGGCCGCGGTGCGCGATGCCGATCAGGCGGGCACCGCGATCGAGCGGCTGGCCGGCCAGCGGGCGACGTTGGAGCAGCGCGCCGAGCGGGCGGCGGCCGAGCGCACGGAGGCGGCGGATGCGGCCGCCCAGGCCGAGGCGGGCGTGGCGGCCCTGCCGGATGGGCTGGCGACGGCCCGCAAGGTCGATCAGCTCCGTCAGGCCAATGATGCCGCCCGTTCCAGCCTGGCCGATCTGCGCGCCGCGCTGGCCACGCTCCGCCAGCGGATCGAGGCGGATGCCCGCCGGCTGGAGGCGGTGCGCGCCGAATCGAAGAGCTGGCGATCGCGCGCGGGCGATGCCGCCCGCCGGATCGACGAGATGGCGAAGCGGGCCGATGCGGTGGCGAAGGAGCTGGCGGCGCTGGCCGAGGCGCCCGCCCGGCTGGATGCCCGCATCGCCGCGCTGGAAGAGGAAGCGGCCGCGGCGGAAGCCGCCGCTGCCGAAGCCCGCGAGGCCGAGCGCGTGGCCGAGGATCGGCTCCGCCAGGCCGAACGGGCGGCGGCGGAGAGCGGCGAGGCGCTGGCCGCCGCGCGCGAGGGGCGGGCAGGGGCGGCCGCCCGGCACGAGAATCAGGAATTGCGCCGCGTGGAGATGGGCCGCATCTCCGGCGAGCGCTTCGGCTGCCCGGCGCCGGTGCTGCCCGAGAAGATCGGCTTCGCCAGCGGGGAGGTGGGGGATGCCGCCGCCCAGTCGGCCACGCTGGACCGCCTGACCGCCGATCGCGAACGGCTGGGCCCCGTCAACCTCGTCGCCGAAACCGAGCTGGCGGAGCTGGAGGACGCGCGCGCCACCGGCCAGGCCGAGCGCGATGAGCTGGGCGAGGCGATCCACCGCCTGCGCGGATCGATCGGCAGCCTCAACCGGGAGGGGCGGGCGCGCCTGCTGGCGGCGTTCGAGGCGGTGGACCAGCATTTCCGCCGGCTGTTCACCACGCTGTTCGCGGGCGGGGAGGCGCATCTCGCGCTCACCGAATCGGATGATCCGCTGGAGGCGGGGCTAGAGATCATGGCCCAGCCTCCGGGCAAGAAGCTGGCGGCGCTCACCCTGCTTTCCGGCGGGGAACAGGCGCTGACGGCGGTGGCGCTGATCTTCGCCCTGTTCCTCACCAATCCCGCGCCGATCTGCGTGCTGGACGAGGTGGACGCGCCGCTGGACGACGCGAATATCGAACGTTTCTGCGACCTGCTCGATCGGATGACGCAGGAAACCGAGACGCGCTACCTGATCGTCACCCACAATGCGGTGACGATGGCGCGGATGCATCGGCTGTTCGGCGTCACCATGGTGGAACGTGGGGTCAGCCGGCTGGTATCGGTGGATCTGGGCGGGGCGGAAAGGCTGCTGGCGGCGGAATAGGCCGCCCTTGTCTGGCCGCCGCAAGCGCCCATCTGCCCCTTTGGAAACAGCCTTGGAGCATCGGCATGAGCGACCAGCCCACCATCGCCCTGAACGACGGCCGCGATATTCCGCAATTCGGCCTGGGCGTGTTCCAGATGCCGCCGGCCGATACCGAGCCGCTGGTCGCGGCGGCGATCCGGCTGGGCTACCGATCGGTCGATACCGCCGCTTATTATCGCAACGAGGCGGAGGTGGGCGCCGCCGTCCGCGCTTCGGGCAAGCCGGTTTTCGTCACCACCAAGCTGTGGATGGCGGACATGGGCTTCGATACGGCGCTGGCCGCGCTCGACCGCAGCCTCGCCAATCTCGGCACGGAGAGCGTGGACCTCTATCTCATCCACTGGCCGGTGCCGTCGCGCGACCTCTATGTCGAAAGCTGGAAGGCGCTGATCCGCGCGCGGGACGAGGGCAAGGCGAAGTCGATCGGGGTCTCCAACTTCGCCATCCCCCATCTCGAACGGATCATCGGCGAAACCGGCGTGGTGCCGGCGGTCAACCAGGTGGAGCTGAACCCCGGCTTCCAGCAGCGCGAGCTGCGCGCCTTCCACGCCGCGCACGGCATCGCGACCGAAAGCTGGGCGCCGCTGGGGCGGGGCCGGCTGCTGGACGATGCCGCCATCGCCCGGATCGCCGCGCGGCACGGCCGCACGCCCGCGCAGGTGCTGACCCGCTGGCATATCGAAAAGGGGCTGATCGTTTTCCCCAAGACATCCAGCGAGGCGCGGCTGCGGGAAAATCTCGGCGCGCTCGATTTCCGGCTGGATGCGGAGGACATGGCCGCGATCGATGCCCTGGACAGCCCGGACGGGCGGCACGGCCCCGATCCCATGTCGATGTAGCTCACCCTTCCGCCAGCGTCAGCGCGGCGCCCAGATCGGCCACGAACCTTTCATATTCGGCGCGCGCATCGGCCTTGTCGGCGATCCGCAGCAGGAAGCTCGGATGGATCGTCACCCGGCCGAGGCCGCCGTCCGCCAGTTCGATCGTCCGGCCGCGCGTGCCGCCGATCGTTACTACCTTGCCGATCAGCGCGCGGGCGGCCGTGGCCCCCAGCGCCAGCGTGACGCGGGGGCGGACCAGCGCCCGTTCGCGATCGAGCCACCAGCGGCAGGCCGCGATCNCGCCCCCGTCCGGCTTCTGGTGCAGCCGCCGCTTGCCGCGCGGCACGAACTTGAAATGCTTGACCGCGTTGGAAAGGTAGACGCGGTCCCGGTCGATGCCGGCTTCCGCCAGCGCGCGATCCAGCATCCGCCCCGCCGGGCCGACGAAGGGGCGGCCCTGCCGATCCTCCTGATCGCCCGGCTGCTCGCCCACCAGCATCAGCGCGGCATCGGCCGGGCCTTCGCCGAACACCGTCTGCGTGGCGTTGCGCCAGAGGTCGCAGCGGCGGCAGCCGGCCGCCGCCTCGCGCAGGCTTCGCCATTCCTTTTCGGGCCGATCGGCCATGCCCTTTCCCGTGCTTCCAGGGGCGTTCCATGCATCCAACGCGGGGCGGGGCGCTATTCTCCCCCATCGGCGCGGTTGAACCCGGCGGGTTGAATCTGTAGAGGCGACGTCCATATCCGGCCGCGAAGCCGCAAGCCTTGCCGAAAGATCGATCGCCGATGCTGTTCACCTTCCTTCTCGTTGTCCACGCGATCATCGCGGCGGCGCTCGTCACCGTGATCCTGATGCAGCGTTCGGAAGGCGGCGGCCTGGGCGTCGGCGGCAGCCCCACCGGGCTGATGAGCGCGCGCGGCGCGGCCGATTTCCTCACGCGGGCGACGACGATCCTCGCCACCTTGTTCATCGTCATGTCGATCGGCCTGGCCGCGATGGCGACGATGCAGCGCGCCCCGCGCGAGATCGATCAGTCGCTCGCCCGCCAGCCCGCGCCGCAGGGCGAGGCTCCGGCCGCCGCTCCCACGGCGCCGGCGGTGCCCGCCAATGACGCGGCGGCGCCCGCCAACAGCGCGGTTCCGCTCGCGCAATGATCCCGGCGCCCGGATGACCGGGCGTCCGTCCATCGCATAACCGGCCTTCACGCGTCGGCGGCTTCGCTGGCGCGCTCGGTCGTTTTTTTGGAGTTCCTGCCTTGCTCCCTACCTCCACTCGCGGCTAAGCCATTTCTCCCATGGCGCGGTACATATTCATCACCGGCGGCGTGGTCTCCTCGCTCGGCAAGGGTCTCATGGCGGCAAGTCTTGCTGCCCTCCTGCAGGCGCGTGGCTATCGGGTCCGCATTCGGAAATTCGATCCCTATCTCAACGTCGATCCGGGCACGATGAGCCCGTATCAGCACGGCGAGGTCTACGTGACGGACGACGGGGCCGAGACGGACCTCGATCTCGGCCATTATGAACGCTTTACCGGCGTTCCTTCCCGCCAGTCCGACAATATCACCACGGGTCGGATCTATCAGAACATCATCGCCAAGGAACGGCGCGGCGACTATCTGGGCGCCACCGTCCAGGTGATCCCGCACGTGACGGACGCGATCAAGGAATTCGCCCGCGCGGAGACGGACGACCTGGATTTCGTGCTGTGCGAGATCGGCGGCACGGTGGGCGACATCGAATCGCTGCCCTTCATGGAGGCGATCCGCCAGCTCCGGAACGATCTGGGCCGGGGCAATTCGGTGTTCGTGCACCTGACGCTGGTGCCCTATATCGCGGCGGCGGGCGAGCTGAAGACCAAGCCGACCCAGCATTCGGTGCGCGACCTCACTTCGCTGGGCATCCAGCCCGACGTGCTGGTCTGCCGTTCGGATCGGCCGCTGCCCGCCAGCGAGCGCGCCAAGATCGCCCTGTTCTGCAACGTGCCGGCCGATGCGGTGATCCCCGCGCTCGATGCCAGCACCATCTACGGCGTGCCGCTGCAATATCATGCCGAGGGGCTGGACCGCGCGGTGCTGGCCGCCTTCGGCATCGAGGCGGCGGGATCGCCCGATCTTTCGCGCTGGGACGATATCGTCGACCGCATCGTCAACCCGGAAGGGGAGGTGACGATCGGCGTCGTCGGCAAATATACCGGCCTGCTCGACGCCTATAAGTCGCTGCACGAGGCGCTCGTCCACGGCGGCATCGCCAACCGGGTCAAGGTGAACATCCGCTGGATCGATTCGGAGCTGTTCGAGGCGCCGGAATCGGACATCGCCGCCAGCCTGGAACCGTGCCACGCCATCCTCGTGCCCGGCGGCTTCGGCGAGCGCGGATCGGAAGGCAAGATTTCCGCCGTCCGCTTCGCCCGCGAACGCAACGTGCCCTTCTTCGGCATTTGCCTGGGCATGCAGATGGCCTGCATCGAAGGCGCGCGGAACCTGGTGGGCATCGCCGATGCCTCCACCACGGAATTCGGGCCTACCGAGAATCCGGTCGTCGGCCTCATCACCGAATGGAAATCGGCGCGCGGCATGGAAGTGCGCACGGCCGACGGCGATCTGGGCGGCACGATGCGGCTGGGCGCCTATCCGGCGCGGCTTTCCGGCAACAGCCGGGTCGCCTCGATCTACAATGCCACCGACATTTCGGAACGGCATCGCCATCGCTACGAAGTGAACATCAACTATCGCGAGCCGCTGGAAGCCAAGGGGCTGATCTTCTCCGGCATGTCGCCCGACGGCGCCCTGCCCGAGATCGTCGAGCGGCCCGACCATCCCTGGTTCATCGGCGTGCAGTTCCACCCGGAACTGAAGTCCAAGCCGTTCGATCCGCACCCGCTGTTTGCCAGCTTCGTGGCGGCGGCGCTGGAGCAGAGCCGGCTCGTCTGACGCCGGGCGCGGGGGCCGGCCGGAAAGGACGGTTCCCGCGCTTTCTTAAAAACGCCGGGTAATTCCCAGATAAAGCTCGATATCCGGCGTCGCGTGGTTCAGCCCCGCATTGGCGCCGGCATCGAACTGCATATCCTCGCCCGATTGCAGGGCGAAGGAGAGGCCCGCCAGCAGCTGCGTCGAATGGCCGGCGGGATCGCGATCGCGATAGGCGGCCATCTCGATCGTTGCCGAAACCGCCTCGCTCATCGCCACGCCCAGGCCGGCGGCGGTGCCGTAGGAAAGGTGGCGGCCGTCGCGGTCCTCGTCCACGGCGGCGTCGATTTCCGGCGTCAGCGCGATCTGGAAACGATCGGAAAGATCGTANCTGAGCGGCACCAGGAGGCCCGCGCCCCAATCGCCTGCGCCGATGGCATGGCCGCCGGCCGGCAGCGTCGCATAAGGCTGCACCGCGACCGCGAAGCCGCCGCCGTCCGGCCGGGCGAGGTTGCGGCGGACGGCCAGGGTGACGTCGCCGACCCCCGAAGCCTTGTCCACCGCGCCGGTCGCCCTGTCGCGCGTGCGGACGTGGCCGAAGGCCGTCCAGCCCAGTTGCGCCTCGATATGTTCGCCAAGGCCCACGCGCAGCAGGAAATCGCCCGCGCTTACGGTATCGGTGCGGCTGTCCGCCTGGCGATCCATCGTCCAGTCGCCGATCCCGGCCTCGATCTGCACCCGGCCCGGATCGAGCGTGCAGGCCGGGGTGCCGATTCCCGGCCGGTCGGGGCAGAGATCGCGGCCTTCCCCGGCGACGGCGGGGCCGGCGGCGATCGCCCCGAGCAGCAGGGCGGCCAAAGCGGGGCGGTGGATCATGCGGGGGGCCTGTTTCCGGTTGGGTGTCACCCCATCAAAGAGGAAGCTTGTCGGCGGTGGCGGCCGACGCGGTCTTTCGGGCGGCCTTCGCGGCCTCGCCATAGCTGTGCCAGGTGAAGATCGCCGCCGCGCCGCGATGCGGCCGCCATTTTTCCGCGATCTCGCGCGTCAGCTTTTCCGAAGGGCGATCGGCGAGGCCCATCAGCCTTCCCACCTCGATCTGGACGGCAAGATCGCCCGCCGGCCACATGTCCGTCCGCCCTTCCGCGAACAGCAGATAGATCTCGGCGGACCAGCGGCCGATGCCCTTGATGTCGACCAGCTGGGCGATCGCCTCCTCATCATCGTCGGGCAGGGATTCGAGGTTCAGCCGGCCGGAGGTGACATGATCGGCAAGGCTGCGCGCATAGCCGCTTTTCTGCCGCGAAAGCCCCGCCGCGCGCAGCGTCTCGTCCGATGCCGCGGCCATCGCCGCCGGGTCCGCCGCCGATCCCAGCGCGGCCTCCAGCCGGTTCCACACGGCGTTCGCGGCATGCACGCTCACCTGCTGGCCGATGATCGTGCGCAGCAGCGTCTCATAGCCGCGCGCCCGGATGCGCAGCTCGGGATAGCCGATCTCGCCCAGCCGCACCGCGAAGGCATTTTCGAAGCCTGCCAGTGCATCCAGCCCCGCCTTCAGCTGTTCCGCCGTCAATCCCATGTCGCGTCCGCCCTTGATTTCGCTGGCTTGGACAGACATAGCCGCCCGTAAACAGGCTCGCATGAGCGAGGGGAGAAGCCATAATGCCGAAGCTGTTCGTCGTCACGCGCGAAGGGGAAGAGAAGGTCGTCGATGGCCAGGTTGGCCTGACGGTGATGGAAAATATCCGCGACAACGGCTTTGACGAGCTTCTGGCGCTGTGCGGGGGCTGCTGTTCCTGCGCGACCTGCCATGTCCATGTCGACGCGGCCGATTTCGACAAGCTCAAGCCCATGGGCGACGACGAGAACGACCTGCTCGACAGTTCCGACCATCGCGTCGCGACTTCGCGCCTGTCCTGCCAGATCCCGTTCACCGAAGAGCTGGACGGGCTGCGCGTCACCATCGCACCGGAGGATTGATCCTATGCCTGCCGCCCGCATCTACCAGCGGTCGAAGAACGCCATGCAGTCCGGCCGCGCTCGCGCCGGCCAGTGGGTGCTGGAATATGAACCGCGCGAGGCGAAGCGCCCCGATCCGCTCACCGGCTGGGCCGGATCGGGCGACACGCGCGAGCAGGTGAGGCTGGTCTTCCCGTCGCTGGACAAGGCGCGGGCCTATGCGGAGGCCGAGGGCCTTACCGCGTCGGTCGTGCCGGCCGCGCCCAAGACGCTGCGCATCCGCACCTATGCGGAGAATTTCCTTTAAGTGATCGGGCCGTGGCGGGCGCTTCGCGAGCCTCGCCCGGCCGGATGCACCGGAAACTTCCGTTCGTGTCGAGCCGGGTCGAAAGGCCCGGCCCGAGCGGGCAGGGGCGGCTGCCGGCGTCATGGGATGCCGGCGGGTGCGGCATTTCATCCGATTCCGGCGGAACAATCCCGAGATTGCAACCGCTTTTCCCACATGCCCGGTTCCCGTTCGCTGCAACCGACCTTATGGTCGAGCGTTACGCCACCGGATCGATACGGGCGAATAGGGAGAAGATGATGCGCTACCTCACGATATTGCCGCTCGCCATGGCGGGGATGCTGGGTGCCTGCGCCACCAGCGGCGCGGGCGGCGGCGCGGAGCCGCCGGCGCCGGCCGCCACCACCGCCAGCGTCGCGCTGGCCGGGCCGGACGGGGCGTCGCTGGGAAGCGCCACGCTCACCCAGCTTGACGGCGGCGTCCGCGTCGCGGTGGAGGGCCAGGGGCTGCCGCCGGGCGCCCACGGCCTGCACCTCCACATGGTGGGCCTGTGCGAGGGGCCGGGCTTCGTCAGCGCCGGCACCCATTGGAACCCCACCCACATGGTCCACGGCAAGGATGCGCAGGGTGGCCCGCATTGGGGCGACCTGCCCAACCTGATCGTCGGCACCGACGGGGCCGGCCGCGTCGAGGCGACCATTCCCGGCGCGCGGCTGACGGGCGGCGACAATCCGCTGATCGATGCGGACGGCGCGGCGCTGGTCGTCCACGCATCGCCGGACGATTATCGCACCGATCCCACCGGCAATAGCGGTGGCCGCATCGCCTGCGGGGTGGTCGTTCCCAACTGATCTTCCGTTCACGGGCGGCCCTGGGCTCCGGGCGGCTTCTCCGCGAAGCCGCTTTGGCCTAAGGCCGCCCGGTTCGTTTCCGGGAGATCGCCCTTGTCCATCGATGCTTCGTCCAGGCCCGCCGTGCTGTTCGTCTGCCTCGGCAATATCTGCCGTTCGCCGCTGGCGGAGGCCGCCTTCCGCGAGGAAGCGGCGCGGATCGGCCTGGATGCGCAGATCGATTCGGCCGGCACGGGCGACTGGCATCTCGGCCACGCGCCGGACAAGCGCGCCCAGGCGGTGGCCCGGCGCAACGGCATCGACATTTCCGGCTATCGCGCCCGCCAGGTGACGCCGGACGATTTCAGGCGGTTCAGCCATATCGTCGCGCTCGATGCCAATAACTTCGCCGATCTGCGCGCGCTGAGCCCGGCCGACGCGACGGCGGAGCTTTCGCTGCTCCTCGATCATGTGCCGGGTCGGGAAGGGCAGGCGGTGGCCGATCCCTATTATGGCGACGAGGCGGGTTTCGACATCACCTGGGCGGATGTCGTGGCCGGCGCGCGCGGGCTGGCGGACCGGCTGAAGGGCTGAGACAGGGTTTCAGCGGCTTTCAATCCAACGGGTAGCGGGCCGCGATCTCGTAAGTCGCGCCCTCGCTGCCCAGCCGGCTTTCGTAGAGGCAGAAATTGTCGATCTCCTCGGCCGGCCCGGAAAGCCCGGCGGCCTGCGACAGCATCGCTTCCACCGGCCCCGCATGCCGGCCGAAGCGGGCGATGGTGATGTGGGGCAGGAAGGCCCGCGTGTCGGGCGCGATGCCGACGCGGGTGAGTGCCTGATCCACCTTGTTGTGGAGCGCCGTCACCTCATCATGCGGGGTCACGCCCGCCCACAGGCTGTCGATCCGGTCGCGCCGGTCGAACTGGCCGAGCCCGTCCAGCGCCAGCAGGAAGCGCGGATGGTGGATCGCGCCCAGCGCCGCCGCCACGTCCTCCGCCACATGCCGGTCCACCTCGCCGATGAAACGCAGGGTCAGGTGGAGCTGTGCATCATCCTGCCAGCGCGCGCCGGCGATGCCGCCCATGATGCCGCGCAGCGCCTGCCGCATCGCGCGCGGCGGCCGGATGGCTACGAACAGCCGGTGCATGGGCTTCTCCGCAATATCATGTTACAGGTGTCTCCGTTGAAAAGGCGCGGCAATCCGCCGATATTGGCCCTGAGCGGCGCGAATTGCGACCGCGGATATGGAGTTTGATGGCGATGGCAAACTGGTCCGACCCCCGGACGACCGCAGCGGCGAGGCCGACGGCCGCCGGCACGCGCGACGCCGCGATCGACGCGGGTCTGCGCTCCTACATGCTTTCGGTCTATAATTACATGGCATCGGGCGTGCTGCTCACGGGCATCGTCGCCTATCTGTTCGCGCGTTCGGGCATGGCGGAAGCCGTGTTCTCGGGCGGGCCGCTGCGCTGGGTAATCATCCTCGCGCCGCTGGCCTTCGTGATGGTGCTGAGCTTCGGCATCAACCGGCTGTCGACCTTCGCGGCGCAGGCGCTGTTCTGGGCCTTCGCGACGGTGATGGGCCTTTCGATGTCCACGATCTTCCTGATCTATGGCGAAGTCGACATCGCCCAGGCCTTCTTCGCGACCGCGGCCGCCTTCGCCGGCCTCAGCCTCTACGGCTACACCACGAAGCGCGACCTTTCGGCCTTCGGCACCTTCCTGATCATGGGCGTCGTCGGCCTGATCGTGGCGAGCCTCATCAACCTGTTCGTGCAGTCGAGCGGGATGGCGCTGGTGATCAGCTTCCTCGGCGTGCTGATCTTCGCGGGCCTCACCGCCTATGACACGCAGAAGATCAAGAGCATGTATTTCTACGTGGCCGGCACCGACATGGTCGGCAAGACGGTCATCATGGGCGCGCTGTCGCTGTATCTCGACTTCGTGAACATGTTCACCTTCCTGCTCCAGCTCATGGGCAATCGCGACTGATCCTGGCCGCGAGGCGCATGGAAAAGGCCCGGTGGAGCGATCCGCCGGGCCTTTTTCTTGTGCGGGGGAGGGCCGAGGTTCAGGCCGCGGCGGCCGCCGCATCGTCCAGTTCGGCGGCGCGGGCATAGGCCGGGCGCGCCTGGATGCGATCGACATAGCGGCGGAAGGACGGGCGCTCCTCGATCGATTTGAACATCAGGCCGAAGGCGATCTGCGATCCGGCATAGACGTCCGCCGCCGTGAAGCTTTCCCCGCAGAAATAGGGCCGTTCGGAGAGCAGGACATCCAGCACGTCGACGACATTCTCGTAGCAGCCATAGCCCACGAAGGCGCGCTGCTCGGGCGTGGGCACCGCCTTCAGCGTCTTGTCCGTCACCGCCGCCTCGATCGGGCCGGCCGCGAAGAACAGCCAGCGATAATAATCCGCCCGCTCCGTGGTGGGCGGCGCCAGGCCGGCGGCGGGGAAGGCATCGGCCAGATAGGCGCAGATCGCCGCCGCCTCGGTGACGACGGCGCCGCCATGGCGGATCGCGGGCACCTTGCCCATCGGGTTGATCGCCAGATAATCCGGCCCCTTCATCGCGGGGCCGTAGCCGACGACCTCGGTGCGATAGGGGGCGCCGACCTCCTCCAGCATCCAGCGGACGATGCGTCCGCGCGACTGCGGGTTGGTGTAGAATATCAGCTCGCTCATCCCAGCCTCTCCTTCAGGAACCGGATCGTCCGGTCCCAGGCAAGATCGGCCGCCGCCTTGTTGTAGCGTTCGGCCGAGGTGTCGTTGTTGAAGGCGTGGAAGGTGCCTTCGTAGAAATAGGATTGCACCGGCACGCCGGCCGCCTTCAGCGCCTCGATCCAGGGCTTGGCGGTGGCGTTCACCCGCTCGTCCGTGCCGGCATAATGGAGCAGCATCGCCGCCTTCACCCTGGCGGCTTCGGCCGGATCGGGGGCGGGGCCGTAATAGGGCACGGCCGCGCCCAGCGCCGATCCCGCCGCAACGGCGATCCGGTTGGCCATGGCGCCACCCCAGCAGAAGCCGACCGCGCCGACCTTGCCGTTGCCGGCCTTGTCGGTCTTCAGCCAGCGCACCGTGGCGGCGCCATCCTGCACGGCGGCCGCGAGATCGAGCGCGCCGATCATCTCGCGCGCCTTCGCCTCGTCCGCCGGCGTGCCGCCCGCGGGCGAAAGGAAATCGGGCGCCACCGCCAGGAAGCCTTCCAGCGCCACCCGGCGCGTCACGTCGCGGATATGATCGTTGAGGCCGCGATTCTCGTGGATCACCAGCACGGCGGGCAGGGGGCCTTTGGCATTGGCGGGGCTGGCGCGGTAGCCCGTCATCGTCCGGTCAGTGCCGGTCTTCCAGCTCGCCTCGCCGGTCTTGAGCCTCTTGTCGTCGGCGGGCACGATCGCGGCGGCGGCGGGATCGGCGGCGATGGCGGCGGCCAGCGCGTTGGCGGCGGCGGCGCTCCCGGCCAGCGTGGTCAGTTCCGCCAGGAAGGCGCGGCGGTCATGATGATCGTGGGTGAAACGGTCGTAGAGCGCGATCGCGCGGGCACGGAGATCCTTGTCGGTCATCGCCTCTCCCTCCATCCCATCCGGGGCGGCATGGTGTAACCCGCCCCGGGGGATGAAGGCCAGCGCTTCCGAATGTCGGGGGGGCGGACTCGCCGAATCCCCCCGAACGCGCCCTTATTGCGGCTTGGCCCGATATTTATCGAACCAGGCGAGGATCGCCGATGCCTTGGAGGCCGATTGCGACGGGCGGGCGGCGATGCCGCCATGCGACGCTTCCGGCACCTTCACCAGCGCGGTGGGGATGCCGCGGAGCTGGAGCGCCGAATAATATTGCTCGGCCTCGCTCACCGGCGTCCGATAATCCTCGCTGCCGACGACGACGAGGGTCGGCGTCTTGACGTTGCCGACCAGCGAGAGGGGCGAGCGGTTCCAATAGGCCTGCGGGTCCTCCCACGGGAACTTGCCGAACCAATATTTGGCGAAGAAGGGCGTCATGTCCGCCGTCAGCACGAAGCTGGCCCAGTCGATCACCGGCTTCTGGGTGGCGGCCGCCTTGAACCGGTCGGTCTTGCCGACGATCCAGGCGGTCAGCACGCCGCCGCCCGATCCGCCGGTGACGAACAGATTGTCGGCATCGATCGATCCGGTGGCGATGGCGGCATCCACGGCGGCCATCAGGTCGCCATAGTCGTCGCCGGGATAGGCGTGGTGGATCAGGTTGGCGAATTCGGCGCCATAGGATGTCGATCCGCGCGGGTTGACGTAGAGCACCGCATAGCCCGCCGCCGCATAAAGCTGGTTGTCGCTGGCGAAGGCCGGGCCGTAGGCGGCGAAGGGGCCGCCATGGATTTCCAGGATCATCGGATATTTCTTCGCCGGATCGAAATCGGGCGGCGTCACCAGCCAGGCATCGATCGCGCGGCCGTCCGCCGCCTTCACCGGGATCTGGCGCACCTGGCCCAGCGCCTTGGCGCCCAGCAGCTCCTCGTTGAGCCGGGTCAGGCGCCGGCTCTTGCCGCCGGATGCGATGGAAACGTCCGCCGGACGCTGCGGATCGCCGCTGGTGAAGGCGACCGCGCCGTTGCGGGCAACGCTGAACGATCCGCCGGAATAGGGACGGTCGATCTGGCTGCTGGTCATGCCGGTGGCGACGGTGGTGAGCTTGCCGTCCAGCGTCACGCGGGCGACGCGGGTCGATCCGTGATCGTCATATTGCACGTAGAGCGAGCGGCCGTCCGCCGCCCATTCGGCATCGTCGATGCTGCGGTCCAGCGCGGTGGTGATTGCGCGCGCATTGCCGCCGTCGCGATCCATCACATAGAGGAGCGCGTTCTCGTAACCGCGATATTTGTCGTCATAGCCCAGATAGGCGATGCGCTTGCCGTCCGGCGACACCACCGGCCGCGCATCGGGGCCGAGGCGGTCGGTGAGCGCGGTCAGCTTCGCCGTCGCCACGTCCAGCGCGTAGATTTCGGGATTGTTGGGCTCGCGCTGCCAGTTCTTGCTGCGATCGGCGCTCAGCAGGATGGTCCGGCCGTCCGGCGTCCAGGACAGCGGGCCATCATGGTTGAAGGCGCCGAAGGTGAGCTGGCGCGGCGCGCCGCCATCGGCGGGAACGATGAAGACATGATCGTAGCCCGGCTTCAGATAGCCGGCGCCGTCCGCGCGATAGACGATGGAGGAGATCACCTCCAGCGGTGGCGCCCATTTGGCGCCTTCGGGCTTGGCGGGCGGCGTGCCCAGCTTCATCCCTTCGTCCGGCACGGACATGATGAAGGCGATCCGCGTTCCATCCGGCGACCAGGAAATGGCGCTCGGGCCATCGGGCAGGGTGGCGACGCGCGCGGTGGCGCCGGTATCCATCCAGCGGACGAAAAGCTGGGCAGCGCCGCCTTCGGCCGTGGAGACATAGGCGATGCGCTTGCCGTCCGGCGACCAGCGCGGCTGGCTGTGCGATCCGGTGCCGGCCACCAGCGGGGTCTGCGCGCCCGTCTTGGCATCCACCAGCCAGATCGTCGCGCGGGCGCGATCGGTCATCACGTCGTTGGACCGGCGGACATAGGCGATCATCGCGCCGTCCGGGCGGATCTGCGGATCGGTGGCGACTTCCAGCGAGAAAAGGTCGCTGCCCTGCAGCAGGCGCGACGGCCCTTCGGCGGGCGCGGAGATGGCGGGCACGGAAACGAGGGCGAGCGCCGTCGCGGCGGCCAGGCGTAAGATCATGATATTCTAGCCCCTTAAGCTGATCGCCTTGCCTCGCGCTTTTTGCGGCCGGCCGCAAGGGGGCAGGGTGGCCGCCGCCCGTGATAATGCCGATTCGTCTGATCGGGGCGGACGCGCTATAGGCGCCGCCAAGAATCACCCTTCATCTCCATTCTGCTCGGGAAAATCGCCCCATGAAGTTCTTCGTCGATACCGCCGACACCCAGGAAATCGCCGATCTCGCCGCCACCGGCCTGCTGGACGGCGTCACCACCAATCCCTCGCTGATCGCCAAGTCGGGCCGCAAGTTCCTCGAGGTGGTCGAGGAGATTTGCGGTCTGGTGGACGGCCCGGTCTCGGCCGAGGTCGTGGCGCTCGACCATGACACGATGATGAAGGAAGCGGCGATCCTGCGGAAGATCGCGCCCAACGTCTGCATCAAGGTGCCGCTGACGGTCGACGGCCTCAAGACCTGCAAGAAGCTGTCGGACGACGGCTGCATGGTCAACGTCACGCTCTGCTTCTCGGCCAACCAGGCGCTGCTGGCGGCCAAGGCGGGCGCGACCTTCATCTCGCCCTTCGTCGGCCGGCATGACGATATCGGCTTCGATGGCATGCAGCTCATCTCCGATATCCGGATCATCTACGACAATTATGATTTCGCGACCGAAATCCTCGTCGCCAGCGTCCGCCACCCGATCCACATCCTCGAAGCCGCCAAGATCGGCGCGGACGTGATGACCGCCCCGCCGGCGGTGATCCGCGCGCTGTTCAACCACCCGCTGACCGACAAGGGCATTCAGGGCTTCCTGGCCGATTGGGCCAAGACCGGCCAGACCATCGGCTAAGGTTTCTGTCGCTGCCCACAGCCCCGCAAGGCATGGTTGTGGGCAGTAGCTTTTTAACCAAGTCTCTGTAAGTTTGGCTCTCATGGGCCAGCTTCTCGATTTCGAAGGGCATGCGGTCGCGTCGCTCCGGCGGCGCGTGGCGGAGGTGGAAGAGGCCAATCAGGACCTCATCGCCTTCGCGCGCGGCCATTCGGGCGCCGTCGCCGCCATCCATCAGGCGGTGATCGATGCGCTGGAAGCCGACGGGCTCGATCATCTCATCCACGTCATCACCCAGGCCTGGCCGCACACGCTGGGCCTCGATGCGGTATCGCTCGCCTTGTTCGTCGAGGATGGGGCGATGCGCGCCGATGCGTCCGGGCTCCAGATCGTCGATCGCAGGCTGCTCGAACGCGCCGTCGGCGATGGCGAAGGGGTGGTGCTGCGCGGCGTGGAGCGGGGCCATCCGCTGTTCGGCCCGGCTTCCGATCTCATCCGTGCCGAGGCGCTGATCCGGCTGGATGGCACGCCGCCGCAGCCGTCCGGCCTGCTGGCGCTCGGCCAGCGCCGCCCGCAAGGCTTCGAGACACGGCACGGATCGGAATTGCTGCTCTTCCTTGGCCAGGCGGTTTCGCGCATGATCGGGCGGTGGTTGCCCTAAGCCTTCAGGATCATCCCGCCCGCATGCTCGCGGCCGATTGGGGAAAGCATCTCGCGCTGGATCGCCGCCGGTCGGCGCATACCGTGCGCGCTTATGTGGCGACGGCGCACCGGCTGATCGCCTTTCTGGGCCAGCATCGCGGGCAGGCGGTGGATGCGGCGCTGCTCGCGGCACTGGAACCGGCCGATCTGCGCGCCTTCCTCGCGGCGCGGCGGGGGGATGGCATCGGGAATCTCTCCGCCGCGCGGGAGCTTTCGGCCGTGCGCGGCTTCCTGCGCCATGTCGCCGGCGATGCGCCCCGCCTGCGCGGCCCCCGCGTCAAGCGCGGCGTGCCGCGTCCCGTCGCACCCGCCGATGCGGTGGCGCTGGCGGAGGAGGTGGCCGAGGATGCGNGCCAGCCCTGGATCGCGGCGCGCGATCTCGCCGTGCTGCTGCTGCTCTACGGCTCCGGCCTGCGCGTGGGCGAGGCGGTGGGCCTGACCGGGGCGGTGCTGCCGCTGGGCGATGCGATCCGCGTCACCGGCAAGCGCGGCAAGACGCGCATCGTGCCCCTGCTGCCGCGCGTGCGCGAGGCGATCGAGGATTATCTGGCGCAATCCCCGTGGGGCGCCGCGCGGGACATGCCGCTGTTCCGGGGCGCGCGGGGCGGGCCGCTTTCCGCCGATATCGTCCGCCGCGCGGTGCGGGGCGCGAGGGGGCGGCTGGGGCTTTCCGGCAGCGCGACGCCGCATGCGCTGCGCCACAGCTTCGCCACGCATCTGCTGGGGCGCGGCGTGGACCTGCGTTCGCTACAGGAATTGCTGGGCCATGCCAGCCTGTCCTCGACCCAGGTCTATACGTCCGTCGATGCAGCGCATCTGATGGACGTCTATCGCAACGCCCATCCCCGCGCCTGAAAGCCGGCCGCTATCGGCTGGGCCGCCAGGTCAGCACCCGCCAGAAATACCAGAGCACCAGCAGCACGATGATCGCGGTGGAAAGCGGCCCGATATATTCATCTACCATCGCGTAACGCTGGCCCAGCACATAGCCGGCGGAGGCGAGCAGCGACGTCCAGCCCAGCGTGCCGAGCGTGGACCAGAACAGGAAGCGGCTGAGGCTCATCTTCAGCAGGCCCGCGGGGATCGACACCAGCGACCGGATCGTCGGCAGCAGCCGGCCAAAGAAGACGAAGGCCGCGCCGTGGCTGCGAAACCATTTCTCGCCGCGCTGCACCTCGGCCCAGTCCATCGTCAGCCAGCGGCCGAAGCGATCGATCAGCGGCTTGAAGCGCTGGAGGCCGAGCGCGCGCGCCAGCAGATACCAGAAGGTGTTGCCCAGCATCGCGCCCGCCGTGCCGCAGGCGATCACGCCGGGCAGGGTCAGCGCGCCCTTGGCCGCCTGCAGCCCCGCCAGCGACATGATCACTTCCGAAGGGATGGGCGGGAACACCGTCTCCGCGAACATCAGGAAGGCGACGCCCAGATAGCCCGATTGCTCGATGAGCTCGCGGACCCAATCACCCACGGGTGACGCCCCGGGCCGCGAGCTTCGCCTCGATCGCGTCCCAGATGACGGCCGGGGTATCGGTGCCGTTGAACCGGTCGATGGCGACGATGCCGGTGGGGGAGGTGACGTTGATCTCGGTCAGGTGCCCGGCAATCACGTCGATGCCGACGAACAGCAGCCCGCGCCGCGCCAGTTCCGGCCCGATCGCGGCGCAGATCTCCTGCTCGCGCGCCGTGAGGTCGGTCGCGTCCGCGCGGCCGCCGGCGGCGAGGTTGGAGCGGATCTCCCCATCCTTGGGCAGGCGGTTGATCGCGCCGGTGGGCTTGCCGTCCACCAGCACGATGCGCTTGTCGCCCTTGGCCACGTCCGGCAGGAAGGCCTGCACCATGAACGGCTCGCGCCACACCTGCCCGAACAATTCGGTCAGCGCGGCCAGGTTGGCGTCGTTGCGGCCGACATGGAACACCGCCGATCCCGCATTGCCGTAGAGCGGCTTCACCACCACCTCGCCATGTTCGGCGTGGAAGGCGCGCGCATCCTCCAGCCGGCGGGTGATGAGGGTGGGCGGCATGAACTCGGCATAATCGAGCACGAACAGCTTTTCGGGCGCGTTGCGCACCGATTCCGGGTCGTTCACCACCAACGTCCGGTGGCGGATACGCTCCAGCAGATGGGTGGCGGTGATGTAGGCGAGGTCGAAGGGCGGGTCCTGCCGCATCAGCACCACGTCCACATCCTCGGCAAGGTCCAGCACCACCGGATCGCCGGCGGAAAAATGGTCGCCCGCCACGCGCTGCACCGTCACCGGCCGCGCGGGCGCGGTGACGCGGCCGTCGCGATAGCTGAGGTCACCCGCATTATAATGGAACAGCCGATGGCCGCGCGCCTGCGCGCCCAGCATGATCGCGAAGGTGGAATCGCCGGCGATATTGATGGTTTCGAGCGGGTCCATCTGGACCGCGACTTTAAGCGACATGGGGCTGCCTCGCGCTGGTTCGGCCGGTCAAGTAAGCGAGCGCGCGGCGAAAGTCACCCATGCCATGCATTCTCGATGTGCCGCGGCCATGCGCGGGGGCGGAGCAGGATCACGTCGATGCGGATGGCGTCGTCCGGCCGGGCGTGGCGGGGGGCGAGCATCTCCGCGGCGCGGGCCACGCGGGTCAGGCGGCGGCGGTCGATCGCCAGCGCCAGATCGGCCTCGCTGGCGCGCGTCTTCACCTCGATGAAGGCCAGCGTGCGGCCGCGCCGGGCGATCAGGTCCACCTCGCCCACCGGGGTGCGGGCGCGGGCCGCGATTATCCGCCAGCCGCGCAGCCGCAGCCACCAGGCGGCGATCAGCTCGCCGCGCCTGCCGCGCCGTTCCGCCGCCTGCCGGCTCATCCGCCGTCCTTGAGTTCCATGGCGCGGGCATAAAGCTCGCGCCGGGGAAGGCCGGTGGCCCTGGCCACCTCGCCGGCCGCCTTGGCGACGGGCAGGCGGGCCATCGCATCGATCAGCGCGGCATCGACATCGCCGGCCTCGGGCGCCGGCGCCTCGCCCGGCGGGCCGACGACGATCACGATCTCGCCCTTGGGCGGCGCATCGGCATAGCGGTCCGCCAGCGTGGATAGCGTGCCCGTCACGCATTCCTCGAAAGCCTTGCTGATCTCGCGCGCCACCGCCGCCTCGCGGTCGCCGAGCCCGTCCGCCAGCGCCGCCAGCGCCGCGCCCAGCCGGGGGCCGGATTCGTAGAGGATGAGCGTCGCGCGGACGCCCGCCACCTCGGCGATCGCATCGGCGCGCGCTTTCTCCTTCGACGGCAGGAAACCGAGGAAGAAGAAGCGGTCGGTGGGCAGCCCCGCCAGCGTCAGCGCCGCGATCGCCGCGCAGGGGCCGGGGATGGTCGTCACCATATGCCCCGCCGCCCGCGCGTCGCGCACCAGCTTGAAGCCGGGATCGGAGATCAGCGGCGTGCCGGCGTCGGACACCAGCGCGATCGCCTCGCTGCCCATCCGGTCGATCAGGCCGGGGCGCACCTGATCGGCATTATGATCGTGATAGGGCGTCATCGGCCGCTTCGTGCCGATGCGCTGGAGCAGCTTCGCGGTGACGCGGCTGTCCTCCACCGCGATCAGATCGGCCCGCGCCAGCACCGATGCGGCGCGGGGGGAGAGATCGGATAAGTTGCCGATGGGCGTGGCGACGATGTAGAGGCCGGGTGTCAGGGCCTCGTCAGGGGGCTGTTGCATGGGATGATGTCATGGCAGAGGCCGGGTCGAGGTCGCAACCACGCCGAAATTTTCTTCGTCTGGCGGGAATGGGCCTCGCGCTGTTCCTGGCGGGGTGCCAGGCCATGGTGCCCAAGACGACGCCGCCCGCCACGCCGGCCCCTCCCAAGGAGGAAACCCGCCCCGTCGGCCCCGGCCTGCCCACCGATCAGGAACGGCATCGCGTGGCGCTGCTGGTGCCGATGACGGGGCCGAACGCCGCCGTCGGCCAGTCGATCGCCAATGCCGCGAACCTCGCGCTGCTCGATACCGGCGGGGCGAAGGTGCGCATCACCACCTATGATACCGCCACCGGGGCGGCCGTCGCCGCGCAGAAGGCACTGGCCGATGGCAACCGCCTGTTCCTGGGGCCGTTGCTTGCCGATGACGTGCGGGCGATTTCCGCCCCTGCGCGCGCGGCCGGCGTGCCGGTCATCAGCTTTTCCAACGACGCCACCGTCGCGGGCAACGGCGTCTACCTCATGGGATTTTCGCCGGCCCAGTCGATCGATCGCGCCGTCCGCTTCGCGCGGACCAAGGGGATCAGCAAGTTCGCCGGCCTGATGCCCACCGGGCTTTACGGCCGCAATGCCTCCAACGCGCTGATCCATGCGGCGGAAGGGGCGGGCGGCAGCGTGGTTTCGCTGCAGACCTTCGATCGCAGCCCCAAATCGCTTTCGGCCGCGATCGCCAAGCTCGGCCAGTCGGGCGACTATGAAGCCGTGCTGATCGCCGATGGCGGCCGCATCGCCATCCAGGCGGTGCCGCTGATCCGCAAGGCGGGATCGGGCGGGGCGGAAGCCCAGGTGATCGGCACGGAATTGTGGGCGACCGAAAGCACCCTCACCGCCAATCCGGCGATGAGCGGCGCCTGGTTCGCCAGCGTGCAGGAGAATATGTATCGCCAGCTCGCCACCAAATATCGCACCCGCTTCGGCAAGCCGCCCTACCGGCTGGCGAGCCTGGGCTATGATGCGGTGCTGCTCACCGTCCGCATCGCCGGGCAGTGGAAGGTGGGGGATCGTTTCCCGGTGAAGGCGCTGGCCGACAAGGACGGCTTTGCCGGCGTCGACGGCGCCTTCCGCTTCGGCGCGGACGGCATCGCCCAGCGCGCGCTGGCGGTGCACCAGATCGGCAGCGGCGGCATCACCACCGTTTCCCCGGCGCCGCGCAGCTTCGCGGAATAAGCCTCGAGGATTGGGGCGGCGGCCGGGTTCAGCCCGCCGCCACCACCTCGCCCAGGATCGCATCCAGCAGGGGCATGCCCTGGGGCGTTACCGTCAGGCGCTGCGCATGGCGGCGGATGAAGCCCAGCTTCGCCAGCCGTCCGATCGCGGCCTCGTCCACCAGCGCGTCCGCACCCAGCCCGCTCCGCCGGGCGATGCGGTCGAGGTCCACGCCCTCGGCCAGCCGCAGCCCCATCAGCAGCGCCTCCATCGCGCGGTCGGCGGCGGGAAGCGCCTCCTCGCTCTCGATGCCGTGGCCGTTGCGGGCGACCGCCGCCAGCCAGTTTTCCGGCTTCTTGCGGCGGAAGGTGGCATGGCCATCCCGCCGCCCGTGCGCCCCGGGGCCGACGCCGAGATAGTCGCCATAGCGCCAGTAGGTCAGATTATGCCGGCTTTCCTGCCCCGGCCGGGCATGGTTGGAAATCTCATAGGCCGGGATGCCCGCCGCCGCGGTAACGTCGCGCGTAAGCTCGAACAGGGTGGCGCCGTGATCGGGATCGGCCGGCTCCAGCTCGCCCTTCTCCACCAAGGTGGCGAAGCGCGTGCCCGGTTCGATGGTGAGCTGGTAGAGCGACAGATGGCCGGTGCCGAAGCCGATGGCGCGGGCCAGCTCGGCCTCCCATGCCGCCTCGCTCTGGCCGGGCAGGGCGTAGATCAGATCGAAGCTGACCCGCCCGAAATGGCGCTGCGCCGTCTCCAGCGCCGCCAGCCCCTCATCCACGCCATGCGCGCGGCCCAGGAAATGGAGCATGCGATCGTCCAGCGATTGCAGGCCCAGCGATACGCGATTCACACCCGCCGCCGCCAGCCCCGCGAAGCGCGCCGCCTCGACCGAGGAGGGGTTGGCCTCCAGCGTGATCTCCGCATCATCGGCCAGCCCCCAATGCCCCTCGGCCGCCGCGATCACCGCCGCCACGGTTTCGGGGTGCATCAGCGATGGGGTGCCGCCGCCGAAGAAGATGGAGGTGATCGGCCGGCCTGGCGCGACCGCCGCTTCATGCGCGAGATCGGCGATCAGCGCGTCCCGCCACGCCGCCTCGTCGATTTCGGCGCGGACATGGCTGTTGAAATCGCAATAAGGGCATTTGGAGACGCAGAACGGCCAATGGACGTAGAGGGCCAGCGGTTCTTCTCCCTCTCCCTTTGGGGAGAGGGCAAGGGAGAGGGGGGAGCCTTCGGACCGGCTCGATGCCGGTTCGAAGGCTGCGGGCGTGGGACGCTCGCTGGCGCTCGCGCGCCCTCTCCCAACCCTCTCCCCGGGGGGAGAGGGCTTTTTGGGATTCGTCACCGTCAAAGCACCGCCGCGACCAGCTTGCGGAAAGCATCCGCGCGATGGCTCATCGCATGCTTGGCGGCCGGGTCCATCTCGCCGAAGGTGACGTCATGGTGCCAGGGCTGGAACATGGGATCATAACCGAATCCCTTGTCCCCGCGCGGCGGCCAGACGAGCGTGCCGTCCACCCGCCCCTCGAAGCTTTCGATATGGCCGTCGGGCCAGCAGATCGAAAGCGCGCAGATGAAATGGGCATCGCGGCCGACATCGGGGCCGAGCTTGCCGAGATTGTCCTCGACCAGTTGCATCGCCAGCCCGAAATCCTTGGTCTCCCCCGCCCAGCGCGCGGAGAAGATGCCCGGCTCGCCGCCCAGCGCTTCCACGCACAGCCCCGAATCGTCGGCCAGCGCGGGCAGGCCGGAAAGATCGGCGGCCGCGCGCGCCTTCAATTCGGCATTGGCGATGAAGGTGGTGCCCGTCTCGTCCGGTTCCGGCAGGCCCAGCGATCCGGCCGAGACCGGTTCGATGCCGAAGGGGGCGAGCAGCTCGCGAATCTCGCGCACCTTGCCCTCATTATGGCTGGCGATCACCAGCCGGCCGGGGGCAAGCTTGCGGTGATGCGCGGTCACCGCGCCACCGCCCGGCGCTGGGCCGCGAATATCTCGCCACAGCCGATGCGGGCGAGGCGCAGCAGGCGGAGCAGCGCTTCCTCGTCATAGGTGGCGCCTTCGGCGGTCGCCTGCGCCTCGGCGATGTTGCCATTGTCCAGCAACACGAAATTGGCGTCGGCATGGGCATTCGAATCCTCGATATAATCGAGGTCGAGCACCGGCGTGCCTTCGTAGATGCCGCAGGAGATCGCCGCGACCTGAGCGGTGATCGGGTCCTCCGTCAGCAGGCCCTGCTTCATCAGGCTGTCCGCCGCGAGGCGGAGCGCCACCCAGGCGCCGGAGATGGAAGCGGTGCGCGTGCCGCCGTCTGCCTGGATCACGTCGCAATCGAGCGTGATCTGGCGTTCGCCGAGCTTGGTGAGATCGACCACTGCGCGCAAGGAGCGGCCGATAAGGCGCTGGATTTCCTGGGTGCGGCCCGATTGCTTGCCCTTGGCGGCCTCACGACTGCCGCGCGTGTGGGTGGCGCGGGGCAGCATGCCATATTCGGCCGTCACCCAGCCCTGGCCCTTGCCGCGCAGGAAGGGGGGCACGCGCTCCTCGATCGATGCGGTGACGAGCACCTTGGTGTCGCCGAAGCCGATCAGCACGGAACCTTCGGCATGGCGGGTATAGCCGGTCTCGATCGAGATCGGACGCATCTGGTCGGGCGCGCGGCCGGAGGGGCGCATGGGCATTCCTTCGCTGGTGAACTCAAGCCAGCGCGTCTAGCCCCCCGCGCGCCGGGAGGCCAGAGCGAAGGTGGGTGGGGCAGGGCGCAGCGGATCCGCACCTTCCTTCGCCCGTACCGGCAAAGGCCAGCATCCATCGCCGTTCCGCCAGATATTCGGGCGTGGCGGTAATGGATGCCGAAACGGGTCCAGCCTGACGGGCTGCTCCCTGGGGTGGGGCAGCGTCGGCCTTATTCCCCGAACATGCCCTTCAGCTTGGCGAAGAAGCCGCTGGCTTCCGGCGATTCCTCGCCGGTTTCCAGCGTGCGGAATTCCTCGAGCAGCTCGCGCTGGCGGGGGGTGAGCCTGGTCGGCGTCTCCACATCGACCTGGATCACCATGTCGCCATGGCCCCGGCCGTTCAGCACCGGCATGCCGGCGCCGCGCTGGCGGATCTGCTTGCCGGACTGGATGCCGGCGGGAATGCGCAGCTCGTGCCGCTCGCCGTCCAGCCCCGGCACCTCGATCGTGCCGCCCAGCGCCGCCGTGGTGATGGAGACCGGATAGCGGGCGAAGAGAGTGGTGCCTTCCCGCTCGAACAATTTGTGCCGGCTCACATGGATGAAGATGTAGAGATCGCCCGGAGGCGCGCCGCGCGCGCCGGCCTCGCCCTCGCCGGTCAGGCGGATGCGGGTGCCTTCGTCCACGCCGGGGGGGATGTTCACCTCCAGCGTCTTGGTGCGATCGACCCGGCCTTCGCCCCGGCAATCGGGGCAGGGCTCGGCGATCACCTGGCCCGCACCGTGGCAGGACGGGCAGGTGCGCTCGACCACGAAGAAGCCCTGCTGCGCGCGCACCTTGCCGTGGCCGCCGCAGGTGGGGCAGCCCTTGGCCGACGTGCCGGGCTTGGCGCCGGTGCCGCCGCACGGCTCGCAATTGGCCGCGACGTCGACGCGAATCTCCGCCTTCTTGCCGTGGAAGGCGTCCTCCAGCGTGATTTCCATGTCGTAGCGCAGGTCCGCCCCGCGCCGCACATTCTGGCGGCCGCCACGGCCGCCGCCCATGAATTCGCCGAAGATATTTTCGAATATGTCGGAAAAGCCGCCGAAATCCTGCGCGCCGAAGCCGCCCGGCCCGCCCGCGCCGCCATTCTGGAAAGCGGCATGGCCGAACCGATCATAGGCCGCGCGCTTCTGCGGGTCCTTCAGGCAGTCATAGGCTGCGCTGATCGCCTTGAACTTGGCTTCCGAATCCTTGCAGCCGGGATTGCGATCCGGATGGCACTGCATCGCCAGCTTGCGGTAGGCGGATTTGATCGTCTTGTCGTCCGCAGTCCGTTCGACTTCGAGCAGTTCGTAGAAATCAACCTCGGCCATTCAGCCCCCCGGCCAGAAAAACCGCCCCTTCCATGGCGCGGGCGGAAGCGGCGATCCGCCCTCCGGCCGGCGTTGCCGCCGCCGAAGGGGGATGACCATCCATGCCATGCGAATGGAAGGGGCGCATCGCTTACGCCTTGTTGTTGTCGTCGACTTCCGAGAATTCGGCGTCGACCACATCGTCGGCCTTGGCTTCGCCGGCGTCGGCGGAAGGCGAGGCGGCGGCCGCCTGCTCCTTCTCGTAGATCGCCTGGCCAAGCTTCATCGCCACCTGGGCAAGCGCCTGGGCCTTCTCGGTCATCTGGGCGGGATCGCCGCCCTCGACAGCGGTCTTGGCCTCGGCCACGGCCGCCTCGATCTCGGACTTCAGCGCCGCATCCACCTTGTCGCCATGCTCCTCGAGCTGGCGCTCGGTGGTGTGGATCAGGCTTTCGGCGTTGTTCTTGGCTTCCGCCGCCTCACGCCGCTTCTTGTCCTCCTCGGCGAACTTCTCGGCATCCTTGACCATCTGGTCGATGTCGGCGTCGGAAAGGCCGCCGGACGCCTGGATGCGGATCTGCTGTTCCTTGCCGGTGCCCTTGTCCTTGGCGGTCACATGGACGATGCCGTTGGCGTCGATGTCGAACGTCACCTCGATCTGCGGCACGCCGCGCGGCGCCGGCGGGATGCCGACCAGATCGAACTGGCCGAGCAGCTTGTTGTCCGCCGCCATCTCGCGCTCGCCCTGGAACACGCGGATCGTCACCGCCTGCTGGTTGTCGTCGGCGGTCGAATAGACCTGCGACTTCTTGGCGGGGATGGTGGTGTTGCGATCGATCATGCGGGTGAACACGCCGCCCAGCGTCTCGATGCCCAGCGACAGCGGGGTCACGTCGAGCAGCAGCACGTCCTTCACGTCGCCCTGCAGCACGCCGGCCTGGATGGCGGCGCCCATGGCGACCACCTCGTCCGGGTTCACGCCGGTATGCGGTTCCTTGCCGAAGAAGGACTTAACGACTTCGCGCACCTTGGGCATGCGGGTCATGCCGCCGACCAGCACGACCTCATCGATCGCATCGGCCTTCACGCCGGCATCGGCCAGCGCCTTGCGGCAGGGTTCCAGCGTGCGGTTGATGAGGTCCGCCACCAGACGCTCCAGATCGGAACGGGTGATCGACTTCACCAGATGCTTCGGCCCGGTGGCGTCGGCGGTGATGAAGGGCAGGTTCACTTCCGTCGTCTGCGCGGACGAAAGCTCGATCTTCGCCTTCTCGGCCGCTTCCTTCAGGCGCTGGAGGGCGAGGCGATCCTTGGTCAGGTCGATGCCCTCGGCCTTCTTGAACTCGTCCGCCAGGAACTCGACGATCTTGGCGTCGAAATCCTCGCCGCCCAGGAAGGTGTCGCCGTTGGTGGACTTCACCTCGAACACGCCGTCGCCGATCTCGAGGATCGAGATGTCGAAGGTGCCGCCGCCAAGGTCGTAGACGGCGATGGTCTTGCCGTCATTCTTGTCGAGGCCATAAGCGAGCGCGGCCGCCGTCGGCTCGTTGATGATGCGCAGCACCTCGAGGCCCGCGATCTGGCCGGCGTCCTTGGTCGCCTGGCGCTGGGCGTCGTTGAAATAGGCCGGAACGGTGATCACCGCCTGGGTCACGGTCTCGCCCAGATAGGCTTCGGCCGTTTCCTTCATCTTCTGCAGGATGAAGGCGGAGATCTGCGACGGCGAATAATCGCTGCCGCCGGCCTGCACCCATGCGTCGCCGTTGCTGCCGCGGACGATGTGATAGGGCACCAGCTCGGTGTCCTTCTTCGTCACGGGATCGTCGAAGCGGCGGCCGATCAGGCGCTTCACCGCGAAGATCGTGTTGTCAGGATTGGTCACGGCCTGGCGCTTGGCCGGCTGGCCGATCAGGCGCTCGCCATCCTTGGCGAAGGCCACGATCGAAGGCGTGGTGCGCGCGCCTTCGGCATTTTCGATAACCTTGGGCTTGCCGCCGTCCATCACGGCGACGCAGCTGTTGGTGGTGCCCAGGTCGATCCCGATTACTTTAGCCATACTTATACCCTTCGTCCCCCGAAGTTTGCGGCGTATCCGCCGGTTCCCCTTGCCAGTGAAGCGAAAACCGGTCGGCTGTTGCTGTTCGGGGCTCGATATAGGCGGGCTTTCGGTTGCCGCAAGACACCCGGCTCGCCTAATGCGATCTGGTTGGAACGATCCGGCGCGGCGGCGATCGGATGGACGGAGAATATGCTATGGGTCGAGGGTTGCTGCGGCTGGCGCCGCTTGCGTTGATGGCACTGGCGGCGTGCCAGCCGGCACGGCCGGATGCGCCGGCGGTGAAGGATGCCTGGGTCCGCCTTTCGCCGGTGGTCGGGCGGCCGGCGGCCGCCTATTTCACTGTGGAAGGCGGCGCGCAGGCGGATCGGCTGGTCGCGGTGGAAAGCCCCCGCGTCGGCCGGATCGAGCTGCACGAAGGCGGCATGGCGGACGGCATGATGACGATGCGCCCGATCGACGGTGCCGACGTGCCGGCGGGCGGCACGGTGGCCTTCGCGCCCGGCGGCAACCATGCGATGCTGTTCGACGTCGCGGCCGATGTGAAGCCGGGCGGCACGCTGCCGCTCACCTTCCGCTTCAGGAGCGGCAAGGCGGTGAACGTCGATGCCGCCACCCGCGCGGCCGGCGATGCCGCGCCCGGCGGCCATGCCGGCCACTGATCGCCCCGGCGCCGGCCGGGCCGGGTAGGGGATGGCGGAACCGCCCATCTCCCGCCCTTTGACGGCGGGCGAGCGCGCGCTCGCCGCCGGCATGTTCGGGCCGGCGATCGACTATGACGCGGTCCGGCTCCACCGCCGCAAATGGTGGCCGCTCCACCCGCCCCGCGTGGTGATGGCGCCGGACGGGCACATCTGGTTCCACCCCGAAAGCCCGATCTGGCGGAATGATTTCGCCCAGGCGCCGGTCGCGGCGCAGGGGCTTTTCATCCACGAGATGGTTGTATAGCCTAAAGTAGCGCACATGCTCGAAAACCGCAGATTTATGCGGGTTTGAAGGGTAAAATGCTTTCGAGCGTTGCGATCGGCGGAGCGCCGGGAACAATAGCACCTCGACGCAATAGGAAAGTGTGCCGGACGATTTCCGCCTGCTGCTCTATGCCATAGCGTTCGAGCGTCCAGCCCGGTTTGATGCTGTAACTGTAGCGGCAGAAGGGATGCCGGCGGAGGATTAGGTTGATGCCGCGCTGGTGTTGCCAGACGTGGACCAGCTCGTGGATCAGGAGCCCCTGCTGACCGAGCGTGGCGGCGCCGAAGCAGCCGCAATAACCTCCGCCTGCCGGGTGAAAATGGATGGAACCTTGCGGAGCCATCGTGACGTGTCGCGGTTGGAAAAAGGCCCACTTGCGATTGATGATACGAACCGCGTCATAGTCGAGCGCATCACCGAACACACCTCGCGCTAACGTTCGTTCGGTATCGGACAGCGGGCGTTCGTCGCGCGACGTTTTTCGTCGGTAAAGCATCCTCCGAACATAGGCGGGCAGAAACAACGGAAAAGGAAAACTGCGGGCTCAAAAGTCGATTTGATCGAAAATGATGGTTAACACGCTCTTTTTGCTTGCCTTTAGGTTCAGCGCCACGTAAAGGCCCGCTCACCAACGAGCCGAAGCGGCAACGCCGCGCACCTTGCTCGTCGGCAGATCGACCCCGTGAATACGCACCAACCAGCGCAGGATGATCGCGTCTGGAGCGTATCGCGCAACCCATTGGCTTGGGTCGGCCTGACGACGAATGAGGTCGAAAAATGTTGGTAAAATCTGAAAATGTGAACTCCTCTGCCGCGACCGACGGGCGTGCGCTTGTGGCGCGTGATCCCGTTGGCCCGGAAGTGCCCCGCGCATTCACCCCGTCCGACGAAGCGGAACTCCGCCGTCTTCAGGACCGTCACGGTATTGTGACACGGTTGGAGGGCAACGCGGTTCGCCGTCGCGCGCTTCTGCTACGCGACCAGCATCGTTTCGTGCAGAAATACGGTGTCGCCTCGATCAACGCCTATGCCGAGAGCTTGGGCTTCAAGCATCTGGCGGCGACCCTCGTTCTGCATCTTGGCGCTCAGTTGCTCCTGAACATCAACATGCAGGAAGCGGCCGAAGGCGAGCGGGACGCGCTCCAGCATGAAGTGTCTCAACTCGCCCGCGCGCTGGCGACCCTCGCCGCGCGGAAGGGCGAGCACGATCACCTGAACGATGATGCGTTCGTGGACTGGTACAGGGCGCAGGGCCGTATCTCCGGCCTTGCCAAGAACTACCTTGAGGCCAATCGCGCGGCGAAGGCGGACGGCAAGAAAGCCGATAGCGTCCCGACCAAGACGCCCGACGAGCAGGTTGCCGAGATGTTCGACAACCCCGCTGCGCTCGAAATCGACGCGGTGGCGGGGATCGCCTCCGGGCAGGAAGGCGTGCTGATCTTCCGGCACGAGGGCGACAAGCTGCGGCTGATCCCGCTGACAGCGAACAAGGCTACGATCATCGGCTTGGCTGGTTATGCGCCATGCCCGCTCACGGCAGCGCCCGCTGATCTTCGCTTTTATCGCGCGATGCTACTGGCGGGTGCCGCGTTCGTGCCGGATGAGACGAGCGACATCCCCATCGAGGACGTACCTGAGGGTGACGTGGCGAACGATAGCTACGACATGCTGCCGGCCTATGGCATGTATCTGGTCGAGCGCGGCCGTTTCAGCATCGCCCACGCCCGCCGCGATGACGGCCTGATCCTTGAGATCATACCATCCGTCGACCTCGGCTATTCGATGAAGGGCGAATGCTTCATCGACAATTTCACCCGACGCCGGCTCAACGGGCGTCTGGTGGGTGAGGCGGATGCCGCGCTATTCGGCCTGAACCCGGTGGAAGGCGTCGCAGCGCCGGTGACGATTGCGGGGCAGACCAAGACCGTGACCTTCACGAGCAAGGCTGACGGCAAGCCGGTCAATCTCATCATCAAACCGCGCCAGATGGGCACGGTCTGGACATACCGGGTCAGCCCTGCATTCGCGCCGATAGCATCGGTGATCATGTCGCCCGAAACAGTGGCGGCGTTCGACGGCAGCTTCATGAAGGTGCTGCTCAGGCAGCAGAAGGACCGCGCCGTCACGATCACGGTTGGGAGTAAGGGCATCAGCTTCGCCAACGGCAAGGCGGCCGCCGCGCCCTTTGACGCCGATGCGCAGGGCGACGCCAAGGTTCAGGTCATGCTCGATGACCTGCGCCGAGCGATGGTCGGACTTCTGCCCTTGCCGATGACGGACGGGCTGACATGGCAGCTCGATCCGAACGGCCTGTTGCTCATCGAAGCGGCGACGGAGGTGGCCACCTATCGGGTCTTCGTCCAGACGCTCGAGCCGAACCGCGAGCAGCCAACCCGATCGCGCGCGCTACGCGAGCGGGTCCAGAGCCTGCCCAAGAGCGACGCGCCGGCCGCCGCAGCCGCCTGATGTAATTTTCCCGCCCATGTGATTTTTCACATGGGCGGGATTCTCACACGAGGATTCCCCGCATGACACGCGACTATGCTTCGCGCGGCAAGGACCGCGCGCGCTATCTCTTTGCCGGCCAGGCATCGAGCCACATGACACCTTATCGGAACGCGAGCCAGCTTCGCCCTGACGGAATGCCGGACGGAGTAGCTTCGCCGTCCGATCTCGATTTCATGAACCGCAGCAATCCGTTCTTCTTCACTGACCGGGCGCTCCACTCGGCAGGGCAGTATATCGGGCGGACTATGCCGCTGCCGGTCGGCACCTTCTCCAAGCGTCCCGGCAATACCATCCTGTTCGACAGCGGCGGGCTTCAGTTCGGGCGCGACCCCACACAATGGCAGGGCGACGCGTCGCGCGCATGGGCGTTGCGCTTCCTCGAAGCCAATGCCGACGAGGCGATCACTCTCGACGTGCCCACCCGCGTCATCACGCCGAGGCAATTGCCCTTCGACAGCTTCGCGACTGCGCTGGCGATAACCGTGGATAGCAACCGCTATTTCGCGCGCCACCGTTCTGCGGACGTGCGGTTCCTGTCCGTCCTGCAGGGCCAGACGAGCGCCGATGCCGTGGCGTGGTATGACGCGGTGAAGGTCCAGCCGTTCGAGGGTTGGGCATTCGGCGGCACGATGCGAACTGATTATATCCACATCACGGCCATGATGCTGCGCCTGATCGCGGACGGGCTGTTGACGCCGGACCGCAACCGCTTCCACTTCCTCGGTGTCGGCACGCTTACCCATGCGGTCATGCTGAGCGCGCTTCAGAAGGCGTTGCGCGAGCATATGGGAGACGATGATCTGCTCATCACCTTCGACACCAGCTCGCCATCGCATCTGGCGATGAACGGCAAGATTTATGGCTATCCGAACATCTCATCCACCTCGTTCGTCATGTCGATCTTGAGGCCGCCGGCCGATCCGGTTCATCAGGAATGGCGCACGCCTTTCCCAGTTACGAGCAGCCGGATCGCCGAGCGGTTGCTGGTCAGTGATCTGTGCGTGCCCGCGATCACCCGACAAGCGGGTTGGGACGCGCTGGGGCACGAAATTGTGGTCAACCACAACCACGAAAGTCTGCTGCGCGGCATCGACGACGCCAACGCGATCATGGAGATGCCGAGTGCGTGGTCGAGCGAGCTTGCGCCCGATCACATCATCAGGGCCTATCGGGCGTTACGGACCATGTTCCGCTATCCCGACCCGCTCACGCATGTCCGCCGCCAGAGCGCCGCTTTCGTCAAAATCCGACGCGGGAAGGCCAAGGAGGGAGAGGACGAATAGTCCAAGACCGATGCGGCGGTGTCGCAAACTGCCGCATCGACCACTCTGCTCGATACACGCCGCTCTGCGGCATTTGATGAATGTGATCAGGACTAAAAGATGACGAAATTGACTACACCGGTAACGATCGGACCGATGGTTGCCGCTCTCATCCGTCAGTTGGGCGGAGAGCCGATGCGCGTGCCGGTCGTCCCGCAGGCCGGGTGTGAACATGGCGAATGCTTTGCTGGTGTCAGCCGCCTTGTAGGGAAAACCGGCGGCGAGATGGTGACGGGCTGGTGTATCTGGGAAAGGCCGCGCGCGTGGGCCGAGGCGGAGCATCATGCGGTCTGGCGCCGCGAAGATGGGTCGCTCATTGATCCCACCCCCAAGCCAGACGGCGAAACCGAAATTTTGTTCGTGCCCGACGCGAGTGCTTTGTGGGCGGGGCCGGGGCATAACGGCTTGCCTACCGTCCGCCGGCCAAACCAGTTAAACCGCAACGCGATAACATGGGTCGAAATGGCAGATCAGGCGGACGCCCTGATCAGACCATATCGCATCCCCGGTGTTTTCGGGATTCCCGCAAATGTCATGGAGCAACTCCGCGTGCTTGCGGAAAAACAGAAGAAGGCGGAGGCGCGGCTACAGGCCAAAGGGCTGTAGCATGACCTATTCCGCGCCAGCCTTGCCCATGTGGCGATAGACGCTGGCGCGACCGACGCCCATCTCACGGGCAATGGCGGCGGGGGCCATCCCGGCCGCCATCAGCGTTTCGATCCGGGCGGTGTCGATGCTGGGCTTGCGACCGCGATACACGCCCCTGGCTTTGGCGCGCTCGATCCCGTCGCGCTGCCGATCACGGCGAATGTCGGCCTCGAACTCGGCCACCGCGCCGAGGATCGACAGGGTGAGCTTGCCGGTGCTGGTCGTGGTGTCGATGCCGGATTGCTGGAGGACGCGGAAGCCGCAGCCCTTGGCGTTCAGCCGCTCGATCAGCCGGTGAAGGTCCACCACCGATCGAGCGAGGCGATCCAGCCGCGTCACGGCCAGCACATCGCCCTCGCGCACGAAGTCGAGAGCATCGGCGAGCGCATCGCGTCCCTCGACGGTTCGACCGCTACGCTTCTCGGCAAAGATTTTCTCGCAGCCGGCCGCCTCAAGCTGCTCGTGCTGAACCTCAAGGCTCTGGCTGCTGGAACTGACGCGCGCGTAACCGACGATCATGGCACCTCCTGTCTCGGATGGGTTTAGACCCGCTCGGCCAAGTGTCTCGGAAGTCCTGCGTCAACCGAATTAAGACGCCTCGGGGCGTCTCGGCGCGGTGTCTCGGCCAGGTAAACCCGAATAATGCGGCTTGCCGGAGATAAATAGCGATGAAGCTGCGGGGCTCGAAATCTGCCGCTTCGGCAGTGAGGCTCGTGGCATTTCCTGAGAAAGACCAAGACCCGCTGCGCGTTTCGAGCCCGCGCGGCGGGTTCTTTTTCAGGAGAGTTGAACATGGCCAACAAAAAGAGCGCGGCCTACGCGCCAAGATGGATTTCATACGCCCAGCAAATACTCGCCGGCTTGAACGACGGCACCCGATCCAGCGAATCCGACAAAACAACCTATCGCATCATCGCACGGATCGTTCAGACGCTCGCTAAGGGCAATGCGCTAAGCGACAAGCAGCGAACCGCTTTTGTGGAGAGCATTCGCGTCAGGCTCGGCAAGCCCGATTTCATCTGGGTCGGCGCGATCAAGCTCACTCGCAGCCAGTTGGTCCCCGCCCGTGAATTCGCGGCCGGCCTCGGCCTGAAAGCCAGGAATATGACGCCTTGCACGCTCGCGTGGCCCATCTGGAGGGATTGATTGGGCAAATCCTGTCCGATTCCTGCGAACATCCCGCGCCAATCCTGTCCACTTCCTGTTCGAATCCTGCGGAAATCGCCCGCGAACCATTGGTTTCCTTGGACTTTCCTGACCTAACGATACGGAACGAGACGGAACGAAATCATGATGGCGACATGAATTGCCCTTCTGGCGATCCCATGATCCCAGGGCCTGCGGCGGCCAATGATGATCTTCCATCCACTCAGGGCATAAGGGATAATGATGATGGGAGGAAAATCCGCGCGGCGCAGGATCGCGTGGTGGTCAGCTATTTCCGCAACGATCCCGCCCGCGCGCCGAGCGCCAACCTCGAATATGCCGGTCAGCGGTTCAGCCTCGTTTTCCACTCGGCTGATGTGGCGGAGGAGAAACTGGCTGCGGTCTGCTCGTCAGGGTGGATGAAATTCCTAGATAAGGCGGGCGAAGCCGATCTGCGCGACCAGAGCCGTCTCCACCCGGATACGGACTTCCGCTATGTGCTGTCGCCGATCTACGGCGAGAAGGACCGCTTCGGGTTCAAGGCGCCCGTTGTAGCGGACTGCGCCGCCGCGCTCTTCTGGAGCGAGGATGCCACGCCCTTCGCCGTTGTCATCGTGGATGGCACGGAAATTACGACCATCCCGCTTGTCGAAACCGATCCGGTCAAGCGCAAGCCCTTTGGTCCGACGCACAAGGGCAGCGTGAAACTCGCCGCCTGAGCCGGGTAAATCTGCGAAGGCGACCGAAGAATTATTTTTGGCTGAATTTCTGATGCTTACGGGCAATCTTCGGTCGCTCTCACGAACGACGACATTACGGCTCGCATTTGTCCGAAACAAAAAGGAGATGCGAATGTCGATCCTCAAATCCCTCAAGCTTGCTGCTGCCGCCCCGGCGAACCCCGCCACGTCCGAGCATGGTTTTCGCGCGAAGCTGCTGCGCTACCTCGCCGAGCAGAAGGCGCTGGCGGAGGCGGAAATCGCCGGCACGTCGTTCAACGCGACCCGGCGCGTGACGCGCACCAACGATGCCGGTGAAAAGGTCCGCGTGGACGCGCCGCGCGCTGTGCGGAAAGGCTGGTTCACCGATGCCAGCGGCAAGATGTTTTTCCAGCTCCGCTACGGCAGCAAGCCGCTGGAATTCGCCAAGGGCATGAACGCGGTCGAGGTCCAGAACCTCAACGAAGTGCCGGAAATCATCGGCTCGATTATCGAGGCGATCAACGCCGGCGAGCTGGACCCGCAGCTCACGGCAGCCATCGCGGAGCGCAAGGCCAACTTCAAGCCGAAGGCGAAGAAGGCGGCGGCGTGACGCTGGAGACAACGAGGCGGGCGACCATCGCCCGCCTCAATGACCATTTCCGTGCCACGGGCGAGAACGGGTGGATTTTCCTGTCCCGTGGGATCGCTATCCTGCCGATCGCGACGAAGGACGAGGTAATCCGCGCCGTCCGCCTGTTCGGCGATTTCACCCCCGACAACGATCCGCACGGAGAACATGACTGCGCGATGCTGATGGTCGAGAGCTACCACATTATGTGGAAGATCGACGTAACCGTGTTCTGAAGGCCGCCTTGCGGGAAGCTGCTCCGCAGTGCTGATAGCCGCTTTTTGCGAGGAGCGGTGATGAGCGAGGATATCGAAGCGTCGGGGGCGAGTGCTCTTACGACCGGTCATATGAGTGATCGTATGAGCAGTCGGATCGCGGTGGTCGGCGGGCGTCGCCGTTGGTCGGTGGAACAGAAGCTGTCCATTCTGCGCGAGGCGTTTGGCCCCGACGGCTCGGTCGGGGCGACGTGCCAGCGGCACGCGA
>NZ_MIPT01000001.1:2375371-2871182 GCF_001853345.1 Edaphosphingomonas haloaromaticamans | reverse complement strand
GAACTGGACAGCGCAAAGCACGCCCGTCAGCATGGCGGCATGACCGACCAGATCGCCCGGATTCGCATCACGCTCGAAGACTTGAAGCCCGCCATCTGGCGCCGCGTCGAACTTCCCGTCACCAACAGCCTCAAGACCCTGCACCTCGCGATCCAGGCCTGCATGCTCTTCGAGAACTACCACCTGTTCCGGTTCGATATCGGCGATGCCGCCTATGGCATCCGCTTCGACGACGATGATTTCATGATCCGCACCCGCGACGCCGCCAATATGCGCATCGGCAAGCTCGTCGAGCGCGGCATTACCAGCTTCACCTACACCTATGATTTCGGGGNCGATTGGCGCCATCGCATCGAGATCGAAGAGATCATACCCGCAANTCCCGGCATCGATTACCCNCGGTTTGTCGATGNCGAACGTCGTGCTCCACNCGAAGACGTCGGCGGAACCCCAGGATTTGAGGAGTTCCTCAATGCCATGGCCAAGCCGCGCCATCCCGAGCGCGCGTCCATGGTGCAATGGTATGGCGGCGTCTTCGATCCCACCGATATCAGCCCCGACGAGATCAACGCACGCATGGCGAAGCTCGCCAAGCGACGGGCACAGGGAAGAGCCGCCTACACCGACGCTAAATCCCGCGACAGCTAAGCGATGGCGGTTTCCTGACCACGCTTACAGATCGACTATTACCCGCGCGACCGCAATCGGCCAGATGATCCCGATCCGGCCAGCCCGGCCACGACCAGGCGCGTGATGACGATCATGTTGGCGGAGGAATATTGATGCGCCGCTACGACGCCCGCGACATAACGGAACACCATTATCGGGCGCTTCGCTTGCTGCTGACGCTCAACATGGCGGAGGCGCATATCGTCGTCCGCAGCAAGCGCGCTTGGCCGCCGCCAATATCCTTCTCACCTCGTCAGCCAGAAACACACGTCCCCGGCGACGCCATCAACTGACCGGCCTATTCGCTGGCGTGGGCCAACAGGCCGGCCAGCGTCAGGCTTTCCGTCACCTGCGTATCGGCGAGCAGAATGTAGCGCCAAGGCTTGCCATCGCCCTCAGCGGCAAACTCATTTGCGTTAGCGACCCACGCACGCGCAGCTCGGGCCTTTTCCACCACCACGGGATCGTCAAGTTCGCGCTCGGCCTTCACCTCGACGATCAGCTTGCAGTCGTCGCACTCCACGACGAAATCCGGCTCGTAGCGGCGGCCCCGGTCATATTCGATATCGAACTGGCCGGTCGCGGGGCGGAGCCATTTCAGAACGCGCGACATCCGGTCGCTGTCGATGATCGCAGCGAAGCGGCGCTCTGGATCGCTATCGAACTTCTGGAACTGATACGGGCATTTCTTGGAGCCGTAGAACAGGTAGCTCGGCGTCGATGATAGCGGATTGGCGGCCTCGGTAAGCGGAAGGCGCTTGGTCAGGCTCACGCCAAGCTGCTGAGGCTTCAGCGCCTTGAACGACCGCACGCGCCGCGCCCGATACTCCACCGGCGTTTCCCGGTAATGATCGCGCATCTGATCGAAGATGAAGCGGGCCAGCGCCTTGCCCTGTTCGAGCGCGACGGCCTCAACCTCTTCCTCGGTCGGCAGATAGGCGCGCAGCCGTTCCACCATCTGCCCGGCAAGCTTGTAGAGGAGGTCGGCCTGACTGTCGTAATCCACTTCGGGGAAATCGATCAGGTGGCGGATGACATAGTTTTCCACCCGCTTCTCGCGCGGGCCATCCTGCGACCGGGCAAGCTCGCGCTGCACATCTGTCCGCAGATTGCGGATCAGGATCGTGTCGGAGCTGGCGCGGAAACGGATGGCGTCAAGATTGCCGAGGTCGAAGTCGTCAAACCAGAAGTTCACCTCCCGGCTAGGCAGCACGACAATCTCCGGGATTTCGATGCTGTTGTCGGCAATGGACGCCGCAATCTGCGCGACCAGTTGCTCCACATCCGCCTGCGGCAGAACGGTGTCGAAACTTCCCTGCGCGGCTTGCGTCGCCTTCCGAACGTCCCGTGCGATTTCCGCCTGAACCTCGGGATTGCGAAGATCGGCCAGCCCGCCAGTCAATGTCCGCTCATATTTGTCGCGGATGAACTCCATCGTCGTGTTCGCATAGGCGACCTGTTCGGGCGTTGGCGGCACATAGGCGGCGCGCTCGTCGTTCACGCGCGCCGGAGTGTCGCCCGGCAAATCGAGCTGCCAGCCGGTGAAGATCGCCTCAGCGGCGGTCGGCACGGAGATGACTTCGCGATGCTCGGTCGTGATATCGCCGCCTTCGCCGATGGTCAGCGTTTTCATCGCAATGACGGAATTGGGCTTGCGCGCCTCCTGGATCACCTCGTCGAAGCGATCGTGCGCGATGACGGTCAGCGTATCGACCATCTCATTGCCCGTCCGCGCGCCATAGGGCAGGCGAAGGCCGCGACCGAGGGTCTGTTCGGTCAGGATTTCCGATGCCGATGCGCGCAGCGGAACGATGGTGTAGAGGTTGGTGACGTCCCAACCTTCCTTCAGCTTGTTCACATGGATCACAATATCGGTCTGGGCGTCGTGCTCCAGACTGACGAGCCGGGCCATCGCCTCGTTGCTTTCCTCGCCGGTCTGGTTCGAGTGAACCTCGATCACGCGACCGCGATAGCTGCCCTGAAAGAAGTCGTCGCTTTCGAGAAAAGTGTGGAGGTCTTTGGCATGATTGGTGTCGCGCGCGACGACCAACATGAACGGATGGACCGAAGGGTGCCCCGATTGCCGCGCATATAGCTCCAGCTCCACCTTCACCTGCTCGTGATAGGTGATGCCGTCCTCCAGCATGATCCGCTCAAGCTGCGCCTCGTCGTAGTCGGCGCGGCGGAAATTCTCGCGCGTGGCGACCGCCGGCTCCTTCACGTAGCCATCGGCCATCGCCTGCCCGAGGCCATAGTGATAGATCACGTTGCGGAAGTCCTTGGGACTTGCGCCCACGGTCTTCGGCGTCGCGGTCAGCTCCAGACCGAGCTTCGGCTTGAGGTCATAGACGGCGTTCGCGGCAGCCTTGGCGCGATAGCGATGCGCCTCGTCCATCAGCATCACCAGATCGTCGAGACCAGCGAGGTAATCGAAATAGCTCTCGCCGAGGGTCTCGCGGAAGCTGCGGATGCGGCCCTTTTCCTTATTGATCTTATCGACGTTGAAGATGTTGATGATCGCGTCGCCGATAAGCTGGGTGCCGCGAATGCCGCGCCCCTCGTCCCAGGTATCGCCGGTGACGATGATCGGCGGCGTCTGCGCGAACTCGGCGATGCCCCGGAAGACGTATTTCGGCGAGGACTGGCGCGAGAAATCCTCGACCAGCTTGTCATAGATCGTCGTGTTGGGGGCGAGCAGGAAGAAGTTCTTCGAACGGCCCGTGAGATAGAGGTAGGCGATGAACGCGCCCATCAGCCGGGTCTTGCCGACGCCAGTTGCCAGCGAGAAGCAAAGAGACGGGAAGGCTCGTTCGAAGCTTTCCACGGAAGGATAAGCGGCCGCAACTTCCGCGAGCAGTGCCTGCGTGTCCACTTCGCCGTGCCAGTCGATCCGATCCGCAATGTCAGCAAGGATGGTAAGCGCCTCATCCTGCGGCTTCCGCAAGGATAGGCGCTGCGCCACCTGACGGCGGATGCGCTGGTTCGGTGTCAGCGTTATGGGATCGGCCTCAGCCATTGGCTTGGCCCTCCGCCACGGCATCGAAAAGCGGCCCCGCGCTGTCTCCCGGTTCTGGTTCCGCTTCGGGCAGAGCCGCCACGTTCAGCGAATAGTCGTCGCGACCCCATTCGCATTTGGTGAGAATGGTGGAGGGTATCTTCCGGCAAGTCAGGTTCGGGAAGGCATCCAGATTTCCGGCTGAACGCCTTGGCGCAAATCATCAGCGTTCGGAGCGGTCCGACTTCCTCCGACAGCAGCCGTAACGCCTCGTGCGTCAGACTTTGCGTGGTGACATAAAGGAAGTCCGTCTCGCTGGACTGGCCGTGCCGCCAATATTCGGCTTCATCCTGCGATGGAGCGTAGGTGAAGCCAAGATGCTTGCACATCGCTTCCGCCAGCATTGCCCCATTGTATTCGCGCGCGATCACCCAATTGCCCCAACGGTCCTTCTCCAGCAGCGACGGTGCGAGTGTGTAATAGCGAAAACCACCTCCGCCTTTCCACTCGACTGCTTCGGATATGCCCCCCTGATCCTCGCCATCAATCACCTTGCGGAGACGCGGCACGATATGCGTCTCGGCATGGTCGCCAATCTCGACCATGATCCATCGGCGTCCCATCTTGTGCGCTACAGCGCCGGTAGTGCCTGATCCGGCAAAGGAGTCGAGCACGAGTTCGCCGGGCTGCGTCGTAACGTCCAGCACGCGCTGAATTAGCCGCTCGGGCTTTGGTGTCGTAAACGGCTCTATGCCTTGGAAGAGGGCCTGAACTTCAATCTTTGATGTGCGATTGCTTCCGACCTCATCATGTCGCCAGATGGTTTCTGGCGGGCGGCCCGTCGACCCTTCAGCATAAATCCGATAGTATGGCGACCATCCAGATCGTCCATTTACCCATTCAATTCGTTCTGCCTCTTTTGCAACCTTACTCGCGGACCAACGCCAGCGCCCCTCAACGCCATCTGGTCGCATCGGTAGGATTTCTGAGCCGTCGGGCGCGGTCAAAGGGAAGAACAAGGTAGGGCGCGCCTCTCGGGTATCGTCTCCGCTGCCCATCGCCCTTAGCGGCTTCGTGTAGTATTTCCGTCCCTCCGCATCGACCTTGTTAAAATGCGATGGCGCCTCACTATCCACGATCCTTGCTATGGAAGCATTCTCAATATTTTTGGCATACACAAGAACATGATCGTGGCGAGACGAAAAGTATTTAGAATCCATTTTCGGACTATCAGATTTTTCCCAAATCACATTTGAAACAAAATTATATCGCCCAAATATTTCGTCACATAATACCTTAAGATAATGCGCTTCGTTGTCGTCAATGGTTATCCATATTATGCCAGCGTCGTCCAGCAATCTCCGCAGCAATTCAAGACGGTCCCTCATCAGGGAAAGCCAAAGTGAATGCTCTAAACCGTCATCATAATGCTCGAACGCTGAACCCGTATTATAGGGCGGATCGATGAAAACGCATTTTATGGAGCCCGCATAGTCTGCTTCCAACGCCTTCAGCGCGAGTAGATTATCGCCCTTAATGAGCATGTTGTCGAACAGGTCGCCCTCGCGCCGGGTCGCCGCATGATAGCTCTTGTTCGGGTGCTCGATCAGGATACGCGGTTCTAGCTTCGGACGCTCCTCCTTGCCGGGCCAAGTCAGTTCGAGTTTGGTTTTCTTCGTCGTCATGGCGCGGTCGTTAACCCGTTCTCCAGAGTGTGTCGCGCGGATAGCTCCGCTTGCGATTGCATCGGCAAGCCGAGGCGCTTCGCCTTGCCAATGACGGCATTGCGGCTGACGCCGCCAAGCTGTTTCCCAATCTCAGCCGCCGAAGCACCCTGCGTCCAAAGCTTCTGGAGCAGCGCGACACGTTCCGCAGGCCAAGCTCCCGAGGGGGGTGCCTCCAGATCGGTGCGCGAAAGCTCCACACTTTGCGGAGAGGTTTCCGACGCTGGGACGGTGGAACCATCGAGCAGGGCGATACGACGAACTAAATCGGCCCGCTGCTCCTGATACCGCCGATATTTGGGCGAGCCGGAAAAGAACCTCTGCCCCTTCGCATCCAGCGCCGCCAGCATATCCATCAGCATGTCGCGCTCGACCGCGATTTTCCCGTTGGCCGGCGGCAATGGTTCGATGATCGTGAGCGGCGCGGACGGCATCACAGGCACGCTCAGTTCCGGCGTGGGTTGCTTCACTGACACGGCCAGCTTTTGGAGAATGGGCGACGCCTTGTGCAGATCGTTGCGGTCGCTATTCTGAGAGGCAGGCTTTCCGAAACCGAGCGCGAGCTGCTCCCGTTCCTTCTGGACCGCGGCCTCGGCTTCCGCTTTCTTCCGCGCCTGCTCGACAAGTCGCGCACGCTCGCGCGCCTCCTTCGCCCGCCGCTCTTCGTGCAGCCGTAATTCCTTGCCTTGGACGCGACGCAGGCTTGCGCCGCCCGCCCCATGTTCAGGGGCAAGCGGATTGCGCGGGCGGATCGCCCCAACGCCGTGCCAGCGCACGACGAAGATCGGCTCCACCTCGATTATGACTTCCTCCCGCCGCCACAACGCTTCTTCCAACCGCGTCGCGTTCGACCGGATTTGCGCGACCTCCGCTCGGCTGTCCTCGAAGATGGCATCGCTCTCCGCGTCCAGATCGGCGATGAGCTTATCGAAGATCGAGCGCGCTTCGACGGTCAGCTCGGGGAAACGGCGGCGACGGCGCAGGTCGTTTATCTGGCGCATCAGCCGATCGGTCGCCATCCGCGCCCGCGCTTCCACGGCGGCAACGCGCTCGTCCGTGGCGATCAGGTGGCGTTGCAGGGCCGAATTCGTCTCGCGCTGCCAGCGCGCATAAACCTGCCCCTCCTCCTCGCAGAGAAGTTCGTCGAGCAACTCGGGCGGATGCTCGAAACATGGGCCGAGATCGGACCACGAGCATTTGAGCAAGTTCGCCGCCTGAAAGGCGGGAATGGGATTTTCCCATTCGTCACATGCCGCGACGATCACCGTGCGATAGATTTCCGTGGCGCTTTCGAGCGTCGCTTCCGCGCCGAGAAGCCAGCCGTTCTCACCGCGAAAGCGCGCGACGTGCGACCAATGCCCCTCATAGGTGTCGAGGTCCAGTTCCATGCAAAGCGGTGCTTGGCGGAACTCCTCCAGCATGGATCACGCGATGGACCAGCGCAGGGTGAACAGCTCCTCGACACGGGGCTGGCGGTCGAGCAAATCGGAGAACTCATCCAGCCGCTCGTTGATTTCCTTGCCGATCTTCTTCTTCGCCTCGAACTGGCTCATTTTCAGCTCGTCGCGCGCGGCCTCCTTTTTGCGGATATCGCGCATGACGGCGACCTTCTCCTCCATGCCGAGATGGGGAGAAAGTTTCTGCCGGTTCAAATCCTTCAATTCCTCGTCGAGCGTGGCGATCTGAGCTTCGATCTCGATTTCCATATCGCGGGCGTAGCGGCCGAGGCGTTCTTCCTCCTCGATCAGCCAGGCATAATTTTCCTGCTTCATCCGCTCGGAGAAATGGCCAAACTCGAAATCTTGGAGCTGGGCCAGCCGGTCGTGCGGGACGCCTTCTGTTAGGCGACCGTCCGACTGCGCCGGCGCCATCATCATCTTGTCGCAGACCGCTGGCCTGACGAGTTCGCCTGCGTCCGTTTCGCCGACGACGATGATTTCCTCGCGCTCGGAGCCGGGGGTCGGCATGATGGCCTTGAAGGCGCGCATCCAGCCGGATTGGCCCGCCAGTTCAACAACGCCGCCAAGCTGGCCCGCATAGGGATAGTTTGCCGGATCGAAGCGCACAACTTCCGCACCATCGTTCGACGCGCGAGCCTTGGCGCGCTCGATCAGGTCGCTGCCGAGCCCCTCGTTGACGCGGAAGAACTGCCAGTCGTTCTCATCGGCGAGCGGCCATTTCGTTGTCCACTGCTTGCCATCCCAACCGAAGCTTTCGCTGTCCGGCGCGGGGAAGTCAGCTTCGGGCAGTTCGGCCTTGGCGACCATCAGCAGGCGTTGCTTGAACTCGGGCAATATCTGCGCCAGCGCCTCGTTGCGGCGATGGAGCTTGGCGACGACATCGGCGTCCATGTTCTCCAGAACCTTGGCGCGTGCCACCGCGAGGTCGGCGTCAATGCTATCCTGAATGCGGGCGGTCAGCTCGTCGAACTCGCGGTCGGCCTCGTCGGCGCTACGGCAGCTCTGTACGATCCGCAGCACTTCCTTCTCGAAATCAATGCCGTCCGTCAGGATGCCGAGCACTTCGTCGCTCGATCCGAAGACGCCCTCAAAGAGGTGAAGTTTCTGCTCCAGCAGCTCATGGATGCGGGCTTCGGCCCGGTTCTTCATGTTGAGCATGTTGACGACGGTGACGTCGACCAACTGGCCGTAGCGATGGCAGCGGCCAATCCGCTGCTCGACGCGCTGCGGGTTCCACGGCAGATCGTAATTGATGAGGAGAGAGCAGAACTGGAGGTTGATGCCCTCGGCTCCGCTTTCCGTCGCGATCAGGATTGCCTTGTCGTCGCTCCTGAATGCCTCGACAATCGCGGCCTTCATGTCTGCGGTTTTTGACCCGGAGATGCGGTCGGTGCCCGCGTGACGCTGCTTCCACGCCGCGTAAATTTCCTTGCTCTCGTCGTCGTTATTCGAGCCGTTCATCAGCACGATTTGCCCCGCATAGCCATTGGCCGTGAGCAGATCGCGGAGGTAGTTCTGGGTGCGGACGCTCTCGGTGAAGATCACCGCCTTGCGCTTGCCGCCCTTGTCGCGGATTTGATCCAACACGTCAGGCAGGTTCTGGACTAGCTTCTCGCCTTTCGCGTTCGAGCCGATCCGCGCCGCGAGGTCGCGCATAGCTTCAACGTGAGCGATTTCCGCCGCGAGTTTTGCGGGATCAATCGGCTCCTCGTCGAACTCCTCCTCATCGTCCAGCGTCTCGCGATCTTCCTCGAAGGCATCTTCGAGGTCATCGGTCATGTCCGGGGTGGCGCGCTGTTTGCTGCGAAGACGCTCCAGCAGCGTTTCGAGGTAGCGGGCAACCGCGCGGGTCGATGACCCGAGCATCTTTCTGGCCTGCAATACGACAAGCGCATTGTTGCGGCCGCCATAGGCGATGGTGCCGGTGTCCTGAAGATATTCCGACAGCATCTCGTATAGCGTCGTCTCCTCGTCATAGGGCTCGAACTGGAATGTGACCGCGTGGCGCTGGCGAAAGTTGATATGGCCGGCTTCCTGAACCTGACGGCGCAGCGTCCGGTTGCAGATCGGCTTCAACCGCTCGCGGAGGATTTCCTGTGAGGCTGGCGTGGCGGCGGCTCCGGCATATTGCGCGCGAAACGCATTTTCCCCGCCGAAGTGGGTATCGTCGATCATCGAAACGATGCCGAACAGCTCCATCAACGAATTCTGGAGCGGCGTGGCGGTAAGCAGTATCTTGAAGAAGCCTTCCGTGGCCTGCTTCAGAGCTTTCGCGCCCTTCGCGGTATTCTTCCGATGGACGTTGCGGAGGCGATGGGCCTCGTCGAAGATCACCAGATCCCACTTCGGTCTGCGGATATCATCCGCCTTACGGGCCGCGAACTCGTAGGAGCAAATCACGACACCGCCGCCGACTTCGAAAGGCCGGTGCTGACCGGCCTTCTTCATATCGTTGTAGGTCTTGGCTTCGAGAATGTGGCTCTTGATCGAGAACTTCTCGAACAGCTCCTGTTGCCACTGTTTACGGAGCGAGGCCGGGACAACGAGCAGGATGCGCTGTTTATGCTCGGCCCATTTCTGCGAGATCACCAAGCCGGCTTCAATCGTTTTGCCGAGGCCCACTTCGTCGGCCAGCAATACGCCTTTGGCATAGGGCGACTTCAACGCGAAAAGCGCGGCGTCCACCTGATGCGGGTTCATCTCCACGCGAGCTGAGGTTAGCGATCGGGTGAAGGCATCTTCGGCAGTTCCGGCGACGGTCAACCGATGCGCGTGATAGTGCGCCTGGATTGGCAGGTATTCAGTCATGTTCCCCCGTTCGACCTTCGCCGCTCAACTTCGATGATGCCTAGCGGCAGTAACCCCCGATTTCTAACGATAGGTAATGGACGTAGCCGAATTCAACCACTTGAGGAACAGAAAAGGAACCGATTTGATCGGGGCTGTGGATATCCGCCCCGCTGAGGGTCAATTCGGGGAGAGGGGCACTTGGGGCAGCGGGGCGCGGGCGCAGGCCCTGTGTGACCCGCGTAGGGGCTAAGCGACGCGGTTGCGCTTGCCCCGGCGAAGCGCGGTATCCAAGCGCGCGGCGGCTTCATGTCGAGCAACATCCGCCTTCGCAATCTCGTCCTCGGTTGCCGTCGGGATAACGGGGCGATTGAGAAGCGCGTCGCGCAACGCCTCGGCGTTCGTGGTGACAACCGTTCCATCGCGAAGCGTGTAGGATTGTCCGCCAGCAGCCAGTTCGGGAAGGAAATTGAAAGTCCCGACCGTGTTGCCCTCGTTGTCGAACTTGATGCCCGCCGCGCCCCCAGCGAGGAGAACGGTGAGTGTCCGCATTTCGCGGTCGCCCACCTTGTCCACCGGATCGCACCAGACTGCATCGACGACATTGCGGATGGCCTCGCGCACCTTGAGGCGAGCGTCGCGCATGGCTTCTACGTCGGCATCGTCTGCGAGTGCGTCCCGCACCTCCCATACGCGTTGAAGGTGGACGTTCGGCGCAAGCCGGCCCCGCGCTGCTTCCAGATCGCGCTCCACGCGCACGCGCTCGGCTTCCAACTCGCGCTGCTCCAGCTTTATCGCCCGAAGCTCCTCGTCAAATTCGTCCTGCTCGTCGTCATCGAACTTTGCCATTTTCCTGACCAGCCGCTTGGCTTCGGCCTTCTTGTTCTCGATGGCGCGGTTCAACTCCGCGAGCCGTATGGCAAGCGGCCCCGACAGGTCTTCGCGCTGGAAGAACCTCTCGTCCAACGCGAGGTGAAGCATGGCATCGAGCGCAGCTCGCTCGAAAATGCGGTAGTTGAAGAACTGGCTGTATTGGCAACCGGTGTGACGGGCGGCGCTGTCGCATTGGAGATAGGAGTATCCGCCGTCCTTCTTCGCGCGCCCACGCATGGCCATCAGCCCGCCGCAATGCTTGCAGCGGACGAGGGTAGAGAACAGGTTGCGGGCATAGGGCGCATATCGCCCCGAACGGGTCTGCCATCGCTTCGATGCGCTGGCACGAGCGCGGGCGACCAGATCGGCATCGACGGCACGAGGGAAGACATTCTCGATCCTCTCGCCGGTCTTTCGGCGCTTGCCGCTCTCCGTCACATGGGCTGGGTGATATTCGCCCTCGACGGCGGGATGCTTGAGCAGAATGCCGATATAGCTCCATCCCCAGCCTTTGCGGGTCGTGGTCGCGCGGCCTTTGCCCCAGCTCGGTACGCCGTTGTCGTTCAGGCGCTTGGCGATGCCCCAATAGCCGATCCCATCCGCCGCCCATTCGTATATCTGCTTCAGGACGGTCACGCGCTCGGGGATCAACTCGTAGCGGCGATCGTCGTGATCTTTGTCGATCCGTTCGCCGACGACCTTGATCCAAGCCGGCGGCTTGGCCGAAAGCACCTTGCCTTGACGGGTGAGCTGCTGTTTCCGCCGCCAAGCATCTGAGATAAGCTGGCTCTTCTTCTCGCTCTCGGTGTGATTGACCGTGGCGTGCATCACGATTTCCATGATGCCCATCAGGGCCATCGGGCCTTTCAGATAGGCGTCATCGAAAATACGCTCGCCATCGACCGTGGCGATCTTGATGCCCCGGTCGCAAAGGTCTTCCATCCACCGCTGCGTGACGCGCGGTTCGAGGCGGCTGAGCCGGTCTAGCTTGTGAACGACGAGAATAGTGCCGGCCGGCACGTCGCCGGCATCGACGCTGCGACGCCACTTACCGAGATTGCCGACGCTGAGGTGATGCCCCTTCCATGCGGACTGCCCCAAATCTTCAACTATCTGGATTACGTCCCAACCCTTGCGCTTGCAGAAGGCTTGGCATTCCTCAAGCTGCCGCTCCTTGGAGAAGCCTTTCTCCTGCCGCTTGGTCGAGAAGCGGATATAGATAACGGCATCGGTCACGCACAAACCCCCGGGATACGTCCCCAGCTTCTGCGTTGTGCGTTACTTTTCCGTTAGACAGCGCATGTCTGGCAGGCGCAGCGGCGGGGGCGGTGGTGGCTGCCGCTGATGCGCCATCCCTTCTGCCGTTACGGCTATCGCATCCGCGCCGGCTGGCCGCTCGACCGCTACGGGATCGAGCAGCAGGCGGAGATCGTCCGCCATGCCTTCCTGCTGCGCGCGGGATGCGTGGCGCCCGGCGGGGCGACGCTTGCCCAGTGCGAGGCCGCGCTGCCGGCGGACTGGGCCTTGCCGCGCGACGGCGCGGCTTGACCCTGGCGGGCGGCGATGGAATGAGCACGCATCATGTCCAAAGCCACGCGCGGAACGCAGATGCTGGCGAAGGCCGGAGTGGCCTTCACCGTCCATGCCTATGACTATGATCCCGGCGCCGATCGCGTCGGGCTGCAGGCGGCCGAGGCGCTGGGCGTGCCGCCCGGCCAGGTGCTGAAGACGCTGATGGCGCTGGTCGACGGCAAACCGGTCTGCGCGATCGTGCCGTCCGATCGCGAAGTGGCGATGAAGAAGCTCGCCGCCGCGCTCGGCGGGAAATCGGCGGAGATGATGAAGCCTGCCGATGCGGAACGGATCACCGGCTACAAGGTCGGCGGGGTCAGCCCTTTCGGTCAGATGCGCAAGGTGCCCGTCGCGATCGAGGAAGGGGCGCTGGGCCATGACGCGGTGTTCCTGAACGCCGGGCAGCGCGGGCTGCAGGTCCGTATCGATCCGCGCGATGCGGCAGCGCTGCTGGAGGCCAGGGCGGCGACGCTCGTTGCCTGAAGGCCGGCCCGGCTGTTCCGGCCGGGGCATGCAGGATTGCCACACATGCCGGGCAAAAATGCGGATTGCCCCAAAATGGTCATGGTGCGGGGCAACAAAGCGCCTTGCCAGCGATCGGCTTTTGCTTTCGACTGGGGTGGCCTTGCGTAATAGAGGGAATGACGATGAGCGTAGCGGGTAAGTCGATCGAGAGCGGCGGGGTCGAACGCATCCCGAGTGCGCCGCGTTCGAACTTCGTTTCGGAAGAACTGGCCCGCATCAGCTCGCTGCTGATCGACGCCTGCCCGCCGGAAGCGATCGTCAGCTTCCATTATGAAAGCGCGCTCCACGTTCATATCGACGTGCGCAACCTGGAACATGTCACCATCGTCGAAGCGCTGCTGCCCACGCTGGGCGCCGGCATCTTCCACGATATCCAGCGCGGCAATTCGCCCCAGCATCCCTTCTTCCACCGGGTAAGCGCGCGGGTCGACCGCTGATCGGCGGGGCCACAGGCCCCGTCATATCCGGGCGATCAGGCGGGCGACGGAAATGTGGCCCGCTCCGTGTTCCTCGTCCTCGTCTCCCTCCGACCCATATTTGCTTTCCAGCGCGCGGCGGATCAGCTCCAGCTCCGTCTCGGTCAGATGCTCGATGCCGATGAACTGGTTGCGCGCGCTCCTCAGCGCGCGGATCAGCTCGTCCAGCTTGGCCTGCATCGCCGCCGCATCGCGATTCTGGGAATTCTGGATCAGGAACACCATCAGGAAGGTGACGATCGTCGTCGATGTGTTGACGATCAGCTGCCACGTATCCGAAAATTGGAAGATCGGGCCGGTCAGTGCCCACGCCAGGATGAAACCGGCCGCCAGCGCGAAGGCCAGCGGTTGCCCGGCAAAGGCCGCGATGCGATTGGCGAACAGGGTGAACAGCCGGTTCATGGGGCACATCCTTCGCAAGAGGGATCAGCGGAGCGCGGCTTTTTCCCTGCCGCTCAGCCGCAGGAACGCGACAGCGCCGTAAATGGCTGCCAGCGCCGCGATCCCGGCCAGCCGGCCGGCCACGTCGCGCAAGGAGGCGCCCATCTCATTGAGCCGCACGAAGGTTTCCATCCCCATGGTTGCGGGCGAAAGATGGGCCAGCATCGCCACCGGCACGGGCATCGATGCGATCGGCCAGGCGGCGCCGGTCAGGAAGAACAGCAGGATCGATGTCGGGATCAGCACCTGCAGCGCCCGGTCCGGCCCGTCGACGATGCTCCCCATCATCATGCCCAGCGCGCTGACCGCGAGCGCGAAGATCGGCACCGCTACGAACAGGGCGGGCACGTTGCCGGCGCGCGGCATATCCTGGAACCAGTATATCCAGCCGAAATAGAGGAAGGCGCCCATGATGCCGATCAGCGCGATCGCGCACCACGTGCCCAGGAAATCGGCGGTGCCCCACGGTGCCGGCTCTTCCCGCCGCCGGCCGGCCACCAGCATCGCCGATCCGAACAGCAGGGTCTGCTGCAATATGATCGCGGCGACGGCGGGAAAGACATAGTCGGCATAGCCTTCGCGCGTGTTGAACAGCGGCCGCTGCACGATCGCGATCGGCGCCTGGAGGTGCAGGCCCTGCGCCACATGCCCCAGCCGCTGCGCCGCCGCGCCGATCGCGGCCGCCTGCACCGCGCCGCCGATGTCGCGTGCGCGGATCAGGTAGGTGCCGTTCACCCAGATGCCGATGCCCGCGCCGGGCGCGCCGGTCAGCAGCCCGCGCTCCAGCCCCCTGGGCAGCATCAATATCCCGTCCGCCTCCCGGTCGCGCACCAGCCGTTCGGCCTCCGCCGCCGATGCCGCCTCGGCCACGATCCGCACCTCGCGCGCGTCCCCCAGGTTGCGGATGACCTGGCGGGTCAGCGGGCTGCGTTCCAGATCCACCACCACCACCGGCAATTGCCGGGCCGTCTGGTGGGCATAGGGCGCGGGATAATAGAATCCGTAGAGGATCACCGCGACGATGATGATCGACGCGAGCGCGAGCGTGGTGAATATGGTGCGGAACACGCCCGCGAAGGCGGCGCCGAACCCCATCTCAGCCGCGCTCCCGCCGCCGCAGCGCCAGCGCGGTGACCGCCGCCGGCACCAGCAGATAGGCCGAAAGCATTGCGATCGTCGGCAGCGCCACCCGCACCGGCGCGCCGAGGAACTGGTCCATCTGCAACCGCAGATAATGGGTGAAGGGCAGGACCTGGCTCCACCCGCGGGCAAAGCCCGATCCGCCCGTCAGCGGCAGCGTGCCGCCGGAATAGGCCAGTGCCGATCCGGCATAGAGCGCGCTTGCCGAGAAGGCGACGCTCGCGTTGCCCGTCACCGTCACCAGCATGGCGGAGATGCTGGCCGTGCCCGCGAACAGCAGCGCCTGGGCGAGGAGGGTGAGGAGGATGCTGCCGTTCATCGTCCAGCCGCGCACGCCCGCCACCCAGATCAGCCAAACCGCGCCCCAGCCGGCGAGCAGGATCAAATAGGGCGCCATCTTGCCCGCGAGCGCCGCCATGCCGCCGCCCGTTTCCGCCCGCCAGCGGGCGAGCGATTCCCCGTCAAGCTCGCGCCCGATCGCCATCACCGCCACGCAGGCCGTAAGCAGGTGGAGCACGGCGGGATGGATCAGCGCCTGCAGATACCATTCGAAGCTGGTCTGCGGGTTGAACAGCACCGCCGCCTGCACGCGCGGCGGATCGATGCGGATCGCCGGCAGCCCGCGCGCATGCAGCACATCCAGCCCGCGTTCGGCCACCACCGCTTCCACCGCGCTCCCGATCCCGTTCGCGGCGCTCGATCCGATGGTCAGGAAGGATGCGTTGAAGAGGATGTGGATGGCGGGCGTCGTATCGCGCGAAAGGCCGGTGCCCGCGTCGCGGGGAATGTGCAGCACCGCCCAGACCACGCCGGCCCGCACCATCCCTTCCGCCTCGGCCAGGGTCGCCGGCGTTTCGGCGATCGTCACCGCCGGCGCGGCGGCCACGGCCCGGACCAGCGCGCGGCTGAAGGCGCTGTGATCGTCGTCGACGATGGCCACGGGCAGGTGGCGGGGCACGGCCGCGATCAGCATCGCCGCCACGATCATGATCGCGGCCGCCGGAAACAGCGTCACCATCGCCAGATCCCAGCGATTGCGCCGGAGATGGGCGACCTCGCGGGAAAAGGCCCTGGCGAAGCTCATCGCGGCCAGGCGAACAGCACGCTCATCCCCGGCCGCAGCCCCGCCACGGGGCGGGTGGGGCGCAGCTTCACCTCGAAGCTGCGAATGTCGAAGCCGGAAGACTGGCGCGTTGCCCGCCAGGTGGCGAAATCCCCCTGCGGATCGATATGATAGACGGTGAAGGGCACGCCCTTCAGCTTGAGCGCCGGTATGTCGCCGCGCATTTCCAGCCCTGGGGCGATGCCCTTGTAATCGTTCTCGCGGACGTTGACCGCGACCCAGGGGTGGGCGGTGTCGATGATCTGGTAGATCGGCACCGCCGGGCCGACGATCTCGCCCGCTTCCGCCAGTTTCTTGCTGACCTCCCCGCCGATCGGGGCGATCAGTTTCGTCTCGGCCTGCAAGGCTTCGGCGGTGGATACGCCGGCGGCGGCGACCTCGACCTGCGCGCGGGCGACATCCTTCTCCTCCGCGCGGGTGCCGGATACGGCCTTCAGATATTGCTGGCGGGCGGCCTCCGCCTGGGCGGCGCTGGCATCGCGGGCGGCGTGGGCCTCGTCGCGCCGCTGGGCGGCGATCACCCCTTCGGCGAACAGATTGTCGGCCCGCCGCGCGGTGACGGCCGCCAGCCCCGCCGCGGCTTGCGCGGATTGCCATACGGATCTGAGCGCGCGGACGTCCTCGGCCCGGTTTCCCTCGTTGGCCATCGCCTCCAGCGCCCGCGCGCTCGCCAATGCGCCTTCGGCCTGCCGGCGGCCGGCGTCGATCTCCGGGCTGGTGAGCGTCGCGAGCAGCGCGCCGGCCTTCACCGTCTGCCCTTCCTCGGCGATCAGCTTCTCCACCCGCGCCAGCGCCTTGGTGGCGACGTTCACCTGATCGGCATCCACCATGCCCTGCAACTGCGGCGGCGCCGGCCGCGAGGCGAACCACAGGCCGACGGCCAGCGCCAGCGCGACGATCAGCAGCGCCGCGACCAGCAGGCGCCGGTTGCGCGGCGGCACCTCGGCGGGTTCGGCGGCAGGGGAGGCGCCGGGGCGCTGGCTGATGTCCGTCATGGCGCGCTGATCCGATCGGCACGGGCGAGATAATCGGGAAAGCTGTCGCCGCGATTGCTGGCGGCGAGCAGGGCGGAAAGCGCCACCACATATTCATAGGCGGCGGCGATCCGCTGCGTGCGGGCCAGCGACAGGGCGGTGCGCGCGTCGATCAGCGCGGCGGCGGTGCCTTCGCCCTCGCGGAAAGCCACTTCCTGCACGCGCAGATTCTCGTTCGCGGCCGCCAGGCTGGAATCGAGCGACAGGAAGGATCGCCGCGCCGTTTCGACGAGATTATAGGCACGGTTCGTCTCGATCGCGATCGTCTTGCGCGCGTCGCGGGCGGCATCGTCCGCCGCCTGCCGCCGCTCGCGCGCGGCGTTCAGCGATCGCTGGCGATCGATGTTGGATAGCAAGGTGTATCGCACGCCTACGCCGGCGATCCAGTCGGGATCGGTGGGCAAAGCATTGTCGCGGTTGAAATTATAGGAACCGAAGGCGAAGGCCTGCGGCCGGAAGCGCGACCGCGCCAGATCCTCGCCCGCGCCGGCCAGATCGCGGGCGGCATCGGCGGCGCGCGCCTGGGGATGGCCCTCGCTCGCGCTGGCCAGGAACTGGTCGAGCGGCTCGATCGGCCGGGCGTTCACGAACAGCGGCGTCGTCGGCCGCACGCCCGGCTGGGCATCGAGCAGGCGGGCCAGCGTATCGGACGCGGTCGCTTCCTCCAGCGCCGCCCGTTCCACCGCGCGCTGGGCGGCGTCACGCGCCACCTGCACCTGCAGCACGCCGGCGCGCGGCAGCACGCCTTCCCGCTCCATCGCCCTGGCATTGGCCAGATGGCGGTCGAAGCCGTCGCGCGTCTCGACCGCGCTCGCCAGCAGCGCCTGGGCAAGCTGCTGCCCGAAATAGGCCTGGACGAGCTGGATCTGCGAAAGGCTCTGCGCGCCGGCTTCCTTGGCGCGCGCCAGCGCCACCGTGGCGCCCGCGCCGCGCTGCACCGCCGGGATCGCGCCGCCGGTATAAAGGGGCAGGGCGGCCGTCACGCTCGGGCGGAACACCGTGTCGCGCACCCGATAGTCGAGCGTGTCGGGGATCAGCGACAGCAGTCCCGGCAGCGCCTGCTCGATCCGCCCGGTCACCTGCTGGACGATGCCGGCGAATTCCGGCGGGAACTGGCCGGGCAGGCCGTCCAGATAATCCGACGTCGCGTTGGCGAAGGCGTTCTTCTCCCCCGTCAGATCGACCGAAAGGCTCTTCTGATATTCGATCACCGATGCCGATGCGCTCACCACCGGCCGGTTGAGCGCCTTGAGCGCGGCCGCCTGCTCCTCGCTCGCGCGCACCTCATGCCCCGCGCCGCTCAGCGAAGGCGATACGCGCGCAAGCCGTTCCCGCGCGGCATCGAAGCTTATCGCCATCCGTGCCGTATCGGACGGCGTGGCGGCGGCGGGGGAAATCTGTTCGGCGGGGGCCGCCATCGCGGCCGGGAAGGGGCCGGCCGCCATCAGGCCCGCCATGGCTATCCCTCGTGCGGCCGGGCGAAGGGCCATTGTCGCGATGCGGGCGCGAGGCGACTCCATAGCGCGTTACATTAATGCAGGAATTCGCGGGCCGCCAGATAACAACGCGCCAGGTTTTTTCGGTTGAACCACAGCATGAAAGGGCGGATATTCCACTCCGCATCGCGACCGCAGGACTCATCAGCCGGGGAGCGTGAACTATGCGCAGATCTTCGTGCCCAGTCTTTTCTGTGGTCGATCGGTTGCGATCATCCGGCCGCTTGCCGGAAAGCCGATACCTATTTTCCTCATCACCAACTGAATTGATCGGTGACGCTACGGCGCCGATGAAAATCTGTCATTGAAATGACCCTCGCCTGAAACCCGATCGGTTCCCGTCATGATGCGACCACCGGCAAGCGGTGGCGCCGCTCTTCCGTTCCCGTCTGTGTGAAGGAGTATGCGATGCCGTCACAATCGAGCCTCAGGCTGGCGATGCGCGCCCTGCTGGTGCGCGAAACCTTCGGTCCCGATTCCGCCGCCGGCCGCGCGGTCGATCATCTGGTGGATGATCTGGAAAGGCGCGAAATCGATGTGGTCATCTCCTCCACGGTGGAAGATGCGGTGGCGATCGTCTCCACCGATCCCTCGATCCAGTGCCTGCTGCTCGATTGGGAACTGGGCGCGGGCGGGGATCACCAGCCGGCCATAACCGTGCTGGATGCGATGCGCGCCTTCAATGCCGACGTGCCGATCTTCCTCCTCGCCGATCATAGCGCGGCGTCCTCCATCCCCACCGATGCGATGACGAAGGCGGACGATTTCATCTGGCTGCTGGAGGACACCACCGATTTCATCGGCGGCCGGGTGCTGGCCGCGCTGCAGCGCTACCGTTCCACCGTGCTGCCGCCGATGTTCGGGGCGCTGGTGGAATTCGCCCGCACCTATGAATATTCCTGGCACACGCCGGGCCATACCGGCGGCACGGCCTTCCTCACCTCGCCGGTCGGCCGCGCCTTCTTCGAATTTTTCGGGGAAAGCCTGTTCCGGTCCGATCTGTCGATCTCGGTCGGCGATCTCGGCTCGCTGCTGGATCACAGCGGCGCGATCGGCGACGGCGAACGCTATGCCGCAGGCGTGTTCGGATCGGATCGCACCTATTATGTCACCAACGGTTCCTCCACCTCGAACCGGGTGATCCTGATGGCCAGCGTCACCCACGACCAGGTGGCGCTGTGCGACCGCAACTGCCACAAGTCGGTCGAGCATGCGATGACGCTGTCGGGCGCGATCCCCTGCTATCTGATGCCCACCCGCAACGCTTACGGCATCATCGGCCCGATCCCGCCGGAACGGCTCACCCCCTCGGCGCTGCGCGTGCTGGTCAGCGATAATCCGCTGGTGAAGGACGGGATCGATCCCGCGCCCGTCCATGCCGTCATCACCAACTCCACCTATGACGGGCTCTGCTACAATGTCGCGCGGGTGGAGGAACTGATGGGCGAGAGCGTCGATCGCCTCCATTTCGACGAGGCGTGGTATGGCTATGCCCGCTTCAACCCGATCTACCGCCAGCGCTTCGGCATGCATGGCGAGCCGGCGGAGCGCGATCGCGCGGCCATGCCTAGCGTGTTCGCCACCCAATCGACGCACAAGCTGCTGGCGGCCTTGTCGCAGGCGTCGATGATCCATGTGCGCGACGGCCGCAACCCGATCGATCATGCCCGCTTCAACGAGGCGTTCATGATGCATGCCTCCACATCGCCCTGCTATCCGATCATCGCGTCGAACGACGTGTCGGCGGCGATGATGGATTCCTCGGGCGAAAAGCTCACCGGCGCCTCGATCCGCGAGGCGATCGCCTTCCGCCAGACGGTCGCGCGGCTGAATGCGGAGATCGCCGATCAGAATGGCTGGTTCTTCGATATCTGGCAGCCGCCCACCGTCACCGACACGCGCGGCAAGACGGTGGCCTTCCACGAGGCGGACCCGGAGTATCTCGCCAGCGAGCCCGGCTGCTGGCACCTCGCCCCCGACGCCGAATGGCACGGCTTCGGCAATATCGAGCCGGGTTATTGCATGCTCGATCCGATCAAGGTTTCCGTGCTCACGCCCGGCATGGACCCGGACGGCGGCCTCAGGGCGGTGGGCATCCCCGCCAGCATCGTCACCTCATACCTCGCCGCGCGCGGCATCGTGGTCGAGAAAACGACCGATTTCACCATCCTCTTCCTCTTCTCGATGGGCGTCACCAAGGGGAAATGGGGCACGCTGGTCAACGCGCTCCTCGATTTCCGCAAGGATTATGACGCGAACGTGCCGCTTTCCCGCGCCATCCCCTCGCTGGTGAAGGACCATCCCGATCGCTACGGGAAGATGGGCCTGCGCGAGCTGGCGGACCTGATGTTCTCCGCGATGGACGAACTGAAGACCACGCACACCATGTCCGAAGCCTTCAGCATCCTGCCCAAGCCGGAAATGAGCCCCGTCGCCGCCTATGAGGAGCTGGTCCGCGGCCGGATCGACCGGATCACGCTGGACGAGCTTGCCGGCCGCACGCTCGCCACCGGCATCGTCCCCTATCCGCCGGGCATTCCGCTGATGATGCCGGGCGAGAATGCCGGCCCCGCCGATGGCGCGCTGATCGGATATCTGAAGGCGCTGGAGGCGTATGACCAGCGCTTCCCCGGCTTCGGCCACGACACGCACGGCGTGGAGGTGGAGGACGGCCTCTATCGCGTGATGGTGCTTAAGAAGTGATCGGCGCGGGGCCGGGCGCCGATCAAGCCCGGCCCCGCATCACCGCACGAAATCATATTTCACCGTCGCCTGGATGCGCGATGCGTTGCGCGACAGATCGTTCTGCCGCTTCTGCCAGCCGAGCAGCCCTTCCAGGCCGACGCTGAGCGAGCCGGCCGGCGACCAGATCAGGTTGAGCGCGCCATAGCGGGTCTGGGCGATGTCGTCGGGGTCGAGATAGCCGCCGTCGCTCAGCTTCAGCGCGCTCAGCACCAGGTTGGACCGGAAATCCTCGCTCCAATAATGGGTGTAGCCCGCTGTGCCGCCGATCATGCGGGTCAGCCGGAGCCGGCCGTCCGGGCGGATGGCCGCATCGAGGCCGAGGCCGTTCAGATCGTTCATGTAGCGCGCCACGCCGGCGCCATAGGTGACGGAGGCAAGGAACAGATCCTTGTCGAACAGCGAGACCGATCCCGAGGCGGTGACGCCGTAGGCCGTGGCGCTGTCCCCGTCTCCGGTCACGCTGTCGCGATAGGATATGCGGCGGATCAGGCCGCCCAGCTGGACGTGCCCGCGGCTGTCCTCCAGCCGGCCGAGCAGGACGATATCGGGCATCTTCTCCACCGTCTTCTGCGGATCGGCCAGTTGCAGGTCGCTTTCCGGCCGTTCGATCGAAACGGTCAGGCTGGCGCCGGGCGCCACCTTGAAGGATTGGCGGACCGAGGCGGTGCGCAGGAAATTGACGGCGCCCGGCCCCCAATCGTCCAGCGTGTCGGGCAGCACGTCCGCATCCACGAAGGCGGAATAGCCGAAGCCGCCATAGGTGTTGCCGAGCTGGCCATAAGCGTGGTGGAGGGCGAAGCCGTAGCTTTCGCCGTCGCCGTAGAAGTCGTTTTCGACATAGAAACGCAGGCTGCCGCCCAGCACCGAGGGGCGGCGGACCTCCATGGTGAAGCGGGTGCCGCGGGCGTTGACGGTGGCGCGGTGGCCCACGCGCTTGCCGAAGGGAATGGCACCGGCGTTGAATTCGTCGCGATCGCCGACGAAGGAGGGATCGACGATCGCGTCCACCTTGGCATAGCCACCGATGCGGATGGCGGTTTCCGTGCCCGGTATCTCGATGAAGCCCTTGAGGTCGGGATCGTTGGGTGGGGCGGCATTGTCGATCCGCGAGGCGCCGGTGATGTTGTCGCCGATCGTCTGCCGGGGCGGCAGCCGCGTCGCGGGAACGCCGAGGCGGCCGGCCGTGGAGGCCGTGGCGGATGCGATGCCCGTCGGCGCCGGCTGGCCAGCGGGCGGAATGGCGGCAGGCGGAAGGGCGGCGGGCGGCGGCTGGGTCCCAGCCGAACGGGTCGGGGCCGGCCCGGCGGCGGCGGGCGATTGCGGGGCGGGGGATGCCTGGCCCGATGCTTCCTGGCCCAGCGCTTCCTGGCCCGGCGGGGGCAGGGCGGCCTGCTGCGGCGCCACCGCATCCAGCCGGGATTTCAGTTCCCTGACCAGCGAGCGGAGCTGCTCGACCTCGCCGCGCAGCGCCTTCACTTCGGCGGCATTATCCTGGCCGGCGGCCTGATCGGCCGCCCGGGCGGGCTTGCCCGTGCCCACGCACATCAGCGCCAGCGCAAGGGCAGGGCCGGCTTGCCGCGAAGACAGGATCGCCATGGATCGCCCCCATTTTAGCGACGGTATCGGAAGTCCCCGTCGACGGGGATTAAATCGCGATTCCGATAATTGTTCCACTAGGTCAACGATGAAGCGCGACGGGCGATTGCGGGGCATGGGGCTATGCCGGCCCGCGGAAAATGCGCATGTTCACCGCCATGACGGTGGAAGCGCTCATCGCCCGTTACGGCCTGCTCGCGATCTTCATCGGCGCGGGGGTGGAAGGGGAGACGGTCGTCGTCACCGGCGGCCTGCTCGCCCATCAGGGGTTGCTGCCGCTGCCCGGTGCGATGATCGCGGCGGCGCTGGGTTCCTGCCTCGCCGACCAGCTTTTCTTCGCCGCCGGCCGGCGGTTCCGCGATCGTCCGCGCGTGCGCCGCCTGATCGCCCGGCCGGCCTTCGCCCGCGCCTTCGCCATGTTCGAACGCCACCCGCTCGCTTTCGTCTTCGGGTTCCGCTTCCTTTACGGCCTGCGCACGGTGAGCCCGATCGCGATCGGCACCTCGCGCCTGCCGGCACGCACCTTCCTGCTGATGAACGCGATCGCCGCCGCGATCTGGGGCGTGGTCTTCACCGGCATAGGCTATGCCTTCGGCCAGGGGATAGAGCGGCTTTTCGGCCGGCTGCGCACTGCCGAGCATGTGATCGCCGCCGTGGCCGGCGTGGCGATCATCCTGCTTGCAGCCACCTGGATCGCCCGGCGGCTGATCGGCCGGCGCGCCTCACAATAAGGGGCTCACCAGCCGGGCGACATTCTCCGCGAACTTGCGCAGGCCGCTGCGGCGGCGCCATTGGTCCAGCGTCACCTCGTCGCTTTCGGCCAGATAGGCCTGCTGGATCGCCGTCAGCCGCGCGATATCGGCCGCATCGAACAGCAGCAGGCTCACCTCCTCGTTCAGCTCGAACGACCGGATGTCGATATTGCTCGAACCCAGGATCGCCAGCCTGTCGTCGAAGGCGACGTTCTTAGCGTGGAGCAGCCGCTGGCGATAACGGCGGATGCGCACGCCGCTGCGCAACAGCTCGTCATAATAGGATGATTGCGCGAAGTGGACGAGGCGCTGATCGACGATCGCCGATACCACCAGGTCCACCGTCACGCCGCGCAGCACGGCGGTGCGCAGCGCCGAAAGCAGGTCTTCGTCCGGGATGAGGTAGGGTGTGACCAGCACCACCCGATGCCGCGCGCGGTGGATCTGCCAGATCAGCATCGTGTGGAAGCCCTGGCTGCGATAATCGGCCCCGCTCGGCAGCACCTGCGCGGTGGCCGTGCCGGCCGCGGGCGATATTTCGGGGGCGTCCTCCAGCAGCCTTTCGGTTTCCAGATACCAGTCGGCCAGGAACACCGCCGTCATCTCGGCCACCACCGGCCCGGTCACGCGCACCACCAGCTCGCGGTTGGTGACGCCGGGGCGGAAATCCTGCGCGACGATATTCTGCGATCCGGTAAAGCCGACCTGCCCGTCGATCAGGAAGAGCTTGCGGTGGTTGCGCATGTCGCGCCGGGTGCGATCGCGCAACAGGCGAAAGGGCAAGGCGGCGCGCACCTCTACCCCCGCCGCGCGCAGGCCCGCCACCGTGCCGCGCCGCCAGCGATGCGACCCCACCGGATCGAACAGCACATGGCAGGCGACGCCGCGCGCCACCGCCCGTGCCAGCGCCGCCATCACCCGCTGGCCCACGGCATCGTCGGCGAAGATATAGACGAGCAGGCGGACATGGCGTTTCGCCGCATCGATATCCTCGACCAGCCGGTCGATCACCGCGCCATAATCGTCGATGAATTCCACGGCATTGCCGCCCACGGCGGGCAGGTGGCCCAGCGTGCGGGCGAGGGTCGCTGCCTCCGGCTCGTTCATGGCGCCGGGCGGGGCTTCGGCGTCCAGCCGGGCGGCAAGGCCGGCGACGAAGGGATCGAGCGCGTGGAAGCGCTCCCGCCGCCAGCGCGGGAAACGGGGCGATCCGATCGCCAGGAACAGCAGCAGGCCCGGCAGCGGCAGCACGAAGATCAGCAGCAGCCAGCTTCGCGTCGCCGCCGGGCTCCTGCGGAAAGGCACCACCACCAGCATGACGAGGCGGATGGCCCATTCGACCAGATAATAGCTTTCGCCCAGCGAGGGTATGTCGTGGATCGCCATCGGCGGCGATCCTAGCATCACCCGCCGTTCAAGCCGATATCGGGCTTATCCCCGCCAGCATCCCGGCTTCCGCGCCCTGTGGGCAGATGAGATGGAGCCGCCCCGGCGCGACGCGCGCGGCCGGCCGGCCGGTGATCCGGGCAATGCCGGGAAGGTCGACCAGCGCTTCCTCCGCCACTGTCACCCGCACGCGGCCGGCTTTGGCATCGGCGGCGCGGATATTGCCGGCGCCGCCCAGGAGGGGCAGCAGATCGGCGGCCAGCGCCGGATGGGGGGCGGAGGCGTTCGTCGGAGCAGGCGCCGGAGCAGGGGGCGGCGCCATGGCGGCCGGCGCGGCGGCGGCGTGCGGCATCGCCAGCCGGCCGCGTATCTCGCCCGCCACCTGATCGGCGACCGGGCCGAGCACCACCTGCAGGCTGCCGCCGTCCAGCCGCAGCACGCCGCGCGCGCCCAGCGCCTTCAGCGCGGCTTCGTCCGCCGCGCGGTTATCGGCCAGCACCAACCGCAGCCGGGTGGTGCAGGCATCCACCGTGCGCAGATTGGCCGCCCCGCCGAGCGCAGCGATATAGCCGCTCGCCCGATCGGCGGCCGGGTCGCCTTCGGCGACCTGCGCGGGCGCGGAGGCAATGTCACGCCCCGGCGTCTTCAGGTCGAAGCGGCGGATGCACCAGGTGAAGGCGGCATAATAGATCGCGAAATAGGCGGCGCCCACCGGCAGCAGCATCAGCGGCCGCGTCGCCAGCCCGAAGTTCAGCAGATAATCGATCAGGCCCGCCGAAAAGCCGAAGCCCAGCCGCACGTCCAGCAGGTCCATCACCACCATCGCCACGCCGGTCAGCACGGCATGCAGCGCGTAGAGCAGGGGAGCGAGAAAGATGAAGCTGAACTCGATCGGCTCGGTCACGCCGGTCAGGAAGGAGGTGAGCGCGAGGCTGAGCAGCATGCCGCCCACCGCCTTGCGCCGTTCGGGCAGCGCGGTGCGATACATGGCGAGGCAGGCCGCCGGCAGGCCGAACATCATCACCGGGAAGAAGCCGGACATGAAGGCGCCCGCTGCCGGATCGCCCGCGAAGAAGCGCTTGAGATCGCCGGTCGCGCCATGGAAATCGCCGAGGATGAACCAGGCGATGTTGTTCAGGATATGGTGCAGGCCGGTGATGATGAGCAGCCGGTTGAGCGCGCCATAGATGAACAGGCCGACGCTGCCCGCGCCCACCACCCATTCGCTGAGGCGGGCGATGGCGCCCGCGATCCAGGGGAAGCCCAGGCCGAACAGCGCCGCGCCCACCAGCCCGGCGCAGCCCGCCGCGATCGGCACGAACCGGCGCCCGCCGAAGAAGGCGAGATATTCCGGCAGCTTGATGTTGGAATATCGGTTGTAGAGCCAGCCAGACGCCAGGCCGGAGAGGATACCGGCCGGCACGCTGAGCCGGGCCAGTTCCTTCGCCTTCCACGCGGCGGCGGCAAGATCGCGCGCGGCGGGATCGGTGAAGGCGGCGGTGGCGTCCGCCGGCACCGCCAGCAGCGATTTCGCGCCCTCCATGGTGACGAGGAAGCAGACGACGCCGGCAAGGCCCGCCGCGCCGTGATTCTCCCGCGCGAGGCCGATGGCGATGCCGGCGGCGAACAGCAGGCCGAGATTGGCGAAGATCGCATCGCCCGCCGCCGCGATGAAGGGCAGGTTCAAAAGATCCGGCTGGCCCAGCCGCAGCAGCAGGCCGGCGACCGGCAGCACCGCGACCGGCAGCATCAGCGCGCGGCCCAGCGGCTGGAGGGCGTCGATACGCAATTTCATCACGCGGCTTCCCTGATGGCGCGGGTGGCGAGGCTGCGCACCTCGGCGGCCGTGGCGCAGGCGAGCGCCGCTTCCGCCAGCCGGCGGGCCTCGTTCATGTCGATGCGGCGGATCGCCGCCTTCAGCGCCGGGATGGCGGCGGGCGTGGCAGAAAGCTCGTCCAGCCCCAGGCCGATTAGGATCGCGGCGGCCAGCGGATCGCTCGCCATGCCGCCGCATGCGCCGATCCAGCGATCGTGCCGGCGGGCGCCGGCCACGGCGGCGGCGATCAGGCGGAGCACGGCGGGGTGGAGGCCGTCGATCATAGGTGCGGTCGCCGCGTTGCCGCGATCGGCGGCCAGTGCATATTGGGTGAGATCGTTGGTGCCGAGCGACAGGAAATCCGCGTCCGCCGCCAGCCCATCGGCCAGCATGGCGGCGGCGGGCGTTTCCACCATGATGCCCAGCGGCGCGCGGGGGACGCCGGTTTCGGCCACCGCCTCGTCATAAAGCGCGCGGGCGCGGGCGAATTCCGCCCGGTCCACCACCATCGGCAGCATGATGCGGCACTGCGCCGCCGGCACGCCGCGCAGGATCGCGCGGAACTGCGCCTTCAGCAGATCCGGCCGCGCCAGCGACAACCGGAGGCCGCGCTGGCCGAGCGCGGGATTCTCCTCCGCCGGCATCGGCAGATAGGGAACGGGCTTGTCGCCGCCTATGTCCAGCGTGCGCAGGATCAGCGGGCGGCCATCCAGCCGGCGGGCGATTTCGGCATAGCTTGCCGCCTGCTCCTCCTCCGACGGCGCATCGGCGCGGTCGAGGAACAGGAATTCGGTGCGCAGCAGGCCGCAGCCCTCGGCGCCGGACGCCACGGCGCGATCCGCCTCTTCGGCGCTGGCGAGGTTGGCGAATATCTCCACCCGCATGCCATCGGCGGTGCGGCCGGGCTCGCTGGCGGCGGCGAGGTTGCGGGCATGCGAGGCGCGCTCGTTATCGATCCGCTCGCGCGCATCGGCGACGGCCCGATCATCGGGCGCGGCGACGATCCGCGCGGCGGCGGCATCGACGATCATGGCGGTGCCGGCGGGGATGGCGAGCACGTCCGCGCCCGCCGCCACGATCATCGGCACGCCCGCCGAGGCGGCCAGGATGGCGACATGCGACGTCGGCCCGCCGCGCGCGGTGACGATCGCCGCCAGCCGCGCGGGATCGAGCGCCATGAACTGCGATGGCAGCAGTTCGTCCGCGATCAGCACCGCGCCTTCGGGCGGGACGGGCGCGGCCGGGACGGGAACGCCGGCGATGGCGGCGATCACCTGCCGTTCGATATCCTTGAGGTCCGCCGCCCGTTCGATCAGCAGCCGATCGCCCGTCGCCTCGATCGCGGCGACCTGCGCGGCCGTCGCCGCTCGCCAGGCGAAGCCCGCGCTCCGCCCTTCGGCGATCGCGGCCCGCGCGGCATCGATCAGGTCCGGGTCCTCGGTGATCGCGCGATGGGCGATGGCGATCTCGGCGCCCTTGCCGTCCTTCGGTTCGTCCAGCCGCGTCCGCACCTCGGCCAAAGCGCGATCCAGCGCCTCGGTCTCCCGGTCCGCGCCGCGACCGTCCTCGGCCACGGCGATATCGGCCACGACTAAGGGGAAAGCCGTGCCGATCGCGAAGCCGGGCGCCGCCATGGTCGCGCCCTGCACGGCCGGCGCGAGGGCGCTGGGAGGCGCGGGGGGATCGCCGGCCTCGCCCATGCCGCCTTCGATCAGGGTGGCGATCGTCGTCACCGCCGCGCGAGCGTCATCGCCGCGGGCCGAGATCAGCAGCCGGTCGCCATGGCGCAGGCCCAGCCCGAGCATGGCGACGGTGCTGCGCGCGTTCGCGTTCCGCCCGTGCGCCTCGAACCGCACCTCCGCCACAAAAGGCTTCAGCGCCGCCGCGATCCGCGCCGCCGGCCGGGCATGGATGCCGTTGGCGAGCGGAACCGTCACCTCGCAGGACGCGCTGTCCTCGCTGACGGGGGCCGCTTGGCGGACGGTGCCGACGGCCTCCACCGTCATCAGCGGATCGCCGGCGGCCACCGCGTGATCGGCGGCCAGCACGGACACGGCATAGCCTTCGTTGGCGATCAGGATCGGGGTGACGAGGCTCTTCGCGCCATCGGCCACCTGATCGAGATCGACCGCGATCAGCGGATCGCCGGCCTTCACGGCCTGCCCGTCCGCGACGCTGGCCGTGAAGCCGCGCCCGCCGAGCGCCACCGTTTCCAGCCCGATATGAATCAGCAGCTCCGCCCCGTTGGCGAGCCTGAGCGTCACCGCATGGCGGGTGGGGGAGACGGCGATCACGGTCGCGTCGCAGGGCGCGCGCAGCATGCCATCGACCGGATCGATCGCCACGCCATCCCCCATCATCCGTTCGGCGAAGACGGGATCGGGCACGGCCTCGATCGGCAGCGCCCAGCCGGCGAAGGGGGCGCCGATGACGACAATGCTCACCGCCCGGCCTCCGGCTGCGCCGTTTCCAGCCGCACGGCGGCGATGCCCCACATCGGGTCCGGCCCGTTGGCGGTGTAGGTGAAGCAGAGATCGTGGCGGCCGGCCATAGCCGGCAGATCGGCGCGGAGCGTAGTGAGGCCGGGATTGCCCGCCGCCGGCGCGAGCGGCAGCGTCGCAATCCTGCGCCCATCGCACCCGTCGACCCGCACCTCGAACTCTCCCTCCGCCGTCGCCGGCCTGGCGAAGCGGATCGTGTCCCGATCCGCGCCGAGCTGGAAGTTGAACGGTATCTGCCCGACATCCAGCGCGATCCGCGTCACGCCGTCCATCGCCGCCGCTTCATATTTCCAGCAGGGATTGAGGATATCGGTGAGGAATGTCGCGCGCGGCCCCGCCGCCGGGGCGTCATCCTCCAGATTGAGGACGAGCTTGTCGGTGCAGGTATGGAGATCGGCGGCCGTCCGCGACCGCAGATCGGCGGCGTCGATGCGCCGGTCGATCGCGCCCGGCAGTGCCCGTCCGTCGCGAAACGCCGCCGCCCGGAGCCGCGCCGGCACCGCGAGATCGAGCGGCCCGGCATAGAGCGGGGAGGCCGATCCGGGTGCCGATCCGTCCAAAGTGTAGCGTATTTCCGAACCGATCTGGTTCGTAATTCGCACCCGCGCTTTGCCGCCTTCGCCGACGTCCATTTCGGCCTGCGGCGCGAGCGCGCTGGTCGCCGCTTCCAGCCCCAAGGGTTTCAGCCGGTCGAGCTGCGGGAGCAGCCGGCCGACGAAGCCCTGGAAATCGCTGGCGCCCGCGCGCGACCATCCGAGTTCCGCAATGGCCGATGCGCGCGGGAACATCATCCACGCGGCCCGCGCCTCGGTGCGGGCATGCTCGGTCCACAAATTGCCCTGCACGCCCAGGATATGATGCTGCTGATCCGCCGTGAGCGACGCGGGCGCGGGATCGAAGCCATAGACATCCGCCAGCGTGATGAGCTGGCCGCGCCCCGGCGGTTCGGTCGCGGCGGTCCCCTGGCGGTGGTTCAGATAGAGGATGGGGGCGGGGGATAGCACGGTATCGTGCCCGAGCTTCGCCGCCGCCACCGCGCCTTCGATGCCGCGCCACGACATCACGGTCGCATTGGGGGCGAGCCCGCCCTCCAATATCTCGTCCCAGCCGATCAGCCGGCGGCCATGGGCGTTCAGGAAGGTTTCGATGCGGTGGATGAACCAGCTTTGCAGGGCGGCCTCGTTCGCCACGCCCAGCGCGCGCATCCGCGCCTGGATGGCGGGCGACTGGCGCCACTGGTCCTTCACCGCCTCGTCCCCGCCGACATGGATGTAGGCGGAGGGGAAGAGCGCCATCACCTCGGTCAGCACGTCTTCGAGGAAGCCGAAGGTGCTGTCGTCGACATTGTAGAGCCAGGGGAAGACGCCCCAGTCGCTTTCCGCGCCCGGCGTCGCCGGCACGCCCCATCCCAGCTCGGGATAGGCGCGGATGGCGGAGAGCGCGTGGCCGGGCATCTCGATCTCGGGCACGACGGTGATCGCGCGCGCGGCGGCATAAGCGACGATCGCGCGCACCTGATCCTGGGTGTAGAAGCCGCCGGTGCGGGGCAGTTCCGGCGCGCCGGGCGCGGAAGCGGGCGTCCGCCACGCGCCCACTTCGGTGAGCTTGGGATATTTGCGGATTTCCAGCCGCCATCCCTGATCGTCGACGAGATGCCAGTGGAAGCGGTTGAGCTTGTGCGCGGCCATCCAGTCGATCAGCCGCATGATAAATTCAGGGGACTGATAATGGCGGGCGCTGTCCAGCATCAGCCCGCGCCAGGCGAAGCGGGGGGCATCGTCGATCCGGACGGCTTCCACCGTGCCGTCGCCGTTCGCGGTGGCGAGCTGCCACAGGCTGATCGCGCCATAGAGCAGGCCGGCATCGTCGCTTGCGCGGATGACGGCGCCCTTGCCCGAAATATCGAGGCGGTAGCTTTCGGCCGCCATGCCGCGCGCGCGGACGAAACGGATGGCGCCGCCGGAGGCCAGCGCCGGGCGGAAGCCGCGCGTGGCCAGCAGCAGATCGCCCAGCCGATTGGCGGCGTTGCGGGCGCCGGCATCCCCATGCGGCACGGCCATGCCGCTCGCCGCGGTCAGGCGGAAGCTGCCCTGCGCGGGCGCCACCGAACGGGGAAGGGGAAGGATGGGCAGATCGGCCGCGTTCGCCGGCATGGAAGCGGCGGTCGCGGCCAGCAGCATGGAGCCAAGGGTGAGATGCTGCGCGATGCGATTGGGAAACACGGATCGGCTACCCCGAAAAAGAAAGTGGGCCGGGTTATCATACCCGGCCCAGGGCAGGGGTCAGTATTTGAAACGGGCGCCGAAATAGAACTGGCGGCCGTTGTCGTAGATGCCGCGCGGCCGCACGGTGGTGCCCGAATATTGCTCGATCTTCTGGTTGGTCAGGTTGATCGCGTCGGCGGTGATCGCGATATTCTCGGTCACGTTGACGCTGACCGAGGCGTCCAGCGAGGCCGTGGACTTCTGGTTCAGCGGCACGCCGCGATCGATGTTGACGAAGAATTTCGAACGGTAGGTGTAGGACAGCCGCGCCGACAGCACGTCATCCTCATAATAGCCGGTCAGGTTATAGGTGTGCTTGGAATTGCCGGGGATCGCCTGCCCGTCGTCCGCCTTGGCGTCCGAATAGGTGTAGTTCACGATCGCGCCGAAGCCGTGCCAGATCGGGCGCGAAACCTGCAGCTCGAAGCCCTTGTTGGTGCCGCCGCCGCCGTTCGACGCGCGGTTGATGGCGAATTCGCAATTATAAAGGTTGGGGTTGGTGCCCGGCGCCGGCACGCAGCGATCGCCGTTAGGCGTCGCGGTTTCCACCGGATAGACCTCGAAATGCGTCTCGTTCACGATGTAGGACTGGATGTCCTTGTAGAACAGGGCCGCCGCCACGATCGTGTCGCGTTCCGGATACCATTCGAACGAAATGTCATACTGGTTGGCGCGGAACGGCTTCACGTCCGGATCGCCGCCTTCGCCCGAAAGCGCGCCGGGGTTCAGCGTCACGCGCGGCAGGATGTTGGTGTAATCCGGCCGGGCCATGGTGCGGCCGGCCGCGAAGCGGACCACCATCTTGTCGTTGAGATCGATGCTGAGGTTCGCGCTGGGCAGGATATCCGTATAGGACCGCTTGGCGCTTACCGGCAGATAGGTGCCGAACGGATTGTCGATCGCGCCGGGCGTTTCGGGCAGCACGCCGATCAGGTTGGCGTCGGTCGTCTGATCGGTGCGGATCACGCGGACGCCGAAATTGCCTTTCCAGCCTTCGCCGCCCAGCTTCGCCATGGCGAAGCCGCCATAGGTCTTCTCGTTGATCGAATAATTGTCCGACGGCAGCGGGATGCGCTGGCGCACGGATTCCGGCTGGCTGAAATAGATGCTGTCCAGCTTCTTCTGGTCCACCTGCCAGTAACGGCTGAAGGTGCCCGGCAGCTTGATGTTCTTCAGGAAGTTGCCCGGCGTCAGCTCGCCCGCGAAATCGGCGGACGTGCAGGGGCCGCCGTTGCAGCCTTCGGCCGCCAGCGGCATGTAGAAGCCGCCATAGGTGGTGGCCATGAAGGTGGCGTCGCGATCATGGTTGGTGAACTTGGCGCCCACCTTGATCGCGTTCAGCACGCCCATGTCCAGCTCATGCTCGTAATCGGCATAAGCGTAGAATTCCTGATCCTTGTTGCGGATGCTGTGGAACGACGCGAAGTCGAAGATCATGTCGTTCGGATCGGTCGGGTCGAAGCCGGTGAAGCTCACCTGCGGCGTCCTGCCCGTCAGGTCGAAGGTGAAGCTGCCCGGCGCGCCGCCTTCGTAGAAAGGCTGGTCCTTGGTGGCGCCGATCGCCTTGGTGTAGCCGATCTGGAAATGGGCGGTGCCCCGGTCGGAGGCGTGCCACACCGCATCGAAATCGGCCGACCAGGTATCGGTATAGGCCTTGCGCGAGATCGCGTCGAACACGGCGGCGCGGCCGGTGGTGCCGTTGTCGGCGGAGGTGATGGTGCCCTTCACCACGGTGCCGTCCACCACGGTGGCGTCGGTCAGCGTGCCGCCGCCGCCCAGCGCGTTATCGCCCCAGGCCATGAAGTTCTGGTTGAAGTTGTTGGCGTTCAGGCGCGAATAGAGCCCGGTCACGTTGATTTCCAGCGTGTCGGACGGGCGGAACTGCACCGCCAGGTTGCCGCCGTAACGCTCGCGATCCTGGGTGAACAGCGCGGAACCGATCAGGCCCGGCACCAGCGCGTCGCCGGTCGGCTGGCCGACGGGGGTGATGTAGCTCAGCACCTCGACGCCGTCGCGGCGCAGGCGGCGCTTCTGGTAGACGCCGCCGACGAGCACGCCGAAGCTTTCGTCGTCATTCTTCCAGCTGAACATGCCGGAGAATTGCGGGTCGAACTTGTCGGCGCGTTCCGAATAGACCATCTGCGCGGAGCCGGAGATGGAGAAGGCATCGAGATCCAGCGGACGGCGCGTTTCCACGTTGATCGTGGCGCCGACGCCGCCTTCGTCCAGATCGGCCATCGGGCTCTTATAGACTTCCAGCTTGCCGACGATTTCGGACGGCAGCATCAGGAAGTTGAAGCTGCGGGTGGCGGCCTGCTGGTCGAGGATGAACCAGTCGGCCGTGGCGATGCCGTGGCCGTTCAGCAGGGTGCGCGTCAGGTTCTTGTCGGTGCCGCGGACGTTGACGCGCTCACCTTCGCCATATTCGCGGTTGATCACCACGCCGGGCACGCGCTGCAACGATTCGGCGACGTTCCTGTCGGGGAACTTGCCGATATCCTCGGCCGAGATCGCGTCCACGATCACGTCGGAATTGCGCTTCGTCTCGATCGCGGCGGCCTGCGATGCGCGGATGCCGGTGACGATGATGTCGTTATCGACGGTGGCCGCGTCCTGCGCGTGGGCGGCCTGCCCGAACGCGATCAAGGCGAGGATGCTGGCTGAATTTCTGAAGAATCGTCCGGTTGTCATCTGCTCTTCCCCTTCCCCGGCATCTCGCCTTTGCGATAATGCCAATTTGCTACCAATGACGTACCAATAAGCAGACCATCCGTCAGACCAATGCGTCGGTCAAGTAGCATTCTTACAATTTTTTGACGGATGGCGTGTTTTTCTGCTGGCAAATGGTATTTCATTGGTCTTATAGCTCTGACAAGCGGAAGGGCAGGGAGCCGAAGAAGGATGAGCCTGGCGGAACAGATTGGCGCGCTGGATGCGCACGGCCGGGCCCCGCTCTACCAGCGCCTCCAGGATGCGTTGCGCGGCGCGATCGAGCAGCAGCTCCTGAAACCGCAGCAGGCGCTGCCGCCGGAGCGCGATCTGGCCAGCGACTTCGCCGTTTCCCGCATCACCGTGCGCAAGGCGCTGGACGGGCTGGTGGCCGAAGGGCTGCTCAACCGGCGGCAGGGGGCTGGCACCTTCGTCGCCGGCCGCGTTGAAAAGCAGTTTTCGAAGCTGTCGTCCTTCTCCGAAGACATGGCGACGCGCGGCCGCACGCCTTCCAGCAAGTGGCTTTCCCGTTCCGAAGGCGCCGTGACGCCCGATGAATCGCTGACGCTGGGCCTGAGCCCCGGCACCCGCGTCTATCGCTTCGCGCGTATCCGCTATGCGGACGATCTTGCCATGGCGCTCGAATATTCGACGATCGCCGGCTACGGCCTGCCGTCGCTCGATACGGTCGGCGTGTCGCTTTATTCCGCGCTGGACGAGACCGGGAACCGGCCGGTGCGCGCGCTGCAGCGGCTGCGCGCGGTGCTGTTCGATGCGGAGCGGGCGGCGCTGCTGGGCATGGAGGCCGGCGCGCCGGGCCTGTTCATCGAGCGGCGCGGTTTTCTGGAAGACGGCCGCGCGATCGAGATGACGCACAGCTGGTATCGCGGCGATGCCTATGATTTCGTGGCCGAACTCAACGCACTGGCATGATGAACCCTGAACAGACCCTGATGTTCGCCGAAGCCGGCGAATCCGCCGCTGTCGTCACCCGCCAGCGCGTGGCCAATGCCCAGGCGCTGGCTGCCATCGCCGATCGGCTGCGCGGGCATCCGCCGCGTGCCGTGCTGACCTGCGCGCGCGGCAGTTCGGACCATGCGGCGACCTACGCCAAATATCTGATCGAAACCCGGCTGGGGCTGCTGGTCTCATCGGCCTCGCCATCGGTCAGCTCCGTTTATGGCGCGGCGCAGCGGCTGGACGACATGCTCGCCGTCGCCATCTCGCAATCGGGCAAGAGCCCGGACCTGCTTGCCACGGTCGAGGCCGCGAAGCAGGCGGGGGCGGCCGCGCTGGCGCTGGTCAACGTCGCCGATTCGCCGCTCGCCGCGCTCGCCGACGATGTCCTGCCGCTCCACGCCGGGCCGGAACGCAGCGTCGCCGCCACTAAATCCTACATCGCGACGCTGGCCGCGATCGCCGATCTGGTTCGGGCCTGGACCGGCGACGCCGGCCTGGCCGCGGCGCTCGACACGCTGCCCGATCTGCTGCGCCGGGCCTGGGCGTGCGACTGGTCCCCGCTGGTCGATGCGCTGGCCGATGCGCGCGGCCTGTTCGTCGTCGGCCGGGGCATCGGCCTTGCCGTCGCGCAGGAAGCCGCGCTGAAATTCAAGGAGACCTGCGGCATCCAGGCCGAAGCCTTCAGCGCCGCCGAGCTGAAGCATGGGCCGATGGCGCTGGTCGGCCCCGGTTTCCCGCTAATCGTGTTCCGCCAGTCGGACGAAACCGGCCCCGGCGTCGATGCACTGGCGGCCGAGATGGCGGCGCGGGGCGGCCCGGTGTTCATCGCCGGCGGCGAGGCGGCGGGCGCCACGCCCCTGCCTTCGATCGAGGGCGATGCCGCGATCGAGTCGCTGCTCCATATCCAGTCCTTCTACCGCGCCGCCAACGCCCTGTCGGTCCGTCGCGGCTTCGATCCCGACAAGCCGCCCCACCTCGCCAAGGTGACGGAGACACTGTGATGACGGTCGCGCTTGTCAACGGCCGCATCCTGATCGATTCCGCCTTCGTCGGGGGGCAGGCCGTGCTGGTCGAGGCCGGGCGCATCGCCGCGATCGTCGCCGAGGGCGATGTGCCCGACGATGTGGAACGGCACGATCTTGCCGGCCAGCGGCTGGCGCCCGGCTATATCGACCTTCAGGTCAATGGCGGCGGCGGCGTGCTGTTCAACGACATGCCGACCGTGGAGGGCATCGCCGCGATCGGCGCGGCGCACCGCCGCTACGGCACCACCGGTTTCCTGCCGACGCTGATCAGCGACGATCTTTCGGTGGTCCGCGCCGGTGTCGCGGCGGTGGAGGCGGCGATCGCGGCCGGCGTGCCGGGCGTGCTGGGCATCCATATCGAAGGGCCGTTCCTGAACGTCGCCCGCAAGGGCATCCACAACCCGGCGAAGATCCGCGCGCTGGACGAGGACGGCATTGCTGCCGTCACCGGCCTTCGCCACGGGCGGACGCTGGTGACGCTGGCGCCCGAAAAGACCACGCCCGCCATCGTCCGCCGGCTGGTGGAAGCGGGCGTCGTGGTCGCGGCCGGGCATACCGCCGGCACCTACCGCCAGATCCGCGACGCGCTGGATCAGGGCATGTCCGGCTTCACCCACCTGTTCAACGCGATGTCGCCGCTTACCTCGCGTGAGCCGGGGGCGGTGGGCGCGGCGCTGGAGGACGAGGCGGCATGGTGCGGCCTGATCGTCGACGGCCGCCATGTCGATCCGGTGACGATGCGCCTCGCGCTGCGCTGCAAGCCGGCCGATCGGTTCGCGCTGGTGACGGATGCGATGCCGACTGTGGGCATGGCGGAAAAGAGCTTCGTGCTGCAGGGACACCGCATCACCGTGGTCGACGGCGTGTGCGTGAACGAGGACGGCACGCTGGCCGGATCGGACCTCGACATGGCGCGCGCCGTGCGCAACGCGGTGGCGATGTTGGATATCGGCGCGGAAACCGCGATCGGCATGGCTTCTGACACGCCGGCCCGCTTCCTGGGCGTCGCCGCGGATCGCGGGCGGATCGCTCCCGGTCTCGCCGCCGATTTCGTGCTGCTGGACGATGCGCTGAACGTCGCCGGCACATGGATTGCCGGCGCGTTCGAGGCGGCCTGAGGCGGTAATCCGGCCCGCCGGATCGCTCCGGCGGCCCTTTAGCCGATGGTGGTGATGGGGTTGCTGCCGTCCCACGCCCTCGCGGCGGCGGCACCGGCGACGATCATCTCGCGCATGCCCTGGCCCTGGATGAATTCGTAGAGCACGCCCGTTTCGCCTTCGGGTTCGAGATAGGCGACATTGGTGGCGGGATTGCTCGCCTCGAACACGGTGCTGAGCCCGTTGGCGGATGCGCGGGCGACGGCATCGTCCAGATCGTCCACCACCCAGGCGATATGGTGGATGCCGAGGATCGGGGTGCCATCGGCATTGCGATAGGGCGAGGGCGTGGCGTTGGTGGCCTGGATAAGCTCGATCTGGATATCGCCCTGATAGGACAAGGCGACATCCATGGTGACGATGCCTTCCACCCCGCGATAGCGGCCCTGAAGGCTGACATTGCGGAACACCGTCCACGGGCCGACGCCGAGCTGGGCGATCCAGCGGGCGATGCCGCGATCGAGATCGTCGACGAGATAGCCGATCTGGTCGATCGGGCCGAACAGGGCCTTGGTCATGCAGTCGCCTTTCGTGCGGGAAGGCGGGCGGCATGCGCGCCGGCGCGCCGCCCGAAGAAGGATGCTTCGCCCAGGCAGGTGCCGGAGGCATAGCCGTTGCTGTCCTGCGCGATGTTCGACGCGCAGGCGCCGGCCGCGTAGAGGCCGGGGAGGGGCGTGCCCGCTGCATCCAGCACCTCGCCATCAGCGGACACCCGCAGCCCGCCCAGCGTGAAGCCGGTATAGACGGCGCGGCCGAACGACAGGTCGAAGGCGGCATAGGGGGCTTCGTCGAGCGGCTTCAGCCATTTCGGATGCTTGTGGAAATCTGGGTCCGCACCGTCGGCGGCGTGCCGGTTATATTCAGCCATGGTGGCCTGCAGCGATCCTTCGGGCAGGGCCAGCCCGGCCTCCATCTCCGCCACGGTGGCGAAGCCGTCGATGAGGCGCTGGTTGGTGAGCGAGGCGAAATGCGGATAGCCGAAGATCGCCGCATCGACAATGAGATAGACGATGCCGTCCGGCTGGCGGGCGGAGAAGATGCCCGAGCGGCTGTGATAGGAATCCTCGGCCACGAAGCGCTGGCCGTCGCGGTTGACGAGTATGCCCTTCAGCAGGTTTTCCGGCGGATAGAAGGGTGAGGTGAGGAAGGCTTCGTCCATGTGGATGGGGGTGCCGCCGGCCGCGGCCCCCAGCCGGATCGCCAGCCCATCGTCATGCGGGCTGCCCTGCACATAAGCGGACGCCAGTATCGGCACATGCCGCGCCACCATATCGGGGTTCTGGCCGAAGCCGCCGCCGGCCAGCACCACGCCATGGCGGGCGCGGACATGCACCGGCTCGCCAAAGCGGCGGGCCTGGACGCCGACGATGCGATCGCCTTCGCGGATCAGGCCTTCCACCTTGCAATCGGCCATCACCGTGGCGCCGGCAGCTTCGGCGCGTTCGGAAAGGATGCGGAGCGCCAGCGCGCCGCCGCCTTCCTCGCCCTCGAAGGCGACCTTGTGGCCGCGCGGCGCGGGCTTCGCCATGTCGCGATAGGGCCAGACCTGCTCGTTGCCCGTCCAGATCAGGCATTCGCGGCCGGGCTGGACGACGTTCTTCTGGGGATAATAGCTGCGATCAAAGGGAACGCCCTGCGCCTCCAGCCAATCGAAATGGGCGACGCTGCCTTCGCTGTAGAGGCGGATCTTCTCCCGATCGGGATCGAGGGCGACGGCCTCCAGATAACGGGCCATTTCCACCGGATCGTCATCGAAGCCGCAGGCCTGCTGCACGGGCGTGCCGCCGCCGAGATAGAAATGCCCGGCCGCGGCGGACGTGCTGCCGGTGCAGCCGCTGGTGCGTTCGACGATGACGACTGAGGCGCCGGCGGCGCGGGCTTCCAGCGCGGCGCAGGCGCCGGCCATGCCGAATCCCATGATTACCACATCGGCCGTGGCCGACCAGTCGGATACGGTGGCGGCATCGATCAGAAGGGGCGGGTGATCGCCCTGCCGGCTGGTGCTCATTTCGTGCCTTCCCCTCTCGCCCGGATCTGGATGAATTATGGTGGACTGCTAGTATAGTCAAATTCAAGAGCCATGAAGGAGCGGTATGGACGGAGCGATCGAGGGCGCGAGGCGGCGAGGGCGGCCGGCGGGGCGGACGGCGGCGGGGGAGGCGCAGCGCCGGCGGACGCGGGCGGCGATCCTTGCGGGGGCGGGCGAGGTGTTCGCGGCCGCGCCTTATGTGCATGCGACGATCGACGACATCATCCGCGCGGCGGGCGTGAGCCGGGCGACCTTCTACACCCATTTCGAATCGAAGCTGGCGCTGGCGATCGCCATCTATGACGGGATCGCGGGTGACTGGCTGGCGCTGTTCGACGCGCTGGCGGATGCGCGGACGGCGGGCGGGCTGCGGGCGTGGCTGGACCGGCTGGCCGCGCTCTATGCCGATCATGGCTATGTGACGCCGCTGGTGGCGCAGCTCCGCCTGTTCGAGCCGAGCTTCCGCGAAAGGCTGCTGCGCGATCGGGATCGGATCATCGACAGGCTCGCCCGCGCCGGCCTGGCGGGCTTCGCGGCGGCGGAGGGGGACATGCGCGAACGGGCGCGGGCGCACCTGCTGCTCCGCCGGCTGGACGAGGTGTGCGCCGATCTTGCCACGGGCGAGGCGCTGGCGGGAATCCATGCGGAGCTGATGGTGGAGGAGCTGGAGGCGTTCATCGCGGGCCGGGCATGAGCGGATATCGGCAAGCCGCCGATCATCATGTATAGCGGGCGCTGCTTTGGGGAGAGACCGACCATGAAATTTCGCCGCACCACCCTTGCCGCGCTGGCGCCGATCGCCATCCTTTCGCTGTCCTCCTGCGGGATCAACGCCATCCCCACCGACGAGGAAGCCGCCAAGGCGCGCTGGGCCGACGTGCAGAACGAATATCAGCGCCGGGCCGATCTGATCCCCAACCTGGTGGCAACGGTGAAGGGCTATGCCGCGCAGGAAAAGGACGTGCTGACCCAGGTGACGGAGGCGCGCGCCAAGGCGACGTCGATCAACATCACCACCGACGACCTTTCCAACCCGGAGCGGCTGAAGCAGTTCGGCGACGCGCAGAACCAGCTTACCCAGGCGCTGGGGCAGCTCCGCACCGTGGTGGAAGCCTATCCCGAGTTGAAATCGAACGAGAATTTCCTGGCGCTGCAATCGCAGATCGAGGGCACGGAAAACCGCATCGGCATCGCGCGGCGCGATTATAACGCGGCGGTGCAGGCCTATAACACCCGCATCCGCACCTTCCCCGACGTGGTGGGCGCCAAGGTGATCTACGGATCGAAGCCGATGGCGACCTTCGAGGCGACGACGCCCGGATCGGACAAGGCGCCGACGGTATCCTTTTGACACGCCTGATCGCCCTGCTGTGGCTGCTGCTGGCCGCCACGGCGGCGGGCGCGCAGACCTTCCCGCCGCTGAGCGGACGGGTGGTGGACGCCGCGAACATCCTGTCGCCCGAGCAGGAAAGCGCGCTGACCGCGAAGCTGGCCGCGCTGGAACAGGGCAGCGGCCGGCAGTTCGTGGTGGCGACGGTGCCGGGCCTGCAGGGCTATACGATCGAGGATTACGGCTATCGGCTGGGGCGGAGCTGGGGGATCGGCACCGGCAAGCTGAATGACGGCCTGATCCTGCTGGTGGCGCCGAACGAGCGCAAGGTGCGGATCGAGGCGGGATATGGCCTGACCCCGATCGTGACCGACGCGCTTTCGGGCATCATCATCCGCCGCGCGATATTGCCGCGTTTCCGCGACGGCGACATGGCGGGCGGTATCGATGCCGGCGCCGATGCGCTGATCGACCTGATAAAGCTGCCCGATGCCGAGGCGGCCGCCCGCGCGCAGGAGATCGTGAAGACCGAAGCGGCGAAGGAAAGGCAGTTCGACCCGGCCGTGCTGATCCCGATCGTCATCATCGGCGGGATGATGCTGATGACGCTGCGATCGCGGCGGCGCGGCGGCGTCTATCGCCGGGGCGGCGGGCCGATCATCCTGTGGGGGCCGGGCATGGGCGGCTGGGGCGACGACGATGACGACCGCTGGGGCGGCGGCGGTGGCTGGGGAGGCGGCGGCTGGGGTGGCGGCGGCGGATTTTCCGGCGGCGGCGGCTCCTTCGGCGGCGGCGGGGCTTCGGGAAGCTGGTGATGATGCATCTGGATGCCGAGGATCATCGGCGGGTGAACGCCGCCATCGTCGCGGCGGAGGAACGCACCGACGGCGAGGTGATCGCGATCGTGGCGCGCCGGTCGGACGCCTATCATGATGCGGCGCTGCAATGGTCGCTGCTGGTGATGCTGCTGTGCTTCGCCGCCGTCGCCGCCTTCCCGCAGGCGTTTATCGGGCTGCTGGAAGCGATCACGGGCAGCTGGCACGCCGAATGGACGGTGCGCGAGCTGCTGACCATCCTGCTGGCGGTGCTGACGGCGATCTTCCTGGCGGCGCGGCTGGCGCTGAACTGGATGCCGCTCAGGCTGGCGCTGGTGCCGCGTTCCACCAGGATGCGCCGCGTTCGCCGCCGGGCGGTGACGCTGTTCAAGGTAGGGGCGGAGCGGCGCACGGCATCGCGCACGGGCGTGCTGCTATATCTTTCGCTGGACGAGCATCAGGCGGAGATCGTTTCCGATCGCGCGATCCATGCCAGCATCCCCGCCGAAGCCTGGGGCGCGGCGATGGCGCTGCTGGTGGATGCGGTGCGCGACGGCCGACCGGGCGACGGCATGGTCGAAGCAATCGGCGCGATCGGGGACCTTCTGGCCCAGCATTTCCCCTTTACCGGGCAGGACCCGAACGAGCTGCCCGATCATATCATCCATGTATAAGAGCCCGCAAAACTTCTTCTGGACGTAATGGAATAGCCGGCGGAAACTATCGACATATCGACTCGGGCGGCTTGGGAGGCGGGCTGTTCATGATCTGGGGCGTGCATTGCTGAAGCGCATCCTGATCGGGATCGCCGCCGTGCTGGCCGTGGGGCTGGTGGGTTTCGGCATATTCGCCTGGCGATCCGCTATCGCCCCGATCCAGCCGCCGCCGGCATCGGCCTTCGCCCCCGAACTGGTCGCGCGCGGGGAGATACTGGCCAGCGCCGGCTATTGCGCCACCTGCCACACCGCCAAGGGCGGGCAGGCCTATGCCGGCGGCTATCCGATGGAAACGCCGTTCGGCACGATATATTCCACCAACATCACGCCGGACCCGGAGACCGGGATCGGCGCATGGCCCGAGGCGGCGTTCCGCCGGGCGATGCACGAAGGCGTGGCGCGGGACGGATCGCACCTGTTCCCGGCTTTTCCCTTCGACCATTTCACCAAGCTGAGCGATGCGGACATATCCGCGCTCTACGCCTTCTTCATGACCCGCAAGCCCGTGGTGGCGCCGGCGCGGGACAATGGCGTGCCGTTCCCGCTCAACATCCGGGCATTGCAGGCGGGCTGGAAGCTGCTTTTCTTCAAGCCCGGCCGGTTCCAGCCGCAGGCGGCGAAGAGCGCGGAATGGAACCGGGGCGCCTATCTGGCCGAAGGGCTGAGCCATTGCGGCGCCTGCCATACGCCGCGCAACATGCTGGGCGCGGAAAGGCGCCCGCTGGTCTATGCCGGCGCCCTTATCGACAATTGGGTGGCGCCGCCGCTGAATGCCGGCAATCCATCGCCCGTGCCCTGGGACCGGGACGAGCTGATCGCCTATCTGCAGAGCGGTGTCAGCCATTATCACGGCACGGCGGTGGGGCCGATGGCGCCGGTGGTGCGGGGGCTGCAACGGCTGCCGGGCAGCGACATCAACGCGCTGGCCGTCTATTTCTCCGATCGCGACGGTATCGAGCAGCGCCAGGGGATAGCGGCGCCCGCCGTGCAGCAGGCGCTGGCGACGAGCAGCGTGGGCAGCGGGCTCACTTACGATCCGGCGGCCCGGCTCTACACGGCGGCCTGCGCGTCCTGCCATTATAACGGCGCCGACGCGGTCAATCCGCTGCGGCCGGAACTGGCGCTGAACAGCGCGGTCAGCCTCGGCGACCCGACCAACCTGATCCAGGTGATCCTGCACGGCGTGGGCGCGGATGACGGCGTGCCCGGCGTGGTGATGCCGGCCTTTTCGCGGTTCAGCGACGCGGACATCGCGCGGATCGCCGCCTATCTGCGCGCGACCCGGACGAGGAAGGGGCCGTGGCTGGACCTGGAACGCAAGGTTGCCCAGGTGCGCGCGCACGGGCCGGGGCAGGAGTAGACGGCATGACCACCCGCTTCACCATCAACGGCCGCGCGGTTTCGGTGGATGCCGACGAGGATAGCGCCCTGCTGTGGGCGATCCGCGACGATATCGGGCTGACGGGCACCAAGTTCGGCTGCGGCATCGGCATGTGCGGGGCGTGCACCGTCCATGTCGGCGGGCGGGCGACGCGATCCTGCATCACCCCGCTCGCGGCGGTGGAAGGCGCGGACATCACCACGATCGAGGGGCTGGACCCGGCCGGCGCGCATCCGGTGCAGAAGGCCTGGCGGGCGCTGCAGGTGCCGCAATGCGGATATTGCCAGCCGGGCCAGATCATGCAGGTGGCGGCGATGCTGAAGGATTTCCCCGCGCCCACCGATGCCGACATCGATGCGGTGATGGCCGGCAGCCTGTGCCGCTGCATGACCTATGTGCGCATCCGCGCCGCGATAAAGGAAGCCGCCGCGACGATGACGAAGGGGACTGCGAAGGCGAAGGGAGCGGCGGCATGAGCCGGCCGATCGCGGCGTCGGCCAAAGCCGGCGGGGCCGGGCCGGCGGCGCTGCTTTCGCGGCGCAACTTCCTGGCGCTTTCGGCCGGCGCGGGGATCAGCTTCGGCTTTGCCCGTATCGTCGATGCGGCGATGGACCCGGCCGTGCCCGGCGGGGTGCCCGCCGCGCCCCATGGCGGGCTGATCGAGCCCAATCTGTGGTTCGGGATCGACCATGACGGCATCGTCACCGTCAACATCATCCGCGCGGAGATGGGCCAGCATGTCGGCACCGCGCTGGCCCGCATCCTGGCCGACGAGCTGGAGGCGGACTGGAGCAAGGTGCGCATCGTCCATGTCGATACCGACCCCAAATGGGGGTTGATGGTGACGGGGGGAAGCTGGTCCGTCTGGCAGACCTTCCCGCTGTTCAGCCGGGCTGGGGCGGCGGGGCGGATCGCGCTGATCGAGGGCGGCGCGCGGCTGCTGGGCGTGGCGCCATCGGCCTGCGCGGCGCGCAACGGCGCGGTGGTGGCGGNCGGGCGCAGCATCGGCTTCGGCGAGATCGCCCGGCGCGGCGGGCTGACCCGCACCTTCACGCCCGAGGAGCTGGAGAAGCTGCCGATCAAGCCGGTGAAGGACCGGCGGCTGATCGGCCGGCCGACCGAGGCGGTGGACATCGCCGCCAAGATCGACGGCACCGCGCGCTACGGCATCGATGCGCGCGTGCCCAACATGGTCCATGCGCGCCCGCTGCTGCCGCCGACGCGCAACGGATCGAAGGTGGTTTCGATCGACGACGGCGATGCGCGCAAGGTGAAGGGATATATCCGCAGCATCGCGCTGGACGACCCGTCCGATACCGTGCCGGGATGGGTGATGGTGATCGCCGAGACGTTCCAGGCGGCGCTGAAGGCATCGCGCCATGTGAAGGTGCGGTGGACGCCGGGGCCGGGACATGACGTTTCCGAAAAGCAGATACAGGACCGCGGGGCGGAGCTGGCGGCGAGCGCCGAGGGCGGCGTGGACCTGAACGTCGCCGACGACGACAGCACGCCCGAATTCGACTGGGCGGCGGCAACCACGCTGGAGCGGATCTACACGACGGCGACGGTGCTGCACTTCCAGCTCGAACCCGTGAACGCGCTGGCGTTCGAGAAGGACGGGATGTTCGAAATCCATACCGGCAACCAGTGGCAGTCGCTGATCCTGCCGACGCTGGCCAAGGCGCTGGACCGGCCCGAGGCATCGATCGTGATGCGGACCTACATGCTGGGCGGCGGGTTCGGCCGGCGGCTGAACGGCGATTATGCGGTGCCGGCGGCGCTGGCGGCCAAGGCGCTGGGCCGGCCGGTGAAGATGGTGCTCACCCGCGAGGACGACGTGCGTTTCGATTCGGTGCGGTCGCCATCGGTGCAGCGGCTGCGCATGGCCTTCGACGGCAGCGGTCAGATCCAGGCGATGGAGCATCATGCCTGCGCCGGCTGGCCGACGCAGGTGATGGCGGGCGCGCTGCTGGCCAAGGGACTGCGCGGCGGCCAATATGATCCCTTCGCGATCGCCGGGGCGGACCATTGGTATGATGTCGGCCGCCAGCGGGTGCGGGCCATTCCCAACGATCTCGCCAACAGCAGCTTCCGGCCGGGATGGCTGCGATCGGTGGGGCCGGGCTGGACCAACTGGGCGCTGGAAAGCTTCATGGACGAGGCGGCGTTGCAGGCGCGCGTCGATCCGGTCGCCTTCCGGCTGAAGCTGCTGACCGGCAAGGGCCGCAACGCGGGCACGGCGCCCAGTTCCGTCGGCGGGGCGCTGCGGCAGGCGGNGGTGGTGCGCCGGGCGGCCGCGCGGGCCGGGTGGGGGCAGCCGCTCCCGCCCGACACCGGGCTGGGCCTTGCCACCAGCTTCGGCCAGGAACGCGACATGCCGACCTGGGTGGCCTGCGCCGCGCGGGTGCGGGTGGAGCGGGCCAAGGGCAAGGTGATAGTGGAGAAGCTGACGATCGTGACCGACGCCGGCACCATCGTGGACCCGGACGGCGCGCTGGCGCAGACGCAGGGGGCGGCGCTCTGGGGCCTCAGCATGGCACTGCACGAGGGCACCGAGTTCGTGAACGGCGAGGTGCGCGACCTCAACCTCGACACCTATATGCCGCTGCGCATCGGCGACGTGCCGGCGATGGACATCAGCTTCGTCGACAGCGCCGAGGCGCCGGTGGGGCTGGGTGAGCCGGCGACGACGGTGGTGGCGCCGGCGATCGGCAACGCCATCTTCCGCGCGGTGGGGGTGCGGCTGCGCCACATCCCGATCACGCCCGAGGCCGTGCGCGAGGGGCTGGCGATCGCGGCCAGGAGCTGAAACCGGCCTCCGCCAGTTCGTGCGGCATCATCAAAGCATGGCCCGGATCGTGGCTTGCCTGGAAAAGGCGGGGGCATAACCTTCGGGCGCAGGGAAGCCGTGCCTGAGGCCGCTCCGGTTCCGATCGAACCGGGACAGCCTTGGCAAAGCCCCTGTTCAACGCGATTTCCGGGCCGGCGGATGTTCCGCCTGCCCCGAAACCGGTCCTGCGGGGTGCCTTGATGAGCGTGACGCCTTTCACCATCGCCGTGCCGCAGGAAAGGCTGGACTGGANCAACCGCCGGTTGCGCGACGCGCACTGGCCGACGCCGGCCAGCGGCGATCCCTGGGCGTTCGGGACGAGCATCGGGGAGATGCGGTCGCTGGTGGATTATTGGCTGGAAAGCTACGACTGGCGCGCGCGGGAGGCGGCGCTCAATCGCTTTCCGCATTTCCGGGCGCATATCGACCTGGGCGACGCGGCCTATGACGTCCACTTCATCCATGTGCGGGGCAAGGGGCCGAACCCGACGCCGGTGATCATCACCCATGGCTGGCCGGGATCGTTCGTCGAATTCATGGAGGTGATCGAGCCGCTGACCGATCCGGCGCGCTTCGGCGGCGATCCGGCGGATGCGGTGACGGTGGTGATCCCATCGCTGATCGGATACGGATTTTCCGGCAAGCCCGATCGGCCGATCGGCCCGCGCACCATCGCCCGCGCCTTCGACAAGCTGATGCGCGAGGAACTGGGCCATGACGGCTATATCGCGCAGGGCGGGGACTGGGGATCCTCGGTTTCCGGCTGGCTGGGTTATGAAGGGCAGGGCTGCCGCGCCGTGCACCTGAACTTCACCTTCGGCTGGACCGACCCGGCGGCCATTCCCGAAACGCCCGAGGAGATCGAGGCGGCGCAACGGCTGCAGGCGATATGGCGGGGCGAGGGCGGATATATGGCGATCCAGTCCACCAAGCCGGTGACGCTGGACCATGCGATGGCCGATAGCCCGCTGGGCGTGGCGGCGTGGATATTGGAGAAGTTCCACACCTGGTCCGACCTGGTCGATGGCGATCTCTGGTCCGTCTATGCGCGCGACCGGATCATCGACAACATCATGATCTATCTGGTGACGGACACGTTCGGCACCGCATCCTGGCTTTATCGCGGCGTGTTCGACGAGCCGGTGCCGGCCGGCGCGCGCGTGACAAAGCCCGTCGCCATCGCCAATTTCCCGGGCGAGCTGGGCCAGTTTCCGCGCAGCACGGTGGAGAAAAGCTACAACGTCGTCCGCTGGACGGATGCGCCCCGCGGCGGCCATTTCGCGGCGATGGAGCAGCCGGCGCTGTTCGTGGACGACCTGCGCGCCTTCGTGCGCGAGCAGCGCGGCGCCTGACGATCCCTGCCTTCCAACGATCGGAGCCAAGCATGAGCGTTCAGCACATCAACCCGGACAGCCTGTTCAGGCTGGACGGCTTTGCCCAGATTTCCGTGCCGCCGGCGGGCAAGCGGCTGGCCTTCATCGCCGGGCAGACGGCGCTGGACAAGGATTTCAGGCTGAATGCCGATGGCTTCCACGATCAGGTGGTGGCGGCCTTCGGCAATGTCGTCCACGCGCTCGACGCGCTGGGCGCGGGCACGGCGGATATCGTGAGCATGACCTTCTACATCGTCGGGCTGACGGATGCGAAGTTCCAGGATTTCGTGAAGGCGATGAACGTGGCGCTGGACGGCGGGCCGTTCCCGGCCAACGCATCCTCCGTGATCGGCGTCGAGCGGCTGGCGCTGGCGGGATTGCAGATCGAAATGTCCACCGTGGTCGCCATCGACTGAACCCATGACAGCCGGATCGCCGCCCTTTCCACGATCAGACGGTGACGGCGGCCTCGGTGCGTCCGGCATCGCCGAAGATGCGGAGGTAGCGCGCGATCTCGGCCGGATCGCCGGTGGCCTTGGCCGGATTGTCCGACAGCTTCACCGCCGGCCGACCATCGGCATCCACCACCTTGCAGACCAGCGAGATCGGATCGAGCCCGGTGGTGGGGAAGGGCGCGCAGCCGCGGAAATCGTTGGTGAGGTTGGTGCCCCAGCCGAAGCTGAGCCGGACGCAGCCGTGGAAATGGCGATAGGTGGCCTCGATCGAATCCACATCCATGCCGTCGGAGAAGATCAGCAGCTTTTCGCGCGGATCGCGGCCCTTTTCCCGCCACCAGCGGATGATCTGCTCGCCGGCCTCGATCGGCGGCAGGCTATCGGGCCGGAAGCCGGTCCAGTCGGCCAGCCAGTCCGGCGCGCCGCGCAGGAAGGCGGCTGTGCCGAAGGCGTCGGGCAGCGCGATCAGCAGATTGCCGCCATAAAGATCGCGCCAGTCCCGAAGCACGCGATAGGGCGCGGCGGCGATGCCGGCGTCGGTGCCGGCCAGCGCCGCGAGCACCATCGGCAGCTCGTGCGCGTTGGTGCCGATCGCCTCCAGATCATTGTCCATGGCCATGAGCACGTTGGAGGTGCCGATCAGCCGATCGCCCAGCCCTTCCTTCAGCGCCTCGACGCACCAGCGCTGCCACAGGAAGCCGTGGCGCCGGCGGGTGCCGAAATCGGAAATGGCGAGATCGGGCAGCGCGGCCAGCCTTTCCACCTTGCCCCACAATTTGGCCTTGGCGCGGGCGTAGAGCACGTCGAGCGCGAAGCGGCCGCGATCCTTGAGCGCCGCGCGGGAGCGGAGTTCGTTGACGATGGCGAGCGCCGGGATTTCCCACATGCTGGTGTGCGTCCACGGGCCGGCGAAGCGCAGCTCATACTGCCCGTCCGCCTTGCGCAGATCATATTCGGGGAGCCGGAATTCGGCGAGCCAGGCGATGAAATCCGGGCTGAACATCTGGGTGCGGCCGTAGAAACTGTTGCCGGCGAGCCAGATCAGTTCCTTGGCGGTGAAACGGATGCCGCGCGCATGATCGAGCTGGGCGCGAAGCTCCCCCTCGTCGATCACGTCGGCCAGGCGCACCGCCGTGCTGCGGTTGATGAGCGCGAAGGTGGCCCGCACGTCCGGATAGAGGCGCCGGATCATCTGCAGCATCAGGAGCTTGTAGAAATCGGTATCGAGCAGGCTGCGGACGATGGGATCGAGCCGCCACCCATGGTTGTAGGTGCGGGTGGCGATATCGGTGATGGCCATGGCCGATCCTATGGCCGGGCCGCCCACGGGATCAAGACGCCGGCGCGATGCCGGCGGCGGGAGAAGGAGAAAGGCATTGGAACTGCGCAATCTGGGCAAGACCGGCATCAAGGTTTCGATCGTGGGGCTGGGCTGCAACAATTTCGGCTGGAAGGCGGACCTGGAAGGATCGCGATCGATCATCGACGCGGCGCTGGCCAACGGCATCAACTTCCTCGACACGTCCGACAGCTACGGCCCGTCCGAGGACTTCATCGGCGAGGTGCTGGGCGCGCGGCGCAAGGATATCGTGCTGGCGACCAAGTTCGGATCGCCGCTGGATGAGGAAGGCAAGAAGAAGGGCGCTTCGCGGGCCTATATCGCCCAGGCGGTGGAATCGAGCCTGAAGCGGCTGAAGACCGACTGGATCGACCTTTACCAGCTTCACTTCCCCGATCCCGAGACGCCGATCGAGGAGACGCTGCGCGCGCTGGACGATCTGGTGCGGCAGGGCAAGGTGCGGGCGATCGGCTGTTCCAACCTGACCGGCGCGATGCTGCGCGAGGCGATGACGGTCGCGGCCGACAACGGGCTGACCCCGTTCGCCACCACCCAGAACGAATATAATCTGCTGTTCCGCGGCATGGAGGCGGAGCTGGGCGACCTGATCGTCGAGCATGGGCTGGGCGTGCTGCCTTATTTCCCGCTGGCGAACGGCGTGCTGACCGGCAAATACAAGCCCGGCCAGCCGGCCCCGGCTGGCGCGCGGCTGGCGGACGCGCCGGCCTTCTTCGATCCCTATAAGGACCCGGCGAAATGGGAGCTGGCGGCGCGGCTGGAAGCGTTCGCGGTGGAGCGCGGGCATAGCCTGATCGAGCTTGCCTTTTCCTGGCTGGCGGCACAGCCGGGCGTGGCCAGCATCATCGCGGGCGCCAGCCGGCCGGAGCAGGCGGCGCAGAATGCGGGCGCGGCCGGCTGGAAGCTTTCGGCCACGGAGCTGGCCGAGATCGACTGGATGACGGCGGCCGCCTGATCGCCCGGTGCAGGCCTATGACTATGTGATCGTCGGCGGCGGTTCGGCGGGCTGCGTGCTCGCCAACCGCCTGTCCACCGATCCCGGCATCAGCGTGCTGCTGATCGAGGCGGGCGGGCGCGACCGGAGCCCGCTGATCCGCGCGCCGGGCGGGCTGCTGCCGATCATGATGCGGGGGCTCTACGTATGGCGATACATGTCCGTGCCGCAGCGGCACCTAGACGATCGCAGCCTCTATCTGCCGCGCGGGCGGGTGCTGGGGGGCGGATCGTCGATCAACGGCATGGTCTATTGCCGGGGAACGCCGGCCGATTATGACGGCTGGGCGGCGGCCGGCAATCCGGGCTGGGGCTTTGCCGACGTGCTGCCCTATTTCCGGCGGGCCGAAAGCTACGAACCCGGCGTCGACGACTATCATGGCGGGGACGGGCCGATCCGGGTGAGCCGGCCGGAGGTGAAGCATCCGCTGGCGCGCGCCTTCGTGGCGGCCGGCGTGGAGGCGGGGCATCGCTACAATCCCGACAGCAACGGGGCCTTCCGCGACGGCTTCGGTCCCACCGACGTGACGGCCGGGGGAGGGCGGCGATCGAGCAGCTCGGCCGCCTATCTGGACCCCGCGCGCGGGCGGCGGAACCTGACGATCGTCACCGGCGCGCAGGCGACGCGGTTGCTGTTCGACGATCGGCGCGCAACGGGCGTGGCCTATGTGCGCAAGGGCGCGCCTTGCGAGGCAAGGGCGGTGCGCGAGGTGATATTGAGCGCAGGCGCGATCAATTCGCCGCAACTGCTGATGCTATCCGGCATCGGCCCGGCGGCGCACCTGCGCGGGCATGGCGTGGAGGTGCTGCACGACCTGCCGGGCGTGGGCGCGAACCTGCAGGATCATCTGGCGGTGGCGGTGAAGCATCGCTGCCCGCAGCCCATATCGATGTTCAAATATTTCAGCCCATTATCGGGCGCGATGGCGCTGGGGCGATATATGCTGTTCCGGCGGGGGCCGCTGGCCGATCCGGGGATGGAGGCGGTGGCCTTCGTCCGTTCCGATCCGGCGCTGGCGGAACCCGACATCAAGTTCCATTTCGTCATGGCGCTTTATGCCAATAATGGGCGCGACCTGACGCCGGAGCATGGCTTTGCCGCGCATATCAACGTGGTGCGGCCGGAAAGCCGGGGGACGGTGCGGCTCGCCTCGACCGATCCGATGGCGCCGCCGTCGATCGACCAGAATTATCTGGCGGACCTGCGCGACCGGGCGGTGATGCGCCACGGCATCCGCATCGCCCGCGAGATATTCGCCCAGCCGGCCTTCGATCCCTATCGCGGTGCGGAGCTGGCGCCGGGGCCGGGCATCGCGGACGACGAGGCGCTCGACGCCTTCATCCGCGCGCATGCCGAGGCGGATTATCATTCGGTCGGCACCTGCCGGATGGGTGTGGACGGCAATGCGGTGGTGGACCCGGAATTGCGGGTCCATGGGGTCGGGGGGCTGCGGGTGGTGGACGCATCGGTGATGCCGCGCATCATCGGCGGCAACACCAACATGCCCGTCATCATGATCGCCGAGAAAGCGGCGGACATGATCCTGGGCCGGCGCCCGCGCATCCTGGAGGCGGCGTAGGATGGAGGCCCACGCCGCCCCTCAGGCTTCGGGCCGCCTTCAGCGCCGGCCGCAGGGCCGCGACCCGACCGGGATCGTCGCCGCCGATGCGGAACTGGCCGGCCTGATCGGCCAGGCTGCCGACCTCGCCCATCAGGTTGCGCGCGGCGGCGGAGGTCTGCTCCACCATCGCGGCATTTTGCTGGGTGGCGCGGTCCATGGTCGAGATGGCGGCGGTGATCTGTGCGATCGCGCTAGATTGCGCGCGATTTTCGTCGGCGATCCGCTCCAGCAGCGCATGCACCTCGTCGACATTGGTGGAAATGCCGTCGAGCGCGGCATCGACCTTCTGCACCGTGGCCACGGCCGTCACAATATCGGTCTGGGTGACGGTTAGCTGGTCGCGGGCGCGTTTGGCCTCCTCCTCGGCGCGCATGGCGAGTGCGCTGACCAGATCGGCGACGACGGCGAAGCCGCGGCCCGCCTCCCCGGCGCGGCCGGCCTCGACCGCCGCGTTCATGGCGAGAACGCGGGTCTGGAAGGCGATCTTGTCCAGCCCCTCGATCACGCTGTCGATGCCCTTGGCGCTTTCGCTCACCCGGCCCATGGCCTCGACCGCGTCCTCGGCGAGCGCACGGCCGTTGGAGACGACCTCGAGCGCGCCGTTGGCGCGTTCGACCGTGCCGTTCGCGGCCTCCGCCGTCGCGCGGAGCCGTTCGTCCATCTCGGTGATGGAGGCGGATGTCTGCTCCAGGCTGGCGGCGTTGCTTTCCGTGCGGCGGGCGAGGTCTTCCGATGCGTGCGCGATCTCGCTGCTGCCGGTGCGGATGGTGGCGGCGCTGGCCGTGACCGATCCGATGAGCTGGCGGAGCGAGCCGAGCGCGGCGTTGAAATTGGCGCGCAGCTCCGCATAGCTTTCCGGATAATCCTCGCGAATCTCGGCGGTAAGGTCGCCCCCGGCAAGGCGCTGGAGATTGGCGGTCATGCCGCGCACGATCTCCGCATTGCGCTGGGCTTCCTGGTTGAGCGCGATCTGCTGCCGGGCATTGTCGCGGAAGGCGAACATCGCCTTGGTCATCCGGCCCACGCAATCGCGATATTCGGTGAAGGCGATCGGGCTTTCGAGATCGCCGGTCGCCAGCGCCTCCATGCGCACGACGGTGGCGACATAGGGGGTGGAGATCGCGCGGCGGAACCACGCGCCCAGAAGGATGGCGACAACAAGAACGGCGCTGCCGACGGCAAGTGCCGTCGTGCCGCGGAAAAGCAGTGCCGCCATCGGCTGGATGGCGACGAGAAAGGACATCGTTCCGAACGCAATAAGCAACTTCAACCGGATCGGTGCGTCAGCAGTGAACCAGTTCATCCCACATTTCCTTCTCTGGTCGTTACGGACGACGCACAGGAAATCTGGCCGGACGATTAGATGGAATATTCGAACAAACTGAAATCGATACGCAATTTCCTCAATCGCCTCAGCCGCCTATAACGGTCCGTCGGACCCATTATAGAAGGGAGGCCGCGCACCGCGTGTTACGGCGCATAATTGTTTCCCGAGGGATGGGGGCAAATACGGCAGCCGATCCGGTGAGGATAAGGAAAGGCCCGGGCCAAGGTGGCATTATAAGGCCACCATTTCTTCGCTTTTTCTTTTGGCGGGCAAGATGCGCGCGATGCGCATGAAGGCGCTGGACGAGCCGCCGAGATTTTGCCATTCGGACCCCGGCCAATGCCTGTGCGGGCGTGGTGAAACTGGTAGACGCGCCGGACTCAAAATCCGGTTCCGAAAGGAGTGTCGGTTCGAGCCCGACCGCCCGCACCATCCCGTTTCCGGGGAATATTTCCGGCAAGGCCTTTCCGGGGATCGATAATCGCCATGGCGAGTTTACCGGCTGGCGCCGCCGGGGCGTCCAGCGGGAGGCGGTGGCATGGCGCAATCGATGAAGGCCGCGATTTTCGTCGAGCCGGGACGGATCATCCTCGGCGAGAAGCCGATACCGGATGTGGGGCCGCTGGATGCNCTGATCCGCATCACCACCACCACCATCTGCGGCACCGACATCCATATATTGAAGGGCGAATATAAGGTCGCGCCGGGGCTGACGATCGGCCACGAGCCGGTGGGCATCATCGAGAAGCTGGGATCGGCGGTGCAGGGCTATAGCGAGGGGCAGCGGGTGATCGCGGGCGCCATCACGCCGAGCGGCCATTCCAACGCTTCCTTGTCGGGCTGCGGCGCGCAGTGCGGAGGCCCCGGCGGGCATGGCTGGAAGGCGGCCGGAGGCTGGCGGTTCGGCAACACCATCGACGGCGCGCAGGCGGAATATCTGCTGGTGCCCGATGCGATGGCCAATCTTGCCCCGGTGCCCGACGGGCTGACCGACGAGCAGGTGCTGATGTGCCCGGACATCATGTCCACCGGCTTCAGCGGCGCGGAATCGGGCAAGGTGAAGATCGGCGACATGGTGGCGGTGTTCGCCCAGGGACCGATCGGCCTCTGCGCCACGGCCGGCGCGCGGCTGATGGGGGCGAGCCTGATAATCGCGGTGGAATCGATCCCCGCCCGCGCGGAGATCGCGCGGGCCATGGGGGCGGATCATGTGGTGGATTTCACCAAGGTCGATCCGGTATCCGAGATATTGAAGCTGACCGGCGGGCGCGGCGTGGACGTTTCGATCGAGGCGCTGGGCACGCAGACCACGTTCGAGGCGGGGCTGCGCGTGCTGCGGCCGGGCGGCACGCTATCGTCCCTGGGCGTCTATTCGGAGGATCTGCGCATCCCCGTGGATGCCTTTGCGGCGGGGCTGGGCGACAACAAGATCATCACCACGCTCTGCCCCGGCGGCAAGGAACGGATGCGCCGGCTGATCGACACGATCGGGTCGGGCCGGGTGAATACCGAGCCGCTCGTCACCCACCATTTCTCCCTCGACGATATCGAGACCGCCTACGACCTGTTCGCGCACCAGCGCGACGGCGTGCTGAAGGTCGCGATCAAGCCCTGAGAGGGGGGCAGGGCGCCGCCTTATGCCCTGGCGAGGGGAATGACCGCGAGGGTGATGCGCGACAGGCAGACGAGGCGTTCCTCGGCATCGGTGATGCGGATCGTCCAGATCTGGGTGGTGCGGCCGATCGATTCGGCGGTTGCGACCGCATGGACGAAGCCGTCCTTCACCGGGCGGATATGGTTGGCGTTGATTTCCATGCCGACCACGGCGGTGGTGGCGGGATCGACGGTGAGCACGCCCGCGACCGAGCCGAGCGTTTCGGCCAGCGCCACTGATGCGCCGCCGTGCAGCCGGCCATAAGGCTGGCGGGTGCGCTCATCCACCGGCATGCGGGCCTTGATCCAGTTGTCGCCGATATCGGTGAACTCGATGCCGAGATGGCCGGCCATGTTGTTCGTGCCCAAGGCGGTGAGCGCCTGGAGATCGATGCTTTCGTTATGCCAGATTGCCAAGGTGCGTGCCCTTCACAGGTGCGGGATTGGCTGGAGACCGGGATGCGCCGGATCGCGATGAAACGCGCCGGCCTGAGCCGTCATGATCCGGTTCCGGAAAGGTCGGGTCTGGTGGAGCTGAGGGGAATCGAACCCCTGACCTCTGCAGTGCGGTTGTGCCATCTGAGCCTTAAAAATGGCATTTTTCCGCCATTTCTCGATTTTTTGTCAAGCAAAATTTGCCAATTTTTTAATCAAATTGCGCGATTTGCGATATCAGTGCGGCAGTTCTCTCACGTTGGATCCGCGCGTGAACATGCGGGCTGAAGGCCAGGGTGCTCACGGTCGAAGTTGTCCATGGGCTTTATATGGAAGCGATGTGGCGCGGCGATCGGAAAACCCTCAAGCCACGAACATGTCTGAAAGGGCGCGCGCCGGAAACGCTGTTGGACAGCTATGAGGCGGAACGTCGCCCGATTGCGCAGCGCAATACCGACCAGAGCGTTAGGAACCTGGTGAAAATGGGCGAAATCGACGCGGCCCTGGGCTTCGAGACGCTTGCCCCGATTGCCGGAAATGCAGCTGAAGGGCCGATCGTCTCCTTTGATATCGGTACATTGGCAATCGATGGCGACACTCCCGGCGCTGTCCTCCGCAGGAAAGCGGTGCAGGACGCCATTGATAATCAGGCGGAGCATTTCGCGCAGGGTGCGGGCATCGATCTCGGCTCGTCTTATGCCGCCGGCATCGTGGTGCCCGATGGTTCCCCACCTCCGTCATCCGCGCCATGCGAATATCTGCCGGATGCACACCCCGGTGCCCGCCTGCCATTCAGTTCGGCGGATGGCCGGTTTGCGGAGTCCACGCTGGGGCTGGTCGATCCTTCAGGCATAACACTTTTTGCGCGGGATGCCCGCTGGAACGCAGCGGCAAACGCGGCCGCCGGCGAAGCCGAAGTGGCGGTCAAGGTCGTTCTGTTCGACGGCCCTTACCATAACCTGGGACCAGGCGCCGCCGAACTGTTGGGAATTACGGAAACCGGTGCGATTGCAGTGCGACCCGATGGCCATGTGCTGTGGCGCCTGTCCGAATGGCGGGCCGATGCGATCGAGCGACTGGTAGCCGCGCTTTCCCTGATCAACCGGGGTGCGGATGCCAGGGAAGCGCCGGTCGACCTGACGGCCTGCGCATGACACCGCCGGTCCGTTTCGAGCCATCAGACCACGGGAATTGCGATCGGGTCCGCTTGCGCGGGCAACAGGATGAGAGGGTATATATGACCGCACCGCCACCGGGCAGGCCAGCCGCCAACCTCATGTTCAGCCATATGGGGCTCAGCGTCACCCATATCGAGCCGATGGAGGACTTCTACACCCAGGTCCTGGGCTTCACAGTCACGGATCGCGGTGAGGTCGGTGGCATGCAATTGGTCTTCCTGTCCCGTAGCCCCCTGGACCATCACCAGATCGTTCTGGCGACGGGCCGGCCGGAACGGATGCCAGCTAACACGGCCAACCCCCAATTCGGCCCCAGCATCAACCAGATTTCCTTCAAGATGGGATCGATCGCGGATCTGCGTGACATGCATGATCGACTGGTGGAAGCCGGCAGCTTCGGCCTGTTTCCGGCCAATCATGGCATCGCGTGGAGCATCTATGCGCATGATCCGGAGGGCAACAACCTGGAATTCTTCGTCGATTCCGACTGGTACTTCCCTCAACCCTTTCTGATCCCGCTCGATTTCTCGAAGACCGACGAGGAAATCCGCGCGCAGACCGAAGCCCTGTGCAAGGCGCAGGAAGGCTTTGAACCCTATAGCGAATGGCGGCGCAGAATTGCGCTACGCATGACGCCCTTCATCACACCCGCGGAGGTAAACTGACATGTGGATGCGGTCCGCCTTCTGGATCGGCACGCCCAAGCCGGGCCAAGAAGCCAGCTTTCGCAACGCGATTGACGGCGACCTTGTGCCTGGATTGAAAGCCCTGCCTGGGGTGTTGGATTCCTGGGCGTTATGGCCTGAACGCAATGAACCGCTGGCTCCCCGGATCGCCTGCCAGATCCTGGTGAAATTCGAGAGTGAAGAAGCGGTCGACCGGATGCTTGCCTCGCCCGAACGCGCTGAATTGCGGAAGCGGGTGGTTCCCATCGTCGCCATGTTCGACGGCGAATTCTGCCATATCGATTTCTCTGTAGGCTGATCCTGACTGGAAACCCAATTGATCAGCTGGCGCCAGTAAGTATGCGGGATTTTGAACCAGGGACAGCTGTTGCTGCGGACAATTCGGCATGAAGCATGTCGATGAAATGCCGGACTCTGGATTGGAGATGTACGCGATGCGGATAGACCGCCCAGACGGGCTCTTCGGGTACTGCGTCGGCTTGCAGGAGAGGAACGAGCGCCCCGGTTGAGACATGCTCGCGCACATAGAAATCGGGCAACTGGCAGATGCCCATACCGGCGACTGCCGCGTCGCATACCGCAAAGCCGCTATTGCAGCGCCAGCGGCCGGTGGGGCGGAATTCCACCATCCTGCCCTTCACCAGGAAATGCCAGAATTCCGCCGTCCCCGGAATGCAGGCATGTCCGTTCAGATCGCTTACCGTCTGGGGTGCTCCATGGCGTTCGAGATAGTCGGGGGACGCGCAGACATGGAGCTGCCTTGTGGCAATGCGCGTGCCGATCAATCGTGAGTCCGCCAGGTGTCCGGTCCGGATGGCGAGATCATAATTCTCTGCGATCAGGTCGAGGATGCGATTGTTCAGGTCCAGCTCGGCGCTGACATAGGGGTGCAGTTCGACGAAGCGACGCAGCAGAGGTGCGATATAGAGCTCGCCGAATGCAATCGAGCAGGTGATGCGCAACGTCCCTTGCGGGGGTCCCTCACCATCGATCGCAGCAAGCGCATCCTCGCGGTCTGCGATCATGCGACGGCAACGCTCGGCAAAGGCGTGTGCCGTGTCGGTGGGCGTTACGGTTCGCGTCGTGCGGAGAAAAAGTCGCACGCGCAGGCGATCTTCCAGCTGCGATACAGCGCGGCTGATATGGGATGGCGAGACCCGCAGGCCATCGGCTGCGGCGGAAAAGCTGCCGCGATCATAGACAGCGAGAAACTCCTCGATGCCGTCCCAGCTCGACCTCATGATTATACCTAATCTGCAATAATGATTTGTCAAAATGGCGATTTACGGGGCGTTTTGGCAAGGTCAAAATTCGCGCCTTATTCGGGAGCTGGGAATGAAGACACGCGCCGCGGTAGCGTTTGAGGCGAAGAAGCCACTGGAAATCGTGGAGCTGGACCTTGAGGGTCCGAAGGCAGGCGAGGTGCTGGTGGAGATCATGGCGACCGGCATCTGCCACACCGATGCCTATACGCTGGACGGGCTGGACAGCGAGGGGCTGTTCCCGAGCGTGCTGGGCCACGAAGGCGCTGGCATCGTCCGCGAGGTGGGCGCGGGCGTNACCTCGGTGAAGCCCGGCGATCATGTGATCCCGCTCTACACGCCCGAATGCCGCCAGTGCAAAAGCTGCCTGTCGGGCAAGACCAACCTGTGCACCGCGATCCGCGCGACNCAGGGCAAGGGGCTGATGCCGGACGGCACNACCCGCTTCAGCTACAAGGGCCAGCCGATCTTCCATTATATGGGCTGCTCGACCTTCTCGAACTTCACCGTCCTGCCCGAGATCGCGGTGGCCAAGATCCGCGAGGACGCGCCCTTCGACAAGAGCTGCTATATCGGCTGCGGGGTGACGACGGGCGTCGGCGCGGTGGTGAAGACGGCGAAGGTGGAGCCCGGNGCCAACGTGATCGTCTTCGGCCTGGGCGGNATCGGCCTCAACGTGATCCAGGGCGCGAAGATGGTGGGCGCGGACAAGATCGTCGGCGTCGACATCAACGACGGCAAGGAGGAATGGGGCCGCCGCTTCGGCATGACCCACTTCGTCAATCCGGCGAAGGTGGAGGGCGATCTGGTGGCGCACCTCGTCGCGCTCACCGATGGCGGCGCGGACTACACCTTCGACTGCACCGGCAACACCCAGGTGATGCGCACCGCGCTGGAGGCCTGCCATCGCGGCTGGGGCGAATCGATCATCATCGGCGTGGCGGAGGCCGGCAAGGAGATCGGCACGCGGCCCTTCCAGCTCGTNACCGGCCGCGTCTGGAAGGGATCGGCCTTCGGCGGCGCCAGGGGCCGCACCGACGTGCCGAAGATCGTCGACTGGTACATGAACGGCAAGATCGAGATCGACCCCATGATCACCCACGTCCTCTCGCTCGACGAGATCAACAAGGGCTTCGACCTCATGCACACCGGCGAGAGCATCCGGTCCGTCGTGGTCTACTGATGGCCCGGCTGCTCGTAACCACCCGAACCGGCGAATTTCGGGAGATCGAGGGTGCGTCAGGCATGTCCGTGATGGAAATCCTGCGGGGCGCGGGCTTTGACGAACTGCTGGCGCTCTGCGGTGGCTGCTGTTCGTGCGCGACCTGCCATGTCCAGGCAGAGCATGTGGACGAGAGCGGGCTTGGTGCGATGTCGTCGGACGAAGATGACCTTCTAGACAGCTCCGACCACAGGACAATCCGTTCGCGCCTGTCGTGCCAGATAATGTTCGGCGACCATCTCGACGGCCTGCGGGTCACCATTGCGCCGGAAGACTGACTTCAACCCCGAGGAACCTATCATGACTTCATTCACACACGTCACCGTTGGGACGAACGATCTCGAAGCTTCGCGAGCTTTTTATGACAAGGTGCTGGATACGCTTGGCTGGTCGCGCGTCGCCGATCTTGGCGACAACGGTTCGATCTGGGGCGAAGGCAAGCCAAGCTTTTTCGCACTGAAGCCGGCCAATGGCGAGGCGGCGAGCGTGGGCAATGGCGTGACCGTGAGCTTCGAGGCGCCAAGCCGGGCGGCAGTAAAGGCATTTCATGAGGCCGCGCTCGCGCTGGGCGGGCCGGACGAAGGAGCGGTGGGACCGCGCGACTGGGCGCCCAACGCCTTTGCCGCCTACACGCGCGATCCGGACGGCAACAAACTGGCCGTCTACAGCTTTACCGCAGAATAGGGCGATCGGCGTGACGATGATGCTCGAAACTGTTGCGCAGAACCGTAGTTTTGGCGGCACGCAGGGTGTCTATCGACACGCTTCGGAGACGACCGGAACCGAGATGACCTTCTCGGTTTTCGTGCCTGACCATCGCAAGGGAACCGGGCTTCCGGTCGTCTGGTATCTTTCCGGCCTTACATGCACGCACGCCAATGTCACCGAGAAGGGCGAGTATCGCCGTGCGTGCGCTGAACTGGGCCTGATATTCGTTGCGCCCGATACCTCGCCGCGTGGCGAAGGCGTCCCGGATGATAGGGTAGGGGCATATGATTTCGGACTGGGCGCGGGCTTCTACGTGGACGCGACAGAGGCCCCCTTTTCGGCCAATTATCGCATGTGGTCCTATCTTACGCGGGAACTTCCCGAGGTCGTTCTGGGCCATTTTCCCGTGAACCCGGAACGCCAGTCGATCATGGGACACTCGATGGGCGGTCATGGTGCGCTGACGATCGCGCTGTCCAATTCTGAGACCTACCGGTCGGTCAGCGCTTTCTCCCCGATCGTTGCTCCAAGCCGGGTGCCCTGGGGGCGCAAGGCGCTGGCTGGCTATCTTGGCGACGATGAGACGGTCTGGCGCGCACATGATGCGGTAGCGCTCATCGAGGATGGGGCAAGGGTGGCGGAAATCCTTGTCGACCAGGGGGACGCCGACCAGTTTCTGACCGAACAGCTCAGGCCCAGCCTGCTCGCCGAGGCCTGCGCCAATGCCCGTATTCCCCTAAGTCTGCGGCTACAGCCTGGCTACGATCACAGCTATTATTTCATCTCCACCTTCATGGCGGACCATCTCCATTGGCATTCCAGGCGCCTGCTGTGACCAGCCATCACACCCGGCATTCGGATCGGCCTCGCGTCGAGGCGATCCCTTTGCAAATCTCCCAACGCGCTACTTCCAGAATATCGGTCTGGCACCGAACGCCTAGAATATAAACGGATCGGTAACGCGTCGTTCGGCGATCAGGAATGCGTCGGCGACGAGCTGGAGAGGGCGCATGTCGACGTCTATCTCGCGCCGGGCGATCAGGTTCGCAAAGCGTTCGTAGAGGCGGGGATATTCCTGATCGTCGGCCGGCCGTTCGGCTTCTCCGGGCAATTGCAGCAGGGCGCCGCCCATGCCGAGGCGCAGCGTGCCCGCGTCGGTGTCGACCTCGATCGACCAGTCCTGGGGGCCGGTCTGCAGGAAGTCGAATTCCCCGCGGACTTCTGCCAGGCCGCAACGCATGGTCAGCGTCGCGGCGATCGGTGACGCCCGTCCCTGCGGCACGTCCATGGTCGCGCTTTCGACGACGAGTTGATGCGGGAGAATCTCCGAGGCGATCGAGAGCGCGTTGATGCCGGGATCGAAAACGCCGAAGCCGCCCGGGCCGAGGATCCATTCCTGGCCGGGGTGCCAGCGGCGGATATCCTCACGCCAATGGATGCGGACCGCCTCTACGCGTTTGTCGAGCAGCCAGGCGCGCGCCGGCGCCACGCCCGCTGCCTCGCGCGAGTGCCAGGTGGCGAACAGCGTGACGCCGGCCGTCCGCGCCGCGCCCACCAGCGCTTCGACCTGCGAGAGCGTGACGGCCGGCGGCTTCTCCAGCATGACGTGCAGACCCGCCTCGATGGCGGTCAGCGCCAACGCGTGGCGGCCGGCGGGGGGTGTGCACAGCGAGATGGCATCCAGCCGGGCGACGGCGATCATGTCTGCGATATGAGCGTAGGCGTCGACGCCCTCGACCTGCCCATGTCGGCTGGCGGTGGCGGCGAGCCTGAAACCCGCGTTCGCGGCAATGGCGGGAAGATGCTGATCCACGGCGATCTTGCCGATGCCGACGAGACCCAATCTGACAGGCTGCACGCTCGATCCTTCAAGATATGTATATGTCAGGGCATGCCGGCGCATCGTCGGCCGGACCGGGCGAGGCGATCACCCGCGCGCATCGATCAGCGAAAAGCGGGATCGCGATCTTCGATCAGAACGAGCACGTCGCCGATGATGGTTCGCATCGCCAACCGCGCGGCTGCCGGATCGCGCGCGGCGATGGCATCGCGCACCTTGGCGTGCTCGGCGACGTCGGCCGTGCGCCCCTTGATGCGATTGGTGAAGCGGATCGACGTGCGCAGCGCCGTTCCGACCACGTCTTTGAGCTGGATGTAGAACGGATTCTTCGATGCGCGCAGGACTGCCACATGAAATGCGATGTCCGATTCCAGGGGATCGTCCAGCCCATGTTCGGCCGCCCTCATGCGCTCGAGGCCTTCGTCGATCCGCTTGATGTCATTCTCGTCGGCGACGCTGGCGGCGATGCTTGCCGCCTCGGGCTCGACCGCGACACGCAGCTCGTTGAACTGGCGCAGAAGGCCGACGGAGAGCTGGCGCTCGAGCATCCAGCGCAGCACATCCGTGTCGAACAGATTCCATGAGGAGGTGGGCTGCACCGTGGTGCCCTGGCGCGGTCGGGCGCTGAGCAGCCCCTTGGCGGTCAGCATCTTCACCGCCTCGCGCGTGACGGATCGGCTGACGCCATGCTGCTTGGCAAGCTCGGCTTCCGTGGGAAAGGCCTCATTCTCGTAATGCCCGGTGACGACCGCACGGCCGATGCTGTCGAGGAGCCCGTAGGTAAGGTTCCGTCCCAGCTGCGTTATGGGTTCGTCGACGACGAGATGCGAATTCGGTGTCACCAACCTGTTCCTGTCCTTCCTATCGCGGGCCAAGTCTGGACGCCCCATTACATCCAGACAAGGCCCGTTCATATGATAAGTCGATTCATCTTATAATTAAGATTAGGTCGGTCGAACCGGATCGGTATCCACCGCCCCCCAAAGCGGCGTTCCCGTCTAATCAGCGTGGGTTTGGAAAGGCTTTTACCAGCGCGTCATATTGCCTGCGGCTGATCTCTATCATCGATCCGTGGCGCAGCCCTGCCGGCATTTCGTAGCGGTTCCAGGCGGGAACGCCGGAGTTGCCGGATACCTGGAACCAGGGGCCGGACAGGCGCGGCGCTTTTGAAAGGCCGTAGCTGGTGCCGGCATATTGTTCGTAATACATCAGCCAGTCCTCCCCGCCTGGCGCGCGGATCACGGTCGGCGCCTCGCGGAAGTTGGGGCTGATCGGCGGGCCGGGCGGCGGGTAGGGGCCCAGGAGATCCTTGGCGCAGGAGATCCGCACGGTCTTGCCGGTGGTCCAGTTGTAGCTGGGATAGCGTTCGTCCTTGATCACCGCGCAATAGGCGCTGCCATCGGCCTCGGGCTGGATGAAGGTGTCGATCGTCGCCATATCCCAGTCGAACAGGCGGCGCGGCGCCTCATCGAAGCGCTTGAGATCGGGCGAGAGGACGTAGAGCGTGCGCTGGCTGGCCCAATAGCGTTCCGGATCTTCGGGAACGCCGGGCACCGTGGCGGTGTGCCAGGTCAGCAGGAAGCGGTTTGACGGCTTGTCGAAGAACAGCTTGGGCGCGCCGATGCGCTGCAGCGCATGGGGCAGGCCGGGAATGTCCGTCAGGTCGGGCCGATAGGTGCCGTAGGGTTTCCAGGAGATGAGGTCGTCGGACACCCAGAAACGGATGTAGGGGTCCTCATCGCTGTTGTTGCCCACCAGGTAATAGCGTCCGTCGCCGCCGCGGGCGATCGAGGGGTGACCGTGATAATCCTCCGATACCGGCCGTCCGCTGTTGATCTGTTCCCAGTGCAGGCCGTCGCGGCTAACCGAGTAATAGAGCACCCCGTAGCGCTCCTTGGTCATGTGCGCGAAGAGGTAGGCCTTGTCCGGATGGACATAGGGCATTTCCGGTGCGCCCGGCACGGCCTCTGCGCGAGGCGCTGTCGATTGTGCACGGGCCGCCGACGTTATCGCGGGCGATATCGTGGCCAGCGCCGTCGTCATGATGGTGATAGCCAAAATGCTGTGGCCGATGCGCCGTTTCACCTGTCCGTCTCCCTTTCTTGTGCGCCTTGAGAAACCGTCGATCGTCGCCAATGTCAAGATTGATATTATAAATGTGTTCATGTGCCGCTAAGGGTGTGACCGGGCTGATTCGCAATCGGCTTGCGCAAGGGCGCCGCAGCAAGAGCGCTTCCAGGTTCAGGTGAGGCAGGATGGGACTGGCGACGATCGACATCACCGTGGTCGTGATCTACGCGATCGGCATATTCGGCCTCGCGCAATGGGTCAGCCGCGACAAGGCTGGGGCGGGGCCGAAAAACTCCACCGACTATTTCCTTGCATCGAAGAACCTGCCTTGGTGGGCGATAGGTGCGTCCCTGATCGCGGCGAACATCTCGGCCGAGCAGATCGTCGGAATGTCGGGATCGGGTTATGCGATCGGCCTTGCCATCGCTTCGTACGAATGGATGGCCGCGGCGACGCTGCTGATCGTCGGCAAGTTCTTCCTGCCGATCTTCCTGCGCAACGAAATATACACGATGCCGCAGTTCCTCGAACGGCGCTACGGTTCCGGCATCCGCACGCTGATGGCGGTGTTCTGGCTGGTGCTCTACATCTTCGTGAACCTCACCAGCATCATCTGGCTGGGATCGGTCGCGGTGACCAAGGTCGCGGGCGTGAACCAGGATGTCGCCCTCGTCGGACTTGGCGTATTCGCGCTTCTCTATCAGCTGCGGGGCGGCCTAAAAGCCGTGGCGCTGACCGACATCGTGCAGGTCACGCTGCTGGTGCTGGGCGGGCTGGTGATCGCGATCCTCACGCTGGGTCAGATCGGCGCGCAGGGTGGGGGAGGCGGTGGCATCGCCGCGGGGTTTGCGCACCTCCTGGAACGCGCACCCGATCACTTCCACATGATCCTGAAAAAGGGCGATCCGCACTATATGGATCTGCCGGGCCTCTCGGTGCTGATCGGCGGCATGTGGATCGCCAACCTGAGCTACTGGGGCTTCAACCAGTATATCATCCAGCGGGCGCTTGCCGCCAAATCGATCGACGAGGCGCAGCGCGGCATGCTGTTTGCGGCGGTGCTCAAGCTGATCATGCCGATCATCATCGTGCTGCCCGGCATAGCTGCGGTCGTGCTGGCGCCCGAGCTCGGCAAACCGGACGAGGCTTACCCCACGATGATGCGCCTGCTGCCGCCTGGGCTGCTCGGCCTGGTCTTCGCGGCGCTGGTGGCGGCGATCATCGCGTCCACCGCCTCGAAGATCAACTCGATCGCGACGATCTTCACCTTGGACGTCTGGGCCAAATTCCGCAGGCGTGAAGCCGCCGCCATCGCTGGAAACGAGGCGCACGAACGCAGGCTGGTGCTGGTCGGCCGCATCGCTGCCATCGTCGCGATCGTCATCGCCATCCTTACCGCCCGCCCCCTGGTGGGTTCGAGCGAGCAGGCCTTCCAGTTCATTCAGGAATTCACCGGCTTCTTCACGCCGGGTATCACGGTGATCTTCCTGCTAGGCCTGTTCTGGCGCCGCGCCAACGAACCTGGCGCGATCAGCGCGGCGGTGGCTTCCGTGGCGCTGTCGTGGGGTTTCAAGGTGTGGGCGCCGGCCGTTCCTTTCATGGACCGCATGGGCCTGGTGTTCCTTGCCGCCCTCGCGCTTGCGATCATCGTTTCGCTCGTTACGCCTGCGCGCCGGGATAAGGATACGATCTCGACCGGGGATGTGCGCTATACCACTTCGACAGGCTTCAATGCAGGAGCAATCGCCGTGATCCTGGTCCTGTGCGTCCTCTACGCGGTATTCTGGTGAGCGGCGCGGCATTCATCGCGGTCGATTGGGGCACTACCAATCGCCGCACCTACCTGATCGAGGGTGCCGACGTCGTTGCCACGGAGCGGGATGAGATGGGCATCCTCTCGATCCCGGCCGGTGGCTTCCCGAAAGCCGTGGCGGCGCTGCGCGCGCGCCATGGCGGGCTGCCCATGCTGCTGGCAGGCATGGTCGGATCGAACCGGGGGTGGCACGATGCGGGCTACGTCCCGGCGCCTGCCGCACTGCCGGATCTCGCCGCTCATCTGGTCTCGCCGCTGGACGGCATTGCCATCGTGCCCGGCGTATGCCGCGATGTGGGCCGGCGCCAGGACGTGATGCGCGGAGAGGAGGTGCAGCTTCTCGGCGCTATCGAGGCCGGGCTGGCGCCTGCCGATGCCTTGCTGTGCCAGCCGGGCACGCACGCCAAGTGGGCGACCATGGAAGGCGGGACTCTCGCCGATTTCACAACCGCGATGACCGGCGAGATGTTCGCGCTGCTCAAGGCCCATGCCTTGATCGGCGGTGAGATGGCCGGCGAAGTCGACGCCGACGATGCCTTTTGCGAAGGGGTGGCGGCCTGCGCCGACGAGGATTTGCTGGCCGCGCTGTTCGGTGTGCGTGCCGCCTCCATCCTGGGCCGGCGCGCGCCGGGCACGGCGGCGGCCTATGTCAGCGGCCTGCTGATCGGGTCCGATTGCCGTGCGCGGATCACCCAGCCCGGACAACGTGTCCACCTGCTCGCCAACGGCCTTCTCGCGCGGCTCTATAGTGCCGCCATCGCCATCGCCGGGGGCGAGGCCGTCCTCGTCGACAGCCATGCCGCTTTCGTCGCCGGTATCACCCGCATCTGGGACATCAAGTCATGACCGATCTTTCCACCGCCCTCGCGCATCTCCCCCTCGTCGCCATCTTGCGCGGCATCCGTCCGGAAGAGGTGGAGGCCGCAGGCGACATACTTGTCGAAGCCGGCTTCCGCCTGATCGAGGTGCCGCTCAATTCGCCTGACCCGTTGGCAAGCATCGAAAAGCTGGCGCGCCGCATCGGAGAGACGGCGATCGTTGGCGCCGGCACGGTGCTGACCAGCGCGCAGGTCGGGCAGGTGCAGGATGCGGGCGGCGCGATGATCGTCTCGCCCAACGTCGATCTTGCCGTGATCGCCGAGAGCGCTCGGCGCGGCATGGTGTCGTTGCCGGGCTACTTCACGCCCAGCGAGGCTTTCGCCGCTCTGGCCGCGGGGGCGAGCGGCCTCAAGCTATTCCCGGCAGAGGCGGCCAGCCCGGCTGTCGTCAAGGCGCAACGGGCGGTGCTGCCCAAGCAGGTGCCGCTCCTGGTGGTGGGCGGGGTTACCCCGCTCAACATGGAACCATGGCGGCAGGCGGGCGCGGACGGCTTCGGCCTCGGTTCGGCGTTATACCGCGTCGGTGCGACCGCGCAGGAGATCGCGGCCAACGCGCGCGCCTTCGTGCAGCGATGGACGGAAATGGAGGGCCGGGCATGATCCGCGCATTTACTCCCGCGGCGCTTGCCTGCGTCCTGGCGCTCGGCGGCTGCACGGCGAATATATCGAGGACGCCGACGCCCGCGGCCACGCTGACCAATCCGCTCCTGCCGAGTGGACCCGATCCCTGGATCGTTCATCAAGGCGGCGCCTTTTATTTCCTCGGGACCAAGGGCGATCATATCGCTATCCGCCGGACCGACGATCTCTCGAAGCTGGCCGATGCGCCCGAGCATGTGATCTGGACGCCACCGGCGACCGGACCCAACGCCATCTCGATCTGGGCACCCGAACTGCACCGCATCGATGGGAAGTGGTATGTCTACTATACCGCTGCCGAAGCGGGTCATGACGACGATGCGCATCGCGGCATCTTCGTGCTGGAAAATGCCGCTGCGGATCCGCTCGCAGGCCATTGGATCGACCGGGGCCGCGTCAACACGGCGAAAACCGGGATCGATGGAACGGTGTTCGAACATGGCGGCAAGCTCTATTTTGTCTACTCGGCCTATGATGGGCCTGACAGCGTGCTGGCCATCGCACCCATGACCAATCCCTGGACGCTGGGCCCTGGCGAGACGATCATCGCACGCCCGGACCTTGCTTTCGAACGCCAGGGCGGGCGCCAGATACTGGAAGGCCCCGAATTTCTTGTGGGGCCGAAGGGAGACCTGTTTCTCGCTTATTCCGCAAGCGCCTGCTGGTCGGACGACTATGCGCTGGGGCTGCTTCATGCCAGGCCCGGGCGCGATCCGATGGACCCGGCGAGCTGGGAGAAGTCGGCGCGGCCGGTGCTCGCCAAGGCGCCGCAGAACAACGTCTATGCGACGGGGCACAACGGTTTCTTCACCACAGATGGCGGTGGGCAGACCTGGATCGTCTATCACGCCAATGACGGCGCCGATCGCAAATGCACGGCTGCGCGCTCGCCGCGCGTGCAGCGAATGGAATGGACGGCGGAGGGCATGCCGGTATTCCCAATTCCCGCCCGTGCGGGCGAGCCGGTCCCCGCACCCCGGCCCTGATACGGGCAAGGCATCGCGGACTGTCAGGCCCGGTCGGGGAGGGAGGGTTTTCGTTGCGCCATCCTTGCGCGGGCAGGGACCTGCCCGCGCGGATCAGGTGGACCCGATAACGATGGCTTGCCGGCGGCAACGCCTGAGCGTCGCCTTCAACGGTGCGGGCTTGGCATAGCTCCCGGCCCCGACCGGTCCGACAGAGAAGACGCGCGGTTCGGCGAGTGCCGGGGCGACAGGCTTGCGCTTCTCCGTGTCGGCCCGGCCCGGGGCCCGTCCAGCATTACTTCGCAGCACCCTTCCTTGCGGCCGGGACGACGCCCTTGGGCGCATCGGCCAGGCTGCGGATCAGATCGACCTCGGCCTGGCGATAGGGAGTGCCATCGTTCCGGAACACTTCGTGGAACCAGATCGTCGGTTCATCCTGGGTATAGGGTTTCTTCCAGGAATCCCAAGGCAGGCGGGTCTGCGTCTCGCCATCGACAAAGCCCCAGTTGAACATCGCCACATTCTCGCGCTTGCCGATCGGCAGGGAGCCATCGAACGTCGAGCCATTGCCCCGCGCCATATATTCGGTGCACAGGATCGGGCGGTCGTAGACCTTGAGCTGGTTGACCCGCCCCTGGAACGTCTCGGGCCAGTTATAATCATGGAACGAGATCACGTCCGACTGCGTGAGCTGCAGCCTTTCCATCGGCGTGAGCTTGGCGTCGCTCGACCAGTCGTCATGCTGCCACACGCCCGAGGTGAGCGGCTGGGTGGGATCGGCGTCGCGGGCCCAGTCGTACGCCTTGGCGAGCAGGGCGCGCACCAAAGGTTCCTTGCCATCCTGGCCCTTATACTGGTCGGCGCCGTTGTCAGGTTCGTTCCAGAGATCCCAGCCGAGCACGCGCGCATCCTGGGCGAAGGCGCCGATCACACCCTGCACATAGGCCTTGAGACGCGGTTCCTGCGACGGATCGCGCAGCGCCGGAAGGCCGGGGCCCTGCACCCAGCCCGAATTGTGGACGCCAGGGATCGGCGGATGTTGCGGGCCGGGAACGGGGACGGGATCCCAGCAGCTGTCGAACAGGACGAACAGCGGCTTTATCTTGTGCCGGGCGGCGATAGTCAGGAACTCGTCGATGCGCTTCTTGAAGCCTTCGGGATCCTGCTGCCAGAGCAGGTCGTGCAGGAACACGCGCATGGTGTTCATGCCGATGCCCTCGGCGAGGCCCAATTCATAGTCGATGCGCTTGGGGTCCCAGGTTTCGGCTTGCCACATCTCCAACTGGTTGATCGCATTGGCGGGGGTATAGTTGGCGCCGACGAGCCATGGTTGCTTGGCGTACCAGGCCTTGGCCTGGGCGGGCGTCCATTGCGGGCGCGCTTCGGCCGGCATGGCGATCAGTGCCGTGGCGGAGGCCAGCAGGCAGGCTGCGAGAGCTTTCACAGATTATCCCCTTCTTATTCTGCGATGAAGAACTTGTAGGTCATGACATTCCGGTAGGTGTGGCCCGGATCGAGGCGAACCGACGGGAATTGCGGCTGATTGGGGCTGTCCGGGAAAAGCTGCGGCTCGAAGACCAGCGAATCCCCCTGGCGGTAGATATGCCCGGCCTTGCCGACGATCGTGCCGTCCATGAAATTGCCCGAGTAGAATTGCAGCCCCGGTTGGTTCGACCACAGTTCGAAGCCACGGCCTGACATCGGCTCACTGACGCGCGCCATCAGATGCTGGTCCGTGGAGACCGCATCGCCGATGACCCAATTATGGTCGTAGCCCCGCCCGTAACGGATCTGCTCGTCTCGTCCGTCGCGCACGCGCACACCCACGGCGGTGGGCTGGCGGAAGTCGAACACGGTGCCCGCCACGCTGCGATGCTCACCCGAAGGAATCGAGGTTGCATCGGTGGGCGTGTAACGTTCTGCCGGGATGGTCAGGAGGTGATCCATGGCGCTGAGGCCGGGACCGGCGAGGTTCCAATAGGCGTGGTTCGAGATGTTCACCACGGTAGGCTTGTCGGTGGTGGCCGTGTAGGCGATCGTCAGCTGGTTGCGCTCGTCGAGCGTATAGGTCGCATCGGTGGTCAGGGTGCCGGGATAGCCCTGGTCGCCGTCCGGGCTGATGTAGCGCATGGTGACGCTAGCCTGCTTGCTATCGGCCTTCACGGCACGGATGGCCCACAGGACCTTGTCGAACCCCCTGGTTCCGCCATGCAGCGAGTTCGGGCCGTTATTGACGGGAACCGCATAGTCCTTGCCGTCGAACGTGAACTTGCCGTTGGCGATGCGGTTGGCGACACGACCCACGGTGGCGCCGAAATACTGGCCGTCCCTGACATAGCCGTCGAGACTGTCATAGCCGACGGCCACATCGGTGGCTTTGCCGTCGCGGCCGGGCAGCATGACCGACTGGATCGAGGCCCCGAGCGTCATCACCCGCACTGAAACGCCCTTACCATTGGTCAGCGTTACCGCCTCGACCGCCCGACCATCGGGCAACTGGCCGAAGGTTTCGCGACGGGCCTCGGCGGCGAGCGCGGAAGTAGAAACCGTGCCCAGCAGGGCGGCAGCGGCCATGATCCTCAGCATCGTCTCTCCATTCGTATCTTGTTCTGATTCTAGTCTTCGTAGGGGAAGGGGGGCAGGCCGCGGCATCCGGGGTCGACTTCGAACAGCGCCCCGCCATGCTCCTCGTCCACGCCATCGGCGGCGCTGGTGACGTAGAGCCGGTCGAGGTCCGCGCCGCCGAAGGTGCAATTGCTGATCTGGCTGGCAGGAAGCTCTATGCGCCGCACGGGCCGGCCCTCGGGGCTGAAGCGGGTCACGCATCCCGCCCCCCAGCAGGCCACCCAGAGATGACCCTCGGCATCGAACGCCATGCCGTCGGGTGAGCCCCAGCCGTTTTCGAACGTGACGAATGGCTCGCGGGGACCCAGCACGCCGTCGTGCAATTCGTGGCGGAAGATCACGCCCATCGCGCTGTCGGTGTGCAGCAGGAAGCGGCCGGTGGGATCGATCGCCGGGCCGTTGGGGATGGTGAAGGGCTCTGGCGCGGCGCGGCTGATGCCTCCTTTCGAAAAACGGTAGAATGAGCCCGTCGGCGCATCGCACGCATAGGGCATCGTGCCCAACCATAGCTGCCCCTGCGGATCGGCGGCCGCATCGTTGACGCGGTTGGTTGCCGGTTCGCCCGGGATATCAGCCAAGGTCTCGCAGATGAATGGATCGAACGAGACTTGAGCGATCGAGCGGCCAATGCCGGCAACGAAGCCTCCCTTGGCCCGGCCGATGATCCAGCCGACCACATCGCCCACTTCCCAGCTTTCGACCTGGCCGGTTGCAGGCCGGAAGCGGTTGATCCGCCGGCCCAGGATATCCGTCCACAACAGCGCGCCGTCGCGCACCGACCAGAACAGTCCTTCGCCCAGCACATCCACGCGATCGCGAGGGACGACGCGCACCGCAGCCATCAATGGCTGTCTCTCGGCAGGCCTCGCGTCTGGGCGATGCGCTGATATTTCTCGGAGCCTTCAAGGATGGCGCCGGTCGCGAACTGGCCGACGAGGCTGCGCTGGATTTCCTGCCAGGGCGTCTGCGATTCGGGCGTGATGCCGCGCTCGATCTCGGTCAGTTGCTGGCGACGCGCGGCGATCTCCGCGTCGTCGACGAGCATGTCGGCACTGCGCGCGCGCAAGTCGATGCGCACGCGATCGCCCGTGCGCAGCAGCGCCAGCCCCCCGCCTACCGCCGCCTCCGGCGAGGCGTTGAGGATCGACGGGCTACCCGAAGTCCCGGACTGGCGCCCGTCGCCGATGCACGGCAGCGCGTGGATGCCGGCCCGGATGAGCGCCGTGGGCGGACGCATGTTCACCACTTCCGCGCCGCCGGGATAGCCTACCGGGCCGGCGCCGCGAATGACGAGAATGGTGTTCTCGTCGATACCAAGCTCTGGCTCGTCGATGCGGCGGTGATAGTCCTCCGGGCCGTCGAAGACGACGACGCGGCCCTCGAATACGTCCGGGCGCTCCGGGTCCGAAAGATAGCGGCTCCGGAATTCCTCGGAGATGACCGAGAGCTTCATCACCGCGCCTTCGAACAGGTTGCCGCTGAGCACGGTAAGGCCGGCGGCATGCTTGAGCGGCCGGGCGAAGGGGCGGATGACGTCTTCGTCCAGGATCCTGGCGTCCGCAAGGTTCGCGGAGACGGTGCGGCCGTTGGCGGTAAGCGCCTCGCCGTCGATCAGGCCGGCGGCGTGCAGTTCGGCCATGACCGCCGGGACCCCGCCCGCACGATAATAATCCTCGCCGAGATATTCCCCCGCAGGCTGCAGGTTGACCAGTAGCGGCACGTCGGCACCGTGCCTTTCCCAGTCGTCGAGCGTGAGCTCGACACCGATATGACGCGCGATGGCGTTGAGATGGATCGGCGCATTGGTCGATCCGCCGATCGCCGAATTCACCCGGATGGCATTGAGGAATGCCGAGCGGGTGAGGATGTCCGAGGGCTTTCGGTCGGCCCTGACCATCTCGACGATGGTGCGACCGGTCTCCCAGGCGCACTCTTGGCGATCGCGATAAGGTGCGGGGATCGCCGCCGAGCCGGGCAGCGACATGCCCAGCGCCTCGGCGAGCGAGTTCATCGTCGTCGCCGTGCCCATCGTGTTGCAATATCCGGTGGACGGGGAGCCCGAGGCGACGAGCTTGAGGAAGCCGGCATAATCCAGCTCGCCCTTGGCCAGCATTTCGCGCGCCTTCCATACGATGGTGCCCGCGCCGGTGCGCTTGCCCTCGTGCCAGCCGTTGAGCATGGGGCCGACCGAAAGGGCGATGGCCGGGATATTCACGGTAGCCGCGGCCATCAGGGCGGATGGCGTGGTCTTGTCGCATCCGATCGTCAGCACGACCCCATCGAGCGGATAGCCGTAGAGCAGCTCGACAAGGCTGATATAGGCAAGATTGCGGTCCAGCCCCGCCGTGGGCCGCTTGCCGGTTTCCTGCAGCGGATGGCTGGGGAACTCGATGGGAATGCCGCCTGCGTCGCGGATGCCCGCCTTGATGCGTTCGGCGAGCACCAGGTGATGACGGTTGCAGGGCACCAGGTCGCTGCCGGACTGCGCGATGCCGATGATCGGGCGGTTCGACTGCATCTCCTCGATCGACAGGCCGTAGTTGAGATAGCGCTCGAGATAGAGCGCCGTCATGTCCGGATTGTGCGGATCGTCGAACCAGGCACGGGAGCGCAGCGTCAGCGCGCTGCCGGTGGTGCCATTGTCAGCGGAATGAATGCTCGCCTCCCTCGATCTCGGCCGATTCGCCGCGCCATGTGCCGCAGATGCCACGGCCGAAGCGTTGAGCAATGCTGCTATCATCGGCCTTTTTTGCGATCAACTTATTTATCCGACAAATATGGCTTGTCGGACTAAAATAGCGGGGCTACGAGCACGGACAAGGTCCTCGCAAAGGGACCGGCTTTCCAGGAGGGAGGACCATGAACCATATCGCTACGCTTATCCTGTCGTCTTCGGCGCTCGCGCTTGCCGCAGCCGCGCCGGCTCATGCGCAGGATGCCGCGCCGCTGCCGGCCGATGCCAACGACATCATCGTCACCGGCCAGCGCGCCAGCCTCGAGGCGGCGCGCAACGTGAAGCGCAATTCCGACCTCGTCGTCGATTCGATCGTTGCCGAGGATATCGGCAAGCTGCCCGACACTTCCGTTGCGTCCGCGCTGCAACGCATCGCTGGCGTGCAGGTTCAGAACGGCTTCAACAACGAGATCCAGAACCCGATCATCCGCGGCATCGGCGACATCCTGACGACGCTCGATGGGCGCGAGATCTTCACCGGGGTGGGCCGCGGTTTCTCGTTCCAGGATCTGCCGGCCGAGGCGATCGGCGGTATCGACGTCTACAAGTCCAACTCGGCCAACCTGATCGAAGGCGGCGTCGCCGGCGTCATCGACATGAAGCTGCAGAAACCCTTCAATTTCAGCAAGGGCCTGACCGTCGCGGCGAACGGCCGCGTCTATCATGGCGACGTTTCGGACAAGACCAGCTATACGGGCGGCGTGCTCGTCTCCAACCGCTGGGATGCGGGCGATGGCGAGATGGGGCTGCTGGTCGACGTATCGTACGGCCGCAATAATTTCAGTCGCCCGGTATCGTTCAACTGCGATCCGCGTTCGGCTAACCATGGCCCGCCGGGAGCGACCGATATGGTGCTGCCTACGTGCGTGGGTGGCACCACGGACACGGGACATAATACCCGCCCGCAGGTCAATGCTGCATTCCAGTGGGAAATCACGCCGGAATTGCAGGTCTACGTGGATGGCCTCTACACGGGTTATCGGTCGAAGTTCGCGACCAACTTCATTTTCGCCGACCTTTTCGCGGGCAACAGCATAACCAACGCCGTAGCCGGAAGCGACTGCTTCTCCGCACATGTTAACGGCGCGGGCTTCAACGGCAGTTCCACCGATCCGGTCGAGAATCTTTGTCTTGGACAGTCGGCCACCTTCAACGGCGTCGATGAACTCACCAGCACGCAGGCGAAGAAGCAGCGGACCGACCAATATGTTCTCGGCGGCGGCGTCAAATGGGATACCGACACCGCCCACCTCGTATTCGATGCCAGCTATATTCAGTCGAAGAACAGCAATCGCACCATCATCGTTGACGTTGCCAAGCATAACGGCACGGTGAACGTAATCGTGGATGACAATGGCCACGGAACCACCGTGATGGAGGGCGACCCCCTCAGCAATCCGGATGGCTTCGTCTTCGCCAACACGCTGTTCCAGGACCTCAACAAATCCAATAGCCGGCAATATGCGTTCAAGCTGGATTCGACTTTCGACATCGACAGTGACGTCCTGCGTGAATTCCAGGCTGGCGTGCGCTACTCCGACCGCAAAGGTTCGTTCCGCGCGGTCGCAGGCGGCCCCCCGTTCCCGGGGCCGGATCGTGGAACCCTGGTCTCATCGGTTGGGCTGCCGTCGGACTTCATGGTGCGCTCGCCGGACTCGATCCCGTACATCAACAACGGGTCGCACTGGTACACGCCCAATGCCGACTATCTGCTCAACAACACAGACGAGCTGCGGGCGCTCTACGGCGCGCCGGCGGGCGACCCTGCCTGGGATCCGACGCGCAATTACGACGCCTCGGAAAAGACCTGGGCGGCATATGTCCAGGGCAAGTACCAGATCGATCTGGGCGATACGGCATTGATCGATGGCCTGGTCGGCGTGCGCGTCGTGAGCACCAGGCGCACCCTCGACGGCACCTCGCGTGTGATCGGCGGCGCTCCGGACGGCGGCGACCTGTTCGTTCCGGTGAGCCGGGACACGAGTGACGTCTACGCCCTGCCGAACGCCAGCATCCGCTTCCGCGCCACGCCGCAACTGCAGTTCCGCGCCAACTATGCCAAGACCATGGCGCGTCCGACGTTCGGCGATCTCAATCCGGGCCTGTCGCTTGCGGCTCCCGGCGGCAACCCGAACGTCACCCTGGCTGGCTCGGGCGGCAATCCGGACCTCAAGGCGCAGCTTTCCGACAATTTCGATGTGACCGCGGAATATTATTTCGGCCGTTCGAGCTATGTGTCGATCGCGGGCTATTACCGCAAGCTGAAGGACCGCGTGGCGTCCTCGACCTCGATCCAGACCATCGACGGCTACAGGTACGAGATCACCCAGCCGCGTAACGTTGGCTCCTCGAAGCTGAAGGGCGTCGAAGTGGCGGGCCAGATGTTCTTCGACTTCCTGCCGGAGGGCTTCGATGGCCTCGGCGCGATGGGCACCTTCACCCTTGCCGACAGCAAGGTCACGACACCGGGCGATCTGTTGGAAGGGGAACGGCTGCTCGGGGTGTCCAAATATAATTACACCGCTGGCGCGCTCTACGAGAAGTACGGTGTCACCGCGCGCGTGGTCTATACTTGGCGCTCCGGCTATAACGAGACGCTGTTCGGCGCCGGCACCTTGGCGGGACCGGACACGACGAGCCAGTTCAACAAGGTGAAATCCAATGGGCGCCTTGATTTCTCCATCGGCTACGACGTAACGCCGAACATCACTGTAACGGTGGATGGCGTCAACGTGACTGGTGGGAAATATTACAGCTATTTCGATAATCCTGCATTCCCCCACGACATTCGTATCGATGACAAGTTCTACGGTGCGAGCATCCGCGTAAAATATTGATGCAATGGTACTGGGAGGGGAGGCGAGGGCTCGTGCCTTCCCTCCCATCGCGGTATCAATAAGGCGTCCTGTTCATGGCCTCTCCGTTCGGAGGGCATCAAATCAGAGGTTCAGCGGCTCAAAGAAAGCCGGTTTTCTGCGATTTTCTGCCGCGAGGGCCGACGGATATGCGGACTCTGGCGGAACTGCTAACCGATGCAGCGCAGGCGGGTGCCATCCAACTTGGCTGGGGCTCCGCACCTGATCGAGCGCCTGATCCTGGCGGACGCCGGGCGCCTTTATGCCTTCATTGGCAGGACTCCGAGGGCCCAGATGCTGACAACCGCCCCTGTACGGAGACGGCGCGGGCGCTGGCGGGGAAGGCCGCCGCCGCCTCGTCTCGCTGGGCGTTGAGATATTGCGGGCGCCATTCCGCTCGTGCGCGCGGCGGACGCCGCATTCTGCGAACTCCCGGCCGACATTCTCTTGTGCACCAGGTCGGCGCGTCTTCTCGGTGGCAGCAAGGCGCTTGAGCGTGCGCTGCCGACGCTCATCGCCTATCTGCGGCAGACTGGAATCGTCGATGCCGAATGGTCCAGGGAAAAGATTCTGGAACAGCTCGGCCTGGGCAATATGCCCTCCCGGTGTTGGTGGCTGGGCCGGTGCTTGTCGAAGGAGCCGATGTTGCGGCCTGGCCCTATGTGGGCGTGCCGCCGGAGCTCGTCCCCGGCGTTCGCCCCGCTGCTCCGATTCGTTCAATCCTCACGGTCGAGAATCTGGAGAGCTTCAATCGGCAGTGCGGTTCTGCCGGGGGCCTGGTGATGTGGTTGTCTACTCCGGCGGCTTCCCGTCGTCGGCAGTGCTCACCCTCCTGCGGATAATGCTTATGGCTACTGGAGTTCCGTTCCACCGCTGGGGAGACGTCGATCCAGTTGCCGTAAGGATCGGGCGCCATCTTGAGACCCCGCTTGGCGGGCGCGTCATACCCCACCTCATGCAAGCTGATCTGGCCCAGAGCATGGGGACGGCACCGGAGGGTCAGCAACTGGTCCCGGAACTGCCCGGGGAATCCGCGTTCGTCGAACTCGCCGAATATCTGCGCGTGGAACAGGCAGGGAAGGGCGGCGCAAGATAATCTGCTCGCCCACGGTCCGCAGGTTTTCGATGTCGCTTACCCTGTACGGTTCGCACCCCTCGGTTCCGCCATTTCAAAACCTGGTTCGCAGGGCTTTTCTATGCCCAGGTGGTGTGCTTGGCCGCTAAGGCAATCACTTTGGTATCGCACCGATATTGCAGATGGGCACTCATATGCTCGCCTGTCCGGCGCCAATATTCCCCCCCACGCCGGCGATGTATCCCGGAGGAGTTCCGGTAGCAGGTAGCGGTAGTTCCTGTCAGCGTCCTCCCTCCAGCCTTTGGGTCCTCTAGATCAAGCATTGTGGTGCGCTACTCCCCACCGGTGGCAATGCGGACCTTTCAATTCTGCGGCGCAACTGAGCTGTCACATTGGGGGCCTAGGCCCCGATTCCGATGCGACTCGACAATTCCGACTGGGGCGGCCACCGCGTTGATTTGTTGCGCTATCTTGGGCGACGGGTGGACGATGCCGCGCTTCGCGAGGATATCGTTCAGGAGGCGATCGTCCGGCTGCTGGTCTATGAAGCCAAGCCCGGTATCGTCATCTCCAATGTCACGGGGTTGCTGCGTCGCATATCCCTCGATCTGACCCGCGATCATTTTCGCCGCATCGGGCGCAATCGAGTTGTCGAGCTGTCGGACGATCTTCCTTGCCAGCAGTCGGGCATTCAGGAGCGGCTGGAACAGCGGCAGCTCGTCGCGATCATCATCGATGTCGTGAAGGCCATGCCCAGGCTGCGGCGCGAGGTGTTCTTCCGTCGCCGCGTCGAGGAGCAATCGGCCAAGGAAGTGGCCCAGGCACTTGGAATTTCGCCTGGCGCGGTGGACGCGCATATTGCCCGGGCCGTGCTGGATCTGCATCTGGCTATTGAAAAGATCGAGAAGCGTGGCGGACCTGTCAGAGGATAGCACGATCGAATGGGAGGCGGCCCAATGGGTCGCCTGTCGGATGGGGGGCGAAGCGTTCGACGAGGCGGGCTTCGATGCATGGCTCGCGGGTGATGCACGTCGCAAGCCGCTGTTCGATACGATGTGGCGGCGCGTCATGGGGGCGGACATGGACGTGGCGCTGGGCGCCTATCGCCAGCGCAGGCGGGCCCGACATGTTGCGCTGGCGAGCGCCGCCGGCCTGCTGCTCGCCTGCACGGGTGGTTACGCGGCCTGGCCGTCGGTCGAGCTATTCCTGGCCCAGCCGCGGCATTATGCGTCCGCGGAAGGGGGCATTCGCGAAGTCGTGCTCGAAGACGGGACGCGCCTGACCCTGGCCGGCGGCGCCGATATCCGCGTCCGCTACACGGGCTACGACCGCGTTGTCGAGCTGACTCAGGGCACGGTTTTCGCCGATGTTGCGCATGACGCACGCCGCCCCTTCCGCATAGACGCAGGCAAGGCCCGGATCACCGATCTCGGCACGCGTTTCGAAGTATCGAGCAACCCCGTTGCCGTCCGCGTGACCGTCGAGTCCGGGGCTGTGCGGCTGGGGGCAAATAGCTGGTTCGGCGACCGGATGGACCTTTCCGCCGATCAGGTCGCCATCCTGACCGGGAGCGAGCTAAGTCGTATCGCCAATGTGGGCGCGGGCGGGGTGGCCCGCTGGCGGCATGAATGGGTGGAGTATCGCGATGTGCCTTTGTCACAGGTGGTCTACGATCTGGAGGGCGTGTCGCCGCTCCGAATCCGGATCGCGGACGAAAAGCTCGCGAACCGCAGGGTGAGCGGTCGCGTCCGCCTCACCGATCCGGTGAGGCAGATCGACAATCTGTCCGTGATCCACGACTTCACCATCACCCGGCACGACGGCGCGATCTTCCTGTCGAGCGGCAAGCCGTAACCCTAAGTCGGGCAGGTCCTGCAGCGATGCAACAAGGGTGACACGAATAGCGCCTTCTGGGAGCGCGATGGCAGCGGCCCACGCGCTGCCCCGTTCCTGTGCAGCAAACGGAGGATTGCCGGGTGCCCCTGTCGCATGGCCTGCGTGGCGCGAGCTTCGCCATATTGGGCGTTGCCCTCTGCTCGCTGTCCGCTCCCGCGCAGGCCGGCCTGACGCTTCCGGCCGCCAGCCTCTCCGATTCGCTGACCGCCTTGTCCCGGGCCGCGAGTGTCGAAATCCTCGCCGACCCGGCGCTGCTGCGCGGGAAAAGAGCGCCGGCCGTTCGCGCCGCGCCAACGGCTGAGGGTGCGTTGGATGAGCTGCTTCGCGGATCGGGGCTGCGCTACTTGAAGCGCGGAGGCACCTTCCTGATAGTCCGCAGCGCCCGTCCGCCACAACGCACCGCCGCCGTCACGCCACGAATTGCTTCGCCGTCCAACAGGTCTGGCCCATCGACTCCTCCTGCGGAACCCGGCGTGGCCGCCGATGCCAGCATCGTCGTCACCGGCACGCATATAGCCCGGCCCGAGCTGCATTCGGCGATGCCGATCAGCGTGATCCGCATGGACGATGCCCGGAATTACGCGCGGGATACCATCTATGACGTGCTGCTGCTCGATCCGGCGATCGGGCCGGGCCTGGGCGAGTCCAATTCGCAGGGGCAGGAATATGATGTGGGCGTGGCCAACATCAATTTGCGCGGCATGGGTAATAATCGCTCACTGGTGCTGGTCGATGGGCAGCGCTGGGTATCGGGCGGGGCGCGGATTTCCGCGGTCGACCTGAACACAATCCCGAGCGCGATGATCGACCGGATCGAAGTCGTGACGGGCGGCGCCGCGGCGATCTATGGTGCCGATGCGGTGACCGGCGCCGTCAACGTCATCATGAAGAAGTCGATGGCCGGCGTGCAGCTTTCCGCCACCGATGGGATTTCAAGCCGGGGCGATGCCCGCCAGTCCAACCTTTCGCTGGCCACCGGCTTCAGGTTCGGCGGCGGGCGCGGACGCTTCGTGTTCGGCGGCGACTATGGCCGCAAGGCGCCGCTACGCTGGGCCGAGCGCTATGACCGGCGCCAGACCTATTACGCCAATCCTGCGAACACCGGCCCGCACGATGGCATTCCCGACATGGTGCTGGCCCACAATTACGGTTCCTTCTATCGCAGCGCCGTCCCGAGCTTCTATGTCGGCAATCAATGGTATCAGTATCGCCAGGGAAGCGTCGTCCCGGTCGACTATGACGTTCCGGTGACGCCCGGCGAGACGGGGACGGGCGATGGCGGCCCCGTGACCACCGGTTTCGAAAATCACCTGCTGCGCAACGCTTCGGAACGCGGATCGCTTTATGCCCATCTCGCTTATGAGCTGAGCCCGGCCGTCAGTTGGAGCGCGACGTTCAGTTATGCGCACAGCTACGCGCGCGCGGTGCCGGAATGGCCCGAGGTCCGCACCGACGGCCGCCCGGCGAACTGGTGGGGCGGCACCACCGGAGAAATCGCGACGCTCGCCAACCCCTGGCTGCCGGACCCGATCCGCCAGTTCATGCTTGCGCGCGGGATCACCGCGCTTCCCCTCGATCGGACCTATTTCAACCTGCCCCAGGCCTATGAGATCCATCGCCGTAACAACATCTCGTTCGGCACCGAACTGGCCGGCCCGCTGGCAGGCGGGCTGAACTGGATGGCGTTTGTGCGTTACGGCGAAGTGACCGATCGCATCGAGACCACCAATATGGTCGGCAAAGCGGAATGGCTTCGGGCGCGTGACACAATTGTCGATCCCGCGACCGGGCAGATCGTCTGCGCAGACCCCGCGGCACGGGCGAGCGGCTGCGTCCCGCTCAACTTCTTTAGCACCGAACCGTACAGCCCGGCGCTCCTCGCCTATATCGAGAGGAGCCGGTACGAGCGGAACGAGAATTCGCTGCTGAACGCCGGCGGCACGCTCAGCGGGAACATCCTTCGCCTGCCGCATGGCGACGTTTCGATCGCGGCGGGCGTCGAGTGGCGGCGCGAGACGCTGCATACGCGCGACGATCCGGACACGGAAAAGCTTGCCGACATCATCATCTCGCCCGGCTCCGACTATGCGTTTCACCCCGCGCTCGATGCCGTGCGCGACACGATCGAACTCTATGGTGAAGTCGAGGTGCCGCTGCTGCGCGATCTTCCCTTCGCGCGCCGGCTGGAGATCGAGGGCGCCTACCGCCTCTCCAGCTATAGCGACAATCCGGACACTCATACCTGGAAGGCGGGTGGCAGCTGGGAACCGATCGCCGGATTCACCCTGCGCGGCGTGTTCTCGCATTCGATCCGCGTGCCCAATTTCGGCGAGCTTTTCTCGCCGCTCAGCCAGGCCATCTATGGGCATATCAACGATCCCTGCCAGGCTGGCGCCATCCTGCAGAATGCGAACCGGATCGTGAATTGCGCGGCGCTGCTGCCCGGCCTGAGCCTGCCGCTGCCCAATCCGAACCTCAACGCACCGGTGATCTACAGCGGCGGCAATCCGGAACTGACGCCGGAGACGTCGAACAGCTTTACGCTGGGTGCGGTGTTTCAGCCGAAGCTCGTGACGGGCTTCGACATGACCGTGGATTATTGGAACATCCGGATCGACGACATCATCACGTCGCTATCCTACACTACAATCCTCAACAGCTGCGTCGATTCCCCGGGTGGCCCGAACCCGGTCTATTGCCAGTTCGTCCAGCGCAACGCCGACGGCACAGTCAACTTTATCCATGCCCAATATGCCAATCTGGCCGGCCAGCATGCCCGCGGCATCGATTTCGGCGCGAATTATCGGGCGCCGTTCGGCAAAGGGCTGCTGCGGGCGGGATTCCGCGGCACCTATCTGCTCGAGCAGACGACGATCACGCAGCGGGGCAGCCCGGGCGTCGACTATGCAGGCCAGTGGAATTATCCGCGTGTCAGGGCGACGCTGACGGCCAGCTACTCGTTGGGGAAGGTCACGCTCGGGCTGAACAGCCGCTTCATCAGCGGCAGCGCCTATAGCATCGCCGATGCCTCGGAGGAGACGCGCGATCCCCGCCATGTGCCGGCCTATCTCTACAACGATCTGATGGTGCAGGTCCGTCCGGTCGAAAAATTCAGTCTCACCATCGGCGTGAAGAATATCAGCAACGCCGATATCTTCGCACCGCTGCGCGATACGGCGCCGGGCCCGCATGGTTCGGGTGGCGTCGCGACGGGGGCCGCTTATTATGATCCCGTCGGTCGTTATTTCTTCACCAGGGTCGATTTGCGCTTCTGATCGCTGCAAGAAAATAGTCGCAGTTATGTAACGGAAATGAAAAAAGAAACTTTGTAAGATTTTCGAAGCAGCGGCGGCTTTCCCTTTGACCGTTTCAGTTCGTCAAAGGGGATTGCAGGTGTCCATGTTCCGTGACCCGCTTCATGCGGGCGTAGCCAGTTTCGCGCTCGCCTTGGGGATGCTCGCCAGCGGCGCAGCCCATGCCCAGACCAGCACGACACCAGCTTCCACCGACCGGGCCGGTCCGCAGGGTGCCGCCCGCGACGGCGCCGGTGCGGCCAGCGACATTATCGTCACCGGCACGCATATCGCCCGCCCTGAGCTCCAATCGACGATGCCGATCCGCGTGATCACCACCGAGGACGCCAGGAATTTTGGCCGCAACACCGTCTATGACACGCTGTTGCTCAATCCCGCGGTTGGCCCCGGTCTGGGTGAGATGAACTCGCTTGGCCAGGAATATGACCAGGGTGTCGCCAACATCAACTTGCGCCAGATGGGCGCGAACCGTTCATTGGTGGTCGTGGACGGGCATCGCTGGGTATCGGGTGGCGCGCGGACCTCGGCCGTTGACCTCAATACGATTCCGACGGCGCTGATCGACCGCATTGAAACGGTGACGGGTGGTGCTGCGGCGATTTACGGTGCCGACGCGGTGACCGGCGCCGTCAACATCATCATGAAGAAGAAAATGAGCGGCCTGAACCTTACCGCGACCAGCGGTATCTCAGGTGAAGGCGATGCCCGGCAGTCCGATTTTTCCGTGGCCACCGGCTTCGACTTCGGCGGCGGACGCGGCCATTTCGTCATTGGCGGCAATTATAGCGACACGGCGCCGCTGGCGACCCTCGATCGCACGACCAAACGCTATGTCTATCAGGTTAATCCCAGGAACACCGGCCCGAATGACGGTATCCCCGACAATTACCTGATCGACTACCATCAGTTCTACCGTTCCCATTTCCCCACCTTCTGCATCATCGGTACGGCCGGCATGTGCGGCAACCAGAATGGGCAATGGTATCAGCTGATCAACAATCAGGTCGTCGCCATTCCCAAGAGCAGCTACAACGTGGTTTCGAACGGCGACACCGGCGTTCAGGATGGCGGCCCGGACAGCGCCTTCGGCATTTACGACTCTATTCTGCTTCGCGGGAAATCAGCCCGGGCCTCGGCTTATTCGAACCTTTCCTACGAGCTGACCCCTGCGATCACCTGGAATGCCGTCTTTGGCTATGCTCACAGCTACAGCCGCGGCAATGCGGAGTGGCCCCAATATCGCGATGATGCGCGTGCGACCAACTGGTGGGGCAAGAATGGGGTTGGCACGACGGGTGAGATCGCGCGGCTAACCGACCCCTATCTGCCCGACACGTTGCGCGATTTCATGGTTTCCAACAACCTGACGCAAATCTCGTTCGACCGTCATTATACGAATATTCCCACTCCCTGGGAAATCCACAAGCGCAATGCCATCACGACAGGTACCGACATCGGCGGCGACCTGACTGGCAAGCTCAATTGGCAGGCCTTCGTCCGCTATGGGCAGGTGGTCGACAACATCACCACCAGGAATGCAGTCGGTCGCGACGAGTGGCTCAACGCGCGTGACACGATCCTCCTGGACGGTCAGGTCGTCTGCCGCGATCCCGCCGCGCGCGCCGCGGGCTGCGCTCCGTTCAATTACTATACCACCGACGCACCGAGCCAGGCCTGGATCGATTATGCCGAGAAGGAGCGGTATGAGCGCACCAAGAACACGATGATCAATGCCGGCGCCAATATCGACGGCAGCCTGTTCAGCCTGCCATATGGCGATGTTTCCATCGCCGCAGGCTTCGAATGGCGGCGTGAGACGCTGCGCACGCGGGACGATCCCGACACGGCGAAGCTTGCCGATATCGTCTGGTCGCCGGGAATGGACATGGCGTTGCATCCCGCGCTCGAGCATCGCCGCGACACGACGGAGTTTTATGGCGAGGCCGTGATCCCGCTTCTTCGCGACCTGCCGTTCGCCCGGCGGCTGGAAATCGAAGGCGCCGTGCGCTGGTCGCACTATAGCGACAATCCGAACGGCACCACCTGGAAGGCCGGAGGCAGTTGGGAGCCCGTGACCGGCCTGACCTTGCGCGGCACCTACTCGCATTCGATCCGCGTGCCCAATTTCGGCGAACTCTTCTCGCCGATCAGCATGGTGACGCTCGGCCATATCAGCGATCCGTGCCAGGCTGGGCTCATCACGCAGGACGATGACCGGGCGGCCAATTGCGCCGCTACCGTCCCCAACTGGACCGGGCCGCTGCCAAACCCCAACCTCAATCAGCCCCGGGTCTTCAGCGGCGGTAATCCGGATCTGACGCCGGAAACCTCCAACTCCTTCACCGTGGGCGTCGTGCTTCAGCCGCGTTTCCTGCGCGGGTTCGATCTGACGGTCGACTATTGGGACATCAAGATCGACAATGTCGTCACCTCGCTGGCCTACACGACGCTGATGAACAGCTGCGTGAACGCCAGCGGCGGCCCGGACCAGGCTTATTGCCAATTCGTTCACCGAGACCCGGTCACGGGCGAGGTGGATTATGTGCAAGCGCAATATGCGAACCTGGCCGGGCAACGTGCGCGCGGCATCGATATCGGGGCGAACTACCGCGTCCCGATCGGTGCGGGAGAGATGCGGCTGGGCTTCAGCGGCACCTATCTGCTCGAACAGACGACCATCTCGCAGGTGGGCAGCGCGGGCACGGACAATTCGGGCGCCTGGAATTATCCGCGCTTCAAGGGCACGCTGATCACCAGCTATTCGCTCGGGAAGTTCACGCTCGGAGTGAACACGCGGATGATCAGCGCGGCCAAATACAGCGCCACCGCCCAATCGGACGAGACGTACGAGATTCCGCGTATTCCGGCCTATTTCATGAATGACATCACGCTGAATATCCGGGCGACGGATAAGTACATGTTCAGCTTTGGCGTGAAGAACGTCAGCGATAAGCGTCCGCCGTTCTTCCTGCAGGACACCCCGACCACGCCGCATCAGACGGTGGGAAACAATACTGGCAACGCATATTACGACGCGATCGGCCGCTATTTCTTCGTCAAGGTCGATGCGAGCTTCTGACGCAAATCTGTGACAATCGGACCATATGACCGGCTCCGTTCCGTTCCGTTCAGGAGCGGAGCCGTGTCGCCCCGGGAGTATTCCATGCACATAGATGCTCTGATGCGATCCCTCGCCGCATTGCTGGCCGTCGGCGGCGCGCTCGCCATTTCGCCTGCGTCCGCGCAGAACCGGCCCTTTGTCGTCGCTCATCGCGGCGGGGCTCTGCTCCTGCCCGAAAATACCCTCCCGGCCTTCGACAATGCGCTGCGGCTCGGCGTCGATATGCTTGAGTTCGACATGGTCATGACTGCCGATAACCAGCTCGTCATCACCCACGATACGAGCGTGAACCCCAGCTTCTGCACGGCCAACGGCGTCGCGCCCGGGCCGGTCCGCGCGATGAAGCTTGCGGACGTGCTGAAGTTCGATTGCGGATCCACGCACCGCGCCATCTATCCCACCCAGAAGCCCGTGCCCGGCACGCCCATGCCGACGGCCGACGCCTTCCTCGCCCGCTATGCCAAGGCGAACGTGATGTTCTTCGGGGAGACGAAGATGCCCAAGCCCGGCGAAGGGAGCGTCGATCCGGTGGCTTTTGCGAAGAAGGTGGACGCGCTGGTCCGCAAATATGGGCTCGAGGGGCGTTATATCCTCCAGTCGTTCGATTGGCGGACGATCGATGCGATGCATGAGGTCAACCCGCGCATCCGCACCTGCCTGCTCGGGGTGTGGCGCGAGAAGGCAGATTATCTGGAACTCGCCCGCGCGCACCATGCGACCTGCCTATTGCTGCGCCTGCAGGATGCGGACGCGGCGGAGGTCAAGCGGTTGCGTGCGGCCGGCGTGCAGGTTTTCTCCGATGTCGTTGATGATGAGGCGGGCTGGCGCGCCTATCTCGCGCGCGGCGACGACGCGATATTTACCAACGATCCGGCCGGTCTCACCGCCTTCCTGCACCGAACCGCTTCCGCGCGCTGACACGTGCCGGGAAATGACAGGGGGTTGCCATGCTGAAACTGATCGTGCCGAAACCGGCCACGCTGAAACTGGATCGTCGCCAGCTGATCAAGGCGGGCGGAAGTTTTGCCCTGATCGCGGGGATTTCCCGATCGCCCTTGCTCGCCGCGCCGCTGGGCGCCAATCCCTTCGCGCTCGGCGTCGCTGCGGGCGATCCTTGGCCTGACGGCTTCGTCATCTGGACCCGGCTCGCCCCACGCCCGCTCGACGAGCATGGCGGCATGCCCGCCGCGCATGTGCCGGTCCGGTGGGAGGTTGCCGAGGATCAGGGCTTTGCGCGGGTGGTCCGCAAGGGCGAGGCGACGGCGCTGCCGGAACTGGCGCATTCGGTCCATGTGGAGGTCGATGGACTGCTACCCCACCGCCGCTACTGGTATCGCTTCGCCACTGCGGGGTCGGACCTGAGCCCGGTCGGAACCGCCCGCACCGCACCCTTGGCAGGCGCCCTGGTCGACCGGCTGCGGATCGGCGTCGGCGGATGCCAGCATTACGAGATGGGCTATTATGACGCCTGGAAGCATCTCGCCGCCGAGCCCGACCTCGACCTGATCTTCCACTATGGCGACTATATTTACGAGGACGCCGCCATGCCGCTTGGGCCGCAGGGCAAGCGCAACAATATTCGCCAGCATGCCGGCGACGAGATCTACAGCATCGACGACTATCGCCGCCGCTATGCCCAGTATAAGAGCGACCCGGATCTTCAGGCCGACCACGCCGCCTGCGCCTTCGCCGCGTCGTTCGACGATCACGAGATCGACAATAATTGGGCGAGCGACTTCGATCAGGACGGCACGGATCCGGCGATCTTCGCGCTGCGCCGCTACGCCGCGCTTCAGGCCTGGTATGAGCATATGCCCGTGCGCAAGGCCCAGTTTCCGATCGCGGGCGGGCTGACCGCCTATCGCCGGCTCGACTTTGGGCGGCTGATGCGGATGCATGTGCTCGACACGCGCTCCTATCGCTCGGATCAGCCGTGCGGCGACAATGGTGGCAAAAGCGCGTGCCCGCCCGAGGCGCATATGCAGCCCGATATGCTCGGCAAGGCGCAGGAAGCCTGGCTGGACGACGGGCTCGGCAACGATGCGGCCTGGAACCTTCTGGCGCAGCAGGTCATCGTGATGCCGATCGACCTGCGCCCTGCCGATGCCGAGGAGCCGAGGCACGGCACCGACCTCTGGGATGGCTATCGGCCGGCGCGCGAGCGGCTGATCGCCTCCATCCGCAGGCACGGGCTCAGCAACGTCGTCATCGCAACGGGCGATCACCACAAGCATATGGCAGGGGCCGTGCCGGCGGACGACGACAGGCTGGACGGTGAAAAGGTCGCCGTCGAGTTTCTGTCGACCTCGATCACCTCTGGTGGAAATGGCGTTGGGACGGCGGGGCTGGAGCACATCGTCCGGAACAATCCCCAGATTGATCTCTACGCCGATCAGCGGGGATACCAGCTTTTCGAGATCACGCCGAAGCTATGGAAAACCGACATCAAGGTGCTCGATCGGGTCGATCGTACCGGCGGCAAGCTCAGCACCCTCGCCAGCTACACCGTTGAGCCCGGTCGTCCCGCGCTCCATCGATCCTGAGCCGGAGTTCGCGGGTTGCGTGCTGTGGCCGGGGATGCCGGAAGTCCGCCCGTCGATGAGCTGTTCCTCAAAGCCGCGAATTCGGAAGCGGGCAGCATGGTGAGGACGGGCGGGGCGATATCGTCCGTGATCAGCGAGGTGAGCTTCATCGGCGATATCGCCAGCATTGAGGCGCCAGGCTGTCCGTTCACGCGGTTCTGACTCGGAGAACCCCGTCGAGCTTAAGCGGATACTCTGTCCACCCGCTCCAGCCAGGATGAAATATGTGCGGCCACGGCTTCCGGCTGCTCGAGCGTCACGAAATGTCCGGCATCAGGAAGAAGCGCCAATTGAGCATCGGGCAGACGATGGGCCATCTCGCGCTGCATTTCCGGCGTACATAGCGCGTCCTCGCATCCGCCCAACACCAGGCTGGGCATCGTCATCCTCGCGATCCGGTCGCGGCTGTCGATCCGCGAGAGACCGATCTCCGTCTGGTTGAGCAGCAATTGCCGGCCGCCGTCGCGGGCCATGGCTGCGATCAGGTGCTGGAGGGCCGCGTCCTGCCGACGGCCCTCGCTGACGTAGCGTGGCCACATGATCTTTCGGATATAGTGATCGAGGTTCTCGCTGCCGGAAATGGCCTCACGGCGCCGCTCGGCATGGAATTCCGGCGCCACGGGCCGCGCGTTGCTGCCGATCAGGGCGAGACCGGCCACGCGCCCGGGCTCGGTCGCCGCGATTTCCAGCGAGACAATGCCTCCGAGTGAAAATCCCAGAAGTGCGAAGCGGGGAGGGGCATCGGCGAGAATGCGCCGCGCCGCTTCATGCACGTCGCTCACGTCGGTCAGCGGGGCGATGCTGACGGAACGCTCGGGCAGCAATGCCAGGACTGGAGTGAAAACCCGCTCGTCACAAAGCGTGCCTGGCACGAGCAACAGCGGCAGCCGCTCCGTGTCATTATCGGATCCCGTCAGTTTCCCGCCATTCATCTCGTAAATTCCCATCCATCTTGCGTGCTTCAACTAAATACCCTAGCTGCTATGCATTCGGATGCAATATGCGCTGGCCAGCGCGGATCGGAGTTTTGAGCGTGACCCTTTGGACCCAGGAAGCCATGAACGCGAGGCTGGTGCGCTATGCTGATCTGATACCGTGCCGCACGGCCTTCATCGATACGAAGACACCGGGCTCTACTGAGAAAGAGAATTTTACGATCATTGGCGCGGGCGTTTCGGAAAGCGCCGACCAGCACGTCCATATTACCGAAAAGCACGGGTTCAACATCGGTGCGGCGCGCCAGCCATTCGGTTGCGTCAATTCGCAGCACAGCCATGACACGGCCGAAGTCTTTATGGTTCATTCGGGCCGCTGGCGCCTGCTTTTCGGGCCGAATTGCGAGGATGGTTCGCTGGAGATAGGGCCGGGCGACGTTTGTTCCGTGCCGATCCACATGTTCCGCGGCTTCGAGAAGGTCGACGACGGCGTGGGCATGCTGTTCACCGTGCTGGGTGAGGACGATCCGGGCAAGGTGACCTGGGCGCCCGCCGTTTTCGAAGCGGCCGCGGGCCACGGCCTGAAGCTCGCCAAGGGGGGCATGCTGATCGATACGTCGGACGGGGACTATCAGCTCAAGCAGGTCGAGCTTGAGGAGGTGATCGATCCGGAAACGGTTGCCAAGCTCAAGACGCCGCCGCTGGACAAGCTGCTGGAATGCGTCGCGACCTATGAACGGGTCCGGGCGAATCCCAATCCGCGCTCGCCCCTGGCGGCCGAGGGCGTGGAGGAAGCAGCGATCATCACGCCCAGGCCGACCCGCGACGGATTCGAGCCGGGGCCGATTTCCGGCTGGTGGCCGCATGGCTGCAACCTGCGCCTCCTCACGCTGCAAACAGGTGCCTACGTGCCCATGCACAGCCGGCAGGAAGCCGAAGTCCTGATCCTCCAGGAAGGCACGCTCGAAGTAAGCTGGGCCGACGGTGCAATCGTCATGGGGGCGGGGGATACGCTGACCGTGCCGGTCGGCCTTCCGCACGCCTTCCGCAACACCGCATCGGTGCCGGCGATCGCCTTCGTCGCGCGTGGCACCGAAGATCCCGCACCGCCTGTTTTTCTGGGGTAATGCGCCGGTTCGAGCCCGGATGTGAGATGGCGCCCGAGCGCGGTCTGAAACGAGCCGTGCTTCAACGATTGCCATGAAAAAAAGGGCGCCGGATTAACCGGCGCCCTTTCCTTTTGTCACCTGTGGTTGCGACCCGTCAGGCTGACGCTTTCAGACGATCGAAGCGGATGGCCGCGGCTTTCTGATGGCCTTCCAGGCCTTCGCTGCCGCTCTGCCGGATGGCGGGCGGGGCGACGGCGCGGATCGCGGCTTCCTCGAGCCACTGATAAGTTGCGATCTTCACGTAGGAGCCGACCCAGAGGCCGCCGGTATATTTACCCGCGCCCATCGTCGGGAGCGTGTGGTTCGTACCGACATTCTTGTCGGAATAGACCACGCTGGCGTTCTCGCCGATGAACAGTGAGCCGTAGTTGCGCAGCTTCTTGGCGAAAGCGTGGGGATCGGCAGTGTGCACCTGCAGATGCTCGGCCGCGACGTAATCGGAATAGGCGATCATCGCGGCTTCGTCTTCGCAGAGGACCACTTCGCCATAATTGGCCCAGCTTTCCGCCGCGACCTTGGCCGTGGCGAGTGTCTGGAGCTGACGATCGACTTCGGCCACCGTCGCCTGGGCGAGAGCGCGATCGGTGGTGATCAGGCCGACACGCGTGCGCACGTCGTGTTCGGCCTGGCCCAGCAGGTCGGTGGCGATCAGCTCGGGGTTGCCGGTTGCATCGGCAACGATGAAGATCTCGGACGGACCGGCGAGCTGGTCGATGCCGACCGGGCCGAATACCTGGCGCTTGGCCTCGTTCACGAAAGCGTTGCCCGGACCCATGATCTTGTCGACCTGCGGCACGGACTCGGTGCCATATGCCATCGCCGCGATGGCTTGCGCGCCACCGATCAGGAAGATGCGGTCGGCACCCGACAGGTGGCAGCCAGCGACCATCGCCTTGTGCGCATTGGGCGGCAGGCAGGCGACGACTTCGTCGCAGCCCGCGACCTTGCCGGGTACGATCGTCATGATCGGCGCCGACAACAGCGGGAAGCGCCCGCCCGGCACATAGGCGCCGACGCGCTGGATCGGGATCACCCGATGGCCCAGGTGGAGACCGGGCATCGGCTCGACTTCCAGCGGCAGGATCGTGGAAAGCTGGGCCTCGGCGAAGCGACGCACGTTCTCGATGGCGAATTCGGTATCCGCGCGGGTCTGCGGATCGAGCATATCAAGGGCCTGTTGCCGTTCGGCCGGCGTCACCTCGAACTGCTCGAGGTCCGAATTGTCGAACTTGCTCGCATATTCGCGCACGGCGGCATCGCCGCGCTCGCGCACGTCCTTGAGCACGCCGGCGACGAGGCCGGCGACCTTGCTGTTGTCGGCGTGCTGGTCCTGGACGGGGCTCTTAATATATTCGAGCTTGCCTTCGAGAGCGCGAGGCGCGGGGACGCGGGTCATATGAGAATCCTTCAACTGACATGCCGCAGGAGCGGATTCGCTTCCTTTAGTGCATTCGAATGCATATGTCATTCCAATCCGACTGCCACCATGCTGTTTTGCAATTTTTCAGCGAAGTGTAGGAAGGATGGGACAAGTGCTTGACGAGGACGCGATGGACCAGCCTGTAAAACCGACCACGCTTGCGCGCCGGGCGACGTCCTATGACGTAGCGCGAAAGGCCGGGGTGTCGCAGTCGGCAGTCTCGCGCTGTTTCGCGCCGGGCGGCAGCATCGCCCCGGCCACGCGCAAGCGGATCGAGAAAGTCGCCGCCGAACTCGGCTATCGTCCCAACGCCCTGGCGCAGGGGTTGATCTCGGGGCGGACCAACATGGTGGCCGTGCTGATTTCCAGCCTCACGAACCTCTATTATCCCGAAGTGCTTGAAGAGCTGACACGCCGTCTGACCGAGCGGGACACCCGCGTCCTGCTCTTTTCGCTGCGCGCGGAGGGGGAGGTGGATGAAGTTCTCGATCAGGTCTGGCGGCACAGCCTGGATGGGGTCATCTCGGCTGCCCGGCTGTCCGACGCGCAAATCCAGCTTTTCGAGGACCACCGTGTGCCACTGGTGCTCTATAACCGTGTTCCCGCGAAGGCGCGGGCCGCGAGCGTATGCTGCGATTCCGCCGCTGGAGAGGTCGAGCTTGTGGAGCGGCTGCTGGCGGCAGGGCATCGCGATTTCGGCATCATCGCCGGTCCCGAAGATTCCTATGTCGGCGAGGAGCGGCGCCGGGCAGCGCTCGATCGGCTGGCGGCGGCCGGTTTCAACGACGTGCCGGTCGTGCGCGGCGACTTCAGCTATAGCGGGGGCAGGGAAGGCCTGCGCCAGTTGATGGCGGGGGGGATCAGCCTCAACGCGGTGATTTGCGGCAACGATCAGATGGCGATTGGCGCGATCGATTGCGCGCGCGAGGCGTTCAAGCTGAAGATTCCGGATGATCTGTCCATCGTCGGCTTCGACGGTACTGCGCCCGCCAGCTGGTCGAGCTATCGGGTCACCTCGATCCGCCAGCCCGTGCGGCGCATGACCGAGGCTGCGGTTTCGATGCTCATTGAACGCATCGAGAATGAAAACACGTCGGCCGAACGTCGCCTCTTCGCCGGCGAATTCGTGCGCGGAGCCTCCGCGCGACTCGCATGACGCAGGGGCGCATTCGGAAGCAAAATTCTCGCGGATAGACCGGCTTCTCCAGGTGGGGCCTGTGGCATCACGTCTGTCCGGCGCCTTTCCTTCGCGCCGTGGAAATAATATTTATCTATGTATATTAGTGAGTTAGGCCATATGACGGCAAGCGCAGCAGCGTCCAATTCATGATGCATTCGAATGCATTTTGTCATGGACGCGTCACAAGCGAATTGGTAGCGTGTGCTCCTACGGAACAGGTCGATAGGGCCGGCCGTCAGGGGAAAGGGTTTTGCATGACCAATCGTTTCTGGTTAGGTGGCGTTTCGGCACTGGCCATGACTCTCTGTGCTTCTGCGGCCATGGCCCAGGATGCCGCAGGAACGGCGCCTCAAAGTGCGGACGCATCCTCAGACAGCCTTATCGGTGATATCGTCGTCACGGCCCAGCGCCGCAGTGAGCGCCTGCAGGATGTGCCGCTCTCTGTGACGGCGGTCAGCGGTGCCGATCTCACGCGCAGCCGCGTCAACGATGCCAGCCGCCTCCAGCTCTTGTCGCCGGGCCTGACTTGGGGGCAGCAGGGTGCCGATTCCTTCCCGGCGATCCGGGGCGTGCGCACGCAGCTCGTCAGCGCACAGAGCGACCCGGTGATCGGCTTCTATCTCGACGGAGTCTATCAGAGCCGCACGCAGCAGCAGTCCATTCCACTGTTTGATATCGCCCGGGTCGAGGTGCAGCGCGGCCCGCAAGGCACGCTCTATGGCCGCAATACCTTTGGCGGCAATATCTCGGTCGTTACCCAGTTGCCGACCAAGGACTTCGAAGCCGGCTTCAACGCAGCGGCCGGAAACTACAACCTGCGCCAGTTCGATGCCTTCGTGAACCTGCCCGTGAGCGACACGCTGCAATTGCGCGTCGCCGGCTATCACAGTGAGCATGACGGCTATGTCCGCTCGACTACCAACCCCGACGTCCGTTTCAACGACGAGGATCAGTCGGCGCTGCGCGCGAGCCTGCTCTATACGCCAACGGAGGGGCTCGAGGTCCAGGTCCATGCCGGCTACTGGGAACGCAACGACGCCGGCGGCGGCGCTTACGGTTATAAGACCGTGGGTACGCTGATCGATCCGGCGACGGGTATGCGCTCGATCAACGGCGTGCCCTATGCGGTGAACCCGTCGGTGACCAACGGCTCGGTCTTCGTCAACGGCGTCGACATTGGCGTGCCGGTGACAGGCGACGAGTATCACGTCCAGTGGGACTATCAGCCGACCGAATATCTGCGTGAGAAATATGTCAACGGCCAGATCGGCTATGACTTTGGCAGCGTCGCCATAAAGTCGATCACGGGATACACGAAATTCCGCTCGCGCCGCAGCGGTGACCTCGACCAGTCGTCGATCGTCTTCCCCGCGGCCGGCGTGACAGCCGCCTTCGCCGGTTCGGGCATCCAGCAGCCAGACACCGACGTGAAGACTTTTAGCCAGGAACTGCAGCTCTCTTCCACCGACAAGGGGTCTCCGCTGCAGTGGATCGTCGGCGGATATTACTTCCACGACATGGTCGATGAGCTCTACAGCCAGGTCTACACCGCACCCACGGCGACCGCACTCAGCACGCGTTCTCGTACGGAGATCGATACCAAGGCCTATGCGCTTTACGGGCAGGCAACTTATTCGATCATTCCCGACACGCTTCGTCTGACCGCCGGCATCCGCTACTCGGACGAGACCAAGGACTATGTGATCACCAACTTCACCGCGCCTGCGGGCACGTTCAACTTCGACACCCAGACCGCGGCGCGCGGCGCTGGGCAGGCGAAGTTCAACAAGGTGACCTGGCGCGCAGGTGTCGAGTTCAACGCGACGCGCGACAACATGCTCTACGCATCGGTTTCGACCGGCTTCGAATCCGGCGGCATCAACAACAATTCAAACAACGCGCTGATCCCGCCGAGCTATGCGCCGCAGACGGTGACGGCCTATGAGCTCGGTTCGAAGAACAAGTTCGCCGATGGCCGGATAATCCTGAACGCCAGCCTGTTTTATAATAAATATAAAGACTTGCAGATAACGATTCTCGATCCTCTGACCAACCTGTCATATTATTCGAGCGCGGGGGCGGCGCGCAGCTACGGCGCTGAGTTCGAGCTGAAGACCCTGCCGGTCGACGGCCTGCATGTCGACCTGACGGCGGCGCTGCTCAATGCCAAGTTCACCAAATATGTCCGACCGAACCCGTTCGGCGACACCGCAACCGTCGACCTGGCGGGCAACCGCGTGCCGACCTCGCCCACGCTGAAAACCACGGCCAGCATCTCCTATGATGCAGATCTGGGCGATCACGGCATGATCTCGCCGCGCGTCGACCTGCTCTATTCGACCAAATATTATTCCACCGACTACAACACCGTGCTCGATCTGCAGAAGTCCTATGCCACGGTCGATGCCAGCCTGCGTTACACGCCGGAATCGGGTAGCTTCTACGTCGAAGGGTTCGTCAACAACCTGACCGACAAGGCGGTGATCTATTCGGCGACGCTGGGTGGCAACGCGCGTATCCAGGAATCCTTCAGCCCGCCCCGCGTCTGGGGTGTGCGCCTGGGCGCGAGCTTCCGCTAAGTCCATGGATCGGGGCGCGTGAAAGGACCTGAGATGAAGCCTGTCCCGCCGGCCCACCCCGATCCCGAGGATGCTATCGAAGAGGCGCTCGCCATCGGGACCGATGGCGGCGCGCTGATCGTGACCGATGCCGCCCCCCCACTCATCGTGGCATCGGATGAAGGCAACTATCCCCCGCTCGCGCGCGGGATAGTTGCCTTCGCTTTTCTGATGGTTGCGGAATTCTTCTATAGCTGGGCGTGGAATTCGGTCGACGTGCTGCGGCCCTATATTCGCGAGAGTCTGGGCCTGACGCTGACCGAAGCCGGCTCCGGCTATTCAGCCCAGGGCGCGGGCGCCCTGATCGGCGCCGTCGTCATGGGGCAACTCGCTGACCGGTTCGGGCGCCGCAAGATGCTGGCCGTGGTCATGATCGGCTACGGCCTGGCGTTGATTGCCGGCACTTTCGTCACAAGCTATGCGGCCTATCTTGCCGATCGCTTCCTGCTCGGCCTGTTCATGGGCGGTATTTTCCCGATCGTCGTCGGTATCTATGTCGGCCTGTTCGCGAGCAACGTGCGGGGACGGCTGGCCAGCCTGATCAATGCGATCTTCGGCTGCGCGGTTACCCTGCTGGGCGTGACCAGCGGCTGGGTCGGCGGCGATTGGAAATGGCTGCTGTGGATGGGCGGTGTCCCGCCAGTCCTGCTCGCCGGTTTCGCTTTCGTGCTCATCCCCAACACGGCAGACGCCCGGGCGGACGCTGCAGCCGGCAAGGCACGCGCGCCCGTGCTCGACCTGTTCTCTCGCGACATGCGTGTTCAGACACTGGCGCTCGCTGCGCTGATGGGCCTCAACTTTTTCGGCTACCAGGCATTCAGCGGCTGGCTGACGACCTATCTGCGCGACGTTCGCCACCTGAGCCCGGCGACGCTGGGCGATCTCGTCGCCTGGCAATTCGCCGCGAACATCATCGGAGGTTTCTTCTGGGGCTGGACCGGCGACACTTTCGGCCGCCGCTTCAATGCGCTGGGCTTCATCGGCGCGGCGCTCGCCATCCTCATCTACCTCAATGTCGGCACGAATGTCGTTTTGCTCGGATCGGTCGGTGCGGCCTATGGTTTCATGCTGTCGTCGAGCGTCGTCTGGGGGCCATGGCTGACCGAACTCTATCCGCCACACCTCAAATCGACGGCGGCGTCGATCTTCAACTGGGGCCGGATCGTCAGCTTCTTCGCGCCGTTGGTCACGGGCTCGCTGGCCAGCAGCTTCGGCCTCGGCGCGACGATGGGGCTCGCCAGCGTGACTTTCGTCATTGCCGGGCTGATCTGGCTCGCTTTGCCCGAAACGCATGCCAGTCCGCTGCTGCCCGGGCGCCGGCTAAAGGCGCGCTGAGCCCAACAAGGTCATCCCTGCGAGCGCGGGTGTTTGGCTTGCTCACCGCGACGTAATCAGACTTGCGGCGGGACTGCGTCTTCCAGCGCATGGTTGCGCGATATTCCGACCGAGGCTGCGATCAGCGCGGCGATGGCCAGGCACTGCAGCAGGCTTAGCCGTTCACCGAGGATCGCCAGGGCGGCCAGCGCGCCGATCGCAGGCTCGAGGCTGACGACCACGCCGAAGACATGGCGTGGCAGGCGCTTGAGCGCGATCATCTCCAGCGAGAAGGGAATGGCGCTCGCCAGCACCGCGACGACGAGGCCGCCGGCGAGGATTTGCGGCTCGATCAGGCGCGCGCCGGTTGAGGCGACGCCGACGGGAACGGCGATCAGGGCCGCGACACAGGTGCCCAGACAAACGACCTGGCCCGCGGGCAGAATCTCGCTCGCGCGCTTGCCGGCGACGATGTAGAGCGCCCAGGCCAGTGCCGCACCGAGGACGAAGGCCAGTCCGACGGGATCCAGCGCAGCATGACTCGATCCGGAAATCGCACCGGGAAGAGTCAAGCTGGCGACGCCGAGGGCGGCGCAGGCGATCCACAGATAATCCGCCCGTCGCACCGAAAACATAAGCGCGATGCTCAGCGGCCCCAGAAACTCGATCGCGATGGCGATGCCCAGCGGCAGGGTGCGCAAGGCCATGTAGAAACAAAGGTTCATGGCCGCGATCGTCATGCCGTAAGGCACTACGGCCACCCAGCCAACGCGCCCGATCTGCCAGCGCCACGGTCGGAAAAGCGCGATCAGCAGCAGCGCTGAGAGTCCCAGGCGCAACGCATTGGTGCCGCTGGCACCTGCCAGCGGGAACAGCGCCTTGGCGAAGGAATTGCCGATACAGACCGACGCCATCGCGGCGATCAACGGGACGAGACCGCCGAGCAGGCCCAGTCCCCGGCTTTCGTTCACCTCTTGACCTGCGCGACCAGCGCGGCCGCGCCCGCCAGCATGAAGCTATGATCCGATCCCAGCAGGAACAGGGTGGCGCCCTTGTCGATCCAGGTGGGAACGTCGTCGAGTCGAGCCAAGAACATGCCGGTCCTCCGGCCGTGACGCCGGCCGGCGGCGCAGACCTTCTCGACCGCGGCGATCACCTGCGGATCATCCTGGCTCGCCGCGCCGTAGGCGACGGTCAGGTCGACGCGGCCGACGAACAGCGCATCGACTCCCTCGACGGCGGCGATCTCCTCGATCGCGTCGATGGCTTCGGGGTCTTCGATCTGGAGCACGACCGTAGTGCGCGCGGCGCTGTCGGCAAGATGGGCGGCCATCGGCTTCGTCGTATAGGCGGCGGCGCGCGCGGAGCCCGCATAGCCGCGCCCGCCGGCGCCATAGTGGCTGAGCCGCACCGCCGTGCACGCTTCCTCGGCCGATCGCACGTGCGGGATGACGACGCCCGTTGCGCCGCAATCGAGGGCATTGAGGATATGCTCGGGCGCGGCCGAGGGAACACGCACCAGCACGTCCATTCCCGCCGCGCGCGCGGCCATGATGCAGGCGTCGATCGCCGGCCGGTCGAACGGCGCGTGCTCGGCATCGAGGCACAGGCAGTCGAGCGCGCTGAGCCCCAGAACCTCGACGACGATCGGGGAGGGGGTCTTCACGAACGTGCCGACCAGCATTTCGCCCGCCGCAAGCCGTTGCTTGAGGTTGCCGCTCATTCCGCCGTCCATCCTCCATCCACGACCAGCGAGGTCCCCGTCATCAGGCTGGAGGCGTCCGATGCCAGGAAAACCGCGGCGCCCATCAGATCTTCCACCCTGCCGATCCGGCCCAGCTTGATCTTGTCGAGCACGCTCGCCTTGAACGCCGTATCCTCGAAGAACGGCCTGGTCATCGGCGTCTCGATGAAGGTCGGAGCGATCGTGTTGGAACGGATGCCGTATGGCGCGAGGTCTAGCGCGAAGCTCTTGCTCATGCCCTCCAGCGCCCATTTCGATGCGCAATAGAGCGACCGGTTGGGTCCGCCGACATGGCCCATCTGGCTGCCGATGTGGATCAGGCTGCCGCCCTCGATCCGCGCGGCCAACATCTGCCGGACGCAGGCCTGGGCAACGAAGAAGGCGCTCTTGACGTTGAGGTCCAGCACCGCGTCGTAATCGGCCTCGCTGACGTTGATCATCGGCTTGGGACGGTTGGTCCCCGCATTGTTGACCAGGACGTGGAAGGCCGGGCGCTCGTCGAAGAAGCGCGTTACGGCATCGAGGTCTGAGACGTCGAGCGCCGCTGCTTCCGCCTGGCCGCCCGATCGCCCAATGGCCTCGGCCACGGACGCGATCTCGTGGCCCGAACGCGCGGCCAGGGTCACGGCGGCGCCGGCCTCGGCGAAAGCCGCGGCCATGGCCGCGCCGATCCCCCGACCTGCGCCCGTCACCAGGACCCGCCGCCCGTCGAGACGAAAGCTGGGCGTTCGCGGCAATGCGGCGGCGGTCATGTCAGGCGTCGGCGACGGTGAGCTCGGAGGGAGCGGCCGTACCAGCATAGGGCACTTCGCGATGGCCGAAGCGGCGCACGCGGATGTTGGCCTGCTCGCCGTGGCCGGCAAAGCCTTCGAGCCCGCAGAGACGGCTGCAATATTCGCCGATCAGCGCCGAGGCTTCGTCGGTCAGCACCTTCTGATAGGTGCAGGTCTTGATGAACTTGCCGACCCAGAGCCCGCCCGTATAGCGTGCGGCTTTCTTGGTGGGGAGGGTGTGGTTGGTGCCGATCACTTTGTCGCCGAACGACACATTGGTCCGCGCACCGAGGAACAGCGCGCCATAGTTGCTCATATTCTTGAGAAAATAGTCGGGATCGGCGGTCATCACCTGGACATGCTCGCTGGCGATCTCGTCGGCGATGCGCACCATTTCGGCGTCGTCCTCGGCGACGATCACCTCGCCGTAGGTTTCCCACGCCTTGCGCGCAATGTCGGCCGTGGGCAGGATATCGAGCAGCTTTTCGATCCACGCGATCGTCTCGCGCGCCAGCTTTTCCGACGTCGTCAGCAGGATCGCCGGGCTGTCAGGACCGTGCTCGGCCTGGCCGAGCAGATCGGTGGCCGCCAGCTCGCCGTCGCAGCCGATCTCGTCGGCGATGACCAGCGTTTCGGTCGGCCCCGCGAACAGGTCGATGCCGACACGGCCGAAGAGCTGTCGCTTGGCTTCGGCTACGAAAGCGTTGCCCGGACCGACGAGGATATCGACCGGCGCTATCGACTGGGTGCCGAGGCCCATTGCCGCGACTGCCTGGATACCGCCGAGGCAGTAGATCTCGTCAGCGCCAGCCAATGCCTGCGCCGCGACGATCGCCGGCGCTGGCTTGCCGCCGAAGGGCGGGGCACAGGTCACGACCCGCGGCACACCCGCCACCTTAGCGGTGATCACCGACATATGTGCCGAGGCGAGCAGCGGATACTTGCCGCCGGGTACGTAGCACCCTGCGGCATTCAGAGGCAGGTTCTTGTGTCCCAGGATCACGCCGGGCAGGGTCTCGACCTCGACGTCGGTCATGCTGGCGCGCTGGATCCGGGCGAAGTTGCGCACCTGGGTCTGGGCGAACTCGATGTCCTTCAGGTCTTGCGGCGAAAGGGTGTCGATGCAGGCCTGGATTTCCGCCGGGGTCAGGCGATAGGAATCACGATCCCACTTGTCGAACCTGATCGAAAGCTCGCGCACGGCATCGTCGCCGCGCTTCTCGATATCCGCGAGGATGCCTTCGACCGTGTCGCGCACCTGGCGATTATTCTCAGCTTTCGCTTCTGCGGTCGCTCCACGCTTCAGATAGATAGCCATCGGATCCTCTAAATGCATTCGAATGCAAAACCGCTAGATGAGATCTGGTCGAAAGGCAAGGCGCTTCCTGGGGAGGGGGAGGGCGTTGACGACCAGATGAACGACGGGTGCGGGATGCATCGGGTGACGCAAGGATGGCAGCGGATGGTTGCTGCGATCCTTGCGTCGGAATCGGCTCAAATTTCGGCGTCGGCGGCCTTCTGCATGTCGGCAAGCTTGAGCTGCACCAGCATCGAAAGCTCGTCGTACACCACCCATTCGTCGACGATTTTGCCGTCGATGACGTGGTAGTGCGTGACGCCCATGACGAAGAGGTGATGGCCGGTCGGTGCGCCCAATGAGCCATAGCCCATGTGATGCCCGTCCATCGTCCAGCGCACCGCATATTTGACGCCGCCTTCCTCGCTTTCGACCGAGCAGATATGCTGCGGAACATAAGCGCAGTCGGGGATCAGCGCGACCAGCTTGATCGTCTGGTGGAGAACCGCGGCGATGCCATAGAGCTCGCGCATCAGCGGCCCGTGCCACTGGCAGGTCGGCGCATAGATCTCGTGGATGCGGCCGAACATCCGCTTGTTGAAGATGTGGTGGAGATCACGCAGAAGCTGGGCTTCGCCCTCATTGTGCGCGATCGACACATCGGCCTCGGTTTCGGGCGGATACTGGCCAAGCAGCCGGCGATTCTCCGCCAGGTCGATTACTTTCTCGCCGGTCTCGAATTTCCTGCGTGCGATGTCGGTGGCATAGGAATGCGGGTCGATGCCGAGCTGGATCAGCGGCCCCATATTGTCGCGGACGATCCACTCTTTATAGATCTTGTTCTCCAAGATCATGCAGTCGGCCACGGTGCGCGTCATGAAGCTGCGGCCCGTGGGCTTGCCGTACATGCCATATTCGGTGTGCCGGCCGCCGCCGTTGGTCATGTGGCTCGTGTAGAAGCCGTCGACATCGTTGCCGTTCCAGATCACCTGGATCGCGCGCCCGCGCCGGTCGGGGAATTCGGCAAGGCGTTGGATCGTGTCGCGAATATGGGTCTCGCGATCGTACATCGTGCCCAGCGTCGTGTAGGCAACGCAGTTGTGCGTGTAATGGGTATAGATCAGGCCGACGTCGCGCTCGTCCCAGATCTTGTGCGTGCAGCGGACGATGTAGTCGACGATGTCGGTGTAGCAATCATCGAAGCCGCGCATGCTCTGGACGCGCGGACGGCCTTCGGGAACGAGTTGTTGGAAATCCCGGCGCTCCACCTGCAATACGGCCCGCGCGTCATCGTTTGCACGCGCAATCTTGGTGCCCACGCTCGTTGTTTTTGGCGCCTTGCCCTCATCCTCGCTCATAAATGCTCCTGTGGTCTGTTAGATGCTCGGTATAGTCCGCGAAGGTTGATACCGCCTGCCACGAATTGTCCGGGCAAGGTGCGATTTGCTGCTTCGCGTTGCCTGCTTGTCCATCCGGAATTTGCACATATGAAAGCCCCGGGACCCCGGTTTTTGCGTGGCAGCCAGCAGAGCTTGTGCAACAAGATGCATTCGAATGCAATTGCCAATCTGATGACTGTCTTCCCGCCGTTGGCGGCGCGTTCGTCACGCTGCGCGACAGCCTGATACTAAGGCGATGACCTTATTATCCTTGACGTGCTGACAGCGGGCCGGTTACTTAGGCATATGCCTTACCATTCGGCGCCTCTCGACCTCACTTTTCATGCCCTCAGCGATCCCACGCGGCGAGCGGTGGTGTCGCGGCTTGCAGAGGGCGAGGCGCCCGTCACCGCCCTGGCCGAACCGTTCGATATGGCGCTTCCCTCCTTCGCACAGCATCTCAGGGTGCTGGAAGAATGCGGGCTGATCGCCAGCGAAAAACGCGGGCGCAGTCGCTGGTGCAGACTGGTGCAGGCGCGCTTCGCCGAAGCGGCGGACTGGATGGAAAAGGAGCGCCGGCTGGCTGCCGAGCGGTTGGACCGGCTGGAACTCTATTTGGATAAGGCGGGAGAGGAATAAGATATGGCGAACCTTTTGGAAACCTGGTCGCTCGATCGCGAAATCGTGCTGGTCAAGCTCCTCGATCACCCGCGCGATAAGGTCTTTGCCGCTTGGACGAACCCCAAGGCGCTAGCCGAATGGTATGGCCCGAGTGGGCTCAGCATCGAAAGCCACGAGGCCGACATCCGTGAGGGCGGGACCTGGCGGTTCGACATGGTGGGCATATTCGAGGGTAAGGAACAGCGCTTTCCGAACCTCATGCGCTTCCTGGAGATTGTGCCAAACGAACGGATCGTGATGGACTATGGCACCCCCGACCCCGACGATCCCGAGCGTTTTCGAATGACGGTGACCTTCGATGAGCAGGCCGACGGCAAAACGGTGCTAACCATGCGTCAGCTCCACCCCAGTCGTGAGCGGCGTCAGGTCGTCATCGGTTTCGGCGCGGTGGGATATGGATTGCAGACGCTGGACGGCCTCGCGGCTTGGCTCGACGCCTAGCCACCATGACGTGCCGAGTGTCGCAACCGAACGGTTGTGACGCCCCGCACCGGCGGCTTTCGACCATTCCAGTTCTGAAAACTGCCCGGCAGGAAAGTCGGGGCTGCCATACCCAACTATCCCTCATCCGGCGGCAACGATTGGATGGGCCGACCTTATCGTATCGATAAGATCTTCCACCACAGCGTTTTCACCGGCAGAGCCCGATGGCGCCACCGACCAGTTGCAGTGCGGGTGCGTACCCAAACTGTACACACGGACCGGCCCGACCACGAGCCGCCATCGCCGCCGGCTGCCGCCGGCATTGCGGGTGAGCGTTGCGACGATGAGGTTCTGCAATTCGCTGCTGGTCATGATCGTCAGGTCTGTCGCGCTAAATGCCGGACTTCGCAATGGCGCTATGGTGGCTATGCAGTCGCAGGTGCGCGCAAAGATCCAGGTCAGCGCCGGCAGGCGGCTCATGGCTGAAAGAACAGTGCTCGGCCGTCGGCAGATGCTGGAGGAGGTTTTCAAGGGCGTGGGCGCGATGCTGAATGTTGTGCTGGAAACGAACGCGATCCGCGCTCTGCTCGTCGAATATCGGAGCGGGTGGCCAAGGTTCTCTGTGTTCTCTATCCCGACCCGGTCGATGGCTACCCGCCGAAATATGCGCGGGATCCCCACCATAGATATTTGCCGGCGTAGTGCTTCTTGCTTCCTTGCCTCCCGACTCATTCCGACTTCTGGAATTCTTGCACTGCTGCTTGACTTCGAAAGCTGTCGCGCGATGAAGAAACTCATGGCAGAGCAGGGGCTCATCCCCACCAATGTTGGTGCTCAAGCTCGACGGCTGGACGTGTGCCGCGGGCCGACCATTGAGGCTATGGCGCCTGCCAGGATGTAATAATTCTGAAAAGATAGGTCTGTTGCTCAGTCAGGGGCGGCATGTAACCATGAATTTTGGTCGGATGTCCCAATTTCGTTGGGAGGTGGATCGAAAGAAGGTAATTACCCGGCAGGAATCGTTGCGTCTGCTTGGGCAGGAGATTGGAGATGGAGGCATCGGCTCTGCTTCGGAACTATCCCGCGATCCGCACGAATGCTCCCGAGGAATTGCAGGACTGGCTGCGGCCGATTTTTTCTGTCCGATCGATCGACATGCCCGAGGGCGGAAAGGCATTCCAGAGCGTCCTCAACCATTGTGAACTGCCTTCCATCGCCCTGACCTACGCTCGCTACGGATCGCCTTTGCAGGCCCAGCTTTCCCAGAACGACTATTTCGTCCAGGGCTTCCCGATCTCCGGATCGGGCGAGGTCCGCTGGAACAGGCACAGCCTGCTGGTCGAGGAACTGGGTGGCGGTATTGCTGGCGGCCCCGGCTCCGAAGGCATGTTCGTTTACGGCCCAACCTTCGCCCACCTCATTCTGAAGATGTCGCCTGCCGTTCTTGCGCGGAAGCTTTCCGCCATGATCGGCAAGCCTGTGGACCCTCCGCTGCAATTGACCGGCCGGCCGAACGCCAATTCGCGGTTTGCGGCGGCGCAGCTTCGGCTGCTGCGCTTTCTGGTGGGCGAACTCGATCGCGACGAAGATATGCTGCCGGCCAATGTGATTGCGGAGACCGAGCAGGCGGTGATCGTCGCTTATCTGATGGCCAACGAGCATAATTACAGCAAATGGCTGGAAGGGACGCCGCGTGCCGCTGCGCCCTGGCAGGTGCGCCGCGCGGTCGATTATATCGAGCAGAACTGGGATCAGTCCATCACCGTAGAAGCGCTGGCAGAGGCTGCGGAAACCACCGCAAGGAGCCTGTTCTATCTCTTCCACCGCACCCACGGCATTTCGCCAATGGCCTATGTCGGCAGGGTGAGGCTGCGATATGCGCGCGCGATGCTAAGCAACCCGACACCGGAGATGAACGTGACCTCGGTGGGTTTCAGCTGCGGCTTCTCCAATCTCGGCCATTTCGCCCGGAAATATTATCAGGCGTTCGGCGAGCATCCCTCCGATACGCTGAAGAGCTACCGGTGATCCCGGGAAGCCCCGGGAGGACGAGCCCTGGCGCAACTTAAAAGCCGAACTGGAGAAAGACGGCCGGCCCCTTGAACTTGTAAGAGACCCTTCCGGTCCAGCGCTGCTTTTCCACATCGACGCGATAATCGACATAGCGATAGGTCGCGCCGATCCCGACATTCTTCAGCGCGCGATAGCTGATCGATGCCTGGGTATTGATGAGGCGGCCGTCATAGTCGTCGATTTTCAGTGAGAGATAATCGATCCGTCCATTGAGGGTGAGCCGGGGCGCAACCTCGAACGCGGTGAAGAGCCCGAGTGTGGGGAGGGGGGCGAGGAAATCATGCCTGCGCCCCTCGACGTTCGCGGACTGGTCGCCGATGCTGGTTTCGCCATCCAGCCTGACCTTGAACCTGGTCGCGTGCAGGCCGAGCGCGGCGCCCAGTTCGAAATTCTCTTTTCGTATGAAGGCATAGCCGAGCGTCAGCCGATAAACGTCGGTGCTGAATTTCGTCGAGACCCTGGCCGACGCAGGATAGGTAATGTCGTCGAAGACGATATCGCGGCTGATGACGTTCGATCCTTTGCGGCTGAGCGAATAATATTCGCCGCCGATCGAGAAATTGCTTCCCAATCGGACGCCGGCGAACACGGCTGGCAGCGTTTCATGCTTGTCCAGGGCGAGATCGGATTCCAGGTCGATCGACGTGCCCTGGGCACCCGATCGCGTCGAAGACAGGCGGACCGAGGTATCCACCCGCGGCCAATAGGCCGACGTCTCGATCCAGAAATGGTCCTGAAGCGCTTGCGCCGCCGCAGGGGCTGTTGCGAAGGTGCTTCCCGCCAGGCTGGCGGCTATCAGGCTTATCCGCGTGAACATGGTCTTTCTCCACCTGGGCACCGATATGATCGATGGATGTGGCCCCGCAGTCATGGAGCCTCGTCTGCGGGTCGGCTGAAGCGATCGAACAGCGCCGGCGGTTGAGCCCGCATCGTCTGGCGCAGCGCGATCATCGGTTCTTGGGATTCATTGATGCCGCCTGCGTTGGGCCGGTTGACGTCCATGATCAGCAGGACCGACAGCGAAAAGAGGAACAGGAGAAAGGCAGCCGATATCCGCCCGTTCCGGCCGACGAGGACATAGCCAAGCACGCCTGCGCTGATCAGCATGTAGATTAGCAGGACGAGGAAGACCTCCATCGGCACACGCGCATAGCGCGCGGCCTTGCGGGCGGCATCCATGTCGATCAAGGCGTTCATGCTATCCAGGAAGGCGCTTGAAAAATCGTAGGATCGGATCGTCGGATAGGCCGCGACGGTCGCAGTCCAGAGGTCGGCAAGCATGCGGTCATTAGCGCCGAGCCGCGGCTGGATATCCTTGCCGTGGGCCTTGGCTAGCGCGATCCGGTTATCCGTATAGTCGACCAGCATCCGGCTGATGCGCGCGCGGTGAGGCTCCTCCAGCAGTTGCGCGCGCAGATAGGTCGTGCCGATCGCATTCGCTTCCACCAGCACGCGCTCGCGCCGGGTTTCGTAACGGTCGATCGCGAGTGAAAAGGTGAAGCCGGTGAGCAGGGCGAGCAGACCCAGCACTGCCGATACGATATAGCCTTCATGCCCATCGCCACCGGCCGCCGTTTCCACGGTGGCCGTGCTATCCCGGCGGCGGCGAAGCCGCCAGCCGGCCAGCGCGGCCGCGAACAAGGTGAGCAGCAGCAAGGGCCCGAGCGCCCAGAGCGGAATCCGTTCCAGCCATGTGGCCAATGATGACGCGTCCATTGCCCTGCTTCCCTTTGCTGTCTCCGTTTCCGTTCCGATCGCAGCGGCGGCGCTTCATTCAGAAGTTCAGCGAGACGCCCAAGGTTGGCCCCTGCTGGACGATGTCGAAGCGAAAGCCGTCCCTGTCGTAATCGACGCCCAGCGCGCGATAGCCTGCGACCGCCGACGCCGTGCGGCTGATCCGAAGGCCGAGCGTTGCGCCGGCATCCCAATCGATATTCGCGCCGCCGCCGCCGATGAGGCCCCATCCGCTCAGATAGAGGCTGTCGCTGAGCCAATAGCGACCGCGCAATCCGCCCATCGCATCGACCCAGGTGGCGTTGTCATTGCCGCTCCTGCCGTTTAGCAGGCCGCCCTCCAGCCCGATCTTCACATCCGCGTTCCAGATCTTCGGGCCCAGCACGAAATCCAGGATATGGCGGTCGCCATGGGCCAGCGAATAGCCTCCGCCGACGAAGCCGGCGAAGGTGGACGATTTCACGCGTGCCGTTTCGGCAAGCGCGCCTCTCGGCGTTCCGTAGGCCAGGGAAATCTTTGTGAACATCATGTCGGCGACAATGCTGTAGCGGCCCTTGCGCGCTTCGCCGGTCGCCATTGCTGCGAAGTCGAGATTGTCGAGCACCTTCCCGAAATCCGGGCTGATATGGACAGGTGGCAGGCCGAATTGGGCGACATCGCCGGAAAGGCCCGCCGCCCATAGATAGGGTGTGATCGCGAAGCTCCACCCGCTGCCCTCGCGTTCCGCCGGGGGCGGCGCGGATGGGGGCGCATCCTGGGCCGCGACATGTGGCGCCATGCCGGCCAGAACTGCCAACGCGAAAAAGGTGGCATATGCCTGTTTCATGGCCTGTCCCCGTTCGATGAGGGCGTGCGAAGCTCGGGAGATGTCGTCGGATCCGCGCCGGGGCGCGGCGATTTTCCGGAATCGAGGGCGCGGCGTTCCTCGATTTCCCGGATCTCGCGTTGATCGCGTTCCAGAAAGACGTTGAGGAAAGTGCGGATGACGGCGATCGCGCCGAGCCGGCCGACATCGTCCCAGCTCGGCGCCGTGGAAGTTTCGATGATGTCGGCGGCAAGCTGAAAGGTCAGTCCCGCGATCAGCCAGCGCGCCTGCCGCATCCAGATGAGGCGGACGGCATGCCCGTTCTTCCGCCCCGAAAGCATCGCCGGGACGCCCCGGACGAACGCCTCCGCCGTGCCGATGGTGATGACGATAAGCGCCGCAAGCTCGATCAGCGGAACGACCAGCGCGGTCAGCTCGATCAACCATTCCTCTATCATGGCATCGCCTCCGCTTTCGGAGCCGGGCGCTTGATGCAGCGGAACCCTAGATGCGAGATGGCCGTGTCGATCGGCTGGGCCATGCGGGCCGCTGGCCGGTAGCGCCGGCAGTAATTGGGCGCGCAGAGATGCGATCCGCCCTTGGTGACGCGCCGCGGAATCCGCATGCCTGGCGCGTTCGGATCGAAACTTTCCTCGGCCGCGCCGCCACGTGGATTGGCGACGGTGCAGCAGCTCCGATGGCGGGTGCCATGGTCGCCATACCAGTCGGCCGTCCATTGCCAGACGTTGCCGGCCATGTCGTACAGGCCGTAGCCGTTGGGCGGAAATGCCCGCACGGGCGACGTATATTCGAAGCCGTCCTCCCGCGTGTTGCGATAGGGGAATTCGCCCTGCCAGGTATTGGCCATATATTTTCCGTTGGGGGTCAGATCGTCGCCCCAGACGAATTCCCTGCCGTCCAACCCGCCGCGCGCGGCGAATTCCCATTCCGCCTCGGTCGGCAACGCCTTGCAGGCCCAATGCGCATAGGCAGCCACGTCCTCCAAGGCGACATGCACGACGGGATGATCCATCAGCCCCCGGATCGAGCTTGCGGGTCCGCGCGGGTGACGCCAGTCCGCGCCGGCCACATAGTGCCACCAGTTATAATGGTTGCTCATGTCGACCGGGGCGCTGGGTTTGCGGAACAGGATCGAGGATGCCGCCAGCAGCTCGGGCCGCGCGCCTGGATAGTCGGCGGGGTCCGCCGGCCTTTCGGCCAGCGTGATATAGCCGGTGGCCTTCACGAAATGCGCGAAGTCGCGATTGGTGACGGTGGTGGCATCCATCCAGAAGCCGTCCACGCTCACGCGATGTGCGGGGGCTTCTTCCGGATAGTGATGGTCGGAACCCATCAGGAATGTCCCTCCCGGTATCCAGACCATGCCGGGCGGCGATGGCGATGCTGGCGTGCTCATGCCGGTGTCTCCCCGGAAGCGACGTGCCGGCGGCGGACATAGGGAAGGGACACGAGCGCGCTGATGACGAGATGGTAGAACACCACCGCCAGCACGGCCTTCTCGTGCGGGAAGTTCGCGGTGGCGATCGCAATCGCCACGCCGGGGTGGCGGGTGCCCGTGGCCAGTGCCAGGACGGTGCGATTCCCGTTGTCGGGACCGCCCAGAAGATGGCCCGCGACCAGGCCTATGAGCGTGAAGGCGATCAGGCCCAACAGCACGCCATCGCCGACCATGGCCCAGATCGCGGGTCCAGCCTCGAACAGCAGCGGCAGCGCGGCCACGACCAGCAATATCATCGCCGCCCGGGACATGGCAGGGGCGATCCGCGCCGCCGCATCCGGCAGCAGGGTGCGGATGCCGATGCCAATCCCCAGCGGGATAATGACGGAAACAAGCATGACGGTGGCGACACGGCTGGCGGAAATGTCCACCGCAACCCCCAGCAACCGCCCGATCAGCGTGACGGCCAGCGGCGTCAGCACCACGGCCGCCACCGATGCCGTCGCCAGCAGGCCCACGGCATAAGCGCCGGACCCGCCCGCCTTGATCTGCTTGGCCGGCAGGATGGGGGGCACCGGGGACATGGCAAGCACGATCAGGGCGATCTTCACCGCCGGCGCCGGATCAATCAGGAAAGACAGCAGGATGGCGGCTGCTATCATGACGACGCTCATCGACACGATCGATCGCAGCAGCAGCGTCGGACGGCGGAGCAGATAGATCGCATCGCCCCTGCCGGCCCGAAGCCCCAGCGCGAGGACCATGAAGAAGATGCTGATGTTGATCAGCAGCGGGATGATGTGTGTGAGCGCCATGGTGGATCGCTCCATTTTGGGCGGGAGGGGACGGGCGGCGCCGGAACGCCGCCCGTGGCCCTTGCCGCAGCCGCGCGAACGGCCGATCGCGACAGGATCAGTTGTTCGTCGTCCGGCTGGTTTCGAGCCGGCTCATCGCGCCTTCCAGCGCCTTGTGCAGGCTCAGCGTGTCTGCGCCCTGGCGCGGGGGATAGGCCTGCAGGCTCTTGAGATGGGCGGCGATAAAGGGTGTGGCCGCATTCGGCGCCCATAGCTTGGAGGCGAAGAACTTCCTGCCGATATATCCCCATTCGTGGGATTCCGGGTCCATCTTCTCCAGAGGATCCATGAGTAGGTTGAACAGATAGGGCACGCTTGGATAATATTTTTCGTTGAACCAGCTGCCTTCCTTCTTCACGCCGATGTGCATTTTCCAGCCATCGACGCGGACGGCCATCAGATCCGTCTCGTCATAATAGAAGAATTCGCGGCGAGCCGATTTGGGTGACTTCCCGGTCCAGTGATCCAGATTGTTATAGCCGTCGAGTTGAACCTTATAGGTCGTACCGTTCATCTCATAACCATCCAGAAGATCGCTCTTCAGATTGGGAAGGCCCGCGGCCGCCGCGAGCGTGACGTATAGATCCTCGTGGGACTGGACGCCGTTGGACGATGAATGTGGCGCAATCCGCGCCGGCCACCGAACGACGCAGGGCACGCGCAGGCCGCCTTCCCAACTCGTCCCCTTCTCGCCGCGGAACGGAGCATAGCCGCCATCAGGCCAGAACATCATCTCATTGCCGTTGTCGGTGGTGTAGACGACGATCGTATTTTCATCGACGTCCAGTTCGCGCAGCTTGTTCAGCAACGCACCGATCTGCTCGTCATGTTCCAGCATCTTGGCCCGCACAAGATCTTCCTCGGCCCGGCCTTCGTCGACGGCCTTCTGGATATATTTCTTGGGCGAATGCGACCAGATGTGGATGGCCGTGGTGTTGAACCAGCAGAAGAAGGGCTTGTCGCCCTTGCCGTAGCGGTCGAGGAAGTCGAGCGTCTTGTCCAGCACCTCGCCGTCGAACGTTTCCATGCGTTCGCGGGTCAGCATGCCGGTATTCTCGATGCGCTGCTTGCCGACGCGGCCGAAGATGGGATCCTCGGTCGGATCGTCCTCGTCCGTGGCCCAGGCATGCAGCACGCCGCGGGGACCATATTTCTTCAGATAATCCGCATTCTTCTGGCCCGGATAGTCGAGCTGCTCGGGCTCCTCCTCCGCGTTCAGGTGATAGAGGTTGCCGAACCATTCATCGAAGCCATGGACCGTGGGCAGGAATTCGTTGCGGTCGCCCAGATGGTTCTTGCCGAACTGCCCCGTCACATAGCCCTGCGACTTCAGCACCTCGGCCAGTGTGGGATCTTCCTTCTGGATGCCGCGAGGCGATCCCGGAATGCCGATCGTCGTCATGCCCGTGCGCACCGGCACCTGCCCGGTGATGAAGGCCGCGCGGCCGGCGGTGCAGCTTGCCTGGCCGTAATGATCGGTGAAAAGGATGCCTTCCTCGGCGATCCGATCGATATTGGGCGTTCGCCCCATCATGCCATGAGTATAGGCGCCCACATTCCACATGCCGATGTCGTCGCCGAATATCACCAGTATATTCGGCCTGCCGGAATTGCTTTTCGAGGCCATAACATCCTCCTGATAATAAACATTGATGGAAGAATGATTATGTTATGTGGCGACGTGTATTGTGTTCAATTGAACGGCATTATCTTGAAAAGCATGCTTGCGATCGTCCATACGCCCAGTATCAGCAGCAGGATCGCGGTTATGAGCGTGAGTGAAGGCGGAAAGCCGCTTTTGCCATGAATCAGCTGTTCTTCGGCCATGAGGCGCCGTTCGCGGCGCAGCTCGATCATGAACCGGACGTGGTAGACGATGCCGAACGTCAGCATCATGATGCCAAAGGCGACGAGCGTGGTGCCGAACGTCCGTTCAGGTGCGGCGCTGGGCAGCAGATTCTGGTCCTTCAGCTTCTGGGCGAGCTGGTGGATCGTGAAGCCGAAGGAGATCAGCGACAATGACGTGCGGATCACCGACATCAAGGTGCGATCCGCGCTCATGCGGGTTCGCTGGAAGGACATGCCCGTCCGCCGGGCCGATAGTTCGGTCGAAATATCGTCAGATATCATTTGCATACCAAGCCTCCGGCTGCGGCAGTCGCAGTCGACCCGAATTTATCTGCCTGGGATGGGGTCATTCCTTGACCCGTTGGCATGCAATCTATCGCCCTTGTTCGGGCGCGCGCTACTCAGGAACAGGAAGCGCCTGGCCGGATTCTACAAAAAAAGTGCCGGTGGCAGGCCGTGAGCGCGGGGGCGTCTCGAACCTGACCTCGCCCTAGGCGATCGCCGCGCCCGGTTAAGGAGACTCATTTGATCCACTCGGCTGCAACGGCAGCGAGAGCGAACGTGGCAAGGTAGTTGGAGACATAGCGATCGCATCGAGTGCATCGAAAGCTTATCGGAGCTCGGCAGCCTCGATGGATGGAACGGCTGGTTCACCACCGATGTCGCGCGTGCCCGCTATGCTGCAGCGGCAAGGGTGGGTTCGCTTGATAGATCCTCTGCCGGCACTCGGCGGGAGGCGATCCTTGCAATGGCAAGCACTGAACTTGTGTCCCGTATCGCACCACCTGGCTCCGTCATGGAATCGATTGAGGAGGATCTTTCCGAATATCCGGATCAAGAGAGTTTCGCGCCCACGACCGAAGGCGAAATGGCAAATGGGCAGATGGCGACGAATGATTATTCAGCAGTCCGCTTTCAGGAGGCTCTCGCCCCTGGGCCGGTTCGCTGGCATTCATCGACCGTAGGGCGTTGTATATTTCTTCATATTATCAATAATTTGCTCAGATCCTCAGCCTGTTCGGCGGAGCCCCGGTTCGATCGCTAACGCTTCGCCGCAATCAGCAGGCGGCTCGCCATCTCGCGCGCATTGGCGCGAAGGTCTTGGTCGGATAATTCACCCGCTGTCCAGAACGACAGTACACCGCGAAAGGCGAAGGCGAGTTGGGCTGGCAAGCGTGCCAAAGCCTCTTCACTCAGTCCTTCGCCAGCGGCCAACGCCCGCGTCCACAGGGCCGTCGAGTGCGCCAGAACCTTTCCGTTGGAACCGGCAGTGCCGATCCAACTCATGACGGCGCGATTAACCTCCGGCTCCTCAAGCATCACTTCGGTGGCGATGCTGACCGCCAGAAGCACCCGGTCGGCGACGTTCGAATGTGGAGGAGCGTCGGCGAAGCGCTGGGCCATCGCATCGATCCGCCGTGCCGAAAGCGCGTGCATGACCGCAGCCTTGCTGCCGAACTGGTTGAAGGGGGTGGCGAAACTCACTCCCGCCCCGGCCGCGAGGTCGCGCATCGAAAAATCAGCTTTTCCGTTCCCGAGCAGCCGCTCCGCCGCGTCAAGCACGCGTTGGCGAAGCGGCTCTCCGCGAACATCCGTTGAGCCAGCATGTGTCTTGCTTCGCGCCATATCGTTATCTATATCATGATATAAATGTTGTCATCAATCGGAGATGGATCATGTCGGCTTCGACCTCCAGAACTTTCCTCATCACTGGCGTCAATTCGGGCCTTGGCAAGGCCTTCGCGCAAGAGGCGCTTGATGCTGGGCACCGGGTGATCGGCACGGTACGAAGGGATGCTGACGCCCAGGCCTTTGCGGCGTTCGCGCCCGGTCGCGCCTATCCGCTCATCCTGGACGTAACCGATTTTCGCGCCATTCCGGCTGCAGTCGCCGACGCAGAGCGAAGCGCCGGTCCCGTCGACGTGCTGGTGAACAACGCCGGCTACGGTCATGAGGGCGTATTGGAGGAATCCAGCCTGGATGATCTCCAGCGTCAGTTCGCGACCAACGTGTTCGGGCCTGTCGCGATGATCAAGGCGGTCCTGCCCGGCATGCGTGACCGGCGCCGCGGCCATATCGTCAACGTCACCTCCATGGGGGGCTTCATCACAATGCCCGGCATCAGCTTCTACTGCGGCAGCAAGTTCGCGCTGGAGGGAATCTCCGAAGCGCTGGGCAAGGAGCTCCTGGGGTTCGGTATCCGGGTCACGGCACTCGCCCCTGGACAGTTTCGCACCGACTGGGCGGGTCGTTCGATGGATCGCACGCCGCGCAGCATCGCTGATTATGATGCCATCATGGATCCGATCCGAACCGGTCGGCAGGCGAAGAGCGGCAACCAGCCGGGCGATCCTGCAAAGGCCGCGCAGGCGCTCCTTGCCCTCGTCGATGCGGAAGAGCCGCCGGTGCGCCTGTTCCTGGGCGAAGGCGCTTTGGATCTGGTCGAGACGAAGCTGGGCTCGATGAGGGCAGAAATCGACTTGTGGAGCGCGTTGTCTCGCTCCACCAGCTTTTCCTCCTGAGGCTGCAGGTCGCTTCGAGGAGGTAAGGAGCGTCAGTCGCAAAAATCGACTGCACATGTCCTGGAGCGGTGACCGGCTGAGCATTGCGATCGAATAAGAGATCATGCGTGCCAATCTCCTCTCGAGATTCATCTCCCGGCCATCGGATGCGAAGCGACGCGATGGCGATTTGCCGTCGCACGCTGCGCCTGACGCGTGGACGGGGTTGATGATCGCCGCCCAGAACGGACACAGAGGCGCCTATCATCGGCTGCTGAGCGAGATATCCGATTGGCTGGACCGCTATTTCAGCCGTCGGTTGCCGCCTGGTGAGGTCGATGATGCCGTGCAGGAAACGTTGCTCGCGGTCCATCGGCGCCGTCACACCTTTGATCCGCGATATCCCTTCGGAGCTTGGCTGGCGGCCATCGCCAAGCATAAATGGATAGATCAGCTGCGCAGATTAGGCCGCAACCCGACCGAGCAACTGTCCGACGATCTATCGGTCGCCGACCATGAGAGGGCGGTTACGAGCGCATCGGTTCTCGCCAGCCTGCTCGAAGAACTGCGTCCCGCGCAGGCGCAGGCCATCCTGCTGGTCAAGGTGCAAGGCTACAGCATCGAGGACGCTTCCCGGGAGACGGGCCTGTCCGCATCAGCCGTGAAGATGAACATTCACCGCGGTCTCTCCCGCCTGACTGCCCTCATCGAGAAGACCGAAGATGTCGAATAACGCCCTCATTCACAATCTGACCGCAGATCTCACGCCAGTGAGACTGCGCAGCCCATGGCGCGAAGCGTCCTTGTTGCTGGCCCTTGGTGCCCTCGAACTGGCCCTGTTGCTGGAATTGGGCATGATGCGCCACGACATGGCGCAGGTGATCGGCTCTCCTTACATGCTCTGGAAAATGGGCAGCCTGGCGATCCTCGCGGGCATCGCTAGCAGTGTGGTCATACGATCCTTTTCGCCGCTGGCCTCGCCGCGTCGGGGATTGATCTTCATGCTCTCTCTTGCGGGATTGGCCATGATCGGGGGCGCCTTCGTGGCCTCGCCCGCCGACAGCGACCTGTCACTGCTCGATCGCGTTTCACCCGCTCACGGCATGCTGTGCGCGGTATCGATCGCCATGCTGGCTCTGCCCATGCTGGCGATGCTGGCGATCCAGATGCGTCGCGCGGCGCCGACCCATCCCGCAGGCAGCGCGATTGCTGCCGGTCTTGCGGCGGCGACATGCGGCGCTCTGATCTTCGCCTTTTGCTGTCCGATGAACGACCCGCTCTATATCGTCATCTGGTATTCCGCAGGATGCGCCGCTGTCACTTCAATGGCGCGATGGCTGCTGCCCCAGCGCTTTCGCTTGTAGCTTTCGTAAACTCTTGCCTGGCGCCGCGGTACCGACCGGGCTTCTTCAGACCAAAGCGCCGAGTTCCCGGGTGTGGGACACGTGCGCTCCCCATATTCAGCTTTGAAAGGAACGCGTGATGTTTGGCATCTCACCGATTGGTTGGATACATATGCTGGGCAGTCTCCCGGCCATTCCCCTGGCGCTCTATATGTTCGCGCGGCATGGTCGGATCGTGCCCCGGTCGACTCCCGGCATATGCTATTTGGTTTCCATGCTGATCGGCGCCTTGACCGTGTTCCTCGTTGCGCATCAGCCGGTCAGCGATGCAATCGGCGGCGCCGTGATCCTGTTGCTCTTCGTCGGCTATGGCATTGGCCGCTTTCCTGCGCCGGGGCGCTTGGCGAAATATATCGAGACGATCAGTCTGAGCCTGACAGCGTTTCTGCTGATGGTGCCGACCGTCAGCGAGGTTCTGCGACGCGTTCCGGACGGCCATCCCTTCGTCACCGACCCCAAATCGCCGCTTCTCCTCGGATCTCTGGCGGCCCTGTTCGTGGCGCTCATTGTCGGTGTGGCCGCCCAGATCATCTACCTGCGCGGACAGGGCAAAGCGACTGCACCGGACGCTATCTAGGGCATAACCATGACTTTGCTCCTGCAGTTGTTTCGGCCAACTTTGTGGACATTGGAGTGCTTTTCCGGCTCCCGATTGCTGTCGTCCGTTCAGCTAGGGAACGAAGACTGGTCTCGGGAGGCGTGCAGGGACGTCAGCTTTGTTGGGGCAAGCGGTCCGGCCGCTTCAGGGGCGGGTTTTGCCGTTTCGGACCTGGACTCGCGTGACGACAGCAGTCACGCCGCCCTTTGAGCTATCTCCTTTAATTGCGCGAGATTTCTCAACCGTTGGCCTTCCGTAAGGCCCGGCGAATGACCCGTATCCCATAGCGCGATGAGATCGCTGCCGCTCACGTGCTTTTGCAGGAAAGGCAGAACGCCGGAGACGAGCAAGTGGGCAATCTCACCTTCGACATCGCTGAGAGGCGAATGCTGTGAAATCGCCCACCAATGGTCGTCCGGGGTGGCGAGAAACGCGCCGACTCGTTCCCCAAGGCGTGCGCCCCAGACCGTTTCCCTATTTATATCTCGATCAACATCCCAGCGGCGCAATGGCTCTACCGAAATCGCGCCGAGATTGATCGTAAACTTGATCGAATGCGCGCTGCTGTCCTTGCTCCTCGGGAGATCGATCAACGGCTCATCGAGAAGTAAACGCTGCTCCGCTTTTGGTGGCATCGCAGACGGGCAGGGGCTCCCAGTGCACGGCTTGGGCCGTGGCTATTTCGTTGGTCGAATTCTTGGCGATCAGGGAGAAGGGATCGTGCCCGTCTCGTCGGTGATACTCGCTTCGAAATCCAGCGAGCCATAATCCGTGTCAAACACGGTCTTCAATCGACTGTCAGTAGTCACTCCCAAGGCCAGGGTGGAAGCCCGGTGACTTCGAACTCATCTCCTGATGGGAATGCGATCATCAGCGAGGCGTCAGCGGTTGTCGCCGCGTTCGCCGTCATAGCCGCCGTTCGATGTGCTTGGAGAGCTCCCCAAAAGCAGACACCCCGTTCATTGCGCCGTGGATCGCTTTCTCGTCGGAACGAGGAGCCGCTCAGGTTAGATTTCGGTACGCGCAGCAACGATCAGGACGTCATCGATATCGATGACGAGATACTTGACAGCGTTCTCGATCTTGCTGTGGCCCAGCAAGATTTGAACCGCCCACAAATTGCCGGTGACCTTGCAGATCACCCGAATGTGAAGACATATGCGCGCACGCCACCTTGATGAAATTCAACGCGAACGGTCCGGTCGACCACCTGGTCCGGCTGTCGAACGAGCTGGTAAAGACGATCCTCCTGCAACTCGCCCCAGCCCGACTCATCCACGTCGCTGCCGTGATTGGCACCGGGGGGCGCACCATCGATCGTGACACGAAACCGGACTGGGCGCCGATCGGCGGCACCGCCGAGCACCAGATGTAAATCGCGTGCATGGAATCTGAACGTGATCGCGCCGCCGGCTCCGCCGAGAGCAGCGAATTCCGGGCCAACGGTCCAGCGCCCCGCGAGAGCCCATTGGTTGAGGGATAGGTCGCGCGGAGTTGTATAGGTCGTTTCGACATTTTTCACGAGCCCGCCAGGAGACGCGAACTTCACCGCCTTCTTGAAACCGACATAGGCTTCGGGCGATCGCAGATCGCTCCAGGCGGCTTCGGCCTCTATTCCGGTGCCTTTGATCGGAGAAATGGGAACGTCCGATGGATCGTGCCCTGTCTCGGCCAGGAGCTTTCGGATCAGTTGTTCGGCATCGGCGTAATTGCCTTCACCCAGCCGGTAACCCCGGATACGTCCTTTCGCATCAATGAAGTAAAAACCAGGCCAGCCTTCGTTACCGAATTCGCGCCAGAGCGCATAATGATTGTCCTGCAGATTCGGATAGCGGACGTCCAATTGCGCGCTTGCGAGGCGTACTTTCGCGGCATCCTTTTCGAAGTCGAATTCAGGGGTATGGATGCCGACGACCACCAGCCCCTTGTCACCATATCTGTCGCTCCATGCGCGCAGATAGGGTAGCGCGCGCAGCGAATTGATACACGAATAGGTCCAGAAATTCACCAGTACGACCTTGCCGCGAAGGGCCTGCACGCCACCGGGCACGGGCGTCAGCCAGGATGACGAGCGGTGCAGGAGATCCAGGGGGGAGGCCGTCATGCCTGCCGGGGCAGCCGCGCTCATACTGTTCGCAGACTGGCAGGGCACCAGGCTTAAAGCGTCATCGAAGCAGAGCAGGGTGGTCGTGCCCGCCGCCAGAATGGCGGCGACAAAGAAGCCAGTCGAACGGAATTTACGCATAGCAGTCACTCGCATTGCCGTCGAAGCTGACGAACTGAGCGCATTGTGTATAGAGACGCGATCGCGGCTGGGTTGTTAGCAACTGCTATGTTCTGTGATGCCCCGACAGTGGCAGGGAGCTCGTTCAGTCGCGCCTATTGGGATGGAATGGTAAAGGGCGGTCCATCGGCGCGGCCGCAAGCACGAAGGAAGATCATCCATCGCGCCTGGAATATCCGATCGGGTTCGGCGGCATTGTTCGTCTCGTCGGCGCGCAGGCGGACACGATTGTTCGCCCCTTCGAGAAGGTCGACGAGGATTTCGCAGATCACACCCGGATCGCCCGGCAAAACGAGTCCCGCAGCCTGGGCCGAGGCGATCGCGCCGACCAACGACTCCAAAGCCATCCTTGACCATGCAGCGAGCCGGTGTCGAAGCGCCGGGGAAAAGGCTGCCTCTGCGCTGACCGACAGATAGAAGGCCGCATAGTCGCGCGACGAGCCGATCTCGAAATAACGCAGGGCCGTTTGCCGGACAGCCTCAAGAGGGTCCGCGACCCCCATGGCGGCCGATGTCAGGGCCGCCTTGAACCGGCGGATGTCGCGTTCGACCACGGCCTCCAGCAGCGCACCCTTGTTGGGATAGCGGCGATAGATCGTGTGCTTGGATATGCCGAGTTCGAGAGCGATCTCATCCACAGACGTTGCGGCAACCCCTTTCCGGCAAAAGGTCGAGCGGGCGCCGTCGAGCAGAAGATCATCGAGCTGCGCCGCCCGTTCCCGGGTTGGACGTCCTCCAGCCTTGCGCGTGCTTAATCCCATTCTCGGTTCCGTTTTTGCTGGTCAAAACGGCACGACAAGGTTGCGTTTTGATCGGCCATTCAATATCAGCACAATAGAGTGCTGTTTCTGGGTTTCAACGGATTTCCTCTCGATGTCATCCATCACCGTATCGAGGCTCGCTTGGTCGACGCCAGACGGCCGCCGGATCTTTTCCGATCTCGACCTCGGCTTCCGCCGAGAGCGCGCTGGTCTTGTCGGGCGCAATGGCGTGGGCAAGACTACGCTGTTGCATATTCTTGCCGGACGGCTTCAACCGCAGGCGGGCACGATCTCCATCACCGGCACGCTTGGCGTGCTCAGGCAGAGCGTTCAGGTCGGCCCGCAAGAGACGGTGGCTGATCTGTTCGGTGTAGCGGGGGCGCTGGCGATTCTGCGCCGTGCCGAGGCCGGGGAAGCCGGCATCGACGAACTGGCGGAAGCCGACTGGATGCTTGATGAGCGCATCGCCACCGCGCTTGCGAAAGTGGGCCTTACAGCACGGGCCGATACGCTTCTTGCCGAACTCTCCGGTGGCCAGCGGACGCGCGCCGGCCTGGCTGCCGCGATCTTCGCTGAACCGGATTTCCTGCTGCTCGACGAGCCCACCAACAATCTTGATCGTGCCGGCCGCGACGCCGTGATCGGCTTCCTTGCCGACTGGAAGTCGGGTGCGATCGTCATCAGCCATGACCGCGCACTTCTGGAGCGCATGGATGCAATCGTCGAGATGACGTCTCTTGGCATCACTCGCTATGGCGGTAACTGGAGCCTGTACCGGGAGCGCAAGGTGGTCGAGCTTGAGGCCGCGCAGCACGACCTGGCGTTTGCGGAGAAAAGGATCGCGGAGGTCAATCGCAAGACGCAGCTCGCCGTCGCACGGAAAGATCGCCGGGACGCTAGTGGCGCGAGGAAAGGCGCTCGCGGCGATATGCCGCGTATTCTGGCGGGTGCCCGGAAGAACGCTGCCGAGGCGAGCCGCGGAGATGACGCTCGGCTTGCCGAGCGTCAGAAGGAGCAAGCTCGGGCGGCAGCCGCGGCGGCGCGGGAGAGAATCGAAACCCTGCAGCAACTGTTGCTCGTGCTGCCGCCGACTCGGCTCGCGGCGAGCCGCACGGTTCTGACGCTGGACAAGGTCATGGCCGGCTACGAGACCGGCCACCCGATCCTGCGCGACCTGTCCTTCGCCATGGTCGGACCGGAACGCGTCGCGCTCGTTGGGCCGAACGGATCGGGCAAGACGACCCTCGTCAAGCTGATCGCGGGCAAGATGCAGCCTACCGGCGGAAGTGTTTCGGTTGGTGTGGATTTTGCGCTGCTCGATCAGCACGTGAGCATCCTCGATCGCGAATGGTCGATCCTCGACAATTTCATGCGGCTGAATCCCGATTCCAGCGAACATGCATGCCGCTCCGCGCTGGCAGGTTTCCTGTTCCGGGCAGACGAGGCGCTGCAGAAGGTCGGCGCACTAAGCGGAGGCCAGATGTTACGCGCCGGTCTGGCCTGTGTGCTGGGCGGACCGCGTGCGCCATCGCTGCTCATCCTGGATGAGCCCACCAATCACCTGGATATCGACTCGGTTCAGGCGATCGAGGTCGGACTCGCGGCCTATGATGGGGCGCTTCTCGTCGTCAGCCACGATGAGGCGTTCCTGACCAATATCGGCATCAGCCGGCGGCTGGAACTGTTCGGAGAAGCGTCCTAGTCTGAGAAGACGCTTTCTCGACAGGACAGGGCGTTACTCCGGCGTCGCTGAAAGGCGGGCCTTCACGCGCGCCAGTTCCGGCTCGTAGCAGGTGTCGCCATTCGTCTTAACCTGCGCGATCGTGTCGTCGAGCAGGGCGCGGGCTTCAGCGAGGCGTCCCGATCCCGCAAATGCCTCGACCAGCGCGATGTTGAACGGGGTGTCGAGCATCCCGTAAGGCGCCAAGCGAAGCTCGCCGATGCCGTCCTGAAGGCGATCGATGCTGCCACTGGCATCACCCCGGCGGATGGCGAGTTCGGCAGCGAAGCTATGGGCCACGGCGAGATAAGGCGTCAGGGAATTCGCCTCGGCGAGTAAGGCGAGCGAGCCGATATATTCCTCCGCGCTCTCGAAATCGCCGGCCCATAGGAAGATCGTGGTCGCCCAGATCAGGGCGATGCATGATGTCACCGCATGATCGGCGTCGGCGGCATCCTTGATGGTCTGCCGTGCGCGTCCCAGCGCCTGGGTCCGATGGCCTTGCAGCCATAAAGTCCGCGCCAGCACCGCGCCCGCGAGAGTACGGCATTCGAAACCGATATACACCGTGGTCGTCCGCTGCGCGCGGGGCGTGCTGTGCAGCGCGGCCTCCAGTTCGGCGCGAGCTTCGTCCAGCGCTCCACCAAAATGCAGCGCCATGCCAAGGAGGGATCGGGCGATGGTCATGGCGACGGGGTCTTCGAGCGTGCGGGCGATGGTGGCGCATCGCCTTGCATGGTGCAGCGCGGTCTTGAAGTCGCCCGTCCGTATATAGAAGAGTTGTAGCGGGCCCCGCACCTGCAATTCCTCCAAGCGGTCGCCCGCTGCTTCGGCGATGGCAAGGCTCCGGTGCAGCGCCACGCGCGCCATGTCCTGGCCACCGCGGGTGAACATGACCGCCACGCCGATCGCGGCCTGGAAATGCATCTCCACGCGCCCTCCGCGTCCGGTCTCGTCCAGCTCGAGCAGCGCGCGCTCCGACCAGCGATGGCATTCCGACAGGAGCGACATGGCGAGGAATACCGGCGCCGCGGCGGCGGCAAGGTCGATCCCGATCCGTACATCGCCATCGTCGCCGAAACACCATTCCAGAGCGGCACGGACGTTGTTTAGCGCTGCGAAATGGCCGGCACGTTCGGTACCGTCCGACAGGATGCGTGCCGCCGCGTCGGTCTGGTCAAGCCAGCCGCGGTAATAGATGGCGTGTCGCGAAGCCAGTTCGACCTTTTCGGCAGCGCCCTCGGTGATCTCGAGCGCATAGGCGCGTGTCGTGTCCAGGAGCCGATAGCGCATCATCGCCCCGGCAGGCCGGGTCGCGACCATCGACTTCGCGACGAGGCTGTCCACTGCACCGAACACAGCCGCCTGATCGACAGTGTCGTTCGTCACCACCGCCAGCGCGGCCTCGATCGTGAAATCGCCAACGAAGATCGCCAGCCGTCGGAGCACCGTTCGTTCCAGTTCGGAGAGAAGCCCGTAGCTCCATTCCAGGGTCGCGAGCAGGGTCTTCTGGCGCGGCGGCGCGCTGCGTGGCCCGGCCCAGGACAGGGCCAGATTCTGATCGAGATGGGTCGCGATCTGCTGCAGCCCGTAGGCCCCGACCCGCCTGGCCGCCAGTTCGATAGCCAGGGGTACGCCGCCCAGATTGCGGCAGATGCTGGTCACGACTGCCGCATCCGCATCACCGAGATCCAGCCCGGTCCCGCTCGCCGCCACACGCTCGATGAATAGCCGGGTCGCGGAGAAGCTATGGACGGCGGCCGCCATCGCCTCGGCATCGCCCGGCGGGCAGGCCAGCGGGACCAGCCTGTGAATACGCTCGCCGTTGACCTCGAGCGCTTCGCGGCTCGTTGCGAGAATGTGGACTTGCGGCGCCGCTGCGAAGACCTGCGCCGCAAGGGCGGCCACGGCATCGATCAGATGCTCGCATGTATCGAGGATCAGCAGGATCCGTTTGTTCCTGAGATAGGCGATCAGTCCGGGTGTCGGGTCCTCGGACTGGATGGACAGGCCGAGCATCGAGGCCACGGCGGTTGCTACCAGATCGGGATCGCTCAGCATGCCGAGGTCGACGAACAACACTGCACCGGCAAAGCTGTCGGCCAGCGCATGCCCCACCTCCACGGCGACGGTGGTCTTGCCGATTCCGCCGCCGCCGACGATAGTGACGAACCGATGCGCCGGCAGTTGCTGCGACAGGGCCGCGACATCGTCCTCGCGGCCGACGATACCGATCGGGCGGTTCGGCATATTGGCATGCGCCCAGCGCGTCAGGGTCGGCGCGCGCTGCTCGCTGCGGCCTTCCACGCGTGAGACCGGTGCCACGAAACAATAACCGCGGCCGGTCAGCGTGGTGATGTAGCGAGCGCCGTCGATGCCATCGCCAAGTACGCGGCGCAGGTTCGCCATGTGGAACCGCAAGCTGCCTTCTTCGACGATCATGTCGGGCCAGACATGGGCCAGAAGATCCCGCTTGCTGACAACTTCGTTAGGCTGGGATGCCAGCCTGATCAGAATATCGAGCGCGCGCGCTCCGAGCTCCACGGGGGTGCCTTCCCTGGTGAGAAGCCGTTCGCTGGCTGCCAGGCTGAAAGGGCCAAAGGACAGGACGTCGCTGGTCTGCGCCGAGAAGTCGGTCATCGGATTTCGATCCGCTTTTCCATTTCAGCCAGCGTGCTCATGGCTGCTGGCAATACATGACAATCCATAACGGGCGCTTCCTTCGGGCTCCCGCTAGATGCTGCGTCACCAACCGCTTTTCCGCACAGGAGAATGGTGATGCCGACAGCATCTGTATCAGATCTATCCACGACCCGGCGCCGGTTTCTCATCTCCTCGGCCGCAGCCGGAGCGGTTGGCCTCATGCCTGCGGCATTGCAGGCCCAGACCGATAGCGGATCGGTCCGCCCCTTCAGGATCAACATCCCCGACCAGGCGATCACCGATCTGCGGCGGCGCCTCTCCTCTGCTCGCTGGCCGGCCAGGGAGACGGTGGCTGACGACTCGCAGGGCGTGCCGCTTGGCAGGTTGCAGCCGCTCGTCCGCTACTGGGCGACGGGCTACGATTGGCGGAAGATCGAGGCGAAGCTGAACGCCTTTCCCATGTTCATGACCGAGATCGACGGGCTCGACGTGCATTTCATCCATGTCCGCTCCCGCCACGAGAATGCGCTGCCGATGATCATGACGCATGGCTGGCCCGGCTCGATCCTCGAGTTCGTGAAGGTCATCGGCCCGCTCACCGATCCAACCGCGCATGGCGGCAAGGCCGAGGATGCCTTCCATCTGGTCGTGCCCTCGATCCCCGGCTTCGGATTTTCCGGCAAGCCGACGGCGACGGGATGGGGCTCGGACCATATCGGTCGCGCCTGGGCGACGCTGATGCAGCGGCTCGGCTATGAGCGCTACGTCTCGCAGGGCGGCGATTGCGGCTCGGTCATCTCCCAGCGGATGGCGCTGCAGAAGGTGCCGGGACTGCTCGGCATCCACCTCAACATGCCCGGCACCGTGCCGCCCGAGATCGCCTCGATCCTGACCGCTGAGGGACCGGCGCCGGCCGGACTATCCGTCAAGGAGAAGGCCGCGTTCGATGCGCTCGACACATTCTACAAGAACAGCGCGGGCTATGCGGAGATGATGGTCACGCGGCCGCAGACCATCGGCTATTCGCTGGTGGATTCGCCCATCGGCCTTGCCGCCTGGATGTACGACAAGTTCGCGACCTGGACCTATAGCGGGGGCGACCCCGAACGGGTGTTGACCCGGGACGAGATGCTCGACGACATCTCGCTCTACTGGTTCACCGAAACTGGAACCTCAGCGGCCCAAATCTACTGGGAAGATCATTCGAACAACTTCAACGCCGTGAATATCCCGAAGCTGCCTGTCGCCGTGACCGTCTTCCCGGGCGAAATCTACCGCGCGCCTCGGAGCTGGGCCGAGCGCTGCTATGGCAACCTCATCTATTTCAACGAGGCGGGCAATGGCGGCCACTTCGCCTCCTGGGAGCAGCCGGCGATCTTCACCGATGAAGTGCGTGCCGCATTCCGGCCGCTGCGCTGACCGCACACCAGCTTTCATGAAGGAGCATGATCATGAGTGAGATCAAGACCCTCTATACCGCCAAGGTCCACACCACTGGCGGCCGCGAAGGCGCGGCACGCAGCAGCGACGGCCGATTGGACGTCAAACTCTCCACGCCCGGCGCTCCGGGTATCGGCACCAATCCGGAGCAGCTGTTCGCCGCCGGCTGGTCCGCCTGCTTCGAGGGTGCGATGGGAATCGCCGCCAAGGGGATGGGAATCGCTCTTCCGGCCGATCTGGCGATCGACGCCGAGATCGATTTGAACAGGGGTGAAGGCGGCTATTCGCTTGGTGCGCGCCTCAATGTCCGCTTGCCGGGAATCGACCCCGAAACCGCGCGGGCGATCGTGGATGCCGCGCATCTGACCTGTCCATATTCCAGGGCCACGCGCGGCAATATCGACGTCGCGATCAGCCTAGTCTGATCATCCGCAGGAGAACCTGTCCCATGAACAAGCTCATCGCGGGTATTGCCGTCGCAGCGGCCGCCCTGCTCGGCAGCCGGCAAGCCTTCGCGCAGCCGGCCAAGCCTACCATCGTCCTGGTTCACGGCGCGTTCGCGGATTCGTCGAGTTGGAACGGCGTTATCGAGATATTGGAGAAGGACGGCTATCCCGTCATTGCCGCCGCCGACCCCTTGCGCGGCGTCCGGAGCGATGCCGATTATATCTCCAGCATCCTGTCCAGCATTGCCTCTCCCATCGTTCTGGTCGGCCACTCCTATGGCGGTTCGGTCATCAGCCTCGCCGCCAGTGGCCATGCGAACGTCAAGGCGCTGGTCTATGTGAGCGCCTTCGCGCCAGATGCGGGAGAAACCGCAGCCGGGTTGTCCGGCAAGTTCCCCGGCAGCACGCTCGGGTCAGCGCTTGCCCCGCCAGTGATGCTGCCGGGCGACGGGGCCGACCTTTATGTGCAGCGCGACAGGTTCCACGAGCAGTTCGCGGCAGACGTCCCGGCAGCCCAGGCGAGGCTGATGGCGGCGGAGCAGCGCCCGATCGCGCAGGCCGCTCTCAACGAAGCGTCGGGCGAACCGGCATGGCGGACCATACCCTGCTGGTTTGTCTATGGCGATGCGGACAGGAACATTCCCCCGCAGGCCCTCGCCTTCATGGCCCAGCGCGCGCGCTCCAGGCACACCGTCGTGGTCAAGGGCGCATCGCATGTCGTGATGGTGTCGCATCCCGCTCCGGTCGCGGCGCTCATCGAGCGGGCGGCAACAGCGCAATGACTGCCGATGGAGCGGTCGCATTCCCTGAAAGGATACAATCATGTCGAAGATCTGGCTCATCACCGGCAGCGCCCGCGGGCTTGGCCGTTTCATCGCCGAGGCCGCGCTCGCGGCGGGAGATCATGTCGTCGCAACGGCGCGCGACCCCGCCCGCCTGGCCGACTTGCAGGCTCAGCATGGCGACCAGCTGCGGACCTTCGCGCTTGATGTGACTGACGTGGCGGCCGCCGAGGCCGCGGTCGACTTCGCGGTCGAGAGCTTCGGCCGTCTCGATATTCTGGTGAACAATGCCGGCTTCGGACAGGTCGCGCCCTTCGAGCAGACATCCGAGGCAGACTTCCGCGCCCAGATCGACACGAACTTCTATGGTGTGGTCAATCTTACCCGCGCGGCCCTGCCGGGAATGCGCTGGCATCGCGCCGGCCACATCATCAACATTTCCTCCGTTGGAGCCCGTGTGAGCACGGCGGGTCTCGCCGCCTATCAGGCCGCCAAATGGGCTGTCGCCGGCTTCACCGAGGTGCTGGCGAAGGAAGTCGCGCCTTTCGGCGTAAACGCGATTTCGGTCGAGCCAGGTGGCATGCGAACCGACTGGGCTGCAATCGCAAGCGGCGGAGCGCAGGAGATTCTCCCCGATTATGCGGAAAGCGTCGGTGCACGGCTCGCCTCACACAAGACACTGGTGGGAAATGAGGTCGGTGATCCGGTCAGGATAGCCGATGTCATCGTAGCGCTCACACGCCGCGACAGGCTGCCAGCGCACCTCGTGCTTGGCAGCGATGCGCTCCATGCCATCAGGGAGGCCGAAAAGATAAGGCAGGCAGACGCGAAGGAATGGGCCTCGGTGAGTGCCTCCACGGACTTCCTGAATAGCACTGCCTCCTTCCTTGGCGCGCACGCATAGGACGGCGACAACAAGAGAAGCCCGCATTGCGAACAGGAGATTCCCATGACCAGCAAGACCAGAGCAACGATGGGCTCCCATCCAGATCGTAGGAACTTTCTGGAGATCGCGGTGGCATCGATCGCTGCTAGCCCGTTTGTCCTGGCCAGCCGCGCGGAAGCGCAGGCGGGACAGGCCGGGACGGTGCAGGCAGTCGCTGCCCGGCCGGGATCGGGGTCGGGCGCATCACTGGGGCCGCTCAGGCAGATCGACGCCGGTGCCCTCAATGTGGGCTATGTCGACAGCGGGCCGACCGATGGCCCTGCCGTCATCCTTCTGCATGGCTGGCCCTATGATATCCATGCTTTCGCAGAAGTGATCCCGCTGCTGGCATCGGCCGGTTGCCGCGTGATTGTCCCGCATTTGCGAGGTTATGGCACGACGCGTTTCCTTTCGACCGAGGCGGTACGCAACGGCCAGCAGGCGGTGGTCGCGGTCGATATCATCGCCCTGATGGATGCCCTCGGCATCGAAACGGCAATCCTTGCCGGCTTCGACTGGGGCGCGCGGACGGCCAATGTGATCGCAGCGCTCTGGCCGGAACGCTGCAAGGCGATGGTCTCGGTGAGCGGCTATCTGATCGGCAGCCAGGCCGCCAATCGCGCGCCTTTGCCTCCGGCCGCCGAACTGCAATGGTGGTATCAATTCTATTTCGCCACCGAACGCGGCCGGCTCGGCTATGAAGCGAACCGGAATGATTTCGCCAAGCTCATCTGGAAGATTGCGTCGCCAAAGTGGAGCTTTGATGATGCCACGTTCGAGCGATCCGCTCAGGCATTTGCGAACCCTGACCATGTGGCTATCGTTATCCATAACTATCGCTGGCGGCTGGGCTTGGCGACGGGAGAGCCAGTTTATGATGCGCTCGAAGCCCGGCTCGCCGCAGCCCCGGCGATCTCCGTGCCGACGATCACGCTCGAGGGCGACGCGAACGGCGCACCTCATCCGGACCCCACCGCTTATCGAAACAAGTTCACCGGCCGATACGAACACCGGCTGATACCGGGCGGCATCGGCCACAATCTGCCCCAGGAAGCGCCGCGGGCGTTCGCGCTTGCCGTCATCGATGTTGATCGGCTCTGAGGACAGGACGGAGACAACCGATGAGGACGGTTCACATCCTGCCGCTCGTGGGAGCGCTGTTCCTCCCCCTTACCATGGCATCACGCGCGCAAGGGGAGGGCGACGCGAGATCCGTTTCGCCGATTTACGGCGTTTCGCTCCCCGAGGGGTATCGCCAATGGGAATTGATCGCGCCCGCCCTGGAAGGGGAGCCGCTGAATGAGCTTCGCGCCATCGTCGGGAACAGGACGGCGATCGACGCCTATCGCAGCGGCACCCTGCCGTTCCCGGATGGGACAGTTCTGGTCAAACTTGCCTGGAAGCGCACGCCCTCCCAGGAATTCGAGCCGGCCGCCATTCCAGGCGCCGCCACGACCGTGCAGGTCATGGTCAAGGATTCCAGGCGGTACGCAGCGACCGGGGGCTGGGGCTTTGGCCGGTTCATCGGCGGGAAGCCGGTGGACGAAGTCCAGCATCGAACCTGCTTCGCTTGTCACGAAGCCCGCGTGAAGGGACATGACTTCGTGTTCACGAGGTTTGCCCCGTGACCAGTGTCTTTGTCACTGTGCGGGCCAACCGACCGTAAGATCAGGCGCGGGGGCCGTTGTCACATAAGCGAACGGCCGCTTCCAGTCCTGGCGAAGGGGAGGCAAACGGCCAAAATGGGCGCATTCTTGCCGGGCCGCTCGATGGGGAACGAATGACCGATTCTGGTGCGAGCAGACACTCTTGGCGAGACTGCATTCGCCGCCGCGAAGGTTTGCTGTTCCTATCTTATCGCCCGAAAGCGGCGGTGCCTGAGACTTGCCGTCAGTCCCGATCAGCCGTCGCGGGAGCAGTCAATTCAGATTGGCTGAATCAGCGGTCGGGTCCTTTTGCCGCCGCATCTTTCGCCACCCCGCAAGCAATTTAATAGGTCCTGAACCTAGGCTACAATAGCCTTGGGAGTTGGTTCTCGCGGCATTGAGCTATACGCCTGCTGCCAACGGCTGCCCTGGGTGTTCTGAATGTTCATACGCCAGCTCAACTATCTGATCGCCCTGGACAAGCATCGGCATTTCGGCCGCGCAGCGGAAAGCTGCCATGTCTCGCAGCCGGCCTTGTCGAACGGGATCAGGGAACTGGAACGCGAGCTCGGCATCACGATCATCAAGCGCAACCGCACCTTCGAGGGGATAACGCCAGAAGGCGAGCGGGTTATCCTGTGGGTCCGTCAAATGCTGGCCTCGCTGGAGGGATTGAGGCAGGAAGCCGATCTGGTGCGAAGCGTGCCACAAGGCATCTGTCGATTGGTGGTATTCCGACCGCAATTCATGCCGCCACGCTGCTGAGCGCGGAATATCGGGAAATCCTCCCGCAGCTCACCCTTAAGGTTATGTCGCTCAGCACGCCGGAGATTCTTCAGCGGCTGAAGTCTCAGGACCTCCACCTGGGGATGCTTTACGACCGATCGTTGGCCGGCGACGACTATGACGTGATGCCGCTATTCTCGGAGCGCTACGTCCTCGTCGCCAGCGAACAGACCTCGCTGCCGCACGAATTGAGCTGGGCCGACGTCACCGACCTGCCGCTCTGCCTGCTGAGCCGTGACATGCAGAACCGGCAGATGCTGGAAGAGATTTTCAAGGACGTTGGCGCGATGCCGAAGGTTGTGCTGGAGACGAACGCGATCCGCGCTCTGCTCGTCGAATGCCGGAGCGGGCGAGCGTTCAGCGTCATGCCGCTCAGCGTCTTGTCGACCCATGCCGAAGGCGGCGGGCTTCGGATTCACCACATCACGCCCGGACATACGGAGGATGTTTGCCTCGTCCGCCTGCGCCGCGAGAACCAGCCCGTGCTGTCGCAGGCGGCGTGGCGGATCGCGAGCAATCTCGACCTGGAGGCAATGCTCAACGGAGCCTTGGCCGATCCGGCTTGATAATCTCCGGTTATCACGAGGTTTGGTCAAACGATTGGACCCTCCGGGGGCTCCGGTCCAGCTTTCCTTGACGGCGGCGCGAGCAAATCGCCGGGCCAGCCATTCAAGGAGGCATTCCAATGGCCAAGGTTCTCTGTGTTCTCTATCCCGACCCGGTCGATGGCTACCCGCCGAAATATGCGCGGGACGACATCCCCACCATCACCGGCTACGCCAACGGCCAGACCGCGCCGACGCCGAAGGGGCCGCTCGGGTTCAAGCCCGGCGACCTAGTCGGCTGCGTCTCGGGCGAACTCGGTCTGCGCGCGTATCTGGAAAAGAACGGCCATGAGCTGATTGTAACCAGCGACAAGGACGGTCCGGATTCAGAGTTCGAGAAGCACCTTCCCGACGCCGAGATCGTGATTTCCCAGCCCTTCTGGCCCGCTTATCTGACCGCGGAGCGGATCGCCAAGGCGAAGAAGCTGAAGCTGGTCGTCACGGCCGGCATCGGCTCCGACCACACCGATCTGGAGGCGGCGGCGCGGGCGCACATAACCGTCGCCGAAGTCACCGGGTCCAACAGCATCAGCGTCGCCGAGCATGTGGTGATGATGATCCTGTCGCTGGTTCGGAACTATCTGCCATCGCACAAGATCGCCGTCGAAGGCGGCTGGAACATCGCCGATTGCGTGGAGCGCAGCTATGACGTCGAGGGGATGCACTTCGGCACGATCGCGGCGGGCCGGATCGGCCTTGCCGTGCTGCGCCGGCTCAAGCCCTTCGGGCTTCATCTCCATTACACCGATCCGCATCGTCTTGCTCCCGAGGTCGAAAAGGAGCTGGACCTGACCTTCCATCCGGATGCGGAGTCGCTGGTGAAGGCGGTCGATATCGTCAACCTCCAGATGCCGCTCTATCCCTCGACCGAGCATTTCTTCAACGAAGCGATGTTGGCGAAGATGAAGCGCGGTGCCTACCTCATCAACACCGCGCGCGGAAAGCTGGTCGAGCGCGACGCCATCGTGCGGGCACTAGAATCGGGCCATCTCGCCGGGTATGCGGGAGACGTCTGGTTCCCGCAGCCGGCCCCGGCTGATCATCCCTGGCGGACGATGCCATGGAACGGCATGACGCCGCACATCTCGGGCACATCGCTTTCAGCGCAGGCGCGCTATGCGGCCGGCACGCTGGAAATCCTGGAGAGCTGGTTCGACGGCACGCCGATCCGCGACGAATATCTGATCGTAGATAGCGGGGTGCTCGCCGGCACCGGAGCCACATCCTACAAGCTGACTTAAGGATAGCCTTGGACATGAGTCGGCGCGCCCTCCTTCGGGCGACCGGCCATGTCTCGTCTGCCGTGCCATACGGATGGTCGTTGATCCGGCTGCCAAGGAGTCGAGCGTGCCCTCTACTGTCTCTCAAGATGTTACCGCCCGTTCCCAGGCTGTCGATGCGCGGCTCACCCGCGCCGCCATCTTTCTGGTCGTCGCCATGGGCGCGGGGGACAAGCCAGAGGCGGCGGTGCGTGGCCTTTGCGCCATTCTATCGTCGCTGGTGCGCGGTGTTGGGTTCCGGGCGGCGGACGGCGGGCTCTCCTGCATCATGGGCATCGGCTCCGACGCATGGGACCGGCTGTTCGGAGCCCCAAGGCCCAGGGAACTGCATCCCTTCCGCGAAATCCGCGGCGTGCACCATGCGCCGTCCACCCCAGGCGACCTGCTGTTCCACATCCGCGCCGCGCGCATGGACCTGTGCTTCGAGATGGCGGCCCAGATCATGAAGCGGCTCGCCGGCCTCGCGTCGGTGACGGACGAGGTGCATGGCTTCCGCTATTTCGACGATCGCGACCTGCTGGGATTTGTCGACGGGACGGAGAATCCCGTCGAGCAGGCGGCGATCGACGCCACCGTCATTGGCCTGGAGGATGATCCGATCTTCGCCGGCGGCAGCTATGTAATCGTCCAGAAATACCTTCACGACATCGCCAAGTGGAACGCGATTCCCGTCGAGCAGCAGGAGAAGATCGTCGGGCGCGAGAAGCTGTCGGACGTCGAGCTGGACGAGGCGGCCAAGCCGAGCTTTGCGCACAACGTGCTGACGAACATCGAAGAGAATGGCGAGCAGCTGCAGATCCTGCGCGACAATATGCCGTTCGGCGATGTCGGCAAGGGCGAGTTCGGGACATATTTCATCGGTTATGCCCGCTCGCCTGCGCGGATCGAGCGGATGCTCGACAATATGTTCATTGGCCTGCCGCCGGGCAATTACGATCGCCTGCTTGACGTCAGCCGGGCGGTGACCGGCTCGCTCTATTTCGTGCCGTCGGCCGACTTTCTGGACGCGGTAACACCAGAACCGCCCACGGCCGACGGCAAGGATAGCGGTGGCGATGAGGCGATACCCGAAGCGCCCGCGCTGCCGGCACCTCAGCTAGCATCGAACGGATCGCTCCGCATTGGATCACTCAAAGACGAGGCAGGACATGAATAACCTCCATCGCGAACTCGCCCCGATCTCCGACCCCGCCTGGGAGCAAATCGACCAGGAGGCCACCCGTACCCTCAAGCGCTATCTTGCAGCGCGCCGGGTCGTGGACGTGCCGGATCCGAAGGGGACCACGCTCGCTGCCATAGGCACGGGCCATACCAAACCGATCGAAGCGCCGGCCGATGGTGTCGAGGCAGTGCGGCGCACCACCAATGCCGTCGTTGAGCTGCGCGTGCCGTTTACGCTCACCCGCGCGGCGATCGACGACGTGGAGCGCGGTTCCGAGGATTCCGACTGGGCACCGCTGAAGGAGGCCGCGCGCAAGATCGCTTATGCCGAAAATCGTGCGGTTTTCGACGGCTATGCCGGCGCCGATATCGGCGGCATCCGTCCGGGCGCCAGCAACGAGGCGGTGACGCTTCCCTTGGACGTCTCGGGCTATCCCGCCGTCGTTGCCCAGGCGGTCGACCGGCTGCGCCTCGCCGGCGTGGAAGGGCCCTATCGGCTCGTGCTGGGCGACGACCCGTTCACCGCGGTCAGCGGCGGCAGCGAGGAAGGCTACCCGGTGCTGCAGCATATCCGGCGCCTCGTGGAGGGGGAGATCATCTGGGCGCCCGGCATCGCGGGCGGCCTGGTACTGACCACGCGGGGCGGAGATTTCGAGCTGGACCTTGGGCAGGATCTGTCCATCGGCTATCTCAGCCATACGGACAAGATGGTCGAGCTATATCTGCAGGAGAGCTTCACCTTCCGGCTGCTGACCACCGAAGCTGCCGTGGCGCTTGAGGTTTCGCAACGCGAATAACTGCTGGCCCGCTGACTTAGGGGGAGGCCGCGACGGCCTTGTAGTTGACGATGATCAGTCGGTCGAAATCCGATCGATAGCCCTTCGCAATATGCGGTTCATCGACCCAGCCCCTGCATGGCTGCCATAAAGGATGATCTTGGGGACACGGGCGAGCTTACGCTCGCCAGCATGGCGACATCGTTGCCCCCCTTCAAACAGGATTGCGATCACGCGTTCCAGTTCGCGCTGCTTCGCTGCCGGACGGTGATCGAGGTCGGTTCGCACGCCTAATCTGCTTCGCGCCATTGTAGCCGGAAGCCAAAAGGCGTTTGCGATACCAGTGCAATACCAGCAGCTCGTTTTGGATGGGATTTTGGGCCTGCTTAAGGGCCTCGGCGAATCACTTTTTCAAAGTGATATCAGCGTCTTCGGGTCTGGTGGAGCTGAGGGGAATCGAACCCCTGACCTCTGCAGTGCGATTGCAGCGCTCTCCCATCTGAGCTACAGCCCCTCGCCCGAGGCGGTCCCTTTAGCGGCAGCTTTCCGGGGATGCAACGCCCATCGCGTCGAATTTTTCAAAGATTTCTTTCATTCCGCGGATGCCCTGGCGAACGGCCCACGGCGGGGCCGCGCGCGGATCAGTCCAGCAGGGCGGAAACCAGCGCCTTCACCTTCTTCTGCCGCCATTGCGGGAGCGGCGCGAGCAGCCAGTAGGACGGGCCTTCGGGCCGGTTGGCATAGGATTTCACGCGGCCGGTGGCGATGTCCGCCTCCGCCAGCAAGGCGGGCACGCAGGCTCGGCCGAAGCCCGACGCGGCGGCATCGATGGCGAGGCCGGCATCCGCCACGGTGAGCGGGGCGATGGCCACGTCGCTGGCTGGGCAGCCGGGCCAGCCGATCAGCGCCTCGTTGCCGCCGTCCACGCCGACGGTGACGAAGCCGGGCGCGGGGAGGGGGGCGCCCTCATGCTCGCCGGCATTGCCGACGAAGCGAATCGCCAGATCGAGATTGGCCTGGGTGAAATCCAGCTCCTCGTCCGCCGCGATCAGCACGAAGCGCAGTTCGGGATCGGTGCGGCCGTACGCGGCGAGGCGCGCGCTCAGCCATTTGGCGGTGAGATCGCGCGGGGCGGCGATCGTCAGCGTCTTGGAGGATTGGCCCGCCTGCATGGCGCGCACCGCCTCCTCGAACTGGAGGAAGCCCGCACGCAGCGCATCGAGGCCGGCGGCGCCTTCCGGCGTCAGTTCCAGCCCCTTGGCGGTGCGGCGGAACAGCACCACGCCCAGCGTATCTTCCAGCGCGCGGATCTGCTGGCCCACGGCCGCCGGCGTCACCGCCAGCTCGTCCGCCGCGCGGGTGAAGGAAAGGTGGCGGGCGGCCGCATCCAGCACGCGCAGGCCGTTCAGGGGAAGGTGGGTCCGCTTCATCCCGTCACCGCCGGGCCGATGAGCTGGAAGCGGGGAATACGCACGTCGAAGCTTGATCCATCCTCGCCCACCATATGATAGCTGCCCTCCATGGTCCCGGTCGGCGTGTGGAGCGGGCAGCCCGATACATAATCATAGCTGCATCCGGGCTCGATCACCGGCTGCTCGCCCACCACGCCTTCGCCCTGCACCTCATGCCTGCCGCCGCGCCCGTCCGATATCGTCCAGTGGCGGTGGAGTAGCTGGACGGCGAAAGGACCGTCATTCTCGATGCGGATATGATAGGTCCAGAACCAGCGGCCCTTGGACGGTTCCGACTGCTCGGGCAGGAAGCTGACGGAGACGCGGACCATCACGTCCCGCGTTGCCGCGCTATAGGGAAAGAGCGCGGCGAACGGCATCAGAGGCCCACCGCCTTAAGCGCGCGATCGAAATCCTCGATCACATCCTCGGGATCTTCCAGCCCGATATTCAGGCGGAGCATGCCTTCCTCCACGCCCATTTCCGCGCGGACGGCTTCCGAAAGGCCGCTGTGGGTGGTGGAGGCCGGATGCGTCATCAGCGAGCGCGAATCGCCGATATTGTTGGAGATATCGACCAGCTCCAGCGCATCGAGCAGCGCGTGGGCCTGCGCGCGTCCGCCATCGAGGTAGAGCGACAATATCGTGCCGCCGGCCGACATCTGCTTCATCGCAAGATCGTGCTGCGGATGGCTGGCAAGCCCCGGATAGAGCAAGCGGGGCACGCGCTTTTCGAGGAATTGGGCGACCTTCAGCGCATTCTCGCTCTGGCGGCGGATGCGGAGGTCGAGCGTTTCCAGGCCCTTCAGCACCACCCAGGCGTTGAAGGCCGAAAGGGTGGGGCCGGTGTTGCGGGTGAAGGAAAGCAGGGTGTTCTCGATGAAATCGGCCGTGCCGCAGACCGCGCCGGCGAGCACCCGGCCCTGGCCGTCCATCATCTTGGTGGCGGAATAAGCGACCACGTCCGCGCCATAATCCATCGGCCGCTGGAGGAGCGGCGTGGCGAAGGCATTGTCCACCACGGTGAGGATGCCGGCGTCCTTGGCGATGCGGCACACGGCTTCCAGATCGACCACGTCCAGCGTGGGATTGGCCGGCGTCTCGAAGAAGAAGAGCTTGGTGTTCGGCAGGATGGCGGCGCGCCAGGCGTCGTTGTCCCGCGCGTCGATGATCGTCGCGGTGATGCCGAAGCGGGGCAGCAGCGTATCGGTAAGCCAACGGCAGGAGCCGAAGGCGGCGCGGCCGGCGACGATATGGTCGCCCTGGCTAAGCTGGCAGAGCAGGGCCGCCGTCATCGCGGCCATGCCGCTCGCCATCGTCCGGCAGGCTTCCGCGCCTTCCAGCAGAGCGATGCGCTGTTCCAGCATCTCCACCGTCGGGTTCTGCAGGCGCGAATAGGTCATGCCCTGCTGATCGCCGGCGAAGCGGGCGGCGGCATCGCCTGCGCAATCATAAGCGTAGCCCGACGTGAGGAACAAAGCCTCGCTCGTCTCGCCATAATTGGAGCGCGCCGTGCCGCCGCGAACGGCCTGGGTGGCGGGGCGCCAGCGCGAGGTGATGGAACGATCCTGTCCGGTGAGCTTCTTCATGGGGATCGCTTTGCAGCGGCGGGGCAAGCCGCGTCAATCCGCCAGCGCGCCCTTGCGTATGCCAAGGGGCAGAATATGGTGCCGCCCGACCAGAGGAGATGGATGAAATGGCTGCAATTCGGGATATTCCGCTGAAGGCGATCGACGGCGGCGATGCGACGCTGGGTGATCATGCCGGCAAGGTGCTGCTGGCGGTGAACGTGGCCTCGCAATGCGGGCTGACGCCGCAATATGCCGCGCTGGAGGCGGTGTTCGAGAAATATGGCGACCGGGGCTTCGCGGTGCTGGGCTTTCCGGCAAACGATTTCGGCGCGCAGGAGCCGGGGACGGACGACGAGATCGCGTCTTTCTGCGAGACCAATTTCGGTGTGACCTTCCCGATGTTCTCCAAGATCGCGGTAAACGGCGCCGATCGCCACCCGCTTTATGCCGCGCTGATCGCGGCGAAGCCCGAGGCGCAGGGCGGCGACGGGATGGAGGCGAAGCTGGAAGGTTACGGCTTCAAGCGCGCCAACCCCAGCGACATCCTGTGGAATTTCGAGAAGTTCCTGATCGGCCGCGACGGCAATGTCGTGGCGCGCTTCGCGCCGGACGTGGCGCCCGACAGCCCCGAGATTGTCGAGGCGGTCGAGCGCGAACTGGCGAAGTAGGGGCGGGCGCCCGATTCGGGGCGCGCCTCAGAGCGCCGCGAGCACCGCATCCCCCATTTCGGCGGTGGATATCCTGCCGCCGAGATCGGGGGAGCGGGCGCCGGCCGCGAGCGCGGCGGCGACGGCGGCCTCGATCCGGTCGGCCTCCGCCGCCTTGCCGAGCGAATAGCGCAGCATCATCGCCGCCGAAAGGATGGTGGCAAGCGGATTGGCCTTGCCCTGGCCGGCGATATCGGGCGCGGAGCCGTGGATCGGCTCGTAAAGGCCCTGGTTGCGGCTGTTGAGCGTGGCGGAGGGCAGCATGCCGATCGAGCCCGCGCACATCGATGCCTGATCGGACAGGATGTCGCCGAACAGGTTGCCGGTGACGATCACGTCGAACTGGCCCGGATCGCGCACCAGCTGCATGGCGGCATTGTCCACATACATGTGGTTGAGCGTCACATCGGGATAGTCGCGCGAAACCTCGATCACGACATCGCGCCAGAGCTGCGAGGTCTCGAGCACGTTCGCCTTGTCGACCGAGCAGAGGCGGCCCCGGCGCGCGCGCGCGGTTTCGAAGCCGACGCGGGCGATGCGGGCGACTTCCGCCTCGTTATAGGACATGATGTCATAGCCTTCGCGCAGGCCATCGGCGGTGGTGCGCATGCCCTTTTCGCCGAAATAGACGTCGCCGTTGGTTTCGCGGACGATGACGAGATCGATGCGTGCCGCCACTTCCGGCCGGAGCGCCGAGGCATCGGCCAGTTCCGGGAACAGCCGGGCGGGGCGGAGATTGGCGAACAGGCCCAGTTCCTTGCGCAGGCCGAGGATCGCCTGTTCGGGGCGGAGATGGCGTTCCAGTGCATCGCAATCGGGATCGCCGACCGCGCCGAACAGGATGGCGTCCGCGCGGCGGGCGAGATCGAGCGTCTCGGGGGGGAGGGGGTGGCCCACCGCCTTGTAGGCCGCGCCGCCGACGAGGCCGCGTTCGAAGGAAAGGGCATCGCCCGTCACGGCATCGAGCACGCGGACGGCCTGTTCGATGACTTCCGGGCCGATACCGTCGCCGGGCAGCAAAGCGATGAGCATGAACCAATCCCCTAAATGTCAGTCGGGGGAGCCCATGCCGTCTGCGGGGCCGTTACGGAAGCCCGAATATCGGAAAATTCAGCCGGCGACCCGATCGAGCAGGTCGGCCGGATCGAGATCCAGCCGGCGGATGCGTTCGGCGATGCGGGGCCATTCCTCGCTGAGGAAGGTTTCGCGTTCGGCCTTGAGCAGGCGGCGCGTGGCGCCTTCGGCCACGAACATGCCCACCCCACGCCGGACGGTGACGAGCCCGTCTTCCTGGAAGCTCTGATACGCCTTCGCCACGGTGAGCGGGTTGGCGCCATGTTCGGCCGCGAAGGCGCGCACCGAGGGCAGCGGATCGCCATCGGCATAGGTGCCGTCGAGGATGGCGGCCGCGATATGATCGCGCAGGCGGAGATAGACGGGACGGGCTTCCTGAGTCATCGGCGTAATGCTGTAATAATACAGCACGGCGCGTCAAGCGAAGTCTGGTTCCCACGACGAAACGACCGCTTCATAGGCCGGACGGGGCCGTTCCTCGAGCGGGCGGGAAGGCGATCCCAGGAAGATGAAGCCGGCGATGCGTTCGTCCGCGCCGCCGAAGGCGTTGCGCACCATATCCGAATAAGCGGGCCAGCCGGTCAGCCACCCGCCGACGAAGCCCAGCGCATGGGCGGCGGTGAGCAGGTTCATGCAGGCGGCGCCTGCCGACAATTCCTGTTCCCAGAGCGGGATGTGGCTGGCGTGCGCGGGCCTGGCCATCGCGACCACCAGCGCAGGCGCCTGATGGGCGAACTGATCGATCGATTCCAGTTCCAGCCGGCCGGCATCGGGCTTGCCTTCCAGATAGGCGCGGCGGAGCAGCGCGTGGAAGGCATCGCGCTTTTCCGCCGGGACGACCACGAAGCGCCAGGGCGCGAGCTTGCCGTGATCGGGCGTTCGCGTGGCGATCTCCAATATCTGGCGAAGCTCGCCGGCATCGGGGCCGGGCGCGACCATGTCGCGCGGCTTGCCGGAGCGGCGGGAGGCGAGAAGGGCGATGGCGGAGGAGGGATCGTTGAACATGGCGCGATGGGTATCAGCGCCGACGCCGCGCAACAATCTTCTTCACACGGGAAATATCGGCGCTAGTCTGCCGGCCAATCCGGCCGGGGTTCGGCACCCGGCATATCATATCGAAAGTGATCCTGATGGTCCAACCCGCAGCCGATGCGAGCCCGGAAACCGGCGCCGCATCCGCCCGACGAACCGATGGCCCCACATGGTTCGGCCACCCGCGCCAGCTCGCGCGGCTCTTCACCACCGAGATGTGGGAGCGATTCGGCTTCTACGGCATGCGGGCGCTGCTGACGCTCTACCTCGCCGAACATTTCCTGTTCAACGACAGCACGACGACCGGCCTTTATGGCGGGTTCACCGCCCTGGTCTATCTGACCCCGCTGGTGGGCGGCCTGATCGCCGACCGTTATCTGGGATCGAAGCGATCGGTGAAGTTCGGCGCGATCCTGATGGCGCTCGGCTATTTCACGCTCTGCTTCGGCGGCGAAACCGCCAAGCCCTATGCGGTGATCGACGGGCAGCGTTACGAGGTGCAGGTCGACAAATCGACCGCCGCCAAGCAGCAATATGTGATCGACGGCGACACGCGCCTGGCGATCAAGGGCAATGAGGACGGCACGGTATCGCTGCTCGCGGCCGACGGATCGGTCGCCCGCACGGTGCAGAAGGGCGGCTTCGAGGCCGGGGGCGACCGCAGCACCTTCTTCACCATGGTGATGCTGATCGCGCTCAGCATGATCACGGTGGGCAACGGCTTCTTCAAGCCGAACATCTCCACCATCGTCGGCACGCTCTACGAACCCGGCGACCGCCGCCGCGACGCCGGCTTCACCATATTCTACATGGGCATCAACCTGGGGTCGCTCTTCTCGCAGCTCCTCTGCCCGTGGCTTTCGGTGGCTGTCGGCTGGTGGGCGGGCTTCGGCCTCGCGGCGCTGGGCATGCTCTTCTCCTGGTCGCTGATCCAGTTCGACGGCGGCAAGCTGGACGGTTATGGCGAGCCGCCGGTACGGACCGGCCCGGACCGTTCCTGGCTGATCTACATCCTGTCGATCGTCGCGATCCCGCTCGTCTGGTTCCTGTTCGTGAACCTGATGAACTCGCCCGCGCCCAAGTCCGGCGAGGGCATGCTGGGCTATCTGCTGGCGCTGCCGCTGATGGGCAAGCTGCTGTTCGGAACCTTCCTCGTCGCCGTGCCGGTGATCCTGGCATGGTCCTACAAGGTCGGCAGCAAGGTGGAATTCCAGATGATGCTCGCGGCCTGCGTGCTCATCATCTTCAACGTCGTGTTCTGGACGCTGTTCGAACAGGCGGGTTCCTCGCTCACGCTCTTCGCCAACCGCAATACCAATCTTTCGGTGTTCGGCCTGTTCGAGATGACGGCGGGGCAGACCCAGTTCTTCAACGCCTTCTTCATCGTCGCGCTGGCGCCCTTCTTCTCGATCATGTGGACGGCGCTCGCCAAACGCGGGCTGGAGCCTTCGATCCCGGTGAAGTTCGGCGTGGCGCTGGCCGGCGTGGGGCTGGGCTTCCTCGCGCTCGTCTGGGGATCGCATTATGCGGGCGCGGACTTCAAGGTCGGGCTCTGGTGGCTGGCGCTGCTCTACCTGATCCACTCGATGGCGGAACTGTGCATCTCGCCGGTGGGGCTGAGCATGATCACCAAGCTTTCCATCGCCCGCATCGTCGGCCTGATGATGGGGCTGTGGTTCCTTTCCATCTCCGTCGCGCAATATGTGGCCGGCATGGTCGCCCAGGTCGCCAGCGTCGAGACGGTGGGCGGGCAGGTGACCAACCTGAAGGTCAGCCTGGATACTTATGTGAACGTGTTCTGGACGATCGGCCTGGTTTCGATCGGGATCGGTATCGTGCTGATTCTCATCTCTCCCCTCATCAAGAAGTGGATGCACGGTGTTCAATAGGAAATTCGCCATCGCGTTGATGGCGGGAATTGCGGTGGCCGCTGGTTCGGCCGCCGAAGGCAAGCGGAAGCCGGCATCGCAGGATGCGCCGCGGGCGATGCCTTCCAGCGATCCCTTCCCATCGACCTACCATGCCTATCCCGGCGTGCCGACGCTGGTGACGAATGTCACCATCTATGACGGCGAGGGTGGCCGGATCGAGAACGGACAGGTGCTGTTCGCCGACGGCAAGGTGGTGGCCATCGGCCAGACGGTGGATGCGCCGCAGGGTGCCACCGTGATCGACGGCACAGGCAAGTGGGTGACGCCGGGCGTGATCGACGTCCACAGCCATCTGGGCGATTATCCGAGCCCGGCGGTGCAGGCGCATTCCGACGGCAATGAGGTGACTTCGCCGGTGACGCCGCAGGTGTGGGCGGAACATAGCGTGTGGCCGCAGGACCCGGGCTTCAGCCGGGCGCTCACCAATGGCGGCGTCACCACGCTGCAGATCCTGCCCGGATCGGCCAACCTGTTCGGCGGCCGATCGGTGACGCTGAAGAACGTCTATGCCCGCACCATGCAGGGCATGAAGTTCCCCGGCGCGCCTTACGGCCTGAAGATGGCCTGCGGTGAGAACCCCAAGCGCGTCTATGGCGGCCGCAGCCAGGCGCCGGGCACGCGGATGGGCAATATCGCGGTCGATCGCCAGACCTGGGCGAAGGCCGAGGAATATCGCCGCAAGTGGGACAAATATGAAAAGGACGGCGGCGAGCCGCCCGCCCGCGATCTGGGGCTGGACACGCTGGCCGATGTGCTGCGCGGCAAGATACTGGTCCACAACCACTGCTATCGCGCGGACGAGATGGCCAACGTGATCGATATGTCGAAGGAATTCGGCTATAAGGTAACGGCGTTCCACCATGCCGTGGAAGCCTACAAGATCGCCGATCTGCTGAAGGCCAACGGCATCTGCGCGGCGATGTGGGCCGACTGGTGGGGCTTCAAGATGGAAGCCTATGACGCGGTGAAGGAGAATTTGCCTCTCGTCCACAATGCGGGCGCCTGCGCGATCGTCCATTCCGACGACGAGAACGGCATCCAGCGGCTGAACCAGGAAACCGCCAAGGCGCTGGCCGCCGGCCGCCGCATGGGCATCGACATTCCCGACGAGGTGGCCTGGACCTGGCTTGCCATCAACGCCGCCAAGGCCCTGGGCATCGACGACCGCACGGGCAGCCTGAAGCCGGGCAAGATGGCCGACGTGGTGTTGTGGAACGGCAATCCGCTGAGCGTCTACACCCGGCCCGAAAAGGTCTGGATCGACGGGGCGCTGATGTATGACGCGCTCGATCCGAAGCGCCGGCCTGTATCCGATTTCGAGCTGGGCCAGCCCGGCGAAGGAGATGTGAAGTGAAGGCGGTCCTGCTCGCCGCGGCGGCGCTGATCGCCGCTCCGTTCGCCCCCGCCATGGCCGAGACCGTGGCGATCACCAATGCCAGGCTCGCCATCGGCGACGGTTCCGCCCCCGTGGACGGCGGCACCGTGGTGATGCGCGACGGCCGCATCGCCGCCGCCGGCCGTGGCGTGGCCGTGCCCGCCGGCGCGCGCGTGATCGACGCCGAGGGCAAANGGGTGACGCCGGGCCTCGTCGCCGGGTTCAGCCGGCTCGGCATCGTCGAGGTGGATGGCGTGCGCCAGACCAACGACGCATCCGCCGGCAAGTCNCCGTTCAACGCCGCGCTGGACGTGGCGCCGGCCGTGAACCCGCGCACCAGCGCGATCACGCTCAACCGGGCCGAAGGCGTGACCCGCGCGGNGGTGGCGCCGGAAAGCGACGGATCGATCTTCGCCGGCCAGGGCGCGGTGATCGATCTGGGCGCGGATATGAGCCCCATCACCAAGGCCAGGGCGTTCCAGTTCGTCGAGTTCGGCGAGGAAGGCGCATCGCAGGCGGGCGGCAGCCGGCCGGCGACCTATGCCGCCTTCCGCAACGCGCTGGCCGAGGCGCGGGATCAGGCCGCCGGCAGGCGCGGCGACGATGCGCTGCTGACCCGGCCGGACGCGGCGGCGCTGGTGCCCGTGGTCAACGGGCAGGTGCCGCTTCTCGCCCATGTCGAGCGGGGCAGCGACATATTGCAGGCGCTGGAGCTGAAGAAGGAATTCCCGGCGCTCAAGCTGGTGCTGGTCGGCGCGACCGAGGCGTGGACGGTGGCGGCGCAGGTGAAGGCGGCGGGCGTGCCGGTCATCGCCTCGGCGCTGGCGGACTTGCCGGCTTCGTTCGAATCGCTGGCGGCCACCCAGTCCAACATCGGGCGGCTGCGCAACGCCGGCGTCACCGTCGGCATCGGCATGATCAACGACAATGATGCCCGCCAGGCCCGGCAGGTGAAGCAATATGCCGGCAATCTGGTGGCGCTGGGCAAGATACCGGGGGCGGCCGGGCTCGATTGGGGCGCGGCGCTTGCCACCATCACCTCGCTGCCGGCCGAGGCGATCGGCATGGGCGGCGAGATCGGATCGCTGCGCCCCGGCCGGCGCGCCGACGTGGTGATCTGGGACGGCGATCCGCTGGAGCTTTCCACGGCCGTCCTTTCGGTATGGATCGACGGCGTGGAGCAGCCGCTCCGCACCCGGCAGGACAAGCTGCGCGACCGTTATCGCGCGGCGAACGACGGGGCGCTGCCCAAGGCCTACGAACGCTGACCAAGGCCGGCCGGCGGCGCGGGGGTGCCGCCGGCCGAAGCCGGCCAGTGCGGCGCTCGCCGCCAAATCGATCCAGGCATCATCCGATATGGATCAAAGGATCGTCATTTAACGGACGTATTGCTGATTTAAGCGATCCTTAACGCTGGCAGTCCATCTTAAGTTCTGTTAGCCAATGGCCTGGTTAAGACGAGGGGGTTTACTATGCCGACAGCTTTGGATTCATCCGCCGCACGCTATGCGATCCGGGTCACGGACCCATCCAATCCGAACGTGACCATCGGTTACGTGTTCGCGGCTGAGGAATCGTTCGTCGCGGCGCCGGGGGGCGACCAGATCGCGCAGGATGCGATCGCCGAACTGGAAGCGACCTTCACCACCGGCCCGACCCTTACCGCGGTGCGCCTGCCCGCCGGCAGCCACGAAACGCTGCGCGGCCTGGCGGACCCGGGCAGCGCGGGTGGCGGCAACCACAACTGATCCGGTGCGGCGGGTCCGCACCGTTCCCGCCCAGCATTATCGGAAGGCCGCGCCGGCAGAGATGCTGGCGCGGCTTCGTCCGTTGGCGGCGGCGGCAGGGATCACCCGATTGGCCGATCTGACCGGGCTCGACCGAATCGGGTTGCCGGTGTTCCAGGCGGTGCGGCCGATGGCGCGTTCGCTGGCCGTATCGATGGGCAAGGGCGCTCATCCGGCTATCGCGCGTATCTCGGCGCTGGTGGAATCGATCGAGCTTCACCGCGCCGAAACCATCGAAGGCGACGGCAATTTCCGGTCCGCGCGGGCGCACGAGGCGGCCTTGTGGGAGCGTGTGCCGATGGCGCCGGGCCAGCCCGGCCTCTTCGACTGCGATCGCCCGCGCGAATGGCTGGCGGGGCATGATCTGGTCGGCGGGGGCGGCATGGCGGTGCCGCTGGAAATGGTTTCCATGGATCTGGTGCGCGATGTGGCGCCCGATATCCGGCAGAGCAGCAACGGCCTGGCATCCGGCGCCGATCGGGACGAGGCGATCGTGGCGGCGCTGCTGGAATTGCTGGAGCGCGAAGGGCGCGCGCGCTGGCTGGAGCGGCCGCATGCCGCCAAGCGCGCCACCCGCATCGCCCTTGGCGCCATTCCCGATCGCCGAATCCGCGCGGCGCTGGCCCGAGTCGCGCGTGCCGGCCTGCGCCTGATGGCGTGGGACATCGGCGAGGGGATCGGTGTGCCGGCTTATTATTGCGCGCTGGTGGAGATGGACCGGGCGGCGACCCTCGTCCTGCCGCCGGGCGCCGGGTCCGCCTGCCACCCTGACCCCGCCGCGGCGCTGATGGCGGCCATCGGCGAGGCGGCGCAGGCCCGGATCATGTTCATCGCCGGCGCGCGCGACGATCTGGAGGATGAGGATTATCGCGATCCGGCCGGAAAGCGGCTGGGGATCGCCAAGGAGACGCTCGCGTTCGAGCCCGATGGCGCGCGGCCCTTTCCCGCCGGTCCGCCCTGGGTGGCGGGCGACGCGGTGGAACTGCGCGATCGGCTGACGGAGCGTTGCCGGAATGCGGGGGCGGATGCGATCGTCTGCGTCGACCTGGGCGGTGGGGCGAGCGGCCTTGCCACCGTGAAGCTGCTGGCGCCGGGCTTCGGCGATCATGAACGGCCGTCGGCCTTCGCATGAGGGATGCGATCCTTTTTGCCGGGCCGAGCCTGTGGGGGAGCGGCATGCCGATTCCCCCCGGAATCGCGCTGCGCCCGCCGGCGGCCTGCGGCGATATCGTGCGGGCGCTGGCCGAGCGGCCCCGCGCGATCGGGCTGGTGGACGGCATTTTCGAAACGCGGCCGAGCGTGTGGCACAAGGAGATATTGGCGGCGCTGGCGGAAGGCGTGCCGGTGCTGGGCGCGGCGAGCCTGGGGGCGGTCCGCGCGGCGGAGCTTCATTCCTGCGGCATGATCGGCGTGGGCGCGATATTCCGCGCCTATCGATCCGGGCTGATCGAGCGCGACGATGCGGTGATGGTGAGCCACGCGCCGCCCGCTCTGGCGCATCGCCCGCTGACGGTGGCGCTGGTGGATATCGGCGCCTGCACGCGGAACTGGCCGGATGCCGACAGGCGGCTGGTGCTGCGGATCGCCGATCGCCTGAACTTCCGCGATCGCAATTGGGATCGGCTGGCGGCGCTGTTCCGGGAACGCGCCGGGCGGGAGATGCCGGCGCCGGACCGGGCGATCAGCCGCAAGCGGCGCGATGCGGAGCGGCTGGTAAGCAGGCTGGCGCAAGGCGTGGATCGCCCCGTCGCCTGCCCCCCGCCGCCCGAGACGCCATGGTTCCGCCGCCTGCGCCAGCCGACGGGCGAAGCCGCCCTAGGCCGATACGCAGAGGCCGGCCGCGCGTAGGCCGCGTTCCAGCATGTCGCGATGCCCCGCCTCGTGCAGCGGCAGGAAGACATGGATGCCGGCGACGATATCGGCATCGGTGAGCGGTATCGGATTATGCCAGAGCGGGGCGAAGGCCTTGCGCAGGATATCCGCTTCCTCGCGGGCGCGGTCCATCCGGCCGGCGAGTGCCAAATTGGCGCAGCGCACGGCCTGGTAATGGATGGCGGGATCGCGCGAAATCTCGAACTGGGCCTCGGCCTCGTCATGCTCGCCGCGCAGCATCGCCAGCACGGCCACGTCGGAGAAATATTCGTCCGGCGGGAAGGGGTTGAGCTCGAACGCGCGCTTGATGAGCTCGCCCGCGCGATCGAGCAGGCCGAGGTGGCAGAGGCCGAAACCGGCTTCGTTCAGGCCATCGGCGTGATAGGGGCCGATCTCCACCGAATTTTCGAAGCGGCGCACCGCCTGCGTGATGTCGCCGCGCCGGAGATAGCACCAGCCGAGCCGCGAATGGACATGGCCGTTGGCAGGATCGAGCGCGGCGGCGCGCAGGCTGAGCTCGAAGGCGCGGGCGCGCAGCGGCGCGGGATCGTGCCCGGCCAGCCGCAGCATGAAATCGGTATTGTATATGCGGGCGAGATGAAGGTGGGCGTTGACGATCGAGGGGTCCTCCTCGATCACCTTCTCGAACAGCTCCGCCGCCTCGCGCACCTCGGCCAGCGTGGAGGAAGAGAGCAGCCGCGCACGGGCGCCGAAATAGAGCGAGCTGGAAGCCGGCGTCGCGCCGGTGGTGGTATCGAGCGCCTGGCCGATATCGCGCACCACGACCGGCAGGATGGCGCCGGCGATCCTGGCGACCAGCTCGTCCACCACGCTGCCGAGCGTGGCGGCCTGCACCGTGATCTGGCGGCTCCAGACGAGCACGCCGCGATCGAGCGCGGTCAGGCGGAGGTTGACGCGGAAGCCGCCATCCTGCGCGCGCGCCGTGCCGCCCAAGGCATAGCTGGCGATCGAGCTGCCGCACACGGCGGCGAGCCGTTCCGGGGTCGGGTCCGCGATCGACAGCACGCGCAGGTCGCGGAAGCCGCCGAGCGCGGTCTGCAGATCATCGTGCATGATCTGGGCGACCATCGCCGCGTCGTCGCCCTCGCCGATGGTGACGAAGGGCGAGAGCACGATGATCGGCGGCTCGTGGCGTTCGGTGATGTGAGGCACGCTGTCCGGCGCGATCGTCGGCGCGGCGATCGGGGCGGGTGGTGGCGTCGCGGCGGCGGGCGCAACCGGGGCGACCGAGATCAGCCGGCGGAAGAGCTGCTGCGTCTCCGCCGATGGCTGGGCGTCGTAATCGCGCTTCAGGGCGCCCTGGAACTGGCGATAGCGGCGATGGACGGCGGCGTGATCGCCAGCCTGATGATCGAGCGAGAGGCCGAGGCGGACAATCGCCTCGTCCCCGCCATCCACCTGCTGCAGCGCGCTGAGGATGGAGCGGCGATGGCCGAGGCTTTCGGGGTCGGACGCGGCGCCGACGACCGCCAGCACCTCCACCACCAGGCGGTTGCGCTGGCGTTCGCGCTCGACGAACAGCCAGTCGTCGAAGGCGGGATCGAGCCCTTCCAGATCGGCCAGGATCGTCCGGTCGATATCCGTGAGTGCGGCGGCCAGCCCCGCGAAATCCTGCGCTGCGGCATAGGCCGTAATGCGATCGGCATCGGTTTCGAACAGGGTCGGCGCGAGACGTATCTCGCGCCGCGAGATCAGGAGCGCATCGGCATAAGGCAGGCGGCGCAGCTCCGCGAGCGTCTGCCGCAGGCTGGCCCTGGCCTGGGTTTCGCCGCGCTCGCTCCACAGCAGGCCGATCAGCCGTTCGCGGCTGACGAGCTGTTCGGGCGAGGTGGCGAGGATGGCCAGCAGCGCGCGCGCCTTGCGGCTGGAAGGCGTCAGCGAGTCCGTAACGATCCCCGCATCCCTTTGAGAGATGCGGAAATCCCCGTGCAGGCGCACGACGAATCGGGGAGGGGTGAGCGAAGTCGGTTTCACGTTATTTTCACGATAGACCAACGTTTGCCCTCACGGCCATGCCCTAGAAAAATTTTTGTCGGCGGCGCTGCGCCGCGAAAGAGTTTCGAAGGGCAGGTTTCCTCCCTTCCAGGGTTTCTCGAGGCGACCCGGGTCCGGCTATACCCCAGCGGTGAGGCCGGACTATTCCTGCGGCCCGGAACTTCGGTTCCGGGCCGTCTTTCGTTCGGCATCGTGAATATCCTCGGCGCGGGCTGCGGCGCGCCTGCTATCGCATCGCAGTTATTGCGCTGCGATGGTGGGCGCCGATCCCAGCCAGCTATGGCTTGCCACCACGGCGCGGACGACATCGGCCATCAGCCGCTGGCGCACGGGGATGGGCTGGCGGGTGCTAGCGATCATGACGGCCACGGCATAGCTGCGGCCGTCGGGCGCGGTGATGACGCCGACATCGTTATAGCCGGTGGCCAGCCCGCCCAGCTCCTGGCCCGTGCCGGTCTTGTGCGCCAGCGTCCAGCCCGGCGCGAGGCCGGCGCGCAGCCGCTGCGGGCCGGTGCGGCTGTCGCCCATCGTCGTCAGCAGCAGGCGGGTTGAGGCGGGCGAGAGCAGCTCGCCGCGCTTGAGCCGGGCCAGCGCACCCGCGATCGCTTCCGCCGTGGCGCCGTCCATGGGGTCGGCGAGGTAACGGTCCATCGCCGCCTGCCGCCGGGCATAGGGCAAGGCGGCGCGGGCCACCTGGAAGCCGTTGCCCTGCGCATATTCCGGCCGCCATTCGAGACCGGCGATCCCGCTTTGCAGCAGGGTTTCGCCGGGGCCGAAGGCGATGCGGCCCAGGCCCTTGCGCAGGATCATGCCCCGCACCGCGTCCGGCCCGCCGACCCGGCGCAGCAGCATGTCGTTGCAGGTATTGTCGCTCTGGGTGAGGGCGATGCGCATCAGCGCGCCATAAGTGGTGGCGAAGCCGTTGGCGCCCATCATCGCGCGGACCGGCTGGTGGAACACGGTCAGGTTGTCGCGCCGGACGGTGACGGGTTCCGACAGGCTGATCGTGCCGCGATCGACGGCGTCCAGCACCGCCATCGATACCCAGAGCTTGCTGACGCTCTGCTGCGGCATCGGCCGCTGGGCGTTGTAGCTGACTGCCCAGCCGGTGGAGACATCGCGCACCGCGATACCGACGCTGCCGGAGAAGCTTTGCCCCAGCGTGGCGATGCGGGCTTCGAGCCCGGCCGGGGGGCGGGGAACGACAGGCGCGGGCAACGGCGCGGTGCGGGGCTGCGGCGGGCCGACCGGCGTCTGCGAGATCCTGGCCGGCGCGGGCGCCGGGGCCGGGGCTACGCAGGCGCTGGCGATCACGGCCAGGAACAACGGCGCCATCAGGCGCGGCCGTGCGTTCGATACCCCTGTTTCACGCATGATTTTCGAGCCTCCCTCCCGATCGGCGCCATTATGCGCCGCCTGCGCTTGCGAGACTATTGTCCCCGGATTCCCGGCGACTCGGCCGGTCCCATATTACGCTCAGGCCGCCGATGGCGCAGCAATGTGCGCCACATCAGGATGAAGGTGATGATCGATGCGATCAGCACCGCGACACCGGCACCGATCACCCCGAAATATTGCGGCAGGACCGCCAGAAGCGCCACGAGGATCAGCGTGGAGACGATGCGGACCCTGAGCGCGAGATCGGCGCGGCCCATCGCCGTCAGCGCCGGTTCGAAGCCGACGGCGGCGAAATCCACGGCGGCGGCCGATCCGAGCGCCAGCAGCACGGGATAGGCCGACAGGAATTCCTTGCCGGCGATCAGGCCGATCGCGGGCTTGCCGATGGTGAGCAGCAGCACGAAGACGATGCCGCCGCCGATCGCCGTCATGCGCAGGGTGCGGGCGAGCAGCGCATCGAACGCCTCGTTGCCGGCGGTGGTATGGCTGCGGACCAGTTCCGGGAAGATCGCCCGGCCCAGCAGCTGGGAAAGCTTGGCCAGCCCCTGCGCGAGCTGTTGGGCGAGGCGGAAGCTGCCGGCGGCGGCCGGCGTGATCACCAGGCCGATGATGAGGACGGCGAATTCCTTGCTGCCCAGCCCCAGCATCGAGGTGAGATTGGTGAACATGGCATAGCGGCCGATGCCCGGATTTTCCGCGACGATGTCCCGGATGCGTCCCTGGGGCCAGCGGAACGGCTGGACGCGGTGGGCGGCATACCAGTAAGCGAGCGCCGTCAGCGCCTCCGCCACCGCCCACACCGCCAGATAGGCGATCACGCTGGGCGTGGTGAGCCAGACGATGAGCGCCCCGATGCAGCGTGCCGATGGCGTCACCGCCTCGGCAAAGGTGGCAGCGGCGAAGCGATCGTGCAGGCGGAGCACGCCGATCGGCGTCCAATGCGTCGAAAGGACCAGCACGGCGCTGGTGCCGATCGCCTGCCAGGCGAAACTGTCCGTCCAGCCGAAGCGGCCGGCCAACAGCAGGGTTCCGCCGATGACCAGCGCCACGCCAGCGAAGGCGGCGATGATATCGATGGTGATGGCGAATCGCACCAGACGGGCGAGCGCATCGCTCTGCCCTTCATGGACGTAGCGCATGCCGTAGCGGACAATGATCTGCCAGCTCTGGAACGAAACGATCGTCGCCGATGCCTGGCCGGCGCCCAGCGCCAGCGAGAACTGGCCGAACCCGTCGAGGCCGAGCGAGCGCGTGACGATGGCCAGATAGATGAGGCTGAGCACGGCGCCGAAGCCTTTGCCGCCCAGCATCCAGCCGGTGTTGAGCAGGATGGCGCGGATCGATCCGCGGCGGAGGGGGGCAGGCGTCGACATGGATGGACGCGCAATAGAGCAAGTGGCCCGCGCTTGCGAGATATCCCTTGTCGCTTCTGCCGGTTGCGATACGGCGGCGAAAGGAAAAGGCATGAGCGCCGTTGAACCGCGGGCGCGTTGCGATATCTAGGGGCTTTCCTTTCCAGCACAGGATCCGCCCCTTGCCCGATACCCATCCGGCGATTCACCTCGTCGGCGAAAATGCCACCCGCATCTGGGGCATGACGATAGACGAACGCACTCGCCGGATGGCGAAGGCGGCGAAGCTGCCGCTCGGCGATGCGGCGGAAGGGGCACCGGCGGTGCTGGTGAACCGCGCCTTCGTGTTCGATCCGCCCTGGCTGCGCTATCATGCCGGGCAGCCGGGCGCGGTGCTGACGATCGGCGGCGTGCCGGTGATCGCGCATGTCCGTGACGCGGCGGAGCGCGCGGCGGTGGCGCGGGCGATGGCGGAAGGCCGGCCGCTGGCCGATGCGGGTGCGTTGCGCCTGACGGCCTATGAGGACGGGGCGGCGATCGTGAACGAGGAGCTGCGCAAGCGCGAAACCCCGTTCGCCATGCCGCTGACGCCGGCGACCGTGAAGGCGGCCGAGCGCGCCAGCTATTTCGGCGCCTATAAGGGCGTGACCGACCTGCTGACCAAATATCTCTGGCCGGAATGGGCGCTTGTGGCGACGCGGATTGCGGCGCGGATCGGCATGACGCCCAACATGGTGACGGCGCTGGGCGCCGCGCTGTGCGTGGCGGCGACGATCGCCTTCTGGCACGGCCACTACTGGTCGGGCATGGCGATGGGGCTGGTGTTCATGGTGCTGGACACGGTGGACGGCAAGCTCGCCCGCTGCACCATCACATCCTCATGGTGGGGCAATGTGTTCGATCATGGCATCGATCTCGTCCATCCACCCTTCTGGTGGTGGGCGTGGGGCGTGGGGCTGACGGCCTATGGCCGGCCGATCGGCGCGGATATGCTGTGGACGCTGCTGGCCGTGATCGTCGGCGTCTATGTGCTGCAGCGGCTGGTGGAGGGCGAGTTCATCCGCCGCTTCGGCATGCACATCCATGTATGGCGCAAGGTCGATTCCGATTTCCGCCTGATAACCGCGCGGCGCAACCCGAACATGGTGATCCTGTTCGTCTCCATGCTGTTCCAGCGCCCCGATATCGGCCTGATCGCGGTGGCGTGGTGGACGGTGATCTCGTTCGTCGTCCATCTCGTCCAGCTCGGCCAGGCGATGCTTGCCCAGGCGCGCGGGCGGGAGATACGGTCGTGGCTGGCATGAACGATACCATCCTGCGCTTCGGCTATCCGGCCACCCTGGTCGCCGATTATCGCCATTGGATGGTGTTGCTGCGGCCCGATCAGCCGACATTGGGCAGCCTGGTGCTGGCTGCGCGGGGCGAGGCCAAGGCGTTCGGATCGCTGCCGGCCGCCGCTTATGCCGAGCTTGGCACCGTGAGCGCCGATATCGAGGCGGCACTGAAACGCGCTGTTACCTATGAGAAGATCAATTATCTCATGCTGATGATGGTCGATCCTCATGTCCATTATCATGTCATCCCGCGCTATGCGGGGACACGCTCGGCCGAAGGGCTGACGATCGCCGATGCCGGCTGGCCCAAGGCGCCGGCGCTGGGCGAGGCGGTTTCGCTGGATGCGCGGCAGACGGCGAAGCTGGCGGCCTTCCTCAAGAGGAATTGGCGGCAGCAGCCGTGACGCGGGAACGCCCGCCGGGGATTTCTCCCGCGGCGGGCGCCTTCTCCTCCCCAGGAAAAGCCCGTTGGTGCCTCAGCTAAGCCGGCCGAGGCGATGATAGAGGTTGCTGTATTTCACGGATTCAGGCTTGTCCTGAACCGCCTTGATATAATGGGCCACCGCTTCCTTCAGCAGCTGGAAATCCTCCGTCGAGAAGACGGCACGGCTCCGGGTGGGTTCGGTCATCACGCTTCTCCTTTCATCCTGTGGTGCGATCATTCGGCCGCGACGGCGAACTGATCGGCTTCGGTCGATTCCTTCAGCGCCGTGGTCGATGCCCTGCCGCCCGAGACCGCCTCGGCCACCAGGTCGAAATAGCCGGTGCCCACTTCGCGCTGGTGGCGGGTCGCGGTGTAGCCCTGCGCCTCGCTGGCGAATTCCGCCTGCTGCAGCTCGGAATAGGCGGCCATGCCGCGGTCCTTGTAGCCGCGCGCCAGCTCGAACATGCCGTGGTTCAGGCTGTGGAAGCCCGCCAGCGTGACGAACTGGAACTTGTAGCCCATGGCCCCCAGCTCGCGCTGGAACCGAGCGATGGTGTCCTTGTCCAGCTTCGCCTCCCAGTTGAAGCTGGGCGAGCAGTTGTAGGCCATCATCTTGCCGGGGTGGGCCTTCTGCACGGCCTCGGCAAAGCGCTTGGCATCCTCCAGATTGGGATGGCTGGTTTCCCACCACAGCAGGTCGGCATGTTCGGCGAAGGCGATGCCGCGCTTGATGCAATGATCGACGCCGGTCCCGTCCTTCAGGCGGAAGAAGCCTTCCGGCGTGCGTTCGCCGGTCAGGAATTCATGGTCGCGCTCGTCCACGTCCGAGGTGATGAGCTTCGCGCTTTCCGCGTCGGTGCGCGCCACCAGCACGGTGGGCACGCCGCACACGTCCGCCGCCAGCCGGGCGGCCTGGAGATTGCGGATATGCGCCTGCGTGGGGATCAGCACCTTGCCGCCCAGATGGCCGCACTTCTTTTCCGATGCCAGCTGGTCCTCGAAATGGACGCCGGCGGCGCCCGCCTCGATATAGGCCTTCATGATCTCGAAGCAGTTGAGCGGGCCGCCGAAGCCGGCTTCCGCATCGGCGACGATCGGCACGAACCAGTCGCGCTTGGCGCCGCCCTCGCTATGTTCGATCTGGTCGGCGCGCTGGAGGGTGCGGTTGATCCGGCGGGCAAGTTCCGGCCCGGCATTGGCCGGATAGAGCGACTGATCAGGATACATGGCGCCGGCGGTGTTGGCATCCGCCGCGACCTGCCAGCCGGACAGGTAGATCGCCTTCAGCCCGGCGCGGACCATCTGCATCGCCTGGTTGCCGGTAAGCGCGCCCAGCGCATTGATATAGGGTTCGGACCGGAGCGAGGCCCAGAGCTTCTCCGCGCCGCGCCGCGCCAGCGTATGTTCGATCGCCACCGATCCCCGGAGCCGCGCGACATCGGCGGGCGAATAGGTGCGGCGGATACCGTCGAACCGGCCCTCCGGGGCGGCAACGAGATCGGTGAAATCGACCATTGGTAATTTCCTTTACAATCCGAACTCCGGGGATGACCCGGCGATATCCGTCAATTGGAAGGAATTCCCGTGATCCGCGAGGGTGGGCAGGCCGATTATCGCGTAAAGGGGTGGACGGATAGGTGTCGATAAAGGTAAATCGGTAATATATTTACAAAGCGGGACGGGTGGGGGCGGGCATGGCCGACGGCAAGATCTTCGCGGGGCATGCGGTGCGGCGGCTGCGGCGCACGACCGGCCTTACCCAGCAGGCCATGGCCGAGGCGCTCGACATATCGGCCAGCTACCTGAACCTGATCGAGCGCAACCAGCGGCCGCTGACGGCGGCGCTGATGCTGCGGCTGGGGGATCGGTTCGACCTCGATCCCCGGATGCTGACCGCCGACGAGCCGGGCGGCGGGGCGGATGCGATGCGGCGCAGGCTGGCCGACCCGCTGTTCGCGGACCTCGGCATCGATCGGGCGGAGCTGGCGGAATGGCTGGCGGCGGCCCCCGGCGGCGCGGAAGCCTTCGCCCGCGCCTTCGATCGGCTGCGTGACGCGGGCGCGGGGCTGGCGGAGGAGGAGAATGGCGCGCTTGCGGCGGTGCGCCGCGAGACGGAACGCTGGCGCAACCATTATCCCGATCTGGACGCGGCCGCCGAGGCGCTGGCCGACGAGCTGCGGCTGGGGGCGGGGGACCTTTACGGCGCGATCGTCGATCGGCTGCGCGTGAAGCACCAGCTGGCGATCCGTATATTGCCGGTCGATGCGATGCCCGATCGGTTGCGGCGGCTCGACCTTCATGCCCGGCAGGTGCAGCTGTCGGAGATGCTGGACCCGGCATCGCGCACCTTCCAGGCGGCGTTCCAGCTCGCCCAGCTGGAGGCGCGGGCGGAGATCGAGGCGCTGGTGGCCGGCGCGGCCTTTGGCGACCGGGTCGCCGAACGGCTGTTCCGCCGCACCGTCACCTCCTATTTCGCCGCCGGGCTGATGATGCCTTACGGACGCTTCCTCCGGGCGTGCGAGGCCACCGGTTACGATCTGGAGTTGTTGCAGCGCCGTTTTGGCGCGGGCTTCGAGATGGTGGCGCATCGGCTGACCACCCTGCAGCGCGTCGGCGCGCGCGGGCTGCCCTTCTTCATGATTCGGATCGATCGGGCGGGGCAGGCGTCGAAGCGCTATGCCGGGGCGTCGGCATCGCCGCTCGTGACCGCGCCGGGGCGCTGCCCGTTGTGGAACGTCCATCACGCCTTCGACCGGCCGGGGGAGATCGTGCGCCAGCTCGTCGCGCTGGAGGATGGCGGGCGCTGGTTCACGCTGGCGCGGACGGTGCGGTCGCAAGTGCGCTCGCCGCAGGGCATCCGGGCAGAGTTCGCCATCGGGATCGGCGTCGCCGCCGAACATGCGGCGGCGGTGGTCCATGCGCGCGGAGTGGATCTTGCCGGGGCGGCGGTGCCAGTCGGGATGGGGTGCCGCCGCTGCACCCGGCTGGATTGCCCGCAGCGGGCAGAACCGCCGATCGGCCGCGCCCTGCTGCTCAACGATCGGGAAAGGGGGCTGACACCCTTCGTGTTCGCGGGCGATTGAGGGGGGCTACGGCGGCGACTCAGTTCCAGTGCGGCTGCATCACCACCATCATCAGCACGAACGCGAGATAGGCCAGGCCCGGCAGCGCCGGCAGCAGGAGCAGTGCGGCGCCGATCCGGTCATGCGCCCGGCGCTTGAGCGCGAGGCCGCCCAGCAGAAAGGCCGCCGCCACGCCAAGAAGCAGCAGCCACAGGCCGATATTCGATGCCGAAACGGATCGATCTGCGATGCCGATGGTAAAGAAGAACAGCAATACCGCCGTCATCACCGCGTCGAAGGCAAAGAGCAGCCAGAAGATCATCGCGGAAATCTACCATTTCATCGACGCTTATCAAAGCGCCTAAGACTGACAATGGCTGGCTGGATTGAGCCGATGGCGTTCGAGGCAATGGAGTAGCCGCGCGAGTGTGCGGCTCCCGTCTTCGCGGGAAGGACGAGGGAGGGTGGCTAAGCGCTCGTTTTCCCCCGCCTGGCGCGGCACATCGAAATCCGGCAATCGTTCCGGCAGGAAAATTCTAGCGTTTGCGGTCCAGCGTTATGTGGCCGGTGCGCTTGAGCTCGTCGACGATGCGGCGGACGTCCTGGCTTGCGCCGCGCGGGAGGATGAGCACCGCATCGTCCGTCGCCACCACGATCAGGTCGCTGACGCCCACCGCGGCCACCAGCGGGCCATCGGTGCGGAACAGGCAATTATTGGTATCGAGCGCGATCACCTCGCCATGGTGGCAATTGCCGGCATCGTCGCGGCTGGTGATGGCATGGAGCGCATCCCAGCTTCCCACGTCGGACCAGCCCATGTTGACCGGTGCCACTGCGACGCGATCGGCCTTCTCCATCACGGCATAGTCGATCGAGTCGGAAGGCGAGGCGCGGAACGCCTCCACCGCCGGATGGATGCGCGGGCCGGCCCTGGTGGCGCCGGCCATGGCGGCTTTGGTGGCCTCTGCGATCGCGGGCGCGTGTTCGGCGAGGGCGGCCAGATAGGCGTCGGCCCGGAACAGGAAGATGCCGCCGTTCCAGGCATAGCTGCCTTCCGTGAGATAGGCCTCGGCGGTAGCCCGGTCCGGCTTTTCGACGAAGCTGTCCACCTTGCGGATGCCGGGGGCGAGCTCCGCGCCCGCCTTGATATAGCCGTAGCCGGTTTCCGGCCCATCGGGCGCGATGCCGAAGGTGGCGAGCCAGCCCTGCTCGACCAGCGGCAGGGCATCGGTGATCGCGGCGTGGAAGGCCTGAACATCGCCGATCACATGATCGCTGGGCATCACCAGCAGGACGGCATCGGGTGCCACCGAGAGCGCCGCCAGCGCGATCGCGGGGGCGGTATTGCGCGCAACCGGCTCCAGGATCAGCGATTGCGGGCGGATGCCGACATCCGCGAGCTGGCGTTCGATCTCGTCGGCATGGGCTTCGTTGGCGACGATGATCGGCGGATCGAACCGGCTGTCATCCTCGGCGCGGGCGGCCGTGAGCTGGAGCATCGAGCGATCCGCCGTCAGGTTCAGCAACTGCTTGGGCCGGATGGAGCGGGACAGGGGCCAGAGCCGCGTGCCGGACCCTCCGGAGAGGATGACCGGTGTGATCTTGTGCGGCGCGCTCATAAACCTCCTGCTGCTACACGACTTCACCGGCCTTCGCGGGCGATGTCCCTCCCAGGAACAACTGGGGCGACACTCCCGTTCCGATGAGCGATAGCATGGTTCAGGATTTATTTGTCAATTTCGGCGATAGCGGATCACCGAACTTTTCCGGCCGCTGATCTTGCGAATTGTGGCCGCGCATCGAAGGCCGGCGGCCATGGGATGATCGGGCTCCTTGCTATGGGCTTTTCCTTCGCGCGGCATTTCTTGCTATTCATCGGGCCTGAGGTTCGGGCACATATGCCCGGAGAGGAGCTGGGTGGGGATGATTGACGCTGTCGGCGTCTGGGGCCACGGCATTGCCGCGGCGTTGTTCATGGCGCTTGCGCTATGGCAGGTCTGGCGGCCGCGCGGCGGGATGCAGCGGCGGGCGCTGATGGCCGCTTTTGCGCTGACGTCGGTATGGGCGGCGGCCGTCGCGCTGATGGGGCCGGGTTCGCAGGCGGCAAGCATTGGCGAAACGGCGCGCAACCTGGCTTGGCTCGGCTTCATGTTCGGGCTGCTGCGCCTGGGCACCGGCCTGGCGATGCGGTCCGCGATCATCGGCCTCTATGGGGTGCTGGTGGGGGTCGGCTGCGCGCAGATCCTGGTCGATCTTCTGGTCGGGCACCTCGTTCCCTCGTCGCCGACGACGGCGGCCGCCCTGTTCTTCGCGGTCCTGCTGTTGCGGATGAGCTTCGCGGTGGGCGCGTTGGTGCTCGTCCACAACCTCTACACCGCCGCCACGCCAGACGCGCGCTGGGGCATCCGCCTGCCGATGATCGCGCTGGCGGCGATGTGGATCTACGATCTCAACCTCTACACCGTCGCCTATCTGGGCCAGAGCTGGCCGATTCCGCTCTACGAGGGGCGGGGCATCATCATGCCGCTGCTCACGCCGCTCTTCGCACTGGCCAGCCGACGGAACACGCGCTGGCGGATGCGGATATCGCGCGCTGTGACCTTCCAGTCGCTGTCGCTGATGGCGATCGGTTTCTACCTGATCGCGATGGTGATCGTCGCCCGCCTGATCGAGCTGATCGGCGGGGATTATGCGCAGCTCGCGCAGGTGACGGTCGTGTTCGGCATGTCGGTGGCGGCGATCGTGTTCCTGCCGATCGGGCGTATCCGGGCCTGGCTGAAGGTGAAGATCGCCAAGCACCTGTTCCAGCATCGCTACGATTATCGCGTGGAATGGATGCGCTTCACCGATACGATCGGCCGGCCCGAGGAAGGGGCCGATCCGCTGGACGTGCGGGTGATCCAGGCGATCGCGGACATCATGGAGGCGCCGGCGGGCATGCTGCTGGGGCCAGACGGCAGCGGCGGGCTGATGCTGGTCGCGCAATGGAACTGGCCGACCACGGACGTGCCCAGCGTCGCCGCCGATGCCGCCTTCGTCCGCCTGGTGGAAGCGAGCGGCCGCATCCTCGATTTCGAGGACGTCCGCGCCCACCCCGACGGCGAGGAAGCGGCGACGATGCCGGAATGGATATTGGCGGAACAGCGCGCCTGGGCAGGCGTGCCGCTGATCCATTACGACCAGCTCGTCGGGATCGTCCTGCTGGCCCGTCCGCGCGTGGAGCGGGGGCTGGACTGGGAGGATTTCGATCTGCTGCGCGTCGCCGGCCGGCAGGTCGCAAGCTATCTGGCGGAGGCGCGGGGGCAGGAGGCGCTGAACGAGGTGCGCCGGTTCGACGAGTTCAACCGCCGCTTCGCCTTCATCATGCACGATATCAAGAATTTGGTGAGCCAGCTCAGCCTGCTGACGCGCAATGCGGAGCGGCATGCCGACAATCCCGATTTCCGGGCGGACATGATCGCGACGCTGCGCAGCTCCACCGCGAAGATGAACGATCTGCTCGCCCGGCTTTCCCAGCACAATACCGGCCGGCCGGCGGAACCCCGCCCGGTGGCGCTGCGGGCGCTGGCCGAAGGCGTGGTGGCATCGCGCGCGCACCAGCATCCGGTGCGGGTGGAAGGTAGCGAGGAGATCGTGGCCGCGGCCGATCCGCCCCGGCTGGAACAGGCGCTGGGCCACATCGTGCAGAATGCGATCGACGTCAGCCAGCCGGGCGAGCCGGTCTGGCTCCATATCGAGCGGCGCGGCCTGGAGGCAGTGATCTCCGTGGTCGACAGGGGGCAGGGCATGTCGGCGGAATTCGTGCGGACGCGGCTCTACAAGCCCTTCGCCTCGACCAAGCCCGGCGGCTTCGGCATCGGGGCGTTCGAGGCGCGGAGCCTGATCGCCGCCATGGGCGGGCGGCTGGAGGTGGAAAGCCGGGAGGGCGCCGGCACCCGTTTTTCCATCGTGCTGCCAGTGATGCAGATCACCGCGCGGCCCGACCGATTCGTTAATGCCTTGGAACCATCATGAGCCAGATGACCGACAAACCACGCCTGCTGATCGTCGAGGACGACGAGGGGCTCCAGCGGCAGCTCCGTTGGGCCTATGAGGATTATGACGTCATCGTCGCGGGCGATCGCACCGCCGCGATCGATGCCCTGCGCGCGATGGAGCCGGCGGTGGTGACGCTGGACCTGGGCCTGCCGCCCGATCCCGACGGCGTGAGCGAAGGCTTCGCCACGCTGGAGGAAATCCTGCGGCTGAAGCCCGACACCAAGGTGATCGTCGCATCCGGCCACGGCGCGCGGGCGAGCGCGCTGCGGGCGATCGCATCGGGCGCCTATGATTTCTACCAGAAGCCGGTGGACATCGACACGCTGGGGCTGATCGTGGCCCGCGCCTTCCACCTGCACGCGATCGAGCAGGAGAATGCCCGGCTGGCCGCGTCCGGTGCCGGCGGGCAGACCGTGCTCGGCAGCATCGTGACCGCGGCGCCGGAGATGCTGAAGGTCGCCCGCACGATCGAGCGCGTCGCCAACGCCAATGTCTCGGTGATGCTGCTGGGGGCGAGCGGCACCGGCAAGGAATTGCTGGCGCGCGGCCTGCACAATGCCAGCGATCGCGCCAAGGGCACCTTCGTGGCGATCAACTGCGCGGCGATCCCGGAAAATCTGCTGGAAGCCGAGCTGTTCGGCTACGAGAAGGGCGCCTTCACCGGCGCGGTCAAGACCACCGAGGGCAAGATCGAGCTGGCCGAGGGCGGCACCCTGTTCCTCGACGAGGTGGGCGACATTCCGCTGCCGCTCCAGGTGAAGCTGCTGCGTTTCCTGCAGGAGCGGGTGATCGAGCGGATCGGCAGCCGGCGGACCATCCCGGTGGATACGCGAATCGTCTGCGCGACGCATCAGGACCTGGAAGCGATGATCGCCGCCGGCAGCTTCCGCGAGGATCTTTACTACCGGCTGGCCGAGATCGTGGTCCGCATCCCCACGCTGGCGGAGCGGCATGGCGATGCCACGCTGCTGGCCAAGCATTTCCTGACCCGCTTCGCCAAGGAGATGAACCCTGCGGTGCGCGGCTTCGCGCCGGACGCGCTGGCGGCGCTCAACGACTGGACCTGGCCCGGCAATGTCCGCGAGCTGGAGAACCGGATGAAGCGGGCCGTGATCATGGCCGAGGGCAAGCTGCTGACGGCCGCCGACCTCGATCTCGACATGGCCGACAATGCGGAGCTGATAAACCTGAAGGCCGCGCGCGAGATGGCCGATCGCCGGGCGATCCGGCAGGCGCTGGCGCGGACGGAGGGCAATGTTTCCAACGCCGCCAAGCTGCTCGGCATCAGCCGGCCGACGCTCTACGACCTGTTCAAGCAATATGATCTGCAAGCATGAAGGGGCGGCCGCTTGCGTGGCCGCCCCTTCATCTCTGATCGGATATCGATCCCTTTAGCGGACGCGCGGGCCGCCATAGGGCATGGGCGGCGGCGGACGGCGATCGCGGCGCGGAAGCTGCGCCTGATAGGCCACCGAGCAATGATCCAGGCAATAAGGGAAGCCCGGATTGATCGGCTCACCGCAGAAATGGAAATCCGGCTCGCCCGGATGGCCGATCGGCCATTTGCAGATCTTGTCGTTGAGGTCGAGCAGGCTCGTCTTGCCGGCAACCTCGGCCGAAGGCTTGGCAGGCACCAGCCGGCGGGGCGGGGCGGGCGTGGAGGGGGCCTGCTGCTCGCCGGGGGACTGGCGCTGGAAGCCGCCCGGACCGATCGAGCGGAACACCGTCTGCGGGGCGGCCGGAGCGGCAGGCGCGGCGGCTGCGGGCGCCGGCGTGGGTGCCGGAGCGGGCGGAGCGGCCTTGGTGACCGGCGGGGGAGCCGGCTGCGCCGCCGGTGGCGGAGGCGGGGGCGCGGCCGCCGCTGGCTCGGCCTTCGGCGCGGCGGCCTTGGGCGTGGCATCGGCCGCGCTGGAATCCCCGCCGCGCACCGGCGACGGGCGCGATTGCAGGCCGAGGCGATGGGCTTTGCCGATCACCGCATTGCGGCTGACCCCGCCCAGTTCCTCGGCGATCTGGCTCGCGGTGTTGCCCGCCTCCCAGAGGCGCTTCAGCTGATCGATCCGTTCGTCCGTCCAGGCCATTCGTCGTCCTTAACTCTCGCCCCGCTTGCGGTGGGGCTCGCCAGTCGATAGGCGCATGTCCCATGATCGACCAGCCCGAAAACTTGGTGCGCTCCGCCCCCGGCGTGCCGGTGATCCCGTTCGTCAACTGGGGAGGATTGCGCGCCCTCTATATCAAGGAGGTGCGGCGTTTCTTCAAGGTCCAGCTCCAGACGATCTGGGCGCCGGCCGTGACGACGCTTCTCTACCTGGTGATTTTCACGGTCGCGCTGGGCGGCGGCGGCCGTTCGGTGATGGGCGAACCCTTCGCCAATTTCATCGCGCCCGGCCTGATCGTGATGGGCATGATGAACAATGCCTTCGCCAATTCCAGCTTCTCGCTGCTGGTGGGCAAGATGCAGGGCACGATCATCGATTATCTGATGCCGCCGCTGTCGCCGGGCGAAGTGCTGTTCGGCCTGGTTTCCGCGGCGATGACGCGCGCGGTGCTAGTGGGCCTGGCGGTGTGGCTCGCCATGTGCTTCTGGCCGGGCGTCGAGGTGCTGCCCCAGCATTTCTGGGCGGTGGTGTGGTTCGGCCTGATGGGATCGGCGCTGCTTTCCTTCCTGGGCGTGCTGACGTCGATCTGGGCGGAGAAGTTCGATCATGCGGCCGCCGTCACCAATTTCGTGGTGCAGCCGCTGTCGCTGCTTTCGGGCACCTTCTATTCGGTCGAGGCGCTCGCCCCGGCTTTCCAGAAGATCAGCCATGCCAACCCCTTCTTCTACGTGATCTCGGGCTTCCGCTACGGCTTTATCGGCATCGCCGATTCGCCGATCCTGATCGGCGCGGCGGCGCTGCTGGCGGTGAACGCCGCGCTGGGCGCCATCTGCTATGTGCTGCTGGCCCGTGGCTGGAAGCTGAAGAACTAGCCCAAGCCGTTCCGCGAACGGCGAATCGACAAGGGGTTGTCGCGGCCGCGAGGCGGCGATAAAAGCCCGTTCCGAACAAGGCGGCCGGACAGGGCCGCCTTTTTGCGTTTCCGGAGTTTTCCCGACCTTTTTCTCGCGAAAGGAGCAGTTTCGATGGCCATCACCCCGCTCATGCCCGTTTACCCGCGGTGCGGCGTGCGGCCGGTGCGAGGCGAGGGCTGCTACCTGATCGGCGAGAAAGGCGAACGCTATCTGGATTTCGCGGCCGGCATCGCCGTCAATGCGCTCGGCCATGGCCATCCGCATCTGACCAGGGCGATTCAGGATCAGGCGGCGACGCTGATGCACGTCTCCAACCTCTATGGCAGCCCGCAAGGCGAGGCGCTGGCGCAGCGCATCGTCGACAACAGCTTTGCCGACACGGTGTTCTTCACCAATTCGGGCGTCGAGGCGATCGAATGCGCGATCAAGACGGCGCGCCGTTATCATTATGCCAACGGCAACCCCCAGCGGCACAAGCTGATAACCTTCAAGAACGCCTTTCACGGCCGCTCGCTGGGCGCGATCAGCGCGACCGACCAGCCCAAGATGCGCGACGGCTTCGAACCGCTGCTGCCCGGCTTCACCTATGTGAAGTTCAACGATCTCGAAGCGGCGCTTGCCGCGATCGACGAGGAGACGGCCGGCTTCCTCGTGGAGACGGTGCAGGGCGAAGGCGGCATGACGGCGGGCACGCCCGAATTCATCCGGGGGCTGCGCAAGGCGTGCGACGAGCATGGCCTGCTGCTGATCCTCGACGAAATCCAGTGCGGCTATGGCCGCACCGGCAAGATGTGGGCCTATGAGCATTACGGCATCACCCCCGATATCCTGACCGCGGCCAAGGGCATAGGCGGCGGCTTCCCGCTGGGCGCCTGCCTCGCCACGGAAGAGGCGGCCAAGGGCATGGTGATCGGCACCCATGGCTCCACCTATGGCGGCAATCCGCTGGCGATGGCGGCCGGGCAGGCGATCCTCGATGTGATGCTGGAACCCGGCTTCCTGGATCATGTCGCCAGGATGGGCGAACGGCTGCGCCAGGCGTTCGAGCAGCTGATGCCCAACCACGATCACCTGTTCGAGGAGATTCGCGGCAAGGGGCTGATGCTCGGCATCAAGATGAAGGAGCCGGCGGTATCGCGCGATTTCGTCGCCCATCTGCGCGATAATCATGGCCTGTTGACGGTGGCGGCGGGCGAAAACGTGTTCCGCGTGCTGCCGCCGCTGGTGATCGACGACAGCCATATCGAGGAATGCATCCAGAAGCTTTCGGAAGGCGCGCGGAGCTACACTCCGCCGGCCGCCGCGTGAGCCGGCATTTCCTGGACCTCGCCGATGCCGGCGGGGATGCGATCGCGGCGATGCTGAACGACGCGATCGACCGCAAGGCGGCGCGCGCCGGCTGGCCGAAGGGCAAGGCGGATGCGGATGCGCCGCTGGCCGGTCGCACGCTGGCGATGATCTTCGAGAAGAATTCGACGCGGACCCGCGTGTCCTTCGACATGGCGATGCGCCAGCTGGGCGGCACCACCATCGTGATGGACGCGGGATCGATGCAGCTGGGCCGGGGCGAGACGATCGCCGATACGGCGCGGGTGCTTTCGCGCTTCGTCGATGCGATCATGATCCGCACGGACGATCACGCCAAGATCATCGAGATGGCGGAACATGCCACCGTGCCGGTGATCAACGGCCTGACCGATCACAGCCATCCCTGCCAGATCATGGCGGACATGCTGACCGTGATCGAGCATCGCAAGGCGCTGGCCGGCACGCGCTGGGCGTGGCTGGGCGACGGCAACAATGTGCTCCATTCGATCATCGAGGCAGGAAGCCTGATGGGCTTCGAGGTGCGTGCCGGCTGCCCGACGGGCTATGAGCCGTCGATGGAGGTGCTGGACGCGGCGCTGAAGCGCGGGCTGACCGTGCCGATCCTCCGCGATCCGATGGCGGCGGTGGACGGCGCCGACGTGGTCGTCACCGATACCTGGATATCGATGGGCCAGGCGCATGCCGAGCAGAAGCTGGCGGCGATGGCGCCCTATCAGGTGAACGCCGCGCTGATGGCGGGCGCCAAGCCCGATGCGGTATTCCTCCACTGCCTGCCCGCGCATCGCGGCGAGGAAGCGACCGACGAGGTGCTCGACGGCCCCAATTCCGCCATCTGGGACGAGGCGGAAAACCGCCTGCACGCGCAGAAATCCGTGCTTCTGTGGTGCTTCGGCCTGCTGGGCTGAAGCCGGGCCTGTCCCAAACGTTCCGGCAGGGGCTGGAATCCAGGCGCCTCCATACCGACATGGGGGCCTGGAAATTCCGGCCCCTGCCGGAACCGCAAGGAATTGATCTTGAAGACCAACGGTAACGGCAAGAGCGAAATCAACGTTGGCGGCCATGTCGATCATGCGCTGGCCTTCACCATCCCTTCGCGCCACGCGCGCGGCCGCATCGTTCGCCTGGGGCCGGTGCTGGATGGCGTGCTTTCCGCCCATGGCTATCCGCCCGCGATCGGCCGCCTCCTGGCGGAAGCGCTGACGCTGACGGCGCTGCTGGGATCGACGCTGAAGGATGCCGGCGGCCAGCTCACCGTCCAGGCGCAGACGGAGGGCGGCGTCGTCGACCTGCTCGTCTGCGATTATCGCGGCGGCGAGATGCGCGGCTATGTGCGCCACGATGCCGACCGGCTGGCCGAGATGCCGGCTGATCCTTCGCTGTTCGCCCTGTTCGGGCGCGGTTATCTGGCGATCACCTTCGATCAGGCGGCCACGGGCGAGCGCTATCAGGGCATCGTGCCGCTGGAAGGCGGTTCGCTGGCGGCGGCGGCGGAGAGCTATTTCAACCAGTCGGATCAGTTGCCGAGCCTGGTTCGCCTGGCGACCGGCGGCAATGATCGCGACGGCCATGTCGCCGGCGGCATCCTGATCCAGCATCTGCCGGAAGGCGAGGAGGGGCGCGAGCGCCTGCACGTCCGCCAGAACCACGAGGAATGGGATCATGTGGTGGCGCTGGCCGGCACGATCACCGATGCCGAGCTGATCGACGGCGGGCTGCCGCTGGACGGGATCGCCTGGCGGCTGTTCCACGAGGAGGATGAGGTGCGGGTGCTGCCCCTCATCGCGCTCAGCCAGAATTGCCGCTGCAATGCCGACCATATCCGTTCGGTCATCGCCCGCTTCCCGGCGGACGAACGCGCCGAGATGGCCGATTCGGACGGCATGATCCATGTCGACTGCGAATTCTGTTCGCGCCGTTACAGCTTCGCACTCGCCGATTTCACGGACTGACGAAAGCGACCGATCAGCCGATGAAGTGACGAAGCTCACAGACCTTTCGACGAAAATGCCGGATGCGGGGCGGCGGCGCGGTCGCCCGACATCGGTGGCTGTTGTATAAGATTTAACGTGACCACGTCAGAAGACGACGCTGCCGGACCGGCTTGTTGATGGTCGAACGCAGCGGGAATTCGGGGTTGATGTCATGTTACGTCATTCGTTCTTGTTGCGTATGCTTACCATCGCTTCGCCATTCATCGCCGTTCCAGCGGCTTATGCCGCGCCGCAGCCGCTGGTCGCGGGCGGCATGCTGGAACCCGGCCTTTGGCGGCTGCAGCCGGAGGGCGAGGCGCCGCGCAACGTCTGCGTTGCCGATGCCGGCACCCTCGTCCAGCTTCGCCATCCGGGCGCGCCGTGCAGCCGGCTGGTGATCGACAACCGGCGGACCAGCGCCACCGTGCATTATAGCTGCCCCGGCAGCGGCTGGGGCCGGACCACGCTGAAGCTGCTGACCCCGCGTTCGGCGACGATCGATACGCAGGGCATCGCCGGCAACGCGCCCTTCTCCTTCACCGCCGACGCGCAGCGGATGGGCGATTGCCCGACCAAGAGCGCCAGCCTGGACCCTGGCCTTAACCGGCGCATAACCCGCCGTTAAGCGCGGGTTTAGGCGCGCCGGTGTAGAAGAAATCATGTGTCGGCGTTTGGCACATTCCCTCCCTAACCAGCCCTGATCGGGCTAACTGGGCCGTCCCCTTGGGCGGCCCTTCTTTTATCGCCGCCCATCCGTTCACGAGGCCTTTCCGCTCGGCGCCGGCCGCCTGCTTCCGCGGCCGCACAAAATCGGCTAGAGCGGCGGCGAGCCTGGCGGGAAGGCACCGAAGGATCGGGGCTGCACGCCGGCATTTGTCATCAGCCAAAGGGCAGGCGGCAATTCCGCGACGACGGATGCCCGTCTGGAGCGCCGCCTCCGCCGATGCCGGCGGACCCGAGGGAAAGCGAAGAGGTAACAGAGATGAGCCAGGACAGGCCCGGAGCCGTAGTGCTGTTGTCGGGCGGGCTCGATTCCATGGTGGCGGGCGGCATTGCGCGCGAGCAGGGCTTCGCCATCAACGCGCTGACCGTCAACTATAACCAGCGGCATAGCGTGGAGCTGGCCGCGGCCGCGCGGATCGCGGCGATGCTGGGCGCGGCGCGCCACATCACCATGCCGCTCGACCTCTCCCTGTTCGGCGGATCGGCGCTGACCGATGCGATCGACGTGCCGAAGACGGGCGTGGAGGAAGATGCCATCCCGGTCACCTACGTTCCGGCCCGCAACACCATCTTCCTTTCGCTCGCGCTCGGTTGGGCGGAGGCCTGTGGCGCGCGGGACATCTTCCTGGGCGTGAACGCGCTCGATTATTCCGGCTACCCGGATTGCCGCCCCGATTTCATCCAGGCGTTCCAGAATCTGGCGGACATCGCCACCAAGGCGGGCGTCGAGGGGCGCGGCTTCACGATCCACAGCCCGCTTCTCCACATGACCAAGGCCGATATCGCCACCGAGGCGGTGCGGCTGGGGCTGGATGCGGGGCAGAGCTGGTCCTGCTACGATCCGACGCCGGAGGGGCTGCATTGCGGCCTGTGCGACAGTTGCCGCCTGCGCCAGCGCGGATATGAGGATGCGGGCATCCCCGATCCGACGATCTACGCCGCCCGGCCATGAGCTACGCGGTCAAGGAGATATTCCTGACCCTGCAGGGGGAGGGCAGGCAGGCCGGGCGCCGCGCCGTCTTCCTCCGCTTTTCGGGCTGCAACCTCTGGTCCGGGCGGGAACAGGATCGCGCGACCGCCGACTGCCGCTTCTGCGACACGGATTTCGTGGGCATGGATGGCGACAATGGCGGGCGCTACGCGGATGCGCGGGCGCTGGCCGCCAGAGTCGGCGAGCTATGGGAGACCGGGCTCGATCGCGCGGAAGGGGGTATGCCCTTCGTGGTGATGACGGGCGNTGAGCCGCTGCTGCAGGTGGACGACGCGCTGATCGCGGCGCTCCATGATCGCGGTTTCGAGATCGCGGTGGAGACCAACGGCACCATCGCCGCGCCCGCGGGGATCGACTGGATCTGCGTGAGCCCCAAGGCCGGGACGGAGATCGTCCAGCGGCGCGGCAACGAGCTGAAGATCGTCTGGCCCCAGCCGGGCAACGATCATCGCGCGATGGAGGAATGGGATTTCGACCATTTCCTGGTTTCGCCGATGGACGGCGAGGATCGCGTTGAAACCACCGCCGCCGCGATCGCCTTCGTCCTCGCCAATCCCCGCTGGCGGCTGTCCGCGCAGGTGCACAAGCTGATCGGCGTGCGATAGGCGCCGGCGGCCGCGTCCCGACGCGGCCGGGGCGTCAGCTCAGCCGCACTTGCGCTCGACGTAGCGGCCCTTCTTGTCCCAGCATTGCGGGGCAAGAGACACGAGCTGGCGCGGCGCGAGGACCTGCCGGGTCGCGAAGATGCCGTCATTCTGCGGCACCAGGCTGTTGCGGAATTCGCGCATCCGGTTTTCCGCGGTCAGATGGAGCTTGCCCTTGGGCTGGCCGATCGCGTCGCGGCCGATGGCAGCCGCCGTTTCGCAGAAGCCGATCTGGGCGTGCATGGTGGAAAAGCCGTTATAGGTCTTCGTCGTATATTGATCGAAGGCCTTCTGCCACGTCTTGCTGGTGGTGCGTTTGAAATAGGCGTTCAGCGTATTGTATGCGTCGTTCAGCTCGCCAGCATGGTGGCGCAGCAGATCGTTATAATTGCGCACCGTCATCAACGAAGGCGAGAACTGGCATTGGAGCGCCGCCACGTTCAGGCCGGCGCGCATGTTCCAGAGCAGGTGGGCCTGCAATTCCTTGGGCGTCGCCTTGGGAAGCGCGATGCCGATGCCCGGTTCGTCGCCGCGCACGGGTTCGCCCGTGAAGCTGGGCTTCACCCAGAAAAGATAGGAGGCGCCCGCTGGGGCCGCCTGCGCCGTGACCACCGTTGCCAGCGCCGCCAAGGCAAACCGCCCTATACGTGAAACCATTGCACCCTCCACTGATGGCGGCTGTTAAGCATGAAGCGGGGGCGGAGATAAAGGGTGAACATCAAAATTGCGCCGGATTGTGGCCGTTGGGACTCACCCAGCCCCCGGCGGAGACGGCAAAAGGGCCGCCCGCTGCCGGACGGCCCCCGCCTCAAGTAGCTTTGGACGAGCGCTTATTGGGCGTTCGTCGCGGCCTCCGCCCCGTTGGTTTCGGCGGCGTTGTCGGCCGGAACCGCGCTGTCGTCCATCACCATGTTGTCGCTGGCACCGGCCGCGTCGACGGCCGTCACGTCGTTCACCGAACCTTCCATCGAGGATTCGGCGGTGTTGGTGTCGACGACCGTGCTGGTGGTTTCCTTGCTGCCGCCGCAGGCGGAAACGAGAAGCGCGCCGGCAACGGCCGCCCCGATGGTCAGCTTGGAAAGAATATCGCGCATCAATGGCTCCTGGATGGTCGGGCTGGTTGTGGGATGGTGGTGGAGTAACGGGTCGCGGCCGGTGCCTCAAGCGTCGCGGCAGGGCTGGCAGAGCGAATCCAGGAAGGGATCGAGCCGGGCGGCGAGCGCTGCGTCGAATTCGGCCATGGGCACGGCACGGCCGAGGGCGGCCATGCTGGTGACAGGGAATTCGGCGATCCCGCAGGGCACGATCCCGCCGAAATGGGAGAGATCGGGCGCGATGTTGACGGCGAAGCCATGATAGGTGACCCAGCGCGTCACCCGCACGCCGATGGCGCCGATCTTGGCCTCCCGGCCATCGGGATCGTCCACCCAGATGCCGATGCGGCCTTCGGCGCGGCGCGCGGCGACGCCGAAATCGCCCAGCGTATCGATCAGCCAGCCTTCGAGCTGGTGGACGAAGCGGCGCACGTCCCTGCCGCGCGCGGCGAGGTTTATCATCGCATAGCCGACCCGCTGGCCCGGCCCGTGATAGGTGTAGCGCCCGCCGCGACCGGCGCGGAACACCGGGAACTGATCGCCGGCCAGAAGCTCGGCCGGATCGGCGCTGGTGCCGGCCGTATAGAGCGGCGGATGTTCCACCAGCCAGATCTGCTCGCCCGCATCGCCGGCGGCGATCGCGGCGACGCGCGCCTCCATCGCCGCCAGCGCGACGGGATAGGGGGTGAGGCCGGCGGATACGTTCCATTCGATGGTGGCAGGCAATTCGACGGCGGGCGTGGCGTGGTTCATCCGCCCCAATTGGGATGCGTGCAATAAAGGATCAAGGCCCGATTGCATGGCCGTGCCCCCGCCCTGTAGAGGGTGCTGGCCGGCATAGTCGCTATCGCCATCGCCGGTCGTGGAGCATGCATGGCCTTATCGATTACCGCAGCCTGGGATGATGCCCGCCGCTTCGTTGCGCGGGAGGCTGGGCTGCTGGTGCCCGTGGCGCTGACGCTGCTGGTGGTGCCCGGCGCGCTGGTGGAACTGGCGATGCCCGCGCGGGTGGAAGGCGGGACGCCGGCCGGCCCCTGGGTGCTGGCGCTGCCGATCCTCTTCCTGTCGACGCTGCTCGCCTCGCTCACGATATCGCGGCTGGCGCTTGGCGGCGGCGTTTCGGTGGGGGAGGCGCTGGGCCATGCGGCGCGGCGGTTGCCGGTGGCGATCGGGGCCAGCCTGATCCTGGCGTTCGCGGCGATGCTGGCCTTCATGCCGGTCGCCCCGCTGCTGCCCGGCCAGGGCGGGCCGCCGCAGATGGGCGGCGGCGCCGCGCTGCTGCTGATGCTTTATATGCTGGCGCTGCTGGCGGCCGTGTTCTTCGTCGGCATCCGCCTGCTGCTGGTGAACGTGGTGATCGTGGCGGAGCCGGTGGGCGTGCTGCCGGCGCTGCGGCGCAGCTTCGCCTTGACCAAAGGGCATTTCCCCAAGCTGGCGGGCGTGATGCTGCTGTTCGCCATCGGCAGCCTGCTGATCGGTGGTGCGGCATCGCTGGCGGGCGGGGCGGTGCTGATCGGGCTGGGCAAGCTGCTGGGGCTGGAGGCGATCGGGCGCCTGCTGCTGGCGCTGCTTTCCGGCTGCGTCAGCGCGGTGCTTTCCGTCTATTTCGTCACGACGCTGACGATGATCTATCGCCGGCTGACGGGGCCGGACCTGGCGCGGCTGTTCGATTAAGCGGGATCGGGCGCGATCAGGGGCACATGCGGCGCCGCGTCGCGCGGCAGCAGCCCGGCGATGCGGGGATCGGCGAAGGTTTCGACCGCCAGCGCATAGGGCGTGAAGCCGGACCTGCGATAGAAAGCCAGCGCGCCGGGATGATCGAGCGTGCAGGTGTGCACCCACATCCGCTCCACCCCCGCGCGCCATCCCATCGCCAGCGCGTTGGCCATCAGCCAGCTGCCATGCCCCTGGCCGGCAAGATCGGGCACGAGGCCGAGAAAGGCGATCTCGCATTCGCCGGGCCTGCGGAAGTCCAGTTCCAGCATGCCCACCTCGATCCCGCGGGGATCGGCGACGGCGAACAGCTCCACGGCCGGATCGGCGAGGATCGTGGCCAGTTCCTCCTCGGCCATGGCCAGCCGCGAAAACCACAGCCATGGCGATCCCACCCGGCGGAACAGCGTCCGATAGGCGTCGTTGGTCGGGGCCGTCCAGCGGACGAGACGGAGAGGCGAGGCCGGCATCGGCGCGGGCCGGGGCCGGGCACGCATCTCCAGCGACGTGACGACGGCTGCGAGCTGACCCGCCGGCACCGGATCGAGCGGCATCGCGCTCAGGCCCAGGTGGCGACGGGCGGCAGGCTCATCAGGATCGCGTCAATATTGCCGCCGGTCTTGAGCCCGAACAGGGTGCCGCGATCATAGACCAGGTTGAATTCGGCATAGCGGCCCCGATAGGCGAGCAGCCGTTCGCGATCCTCGGCGCTGGCCGGATCGTGCATCCGGCGGCGGGCGATGCGGGGGAAGATATCGAGAAATGCCTCGCCCACGTCGCGGGTGAAGGCGAAGTTCGCTTCGAAATCGTCTTCGAGATGATCGTAGAAGATGCCGCCCACGCCGCGATGCACCTTGCGGTGGGGAATATAGAAATAATCGTCCGCCCACTGCTTGAAGCGGGGATAATAATCCGCGTCATGCGCATCGCAGGCGGCTTTCAGCCGGGCGTGGAAATCGGCGGTATCGGCATCGTTGGGGATGGGCGGATTGAGATCCGCGCCGCCGCCGAACCAGCGCCTGGTCGTCACCAGGAAGCGGGTGTTCATGTGGACGGCGGGCACATGCGGATTGGCCATGTGCGCGACGAGGCTGATGCCGGTCGCGAAAAAACCGGGATTTTCGGCGGCGCCGTGGATGGTCCTGGCGAATTCGGGCGCGAATTCGCCGCCGACGGTGGAGACGTTCACGCCCACCTTTTCGAAAACTCGCCCCTTCATCACGCCCTGGACGCCGCCGCCGCCTTTGGCCTCGGGATCGCCATCGCGATTCCAGGGGGTGTATTGGAAGGCGGCATCGCTGCCGGCCTCGCGCTCGATGGCTTCGAATTCGGCGCAGATGCGGTCACGCAGCGATTCGAACCAGGCGCGCGCGGCCGCCTGTTCGGCATCGAGTTCGATCATTCCGGAAAGCTCCCGTTCTGGCGAATGGCTTCGGCGAGCGCGATGCCAGCCGAGACCGCGACATTCAAGGACCGGAATCCCGGCCGCATCGGAATCCTGACGGCCAGGCCCGCCGCTTCGTGGACATGATCGGGAACGCCGACGCTTTCAGACCCCATCAGCAGGATATCGTCCGGCAGGAATCGCGCCTCGGGCAGGCGGACGGCGGCTTTGGTGGTCAGCAGCACGATGCGGCCCGCGGTGGCGGCCCGGAACGCATCCCAGTCCGCATGGCGGGCGATATCGGCGCTGGCGGCATAATCCATGCCCGCGCGCCTGAGGCCGCGTTCGGAAAAGGGAAAACCGCAGGGCTCGATGATGTCCACGGGCACGCCGAAACAAGCGCCCAGGCGCAGAATGGTGCCGACATTGCCCGCGATGTCGGGCTGGAACAGGGCGATCCGCATGCGCCCCGCTAGGCGAATATGTCCCGGCCGGGCAAGAGTGCGCAAAATGCTGTTGGCAAAGAGTGCTATGCGACGCTATCAGCGCCCGAACCGCTGGGGGATAATAACAGGCGGTCGCGTCTAAGGGGTGGTCGCCAACGGTGGTTGCCTTGCGGGCGCTTATTTCGTGGCAGCGCAAGGGTTCCGGAATGGCGACGCTCGAACAAGTACAACCAACAGACGTGCCTGAAGGCGAAGGCGTTCGGCGTCGCGACTTCATAAACGTCGCCGCCGTCAGCTTCGCTGGCGTGGGCGCGGTCGCGGTGGCTTTGCCGCTGATCAATCAGATGAATCCGTCGGCGGACGTGCTGGCGCTGGCCTCCATCGAGGTCGACGTGTCCAAGATCGCCGAAGGACAGGCGATCAAGACGATCTTCCGCAAGCAGCCGCTCTTCATCCGTCACCTGACGGCCAAGGAGATCGCGGAGGCCAATGCCGTTCCCGTCGACAGCCTGCGCGATCCGCAGACGCTGGCGGAACGAACCAAGGCGGGCAAGGAGCAGTGGCTCATCACCATGGGCGTCTGCACCCATCTCGGCTGCGTGCCGCTGGGCGCGGGCGAGGGTGAGAATCGCGGCGAGTTCGGCGGTTATTTCTGCCCCTGCCACGGTTCGCACTACGACACCGCCGCCCGTATTCGGAAAGGCCCCGCGCCCAAGAACCTCCAGGTTCCCGAATATGCGTTCAAGTCCGACACCGTCGTGCAGATCGGCTGAGGTGATTTGAAATGAGTTTTCCCTGGGCAAATCATTACGCGCCGAAGCATCCGGTGATGCAGTGGATCGACGATCGCCTGCCGCTGCCGCGCCTCGTCTATAACGCGGTGGGCGCCGGCTATCCGGTGCCGCGCAACCTCAATTATTTCTGGAACTTCGGCGTGCTCGCGGGTGCGGCGCTCGCCATCCAGATCATCACCGGCGTCGTGCTCGCCATGCACTATGCGGCGAACGGCGACATCGCCTTCGCGTCGGTCGAACATATCATGCGCGACGTGAATTCGGGCTGGATGCTGCGCTATGCGCACGCCAACGGCGCCAGCTTCTTCTTCATCGTCGTCTATCTCCACATCTTCCGCGGCCTTTTCTACGGGTCCTACAAGGCCCCGCGCGAGATGGTGTGGCTGCTCGGCCTCGTCATCTTCCTGCTGATGATGGCCACCGCCTTCATGGGCTATGTGCTCCCCTGGGGGCAGATGAGCTTCTGGGGTGCCAAGGTGATCACCGGCTTGTTCGGTGCGATCCCGCTGGTGGGCGAGCCGATCCAGACGTGGCTGCTCGGCGGCTTCGCGCCGGATAACGCCGCGCTCAACCGCTTCTTCTCGCTGCACTATCTGCTGCCGTTCGTGATCGCCGCCGTGGTGATCCTCCACATCTGGGCGCTGCACATTCCGGGTTCCTCGAACCCGACCGGCATCGATGTGAAGGGGCCGCAGGATACCGTGCCGTTCCACCCTTATTACACGGCCAAGGACGGCTTCGGGCTGGGCGTGTTCCTGATCATCTTCGCGATCATGCTGTTCTTCGCGCCGAATTATCTCGGCCACCCGGACAATTATATCGCGGCGAACCCGCTTTCGACGCCCGCGCACATCGTGCCCGAATGGTATTTCTGGCCGTTCTACGCGATCCTGCGCGCCTTCACGGTGGATTTCATCCTGCCGGCGAAGCTGTGGGGCGTGCTGGCGATGTTCAGCGCCATCCTGCTGCTGTTCTTCCTGCCGTGGCTGGATAAGTCGCCGGTCCGTTCGGGCAATTACCGCCCGACGTTCAAGATGTTCTTCTGGATCCTCGTGCTGGACGTCCTCGTCCTCGGCTATTGCGGCGGCGCGCCGGCGGAAGAACCCTATGTGATGATCTCGCAGCTCGCGGCGGCTTATTATTTCGCCCACTTCCTGATCATCCTGCCGATCATCTCGCGCATCGAGCGGCCGCTGCCGCTGCCGGGTTCGATCACCGAGGCGGTGCTCGCGAAGCATGGCGAAGTCGCCGGCGACGCGCAGGCCGTGGCCGCGGAATAAGGGGTAACGATAATGGTCCGTCCCATCGGTGCCCTCGTCGGGCTGGGTTTTGCATTCGTCCTGCTCTTCTCGCTGGTCGTCGGCGCGGTGAACTTCATCAAGGAGCCGCCCGCCGCCACCGCCGAGCATGAGTTCCACCTCCATCCCAAGCCGCTGGCGCTGGCGAGCAACGGTCCGCTGGGCCGGTTCGATCGCCAGCAGCTCCAGCGCGGCTTCCAAGTCTACAAGGAAGTCTGCGCTGCCTGCCACTCGCTGAAATATGTGTCGTTCCGCGACCTGCACGAAATCGGCTTCACCGAAGCCGAGGTGAAGGCGATCGCCAAGCAGTGGGCCATCGAAGTGCCTTCGGTGAACCCGGACACGGGTGAGCCCGCCACGCGCAAGGCCGAGGCGGCCGACAAGTTCCCCACGCCCTATCCCAACGAGGTTGCGGCGCGTGCGGCGAACAACAACGCGCTGCCGCCGGATCTGTCGCTGATGACCAAGGCCCGCCATGACGGCGCCGCCTATGTCCATTCGCTGCTGACCGGGTATCAGGACCAGCCGGCGGAACTGCTGAAGAAGTTCCCCGATTCCAAGACCGGCACGGGGCTGCACTACAACCCCTATTTCGCGAACCTGAACATCGCGATGCCGCCGCCGCTGGTGGCGGACGGCCAGGTCACCTATGCCGATGGCACTCCGGCGACCGTGGACCAGATGGCGCAGGACGTTTCGGCCTTCCTCGTCTGGACGGCGGAGCCGAAGCTGGAGAGCCGCCACCGCACAGGCGTTGCCGTGGTGATCTTCCTGCTGATCGCCACCGGGCTGGCCTTCATGGCCTACCGGAACGTCTGGTCGGGCATCAAGCACTGAGGATGAGCGGGCGGCCGGGTTCCGGTCGCCCGCCATTCGGGCCGGTTTCGGCCGGATCGAGATTGTCGGCGGGGGCGGCCTGGAGGCTGCTCCCGCCGATTTCGTTTGGGCAAAGATGACCGTAGCGGGGCTATGCCATAAGCGGTCGCTGCCTTATCAACCGTGATGCCAACCACGGGAACCGCTGCATGACCGATACCGCCAATGCCGATCTGGCCGCGCTGATCCGCACCATTCCCGATTTCCCGAAGCCCGGTATCCAGTTCCGCGACATCACCACGCTGCTGCTGAATGCCGAAGGGCTGGCCGCGACCATCGACCGGCTGGCGACGATGCATGACGGGCCGTTCGATCTGGTCGCGGGCATCGAGGCGCGCGGCTTCATCTTCGGCGCGGCGGTGGCGCAGAGATTGGGAACGGGGCTGCTGCTGATCCGCAAGAACGGCAAGCTGCCGGGGCGGACGGTGGGTGTCGACTATGCGCTGGAATATGGCGAGGATCGCATCGAGATGCATGCCGACGCGGTGGTGCCGGGATGCCGGGTGCTGCTGGTCGACGATCTGATCGCGACGGGCGGGACGGCGCTGGCGGCGATCCGGCTGCTCCGCAAGGCGGGCGCGATGGTGGGCGGCGCGGGCTTCGTGATCGACCTGCCCGATCTGGGCGGCGTGTCGAAGATCGAGGCCGAGGGCGTGCCGGTCGGAGCGCTGGTGGCGTTCGACGGCGATTGACGGGGTTTCCGCCGAGGGCGGGTTGCGCACGGCCGTCCGCAAAGGAAAGGCGCGCGCTCCTCTCGGAACGCGCGCCTAAGCCTTTCGGGAAAGATCAGAACTTTACGCTGGCGCCCAGCGAGAAGCTGCGGCCGATGTCGTAGCGGTTGAGGTAGATGCGCGCCGCATCCGACTGCTGATATTCCTGATATTTGGTGGCGGTGAGGTTGCGCGCCTCGGCCTTGATCTCCACGGTGGAGCCTAGGAAGTTCACTTCCTCGCGCGCGACCAGATCGAAGCGCAGGCCGGGCTTTTCCACGATATCGGGCTGGCGTGCCTCGCCCTGGATCGGGCCGCGATTGGTGACGCGCTTGCTGGCATAGGTGATCATCAGCGTCTGCTGCGAGATCTTGTCCGTGCTTTCGAAGCCGATCTGCAGGTTGGCGATGTGATCGGACTGGCCGGTAAGCGGGGCGCCATCCCGGAACAGCAGGTTGGCCGCGATCTGATCCTGCTGCGGGCCATAGACGATCTGGTCGCCGACCTTCAGCTTGGAATGGGTATAGGTGTAGTTGGCCGCGACCAGCAGGCGCCGCGAGGCCCAGAAATCCGCGCTGCCGAACACGGGCTCGAGCGGGAAATATTTTTGAAGCTCGATCTCGCCGCCATAGAGCTGCGCTTCGGGCGCGTTGGCGAAGCCGGTGCGGAGCGCGCCGCCGCCAGCGAAGAAGGCCACGGTTTCGATCGGATTGTCGATCTTCTTGTAGAAGCCGGCCACCGTCACCCGCTCGCCACGGCCGAAATAATATTCGTAGCGGGCCTCGGCATTGGTGAGCTTGCTGTCCACCAGGCGCGGGTTGCCGGTGAACTGGCGATCGGATTCATAATCCTGATAGAGTTGCTCGGCGAGCTCGCGGAACTGGGGCCGGGCGATCGTCTTCGATCCCGCGATGCGGAGCTGCATGTCCTCCGCGAAGTTCCAGGTGATCGTGGCCGCCGGCAGGAAATAATCCTTCTTGAGGTTGGTCTGCACCAGCCCTTCGCCGATCGGCCGCACGGTTTCCTTGGCATCTTCGTAGCGCACGCCGGCGGTTGCCGACAGGCCGGGGAGGAATTCCGCCTCCGCCTGCAGATAGCCGGCGTTGATCTCCAGCCCGGCATCATAAGCGGCCGCGCCCTGCGAGGAGGAGACGTCGCGCAGTTGGATGTTGTAGGTGTAGATATTATAGTCCGACACCAGATAGTCGGGCCGTTCCTGCGCCACCGCCAGGGGCAGAGCGCCATCCGGCCGGAAATATTGATATTGGTAGCGCGAGGAGCTGCGGTCCGTCTTGGTATAGGCGTAGCCGGCCGAGACCTTCGCCTTCAGCGCGGTCGGCAGCTGATAGGTGACGTCGCCCGCGGCGGCATAGACATTCTCGTTGAGGTCGCTGAAGGCGATGTCCGCGCTCTGCCCGCCCGAGGCGAGGTTGTTGATATAATCGTGCGCGGTATTGTTGTAGGTGTAGCTGAAGCCGCGCTCATAGGGCGACTTGCGCTTGGAGTTGGCATAGGTGCCGCGCAGGTCGACATCGAAATTGCCGAACTTGAATTCGCCGACGAGCTGGGTGTCGATGAGTTGGCGTTCGAACCAGTAGGTGTTCTGCTTGATCAGCGGATCGGGTTGGCCCGCGACCGGATCGGAGACGTTGCGGTCGAAGCCGGACGACAGGCGGCCCTGCTTCAGCACGTCGCGGATGTAGAGGTTGGTCCAGCGGATCGCCTGGCCGTCGCCGAATTCGTAGCCAAGGCCGAGCAGGCCGTTCAGCAGCACGCGGTTTTCGGTGATGACGGTGTTGAAATTGGTTTGCGGCGTGCCGGCAAGCTCCGGATCGAGCGAGCTCTGCTGCAGCACGTCGCGCGTGCGCCAGCTGTTGCTGTAGGAGGCCGCGGCGATCAGGCCGAGTTGCCCGCCGGCCGTATCCCAGGACTTGCCGCCCGACAGATCGAACGAGAAGTTGGAGGGAATATCGCCGTTGCGCTGCAGGAGCGTGGTGGGCGCATTGATGAGGCTGGAGGCGAAGCCCTGCAGCTCCGCCGTGGTGTAGTTGCCGCCGTTGATCGGCTTGCCGCTCTTGATCGCCTGCTTGATGCCGTCGGGCACGTCGCGATTGCCGCTGTCGAAGCCGATCCAGTCGGTGCTCGATCCGTAATAGGTGTAGCCGAGCTTGCCGGTGGTCTCGGTATTCGCGCCGACGCTGGCGCCGAATTCCAGGAAGGGCTTGGTGGGCACGGCCTTGGTGGTGAGGTTGATCACGCCGCCGCCGAATTCGCCCGGATAGTTCACCGAATAGCTTTTCTGGACGAGCGCCGAGGAAAGCACGTTGGTCGGGAAGATATCGAGCGGAACCACGCGCTTCAGCGGCTCGGGCGAGGGCAGGGGGGAGCCGTTGAGAAGGGCGGCCGAATAACGATCGCCGAGGCCGCGCACATAGACGTAACCGTTGCCGACGACGCTGAGGCCGGTCACGCGCTGGAGCGCGCCGGCGATGTCGCCTTCGCCGGTGCGGGCGATTTCAGCCGTCGAGAGGACGGAAACGACCTCGGGCGTGGCGCGGATCGGTTCCGGGATGTTGCGGCCGGTGACGACGATATCGCCCCCGCTGCCGCCGGGGATCGAGACTTCGACCTTCTCCTCCTGCGGATCGGCCGCGCCCGTTGTCTGCGCCAGCGCGGAGGGCGCCACCAGCGCGGTGGTGAGCAGGAGCAGGCTGCCCATGGTGAGAGGTTTCGTCATATGTCCCCCGGAATCCCTGATAACGAGTGCGGGGCGGCGCCCATGCGGCCGCCGCCCCCGGTTCAGAAGGCGCGCCGGATCAGAGCGCGGTGCAGTTGCGGCTGCTGCTGCCGAACGAGACGTAGCTCGCGTTGCAGGTCCAGCCGGCATACCAGGTGTCGTTCGCGTCGCGGACGGCGCCGATATAGTTGGTGCGCTGGAAGAAGCTGCCGAGCGTGCTCGCGTCGAACGCGGTCACCGCCGCTTCGTTGGCGCCGTTGATGAAGACGTTCGTCAACGTCGGCGTGTAATTGGCATTGTTGTTGGTGCCGCTGTTGAAGATCGTCTGGATTTCCGCCGCGGGCGTATCCGTCTCGTCACGGAACGGCGTGGGGCAGGACATCACGATCGAATGGAAGACCGGCGGGCCGGCTTCGTCCCTGGCCGGATCGGCGGGCTGGGTGGTCGATCCGCCCTGGCCGTCGATGTCGAGGCAGTTCCTGGTGCCGATGACGATGCCGTTCACCATCGTATAGTCGGTGCCGCCGCGCAGCAGGATGGTGTTTTCCCCCTGCACTTCGGAACGCTGGATGAAGGTGAAGTTGGCGAGGCGCGTATTCTGGCGCGGCGTGGCGTTTTCGTTGCCGTTCGAGTCCGCCTCGATCATCGAGTCGCCGTTATTGGCGTCGCGCTGCACGGCGATCACGAACTGGATGAAGCCCTTGTAGCCGAGGTCGGTATCGAGGCCGTCATCGTCCGCGCCGGTGATGACCAGATATTTCAGGTTCGGGCGGCCGCCGAAGATTTCGATGCCGTCGTCCGAGCTGTTGTGGATCTGGATGTGATCCAGCACCGTGCCCGAACCGACGCCGCCGAGGGTGAGGCCCTGAAGCTCGTTGCCCGGCGCGATCGCGAAGCCCGAATAGCGGATCTGAACATAGCGGAGCGTGCCGCTGTTGTCGTTCGCCGTGGCGCCGCCGTAGAGCGCATTGGTGGTGCCTTCGACCACGTTCTGGCAGTCGACCGCGCCGCCGGTGGTGTTGGTGTTGCAATCGCTGATCGGCGCGCGGCCGAGCAGGACGACGCCGCCCCACAGGCCCTGGCTGCTGTCGGTCGCCGTGCCCTCGACGTTGGACCGCGAGGTGAAGATGATCGGATCGGTGGCCGATCCTTCGGCAAAGAGCTGGGAGCCGCGGTTCACCACGAGGAAGTCGTTGCCCGACGATCCGAAGATGGTCACGCCCGGTTCGACCGTGAGCACGGCGCTCTGGCCGCCGGTGCCCGCGCCGCCGACATCGGTGCCGACGTCGACGCGGCCCGAAAGCGAATAGACGAGGCCGTCGATCTTCCGAAGCAGCAGGTTCGAAGAGATGCGGCCCTGGAGCACGCAGTTGCGGAAACCGCTGATGATGCCGCCGTTGGTGGTGCCGGTGGGGCAATCGGTGGGCGTCGGGGTCGGCGTCGGCGTGGGAGTCGGCGTCGGGGTGGGCGTGGGGGTCGGAGTCGGCGTGGGCGTGGGCGTGGGCGTCACGATGACGCCGTCGCCCGGCGAGGCGACGTCGTCAGCGCCGCACGCGACCAGCGAAAGCGCGCTCCCCATGAGGAGGATGTTACGAAGATAGCTCATATTTGCCCCTCTGTGTTTGGCAGGCCGCCGGCTTTCCCCGAATCCGCCCCGTGGGATTCGACAGTGCCGATGCGATGGCCGCCCTAGAGGGGTAAAATGATAGTAATATTACAGGGGGTGAATGAGACGACCGAGAATATACATGAAATATATTTGGAATATCATCGCAATACGACGGTCATATTGTTGTCATGAAACTGCAATGAACCGAATGTTCACGGGTTGGTCGTTTCCAGCCTTGCCTCCATGGTCCGGTTGTTGCGCCGATATTCGAACGTCACCATCGGCGAGATTGCGATTTCGTTGGCGAGCTTGTTCACCTCATCCTCGCTCGCGAAGGCGCGGCCGTTGACGCCGACGATGACGTCACCGGGCCGGAGGCCGGCCCTGGCGAAGGCGGGCATGTCTACCCCTTCGCGGATGGTGAAGCCGGTGACGCGGCCGTCTGCCTTTTTGACGGGGCTCAGGCCGGTGCGGAAGGCGTTGGCCTGGGATGCGAGATCGGGCGGGGCGGCGGGCCTGGCCGGGCCGCCGAGCGAGGCGATGTCCGCGCCGGGCAGGGCGAGGCGGCTTTCCGTGCCGTTGGCGGAAAGCAAGATGGATTGCGGTTCGATCGCCTTCACGACCACGCCGGGCAGGATTTCCCGTCCGACGACGAAGCGTCCCTGCCTACCGCCGGGAAATTCGATGATCGCGGCACCCGTGGCGCTCGGCCCCATGACGCCGCGCAGGATCAGCCCTGATATATTGGCCGATGGCGCGGCGGGCGCGGGCTGGGGCTCCGGCATTGCGGGCAGGGGCGGGGGCGGCGCCTGGGGCTCGGCGGTGATCGGCGATGGCGCGGAGACGGCGGCCTCGCCGGAGTCGCCTTCCGGCGGCGCGGGACGGAGCAGCGCCACCAGCCCGGCCGACAGCAGCAGGCCCGCGCCGATCGCGATCATCCATTCGCGCGCGGAACCCTGGGCTTTCGCGCCGGCCGTGGACGGTAGGAAACGTGTCGTCATGACGGGGCTTTATGGCGCCGATATTGCAGCGCCATGACATGGCGATGTCCGCGATCGCGGCTTATGATGGCGGCATGCGTGATATCGAAACCATCCTGGTCCTGACGGGGGCCGGCATTTCGGCGGAGAGCGGGCTGGCCACGTTCCGGGGACCGGACGGGCTTTGGGAGGGGCATCGCGTCGAGGAAATCTGCACGCCCCAGGCGCTGGCGCGCAACCCGGCGCTTGTCCAGAATTTCTACGACATGCGGCGCGCGGCGCTGGCGAGGGTCGTGCCAAATGCCGCGCATCATGCGCTGGCGCGGCTCGATGCCGAATGGCCGGGCGAACTGCTGATCGTGACCCAGAATGTCGACGACCTGCACGAGCGGGCAGGGGCACGGCGGATGCTGCACATGCATGGCGAGCTGAAATCCGCGCTCTGCCGGGAATGCGGCGGGCGTGTGCGGTGGGAGGGGACGCTGGCCGACGGCCCGGCCTGTCCGTTATGCGGAGGCAAGGGTGGGCTGCGGCCCGACATCGTGTTCTTCGGGGAGATGCCATACCAGATGGAGCGTATCGAGGAAGCGCTGGCGGGGGCCGACCTTTTCGTTTCGATCGGCACGTCGGGCGCGGTCTATCCGGCGGCCGGTTTCGTCCAGACCGCGCGCTATCACGGGGCGCAGACGCTGGAGCTCAATCTCGATCCCTCGGCGGGAAGCCATTTCTTCCATGAAAGCCGAGTCGGGCCGGCGGGGCTGCTGGTGCCGGAGTGGGTGGGGGACATGCTGGGGGACAGGGTGACGGACGCCGGCTGACCGGTGCCTTCGATCAGCGGAGGCAGCGATCGAAGCCGCTCCGCTGGACCACGCCGATACGGGTGGCGATGCGGTTGCCGTGGCGGCGGGTGAAGCCGGTGGGGGCGACGGCCTCGCGCTTCTTGGGCAGCGGCAGCACCGCGGCGATGCGGGCGGCCTCCGTCGCGGTCAGATGCGAGGCATCGTGCCGGAAATAGCGCTGGGCGCCGGCATTGGCGCCATAGGTGCCGATGCCCGTTTCGGCGATGTTGAGATAGACCTCCATGATCCGTTTCTTGCCCCAGATCGTTTCGATCAGGACGGTGAACCAGGCTTCCAGCCCTTTTCGGAAATAGCCGCCGCCCTGCCACAGGAAGGCGTTTTTCGCAGTCTGCTGGCTGATCGTCGATCCGCCGCGGATACGGCCGCCATCGGCATTCTCCTTCATCGCCTGCTGGATGGCCTTGAAGTCGAAACCGTTGTGCGAGCAGAAATTCCAGTCCTCCCCGCCGATGGCGGCGCGCGCCATGTTCGGGTCCATCCGCGAAAGGCTCATCCAGTCCTTGTGGATGCCGCGCCCGTCCACCGCATTGCCGATCATCGTGAAGGTGACGGGGGGCGGCACGAACTTGTAGATGAGCACCCAAATCAGCGATCCGGCGACGAAGGCGATCGCCCCGCGGATGCTCCAGCGCAGGATGCGCCGGGGCCACGATGTCGTCGCCGGTTTCCGCTTGCGGCCTGTTCGTTTCGCCTTCGCCATCGCCGCCGCTTAGCGCCTCCGCCCGGAACGGAAAAGGCCCGGACGATGCCGGGCCTTTCCTTCATGGTACCGCTTGGTCGCGCCGTGGATCAGCGCACGATGGCGGGGTGCGGAATGCGCGGCGCGCCGAGCATCTCGCGATAGGAGGGCGGCGTCTTGCCATTATCCTGGATGCCGTAGATTTCGGCCTGCTCGGCGCCGATCACCGTCTGGCCGGAAAGCTCCATCCGCTTCGGATCGCGATGGATCGCAGCGATCACCCGGCCGGTGAATTCCGGCGTCTCGCCGATCTTGAGGAATTCGGTATATTGATCCGGCCGCTCATCGGCGGCGCGGCGGGTGCGTTCGGTGACGAGCGGACCCATCCACACCGCGACCGCGGCGACATCATGATCCTTCAGGTCGACGCCCATGTCGGCCGCGAACTTGTCCACGCCCGCCTTCTGCGCGCCATAGGCCGGGCCGTGCATGTAGCAGACGCTGCCGAAGGAGGAGGTGAAGGCGATCAGCGCGCCGCCGGTGCGGATCATCAGCGGCGTGGCATAGAAGCTGGCGACATATTGCGAGCGCAGGCCGACGTTCAGGATATCCACCAGCCCGAGCGGGCGTTCCCAGAAGCCGCCGGGGGTGATGAGCTGATCGTGGATATGGGCGACGTTGTTGACCAGGACGTCCAGCCGGCCATCCTCGGCCTCGATCCGCTTGAACAGCGCTTCGACCTGATCGTCCTTCGCGTGATCGACGGCGACGGCCACGGCTTCGCCGCCGGCATCCTGGATTTCCTTGACGACGCTGTGGATGGTGCCGGGGAGATCGGCCGATCCCTCCTTGGTGGTGCGGCCGGTGACGTAGACCTTATATCCTTCCGCGCCCAGCGCCCGGGCGATGCCCGCGCCCGCGCCGCGACTCGCACCCGTGACGACCGCCACCTTGTCAGCCATATCCTGCCTCCTTCATTCGATGCCTTTTCGATCGGCCATCCAACATAGGAAATGCGTAACGTAAAGGCCAAATTGTTGCGCATATCTGTTTGTGGCTCGATTCGGCATGGGCGGCGCTCGCCCGCATTGCTCTTCGCGACCGCGCGAATCATATCATGTTGTGTTGACGACTTGCGTAGGCGGATGCTAGTTTCGCTACGAATAAGGTGAACCTGCCGGCGGGGGCAGTCGCCAGGCGGCGACACTGCCAAGGCGGGNTTCTTTTGGAGAGTTGGATGGCAACTGCATTGAATTCGAAAGGCTCCCAGGTGATTCCATCGGCTGAGGAGCTGATCGAGCGCGCCCGTGCGATGGTGCCGGCGCTGAAGGCCCGCGCGGCGCAGGCCACGGCCGAGTGCAAGGTGCCCGACGAGACCATCGCCGAGATGCAGGCGGCCGGCTTCTTCCGCATCCTCCAGCCCAAGCGCTGGGGCGGTTACGAGATGCATCCTAACGTCTTCTTCGAGGTGCAGAAGCTGCTGGCGCAGGGCTGCATGTCGACGGGCTGGGTCTATGGCGTCGTCGGCGGCCATCCTTATGAGCTGGCGCTGTTCCACAACCAGGCGCAGGTGGACGTGTGGGGCGAGGATGACAGCATCCTCGTATCCTCGTCCTACCAGCCGGTCGGTAAGGTGGAGCGGGCGGAAGGCGGCTTCTACCTGTCGGGTCGCTGGGGCTTTTCCTCGGGCAGCGAGCATTGCCAGTGGGTGCTGCTGGGCGCGATGATCCCGCCGCTCAACGCCGGCGATCCGCCGGACATGCGAACCTTCCTGGTCCCCCGTAGCGATTATGCGATCGATCGCACCTGGGACGTGTTCGGCCTGCAGGGCACTGGTAGCCACGACATCATTGTCGAGCGCGCCTTCGTGCCCGATTATCGCACGCACAAATCGTCCGACGGCTTCCTCTGCACCAATCCGGGACAGAAGGAAAATGACGCGCCGCTGTTCCGCCTGCCCTGGGCGCAGGTGTTCCTGCGGCTGGTCTCGTCCTCCGCGCTGGGCGGCACCCGCGCGGCGATCGATGCGGCGCTGCAGATCACCAAGGATCGCGTTTCGACCAACACGGGCAAGGCTTCCAAGAGCGATCCCGTGCTGCTGAACGCCATCGCCAAGGCCTATGCGCAGCTCGACGAGATGGAGCTGACCCTCCGCCGCAACTTCGACGATCTGATCGCGATCGCGGAGACGGGCGAGCCGATCCCGATGGACAAGCGCACGCTCTACCGCTTCCAGTCGGCCAGCGTGGTGCGGCGTTGCGCGGATCTGGTCGACGATCTGATGCCGCTGCTGGGCGGACGGGCGATCTACAATAGCAGCCCGATCGTGCAGCCCTGGCTGGACCTCAACGCCGCGCGCGCGCACGTCGCCAACGATCCGAACAATATGGGGCCGGACCTGACGAACGGCCTGATGGGCGAGGGGCCGTCCTTCTTCTTCCTGTAAGGATGGAGAAGGGCGTGGCCACGAGACCGATCGGGAGGATCAGGCTTTGAGCAAGGCGGAACTTTACGGGCAGGAACTCTATCAGGCCCTACGCGAGCGGCGGACGGTGCCCCCGCTCATCGCGCGCGATGCGGCGCTCACCATCGACGATGCCTATGCCATCTCGCTGGATGCGCTGGCGCGGCGGCAGGCCGATGGCGAGAAGGTGGTCGGCAAGAAGATCGGCGTCACCAGCAAGGCCGTGCAGGACATGCTGGGCGTGCACCAGCCCGATTTCGGCTTCCTCACCGATCGCATGTGGGTGGAAGGCAATATCGACATCGCCGCGACGGGGCTGATCCAGCCGCGCGCGGAGGCCGAGATCGCCTTCATCCTGAAATCGGACCTGAACGGCCCCGGCGTGACGGCCGAGGACGTGCTGGCCGCGACCGAAAGCATCGCGCCCTGCTTCGAAATCGTCGACAGCCGCATCCAGGACTGGAAGATCGGCATCGTCGATACCGTGGCGGACAACGCCTCCTGCGGGGTGTTCGTGCTGGGCGAGGCGCGCGTCGATCCGCGCGGGCTGGACCTGCCGGGCCTTCATGTGACCGTGACCAAGAATGGCGAGCCGCTTTCCGAAGGCTATGGATCGGCGGTGCAGGGTTCGCCGCTGCAGGCGGTGGCGTGGCTGGCCAATACGCTGGGCGCTTACGGCGTGACGCTGAATGCCGGCGACGTCATCCTTTCCGGCAGCCTGGTGCCGCTGGCGCCGGCGGTTGCGGGCGATGTTTTCGAGATGGAACTGCATGGGATCGGGCGCTGCGTCGCCCGGTTCGTCTGAGGAGCAGCGACGTGGGTAAGGTGAAGGCGGCGATCATCGGTTCGGGCAATATCGGCACCGACCTGATGATCAAGATGATCAAATATCCCCAGAATATGGAGCTGGTGGCTGTCGTCGGCATCGACGAGAAGTCCGAAGGGCTGGCGATGGCGCGCGAGCGCGGCGTCGCCACCACGCATGAGGGGCTCGACGGCCTGAAGGCGATGGACGTCTATCCCGAGATCGGGATCGTCTTCGACGCGACGTCCGCTTATGCCCACAAGGTGCACGATGCGGCGCTGCGCGCCGACGGCAAGCTGGTGGTGGACCTGACGCCGGCGGCGATCGGCCCTTTCACCATTCCGCCCGTGAACATGGAAGAGCATCTGGCCGAGGGCAACGTCAACATGGTGACGTGCGGCGGCCAGGCGACCATCCCGATGGTGGCGGCAGTGAGCCAGGTGGCTAAGGTCCATTATGCCGAGATCGTGGCTTCCGTCTCGTCGCGGTCGGCCGGCCCCGGCACCCGCGCCAATATCGACGAGTTCACCCGCACGACGGCCAGCGCGATCGAGAAGGTGGGCGGCGCCGAAAAGGGCAAGGCGATCATCATCCTCAACCCCGCCGAGCCGCCGATGATCATGCGCGACACGGTGTTCACGCTTTCCGAAGGGGCCGATGAGGAGACGATCCGCGCATCGGTGAAGGCGATGGTGGCCAAGGTTCAGGAATATGTGCCGGGATATCGGCTGAAGCAGGAAGTGCAGTTCGAGCGCTTCGGCGACAACAACAAGCTGAAGATCCCCGGCCGCGGCGAATTCACCGGCATCAAGACCTCGATCTTCCTCGAGGTGGAGGGCGCCGGCGATTACCTGCCGAGCTATTCGGGCAATCTCGACATCATGACCGCCGCCGCCAAGGCGACTGGCGAGCTGATGGCGCGCCGCCTGCTGGACCAGAAGGCCGCGGCTTGAGCGGCACTCCCCCCTCCCGTCGTCCCCGCGAAAGCGGGGATCCACGGAGGTGGAACGGCTGATTTGGAAACGTCCCGCGTCCATGGATTCCCGCTTTCGCGGGAATGACGGGAGGGGACGGGAGAAAGTGACGATGACCTTCGATCCCACCACCACCAAGCTCTACATCCAGGACGTGACGCTGCGTGATGGCATGCACGCGATCCGCCACATGTATGGCCTCGATCATGTCCGGGCGATTGCCAAGGCGCTGGACGAGGCCGGCGTCGACGCCATCGAGGTCGCGCATGGCGACGGGCTTTCGGGCGCGAGCTTCAACTACGGCTTCGGCGCCCATACCGACTGGGAATGGCTGGAGGCCGTGGCCGACGTGCTGACCCGTTCGGTGCTGACCACCCTGATCCTGCCGGGCGTCGGCACCGTCGAGGAGCTTCGCCGCGCTTATGACCTGGGCGTGCGTTCGGTGCGCGTGGCGACCCACTGCACCGAGGCGGACGTTTCCAGGCAGCATATCGGCATTGCCCGCGATCTGGGCATGGACGTGTCCGGTTTCCTGATGATGAGCCACATGATCGAGCCCGAGCAGCTCGCCCAGCAGGCCCTGCTGATGGAAAGCTATGGCGCGCAGTGCGTCTATGTGACGGACAGCGGCGGCGCGCTGGACATGGACGGCGTTCGTGCCCGCTTCCAGGCCTATGACCGGGTGCTGAAGCCCGAGACGCAGCGCGGCATGCACGCGCACCACAATCTCTCGCTCGGCGTCGCCAATTCGATCGTCGCGGTGCAGGAAGGCGGCATCCGCATCGACGCCAGCCTTGCCGGCATGGGCGCGGGCGCGGGCAATGCGCCGCTGGAGGTGTTCATCGCCGCCGTCGACCGCAAGGGCTGGAACCATGGCTGCGACGTGATGAAGCTGATGGACGCGGCCGAGGATCTCGTGCGGCCCTTGCAGGATCGGCCGGTCCGCGTCGATCGCGAGACGCTCGCGCTCGGCTATGCCGGCGTCTATTCGTCGTTCCTTCGCCATGCCGAGAAGGCGGCGGCGGATTACGGCCTCGACACCCGCGCGATCCTGGTCGAGCTCGGCCGGCGCAAGATGGTCGGCGGGCAGGAGGACATGATCGTCGACGTCGCGCTGGACATGATCAAGGCCCGCGACGCGGCCTGAAGGGCGAACGCCAGCCAAAAGGCGGAGCCGGAGAGGATAGGGCATGACCGATTTCACCACCGCGCGGCCTTTCGCGCACGAGGATGTGGCGCACTGGGACATCGAGACCGAGGTCGCGATCGTCGGCTTCGGCGCGAGCGGCGCGAGCGCCGCGATCGAGGCGGCACAGGCCGGCGCGCGGACCACCATCTTCGAGATGGGATCGGGCAGCGGCGGCGCCTCCGCGCTTTCGGGCGGCGAGATCTATGTCGGCGGCGGCACGGACGTGCAGCAGGCGGCCGGGTTCGACGATAGCGTCGAGGCGCTGGAAGCCTATCTGATGATGGCGGGCGGCCCCGATGCCGACGCCGCCAAGGTCACGCTCTATGCGCGGGAAAGCCTGGCGCACTTCCAGTGGCTCAAGGATCAGGGCGTGCCCTATAAGGGCACCTTCGTGCCGGGCAAGATCATCGAGCCCGAGACCGACGATACCCTGATCTGGTCGGGCAGCGAGGAAGCCTGGCCGTTCAGCGAAAAGTCCAGGCCCGCGCCGCGCGGCCATGTGATCCAGCATATGGGCTGGGGCGGCGGGCGCCGGCTGGTCGACGTGCTGGAAGCCAAGGCGCGCGAGCTGGGCGTGGAGGTGCGGTGCGACGCGCGCGTGCTCTCGCTGGTGGCCGATCGCGACGGCGCCGTCACCGGCCTGATCGTGAAGATCGACAACAAGCCACAGTTCGTGCGGGCCAGCCGCGGGGTCGTGCTCTGCACCGGCGGCTTCTGCATGAACCAGGATATGCTGCGTCGCTACGCGCCCGAGGCGCTGCGCCTGTCCGACCCGATCGGCGAGAATGACAATGGTTCCGGCATCCTGATGGGGATGGGCGCGGGCGGCGATGCCATCCACATGGACCAGTTCTTCACCACCTGCCCGTGGATCATGCCGCCGTCGCTGGTCTACGGCATCATCGTCAACGAACGCGGCCAGCGCTTTATCAACGAGGATTGCTATCACGGCCGCGTCAGCCGCACGATGATCGACCAGCCGGGCGGACGCGTGTTCCTGCTGGCGGACAATGCGATCTTCGAGCGTCCGTTCGAGCTTTCGCGGATCGAGATCGCCGCCGTGGGCGAGACCTGGGAAGAGGTGGAGCAGGAACTGGGCATGGCGGAAGGCACGCTGGCCGCCACCGTCCACACCTTCAACCGCTATGCCGCCGAAGGCCACGACCCGGTCTACCGCAAGCATCCGCAATGGCTGAAGGTGCTGAACGAGGGGCCGTTCGTGGCGCTGGAGCTGAACTTCAGCGAGAGCTTCTTCTCCTTCTTCACGCTGGGCGGGCTGAATACCCTGCCGACCGGCGAGGTGCTGGACAGCGCCGGCCGGGCGGTCCGTGGCCTCTACGCTGCCGGCCGCGCGACATCGGGCCTGCCGCGTTGGGGGCATGGCTACAGCTCGGGCATGAGCCTTGCCGATTGCACCTTCTTCGGCCGCCAGGCCGGGAAGCAGGCGGCGACGGCCGGCACCGCGACGCTGGTGGAGGCCGCGGAATGAGCGCATCGCCGCTGTTCCGGCCGTTCGATCACCCCAAGCTGAAGCTGCGCAACCGCATCGTGATGGCGCCAATGACGCGCAAGCGATCGCCGGGCGGCGTGCCCGGCGCGGACGTGGCGGCTTATTACCGGCGGCGCGGCGAAGGCGGGGTCGGGCTGATCCTGTCCGAAGGCGCCGGCATCCGGCGCAACGGATCGCGCTCCGACCCGGCGGTGCCCAACCTGTTCGGCGATGATGCGCTGGCGGGGTGGCAGGCCGTGGTGGATGGGGTGAAGGCCACCGGCGCGAAATTCGCCCCGCAGCTATGGCATGTCGGCGCCCGGCCGGACGAGGCCACCAAGGCCCTGCCCGAAGCGCCGATCGACAGCCCCTCCGGCCTGCCCTGGCCGGGCAAGACGGTGGCCGAGCCGATGAGCGACGAGGCGATCGCCGATACCATCGCGGCTTATGCCGAGGCCGCGGCCAATGCCGCGAAGCTGGGCTGCGACGCGGTGGAGATCCACGGGGCGCACGGTTATCTGATCGACCAGTTCCTCTGGGACGGGACCAACCTGCGCAGCGACGGCTGGAACGGGCCGACGCTGAAGGAACGGGCGCGGTTCGCGGCCGAGGTGGTGCGGGCGATGCGCCAGGCGGCGGGGCCGGATTTCCCGATCCTGATCCGCATATCGCAGGACAAATCGCCTGACGGGTCGGTGCGGCTGGCGAACGATCCGGGCGAGCTGGCGCTGCTGGTGGAGGTGCTGGCCGAGGCCGGCGTCGACATATTCCACTGTTCGGGGGCACGGTTCAGCCGGCGGGAATTTGCCGGGTCCGACCTGAGCTTCGCCGGATGGGTGAAGAAGATCAGCGGCCTGCCGACGATCGCGGTGGGCACGGTCGGGCTGGACGTGCCGCCGGCGACGCCGCTGTTCGCGACGATCGCGCCGGGACCGATTGACGAGGTGGAGAGGCGGCTGGACGCGGGCGAGTTCGATCTCGTCGCCGTGGGCCGCGCGCTGCTGGCCGATCCCGACTGGGCGGAGAAGGTGCGCGCGGGGCGGACCGACGAGCTAATCGGCTTTGAAGCCCGCTATGTCGCGGAGCTCCATTGACAGAAAAATGAATCGCATTCACCTGAAACCCGAAAGGTAGGAGGAATGCGATGCTGAATGTCGGGGGGCGGACGGCCTATACGGCGGACCACGAACAGTTCCGGGAGACGGTGCGCAAGCTCTTCGAGCGCGAGCTGGTCCCGAACCTGGACCGCTGGGAGCATGAGGGGATCGTCGATCGCGACTTCTGGCTGAAGTGCGGCGAGGCGGGGCTGCTCTGCCCGCAGGTTCCCGAGCAATATGGCGGCCTGGGCCTGGATTTCGGCTATGCCGCGATCGTGGACGAGGAGCTGTGGTATTCCGGCTCCACCGCCGGCCTGCCGCTCCATACCGATATCGCCGCCGATTATCTGGTGGACTATGCGTCCGAGGAGCTGAAGCAGGCCTGGCTGCCGAAGATGGTGTCGGGCGAGGCGATCGCGGCCATCGCGATGACCGAGCCGGGCGCCGGATCGGACCTGCAGGGCGTGCGCACCTCCGCCCGGCGCGACGGCAATCATTATGTGATCAACGGCAGCAAGACCTACATCACCAACGGCCAGAACGCCGATATCGTGATCGTCGTGGCCAAGACCGATCCGACGCTGGGCGCCAAGGGGATCAGCCTGATCCTGGTGGAGGCCGACCGCGAAGGCTTCAAGCGCGGGCGCAACCTGGACAAGATCGGCCAGCATTCGGCCGACACGTCGGAGCTGTTCTTCGAGGATGTCCGCGTGCCGATCACCAACTGCATCGGCGCCGAGGGGCAGGGCTTCGCCTATCTGATGAACCAGCTGCCGCAGGAGCGGCTTTCGGTGGCGATCGGCGCGCAGGCGGCGGCGCAGCGCGCCTTCGACGAGGCGGTGAAGTTCGTGAAGGAACGGCAGGCCTTCGGCAAGACCATCTTCGACCAGCAGAACACCAAGTTCGTGCTGGCGGATATCAAGACCAGGCTGCAGGTGGGCTGGGCGCATCTGGATTGGGCGCTGGCCCGCCATATCGCCGGCGAGCTGGACCAGTTCGAGGGCGCGGCCACCAAGCTGTGGCACACCGAGATGCAGTGGGAGGTGGTGGACGCCTGTCTGCAGCTGCATGGCGGCGCCGGCTACATGAACGAATATCCTATCGCCCGGCTGTGGCGCGACGCCCGCGTGCAGCGCATCTACGGCGGGACGAGCGAGATCATGAAGCTGGTGGTATCGAGGTCGATCTGATGGATTTCACGGGCAAGACGGCATTGGTGACGGGCGGTGCCAGCGGGATCGGCCTGGCCTGTCTGGAGCAGTTCGCCGCCGCCGGCGCCAATGTGGTGGTGGCGGATATCTCGGGCGAGGCCGCCGGGCGCGTTGCGGCGCGGCTGGGTGACAAGGGCTTGGCCTTCGGCGGCGACCTGGCCGATCCCGAAACGGTGGCCGAGCTGTTCGACATTGCCGTCGCCCGATTCGGTCGGATCGACTGCGCGGTGAACGCGGCCGGGATCAGCGGCAATTGGGGCGCGTTCGAGGATTTTCCGCTGGACGAATGGCACCGCGTGATCGCGGTGAACCTGACCGCCGTGTTCCTGTGCATGCAGCATGAGGCGCGGGTCATGCTGCGGCAGGGTGGCGGCGCGATCTGCAACATCTCCTCGGGCGCGGGCTTCATCGCGGCGCCGGGCATGCCGCATTATACGGCGGCCAAGCATGGCGTGCTGGGGCTGACCAAGGTGGCGGCCAAGGAATATGCGGCGCGCGGCATCCGGGTGAACGCCGTCTGCCCCGGCACCACCGACACGCCGATGATGGCGAAATCGATCGGTGGCGATTCCGAACGCCAGAAACTGATGGATTCGACCGTGCCGATGGGCCGCATGGGCCGCCCGGAGGAGATCGCCGCGGCGGCCGTGTGGTTATGTTCCGATGCCGCCAGCTTCGTGAGTGGCGAGAGCATGGCCGTGGATGGGGCGTCCGTCTGCCGATAGGCTGAGGGCATCGGTTCTATGCTCGGCTGCTATCGGACTTCGGTTGAACCTCCATGCGGCATGAAAAGCGGGGCGGGCCTTCCAGGCAGCGTCAGCGCGGGCTGCTGGCGATGGTGATAAGTCGTGATTAAGCAACTAAATTAATTCGGATTTATTCGGCGGGGTTGGCGGCTTCCCTTGCTGGGTGGTGTGCATGCGCCAGCCTCGGCCCGATGCCAGCCTGCGCTGGCATGACGTCGTAGAAAGCGGCGTGGTGCGCGCGGGCATGGCGTTGGATGGGGCGGCGCGATGCTGGGCCGGCTGGATGGCCTTAGCGGCAAGGTTGCGGCGGGCCGGCATGAACGGGATACATGAGGCGAAGTGGCCGATCCGATGGGTTCGGATCGGCCGCTCCTCGAAGATCGGGACGTATCGTTCAGGCGGCTGCGTCGAGCGGCTGGCCGGTGCCGATCGCGGTGAGATCGAACGGCGTCGTCTGGTAGATCTGGTTGATCCAGTTGGCGAACAGCAGATGGGCAAGACCGCGCCAGCGGTTTTCCGGCGGGCGGGCGGGATCGCCTTCGGGGAAATAATTGGCCGGCAGCGGCACCGGCGCGCCGCCGGCGGCATCGCGGAAATATTCGTTCGCCAGCGTCTGCGTGTCATATTCCAGATGGTTGAACATATGCAGCATTCGGTGCCGGGGATCGTTCAGCAGGCAGAGGCCGGTCTCATCGCTGTCGAGCAGGATCTCAAGGCCGCTTTCCGCCGGGATGTCATCATGCCGGACTTCCGACCAGCGCGAGACGGGGACGGGAATGTCGTCCGGGAAACCGCGCAGATAGGGCGAACCCGGCGCGCGATTGTCATGCCGGAACACGCCGAACGCCTTGGCGGGAAGATCATGCTTGGGCATGCCATGGAGATGGTGCAGCGCGGCCTGGGCCGCCCAGCAGATGGTGAGGCTGTGGTGGACGTGCGTCTGCGTCCAGTCCAATATGTCGCGCAGTTCATCCCAATAGCTGACCTCGGCGAAGGGCAGATGCTCCACCGGGGCGCCGGTGACGATGAAGCCGTCGAAGCGTTCGGAACGCACATCCTCCCACGCGCGGTAGAAGGTGGCCATGTGATCGGCGGCCGTGTTGCGCGGGGTATGGCCGGTGATGCGCACCAGCGTGAGCTCGACCTGAAGGGGTGTGGCGCCGATCAGCCGGGCGATCTGGGTTTCGGTGCGGATCTTGTCCGGCATCAGGTTGAGCAGCCCGATGCGAAGCGGCCGGATATCCTGCCGCACGGCATCCGCCTCGCGCATCACCACCACGCCTTCGGCCTCGAGCGTGCGGGCGGCGGGGAGCTGATCGGGAATCCTGATGGGCACTCTGACGTCCTTCTTCCTGAAGACGAACGCCCGTGGCTTGATCCGTTTCGTTGCCGGCTCGGCCACATCCTCCCCCGAAGGGGAGTGCCACCTTGCCCGGAACGGCAGGTTGGCGTTGGGCGTCGCCCCAACTCTTGATGTGGCGTCGCTTCTATGCGGATGGAGCGGCGCTGGCAAGGATTTCGACGAAGGCGGCCGCATCGGCGGCGCGGGAGGACCATGACCGATCATCTCCACATCATCACCGGCGGGCCGGGTTCGGGAAAGAGCAGCCTTGTCGCCGCGCTGGCGGCTGAAGGCTTCGCCCACATGCCGGAGGCGGGCAGGGCGATCATCCAAGATCAGCAGGCGATCGGCGGCCATGCCCTGCCATGGGATGACCGCGCCGCCTTTGCCGAATTGATGCTGGGCTGGGAATTGCGATCGCATCGCGAAGCGCGGGCCATGGCCGGGCCGGTGATCTTCGATCGCGGGGTGCCGGATGTGATCGGCTATCTGCGGCTCTGCGATCTGCCGGTGCCGGATCATGTGCGCCGGGCGGGCGAGCTGTTCCGTTACAATCCCACGGTGTTCATCGCGCCTTATTGGGCCGAAATCTTCACCCAGGATGCGGAACGCCGGCAGGAACCGGCCGAGGCGGAGGCGACCTGCCATGCGATGCGGCAAGTCTATGCGGAGCTGGGCTATGATCTGATCGAGCTACCGCGCGGCCCGCTGGCGATGCGGGTGGATTTCGTCCGCCGGCATGTCGGCTGAACGGCCGGGGGCTGCCAATCTCCGCCCGGCAGTCTATCCCCGGTGCGATGATCATGAGGATAAGACGATCCCGGCCGGCCGACGTGGCGCGGCTGCATGCCATCTGGCGCGAGGCGGTGCTCGCGACGCATGATTTCCTGAGCGCGGAGGACTTTGCCGCGATCGACGCGACGGTGCACGATGCCTATCTGCCCCGGGCCGCGCTATGGGTGGCGGTGGACGGGGAGGATCGGCCGGTCGCCTTCATGGGCCTTTCGGAGGCGCATGTGGATTCGCTGTTCGTCGATCCCGCGATGCACGGGCGCGGGATAGGGGCGGCGATGATCGATCATGCCCGGGGCGCGGCAGGCCTTGGCGGGACGGCCCTTTCCGTGGACGTGAACGAGCAGAATGACAAGGCGGTGGGCTTCTACGCGCATTTGGGCTTCCGGGTTGCCGGGCGATCGGAGCGGGACGACGAGGGGCGGCCCTATCCCTTGCTCCATATGACGATGGCCTGAGTGTGGATGTCGTCATTTTGCGGAACGATATGTTTCATGGGCTACGCATAGCGACGATGGATTTGACAAGAAGCGAGCCTTGCCGCATCGCCATGGCAAAATGACTGCGGCCTTTTGAGGGGATATGATGGCGGCTTCGCTGGCGGAATTCCGGGACGAGACGCGGACTTGGCTGGAAGAACGGCTGAACGGGCCGTTCAAGGCATTGCGCGGCCTCAACAACCATGTCGACATGATCGAGGAACGGCGCGCCTGGGAGCAGGAACTGGGCCAGGCGCGGCTTTCCTGCATCGGCTGGCCTTCCGAGCATGGCGGGCGCGACGCCAGCATCGCCGAGCAGGTGGTGTTCGCCGAGGAATATGCCCGCGCCCATGCCCCGTCGCGGATCGGCCATATCGGCATCGAACTCGCCGGGCCGACCATCATCGCCTACGGCACCGAGGAGCAGAAGGCGCGGCACCTGCCGGGGATCGCGCGGGGCGAGGCGATCTGGTGCCAGGGCTATTCGGAGCCGAACGCCGGGTCCGACCTCGCCAATGTCCGCACCCGCGCGCGGCTGGACGGCGACACATGGATCGTCGACGGGCAGAAGATCTGGACCTCGATGGGATCGATCGCCGACTGGATCTTCGTGGTCGCGCGCAGCGAGGAAGGGAGCAAGGGGCCCAAGGGCCTGTCCTTCCTGCTGATGCCGATGGACCAGCCGGGCATCACCGTGCGGCCGATTCGCCAGATGACCGGCGAGAGCGAGTTCGCCGAGGTGTTCTTCGACGGGGCGGTGGCGCAGGCGGCCGATCTCGTCGGCCGGCCGGGTGACGGCTGGGCGGTGGCGATGGGGTTGCTGGGCTTCGAGCGCGGCGTCTCCACACTGGTCCAGCAGATGCATTTCCAGACGGAGATGAACCAGCTTATCGCCGCCGCGAAGGCGAACGGCCGGGCGCGGGACCCGCTGATCCGCCAGCGTATCGCCGATGCCTGGACGGGGCTTTCTATCATGCGCTTCAACGCGCTGCGCATGCTGAACGACGCCGGCAGCCCGGAGCTGGACGAGGCGGCGCTGACCTCCAAGCTATACTGGTCGCGCTGGCACCGCGATCTCGGCGATCTGGCCATGGACGTGCTGGGCGTGGCGGGCGAGATAGGCGGCGGGGATTATCGCTATGACGGGCTGGTCCATGCCCATCTGATGAGCCGTTCGGACACGATCTATGCGGGATCGAGCCAGATCCAGCGCAACATCATCGCCGAACGCGGGCTGGGCCTGCCCAGGGAGCCGCGCGGCGACCTGTGAGGGCGGAGGGGATGATAAAAAGGCGCCATCAATCCCCTTGACCCGGCCGCTGCCGCGCCTAGACTGAATCACGTTCATTTTGTGGCGGAGAGGGCCGGAATGGCGGCGAGACAGTATAAGGCGGGAATGAAGCTGAAAAGCGCGGTCTGCGATACGCAGATCATGGTGCTGCGGGTGCCCGCCGAGCCGCTGGACCTGCGCATCGGCGGCGCGCCGGCGCTGGCGGGCGACGAGGCCGGCGACGGCGCCACGATCGATCCGGCGCTGGCCGGTGGATCGCTGACCGGCAAGCGTTATACCGACGCGGAGGAGTCGATGGAGTTCCTCTGCACCAAGGGCGGCGAGGGCACGATCACCGTGGCCGGCCGGGAAATCGGCATCAAGCAGGCCAAGGCGCTGCCTTCATCCGACTGAGGAGGCGGCGATGAACATCTTCATGCTGCTGGAAATGGCGGCGGACGCCATGCCGGACCGTGTGGCGCTGGTGTGCGACGGCGAGAGCCTGACCTATGGCGAGCTGCTGACGGCGGCGAAGGGTGCTGCCGCGCTGGCGATCGCGCGCGGGGCGGAGCGGCTGGCCTTCCTCGACATCAACGGGCCGGCGGCGCCGGTTGCGCTGTTCGGCGCGGCGCTGGCGGGCATACCCTATGTGCCGATCAACTACCGCCTGACCGAGCCCGAGATCGCGGCCCTGCTGGAACGGGTTTCGCCTGCTTTGCTGGTGAGCGGGCGGAGCGCGGTGCCGGCCGGCATCAGCGCGATCGCCGCTGGCGAGCTCCTGGCGCTGGCGAAGGCGGGCGGCGGCGAGGATCTGGTGGCGCCGGACGAGGAACGCGGCATCGCCGTGGAGCTGTTCACCAGCGGCACGACCGGCGTGCCCAAGGCCGCGATCCTGCGGCACGATAATCTGCTGGCCTATATCCTCGGCACGGTGGAGTTCATGGGCGCGGATGAGGGCGATGCCGCCATCGTGACGGTGCCGCCATACCACATCGCCGGCATTTCGGCGGTGCTGAGCTCGATCTATGCCGGGCGGCGGATGGTGCAGCTTCCTAATTTCGAGGCGGGCGGCTGGCTGGCGCTGGCGCGGGCGCACGGCATTTCTAACGCCTTCCTGGTGCCGACCATGCTGCAACGGATCGTCGAGCATCTCGACGCGACCGGCGCGCAGGCGGACCTGCCGGCGCTCAGGGCGCTGGCCTATGGCGGCGGCAAGATGCCACTGCCGGTGATCGAGCGGGCGATGGCGCTGTTCCCCGGCGTGGACTTCACCAACGCCTATGGCCTGACGGAAACGAGCAGCACCATCTGCCTGCTGGACCCAGAGGCGCACCGCGCGGCCGCGCAGTCCGACGATCCGGTGGTGCGACGCCGGCTGGGATCGGTGGGGCGGCCGCTGCCGACGGTGGAACTGGCCATCCGCGACGAGGACGGGCGGCTGCTCGGCCCCGGCGAGGCGGGGCTGGTGTTCGTGCGCGGCGATCAGGTGGCGGGCGAATATCATGGCCTTGGGCGCCAGACCGACGATGACGGCTGGTTCCCGACCCGAGATCGCGGCTGGGTGGATGAGGAGGGCTTCCTGTTCCTCGACGGGCGCGCGGACGACGTGATCGTGCGCGGCGGTGAGAATATCTCCCCCGGCGAGATCGAGGAGGTGCTCGTCTCGCATCCGGCGGTGGCTGAGTGCGCGGTGGTGGCGATGCCCGACCCGGAATGGGGCGAGGGCGTGGCCGCTGCGATCGTGCTGGCCAGCGGGGCGCAGGCGGCGGAGGAGGAATTGCAGGCGCTGGTGCGGGGCCGGCTGCGTTCCAGCCGCGTGCCGCAGGCGATCCGCTTCGTTGATGAGCTGCCCTATAACGAGACGGGCAAGCTGCTGCGGCGGGTGATCAGGGAGCAGTTCGCTGCCTGATATGGGCTGTCAGGAATGGCGCGTTTCTACCTGATATAAAATGACAATCAGGTTGGCGGCGTGCCATTTGCGGCCAGCACGCTGCCGGCGAGATAGAGCGAGCCCGCGATCAGGACCACGGGCGGGCGGGCGCGATCGGCGTGGCGGGCGATCCAGGCGATGGCGTCGATCGGGTCCGCCGCCGTCATGGCGCCGAGCCCCGTCGAACGGGCGGCGGCCGCCAATGCGGCGGGAAGATGATGGGCGTGGCCGGGGACGGGCACGGTGTGGACCGTGGCGGTGCGCCCGGCAAAGGGCTTGAGAAAGCCGAGCGGGTCCTTGTTCTCGAGTAGCCCGAGGATGATGTGGAAAGGCCGCCCCGCGGGCACCTTGCCGCGGAAGAAATCGGCGATCACGCGCGCGGCCGCGGGATTATGCCCGCCGTCGAGCCAGAGATCGGAACCGGGCGGCAGGCGATCCACGAGCGTGCCGGTGGCCAGATGCTGGAGCCGCGCGGGCCATTCGGCCCATCCCATTGCCGCGCGTAACGCCGATACGGGCACGGGAACGGCCTGCTGGTGGCGGAGCATCGCGATCGCCAGCGCCGCATTCTGCGTCTGATGCTGGCCGGGCAGGCGGGGAAGCGGCAGATCGAGCTTTCCCGCCTCGTCGCGATAATGGATGCGCCCCTGATAGGCGACCGAATCCCATTGCCCGCCCTTGGCGAGCCAGGGCGCGCCGGCCGCGCGGACGACCTCGCCGATCCGGTTGGCGACGGGGGCGGGATAATGCTGCGTCACGATCGGGACGCCCGGCTTGGCTATCCCGGCCTTTTCGGCGGCGATATCCTCGATCCGATCGCCCAGGAATGCCTGATGATCGATGCCGAGCTGGGCAATGCCGCAGATCGCCGGCCGGGCAATGATATTGGTGGCATCCAGCCGGCCGCCGAGGCCCACCTCGATGATGCAGGCATCGGCCGGCGCGCGGGCGAAGGCCAGGAAAGCGGCAGCCGTGGTGACTTCGAAGAAACTGGGCGAAATATCGCCTGCGATATCCAGCACCTCGGCCAGCAAGGCGGCAAGGGTTGCATCGTCAATGAGTTGCCCGGCAATCCTGATACGTTCATTGAAGCGAACGAGGTGCGGACTGGTATAGACATGGACGCTATGGCCGGCCGCTTCCAGTGCGGCGCGCAGATAGGCGCAGGTCGATCCCTTGCCGTTGGTTCCGGCGACGTGGAAGACGGGAGGGAGGCTGCGTTCGGGATTGCCGAGGCGATCGAGCAGCGCGCGGATGCGTTCGAGCCCCAGGATATCGCGGCCGGGAGAGAGTGCTGCCAGCCGATCGAGCTGGGCCTGGACGGCGGGGTCGCTGGAAACGGCGTGATCGGCCATGGACGGTTACTTTCGGTGCGGCGCGCGGACCGAAGCGCCGCGCCCGCCAGTTCCGCCGCCCGGACCTCTCCCGCCGGCCTCCATCGGAAATGGCGGGCCGGCATCGCATCCGCGCGGCGACATTGCCTTCAGGCCGGTTCCGGCACCAGATAATCGACGAGGGTGGCCAGCGTCTCGCGCAGCTTGTGGCGATGCGTGACCATATCGACCATGCCATGTTCCAGCAGATATTCGGCGCGCTGGAAGCCCGGCGGCAGCTTTTCGCGGATCGTCTGTTCGATCACCCGCTGACCGGCGAAGCCGATCAGGGCGCCCGGCTCGGCGATCTGGATGTCGCCCAGCATCGCATAGGATGCGGTGACGCCGCCGGTGGTGGGATCGGTGAGGACGACGATATAGGGCAGGCCGGCCTCGCGCAGCATCTCGATCGCCACGGTCGTCTTGGGCATCTGCATCAGCGAAAGGATGCCTTCCTGCATCCGCGCGCCGCCGGCCGCCGTGAAGATCACATAGGCGCAGCGTTCCGCGATCGCGGCTTCGGCCCCGGCCACGAAGGCGGCGCCCACGCCCATGCCCATCGATCCGCCCATGAAGGCGAAATCCTGCACGCCGACGACGGCCTTCTTGCCTTCGATCAGGCCCTTGGCATTGATCAGCGCATCCTGCTCGCCCGTCGCCGCGCGGGCGGCCTTGATGCGATCGGTATAACGCTTGGAATCGCGGAATTTGAGGGGGTCTTCGCGCACCGCCGGCATCGGCAGCAGCGTATAGACGCCGCCGTCGAAAAGCTGGTTGAAGCGCGCGTCGGGGCCGATGCGACCATGATGATCGCAGCGCGGGCAGACCGACTGGTTTTCCTCATATTCCTTGACGAACACCATCTGCCCGCAGCCGGGGCATTTATGCCAGAGATTGTCCGGCGTCTCCCGCTTGGCGATGAAGGGGATGGATTTGCGGACCCTGTCGATCCAGCTCATGCTGCCTGCTCCTGTCGGGCGGTGCGAACAGCGTCGCTCAACCCTTTGACGATATTGAATACATCCGACGAAGGATCGCGACCTTCGGTGGCTGCGGCGCCGATCGCCTCCACGATCGCGGAGCCGACGACGACGCCGTCGGCGACCCTGGCGATGGCAGCCGCCTGGGCCGGCGTGCGGACGCCGAAGCCAACCGCGACCGGCAGATCGGTGGTCGCCTTCAGCCCCGCCACCGCCGCCTCGATGCTGGCCTGCGCGGCCTGCTGAAGCCCGGTGATGCCGGCGACCGAGACATAGTAAAGAAAACCGGAGGCGCCAGCGAGCACGGCGGGCAGGCGGGCCTTGTCCGTCGTGGGGGTGGCGAGCCGGATGATGTCGATGCCGGCATCCCGGAGCGTCGGCCCCAGCGCGTCATCCTCCTCGACCGGGATATCGACGCAGATCACGCCGTCGACGCCCGCTTCGGCCGCGGCCCCGGCGAACCATTGCGGGCCACGGCGCACCATCGGGTTGGCATAGCCCATCAGCACCAGCGGCACATGCGGGTGGCGTTGCCGGAAATTCCTGGCGATATCCAATATGATGGCGGTGGTTGTTCCAGCGCCCAGCGAACGGAGATTCGCCCGCTGGATGGCAGGGCCATCGGCCATCGGATCGGTGAACGGCATGCCCAGTTCGATCACGTCGGCGCCGCCCGCGACCAGCGCATCGAGGATATCGGCCGTGGCCGCGGGCGTGGGATCGCCGCCGGTGACGAAGGTGACGAGCGCGGCGCGGCCCTCGGCGGCGCAGGCCGCGAAGGTGGCGGCAAGGCGGCTCACAGTTCCACCCCCAGTTCCTTTGCCACGGTGAAGATATCCTTATCCCCCCGGCCGCTGACATTGACGACGAGGATCTCGTCCTTGCCCATGGTGGGCGCGATCCGTTCGGCCACGGCGAGCGCGTGGGCGGATTCGAGCGCGGGGATGATGCCTTCCAGCCGGCACAGCGTCTGGAACGCGGCCAGCGCCTCGGCATCGGTGCAGGGTTCGTAGCGGACCCGGCCGATATCGTGCAGCCAGCTATGTTCCGGCCCGATGCCCGGATAATCGAGTCCGGCGGAAATCGAATGGGCCTCCGCGATCTGACCGTCCTCGTCCTGGAGCAGATAGGTGCGGTTGCCGTGGAGCACGCCGGGCGAGCCGCCGGCGATGCTGGCGGCATGGCGCGGCGTATCGAGCCCGTCGCCCGCCGCCTCCACGCCGATCAGCGCGACATCGGGATCGTCGAGGAAGGGGTGGAAGATGCCGATCGCGTTCGATCCGCCGCCGACGGGGGCGATGATCGTATCGGGAAGGCGGCCCTCCGCCTCCATGATCTGGGCGCGGGTTTCATCCCCGATCACCGACTGGAAATCGCGCACCAGCTCCGGATAGGGGTGCGGGCCGGCGGCGGTGCCGATGATGTAGAAGGTGTCGTGGACGTTGGCGACCCAGTGGCGCAGCGCCTCGTTCATCGCATCCTTCAGCGTCTGCGCGCCGGACTGGACGGCTTCGACCTCGGCGCCGAGCAGCTTCATGCGGAAGACGTTGGGCTGCTGGCGCGCCACGTCCACCGCGCCCATGAAGATGGTGCAGGGGAGGCCGAAGCGCGCGGCGACGGTGGCGGTGGCGACGCCGTGCTGGCCGGCGCCGGTTTCGGCGATGATCCGCGTCTTGCCCATGCGGCGGGCGAGCAGGATCTGGCCGATGCAGTTGTTGATCTTGTGCGCGCCGGTGTGGTTCAGTTCCTCGCGCTTCAGGTAGATCTTCGCGCCGCCCAGATGCTCCGTCAGCCGGGGCGCGAAATAAAGCGGGCTGGGGCGGCCGACATAATGCTTCATCAGATCGTCGAATTCGGCCTTGAAGGCGGGGTCCGCCTTGGCCGCGCGATATTCGCGCTCGAGATCGAGGATCAGCGGCATCAGCGTCTCGGCGACGTAGCGGCCGCCGAACTGGCCGAAATGGCCGCGCGCATCGGGCTGCGTGCGAAGCGAATTGGGTATGGCTGGAGCTGGGGTCATAGCTGTGACGCCGATTGGAGGAAGGCGGCGATCTTGTCCACATCCTTCACGCCGGGGCTGGTTTCCACCCCGGAGGACGTATCCACCAGATCCGCGCCGGTGACGCCGACGGCTTCGGCGAGGTTGCGGGCATCGAGCCCGCCCGAAAGCGCCCAGGGCAGCGGGTGCCGGAAGCCTTCGAGCAGATGCCAGTCGAAGCGCAGGCCCATGCCGCCGGGCAGATCGGCCTCGTCCGGCGTCTTGGCGTCATAAAGGATGTGATCGGCGGCGTCGCGATAGCGGGCGGCGGCGGCGAGATCGGCGCGGGCCTTGACCGGAATGGCCTTCCAGATGCCGATGCCGTGGCGGCGGGCGAGGACGGCGGCGCGCTCGGGCGGTTCGGCGCCGTGAAGTTGCAGGATATCGAGGCCGGCGGCCGCCACCGCCCGATCGACGAAGGCGTCATCGGGGTTCACGAGCACGCCCACCTTGCGGACATGGCCGGGAATGAGGGCCGCGAGCGCGGCGGCGCGATCGAAATCGAGGTTGCGCGGGCTTTTCGCGAAGAAGACGAAGCCGACATAAGCGGCGCCATGGGCGACGGCCGCACCCAGCGTTTCGGGCGTGGAAAGGCCGCAAATCTTGGTCTGAACAGGCAAGCGCTGGTCCTTCTCGGAAGGCCCGGAGCCCTAGTGCATGCGAGGCGCGAAGCCAAGCCGCGAGGGGGAAGCTATTGAGGGCCGGGGCCCAGCACCGCCATGTCGCCGACATGGGCGCGGTTGTGCTTGATCCGTTCGGCGATGCGCCAGCCGGCGGGGGTGCGGACCCAGCGATCCCGATAATCGCCCAGGGTGCGGAAGGTGAGGTGGGCGCGATCGCCAAGGCCGACATGCATGTCCGCCACATAGGCGCTGCTCGTCGCGGCATCGCCGTCCACATCGATCACGACATTGGCGAGAAGATGCTGGGTGGGGCCGCAACCATCGAGGAAGCTGCGCATTTCCGTGACGATCGCCGCCCGGCCGAAGCGACGGCCGATGCCGTAATCGGCCTCCGCATCCTCCAGCAGCACATCATCGAGGCGGTGCCATTCGCGCCGGTCCATCGCCTCCGCGAAGCGGCAGAGCTGGCGGTAGATGGCGCGTTCGTCGAGGAGAAGCTGGAGAATAATGGATTCGGACATGGGGTGAGCGTCCATCGCCATCGCCTGCGCGTCCAGCCCGGCGAGGACGGGAGCGCGGCCCTAAAGCGGCGGGAAGGCCACGATCTTCAGATCAGCTCGCTTAGACCGAGGAAGTCCAGCAGCGCCGCGCGCGCGGCCTCGGCCTGAACCCAGAGATCGGGCGAGGCGAGGTCCTGCGGGGCGATCGCCTCCGGCCAGTGGTGTTCGACCAGGGCGGCGATGGCATCGAGCCGCGCGGGATCGACCAGGAAGCGCGGGTCGATCGTCGCCGGGTCGGCCGCGACGCGCAGGCGCAGGCAGGCGGGGCCGCCGCCGTTGGACATGGATTCGCGCACGTCCACCAGCTCCAGCCGCCGGATCGGGCCGTTGCCGGCGACCATATCGTTGAGCCAGGCCCAGACGGCGGGCGTATCCCGCGCCTCGGTGGGCAGGATCAGCGCGCTTTCGCCGGTTGGCAGGGTGACGAGCTGGGCGTTGAACAGGTAGGAGCGGATCGCATCGGCAAGGCTGACGCGGGCGGCGGGGACCTCGACGATCTCGACATCGGGCATCAGCCGGCGAAGGTCCGCGTAGAAGCGGTCCTTGTCCGCGAATGCCTGTTCGTGGGCGAAGAGGACGCGGCCGTCGGCGACCGCGACGACATCGTTGTGGAAGGCCCCGGCGGCGATCGCTTCTTCCGACTGGGCGGCGAAGAGGGTGCGGGACGGATCGAGGCCGTGGAGGCGGGCCACCGCCCGGCTGGCTTCGATATGCTGGCGGGCGGGGAAGGGGCCGCCTTTCTCGCCATAGACGAAAATCTCGACGCCGGGCGATCCGTGGCTGGGGGCGATCCGCATGTGATTGGCGGCGCCTTCATCGCCGAAGGGCGGCGGCACGGGGCCGTGGACGGCGAAATGCGCGGCATCGGCGAAGGCCAGCCGCAACTGGGCGAGCGTCCCCTGCCATTCATGGCTGCGATGCGGCATGGTGACGAGATTGGCGACGGTCAGGTGGCAGCGGCTGTCCGCCGTGTCGGGCGCGGGCGATACCGTGGCGGCATTCGCGGCCCACATCGGCGAGGCGGAAAGGGCGTTGGCGAGGAGGCCGGGATCGGCATCCTCCGCCGTGGTGCCCAGCGAAGCCAGCCAGGCGCGATCGGGCCGGCGATGGGGCGGCAATATCCCCTGCGGCAGCCCCAAGGCGAGGTTGGCGCGCATCTTGGCGATGCCCTGGAGCGCGGCCGCGCGGGGATGCGAGGTGCGGCCGGCATTGGCGGTGGCGGCGAGATTGCCGAGGCTGAGCCCGGCATAATTGTGGGTGGGGCCGACGATGCCGTCGAAATTGATCTCGGTGATCGCCNTGGTTCAGCGCGCCACGAAGGCGATGGCATCGCCGGCCGCGACGCCGAGCAGATCGGCGGCCCGGCGATCGATGGTGGCGCGGCCGTCCGCCTCCACATCAACCTGGGCGTAGCAGGCGCGGAAATCGGCGAGGTGGCCGGTTGCGGCGAGCACGTTTATCCCCTCCTCGGCATCGATGCTGCGCAGATTGGCGTCGGCCGCGTCGCGGATCGAGCGGATATCGTCGATCGAGGCGGCCATGGTGGGGCCGCCATCGAAGATGTCGACATAGCCTTCGTAGCGGAAGCCTTCATTCTCCAGCATCCGCATGGCGGCGCGGCCGCTGGGATGCGGCAGGCCGATCACCGATCGCGCGCTTTCCGGCAGCATGGCGGTGTAGATCGGGTGCTTGGGCATCAGATCGGCGATGAACTGGTTGCCGTGGACGGCGTTGAAGGCATCCGCCTCCTGGAAGTTCATGCCGAAGAATTTGCCGGCCAGCCCGTCCCAGAAGGGCGAGCCGCCGGCCTCGTCGATCACGCCGCGCAGCTCCGCCAGCACCCGCTTGCCGAAGCGTGCGCGATGCTGGCGGATGAAGAGGTAGCGGCTGCGGGCCAGCAGCAGGCCCAGCCCGCCGGCGCGTTCGCGCGGGTGGAGGAAGAGGCCGCCCACTTCCGAATAGCCTTCATAATCGGTGGTGAGCGTGAGCATTTCCGCGCGAAAGGTGCGGTTCAGCTCCTGCGAGGTCTGGGTGAGCGTGCCGAGCCGGTAGCTGTAGAAGGGCCAGTGCTGGCCGACCTTGGCGAAGATCTGCGCGGTGCCGGCGACCTTGCCGGTCAGCGTATCTTCCAGGATCAGCACATAGAGATCGTCCCCCTCGACATCCTCCGCCTTGGCGAAGGCGGCGGCCGAACGTTCGAGCTTGGCGGCAAGCGACGGGCGATCCGCGGGCAGGTTGGTGAAGCCGCCGCCGGTGAGCTTGGCCATGTCGTAGAGCGAATCGAGATCCGACGGGCGGGACGGGCGGATGACGAAGCTCATGCGTGGCGCCCCGCGGCAAGGCGAAGCAGGACGAGGGCGGACAGGCGGGCGCGTTCGCCCAGCGAATCGACGATCAGATATTCCTCCCCGGAATGTATCGCGCCGCCGCGGACGCCCATGGTATCGACCACGGGCACGCCGCAGGCGGCGATGTTGTTGCCGTCACATACCCCGCCGGTGGGCTTCCAGCCAAGCTTCAGGCCCAGATCGGCGCCGCAATCGCGGACCAGCGCGTAAAGCCGCTCGGCAGCGGCATCCATCGGCTTGGGCGGACGGCCGAAGCCGCCGTGGAGATGGATGGAGACGCCATGCTCGGCCGCGACCTCGGCGATGACGGCATCGATGATCGCCCTCGCCTGGGCTTCGTCCTGTGGCGTGGCGGGGCGCAGGTTGAAGCGCAGGATTGCGTGATCCGGCACGACATTGTTGGGGCCGCCGCCATCGATCCTGGCCGGATTGACGGAAAGGCCGGCACGCGCGGCGCGGGCGAGGCGGAGCGCGCAATCGGCGGCGGCGACGATGGCGTTGCGCCCGTCTTCCGGGTTGCGGCCGGCATGGGCGGCCCGGCCGGTGATCACGGCCGAGAAGTTGCCGCTGCCGGGCCGCGCGCCGGCCAGCGTGCCATCGGGCAGGGCGGAAGGTTCATAGGTGAGTGCCGCCGCCTTGCCCCGCGCGGCGCGGGCGATCAGCGGGGCGGAGCCGGCCGATCCCACTTCCTCGTCGCTGTTGATGACCACCTCATAGCCGATACGCGGCGCAAGCGGGCTGGCTTCGATGGCGGACAGGGCCGCGAGCATTACGGCGATGCCGCCCTTCATGTCGGCCACGCCGGGGCCGTTCAGCGTGCCATCCGGCAGCCAGCGCAGCGCCTGGAAGGGATGATCGGCGGCGAATACCGTATCCATATGGCCGGTGAGCAGGATCTGGACGGGCGCATCGGGGCGGACGGCAAGGTGGAGGTTGCGGCCGTGGGCGATGGCGACGCGGGCGCCGTCGGCCGCCACGGCATCCGCCGGCGCCGCTTCGAGGAGCCCGACATCGCCCGGCAGGGCGGCGAAGGCCGAGGCCAGTTCCTCCGCCATCAGGGCAAGGCCCGCAAGGTTGCGCGATCCGCTGTTGATGGCGGCCCAGCGTTCCACCTGGGCCAGCATGGGCGCGGCCGCCGCGCGTTCGAGGATATGGGCTTCCTCGCGATCGAAGGGGGCGGGGTGGTTCATGCCCGCGATCCTAGCGATCAGGGGAGACTTGCGTCACCCCCGACTTCCGTGCAGGATTTGATCCGCCGATGAGAGCGCAAACGCCAGCGGCTGCCGGGAGAGGATGACGAAATGCGCATTTATGCCGTGGCGGGGCTGTTGCTCTGCTCTGTTTCCATGATGATCTCGGGGCCGGCCATGGCCCAGAATAGCGGCTATCAGCTGCTGGTGGAAAACGGCGTCGATGCGATAGCGGTGCGGCACGTGATCGCCGACCGCCTGGGCGAGCCGGCGGCAACCGGTTCGATCTCAAGGCAAATCCTGAACGACCCGCAGAGCATGGCGCGGCTGCGCGCCGATGCGGCGGGCCGGCAGACGATCGTCGTCGGCGCGCCGGACCTGATCCGGGCAATGGGCGGAGGCGCCGGCGGCGTTCGCCGGATCAGCACCGATCTGGCCCGCGTGCTGCCGGCCGAAACGCTGGCCGTCGCGCGAATCGACTGATTCGCGGCGGCGCGGGGTTGCATGCCCCGCGTGGATTGCCGATATAGGCGGAGCCTGCTCCTCCCCAGAAAAGGCGTTCGATGGCGTGCCGCTTGAGGCGGCATGATCGCGCGTGGTTTTCATTGGGAGTCGAGATCGCATGCCAGCCTATGTCCAGCGCGCCGGACTGCGCATAGCCGAGCCGTTGAGCCATTTCATCGAGACCAGGGCCTTGCCCGGCACGGGAATGGAGGCCGCCGCCTTCTGGGCGGAGGTGGCCGGGCTGTTCGCGCGATTCGCCCCGGAAAACCGCGCCCTGCTGGCGAAGCGGGACAGGATGCAGGCCGAGATCGATCGCTGGCACGAATTGCGGGCGGGCAAGCCGATCGATGCCGGGGAATATCGCGCCTTCCTGCGATCGATCGGCTATCTGGCCGACGAGCCCGCTCCGTTCGAGATCGGCACCCGGCAGGTCGACGAGGAGGTGGCCCGGATGGCGGGGCCGCAGCTCGTCGTCCCGGTGCTCAACGCGCGCTTCCTGCTGAATGCGGCCAATGCCCGCTGGGGAAGCCTGTATGACGCGCTCTACGGCACCGATGCGCTGCCCGGCGCGGCGAAGCCCGGTGGCTATGATGCCGAACGCGGCGCCGCCGTGATTGCGCGGGCCAAGGCGTTCCTGGACGAGGCCGTGCCGCTGGCTTCCGGGCAATGGGCCGATTTCGCGGGCGGCGAGCCCGTCCTCGCCGATCCGGCGCAATTGGTGGGCCGCAAGCCGGGCGGGCTGCTGTTCCGGCATAACGGCCTGCACATCGAGCTTCGCATCGATCCCGAAAGCCCGATCGGCGCGACCGATCCGGCCGGCATTGCCGATGTCGTCCTGGAAGCGGCGCTGACCACGATCGTGGATCTGGAGGATTCGGTCGCCGCCGTGGATGCCGAGGACAAGGTGGCGGCCTATGCCAACTGGCTGGGGCTGATGCAGGGCGATCTTGCCGCCAGCTTCGACAAGGGCGGCCGGACGATGACCCGCGCGCTGGAGGAGGACCGAGCCTGGACCGCGCCCGGCGGCACCGATTTCACCCTGCCGGGCCGCAGCCTGCTGTTCGTGCGCAATGTCGGCCATCTGATGACGACATCGGCGGTGCTGCTGCCGGACGGCACGGAGGCGCCGGAGGGCATATTGGACGGCATCGTCACCAGCCTGATCGCGATGCACGACCTGGCCGGGCACGGCCGTTTCCGCAACAGCCGGGCGGGATCGGTCTATATCGTCAAGCCCAAGATGCACGGGCCGGAGGAGGCGGGCTTCACCGATCGGCTGTTCGACGCGATCGAGGATATGCTGGGCCTCGCCCGCCACACGCTGAAAGTGGGGGTGATGGACGAGGAGCGGCGGACCTCCGCCAACCTCGCGGCCTGCATCCACGCGGTGCGCGATCGGATCGCCTTCATCAACACTGGCTTCCTCGATCGCACGGGCGACGAGATCCATACGTCGATGCAGGCGGGGCCGATGATCCGCAAGAGCGAGATGAAGGGCGCGGCCTGGATATCCGCCTATGAGGATCGCAATGTCCGCATCGGCCTGGCCTGCGGCCTTTCGGGCCGGGCGCAGATCGGCAAGGGCATGTGGGCCGCGCCGGACCGGATGGCTGACATGCTGGCCCAGAAGATCGCCCATCCGCGCGCCGGGGCCAGCACGGCCTGGGTGCCGAGCCCGACGGCCGCGACGCTGCATGCGATGCATTACCATATGGTCGACGTGTTCGCCCGGCAGGCGGAGATCGCCCGCGAGGCAGTGCCGCCGCTGGACGGGCTGCTCACCATCCCGCTGGCGGAAGGGCGCAACTGGACGGCGGAGGAGATCGCCGAGGAGCTGGACAATAACGCCCAGGGCATATTGGGATATGTCGTCCGCTGGATCGACCAGGGGGTCGGTTGCTCCAAGGTGCCCGATATCCACGACATCGGCCTGATGGAGGATCGGGCGACGTTGCGCATATCCTCCCAGCATATCGCCAACTGGCTGCTGCATGGGGTGTGCACCGCCGAGGAGGTGGAGGCTGCGCTTCGGCGGATGGCGGCGAAGGTGGATGCCCAGAATGCCGGCGATCCGCTCTACCGCCCGATGGCGACCGAACCGGAGGAGAGCATCGCCTTCCAGGCGGCGCGCGCGCTGGTGTTCGAAGGGACGGGGCAGCCCAACGGCTATACCGAGCCGCTGCTCCATCGTTTTCGCATCGCCCGCAAGCTGGCGGACGCGGCCGAGCAGGCGGAGGCGGCCTGATCCTCCATCCGGCCGGGGCCGGCGGGCCAGTTCGCGTCTTCATCGGGGATTTTGGCCGATCCGCCGGCCCGACCATGCTTGGCAAGCCTGCCTCCGATGGCTAGGCGCTTTCATCAAGGGCATGTTCAATGATGAAGGACGGCCGGATGAGGATGGGAGCCGCCATGGGCGAGATGATGGAAACCCCCGCGAAGATCGCGGTGCCGGAAGACGTCGAGGAGGCGATCCGCACCCTGCTGCGCTGGGCGGGGGACGATCCCACGCGCGAAGGCCTGCTGGATACGCCCAAGCGCGTCGCGCGCGCGTGGAAGGAATATTGCAAGGGCTATGGCGACGATCCGGCCCGCCATCTGAGCCGCACCTTCGAGGAAGTGGGCGGTTATGACGAGATCGTGCTGCTGAAGGACATCCCCTTCCAGTCGCATTGCGAGCATCATATGGCGCCGATCATCGGCAAGGCGGCGATCGCCTATCTGCCGCGCGAGCGGGTGGTGGGCATTTCCAAGCTCGCCCGCGTGCTGCACGGCTTCGCCCGCCGGCTGCAGGTGCAGGAACGGCTGACGGCCGAGGTGGCGGACTGCATCTGGGACAATCTCGCCCCCCATGGCGTGGCGGTGGTGATCGAGGCGACGCATGCCTGCATGACCGCGCGCGGCGTGCAGACGCCGGGCGTGGTGATGACGACCAGCCGGATGATGGGCGTGTTCCGCGACGACGAACGATCGCGCGCGGAAGTGCTGAAGCTGATGGGTTATTGAGCGCGGGCGCGGCCCCCGGCCGCGCTCACGCCACCAGCGCCGGCGCGCCGCAGCGCACGCCGTTCACCCGGACGTCGGCCTGGCCGAGGTGCAGGCCAAGCAGGTCGGTAAGCGCGTTGAGCAACCCGTCGAGCGCCGGCGCGACCGGCGCCAGCGTGTTGCCGATCAACTGGCCCACCGGCCCGGTGCCGATCCCCAGGCCGATGATGTTCACGTTCAGGTTCAACCCGGAAATCAGCGAGAGCACGAGCCCCTGGACGAGGCTGTCCGACGAGACCGACTTCACGGTGCGGGCCGAAATCTCGGCGGGCGAGAAGGAGACCGTCTTCCACACCGGCGCGGTGAGATCGACCCGGGCCTGGCCGGTGACGGTGACGAGCGGCACGCTGACCAGCGGGGCTGGCCCTTCCACCAGCGGCTGCTTGTGGTTCGAGATATCCGCCGGATAGAGGTTGGCGATCGCGGCGTGGCCGATCGACGGGCGAACCAGCAGGGTGGCGCCGCCGGCGCGGCGGTTGGAACAATCGATCGCGGACAATTTGGCCTCGGCGGCGGCAAGCTCGATGAACAAGGGCAGGCGGACATTGGCGATGCCGAGCAGCGATCCGGCGGGCAGCACCTCCACCTCGATATAGACGCGGGTCTGGGCGGTGCGGATCACCGGCTCCCCCTTGGCGGTGACGGCGAGCCAGGGGGAATCGGCCGGGCGATCGCCGATGGCGAGCTTCACCGTCGTCTTGGTGATCCCGGGGATCGAGGCGCCGAGATCGAGCGCCACCTGGCGGTTGCCGTTGGCGAGCTCCAGCAGCGCGCGGGTCATATCGAAGGTGTTGACCTTCACATATTGGCCGGGGACGGCATGGTCCTGCGCGCCGATCGGACCGAGATCGATCAGCTTGTCGAGCGCGGCGGGCTTGGCGGCGGCGACGGTGGAGAGCAGCTTGCGGACGGCGGCGGCGGCATCGGTCGATCCCTGATCCTGAAGCGCATGCGCGATCGCTTCCAGCGCCTGCCCGGTGGTGAGATCGGCCGACAGCGTCTGATCGTAGGATGCGGCCGTGAGGTCGAGACTGGCGCGCAGCGCATCGGAGAAAGCGAGCAGATCGACATCGGCCTGGGCCAGCGCATTATAATCCATCACCGACAGGTTCACCTGCGATCCGGCCAGCGCGGAGAGCAGCGCATTGGCGATGCCGCCCTGCAGGCCGGCAAGGCGTGACCCGATCGAGAAGCTGGCGAGGTTGGAGCGGGCCGCGATCGCCTTGCGCTGGATCGGCGTGTGGCGCCGGCCGAGCGAGACGATGCCGAAATAGAGCCGGGCATCGGTGCCGAGCGTGACGCGCGCCGCCGAGCGATCGGAGGGGGACGGCGTGAAGCGCTGGGCCAGCGGCACCGCCGGATCGGCGCGCCAGGAGCCAAGCTCCACCTTCTGGGTGACCGGCTCCGGCAGCCGGTTCGCCTGCACCGTGGCGCGGACGGCGGCGTCCGCGTGGACGACATCGGCGACGGCGGCGATCGCCGCGGCATCCGCCACGCCCTGAAGCCTGCGGCTTTCGAAATAGATCGAGCCGAGATCGACGGCCAGCGCGAGGCAGCCGAGACAGGCCATCATCGATGCGGCGGCAAGGATGGTGACGCCGCCGCCGGCATCCCGGCGCAGCGCGGCCAGAGGGGAGGGGAAGGGGCGCATCGTCAAAGCCCCGTCAGGCGGATGGCGGCGGTGCGGCGGATGCGGCGATCGGGCAGGGGCACCAGGCCGAAGCGCAGGAAGGGATCGTCCGACGCATCATAATCCAGCGTTACCGTCATGGCGTCGCCCACCTCGTGGATCGACACCGAGGCGCGGCCGGGATCGAGGCCGGCGAGCGGGCCGATCTCCTCCGCTACGCTGGCGTGGACGAGGCTGGCGCGTTCGGCCGCGTCGAGGCCGCCGATCGCCACGCGCGCGGCGTCGTTGGCGACCTGCTGAAGCGAATGCGCCCGCCAGAAATAGCCGCCATAGGCGACGACGCCGAGCAGGATCAGCAGGAAGAGCGGTGCCACCAGCGCGAATTCCACCGCCGCCGCGCCGCGATCGCCGCGAATCGCTCCCCCGATCTTCACCTTTTTCGCCGTTGCGCCGATCATCCGATCCCTCCCGTTGCCGGTTGCGGACCAAGATAAGGCAGCGTGCTTAGAAGGCGGTTGGCGGCATTCCGCCGGGCCATGCACAATATACCGATCCATTATGGAGCAAAAGATCGGCGGATATCCGTCGCCCAGGTCCGGAATGGATATGACCGGGGCATGGCCGGAAAGTTTTCGTAAACCAAATTTTCCCAGTCATTGCGTGTTCTTTTGGTTAACTGGGGTATGGCCAATGACACATGCGATAGATCGTCTCAGCGTTACTTCGGCGGAACTGGTCCGAAAGTTCGGCCGCTGGCAGGATAGGGTGGCGACAGGGCCGTTGTTCATCACGCATCACGGCCGCGAACGGCTGGTGATGCTTTCCACCGCCAATTATCGGGCGCTGGTGGAAGGCGCGGGCGCCAGCAACGACAGCGGCCCGGACGGGGTGGATGCGGACCAGCGGCTGGAGGCGGTGGTCGATCTGATCGCGCAGGGCTTCATCGCCTTCGACGCCGATCTGGCCGTGACCCGGATGAACCCGGTGGCCGCCTGCTATCTGCGCGGGCATCGCCATCTGCTGATGGGGCGGAAGCTGGGCGAGATATACCCCGGCGTGTCCCATTCGCTGCTGGAAACCTATCTGGCGCGCGCGGTGCGATCGGGCGAGACGGGGGCGTTCGACGCGCCCTCCTTCGCTTCGCCCGATGACTGGCTGCACCTGCAGACCTTCCCGTTCGGGCGCGGTGCCGCCGTGCTTTTCCGCAATGCCGGGGACGAGGTGGAGATGCGGCGGCAGAATGTCGCGATATCGGCCGCGACGGCCGCCGCCGCCGCCCATGGCGGCATCGGCCATGGCTGGCTGAGCCCGCGCGGCACCTTCACCCGCGTGGACGATCAGCTTGCGGCGATGGCGGGCTTCACGCCGCAGACGCTGGCGGGCGTGCGCCTGACCGACATCCTGCCGCTCAAGCGCCGCGTGGAGGCGGGCGAGCGGGTGGAGGCGGTGCTGAGCGGCGCCGGCCCCGCGGCGTTCGATACCGAACTGCTCGTCAATCGCGGCGGGGAACTGCCGGTGCGCATCGGCCTGGCCGACCTGAAGGGCGAATATTCGAGCAGCGGTGCCGTGCTGGTGGTGACGCCGCTGGCGTGAGCGCGCGACGGCAGGCAGGAAAAAGGCCGCCCGGATCGCTCCGGACGGCCTTTTTCTTTCCCGCATGTGGGAGAAACGGGGGATCAGCCCTCCGCTTCTTCCTCGGCCGGGGCTTCCTCGGCGGCGATCTCGCCGGGTTCGGCGTTGGGATCGTAATCCTCGGTGAAGCCGGCGGCGTCGCGTTCGAACATCGAGGCCATGACGTCGACGCCCTGTTCCTGCAGCTCGGCTTCTTCCGGGCTGCGGGCGACGTTCACCTTGATCGTCACCGACACTTCCGGGTGAAGCGCGATCTTCACTTCGTGCAGGCCGATCGTCTTGATCGGGCGATCGAGCACGATCTGGCTCTTGGCGATCTTGATCGCTTCGGCTTCGAGCGCTTCCGAAAGGTCGCGGGCCGAGACCGAGCCGTAAAGGTGGCCGACGTTCGACGCCTGACGGATGAGCGTGACGGTCTTGCCGTCGATGCCCTGCGAATCGGCGACGGCGGCTTCACGACGCTGCGCGTTTTCGGCGATCAGGCGCTCGCGGTTCGCCTCGAACACCTTCTTGTTGGCTTCGTTGGCGCGGAGCGCCTTCTTGCGCGGAAGCAGGAAATTGCGGGCGTAGCCGTTCTTCACGGTCACGACATCGCCGATGGCGCCCAGCTTCTCGACGCGTTCGAGCAGGATGACTTCCATTGCGGTAAGCTCCTTACTTCACGATGTAGGGGAGAAGCCCGATGTGACGGGCGCGCTTGATCGCCTTGGCGAGTTCGCGCTGCTTCTTGGCGGAAACCGCGGTGATGCGGCTGGGAACGATCTTGCCGCGCTCGGACACGAAGCCCTGGAGCAGACGGACATCCTTATAGTCGATCCGGGGAGCGTCCTTCGCGGAGAAGGGGCAGCTCTTGCGGCGACGGAAAAACGGGCGTGCCATGTTTATGTTCTCCCTCAGGCCGCGTCACGCTCGTCGCGGTCGCGACGGGGACGATCGCCACCGCGGTCGCCGCGGCGGCTGTCACGCTCATTGCGCTCGTTACGGCGCATCATGGCGGACGGACCCTGCTCATGCGCATCGACCTTGATGGTCATGTAGCGGATGACGTCTTCGTTGATCGCGGTCTGGCGCTCCAGCTCGGCGACGACGCCCGCGGGGGCCTCGAACTCGAGCATGACATAGTGCGCCTTGCGATTCTTCGCGATGCGATAGGCGAGGCCGCGCAGGCCCCAGGTCTCGGTCTTCACGACCTTGCCCTGGCCTTCTTCGATGATCTTGGTGGCGGTTTCCGCCAGCGCGTCGACCTGGGCCTGAGCCAGATCCTGACGCGCGAGAAACACATGCTCGTACAGAGGCATGTCGCGTGTCCTTCATGTTCCGCCGATCGCTGACGACCGCGCCCATCGCGATCGCCCCTCCGGCCTTCTTCAAGACGACAAGGGCGGAAGGCGCGTGGCCTCCGCCCATGACGTGGGTGCGCCTATGCCGGAAGGCGCGGCAAAAGACAAGCGGTGAGCGGCGATCCGTCGCCATCGCCGTCCCGCCGCTCCAGTTCCGCGATCGGGGCGGCCGTGCGCTGGGCCAGCATATGTTCGCCCATATCCTCCAGCAGGCGCCGGGCGGCGATGAGGTGGCGGCGCGCGCGGGCGATCTTGCTGGGGCGCGGCGGGCAGGCGGACGGATCGCCCTCCCTCCTCATGCCGCCGAGCATGGAACGGCCGATATGGTCGAACGCTTCCAGCAGGCCCGCGCCGTCGGCCCCCGCCGTGGCGATATGTTTCTGCTGAAGGCGATTTTCCTCCCGCGACCAAAGAAATAGGCGGTAGCTGGTCATACGCTTGAACTCCACTTCCCCACTCCGCGCAGGCATATTAGTGCGGACGAGTGGCATTTGCATGTCAGCGCTGAAAAATGATGAGCGGGATGCGACGAACGGCGCGGATATGTCGTCCGATCTTGCCATCGGGCGGGCCAGTTTCTAACGCGGCGCCTTCTCAGGGACATTCAGGACGGATTCTCCAGCCATGCGCGCATTCATCTTTCCGGGGCAGGGCAGCCAGGCGGTCGGCATGGGCAAGGCGCTGGCCGACGCGAGCGCGGCTGCGCGCGAGGTGTTCCAGGAGGTGGACGAGGCGCTGGGCCAGCATCTCTTCCGCCTGATGACCGAAGGCCCCGAGGCGGACCTGACGCTGACCGAGAACGCCCAGCCGGCGATCATGGCCAATGCCATCGCCACGCTGCGCGTGCTGGAAAAGGAAGGCGGCATCCGCCTGGCCGACAAGGCCGATTATGTCGCCGGCCATTCGCTGGGCGAATATAGCGCGCTGTGCGCGGCTGGCGCGCTCGATCTCGCGACCACCGCCCGGCTGCTGAAGCGGCGGGGGCAGGCGATGCAGGCGGCCGTGCCGGTGGGCGAGGGCGCGATGGCGGCGCTGCTGGGCGCGGACCTCGACAAGGCGCGCGCGCTGGCCGAGGCGGCGGCCGAGGGCGAGGTGTGCACCGTGGCCAACGACAATGATCCCGGCCAGGTCGTGATTTCCGGCCAGCGCGGCGCGATCGAGCGGGCCGTGGCAATGGTGAAGGATCACGGCATCAAGCGCGGCGTGCTGCTGCCGGTCTCCGCCCCCTTCCATTGCCCGCTGATGCAGCCGGCGGCCGATGCCATGGCCGAGGCGCTGGCCGATGTCGATCTCCGCGCGCCGCTGGTGCCGCTCTACGCCAATGTGACGGCGGCGCCCGTCGCCGATCCGGATACGATCCGCCGGCTGCTGGTGGAGCAGGTGACGGGCACGGTGCGCTGGCGCGAGAGCATCGCGGCGATGTTCGCGGCCGGCGTGCACGATTTCGTCGAGTTCGGTGGCAAGGTGGTGGGGCCGATGGTGAAGCGCACCGCCGCCGACGCGAACGCGACCAGCGTGATCGCGATGGACGACATCGAGGCGCTGCTGAAGACTCTTTGACCGGTCCGGGCGGATGCCCGGATGCGAAGCTCGTCGGGATGACGGAAAGGAAAGCAGAATGTTCGACCTGACAGGCATGACCGCGCTGGTGACCGGCGCATCGGGCGGAATCGGATCGGCGATCGCCAAGGCGCTGGCCGGGCAGGGCGCGCGGCTGGCGGTGTCCGGCTCCAATGTCGAGAAGCTGGAGGCGTTCCGCGCCGAGCTTGGCGGCGATCATGTTGCGCTGCCGTGCAACCTGGGCGATGCGGCCGCCGTCGACGGGCTGGTGCCTGCGGCGGTGGAGGCGCTGGGCGGCAAGATCGACATCCTCGTCAACAATGCCGGCGTGACCCGCGACAACCTTGCCATGCGGATGAAGGACGAGGAATGGGATCAGGTGATCCGCATCAACCTCGAAGCCGCCTTCCGCCTGATCCGCGCGGCGGCCAAGCCGATGATGAAGGCGCGGTTCGGCCGCGTCGTCTCCATCACCTCGGTGGTGGGGCAGACGGGCAATCCGGGGCAGGCCAATTATGCCGCGTCCAAGGCAGGCCTCGTCGGCATGTCCAAGGCGCTGGCGCAGGAACTGGCCAGCCGCAACATCACCGTGAACTGCGTCGCGCCGGGTTTCATCGCATCCGCCATGACGGACGTGCTGCCGGACGCGCAGAAGGAAGCGCTGCTGGGCAAGATCCCCGCCGGCAAGCTGGGCGAAGGGGCGGATGTGGCCGCCGCCGTCGTCTATCTCGCCAGCCGCGAGGCCGGTTATGTCACCGGCCAGACGCTGCATGTGAACGGCGGCATGGCGATGATCTGAACGTGATGCGGCGCCGTTGTGCGTCGCATTGCCGCAGTGCGGGGAAGACTCCCCGCAAACCGGGCTTGTAAGTTCGAAGGAACAAACCAAGCTTGCACAGTTGAGGCCGCCCCGTTAGGCAGCGGCAAACAGACCCTAAGGAAGGTTGGGAATATGAGCGAGACCGCCGAGCGCGTGAAGAAGATCGTTGTCGAGCACCTCGGCGTCGAGGCCGACAAGGTGAACGAGGATGCGAGCTTCATCGACGATCTGGGCGCCGACAGCCTCGACATCGTCGAACTGGTGATGGCCTTCGAGGAAGAGTTCGGCGTGGAGATCCCCGACGACGCGGCCGAGAAGATCGCCACCGTGAAGGACGCGATCAGCTATATCGACGCGAACAAGGGCTGAAGGCCCGGCTGGGCTGAGCCAGCGGACCCGGCCGGATCATCCGGTCGGGCCGGGAAAAACAGCGGCNCCCCGACCCCGGCATATATTGGGGGCGCGGAGCCGCTTCGTTTTTGCCACATTGTTTTTTGAACGCATTTTTCTGATCGATTCTTGGAGGATGCCATGCGCCGCGTGGTCGTGACCGGACTGGGGCTCGTGACGCCGCTTGGGGCGGACGTCGAGACCGCCTGGGCGAATATCATCGCGTCCAAATCGGGCGCGGGCCAGATCACCCGCTTCGATGCGAGCGATTATGCCTGCACCATCGCCTGCGAAGTGAAGCGCGGCGACGGCACCAATGGAACCTTCGACGCCAACAGGCGCGTCGATCACAAGGTGCAGCGGCAGGTCGATCCGTTCATCGTCTACGGCATCGACGCCGCGAGCCAGGCGCTCGAGGATGCGGGCCTGACGGAGATGAGCGAGGCCGAGCGCCTGCGCGCCGGCTGCTCGATCGGTTCGGGCATCGGCGGCCTGCCGGGCATAGAGAGCGAATCGCTGGTGCTGGAGCATAAAGGCCCGCGCCGGGTTTCCCCGCACTTCGTGCACGGCCGGCTCATCAACCTGATTTCCGGCCAGGTTTCGATCAAATATGGCCTGATGGGGCCGAACCATGCGGTCGTCACCGCCTGCTCCACCGGCGCCCATTCCATCGGCGACGCCGCGCGGATGATCGCGATGGACGATGCCGACGTGATGCTGGCCGGCGGCGCGGAAGGTGCGATCTGCCCGATCGGTATCGCCGGCTTCGCGCAGGCGCGGGCGCTGTCCACCGCCTTCAACGCCACGCCCGAAAAGGCATCGCGCCCCTATGACCGGGATCGCGACGGCTTCGTCATGGGCGAAGGCGCGGGCGTGGTGGTGCTCGAGGAATATGAGCGCGCCAAGGCGCGCGGCGCCAAGATCTACGCGGAAGTGATCGGCTATGGCCTTTCGGGCGACGCCTATCACGTCACCGCGCCGCACCCGGAAGGATCGGGCGCCTATCGTTCGATGGAGATGGCGATCCGCAAGTCGGGGCTGTCGCTGGACGACATCGATTATATCAACGCCCACGGCACATCGACCCCGCTGGGCGACGAGCTGGAGCTGGGCGCGGTGCGCCGCCTGTTCGGCGATGCGATCGGCGGGCTTTCCATGTCCTCCACCAAATCGGCGATCGGCCACCTGCTGGGCGGCGCCGGCGCGGTCGAATCGATCTTCTGCATCCTGGCGATGCGCGACCAGATCGTGCCCCCGACCTTGAACCTCGACAATCCGAGCGAGGGCTGCGCGGGCGTCGACCTGGTGCCGCATGTCGCCAAGAAGCGGAAGGTGAAGGCCGTGCTGAACAATTCGTTCGGCTTCGGCGGCACCAACGCCTCGCTGGTGATGCGCGCGATCTGATCGGCTCCTATCGGAGGAACGGGATATGGCCCGCAAGCGCAGGCGCAAGCGTTCCTCCGGTGGCCGCATCGGCTGCCTCCTGCTGATCGTGATCGCCGTCGCGATCGGGACGGCGGGCTATTTCTGGTATGACTGGGGGATCAGCGGACCGGCGGAAAAGCCGATATCCGTTACGATCTCCGAAGGTTCCAGCCTGACGTCCGCCGCCAGGGTGCTGGAGGAGGAAGGCGCGATCCGATCGGCGCAGACCTTCTTGCGCTTCGCCCGATTCTTCGGATCGGACGCCCCGATCCGCACCGGCGAATATGAAGTGCCGGCCCATGCCAGCGGCGCGCAGATCCTGGAGATGCTGCAAAGCGGCAAGGTGAAGCAGCGTTTCGTCACCGTGCCGGAAGGCATGCCATCGATATTGGTGCGCGAGCGGCTGATGAAGGAACCGCTGCTGACCGGCGAGGTGGCGGTGCCGGCCGAGGGATCGGTGCTGCCCGACAGCTACAGCTTCGAACGCGGCGAGGCGCGTTCGGCCGTGCTGAAGCGGATGCAGGCGGCGATGGACAGGGCGCTGGCCCAGGCGTGGAAGGCGCGCAAGCCGACGACGGTGGTGAAAAGCCCGCGCGAGGCGCTGATCCTCGCTTCGATCGTCGAGAAGGAGACCGCCGTGCCGTCCGAGCGGCGCACGGTCGCCGCCGTCTATTCCAACCGGCTGCGCATCGGCATGCGCCTGCAGGCGGACCCGACCACCATCTATCCGATCACCCAGGGCAAGCCGCTGGGCCGCCGCATCCGCCAATCCGAGCTGCGGGCGGTGAACGGATATAATACCTATGCGATCGAGGGCCTGCCCGAAGGGCCGATCGCCAATCCCGGCCTGGCCTCGATCGAGGCGGTGCTCGATCCGGCGCCCAGCAAGGCGCTCTATTTCGTGGCCGACGGCAAGGGCGGCCATGTGTTCGCGGACACGCTGGAACAGCACAATGCGAATGTGCAGAAATGGTACAAGATCCGCCGCGAACGCGGTGAGATGTAGGGCGGCACCCGGCCTTCGCTACCGGTGGCCGAACCGCCACCGCATCACCGCCGATGAAGGATGATGATGCGGCGGCGTCCGGGCCGGAGCTGTTGGCGGCCCGCGCCTACGGATAGCGGACCTTGGCCTCAGGCTCCGGCGGCAGGGGGATGAATTCGGTCTCGCCCGGCACGTCGGGGAAGCGGCGTTCGCGCCAGTCCGTCTTGGCCTGTTCCAGCCGATCGGGACTGGAGGAGACGAAGTTCCAGTAGATGTAGCGCTTTTCGGGGAAAGGCTCGCCACCGACGATCATCAGGCGGGTGGGGCCGTGGGCGGTGACGACGATCTCCGCGCCGGGGCGGAAGATCACCAGTTCCGCCTCGCCGAAGCGGCCTTCCTGCCCGGCGATCGAGACGCTGCCGGAGACGACGTAGATGGCGCGTTCGACATGTTCGCGCGGGAAGGAATAGCGCGCGCCGTCAAGAAGCTGGAGATCGCCATAGACCATGTCGGACACGGTGGGGACGGGCGAGCGGGCGCCCGCGGTCGCGCCCGCGATCAGCTTCAGGGTAAGGCCCTCGCCCTCGATCTGGGGAATGGTGGCGTCGGGATGGTGGGAGAAAGCGGGCGCGGTCTCCTCCAGCGCGGTCGGCAGCGCCACCCAGGTCTGGATGCCGTAGAGCGGGCCGCCGGACGCGCGCACCTCGTCGCCGGTCCGTTCGGAATGGACGATGCCGCTGCCGGCCGTCATCCAGTTCACCGCGCCCGGACGGATCGGCTGGACCGAGCCCAGGCTGTCGCGGTGCAGGATCTCGCCTTCGAACAGATAAGTGACGGTGGCGAGGCCGATATGGGGGTGAGGACGCACGTCCAGCCCCTCGCCCGAATGGAAGGTCGCCGGCCCCATCTGGTCGAAGAAGATCATCGGGCCGACCATCCGCTTCTTGGCCGAAGGCAGCGCGCGGCGGACCTTGAAGCCATCGCCCAGATCGCGCACCGGCGGCAGGATGACATGTTCGATATCGGGAAGTTCGGACATGGGCGCTCTCTCCGTTCGGTTCAGGGGCGATCGAGGGCGGCGATCGCGCTCACCTGATTGCGGCTATAGCCGAGCGCAATCAACTCCTGACCCAGCTTTTCCACATCCTCGCCGCTACGGCGGAGCCGGCAGACGAAGCGGCGCAACGCTTCCAGCCGGGGATCGGCCAGGGGGCGGACGGCTTCCGCGCCGGTCAATGTCGTCCACAGGCGGCGGAAGCGGGAGGGCGGCTCGATGCTGCCGCAGCCGCAGCCATCCACTTCGCGCAGGCCGATCGCGACGGCCTGCCATTCGAGCTTGCTGAGCGTGGGGGCATCGGCGGGAAGGGTGGCCATGGCATCCTCCATGATCGGGTATCGGAGAAAAAGGGGGCGGGCCTTCGTGGGNGGGGGAGGGAGTGAAGGCCCGCCGGGGTGCCGGCTTTCTCAGCCGAACAGCTTGTTGGCGATTTCCGCGACGTGGCGGCCCTGGAAGCGGGCGCCGGCCAGCTCGTTCTCGCTCGGCTGGCGGGAGCCGTCGCCATTGGCGATGGTGGTGGCGCCGTAGGGCGCGCCGCCGGTTACCTCGTCATTCTTCATCTGGCCCTGGAAGCTGTAGGGCAGTCCGACGATCACCAGCCCGAAATGGAGGAGATTGGTGATGATCGAGAAGAGCGTGGTTTCCTGGCCGCCATGCTGGCTGCCGGTGGAGGTGAAGGCCGCGCCGACCTTGCCGTTGAGCTTGCCCGAGGCCCAGAGCCCGCCGGCCTGATCGAGGAAGGCGGCCATCTGGGATGAGATGCGGCCGAAGCGCGTGCCGGTGCCGACGATGATCGCGTCATAATCGGCCAGGTCGGAAACCTGCGCGATCGGGGCATCCTGATCATATTTGAAATGGTTGGCGCGGGCGAATTCCTCCGGCACGGTTTCCGGCACCCGCTTCACATCGACATGGGCGCCGGTTTCGCGCGCGCCTTCGGCGATGGCGTGCGCCATGGTTTCGACGTGCCCGTAGGTGGAATAATAGAGAACCAGAACCTTGGCCATGAATGCCTCCCTCGCTGGGAACCGCGGGTCCGCCCGGTGCGGCCCTGTTGGCGATGAGAATAGGGCTTTTCATCGTTGCGAAAATGGCCATGATCGAAACGCATCGTTTCGGATTCTTGGCATGGCATATCTCCCCGATTTCGAAGCCTGGGCGATCTTCGCCAAGGTGGCGGATCTTGGTTCCTTCTCGGCCGCGGCGGCGGACCTCAACCTTTCCAAGGCGACCATATCCAAGGCGGTGCAGCGGCTGGAGCAGCGGCTGGGCACGCCGCTTTTCCATCGCACCTCCCGCCGGCTTTCGCTGACGGAGAGCGGGCGCGCGTCGCTGGAGCGGGCGACCCGCATCCTGGCGGAAGGCGAAGCGATCGAGGAGGAGATTTCCGAACGGTCGGCCGCGCCGCGCGGGCAGGTGAAGCTGGCGGCGCCGATGTCGTTCGGGATCAAGCATCTTGGATCGATCCTGCCGGAATTCCTTGAGAAATATCCCGAGGTTTCCGTGGATGTGCGGCTGAGCGACGATTATATCGACCTGGTGGCCCAGGGGATCGACGTGGCGCTCCGCATCGGCGTGCTGGCCGATTCCTCGCTGCGCGCGCGGCGGCTTTGCGCGGTGCGGCGGCCGCTGGTGGCATCGCCCGCTTATATCCAGCGCTATGGCGCGCCGGAGCATCCCCGCGATATCGAGAGGCATCATGCCATCCTCTATTCCCACCTTGCCAATCCGACGCTGTGGCATTTCGAACATCCGCTGGAAGGCGAGGTGACGGTGCGCGCGCACGGCCAGCTTACCGTCAATAACGGCGATATCGTCGTGCCGGCGCTGCTGGAGGGGCTGGGCCTTGCGATCCAGCCGGAATTCCTGATCTGGAACGAGCTTCGATCCGGCAGGCTGATCGAACTGCTGCCGGGCTGGTCCAGCAAGCCGGCCGCGCTTCATGTGGTGACGCCGCCGGGCACGGTGCGGCCGGCGCGGGTTACGGCGCTGATCGATTTCCTGGCGCGCCGCTTCGTGCGGGCGCCATGGGCGCACGGCGTTGACGAAGAGGGAAAATGACGATGGCGTCGACGATGCGTGGGTCGGACGGGCCCACTTCCGTTTCAAGGCTGAAACATCCGGGCAAGAATCGGTTATCAATGGCTGATCTATGACAATCGCACCCACCCTGCGGCCGATCGGCGCGACGGCGTTGCTGGCCTTGCTTTCGGCCTGCGCCGTGGGGCCGGACTATCGGGCGCCGGCGCCATCGGACCTGAAGGTGCCCGAGCGTTTCCTGGCCGAGCGCCCCGGCGCCGAGATCGATCTGGCGCGCTGGTGGACCAGCTTCGACGATCCGGTGCTGACCCAGCTTGTTGATAAGTCGCTGGCCGCGAACCTTGACGTTGCGGTGGCCGGCGCGCGGCTGCGGCAGGCGCGGGCATCGCTGCGGCAGGCACAGGGCGGGGCGCTGCCCAGCCTCAGCGCCAGCGGATCGGTTTCCCGCAGCATCGGCAATGACGGGAACACCTATGTGGACCCGAGCACCGGGCAGACCATATCGCGCGGCGGCGACACCACCATCTTCCGGGCGGGCTTCGACGCATCGTGGGAGGCCGACATATTCGGCGGCATCCGCCGGTCGATCGAGGCGGCGCGGGCGAATGCGCAAAGCTCCGAGGCGAACCTGCATTTCACGCAGGTCAGCGTGGCATCCGAAGTCGGGCTCAATTACCTCGCCGCCCGGCTGGCGCAGGTGCGGCTGGATATCGCCCGCCGCAACCTCGCGACGCAGGACGAGACGGTGGAGATCGTCGGCTGGCGGGTGCAGGCGGGGCTGGTGAGCTCGCTGGACCTGGAGCAGGCCCGCCAGCTTCGCGCGAACACGGCCGCGACGATCCCCAATCTGGAGACCAGCTACAATAATGCGGTGAACCGGATCGCGGTGCTGCTGGGCGAGGCGCCGGGGGCGGTGAACGGGCTGCTGCGCGAGCCGCAGGCGGTGCCGCTGCCGCCGGAGGCGATAGGGGCGGCCATCCCGGCCGAGATCGTCCAGCGCCGGCCGGATATCGCGGCGGCCGAACGCACGCTCGCCGCCGAGACCGCGCGCATCGGCGTCGCCACCGCGCAGCTCTACCCCGCACTGCGCCTCAGCGGATCGTTCAGCGGTTCGGATACCTCGCTGGGCGACCTGCCGAGCGCGATGATCGGCAATCTGGTGGCCGGGATCACGGCGCCGATCTTCAACGGCGGCCAGATCCGCGCCCAGATCGAAGGGCAGCGGGCCAGCGCCGATGCCGCGCTGGCGACCTACCGCCAGACGGTGCTGACCGCGCTGGAGGAGGTGGAGAATGCGTTGACCGCGCTCACCAATGCCGAGCGGCGCGAGCGCGAGGTGATCGCGGCGGCGGAAGCGGCGGAGAATGCCGTGATCTATGCGCGCAGCCAGTATCGCGCCGGCCTCATCGACTTCCAGGCGCTGCTGGAATCCGAACGCAGCCTGCTTTCCGCGCAGGACAGCCGGGCATCGGCCCGCGCCGACCGCGCCAATGCGACCGTGCAGCTATACAAGGCGTTGGGGGGCGGCTGGGAGGCCGCGCCGATACCCGCGACCGCCCTTTCGACGAGGCCATGATGGACCAGCCGACCGCCAACAACAAATCCGATATCGACGCCTTTCTGGGCGTCGAGGCCGCGTCCAAGCCGCTCACCTACCTGAAATGGGCGGCGGTGGGCGTGGCCGTGCTGCTGATCGCCTGGATCCTCTGGCGCATGATCGTGGGGAGCGCGCCGCAGGTGGCCTATGCCACCCAGACGGTTCGGCGCGGCGACCTGACGGTGACGGTCTCGGCCACGGGCAACCTCCTGCCGACCAACCAGGTGGACGTGGGCTCGGAGCTTTCGGGCATGGTGACCGAGGTGTTCGTCGACAATAATGATCGGGTGACCAAGGGCCAGGTGCTGGCCAAGCTCGATACCTCCCGGCTGCAGGATTCGATCAACCAGAGCAAGGCGGCGCTCGCTTCCGCGCAGGCCAATGTGATGCAGGCCCAGGCGACGGCGGACCAGAGCCGCGCGAACCTGAACCGCCTGTTGGAGGTCTATCGCCTGTCCAAGGGCAAGGTGCCTTCCGCCACCGAGCTGGATACGGCACGGGCGGACAATGCCCGCGCGCTTGCCGGGGTGAAGACGGCCGAAGCGCAGGTGGAGCAGGCGCGCGCGCAGCTTTCGTCCGACCAGACGCAATATTCGAAGGCGCTGATCGTATCGCCGGTCAACGGCGTCGTCCTTTCCCGCCAGATCGAGCCGGGGCAGACGGTGGCGGCATCGTTCAATGCGCCGGTGCTGTTCCAGATTGCCGAGGATCTGCGCCGGATGCGGCTGGAGGTGAAGGTGGACGAGGCGGATGTGGGCCAGGTCCGCAAGGGCCAGCGCGCGACCTTCCAGGTGGATGCCTTCCCCGGCCGGACCTTCCCGGCGGTGATCGAGCGGGTCGACCTGGGCGCCAATGCCAGCAGCACATCTTCCTCCTCGACCACCACGGCAACGTCATCCAGCGTGGTCGCCTATGTCGCGCGGCTGACGGTGGCCAATGACGACGAGCTGCTCCGCCCCGGCATGACGGCGACCGCCGACATCGTGACGACGGAGAAGACCGGCGTTCTGCTGGTTCCGAACGCGGCGCTGCGCTTCACGCCCGATCGGGCCGGCGCGGGATCGCAGGGCGGCGGACTGACCAGCGTGCTGAGCCCGCGTCCGCCCCGGCGCGGCAACCGCGCAACGCGCGAGGTGAGCATCGGCCGGGGCAGCCAGCAGACCATCTACATATTGGGCCAGGACGGGAAGCCCAGGCCGATCAAGGTGACGGTGGGCGATTCCAACGGCAGCGAAACCGAGGTGACCGGCCCCGACATCAAACAGGGCATGGACGTGATCACCGGGCAGCTCGCCGCCGGGCAGGTCAGCGAGAAGCGGGGCGGATCACGCGGAAGCGGCGGCGAGGGCGGCAATGGCCAGGCCCCTGCCGTCCCCGCCTCTGCGGGCGGCGCCGACGACCAGAATGGCGGCAGGCCGGCATCCGGCGGCGCAAACCGCCCGGCAGGGCGGCAGGCGGGCGGGGCCGATGGCGAGTGAGCCGCTGATCCGTCTGCGCAGCGTCGTCAAGACGTTCGGCAGCGGCGCCACCGCCTTCCAGGCGCTGCGGGGGATCGACCTGGATATAGAGGAGGGCGATTTCGTCGCGATCATGGGGCCGTCCGGTTCCGGCAAGTCGACGATGATGAACATCCTCGGCTGCCTCGACGTGCCGACCGAAGGCGAGTTCCTGTTCCGCGGCCACCATGTCGAATCTCTGGATCGCGACCAGCGGGCGCTGCTGCGGCGGCGCTATCTGGGTTTCGTGTTCCAGGGCTTCAACCTGCTGGCCCGCACCAGCGCGCTCGAGAATGTGGAGCTGCCGCTGCTCTATCGCGGGGAGGACGGGAAGACGCGGCGGGAAATGGGCATGGCGGCGCTGGACAAGGTGGGCCTAGCCGACTGGTGGGATCACACCCCGGCCGAGCTTTCCGGCGGGCAGCAGCAGCGCGTGGCCATCGCCCGCGCGATCGTCACCCATCCGCAGGTTCTGCTGGCCGACGAGCCGACCGGCAATCTGGACAGCGCGCGATCGGTGGAGATCATGGAGTTGCTGACGGGCCTGAACCGTTCCAGCGGCATCACCGTGCTGATGGTGACGCATGAGCCCGACATGGCGGCCTATGCCCACACCATCGTCCATTTCAAGGACGGGCTGATCGAGCGGATCGACCACGGGGCGCTGACATCATGAACCTCCACACCCCCGAGCTTGCGAATGCCGCGGCCGAGATCCGCGCGCGATCCAGCGGGCCGCTGCGGCTGCTGGGCACCACCGTCGCGCTGGCGATCCGCGAGATCCGGCGGCATCTGCTGCGATCCTTCCTGACGATCCTCGGCATCGTGATCGGCGTCATGTCCGTCGTGACGATGGTGACGCTGGGCAATGGCGCGACCGCCGCCGTGCAGGAAAGCATTTCCAGCCTGGGCGCCAACATCCTGCAGATCCGGCCCGGCCAGGGTTTCGGCCGGGGCGGCGGCGGGCCGCAGCCGCCCGATTTCAAGGAACGCGACGTGGAGGCGATCCGTACCCAGATAGCGGGGGTGCGGGCGGTGGCGCCGCAGGCGCAATCCACCGGCGTGGCGATCCGCAACGCGGCCAACTGGTCCACGACGATCAACGGCACGACCGACGATTATTTCACCGCGCAGCAGTGGAACCTGAGCGAGGGGCGCATCTTCACGCCCGCCGAGGAGCAGGCCGGCAAGGCGGTGTGCATCCTGGGCAGCACCGTGGTGCAGAACCTGTTTCGCCGCGAGGACCCGATCGGCCAGCGCTTCCGCGTGAAGGACGTATCCTGCGAGGTGATCGGCACGCTGACGACGCGCGGGCAGGGCGGCTTCGGCAACGATCAGGACGACGTGATCATCATGCCGATCAAGACGGTGCAGCGCCGCTTCACCGGCAATCGCGATATCCGCAACATCATGGTTTCGGTGGACGAGGCCTATGATTCCACCACCGTGCAGGAAAGCATTTCCAAGCTGCTGCGCGAGCGGCGGAACATCACCGGCGCCAAGGAAGACGATTTCAACATCTTCGACACCAAGCAGATATCGGAGACGCTTTCCGGCACCACCCAGATATTGACCGCGCTGCTGGGCGCGGTGGCGGCGGTGAGCCTGCTGGTGGGCGGCATCGGCATCATGAACATCATGCTGGTTTCGGTGACGGAACGGACCCGCGAGATCGGCATCCGGCTGGCGATCGGCGCGGTGGGGCGCGAGGTGCTGCTGCAATTCCTGGTGGAATCGGTGGCGCTGGCCTGCCTTGGCGGCATCATCGGGCTGATATTGGCGCTGATCGCATCGATGGCGCTGGCGCCGGTGCTGAAGGTGCCCTTCATCTTCGATCCGCAGATCAACCTTTTGGCCTTTGCCTTTTCGGCGGGGATCGGCGTGATCTTCGGCTATTTCCCGGCGCGGCGGGCGGCCTCGCTCAATCCGATCGAGGCTTTGAGGCACGAATGATGCGCTGGTCCCCGCTGGTCCTGCTGGCGATGGCGGCCGCCATGCCGGCCGCCGCCAAGCCGAAGCTGCCGCCATGCCCGCCCAAGGGGCCGCAGCTCTTCATCGCGCCCATGGGCGAGCCGTTCCGCGCCGGGCCGGTCGATCCCTATCCGGTGGGGCTCTGGTTCGCCAAGGCGGACGGGGACGGCGACGGGCGGCTGACGCGGGCCGAGTTCCTGGCCGATGCCGATCGCTTCTTCGCGGTGCTGGATGCCGACAGGGATGGCGAGATCATCCCGGACGAGGTGATCCGTTACGAACGCGATATCGCCCCCGAAATCCGGCTTTACGCGCGGGGCCCAGGAACGGGGATGGGCAACCGCAAGATCAAGAAGAAGGACATCCCGGCCTATGGCGCGCCGCTGGGAGCGGGGCGCTGGTCGCTCATCAACATCCCCCAGCCGGTGATATCGGCGGATGAGGATTTCAACCGGGCGATCACGCTGGCCGAGTTCCGATCGGCGGCGCAGCAGCGCTTCACGGGCCTCGATACCGCCAATGCCGGCGCGCTGACACTGGCGGGATTGCCGATGACGCCGGCGCAGGCGGCGGCCACCAACTGCATGCCGGCCGATCCGGCGCCGGAGGCCCCGGCACGGGGGAAAGGGCGATGACCGAAGCGGCACCGCGCATCATCGTCGTCGATGACGATGCCGAGCTGAGATCGCTGGTGGCGGATTTCCTGACCGCCAACGGCATGGAGGTGGCGAGCGCCGCCAACGGGCAGGAGATGGACGCGCTGATGGCGGAGCGGCGCTTCGACCTCGTCGTGCTCGACCTGATGATGCCGGGCGAGGACGGGCTTTCGATCCTGCGCCGGCTGCACAAGCCCGGCGGCCCCGGCGTTATCATGCTTTCCGCCATGGGCGAGGATACCGACCGGATCATCGGGCTGGAGGTGGGCGCGGACGATTATCTGCCCAAGCCCTGCAATCCCCGTGNGCTGCTGGCCCGCGTCCGTGCCGTGCTGCGGCGACGGGCGGAGCAATCGGGGGCGTCGACGGGGCCGGTGCGCCGGTTCGGCGACTGGACGCTCGATATCGTCGACCGCAGCGTATCCCGGCGCGGGCAGCCGCCGGCGCCGCTGACCGACGCCGAATTCCGCACGCTCAACGCCTTTCTGGATCGGCCGCAGCGCGTGCTGACCCGAGACATGCTGATCGAGCATGGCAAGGGGCTGGACAGCGACGTGTTCGATCGCGCCATCGACGTGACGATCAGCCGCCTGCGCAAGAAGCTGGGCCATGACGATCCGATCCGCACCATCCGCAACGAAGGCTATATGTTCACGCTGAAGGTGGTGGACGAGTGAGGCTGCCGCGCCCTCGCGGGCTGCCGATATTCTGGCAGACCCTGCTGCTGGTGCTGGCAAGCCTGGCGGCATCGCAGATCGTGACGCTGGCGATGTTCGTCGTGCTCGATCCGCCCCGGCCCGATTTCAACCGGCTGGGCGACGTCGCCGATGCGCTGGCGGGCGGACGGCGGGAGCGCGGCGACCGCGAAAGGGTGCTGATCGTGCAGGATCGCCGCCCCATGCCCGTGCAGGCGCCAGGGATGACGAGCGATCCGGCCTTCACCCGCAGGCTGGCCGATCGGCTCGGCCGGCCGGAAGCGCAAGTGCGGCTGTTCTTCGAGCCGGATCAGCGCGCTTCCTTCGGTAACGATCGCCACCGGCATGGCGACCGGCTGGTGCCGATGCGGCGCGGCGAGCCGTTGTTCTTCGGGACGGTGACGGCGGCAGTGGAGCGCGCGGACGGCTGGCGGGTCGTCAACACGCCGCCGCGCCCGCTGATCGCGGCATGGCAGCGGCGCATCCTGCTATGGTTCGCGCTTTCGGCGATCGCCCTGCTGCCGCTGGCTTGGTGGTTCGCGCGGCGGTTGACCCGGCCGATCCGCCGCTTCGCCGATGCCGCCGAACGGATGGGGCACGATCCCCTGGCGCCGCGCGTGGCGGAGGAGGGGCCGGCCGAACTGCGCCAGACCGCCCACGCGCTCAACCTGATGCAGGAACGGATCGCCGCCTATGTGGCGGAGCGGACGGCGATGATCGGCGCGATCGCGCACGACCTGCGCACCCCGCTCGCCCGCATCGCCTTCCGCATCGAGGCGGCGCCGGACGACGTGCGCGACAAGGTGCAGGCGGATATCGAGCAGATGCGCGCCATGATCGCGGCCACCATCGGCTTCGTCCGCGGATCGACCAGCAGCAACGAGATCGCCGATGTCGAGCTGGGATCGCTGCTGGAAGGGCTGGCGCATGACGAGGCGGACATGGGTCGCCCGGTTTCGGTGGGGCGGATCGATCCGGTGCAGGTGCGCGGCGACCGGCTGGCGCTGGCCCGCCTGTTCCAGAACCTGATCGACAATGGCGTGACCTATGGCGAACGGGTGGAGCTTTCCCTGGTCCGCGAGGGGCAGGAGGCGGTGGCTATCGTCGCCGATCGCGGGGCCGGCATCGACGAATCCCAGATCGACCGGCTGTTCCAGCCCTTCGAGCGCGGCGATCCATCGCGCAACCGCCAGACGGGCGGCATCGGCCTGGGGCTGACCATCGCCCGATCGATCGCGCGCGAGCATGGCGGCACGCTGATCCTCCGCAATCGCGCGGGCGGGGGGCTGGAGGCGGTGTGCCGGCTGCCGGTCCGCAACGCGGGCGCCTGACCGGCGGACGGAAAAAGGGGCCGCGGATATTTCCACGGCCCCTCCCGAATGAATTGCCCCTGAGCGTCGGGCGGTCCGGTCCGCCCTTCCGCGCCTAGCTGAAGGAAAGGACCTGGCGGCGCCGGCGCATGCTGGTGCCGACCACCCCGAAGCCGACCAGCAGCATCGCCCAGGTCGTGGGTTCCGGCACGGCGTTGGCGGCGGTTTCCACCGTCACATTGTCCAGCAACCAGTCCGACGGGTTGTTGAGGAACGAGAAGGCCAGGTTGAGTGTGTCAGACGTGGCGAGCGCCTCGATCGTGAACGTGCCGTAATCGAACGCGACGAAATTGTCCGGCAGGCTGAAGGTTTCATCCCCCAGCGTCACGCTGAAGGCGTTGTTGCCGCTGGCATTCGTATTGCCGGGGGCATTGGCCAGAACGAAGGTCAGGGTATAGGTCTGGCCGGCGACCACGTTCAGGACCTGGCTGAGCGTGCTGCCCGTCAGGGTGCCGAGCGCGGCCGAATAGGTGCCGTCATAGACATGGCCCGGTGCCGTGAACACATTGTCGGTGGCGAAATCCCCACCCTGGGTCCAGCCGGAGAAGTCGCCGGTTTCGAAATCCCCGTTGGTGACGAGGGCTGCCTGCGCCGGCGCCGTGCCGATCCCTAAAGCCAGCAGAGCCGGAAGCGCGAGTTTTCTTAAAGTCCCCATATTCCTGATCCTTTTTTCACAGGCGGGCCCCCTCGCTCGAAGGGAGTGCTACTCTTGTGATCTATTGCGACGCAACATCCGGCGGGGCGATTTCGGGGATTTTGCGCCGTCCGGTGGGAAAGGGCGGATGGGTGGATGTAATCTGCCTGTCATTTATCCCATAAATTCAGTCGGATAAATGACACGCTTTGCCGCTTTCGAACGATGGAGGCGTCCGGCGTCCGTTCGGTAAATCGTTGCAGGGCAACAAAAGTCGGTTCCCGGGCGTCTTCCTCTTTTGGAGGGAAGATCGGCCTCCGAAGGCCGATTATCGCCGTTGAAACAATGTTGCGTCACTGTATAATATTCGACAAAGCGACACCTCCCGACTTTCGGGAGTGGCAGGCGCTGTGCGGCCGGAATGGCCGGTAAGTGACGGGAGAGATTGGACGGTGCCAAACGACTCGGACAGGCGCAACCTGCGCCCCTTGAGCCTGCATGTGCCGGAGCCGCGATTCCGGCCCGGCGATGTCGTGGATTTCAACGATTTCGAGATTCCGGCGGCGGGATCGGTGGACCGCCCGGCCATCGATGCCGATCCGTCGGCGATGACGGGCCATGCCTATACGCTGGTCCGCGTGCTGGACGATGAGGGCCGCGCGATCGGCCCATGGGACCCGAAGCTTTCGCCAGAGCGGCTGATCCGCATGCTCCGCCACATGGCGCTGACGCGGGCCTATGACGATCGCATGTATCGCGCCCAGCGCCAGGGCAAGACCAGCTTCTACATGAAGTGCACCGGCGAGGAGGCGACCGCGATCGGCGCCGCTTATGCGCTGGCTGGCGACGACATGGTTTTCCCCAGCTACCGCCAGCAGGGCATATTGATCGCGCGCGATTGGCCGCTGATCGACATGATGTATCAGGTCTATTCGAACAAGGGCGATCGGCTGAAGGGCCGGCAGATGCCGATCATGTATTCGGCGCGCGATGCCAGCTTCTTTTCGATATCGGGCAATCTCGCCACCCAATATCCGCAGGCGGTGGGCTTCGCGATGGCCAGCGCGGCGAAGGGCGATACCCGCATCGCCGCCGCCTGGTGCGGCGAGGGATCGACGGCGGAGGGCGACTTCCATTCGGCGATGACCTTCGCCTCCGTCTATCGCGCGCCGGTGATCCTGAACGTGATCAACAACCAGTGGGCGATCTCCTCCTTCTCCGGCTTCGCGGGCGCCGAGGCGACCACCTTCGCGGCGCGCGCGGTGGGCTATGGCATTGCCGGCCTGCGCGTGGACGGGAATGACGCGCTGGCCGTCTATGCCGCCACCGAATGGGCGGCGGAGCGGGCGCGCAACAATTACGGCCCCACCCTGATCGAACATTTCACCTATCGCTCGGAAGGGCATTCCACCTCGGACGATCCGACCAAATACCGGTCGGCCGAGGAAAAGGTGAAATGGCCGCTGGGCGATCCCATCGCCCGCCTGAAGCAGCATCTGATCCTGATCGGCGCCTGGGACGAGGATCGCCAGGCGGCGATGGATGTCGAGGTGGCCGAGGAAGTGCGCGCCGCCCAGAAGGAGGCCGAGAAGCTCGGCATCCTCGCCGATGGGCTGAAGCAGCCGTTCGACAGCATGTTCGAGGATGTGTTCGAGGAAATGCCCTGGCACCTGAAGGAGCAGCGCGACCAGATGACCGCGGAACGCGAGGCGGCCGGCATATGAGCGATACGTCCACCAAGACCATGAACATGATTCAGGCGATCAATTCCGCGCTGGACGTGATGATGGCCCGCGATTCCGATATCGTGGTGATGGGCGAGGATGTCGGCTATTTCGGCGGCGTCTTCAAGGCGACCGAAGGCTTGCAGGCGAAGCACGGCAAGACCCGCGTGTTCGATACGCCGATCACCGAATGCGGCATCATCGGCGTCGCCGTCGGCATGTGCACCTACGGCCTGCGGCCGGTGCCGGAGATCCAGTTCGCCGATTATATCTATCCGGCGCTGGATCAGATCGTCTCCGAAGCGGCGCGGCTGCGCTATCGTTCGGCGGGCGAGTTCACCGCGCCGATCACGGTGCGATCGCCCTTCGGCGGCGGCATCTTCGGCGGGCAGACCCATTCGCAGTCGCCCGAGGGCATCTTCACCCACGTCGCCGGGCTGAAGACGGTGATCCCGTCCAACCCCTATGACGCCAAGGGCCTGCTGATCGCCGCGATCGAGGATAATGATCCGGTGATCTTCTTCGAGCCGAAGCGCATCTATAACGGTCCGTTCGACGGCAATTATGATCGCCCCGTCACGCCCTGGTCGAAGCATCCGACCAGCGCGGTGCCGGAAGGCTATTACAAGGTGCCGCTGGGCAAGGCGGCGGTGGTGCGGCCGGGCAATGACGTGACCGTGTTGGCTTATGGCACGATGGTGCATGTCGCCGCCGCGGTGATCGAGGAAAAGGGCATCGATGCCGAACTGATCGACCTGCGCACGCTGGTGCCGCTGGATATCGAGACGATCACGGAATCGGTGAAGAAGACCGGGCGCTGCGTGGTGGTGCATGAAGCGACCAAGACCTCCGGCTTTGGCGCGGAGCTTTCGGCCCTCGTGCAGGAGCATTGCTTCCACCATCTGGAAGCGCCGGTGCAGCGCGTGACCGGATGGGACACGCCTTACCCCCATTCGCTGGAATGGGCCTATTTCCCGGGGCCGGTGCGGCTCGGCGAAGCGCTGAAGCGCGTGATGCAGGATTGAGGATGATGGCAAGGTTCACGTTCAAGCTGCCGGATATCGGCGAAGGCATCGCCGAGGCGGAGATCGTCGCCTGGCACGTCGCGGTGGGCGATGTGGTGGAGGAAGACCAGCCTCTGGCCGACATGATGACCGACAAGGCGACGGTGGAAATGACCGCGCCCGTCGCCGGTAAGGTGGTGGAGATTGGTGGCGGGGTGGGCGACATGCTCGCCATCGGTTCCGCGCTCGCCATATTCGAGGTGGAAGGCGAGGTGGCCGAAACCGCCGAGGCAGTGGCCAGCGCGCCGCAGCCCGCCTTCGAGGCCGCGCCCAACGAGGCGGCGCAGGTGGTGAAGCCCGATCCCGTGCCGGAACCCCAGCCCGCGCCGGTTGCGGCGGTGCCCGCCACGCCGGAGGCGGCAGTGGCACCGGCGCCCACCAGCGAGGCGGAGCATGGCCGCAAGCCGCTGGCGTCGCCGGCGGTGCGGCAGCGCGCCAGCGATCTGGGCATCGACCTTGCGCTGGTGAAGCCGGCGCAGGGCGATCGGGTGCGGCATGCCGATCTCGACGCCTTCCTCACCTACAGCCAGGGCTATCGCCCTGCCGGGCACGCGCGGGCCGACGAGGCGATCCGGGTGATCGGCATGCGGCGGCGGATCGCGGAGAATATGGCGGCATCCAAGCGCCACATCCCGCACTTCACCTATGTCGAGGAAATCGACGTCACCAAGCTGGAGGAGCTGCGCGCGGACCTGAACGCCACGCGCGGCAACCGGCCGAAGCTGACGATGCTGCCGCTGCTGATCGTCGCGATCTGCAAGGCGCTGCCCGATTTCCCGATGATCAACGCGCGCTATGATGACGAGGCGGGCGTGGTGACGCGCCACGGCGCCGTCCACCTCGGCATGGCGACGCAGACCGATGCCGGGCTGATGGTGCCGGTGATCCGCGACGCGCAGGATCGCAACGTCTGGCAGCTTGCCGACGAGATCCGCCGGCTGGCCGATGCCGCGCGCAACGGCAAGGCGAAGTCGGAGGAGCTTTCCGGCTCGACGCTGACGCTCACATCGCTCGGTCCGCTGGGCGGCATCGCCACCACGCCCGTCATCAACCGGCCGGAAGTGGCGATCATCGGCCCCAACAAGGTGGTGGAACGGCCCGTGATCCGCGACGGCGAGATCGCGGTCGCCAAGCTGATGAACCTTTCCATCTCCTGCGACCATCGCGTCGTCGATGGCTGGGATGCGGCGAGCTTCGTGCAGGCGCTGAAGCGGCTGCTGGAGACGCCGGCGCTGCTGTTCGTGGATTGAGATTTCCGCCATCCCGGCTTTCGTCGGGATGACGGTCATCGGCTGGTGAACGCCGGCCGTTGCATCCCCCGATAGGCCCAGTTATGTTCCCGATCTGTTCGGGATCGGGAGCATCATGGCCAAGCCCCAGAAGCGTTATGTCTGCCAGGCATGCGGCAGCGCCACGAGCAAGTGGCAGGGCCAGTGCGTGGATTGCGGCGAATGGAATTCGCTGGCGGAGGAAGCATCCAACGTCACCGTCTTTTCCGCCCGGCATGACCTGCGGACCGGCGGCCGCGTGTTCGAGCTGGCGGGGCTGGACGCGGACGTGGCCTTGCCGCCGCGCATGGCGACGGGCATCGCCGAGTTCGACCGCGCGCTGGGCGGGGGGCTGGTGGCCGGCTCCGCCACGCTGATCGGCGGCGATCCGGGCATCGGCAAATCGACCCTGCTGCTGCAGGCGGCCGCGCGGATCGCCATGGCCGGCGGCGATGTCGCTTATATTTCGGGCGAGGAAGCGGCCGATCAGGTGCGGCTGCGCGCCCGCCGGCTGGGGCTGGGCGACGCGCCGGTGAAGCTGGCCTCCGCCACGTCCGTCCGCGATATCCTGGCGACGGTGGGGCAGGGGCAGGCGCCCGCGCTGCTGGTGATCGATTCGATCCAGACGATGCATTCCGACGTGATCGAAGGCGCGCCGGGCACGGTGAGCCAGGTCCGCGCCTCCGCGCAGGAACTGATCCGCTTCGCCAAGGAACGGGGCACGGCCCTGATCCTCGTCGGCCACGTCACCAAGGACGGCACGATCGCCGGCCCGCGCGTGCTGGAGCATATGGTGGATACGGTGCTGGCCTTCGAAGGCGAGCGCAGCCACCAATATCGCATCCTGCGTGCGATCAAGAACCGCTTCGGCGGCACCGACGAGATCGGCGTGTTCGCCATGGCCGAGGGCGGGCTGGACGAGGTGACGAACCCCAGCGCCCTGTTCCTGACCCATCGGGGCGAGGAGATTGCCGGCGCCACGGTGTTCCCCGCGATGGAAGGGACGCGGCCCGTGCTGGTCGAGATCCAGGCGCTCGTCGTCCGCCTGCAGAGCGGGGCGACGCCGCGGCGCGCCGTGGTGGGCTGGGATTCAGGCCGGCTTGCGATGATCCTGGCGGTGCTGGAAGCGCGCTACGGGCTGAGCTTCTCCACGGCGGAAGTCTATCTGAACGTGTCGGGCGGCTATCGCCTGTCCGATCCGGCGGCCGACCTTGCCGTGGCGGCGGCGTTGATTTCGGCGCTGGCGGAACGGCCGGTGCCGCCGGACGCGGTGGCGTTCGGCGAAGTCGCCCTTTCCGGGGAGGTCCGGCCGGTGGCCCATGGCGGCCTCCGCCTGCGCGAGGCGGCGAAGCTGGGCTTTACCGGCGCGCTGGTGCCCAAGGGCAGCGAGAATGGCGCGCTGCGCCTCGCCGAATTCGCCACGCTGGGCGGGCTGGTCGATCACCTGCTGGGGCGGGGATAGGAAGATTTTATCGGCGGGATGGCGTTATGGGATCGCCAGTCGAACGGGAAATGCCGTAGCAGGCGTGCATGAATCTTACGGCACTCGATATCGTCGTCCTCCTGCTGATGGGCGGGGGCGCCATCATGGGCGGCCTGCGCGGCTTTTCGGCCGAGATGCTGTCGCTGTTCGCCTGGGTGGCGGCGATCCTGGCGGTGAAGGCTGGGCATGGCCCGGTCACGGCGATGCTGGCCGGCCCCGTCGGCACGCAAATGGGGGCGGCGGTTCTGGCCTTCGCCATCATCTTCCTGGCGGTGTTCGTCGCGGGCAAGCTGATCGCGGGGCGCATGGGCCGGCAGGTGCGGCAATCGGTGCTGGGGCCGGTGGATCGCGTGCTGGGCTTCGGCTTCGGCGGTATCAAGGGCCTGATCGTGGCGACATTGCTGTTCCTCGCCGTCGGGCTGGTGAACAGCGTGATCTACGGCGCGGCAGCCGAACGGCCGGATTGGGTGCGCGAATCGCGCACCTTCCCGCTGCTCAACGCCAGCAGCCGCGCCATCGTCGATTTCGTGGAGATGCGCACGCGTGGGCAGGATGACGGCAAGGCCGCGCAGGATAATGCCAGCGGCGGATAAATTCGCGCTGCGGGGGTGACGCTGGCGGGCTGCGGCGCCTAAATGGCGCTCATGTCGAGCGCGCTATACAATAAGGATATCCTGCGGCTGGCGACGGCCATTCCCCATCTCGGCCGGCTCGACCATGCCGATGCCAGCGTGGAGCGGCGATCGCCGGTGTGCGGCAGCCGGGTGACGGTGGATGTCGCCGTGGATGGCGAGGGCCGGATCGTCGCCCTGGGGCAGGATGTGCGGGCCTGCGCGCTGGGCCAGGCTTCGGCCGCGATCATGGGCGGCCACGCCATCGGCCGCGACGCCGCCGAGCTTGCGGCCGCGCGCGATGCGCTGGCGGCGTTCCTGGCCGGCGAGCGCGACGATCCCGGCGCGTGGCCGGGCCTGGATATCTTCGCGCCCGCCCGCCCGCACAAGGCGCGGCACGCATCCATCCGGCTCGCCTTCGAAGCCGTGGCCGAGGCCGCGGCCCGCGCTACGGAGACGGTGGCGTGAACGAGGAACATGTGACCACCCTGCTGCTGCGCGATGGCGTCGTGCTGCTCGGCACGGCGCTGGTGCTCGTCATCCTTTTCCGCAGGCTGGGGCTGGGCGCGGTGCTCGGCTATCTCGTCGCGGGCGCGCTGATCGGGCCGCAGGGGCTGGGGCTGGTGGGCGACGCCGAAGGCAAGCTTGGCATTGCCGAGCTTGGCATCGTGCTGCTGCTGTTCCTCGTCGGCCTCGACCTCCATCCCAGCCGGCTGTTCCGGTTGCGGCGGGACATTTTCGGATTCGGGCTGGCGCAGGTGGTGCTGTGCGGCGTGGCGCTTTCCGCCTTCCTGTTCGCCAGCACAGGATTTTCGATGGCGGCGGCGATCGCGCTGGGCCTGCCGCTGGCGCTCTCCTCCACGGCGCAGGTGCTGCCGATGCTGCGATCGGCGGGGCGGCTGAGCACGCCCTTCGGCGAAAAGGCTTTCTCGATCCTGCTGTTCCAGGATCTTTCGATCGTGCCGCTGATAACGATCATCGCGGCCCTTTCCCGCGCGCCGGCCGATCCTTCGGCGCCGCCGGGCTGGCTGCTGGCCGTCTATACCGTGGGGGCGATCATCGGCCTGGTGCTGTTCGGCCGGCTGATCCTGAACCCTTTGTTCCGCCTGATCGGCGGGCTGGGCGAGCGCGAGCTGTTCATCGCCGCCGGCCTGTTCACGGTGATGACGGCGGCCGCCGTGATGGAGGCGCTCCACCTTTCGACCGCGCTGGGCGCGTTCATCGCCGGCATGATGCTGGCCGATTCACCCTACAGGCATGAGCTGGAAGCCGATATCGAGCCGTTCCGCACGATATTGCTGGGCCTCTTCTTCCTCGCCGTCGGCATGCTGCTGGATCTTAACGCGGTGGCGATGCGCCCCGTCTTCGTGCTGTCGCTGGCGGCGGCCGTGGTGGCGATCAAGACGGGGGTGATCTTCGTGCTTGCCCGTCTGTTCGGCCTGGCGAGCCGGCAGGCCTTCGCGCTTGGCCTGCTGCTGAGCCAGGGCGGCGAATTCGGCTTCGTGCTGTTCGCCCAGGCGAAGGCGGCGCAGCTCATCGCGCCGGAGGCGGCCAGCCTGTTCGGCGCGGTCGTCACGCTTTCGATGGCTACCACGCCGTTCCTGATGATGTTGTCCCGTCGTTTCGTGAACAAGAAGGCGGCCGATCGGGGCGATCTGGAAGGGCCGCACGCGGGCGCGGAAGGATCGGCGATCGTCGTCGGCTATGGCCGCTTCGGGCAGACGGTGGCGCAGATGCTGATGGCCAAGGCGGTGGACGTCACGCTGATCGACAATGCGGCCGCGACGATCGATCGCGGCCAGGATTTCGGCATGAAGGTCTATTATGGCGACGGACGCCGGCTCGATCTGCTGCGGCTCGCGGGCGCCGAGACGGCCCGTGCGATCATCTTCTGCATCGACGATCGCACCCTGAGCCGGGACGAGCTGAAGACGGTGATGTCCGCCTTCCCGCATGCGGCGATCCTGGTGCGCGCTTATGATCGGCGGTCCCTGATGTCGCTGAGCGGCCTCGATCTGGCGGCATCGGTGCGCGAGATGTTCGAATCCGCGGTGCTGATGGGGCGGCATGCGCTGGAGGCCGTCGGCATTCCGGCCGAGGAGATCGATCGCGTCGAGGATGAGTATCGCGAGCGCGATGCCATCCGGCTGGAACTGCAAAGCCAGTCCGGCGATCTGCGCACCGCTAAGAACATGATGTTCCGGCCGGGCAATCCGATGGAGGAGATCAAGGAAGGATGAAACGCGGGGGATGGCTGGTGGCGCTGGCCGGGCTTTCGGGCGCGCTGGCGGTGGCGGCGGGCGCGTTCGGCGCGCATGGCGCATCGGGCAAGGCGGTGGAATGGCTGCGCACGGGCGCGACCTACCAGCTCGTCCACGCCGCCGCCGCGCTGGCGGCGCTGGGCCTGCCACGGGGCAGGGGCGCGGCTTTGCTGATGCTGGCGGGCGCGCTGGTCTTCAGCGGCACGCTCTACGCCATGGCTTTTGGCGCGCCGCGCTGGTTCGGCGCGATCACCCCGCTGGGTGGCGTCGCCATGATCGGCGGATGGCTGCTGCTGGCGCTGGCGGCGTTCCGGCGCTGAGATAGGGGGCCGCATCGGGGCGGCCCCGCCTTTTCAGAGGATGCCGGGCAGGTCGAGGCCCTTCTCGCGCGCGCAATCGATCGCGATGTCGTAGCCGGCATCGGCATGGCGCATCACGCCGCTGGCAGGATCGTTCCAGAGCACCCGTTCCAGCCGGCGCGCGGCGGCCTCGGTGCCGTCCGCCACGATCACCATGCCGGCATGTTGGGAAAAGCCCATGCCCACGCCGCCGCCATGGTGGAGCGACACCCAGGTCGCGCCGCTGGCGGTGTTGAGGAGGGCGTTGAGCAGCGGCCAGTCCGACACCGCATCCGATCCGTCCGCCATCGCTTCCGTCTCGCGGTTGGGGCTGGCGACGGAGCCGCTGTCGAGATGATCGCGGCCGATGACGATCGGCGCCTTCAGCTCGCCCGATGCCACCATCTCGTTGAAGGCGAGGCCCAGCCGGTGCCGGTCGCCGAGGCCGACCCAGCAGATGCGCGCGGGCAGGCCCTGGAAGTGGATGCGCTTGGCCGCCATGTCCAGCCAGTTGTGGAGGTGGGGATTGTCCGGGATCAGCTCCTTCACCTTGGCGTCGGTGCGGGCGATATCCTCCGGGTCGCCGGACAGCGCCGCCCAGCGGAAGGGGCCGATGCCCCGGCAGAAGAGCGGGCGGATATAGGCCGGCACGAAACCGGGGAAGTCGAAGGCGTTGGCGACGCCCGCTTCCAGCGCCATCTGGCGGATATTGTTGCCGTAATCGACGGTGGGCACGCCGGCGGCCTGGAAATCGAGCATGGCGCGGACGTGGACGGCCATGGACTGCTTCGCGGCCGCCGCGACCGAGGCGGGATCACGCTCGCGCGCTTCCGCCCATTGTTCCAGCGTCCAGCCGACCGGCAGGTAGCCGTTCACCGGATCATGGGCGGAGGTCTGGTCCGTCAGCAGATCGGGGCGCACGCCGCGCCGATAGAGTTCGGGCAATATCTCCGCCGCATTGCCGAGCAGGCCGACGGAGACGGCTTTCCTTTCGGCACAGGCCTTCTCGATGATCGCCAGCGCTTCCTCGATGGTCGAGGCGGCGTGATCGAGATAGCCGGTGCGCAGCCGCATCTCGATGCGCGAGGGCTGGCATTCGATGGCGAGGCAGGATGCGCCCGCCATCACCGCCGCCAGCGGCTGCGCGCCGCCCATGCCGCCCAGCCCGGCGGTCAGCAGCCATTTGCCCGAAAGATCGCCGCCATGGTGCTGGCGGCCCATCTCCACGAAGGTTTCGTAGGTGCCCTGGACGATGCCCTGGCTGCCGATATAGATCCACGACCCGGCCGTCATCTGGCCATACATGGCCAGCCCCTTGCGATCGAGCTCGTGGAAATGCTCCCACGTCGCCCAGTGCGGCACCAGGTTCGAATTGGCGAGCAGCACGCGCGGGGCATCGGCATGGGTGCGGAACACGCCCACCGGCTTGCCCGACTGGATCAGCAGTGTCTGATCGTCCTCCAGCCGCTTCAGCGTCTCGACGATCCGGTCATAGCTTTCCCAGTCGCGCGCGGCGCGGCCGATGCCGCCATAGACGACCAGTTCCTCCGGCCGTTCGGCGACGTCCGGATGGAGATTGTTCATCAGCATGCGGAGCGGGGCTTCGGTGAGCCAGCTTTTCGCGGAAAGCCCGGTGCCGGTGGCGGGGCGGATGACGCGGCTGTTGTCGGTGCGGGTCATGCTTGGTCCTTGGCGAAGGCGATGCAGGCGGTGAGCGCGGCGCGCAGCACGGCGGCGAGCGGCGCGGCGTGCGCGGGATCGAAGGGCGTGGGCCAGTTTTCGGGGGAGAAGGGGCTGGCGGGCTCGCCCATATAGCCCCGGCAGGCGAGCTCCATCTGGATGGCGTGGATGCCCTTGCCCGGCGCGCCATAATGGCGGGTGATCCAGCCGCCCTTGAAGCGCCCGTTGGTGACGCGCGAAAAGGCCGATGCGTCGCACGCCGCTTCCACGGCGGCGGCCAGCCCCGGCGCGCAGCTCAGGCCGTCATTGGTGCCGATGTTGAACTGGGGCAGCGCGCCATCGAACAGGCGCGGCACATGGCTGCGGATCGAATGCGCGTCGTAGAGGACGATCGCTGGATGGATGACGCGCAGCCGATCGATCTCGGCGCCGAGCGCGGCATGATAGGGATCGAAATAGCGGGTGCGGCGATCGGCGATCGCGGCTTCATCGGGTTCGGCGCCGGCCCGGTAGAGCGGCTCTCCGTCGAAGGTCTCGACAGGGCAGAGGCCGGTGGTCGCCTGCCCCGGATAGAGCGAGGCGCCGGAAGGATCGCGGTTGACGTCGATCACCGTGCGCGACAGGCGGGTGCGGACGGTGGTGGCGCCCAGATCGCGCGCGAAGGCATAGAGCCGGTCCACCCACCAATCGGCATCCTTGCGCGCGATCCAGGGCGATGCCAGCCCCGCCTCGATATCGGCCGGGATGTCCGCCCCCGTATGGGGGAAGCTGACGATCAGCGGCGCCGTGCCGCGATGGATTTCCAGCCAGTCCGTCATGCCACACCGGGCAGGGCGGCAAGCGCGGCGATCCGCCCGCCGGCCACCAGCGCGGCAGCGGCTGCGATATCGGGGTGGAAATGGCGATCCTCGCCCAGCGTGGGCACCTGTTCGCGCAGCAGCGCGCGGGCGGCCTCCAGCACGTCGCTGGACTTGAGCGGCGCGTGGAAATCGCATCCTTGCGCGGCGGCGAGATATTCGATCGCGATCACGCCGCGCGCATTTTTCGCCATCGCCAGCAGGCGGCGCGCGCCATGGGCGGCCATCGACACATGATCCTCCTGGTTGGCGGAGGTGGGGATGGAATCCACGCTGGCGGGGTAAGCGCGCTGCTTATTCTCCGAAACCAGCGCGGCCGCCGTCACCTGCGGGATCATGAAGCCCGAATTCAGCCCCGGATGGGGGGTGAGGAAGGCCGGCAGGCCCGAAAGCGCGGGATCGACCAGCATGGCGATGCGGCGTTCGGCGATCGATCCGATCTCGCAGATCGCCATGGCGATCATGTCCGCGGCGAAGGCCACGGGTTCGGCATGGAAGTTGCCGCCGGAAAGCGCCTCGTCCGTATCGGCGAAGATCAGGGGATTGTCCGAAACGCCGTTCGCTTCGGTGGCAAGGGTGTGGCCGGCCTGGCGAAGCAGATCGAGCGCCGCGCCCATCACCTGCGGCTGGCAGCGCAGGCAATAGGGGTCCTGCACGCGGGCATCGCCTTCGAGGTGCGAGGCACGGATGGCGGAGCCTGCCATCAGCCCGCGCAACGCCTCGCCCACCGCGATCTGGCCGGCATGGCGGCGGAGCGCGTGGATGCGGGGATCGAACGGCGCGTCCGATCCCTTGGCCGCTTCGGTGGAAAGCGCGCCGGTGACAAGGGCGGTTCGGAACAGGTTCTCCGCCTCGAACAGGCCGGCCAGCGCGTTGGCGCAGGAGAATTGCGTGCCGTTGAGCAGCGCCAGCCCTTCCTTCGGACCGAGCGTCAGCGGTTCGAGGCCGGCGGCGGCGAGCGCGGCGGCGGCGGGCATGGCGGTGCCGTCGCTGATGATCTCGCCCACGCCGATCATCGCGGCCGCCATGTGGGACAGGGGGGCGAGATCGCCGCTGGCGCCGACCGACCCTTGCGCGGGGATGACGGGGGTGAGCCCGCGCGCCAGCATGGTTTCCAGCATCGCCACCGTTTCCGGCCGGACGCCCGACGCGCCGTGGGCGAAGCTGGCGAGCTTCAGCGCCATCATCAGCCGGGCGATCGGCACGGGCATGGCGTCGCCAACCCCGGCGGCATGGCTCAGCACGATATTGCGCTGGAGCGTGGCGAGATCCTCGTCGCCGATGCGGACGCTGGCGAGCTTACCGAAGCCGGTATTGATGCCGTAGACCGGGGCGCCGCGGGCGAGGATGCGTTCGATCGCGGCCGCGCTGGCGGCGATGGCCGGCGCGGTAGCGGCATCCAGCCGCGCATTGGCGCCGCGATAGATGGCGCGCCAGTCCGCCAGCGTTGCTTCGTCGGCCTTGAGGATGATTTCGGTCATCGACCACTCCGGATACGGGCATGGAGCGGGTTGAACCCCATGCGATAGACAAGTTCGGCCGGCCGCTCGACCGACCAGATGGCGAGATCGCAGGCCTTGCCGGCCTCCAGCGTGCCGGTGCGATCCTGCAGGCCCAGCGCCCGCGCGGCCTCGCGCGTCATGCCGGCCAGGCATTCGGGCACGGTCAGGCGGAACAGGGTGGCGGCCATGTTCATCGCCAGCAGCGGCGAGGTGAGGGGCGAGGTGCCGGGGTTGCAATCGGTGGCGATGGCGATGGGAACGCCGGCGGCGCGCAGGGCATCGATCGGGGGGCGGTGCGTATCCCGCACGAAATAGAAGGCGCCCGGCAGCAGCACGGCGACCGTGCCGGCGGCAGCCATCGCCGCGATGCCGGCATCGTCGAGATGCTCGAGATGGTCGGCCGAAAGCGCGCCGTGGCGGGCGGCCAGCGCCGCGCCGTGGAGGTTGGAAAGCTGTTCGGCGTGGAGCTTCACGGGCAGCCCGCGGGCCTGTGCGGCCTCGAACAGCCGATCGACCTGCGCGGGCGTGAAACCGATGCCTTCGCAGAACGCATCGACCGCATCGGCCAGCCCTTCGGCGGCGACGGCCGGCAGCATCTCGTTCGCGACCGCGGATATATAGCCATCGGCATCGCCCGCATATTCGGGCGGCAGGGCATGGGCGCCGAGGAAGGTGGTGCGGACGGTGACGTCGCGTTCGCGGCCGAGCGCGCGGGCGGCGCGCAGCTGCTTCATCTCATGATCGAGGGCGAGGCCGTAGCCGGACTTGATCTCCACCGTCGTCACGCCCTCGGCGATCAGGGCGTCGAGGCGGGGGAGGGCGGAGGCGACAAGCTCCGCCTCGCTCGCCGCGCGGGTGGCGGCCATGGTGGAAAGGATGCCGCCGCCGGCCCGAGCGATCTCCTCATAGGAAGCGCCGGCCAGCCTCAGTTCGAATTCATGGGCGCGATCACCGCCATGGACGAGGTGGGTGTGGCAATCGATCAGGCCGGGGGTGATCCAGCGGCCCTCGCAGTCGATCGTCTCGATGGCGTTGAAGGCAGGGGCGTCGGCGGCGGGGCCGGCATAGAGGATCAGCCCGTCGCGGCAGGCGACGAGGCCGTCTTCCACCTCGCCCAGGCCCGGCAGGCCGGGCGCCAGCGTCGCGAGGCGGGCGTTGCGCCACAGGCGATCGCAACCTTCCGTCATCCGCCTCCCTTTCGCTCGACAGCAATAATGTCTATACATATTCGCGAACGAGGGAGCCTGTCCAGTGGAGCGAGAAAGCGATCTGAATTTCACGCATTTCGCGAGCCTGCTGCTGCCGGACGGCTGGGCGCGGGACGTGCGCGTCGGCGTTTCCGGCGGCCGGATCGCGCGACTCGAACGGGGCGGGGCGTCGGAAGCGGGCGACGCGCGGATCGCGATCGGCCTGCCGGGCATGGCCAACCTGCACAGCCATGCCTTCCAGCGCGCGATGGCGGGGCTTACCGGCCTGCGGGGGCCGGGATCGGACAGCTTCTGGACATGGCGGGAATGGATGTATCGCTTCGTCGGCCGGCTGACGCCGGACGAGGTGGAGGCGATCGCGGCGCTCGCTTATGTCGAGATGATCGAGGCGGGATATACCCGCGTGGGCGAGTTCCATTACCTCCACCACGACATCGGCGGGCGGACGTTCGCCGACCCGGCCGNGATGGCGGCGCGCATCGCGGCGGCATCCGAAACGGCGGGCATCGGGCTGACCCTGCTGCCGGTATTCTACGCGCAGGGCGGCTTTGGCGGCGCGCCGGCCGGGCCGGGGCAGGCGCGGNTCCTTTCCACTGTCGACAGCTATGCCGGCCTGATCGAGGCGAGCCGCCGGGCGCTGGCGCCGATCGCGGATGCCGTGACCGGCATCGCCCCCCACAGCCTGCGCGCGGTGACGCCCGACGCGCTGACGGCGATCCTGCCGCTGGCGGAAGGCGGGCCGATCCACATCCACATCGCCGAGCAGGTGCGCGAGGTGGAGGACTGCCTGGCGTGGAGCGGCCGGCGGCCGGTGGAATGGCTGTTCGATCACGCCCCGGTCGACGATCGCTGGTGCCTCGTCCACGCCACCCACATGACGGCGGCGGAGACCGGCAGGCTGGCGGCATCCGGCGCGGTGGCGGGGCTCTGCCCGGTGACGGAGGCGGACCTTGGCGATGGCCTTTTCCCGGCGATCGATTATCGGGAAGCGGGTGGCTGCTGGGGCGTGGGGACGGATTCCAACGTGCGGATCGATCTGGCCGACGAGTTGCGGCTGCTGGAATATGGCCAGCGCCTCCACCATCGCGCGCGCAACGTGCTGGCGGGGGAAAACCGTTCGGTCGGGCGTTGCCTGTTCGAGGAGGCGCTGCTGGGCGGCGCGCGGGCGACGGGCGCCGTGGCGGGATTGCGCGAAGGCGGCCCGGCGGACTGGCTGGCAATCGATCCGGCGCATCCGGCGATGATCGGCCGCGCGGACGATGCCGTTCTGGACAGCTTCATCTTCGCGGGCGGGCGCGATGCGATCGCGGGCGTGTGGCGCGGCGGCCGGCAGGTCGTGGCCGAAGGCGTGCACCATGCCCGCGCGGCCGTGACGGCACGCTATGCGGCGGCGCTGGGCAGGCTGCTTGCCGCATGACCACGCTCAACCGCCGCATCCGCGATTATCTGGAGGAGAAGATCCTCTCCGGGGCCTGGCCGCCGGGGCATCGCATCCCCTTCGAGCATGAGCTGATGGCCCGGTTCGATTGTTCGCGGATGACGGTGAACAAGGCGATCGCCGCGCTGGTCGAGGCGGGGCTGGTGGTGCGGCGCCGGCGCGGCGGCTCCTTCGTGGCGGAGCCGCGCGTGCATGCGCCGGTTCTGGCGGTGCCGGACATACGCGCCGAAGTGGAGGCACGGGGCCGCCGATACGGGCTGAAGCTGCTCGCGCGGCAGCGGCGCGCGGCCGATCCGCGATCCGAAGGCGAGGCGCAGCTCGCCCGCGGCGGAGACCTGATTGCGATCGATTGCCTCCACCTTGCGGATGATCGCCCCTTCGCGCTGGAGGAGCGCCTGATCGGCCTTGTCGCGGTGCCCGACGCGGCCGATGCCGATTTCGCGAAAGTGCCGCCCGGCACCTGGCTGCTGGATGCCGTGGCCTGGACGGAGGCGGAGCACCGCATCGCCGCCGTGAACGCCGATTCCCGGCAGGCGGCGCTGCTGGACATACCGCTGCATACCGCCTGCCTTTCGATCGAGCGGCGCACCTGGCGGGGCGAGATGGACGTCACCCATGTCCGCCAGATATATCCGGGATCGGACTATGATCTGGTCGCCCGGTTCACGCCGAAATCCTGATTTTCCGATCGGCTGCTGAGGCGGATTGGCAACGGTTTATCCGCAAAGCGTCAATTCGAACGTTTTGTAATGTCGGTTTGCGTATTGGGCCATTGACGCGCCCCCCCGATAGCTGCCAGAGGAAAGCCCACGGCCCGCCGCCCAGCGGACAAGAAGGCCGACTCTTTAGGAGAAGGCAATGGCCCTGACCGACGGCATGGACCTGGACCCGGCGAACGTAGTGCGTTCGGAGCGCGTGGAGATCGATGCGCCCGCCGCGATCGTGTGGGAGATCCTGACGGATTTCGCCAATTACAAGGCGTGGAATCCGTTTTGCATCGATTGCGACAGCCGCCTGGAGATCGGCGCGGCCGTGAACATGAAGCTGGCGAGCTACACCGTGCCCGGCCAGGTCGTCGACAATGTGGAATATATCTGCGCGATCGAGCCCGAGCGCCTGATTTCCTGGGAGCTGCCCTTCATGGAAATCTGGCCTTATCCGGCCCGGCGCGACCAGATCATCGAGCCGCTCGGCCCGGATCGCTGCGCCTATAACAGCACCGACGCCTTCTTCGGCGACAACGGCATCCATGTGATGCGTTTCTGCGGCGACTGGGTGAAGCGCGCCTTCGACGATACCGCCCGGGCGCTGAAGGCGCGGGCGGAAGCCATCCATTCCGAACGGAAGGCCGCCTGATGTTCGAAGTGCTGGGCATGAGCAGCCCCAACGTCCTCAAGCTCGTGCTGATGCTGGAGGAATGCGGGTTCGATTATCGGCTGCGCCACGTCGACGTGTTCGCCGGCCAGCAGTTCGATCCGGCCTTCCTCGCCATCAGCCCGAACAACAAGGTGCCGGTGCTGATCGACCAGCGCGGGGCGGAGCCCTTCGCGGTGTTCGAAAGCGCATCCGCGCTGCTCTATCTTTCCGAGGCATCCGGCCTGATGATGCCGGCCGACGCGCATCTGCGGTCGCGGGCGATGTCCTGGCTGATGCTGCAGACGGCGTCCGTCGGCCCGATGTTCGGCCAATATGTCCATTTCTTCCGCTACGCGCCGGAGGATGAGCGCGGCTATGGCCTGCGCCGCTACGAAAGCGAGGCCGTGCGCATCCTGGGCGTGCTGGAAAGGCGGCTGGCCGAAAGCCCCAATCTCGCGGGCGAGGAATATGGCCTGGCCGATGTCGCGACGCTGCCGTGGATCCGCACCGCCGACAGCATCTTCCCGCTGTTCAAGCGGGAAGGGGCCTGGAACGAATTTCCGGCGCTGCGCCGCTGGTTCGAGGCCGGGCTGGCGCGGCCGGCGACGGGCCGGGCGGTGGCCGCGCTCGATGCCCTGCTTTCCGATGATGTCGCCGCTTTCGGCCGTGCCGACAGCGATGCGATCGACCGCTTTTGCGGACGTGGCCGCCACGACCATTCCGCCAAACTGAGTGCCGCAACGACGGCCTGACCGACGACTGGGAGGAGTATCTAGTGTATATGACCCGTTTCAACCGCGGCGCGAGCCTGCTCGCGCTGGCGATGGCGTTCGGCATCGTGCCGGCGCTGGCGCAGGAGACGGCGGCCGATGCCCCGGCCGGCAATGGCGGCCTTGAGGATATCGTCGTCACTGCCCAGAAGCGCAGCGAGAACGTGCAGCAGGTTCCGATCGCCATCTCGGCGGTCAATTCCGAATATCTGCAGTCGCGCGACATCAGCTCGATCGACCAGCTCGGCTCGGTCGCGCCGAACATGAAGATCGATCGCGCGCCTTCGAACAAGACGATCTCCCAGATCGCGATCCGCGGCTCGGTGACGATCAACCCCGCGATCACCTGGGAACCGGCGGTCGGCATGTATGTCGACGGCGTCTACATCGCCAAGGCGCAGGGTTCGATCTTCGACATCGCCGATCTGGAGCGGATCGAGGTGCTGCGCGGGCCGCAGGGCACGCTTTATGGCCGCAACACGCTGGCCGGCGCCGTCAACCTCGTCACCAAGAAGCCGAGCGGCGAGCTGGGCGGATCGGCCGAGCTGACCTACGGCAATTTCGATGCCTGGAAGCTGAAGGGCGTGCTCGATCTGCCGCAGATGGGCATCTTCTCCGCCAAGGTCTCCGGCCAGATCCAGAAGCGCGACGGCGTGATCAAGGTGGAAGACAATGCCTTCGGCATCACCGACACCAACGATCTCGACAATCAGAGCTTCATGGTCCAGCTCCGCGCGCAGCCGACCGACAATCTGACGCTCGATTACGCCTATGACTATTCGAACTTCAACCAGCGGCCGGACTATGCCCAGCTCTACAAGGTGAACCAGAACGGTCAGCCGGGCGACATTTTCGATCCGAACAGCGTGGGTTATTCCGGCATTCCGCTCGGCATGTTCGCCAACAAGGATCGTCAGAAGACCGCGCATATCGATGCCGACGTCTATGAAAAGACGCGGACGCAGGGCCATGCACTGACGGCGAGCCTCGACCTGGGCGACGCGACGATCAAGTCTATCACCGCCTATCGCAAGCTGCGCTTCCACGACAATCTCGATCTGGACGGATCGCCGCTGGATATCGCCAACACCGCCCGGAACGTGAAATATCACCAGTTCAGCCAGGAACTGCAGGTTTCCGGCAAGGCGCTCGACGATCGCATCGATTATGTGGCGGGCCTTTTCTACTTCAAGGATCATTCGGAAACGGACAATCCGCAGGCGTTCTTCTTCCACTCCACCAACTATGATTCGACCTATGGATCGCATACGGAAGCCTATGCCGCCTATGCCCAGGTCGATTTCCACGCGACCGACAAGCTCGTGCTGACCGGCGGCCTGCGTTACAACCACGAAACCAAGGACATCAGCCGTTATCTGGCCTTCAACGGCATGCCGCTGATCGACGTAGCCTATGGCGACGTTCCCAAGGCCAAATATAACAATCTGAGCCCGGCCGCGACGGTGCGTTACGAGATCACCGATCGCGTCAACGTCTATGCCCGCTATGCCCGCGGCTACAAGTCCGGCGGCTTCAACGGCGAAACCAACGAAGTCGTCATGCCGACCACGGATTGCCCGTCGGGCGCGCCGGAACTGTGCAATCCCTACAAGCCGGAGAAGGTCGACAGCTACGAAATCGGCTTCAAGAGCCGCATGCTGGACAACAAGCTGCAGCTCAACGTCGCCGGTTTCTGGGACGAGCATAAGGATATCCAGCTTGCCGTGTTCAGCGGTTCCGGCGCGGCTGCCTCGGTGGTGCGCAACGCGGGTGCCGCGCGCATCCGTGGCATCGAGATCGAGGCCATCGCCCGGCCGGCGGATTTCCTGACGTTCAACACCTCCTTCTCGATCCTCGACGCCAAGTATAAGTCGTTCATCGAGGATGACGCGAACGGCGTTCCCCAGCAGGTGGCCGACAACCGTGCCTTCCCGCACACGCCGAAATACACCGCCTCGATCGGTGCGGACTGGCGTGTGGTGGAAGGCGACTGGGGCAAGTTCAACCTGATCGGCGACCTGAACTACGTCTCGAAATATTACACCTATCCCTATGCGATCGACGTGACGGGTCCGTCGGACCAGACGGCGATGACCACGCAGTCGCAGGGCCGCACGATCGTCAATCTGCGCGGTGTGGTGTCGGATGTGCCGCTGGGCGGTGTCGAGGCGCAGTTCTCCTTCTGGGTGCGCAACCTGTTCAAGGAGAACAATCCGCAGAACTTCATCGATTTCGGGCCGAGCTTCGGTGGCATGACCGTGGCTTACTTCCCCGATCCGCGGACCTACGGCATCACCGCCGGCATCCGCTTCTGATGAAAATATCCGCGCCGGGCGGCCTGCCCGGCGCGGAAACGGATGTGCGGATCGTCCCGGTCGGGGCCATCCGCATGCCAAGCCCCTTTCCGGCCAGCCGGGGAGGGGCTTTGCTTTTGGGAGAGGATATGGACGCGCGCATTCAGGACCTGCTGGACCGGGAGGAGATCCGCCAGCTCATCACCACTTATTGCCAGGCGGCGGACCGCCACGACCATGAGAAGATGCGCACGCTCTATCATGCGGATGCGATCGACGATCATGGCGCGATGTTCTGCGGGCCGGCGATGGAGTTCATCGACAAGCTGCCCGAAATCCAGGCGCCGATGGAAATCCTCCATCACAATGTGACGACCATCAACCTCGCGATCGACGGCGATTATGCGGAGGGCGAGGTCTATCTGCTGGCGCTGCATCGCGCGAAGACGCCCGACGGGCCGATGGATGTGCTGGTGGGCGGCCGCTATTTCGACAAATATGCCCGGCGCGAGGGGCGGTGGAAGTTCCTGCACCGGGTGATCGTGGCCGACTGGGCGAACATCCATTCGCCGTCGATCATCGATCTGGAGCATCCCTTCCTGGAGGGCGCGAAGATCGGCAGGCCCGGCCCGGCCGATCCTTCCTACGGCTTCTTCCGGCTGATCCGGCGCGGGGTCTGACTAAAAAAAGAGGCCCCGGCGGACGTATCCGCCGGGGCCCGATATCCGATCAGCGGCGGATCGAGAGCGTCACCGAATAACGCCGGGGATCGCTGAAGAAGCCTTCGCGGAAGCCGAAGGTGGCCGATCCGTCGAAGCCCGCCGTCAGCACCTGCTTGTTGGTGACGTTATCCACCGCGAAGCGCAGCGACGTGCCGTCCCACGGCAGGTCGAAATCGGCGCTGAGGTTCAGGATCGCATGATCCGGCGCCCGCAGCGGCGAGTTCTCGACGTCGATATAGGTGAGGCTGCGATAGCTGGCGTCCGCGCGGAAGGTGGCGTCCAGGCTGTCGGTGATCGGCTGGGTGTAGACCAGGCTCAGGCTGCCGGTGATGTCCGGTGCCTGCTTCAGCTTGCGATCGGTGAGGTCGGTCAGCACGCCGTTGATGTAGGATTCGAACTCCAGATATTTGGCGTCGAGCAGGCCCAGCGAGCCGTTGACGCGGAGGCGGGAGGTGACGCGCGCGTCCAGCTCCAGCTCCAGCCCCTGGATGCGGGACTTGCCGGCATTCTCGTAGGTGACGTTGAGGTTCGTCTTGTTCACCAGCAGCTGCTGGTCCTTATATTCGTTGCGGAATGCCGCGAGGTTGATCGTCACCGGGCCGAAGCTGCTCTTCACGCCCACTTCATAGGCGGTCAGGTGCTCCGGATCGTAGGAGCCGATCTCGGCCTCCGCCGTGGGACGGCCGTTGAAGCCGCCGCTGCGGAAACCCCGCGACCAGGAGGCATAGCCCAGCACGCCCGGCTGGAACTTGTAGCTGAGCGAGGCGCGCGGGCTGAAATTGTCCCAATGCTTCGACAGCGTATAGGGGTAGAAACCGGGGATCAGCGGCTGCTGGCTGTAGATGCGCAGCGATTTCTGCGTGAAGGTCTTCTTCTCATAAGTGTATCGGCCGCCAAGCTCCATGACGAGCGCGTCGGTGAGATCGTAGGTGAAGTTGCCGAAGGCGGCGTAGTTGGTCGTCTTCTGGCGGTTGTGGAAATCGATGTTGAGATCGAGCGCCTCGGCCAGGGCCGGATCGAAGCCGGCCTCGATCATCGCCGGATAGAGGCCGTCCGCCACGATCAGCCGGGTATCGTCCCGCGTCTTTTCCCGGAAGAAATAACCGCCGACCAGCAGGTTGCCGCGATCACCGAACAGGGGCGTGGTATATTGCAGCTCCTGGCTGAACTGCCGCGCGGTCTCATCATGGATGTCGCCGGCATAATTGACGGCGGACGAGGCATCGCCGTCGCGGCCGAAGACGGCGTTCACCCAGCGATAGGCGGTGATCGACTTGATCGTGCCGGCGCCAAGCTCATGCGAGAGGGTGAGGCCGACATTGGCGGAATCGGCGTCGTCGCGGTTCAGCTCGGGCGTGGAATCCGTCCGGTCGATCCGGTCGGGCACCGTGCAGCAGGGCGCGATCAGCGCGCTCTGCAGATCGGAGATGAAGGTCGGCGTGAAGGCCAGCATCGAGTGCGCGGCCGAATTCTGGCGGCGGTGCAGGCCATCGGCCGTCAGCACCGCATCGAAGGGGCCGCCATCATAATGCAGGGTGATGCGGCCGGCGACGATATTCTTGTTGCCCAGATTCTTGCCGGACGGGATCTTCTGCCAGCCTTCGCCGAACTCGCCGAGGCCGGAGATGCCGATCGAGAGCTTGTCCGTCAGTGCGGTTTCCACGTTCGCGCGGGCGCGGACCGTGTTGTAGGAGCCGTAGCGGACATCCGCCTGGAGACGGGTGGTGCCATCGGGAATGTGGCTGACGACGTTGATCGCGCCGCCGATGGTGTTCTTGCCGAACAGCGAACCCTGCGGCCCGCGCAGCACCTCGATCCGGTCGATGCCGAGCAGCTCGGTGGTCGCGCCGAAGGTGCGCGCGACATAGACGCCGTCGATATAGAGGCCCACGGCCGGATCGGCGGTGATGATGAAGTCGTTTTCGCCGACGCCGCGGACGAAGGCGGCGATACCGCCGCTATTGCCGCCCTGGCCGGGGGTGAAGTTCAGGTTCGGGGCGATCTGCTGGACGTCGGTGACGGCATCGAAGCCGCGGGAATCGAGATTGGCCTGGCTGACGGCGGTGACGGCGATCGGCACGTCCTGCAGCTTTTCCTCGCGCCGGCGGGCGGTGACGACGATGTCGCTGCCATTATCGGCCGCGGATGCCGCGACGGCATCATCCTGGGCGTGGGCCGCCGGCGCATAGCCGATGGCGGCGGAACATGCCGACAGCATGAGGAGCGCGCGGAGCGCACGCGGGTTGCGAACAGACATTTTTGTTTCTCCCTGAACGGCGCCAGGCGCCTATGGTGGCGCCTAGGCAGTCCGGGGAGCGCAAAGCAACAACAGACAGCGCATATCCGGTGGATATGCGTTGTATGCGGCCCGAAATGATACGTTCTGGTCGCAAGCGCCGAAGCCCTCCGCCGTAGCGGAAGGCTTCGGTATCGCTTTACTCGGCGGCGATCGCCTCGCGCTGCGCGGCCTTGGCGCGGAAGTGCGGGATCACCTTCTCGCCGATGTTGCGGATCGTCTCCATGATCGCCTCGTGCGGGATGGTGCCCATCTGGAAGAGGAACAGCACTTCGTCCGCGCCGGCTTCCTGAAGCCGCGTGCAGTAGCGGATGCAGTCGTCGGCATCGCCATAGGCATCCTGCGCGACGGTGTAGTTGCTCGTCATCGCATCGCCGCCGTCGACGATCTTTTCCTCGGAGATATAGGCCACGACATGCTCGCGGGTCTGGGCGAGCGCGGCTTCATTCTCCTCGGCCGAATCCACGTCCACGGTCGGCTTCGGGCCGCCCTGATACCAGTGGGCGATCGCCTCGGCGAAGAAGCGCTGGCCGCGCAGGCCGATGCGGCGGGCCTTCTCGCGATCGTCGAGCACGCAGGCCGCGCAGAAGGCGGCGAGATGCTCGTTCGGGCGGAAGCCGACCTGATCCTCGGGCTTGCGGTTCTTGAAATTCTCGCGATAGATCGCGTTCTTGCGGGCGATCTCCTCGGGGCCGGAAAAACCGAGCACGAGGGCGCCGATGCCGCGACGGCCGGCCAGCTCCAGCGTCGATTCACGGGTGCAGGCATAATAGATCGGCGGGTGCGGATCCTGTACCGGGCTCGGATGGATCGGGCGCGACGGGATCTTGATATATTTGCCGTCATGCTCGACGTGCCCGTCCTTCAGGATCTTCGGGATCAGATACATCGATTCATCGATCATCGGCTGCAGTTCGGCGAGGTCGTAGCCGAAGGTGCCGGCTTCCTGCTGGGTGCCGCCCTTGCCCATGCCGAAGTGGACGCGCCCGCCGGACAGGATGTCGAGCGTGGCGATGCGTTCCGCCACCTTCACCGGGTGGTTCATGGCCGGCGGCAGGCAGACGACGCCATGGCCGATGCCGATCCGCGTGGTGCGGCCGGCGATATAGGCGAGGAAGGTTTCCGGCGCCGACATGTGGGCATATTGGGTGAGCGCGGTGTGCTCCACGGCCCAGACATTGTCGAAGCCCAGTTCCTCGGCCAGCAATACCTGCTCGACGATCTCCTCGAAGCAGCGGCGCTCGGACTCGCGCGAGGGGTCCGCCATCTGCGCTTCGTAGATGATGGAGAATTTCATCGATTCGTTCCTCTTCCCATGGAATTTGAAACGATCATGGCGTGAGTCCCCAGGTGCAGCATCGTCCATTTGGACCAGCCGCGTAGGGGCGAAGGAAGCGATTGTTTTACAAAGGGTTCAGGCCGGGTTGACGAAGCTGTCCAGCACGCGCTTGCGGCCCGAAAGCTCGAAATCGATCTCCAGCTTGTTGCCTTCTATCTCGGCGACCGATCCGTAGCCGAACTTGGTGTGGAATACGCGCTGGCCGATGGCGATATCCGATCGCGGCTTGGCGGCGTAGGAGGTGGCGGAGGCCCGCACCTCGACCACGCGCCTGGGCGACGGATCGTAGCCGGCGGCGGCCGCGCGCTGCCAGCCCGGCCCGCGCCCGGTGCCGCGCCCGATATCGTGGAACGGATCGGCCTGTTCGGACCATTGCGCCCGCCACAGGCTTTCGCCGCCGCTCATCGTCGTTTCGCTTTCGACATGCTCGGCCGGCAACTCCGCCACGAAGCGCGATGGGATGGAGGAGGTCCATTGCCCGTAGATGCGCCGGTTGGCGGCGTGGAGGATGGTCGCCTGCCGCCGCGCGCGGGTGATCGCGACATAAGCGAGGCGGCGCTCCTCCTCGAGGCTGGCGATGCCGCCTTCGTCGAGCGCGCGCTGCGACGGGAAGACGCCTTCTTCCCAGCCGGGCAGGAATACGGTGTCGAATTCCAGCCCCTTGGCGGCGTGGATCGTCATCACCGTCACCTTCGCGCTCTCGCGATCGGCGTCATTGTCCATGACGAGGCTGACATGTTCCAGGAAGGCGGGGAGGGTTTCATATTCCTCCATCGCCCGCGTCAGCTCGGTAAGGTTTTCCAGCCGCCCGGCGGCCTCGGCGGTGCGTTCGGCCTGGAGCATCGCGGTATAGCCGGATTCGTCGAGCATCTGACGCGCCAGCTCGGCATGGGGCAGATCATTCAGCCGATCCCGCCAGCGAGCGATATCGCCGACGAGATTGCCCAGTGATCGCCGCGCCTGCGCGGTCAGCTCATCCGTGTCGAGGATGCGCGCGGCCGCCAGCGTCAGCGGAATCCCTTCCGCGCGGGCGAGCTGGTGAACCTTGGCGACGGCCTTGTCGCCCAGCCCGCGCTTGGGCGTGTTGACGATGCGTTCGAAGGCGAGGTCGTCCGCCGGCTGGTGGATCACCCGCAGATAAGCGAGCGCGTCGCGTATCTCGGCGCGCTCGTAGAAGCGAAAGCCGCCGACGATGCGATAGGGCAGGCCGATCGCGATGAAGCGATCCTCGAACTCGCGCGTCTGGAACTGGGCGCGGACGAGGATGGCGACATCGTCCAGCCTGCCGCCCCGGCGCTGATATGCCTCGATCTCGTCGCCCACGCGGCGGGCTTCCTCCGGCCCGTCCCACACGCCGATGACGCGGACCTTCTCGCCCACGTCGGCCTCGGTCCACAATTCCTTGCCCAGCCGCCCGCCATTATGGGCGATCACGCCGCCTGCGGCCGCGAGGATGTGGGGCGTGGAGCGATAATTCTGTTCCAGCCGGATGATCTTCGCGCCGGGAAAATCCTTCTCGAAGCGCAGGATATTGGCCACCTCCGCCCCGCGCCAGGAATAGATTGACTGGTCGTCGTCGCCCACGCAGCAGATATTCTTGCGCTGCTGAGCGAGCAGCCGGAGCCACAGATACTGCGCGCTGTTGGTGTCCTGATACTCGTCCACCATGATGTAGCGGAAGCGCTGCTGATATTGCTCCAGCACGTCGCGGTGCGTCTTCAGGATGACGAGCATGTGGAGCAGCAGATCGCCGAAATCACAGGCGTTCACGGCGCGCAACCGATCCTGGTAGAGGCGGTAGAGCTGCTGGCCGCGGCCGTTGGCGAACAGCTCGCTCTCGCCGGCATCGACATCGTCGGGCGTCCAGCCGCGATTCTTCCAGCGATCGATCAGCCCGCCCAGCGCGCGGGCTGTCCAGCGCTTCTCGTCCAGATTTTCGGCGAGGATGATCTGCTTCATCAGCCGTAGCTGATCGTCGGTGTCGAGAATGGTGAAGTTGGATTGCAGGCCGACCAGCTCGGCATGGCGGCGCAGCATCTTGGCGCAGATCGCGTGGAAGGTGCCGAGCCACGGCATGCCTTCCACCGCATCGCCCAGCATCCGGCCCACGCGCTCCTTCATCTCGCGCGCGGCCTTGTTGGTGAAGGTGACGGCCAGGATCTCCGACGGCCAGGCCAGCCGCGTCGCCACCAGATGGGCGAGCCGGGCGGTGAGCGCCGCCGTCTTGCCCGTGCCGGCGCCGGCCAGCACGAGCACCGGCCCCTCCGTTGCCAGCACGGCTTCGCGCTGGGGCGGATTGAGGCCGCGCAGATAAGGGGGGGCCGAAGCGGGATCGGCCAGCGCGCCGGGCAGGGAAGGGGGCGAGTGATTCACATGTGAACAGTTAGGGAACGGAGCCCGCCGGGGCAACCTCCCGCGATCCGCGCATTCTATGTTCGTGCTGCGTAACAATACGTGATAGTTTCGCTTTCTCCGTAAGTCGAAATGGGGGTTGTGATGCCTTTGATGCAACGACTCGTGGCTGAACTCTTCGGAACATTCTGGCTTGTCTTGGGTGGATGCGGCGCCGCTGTGCTTGCGGCCAAGTTTCCCGAAACCGGGATCGGCTTTGCCGGTGTTGCGCTGGCCTTCGGTTTGACCGTGGTGACGATGGGCTATGCCATCGGCCATATTTCCGGTTTCCACCTCAACCCCGCGATCACCGTGGGCCTGTGGGCCGGCGGCCGCTTTCCGGCGAAGGACGTGGTGCCCTATATCGTCGCCCAGGTGGTGGGCGCGATCATCGCCGCCTTCATCCTCCTCCAGATCGCCAGCGGATCGCCCGATTTCGTGCTCGGCCCCAACGGCCTGGCCGTGAACGGATATGGGCCGCAATCGCCCGGCGGCTATACGCTGGGCGCGGGCCTGACGATCGAAACGGTGCTGACCTTCGGCTTCCTGATCGTCGTGCTCGGCGCGACGGATAGCCGGTCGCCGATCGGCTTCGCGCCGATCGCCATCGGCCTGGCGCTCACGCTGATCCACCTCATCTCCATCCCGGTGACGAACACGTCGGTCAATCCGGCGCGCAGCACGGGGCCGGCGCTGATCGTGGGCGGGCTGGCGCTGCAGCAGCTCTGGGCCTTCTGGGTCGCCCCCATCATCGGCGGCGCGCTGGGCGGCTTCGCCTATCGCGCGCTTGCGGGGGATCCGCCCGCGGCCCGCTAACCTGCCTCGGCCGGTATCGGTCGGCTCGTCGAACGGAAGGCCCGTCCGCATGCGCAGGCGGGCCTTCGTCATTTCGGTATTTTCCATGTCGCGGCCGCTGACAGCGCGCTGTGCGCCTGCGCCCCTATATGGCGCATTCCCGTGACTGGCATGGTTCCTGCCTATTCCCTGTCGCCAAAACAGGAGGCTAGGATCATGAAATCCCTTGGAAAACTTTCTGCATTTTGCGTGCTGGCTCTGCCTTTCGTCACAGCGCCGGCACATGCTGTGNTGACGGTCGACAGCTCGGCCTATGCGCTGAGCGCCTCGCTGAGCGCGGTCAACGCCGTGCTGGTCGATATCGGGCCGCTCGCCGCCGCGGGCGGCACCGCCGCGCCGGCCTATAACGACAGCGCCGCGCTGGCGACGATCGACCAGCAATTGCAGTTCGCCGGCCTCGGCCTCGTATCGATCAACCAGCGGCTCAACACCGGGGTCGTCACCAGCTCCGCCTCGTCGCCTTATCCGGTGACGCCGACGGGCACGGCCACCTCCGCGATCGCCGGCGTCGATATCGGGCTGGAGACGCAGGTGCTGTTCCTGCCGCCCCTGACCATCCTCGGCCTTACGGCGGATGCGATCACCTCCACCACATCGGTGAGCGCGGTGGGCGGGTTGAGCGCCACCGGGGCGACCACGATCGCCGGGCTCGACCTCACCGGCCTCGGCCTGGGCGGGCTGTTCATCGACGCGGCGCTGTTCGTGAACCCCGATCCCAACACCGTGCTGCTCGACCTCCTGGGCCTGCGCATCGTCCTCAACGAACAGACGAGCTGGGGCGACGGCGTGAACAGCATCGGCCTTGCCACCAATGCGCTGCGCATCACCTTCGACGATTTCCTGCTGGGCGGGCGGCTCGTCTCCGGTGACGTCATCCTTGGCCATTCGCAGGCCTCGATCACCGATTTCGTGCAGCAGAACGCGGTGCCCGAACCGGCGAGCTGGGCGCTGATGATCATGGGTTTCGGCCTGGTGGGCAGCGCGATGCGGATCAGGAAGGCGCGTCCGGCCATGGCTTGACGCGTGGCGCCCGAGGCTCCAATCCCCGCCCGCATTTCAGGGATGGAGCCGGATGACGGGAAGCAAAGCGAGCGCGCCCTCGACAAGGCGGGTGTTGGGGGCGAGCCTGATCGGCACGGCGGTCGAATTCTACGACTTCTATATCTACGCGACCGCCGCCTCGCTGGTCTTCGGGCCGTTATTCTTTCCCGCGGCCGATCCCGGCATCCAGCTGCTCGCCGCTTATGCCAGCCTTGCCGTGGCCTTCATCGCCCGGCCGGTCGGCGCCGTGGCCTTCGGCCATTTCGGTGACCGGATCGGGCGCAAATCCACGTTGGTTGCGTCGCTTCTCATCATGGGCGGGTCGACGATGGCGATCGCCTTCCTGCCCACCTACCAGTCGATCGGCTGGGTCGCGCCGGCGCTGCTCTGCCTCCTCCGCTTCGGCCAGGGTTTCGGGTTGGGCGGGGAGTGGGGCGGCGCCGCGCTGCTGGCGGTGGAAAACGCCCCGCCCGGCTGGAAGGCGCGTTTCGGCATGGCGCCGCAGCTTGGCGCGCCCGTGGGCTTCATCGCCGCCAACGGCCTGTTCCTGCTGCTGGGCCTGATCCTCTCGCCCGATCAGTTCCGTGCCTGGGGCTGGCGCATCCCGTNCCTGGCGAGCGCCGTGCTCGTGATGCTGGGCCTGTGGGTGCGGCTGAAGCTGACCGAGACGCCGGCCTTCGCCGCCGCGCTGGAGGAAGCGCCGCCGGCCCGGGTGCCGATCGCCGAACTGGTCCGCAATCATGCGGTGGAGACGATCGGTGGCACCTTCGCCGTCGTCGCCTGCTTCGCGCTCTTCTACATCGCGACCGCCTTCGCGCTGGGTTACGGCACCACCACGCTCGGCTACCCGCGCGAGACGTTCCTCGCGGTGCAACTCGTCGCGATCCTGTTCATGGCGGCCGGCATCGTCGCGGCGGCCTGGCTGGCCGACCTGCATGATCCCCGCCGCGTGCTGATGGGCGGCTGCATCGCCACCATCGTCACCGGGATGCTGATGGCGCCGATGCTGGGCGGCGGCAGCCTGCTGATGGTCGGCGCCTATCTGGCCTTGTCGCTATGGGTGATGGGCTTCGTCTACGGCCCGCTGGGCGGCTGGCTGCCGGAGCTGTTCCCGGCCCGGGTGCGCTATACCGGCGCGTCCATGGCCTTCAACCTGGGCGGCATCATCGGCGGCGGGCTGACGCCGGCCGTGGCGCAGGTGCTGGCGCGGGATCATGGCCTGGTGCCCGTCGGCCTCTACCTCGCCGCGGCCGCGCTGCTCAGCCTGATCGCGCTTATTCCGCTGCGTCGCGCCGCAGCAGCGTGAGCTTGGCCTTGCCGTGGGTGCGTTCCGCATCCACGGACCAGCCGGTGGCGGAAACGGGTTCGTCCCGGCTCGTCTCGATGCTCGCCCATGCGCCGGGGCTCGCCCAGCCGAGCCGGGTGAGGCGCTCCAGCAGCGCGCCCGCGCCGCCGCTGCCATAAGGCGGGTCGAACAGCAGCAGATCGTGGGGCTGCGACACGGGGCCGAGCGTGGCGACAGGCTGCGCCCGGATATCGGCAACCGCGCCCAGCTTCGTGGCATTGGCGCGCAATATCTCCACCGCCTTGCGATCCTGCTCGACAAAAATGGCGTGCGCCGCGCCGCGCGACAGCGCTTCGAAGCCCAGCGCCCCCGATCCCGCGAACAGATCGGCTATGCGAAGCCCTTCGAAATCGCCGAGCCGGCTGGCCAGCATGGAGAAGAGCGCCTCGCGCGTGCGGTCGCTCGTGGGGCGGGTGGCGTCTCCCGGAGGGGCGGCGATCGTGCGGCCGCGCCATTTGCCTGCGATTATGCGCATGATCTCACTTCAGCGTCTTGCGGAAGGCGACCAGTTCGTGCTGCAGCACCTCGTCCACCGCGCCGACGGGAAGATCGCCGAGGCGGAAGGGGCCGTAGCTGGTCCGGATCAGCCGGCTGACCTGGAGGCCGAGATATTCCAGCACGCGGCGGACCTCGCGATTCTTGCCTTCCTTCAGCTTCATCTCCACCCAGGCGTTGCGACCGGTGCGCCGTTCGAGATTGGCATCGATCGATCCGTAGCGGACGCCTTCGATCTCCACGCCCTCGATCAGGTCCTCCAGCATCGCCTGGCTGACCTCGCCGAACACGCGGGCGCGGTAGCTGCGTTCGACGCCGGTGGCCGGCAGCTCGAGCTGGCGCTTCAGGCCGCCGTCGGTGGTGAGCAGCAGCAGCCCTTCGGTATTGAGGTCGAGCCGGCCGACCGGCACCAGCCGGGGCAGGCCGCGCGGCAGGCGATCATAGATGGTGGCGCGTCCCCTGGGATCGCGCTCGGTGGTCAGCACGCCGTTGGGCTTGTGGAAGCGGAAGAGGCGGGTCGGTTCGGGCGCGGCGACGGGCTTGCCGTCCACGGTGACGCCGGCGAGCGATTTCAGGATCGTGGCGGGCGTTTCCACCACTTCCTCGCCGATGGCGATGCGCCCTTCGGCGATCATCCGTTCGATTTCGCGGCGGGATGCGATGCCGGCGCGGGCCAGCAGCTTGGCGATCCGATCGCCTTCGCCGGGGGCCACGGGCGTGGCCGGCCGGGCGGGGACAGCGGCCCGTTCCAGCCGCGCCGCGCCGCGCCGGGGGCGGGCGTCGCGGGCCGGGGTTCCGGTGGTGCCTGCCTTGGCCACGCCATCCTTCGGGCGCGGAGTGGCCCTGGGCTTGCCGGTGCGCAGCGCGTGGTCGGCGGCGCGGCGCGCATCGCGGGCGGACGCCGAGGGGCTCTTGGCGCGGAGCGGCTTGTCGGCGGACGCGCCTTCTCCCTCGGCCGCCGCCTTGCGGGGTCGGCCTTTGGGGGGATGGCTTTTCACGGGCCGGTCGGTGCCGGGGCGCTGCCGGTTGGGCCGTTTATCGTCGCGCGGGGGGCGGGGAGGTCGCATCGCGATCCCCTAGCCCCGATCGCGCTTTCAGGCCAGCGCCAGCTTCAGCGATTGGCATCCGGATCGAGATCGAGGCCGCGCCGGCCACTCTCCGGCGTATGGCTGGGCGCGCGGGCCGGTTCGATGACCGGCGATTCCACCACCTCCAGCGCCTTTTCCCACTTCGCCACGACGACGCTGGCCACGGCGTTGCCGACCACATTGGTCGCCGACCGGCCCATGTCGAGGAAATGATCGACCGCGAGGATCAGCAGCAGGCCCGCTTCCGGTATCTTGAAGAAGGCCAGCGTGGAGGCGATCACCACCAGGCTGGCGCGCGGCACGCCCGCCACGCCCTTGGACGTCACCATCAGCAGCAGCAGCATCGTCACCTGCTCGCCCACTGACATATGGATGCCATAAGCCTGCGCGATGAACATGGTCGCGAAGGTGCAGTACATCATCGTGCCGTCGAGGTTGAACGAATAGCCCAGCGGCAGCACGAAGCTGGCGATCCTGCGCGGCACGCCGAAGCGGTCCAGCGCCTCCAGCGTGCGCGGGAAGGCGGCTTCGGACGATGCGGTCGAGAAAGCGAGGAGGATGGGATCGCGGATATAGCGGAACAGGATGCGCGCCCGCCCGCCTGCGATCAGGAAGGCGGCGAACAGCAGCAGCGACCAGAGCAGCACGAGCGAGATATAGAACCCGCCCATGAAATAGCCGAAGGTGATGAGGATCGACGCGCCTTCCTTGGCCAGCGCGCTGGTGACGGCCGCGAACACGGCGAAGGGCGCGAAACGCATCACATAATCGGTGATCTGCAGCATCACCTGCACGAGCGCCTCGACGCCGCGCACCAGCGGCGCGGCCTTTTCGCCCACGGCGGTGATGGCGACGCCGGTGAAGATCGAGAAGACCACGATCTGCAGGATTTCGTTGGTCGCCATCGCCTCGAAGATCGATTTCGGCACCAGATGCGTCACGAAATCCTTGAGCGTGAAGGTAGCCTTGTCGACGCCGCTCGCCGCCGTCACCTCCGGCAGCGGCAAGGCGAGCCCGGCGCCCGGCTGGAGGATGTTGACGAGGATCAGGCCGAGCGTGAGCGACACGAGGCTGGCGCACAGGAACCAGGCGATTGTCCGCGCGCCCACCCGGCCCAGCGCCGCCGTATCGCCCATATGCGCGATACCCGCGACCAGCGTGGAGAAGACCAGCGGCGCGATGATCATCTTGATCAGCCGCAGGAACAGATCCGTGACGATCGAGAAATAATCCGTGATGGCGGCAACCTGCGCCTTGTCCGGCACCATCGCGTTGATCGCGAGGCCCACGACGATGCCGGCGACCATGGCGACAAGAATGAAGAGTGTGAGGCGCTTCGCCACCGACGTCTCCGAGAGTTGGAAAGCGGGCACTCGTTGACGGAAAGTGCGTCCGGGTCAAGCCGCCAGCCTCGAGCAGGGGTGGAACATTTGGCGACCATGCGCCATTATCCCCGGCGACAGGGAGGTTCGACGCGATGATCTTCGGTGGTCGGGCTCGAGCGATAAGGCGGCTTCTGATCGTCGAGGACGAGCCGCTGGTCGCGTTCGATAGCGAGCATTTCCTGTCGGACGTCGGCTATCATGTGGTCGCCACCGTCGATCGCGCGACATTGGCGGTAAAGGTGCTGAAGCGCGAGCCGGTCGATCTGGTGCTGGCGGACGTGAAGCTTTCGGCGGGAAGCGGGCTGGATGTCGCCCGCGTCGCGCTGGAACAGGGCGTGCCTGTGCTGTTCGTCACCGGCACATGCCCGCCCGGCGCCAGCGATTTCGCGGTCGGCTGCCTTGCCAAGCCCTATTCCCATCGCGGCCTGAAGGCGGCCATCGAGGCGGTGGAAAATCGCCTTTCCGGCGGCAGGGCCAGGCGGCTCCCGGCCGGCCTCGTCCTCTACGACCGCGAAGGCGGCGCCGTGGCGTAGCGAACGCCGCGACAATTCCCTTTGCGCCGGCGCGCGCGACGCTATTGTTGCGGCGATGACCGACACGACCAGCGCCGCCCGCCCGGGCTTTCTCGCCGCGATTACGCCCTATTTTCGGCCGCGCCCCGTGGCGGCGCTGCTGCTGGGAATTTCAAGCGGGTTTCCGCTCACGCTGCTGCTGGCGACGATGGCCTATTGGTTGTCCAAGGTTGGCGTGGACAAGACCACGATCGGGTTCGCCGTCGGCTTGACGACGCCCTACACGCTCAAATTCCTTTGGGCTCCGCTGATCGACCGCATCCGCATTCCCGGGCTGAGCAATCTGCTGGGGCAGCGGCGAGCATGGCTGCTGACCATCCAGATATTGCTGTTCGGCGCGATCTGGATGCTCGGCGCGAGCGATCCCGCGCACGGGCTTGGCCTGTTTGCCTTCTGGGCGGTGGTGACGGCCTTCCTGTCGGCAACGCAGGATATCGTCATCGATGCCTATCGTATCGAGATCCTTCCGGAGGCCGAACTCCCGCACGGCACGGCAATGAACCAGTTCGGATATCGCCTCGGCAATCTTCTGGCTGGTGCCGGGACGGTCTGGCTCGCTTCGACCGAAGGGGCGGGCGTCGGCTGGGCGCTGGCTTATGGCATCACAGCATTTTTGGTCATTCCGGGGGCGATCGCATCGCTCTGGGCCGGCCCCGGTCTGCATGAGCGCGCAGTGGATGCAAGAGGATCGGCGCGTACGGTGGGAGCATGGCTGCGCGAGACGGTGGTCGATCCGTTCCGTGAATTCCTCGGGCGGCGCGGCGCGATCCTGATCCTGCTGTTCGTGCTGATCTACAAGCTCGGCGATGCCATGGGGCAGAATATGCTGAACCCCATGATCGTCGATTTGGGGTTCAGCGATACCGAATATATCGCCGTCAACAAGCTCGTCGGATTCTGGGCTCTGATCGTTGGATCGGCCTTGGGCGCACCTTTCATCGCGTGGCTTGGGATGGGGCGTGCCCTGTTCGTTTCCGGCCTGCTGATGATGTTCAGCAATCTGGCTTTCGCCTGGCTGGCGATGATCGGCCATTCACCGGCGGGATTGGCGTGGGCGGTGGGCATCGAAAGCCTTACCAGCGGGATAGGCCTGACCGTGTTTGTCACCTATCTCTCCGGGCTGTCCAACCTCGCTTATACGGCTACCCAGTTCGCGCTGCTGTCCTCATTCGCCGCCGTGGGCCGGACCTGGCTCTCCACGCCGTCGGGCTATGCCGCAAAGGCCCTTGGCTGGCCCGGTTTCTATATCCTGACGACGATCGTGGCGATCCCCGGCCTGCTTCTGCTCTGGACGCTGTGGAAGCGGGGCTTCGTTGTCGAGCATGTCCGGCAGCCGGGAACCGAGTAAGGCCGTTGCTCGAAGCCTAGTTTCCGCTGTCGCCGAGGAGCGGCTTGCCCAGATCCTCGAACGCCTGTGCCAGCGCCTGGGCGCTGCTGAGCGCGCCGAGGCAGTTGGCGACGCCCAGCATGCCGGCCAGCAACCGGTGGGCGGCGGGCGCGTCGTTCCGGGCCACGCCGATCGCGGCCAGCATGGTCGCCTCGGCGTCCGTCATGCGAGGGCAGCAGCAGGGGGCGACCAGGATGCGGCGGCTCGATACGCGCGAGGCTTCCGCCATCAGCGCGCGCAGCAGCACCAGCGGCCGGCGGAAGCTGAGGCCGAAGCCGCAGAGCATGGCGTGGGCGGCATGCGCATCGTCCAGCCCATGGGCGGCGACGCGGCGGATGCCGAAGAGCAGCAGCCGGTGGTTTTCGTCCATCGGCGTGGGGTGGGGCAGGAGTTCGATCGGATGGACGGTCTCGCCGGGCATGCTTTCCTCTCCCGAGATTGGAGGAGGATGAAAGCAGTCCGGCTATTGCGAGTCAATCGCAATTAAGAGGGCTTGCGATGATCCGTGGCTGCTCAATCGACATGGCTTTTGGCAAGTGCATGGGCGAGCATGCGAAATTCCTTTTCCCGCGGGCTGCCCTTGCGCCACACGATGGCGATGCGGCGGGCGGGGTGATCCGCATCCAGCGGCCGCGCGATGATATCGGTATTGTCGAGGATGCCGGCCTTGATCGCCATTTCCGGCAGCAAGGTCACGCCCAGGCCGTTGTCCACCATCTGCACGAGCGTATGAAGCGAGGTGCCCAGCATCGCGGCTTCCGCCCGCAATTCCGGGCGGTTGCAGGCGGCGAGGGCATGATCCTTCAGGCAATGGCCGTCCTCCAGTAGCAGCAGGCGCCGCTCGTCGATGGCATCGGCCTCGATCGCATTGCTGCCGGTCGGCGCCTCGCCGGCGGGGAAGGCCACGAACAGCCGGTCGTCGAACAGATCCTCATGCTCGATGTCGCCGCAATGATAGGGCAGCGCCAGCAGCACGCAGTCGACATGGCCGCGGTGCAGCGAATCGCAGGCGGCGCTTGTCGTCTCCTCGCGCAGATAGAGCTTCAGGTCCGGCCATTCGGCGCGGATGCGGGGCAGGATGCGCGGCAGGAGGAAGGGGGCGATCGTGGGGATCACGCCCATGCGCAGTTCGCCCGAAAGCGGCTTTCCGGCCGCCCGCGCCAGATCGGACAGTTCTTCCGCCTCGCGCAGCACGCGCTGGGCCTTGTCCGCGATGCGCAGGCCCAGCGGCGTGAAGCGGACGACGCGGCGCGTGCGTTCCACCAGCGTGATGCCGATCAGCGATTCCAGCTCGCGCAAACCCGCCGAAAGCGTGGATTGCGTGACGAAGCAAGCCTCCGCCGCCCGGCCGAAATGCCCGTGGTCGCGCAGCGCCACCAGATATTGCAGTTGTTTCAGCGTCGGGAGGTAGGTGCTCATTCATCGCCTCTATCGATCAATGAGCCACAAATAATCAATTTGCTCTTTCGATGCTATCCCCCCATATCGCTCCTCGTCAGTTTCAACCCACCCACTCGAAGGAGCATCCTTATGGCCCTCACCGTTGGCGATCAGTTTCCCGGCGTAACCGTTCCCGTCCAGCAGGGCGTGTCCGCGCTTCCGGCCGGCGAGACGATCGACCTGTCGAAGACCGACGGCAAGTGGAAGGTCGTGTTCTTCTGGCCGAAGGACTTCACCTTCATCTGCCCGACCGAGATCATCGGCTATGGCGAGCTGGTGAAGGATTTCGCCGATCGCGACGCGGTGCTGATCGGCGCCTCGACCGATACCGATTTCGTCCACTTCGCGTGGCGCAAGTCGGATGAACGCCTTGCCAACTGCGATTTCCCGTGGATCGCGGACAATAAGAAGGAACTGGCGAACGCGCTGGGCATCGTCGACAAGGATGCGGGCGTCGCGCTGCGCGCCACCTTCATCGTCGATCCGCACAACGTGATCCAGCACGTCACGGTCAACGGCCTCAACCAGGGCCGCAACCCGGCCGAGGCGATCCGCGTCCTCGACGCGCTGCAGACCGACGAGCTTTGCCCGTGCAACTGGCACCAGGGCGAAGAGGTTCTGAAGCCGGCGGCCTAACCCTTCGGGGCCGCACAGCCGTGGCGCGTCAGCGCTCGGCGACGGGGCGCGGGGGGATGCCTCCCGCGCCCTTTTCTTTGATCATCAGGAGCTTTCCATGTCGCTCAAGGCTTTCGCCGATACGCTGCCCGATTATGCCAAGGATATCCGGCTGAACGTCGGTTCGCTGCTCAACGACCAGACGCTGGGCGACCAGCGCAAATATGGCCTGCTGCTCGCCTGCGCCCACGGCTCCGGCTACCGCCCGCTCGTCGAGGCGGTCGAGGCCGAGGCGGAGGGCAAGCTTTCGCCGGATGCCGCCAATGCGGCCCGCGCCTCGGCGGCGGTGATGGCGATGAACAACGTCTATTATCGCTTCGTCCACCTCGCCTCGAACAAGGAATATGGCACGCTGCCGGCCAAGCTGCGCATGAACGTGATCGGATCGCCGGGCATCGAGAAGGACGATTTCGAGCTGTTCAGCCTCGCCGTCAGCGCGATGAACGGTTGCGGCATGTGCATCGACAGCCATGAAAAGGTCCTGCGCGGCCATGGCGTGGCGACGGACGTGATCCAGACGGCCGCCCGCGTCGGCGCGATCCTAAAGGCGGTGGCCACGGTTCACGCCACCGCCGTCTGAACGGCAAGGCTGGAAATCCCCGGGCCGGCGGCCTACATTCGGCCAATATATAGAAGACCGACCTGGGGATGTTCCATGCTCGACGCGTTTGTCGATTATCTCGACTCGATCAAGGCGCGTGATCCGGCGCCGCGTTCGCGCTGGGAAATCCTGCTTTATCCGGGCGTCTGGGCGGTCGGCTTCCACCGCATCGCCCATTGGCTGTTCAAGGGCGAGCTTTATTTCCTGGCCCGCGCGGTCAACCATTTCTCCCGCCTGCTCACCGCGATCGACATCCATCCCGGCGCCAAGATCGGCCGCAATTTCTTCATCGATCACGGCTTCAGCGTGATCGGCGAGACGGCGGTGATTGGCGACAACGTCACCATGTATCAGTGCGTCACGCTGGGCGGGACGAACCCGGCCAACGGCGTTCCTGGCAAGCGGCACCCCACGATCGAGGATGACGCGATCATCGGATCGGGGGCGCAGGTGCTGGGGCCGATCATCGTTGGCCGCCGGGCGCGCATCGGCGCCAATGCGGTGGTGACCAAGGATGTGCCGGAAGGCGCCTCGATGGTCGGCATCCCGGCGCGACCGACCTTGGTGGAAGCCACCTATTACCAGAAGAGCTTCGTGCCCTATGGCACGCCCTGTTCCGAACGGTTCGACCCCGCGACCCAGCAGCTCGAAATGCTGAAGTGCGAGGTGGAATCGCTGCGCGCCAAGCTGGCCGAGCTGATCGAAAAGCGCGACGGCGCCGACAAGGAGCGTGACTGCGCCTGATGAGCGCCATCGTCACGCCGTTCCCGACGCCGCATTTCCGGCCGTTGCAGGTCGGCTTCGATCGGCAGGAACTGGCCCGCATCCTCGATCTCTACGGCCGCATGGTGGCCGCCGGGCATTGGCGGGACTATGCGATCGATCTGGGGCGTGAAGCCGCTTCCTTCTCCGCCTTCCGGCGGGCGGCCGAGCGGCCCGAATATCGTATCGAGAAACGCCCCGCATTGCGCCAGCGACAGGGCATGTGGGCGCTGATCGGCGAGAGCGGATCGGTCCTGAAGCGCGGGCATGAGCTGGTACCATTGCTGGCACCGATCGAACGGCGGCTGCTGAAGCTGGTCGGCGAATAAAAGGAGGCGGGCGCCGCGCCCGCCCAGTAAGCCTTGCTATCGGTGAAATTCGGCGTCAGGCGCTGGCCGGCGCGGTTGCTGCCTGCGTGTCGGGCAGCCGCGCGCGCCACGCGGCTGGAAGCATCGCGACGACATGGATGCGCACCGCGTGCCAGAAGGCGGAGAGCAGCAGCAGGGCCGAGCCGATCACCAGCGAGGTGAGCGCCAGATTGAGGCTGACGGCGCCGAACTCGCGGAAAAGGGTGCTCAAGGCGTAGAGCACGTAAGCGAGGGCGGAGACCAGCAGGGCGCGCCGGTCGACGGCGATGGCGATCAGCCCCATGGCGCAATAGACCAGCAGGACGACCGCGGCCTCGCCGATGCTCGCGCCGCCGTCCAGCAGGCCGAGCAGCGCGAAGATGGGGTGGACGATCAGCGGGGCGGCCAGCAGGTGCAGCCAGAAGGCGACGTCCGCCCGGCGGGTGAGGCGGGCGGGATCGCTCATGTCCCAGCGCATGGCGAAGGCGAAGACCGCGACGCCGATAGCCAGCAGCACGGCATAGAGCCAGCCGCCCATAACCGGCACGGCCGCCAGCAGCAGGCCGACGGCAAGGCCCGCGATCGCCAGCGTGCCGGCGGCCACGGTGATCGGCACGTGGAAGCGCCGCCAGTGGAGCCATGTCGCCAGCGCGGTGACGGCGGTGACGGCGACGGTCGTCAGCGCCATGGCGCGATCGGACGGGTTGGGCTGGCCGCTGGCGAGGAAGGCCAGCATCGCCATGAATATGCCGCCGGCAAAGGCCAGCAGCAGGACGATGCTGGGCAGGGCCATGCGACGCTTGCGGGTGAAGAATTCGGCGAGGCCCCAGGCGGTGGCGGCGACGAGCAGGCCGCTCGGCGCATTGGGGCCGCCGGGCAGGCGAAAGAAGGGAACGGCGTTGCCGATCCACGCCACCGCGACCAGCAACAGCACCGCCGCGATCGTCACGAAGATATCGTTGAAGCCGGTGATGAGGCGGAAATGCTCCTCATCCACCAGCGAGGTGCGCTGCCGCCCGGCGACGAAGGCGCGGAAGGCCGCGGCGCTAGTGGGGGTAAGGATGCCGGCACCGACGGCGTCGTCTATATCGCTGCTGCTATACATGGCCCATCTCCTGCCCCGGAGATAGCATCACTGTATTGGTGTTGCAATACAGTGATGCGGTGGCCCTGTATAAGCGCCGGATCAGCCCTGCTGGAGCAGGGAAGCGATCAGCATGGATTGTTCGAGGCCGTTCTGGGGGACGATCTCCCCGCTGCGGTCGACGATCCTGTCCCACGCGGCGGCGACGCCTTCGGGCGTCTGCTGGTCCGCCGGCAGCACCGCACCCTGGGTGAGGGTGATGTAGGCGGCCTGGACCACGCCGCCGCCCGCGCTCAGGATCACATTGGTCGGCGCGTCCTCCGACACCAGATAGAGCGCGGCGGGCGCCACCTTTTCCGGCGCGAAGACGTTCAGCATCTCCGGCGGCAGGACATCCTCCGTCATCCGTGTGGCGGCGACGGGGGCGATGGTGTTGACGCGGATATTATATTTCGCGCCCTCCAGATAGAGCGTCTTGGTAAGCCCGGCGAGGCCCAGCTTCGCCGCGCCATAATTGGCCTGGCCGAAATTGCCGTAGAGCCCGGTGGACGATGCGGTCATCAGGATGCGGCCGTAATTCTGCTCCCGCATCAATTCCCACACGGCCTTGGTGACGTTGGCCGATCCGTTGAGATGGACTTCGACGACGAGGCGGAATTCCTCCATCGTCATCTTGGCGAAGCTCTTGTCGCGCAGGATGCCGGCATTGTTGATGAGGATATGGACGCCGCCCCAGGCTTCCTTCGCGCGGGCGACCATTTCCTGCATCTGTTCGGCGTCGGTGACGTTGCCGCCATTGGCCATGGCGGTGCCGCCGGCGGCCAGAATCTCCTCGACCACCTTCTGCGCCGCGTCGGAAGCGCCGGTGCCGTCCCGCGCGCCGCCGAGATCGTTGACGACAACCCTGGCGCCGCGCCGCGCCAGTTCGAGCGCGTAGCCGCGGCCAAGCCCGCCGCCCGCGCCCGTGACGATCGCAACCCGCCCTTCGAAACCGATGGTCATTCCTCTCTCCCGCGCTTTACGTTCGCGTCAGGTAAACCAACGGACCGGCGAAGGGAAGACGGCAAGATGAATGCGGTTCAGCTTTGATAGGCTTCGTCGATATTGGGGGCGAACAGGTCCATGCCGTCGGGCTTCTTCACCGAATTCTCGTCCCAGAAGGCGCGGAGATGGCAGAGTTTGCCGTCCGCATTGAACTGGGCATGCTCGATGATCGAAAGGTCGAGCCCGGCATTCTCGCTCGGCAGGCGGACCTGCATGGTGAAGCGCAATATGCCCTGGTCGCCGCAGGCGCGGATTTCCTCCAGCACCGGCGTCACCTGGCGGCGGCTGTCCGACCAGGCGAAATCCCAGAAGCGGCCGATATTCTCGTGGCCGGCGAAGGGCGGAGTTCCCACCGGGTCCTCCAGCACGCCATCTTCCGCGAACACGGACAGCAGCAGATCCTTGTCCCGCGTCTGCCAGGCCCGGATATAGTTTTCGAGGCCCGCGCGAACCTGTTCCGGTGTTGCCTTCATTGCCATTCTCCCCTGATGCTTTGGCGCCGGGCTAGCATGCGGGGCAGGGGCTGTCGATCAAGATGCGTGGCGGGCGCGCCATATCGCTACGCGAAGCGATCGCGGCCGGGGCTGCCATGTTCGTGACGCGCAGCCTATAGCGCGCCCTCGACGTCCAGGGCATAGCCGGCCGAGCGGACGGTGCGGATGATATCGGGCCGGCCGCCATCGTTGATCGCCTTGCGCAGCCGCCGGATATGCACGTCCACCGTGCGCGGCTCGATATCGCTGTCGCGGCCCCAGACCGAATCCAGCAGCCGCTCGCGCGAGAAGACGCGGCCCGGATGCTCGAGGAAATGCTTGAGCAGGCGGAATTCGGTGGGGCCGAGCGGCACCGTTGCCCCGTCGCGGCGAACCTTGTGGCTCACCGTATCCATCTCGATATCCGAATAGGACAGCCGTTCCCCGGCCAGCGCCGGGCGCACGCGGCGCAGCACCGCGCCGACCCGGGCGACCAGCTCGCGCGGGGAGAAGGGCTTGGTGACATAATCGTCGGCGCCGGTTTCCAGCCCGCGCACGCGATCCTCCTCCTCGCCGCGCGCGGTGAGCATGATGATCGGCACGTTGGCCGTATCGTTGAGCCGGCGCAGGCGGCGGCAGACCTCGATGCCGGAAAGCCCCTCGATCATCCAGTCCAGCAGGACGAGATCGGGCGGGCTTTCCTGGGCAAGGAGCAGCGCCTCCTCGCCGTCCGGCGTATGTTCGACCTCGAATTCCTCGCGCTCGAAATGCCAGATCAGCAGTTCGGCGAGCGCGGCATCATCCTCGACAAGCAGCAGGCGGGCACGGGCCATCGGCTCATTCCTCCTCGGCGGCAAGCGGATCGCCGCCTCTCGCGCGTTCGGCCATCTGGTGGCCGGTGGCGGCGTAATAGACCATCTCCGCGACGTTGGTGGCGTGATCGCCGATCCGTTCCAGATTCTTGGCGATGAACAGCAGATGTGTCGATGCGGTGATGGTGTGGGGATTTTCCATCATGTGGGTCAGCAGCGCGCGGAAGATGCTGTTGTAGAAATCGTCCACGGTGCGATCGCTTTCGGCGACGCGCACCGCGCCGGCCGCATCGCGGCGGGCATAGGCATCCAGCACGGCATGCACCATGTCCGACACCGATCGCGCCATCGCCGGCAGGATGGAGATCGGCTCTATCCCCTTGATATCGCTGAGCACGGGAATGCGCTTGGCGATGTTCTTGGCATAATCGCCCATGCGTTCGATCACGCCGGCGATCTTCATCGCCGCCAGCACGTCGCGCAGATCGTCCGCCATCGGCGCGCGCAGCGCGATGAGGCGGATGGCGTGGCGTTCGACCTCGACCTCCAGCTCGTCGATCCTCTTGTCGTCCTCGACGATGCGGACGGCGGCATCGAGATCGCGCCGGACGAGCGCCTGGACGGCATCGGCCAGCGCCTGTTCGGCACGGCCGCCCATTTCGGCGACCAATGCGCGGAGCTGGCCGAGATCGTCGTCAAATGCCTTAACGGTGTGCCCGGTGGCCATGTGCCTGTTCTCCTCAGCCGTAACGGCCGGTGATGTAATCCTTGGTCCGCGTTTCGCGGGGATTGGTGAAGATTTCGGACGTATCGCCATATTCGACCAGCGTGCCGAGGTGGAAGAAGGCCGTGCGCTGCGATACGCGGGCGGCCTGCTGCATGTTGTGGGTGACGATGACGATGGCGTAACGGCCGCGCAGCTCGTGGATCAGTTCCTCGATCTTGGCGGTGGCGATGGGATCGAGCGCCGAGCACGGCTCGTCCATCAGGATCACTTCCGGGTCGACGGCGATGGCGCGGGCGATGCACAGCCGCTGCTGCTGGCCGCCCGAAAGCGCGGTGCCGCTGTCGTTCAGGCGATCCTTCACCTCATCCCACAGGCCGGCGCGGCGCAGCGATTTCTCGACGATCTGGTCCATGTCCGCCCGCGCGGAGGCGAGACCGTGGATGCGCGGGCCATAAGCCACATTCTCGTAGATCGACTTGGGGAAGGGGTTGGGCTTCTGGAACACCATGCCCACGCGGGCGCGGAGCTGCACCACGTCCATGTCCGGCGCGTAGATATCCTCGCCGTCCAGCGTGATCCGGCCTTCGACGCGCGCGGAGGATACGGTGTCGTTCATCCGGTTCAGCGTGCGCAGGAAGGTGGACTTGCCGCAGCCCGACGGGCCGATGAAGGCGGTGACATTTTCCTGCGTCACGTCGATCGAGACGTCGCGTATCGCCTGCTTCGCCCCGTAGAAGACGTTGACGTTGCGCGCCGTCATCTTGAGCGTGCCGCCGTCGCTGGCTGGCGATGGCGCGGACGGGTGCAGCAGCGGGGCGCTCATGGTCTGATCGTTCATTACCAGCGTCTTTCGAAGCGATTGCGGAGATAGATGGCGACGCCGTTCATCGCCAGCAGGAAGACCAGCAGCACGATGATCGCGGCGGAGGTCTTCTCGACGAAGCCGCGGCTAACCTCATCCGACCAGAGGAAGATCTGGACGGGGAGCACGGTGGCCGGGTCCATGATGCCGCCGGGGGGCGAGGCGAGGAAGGCGCGCATGCCGATCATCAGCAGCGGCGCCGTTTCGCCCAGCGCGCGGGCCATGCCGATGATCGTGCCGGTGAGGATGCCGGGCAGGGCCAGCGGCAGGACATGGTGGAACACCACCTGCACCCGGCTGGCGCCGATGCCCAGCGCGGCATCGCGGATCGACGGCGGAACCGCCTTGATAGCGTTGCGCCCGGCGATCACGATCACCGGCATCGTCATCAGCGCCAACGTGAGGCCGCCGACCAGCGGGGCCGAGCGCGGCAGGTGCATGAAGTTCAGGAACACCGCCAGCCCGAGCAGGCCGAAGATGATCGACGGCACCGCCGCGAGGTTGTTGATCGAAACCTCGATCAGGTCCGTCCAGCGGTTGCGCGGCGCATATTCCTCCAGATAGAGCGCGGCGAACACGCCCACCGGGAAAGCGAGCACCAGCGTGACGAACATCGTCACCAGCGATCCCTTGAGCGCGCCCCATATGCCGACCAGCGTGGGATCGGTGGAGTCCGCGCGGGTCAGGAAGGTCCAGTTGAAACCGGTCCGCACCACATCCGCCTTTTGCAGCTTGCCATATGCGGCCTCGGCGGCCGGCGCGGCATTGCCCTTGGCGGCGAGATCGATGGCGGTGGCGGCGGGCACCCAGATTTCGGCCTTGCCGCGCAGGATCGCCGGATCGCGCTTGATGGCATCGCGCACGCTGAGCCACGCGCCGTCCGAAAGCAGGCGTGCGCCGCCTGCGCCGAAGGCGGCATCGGCGGCGGCGGCCGTCGTGCCTTCGATATCGGCGCCGGCCAGCGCGGCGTCCGCGCCGAAGCCGGCGAGCGCCGCCGGATCGAGCATCAGCGAGGATCGCGGGAAATCCACGGGCAGGCGGATTTCCGTCTGGGTGAAGCCGCGCGCGCCGTTGCCGATCATCGTGACCAGCAGGAAAGCGAGAAAGGCGGCCGAGACCAGGATGGAAAGCAGGCCCAGCAGCTTGAACCGCCGTTCCGCCGCATAGCGCCGGCGGATGCGGTTCTGCATCGCGCTGCCTTTCCAGTCGGTCGGGCGGCGGAGTTCCGCCGTGGCGGTGGCGCTATTCATAAACTTCCCGATATTTCTTCACCACGCGCAGCGCGACGATGTTGAGCAGCAGGGTGACGATGAACAGGACGAGGCCCAGCGCGAAGGCGGCGAGCGTCTTCGGGCTGTCGAATTCCTGGTCGCCGGTCAGCAACTGCACGATCTGGGTGGTCACCGTCGTCACGCTGGCGAAGGGGTTGGCGGTGAGATTCGCGGCAAGGCCGGCGGCCATCACCACGATCATGGTTTCGCCGATCGCGCGGCTGACGGCCAGCAGCACGCCGCCGACCACGCCGGGCAGCGCCGCCGGCACCAGCACCTTGCGGATCGTCTCGGATGTGGTCGCCCCCATGGCGAGGCTGCCATCGCGCATCGCCTGCGGCACGGCGGCGATGGAATCATCCGCCATCGACGAGACGAAGGGGATGATCATGATGCCCATGACGAGGCCGGCGGCGAGCGCGGATTCCGACGAGGCGCCCGGGATGCCGGCCATCACCGCGAAGCTGCGGACGGCGGGCGCCACCGTCAGCGCCGCGAAATAGCCGTAGACGACGGTAGGAACGCCGGCCAGCACCTCCAGGATCGGCTTCAGCCACTTGCGGACGGCGGGCGCGGCATATTGGGTGAGGTAGATCGCGCTCATCAGGCCGAGCGGGATCGCCACCACCATCGCGATGATCGCGCCGATGAAGATCGTGCCCCAGAAGAGCGGGATCGCCCCGAAGGCCCCGGACGAGCCGACCTGATCGGCGCGCATCGCCGTCTGCGGGCTCCAGCTCGTCCCGAACAGGAATTCGACCGGCGAGACCTTCGAGAAGAAACGCATGGTTTCGACGAGCAGCGAGGCGACGATGCCGAGCGTCGTCAGGATCGCGATCAGCGATGCGACCAGCAGGCCGATCATCACCACCCGTTCCACGCGGGTGCGGGCGCGGAAATCGGGGCGCAGGCGGGTGAAGGCATAGGTTCCGCCCGCCAGCGCCAGGATGAGGGCAAGGCCCGCGCCGGCGATGCCGTAGCGCATCCGCGCCGCCTTGTAGGCGGGCAGCATCTCCTGCGCTTTGGGATAGAAGCCGCCCTGGATGCGGCCGTCGGCAAGGCCCCGCACTTCCGAAAGGATGGCGGAACGCTCCATGCCGGGGGACGGCAGACCGGCGCCGGCCGGGCTTTCGATCGCGGCCGCCATGGTGAGGCCGGGGGCGATATTGGCCCAGACGGCGAGGAAGATCAGCGCCGGCACGATCGCCCACAGGGCGACATACCAGCCATGATGGCCGGGGCGGCTGTGCGGGCGGATGCCGTTTTCCGGCTGGAAGCCGGCGGCCTTCGCCCGCGCGGCGAACCACGCGACGAAGCCGAGGCCCAGGACCAGGAAAAGGATGGCAAGGATGGACAAGGCTGGGCCTTCCCTGACGTTGAGGATGCGGCCCCGCTTGAGGGCAGGGCCGCTATCGGTTCAGTTGACCGTGGCCGGATCCATCGGCGTGAGCTTGGTGGCGATGTCCAGGTTCTTCGCCCGCACATCGGCCGGCGCCGCGATCAGCCCGCGCCGCTTCAGGTAGCCGCTGTCGGGATCCCACGCGCCCGCATATTCGGCGACGAATTCCTTGAGGCCCGGAATGGCCTTCAGATGCGCGCTCTTGACGTAGATGAAGAGCGGGCGGGCGCCGGGATATTCGTAGCTGGCGATCGTATCGTAGGTGGGGGCGACGCCCTGCAGCTTCACGCCGCGCACCTTATCGAGATTCTCCTCGAGGAAGCTGTAGCCGAACACGCCGAGCGCATCGGGATTGGCGACCAGCTTCTGCACGATCAGATTGTCGTTCTCGCCCGATTCAACATAGGCGCCGTCCTCGCGGATCTTGGTGCAGACGGCCTGATGCCGCTCCTTGTCGGTGGTCTTCAGCGCCTTCATCTCGGCATTGGCGTCGCAGCCCTTTTCCAGGATCAGCTCGGCGAAGGCGTCGCGCGTGCCACTGGTGGGCGGCGGGCCGAACACCTTGATCGCGATGGCGGGCAAGGCGGGGTTCACATCCTTCCAGGTCTTGGCCGTGTTGGGCTTGCCATAAGGATTGGCCGCGAGCGCCTTGTAGATATCCTCTTCGGTCAGCGCCATTTCTGCCCCGGCCTTGCTTTCGCCAAGCGCGATGCCGTCGATGCCGATCTGGATTTCGACCAGCTCGCTCACGCCGTTCTTGACGCAATCGTCCAGCTCGGACTTCTTGATTCGGCGCGAAGCGTTGGCGATATCCGGGAATTGCGCGCCGACGCCGGCGCAGAACTGCTTCAGGCCCGCACCCGTGCCGGTCGATTCGACGATCGGCGCCTTGAAGGACGGGAACTTGCGCGGGAACTGCTCGGCCACCGCGGTGGTGAAGGGATAGACGGTGGACGATCCGACCGCGCGGATCTGATCGCGGGCCGCCCCGCCGGCGTCGCCGCCGTCCTGGCCCTGGCAGCCGGCCAGCGCCAATGCGGCCATCCCGATCAGATAATGCAACTTCGCCAAATCGTCCTCCCTTCGGTGCCGGCGTCACGCCGGGTCGATATGCGCGCTAGAGCGGTTCGGCGTGCCCTCTGTGACATTCGTGTGACTCTTTGATGACAGGGCCGGCGGAAGGGGCGCCGTGGCGGCGGGGAGGAGGACGCAGACAAGGGTGCCGCGCCCCACTTCGCTGCGGATTTCAAGCCTGCCGCGATGCCGCTCGACAATATGTTTGACGATGGCGAGGCCGAGGCCGGTTCCCCCCAGCGAGCGGCTGCGGCCCGGATCGACGCGGTAGAAGCGCTCAGTGAGTCGCGGGATATGCTCGGCCGGTATGCCCTCGCCCTCGTCGCGCACGGCGAGCTTCACCATATTGTCGCGCGCCAGCTTCACCGAAACCTGCACCGGCGATCCGGGGCGGCCATATTTCAGCGCATTGCCGATGATGTTGTGGAGAAGCTGGGAAAGCTGGGCACGATCCCCGGCGACGGGCGGCACATCGGGGGCGATCTCCACGATCACCCGGTCCTTGTCCGCCACGATGCCGCTGTGAAGCGCGCCGCGCACTTCCTCGATCAGCGGGGCCAGGGGGATCGGGGTCTGCGGCAGGCTGTATTTCTCCGCCTCGATGCGCGAAAGCGACATCAGGTCGTCGACCAGGCGTTGCATCCGCTTGGCTTCGCCGAACATGATCTTGAGGAAGCGGCCGCGTGTTGCCGGGTCCTCGGCGGCCTTGCCGTCTTCCAGCGTCTCGACGAAGCCGATCAGGGTTGCGAGCGGCGTGCGCAGCTCATGGCTGGCATTGGCCACGAAATCGACGCGCATCTGTTCCGCCGCATGGGTGCCGGTGCGATCGGCAAGGCGGACGAGCAGGCCGCGCCCCTGTATCGGATGGACGTTCAGCTCCCACCGCCGGTCGCGCTGGCCGATGCCGATCAGCTCGATCGGCCCGCCCGGCACCGCATCGCCGCTTTCGGCCTGCAGGGTCAGCCGATCGGTGGCGGCGGGGTGGCGGATGGCAAGGCGGATATCCTCGCCGACGATATGGTCCCCCAGCGTCGCGCGGGCCGCGCTGTTGGCGATGGTGACGAGCTGGCCGCTGACCAGCAGCATCGGATCGTCGATCGCCTCCATCACCTCCTCAAGGCTCGGCTGGGGCGTATCGTCGGACGATGCCGCCTGGGCCGGGCTGACGGAGGGCGGCCGCGAGGCGAACCAGGCGCCCGCCGCGGCGATGGCCGCCGTGAGCGCCGCCGGCTCCCCGCCCGCGCCGAGCAGCCACGATAAGAGAAATCCCAGGCAGGCGGCGATGATGGAAAGGAGGATGCGGGACGATGGCGGCGCAGTCATGCCCGCCATTCTATGGCCGGATTGTTACATCTGCCATGCACCGTGGAAAGTATTTCGCTTAACCCAAGGCAAGCAGCGCCGGGACAAGTTCATCGAAATGATCGATGAGCCTGTCGGCGCCAAGTTGATCGACCGGGCGGTCCGAAAAGCCGAAGGTCACGGCCACGCACGGGATGCCGGCGGCGCGCGCCGTATCGGTGTCGGTGATCGAATCGCCCACGAAGGCCGCCCGCCCGCCGCCGGCCCGCGCGATCGCCTCCAGCAGCGGGGCGGGATCGGGCTTGCGCACGGGCAGGGTATCCCCGCCGACCAGCGCCACGAAGCGATCCTGCCAGCCGAGCGCATCCACCAGCTCGCGGCTCAGCCCCTCCAGCTTGTTGGTGCAGATGGCGAGCTTCACGCCGCGCGCGGCCAATGTATCGAGCGCGGCCTCCAGCCCGTCGAAGGGGCGGGTGTGATCGGCGATGTGGGCGTAATAATAATCGAGCAGGATTGGGAAACCCTCCTCAATCAGCGCCTCGCTCACCTCGCCCGTGGCGGAAAGGCCCTTCTGCAGCAGCGCGCGGGCGCCGTGGCCCACCATGTGCCGCACATCCTCCGCCGGGATCGGCGGCCGGCCCATCCGCCCCAGCGCGTGATTCAGCGCGGCGGTGAGATCGGGGGCGGTATCGGCGAGGGTGCCATCGAGATCGAAGGCGACGACAGCGAAGGGGAAGTCAATCATGACATTCCTTTCACCCGCCGGTTATGGCGTTGGCAAGCGCGCTGTGGCAGGGAGCGCGCATGGCCGACCCTCGTTTCCAGCCGTCCCGCCCCTTCGCTGCCGTGATCCTTGCCGCCGGCAAGGGAACACGGATGAAATCCGATCTCCACAAGGTGCTGCACCCGATCGCCGGGCGGCCGATGCTGGGCCATGCGCTGGCAGCGGTGGACGCGCTGGCGCCGGCGGCCAAGGTGGTTGTGGTCGGTGCCGGGCGCGAGCAGGTGGAGCGGGCGGTTGACGCCGGCATCAAGCTTGCGACGCAGGAACCGCAGCTCGGCACCGCCCATGCCGTGGCGCAGGCGGAACCGGCGCTGGCGGATTTCGACGGCGACGTGCTGATCCTTTATGGCGACGTGCCGCTGGTGCGGCCGGAGACGATGGCGCGGATGCTGGACCGGCTGGACCAGCCCGACGCGCCGGCCGCCGTGGTGCTGGGCTTCCGTCCCGCAGACCCGGCCGCCTACGGCCGCATCCTCGCGCAGGACGGCCTGATCGCTAAGATGGTGGAATATAAGGATGCGACGCCGGAGGAGCGCGCCGTAACCCTCTGCAATTCCGGCCTGATGGCGGTGCGGGCCAGCGACCTGTGGCCGCTGATCGCGCGCGTGGGCAACGCCAATGCGGCGGGCGAATATTATCTGCCCGATATCGTGATGCTGGCCGCCGCCGAGGGCCGCCGATCGGCGGTGATCGAGGCGGAGGCGTGGGAAGTGGCGGGCGTGAACAGCCGGGCGGAGCTGGCTGCCGTCGAAGCCGAATGGCAGCAGCGCCGCCGCGCCGAAGCGATGGCGGCGGGCGCGACCCTGATCGCGCCCGAGACGGTATGGTTCAGCCATGACACGAAGATTGGTCACGATGTCATTGTAGAACCGAATGTTTTCTTCGGTCCTGGCGTGAGTGTGGGCGATGGCGTGGCGATCCACGCTTTCTCCCATATCGAAGGCGCCACGATCGCATCGGGCGCGGATATCGGCCCCTATGCCCGGCTGCGGCCCGGCGCCGAGGTGGGCGAGGGCGCGCGCGTCGGCAATTTCGTGGAGATGAAGAAGGCGCGGCTGGGCAGGGGCGCCAAGGCCAACCACCTCACCTATCTGGGCGATGCCGAGGTGGGCGAGGGCGCCAATATCGGCGCGGGCACGATCACCTGCAATTATGACGGCTATTTCAAGAACCGCACCGCCATCGGCGCGGGCGCCTTCATCGGATCGAACAGCGCGCTGGTGGCGCCGGTCTCGATCGGCGACGGCGCGATCGTTGCGGCGGGATCGGTGGTGACGCGCGACGTGCCCGCCGATGCGCTGGGCGTGGCGCGGGGCACGCAGGAGGTGAAGCCCGGCTGGGCCGCGCGGTTCCGCAAGGCGATGCTGGCGAAGAAGAAAGCGGGCTGAACGCTTCTGAAGATTGCAGCATAATCCGCTGGAAAATTTGTGATTGATGGATCGGCCGGGCGGAATTTCGCCCTGGCCCCAAGAGGACGGATCGACCCATATGTGCGGCATCATCGGTATCATCGGGCGCGAGGATGTGGCGGACCGGCTGCTGGCCGGACTGCGGCGGCTGGAATATCGCGGCTATGATTCCGCCGGCATCGCAACCGTGCAGGATGGCGCCTTCGATCGCCGCCGGGCCGAAGGCAAGCTGGACAACCTGGCCCGCAAGCTGGCGGCCGATCCGCTGGCCGGCCATGTCGGCATCGCCCATACCCGCTGGGCCACGCACGGCGCGCCGACCGAGGACAATGCCCACCCCCATATCGTGGGCGACGTGACGCTGGTGCACAACGGCATCATCGAAAATTTCAAGGCGCTGCGGGATGAGCTGCTGGCCGAGGGCCGCCATTTCGCCAGTCAGACCGATACGGAGGTGGTAGGCCATCTCGTCGCCCGCGAGCTGGAGCGCGGCGCGAGCCCGGAGGAAGCGGTCCGCACCGTCCTCCCCCGGCTGCACGGCGCCTTCGCGCTTGCCTTCCTGTTCCGCACGCATCCCGATCTGCTGATCGGCGCGCGGCTGGGCGCGCCCTTGGTGGTGGGTTATGGCGAGGGCGAGACCTATCTGGGATCGGACGCGCTGGCGCTGGCGCCGCTGACCCAGAAGATCGCCTATCTGGAAGAAGGCGATTGGGCGGTGCTGACCCGCGACGGCGTGACCATCCATGATGCGGCGAACCGCGTGGTGGACCGGCCCGCCACACTTTCCGGCCTTACCGGCGCGCTGATCGACAAGGGCAATCACCGCCATTTCATGCAGAAGGAAATCTTCGAGCAGCCGGTGGTGGTGGCGCAGACGCTGGGTTCCTACCTGCGGCCGCTGGCCGGCGAGGTGGCGCTGCCGATCCCCGAATTCGACTTCGCCGATATCCGCCGGGTGACGATCGTCGCCTGCGGCACCAGCTTTTATGCCGGGATGGTCGCCAAATATTGGTTCGAACGCTTCGCCCGCGTGCCGGTGGACATCGATGTCGCATCCGAGTTCCGCTATCGCGAGCCGGTGCTGGAGGAAGGCGGGCTGGCCCTGTTCATCAGCCAGTCGGGCGAGACGGCCGATACGCTGGCGGCGTTGCGCCATGCCCGCGCCGCCGGCCAGAAGATCGCGGTGGTGGTGAACGTGCCGACCAGCTCGATGGCGCGCGAGGCGGATCTTCTGCTGCCCACCCATGCGGGGCCGGAGATCGGCGTGGCATCCACCAAGGCCTTCACCTGCCAGCTTGCCGTGTTGGCGGCGCTGGCGGCCAATTTCGCGCGGGTGAAGGGGCGCCTGACGCCGGATGAGGAACAGGCGATCGTGCGCCATCTGGCCGAGGCGCCGGCGGCGATGAACGCGGCGCTGGCGCATGACGAGGAGATCGAGGCGCTGGCCCCGCTCGTCGCCAGGGCGCGCGACGTGCTCTATCTCGGTCGCGGGCCCGATTATCCGATGGCGCTGGAAGGCGCGCTGAAGCTGAAGGAAATCAGCTACATCCACGCCGAAGGTTATGCGGCGGGCGAAATGAAGCACGGGCCGATCGCGCTGATCGACGAGGACGTGCCCGTGATCGTGATCGCGCCGTCGGGCCCGCTGTTCGACAAGACGGTTTCCAACATGCAGGAAGTGCAGGCGCGGGGCGGCAAGGTGGTGCTAATTTCCGATGCCGCCGGCATCATGGCGGCGGGCGATGGCACGATCGCGACGATCGAGATGCCCGAGGTCCACCCCCTGATCGCGCCGCTCGTCTATGCCATTCCGGTGCAGCTGCTGGCCTATCATGTCGCCGTCGCCAAGGGCACGGACGTGGACCAGCCGCGCAATCTCGCCAAGTCGGTGACGGTGGAGTGACGGCGGGCGCATGACCGCCGATCGCCTCCTTCGCGCCCGCGATCGAGTGGCGGTGCCGTGGAAGAATGGCGGCGGCGTGACTCGCGAGATCCGCGCCCACCCGCCCGGTGCCGGCATGGGCGATTTCCAATGGCGGCTCAGCATGGCGGAAGTCGCGGCCGCCGGGCCATTCTCGATCTTTCCCGGCGTCGACCGGATATTGGCGGTGCTGGCGGGCGAACTGCGGCTGGCGGGCGAAGCAACCGGCGAACGGACGATCACGCCGGAAAGCCCGCCCTTCGCCTTTGCCGGCGATGTCGCCATGGACGGCACGCCGATCGGCGGGGCGGTGATCGACCTCAACGCCATGGTGCGCCGCGATCGTTATCGTGCGGAGATGACGCGGCTGGGTGCCGGCCTGCATGCCGTGGCGGCTCCCTTCGCCATCCTGATCGCGCTGGGGCCGGTCGAGGCGACGGCAGGAGGCCGCGCCTTCAGGCTGGATCGCCACGACGGGCTCGATCTGGATGGCGAGGCCGAGGTGCGGATCGAAGATGCCGAGGCCGGCGCGCTGCTCGTCCGCTTCCGGCCCCTCTGAGGGCACGGTTCCCCGCGCTCGGTGCGAGGGGCCGGCAGGATCAGGTCAATAGCCCACGGTGAAGCGGCGGCGGCTATGGGCCGGGCGCTCGATCTCGTCCGCCATGGCGATGGCGTAATCGGCAAAGGAGATGCTGCTGTTGCCGCCATCCGTCAGCAGCGCGTCGTCGCCCAGCCGGAACTTGCCGGTGCGCGGGCCTTCGAAGAACAGGGCCGATGGCGACAGGAACGTCCAGTCAATATCGCTGACGCCGCGCAGATAATCGAGGAAGGCGGCGCCCTTCGATGCCTCGGCCTTGTAGGCGTCGGGGAAATCGGGCGTGTCGATAAGGCGCAGGCCGGGCGCAACCTCGAGGCTGCCGGCCCCGCCGACCACGAGATAACGCGGCACGCCCGCCCGGCGCACGGCATCCACCAGGATCGCCGGATCGCTGTTCAGAAACATGACCGCGCTCACCACGGCGTCATGGCCGGCGATAAGCGGCGCCAGCCCGGCGGCGTCATTGGCATCGCCGGCGACGGCGGTGACGAGCGGATCGGCCTGCGCCTTTTCCGGATGGCGGGCGATCGCGGTCACCTGATGGCCACGCCGGACCAGCTCCGCCACGATTTCCCGGCCCGCGCGCCCGGTGGCGCCGATGACGGCGATCTTCATCGATGATCTCCCATGTGGTTTCGAATGGAAACCAGCTATGCATTCCGCTAGCCGATGGGAAGAACGCACTTCCGCCTCACCTGGTTACACGGACGAAACCGCCATGACCGGCAATGCCTTCGACCCCGATTGCCCCACCCGCCAGATCCTCGACCGCATCGGCGACAAATGGGCGATGCTGATCCTGCTGACGCTGGCCGACGGCCCGATGCGCTGCGGCGCGCGGTGAACGGCATTTCGCAGAAGATGCTGTCGCAGGTGCTGAAGGGGCTGGAGCGCGACGGGCTGGTGATCCGCACCGCCTATCCGACCGTGCCGGTGACGGTGGAATATCGGCTGGCGGCGCTGGCCGGAGGGCTGATCGAGATCATGGGCAGCATCACCCGCTGGGCCGAGCATAATGTAAGCGAGATCGAGGCGGCCCGCGCCCGGCACGACGCGCGGATGATCGCCGAGGCGGCGTGATGCCGCTTCAGCGGCGGGCGGCCCGCGCCGGCAGCCAGTCCGCGAAGGAAGGCGTGTCCATCACCTTGTAGGGGATGCCGCGTCGGCTGAGGAACAGGCGCTCCATCTCCGGCCGGGTGAAGGGCCGCGAGCCGAGGCGGCCGAAGACGGCGATCTGGCCGCCGCTTTCATCCACCGCGCGATCGCGATCGAGGCCCTTGGAAAGGGCGAGCGCGGGTGCGGGCGTCCTGGCCCAGGCGATCAGTTCCGGCACGGGCGCGGGCGAGAAGCCGTAGAAATTCGGCTGGCTCGCCGGGGAGGTGAGTTGCAGCACCTTCAGCCCGTTCCGCCCATCCGCCACATAAGCGAAGAGTGAGGCGTTGGTGGTGCCGACGATCACGTCCTCGGCATCGTCGATGGGATGCGCGGTGCCTTCGAGGCGGACCTTGCGGTAGATCGACGGACGCTCCGGATTCTTGACGTCGAGGATGACGAGCCCGTCCTGCTTTGCCGCGACATAGGCGTAGGTCCGCGCGACATAAAGGCGGCGCGCATCGGCCAGCGGGACGGTCGCTTCCGGGACCGGGCGAGGACGGGCGAGATCGGTGACGTCGAACAGCTGCACGCCCTCCGCGCTCGTAACCCAGAGGTAACGGAGCTGGAGGGCGGAAGCGCGGGCGTCGCGCACCGGCAGAACGGCCGAAAGGCGGGGGTGGAGCGGATCGTCCACATCGACCACCACCAGCCCGGCATCGGCGGCGATATAGGCATAATGGCCGCCCAGCGTGATGTGGCGCGCGCCCTTCAGCACATTATCGGCATTCCACGTCGCGTCCCGGCGCAGGAAGTTGTTGCGTGGCTCGCCATCGGCCAGCGTATCGACATTGACGACGATCAGCCCTTCCTCCGCATCGGTGACGAAGGCGTAGTGATAGATGGGATGGAAGGGCTGTTCCTGGTTCAGGGCGCGCAGATCCGCCGTGTTCCGCGTGGGGGCGATCGCCTGCATCGTCGGCAGCGCCATGCAGGTGGCATTGGCGGACTTGACCCGCATATCCTGGCCGAGCGGGGAGACCGGTGCCGTCAGGATGCGTTCGGAGAAGCCCTTGTTGGCGATCGAGGCGACGTCATAGGCCTGGAAGCCGCCCTTGCCCTGGGCGACGAACATATATTCGCCGCGCAGCTGGAGGCAGCGGACGGCATCGGGCGCGCCCTGGCGGGGATTGGCGAATTCCTCCACCGCGCGGGTTTCGCCCGAGAGCTTCCTGTCGAAGGCGCGGCCGCGCCGCCATTCCAGCAGTTCCCGCCCATGGTCCTGATGCGCCTTCCAGTAATCGGGATAGGCATATTTGTGGAGGTAGGAGCCGATTACCGCCTGCGGCTCCTCCCATTCGGTGACACGGATCGCCTGGAAGCCGTCCTGCTCACCCGTCCAGGCGTTCATGCCGACGAAGTTCACGAAGTTGGTGCCCAGCAGCAGCGTCTGCGCCATGATCGCATTATTGTCGTTCGCGGCGGAAAGGTGGCAGTCCGAGCAGGTCTTCGTCTCCGTCTTGCGGACGGTGTGCGGGAAATGGGGCGCGAAGGCCTGGCTGGAAAAGCCGATCGCCGAAATGGGCGGCTGCTGGATGTAGATGCGCTCGCGGTTGATGTTGGTGGAGGAAAGCACCAGCGCCGAGGTGGAGCGCACCGGCGCGATCTGGTTGCCCTTCGTCGTCTGGTGGCGGCCGAGCTGGAACATCTCGTCCCGCGCGACCTGGGGATTGTAGGTCGCGAAATTGCGGGTTTCGATGCCGTCATATTTATGGCTGCTGGTCTTCCAGTTCGCCTCGATCGGCAGGTGGCAGCCGCCGCACGAGGTCGTCCAGGACAGGTGGCAGGTGAAGCAGGCCATGTCCGGGTCCTTGTGCGCGCGATCCTCCATCGCGACGCCGGGGCCGAAGACGTAGCGGCCGGTTTCCGCGCCCTCGCGCGACATCAGCTTGGCGCGGGCGGCCTTCAGGTTGAAATGGGGATTGCCCTCCGTCACGGCATCCTTGACGAGGCTGACCTCCCATTCGAGCTTCGGATCGACGATCGATCGCTGGACGAGCACGCGCTGGCCGGCTTTCTCCACCCATTCGAAGCGGCGGCGGCCATCGGCGTTTCGGAGCAGCGACAGATCGGTGCCGCCGGGCCGCGCCGCCGGACCGGAGGTGCGGAGCGTGGGATAGGCATCGGCGGTGCCGTGACAATCCTTGCAGCCTATCTCCACCGCATTGGCGACCTCGCCATAGATCAGGCCGTTGCCGTGGCTGTCCTGCGCGAAATGGCAATCGGCGCATTGCAGGCCTTTCTCGGCATGGATGTCCATCATGTGGACGGCCTTGCCCGGCTGCTGGCCGACATCGGCGAACATCGGCTTGGCTTTCCTGTCGAGATCGGGATCGGCGGGATCGACCACGGTGCCATGTTCGTCGACGAACTGGCCGGCGGCGTTGCGGCGGTAGAGGCGGAACTTCTCGGGATCGTCCGGCTTCACGATGTTGCCGGCGGCGTCGAGCAGATTGCCCTCGCGATCGCGCCTGAAGATGGCGCGGAAATTCCAGCCATGGCCGTGATAATCGGCGAACTGGGTATCCTTCGCCCGTGCGTTCACATCGTCATAGACGTTGCGGAGGAAATCAACGTCCGCCCACAGGCCGCGCGGCGATGCGCCTTCCGGGTTGCGATCCAGCACGGCATGGACTTCGGCCGCGGTGGGGTATTTCTGCTTCTTGTAGGCGTCCGCCGCCTTGCCCGCGGGCGGGGCGAGCGGATTTTCCGGATTGGGCCACATCAGCGGCGCATCCGATTCATAATCCCACATCGTGTAGCCGAGGTAGGAATTCAGGAAGATATTGGGCTGGTGCATGTGGCAGTTCATGCACTGCGCCGTCGGGATCGCGCGGGTGAAGGCGTGGCGGATCGGGTGGCCCTTTTCCTTGATGCCGGGCGCCACCGGATGATCGGCGGGGACGGGGCCTTTCGCCTTGCCGTGGCCATGGCCGTCATCGGCCGGCTCCATCTTGGCGGCGATGGTGGGATCGGCCGTGGCGGTCTGCCCGTCGCGGCCATATCGGGCGTAGATCAGGCTGTGGCGCGGTTCGCGATCGTTCGCGTAGATGACGTGGCAGCCGGCGCAGCCGGAATTGCGATAGTCGCCGGGCTGGTCGTTGGTGCCCATGAACCACATGAACGGATCGTTGAGCCGGGTCTTGTGGACGTTGAGCACGGGGATGGCGACGCGCAGGCCCGTGCCGGGGCCGCGATTGGATTGGCGCAGATCGGGACGGCCGGGCTCCTCCAGCCGCTGGATGGTGCCACCGATATTGGGCAGGCCGATTTCCGGGAACTGGGTGCCGATATTGCGGCCGCCGCGCTCGAACACGCGGAACACGTCGCCCGGCGGCACGACATGCCAGGTCGGCAGCGGATAGAGGGTGGCGAGCGCGCCGCGGTTCGCCTGGGCATCGGTGACGGTGCCGGGCGGGGAGCCGGGGGACTTCACCTGCGCGGGCTCGCCCTTCTGCGTATAGGCTTCGCCGAACATGTAATTCTTGTAGGGCAGGATGCCGTTATTATAGGCGGCGCCCCCCCAGAGCATCGCACCGGTGGACATCAGCGACCGTTCGGCGGCCTCGATGATCTCGATATGGCAGGCGCCGCAGGCGGCGCGCGCGACGCGGTAATCGGATGGATTGACGAAGCGGATATATTCCGGCGCCTCGCGGTTCAGCAGCGTGTAGCTGCGCTTGGGGTTGGCCGAGGACGGCCAGTGCCAGCTTTCGGGATATCGGGGCAGGACGTGCGCCTTGTCCCGCGCGGCGACATAGGCCGGGGCATCGTGCGGCAGGCGCGCATCGCCCCGGACGGTGGCATCCCCGCCATGGCAATCGACGCAGCCCAGCACCACGGCGGGGGAGGCGTGCATCGTCTTCTGATCGCTGGCGGTGTGGCAGGAGACGCAACCCGCGCTCTTTTCATCCGCCTCCGCCCAGGACTGGCCGGCGGGCGCCGGGGCGGTGAAGGCATAGGTGATGGCACGCGGCTTTTCCCCTTCGGACGCAAGCCCCGACGATCCGCCCGCCATGCCGGCCAGCAGCGCGGCGGCCAGCAGCGCCCGTTTCAGGAAAGTCGCCCCCATGCCCATCAGAATGTGAGTATCGCGTTGAACAGGACGGAATAATAGCGATCGTCGCCCTGATTGTTGGTGAAGAGATCGGAAAAGCCCTTGCCCGGATCGAGCGTGGCGGCGGACAGGCGGAACACCGCGTTCTGCACCGCCCTGGGCCGCCAGATCGCCGCCAGCGAATAATCCCAGCCGATCGCCTTCGGAATGCTGCCTTCCATGCGCAGCGCCTTCAGCGTCGCCGTATTTTCGAACCAGAGATGGTTGACGTTGGTGGAAAGCCGGACGGTGGGCGTCAGATCGAAATCGCCACCTATGCCGAGCAGCATCGTGCCGGGATTGTTGAAGTTGGACTGGCCCTGTTCCTTGGAGGAGCGCAGCGAATTCAGGATGCCGTTGCGGCCGTTGATGCCGATCGCGCGGCCGCCGCCGGCGAACGGCACGGACTGGCGGATCCAGTAGCTGGTGTCCGCGCCGGCGAAGAGCGGGTTTTCGAAGATGGCGTCGAAGCCGGTCTCCCGATCGTCATAGGGATCGCCGTCGCCGGACGCATAGAGGCCGGACAGGCGGAAGCGCATCCAGTTGTGATCGTAGCTGAGTTCCGTCGCGGCGAGGAAGGCGCGGACCTTGGCCGGCTTGTCGGTGAAGAAGCTGTTCCGATCCTCGCCCAGCGCGCCGTAGAGCGATCCGGTGATGTTGAGCCGGCCGACATGGCCGTCCACCGCATAGCCCAGATAGGTGACGTCGTAATTGCGCGGACGGAGCGAGCCGAGCAGGGCGGGGCGCACCGGAAAGCCGTTATCGTCCACCTCGATCCCGTCTTCCCGGTTGAGGTTCACGGTGATGCTGGCCTGGCTGGTAAGGCCGGGCACGGGGAAATCCTGGCGGAACAGGTTGGCGAACAGGATGAAATCGTCGCGCGGGCGCTGGACGACGCTGTTCAGGCCGGAATTGGTGTCCTTTTCCAGCCGCCAGATCGCGCCGAAATTATACTGAACGCGGTTATTGTCGCGATTGCCGAAGAAACGGATGCCGAGCTGGTTGTCCTGGAACAGGAAGCCCCGGAAATCCATGTTGAACGGCTGGATGCCGACGCGGATCGAATCGAAATCGAAACGATCGGATACGTTGCGGAAGTGATAGTCGACGAACAGTTCCTGCACGCCCAGGAAATCATCCGTGCGATGGCTTTTCTTCGACGGTTCGACATGGAGGATGCGGCGCTGGCCGACGTCCACATAATTGACGTTATAGGCCAGGATCACCCGATATTCGATGTTCGGCGGTTTATAGGCCGTCGATCCCTTGATGAGCGAGCCGCCGAAGATGAAGGTCTGGGAGGCGACGATGCTTTCATCCCGCCCGAACACGTCGAGGCTGTCCGGATTCTCCGTGGTCTGGACGCCGACGGGCTGGGGGAAGGAGCGCGGCTCCACCACCGTATCCGAAACGCCGTTCAGCACCAGGAACCAGTCGTCGCCCTTGATCGGCAGCCATGAAGGCTTGGACTTCAGGTCGATCGGGCGATCGCCCTTCAGGAAATTCTGGTGATAGGGATCGAAGGGGGACCGGCAGGTGAGGGCCGCCGCCGGATAGTTGCGATCGGGGCAGAGCGCCTGGATCAGCCGCCAGCGATCGGGAATCGGGAACTGATCGACCGGGAAGGCTTCCGGCGGGGGCGGGCGGACCGCGCCTTCATTGGCCTGCACCACGGGTTCGGGCAGGTCGCGATGGGTGCCGGGGCGGCGGCGGCCGTCGATCAGCGCCGCATCCGCATCCACCGACGGCGGGGCGTCCGCGATCTGCTCCGCAACCGCGCCATCCGCAACGGGCGGCATCGCGGCCGCGATCGCAAGCTGAAGGGCATAAGCGGAAGCGAGCGCCACGGCCTATTTCCCCGAACAGACGTTCTGGTCGGAAGTGTCGAGGAAGGGCGCGAACGGGCAGGCGATGTAGCGCAGCCGGACCGATCGGCCGTTGGCGAGGCTGATCTGCACCTGATCCGATCGGCGGGCGGGATCGGCATTGCCGAAGCCGCCGAGCTGGAGCCCGGCCTGATGCGCGCCGAGGAAGGCGATCATGTCGTCCTGGTCGATGCCGTCACCCGATACGCCGATGGCGCCCACCAGCACGCCGCCGCGAAAGATCGGCACGCTGCCGGGGAAGATCTGGATGCCGTTCTGCAGCCGGTTGCGCCCCGGCGCGGCATCGGGGGTGAGGGTGCAGCGGCGTGGCGTATCGGTCGCGCTCGCGCCCAGCACGAAATTCACATGTTCCAGGATGTTGCCGATGATGAGCGCCGACTGGAGGCCGGTGTTGAACGGGCTCCAGCCCGTGATCGGGAGCGAGAATGGGCCGGGCGAAGTGCCGACTTCCCCGTCCGGGAAATAGGGGCGCGAAAGATTGCCGACGGTGCGGTCGCCCATGGCCAGCTTGCCGGTAAGCGCCGTCGAATCGCCGAAGAAGGCGCGCGCGCGGGCGACATTGCCCTGCACGTCCGCCGATGGGTTGCCGAGCAGGTCATCGGCCGCATGCGGGCCGGAGAAGAAGGCGGCGGTGCGCGCCTTCTGGAGCGCCACATCGGTGCCGAACACGGGCGCGTCGGGCGATCGGACGATGCCGAGCGGTGCGCCATCGGTATCGACCACGCTGATCGTCACCTGCGCGCGGCTTTCCAGCGGGCGGCGGATCTGGGCGCGGGCGCGCGTCATCACCGCGAAGGCCTGGGTCAGCAGCGCCCGGACCTCGGCGGCGGTGAGCGGCTGGGAAACGCCATCGGTGCCGGCGCGGATCGGAAAGCGGTTGGCGCCCGATCCATCGGTGAGGATGAAGGCGGCCTTGTCGTCGATGGTGCTGCCGGAGGAACGTTCCGCTGCCGTCGCCGCGCGGATGCCCGAGGCTTCCGTGCCATAAGCCTGGCCGGCGCGGATCGTGCCGTCGAAATAGCCGTTGATCGCGATCAGCCCGCCAAGGCCTGCGGCGTTTAGCTGGGCGAGCGGGCGGGCGGCGGACGGCTGTTTGAGCAGGCCGGCGGCGGTGGCATCGGCATAGCGCAGCGAGGTGCCGTCCACGGCGATGCGATCGGCGCGGATCGCATCGGCCGGCGCGAAGCCGGACTGGCCGGCCAGTGCGATGAATTCGTCCGCATCGGCGTCCACGTCCAGCGTGTTGGCGTCATAGCTGTAGAGCGGATCGGACATCACGCCGATGCCGCCCACCACCACGCCATTCTTGTAGAGCGGCATGCCGCCCGGATCGGCGGCGAGGCCGAGCGGCGAGCGCTTGGGGCCGATAAAGCTGTCCGCCGATGCGGTGCCGTTGAAGCGGGCGGCGAGATCGGAACAAGGAAGCTGGCTGAACTGCACGCCGAACAGCGGCCCGCTTTCCAGCCCCACCGTGCTCGGCGCGGGCGGGAAATGCTGCTGCACGATCTGGCTGGCGGTGCGCGTGGTGAAGGCGTTGCCGCTGGACGACAGATAGGCGCCGGTGATCGCCTTGGCGATGGCACCGGCGGCGATCGCGCCGTCGACGGGCACGTCCAGGCCCTCGGCATCGCCGGGTGTCACCGGGCCGCGATCGGCGGGCGACCGGATGGAGAGGGTGAGGGGCGCGCCGGCCATCGCATAGACGGCAAGCACGTTGCCAACCCGATCGGTGACGGCGATCACCGCCGGCCTGTTGCGGGCGGTGGCTTCCTCCACCGCGCGGGCGAGCACGCCTTCCACATCGGCGGCGCTGAGCGCTTCCTGCGCAGGCGCCGTATAGGGATCGTTGGGGGGCGGTGTAGTCGTGCCGCCGCCATTGCCCGAGCCGCTGCCTCCGCCTCCGCCTCCGCCTCCGCCACAGGCGGAGACGAGCAGCGAGGCGCCGCAGAGGAAGGCCGTGATCCGCATGCCCCGCATCAGCGCAGCCTGCCGATTGCCGAGGATGCGCTGGACAATGCGGCCCGGAATTCCAGCGGGCGGAAGGCGTTGGGATCGCGCACCGCCGCATAAGCGCGGTTGATGTCCCCACGGATCGCGGCGGCCGAGGCGGGCGCGACCTGCCCGGCATTGACGAGGCCGTTCAGCAGCGTGTCCGTCGCCATCACCGCCTGCACGGCGCCTTCATAATCGGTGTAGCGCTGGGCGCTCGCGGTGGACGCGACTGCATCGATGATCGCGAAGGTCTGGGCGCGGCCGAATTCATTGGCGGCGAAGCTGTCCGCCAGCGCGTTCGCCGTCGTGCGCAGGCGCTGGGCGGCGCGGATCGCGGTGGGGCGATCGGTGGCGAGGGCCGCGTGGAAGGCGCGGCTGTCCGCCTCCAGCCTGTCGGCCAGCGCGGGCGCGGCGGCGCGCGCGGCGGCCGATAGCATGATCATGTTCTCGTCGTTGAACGGTGGCATCCCGGATGGGATCGGGCGCCCCGGATTGGCGAGCGCCGTCGTGCGATAATCCGCCTCGTCCGAGATGCGGCGATGGCAGCTATGGCAATCGAAGAAATAGAATTCGGGGAACAGACCATCCTGTCCCAAGCGGGCATCGGCATAGAGCGAGAGCGCGCGTTCGAGCGCCGCCGCCTGGCCCACCGCCCACATGCGGACATTGCCGATCCGCCCCTTGCGGCGGACATAATCGGCATCCTCGTCATGATGCTGCTGGAGGGTCGAGAAGAGATCGAGCTCGAACGAGACGCGCGGATGGCCGGCGGCCATGATGCGGTGGCTGACGAACTGGCCGGGGCGATCGCTGCCGAAATGGCAATCGAGGCATTTTTCCGCCCGAGCGCGCGGGTTGGTGAGCGGATAGAGGCCGGCGGCGATATTGCCCTGATGCGTGGCGCCGACCGCATAATGGCTCGATATCCAGTTTTTGGCGCCGCCATGGCAGGATTCGCAGCCGACGCCGTCACCGATCTGGAAGCGCGGGCCGCGCAGCGAGGGCGCGACCGGATCGGCATGGCAGCCAAGGCACATCGGCGCGCTGGCGGCGGATTTCAGCCCGAGCCGCTGGGCGATGGCGCGGCCGCGCGGTTCGCTGAGCACGCGGAAGGCGCGGCTGTGCGCGCCGGACGGGGAGGATGGCTCCTGCCAGCGCATCAGCTCGTCCTGCCGGACGATGCGGCCGTCCGCCTCGCTGCGGCCGTGGCAGGTGGAGCCGGAGCAGGAGGCGACGCCGAGATGGATGGTGGCGGTATCGCGCGAGGGCGCGCTGCGGCCGGGCGAAAGCGGGGCAAGCAGCAGCAGGGCGAAAAACCCCGCCACGGCCGTTGCGAGACCAAGCATGCCGATCAGCCGGGCGGACGCCCCGGCCGACAATCCCCCTGACATTGCGCCCCCCGCCGGCCTCCACGGCCGGATCGCTGCCTATCCCTGTGACCCGATCTGCTTATCGGCGGGCATCTATGTTCGCTCCCTTCCGCCTAGGCAAGACAGGAAAGTGGATAATGGCCGGAAATCCGCCGTTTTTCAGGGCGAACGGCGGCGGATGACGAGATTGCGTATCTCCGTCATGTCCTCCATCGCAAAACGGACGCCCTCGCGGCCGAGCCCGGAATCCTTGACGCCGCCATAAGGCATGTTGTCGACCCGGTAGCTCGGCACGTCGTTGACGATGACGCCGCCCACATCGATCCGGTCCCACGCATCCAGCACCTTGAAGATATCGCGGGTGAAGATGCCGGCCTGGAGGCCGAAGCGGCTGTCGTTGACGATGCGGACGGCCTCGTCCCATTCGGCAAACGGGATGAGGAAGGCGACGGGGCCGAAGGCTTCCTCCCGGTTCAGGCGGGTATCGGCCGCCACGCCTTCCAGCAGCGTCGCTTCCAGCATCGCGCCGTCGCGCGTGCCGCCGCAGAGCAGGGTGGCGCCGCGGTCCAGCGCTTCGGCGATCCAGCCTTCGAGGCGCGCGGCCTCCTTCTCGTCGATCATCGGGCCGATGAAGGTGGCTTCATCATGCGGATTGCCGGCGACGAGCGCCTTCGCTTTGGCGACCAGCCTGTCGCGGAAGGCATCATAGACCTTCTCGTGCACGATGATGCGCTGGACGCCGATGCAGGACTGGCCGGACTGGTAGAAGGCGCCGAAGATGGTGCGATCGACGGCATCGTCCAGATCGGCATCGGCATCGATCACGACGGCCGCGTTGCCGCCCAGTTCCAGCACCACCTTCTTCTTGCCGGCCCGCGCCTTCAGATCCCAGCCGACGGCGGGCGATCCGGTGAAGGAAAGGAGCTTCAGCCGATCGTCGGTGGTGAACAGGTCCGCGCCGTCGCGATGGGCGGGCAGGATGGAGAAGGCGCCCTTCGGCAGGTCGGTCTCCGCAAGCACCTCGCCGATGATAAGCGCGCCAAGGGGCGTGCGGCTGGCGGGCTTCATGACGAAGGGGCAGCCCACGGCGATGGCGGGCGCCACCTTGTGAGCGGCAAGGTTGAGCGGGAAGTTGAAGGGCGAGATGAAGGAGCAGGGGCCGATCGGCACCCGTTTCCACATGCCCTGATAGCCGCGCGCGCGGGGCGAGATATCGAGCGGCTGCACCTCGCCCGTCAGGCGCACGCTTTCTTCCGCCGCGATGCGGAACGTATCGATCAGGCGGCCGACCTCGCCCCGGCTGTCGCGGATCGGCTTGCCGGCCTCGACGCACAGCGCGAAGGCCAGTTCCTCCGCCCGTTCGGTGAAGCGGGCCACGCAATGCTGGAGGACGGCCTGCCGCTCATAGGCGGCGAGCCGCGCCATCGGCCCGGCCGCCTCCACGGCAGCGGCGATGCCTTCCTCGATCACCGCCTGATCGGCGAGCGCCACGCGGGTCGCGACCTCGCCGGTGAACTTGTCCGTCACGGCAAGATCGGCATTGGGCTGGCGCGCCGCGTTAGCGACGTAGAGCGGGTAGGTGGGTTTCAACGCCATGAGCTTCCGGCTCCCCTTGGATTGAAACTTCAAACGCCGCCGGCGGCGGATCGCCTCAATCGAGGGCGAGCCGCCATTCCCAACGCAGCGGATCGCCGTCCATCAACTCGATCCCCTGCGCGGCGAGCGCGTCGCGGATCGCATCCGATCGGGCGAAATCCTTCTCCGCGCGCGCAGCCTGGCGATCGGTGAGCTGGACCTCGATATCCGCCTCCTCCAGCGTGGCGCCGGCCGGGCGCATCCGCAGATCGGCTCGGTCGAGCGTGAGGAGGCCGAGGCCCAGCACCAGATCGAAGCTGGCGGCGAGGCGGAGGCGCAGATCGGGCGACCATGCCTTCTTCGCCACCGCTTCCTCCAGGATGGGGAGGGCCTGCGGGATCATCAGATCGGCGGAAACGGCTTCGTCGAAGCGGGCGACGAGCGCCGCCGCGTCGGCCGGAAGATCGCTTTCCAGCACGCTGCGCTGATAGGCGAAGGAGGCGCCCTTGGTGGCCGCGGCTTCCGCAACGAGGCGCAGCCAGGGCAGGTCGCCGGCCTTATCGCGCAACTGGACGACCGAGATCAGCAGCCGCTTCAGCCGGGTGAGCGCCGCGCCCAGATTTTCGGGCGAGAATTCCAGTTCCGACCGGTAGTGCGCCGACAGGCAGAGCAGGCGATAGGCGAGCGGGTGGACGCCGCGATCGACCAGCGATTGCAGCGTGGCGAAGCCGCCCTTCGATTTGGACATCTTGCCGCCGCGATCGACCAGGAAATTGTTGTGCATCCAGATGTTGGCGCCGGTGGCGGCAGTGCCGGTGAAGGCCTGGTTCTGTGCGATTTCGTTGCAGTGATGGATTTCGCGATGGTCGATGCCGCCGGTGTGGATATCGAACTGCTCGCCCAGATACTTCATGCTCATCACCGAGCATTCGAGATGCCAGCCCGGCGCGCCGACGCCCCAGGGCGAGGCCCATTCCATCTGGCGGGTGCTGCCTTCGGGCGACTTGCGCCAGATGGCGAAATCGGCCGGATGGCGCTTGCCCTCCACCGCCTCGATCCGGCCGACGACCTCATCGGGCCGGGTGCCGGCAAGGCGGCCATAATCGGGCACGGTCGTGACATCGAAATAGAGGCCCGAGTCCAGCTCATAGACCGAGCCATGCTGTTCGATCCGGCGGCCGAAGGCGATCATATCCTGGATATGATCGGTCGCGACGCTCCAGATCGTGGGCGGAAGGATGCCGAGCCGGGCGATGTCGTTCTTGAACGCATCGGTATAGAAAGCGGCGATTTCCCAGATGGTGCGCGATGCGGTGCGGGCCGCGACCTCCATCTTGTCGTCACCTTCGTCCGCGTCGGAGGTAAGGTGGCCGACATCGGTGATGTTGATGACGTGGGTGGCGTTCCAGCCCTTCCAGTTGATCGTCCGGCGCAGCGTATCGGTGAAGACATAGGCGCGCAGGTTGCCGAGATGGGCGAAATTATAGACCGTCGGCCCGCACGAATAGATCTTCGCCATTTCCGGATCGATCGGCGCGAAGGGCTGGGTGGCGCGCGTCACGCTGTTGAACAGGACCAGCGGCTGGCCGGCGGGGGCGGAATGCGGCATCGATCACTTCATCCGGTCGAAGGGAAAACGGGCTCCTAACCCATGGCCGCGGGATACGCCAATCCCGCGATCAGGGGCAGCCCGGGATCAGGGCTGGTGCTGGCCGCGATCCTTGCCCGATCCGGGCTTTTCCTGATCCTCGTCATCCTTGCGGGTGCCGGTGACCTGCTGGCCGACCGTATCCAGGCCGCCATCGGGCGTGTCGAGCCACAGGTCCTCGTTGCCGGCGCCGGTGACCGGCTGTTCGATCACCGGATCGGCCGTGATGCCGGCGGCATCGGCGAACTGGATGACGGGCGTGTTGAGCGAGCGGACAAGGCCGGTGGATTCGCCTTCGCCGTCCTCTTCGTCCGGGTCCAGCGCGGCGATCACATCCTGCTGGGGAATGCCGATCGGGGTCGAGCTTCCGATGCTGCAGGCAAGCCCGATCAGCAGGCAGCCGTTGATCGTCGAGCGGGGATGGAAGCCCGCCATCGAGCCCGAACCCTCGCCCCGGAGAGTCACGGTGCGGACCAGCGCCTCGCCGGTGAGGAAAGTGCCGTCCGCCAGCGCCTGGCGACCGTTGATGACGACTTCCGGGGTCTGGCCGGCGGCGATGAGGGCAAGCCCGCCTTCGCCGACGGTGAAGCCGCCGCGCACGCCGCCCGCCGTGGCATCGACGGTGCTGTTCTGGATATAGAGGCCCCGGCCGGCACGGAATTCCATGCCGCGCGCCAGCAGGAAGCCTTCGGCATTGTCGATGCCGTCGCTGTTGGCCAGGCGATCGTTGCGGGCGTTGATATCGGCCATGCCGGAGATATCCGTCCACGCCTGGGCGGTGCCGACGAAGATGGTCGGGGCATCGAGCGCGAGGGTGCCGCCAAGCCCGCCGGACGCGTTGGCGATACGGATCGATCCGGTGGCGGTATCGACGAGGATGCGATCGTTCGCCGCAAGGACCAGCCGATCGCTGTCGGCAGCGCCGGTGAGCGAGATCGTATCGACGACGCGGAGCGTGCCGCCGGCGCCCAGCCGCAATTCGCTGCCCAGCAGGTTGCGGCGGCGGCCGGCCTCGCCATCCTCGCCGGCCGATCCGATCACGTCGAGGCGGCCGACATCCATGTCGCCATTGGCCACGATATTGATGTCGTGCGCGGCCAGGCGGCCGAACTCGTCATTGGAAAGCGACCAGCCTTCCGCGTTCCCGCCGCCGACATGGCTGATCTCTTCGCCGATATTGGTGAGGGTGATGCTATCCGTATCGAGGCCGATCAGGGCGGTGCCGCCCTGTCCCGTTCCGATCGCGATATCGTAGGAACCGACGCTGATCGTGCGGGCATCGATCGTGCCATCCAGCGTGGCGAGACCGCGCGCGGTGACGTCGATCGCGCTGCCGGCGCGGGCATCGACAAGGCGGACATCGCGGCTGTCGAGGCGGATCGATCCGCCGGCATCGGCCCCGGCAAGGTCGATCGCGCCGAGGGCGGATATGTCGATATCGCCGGTGGCGGCTATCCCCGTGGCCGTGGCGAAGCCGCTTGCGGTGAGGGCGATCCTGTCGCCCGCACGGGCATCGACGAGGCTGATGTCGGTGCCGTCGAGGCGGATCGATCCGCTGGCTTCGATATTGGCGAGATCCAGCGTGCCGGTGCTGCCGATATCGATATCGCCGGATGTGGCGCGCAGGCCCGCGAGGCTGAGGTCGCGTTGCGAACGGAGGTAGATGCCGGCGCCGGCAAGGTCGATAGGGCCGCCCGCCGCGATATCGCTGGTGATGCGGATATCGCCGCTTTCCGCCGCGAGACTGATGCCGCCGCCGGCCGACAGCGTGTCGATGGCGATCGTGGCCGCGGCGATGGCGATATCGCCCTGCGCGCGCAGGGTGGAGGCAGAAGCCGCGCCGTTGGCCGTAATGTCGATCGCCCCGGCATTGACGATGGTGCCATTGCCGAGATCGATGTCGCCGCCGGCCTGGAAGCTGGCGCGTGCCGCGCGGATCGTGTCCACCGGATCAGCGGGCTGGGCGTGGCTGGACCTGATGTCGTTCCCGGCGACGACGGCAAGATCGCCGCCGACGTCGAACAGCCCGGTGCCGCTGGCGGCGAAGACGACATCGCCGCCCGAGGTGATCGCGGTGCTGTCCGCAACGCGGATCGTGCCGTTGTCGACATTGACGGCGACGGTGCCGCCCGATGCGGCGTCCCCGCCGATCGCGCTGAGCGTCGCGCCGCCGCCCACGGTGAGCAGGCCGCCGTTGCGCACGGCGAGCGCGACCGATCCACCCTGGGCGGCGGCTCCTTCGGTGGCCGCGCCGCTGCCGCCGTCGAGGACGAGATCGCCGGTGAGATTCAGCGTGACGCCGTCGAGGGTGAGGGAACTGCTGCCGCCCACGACATTGCCGGCTGCGGCAGCGGCCGCGAAGGCGAAGCTTTCGCCGCTTTCGCCGCCTTCGCCTTCTCCGCTGCCTTCGCCGGGGAGGATCGCGGCCGAGGCATCGAGCGTGAGGGAGCCGGGGCCGTAATCGATCGCGGTGCCGTTGGATGCGCTGAAGCTGACGGTGCCGCCGATCACGTCGAGATCGGCCCCGCCTTCGCCCCGGATCGAGGCGCCGGCGCTGAGCGACAGGCCCGATCCGATGGCAAGCGAACCGCCCGAGGTGGCGATCCGCGCGGTGCCGCCCCGGGCATCGCCGACCAGCGAATATGGCGAGCCATAGCCGGTGGCCCCGGCCGAGATTTCCAACGTGTCGGCGGTGACGGCGCCTGCGGGCTGGAGCGTCAGCTCGGCAAGGCCGCCCTGGGCCGCGCCGCCCGTCGCCAGCGGGCCATCGAACATCCCGTAGCCGGCATAGCCGCCCCGAGCATCGGCGATCGCCGAGAGATAGCCGGCGGCGAGATTGCCGGATTCGACCCGCAGGCTGGCCGTGCCGCCGGTGCCGGCGCCGCCGTTCGCGCCGCCCGTGCCCGTTCCGCTGGCATAGCCGCCGAAGCCGCCATTGCCCGATGCGCTGACGGTGGCACCCGAGACTTCCACGGTGCCGCCGGCGAGGCGGAAGGTGGCGGAGCCGCCGGCGCCGGCGCCGCCGATGCCGGCCGGGGCATCGCCCAACGCGCCGCCGCCGGAACCGCCATCGGCATCGGCGGAGACGGTTATGCCCATGCCGCTGAAGGCGCCGCCTTCGATCAGGAGCGACGCCGTGCCGCCCCGACCCGCGCCGCCCGTGCCGGCGGCCGCGAGATCGCCCACCGATCCATCGCCGCCGGTGCCACTGGCGATGATGTCGAGATAATCGGCCTGCAGCACGCCGCCCGGCCCGATCCGCAGCGCGGCGATGCCGCCGGTGCCGGCGCCGCCATCGCCGCCGTCGCCATAGCCGGACTCGCCGGCATTGCCGCCGATGCCCGCCGTGTCGAGGCTAAGACCGGCGAAGGCGAAGGTGCCGCCGGCAAGGCTCACCTCGATACTGCCGCCCATGCCCGTGCCGGCATTGCCGTTGTTGCTGGCGGTATTGCCGCCCCTGCCGATGGCGGAAAAGGTGCTGGAGAAGGCGGAGCCGATGCCGCCGCTGGCGAGGTTGACGCGGATGTCGCCGCCCGTGCCGCTGCCGCCGGTGCCCCCGAAGCCTTCGCTGGAGAAGGTCTGGCCCGTCGAACCGCCGCCATAGGCATCGGCATAAGCCACGATGCCGTAGCCGATATCGATAAGGCTTTCCGCCGATGCGGCGGCGATATCGAGCAGGATCGATCCGCCCCGCGCGTCGCCACCATTGCCGGCATAGCCGCCGATGCCGCCATAGGCGGTGGCATCCAGATCGATGGCCATCGCGGCCGACAGGCGGGCGCCGCCGGACAGCGCGAGGCTGATATCGCCGCCCTCCGCCGCGCCGCCGGCGGTGCCGTCTCCGCCACGGGCGGATGCATCGAAGACGAGGCCGTTGCCGATATCGAGGAACGCGCCATTTTCTAGCGCGAGGCTGATGTCGCCGCCCGATCCGCTGCCGCCGGCACCGCCGCTGGAGCCGCCTTCGGCAGATGCGCTGAGCGTCACGCCGCGGGCGACGGACTGGGTGGTGTTCGATAAGCGGAGGCTGACGGTGCCGCCCGTGGCGCTGCCGCCAATGTCGTCGGACGTGAAGTCCGTGGAACTGCCGATGCCCCGGCCGGTGCCGTCGGCGGTGAGCAGGATGCGGCCATTGCTGCCGAGGGTGAGCGTGGCGGTATCGATATCGACCGCAACCCGCCCACCATGGCCGCTGCCGCCGAACCGGCCGGAGCCGCCGCCGGCGTCGGCCTGGATATCGAGCCCGCCGCCGAGCGAAAGATCGCCATCCGCGAGGCGGAATTCCATGGAGCCGCCCGTGGCGTCGCCACCGTGGCCGACGTCGAAGGCGTCGCCGCCGCGCGCAATGATCGCGAACGAGAATGCTTGCGACGAGATGGAGCTGCCGCTGGCGGTGAAGGCGCCGCTGCCGGCCGTGGCCGATCCCGCCGTGCCGCCGGTGGCCGATGCATCGCCGCCGCGCGCGCTGACGTCGATCGTTGCCGAGGGGAGGTTGACCAGGCCGCTATCCCGGAAGGAGAGGGCGGCCCGGCCGGCGGACGCATCGCCGCCGCGCATCGCGCCGGCGCCGCCCGCCGCATCGGCGAGGACCGCGACCGAGCCGAGCGACGAAAGCGTGGCATCAGCGAAGCTGAGCGAGCCGCCGCCCGTGCCGTTCCACCCGCCACCTAAGGCGCTGCCGCCATTGCCGGCCATGCCGGCATCGGATTGGCCGCCTTCGCCGCCGGTGGCGCTGACATCGAGGATTATCGACCCGGCGGCGAAAAGCGCACCGATCGCCACCGTGGCGTTGCCGCCTGCGCCGTTACCGCCATCGCCGCCGTCGATGACGTCGCCATAGCCGAAATCGAAACCCCGGCCGCCAAAGCCGCCGATGCCGTTGGCGAGGACATCGAGCCCGCCGAGGAACAGCGAGCCGCCGGTCTGGGTGGCGGCCGCCGAACCGCCGGTGCCGTTGCCGCCGGAGCCGCCGGTAAAGCCCGTTTCGGCGGAATCCGTGCCGTTGCCGCCCAGGCCGGCGACATCGAGCAGGAGGCCGCCGGCGCTGAGCGCGCCCGCCGACTGATCGAAGATCGCGGTGCCGCCGGTGCCGTTGCCGCCGGTAATCCCGTTGCCGAAGCTATCGCTGCCATTGCCGCCGCCTTCGCCGCGCGCGGCGAGGCTGATCTGGCCGTCGACCTGGATATCACTGGCCGCGCCGGTGACGGAGAGGCGGACATTGCCGCCCGTGCCGGAACCGCCCGTGCCGCCGCTCTGCTGCGCATTGCCACCGAAGCCGCTGGCATCGACATAGAGTTGACCGGAAACGGAAAGCGAGGCGTTGGCGAGCGTGACGGTCGCGTTGCCGCCGAACGCATCCGCGGCGATATCTTCGGTGCCGCCGCTGGCACCGGCCGATATGAAGATATCGCCGGCATCGAGCGTGGCGCCGGTGAGCGAGAGGAGGGCATCGCCGCCGCGCGCGCTGCCATCGAAGCTGTCGGCGCCGGCGCGGATGAACAGCGACTGGGTATCGATCGATGCGCCGTTTGCCCCCGTCAGGCGCGCGGTGCCGCCCTGGACGTTGCCGAAATCGAAAATGGAGGCATCGATGGTGGTGACGCCGGTGACCGAAAGCGAGGCGCCTGCCCCGACATCGACGGCGGCCGTGCCGCGCAGGGCGCCGCCGGCATCGTCGCGATTGAGCGAGGAGACGAAGAGGTTGCCGCCGACGGTAAGGGAATCGCCGGCGCCCGCCTGCAGCACGGCATTGCGGCCGGCGGTGACGGACAAGCCCTGATCGAAGGCAAGCGGGCCGCCGGCGGTGGAGACCAGCGCATCGGTGCGGGCATATAGCGCGGTTTGCGACGTGAAGGTTCCGCCTTCGACGCGGATGCCGGCGCCGACGCCGCTGGCGGGGCCGGTGGAGGGATTGCCGCTGCTATCGAGGTTCGATCCGGCGGAAAGCACGACGGTGCCGTTCTGGACGTCGGCAAAGGCCGCATCATAGCCGACGGTGCCGCCCACCAGCATGGTGACGGCGACATTCTTGGGAATGGCCACCATGTAGATCGACTGGGGATCGCCGGCCCCGCTGGAGGCCGGTCCGGTGGTGGAGCCCGTGTGGGAGAGCGTCACATCGTCGCCTGCCGTGCCGGCGTTGACCGCGCTGCCGCTCTGCACCTCGATATTGAAGAGGCCGTTATTGATGGTGATGCGCGCCTGTTCGCCGGCGACATAGGCGGCCGATCCGTCGACCCGCACGCTGCCGCCCTGGGCGATGCGCGGCGCGACGACGGCGACATAGGCGCCGCCGAGGCCGGAATCGTAGCGCGCGTCGATCTGCGCGCCCGGCTGGATGGTGACGGTGGAGCGGCTGTTATCGGCCGCGCCGAAATTGTAGATGCCGTTCCCGTCCAGGAAATCGGCATCGGCCAGATCGCGCGTGGTGAGGAGCAGGCTGCCGACGTCGATCGTGGCCTGGGAGCCGATGATGAGGCCGTTGGGGCTGTAGAACCAGACCGCGCCACCCCGCGCGCCATCCACGCTGCTGCCGATATTGCCGTTGAGCAGCACGGAACGGCCGGCGGCGGCACCATCGGGAAGGATGCGGTTGAGGACGGTGAAGTCGCTCGCGCCCTGGAAGGTGGCCGAGGTGCCGGCCGGCTGGAATTCGATGGGCGCGCCGCCGGCCGCATTGTCGTCCGGCCGCCAGTTGATGATCGCGCTGGGGGCGTTGACCGTGACCGTCGTCTGGCCGGGTATGCCGTTGTTGACGGTCACGCCCGGGGTGGAGGAGATCACGCCGCCCTGGAAGGATTGCGCCGCCGCCGGCCCGTGCGCCACCGCCGCCGCGATCGCCGCGATCGCGCTGGAGGAGAGGAGCGGGCGGCGCGGCCGCGATGCTTTCGGCTGAAGGACCATGGCGGACATGTTCAACCTCTTTCCTTCTGAATGGCGCTTCATCCCCATGGCTCCCATCATCGCGACCAGGGAAAGAGGCGCGTCGTCAGCGATATCAGCAGGCGGGCGTCGGGCCGCCGTTCGGAAAGCCCGCTGGGTATCTTCTCCAAAGCCTTGGCGAGCGTGACATCCAGCCGCGCGCGATCGCCATAGACGAAGCGCACGCCGCCGCCGGCCGAGGACAATTGCTGGGGATCGGCATGGAGCGGGGCCACCGGCTGGTGCCGGTTCCAGATCCACGCCTTGTCGAAGAAGGCGAAGGGCTGGAAGGCGAGATCGTCCCGCGAGCGAGGGGCCATGTGGCCGATCCGCACCTCCGCCTGGAAGCCGGCGCCGCTGTCCCCGATCAGGGCGCCCGGATCGTAGCCGCGCCCGATCGTATAGTTGCCGGCCGAATATTCCTCGTAGCTCAGGAGCGCGCTGCCCGAATATTGCAGGCGCGGCGAAAGCGTGAAGGCGAGGGCGGGCATGGGGCGGAATTCCCCGAAGCCGCTGAAGCGGACGAGCGAGGCGGTGGGATCGGCCTCCACCCGGCTCGGCGGCACGGCGCCGTTCAGATAGCAGGCGAGATAGGGCTTCGCCCCGCAGCCGTCGCTGGCGCCGAAGATGTCGAGGCCGATGCGATATTCCAGCGATCCGCCGAAGCGCCAGCGCGGCTCCGCGACGCTATAGCCGGCGACGCTGGCGAGGCTGGTGCGATCGATCATGTCGAAATCGACGCGGCCATAAGCCACGCGCAGCCGATCGCGGGTGAGGGGGAGCAGCCCGCCGCTTCCGCCGCCGAAGCGCACATCCTGATCGATATATTCGAAGCCGCCCGCCGCCCGCAGGTTCACATTCTGCCGGCGCAGCACGGGATAGGCCATTTCCAGGCCGGCGACGAGCGTTTCGGATTTGATCCGCCCGTTCACCGAGGCGCCGAGATCGGGTTCCGACCAGGCATAGGTAAAGCGCCCGCCCAGCGTGAGCCCTTCGCTGCCGATCCGCATGTCGTAGCCGAGCTGGAGGACGCGCTGCTCGTCCCATTCGGGCGCGGCGTAGAAGCCGATGATCGCGCGATCGCCCAGGCCCAGCAGATCATAGAATTCGCCGCGAAGCTGGCCGCCCCAGCGGCCGACCTCGTGCGAGCCGAAATTCTGGACGCTGGCATCGATCACGAAGGGCGTCTTCTGGACGCTGACCTCGCCGATCACCTCGCCCGGAACCGTGCCGGCCGGGCGCAGCGTGAGGCGGACATCGAAGCCGGGAAGATCGCGGGCGAGGAGGAGATAGCGTTCGGCCTCCTTCTCGTTGAACGCTTCCTGCCCCTTGATCCGTTCGAGGTAGGAAGCGACCAGCTTTTCCGACCGCCCGGCATCGCCGCGCACCTGGACGGCCACCAGCTTCGCCATCAGCACGTCGAAATGGACGACGCCGTTCTCGATCCGCTGCGGCGGCACCTGCACGGCGGCGAGATAGCCGGCGCGGCGCAGGATGGTGGCGGCGGCATCGCGTATCTCGCACACGGCGGCGATCGGCACGGTGCGGCCGATATAGGCTTCATAGGCGGGCCGCAGCATTTCCGCCGGCACGACGCGGAGATTATCGAACTGGACCGCCGACAGGGTGACGCTGATATCCTTGAAGCGATCGCCGGCCAGCGGGCAGGGCGCGCGCTCGATCCCGCCTTCCACGGTGAGGCGGGCGGGGGAGCGGGCCACGGGGGCCGTGGGCGCGCGTTCGATCTCCTCCCGCGTCGGCGCGCCGGGGATGGCGCCCGGCGGAAGCGGTGGCGCGACCTGGGCGGCCGCCGGTGCCCCGGAAACCAGCAGGCCCGCGAGGACAAAACAGGATGCGTTGGACCTACCCAAGGACTTCATGCGCGCTCCCCTTGCGCTTTGTCGTGCGGCGCCCGCCTTTCCGGCGTGTCCGGCCGCGTGCCGGGCGACGGCGACGAGGCCGCCCGGAAATGCCTGCGATGACGAAGATCGCCCCCTTCGGAACCGGTTGGCCCGGATCGACGGCGCTGCGGCTATCAGCCCACCCCCCGCTTTTCAAGCGACAAGCGGGCGATAACCATCATCCTTTCGGCCTGGCGGCAGCCTCCGGCATCGCCACCGTTTCGATCAGCAGATCGAGCTGGGCCTCGCAGCCCTTGGTGATGAGGCGGGAGGCCATGTCCTCCAGCCCGGCGGGAACCGGATCGAGCAGCGCGAAGCGCAGCTCGCCCTGCAGGTTCATCCCGTCCCAGGCGATCCTGTAGCTGGCGCCATCCCTGACCGGGAGCGAGGCGGGCCATGCCTTGCGCGACTGGCCGGCGGCCCACTCGATCTTCTCGCTGCTGCCATCGGCGACGTTGGTGAGCGTGGCGGCGGCGGCGGTGCCGGCCGGGCGCCAGAGCGTGACGGCATCGGTATCGGCGATGCACACCGTGCCCGACCGTTCGACATCGACGAACCAGATGTTGGGGCTGCGATCAGGCTCCGCCGCCGCCTCCGTGGGCTTGGGCACGGCGCGGGTCGCCCCCGGCCGGGCGCGGCGGCTGGAAACCTCGGCAAAGGTCTCGCGGGAGTCGCTGGGCCGGTTGGTGGCGAGGTTGGGGCTGAAGGTGCCGGGGCCTTTCAGTGTGCGGGTGCCGCGGCTGTCGAGGATGACGACCTGGTCGCCCGCCTGGAGCGAGATCCGGCTGTTGTCCGCGAGCTGGCGGCCGGCCGGATAGGCCTTGGCCGATGGGCCGCTGGACCGGACGACGAGCGTGGCGGCCGAAGCCGGGACGGCGAGCATGGCCGCGATCAGCACGGCCATTGCCGTGGGCGGCTTAACTGTATCAATCCAGAACAAAATTTCCTCCCGGTCCCACCTTGCGCAGACGATATATCAGATTGGCGACGGCCACATCCTCGGGATGGTCCGCAGCATAGCGCTCCAGTTCGGCGAGCGCCGCCGTCTCTCCCTGGTCGAAGCGCGCGACCGATGCTGTGAGGGATGTCACAACCGCGCCGTCGAGATGCGGCACGGGCTCGAAGATCGCGAACGGCGTCGATCGGCCGCGCACCGTGACCCGGCCCATCGGGCGAAAGGGAACGGCCGACGTGCGGCGGACGACGGCCTCGCTCACCAGCGCGGCGGTGCCGAGTTGCTTGTTCGCGCTTTCCAGCCGCGCGGCGGCGTTCATGCTGTCGCCGAGCGCGGTATATTGGATGCGCCCCTCGCCGCCGAAATTGCCCACGATCGCCTCGCCGAAATGCAGGCCCACGCGGGTGCGCCCGATCGGCGGCACGCCTTCCGGCACCGATCGGCGGAATTCTTCCCCCGCCTCATACATCGCGATTGCCGCCATGACGGCGCGATCGGCATCGTCGGGGCGGGCGATCGGCGCGCCCCAGAAGGCCACCACCGCATCGCCGACGAACTTGTCGATCGTGCCGCCGTGGCGCAGCACGATATCGCTCAGCATGTCGAGATAACGGTTGAGGAGGGTAGCCACCATTTCCGGTGCGATGGCGTGGCTGAGCTTGGTGAAGCCTTCGAGATCGGTGAAGAGGGCGTAGATCTCCCGCTTCTCGCCGTGGAGCGCGAGCTGGTCGGGATCGCGCAGGATGAGGCTGGCGACATCGCGCGGCAGATAGCGGCCGAGCGCCGACTGGGCGAAGCGGCGCTGCTCCGATCCCACCGCGCGCGCCGCGGTGCCGACGGCGGCGAAGGCGAGGAACCAGCCGGCGATCCAGCCGAAGACCGGCAGGTGCTGGGTATCGATGCCGCTCGCCTGCGCCCAATAGGGGATGAGCAGGATCAACGCGATCTGGGCGAGGAGGATCAGGCCGAGCAGCCAGGGCCGCACGTCGAGCATGCTGGTGAGCCCGCCCATCACCACGACCAGGATCGCCGCCGCCCACAATATCCAGCCCGGCACGCCGCGATAGAGCGCGCCGTCCAGCAACTGGGCGAGCATGTTCGCGTGGATTTCCAGCCCGATGGTGGTGCCGCCCCGGATGCGGGTGGCCGGCGTTTCGAACTGATCGACATCGAAGATGTCGCCGCCGATCAGCACGTAGCGGCCGGCGATCTGCTGGCGCAGCACGTCTTCCGGGAAATCGCCGGTGAAGAGCTGGATCGGCAGCTTGGCGAAGACCGGCCGTTCGGGATCGAGCGGCGCGCGGAAGCGGACGGCGCCGGTATAGTTGCGAAACTCGGGATGGACGGGCGTGAGCGCGTTGGCGAGGAGCGGCGGCAGGCTGGCCGGCTGGTTGGGCCAGCTGCGGATCACATTGTCGGTAAGATCGGATTCGAGGAGGACGCTCGCCGGCTCCACCGCGCCGCCGGCGATGGATTTCTGGAAGGCGCGGAGAAATTCCTCCTGCCCATATTCGACATAATCGGGATTGGTGGCGGCCGAGACGAAGGCGAGCCGGGTGGGCGTGCGCATCGCCTTGAACGCGGCGACAAGGCCGGCATCCTCCGGCGTCGCCTGATCGATCAGGATATCGATGCCGATCGCCCTGGCGCCCATCCGGTCCAGCTTCGCCAGCGCCTTGGCCAGCGTGACGCGATCCAGCGGCGAGCGGCGGCCGGTCTCGATCAGGGTCTGATCGTTGAACACGACCATGACGATGCGATCGTCCTGCTCGGCAAGCGGGGCCGTGGAGGTCGCGCGGATATCGTAGAGCATGCGCTCGATATCGGCGGCTATCGGCACCTTTTCCCAGCTATAGCGGGCGATGAAGATGGCGAGCGCGAGGAAGGCGAGCGTGATCGCCATCCGCCACGGGCCGATGCGGCGGAAAACGCGCCGCAGCCTGCGGGCGATCCCGCCCGTCGCCGCGGGGGCGGGCTGATCGGGCGCCGCCATGGCGATCAGCGCGATTTCAGGACCGGCTGGGCGCCGTCGCCGATGATGACGAAATCGGCCCAATAATAAGGGTGCGAGGTGGTGGCATCCGCCATCAGATCGAGCTGGCCGGACCGGAGCGCCGAGGCGACCGAGGTGCCGGGCGGAGCCTGGTAGAGGCCCGCGATCAGCCGTTCGGTGGCGCGATAATCGTCGGGCGCCGGCCAGTGGCTGGCGAGGACCGAGCGGCCGCCGGCGCCGATGAAGGCGCGGACCAGCCCGTCCAGCGCATTGCCGCCGCCGCTGGTGACGCCGGCCTCGCGCGTGGCCGCGACCGTCGCCTTGCCCGCCGTGTCGCAGGCGGAAAGGATGACGAGATCGGCATCGAGGCGGAGATCGTAAATCTCCTTGAAGGTCAGCAGGCCATCCGATTTCGCCCCGCCGAAGGAGGTGAGGAGCGCGGGGCGAGCCGGACATTCGGGCCGGGGCGCGGTGACGAGGCCGTGGGTGGCGAAGTGGAGGATGCGATACTGGTTCAGATCCTGCCGGCCCATGACGGCGGTATCGGTGAACGCCTCGCCGGTGATGACCGCCGATCCGCTGTCGCCGATGATCGTCTGGGCGGTGCGAAGCTCGGTCGCCTGGATCGGGCTGTCCCACGCGGCCAGCGGCCAATCGCAATCCACAGCGCCGTCGGTGGAGACGCCCCGCACGGTGGTGAGCTTCAGGAAAGGCGTGATCGGCGCATTCTGGCCGAGGCCGAGAAATTCATGCTTCGCGGCCGATGGCGCGGCGCCCCGCACGTCGCGGAAGGCGCGGGCGGAAACGGCGGTGCTGATATCCACCTTGCGCGCCAGCCATGCGACGCCGCGGAAATCGAAATCGTCCGCCCTGGGCGCCTTGATCCGCGCATAATAGGCATCGACGCCGGCCTGATCGGTGACGAGCAGGGCGGGCGGCAGGCGGAGCATGGCGCCGGCGGGCTCGAAGATCAGGTGCTGCGCACCGGCCAGCCGGGCATCGACCGGGCCGAGGAGATCGAGATAGAGCTGGCGGGCGAGCCTGAGATCGAACGGGTAGGTCAGCCGCTCGCCATTCTCCTCGATCGAGATGGTATCCCGCAGCGCATCGACCTTGCGATCGAGATCGGTGGCGGTGATGCCGGCGCGGTAGGCGGTGGCGCCATCCGGCGTGGCCCAGATGCCATAGATAGCGTTGCCGACGACGGCCAGCTTCAGATAGGCCTCGCCGGGGCGGAGGGCTTTCTGCAGATCGGCCAGCGGCATCGCCTGGGTCGAGACCGCGCGATAGCGGGGATATTCGCCCAGCCTGGCCTGGGTGGCCACCTGATCGGCCTCCAGCCCGCGCAACTGGGCGGTCAAGGCGGCCATGCGGGCGCGATCATCCTCCGTCGGCTCGGGGATCGCGGCCAGGCGTGCATATTCGATACGCGCGCGCTCGATATCGCGGGTGAGCGTGACAGCCTGGCGGAAAAGGCGGGCGGCTTCGTCGCTGCCGCCGCTGAGTTCGCGGGCGAGCACGGCCTGGGTGTCGGCGACTCCGGGCCGGACGAGGGTTTCGCTGGCGAGGAAGAAATCCTCCACCAGCGCCGGCCGTTCCGGGATCAGCCGGGCCAGCAGGCCGAAATAGGGGGCAAGGAGATTTTCGAAGCCGGTGGCGCTCGCCCCGCTCGACGTGACCGAGCGGACGACGCCGCGATAGAGATCGAGCGCGGCGTCGTCGCGCCCGCGCCGGACATAATAAGCGGCAAGCCGCGCTTCCGCCGCCGATACGGCGATCGAGCCCGGATATTCGGCGCGGAGCAGGCCGAGGCCGTCGCGCAGCAGGGCTTCCGCCTCCCCCTGATTGCCCTCGGCCTCGGCGACGGCGGAAAGCTCCGCCATCGTCTGCGTGCGCAGGCGGGTGATCGAGCTGACGCGGCCACCGCGAATGGCCGTCAGCCGCGCCAGGGTTTCGGTGAAGGCGCCGCGCGCGGGATCGGGCTTGCCATCGAGCCGGAGGATCGTGCCGTGGAGCTGGAGGGCCTGCGCATCGAGGATCGCGGCCTTTTCCGCGGGCGTGAGCGCCGCTGCCTGGCCGCCGCCGATCTGGCGCACCAGCGGCGCGCCGCCGTTCAGCTCGGCCGCGGCCTCGGCGTCGATCTGGCCGGCGACGGTGGCGGCGGTGTTGGTCGCGCCGACCGGGGCGAGCGGGCGATCGAGCACGGCCGACGCCTCGGCCAGCTTGCGCTGGTTGATAAGGTGCATCGCCTGGAAATTGCGGCGCAGGCGAAGCTGGACCGGATCGGACGTGGGGATCATCCCGGCCTGGACGAAGAGAGCGTCGGCCTCCGCGAATTCGCCCAGGTTCGATTTCTGGAGCGCGCGGTTGACAACATATTCGCCCAGCGCGGCCTGGCTGATGCGGCCGCCTTCGGCGCGCTGGAACAGGGCATCGAAGAATTCGGCCGCCTCGGCATAGGAGCCGCTGTTGTTGCGGCGATACCCCTCCGCCAGTGCGCTATCGAGATCGAGCGCGCCAGCCTGGACGCGGGCGAAGGCGGCGGGATCGGACACGGCCGTGGTGGCGACGTCGACCGTTCCCTCGATCATGCGATCGGCGACGATGGTGCGCAGGCCGAGTGCGAGCGCGCTGTCATAGCCCGCCAGCCCTTCGGCGACATAGAGCGTGCGGCCGCGCGGCGCCGCGTAGATGCGGTAGCCGACATCGCTGCCGGCAAGGCTGCAATCGGTGACGTCGACCGCGCCGACATCGGCAAGGTCGGCCCTGCGCACGGTGGCCGGGGCGGGGCAGGCGACGCGATCCTGGCGGATGGCCTGCAGGCGGGCGGCGGGATCATCGCCCTGGGTGCGCAGCGCGTAGAGGCGGCCGACCGGCGTGGCGGCATCGCGGCAGACGATGGCGTAAGCGCGGTCGAACATGCCCTTGACCGCCGGGTCGAGCGTGGCGGACTGGACCTGGCAGAGCACGCCTTGCCCGCTGCCGAGCCGGAAGCTGTCCTGAAGGCTGGGCCGATCGGCCGGCGCGGCCATGGCGGGCGACAGGAGGGCCGGCGATATCAGGGAGGCGAGCGCCACACCCACGGCAAAGGCCGAGCGGACCCGGTAAAAATCGCGCAACTTCGTCTCCCACCCCGTCGTGGCGGGCGATGGCGCTGGCCATGCCCCGTCCCCGACGCCCCTTGTTGATGCGGATTCGCCGGCCCGGATATGGAGGCAAATCCTTTCGATGCGGTTGCGACCCCGTCACCCGGCCGGCTTTCGTTCCGGCGAATCGCGATACGATACCGAAACGGCCGGTGGCTGTCGAAGGCCGTGATATGGCGTGGCGCGCCGATTGCCAGCAATATCGTTTCGTTTGAAACATGATTTCGGATCGGGCATGATAAGGGCCATGACCGATCGCGCGCTCCATCTCGATAGTTTCATCCCCTATCGACTGTCCGTCGCCACCAATGCGGTAAGCGCGGTGATCGCCACGCTCTACCAGCGGCGCTTCGCCATCAGCATCGCCGAATGGCGGGTGATCGCCATCCTGGGGGAAAGCGAGCCTCTGGCCCCGCGCGGCATCGTGGAGCGGACGAAGCTGGATAAGGTTACGGTGAGCCGGGCGGCAAAGGCGCTGGAAACGCGCGGTTTCGTGGCGCGGGCCGCCGATGCGGCCGACCAGCGATCGCACCGGCTGGCGCTGACGGCGGAGGGCCGCGCGCTCTACGAGACCGTGGCGCCCGAGGCGCTGGCGATGGAGGCCCGCTTGCTGGCCGATCTGGCCGAATGGGAACGCGGTGCGTTGGACAGCTTGTTGCGGCGGGTGCAGGCCGCCGCCGAGGCTTGCGACATATAGTTTCCATTGATACGATATCGGTCTGTTTCAGGAGTGAGAGTGATGACCGAGGCGCATGACAATCCGCTCGGGCTCGACGGGTTCGAGTTCGTGGAATTCACCGGGCCGGACCCGCAGGCGCTGGCCGGGCTGTTCGAGGCGATGGGCTTCACCCATCTGGCCGACCACCGATCCAAGAATGTCCGCCGCTACGCCCAGGGCGACATCAATTTCCTGCTCAACATGGAGCCTTCGGGCCAGGTCGCCGATTTCCGCGCGGCGCACGGCCCCTCCGCCAACGCCATGGCCTTCCGCGTCAAGGATGCCGCCAGGGCGTTCGAGGAAGCGGTGAAGCGGGGCGCCAAGCCGGTGGAAGGGCCGGTGGGGCCGATGGAACTGAACATTCCGGCGATCGAGGGGATCGGCGGATCGAACCTCTATCTGGTCGATCGCTACGGCGCGCAGGAAATCTACGACGTGGATTTCAAGCCGGTACCAGGTGCCGTGCGCGATGCGCGATCGGTGGGGCTGCACACGCTCGACCACCTGACCCACAACGTCAATCGCGGGCGGATGGCCCATTGGGCGGAATTCTACGAACGGATCTTCAACTTCCGCGAGATCCGCTATTTCGACATCGAGGGCAAGGCGACCGGCCTGTTTTCCAAGGCGATGACGGCACCGGACGACAAGATCCGCATCCCGCTGAACGAAAGCCAGGACGAGCACAGCCAGATCGAGGAATTCCTGAAGGAATATAAGGGCGAGGGCATCCAGCACCTGGCGCTGGCCACCGACGACATCTTCGCCACGGTGGACAGGCTGCGCGCCAACGGCGTGCGCTTCCAGGACAGCCCGGACACCTATTTCGACATGATCGACAAGCGGCTGCCCGGCCATGGCCATGACGTGGAGGAGATGCGCAAGCGGCGCATCCTGATCGATGGCGCGCCGGAAACGGGCGGGGGCATCCTCCTCCAGATCTTCACCGAGAATATGGTGGGGCCGATCTTCTTCGAGATCATCCAGCGCAAGGGCAACGAAGGCTTCGGCGAGGGCAATTTCAAGGCGCTGTTCGAAAGCCTGGAGCTGGACCAGATCCGCCGCGGCGTGATCCCGGTGAAGGCGGAGGCCTGAGCGTTCAGGCCGGGGAGGCGGCGATGCCCGATTATCTGAGCGGCTTCGGCAACCATTTCGCGACGGAGGCGGTGCCGGGCGCGCTGCCCGAGGGGCGGAATTCCCCGCAGCGGCCGGCCTTCGGCCTTTATGCCGAGCAGCTTTCCGGCACCGCCTTCACCGCGCCGCGCGGGGAGAACAGGCGGAGCTGGCTCTATCGGCTGCGGCCAAGCGGGATTCACGGCGCCTACCGGCCCTATGCCGGCGCGCCGGCCTTCGCACCGACCGGGTGGGATCGGCCGCTGCCGCCCAATCGGATGCGCTGGTCTCCGCTTAATTCCGTCAAGGAAGGCGTGGACCTGATCGACGGCATGACGACTATGGCGTCGAACCGCGACCCCGCCGGCATGGACGGGGTGACGGTGCACATCTATCGCGCCGATCGCGACATGAAGGCGCGCGCCTTCTTCAATGCCGATGCCGAAATGCTGTTCGTGCCCCAGCAGGGGCGATTGCGGTTGCTGACCGAACTGGGCTTGCTGGAGCTTGCGCCCGGCGAGATCGGGCTGGTGCCGCGCGGCGTGCGCTTTCGCGCCGAACTGCCCGATGGCGCGGGCCGGGGCTATGTCGGCGAAAATCATGGCCATGCCTTCCGCCTGCCGGAACTGGGGCCTATCGGGTCCAACGGCCTTGCCAATCCCCGCGATTTCCTGACCCCCGTCGCCCGGTTCGAGGATCGGGACGAGCCGTTCGAGCTGATCCAGAAGTTCCGGGGCGGATTGTGGACGGTCGCGCTGGACCACAGCCCGATCGACGTGGTGGCCTGGCACGGCAATCTCGCGCCTTGGAAATATGATCTGGCACGGTTCAACACGATCGGCACGGTGAGCTTCGACCATCCCGATCCTTCCATCTTCACGGTCGTGACCGCGCCTTCGGACACGCCGGGCACCGCCAATTGCGATTTCGTGATCTTCCCGCCGCGCTGGATGGTGGCGGAGGATACGTTCCGGCCGCCCTGGTTCCATCGCAATGTGATGAGCGAGTGCATGGGGCTGATCCACGGCGCTTACGACGCCAAGGCGGACGGCTTCGCGCCCGGCGCGCTCAGCATCCACAATCTGATGGCGAGCCACGGGCCGGACCTTGCGACATGGGTGAAGGCGAGCGAGGCGGTGCTCCAACCCCATCATATCGAAGGCACGATGGCCTTCATGTTCGAGAGCCGATGGCCGTTCGCGCCGACGACGCAGGCGCTGGAGCTGGCCGAGCTGCAGCCCGATTATGACGATTGCTGGCAGGGCTTCCCCAAGGCGCGACTACCCTGACCGCCGCCCCAGCAGGCGGGCGGGGAACGATCGATCGGCGAGGATGGCGTGGGCGGCATTGTGGCCGGGGGCGCCGGTGACGCCGCCGCCCGGATGCGTGCCCGCGCCGCACATGTAGAGCCCCCGTATCGGCCCCCGATAGTCGCCATGGCCCAGCATCGGCCGCGCGGCCCATAGCTGGTCCAGCGACATGTGGCCGTGCATGATATCGCCGCCGACCAGCCCGAACTTCCGTTCGAGATCGAGCGGGGAATGGATCTGCCGGGCGATCACTGAAGCCTTGAAATTGGGGGCATGCGCATCGACGGTGGCGATGATGCGATCGGCCGCCGCCTCCCGCTCGCCGTCCCAATCGCGCCCATCGGGCAGGGTGGGGGCGAATTGCTGGCAGAACAGGCTGGCGACATGGCAGCCGGGCGGGGCGAGGCTGTCGTCCACGGTAGAGGGGATGGTGATCTCCACGATCGGCTGGCGGGACCAGCCGTGCGCCCGCGCGTCGGCGTAGGCGCGGTCCATATAATCGAGCGTGGGCGCGATGATGATCCCGGAGCGGTGGTGATCGGCGGCCTCCCGGCCCGGCAGAACGGTGAAATCGGGCAGATCCGACAGCGCCACGTTCATGCGGAAGGTGCCCGATCCCGTCTTGTAGCGATCGATCCGGCGGGCGAAATCGGCCGGGAGGTCGGACCGGTCGACGAGGCGGCGGTAGAGAAGAGCCGGGCCGACATTGGCGGCGACGATCGGGGCTGTGATTTCCTCCCCGCTTTCCAGCCGGACGCCGGCGACGCGCCCGCCATCGACGAGCAGGCGGGCGACGGGGGCGTCGAGGCTGATCTCCACGCCGTGCCGGGCGCAGGCGGCGGCCATCGCCTGCGTGATCGCGCCCATGCCCCCGACCGGATGACCCCAGGCGCCCTTCCTGCCGTTCACCTCGCCGAAGACGTGGTGGAGCAGGACATAGGCGGAGCCCGGCGTATCTGGGCTGGCATAGTTGCCGACCACGGCATCGAAGCCGAAGGCGGCCTGCACATAGGGGTTCTCGAACCAGCCATCGAGGAAGTCGCGCGCGCTCTTCACGAACAGGTCGAGCATGTCGCGCTGGCGGTCGAGCGGCAGGGCGGCGGCGAGGCGGCCCTGTGCCGCCGCGGCAAGCAGCGCGCGCAAGCCCCCGCCGGCATTGGGCGGGGCGCGGAGGGCGAGCTTGCGCAATAGCGTGGCGACGTCTTCCAGCGCGGCTTCATAGGCCGGAAGCGCATCCGCATCATGGGTGGAGAAACGGGCGAATTCCGCGCGGGTGCGATCGGCGCCGCCACCCAGCTTCAGATAGCCGCCGTCATGCGGCAGGAAATTGCTGATCGGCCGTTCGATCACGCGATAGCCGTGATCGGCGAGCCGCATGTCCGCGATCACCTGCGGCTGGAGCAGGCTGACCGTGTAGCTGGCGGTGGAATTGCGGAAGCCGGGATGAAATTCCTCGGTGACGGCGGCCCCGCCGACGATGCCGCGCCGTTCCAGCACCCGCACCTTCAATCCCGCGCGGGCGAGGTAGAAGGCGCAGACCAGCCCGTTATGGCCGCCGCCGATGACGAGCGCATCGTGGCGGCGGCTCATCGCGCGATGGCCCTGTCAGGAAGAATGCGGCTTATTTCGCCAGTTCCTTGAGCAGGACATACCATTGCTTGAGGCCGCCGTTGATCGATTCCACCGTGACCCGTTCGTTGAGGCCGTGGGCGAAATCATCGCTGGCCTTCATGTAGGTGACGCCGACACCATAGCTCGGGATGCCGAGCGCGCGGAAATATACGCTGTCGGTGGCGCCCGACGACATTTGCGGCACAATCGGCAGGCCGGGCGAGCGGGCGTCTATCGCCTTGCGGACGGCGGCCATCACATCCGGCCGCAGCGGCGAGGCATCGCTGGCGACAGGGTCGCCGAGCACGGTGATCTTCGCCTTGGGGCCCGCAAGCTCGGCAAGCTTCGCCTTGACCGTATCGATCGAGACGCCGGGGAAGATCCGGCAATTGACCATCACCGCCGCCGATTGCGGCAGCGCGTTCAGGGCGTGGCCGCCTTCCAGCATGGTCGGCACGCAGGTGGTGCGGATGGTGCCGATCCATTCGGGATCGGCGGACAGGGTGGCGACGGCATCGGCATCGGCCTGGTTGGCGAGGAAACGCTTCATCGCATCGGCCGTGCGGGCGGGGGCATCGACGGCGGCCGCCTTCAGGGTGGCGCGGGTCAGTTCGTTGATCTGCGCGGGGAACTGATAGCCGGCAACGGCATCGATCGCGCGGGCGACATCGTAGATCGCATTGTCGCTGGACGGACGGCTGGAATGGCCGCCGGGATTGGTGAAGGCGATGCGGAAATCGGCATAGCTCTTCTCGCCGGCCTGGAGGCCGTAGACGGTGGGTCTGCCGGTTTCCTCATCCAGCAGCGCACCGCCGGCATCGCTGTTGAGCAGCAGCTCCGCGCCCTTCAGTTCCTGGGCGAGGGCGGCGGTGGTGGCCATATCGGTTTCCTCGTCACCCGAAAGCGCGAGGATGAGATCGCGGCCGGGGCGGAAGCCTTCGCGCTTCAACCGGGCCAGCGTTTCCACCATGACGGTGACGCCGGCCTTGTTGTCCGCCGATCCACGGCCATAGATATAGCCCTTCTCGACGACGGCGACGAAGGGATCGCGTTCCCAATCCTCGCGCTTGGCCTCCACCACGTCCATATGGCCGGAAAGGAGGATCGGCTTGCCCTTGCCGGTGCCGCGATAGCGGGCGACGAGGGTGGCGGTTTCGCCGCGCGGCGTGACGACGACGTCCTCGGCCGGGAAGCCGGCGGCCTTCAGCACGCCGGCCAGATATTCGGCATAGGCCGGAACCTGCCCCTGGCCCTGGACGGTGCGGAAGCCGATCGACTTCACCAGCAGATCGAGCGCGGCCTTTTCCTGCGCCGGATCACCCTTTGCCGGCGCGGCCGCATGAGCGGGCAGCGCCACGGAGGCGAGCAGGAGGGCGGTGGCGAAAAATCCGAAGCGCATCGATCATCCCTTTTCATCGACCCGTGGGCGGGCCTTGTGGCGGCGGACAATGGCCCGATTTCCGGCTGCCTCACAAGGGGCTGCGGGCGGAAATTCCGCCAGCGCTGCCAACATGTTCAGCGCTTCGCGTCGCGGAACGCCTGGCGGAAGCCGGCCTCGTTCAGGCCGCCGCGCACGAGCAGCGGGCCGATGAGGTAGGCGGGGGTGCCCGACAGGCCGAGCGCGAAGGCTTCGGTGGCGTTGCGGGCAAGCGCGCGATCGATGGCGGGTGCGTTTGCGGCGAGATCGGATTCGATCCTGGCCCAGTCCCCGCCCGCGCCTTGCACCGCCATGCGGAGCAGATCGTCGTCGATCCGGCCCTGGCGGCGCATCAGCCGTTCGTGGAAGGCGGCATAGATGCCCTGGCGATCGGCGGCGAGCGCGACGCGGGCCGCGCGTTCGGAATTGGGGCCGAGCACCGGCCATTCCTTGAACATGATCCTGACGTCGCGCCGCCCGGCCAGCGCCTCGCGCATCGCATCGTAGGACTGGCGGCAGACGGGGCAGTCATAATCGCTAAAGACGACGATGGTGAGCGCGGGGGCGGCCGGGCCGATGCGGGGGGCATCCGGATCGGCCAATATGCCTTCGATCGTGGGCGATCCGCCCACCCGCTCGCCGATCGGCCGGAAATATTGGAAGGCGAATGCCGCGCCGGAACCGATGAGCAGGGATGCGCCGAACTGGAGAACGTCGCGCTTGCGAAACCTCATTTGCCCCCGCTCATCCTCCCCGCCGCGATGGCGGCATCGCTGGCGAGCTTGTCGGCCCGTTCATTGTCCGGGTGGCCGGCATGCCCTTTCACCCAAACCCATTCCACCCGATGCGGTTCCGCGGCCGCCAGCAGGCGCTGCCAGAGATCGGCATTCTTCACGTCCTTGCGGTCGGATGTCTTCCAGCCGTTCCGAAGCCAGCCCTTGATCCACTTGGTGAGGCCATCCATCACATAGCGGCTGTCGGTGCTGAGGGTGACGCGGCAGGGGCGCTTCAGGGTTTCCAGGGCCTGGATCGCCGCCATCAATTCCATGCGGTTGTTGGTGGTGAGCGGTTCCCCGCCGGAAAGATCGCGTTCGCGATCGCCGAAGCGCAGCACGGCGCCCCAGCCGCCGGGGCCGGGATTGCCCTTGCAGGCGCCGTCGGTGGCGATTTCCACATGCGGCAGATCGTTCACAGGCCCAGCGCTCCCGGCACGGCATCGCGATAGAAATCGAGGCGGCGGAGGAAGGCGAGGGGGTCCTTCCGCGTCACCAGCGCATCGGCGGGCGTGTTGAGCCAATCCCAGGCGCGGGTGAGGAGGAAGCGCAGCGAAGCGCCGCGCGCGAGCGCGGGAAAGGCGGCCCGCTCCGCCGAGGAGAGGCCGAACGCCGCGTCATAGCCGGCGATGAGGGCGGCGGCGCGATTCTGATCGAAGCCGGTGCCGTCGTTTTCGAAGCACCAGGCGGCATGGGTGACGGCAACGTCCCAGGCGCGGACTTCCCGCGCGGCGAAGTAGAAATCGATGACGCCCGAAACCTCATCCCCCAGCATCAGCACGTTATCGGGGAAGAGATCGGCATGGACCACGCTGTGCGGCAGTTCCCCCGGCCAGTTATCGGCGAGGTAGGCCAGCTCTTCGGACACCCGCGCCTTGAGGCCGGGGGCGATGGCATCGAGATCGTCGCCGCAGCGCGCCGCGAGCGCAACCCAGCCGTCCGGCCCCAGCGCATTGGCGCGCTGTCCGCCGAAATCGGCGAGCGCGGCGTGCATCCGGCCGAGCGCCACGCCGGTGGCATGCGCCTGCGCGGGCGTGGGATGGGTGACGGAGACGCCGTTCAGGAATTCGATCAGGCAGGCGGGCCGGCCGGATACAGTCTGCAACTGCACGCCCTGCCGATCGCGCAACGCGCGGGGCACGGGCAGGCCCTTGTCGGCGAGATGATCGAGCAGCGACAGGAAGAAGGGCAGATCGGCCACGTCCACCCGCTTTTCATACAGGGTCAGGATGAAGCGGTGGCTGCTGGTATCGATCAGATAATTGCTGTTTTCCACACCTTCGGCGATGCCCTTCGCCGAAACCAGCGTGCCGGCATCGTAACGCGCGAGAAAGGCTTCCATCTCCTCGGCGGGCACATGCGTATAGACGGCCAAATCCATTCCCCCGGATCATGATTGGCGATGTTATCCCGCGCCGAACCGGCCCGGGCAACGGATGGCAGGCGGTATCAGGCCGCTTCGAGCGCGCGGGGCAGCTTGAAGACCATGCTTTCGCTGGCGGTGGCGACCTCCTCCTCGGTGATCGCGAAACGGGCGGCGAGATGATCGACCACCTCGCGCACCAATATCTCCGGCGCGGAGGCCCCGGCGGTGAGGCCGAGCACCGATACGCCTTCCAGCCAGCCGAAATCGATATCCGCCGCGCGCTGGATCAGCCGGGCGCGGATGCCGCCCCGCTCCGCGACCTCGACGAGGCGTAGCGAGTTGGAGGAATTGGGCGCGCCGATCACCAGCATCGCATCGCACTGCTCCGCGATGGCCTTCACCGCCGCCTGCCGGTTGGAGGTGGCATAGCAGATATCCTCGCCGCGCGGCGCCAGGATCGCCGGGAAGCGGCGCTTGAGCACGGCGATGGTGGCGGCGGTATCGTCCACCGAAAGCGTCGTCTGGGTGAGGAAGGCGAGGTTCGCGGCATCGGCGGGCTCGACCGCCTCGGCATCGGCCACCGTTTCGACCAGCGTCATCCGCCCTTCCGGCACCTGGCCGAAGGTGCCGATCACCTCCGGGTGGCCGCGATGGCCGATGAACAGGATATGCCGGCCATCCGCCACCAGCCGTTCGGCCTGGCGATGGACCTTGGAGACGAGCGGGCAGGTGGCATCGACATATTCGAGGCCGCGTTCCTCCGCCTTGTGCGGCACCGCCTTGGGCACGCCATGGGCGGAAAAGACGACGGGCACGCCATCGGGCACCTCGTCCAGATCCTCGACGAAGATCGCGCCGCGCGCCTTCAACCCATCCACCACATAGCGGTTATGGACGATCTCGTGCCGCACGTAGACGGGCGCGCCGTAGCGCTGGATCGCCAGCTCCACGATGCGGATCGCGCGGTCGACGCCGGCACAGAAGCCGCGGGGCGCCGCGATCAGCAGGTGGAGCGAAGGTCTGGCAACGGAAACGTCTGGCATGGCTGGGGGCTCTACGCGATTGCTTGCCTGTGCGGAAGGCGCTTCCTATGATCCGCGCCGGCCCGCTCGCGGCCATCCGCCGCCGGCCCACAGATTTTAGAGGATTGCCCCTTTGTTCCACCCCAAGACGATCGCCATCAGCCTTGTCGCGCTGGGCCTGGCCGGCTGCGCCAGCGGCACCGAATTCGACCAGACGGGGGGCATCAAGTCCGTCCGCTCGTCCTGCCCGGCGGTGGCGATTCCGGTCGACACCGGCGACGTGACCCTGTTCAACCCGCCCGCCAGCCGCGATGCGCGCGCGATCGACGTGGTCGCCACCATCACCAAGCTCCGCAACAATTGCGTGCAGCAGGGCGAACGCATCGTCACCGATGCGACGTTCGAGGTGCAGGCCCGGCGCAGCGACACCAAGGGCGATCGCGAGGTGGTTCTGCCCTATTTCGCGACGGTTACGCGCGGCGGCACCCAGGTCGTATCGAAGCAGGTGAGCCGCGTGGCGCTGCGTTTCGCCGACGGGCAGGCCACCGCGACGGCGACCGGCGGCGGCCGTGCCGACATCGCCGCCTCGGCCGCGACGCTGCCGCCCGAGATCGAGGCGCAGGTGACGCGCCGGCGCAAGCCGGGGGACGCGGATGCGGCCGTCGATCCCTTCACCGATCCGGCGGTGCGCGCGGCGGTGCGCAAGGCGAGCTTCGAGCTGCTGATCGGCTTCCAGCTCACGCAGGAACAGCTTTCCTACAACGCCACGCGCTGAGCCGCGGCGGAAAAGACGGGCCGGGTGAAGCGGGCGGCGTTGACTCGGGCCGCCGCCCGCGCCAAGGCTGGCTTTGCCGCCGGGGAGAGATTCCCGGACGATCGCGCGGGAGAGCGCGCCGGCCCATCGCGAATCGCCATCGGGTGATTTGCCGGGCAGGCGCCGCCGAAGGAGCAACCGCCCCGGAATCTCTCAGGCCAAAGGACCGCGGCCGATCGACCGGCACTCTGGAAAGCGGGCGGGACACCGCCCCACCGAAGGGGTAAGCATGGGCGCCGGCTGGCGTTCCTGCGAAAGCTCTCAGGTTCCGTGACAGAGGGGGCGGCGGAACGGCGGGACGATCATGTCCGGCCGATCTCCGCCGACCACGAGCACGGAGAGCCCGATGATCGACGAAACCCCGCAGACCCTGCCGCTGGATGCCTGGCACCGCGCGCGGGATGGGCGGATGGTGCCCTTTGCCGGCTATTGGATGCCCGTGCAGTATGAAGGCATCATGGCCGAGCATCTGTGGACGCGATCGTCCGCCGGACTGTTCGACGTCAGCCATATGGGCCAGTTGCTGGTTTCCGGCGACGGCGTGGACGATGCGCTGGAAGCGCTGCTGCCCGGCGACATCAAGGGCCTGACCGAAGGCCGGATGCGTTATTCGCTGCTGCTGAACGACAGCGGGGGCATCCTGGACGATCTGATGGCCACCCGCACGCGCGGCGATCTCTATATCGTCGTCAACGGCGCCACCAAATATGACGACATCGCCCATATGCACGAGCATCTGCCCGAGCATGTGACGCTGAACCACATGGACGAGCAGGCGCTGCTGGCGCTGCAGGGGCCGAAGGCGGTGGACGCGCTGTCGCGGCTGGCGCCGGGCGTCGAGAAGCTGGTGTTCATGACCGCCGGGGCCTTTCGCCTGGGCGGCGTCTCCTGCTGGATCAGCCGATCGGGCTATACCGGCGAGGACGGTTTCGAAATCTCGCTGCCGGCATCCGCCGCCGAGACGATCGCCACGCTGATCTGCGAACAGCCCGAAGTGAAGCCGGTGGGCCTCGGCGCGCGTGATTCGCTGCGGCTGGAGGCCGGGCTGCCGCTCTATGGCCACGATCTCGATCCCGATACTACGCCGATTTCGGCGGACCTCGGCTTCGCCATCCCCAAGCGGCGGCGCGAGGAAGGCGGCTATCCCGGTGCCGACCGCATCGCCATCGAGCGCGCCGAAGGGCCGGCGGCGAAGCGGGTGGGCCTGATCGTCGAGGGCCGCCAGCCGGTGCGCGAGGGCGCGGTGGTGCTGGATGCCGAAGGCAGCGAAGTCGGCCGCGTCACCTCCGGCGGCTTTTCGCCCAGCCTGCAGCAGCCGATCGCCATGGCCTATGTGCCGGCGCCGCTGGCGGCCGCGGGCAATGCGGTGACGCTGCAGCAGCGCGGCAAGCTTTTCCAGGCGAAGGTCACGGCCATGCCCTTCGTCCCCCACAATTATGTGCGCAAGGGAGCCTGAGCCATGACGCTCTATTTCACCAAGGATCATGAGTGGATTTCCGTCGACGGCGATACGGCGACCGTCGGCATCACCGATTATGCCCAGTCGCAGCTCGGCGACGTGGTGTTCGTGGAGGTCCCGGCCGCCGGCACTGCCGTGACGAAGGGCGGGGAAGCCGCCGTCGTCGAATCGGTGAAGGCCGCGTCCGACGTCTATGCCCCGGTTTCGGGCGAGGTGATCGAAGGCAATGCGGCGCTGGAGGCCGATCCTTCGCTGGTGAACAGCGCGCCCGAGGGCGAGGGCTGGTTCTTCAAGCTGAAGCTGGCCAATGCCGCGGAGCTGGACGGCCTGCTCGACGAAGCCGGATACAAGGCGTTCGTGGACACGCTGTGAGCGTAAACCCCACCAGCCGCTGGGAAGCGCGGGACTATGCGGCCAATGCCGCCTTCGTCCCCGCCCTTGGCGCACCGGTGCTGGCCCTGCTCGATCCGCAGCCCGGGGAGCATATCCTGGACCTTGGCTGCGGCGACGGCGTGCTGACCGAGAAGATCGCGGACGCCGGCGCCGAGGTGATCGGCGTGGACGCATCCGAGGCGATGGTCACGGCCGCGCGGGCGCGCGGCTTGGATGCGCGCGTGGCGGACGGACAGGCGCTGGATTTCGGGCCGGAATTCGATGCGGCCTTTTCCAACGCCGCGCTGCACTGGATGCTGGATGGCGATGCCGTTGCGGCGGGCGTGTTCCGGGCGTTGAAGCCCGGCGGGCGGTTCGTGGGGGAAATGGGCGGGGACGGCAATGTCGCCCGGCTGCGCGAGGCGCTCTATGCCGAGCTTGCGGCACGCGGCTACGCACTGCCGGCTGACGACCCGCAATGGTATCCGACGCCGGATGCCTTCGCGGCGGTCTATGCCAAGGCCGGCTTTGTCGCCATCGAGGCCGATCTGATCCCGCGCCCCACTCCGCTTCCGGCCGGTGCCGCCGGATGGATCAGGACTTTTCGCGGCGGTTTCATGACCACCGTCGGCGTGCCCGAGGCCGAGCAGGCCGAGGTGGCGATCGCCACGCAGGAGAGGCTGAAACCGCAGCTGCTGCAACCCGACGGCACGTGGATCGCCGATTATGTCCGCTTGAGATTCAGCATGAGGAAACCCTCTTAACATGCGCTATCTACCCCTTTCCGATGCCGATCGGAGCGCGATGCTCCAGACCATCGGCGCGCAATCGATCGACGACCTGTTCGTCGACGTGCCGGAGGCCGCCCGGCTTTCCGGCCCCATCGCCGGCCTGCCGCTGCATGCGCCTGAAATGGCGGTGGAACGCCAGCTCAAGGCGCTGGCCGATCGCAACCTTGCCGCCGGCGACAGCCCCTTCTTCCTGGGCTGCGGCGCCTACCGGCACCATGTGCCGGCAAGCGTGGACCATCTGATCCAGCGCGGCGAGTTCCTGACCGCCTACACGCCCTATCAGCCGGAAATCGCGCAGGGCACGCTGCAGGTGCTGTTCGAATTCCAGACGCAGGTCGCGCGCCTGCTGGGCTGCGACGTCGCCAATGCCTCCATGTATGACGGGTCGACCGCGTGCTGGGAGGCGATCGTGATGGCGCGGCGGATCACCAAGCGGGCCAAGGCGCTGATCTCGGCCGGGGTGCATCCGCATTATGTGTCCGTCTGCACGACGATGGCGAAGTTCACCGGCGACGTGCTGGAAACCGCCATTCCCGAGCTGGCCGATGGCGCGCCGGGCGACGATCTGGCCCGCCTGATCGCGGCGGTGGATCGCGATACGAGCTGCGTGGTCGTGCAGAATCCCAACATCCTGGGCCATGTCGCCGATCTTTCCGAGCTGGCGGCGCGTTGCCAGGAAATGGGCGCGCTGCTGATCGCGGTCGTGACCGAGCCGGTGGCGCTGGGCGCGATCCGCTCGCCGGCCGAGATGGGCGCGGACATCGTGGTGGGCGAGGGGCAGGCGCTGGGCGTCGGCCTGCAGTTCGGCGGGCCTTATGTCGGCCTGTTCGCCACGCGCGAGAAATATGTGCGCCAGATGCCGGGCCGGCTGTGCGGGGAGACGGTGGATGCCGAGGGCAAGCGCGGCTTCGTGCTGACCCTTTCGACGCGCGAGCAGCATATCCGCCGCGAAAAGGCGACGTCGAACATCTGCACCAATTCCGGCCTGTGCGCGCTGGCCTTCTCCATTCACCTGACGCTGCTGGGCGAGCGCGGCCTGCGTGACCTGGCGGTGCTGAACCACGCCAAGGCCGTGGCGGCCGCCGAAAGGCTGGCGAAGGTGCCGGGCGTGGACCTGGTGAACGGTGCCTTCTTCAACGAATTCACCCTGCGGCTTTCGCGCGAGGCCCGGCCCGTGGTCCGCGCGCTGGCGGATGACGGCATTCTCGGCGGCGTTTCGCTGGGGCGGCTCTATCCGGGCGTGGAAGCGCTGGAGAAGGGGCTGGTGGTGGCCGTGACCGAAACCACCACCGAGGACGATGTCGACGAATTGGCCGATGCGCTGGAGGAGGCGCTGCGATGAGCATCAACCAGAGCGGATGGCGCCCGGAAATGGCCGGGGGCGAGGCGGCACCGGTCAAGACCTTCACCGGCAACAAGGGCTTGATGCTGGAAGAGGCGCTGATCTTCGAGATCGGCGACAGCGGGCGGACGGGCGTGGACCTGCTGGAAGCCCCCAAGGTCGCGAGCCGGCTCGGCGGGCTGGAGCGGGCGGCCACGATCGGCCTGCCCGGCCTTTCGGAACCGGAGGCGGTGCGCCATTATACCCGCCTCAGCCGCCAGAATTATGCGATCGACCTCGGCCTCTTCCCGCTGGGAAGCTGCACGATGAAGCATAATCCGCGCCTGAACGAGCGGATGGCGCGGCTGCCCGGCTTTGCCGACATCCACCCGCTCCAGCCCGTGGATTCGGTGCAGGGTGCGCTGGCGCTGATCCACCTCGTCGGCGAATGGCTGGTGAAGCTGACCGGCATGGCCGCCGTGGCAATGAGCCCCAAGGCCGGTGCCCATGGCGAGCTTTGCGGCCTGCTGGCGATCCGTTCGGCGCTGGAAGCGCGGGGCGACGCGCGCAAGGTGATCCTGGTGCCGGAAAGCGCCCATGGCACCAATCCGGCGACGGCCGCCTTCTGCGGCTATGCCGTGGAGAATATCTCGGCTACGGCGGCGGGGCGCGTGGACCTGGAGGCGCTGAAGGCGCGGCTGGGGCCGGACGTGGCGGCGGTGATGATAACCAACCCCAATACGTGCGGCCTGTTCGAGCCGGACATGAAGGCGATTTCCGACGCGGTGCATGCGGCGGGCGCGCTCGTCTATTGCGACGGCGCCAATTTCAACGCCATCGTCGGCCGGGTGCGGCCCGGCGACCTGGGCGTGGACGCCATGCACATCAACCTGCACAAGACCTTCTCCACCCCCCATGGCGGCGGCGGCCCCGGTTCCGGGCCGGTGGTGTTCTCCGAATCGCTGGCGCCCTATGCGCCGCTGCCTTTCGTGGAGAAGCAGGGCGATCATTATGCCCTGGTCGAGGAGGAGACGGCGGGCGAGCATCATGCCGGATCGTTCGGTCGCATGGTCGCCTTCCACGGCCAGATGGGCATGTTCGTTCGCGCGGCGGCCTATATGCTGAGCCACGGCGCGGACGGGCTGAAGCAGGTTTCGGAAGATGCCGTGCTGAACGCCAACTATATCCTGCGCTCGCTGGAAAGCGTGCTGGACGCGCCATTCGCGGCGTCGGGCCCGTGCATGCACGAGGCGTTGTTCTCCGACGACAATCTGCCGGAGGGCTTTTCGACGCTGGATATCGCCAAGGGGCTGATCGACGAGGGTTTCCACCCGATGACGGTCTATTTCCCGCTGGTGATCCACGGAGCGATGCTGGTCGAGCCCACGGAGACCGAGAGCAAGGCCGCGCTGGACCAGTTCATCGGCGCGCTGCGCAGCGTCGGCGAACGGGCCAAGGCGGGCGATCCGGCGCTGAAATCCGCGCCGCATCTGGCCCCGCGCCGGCGGCTGGACGAGACGCTGGCCGCGCGCAAGCCGATACTTGTCTGGAAGGAACCGGCCGCCGCCCAGGCCGCCGAATAAGGGCCACACTGCCGCCGCCGTTGGGCAGGTTAAGGGAACGGCGGCGGCAGGCCTGGAGCAATCCGGCCGATTGTTCGGGGGGATCGGCCGGAATGGCGGCCTGATGGCCGGCGGGGATTCCAGGGCATCCCCCGCAAGCCGATATTATGCCCGTGGGCGCTATTGCGCGGTGAAGCGGGCCGCCAAGCTGAAATTCGCAATTTAACGCGGGTTCTTTGGTCAATCACGTCAAATAGCGCGATGATTAGCCGGGCGTTGCTTATAATATGCGAATCGTTTCTGGTGCATGTCTGTGCTTCGCAACGGCGTGAACTTATATTATGCTGGGTCGATGACCAGCCTTCGTCCTTTTCATATCGCCTTTCCCGTTCATGATCTTGAGGCCGCCCGCGCCTTTTACGGCGGGGTGCTGGGATGCCCGGAAGGGCGCAGCGCGCCGGAATGGGTGGATTTCGATCTTTTCGGCCATCAGATCGTCGCCCACCTCGATCCCGATATGCGGCCGGGCAACAGCCATGCCGGGGCAAGCAACGCGGTTGACGGGCATGATGTGCCCGTGCCGCATTTCGGGGTGGTGCTGACTATGGAGGACTGGAAGGCGCTGGCGGCGCGGGTGGAAGCGGCCGGCATTCCGTTCGGGATCGCGCCCCATATCCGCTTTGCCGGCCAGCCGGGAGAGCAGGCGACGATGTTCTTCCGCGATCCTTCCGGTAATGCGCTGGAGTTCAAGGCCTTCGCCGATCTCGGCCAGCTTTTCGCCAGGGCCTGATCCGTTGGAAACGCTGCACCCGCGCCTGCGGCCGTGGCGGGAGGGGGACCTGCCCGCCTTTCGCCTGATCCAAACCGATCCCGATATCGTGCATTGGCTGGCCGGCCCCTGGACCGACGAGCAGGTGGAGGCCGCCTTCGCCCGCATGCTCGGCGGCCTGCGGGAGCGCGGCTGGGGCATGTGGGCGATCGTGGACGATGAGGGCGTGCCCGTGGGCGCGGCGGGGCTGCAGCCCGTGCGCGAGGACCTCGCCTGCGCGCCCGCCATCGAGGTCGCCTGGCGGCTCCGTCGCGCGCATTGGGGGCGCGGCTATGTGACCGGGCCGATGCGGGCCGTGCTGGCGGATGCGGCGGAGCGCCTCCAGGGCGAGGAGGTCATCGCCATCACGTCCGTGCCGAACATCCGATCGCAGGCGGTGATGGATCGGCTGGGGTTCCGCCGCGATCCCGCCGCCGATTTCGACCATCCGGCACTGGACGCGGCGCATCCGCTGCGCCGGCACGTGCTCTATCGGTTGAAGCGTTTTTAGTTTGCCGGTTCCGGCGCGGGCCCGGATGCAGCGACGTCCGTGGCGCTGACCCGCCAGACGGCATTGCCGGCATCGTCGGCGACGAGCAGCGCGCCCGTGCGATCCGCGATAACGCCGACGGGGCGGCCGCGTGCGCGATCCTTGTCGTCAAGGAAGCCGGTGAGCACATCGATCGGCTTGCCCGCAGGCTTGCCGTTGGCGAAGGGGACGAAGATCACCTTATAGCCCGAGAAAGGCCGCCGGTTCCATGAACCGTGCTGGCCGATGAAGGCGCCGTTGGCGAAGCGCGAACCGAGCTTCACGTCCTTGGCGAAGCTGAGGCCCAGCGAGGCCGTATGCGGCCCGAGCGCGTAATCCGGCCGGACCAGATATTGGCGCTGATCCTCGTCCGGCTGCTCGACCCGATTGTCGATGTAGCCGTGCCAGTAATAATAGGGCCAGCCGTAGAAGCCGCCCAACTCGACATGCGTGAGATAGTCGGGCGCGAGATCGGAGCCCAGCATGTCGCGTTCGTTGACGACCGTCCACAACGCGCCCGTCGTCGGCTCCCACGCCATGCCGGTGGGATTGCGCAGGCCATAGGCATAGATGCGGTGCGCCTTGGTCTTGGGATCGACTTCCCAGATGGCGGCGCGGTCCTTTTCCACGTCCATGCCGTTATCGGCGATGTTGGTGGCCGATCCGACCGCCACATAGAGCTTCGAGCCGTCGGCATTGGCGACGACGTTGCGCGCCCAATGCCCCGGCGGATTGGCGGGAAGATCGACGATCTTCTCGGCGGGCGCATCGATCTTCGTCTGGCCCGGCTTGAAGGGGAAGCGGACCAGGGCATCGGCGTTGCCGACGTAGAGGTGATCGCCGACTAGCGCCATGCCGAAGGGCGAGTTCAGCCCGGAAAGAAGCACGCTGCGCTGTTCGGCCACGCCGTCGCCATCGGCATCGCGCAGCAGGGTGATGCGGTTGGGGGAGGGGACGCCCGCCCCGGCCCGGCCCATGATGTAGCGCATGGCCCAGCCGCGCACGCCGCCGCCGTCGCGCGGCGGGCTGTTGCTTTCCGCCACCAGCACGTCGCCATTTGAAAGCGGCAGCAGCCAGCGCGGATGTTCGAGCCCGGTGGCGAAGGCGTTGACGCGCAGCCCTTGTGCCGCGACCGGCGTTTCCCCCGCTTTCCATCCGACAACGTCCGCCACCTTCACGGTCGGCAGCAGCCGCTTCTTCGGTTCGGCGATGGTGGGGTTCGCCCCCGTCACCGCATCGACGCTGAGATCGGCATGTTCGTTGTTGAGCATGCGCCAGCCGCCATAGGCGGCGCCGGCGAGGAGGACAGGGATCAGGATCGTGCGGATTTTCATGGGCCTAGTCTATGGCATTCGCCGTCGCCGCGCTACTCCTCCTCGGCCGGCAGGTCGCGCGGCGGATGCAGGCGGAGCCGGGAGACGCGCTTGGCATCGCCATCGGTGATCTCGAGCTGCCAGCCGCTCTTGTGCGTCACGACCTCGCCGATCTGCGGCACATGGCCGGACAGGACCGAGGCCAGGCCGCCGATCGTGTCGATATCCTCGTCCACCTCGGCAAGGCGCGGATCGATGATCTCGGCCACGTCCTCCAGCTCCGCACGGGCATCGGCTTCCCAGATGCCGTCTTCCAGCGGAACGAGCAGCGCCTGCGTCTCCTCGTCATGCTCGTCATCGATCTCGCCGACGATCTCCTCGACGAGATCCTCGATCGTCACCAGCCCCTCGGTGCCGGAATATTCATCGAGCACGATGGCGAGGTGGGTGCGCGTGGCCCGCATCTCGGCAAGCAGATCGAGCACGCCCATCGATTCCGGCACATAGCGCGGCTGGCGGATCAAGCCTTCCAGCGTGGCCGGATGCGGCCCGCCCGAGGCAAGGATGGTGAAGACATCCTTCACATGGACCATGCCGATCACCTCATCGAGGCTTTCGCGATAGACGGGCAGCCGGCTGTGGCCGGCATCGACGAGGGTGGCGACGAGATCGGCGAAGCTGATCGTTTCCGGCACGGCGATGATGTCCGCCCGCGGCACGCCGATATCGCCGGCGGTGCGCTCCCCGAAATGGAGGAGGTTGCGCAGCATCTGCCGTTCGATCGGGGAGAGATCGCCCTTGGTGGGGGCCTCCCCTTCATGCTCCTCTATCGCTTCCTCTATCTGGTCGCGAAGGGTCGGCTCGTTTTCCTCACCGAAGAGAAGGGCGCGCAGGCCCCGCCACAATCGGCCGCTACTGTCGCCGCTACTGGAATCGTCGGGCATGATATTGGTGTTTCAGTCCCCTTTGTCAGGAAGGACAGAATAGCCGTCCTATCCCGCCTGAGTCGAGACGCTATATCCCACCCGTCGATCGCGCCGGCCGGGCCGCTCAATCATCCTCGATCGCATAGGGATCGCCGATGCCGAGCGAGGCGAGGGCGGCGCGCTCGATCGCTTCCATCGCCTCCGCCTCGCCTTCGTCGATATGGTCGAAGCCAAGCAGGTGGAGCGTGCCGTGGACGACGAGATGGGTGGCGTGGGTGGCCGGCGCCACGCCCTTTTCCTCGGCTTCGCGCACGCAGACGCCATGGGCGAGGATGATGTCGCCCAGTAGCACCTCGCCATCGTCGCTGTTCGACAGCCCTTCCAGAAGATCGGGCTGGACCATGGGGAAGGACAGGACGTTGGTGGGCTTGTCCTTGCCGCGATAGGTGGCGTTCAGCTCGCGCACCTCGTCATCCTCGGCATAGCGGACCGAGACCTCGATCGCGACGGAATCGTCCACCAGGGGGCCGTGCGGGCTGTGGCGGAAGGCGGCCAGCACCGCGCGCTCGGCCAGCGCCTCCCAATCCACGGCATCATCCCATGCCGGCTCGACCTGAACGGCGGTTTCGATCACGCTTCGTCATCCTTGCCCTCATAGGCTTCGACGATGCGGCCGACGATCGGATGGCGCACGACATCGCCGGCGCCGAAGCGCACCGTGGCGATGCCCTGCACGCCTTCGAGCCGCGCCACCGCATCGGCGAGACCCGAATTGCCGGGCACCGGAAGATCGACCTGGCGGGGATCGCCGCAGATCACCATCCGGCTGTTCATGCCGAAGCGGGTGAGGAACATCTTCATCTGCGCCGGCGTGGTGTTCTGCGCCTCGTCGAGGATGATGAAGGCATCCGAAAGCGTGCGGCCGCGCATGAAGGCCAGCGGCGCGATCTCGATCTCCCCGCTGGCGATGCGGCGTTCCACCTGCTCGGCGGGGAGCATGTCGTAGAGCGCGTCATAGAGCGGGCGGAGATAGGGATCGACCTTCTCCTTCATGTCGCCGGGCAGGAAGCCGAGGCGTTCGCCGGCCTCCACCGCCGGGCGCGAAAGGATCAGCCGATCCACCGAGCCGGCGATGAGCTGCTGCACGGCCTGCGCGACGGCGAGATAGGTCTTGCCCGTGCCGGCGGGGCCAAGGGCGAAGATGATGTCCGACGTGCCCAGCGCCTCCATGTAGCGGATCTGGGTGGTGGAGCGCGGGACGATGGTTTTCTTGCGCGTGCGGATCAGCACGGCGGGCGGCTGGCTGACGTCGGTGCGGATGATGCCATCCAGCGTCGGTTCGGCCGACATGGCGATCACCGCATCGACGGCGCCGGCATCGATGTCCTGCCCCTGGACGATGCGGTTGTAGAGGCCGGTCAGCACCTCGCGAGCGCGGGCGGCGGCCTGGGCCTCGCCCTCGATCTGCAGCCGATTGCCCCGGGCGGCGATATAGACGCCGAGCCGGTTTTCTATCGCCACGAGATTCTGGTCATATTCGCCGAACAGGCGGCCCAGCAGCTGGGGTTTGTCGAACAGGATTTCCAGGCGGGCGCGATCGCCGGCCTGCGCTTGTACGGGCTTACGCGACATAAATCTCCCTGTGCAGCCGCGCCGGCCAGGCGGGACTCGCGAATGCCAAGGTGGCGCTTTCCGGGCGGATCGGCAATGGGCCTGTTAAGACGATGCGCCGCTGCATCCCGACCGATGCAGCGGCGCATCACCTTTGCGACCCGCGAAACCCTCCGGGGGTTCAGAGGGTGTAAAGATAGGCGACCAGATCCTTCTTTTCTTCCGTCGTCAGCCTGGTCCCCAGCACGATGTTGAAGAATTCCACCGTATCGTCGAGCGTCATCAGCCGATCATCGTGGAGATAGGGCGGCGAATCCTTGATGCCGCGCAGGGTGAAGGTCTTGATCGGCCCGTCGGCCGAAGCGAGGCGGCCGTTGATCATCTTCGGCTTGAAGAAGCGTTCGACCTGGAGATTGTGCATCAGATTATCGGTGAAATAGGGGCCGCTATGGCAAACGGCGCATTTGCCCTTGCCATTGAACACAGCCTCGCCGCGCAGCTCGCTCTCCGTCGCCTTGGCGGGGATGAGCTTGCCGAACACGTCGAGCTTGGGCGCCGGCGGGAAATCCAGGATCGACTGGAATTCGCTCATGAAGTGGACCTGGCTGCCGCGTTCCAGCGGGTTCACGCCCTTCATGGCCGCCGTAACCTGATCGCCGTCGAAATAAGCGGCGCGCTGCTCGAACTCGGTGAAGTCCTCGACCGTCTTGAGCGCGCGCTGCGAGCCGAAGAGGCGCTGGACGTTGACGCCGCGCAGCGACGGGGTGTCGATGCGATGGCGATGCTCGTTCGGGCGGATGTCGCCCACGGTGTGGGTGGCGGCGTTGGTGTGGCCGTTGGTGTGGCAATCGAAGCAGGCGACGCCCTGATTGGCGGTCAGCGCGCGGCGATCTTCCGTCTGGTTGAACTGCTGTTGCGGGAAGGGCGTGACCAGCAGGCGCAGGCCCTCCAGCTGCTTCGGGTTGAGCACGTCCTTGAAGATGCCGTAATAATTGGCCAACGTTACCAGCTGGCCCTTCGATACGTCGCCAAGATCGGGCCGTGTGGTGAGGTAAATGGGTGCCGGAAATTCCGGCAGCATGTGCTGCGGCAGATCATAATCCAGATCGAAACGGGTCAGATCGCGCTGCGTCTGCCGCTTGGTCTCGTCGATCGTGGGCTGCGGGAAGATCATGCCGCCCGCTTCGTGGTGCGGGTGGGGCAGGGGATAGAAGCCCGCCGGCCACAGATCGCGGTCGCGTATCTCCTCCGGCGAAAGGCTCGCCAGCTGATCCCAGCTCACGCCCGCAGGCAGGCGGACGCGCACGCCGGCCTGGATCGCCTTGCCTTTCGACATGGTGACGCCGGGCGCCGGGCGATTGGAAAGATCGTAACGCGCGGCCAGCAGGTCCGACTGTCGCTTGGCGAAGGTCGGCTTTTCGCGCTGGAGCCTGTTGACGAGATCGGCGAAGCTTTCGTTGGTGGCAGCAATCATCAGCCCCGCCCCGGCAAGGAGCGCGGCCACCGAAAGAAGGCGCTTGGATTTCCGGCCCATGCGTGTCTCTCCCTGTTATAGACACGAGGTACTGGTACAGAAGAAATACTTAGTTCGATCGCTTGTCAATGCGGACTCATCGATATCTCTAAATCACGAGATCGATCAATCCATGCCGAGACCGATGCTGCAGAGCGGAAGTTTTATCCGTTCGATTGCAATTAGGATGCAATAGCACCCGTGAGGCTGTTCGGCCCCGCGGCTATTATGTCGACATCGACGAGCGAGCCGATCGCGGGACCATCTTCGACGATCACCGATTGCAGCCAGGGCGACTTGCCGATCCGCTGGCCGGATTTCTTGCCGTCACGCTCGATCAGCACCTGGGTCCGAATACCCAGCTTGGCCTGGTTGAAATCATGCTGCTGCTTGTTGAGCAGGGCCTGGAGCCGCTGCAGCCGATCGTCCATCACCTCCGCCGCGACCTGATCTCCCATCGTCGCGGCGGGCGTGCCGGGGCGGGGGGAATATTTGAAGGAGAAGGCCTGGGCATGCTCGACCCGCGCGACAAGCGCGAGCGTGGCCGCGAAATCCTCCTCCGTCTCACCGGGAAAGCCGACGATGAAATCACCCGAGATGGCGATGTCGGGCCGCGCCGCGCGCACGCGATCGATCTGGCGCAGATAGCTTTCCACCGTATGGCTGCGGTTCATCGCCTTCAGGATGCGATCGCTGCCGGCCTGCACGGGCAGGTGAAGGAAGGGCATCAGCGACGCCACATCCTTATGCGCGTTCACAAGATCGTCCCGCATGTCGTTGGGATGACTGGTGGTATAACGGATGCGGTCGAGGCCGGGCAGGCGATCCAGCGCGCGGATCAGCCCACCGAGGCCCTGGACACGACCGGCCTCATCCTCGCCTTCCCAGGCGTTCACATTCTGGCCGAGCAGGGTGATCTCCCGCGCGCCGGCATCGACCAGAGCCTTCGCCTCGTCGACCACGGCCTGCCACGGGCGGGATACCTCGCCGCCGCGCGTATAAGGGACCACGCAATAGGTGCAGAACTTGTCGCACCCCTCCTGCACGGTGAGGAAGGCCGTCGGCCCCTGCCTGCGCCGCGCGGGCAGGGCATCGAACTTGGATTCGGCGGGCATGTCCGTATCGACGGCGCGCGCGCCGCGGCCGCCCTTCTGCGCCTCGCGCACGAGATCGGGCAGGCGGTGATAGGCCTGGGGGCCGACGACGATATCGACGCTGGGCGCGCGGCGGGGAATTTCCGCGCCCTCGGCCTGGGCGACACAGCCGGCGACCGCGATCATCGGGCTGCTGCCGTCGTCACGACGCAGGCGGCCGATATCGGAATAGACCTTTTCCGCCGCCTTTTCACGGATATGGCAGGTGTTGAGGACGACGAGATCGGCCTCGTCCGCGCCGGTGGCCGCGCTCAGCCCCTCGGCCTCGAGCAGTTCGGCCATGCGCGCGCCGTCATAGACGTTCATCTGACATCCGAACGACTTGACGTGGAAGGTCTTGGGGGCGGGCTTGTTCATGGCGCGGCGCTATAGACCAAGGCGCCGCTTTCCAAAAGCGCCGCCTGGATCGCGGCCTGCGCGGCCTGCGCCACGGCCTTCCGGCCCAGCCGGGGATCGATCGGATCGAGGAAGCGCAAGGTGACGCCACGCGAACCCGCCGTGCCGAGGACGCGCCGGGCATTGGCGCCTGCGGCCTCTCCATCCGTCCAGGCGAGGCGGGCGGCCGCCGGGCCGTAATCGATCGCCACGGGCTGCACCACGACATGGGGCGGCGCGCGATCGAGCGAGGCGAGCAAGGAAGCGCGGAAAGGCAGAAGCTCGCGGCCGTTCCCGGTCGTCCCTTCCGGAAACAACGCCGCCGGCCTGCCGGTGGCAAGCGCAGCGCCGAGCGCATCGGCCTGTCCCTTCACCCCGGCGCGATCGGCGCGGCTGATGAAGATGGTGCCGCCTTCGCGCGCCAGCCAGCCGACGACCGGCCAGCCGGCGACATCATCCTTCGAAACGAAGGCGGCGCCGGTCGCCCCGCCCAGCGCCAGAATATCCAGCCAGGAGACGTGATTGGCGACGTAGAGCACATGATCGCGGACGGGCGTGCCGGCGATCCGGGTCCTTAGCCCGAAGGATCGACCCGCTAGCCACAGGAAGCGCCGGACCCAGGGCGAAGGATGGCCAACGATGCGATGCACCGCATGGCCGGGCAGGCTGAGGATAAGGCTCCCAGCCGCAAGGGCGAGGCGGCGCTGCAGCCGGAACGTCATGCGCGGCGGGCGGATGCCGTCAGTGCGGACGATCCAGCGATACGCCGTAAAGTTCCATCCGGTGATCGACCAGCCGGAAGCCGAGCTTGGTCGCGATCTTGCGCTGAAGCTCCTCCAGTTCCGGATCGACGAATTCGATCACCTTGCCGGTTTCGACATCGATCAAGTGATCGTGATGGGTTTCGGCCGCGGCCTCATAGCGCGCGCGCCCGTCGCCGAAATCGTGCCGTTCGAGAATGCCGGCTTCCTCGAACAGGCGCACCGTCCGATAAACAGTGGCGATCGAAATGCCGGGATCGATCGCCGAAGCGCGCGCGTGCAGCGCCTCGACATCGGGATGATCCTCCGCCTCGGAAAGAACGCGCGCGATCACGCGGCGCTGCTCGGTGATGCGAAGCCCTTTTTCGGCGCAGAGCGCTTCAACATCGATCTTCCGCGTCATGATTCCTCTTGGACACTGCATATCGCCGCGCGGGCGATGATGGGCAGGCCGGGCATATCGCCGCGCACCGAATGTCCGGCGCGGGACGAAACCGATCGGCCCTCGTAAAGCATATCCGCTCTAGACATTTTTGGCGCGAGGGGGAAGGGCGGGCAACACCCTTCGGCACCAACAAAAAGGCCGGAGGAGGCTTGTCGCCCGCTCCGGCCCCTTGCCATGCGGATCGCCGGGATCAGCGCTTGCGGCGCTTGGTGCCCAGACCGATCTTCTTCGCCAGGGTGCGGCGCTGTTCGGCATAATTGGGGGCGACCATCGGATAGTCGGCCGGGAGGTTCCACTTGGCGCGATACTGTTCCGGCGTCATCTGATAGTGGGTCATCAGGTGGCGCTTCAGCATCTTCAGCTTCTTGCCGTCCTCGAGGCAGACGATGTAGTCGGGCTTCACCGATGCGCGCACCGAAACCGCCGGTTCCTGCTTCACTTCGGGTTCGGCTGCTTCACCGCCAAGATTGGCCAGCGCATTGTGGACGTTCTGGATGAGCGCCGGAAGATCCGACACCGCAACGCTGTTGTTGCTCACATGTGCGGACACGATATCGGCGGTGAGCGTGATGAGGGTCTCGGTGAGACCGGCGTCTTCGTTCATTTCGCGAACCCTTGGCAATGATTATTCGGCCGATCCGTTCGTGCCGGCCATGGGATCGCATTGAATTGCCTGAAACGGAAATGCAACTCGTTTTCGACGAAATTCCTTTGTAATCAATCTCGCCGTAATGATCGCGTCAGGCTGAACGCGTCGAATAGGCTGCCGTCTGCGCCGCGATAATAATCAGCACGCCTTCCTACCTCTGAAAATCCGTTGCGTTCGTAGAGAGAAATTGCGGGATTGCCCTGGCGGACTTCAAGGTGAAGATGGTTCACTCCGCGATGGCGCGCATTTTCCATCGTGGCGTCAAGCAGTGCCTGGCCGATACCTCGACGGCGGAAGCGGGGCGAGACGCCGAGCAGCAGCAGTTCCGCCTCGTCCAATATGACGCGGGACAGCGCAAAGCCGACGGCATCCTCGCCGATCGAAGCGATCGTCAGCCAGACGCCGGGAAGCCCGAGGATGCCCAGGCATTGCTGGGCGTTCCATGCCTCGCCGAACTGCTTGTCGAAGGCCGCGTCCATGACGGTCATGACCGCGGCGATGTCCTGCGCGCCGCCCTCGCGGAGCAGCACGCCCCCGGCCCTGGTGGACAGGCCCGTCAATCCGGCGGCCGCGCATCGGGGGCGCGGACATAGATGGGGTGGGGCGGCAAGGCGACCAGCTCGTCCTGCAGGCGGGCGATGTTCGCGGCATTCGCCTCGACGTCGCGCGCCTCGCCCGATCCCCGGGCTGAAACGAGCGCATCCGCGCCACCCCCGACCACCAGCGCCTCGCCGATCCGGGCCGCAGCCTCCGGCCGGGCCGAAAAGACGGGCTCGATCGGTTGCAGGGGGGCGGTGCGGAAACGCTGGACGAATAATTCGCCATGCCCGCCGCCGATGGCGACGGCCAGCGTTGCGGGCGGATCGGCAACGGCCGCGGCGATGAGGGAAAGCGAGGAGAAGCCCGACACCGGCACGCCCCAGCCGAGGCCGAGCGCGCGGGCGGCGGCCAGGCCCACCCGGATGCCGGTGAAGCTGCCGGGACCGCAATCGACGCGAATCACATCCGCACGGCCCGCTCCGGGAAGCTCGGCGATCATCGGGATCAGCCGTTCGGCATGGCCGCGCCCCACCGTTTCGTGAAGCGCGGCGATGACGACGCCATCCTCGACCAGCGCGACCGAGCAGGCGGCCGTCGCGGTCTCGATCACCAATTCCCTGCCGGGCCGTGCCATCGAATCAGACGATCTTGTTGAAATCCTTGAAATCAGGGCGCGGCGATCGATCGAAGATCGTCGCGGGATCGCCATAGCCCAGCGTGGAGATGAAGTTGGACTTCACCTTGGTGCCGGCGAAGAACGCGGCGTCCACGGCGGCATTGTCGAAACCGGACATCGGGCCGGTATCCAGCCCCAGCGCGCGCGCCGCCATGATGAAATAGCCGCCCTGGAGCGAGGAGTTGCGGAAGGCGGAAGCCTCGATCAGGGCGTCATTGCCGGCGAACCAGCTACGCGCATCGGCGTGCGGGAAAAGCCGGGGGAGATGTTCGTAAAATTCCATGTCCATGCCGATGATCGCGGTGACGGGCGCGCTCTGGATTTTCGGGCCGTTGGTGCCGCTGGCCAGCGCGGCAAGCTTGTCCTTCGATTCCTGGCTGACGCACCAGACGATGCGGGCGGGAAGCATGTTGGCCGAGGTCGGCCCCCATTTCACCAGATCCCAGATGGCGTGAAGCTGATCTTCGCTGACGGGACGATCCAGATAGCCATTGTAGGAACGCGCCTTGCGAAAGAGGAGGTCGAGGCCCTCCTCCGAAAGCTTCTCAGCCATATGAACCCCTTTGAATGTTGAACATGGACGCGGAAAATCAGGCGGCGCGGACTTCGGTCACTTCCGGCACATAATGCTTCAGCAGCGTTTCGATGCCCTGTTTGAGCGTGGCCGTCGAGGACGGGCAGCCGGAACAGGCGCCGTGCATGGCGAGATAGACCACGCCGCGATCGAAGCCGCGATAGGCGATGTCGCCGCCGTCGCGCGCAACGGCGGGGCGGACGCGCGTATCGATCAGATCCTTGATCTGGGCGACGATATCGGCGTCCTCCGGGTTTTCGGCGAAGCTTTCGTCCGCCGGCACGAGGATTTCGGCGGCGGAGCCGGGCGCGAACAGCGGCGATCCGCTGGAGAAGTGATCGAGCAGGACGGAAAGCACCTGCGGCTTGAGATCGCGCCAGTCGACGCCTGGCGCCGCCGTGACGGACACGAAATCGCGCCCCAAGAAGACGCCGGTGACATCGCCGAGGCTGAACAGCGCGGACGCCAGCGGCGAGGCCGCGGCTTCATCCGCATCGGCGAAATCGCGGGTGCCCGCCGTCATCACCGCCTGTCCGGGCAGGAACTTGAGCGTGGCGGGATTCGGCGTCGTTTCGGTTTCGATCAGCATGGTTCGCATTTGGGGCGGATGGCGCCGCCGATCAAGGGCGAAAGGCGGCTTTACTTGCGCGGTTCGCGGCTGAGCCGGGACATCAATATCGCCGCGCGCTGCGCCTGGGTGGAAATGCTGGGCAGATCGACGGCTTCGCCCGGTGCATGATCGCCAGTGCTGTAGGGACCGAGGCCCGCCAGCCCATCGACATCGCCGGCGACGAAGGAGATGTCCCCCGCGCCGCGCTTGAGGGGATCGAGCTCCGGCATTTCCGGCAGGCCGAGATCGCGGTTGACGCCGTTGAGGCTCGCCAGCACGGCGCGGTTGCCGGCGGTGGGGGCCATCGAGGGGTAACCTTCCTCGAACTCGATCTTCGCATCCGTGCCCGGGGCATGCCGCGCGACGATCGCCTCCATCTTCTGGCGGACACGGAGCGTCTGGTCGTTGGTCAGGGTGCGGAAATCGCCCCTGGCGATGGCGATGGCCGGGATGATGTTGGTCTTGCCCGATGCGCTGGCCCGCGCGCCATCCGCTTCGATCGAGGCATTGGCCCCGGCCGCGATCAGGCCCACATTGAAGGTTAGGTTGGGTTCGGGCAGCTCCTGGCGGAAGGCGGTGACGATCCGGGCCAGCTCATTGGCGGCGCCATCGCCATATTGGGGCGTGAAGATCAGGCTGGAATGGCCGGTCCTGCCGGTGGCGGTGATCGTCCAGCTATAGGAGGAGCGGCGCGCGATCGAGCCCATGTCGCGCCCGCCGTCGCGCACCAGCCCTTCGAAATCGAGCGCCACGTCGGCGCGCTTTCCCGCTTCGACGAGGGCGGCGCGCGCCGTTTCCACGGGGCTGCCGGCATCTTCCTCGTCGCCGGTAAGGACGATCTCGATATCGGCGGCCTTGAGCGTGCCGGCCGCCTGCATCGCCCGGAGCGCGGCGAGCATCACCACCATGCCGCCCTTGTCGTCCCCCGCGCCGGGGCCTTCGGCCTTGTCGCCCTTGCGGACGAACGTCTGGAATGGGGAATGCTGTTCGAAAACCGTATCGAGATGGCCGATGAGGAGGAGACGCTTGCCCTTGCCGTCTCCCTTGTGGATGGCGACGATATGGCCCGCGCGACCGACAGCCGCCATCGGCACCCACCGGACATCGAAGCCCAGCGGCTCAAGCTCGGCCCGCATCATCTGCCCGACCTTTTCGACGCCGGCGAGGTTCATGGTGCCGGAGTTGACGTTCACCAGCCGTTCCAGAAGCGCGATCGACCGGTCCTGTTCCGAACGGACCGTCTCCACCATCCTCGATTCCGCCGGCGAGAGCCGCGCCTGCGCCGCGTGCGGCAGCATGGCGGACACCAGAAGCGACACGTAAATCAAGGAATTGGAAGGCATCTGCGATTCCCCCGGATAGGATCGTCCAGACATACAGCGACAGGCGCGGCGAGCAAATGGAGAGGCAGGACGGGCTGGCGAAGGGCGGCGATCGCGGCTAACCAGGCGATGGGCGAGGGGCAATATTTCACAACCGTCGAGGGCATTTGTGAATTCGATCAGCAACGGGAAAGAGCAAGCGGCAACCGGCCGGACCGACATTCCCGACGATATCAATGCGCGCCTGGCGCCCAGTTCGGCGCTGGTTCCCAAGAAACCCCTTATCATGCGCTTCGGCAAGCGCATGCAGCCGATCACCAACCGCTGGATCGCGCGATCCTCGAAGATCGGCGACAGGCCGGTTTTCGATCGCAGCGAGTTCGCCTGGGTCGAGATGCTGGAGGCGCATTGGGAGGAGATCCGGGCGGAGGCCGCAGCCGCGCTTCAGGACCTTGAGGAGGTGCCGCCGCTGGCTTCGGTTTCACCCGATCACCGCCGCATCGCCCCCGCCGGGCGCTGGCGATCCTTCTTCCTGATCGGCTACGGCTATCGCGAGGAGAATAATTGCCGGGCCTGCCCGCGCACGACCGAGCTGGTGTCGAAGGTGCCGGGGCTGAATTCGGCCTTCTTCTCGATCCTCGTGCCCAACACCCGCATTCCCACCCATACCGGGGTGACCAAGGCTTTCCTTACCTGCCACCTCGGCATCCAGGTGCCGCGCGAGAAGGACAAGTGCCGGATGCGCGTGGTGGACCAGTGGCTGAGCTGGGAGGAAGGCAAGGCTTTGGTGTTCGACGACGTGTTCGAACATGAGGTGCAGAACGATACGGATGAGACGCGCATCGTCCTGCTGGTGCAGTTCCGCCGGCCGGTGGGGGTGATCGGCAAGATCGTGGGCGGGCTGTTCCTGGAAGGGGTGCGGCGATCGCGCTTCGTGCAGGAGGCCCGGCGCGGCATCACCCAATGGTCCGAACAAAGGCGCGCCGGGGCGAAGCAGGCGGCGGCGGAGTAGGGGGCGCCTGCGCCCGGCGCTTGCTTTAAGCCGCCGGCTGCCTTATGTGGCACGCAGCGTCGGCAGGCGGCAAGCCCGCATGCCCGGATCGGAGCAGCGTGATCTCCTGCCGCTTCCAAATGGCAGGCCGGTTCCTTNCCTCGAGACGCCCTAGCCTGAGGCTTCCCTTTTCACGCGGGTCGTCATCCGAACCCGCTTGCCGTCCGCACGCCATGAAGCGTCGTGGGCGCTGGCCGCATTCGAAAGTTATATACTTGACCCAGTTCACCGATCTTGGCCTTCCCGAGCCGATCCTGAAGGCGCTTGCCGCCAAGAATTATTCCAATCCCACGCCGATCCAGCTGAAGGCGATCCCGCCGCTGCTGGACGGGCGCGACCTGTGCGGCATCGCCCAGACCGGCACCGGCAAGACCGCCGCGTTCGCCCTGCCGTCGCTCGCCATCCTTGCCAGCAACCCCAAGCACCGCCCGCCGCAGGGCTGCCGGATGCTGGTGCTTTCGCCGACCCGCGAGCTGGCGAGCCAGATCGCCGACAGCTTCGTCGCCTATGGCAAGTTCCTGCGCCTTTCGGTGGCGACCGTGTTCGGCGGCGTGCCGATCAACCGGCAGATCCGCCAGCTTCAGGCGGGCGTCGACATCCTCGTCGCCACGCCAGGCCGGCTGCTCGACCTGATCGACCAGCGCGCGCTGAGCCTGAAGAATGTCGAGATCTTCGTGCTCGACGAGGCCGATCAGATGCTGGACCTGGGCTTCATCCACGCGCTGAAGCGCATCGACCAGCTCCTGCCCAAGAAGCGCCAGAGCCTGTTCTTCTCCGCCACCATGCCCAAGGCGATCGCCGAGCTGGGCGATCGTTTCCTGAGCGATCCGGTGAAGGTTTCGGTAGCGCCGCAATCGACCACCGCCGAGCGGGTCGAGCAGTTCGCCACCTTCGTCAACCAGGCGGAGAAGCAGGCGCTGCTTACCCTGCGCATCCGCAGCGAGCCGATCGATCGCGCGCTGGTCTTCACCCGCACCAAGCATGGCGCGGACCGGGTGGTGAAGCATCTGAAGGCCGCCGGCATCGGCTGCGAGGCGATCCACGGCAATAAGAGCCAGCCCCAGCGCGAACGTGCGCTGGGCGCCTTCCGCAAGGGCGAGATCAAGATCCTGGTGGCGACGGATATCGCCGCGCGCGGCATCGACGTCGGCGGCGTGAGCCACGTCTTCAACTTCGAGCTGCCGAACGTGCCGGAACAATATGTCCACCGCATCGGCCGCACCGCGCGCGCCGGCGCGGCGGGCATCGCCATCGCCTTCATCGCCGACGACGAGCGGCCCTATCAGCGGGCCATCGAGAAGCTGACGCGGGTGAAGATGGAAATCCAGCCGCTGCCGGAAAACTTCATCGCCGAGAAGGCGAAGCTGCCCAAGCCGGCGGCGTCGCAGCCTTCCGACGGGCGGGGCGATCGCCAGCCGCGCCGTCATGACGGCGAGCGCCCGGCCACCGGCGAGCGGCAGCGCCGCTTCCCGCCGCGCCGTTCGGGCAGCGTCGGCCGCCATGCCGGCGCCGTCCGCAAGACGGGCGGGCGCTGAGGGCCGCTGCACGCGGCATTGGGCTGCTAACCGACGGAAGGGGCTTGCGATCCTGTAGCGCAGGCCCCACTTTCCGCGATGGGCGGCTGATTGGGCGAAGGAGGGTTTCGTGGCAATCAGTGACGAAGTTCTGCACGCAGCCGCCGCCGCCCTGAGCGATGCCGCCCGCGGCGAAAATATCTACCTGCCGGCGGCCAAGGCGCGCCGCATCGTGGAACCCGCGCTGGAGGCCGCGATCGAGATCGTCCGGCGGCGCAGCGCCAATCCCCGGATAGAACGCACCCGCGCGATGATCCGCGAGGCGATCGAAAGCCAGCGCCCCGGGGCTTTGAGCCCGCGTCAGTGCGGTCTTGCGGACGGGATTTCCAGAAGCGGATCGAGGACGACATAGTTGCGGCCCATCCGCTTCGCTTCGTAGAGCGCCTTGTCCGCCCGGCCGATGGCCTTTTCCAGATCGCTTTCGCCTTGGGCGACGATCGTCACGCCGATGCTGGCGGACAGGCGCGGCCCGTCGCTGATCAGCGGATCGACGATGATCCCGGCGATCGCCTGCCGCAGGCGCCCGGCGGCGGCGAGGGCGGCCTCCGCATCGCAGCCGGGCAGCAATATGCCGAATTCCTCGCCGCCGAGGCGGCCGATGATGTCGTCGTCCCGCAGATGCTCCAGGCACAATGTTGCGAAGGCCCGGAGGGCGCAGTCGCCCATCTGATGCCCCCAGCCATCGTTGATCCGCTTGAAATGGTCGAGATCGACCATCAGCAGCGCAAGGGGAACGCCCGTCTGTTCGGCGGCGGCGATCGCCGCGCGCGCGGTGGCGAGGAAGCTGTGGCGGTTGGGCAGACCGGTCAGCGTATCGGTGGAGGCCAGCCATTCCAGGCTTAGCTCCACGGCCTTGCGATCGGAAATGTCGATGATGCCCGCCATGATCCGGCGGCCGTGCGGGGTGGATACCGCATTGGCCTTCACGATCACCGTGCGCAGCGATCCATCCGCCGTCCTGATCTGCATTTCGGTATCGCCGAACTTGTCGTCCCGGTCGATCATCGCCAGCAGGCGCTGGCGATCCCCGGGCGTGACGTAGAAGGGCTCGAGCGTTCCGGGGCCGGCCATGGGATCGGTGCCCAGAAGCTCGCGATAGCTGTCGTTGGCATCCACCACCTTGCCGGTTTCCCGATCGGTGATGACCATCGGGATGGGGCTGGCCGCGAACATGCGGGCAAGCGTCTCGCGGCTGAGATCGAGCTCGGCCGCGATGCGCCGTTCCGAACGCATGGCGATCCATTGCAGCCGCTCCAGCCGGTTGGATCGCGATATGACGATGATGAGCGCGCTGTTGAGCATCAACAGGGCCAGCGCGAGGCCGCCCGCCGTGGTGGGCGAGGCGCGATATTCGCCATAGCCCAGATACATCAGCAGGCTGCAGGCGATGCCGCAGGCCGCGACGGCCCAGAAGCGGCCGGGCACGACGAGATAGTAGATGAGCGGCAGCATGATGACGACGAACAGCGCGATCCGGCTGTGCGAAGTGACCAGCAGCATCACCGCCAGCGCGTTCGCCACCATCCAGGCGACCATGACCAGCGTGGCCCCGCGCGGCGTGGAAACCCGGCGCAGCGCGAGGAAGCAGGCGAGGGCGAGCAGGATGGTGACGAGCCTCGCCGGCACCGCCACCCAGAAATGCGCGGTGCCGTGGAAGCGCCAGTCGCTGGCCAGGAACAGGGTGTTGAGCACCATGGAGCCCAGCATCAGCAGCCGGGCATAGCGCAGCGTTTCGGGCAGCCGTTCCTGCGCGAAATCCGTTTCGAGCGCCGTATCCGCAAACTCGCCGCTGACGCGCCGAAGGGCATCGGCATGGCCGATCATGCCCGTCTTGGCTGCGCCGGTTTCGTCCACTTCCCTTTGTTCCTCGCCAGCCATGGCGACGGAATACTCCCTTTGGATTCCGCCTACGTTAACCCGGCGAGGTTAGCGCCTGCTTAACCGCAAGGGCAGGGCCGCCATCCTTTCAGAAGCCTCCGCCGAGGCGGGACCAGCGCACGGCGCCCGGCCATGTCCACGGCTTCAGCCATTCGGCGCTGCCATCCGTGGAAAAGAACATCACCAGCGCCCGGCCGACGATATTTTCGCTGGGAACCATGCCGATCGCGCCATCCACCTGCGCGGGATAGCGGCTGTCCGCCGAACGATCGCGATTGTCGCCCATCAGGAAATAATGGCCCTGGGGCACGACGTAGGTGGGCGTATCGTCCGCAAAGGGCACGTTGCCGAGATCGAGCACGTCATAGCTGCGGCCGTTGGGCAGCGTTTCGCGATAGCGCTGGTAGCGGCAGATGCGACTGCCGTCGGTCGCCGTTTCCTCGACGATGTTGAGGCCCGGTTCGGGGCGGCAGGGGCTGTTGGGCGTGACCGGATCGATGAAGTCGGCGACGCGGACCCGCGGCACCGGCGTGCCGTTCAGGATGATCTGCCCGCCCCTGATCTGGATGATGTCGCCCGGCAGGCCGATCACGCGCTTGATATAATCGGTGCTGTTGTCCGACGGCGTCTTGAAGACGACCACGTCGCCGCGATCGGGCGCGCCGGACGGGATACGCCCGTCGATCGGCGCCAGGCCGAACGGGAAGCTGTAGCGCGAATAGCCGTAGGGCCATTTGGCGACGAACAGATAGTCGCCCACCAGCAACCTGGGCAGCATCGATTCCGATGGAATGTTGAACGGCGCCACCACCAGGCTTCGCAACAGTACAGCCAGGATCAGCAGGGTGAGGAGAAAACGGATATTCTCCATGATCCCGCCCGGCGACTTTTGCTTGGATGCTCGGGGGCTGGAGTCGGAAGCGCTGTCTGGCATGTCGCGGGTGTGCTGCGCGGCAGGCTTCCGGTCAAGCGGTCAATCTCGCCGTCGATCGGCGGCCCTGGGCGCCGAAAGCGGTGGCGGCGCGGTGCCGCAGCCTGTATCGATCCGGCGCTCGCAAGGAGATGATCCCTATGGTCGATACGGTAAAGGCGTGGCAGGCAATTCAGGAAGCGGCGCGGCCCGGCCTGACGGAGCTGTTCCAGGCCGAGCCCGATCGCCTTTCGCGGCTGACGATCGATGAAGGCGGCCTGCATTTCGATTTTTCCAAGACGCATCTCGATGCCGGGCTGATCGATCGCTTCATCGCGCTGGCGGATGCCGCCGGCTTCGCCAAGGCCCGCGAGGCGCTGTTCAGCGGCGCTGCCGTCAACGTCACCGAGGGACGGGCGGCGGAGCATCCGGCCGAACGGGGGCAGGGCGCCCCCGAAAGCGTGGCCCGCGCCCGGCATTTCCACGCCCGGATGCGGGCGCTGATCGATGCGATCGAGGCGGACGCGCTGGGACCGATCCGGCACGTGCTGCACATCGGCATCGGCGGATCGGCGCTGGGGCCGGACCTGCTGGTCGATGCGCTGGGCCGGGATTCGGGGCGCTATGACGTCGCCATCGTATCCAATGTCGACGGCGCGGCGCTGGAAGCCGTGTTCCGCCGCTTCGATCCGGCGGCGACGCTGGTGGTGATCGCCTCCAAGGCCTCGGCGACCACCGAGACGATGCTGAACGCGGCCAGCGCGCTGGCCTGGCTGGCGGAAGCGGGCGTGGAGGACCCCTATGGCCAGGTTGTGGCGCTGACCGCCGCGCCCGAGCGCGCGGTGGAATGGGGCGTGGACGAGACGCGCGTGCTGCCCTTCGCCGAAAGCGTCGGCGGGCGCTATTCGCTCTGGTCCTCGATCGGTTTTCCGGCGGCGCTGGCCCTCGGCTGGGATGCGTTCGAGACGCTGCTGGAAGGCGCCGCCGCCATGGACCGGCACTTCCGCCTGGCCCCGCCGGAGCGCAATGCGCCGCTGCTGGCCGCGTTCGTGGACCTTTATTACGCCGCCATCCGGCAGGCGGAGACGCGGGCCGTGTTCGCTTATGACGAGCGGCTGCGGCTGCTGCCGTCCTACCTCCAGCAGCTGGAAATGGAATCGAACGGCAAGCGGGTCCGCGCCGACGGCAAGCCGGTGGACCATCCCACCGCACCGATCACCTGGGGCGGCGTGGGCACCGACGCCCAGCACGCGGTGTTCCAGCTTCTCCATCAGGGCACGCATTTGGTGCCGGTGGAATTCATCGCCTCGATCGAGCCGGGGGATGCGCTGGACGAGGCCCATCACCGCGCGCTGCTGACCAACGCCTTCGCGCAAGGGGCCGCGCTGATGGCGGGCAAGGCGAGCGAGGATCCCGCCCGCGCCTATCCGGGCGACCGGCCGTCCACCACCATATTGCTCGACAGCGTCGATCCCGCCCGGCTTGGCGCGCTGATCGCCTTCTACGAGCATCGTGTGTTCGCCAACGCGGCGCTGCTGGGCATCAACCCCTTCGACCAGTTCGGCGTGGAGCTGGGCAAGGAGATCGCCAAATCGATCGAAACCGAAGGGACCGACCGTTTCGATCCTTCGACCCGGGCGCTGATCGCCCGCGCATTCGGCTAAGGCGATCAGAGCGATAGGGACAAGCCGTTGGCCTTCGGGCCGGCGGCTGCCTATCTCCTGTCGGAAAGCGATCCTGCGGAGCATATATGGCCAGTTACGATTATGACCTTTTCGTCATCGGCGCCGGTTCGGGCGGCGTGCGGGCTTCGCGCGTGGCGGCGGCGCACGGCGCCAGGGTGGCGGTGGCGGAGGAATATCGGGTCGGCGGCACCTGCGTGATCCGCGGATGCGTGCCCAAGAAGCTGCTCGTCTACGGCGCGCATTTCGCCGAGGACCTCCAGGACGCCCGGCGTTTCGGCTGGGAGGTGCCCGATTGCCGGTTCGACTGGCCGACCTTGCGCGATAACGTGCTTTCCGAAGTCGACCGGCTGAACGGCCTCTACGAAAACACGCTGAACAACAATAATGTCGAGATCGTCCGCGAACGAGCGACCGTGGCCGGCCCCCACGAGGTGCTGCTGGCATCCGGCCGCACGGTGACGGCGGACAAGATACTGATCGCCACGGGCGCATGGCCCACCATTCCCGATTGTCCCGGCGCGGAACTGGGCATCACTTCCAACGAGGTCTTCCACCTGGAAGCGCTGCCCCGCCGCATCGTGATCGCGGGCGCGGGCTATATCGCCAACGAATTCGCCGGCATCTTCCACGAATTCGGATCGCAGGTGACGCTGATCAACCGTTCGGACCAGATCCTGCGTGGCTATGACGAGCAGATCCGCGATCGCCTGCTGCAGATATCGATGGCGAAGGGGATCGAGTTCCGGTTCAACGCCGCGTTCCAAAAGGTGGAGAAGGCGGCGGATGGATCATTGCTGGTGCATGTCACCGGTTGCGATCCCATCCCGTGCGACGTGCTGCTCTATGCCATAGGCCGGACGCCCCATACCAGCGGGCTCGGCCTGGAGAATGCCGGCGTCGAATTGAACGAGCGCGGCGCGGTGAAGGTGGACGAGCATAGCCGCTCCTCCTGCGACAGCATCTTCGCCGTCGGCGACGTCACCGATCGGGTGCAGCTCACCCCCGTGGCGATCCGCGAAGGGCAGGCCTTCGCCGACACCCAGTTCGGCGGCAAGCCGACCACGGTGGACTATGGGTGCATTCCATCAGCCGTGTTCAGCCACCCGCCGCTGGCCGGCGTCGGCCTCACCGAGGCGCAGGCGCGCAACAAGTTCGGCAATGCCAAGATCTACACGTCGGATTTCCGGCCGATGAAGAATGTGCTGGCCAACCGCAACGAACGCGCGCTCTACAAGATGATCGTGCACCCCGAAAACGGGAAGGTGCTGGGCCTCCACATGATCGGGCCGGATGCGCCGGAGATATTGCAGGCGGCCGCCGTGGCGGTGAAGGCGGGGCTGACCAAGCAGGCGTTCGACGAAACTGTGGCCCTTCATCCTTCTATGTCCGAAGAACTGGTGCTTATGAAATAGGCGTTCCCCGGACGGGCATCTACCCCGGTGGGACGATCTGGAACGGGACATGGCGTTGCTGGGCGAAGGCGGAATCTGGGCGGTGGTGCCCGTCAAGCGACTGGCGGAGGCCAAGAGCCGGCTGGCGGAGGTGCTGGGTGGCGACAGGGCGGATTTCGTCCTCGCCATGGCGAGCCATGTGATCGCGACGCTTGCGAGCAGCCGGCATTTCGCTGGGGTGATCGCCGTCACCGGCGATGCGCGGATGGCCGGGGCGGCGCAGGCAGCCGGTGCGGTGGCGGTGGCCGATGCGGGCGAAGGCCTGAATGCGGCGATGGCGGCCGGCATCGATCGGGCGCTTGCGCTGGGTGCGCGGCATATCGCGCTGGTTCCCGCCGATCTTGCCCTGATCGACGATGCCGCCATCGATCGCATCGTCGGCCGTTATCGCACGGGGCAGGGGCCGCTGATCGCGCCGTGCGCGGCGGGTGACGGGACCAACCTGCTGCTGATGCCCGCGGATCGGATCGTTCCTCCCGCCTTCGGGCCGGACAGCTTCGCCCGCCATCGCGATGCCGCGCCCGATGCGGCGGCATTTGTCGATGATGCGATCGGGCTCGATGTCGATCGCGCCATCGACCTTGCTGTCGCGGCGGGCGCGCTGGCGGGGCGCGATCATCCGCTGGCGCCCCTGCTGGCCCAGTATGAGGCGGCGGCGTTGCTGGCGGCCGACCCCGGCGAGTTGGCGGCGGCGGCGGGCAAGCTCCGCGACCAGGGCCATGGCGATATCGTCACCTATTCGCCCAAGGTGTTCCTGCCGCTGACGATGCTGTGCCGCGACGTGTGCCATTACTGCACCTTCGCCAAGACGCCGCGCCGGCTGGAAAGCCCCTATATGGCGGTGACGGAAGCGGTGGAGATCGCGAAGCGCGGCGCCGCCATGGGCTGCCGGGAGGCGCTGTTCACGCTGGGCGAGAAGCCGGAGCTTCGCTACGCCGCCGCGCACGAGTGGCTGGACGCCAACGGATTTTCCAGCACGCTCGATTATGTCGCCCATGTCGCGGCGGCGGTGCGCGACCAGACCGGGCTGTTGCCGCACATCAATGCCGGCTGCATGACCGACGAGGAGATTGCCGCGCTGCGCCCGGTCTCCGCCTCCATGGGGCTGATGCTGGAGACGATCGCCGATCGTCTGGGCGAACCGGGCGGGCCGCACCATGGATCGCCGGACAAGGTGCCGGCCCTGCGGCTGGCGACGATCGAGGCGGCCGGGCGGCAGGCCGTGCCCTTCACCTCGGGCATATTGATCGGCATCGGCGAGACGCGCGCCGAAAGGATCGAGGCGATTGCGGCGTTGCGTGCGCTGCACGTGCGCCACGGGCATCTTCAGGAAGTGATCGTCCAGAACTTCCTGCCCAAGCCGGGCACGAAGATGGCGAATGCGCCCGCCGCCGAGGCGGACGAGCTGCTCTGGACCATCGCCGTCGCCCGGCTGATGCTGGGGCCGGACATGAGCATCCAGGCGCCGCCCAATCTTGCGCCCACCGATCTGCCCCGGCTGATCGAGGCGGGGATCAACGACTGGGGCGGGGTTTCGCCGCTGACCCCGGACCATGTGAACCCCGAGGCGCCCTGGCCCGAGATCGAGCGGCTGCGCGCGGCGACGGCCGCCGGCGGCAAGGTGCTGGCCGAACGGCTCACCATCTATCCGGCCTATGCCCGCGATGCCGCACGCTGGCTCGATCCCGCGATGCGGCGTCCCGTTCTGGAGCATAGCGACGCCGTCGGGCTGGGCCGCGAAAGCGGCTGGCGGGCCGGCCGGTCGGAGACGATGGCGTCCGTCCCGCGCGTGGGAAGCGGCCGCACCCGGATCGCGAAAATGGTGGATGCGGCGCTGGGCGGCGAGTGGGCGTCGTTCGCAGCCGACGATATCGCCGCCTTGTTCGCGGCGCGGGGAAATGACTATCACCGCGTTTGCGAGGCCGCGGATCATCTGCGGGCGAGGGCGGTGGGCGATGCCGCCACCTATGTGGTCAACCGCAACATCAACTATACGAACATCTGCAGCTATCGCTGTAATTTCTGTGCCTTTTCAAAGGGCAATCGCAAGGCTGCGGGCAATGAGGCGGCCTATCTGCTGGACATGGCGGAGATTGCCGCACGCGTGACCGAGGCGCGCGATCGCGGCGGCACCGAGGTGTGCCTGCAGGGCGGCATCCACCCGAGCTTCACGGGCGAGACCTATCTGGAGATCGTCCGCACGGTGAAGCGCGCCGATCCAGCCATGCACGTCCACGCCTTCTCCCCGCTGGAGATCAGCCATGGCGCATCGACGCTGGGCATGAAGCTGCCGGACTATCTGGCCATGCTGCGCGACGAGGGGCTGGGCAGCCTGCCGGGAACGGCGGCGGAAATCCTGCACGATCCCGTCCGCGCCATCCTGTGCCCGGACAAGCTTTCCACCGGGGAATGGCTGGAAGTGATCGAGACCGCCCATCTCCAGGGCATCCGGACGACCGCGACCATCATGTTCGGCCATGTCGACGATTATCGCGACTGGGCGATCCATCTCGCCGCGATCCGCGACCTTCAGCTGCGCACGGGGGGCTTCACCGAATTCGTGCCGCTGGCCTTCGTGGCGCACGAGGCGCCGATCTACCGCAGGGGCGCCGCGCGGCCGGGACCGACCGCGCGCGAGGCGGTGCTGATGCATGCGGTTTCGCGGCTGGTGCTGGGATTCGACAATATCCAGGCTTCCTGGGTGAAGATGGGCCGCGAAGGCATGCGCGCGGCGCTGCGGGCCGGCGCCAACGATCTGGGCGGGACTCTGATGAACGAAAGCATCACCCGCGCCGCCGGCGCCACCCACGGCCAGGAGATGACGGCGGCGGACATGCGGGCGATGGCGGCGTCGCTGGGGCGGACGCCGATACGGCGGACGACGCTTTACGGGCGCGCCGAACCGGAAGAAGCCTGCATCGCCGCCGAATGAGCGGCGGGGTGCTTTCTAGCTGCGGGATGGACGGGTCCATATCCAGGCGCCGCTGCATAAGGCGGCGACCGCCGGGAATAAGGACCATGGCCATTTGAGGAAGGTGAGCCCGATCACGGCGCTGACGGTGAGCATGGTCAGCGCCCACGCCTTGGCCCTGATGCTGATCGCCCCATGTTCCCGCCAGGCGCGGATATGCGGGCCGAAGCGGGGATGATCGAGCAGCCGCGCCTCCCAGGCCGGATTGCTGCGGCCGAAGCAGAAGGCGGCGAGGATGTAAAAGGGCACGGTGGGCAGCAGCGGCAGGAAGATGCCGGCCGTTCCCGCGCCCAAGGCAAGCAGGCCCGCCGCCAGATATATCCTCCGTCGGAACATGATCTTCAGGCGCGGCGCAGCATCGCCGCCACCCGATCGGCCAGCAGCGGCCCGCCGAACGGCTTGGTGATGAGGGCGGTGCCTTCCTCCGCGATATCGTCCGCATCGGTTGCGGTGTCGGCGTAACCGGTCATGTAGAGGATGGGCAGGCCGGGGCGCATTTCGCGCGCGATGCGGCCGAGATCGCGGCCGTCCATCCCCGGCAGGCCGATATCGGTGATCATCAGGTCGATCGGGGCGCCGGAACGGAGCAGTTCCAGCCCCGGCTCGGCATCGTCGGCCGCGAGCGTGCAATAGCCGAGATCGTCGAGCAGCTCGACGATGAGCGCCCGGACGACGGGCTCATCCTCGATCACCAGGATCGTCTCACCCTGCCCGGTGATCGCCATATCGCCGGATGCGGTGTCCGAAGCGGCGTCGTCCGCACCCATGTGACGAGGCAAATAGAGGGCCACCGTCGTGCCCCTGCCAAGTTCGCTCTCGATCGCGACCTCGCCTTTGGACTGGCGCGCGAAACCATAGATACTGGCGAGGCCCAGCCCCGTTCCCTGGCCGATCGGCTTGGTGGTGAAGAAGGGTTCGAACGCCCGCGCGATCACATCCGGCGCCATGCCGGTGCCGGTATCGCTTACGGCGATGCGCACATAATCGCCTGGGGCGAGATCCGGCGGCAGCGATTGCGCGGCCGTGCCGGCGGCAAGGTTGGCCGTGGCGATGGTCAGCGTGCCGCCATCGGGCATCGCATCCCGCCCGTTGATGGCGAGGTTCAGCAAGGCGCCTTCAAGCTGGTTGGGATCGCACCGCNCCCGCCACAATCCGGGCGCAAGATCATATTCCAGGCTGATCCTTTCCCCCAGCGTCCGCCCCAGCAGGTCGCGCATGGATTCGATCAGCCCGTTGGCGCGGGTGGGGCGGGGATCGAGCGGCTGGCGCCGGGCGAAGGCCAGCAGCCGGTGGGTGAGGGCGCCGGCACGCTCGGCGGATTCCACGGCGCCGACGAGGAAGCGTTCGATATCGTCGAGGCGGCCCTCGGCCAGCCTGCGCCGGACGATATCGAGCGACCCGCTGATCCCCTGGATCAGATTGTTGAAATCATGGGCGATGCCGCCGGTAAGCTGGCCGATCATCTCCATCTTCTGGGCCTGGCGCAGCGCTGCCTCCGCCTCCGCCAATGCCTGCGCGGCCTCGCGCTCCGCCGTGATGTCCCGCGCCACGCAATATAGAAGATCGTCGACGGCCGCCGCCGTCCAGGAGATCACCCGATAGCTGCCGTCCCGGGCGCGCAGGCGGTTCTCGAAACGGCCGGTCGCCTCGCCCCGCGCCAGGCGCTTGAGCTCGTCCCGCGTGGCCGGCCTGTCGTCGGGATGCACGAGATCGATCGCCTCGCGGCCCAGCAACTGGGCTTCGTCCCAGCCCAGCGTCGCCGTCCAAGCCGGGTTGATCGCAAGCCACAGCCCGTCCTGATCGGCCACCAGCAGCAGATCGCGCGAGACGTTCCAGATCCTGTCCCGTTCCTGGGTGCGCAGCGCGACTCGATGCTCCAGCGCGGCATTGCGGGCGAGCAGGGCATCGGCCTCGCCGCGCTGGTCGTGAATATCGGTGTTGGTGCCGATCCAGCGCACCTCGCCATCCGCTTCCCGCGTCGGTACGGCGCGGGCCAGGTGCCAGCGATAGCCGCTGTTAGGAGAGCGCAGGCGATAGGAATGTTCGAACCGGGTTTCCGTGGTCAGCGATTTTTGCCAGGCTGCGGTCAGATCCCCGATATCGTCGGGATGGACGAAATCCATCCATTGATCGTTGAGTTCGACATCGGGTTCCTCGCCGACGAAGTCGTAGACCCGCGTGTTGAACCAGCGGAAATGGCCATCCGCGTCGGTGACCCATATCTGGTGGGGAACGGCGGCGGCGACGGTGCGCAGCTGATGTTCGCTGGCTTTCAGGGCGCCCTCGGCCCGCTTGCGCCCGGTGCATTCGATCGCGATGCACAGCGTGCCGCCTTCGCCGCCGTCCGGGCCGCGCAAGGGGGAATAGAAGGCATCGAACCAACGTTCCTCCGTCGCCGGATCCTTGCCCAGCAGCATCCGCTGGTCCCGCGCGGCGATGGATTCGCCGGCGCGGACGCGGGCGAGGACGGGCCGGTTCCACTCCTCCCAGACTTCGGGCCATACCTCCCGCGCAGGCTTGCCCATGGCGGCGGGATGGCGGGGGCCGGCGATCTGGGCATAGGCCTGATTGTAGACCATGCGGAAATCCGAGCCCCAGGTGATCGCCATCGCTATCGGGGAAGCCAGCGCCATATCGACGGCGATGCGCAGTTCCGCCGGCCATTCATCCATCGGGCCAAGCGGCGTGGCGCCCCAGTCGAAAGCGCGCACCAGCCGCGCGGTCTCGCTTTCGTCGAGCCGATGTCCCCCCAGGCCGCTCATGGCACCCGCCCAGGCCAGTTTCGGCCAAGTTGCGCATATGCACACATCTGGCCGCACCTTAAATGCAGAGAGCCAGTTTCCGCAATTGGATTGAACAGAGCGCGTCGATGATTATCTCCGTCCGCACAAAGTCGAAAGGAATTACAGGTGGCTGAAGAGGTTGCGACACTGGCCGGAGGTTGCTTCTGGTGCGTGGAAGCGGTGTTTGACGACGTGCTGGGCGTAAGCTCGGTGGAAAGCGGCTATACGGGCGGCACCGTCGCGAACCCGACCTACAAGCAGGTATGCGGCGGCGATACCGGCCATGCGGAAGCGGTGCGGATACATTTCGATCCCGCGGTGATCGGTTATGCCGACCTGCTGGACATCTTCTTTCACATCCACGATCCGACGCAGCTCAACCGCCAGGGCAATGATATCGGCACCCAGTATCGCTCGGCGATCTTCCCGCATTCGCCGGGGCAGGAGGCCGAGGCCCGCGCCGCCATCGCGCGCGCGCAGGCGGATCATGAGCAGCCGGTGGTGACGACCATCGAGCCGCTGGCGCCCTGGTATGTGGCCGAGGACTATCATCAGGAATATTTCGAGCGGGAAGGGAACAGCAATCCCTATTGCATGGCCGTGGTCGCGCCGAAGCTGCAGAAATTCCGTAAAAGCTATGCCGCGCGGCTGAAGCGGCAGGAGGCCTGACCGGCCCGTGTCACGATTTCGGCGCGGCGGCGCGGCGCAGGCGATCGTTGATCGCCAGCCCCAACCCGTCGGCCGGGATCGGGGCGACCGCGATCCCCGCGCGGCCCGAAAGGTCCGCCTCGTGCAGCGCCGCGAACAGCCGCGCTGCCGCCTCGACGAGATCGCCCCTATCCGAAAGGGTGGCATCGCCGGCGACCGGTCCGAAGCCGATCAGCCATTCGCCATCGCGGCGATCGACGGCATCGAGGCGGATGGGCCGCGACGGCGCATAATGGCTGGCAAGCTGGCCCGGCGCCTCGATTTTTCCCGATCCCGCGGCACAAACCGCATTACCCGTCACGGCGGCGATCTGGTCCGGCGTGATCGGGCCGGGGCGTAGCAGGCGGGCGCCGCCATCGGTATCGATCGCGACGATGGTGGATTCGATCCCCTGCCGGGTCGGGCCGGAATCGATCACCATCGGGATGCGGCCGTCCAGCGACGCCAGCACATGCTGTGCCGTGGTGGGGCTGATCGATCCGCTGGCATTGGCGGAGGGCGCGGCAAGCGGCCGGCCGACTTCCGCGAGCAAAGCCTGCATGGCGGGATGGGCGGGCACGCGGATCGCCACGGTCGGCAGCCCCGCCGTCACGATGGGCGCGATCTTCGCGCCGGGGAGGAGCGGGAGCACCATCGTCAACGGGCCGGGCCAGAAGGCTTTGGCGAGCAGCCGCGCCGCCGGCGGGAAATCGGCGATTTCGGCCGCGGCTTCGGCCGAGGGCAGATGCACGATGAGCGGGTTGAAGCTGGGACGCCCCTTGGCCGCATAGATGCGCGCCACCGCCGAATCGGATGTGGCGTCGCCGGCAAGGCCGTAAACCGTCTCCGTGGCGATCGCGACGGGCTGGCCCCTGCCTATCCATTCGGCCGCCTCGGCGATGGCGGCCGTGCCGTAGGGGCGGATTTCCGTCTGCCAGGTTGGGTTTTGCGCGTTCACGCCCCGGCGCTATAGCCGCACGGCTTCATATACAAGACCAGGCGAGACCGATGACCTTCATACCTGTTGTCAGCGAACAGCGCTTCCTCATGCGCCATATCGTCGGGATCGAGGAATTGCAGGCGAAGGATCGCTTCGCGGCCGCGACGCCCGATGTCGTCGATGCGATCCTGGAAGGCGCGGGCGCCTTCGCGGCCGGCGAATTCGCGCCGCTCAACCGGCCCGGCGACGTGACCGGCGCCAAATGGACGCCAGAGGGCGTGAAGATGCCGGCCGGCTTCCACGAAGCCTATCGCGCTTATGTGGAAGGCGGCTGGGGAACGCTGGCCGCCGATCCCGAACATGGCGGGCAGGGGCTGCCCTTTGCGCTGGCCACCGCCGTGCTCGAGGATCTGGGAACGGCCAATATGGGTTTTTCGCTCATCATGATGCTGACCCCCGGCGCGGTCGAGGCGCTGACCTCCCATGGATCGCCGGAGCAGCAGGCCGCCTGGCTGCCCAGGCTCGTGACCGGCGAATGGAACGGCACGATGAACCTCACCGAGCCGCAGGCGGGGTCCGACGTGGGGGCGCTGCGCAGCATGGCGACGCCGGCCGGGGATGGAAGCTGGCGGATCAAAGGCACGAAGATCTTCATCACCTTCGGCGACCATGACCTGACCGACAATATCGTCCATCTCGTCCTGGCCCGCACGCCGGGTGCGCCTGCCGGCACGCGCGGCATATCGTTGTTTCTCGTCCCCAAATTCCGGCTGGACGGCACGCCCAACGACGTCCGCTGCGTTTCGATCGAGCACAAGATGGGTATCCATGCCTCGCCCACCTGCGTGCTTTCCTTTGGCGACGGCGACGATTGCCATGGCTGGCTGATCGGCCCGGAAAATGGCGGGATGCGGGCGATGTTCACGATGATGAACAATGCCCGCCTCAATGTCGGCCTGCAGGGCGTGTCGATCGCGGAGCGGGCGACCCAGCAGGCGGTGGCTTATGCGCGCGAGCGGATACAGTCCGCACGGGCAGGGGCCGCATCGCGCGATTCCGTGGCGATCATCGAGCATCCGGACGTCCGCCGCATGCTGCTGCGCATGAAGGCGCAGACGATGGCGGCCCGCGCCCTGATCTATTACGCGGCCGGCCAGGTCGACCGCGCCCATGCCGGCGACGAGGCCGCGCAGGCGCGCGTCGATCTGCTGACGCCGCTCGCCAAGGCATATGGCACCGACGTCGGCTGCGAGGTTTCCAGCCTCGGCGTGCAGGTGCATGGCGGCATGGGCTTCATCGAGGAGACCGGCGCTGCCCAGCATTATCGCGACGCCCGGATCGCGCCGATCTACGAAGGCACGAACGGCATCCAGGCGGCCGATCTGGTAGGCCGCAAGCTGTCGATGGAAAATGGCGCGGTTTTCTCAGCACTTCTCGCCGATATTCGCGCGGAAGCAGCGGACGAAGGCGCGCTGATGGCACTGGTCGATGCCTGCGAACTGGTCGGCGCGCGGCTCCTGGCCGCCGGTGCGGATGATCGGCTGGCCGGAAGCTATCCCTTCCTGACGATGCTGTCGGTCGCCGTATCGGGCTGGCTGATGGCCCGGCAGGAGCGGGCGGCGCGGACGGAGCAGGGGATGGACGCCGATTTCCTCGCGCTCAAGCAGGCGGCCGCGCGCTTCTATCTGGATCGGATCGTGCCCGAGGCCGCGGGGCTTGCCGCTGCGGCGACCGCCGGCGCTGAGGGGCTTTACGGGATCAGCGCCGAAGCCTTTTCGGCCTGATCCGGGGAAGGAAGGGCCGCCATCCCGATGGAGATGGCGGCCCTTTTCCTCATTCGCCGAAGACGCGGGCGAAGATCGTGTCGACGTGCTTCAGATGATAGGCGAGGTCGAACTTCTCTTCCAGTTCCTCGGCCGATAGCTTGGCGCTGACGTCCGGATCGGCCTTCAGCAGTTCGAGCAGCGAAAGCTGGCCGTCCGATTCCCACACCTTCATCGCGTTCTTCTGGACGAGGCGATAGGCGTCCTCGCGGCTGATGCCGGCCTGGGTAAGCGCCAGCAGCACGCGCTGGGAGTGAACAAGCCCGCCCATCTTGTTGAGATTCTTCTCCATCCGCTCCGGATAGACGAGCAGCTTGTCGATCACGCCGGTCAGGCGGTTGAGCGCGAAATCGAGCGTGATGGTGGCATCCGGGCCGATATAGCGCTCGACCGAGGAGTGGCTGATGTCGCGTTCATGCCATAGCGCGACATTCTCCAGGGCCGGGGTGACGTAGCCGCGCACCATGCGGGCGAGGCCGGTCAGGTTTTCGGTCAGCACCGGATTGCGCTTGTGCGGCATGGCCGACGAGCCCTTCTGGCCCGGCGAGAAATATTCCTCCGCTTCCAGCACTTCGGTGCGCTGGAGGTGGCGGATTTCGGTGGCCACGCGCTCGATCGACGATGCGATCACGCCCAGCGTGGCGAAATACATGGCGTGGCGATCGCGCGGGATCACCTGCGTGGAGGTGGGCTCCACGGAAAGGCCCATCTTCTCCGCGACATGGGCTTCGACGCGCGGATCGATATTGGCGAAGGTGCCGACCGCGCCGGAAATCGCGCAAGTGGCGATATCGGCCCGCGCCGCGCGCAGGCGGGTGCGGTTGCGATCGAATTCGGCATAGGCCTGAGCCAGCTTCAGGCCGAAGGTGACGGGCTCGGCATGGATGCCGTGGCTGCGGCCGATCGTGGGCGTGAGCTTATATTCATAGGCGCGGCGCTTCAGCACATCGAGCAGCCGGTCGAGATCGGCGAGCAGGATATCGGTCGCCCGCGCGAGCTGGACGGCGAGGCAGGTATCGAGCACGTCCGACGAGGTCATGCCCTGGTGCATGAAGCGAGCGGGCTCGCCGACATGCTCGGCGACATTGGTGAGGAAGGCGATGACGTCGTGCTTCACCTCGGCCTCGATCGCGTCGATGCGATCGACCTCGAACGCGCCTTTTTCCCAGATCGCCTTGGCCGCTTCCTTCGGCACCACGCCCAGTTCGGCGAGCGCGTCGGTGGCGTGCGCCTCGATCTCGAACCAGATGCGGAACTTGGATTCGGGGGTCCAGATGGCGACCATTTCGGGCCGCGAATAGCGGGGGATCATGCCGGGCGTCCTGCGTTGAGAGAAATCGCGCGCGACCTAGCAGAGCGGGCCGGCCGCATCAAATCCCCGGCCGGCCCCGCTTGCGTGCGCCATCCTCAGCCCTTGAGCGAGGCCATGTCGATGACGAAGCGATATTTGACGTCGCTGCCGACCATCCGGTCATAGGCCTTGTCGATATATTGGATCGGAATCAGCTCTATATCGGCGGTGAGGTTATGTTCGTGGCAGAAATCCAGCATTTCCTGGGTTTCGGCGATCCCGCCGATCAGCGATCCCGCGATGGCGCGCCGCCGGAAGATGAGGTTGGCGACGGAGGGGGAGGGGTGCGGCGTGCCGGGCACCCCCACCAGCGTCATCGTGCCGTCGCGTTTCAGCAGTCGGGTGAAGGCATCGAGATCATGCGGTGCCGCGACGGTGTTGAGGATGAAATCGAAGCTGTTGACATGGGCGTTCATCTCGGCCGCATCGCGCGACACGACGACTTCGTGGGCGCCCAGGCGAAGCGCGTCCTCCCGCTTTGCCGGCGACGTGGTGAAGGCCACCACATGCGCGCCCATCGCCGCCGCGATCTTCACGCCCATATGGCCAAGCCCGCCGAGGCCGACCACGCCCACTTTCTTGCCGGGGCCGGTGTTCCAGTGGTGGAGCGGCGAATAAGTGGTGATCCCGGCGCAGAGCAGCGGCGCGACGGCCGCCAGATCGGCCATGTCGTGCCTGATCTTCAGCACGAAATCCTCCGTCACCACGATATGGTCGGAATAGCCTCCGAAGCTTGGGCCGCCCAATATCGGATCGACCCCGCCATAGGTGCCGACGAAGCCGGTCGTCTCGCAATATTGCTCCTCGCCGGCCTCGCAGGACGGGCAGTGCCGGCAACTGTCGACCATGCAGCCGACGCCGGCGATATCGCCGACCGCGAAGCGGGTGACCTCGGCGCCGACGGCCGTAACACGCCCGACGATCTCGTGGCCGGGAACGCAGGGGTAGAGCGTGCCGCCCCATTCGCTGCGCGCTGTGTGGAGGTCCGAATGGCACACGCCGCAAAAGAGGATCTCGATCGAAACGTCCTTCGGGCCGACATCGCGGCGATCAAAGCTGAAGGGCGCGAACGGCGTCTCACTCGACTGCGTGGCATAGGCTCGGGCTTGGCTGGTCATGGTTCCTCGCTGGACAGGACAACGGGCGTATCACGCCGGCACGGGCATATGGCCACAGGAACCGCGATTTGGCACGATCTCTTTTGCGTTGGCCGCCAACGGGGGCATAGAAACCATCGGCGCCAAGGCATCAATATTTTACATAATATATATTATCAGACATAGGCTGATCCCAACCTCACGGGCCCCCGTCGCTTCCAACCCCTCTCTCAACGCTCTCCAAGGTGAATTTTCATGCTCGATCGTCTGGTTCTCATCATGGAGCGGTTGCGCGACCCGGAAAATGGCTGTCCGTGGGATCGCGAGCAGACGTTTGCGAGCATTGCTCCCTACACGATCGAGGAAGCCTATGAGGTCGCCGACGCCTGCGAGCGCGATGATATGGCGGCGCTGAAGGACGAGCTTGGCGACCTGCTGCTCCAGGTCGTTTACCATTCCCGCATGGCCGAGGAACGCGGCGCCTTTGCGATCGGCGACGTCGTCACCGCGATCTGCGACAAGATGATCCGGCGCCATCCCCATGTCTTCGGCGACGGCCGGTCTCCCGGCTGGGAGGCGCTGAAGGCGGAGGAACGCCGCGGGCATGCCGATGCATCCGCCCTAGCCGGCGTCGCGCTGGGCCTGCCGGCGCTGCTGCGCGCGGAAAAGCTCCAGAAGCGGGCGGCGCGGGTCGGGTTCGACTGGCCCGATGCGGACGGTCCGCGCGCCAAGATCATCGAGGAACTCGCCGAGGTGGAAAGTGCCCCCGATGCGGAGGCGCGGGCCGAGGAGATCGGTGACCTGCTGTTCGCGGTCGTCAACTGGGCACGGCATCACCATGTCGACGCGGAAGCCGCGTTGCGGAGCGCCAATGCGAAGTTCGAACGGCGTTTCCGTTCCATGGAGGCTCTGGCGGACGGCGGCTTCGCGACGCTCGACCTCGCCGCCCAGGACAGGTTGTGGGATCGGGCGAAGGCCGCGGAGAAATCGCCGGTCAGCGCGCCTGATAGCGCGCCCAGTCCGCCTCGCTGAGCTTTACTTCGATCGCCAGCCTGTCGCCATCCATCTCCTGGCTCAGCACCTCGCCATGGGCGTGCAGCCAGGCGATGGCGCCCCCGTCGGCGGGATCGACGCGCAGGCTGTAGCGCCGGCTGCCATGGGTGAGCCGTTCGGCCACGGCGCGCTGCAATGTATCGACGCCCTCTCCCGTGAACGCGCTGATGGCGACCACATCGTCCCGCCGGGCGGCCTCGGCCAGCACGCGATCGGCCTCCTCGGGCGGCAGGGCATCGATCTTGTTCCACGCCTCGAATATCGGCGTGCCCCCTTCCCCGCCGACGATGCCGATTTCGGCGAGCACGGCTTCCACATCCCGCGCCTGCGGCTCGCTATCGGGGTGGGAAATATCGCGAACATGGATGATGAGGTCCGCAGCCGTCACCTCCTCCAGCGTCGCGCGGAAGGCCGCCACGAGCTGTGTGGGCAGATCGGATACGAAGCCTACCGTATCGGACAGGATCGCCTTGTCGATGCCGGGCAATGATATCTGCCGCATCGTCGGATCGAGCGTGGCGAAGAGCAAATTCTCCGCCATCACAGTGGCGCCGGTCATCCGATTGAATAAGGTGGATTTCCCGGCATTGGTATAGCCGACCAGCGCGATCACCGGCCAGGGTGCCCGCTGGCGGCGTGCCCGATGGAGGCCGCGGGTGCGGGTGACATTCTCCAGCTCGCGCCGCAGCTTGGCCATGCGATCGCGGATCAGCCGCCGGTCGGCCTCAATCTGGGTTTCGCCGGGACCGCCCAGGAAGCCGAAGCCGCCCCGCTGGCGTTCGAGGTGGGTCCAGCTCCGCACCAGCCGGCCCGCCTGATAATCGAGATGGGCCAGTTCCACCTGGAGCCGCCCCTCGGCCGTCGCCGCCCGCTCGCCGAAAATCTCCAGGATCAGGCCGGTGCGATCGATTACCTTGGTATCGAGCGCCTTTTCCAGATTGCGCTGCTGGATGGGGGAAAGCGCGCCGTCGACGATGACAAGTTCCGCCTCCGCCATGCGGGCGGCCGTGGCGATCGCATCCACCTGCCCCGATCCGAACAGGGTGGCCGGTTTGGGATCGCGCAGACGGAAGGCGAGCTTTTCGACCACATCCACACCGATCGCCGCGGCAAGCCCGGCCGCCTCGGCCAGACGCGCGTCGGTATCCCTGCCCGATCCGCTGCCACGATCAGGCAAAGCCACGATCGCTTTCGCGCCGCGGCTCAGCCCGTCGTCATCCGCACGGTTGAAAACGCTCAATCGTCGTCCGCGTCGTTGTCCACGCCGCTCAGATTGAGCGGATTGGCGGGCTGGACCGTCGATATGGCATGCTTGTAGACCAGCTGGCTCATGCCGTCGCGGCGCAGCAGCATGCAGAACAGGTCATAGGCCGCGATTTCGCCCTGGAGCATGACGCCGTTCACCAGGAACATGGTGACAGGCTCCCGCGCCTTGCGGACCGCGCTCAGGAAGATTTCCTGCAGCAGGGTCGCCTTGCGCTCTTCCGCGAAATTCTTGTCGATCTCCGAAAGGTCGAGCGGATGCGCCGGCATCACCGTGGAGATCGCATGCTTGTAGATGAGCTGCGACTGGCCATCGCGGCGCAGCAGCACCGAGAAATTGTCGAACCAGGTGATGATTCCCTGCAACTTCACGCCCTTCACGAGGAACATCGTGACGGGGGTCTTGGATTTGCGGAGCGTGTTGAGGAAAATATCCTGAAGGTTGTTGACCTTGTCGGCCATAAGTCCGGTCTCCGGATTCGTGGCGGGACATTGCCCGCATGAGCGCCTTGGCCGGCGTCGTGCTCGTCCCGCCGAGTGCGGGACATTCTTGGCTTACCGCAGCCGCGAAGAGAGGTCCATGCCTATCATTCCTCGCCATCCTTGGGATCGGCAAGGCCGAGCGTCTTGAGCTTGCGGTGGAGGGCGGAGCGCTCCATGCCGATGAAGGTCGCGGTGCGGGAGATGTTGCCGGAAAAGCGGCGGATCTGGACCCGCAGATATTCCCGCTCGAAGGTTTCCCGCGCCTCGCGCAGCGGCGTTCCCATGATGGAGCGGGCGGCGTTGCCCGGCACGATCCTTTCCTGGTCGCTCAGCACCTCGGGGGGCAGCATGTCGACATCGATCACCTGCAACCGGTCGCCCGGCGCAAGGATGATGGTGCGCTCGACGACGTTGCGGAGCTGGCGGACATTGCCGGGCCATTCATAGGTCTGGAGCGCCGCCACGGCTTCCGGCGACACGGCCGGCGTGCTCACCCGCCGTTCGGAGGCGAAGCGCGCGACGAAATGATCCACCAGCGCCGGAATATCCTCCCGCCGCTCCGAAAGAGCCGGCAGATGCACCGGCACGACGTTCAGCCGGTAATAGAGATCCTCGCGGAAGCGCCCCTCGGCAATCTCGACGGCCAGATCGCGCGCGGAGGCCGAGACGACCCGCACGTCCACCTTGACGGTGCGCGTGCCGCCGATCCTGGTGAAGCTCTGGTCCGTGAGGACGCGGAGGATGCGGCCCTGGGTGGTCGTGGGCATGTCCGCTATCTCGTCGAGGAACAGCGTGCCGCCATGGGCCTGTTCGAGCAGGCCGGGGCGGACGAGCTCCCCCCCCTCCTCCACCCCGAAAAGCTCCTCCTCCACCCGCTCCGGCGTCATCCGCGCGGCGGATACGACGATGAACGGGGCGGAAACCCGCGGGCTCCACAGGTGCAGCAGCCGCGCCGCCACTTCCTTGCCGACCCCGGCGGGGCCGCTGATGAGCACGCGGCTGCCGGTGGCGGCGACTCGCTTCAGCGTCGCGCGAACGGCGTTGATCGCGGCGGAATTGCCGGTGAGCTCGTCCTCCTGGCCGATCTGGGCCTTAAGCGAGGCGACCTCGCGGCGCAGCCGTTCCGTCTCGGTCGCGCGGCCGACCAGCAGCAGCAGGCGTTCGGCCTCGAACGGCTTTTCGATGAAGTCGGTGGCGCCGCGGCGGACGGCGGCAACGGCGGTGTCGATATTGCCGTGGCCGGAAATGACCAGCACCGGGATCGAGGAGTCGCGCCGCTTGATCTCCTCCAGCAGGTCCAGCCCGTCGAGCCGCGATCCCTGCAGCCAGACATCGAGCAGCACCAGGGACGGCCGGCGCTCCGCCAGCGCGGCAAGGGCGCTGTCGCTGTCACCCGCCGTCCGGGCCTCATAGCCCTCATCCTCCAGAACCCCGGCGACAAGCTCGCGAATATCCTGCTCATCGTCGACGATCAAAACGTCCAGGCTCATCTATCCATCACTCTTCTGGCGGGTAAGGACGGGAAGCGGTGCGGCATCGTCCGTGGCATCGGCCTCCTGTTCGAGGTCGAGCGAGGCGAGCGTCGCGACATCGAAACCGAGCGTCACGATGGTGCCGCCGCCAGGACGATCGGAAAATACAATAGTTCCAAAATGTTCCTCGACGATCTTGCGGACGATCGCGAGGCCGAGGCCGGTGCCGCGAGCGCGGGTGGTCATATAGGGTTCAGTGATGCGTTCGCGCTCCGGCGGAAGGCCGATGCCGTCGTCCGCCACCATGATGAGCAGCCGTTCCCCCTCCATCGCGACCGTCATGTCGATCGAACCGGGGCTGCCCTCACCCTTTGCATCAATGGCTTCCACCGCATTCTTGACAATATTGGTCAGCGCTTGGCCGAGTTGGCGCCTGTCGCAGACCATGATTGGCGACGGATCGGGCGCCACCAGCCTGAACGCGATGGCAGGATGGGCGACCTCGTGCAGGAACAGCGCCTGGCGGGCGATATCAACCAGCGACTCCGCCCGGAAAATCGGCTTGGGCATGCGTGCGAAGGACGAGAATTCGTCGACCATGCGGCGAAGATCGCCGACCTGGCGCACGATCGTGCCGGTCAGCCGCTCGAACACGCCCTTATCGGACTGAACCTCCTGGCCGTAGCGACGCTGCAGCCGTTCGGCGGCAAGCTGGATCGGCGTCAGCGGATTCTTGATCTCGTGGGCGATGCGGCGCGCGACGTCCGACCAGGCGGCACGCCGCTGATCGAGCAGTTGTTGGGTGATGTCATCGAAGGTCAGCACCTCGCCATTGCCGGTCCGCACCAGCGTGACCGCCAATGTGCGCGGCTCGCCCGCGCTCGAAAACTGGATGACGGCTTCCCTGTCCGTCGCATCCAGAAGCGCGCCCAGCTCCGGCGCCACCTCCGTTATCGAACGGCCCACGGGGCTTTCATTCGTCTTGAGAAGTTCGGCCGCTGACGGATTGATAAGACGGATAATTCCATCAGAATCGACCGAAATGACGCCGGCGCTCACGCCCGACAGAACAGCCTCGATCAGGGCGCGTCGGCTGTCGAGCTGCTGGTTCGCCGTCAGCAGCGCGCCGGTCTGCTCCTCCAGCTTCCGCGTCATGCGATTGAAGGCGGCCGCGAGCGTGCCGATCTCGTCATGCGAACGGGGCAATGCCACCCGCGCGGAAAGATTGCCCGAGGCGACCTGCCGTGCCGCGCCGACCAGATCGGCCACGGGGCGGACGATGCGGTCGGCCATCTTGAGCGCGATCAGGATCGCCGTGGCGACGATCAGCAGCGAGACGACCAGTAGCGCGGCATTGAACTGGAGCTGGAGCGAGCGCGAACGCGCCAGCAGCTGGGCGTAATCGCCGCGCGCGCTTTTCGCCCTTGCGACGGATTGCAGCACCATCGGATCGACGCCGCGCGAGGCGTAGAGATAGACTTCCGCTTCGGGATCGAGGCGGACGACGGTTTCCACGCGGTCGCCGGCATCGGTGACGACACGGGCGCGACCCTGCCGAAGCTCGGCGATCGAGGCGGCGGGCAGGCGAAGCTCCAGCGGGCGATCGTCGAGATTGGCGCCGGCGATCAGGCGGCGCGTGCCGTCCCCGCCGATGGTGATGACGGCCGCTTCCGATAGATTGCGGGCGGAGACCTGCCAGGCCAGCCCCTCGGCGAAACGCGGCGAATTGACGCCGAATTCGGCGGCATAGCCGTTAACGTCGCCGCCCATCGCGACGATATCGGCGACGATGCGCTGCTTGTTCTCCTCGACATAGGCCTGGGCGACGCTGTCGGCATTTTCGAGCACCGTGCGCGCGCGATCGGAGAACCAGAATTCCACGCCATATTGGAACAGCAGCGATGCGAAGATCACGACCAGCAGCGTCGGCACGCTGGCGATGACCGAGAAAAGCGCGACGAGCCGGACGTGCAGCCGGCCGTTGCCGCCCACCGGCGATCGCGCCGCCCTGCCCCGCGCCACCCGGCGGGCCAGCAGCACCAGCAGCACCATGATCGGGACGAGGTTGGCGACCAGCAGCAGGGCGACCAGCGGCGGCGTCAGCAGGCGCGCCGGGGTTCCTCCGCCGGTGATGATGAAATAGGTCGCCGCCGCGATCGCAATGGTGGCAGCGAACGCGCCGATCTCGAACGCCGGCATCAGCCGCCGGCGCGACAATAATGTCAGCCGGCGAAGCCAGGCGGAACCTTCGCTGCGAGACGGGGCCACGGACATCGTGGCATCCCTACCACGATCCCGTTGCATGCAAAACACAGTTGCGACAGGCAGCGCGGAATATCGTGGATATTCAGCCCATGCGCCGCACGTCGGAAGGATCGATGCCGCGCTCCGTAAGCTTCTTGCGCAGCGTGTTGCGGTTTATTCCCAGCAGTTTGGCGGCCTTGAGCTGGTTGCCCTTCACCGCCGCCAGAGTGAGCTTCAGCAAGGGACGCTCCACCTCGGCAAGGATCCGCTCGAACAGGCCGTCGGGCGGAAGATCGCGTCCGAACGTGGCGAAATAGCGTGCGACATGGTGCTCGACCGCATCCGCCAGCCCGCCGCCCGAAGCGATGGCGGGTGCGCCGCCTTCGGATGCCACCATATCGCCGCTCAATTGCTGGTCGACGATCGAGACGGTGATCCATTCCTCGCGGCTCAGGGCCGCAAGGCGCCGCATCAGGTTTTCAAGCTCGCGCACATTGCCCGGCCAGCTGTGGCGGGAAAGCCGCTCGATCGCCGCGCGCTCCAGCCGCTTGCGGGGCAGGCCGTCGGCAGCCGCCTTTTCCAGGAAGTGCAGGGCCAGTTCCCCGATATCCTCGGTGCGCTGGCGCAGCGATGGCAGGCGGACGGGAACGACATTGAGGCGATAATAAAGATCCTCTCGGAACGCATTGTCCGCAATCAGTTTTTGTAGATCCTTGTGCGTGGCCGCGATGATGCGGACATCCGTGCGGATCGATCGCGCGCTGCCGACGGGATTGAACTCCCCGGTCTGCAGCACGCGCAGCAGCCTGGTCTGGGCCTCGAACGGCATGTCGCCGATTTCGTCCAGGAACAGCGTGCCGCCCTGCGCCTGCTCGAACCTGCCCGCAGTGCGCATCGCCGCGCCCGTAAAGGCCCCCCGTTCATGGCCGAACAACTCGCTTTCGATCAATTCGCGGGGGATCGCGGCCATGTTGATCGCGACGAAGGGCTTGTTCGCCCGCGATCCCATGTCGTGGATGGCGCGCGCGACCAGTTCCTTGCCGGTCCCGGATTCCCCAAGCACCAGCACGGTGAGGTCGTTGGCCACGACCCGCGCGATGGTGCGATAGACCTCCTGCATGGGAGGGGAACGGCCGATCAGCGGCAGATCCTCGCCCGATCCCGCATCCGCCAGATCATCCAGCCCGGCCCCCCGCGCGGTAAGGGCATCGGCCACCGCGCGGGACAATTCGCCCAGATCGAACGGCTTGGGCAGATATTCGAACGCCCCCTGCTCGGTCGCGCGGACGGCAGTAGCCAGCGTGTTCTGCGCCGAAAGCACGATCACCGGCATGCGGGGGTGATCCGCCAGCATCTCGGGCACGAGATCGAGGCCGTTGCCGTCGGGCAGGATGACGTCCGTCACCAGCACCTGCGGCTGAAATTCCGTCATCTTGCGGCGCTGCTCGGCAACGCTGGCGGCCGTTTCCACGACATGCCCGTCCCGGCGGAGCGCCTCGCGCACGACGGTGCGGATGGCGGCATCGTCATCGACGACGAGAATGCGCCCCACGCTCATGCCTGCCCCGCGCGCGGCAGCAGAAGGCGGAAGACGGTGCGCGGCGGGGTGCCTTCGCGCGCATATTCGATGATGCCGCCCTGGTCGGCCACGAGCTTGGCGACGAGCGCCAAGCCCAGCCCGCTTCCCGTGGGCTTGCCGGTGACGAACGGTTCGAACAGATGATCCTCGATCTCCACCGGCGCGCCGGGGCCTTCGTCGATCACGCAGACTTCGATCGGGAGCGAGCGCTTGACGTCCCCTCCCCGCAGCCGAACCGATACACCGTGGCGATAAGCCGTATGAAGCGTCACGATATTCCCATTGTTCTGCATTGCCTCAACGGCATTCTTGATAAGATTTATGAGGATCTGGATCAGCGAATCCCGATGGCCCAGCACGGGTGGCAGCGACGGATCGTAGATTTCCCGGATCGTGAAGCCGCTGGCGAAACCCTGCAACGCCACCTCGCGGGCATGGCCGAGGAGGAGGTGGATATTCTGGGGACCGAGCTCCAGCCGCCTGGTATCGGTGAAGCCTTCCATCCGATCGATCAGCGCGGCCACCCGGTCCACCTCGTCGCGGATCAGCCGGGTGAGATCGCGGGCCTGATCGTCGACCGAGGCCTCGAGCAGCTGCGCGGCGCCGCGGATCCCCGACAGCGGATTCTTGATCTCATGCGCCAGCACCGCCGCCGCGCCGACGGCGGAAAGCGCACCGCCATCCCGATCGCCGCGCCGGCCGAGCAGGTGAGCCGGCGGCAGGCCGTGGAGGGTGACGACGCGCCATCCCGCGCGATCGGCCATCGGGCCGATCATCAGGTCGACCCGCTGGTGCCGGCCGCCGGGAAGGACGATCTCCAGATCATAGGCCGCGAACGGCGCGTCGGATGCCATGGAGGTGAGCGGATGGCCGATCATTCCCGCGATATCGCGGCCGACGATGGCGCCGCGGCCGAGGTTGAGCATCGCCTCCCCGGCATTGTTGACGTCGCGGACGATGCCGTCCCCGTCGATCACCAGCATCGGCGTGGGGAGCGCTGCGATCTGTTCGGCCAGGCCCGGACAATCGGGATCGGGCAAACGGGGCATCCCCGCGGCCGATCGCCCGATCCGGATCAGGCCGCTGCCCGGCAGAGCCATGGCGAATAGAATTGCTCGAGCATGGAAAGCACCGTGGCGGCGCTGGCTTCCTGGTTCACGCGGTTGCGGAATTCGGCCGAGCCGGGAAGGCCCTTGGTATACCAGCCGATATGCTTGCGTGCCATGTTCACGCCGGTGAACTCGCCATAATGTTCCAGCATCAGCCCGTAATGCCTTGTTATAAGGCGATATTGCTCGTCGATCGAGGGATCGGGCACGCGCTCGCCCGTTTCCAGCCAGCGCATTACCTGATGGAGCAGCCAGGGCCGGCCATAGGCCCCGCGCCCGATCATGACGCCGTCCGCGCCGGACTGGGCGAGCGCCTGATCGGCATCCTCGATCGAGCAGATGTCGCCATTGGCGATCACCGGGATGGAAACGGCATCCTTCACCTTGCGGATGAAGGCCCAGTCGGCGGAGCCCCGATACATCTGGCAGCGGGTGCGGCCATGGATCGTGACCATCTTGATCCCGACATCCTCGGCGATGCGGGCCAGTTCCGGCGCGTTCAGGCTGTCATGATCCCAGCCCATCCGCATCTTGAGCGTGACGGGCACCGATACGGCACCGGCCACCGCCTTGATGATTGCGACGGCAAGGTCCGGCACGCGCATCAGCGCCGACCCGGCATCGCCGTTCACCACCTTGCGGACCGGGCAGCCCATGTTGATGTCGATGATCGCGGCGCCGCGATCCTCCGAAAGCTTGGCGGCTTCCGCCATCTCCGCCGGCGTGCAGCCGACGAGCTGCATCGAAACCGGCTCCTCGATCGGGTCCCACGCCGCCTTCTGGATCGACTGCCGCGTTTCCCGGATCGCGGCCTGGCTGGCGATCATCTCGGTAACGTTCAGGCCCGACCCATATTCCCGCACCATCTTGCGGAACGGCAGGTCGCTGACGCCGGTCATCGGCGCCAGGATGACGGGCGTGGCGATGGTGACGCCACCAATCTGGATAGGTGCGAGCCGGGACATTCTGTCGATCTGCCTGAAAAACCGGCAATCGCCCTACTCGGAAAGGCGCTGGCGGGCAAGGCCGCTGTCGGCTAACGGACCGCGATGGCCGGAGGCTTCGACATTGTGGCGCTGATCGTCGCCGCCGGAAAAGGCGAGCGCGCGGGCGGCGGCCTGCCCAAGCAATATCGGCCGATCGGGGGCAAGCCGATGCTGGCCCACGCCATCCAGGCTTTCAGCCGGCATCCGGCGATCGACCGCATCCAGCTGGTGATCGGGGCGGGACAGGAAGCGCTTTGCGCGGAGGCGATGGCGGCGAGCGGAGCGCCGCCGGCCCTCTTCCTTCCGTTGGTGACGGGCGGAGCCACCCGCCGCGAATCGGTGATGCGCGGACTGGAGGCGATCGGGAAAGCCCGGCTGGTGATGATCCATGATGCGGCGCGCCCTTTCCTGCCCGCCGTGGTGATCGACCGGCTGGTCGCGGCCCTCGGCGGGGCGGAGGGCGCGGTGCCCGCCATTCCCGTCGCCGACACGCTGGCGCGCGGCGGCACGGAATTGGGCGAGGTCGTCCCGCGTGACGGGCTTGTGCGTGTCCAGACGCCGCAGAGCTTCGCCTTCGACACCATATTGGCGGCCCACCGCGCCTGGCCGGAGGAGCTGGAGGCGACCGACGATGCCCAGATCCTGCGCGCTGCCGGCCATGCCGTGGCGATCGTGGCGGGCGATCCGGCGCTGGAGAAGATCACCTTCCAGGAGGACGTCATGACGGCGGAGCAAAGGCTGGGCGCGCGCATGGTGACGCGCGTGGGCATGGGCTTCGACGTCCATGCCTTTGCGGACGATACCGACCTGTGGCTTGCGGGGATCTCCATTCCCCACAGCCGGGGGCTGGCCGGCCACAGCGATGCGGACGTGGCCCTGCATGCGATCACCGATGCGATGCTGGGCGCGATCGGCGACGGCGATATCGGCAGCCATTTCCCGCCGTCCGATCCGCAATGGCGCGGGGCCTCATCGGACCGCTTCGTCGAGCATGCGCGGGGGCTGATCGAGGCCGCGGGCGGCGTGATCGACCATGTCGACCTGACGATCATCTGCGAGGCGCCGAAGATCGGCCCGCATCGGGATGCCATGCGCGCCCGTGTCGCCGCGCTGTTGCGGCTGCCCGAACGCGGGGTTAGCATCAAGGCCACCACCACCGAACGGCTGGGCTTCACCGGCCGGGGCGAAGGCATAGCCGCGCAGGCGATCGTGACGGTGCGCGTGCCGGAAGATCGATGAATCCGAACCGGAAGGCTATCGACGTGCGCACCATCCCATCCCTGCTATGCCTGCTGGCGACGCTTGCCTCTCCGGCGGCAGCCGCGACCATGGCGAAGCAGAACGATCCGGCATCCTGCATCACGCGCCCGCAGCTGGAGGCGCTGATGACCTACGCCCTGCCTTCCGTACTGGAGGGCATGGGCAACAGATGCTCGGGCACGCTGGCGCCGAATGCCTTTCTGCGCCAGTCCGGCCCGGCGCTCGCAGAGCGTTATCGCGCGGAAAGCGAGCGGCATTGGCCGGTCGCGCGCACCGCGATGACCTCACTGATGGGGCAGGATATGGCCGGGCTGGGCGATACGACGGAAAAGGCGATGGTGACGAGCATCGTGGGCGTCGCCATAGCCGAGACGATCAAACCCAAGGATTGTGGCGACGTGAACGAAGCGGTCGAATTGCTGAGCCCCCTGCCCGCCGAGAATCTCGGCCGGCTGACGGCGATGCTGATGATATTGGGATCGAAGGACAGCGCGCCGGGGGAAAGCCCCTTCGCCATCTGCCCGGCCGCCAAGGGAGACCGCTGACATGGTGGACACCACCCTGCCCCGCGAGCTGGTGGACGCCGCGCGCCGCGTGATCGATGCCAACCGCGCGGCCGGCAAGACGATCGCGGTGGCCGAAAGCTGCACGGGCGGCCTCGTTTCCGCCGCGCTGACCGAGATACCCGGATCGTCCGACGTGTTCCTGGCCGGCTACGTGACCTATTCGAACGAGGCGAAGATCCGGATGCTGGGCGTGAGCCTGGACGTGCTGGAGACGTTCGGCGCGGTTTCGATCGCGGTGGCCTGGGGCATGGCGCGCGGCGCGCTGGAACGGGCGGAAGCCGACGTCGCCGTCGCCATCACCGGCATTGCCGGCCCCGATGGCGGCAGCGAGAAGAAACCGGTGGGGACCGTGGTTTTCGCCCGCGCCGAAAAGGGCGGCGACGCCAATGACGTGACCGCCGATGCGCATGAGTTCGGCGATCTGGGCCGGGGCGGCATCCGCCTTCAGGCGGCGCTGGTCGCGCTCGACCTGCTGATGCCGGATGCGTCGGTGCCGTAAAGCTCTGCGGCGCGCTGTTCGAACGCGCCGATCATCTTGCGCAGCGCGCGATCGAAGACCTGGCCGGCCAGCATCTCGAAGATCGCCGAGCGGAAGGCGAAATCCACCGAGAAATCCAGCATCGTGCCGCCCTGCCCGTCCGGCCGGAACGTCCAGTCGTTGTGCAGATATTTCAGCGGGCCATCGACATATTCGACGCGGATCGATTCGGGCCGCTTCTTGTGGACCAGCGAGGTGAAATTCTCCCGCAGGCCCTTGAAGCCGACCACGAGGTCCGCGACCATTTCCGCTTCGCTGTCCGAACGGACGCGGACGGCGGCCACCCAGGGCAGGAATTCCTGATAGCGCGGCACATCGGCCACCAGCTCGAAAAGCTGCTCGGGCGAATAAGGCAGGTGCCGGGTTTCGCTATGCTTTGGCAAGCTGGGCCTCGCGGGCGGCGCGGAGCTTCGCGAAATCGTCCCCGGCATGGTAGCTCGACCGGGTGAGCGGGCTGGAGGCGACCAGCAGGAAGCCCTTGGCCCGCGCGATCGCCGCATAGGCCGAGAAAGTCTGCGGCGTCACGAATTCGGCCACCTTGGCGTGGCGTGGCGTGGGCTGCAGATACTGGCCGATGGTGAGGAAATCGATGTTGGCGGAACGCATGTCGTCCATCACCTGATGGATTTCCATCCGCTCCTCCCCCAGGCCGACCATCACGCCGGACTTGGTGAAGATCGACGGGTCGAGCCGCTTTACCGTCTCCAGCAGGCGCAGCGACGCATAATAACGCGCGCCGGGGCGGATCGTCGGATAGAGCCTGGGGACGGTTTCGAGATTGTGGTTATAGACGTCCGGCCGCGCGGCGATGATCGATTCGAGCGCGGCATCCGCCTTGTTGCGGAAATCCGGCGTCAGGATTTCGATCGTCGTGGACGGCGTGGTGCGGCGAAGCGCCTCGATCACCTTCACGAACTGCGATGCGCCGCCGTCCGGCAGGTCGTCGCGGTCCACCGAGGTGATGACGATATGTTCGAGCCCAAGCTCGGCCGCCGCGTCCGCCACGTGCTGCGGCTCCAGCGGGTCGACCGCGCGGGGCATGCCCGTCTTCACGTTGCAGAAGGCGCAGGCCCGGGTGCAGGTATCGCCCAGGATCATCACCGTCGCATGCTTCTTCGTCCAGCATTCGCCGATATTGGGGCAGGCCGCCTCCTCGCACACGGTGGCGAGGTTCAGCCGCCGCATGAGCTGGCGGGTCTGGGAGAAAGCCTCGCCGATCGGCGCGCGGACGCGGATCCAGTCCGGCTTGCGGGTGCGGGGCGAGGCGGGGGAAGCGAGCGGCTCGGTCATGATTGGCCAGATAGCGATGCGAAGCGCGACTTGCCAGCCCCGACATCCTGCCGCTACGGCACGGGCATGAGCGACTTCCAGAACATGATCGAAGGCTATCGCCGCTTCAAGGCCGGCGAATGGTCCCGCGAGCGCGCCCGCTGGGCGGAACTGGCCGAAGGGCAGAGCCCCAAGGTGCTGGTGATCGCCTGCTCCGACAGCCGCGTCGATCCGACTCGAATCTTCGATACCTCGCCGGGCGAGATGTTCGTCGTCCGCAATGTCGCCAATCTGGTGCCGCCCATGGAAACGGGCGGCGGCCATCATGGCGTGTCGGCGGCGCTGGAATTCGCCGTCACCCAGCTCGAGGTGTCGGAGATCGTGGTGATGGGCCACGGCGCCTGCGGCGGCTGCTCGGCATCGCTGAGCCAGAAATTCAAGGATATGCGCCCCGGCGAGGGCGGCTTCATCGCCGACTGGATCGATATGCTGCGCCCGGCGCGGGATGCGGTAGTGGCCGTGCACGGCACCGACGGACCGGCGGCGCACCGGGCGATGGAAGAGGCCGCCGTGAAGGTCAGCCTCGACAATCTGCGCACCTTCCCCTGCATCGTGGAACGCGAGCGCGAGGGGCGGCTGCGGCTGCACGGTGCCTATTTCGCCATCGCGGACGGCGTGCTCCATGTGATGGACCCCGACAGCGGCGAGTTCCACCCGGCCTGACATCCGGCCGGGCTCTCACCCGGAACGGGATCGGCGACCGCGACGTTCCTTCCTTTCGACAGGGGAAGGAGGAACGAGGATGCATTTGAGGATTCCCATCGCCGCCCTGCTGGCGTTCGCGGGCGGTGCCGCCGTCGCGCAGACCGCCCCTGCCCCGCAAACCGCCGCGGAAAAAGCCGCCGATGCGCAGGAGGTGCCGGTAACGCGCGGGCTCAATGCCCGGGAGGACAGCCAAGCCTCGGCCCAGCAGGCGGCTTCCGAGGCCGTCCAGGCGCAATATGAGGCGGACATGGCCGCCTATCGCACGTCGGTGCAGGCTCATGCGCAGGCCGTGGCGCAGGACGAGGCCCGCTTCGCCCGGCAGCAGCGCGCCTATGCCGATGCCATGGCGGCCTGGCGCGAGCAGAAGCGGGATTGCGATCACGGCGTGCTGAAGGCCTGCAAGAAGCCGACGCCGAATCCCTCCGATTTCTATTGAGGATTTCTCGGTCCCGCCCGTCGAGGAGGGATGGCGCGGCCGTCCGTTCCGGCCCCTTTGGCCGAATCGTCCGAGCCGCGCCTGCCGTTCTTCAGCGCGTCAGCTTCTTGTAGGCGAGCCGGGTCGGACGATCGGCGGCGTCGCCCAGGCGGCGGCGTTTATCCTCCTCATAGGCTTCGAAATTGCCTTCGAACCATTCGACGTGGCTGTCGCCCTCGAACGCCAGGATATGGGTCGCCAGGCGATCGAGGAAGAAGCGATCGTGGCTGATGACCACGGCGCAGCCGGCGAAATTCTCCAGCGCCTCTTCCAGCGCGCGCAGCGTCTCGACGTCGAGGTCGTTGGTCGGTTCGTCGAGCAGCAGCACGTTGCCGCCCTGCTTCAGCATCTTGGCCATGTGGACGCGGTTGCGCTCACCGCCCGAAAGCTGGCCGACCTTCTTTTGCTGGTCCGGCCCCTTGAAGTTGAAGGCGCCGACATAGGCGCGCGTCGACATCTCGAACTTGCCGACCGTCATCAGGTCATGCCCGCCGGACACTTCCTCCCAGACATTCTTGTTGGCGTCGAGCGCGTCGCGTGACTGGTCGACATAGCCGAGCTTCACGGTGGGGCCGACGTCGATCTCGCCCGAATCGGGCTTTTCCTGGCCGGTGATGAGGCGGAACAGGGTGGACTTGCCGGCGCCGTTCGGGCCGATCACGCCGACGATGCCGCCCGGCGGCAGCGTGAAGCTGAGATCCTCGAACAGCAGCTTGTCGCCATAGGCCTTGGTGAGGTTCTTCGCCTCGATCACCTTGCCGCCGAGGCGCTCCGGCGTCTGGATGACGATCTGGGCCTTGCCCGGCGCGCGGGCATTCTGCTTCTCGACGAGCTCGTCGAACGCGCGGATACGGGCCTTGGACTTGGACTGGCGCGCCTTGGGCGTCTGCCGGATCCACTCCAGCTCTTCCTTGATCGCCTTCTGGCGGCCGGCTTCCTCGCGCTCTTCCTGCTCCATCCGCTTGGCCTTGGCTTCCAGCCAGGCGGAATAATTGCCCTCGAACGGGAGGCCACGGCCGCGATCGAGCTCCAGCACCCAGCCCACGACATTGTCGAGGAAGTAGCGATCGTGGGTGACGAGGATGACGTTGCCCGGATATTCGATCAGATGCTGTTCCAGCCACTGCACGCTTTCCGCGTCCAGGTGGTTGGTCGGTTCGTCGAGCAGCAGGATATCGGGCTTTTCGAGCAGCAGGCGGCAAAGCGCGATGCGGCGCTTCTCACCACCGGAAAGGCTGTCCACCGCCCAGTCGCCCGGTGGGCAGCGCAGCGCTTCCATCGCGATTTCGAGCTGGTTGTCGAGCGTCCAGCCGTCCACCGCGTCGATCTTCTCCTGCAACTCGCCCATCTCGGCGAGCAGGGCATCGAAATCGGCATCCTCGGGCGGATCGCCCATCAGGTTCGAGATTTCGTTGAACCGGTCGATCATGTCGGCGACGGGGCGCACGCCGTCCATGACGTTTTCCTTGACCGTCTTGGCCGGATCGAGCTGCGGCTCCTGCGGCAGATAGCCGACGCGGATGCCTTCGGCCGCCCAGGCCTCGCCCGAGAAATCGGTGTCGATGCCGGCCATCACCTTCATCAGCGTCGATTTGCCGGCGCCGTTGACGCCGATGATCGCGATCTTCGTGCCGGGGAGGAACTGCAGGTGGATATTATTGAAAATCGGCTTGTTCGCGCCGGGGAAGGTCTTGGTGAGACCCTTCATGACGTAGCTGTACTGCACGGCCATCGGCTGTGATCTCCGGAAAAAACGGTCGAGGCTGAAAAAATCCCGCCGCACCTAGCCCAGCGCCGGGCACTTGGCAAACCGGTGCGACAGCCCGGCGTCACCCTTGGGGCAATCCCTCGGCATGTCGGGATATTTTACAGCATATGGGAGGCGGGGTGGCCGGTATCAAGCCGCAGAGCCAGTGGCATGAGAGTTGCTTTCCGGTTGGCCGGTCCTTTGGGGACGCGAAGGCATGGCGCGGCTGCTTCACGCAGGATCGCAGCAAGGCCCGGTAGGGGCCTCGGCATCGGGGGGCGAGCCGAGGCCCCTATTGTTTTGCGGCGGATGTTCCGCCACTTGGGCAGGATCAGCATCTCCAGGGGAGCATCCACCTTCATGCGCCTGCCAGCAGCGATCCTTGCCGCAACCTTCCTTGCCACCCCAGCCCTTGCGCAGACCATGGATGTCGCGGCCCTCCGCGACGCCGCCCTCAAGGACGATATCGCCTGGTCGATCACCGAGGGCCTTACCACCGAGGTCGGCCAGCGGCTTGCCGGCACCGAGGCGGAAGCGCGCGCGCGGAATTGGGCGGTCGTCCGTCTCAACGCCCTGGGCTTCAGCAATCCGCGGATCGAGCCGTTCCAGATGCCGGTCTGGGTGCGCGGCGAGGAAAGCGCGGAGATCGTCTCCCCCTTCCCCCAGAAGCTGGTGCTGGCCGCGCTGGGCAATAGCGGCGCCACGCCCGCCGGCGGCATCACCGCCGAAATCGCGGCCTTCCCTACCCTCGCCGCGCTCGAAGCCGCGCCGGAGGCCCAGGTCCGCGGCAAGATCGTGTTCGTCGATCACGCCATGGGCGCGACGCAGGACGGATCGAGCTATGGCGCGTTCGGCGTCACCCGGCGCAAGGGCCCCTCGATCGCCAGCAGGAAGGGGGCGGCCGCGATCATCATCCGGTCGATCGGCACCGATTTCCACCGCAATCCGCATACCGGCGTCCAGAGCTGGACGGATGGCGTCAAGCCGATCCCGGCCGCCGCCCTCACGCTGCCCGATGCCGAACAGCTCAAGCGCATCCTTGCGCGCGGCAAGCCGGTGACGATGAAACTGGTGCTGACCCCGAAGAATATCGGCCCGCGCGAATCCGGCAATGTGATGGCCGAAGTGCCCGGCCGCGATCCCAAGGCCGGGATCGTGCTGGTCGGATGCCATCTCGATAGCTGGGATCTAGGCACCGGCGCCATCGACGACGCCTCCGGCTGCGGCATCGTGACCGCCGCCGCCAAGCGCGTGATGGATGCCGGCACGCCGCTGCGGACGATTCGGGTGGTATGGTTCGGCGCCGAGGAGGTCGGGCTGCTGGGCGGGACCGCCTATCGGAACGCGCATATCAATGAAAAGCATGCGGTTCTGGCCGAATCCGATTTCGGCGCCGATCGCATCTACCGCTTCCAGACCTATGTGAACCAGGCGGCCATGCCCGTGGTCGCCAGGCTGGCGCAGGCGCTGGAGCCGATCGGCGTGGCCAAGGGAAGCAACACGGCGCGCGGCGGATCGGATATCGCCCCGCTGGCGGCCACGGGCGTGCCCGTGATCTCGCTGAGCCAGGACGGCAGCCGCTATTTCGACCTGCACCACACGCCCGACGATACGCTCGACAAGATCGACCGAATCCAGCTTTCGCAGAACGTGGCGGCATGGACCGCGATGATCGCGACGGTGGCGAATGACCCCACGGAACTGGGGCCGGTGGCGCCCACCGAAGGAGAGTAAATCATCAAAATGACTTGTGCGATGCGGCGCAAGACGGCAGAAAACACGCGACCCTCGCTGAATTTGGCGTTGACGACGACGGGGGCGACGCTATGGGGGCCGCCGGGACGGCGTTCGGGCCGGCCTCTGATAAAGAACTATGGGAGCTGCTCGAATGAAGAAGCTTAGCTTTGTTCTCGCTGCCACCGGCCTGATTGCCCTGGCCGCGTGCAACAAGTCGCCGACTGAAACGGCGGTCGAGAATGTCGCGGATAACGCTGTCGAAGCCATCGAGGCGACCGCCGACAACGCGACCGCGGCGATCGAGAACACCAGCGACAACGCTGCGGCGGCTGTCGAGAACGCTGCCGACAACGCTTCGGCTGTTGTCGAGAACGCCACGAACGCGATGTAATTCGCGCCGCGCCCGGTTCGCTGGGCGTGTGGCAAGAGCGGGCGCCTCCTTCCGGGGGCGCCCGTTTTGCATTCGGCGGCCGGCCTCCGGCGCCGTTGCCTCCCTCTCCCTTCAGCTGGCGGGCGATCCGCTTTCCCGGCGGGCTTGCGGCCGGATGAAGACGTGGGTGACTTCGGGATGCGCGGCGGCGGTTCGCGCCTCGATCTCCGCCACGGCGCGCTCGATCTCCCGCGTGGTGAGGTCGTCGTCGAAATCGAGGCTGATCGCGGCCGTCACCTGATCGGGCGCCATGTGCAGCGTCAGCACCTCATTGACCGCGCAGACGCCGGGCTGGGCCTTGGCCAGGGCGGCGATCGATCCGCTGAGCGCCGGGCTTGCCCGCTCGCCGATCAGCAGCCCCTTGCTCTCGCGCGCCAGGAGCAGCGCCACCACCGCCAGCACCCCGCCGATCAGGATCGATCCGACGCCGTCCAGCCGGGGATCGCCCGTCACCAGGGCAAGCGTGATGAAGATGGCGGCGATCACGATGCCGATCATCGCCGCGCTGTCCTCGAACAGGACCGCGAAGGTGGAAGGGTCCTTGCTGCGGCGGATCGCCGCCCACCAGCCGTCGCCGCCCTTGGTCCGGGAAAATTCGCGCATCGCGACCGTCCAGGACGACGCTTCGAAGACGAACGCGATCGCCAGCACGATATAGTTGATCACCGGGGAGGACATGGTTTCCGGCCGGCGGATGTGGATCAGCCCTTCATAGATCGATACCCCCGCGCCGCCCGCGAAGATCAGCAGCGCGACGATGAAGCTCCAGAAGTAAAGCTCCCGCCCATAGCCGAAGGGGTGGATGATATCGGGCTCGCGCTTCGATTGCCTGATCCCGTAGAGCAGCAGCCACTGGTTGCCGGTATCGACCAGCGAATGCACGCCTTCCGTCAGCATGGAGGAGCTGCCGGTAAAGGTGGCGGCGATGAATTTGGCGATCGCGATGCCGAGATTGCCGGCAAGAGCCGCGTAGATGACCTTTTTGCCGCCGCTCGCCATCCGCCCACCCGATCGCTGCCTGTCGGTCCGTTCCCGGAAAGCCCAACCCTCGCGGCGGGCCGCATGTTCCCCGGCGGGTGGAACCCCGGCCCTATTGCCGACATTTTGATGTCGGATAGTATCAGCCCGATCGGCGCGGCGAGGAGCTTGGAATGAAGATCGCAGATATCGTCAGGCCTGTCGGCTATCCGATCCTTCTGGCCGCCCTGGCATCCGCCTGGCAGGCCGATGCGCGGCCGGCCCAGCAGGATGGCGGCAACGATGTGGAGGAAACCGCCAAGAAGGCCGGGCAGATCGCCACCCAGCCGGTGCGCGACGTGGGCGTGGACAAGAAGGATATTCCGCCCGCGCTCGCCGATGCGGTGCTGGCCCCTTATGCGATGGGCGGCCTCAAGACCTGCAAGCAGATATCCACCGCGATCGGCGCGCTTACCGAGCATCTCGGCCCCGATTTCAAGGGCGGCGAGCCCAAGCGCGAGAACAAGGCCGGCAAGCTGGCCGAAGCGGGCGGCAAGACGGTGGTGAACGCCTTCATCCCCTTCCGGGGCCTGGTGCGGGAGATATCGGGGGCGGCGCCGGCCGAGCGGCGCTATGCGGTCGCGGTCGATGCCGGGCTGGCGCGGCGCGGTTTCCTTCGCGGCCTCTATACGGCGCGCAACTGCAAGCCGGCCCTCCCCTGATCGCAGCAAGGTCGCGAAAAGGATGATGGATATTTCCGCCAGCTAAGGCGTTCGACTGCCGCACGACTCGGCTGTGATCCGCCGTCGTGATGGAAATGAAACGCTAGAAGCCATGGGTGCGAGGCACCGGTTCATTCATTTCGATCGAGAAGGGATGACATCATGAAGACGCTTCTGTTTGTCGCGACCTTGTCTCTATTCGGCGCCGGGGCGGCCTATGCGGCCCCGCAGACCACGGATGCTCCCCCGGCGGATGCCGCCGCACCGGCCGCCACGGCGGACGCCAATGTGCCGCTATGTTCCCGAACCGTGCGGGACAAGTGCATGAACCCTTCGGAGGCCCGGCACCACAAGGCCACGCATGGCAAGGCGAAGAAAACGGCGGCCAAGAAGAAGTAAGGACGGAACTCGTGACCGGGGGGCCGTCGCCCATGGCGATGGTCCCCCGGTCATGTTCAGCGGTCGAGCGGATGGCCCTGGGGCCAAAATGCGCTTTCCCTTATGAGGTTATCGGCCTTTCGTGGCCGATCCGGCAGCGCTGTGCGCGGCGGAGGCCGGGCATTTGACGAACTTGCCCCTGGCATCATGGCAGCTTTGCTTGGCCGCCGCCGCGGGCTTGGGGCAGGTTATGAACTTGCCGTGCGCATCCCGGCAGGAAGCCGCATCCGCGGCCGCGCCCGAAAGGCCGAGCACGAGGCCCGCCGCGAGAAGATGATATGCCTTCATCGGATACTCCCTCGATTACATCCCCCCCATCGCAGAGGATGCGCCCCGATGCCGGACCGGCCGATGGCGTCGGAATGAAGCTTTGGTAATGCGTCGCGGCACGCCCGGTCAGGCGACCAAGGCGAGGCTGGCACGGCGCGCGGCGCTTCTCGAGCTGCCGCCGACAAGGGTCTGCAGGTCGATCAGGGCGCGGGCCAGCCCCACGCCATGGGCGCTCGCGATATAGCGCGGCTCCCAGCGCGGGGCGAACTTGTCCTTGTAGGATCGCAGCCCTTCGAACCCGTAGAAGGCATCGCCGTGGCGGTAGAGGAAGGTGCCGGCGCGGGCCCACATCGGGGCCAGCCGCCGCGCCTCTATCCCGGCAAGGGGGGCAAGGCCCAGGCTGAACCAGCGATAACCCCGATCCCGCCCCCATTTCATCAGCTGGACGAACAGGAAATCCATCGTCCCGTAGGGCATCGTCGCCACATGCCGCATCAGATCAACGGAAAGCTCCTCCCGGTTGGATGTGGCCCAGATATTGGCGAAGGCGACGATGCGGCCGGCATGGCGGACGACGGCGCAATCGAAGCGGGCGAGATAGGCCGGATCGAAGCGGCCGACCGAGAAGGCTTTCTCCATATTCCCCTTCTCGGCAAGCCAGGCATCGGAAACCGCGCGCAGCTCCGCCATCGCGGCGGGCACTTCGGCCGCCGGGAGGATGGCGAATTCGGCGCCTTCCCGCGCGGCCCGGCGCTCGGCATGGCGCAGGCCCTTCATGTCGGGCCCGTCCAGCGCGAAATCCGGCAGGAACACGCGCGCCTCCTCGCCATATTTGACGAGCTGGAGACCGAGATCGATGGCGAGCGGCACGCAATCCATCGATATCTGATAGAGCATGAGGCGCCCCTGCGCGGCGTCCGCCATCTCTCGGATCCGCCACACCAGCTCGGGCCATTCGCCTTGCGGGCCGACGGGATCGCCCATGACGATCCAGCTCTGCCCCTGCACCTGATACATCAGCAGCGCCTGTCCCGTGGCGGAAAACAGGAAGCGCTTGTCCCCGGTGAAGGCCAGCATCGCCTCGGTGCGGGCGCTGGCGGAAATGGCGAGCGCGGCATCGGCGCCGTCGGACCGCCGATCGGCCGGCGGATGGACATATTGGAAGAGCTGGAGCACCGCCGCCGCCGCCAGCACGACGGCCATGGCGAAGCTCGCCCGGAGGAAGCGCGAGGCATCCCCGTTCCAGGCGAACTGCCACCAGAGATCGCTCTGATAGGCGACATGCTTGTAGGAAAAGAAACCGATCCAGGTGGAAAGCCCGACCGCCAGCAGGATGGCGATGATCGCGCGGGGCGAGGCGATCGCGGTCGTGAGCGCGGTGCGCCGGTAGAAGGCCTTGCGCGATAGCTGGAGCAGCGCGGCGATCGCGAGGAGGATCACGGCCTCCTCATAATCCACCCCCTTCGCCAGGGAAAAGGCCGCCCCCGCAAGCAGCAGCGCGCGGCAAAGGTGGAAGGCGCCGTCCAGCCGGCGATAGAGGCCGGGCGCGATCAGCAGCAGGCCGGTGCCGGCGAGGCTGGCGGCGATATGCGAGGCTTCGACGAAGGGCAGCGGCAATAATGCCCGAAGCTCGTGAAGGCGGGCCGGAACCGCCGGCAACGCTCCCGAGATCAGCAGCACCACGCCGCCGATGAAGGTTATCGCGGCGAGAAGCGAGGGCGCGATGCCGTGCAGGACGAACTGCACCGCGCCCATGGCCGCGGCGACGGGGCGGCCGATCTGGCGCCGTTCGTGGACGACCAGCAATGCGGCGGCGACCATCAGTGGCGCCAGATAATAGATGATCCGATACATGATGAGCGCCGCCAGCAGCGACGGCGGCGCGATTTCGGGCAACGCGGCGAGGATGACGGCTTCGAACACCCCTACCCCACCCGGCACATGGCTGAGCAGGCTGGCGATGATCGCCACCGTATAAGCGAGGAAGAAGAGCGGAAACTGGTGGAGGCCGGCGCCGGGGACCAGGACCAGCAGCGCCCCGCTCGCCGCCGCGAGATCGAGCGCGGCGATGGCGATCTGCGCGATCGCCTGGCCGGGGCTCGGATGGGGGAAGCTCCAGCGGAATAGGCGGACGGACCGGCTTTCGCCGCGCAGCTTCCAGATCAGCACCAGCCCCGCGGCGATGATCGTCGCGCCGGCGCAGCGCTGCGCGAAGGGGGACAAGGTGAATATCCCCAGGTCGAGCGCCATCGGATGCGCGACCAGCGCCACCGCCGCCATCGCCACCACGCCCATCCAGAAGGTGATGCTGGCGGTCGCGATGACGCGGACGATCTCGCCCGCGTCCAACCCCGCGCTGCGATAGACCCGGTATCGCGCCGATCCGCCGGTGAGCAGCGCGAAGCCGAAATTGTGGCTGAGCGTATAGCTGGCGAGCGAGGCGAGCGCGGCGGTGCGATAGGGAAGCGGCCGGCCGATGATCCTGAGCGCCAGCACGTCATAGAGCGTCAGCATGAAATAGCTGGCCGCCGTCAGCAGGACGGAGGCTGCGATCTGCCCGGCCCCGAGCGCACGGAAGGCGACGATCACCTGATGGGGGCGGACCTCGGCCAGCAATCCGTGCAATGCCGCCAGCCCGGCCGCCGCGAGCAGGACGATGGCCGCGATCTTCAGGGCCAGCCCGTATCGCTGGGCGAACCGGCGGGCTGTGGCGAGCATCCGGTTCAGGCTCGCTGCCAGATCTGCGACTTGCAGATGAAGCCGCCGAGGATGCAGCCGCTTATCCGCAGGCGATCGTGCCCGCGCAGATCGATGGTGGAATAGAAAGTGCGCCCCATATCGGGCACATAGACCTCGCCCTGCCAGCGCCCCGCGTCGGTGGCGTGGTAATTGCGCAGCAGCTCGGTGCCGATCAGCCGCGTGACCCCGCTGGACTGCGCATCGGCCATGGCCTCGGCATTCACCCAGCTTATCCAGCCGCACAGCCTGCCGCCGCAATCGCCGGTGACGACCTTCACGCTGCCATGCGGGTTGATCCAGGTGCCGGCGATGTCGCCAATGCCGGATGCGGCATGCGCGCCCGTCGAAAGCGGCGCCAGGGCGGCGGCGATCGCCAGCCCGGCCCGCAGCCAGGCCCGGCGGATCATGAGGCCGCTCCCGCACGGGGCGCCCGTGCCGTTGCCAGGATTTCCCGCCAGAGAGCCGCGTGGAGCGCGTCGACGTCGCGATGGAGCGGATGCCCGCCCGGCAGGACCAGCCTGCGCATGTTCGGCTGGTCGAGATGCGGGCAAAGGCTGTCTTCCTCCTCCCGGCCCTGGATGCAGACGGCCGGAACCCAATCGAGCGCACGGGCCGTCGGCAATGCGGGCGCATCGGGCGGCGTCCAGTTGAACAGCTCGGACGGGGAAGCGCGGAATATCAGGCTGTCGGTGGGCACGACCAGCCCCACCATGGCGACCTTCGCGCGCAGCGCGGGCGGCATGTCGACCAGCCCGACATGCAGCATGTCCGCGCCGAAAGACTGGCCGATCAGGATCAGCCGATCGGCGTGGCCGAACGCCAAAGCGCGTCCGGCGGCCGCATCCAGCAGCGCGGCGGCCTCCACCGGCGAACGTTCGTGGCGGAAATAGGTGAGCGAGCTGACCCCCAGCACCGGAATGCCATCCGCGGCAAGGCGCTTCGCAATGCGAGGCCCCATGCCGATGCGGAAGCCCATGTCGCCGGACAGGATCACCGCCACCGTTCCCCGAAGCTCGGGGGGCGACGGCTTTTCCGCCGGCAGCTCGAAAAAGACGGGACCGCCGAAATAGCCGATATAGCCCAGCCATATGGCGAAGGCCGCCAGCGCCGCGAGCAGCGCGCCCACCGCGATTCCTGCCTTCCTTCCACGCATGCGGGCCTCCATGCTCGTCCCATCGCCCGCCGATGCTAGGGAAGCCGCCCTGCCCGCGAGGTGGCCCCACCATGACAATGCGTCCATGCGGGAAACCGGCATCGGTCAGCCAGCGGCCTTCATCTCGACCCGGCCGCTCCGTTCCAGCTTGCCCCAGCCGATCCATGGGCCGCGCAGCGCATTGGCCACCGCCCGGATCACCACCGAATACATGAGCTGCCGGTAGACGAAGCGCTGCGCCACCAGCAGCAGCGCCGGATAGCGGCTTTCGCGGCGTTCCAGCCGATAGGCGATCCACCCGCACGCCACGTCGATCGCGACGAAGACGATCCAGTAGATCGCCATGCGCAGCACGTCGCTCTGCGTCTGCGCCCAGCCATGCTGGTGGATGCGGATCGCGGTGGAAACCAGGCTGGCCAGCAGGGCGAGGTCGATCAGGGGGGAGATGATCGCGAAGCCGATCTGGAATATCCACGCCTGCGGGATGCCGACGAAGGCAAGCCCCGCGGGCCGGCGATCGCGCATCACCGCCCGATGCTTCCACAGGCACTGCAAGGTCCCGAAAGCCCAGCGGAAACGCTGCTTCACCAATGCCGCGAAGCTTTCCGGCGCTTCCGTCCAGGCCACGGCATCGGCGTCATAACCCACGCGCCAGCCATGCCGCTGGATGGCGATGGTGAGATCCTGGTCCTCGGCCAGCGTATCGACGGGGTAGCCGCCGACATCCTCGAGCGCCGCCCTGCGCCACGCGCCGACGGCGCCGGGCACGACCATGATCGCATCGAAGCGCGCCAGCGCCCGGCGTTCCAGATTCTGCGCCGTCACATATTCCACCGCTTGCCAGCGGGTGACGAGGTTGACGCGGTTGCCGACCTTGGCATTGCCGGCGACGGCGCCGATGGAGGGATCGCGGAACCAGCGGGCCAGCAGCGCGATCGTATCCGGTTCGAACTGGGTATCGGCGTCGAGCGCGATGATGATCTCGCCGCACGCCAGTTGCAGCCCGCGGTTGAGCGCGCGCGCCTTGCCACCATTGCTGAGCGTGAGCAGCCGGACGCGGGGCTCATCGGCGAAGGCCGCCCGCACCACCGCGCTCGTTCCGTCGGACGAGCCGTCGTCAATCACGATCACCTCGACCTGCACGTCGCGGCTGGCGAGCACGCGGCGGATCGAATTTTCGATCACGCGGGCCTCGTTGAAGGCCGGGATCAGCACCGATACGAAGCGCGCGGGATCGATGGCGGGCGCAACCGGCCGCTTGCGGCGGCGATTGCCGTCGACGGCCAGGACGGCGAGCAGCACGGCCCGCGCCATGCCGAGCGCGATCGCCAGGAAGAACAGCCATTTCAGCGCGTAGTTGAAGCCCGCGAGGAACAGGAACAGGCCGACATCCATCCGCACCGACAACAGATCGCCGCCCGTGACCGGGGGCATCACCTGATCGGGGGTGAGGCCGGCCAGCCGGGATACCGGGACGAAACTGTAACCCTGCGCCTGCAGGGCATCGATGATCCGCGGCAGGGCCGCCACCGTCTGCGATCGATCGCCGCCGCCGTCGTGCAGCAGCACGATCTGCCCCGAGCGTTCGGCATTGCCGCGCTGCACCTGCGCGAGCGTCGACCGGACAATCCAGTCGACGCCGGGGCGCTTCCAGTCGTCGGGATCGACGTGCAGCCCGACATTGGTATAGCCGGCCTGCTGGGCGGCGAAGGCGGGAATGAGCTCGTCCGCCGTGGTGGGCTCGGCGTCGCCGAAATAAGGGGCGCGGAACAGCCGGATCGATCGGCCGGTATAGGCTTCGACCACGCGCTGCGTGGCGTTCAGCTCCAGCCGGGTGCCGCGCGCGGATTCCTGGGCAAGGTTGGGATGCGTGAAGGTGTGGCTGCCGACTTCGCTGCCCTGGTCGATGATCCGCTTCACCAGCAGCGGATGATCCATCGCATTCTCGCCGATCAGGAAGAAGGTGGCGGGAACATGCTCGCGGCGGAGGATGTCGAGGATCTTGGGCGTCCATTCCGCGTCGGGACCGTCATCGAAGCTGAGCGCGACGAGGCCGGGCCGATAGCCGGTGCGGCGGACGACATAGGGCGTGGGCAGCGCCTGATAATGTTCGTCGACGATCAGGCCGCGCGCGTCGGGCACCATCGCCCGGCGGCCGGCCACCGGCACATGCTCGATCCGCAGGATCTCCCCATTGCCTTCGACATCGACATTGCCGACGGTGTGGAGCGCGCGCATGTCCGGGACGGTGGCGCCGTGGAAGCCGCCGAGCGCCTGCCAGAAGCCGGGGTCCTCGGTGCCCAGCCGCCAGAGCGCCACGCCGGCCACCGCCTTGGCGCGGGCGGCGCGAAGCTGGTTCCAGGCGCTGGCGGCGTCCAGCAGCCACACATTATGGGGAACGCCGTTTTCCTCGTAGCTGAAGGTGGCGTTGCCGCTCTGCCGGTCGAACTGGATCGGCGCCTCGCTGTCATGCGCGGTGAGCCACGCCTCCTCCACCGATCGGGGGTCGGCCCGGCCCGGCGCCGTCCAGTCATAGGCATAGCTGCCCACCGCGACGATCGCCTTGCCGGCGGGAACGATGGCGAGCGCCTCGTCCAGCTGCCGCACGAACCAGCGCTGGCTGGCGATCGGCCCGGCCTCGCCTTCCGGCGAATGTTCATCATAGGCCATCAGCACCAGCCGGTCGGCGGCGGCGGCATAGGCCTTGAGCTGCCAATCGGCATTGCCCACCGGCACCGCCACGGCCAGCAGCCGCCCCTCGACCGCGAGCCTGGCGCGCGCTTCCTTCAGAAAGGCGAGATAGTCGTGCTGGGCGCTGGCGGGCAGGTCCTCGAAATCGAGCATCAGGCCGTCCGCCTTGCGGGCCTGCAGCGCGCCGTCGATCTGCTCCAGCAGCGCACGGCGGAGCGCCGGCCTGGCGAGCAGCGCGGCGGTGCCGGCGCCGTCCCAGCGGCCGTCCACGGCATTCTGCACCATCGGCAATATCTTCGGCCGATGGGGTGTCGCGGCGATCAGCGTATCCAGGCGCGGGTCGGGCGTGATCTGGAGGCGATGGGCGGGGCCGACCACGCTCATCGTGCCCGGAACCAGCCAGTCGAGCTGGCCGATATGGGCACGCAGCGAGGCCCGGCTGGCATCGTCCCAGGGCACGTAGAAGCCGACGGCGATCGGATCGGCCCGCACCGGCAGCGCCTTGCGCGGCAACCAGGAGCCGACGTCATGACGCAGGGTGGCGATGCCGCGCGCGGCGCTGTGGCGAAGATGGTTGACCTGCTGGCGCAGCGGACGGGGCAGCGGGTGCTCCATGGCCAGCGCCAGCGGCTCGGGCACGGGAACGGCCACCACCGTCATGGCGAAGGCGATGGAGGCAAGAACGATCGTGAGGATCAGGGCCAGGAAGGCGCGCTTGGTCCACCGGTCGCGGCGGCCGCTGGCATCGTAGAAGACGGGCTTTTCCAACGCTGATCCCCGAAACCTCTCCCCACCAGGAAGCGGACGGCGCCCGGCCACAGGGGGAAAGACCGGACGCCGCCAATTTCGCGATGACGGGAGGGGGAATCCCGATCGACCCGCTCGTTCTAGGCGCGGCGGGGTGGGAGCAAGATGTGCGCCGGATTAAATCGCGGTAAGATGGGCCGTGCGGCGGCGGATCGGCGCGGGCCTTTCAGTCGCCGATATCGGGGATGGTGTGGGCGTCGCCGATGACGGCCGCGCCGTCCAGCGATCGGAGCGGCGACTGGGTCATGGCCAGCACCTCCCGGCTGTTGGAAACCAACCCGCTCAAGGACGAGGCGACCAGGATGGCGGCGGCTTCGGCCATCATCTCGACGCCTTCGATCCAGTCCGGGTTGTGCGGCGCCGTCATCCGCGCGAGCTGGAGCGCGTTTTCGGACGCGCAGATCTTGTAGGGCTTCACCGCGTTCACATGGATGCCGGTGCCGTGCAGCTCGGCCGCGAGGCCGAGCGTGACGCGATCGAGCGCCGCCTTCGATGCACCATAGGTGACGAGGCCGTGGATGAACTTGGTCGACCCGACATAGGGAATGCGGGGCTGGTGCGCGGTTTCCGAGGTGATGTTGAGGATGCGCCCCCACCCCTTTTCCCGCATCGCCGGCAGTGCCGCCTGGATGAGATCGAGGGGGGCGTGGAAGTTGAGCTCGAACGTGCGCAGCCGCGCCGGCAGGTCGATCTTGCCGGGCGGCGCGTAGGCGGCGATGCCGGCGGCGTTGTTGACGAGGACGTCGACCGCGCCCAGCGCCTCGGCCGCACGGGCGACCAGGGTGGAGCGCGCGTCCTCATCGGTAAGGTCGACCTGGATGGCATGGGCGCGCCGGCCTGCGGCCGCGACCAGCCGGCAGGTTTCGGCGAGGCCGNCGGGGTCGCGGCCCGATGCGGTGACGACGATGTCCGCGCCGAGCGAGGCGAGCCGGCGGGCGATGGCACGGCCGATGCCCTGCGTCGCGCCGGTGACGAGGGCGACGCGGCCGTCGAGGCGGTCCATATGCGCGCTCATGCCCCGGCCCCCAATTCCAGGTCGGGCAGGCTGTGCGCATCGCCGATCACGGACATGCCGTCCGGCCCATGCAGCGGGGATTGCAGCAGAAACAATATCTCCCGGCTGGGCAGCACGAGACCGGTGATCGGCCCCTGGATCAGCAGCAGGGCGGCCTCCGCCATCATATCTGTGCTCTCCCCCCAGTCGGGATGGGCACGCAGCGCGGCCAGCGCGACTTCGGAATTGGCTTCGGTAACGCAGACGCTGGCCGGATAGGTGGCGTTCACCGTGACGCCCGTGCCGTGCAGTTCCGCCGCGAGGCCCACGGTGAAACGTTCGAGCGCGAGCTTTGACGCGCCGTAGACGGCGATGCCGTGCGTATGCTGCGCGGGGCCGGGATAGGGAATGGCCGGCGGCCGGGTGGACGCGCTGGATATGTTGACGACACGTCCCCAGCTCTGCGCCTTCATGTGCGGCAGGGCCTGCTGGATCAGGTCCATCGGGCCATGGACGTTGATGTCGAACATCCGCCGCCGATAGGCGAGGTCCATCGTGCTGGCCGGTGCATAATTATTGGCGGCGGCGTTGTTGACCAGGATATCGATCGGCCCGAACGGCGCGGCGGCGCGGCTTACGGCATCCGCGCGGTCTGCCGCATCGGCCAGGTCGAGGGCGATCGCATCGGCCTTGCCGCCGCCGGCGCGGAGCAGGGCGACGGTTTCGCCCACCCCATCCTCATCGAGGCGCTCGGCCGCGATGAGGACCGCGGCGCCGGCGGTGGACAGCCGGCGGGCTATCGCCCGGCCGATCCCGCGCCGTCCCCCCGTGACCAGCGCAACCCGCCCGGAAAGCAATCCAGCCATATCCCCTCCCCGAAGGATGCCGGCTGCCCGCCGATCATGTGGCGCGAGCATGATGAATCACATTCACCATGGCAACGCCGGGAGGTTGGGGACATTTCCGTGAAAACGCCCTAGTTCGCGAAAAGCGACCCGTTCTTCAATCGTGATGGCGGGCCAGGCGATCCATGGCCGCGCGCTCGATCTCCCGCAGCTCGACGATCGTCTCGTCCAGCGCCACGCGCTGCTTTTCCAGGTCGGCCAGCCGCTCGCGCACCCGTTCGGCCAGCCGCCGCATCTGTTCGGCATGTTCGGGATCGACATCGTAGAGATCGAGGAATTCCTTGATCTCCCGGATGGAAAAGCCGAGCCGCTTGCCCCGCAGGATCAGCTGCATCCGCCCCACTTCCCGGCGGGTATAGATGCGCATGGTGCCCACGCGCTGCGGCGCGATCAGCCCCTTATCCTCATAAAAGCGCAAGGTGCGCTGGGTGACGCCCAGTTCGGCCGCCACCGCCTGTATGCCACACAGACCGGTATCGGCCCGATCCGGGACGGTTACGCCGTTTTTCATCCATCCTCCCCCAACGGCAGGCCCCTTAGCGATTGCGCAGGGCATTCGCCACCCGCCATCGGCGATCCGTCAAGAAACGGATCGCCGCGCCTTTTCCTCCTCCACGAGTTCCTTTTTCGAAAGCTTACCGATCAGCGTCTTCGGCAAGGCATCGCGTATCTCGATATATTTGGGCATTTCGATCTTGCTGATCCGATCGGCGAGGAACGCCCGGATTTCCTCCTCCGTCGCCGTCATTTCCTCGCGCAGGGCGACGAACAGCTTGGGCGATTGGCCGCGATATTTATCGAAGACGCCGATCGCGACCGCTTCCTTGATCGCGGGATGGTGATAGGCCGCATCCTCGATCACGCGCGGATAGACGTTATAGCCGCCGGCGAGGATCACGTCCTTGATGCGATCGACTAGGAAGAGATAGCCGTCCTCGTCGAGATAGCCGATGTCGCCGGTGCGCAGCGCCCCGTCCGCGAAGCAGGCCTCGGTCTCGTCGGGCCGCTGCCAATATCCCTTCATCACCTGCGGACCGCGGGCGCAGACCTCGCCCCGCTCGCCGAGCGGCATGAGGCGCGAGGGCTCGGCCGGATCGCGGATCTCCAGCACCGTGCCGGGGAAGCGCGGGCCGCAGCTATTGTCCTTCACCAGCCCTTCGATCGGGTTGCAGGCGATGATCGGCGAGGCTTCGGACAGGCCATAGCCTTCGACCACGCGCACGCCGGTGCGCTTTTCGAAGGCTTCCCGCACATCGAGCGGCAGCGGCGCCCCGCCCGAGATGCAGGCGCGGATCGCCGACATGTCCGGCAGCTTGCCGTCGGGAACGCCGTTCATGGCGACATAGATGGTCGGCACGCCGAAGAACTGGGTGGGCCTGGTGCGCTTCATCGTGGCGAGCACCTGGTCCATCTCGAACCGGGGCAGCAGGATCATCTCGGCCGCGATCTCGACCGAGAAGTTGAGCACGGTGGTGAGCGCGAAGACGTGGAACATCGGCAGCACGCCCAGCGTGCGTTCCTGCACCGCCCGCACGCCGCCGACATGGGCCAGCATCTGCGCGCTGTTGGCGGTGAGGTTGGCGTGGGTGAGCATCGCCCCCTTGGGCACGCCGGTGGTGCCGCCGGTATATTGCAGCACGGCGACGTCATCGGGGCTCTGCGCCACGGGATCGGGCGCGGCATCGCGCACGACGAGGGCGCGGAAGCCGACATGGCGGCCGTCCGCCGGGATGACGGCATGGTCGCGCCGCTTGAACAGCCGGAAACCCCAGGACTGGAGCGGCGGCAGGATATCCGCCATCGGGCAGACGATGATCTTTTCCAGCCCCGTGCCCTCGGCGACGGCGGCGACCTTTTCGTGCACCACCTTCACGTCCGGCACGGCCATCATCCGCGTGCCGGAATCGCGGATTTGGTGATCCAGCTCGCGCTCCACATAGAGCGGGTTGAAGTTGACGACGATCGCGCCGACGCGCAGCGCCGCGAAATAGAGGATGACGTAGTAAGGCGTATTGGGCAGGCAGAGACCGAAGCGGTCGCCCGGCTTCAGCCCGAGATCCTGCAATCCCCGCGCGGCGCGACTGACCAGCGCGCCGATCTCGTCATAGCGCCAGGTGCGCCCGAGGAAGTCGATCGCGCGCCGTTCGGGCCAGGCCGCCACGGCATCGTCGAGCAACTGGGTAAGGAGCCGGGGACGGATGACAGGCCCCACGCCTGCATCCGCCCCCGCGCCCGGGCGGCTCTCAACGGTTGCCGCCCCGGTCATCAGAAGGTCAACCGGCCGCCGATCGACAACACGATCGCGCGGGCGTTGTTGATCTCGCCATCCACGAGGATCGGGGTCTGCACCGGGCTGCCGGCATAGGCGGCCGTGGTGCGATCGATCTTCGCATCCTTGAAGTGGATGTAGTTGGCCGCGGCATCGAGCGTGAAGGCCTGCGTCACCGCATAAGAGGTGCCCAGCGCGAAGTTCCAGCGGTTGCTGTCCGGCACGCGGGCGTCGCGCTCGCCATTGCGGGTCGGCGTCTGGTCATGCTGGATGCCGCCGCGGATCGTCCACTTCGGCGAGAGATCGTAATCCACGCCGCCGGCGAAGCTCCAGGTATCGCGATAATGTTCGGGGATCGCGACGTTCACGGGATCGCCGAGCCGGATGGCGTCGAACTTGCCCCAGCCGAAGCGCGAGACCTGGCCGTTCAGCGTCAGCGCCTCCGTCACCTTCACCCGCGTGCCGAAGTTGAGTTGCCAGGGGGTGCGGAAGGTGGCGTGGGTGGCGATCGTGCCGTTCTGGCCGGCAAGCGGGCCGAGCAGGCCGCTGGTGATCATCTCGCCCGACAGCTTGTGCTTCACGCTGGACTTGTAGCTGACGCCGAAGGTCGCCGGGCCGTAGGCATATTGCGCGCCCAGCGTCCAGCCGAGATCCCAGCCGTCGCCCTTCAGGTTCTGGTGGCCATCGGGCAGCGCGGCCGAAAGGTTCGGCAGGTAATTGCCCAGGTTGGCCTTGGCATATTCGATGTTGAGGCCGGCGCCGAGGCTGAGGCCAGGCAGCGGCATCACCGCGATCGAGGGCTGGATGTCGTAGGTGCGCAGCCGCGTCTTGTCCGCGGTGTAGCGCGCCCAGCTCGTCTCGTCATAATTGGTGGTGAAGCTGTAGGGCGAGGCGATCGTCAGGCCCACGGCGATTTCCGGGGTGATGCCATAGGCAATGGCGCCCGTCGGCAGATAGCCCTTGTTGATCGGATCTTCCGACCGCTGATCGCCGCCCACCGGCGCCGGCGCCTGGCCGGGGCGCACGATCGCGGTGCCCACATTGTCGAGATCGCCCTTCGGCAGGATGGCGCTGAACCCGATATGCGCGCTGCCGCCCTGGAGGCCGCCGATCGAGGCGGGGTTCCACCACAGCGAGGCCGCGCCCTGATCGGCGACTTCACCCGAGAAAGCACGGCCAGCGCCCTTCACCGACTGTTCCTGCAGATAGAAGCCGCCCGCCTGAGCGCTTCCCGGGGCGATGACCGCCAAGGCAGCAAGGGAGGAAAGCAGAGCTGCCTTAGACACAGCCTTCATCATCAAATCTCCTGGTAATCTTAGCTGGAATGAATGCCGAGCCTCGGCTCAGCGGATGCGCGTCCAGGTCTGTGTCTTGCACAGCGGCCAGACGATGCAGCCTTTCAGGCGGAGCTGATCCGCCCCCACGGGCGTGACCGTGGCCTTGTAGGTGCCGCCATCCTCGGCATTGTAGATGGTGCCGCCTTCCCAGGCGCCGCCACCCCATTTGAACCCCTGCAGGATCTGCGCGCCCAGCAGGCGACGGCCGCGGAGCGACGCATCCTTGTTGTTCGCATCGAGCAGGGCGGGATTGGCTTTGAGGCCATCGGAATCGGCCAGCCGGCCGCAGATGGATTGGCCGCAGCGGGTGATCTCCACCACGCCATGTCGAACCTCGGTCTGCCATCGTCCGACGACGACATCGGGCTGGACATTGGCCGTGGCCGCCAGCGCCACAAGGGTAAACAGCATTATCGGCACCTCTCACCGGAACGTTTTGCCCGTTTCACGGGTCTCACTTGCTCAACGCCGTCTGGCCCCGGCGGTTCGAGAATCGTCTTCTGCAACAAAATTTGATTGACGTATAGGGAAATCTACGCACCCTTAGGAAAGAAATTTCCGCATATGTTGCGACTACGGAGAGACTCGATTCATGCGTAACGTGGTTATCGCGGGCTACGCCCGTTCGCCCTTCCACCTCGCAGGCAAGGGCGCGCTGGCGCGTGTCCGCCCCGACGATCTGGCCGCCAACGTGGTGCGCGGCCTGATCGAGCGGACCGGCGTCGCGCCGCAGGATATCGAGGACATCGTCCTCGGCTGCGCCTTCCCCGAGGGCGAGCAGGGCCTGAACGTGGCGCGCCTGATCGGCCTGCTCGCCGATCTGCCGCTTTCGGTGGGCGGCATGACCGTCAACCGCTTCTGCGGATCCTCGATGAGCTCCGTCCACATCGCCGCCGGCCAGATCCAGCTGGGTGCGGGCGAGGTGTTCATCTGCGCCGGCGTCGAATCGATGAGCCGCGTGCCGATGCAGGGCTTCAACCCCCTGCCCAACCCCGCCCTCGCCGCCCGCAGCGCCGCTTATATGGGCATGGGCGACACGGCCGAGAACGTCGCCGGCAAGTACCAGATCACCCGCGCCGAGCAGGAAGCCTTCGCGGTCTCCAGCCAGCAGAAGGCCGCCGCCGCCCAGTCGGCCGGCAAGCTGGAAGCCGAGATCGTGCCGATCGTGACCAAGGCCGGCACCGTCGACAAGGACGGCACGCTGCGCCCCGATACCTCGGCCGAGGGCCTTGCCGCGCTGAAGCCCGCCTTCGACCAGAACGGCACCGTCACCGCCGGCACCTCCTCCCCGCTGACCGACGGCGCCAGCGCCGTGCTGGTGGCGAGCGAGGAATATGCCCGCGCGCACAACCTGCCGATCCTCGCCCGCATCCGTTCGGTCGCGGTGTCGGGCTGCGCGCCGGAGATCATGGGCATCGGCCCGGTCGAGGCGAGCCGCAAGGCGCTGGCCCGCGGCGGCGTCGAGGCTGGCCAGCTCGATGTGGTCGAGCTGAACGAGGCTTTCGCCAGCCAGGCGCTGGCCTGCATCCGCGATCTCGGCCTCGACAAGGACAAGGTGAACATCGACGGCGGCGCGATCGCCATCGGCCACCCGCTGGGCGCGACCGGCGCGCGCATCGTCGGCAAGGCGGCATCGCTGCTGAAGCGCGAGGGCGGCAAGTTCGCGCTCGCCACCCAGTGCATCGGCGGCGGCCAGGGCATCGCCACCCTGCTGGAGGCCGCGGAATGAGCGAAGCGACGATTCGCAAGGTCTGCGTGATCGGCGCCGGCACCATGGGCGCCGGCATCGCCGCCCAGGTCGCCAATGCCGGCGTGCCGGTGCTGCTGCTCGACATCGTTCGCGATCCCGCCAACCGCAACGCGGTGGCCGAGGGCGCGGTGGCGAAGATGCTGAAGACCGATCCCGCCCCCTTCATGTCGAAGGCGGCGGCAAAGCTGGTCGAAACCGGCAATATCGAGGATCACCTCGCCAGGGTGGCCGAGTGCGACTGGATCGTGGAAGCGATCATCGAACGGCTGGACCTGAAGCAGCAGCTTTACGCGAAGCTGGAAGAGGTGCGCACGCCCGGCACGGCGGTGTCCTCCAACACCTCCACCATCCCGCTCGACCATCTGGTCGAGGGGCGATCGGACGCCTTCAAGCGCGACTTCCTGATCACCCACTTCTTCAACCCGCCGCGCTACATGCGCCTGCTGGAGATCGTGGCCGGCCCGGCGAGCGACGCCGCGCTGGTGGACCGCATCGCCGACTTCGCCGATCGGCGGATGGGCAAGACGATCGTGCGCGCCAAGGACACGCCGGGCTTCATCGCCAACCGCGTCGGCACCTTCTGGATCCAGGTGGGCCTGAACGCCGCCTTCGACCTGGGCATGACCGTGGAGGAAGCGGACGCGATCGCCGGCAAGCCGATGGGCGTGCCCAAGACCGGCATCTTCGGCCTGGTCGATCTGGTCGGCATCGATCTGATGCCGCACCTGCAAAAAAGCCTGACCTCCACCCTGCCGGCTGACGACCGTTACCAGCAGATTGCCCGTTCCTTCCCGCTGATCGAGACGATGATCGCGGACGGCTATACCGGCCGCAAGGGCAAGGGCGGTTTCTACCGCATCAACCGCGCGGAGAATAAGCGCAAGGAAGCGATCGACCTTGCGACCGGCGAATATCGCCCGCAGGCGAAGGCGCCCGAACTGCGCGGCCCCGCCGCCAGGGGCGATCTGGCCGCCCTGATCGCCACGCCGGGCAAGGCGGGCGAATATGCCTGGGCGATCCTGGGCGAGACGCTGGCCTATGCCGCGAGCCTGGTGCCCGAGGCCGCCGACGACATCGTTGCCGTCGATGTGGCGATGAAGCTGGGCTACAACTGGAAATACGGCCCATTCGAGCTGATCGACCGGATCGGCGCGGCGAAGCTTGCCGAGCGGCTGGCCGCCGAGGGCCGGCCCGTGCCCGCGATCCTGACCTTGGCCGGCGACCGCAGCTTCTACCGCGTGGAAGGCGGCCGGCGCCAGTATCTGGGGCTGGACGGCGCCTATCATGACGTGCCGCAGGCCGAAGGCGTGCTGCTGCTGGAGGATGTGAAGCGTAATTCCGAACCGGTGCTGCGCAATGCCTCCGCCGCGCTGTGGGATATTGGCGACGGCGTGGCCTGCCTGGAATTCACCAGCAAGATGAACGCGCTGGACGGCGAGATCATGAAGCTGATCGGCCAGGCGGTGCCGCTGGTGCAGCAGCGCTTCAAGGCGCTGGTCGTCTATAACGAAGGCAGCAATTTTTCGGCCGGCGCCAATCTGGGCCTCGCCATGTTCGCGGTGAACATCGCGGCCTGGGGCGAGATCGAGAAGCTCGTCGCCGGTGGGCAGCTTGCCTATAAGACGCTGAAATACGCCCCCTTCCCCGTGGTGAGCGCGCCGGCCGGCATGGCGCTGGGCGGCGGTTGCGAAATCCTGCTCCACAGCGATGCGGTGCAGGCCCATGCCGAAAGCTATATCGGTCTGGTCGAATGCGGCGTCGGCCTCGTCCCCGGCTGGGGCGGCTGCGGCGAGATGCTGCACCGCTGGCAGACCAACCCCAAGTTCCCGAAGGGGCCGATGCCGGCGGCGGCCAAGGTGTTCGAGATCGTATCGACCGCCACCGTTTCCAAATCGGCGGCCGAGGCCAGGGAATATGGCTTCCTGCGGGCCGAGGACGGCATCACCATGAACCGCGATCGCCTGCTGGCCGATGCCAAGGCCAAGGCGCTTTCGCTGGTCGATGGCTATCGCGCGCCGGAACAGCCGACCTTCCGCCTGCCGGGTGCCGCGGGCCGGGCGGGGATGAAGCTGGCGGTGGAAAGCTTCCACAAGCGGGGCATGGCCACCGATTACGACATGGTGGTTTCCGACACGCTGGCCGAGGTGCTTACCGGCGGCGACGCCGATCTGATCGATACCGTGACCGAAGGCGACCTGCTGGCGCTGGAGCGCAAGGCCTTCATGGCCCGCGTCCGTGACAAGCGCACGCAGGCCCGGGTCGATCACATGCTTTCGACCGGAAAGCCGCTGCGTAACTGATGGATGCCTGCCGGGGCGGAGGCCGAAGCCGGCCGCCCCGGCCACTGGGAAGATACAGATGCAAGTCTATGACGCTCCGCTGCGCGACATGCGCTTCGTCCTCAACGAACTGCACCAGGATGACGGCTTCGGCGATCTGCCGGCGCTGGCCGAATTCACGCCGGACCTGACCGATGCGGTGCTGGAGGAAGCCGCCCGCTTCGCCCGCGAGGTGCTGCTGCCGATCAACCGTTCGGGCGACGAGGAAGGCTGCCATATCGACAATGGCATCGTCCGCACGCCGGCCGGTTTCCGCGAAGCCTATAGCGCCTTCCGCGAAGGCGGCTGGACGGCGCTGGCCGCCGACCCGGAATGGGGCGGCCAGGGCCTGCCGGAAACGGTGAACAAGCTGGTCGAGGAGATGATCTGCGGGGCCAACATCTCCTTCGGCCTCTATCCGGGCCTGACCCACGGCGCGACCACCGCGATCGAAAGCCACGCCGCCGACGAGCTGAAGCAGGCCTATCTGCCGAAGATGGTAAGCGGCGAATGGACCGGCACCATGTGCCTGACGGAGGCGCATTGCGGCACCGATCTGGGCCTGCTGCGCACCAAGGCGGTGCCGCAGGCGAACGGCAGCTACAGGATAACGGGTTCCAAGATCTTCATTTCGGCGGGCGACCATGACCTGACCGAGAACATCATCCACCTCGTGCTGGCCCGCCTGCCCGATGCGCCCAGGGGCGTTAAGGGGATCAGCCTGTTCCTGGTGCCGAAATATCTGCCCGGGGCGGATGGCACGCCGGGCCAGGCCAACGGCGTTTCCTGCGCCAATATCGAGCACAAGATGGGCCTGAAGGCATCGGCGACCTGCCAGATGAACTTCGAGGATTCGACCGGCTGGCTGGTGGGCGCGCCCAACAAGGGCATGGAAGCCATGTTCACGATGATGAACACGGAGCGCGTGTCCGTGGGCGTGCAGGGCCTTGGCGTGGGCGAAGCGGCCTATCAGGCGGCGGTATGGTATGCCCGGGAGCGCATCCAGGGCCGTTCGCTTTCCGGTCCGAAGCGCCCGGACCTGGCGGCCGATCCGATCATCGTGCACCCGGACGTGCGCCGGATGCTGATGACGATGCGGGCCTATAACGAGGGCTGCCGCGCCGTGGGCAACTGGGTTTCCCGCGCGATCGATGCGGAGCGCCATTCCGAGGACGCCGAGGTGCGCCAGCATGCCGCGGACTTCGTGGCGCTGATGACCCCGGTGGTGAAGGCGCTGTTCACCGATTACGGCTTCGAAACCGCGAACCTCGCCGTGCAGACCTATGGCGGCCATGGCTACATCCGCGAGAGCGGCGTGGAGCAATATGCCCGCGATGCGCGGATCACCATGATCTACGAAGGCACCAACGGCATCCAGGCGCTGGACCTCGTCGGCCGCAAGCTGCCCGCCAATATGGGCCGGCTGCTGCGCACCTTCTTCCACCCCGTTTCGGCCTTCATCGAAGAGAATGGCGGCGAAGGCCCGCTGAAGCGGATGGTGGAAGGCCTGCAGCAGGCGTTTGGCGCGCTGCAGCTTTCGACCGCCAAGATCGCGGAAAAGGGCATGAAGGACCCGGAGGAAGCGGCCGCCGCGGCGACCGACTATCTCCGCCTGCTGGGCCTCGTGGCCATGGGCTACTGCTTCGCCAAGGCAGCCAAGATCGCCGCCGCGAAGCTGGCCGAGGGCGGTGACGACGCCGCCTTCTACCAAGCGAAGATCGCGACGGCGGCCTTCTTCTTCGATCGCATCCTGCCGCAGACCTCCGCCTGCTTCCTGGCGATCAAGGCCGGCAAGAAATCGATGATGGGGCTGGACGAAGCCGCCTTCTGATCGCGTTGCGGCGGCCGTGGCGGGCAATCCCGCTACGGCCGCCGCAACGGCAGGGAAATGGCGGCCGCCTCAATGCAGATGGCGGAGCTTGTCCGGGTTCCGCATCACATAGATGGCGACGACCTTGCCGTCCTCGATATCCAACGCCGTGGTCTGCAATTCGCCGTCGGCCTCGCGCGTGACGAAACCGGGAAGGCCGTTGACGAAGCAGGTGCGGACCAGTTCCGAGCCATGTTTCCCGAACAGCACCGCCAGCGATTTCTGCACCTTCATCACCAGGTTGAAGCCGAAGATCGGTGCCGCCGCCGCCGGCCGCTTGCCGCCGCCATCCGCGTGGAGGCTGACGTCCGCCGCCAGCATCGCCCCCAGCCCTGCCATGTCGCCGCTGCGCGATGCCGCGAAGAAGGCGGTGGCGATCTCCAGCCCGCGCTCCTTCTCCACATGGAAGCGGGGCCGCGCTTCCCGCACATGGACGCGGGCGCGGGCGGCAAGCTGGCGGCAGGCGGCGGGATCGCGCCCGATCGTCGCCGCCACCTCATCGAAGCCCTGCCCGAACACGTCGTGGAGCAGGAAGGCCGCGCGCTCCAACGGGGAGAGCCGCTCCAGCGCCAGCATCAGCGGCAGGGTAACATCCTCCCCTTCCTCCTCCTCCACGATCGGATCGGGAAGCCAGGGGCCGACATAGGTTTCGCGGTTATGCCGCGCGGACTTGAGCTGATCGAGGCAGAGGCGCGTCACCGTGCGGCGGAGGAAGGCTTCGGGTTCGCGCACCTCGGCGCGGTCGGCCCCCATCCAGCGGATGAACGCCTCCTGCACCGCATCCTCGGCATCGGCGACCGAGCCGAGCATGCGGTAGGCAACACGCAGCAGCCGGGGGCGCAGCGGATCGAAGCTCGCCGCCGCATCCCCATATACGGCCGCATCGGCCATCAGGCGGCCGCCTTCTGCAGCGCCTTGGCGGCTTCCGGCTCGATCCACAGGCCGAAGCCCACGGCCAGGCGGTTCCAGCCGTTGATGACATTGATCATCAGGGTAAGGTTCACCTGCTCCTCCTCCGTGAACTGCGCCCGCAGCGCTTCATAGGCGCCCTCGTGCGCGTGCCCTTCGGAAAGCCGGGTCAGCGCATCCGTCCAGCCGAGCGCCGCCCGTTCCCGGTCGGTATAGCAGGGCGCCTCCCGCCAGGCCGAGAGGAGATAGATGCGCTGTTCGGTCTCGCCCTTTGCGCGCGCTTCCGCCGTGTGCATGTTGATGCAGTTGGCGCAGCCGTTGATCTGCGAGGCGCGGATCTTCACCAGCTCGATCAGGCTGGATTCGAGGCTGGCGGCCACCGCTATCGACGTGCCCATCCAGTTCTTCATCAACTGAGGCGCCACGGCATAGGGATTGAGCTTGGCAGTCATGTTCCGGTTCCTTTCGTTGGTTCCGGTGCATGACGAGCGAGCGTCGATGCGTGTGACATAGACGCGAAAAAATCCGCTGGCGGCCCCTCGCTTTTCGAGCCGAGCCCCTTGGTCAGACGATATGCGGGGCCCGTTCATTCAGCCGGGGCGGCGTCCGGGTTCATCCATACCAGTTCGAAAACATGTCCATCCGGGTCTTCGAGCGCGCGATTATACATGAAATCCAGGTCCATCGGCTCGCGGGGATCGGCTTTGCCACCGGCGGCGACAGCGGCGGCCACCATGCCGTCGACAGCCTCGCGGCTGTCCTGGGAAATGCAGAGCAGCACCTGGCATGTGGCCTGTGCATCCGGGATTTGCTTGGAGGTGAATGTCGCGAAATAATCGCGCGTCAGCAGGTGGAAGAAAATCTGATCGGACCAGACCATCGAGGACGCCTCGTCATTGCTGAACTGCGCGTTCCTCGTGCAGCCGATCGCCTCGTAGAAGCGGGTGGACCGCGCCAGATCGCTGACCGGCAGGTTGATGAAGATCATCCTAGTCATGGCCTCTCCTTCCCAGTGACGTGGAATTTGCCTTGCGTTTATCCGTCCGCGTGCAGCCAATGTTCGAGGCGGTCGAAGCTCGTCGTCCAGCCATGGCGATGTCCGCCGACGCTGGTTTCCGATTTCAGTCCCGTCTGCAGGAAATCCATCCGGGTGCGCCCGCCGGGAAGCTCACGCAGCAGGACGGTGACGAGGGTGTCCACGGGCGCACCGTCTTCGTGATCGTCGCTTTCCCATTTGAACGTGAACACCAGTTTCTCGGGCGGAACGACCTCGCAATAGCGTCCGCCCTGCCACAGGACACGGCCGTCGGCGGGCGACCTCAAGCAGGCCCGCCAGCGGCCGCCGGGGCTCAAATCCTGCTCGATATGAATGGCGGGCCAGTCGGGCGGCCCGTACCAGGCGATCAGCATCTCCGGGCGCGTCCATGCCCGCCACACCAGTTCGCGGGGCGCATCGAAGATCCGCGTAATGCAAAGCCGGCCCGGCGAGCCAGCACCTTCGCCCTCAGTGGCGCGGGCCATCGCCGTCGCCTGCCTGAAGCTGCTCGAGATAGCCGTCGAGCCGATCGAAGCTTGCTTCCCAGAAAGGACGATACTGCTCGATCCAGTCGGCGATCCCCCTCAGCGCATGGGGGTCCAGGCAGGCGGGGCGGCGCTGCGCGGTGCGGCTGCGGCAGATGAGCCCCGCATTTTCCAGGACCTTGAGGTGGCGGGAAATCGCAGGAAGGCTCACGGCAAAGGGGACGGCGAGATCGTTCACGGACGCCTCGCCCTGGCTGAGCCGCGCCAGGATGGCCCGGCGCGTGGGGTCCGCAAGCGCGGCGAACTGGGCGGAGAGCATGTCGTCTGTCACGGAGGCGCGGTCCTTATTTAACAAGATGATTAAATAAGGACCGCGCCTTGTCAAGGCGAGGGACCGGAATGTCCCTCCCGCATGGGCATTCCGGCCGAAACAGCCGCCATGCCCGGCGACCTATCGAAGGGCCGCCTCCCTTCTCCCTCAGAACCGCAGGCGCACGCCGGCATTAGCCTTCAGCGTGTAGCCGTCGCCGAAATTCGCCAGCGGCGTATTGCCGGTGACCTCGCCGAAGATCGTCACGCGATCGTTCCAGCCATAGCTGCCGCCCAGCCCGATCTCGCTCCACAGCCGATCGTCGCGGCGGCCGATGCGCGTGCCCGAAACGGCGACGTCCGTGCCGTCCAGCCACTCATAGGAGAGGTTGAGCAGCCCGTAGACATAGCTCCGCCGCGTGGTGCCACCGGCGTCCCGGCTTGCCTGATGGTCGATCGACAGGCCCCAGCGCGTCTTGAGGCTGGCGCCCTTGCCGTCGGCGATCTCCGCGCCCACCGGATCGGTGAAGCGATCGAAGCCAACATGGGCGTAGACCATCTGCGCCTGCGGGGTGAGAGTGAACCCGCCGCCCACGATCGAACGCTTGCCGATTTCGAGGCTGAACGCCTGGCCCCGGCCGTCATTGCCGCTGACGAGGCGGCCGAGCGTGTCCGACTTCAGGTCGCTGTCGAACCAGTTCCACTGCGCCTGGCCATCGACATAAAAGCCGCGCGGACCATACCAGCTCAACGTCGCGCCCAGGCCGCGCGCATCGGTGTCGATCGTGCCACGGCCGAAGAGGGACGCGGCATGGCCCTTCGCCTCGCCATAATGCACGGTCAGCCCGGCGACCAGCGCCGCGCCATCCGCCCGCTCGGCCAGCGTGGCGTCCACGCCCATCTGCATCTTCCAGCTATCGACATCGAGGTCGGTGGCGCTGGTCGAGGAGGCCGCGTCCGGCCGGTGCCGCGCGCTTTCCATCCGGGCCCAGATGGCATGGCCCGCGATCGACGCGCCGGACCAGCTGCGATTGCCGACGCGCTGCTGCAAGGTCGGCAGGCCGTTCAGCGCCTGCAGGGTCTGGGCATAGCCTTCATAGACCGGCACGCCGGGCTGGTAGATCGGCTGGGTCGGCACGCCCGGATCGACCGGGTCCACCGGATCGACAGGGTCCACCGGATCGACGGGATCGGTCAGCGCCGAGCGCAGATACCAGTCGCCATCGGCCGGATCGGTGATGCCGTTCTGGTAGAGCCGGTAGCCATAGGCCCCGATCACCACCGCCTGCTGGCCCTGGAACAGATAATCGCCCTGCAACTGGAACCGGCCGTCGGACGCGCCGCCCACCTCGACGATCTTGATGCCGTTCGCGGTCTGCGCGCCCGCCCCGCCCCGGTTGGCGACGGTCACGATGGTCGTGCCGGAGGTCGCCCCCGTCACCACCAGCCGGTCGGCGGCCGATCCGTCGTCGCCCAGCACCGCGTCGATCTCCAGCCGGCCGCCGTCGCCGGCATAATCGCCCGCGATCGTCAGCCGGCCGATGCCGTCTCCGCCGGGGGCGATCACGCCGCCCGCCCGGTTGGTGGTGGCGCCCACCGTGCCGATGCCTTCCAGCCGCGCCCCGTCCAGCACCTCCAACGCGCCGCCGATCCGGCCGTCCACCCGCAGGCTGCCGGCGGCGATCCGCATGCCGCCCGCAAAGGCCGCGCCGTCGCCGTCGAGCCGCAGCGTGCCCGTGCCCTGCTTGGTGAGCGTGCCCGCGCCGGTGATCGCCCCGTCCAGCGCCAGGGTCGTCCCGTCATCGACGTTCAGGCCACCCGTGGCCGCGATATCGAAAGCACGGCTGCTGACGATATCGGCGGTGGTGTGGAGCGTGCCGCCGTCGAGGCGAACCCCGCCCGCCGCCGCGCCGAGATTGGCATCGGCCGCGATCCGCAGCGTGCCGCCGTTGATCGTCGTGCCGCCGGCATAGCTGTTGGCGCCGGTCAGGATCAGCGTGCCGAGGTCGCTCTTCAGCAGCCCGGCCGCACCCGTCAGCTCGGACGCGATGGTCACGCTGATATCGGCCCCCGCCGCCGTGCCGTCGCCGATGCGGATCGCCGCCTCCGGGCCGTTCAGCGTCACCGCGTCGCCCTCGATCCGATAGCCGTCGGTCAGGAACTGCATGCCGGTGACGCCGACCGCGCCGAGGCTGGCGTCCACCGTCACCGTGCCCGCCGCGCCGGAGAAGATGGCGAAGGCGTCGTCGGCGAAGGCCGCGTTCAGATCGCCGCCCGCCTCGGTCCAATTATGGTTGCCCCGGCCGTTCTGCCACACGCCGTCGCCGCCCTGGATCAGGCCGTCGAAGCCCGGTCCCGCGCCGCCATCCCAGAAATTGAGGGTGAGGCCGGCACTGTTGACCAGATTGACCTGCCCCGCCACCGAGGTCTGGAGGAAGCCCGCGCTGCCGCCCGGCAGGACGCCCAGCGCCAGCCCGTTATCGGTCAGCGCGCCGCCATAGCTGATGACGCGATAGATGCCGCCGCCGAAGCTGCCGCCCGCCGGCACGGCCACGTCGAGCGTGCCGTCCAGCACCAGATCGCCGTCCACGACCAGCAGGTCGTTGAGCGATCCGCCCACCGCATTGGCCTGGCCCAGCTCGACCGAGAGGCGCGATCCGGCGCCGAGCGTCAGCCCGCCTTTGATGGTCAGCGTGCCCACGCCGTCGCCCGGCGCCAGCGTCGCCCCGTCGGCGATCGCCACGTCGCCGCCGATCACGCCATGCCCGCCCAGCGTCGCGCCGTTTGCGACCGAGGTGAGGCCCGCCGCGCCCGACTGGTCGCCATTGACCAGCAGGGCGCCGGCCGTGACATGGGTCGCCCCGCCATAAGCATTGGCGCCGGTCAGGACGAGCGTGCCCGCCCCGGCCTGTTCCACGCTGCCCGCGCCGGTGATGGCGCCGGTAAAGACCAGCCGGTCGGCGCGGTCGAAGACGAGCGCGCCGTCATTGGCAACATCGCCGAGGATCGATCCGCTCGTCCCGCCATTGCCGATCCGCAGCGTGCCGCCTGCGATCACCGTGCCACCGGCATGGCCCGCATCGCTCAGCAGCAGCAACGTGCCCGCGCCATCCTTGACGAGCCCGCCCGCGCCCGCGATCGCGCCGTCCAAGGTCAGCAGCGTGCCCGCGTCCGTGCGGAAGGTGCCCGTGCCGACCAGCATCACATCGCGGCCGATGGCGATATCGGCGGTGGTGTTCAGCGTGCCGCCATCCAACACAAGGCCGCCCGCCGCCGCGCCGAGGCTGGCGTCGGCCGCGATCCGCAGCGTGCCGCCGTTGATCGCCGTGCCGCCTGTATAGCTGTTGGCGCCGGTCAGGATCAGCGTGCCGAGGTCGCTCTTCACCAGCCCGGCCGCGCCGGTCAGTTCGGAGGCGATGGTCGCCGTCAGGTCCGCGCCGGCCGCCGTGCCGTCGCCCACCCGGATCACCGCGCCGGATGCGCCCACCAGCGTCAGCGCATCGCCCTCGATCCGGTAGCCGTCGGTCAGGAACTGCATGCCCGCCGCGTTCACCGGCCCCAGGCCGGCGTCCACCGTCACCGTGCCCGTGGCGCCCGCGAACACGGCGAAGGCCCCGTCGGCGAAATTGGCGTTGGGGATGCTGCCGTCGTCCACCCAATTGTCATTGCCGGTGGAACGCTGCCACACCCCGTCGCCGCCATCGAGGATGCCGTCATTCTTGGCGCCGTTGCCGTCCCAGTAGCGGAATTGCAGGCCCGCCTTGTTGACGAGGTTCACCTGCCCCGCGATCGACGTCTGCACATAGAAATCGGGCGAGGGGATGGTGCCGATGGCCAGCCCGTTGTCGGTGAACCCGCCGCCATAGCTGATGACGCGATAGGCGCCGGGATCGAAGCTGCCGCCCGCCGCCGTCCGCACGTTCAGCGTGCCGTCGAGGACGAGGTCGCCTTCCACCACGATCAGGTCGTTGAGCGCGCCGCCCGCCCTATTGGCCTGGCCGAAGCTGTATTCCAGGCTGGCGCCCGCCGCGAGATCCAGCCCGCCGGCGATGGTGAGCGTGCCCGGCGCGCCGCCGGCACCGCCGGGGCTGATCCCGCCGCCCGCCGCCACGACGACATCGCCGCCGATCCGCCCGGTGCCGCCCAGCGTGCCGCCGGCATTCACCTGGGTCAGGCCGGTCGCGGCCGACTGGTCGCCGTTCACGAACAGGCTGCCGGCATTGACGCTCGTCTGCCCCGAATAGCCGTTGTCCGCCGTCAGGATCGTCGTGCCCGGACCATTGTGGCTGACCGCGCCCGCCCCGCTGATCCGCGCCGCGAACAGATAATCCGCGTCGTCATGGTTGAAGGCGATCCGGCTCGCCGCCGTGGTCGTCACGTCGGCCGCGTCGAGCGTGCCCGCATGGGTCGCGGGGCCGCCCTCCACGCCGCCGATGTTGAGCACGGACTGCCCCGCCCCCATCGCCAGCGTGCCGCCGCCGGCCTTCACCGTGCCGCCGTCGGCGATGGTGAGGGTCGCCCGGCTGCCATTGGCGGCGGAGTTGGTGAGGGCCAGCGCGCCGGTCGTCTCGAAGCGGGAGCTGGCCCCGGTGACGATCATGTCCGCCGTCGGATTGTTGACCCCGACGCCGCCGTGGAAACCGATGACGGACGATCCCGCCGTCACCACGCCGCCATCGGCAATGGTGATCGCACCCCGGCGGACGGTGAGCGCACCCCCGACCGTCCATTCGGAACCGGCACCGGCAACCGTCACCTCGCCCCGGCTGTTCGTGGGCAACTGGCCGCCGACATAAACGAGGCCGGACGAGACCATGCTGCCGCCGCCAAGGATATGGACGGCGGCGGTGCCGATCCTCCCCAGGTTGACGATCCCCGACTGGGTGACTTCCGAACCCGCGCCGGTGATGGTCAGGGTGGCACTGCTGTTATTGCCGTTCGCCAGATCCAGCCCGGCAAAGGCCGCGGTCCCCCCGTTGCGCACGGTGAGCGTGCCGGTATTGGCGTTGCTGGCGGCGATGACGGAGTTGGCTGGCCCCGCCACGAGCCGCCCGCCCGCATCGACGATCATCTCGCCGCCGCCATTGACGGTCAGGCTCGCCGTGCCCTCGATCTCGCCGCCGGCCTGCAACAGGAGCGTGCCGGCATTGATGGCGGTGGCGCCGGCATAGCTGCTGGCGCCGGTCAGCGTCAGCGTGCCCGCGCCCTGTTTGGTCAGCGTGCCGCTGCCGGAGATCGCGCCCGCATAAGCGGCGTTGTCGCTGCGGTTGAAGACCAGCGCGCCGCTGTTCGCCACATTGCCGGCGATGCCGCCGCTGGTGCCGCCATTGCCGATCTGGAGCGTCCCGGCCGCGATGGTGGTTCCGCCGGAATAATCATTGGCGTTGGCGAGGATGAGCGTGCCCGCGCCGGCCTTGGTGAGCCCGCCCACCCCGCCGATCGCGCCGTTGACGGTAAGGCTGGTGGCCGGATCGACCAGCAGCGTGCCGGCGCCGTCCAGCGTGATCGCGCGGGCCGTGGCCATGTTGGCCGTGGTCTGGAGCGCGCCGCCCGTGAAGCTGATGCCGCCCGTCGCATCGCCAAGATTGGCATCGCTCGCGATCTGGAGGATGCCGCCCTGGATGGCGGTGCCGCCCACATAGCTGTTGGCCCCGGTGAGCACGAGCGTGCCCGCGTCGGTCTTGAGCAATTGGGCCGCGCCGGTAAGCCCGGAGGCGATGGTCGCCGTCATGCCGGCGCCGGCCGACGTGCCGTCGCCCACGCGGATCACCGCCTGCGGGCCGGCCAACGCCACGGCATCGCCCTCGATCCGATAGCCATCGGTCAGGAACTGCATGCCAGAAGCGCGCACCGCGCCCAGGCTCGCGTCCACCGCCACCGTGCCGGCCGCGCCGCCGAACACGGCGAAGGCGCCGTCGCTATAGGCCGCGTTGACCAGCCCGTTCTCCACGGTCCAGTTGTCGTTGCCATCATTGTTCTGCCAGATGCCGCTGCCGCCGCTGACCACCCCGTCGAAGCGCCCCCGCCCGCGGCACCATCCCAGAAGCGCAGCTCCAGCCCACCGGTGTTGAGGAGGTTCACCTGCCCCGCCACCGCCGTCTGGACGGTGAGGCCGCTGCCCACGTCCAGGCCGTTGTCGGTCAGCGTGCCGGAATAGTTGAACAGGCGATAGAGGCCGAGGCCGAAGCTGCCACCCGCCGGGGCCGAGACGGTGAGCGTGCCGTCGAGGGTGAGGTTGCCCTGCACCTCGACCAGATCGTTGAGCGCGCCGCCCACGACATTGGCCTGCCCCAGCTCGAAATCGAGGAAGGCGCCGCTGTCGAGCGCCAGATCGCCATTGATGGTGAGCGTGCCGGGGCTGTTGCCGGGGGCGAGATGGCCGCCATCGGCCACGAACACGCTGCCGCCGATGATGCCCGATCCGCCCAGCGTGCCGCCCGAATGGACGGTGGTGAGGCCGGTGGCCGCCGACTGGTTGCCGTTGATGAGCAGCCGGCCCGCCATCACGTCGGTGGCTCCGGTATAGGCGTTCGCGCCGGACAGGGTCGTGGTGCCGCCGCCCGCCTGCACCAGCCGGCCCGTCCCCTGGATCAGGCCCGCATAGGTCAGGCTGTCGCTGCGGTTGAAGCCCAGCGTGCCGGAATTGTTGACCGTCGCGCTGGCGATCGATCCGGTGGTGCCGCCCGCGCCGATGAACAGGGTGCCGGCATTGATGTTGGTGAGGCCGCTATAGCTGTTGCTGCCGGTCAGCGCCCAGGTGCCGGCGTCGTTCTTGGCGAGCGTCGTCACGCCGGTGCCGGCGTCGCCGATCGATCCCGCCAGAATGTTGGTGTCGGCATTGGTGCCGCCCAGCGCGATGGTCCGCGCCTGGTTGTTGCCCGCCAGTGTCACCGGCCCGGTATCGGTGAAGACGATCGCCCCGGTGCCGGAGGATTCGAGGAAGGTGGTGCCGGCCGACAGGGTGAACAGCCGGTTGGTGGTGTCGCCCGCGCCGGTGTAGCGCAGCGTCGATCCGTTGCCGATCACCAGATTGGCGGCCGCGGCCGAGGATGCGCCAAGGCTCGACGCCAGCCCGCCATCGGCCAGCTTGTCCACGCCCAGCACGCCGCCGTCGATGCGGGTGACGCCGGTATAGCTGCTGCCGGCATTGGTGAGGATCCAGGTGCCCGCCCCCGTCTTGGTGAGCGAGGTGGCGCCCGCGCCGCTGTCGGTGATCCCGGCCGCCAGGCGGTTGTTGCCCGTATTGGTGCCGGTCAGCGTCAGCGCATGGCTGGTGCCGGATGTGAGGAAGGTGATCGGCGCGCTGCTGGTGAAGGCGATCGCGGCTGCGCCCGATGCGTCCAGCGTGCCCGTGGCCCCCAGGGTGAACTGGCGATCGGTGCTGCCGCCAGCGCCGGCATAGCGCAGCGTGCCGCCGTCCAGCACCAGATTGTCCGCCCCCGCGCCGGATGCGCCGATCGAGCTGGCGACCCCGCCATCGGTGAGGCAGGAAACCTGAAGCACGCCGCTCCGGATCGTCGTGGCGCCGCCATAGCTGCTCCCGCAACCGCTCAGCGTCTGGACATAGGTGCCGCCCTTGACGACGCCGCCGCTGCCGGTGATCGCGCCGGCGAAATCGACGGTGCCGGTGCCGGGGGCCGTCAAGGTCATGGTGCCGCTGCCGAGCAGCACGTCGCCGCCGGCCGCCCCGCCGCCTTCCAGCGCGCGGACGTTGACGGCAAGGCCGTTCAGGTCCAGCGCCGCGCCGGCCGCATTGCCCAGCCGGACATTGCCCGCGCCCAGCGAAGCCGCCGATCCCAGCCGCAGGACGCCCGCGTCGATCTGGGTGATGCCGTTATAAGTGTTGACGCCGGACAGCAGCAGCGTGCCCGCGCCGGACTTGACGAGCGCGCCCGCGCCCGTTGCCACGCCCCGGAACTCCAGCGTCGTGCCGGCATTCACCACGTTGAACGTGCCGTTGCCGGTCAAGGTGAAGCCGCGATCGATCGAGACGGATGCGCCTGTATAGGCCAGCGTGCCGCCGCCGAAGACGAGGTTCGCCGAACCCGCGCCCGATGCGCCGATACCGCTCGCCTGCCCGCCATCGGCCAGGCAATCCACGCTGACCATGCCGTTCAGTCGGGTGACGCCGACATAATCGTTGGCGCAGCCGTTCATCGTCTGGGTGTAGCTGCCCGCCCCGCGCGTGAAACCGCCGGTGCCGGTTATGCGGCCTGCGAAGATGCCCGAGCCGCTGGTGGTGGTGAGCGTGTTGCCGCCAAGATCGACGGTGCCCGCGCCAGTGAGGATCGAGGCGGAGAGGTCATAACCGCCAAGCTCCAGCCTGGCGCCGGTGGCGATGGCGATGGCATTGCCCGGATGGCCCAGCGCCTGCGCCGATCCCATCCGCAAGGTGCCGCCATTGATGGCGATGCCGCCCGACTGGCTGTTGGCGCCGCTCAGCACCAGCGTGCCGGCGCCTTCCTTGCGGAACTGGGCCGTGCCGATCACCGCGCCGCTCATCGTCAGCGTCGCGCCGCCATCGGCGACGCCGATGCCGCCGCCGCCCGCGCCAAGGGTGAAGCCGCGATCGGTATCGGCGGTGGCACCGATATAGTTGAGCGTGCCGCCGGCCAGAACGAGGTTGGCGGATTCCGCGCCGGACGCGCCGATGCTGCTGGCGATGCCGCCGTTGGCGAGCGTGGATGCCGCCAGCGTGCCGCCATTGACGGTCGTGACGCCGACATAATTGTTCGCGGCATGGCCAAGGGTCAGCGTGCCCGCGCCGGTCTTGGTGAAGCCGGCATCGTCACCGCTCGCCACCTGCCCGTTGAAGCGCAGGTCGGCGGCGGCGCCGCTCACCTCGATCCCCCGCGACGGACCGCCGTTGACGAGCGTGAAACCGCGATCGCTGGTCGCCGAGGCGCCGGTATAGCGCAGCGTGCCGCTTTCGATCACCAGATTGGCCGAATCCGCGCCCGATGCGCCGATCGCGCTCGCCACGCCGCCATTGGCGATGCTGTTCACCGCCAGCGTGCCGCCGGCCAGGGTCGTCGCGCCGCTATAGCTGTTGGCCCCGGTCAGCGTCGCCAGCCCCGTGCCGGCCTTGGTGAAGCCGATCGCTCCGCCATTGTCGACGATGCTGGAGGCGATGGTGAAATTGCCGCCGCCATTCTGCTGCAACCCCAGCACGCCGCCGCCGGCGCTGCCGGTCAGCGATCCGCCGGCGATCCGCTGGTTGTTGGCGCCCACCGTGCCGGCGACGATGATCGTGCCGTCCACCCCCAGCGTCCGTCCGGCGGCGATGGTGATGAGGTTGGGATTGGGCGTGGGATCGGCCACCGTATAGCGCAGGCCGCCCAGCTGCACGTCGCCGCTCACCGTGCCGTAGAAGCTGTCGGCATTGCCGTTGTCGTCGGTGATGAACTCGCCGTTCAACCAGGTGCCGGCATCGTCCTTGGCGCTATAGTCCGCCGTGGTGAAGGCCGTGATCTGGCCGCCCACCACCTTGGCATAATCGGCACCGTTGACCGTCGCCCAGCCGCCCAGGCTGGTGTTGCTGGTGGTGATGATGGATCCGCCCGTCAGGGTGAAGTCCACCAGCCCGCCGCTATGGCCGATCGCGCCGAGATTGACGGTCATGCCGCCGCCCGCGCCCGCCACGGCGGCGATCCGGTTGCTGCCGGCCACCACGTTCAGGCCGCCGAAGCTCTGGCTGTTGGCCTCGCCCGCAGCACCCTGCAGGTTCAGCACGCCGCCGGACAGAGTGAGCATCGATCCGTTCGCCAGAATATCGGCGGCCGGCCCGCCTGCGGGCGAGAAATCGAGCGTCAGCGCGCCGCCATTGATGGTGGTGCCGCCGGCATAGCTGTTGGCCCCGGTCAGGGTCAGCGTGCTCGTGCCGCGCTTCACCAGCCCGCCGCTGCCGCTGATCGTGCCGTCGTAACGGCTGCTCGCGGAACCCGCCACGGTCATCGTCGCGCCGCCCAGCGCGACAGTGCCGCCCGTCCCCGAAAGCGCGGTGAAGCCCGTGTCATGGCCGTTGAGGTCGAGCGTCCCGCCATTGACGATCGCCGCATTGGGCGCGCCGAAGGCCGAAGCGCCGCCCGCGATCAGCGCGCCGCCATTCACGGTGACGGTGCCGACATAACTGTTGGCGCCGGTCAGCAGCCAGCGGCCCGATCCTTCGGCAAGGATGCCGCCCGCGCCGGAAATGCCGCCGGAAAGCGTGTTGGTGCCGCCAAAGCCGCCCCCCAGCGTCAGCACGTCCGCAGCACCGCCCGGCTGGAAGGCGAAGTCGCCGCTCAGCGCCAGCGCGCCGGCACCGTCATTGGCGAGGATGCCGTTGCCGTCGACGGCAAAGGCGCGATTGCTGGCATCGCCCGCGCCGATATAGGACAAGCGCCCGTTGCTGAGCGTGATGCCGCCATTGACGCCCGTTCCCAGCGCGCTGGCGGTGCCGGCATTGCGGAGCGAGCCGGCCCGCACCGTCACATTCTGGATCGTGCTGGCGCCGCCATAATCGTTGACGCCGCCCACCAGGATGGTGCGCCCCGTGCCGGTGCTGCCGTAGACGACGCCGATCTGCGCATTGTTGCTGCTGATCGTGCCCAGCAGGTCGATATCCGCGGTGTTGGCGTTGAAGAAGATGAAGCGCGGCGTGGAAGCGGCATGGCTGTTGCTGATATTGCCGGTCAGCGTCAGCTTGCCGCTGCCCTGATTGTTGATGCCGGACGTGCCGGTGCCGCCGGTGATGAGCTGCCAGTCGCGGTTGGAGCTGTCGCCGCCGCCGATATAGCTGGCGTTCGCCGAATAAGTGGCGTTGCCGTTGACGACGATCGTGCCGTCCGCCGCCGTCACCGGCGCACCGAGCGCGCTTGCCAGCCCGAGATCGGCGATCGAGGTGAAATTGTAGGTGCCCTGGCCGTTCAGCCGCGTCTGGCCCTGATAGTCATTGGCGTCGTTGCTGAGCGTGATGCCGGCCGCGAGCGTGAGGCCGCCCGCGCCGGTATAGCGCGCGGCGCCCGTGCCCGCGCCGCGGATCGTCACCTGCCCGCCGGCCAGGGTGACGACGCGGCTGGCCGCCATCGCGGTGCCGTTGCTGGTCAACCCGGCGCCGCCCGCCAGAGTGATGCCGTTTCCGGCCGCGCCCAGCGCGGCATCGGCGTTGAACCCCAGCCCGCCGCCCAGCACGTTCACGCCGCCGCTGAACTGGTTGACGCCCTCCAGGTTGAGCGTGCCCGGCCCGTCCTTGATCAACCCGGCGCCGCCCGCCAGAACGGAGGCGATCGTCGTCGTGACCCCGGTGTCCGTCGTGATCGTCGGGGTGGCGCCGGCCAGGGTAAGCACATTGCCGGTCAGGACATAGTTGTTCGTCATGAACCGCAGGGCATTGGCGGTGATCGGCGCGGTCAAGGTCACCGTGCCGGCGGTGCCGCCGAAGATCGCCCTGTCCAGCCCCGCATTGGTCCAGGCGCCATAAGGGCCGCTCACCCCGTCGCTGCTGGGGCTCCACAGGGATGACGAAACATTCCAGCCGCCGTTTCCACCGACACCGACGGCCGTGCCGTTGGCATCCCAATAGCGATCGGCCGCGCGCACGGCGGAGCCCGTCAACGCCAGCACCGAGAGCGAGGCGCCGCACAGCATGCGGAAGGCAGCCCTGGAAGTGCTCCGCCGCTTCGCCTCATGATTAGCCGATGTCATTGTGGAACCCCGTGTCGGTAAGGCGCGCATATGCGCCCGGCCCCCGGACGGAACCGCCCGGAGGAACGCATGCGCCGATGTTGGAAAGGCTTGTGCCGGAAAGGCCGTGAGAAAGCCCGGACCGGCCGTCGATCGCGCGACTAGAACGTCATCCCTGCACCCCCTGTTGCAACCCCGCTACCTTGAACGCTCAAGGCCGGAGGCTTTGCGTCCCGCCGTCACCGACGGTTTGCCCTCGCTGGCGTCGCAAGATCGGTCCGCGATCTTTTTGTCACCTTGCTGCCCGTCAACCGGAACGGGATGACAGGGCCGAAATATTATGCCTTATTACAATATCTTGTAATAGGCGCGTCTGTCTCCCTTTACTTGCCGCATTGTCTCGATCGGTAGGATTCCGGAATGGCTGGCGAGAATCGGAAGGGTTAGACGAAAGCCATGAAGAAGGGGGTCAGCGTATCGACCGACCATATCGAGCCCTCGCTGCGCAGCGAGTTCTGGCGCGAAATGGCGCGCCCGCTGTTCGAGCTTCTGCCCCTGGAGCCGGGCGAGGATCATTATCGGGGCGCGGTCCAGTCCGTCCCCTTCGGGCGGATGACCCTCGCTTCCATTTCCTTCAACCGCCAGCATTATAACCGCAACCGCCGGACGATCCTGCGCAGCGGGCTCGACGATTATCTGCTCCAGCTCGTCGTCGCCGGCACGCTCCGCGCCGATTGCGACGGTATCCCGATCGCGGCTGACGTGGGCGACATCTGCGTCTTCGATCTCGCTCGCCCCTTCACCAGCCGGGCGGAGCCGGGCTCCCGCATCACCATGCTCGTGCCCCGCGATCCCATCGACCGCGCGGCCGGCGGGCGCAGCCTGCACGGCCACAGGCTGGCGGCGGACACGCCCGTCACCCGGCTGCTGGCGGGCTGCCTCACCCATTTCCACGCGGTCGCGGGCGATCTCGATCAGGCAGACGCGGCGGCGATGGAGGACAGCGTGGCCGGCCTGCTCGCCGCCGCCCTCACCCGCAAGCCGATCGTGCACGGCGATGCCGCGCCGATCGTGTCGGAGGGCATCCGCCGGCGGATCGCCCGCCATATCGACGATCATATCGCCGACACCACGCTGTCGCCGCGCAGCATCATGCGGGAATTCCAGATCTCCCGCGCCCATCTCTACCGTCTTTTCGCGGAGGAAGGCGGGATCGCCACGCTGATCCGCGACAAAAGGCTCGACGCGGCCTTTCGCTTCCTGGCGCTGGAACGCAACGCGATGCTGCCCATCGCCGATCTCGGCTACCGGCTCGGTTTTCCCAATCCCAGCCGTTTCTCCAAGGCATTCCGCGCCCGCTTCGCCATGACCCCGCGTGAGGCGCGGAACGGCGGGGCGGAAAATCTCAATCAGATCCTTGGCGGAAACGATATCCACCATCACCTGGCCGACGTGATCGCCCGGATCCCGCCTTCCCGGCGCGGTTGACCCTTTAGAGCAAACGCGCCTTTCCTGCTTGACGGCCTGCCGCCCGGAGCGAGCTGATCGTTATGATCGGATTGTGCCCCGCATGCGGGGGTGGCCGGGGAATCCCCCAGCGTCCGGCACCCGCGGCCAAGCCCGTCACGCCCCCCGCCCGTTAACGGATTATTTCGTCATATCATAGAAATGGCGGCGCTCGTGCCGTTCATCGGCGATCCGGGTATCGGCAGGGGGAAATAGATGGTTTCGGGCAAGGGCAGCGTGGCACGGTCGGTCACGCGATATCATCGCTATCCCGGAATCCGCCATCGGCACCTGCTCCTCACCACCGCCATCGCCACTTTTTCCGCGATGGCGGCCCCCGCCCATGCGCAGGGCATGACGGCGGTAGGGGATGTGACTCCGATACAGGCTGGTCCGAGCTGGGTAATCCCGGGTCCCCTCATCGTCGGCGATAGCGGCACGGGTGGACTGGACGTCAACGGCGGCAATATCATCAGCGATTCCGGCATAATCGGCAGGTCAGCCTCCTCGACGGGGGCGGTGACCATGAGCGGCGTTTCCTTTTGGTCAAACAATGGCGATCTCATAGTCGGCGGTTCCGGCACCGCCACGCTGGCGATCAGCAACTTTGGCCAGGCCACCGCCTCACAAATCAGCATCGGCTCTTCCAGCGGCTCTTATGGCGGCGTGACCGTGACTGATGGCAGCGCACGCCTGACGAGCGCAGGCATCTTGCGAATTGGCGAGGCGGGAAGCGGCTATCTGACCGTGGACACCGGCGGTATCGTCCACGCGTCCGCCGTCATTGTCGCAGAGCAGGCAGGCAGCGCCGGCGGCCTCGACCTGAACGGCTCGCTCAACATCGCATCCGGCATGGTCGAAACCGGCTATATCGCGAAGGGGTTGGGTGCCGGGACGATCACCGCCAATGGCGGCGGCTTTCGGGCGACCCAGACGATAGCCGATTATCTCCAGAATTTCGGAAACGTCACGATCGGTGCTGGAAGCATGGTCGTCGATACGAGCATCTATGATATCGGCATCGGCGCCACCACCGCGCTCGTCGGCTCCGGCGGTATCGTCAAATGGGGTTCCGGCACATTGACGTTGAACGGCTCCGGCAACACCTATGCCGGTGACACGGTGCTGTATGAAGGCACGCTCAGGGCTGTCGGGGAGAATGCGTTCTCCCGCAACAGCTCTGTCGAGTTGAACCTGGCCTCCAGGCTCGATCTGAATGGCTACAACCAGACGATCGGCGCACTGACCAGCACAGGTCCCGGCACCGTGACCAACAGCGGCGGCAGGGCGGCGGTGCTGACCACGGTGGTGCAAGGCACCAGCCCCGCCGCCTCCTTCTCCGGAAGCCTCCAGGATGGCGCAAGCCCCCTGGGCCTGACCAAGACCGGCTTCGGCACCATGATATTGTCCGGCAACAACACCTATAGCGGCGCCACGACGATCGACCAGGGGACGCTGCGCGCCGACGCGTCCGGTGCGTTGAGCCACAACAGCGCCGTGACGGTCGGCTATTCCGGCACGCTCGATCTGGGCAGCTACAGCCAGGATATCGGCTCACTGGCCGGCAACGGCACGGTGACAAATAGCGGCGGCGTGCTGGTGCAGCTGTCGACCGGGTACGATAACAGTTCGACCACCTTCTCCGGCACTATCCATGGCGGCGGCCTGGGCCTGGTCAAGACAGGCAGCGGGGTGCTGACCCTGACGGGCACCAACACCTATTCCGGTGGCACCGGCTTGCTGGGCGGGGAACTGACGGTCGGCAACGACTGGGCGCTCGGCACAGGGGGCCTCGTGGTCCTGGGCGCCGGCACGCTGTCCGCCGCCTATAATACCGCCGTCACTCTGCCCAACAGCGTCGATATCCACGCCAACCTCACCATAAGCGGCAACGGCAATCTGGGGCTGAATGGCATGGTGGGCGGCGGCGGTTCGATCATCAAGAACGGTGGAGGCAATCTCACGCTGAACGGCGCCAACCTGTTCAGCGGCGGCATGAATCTGGTATCCGGCAGCCTGACGCTCGGCTCCAACACCGCATTGGGCTTGGGCATGCTGCGCGTCATCGGTGGCGGCACGCTGGATGCAAACACCGCCATCGCCCTCTCCAACGATGTCGACCTTCAGACCGCCCTCGCCGTCGGCGGCACCAACGATCTGGCGCTGAATGGCATCGTGAGCGGCGGCGGTTCGATCATCAAGACAGGCGCCGCCGATCTGACGCTGAATTCCAGCAATTCCTTTTCGGGCGGCGTCCAATTGATGGCGGGCAGCCTGACGCTTGGCTCCGTGTTCTCTCTCGGCACGGGCGCATTGACCGTCGGCGGCGCCGCAACGCTCAAGTCCAATACCAATGCCCTCCTTTTCAATGACGTGACGCTCGACGCCAATCTCAGCATTGTCGGCGGTTACTATATTGAAATGAACGGCTCGATCGGCGGCACCGGCAGCCTCACATATAATGGCACCGGCGTGCTGGCGCTGAACAGCTCCAACGGCTTCACCGGCGGTTTCAACCTGGCCGGCGGCACCATTGCCATCAGCACCAATGCGGCGTTGGGCAACGGCATATTGCATGTCACCGGCGACGCCAGCCTTAGCGGAAGCCTGGCGGGCCTTTACGTGGTCAACGCGATCAATCTCGATGCAGGCAAGACGCTCGACCTGAACGGCGGCAACGACCTGACGATCACAGGCATGATTTCCGGCGGCGGCAATCTGCAGATCAGCAACGCTTCCGTCACGCTCCTGGGCGCCAACAGCCATGCCGGCGCCACGACCATATCGTCGGGCAGCACGCTCTACGCAAACGCCACGGGCGCGTTGAGCAACCTGAGCGCGATAACCGTCGATACAGGCGGTCGGCTCGATCTCGGCAACGACGACCAGACCATCGGCGCGCTGGCCGGTGCCGGCTCGGTTACCAGCGGAGGCCCGGGACGGGTGCTGACAACCGGCGGCGACAACAGTTCCACCATTTTTGCCGGCGATCTGCAAAACGGCGCCGGCACCTTGGGCATCACCAAGATCGGCAGCGGCACCATGACGCTGTCGGGCACCGCCAACAGCTATACCGGCGCCACGCTGGTATCGGGCGGCACGCTCAACGTGAATGGATCGATCGCATCGAGCAGCCTGCTGACGGTGGCCAGCGGCGCGCGGCTGGCGGGATCGGGCACGGTGGGCAGCACGACGGTCCAATCCGGCGGACGGATCGCGCCCGGCAATTCGATCGGCACGCTCAACGTGGCGGGCGATCTCACGCTGGCGAGCGGATCGATCCTCGATTTCGAACTGGGAAGCCCGGGTGCTGCCGCGAATCCGGCGGCCGGCACCAGCGACCGCATCGCGGTGAGCGGCAACCTCGTGCTCGACGGCATCATCAACCTCGGCCAGAGCGGCACGCCGGCCGACGGCGCGGCCGGCCTCGGCTATTATCGGCTCATCTCCTATAATGGCACGCTGACCGATAATGGCCTGACCATCGGGACGACGCCCGCCCTCGCCGATCCCGCAGCCTATCAGATCCAGGCCGGATCGGGCCGGGTCGATCTGTTCGCCGCCGCCGCCGGCGATGACACGATCCAGCATTGGCAGGGCGGAAACGGCACCTGGGATGCGGCAGGCACCACCTGGCTCAACCAGAACGGCGTGATGCCAGTGGCCTGGGCGGGCAAGAACGCCGTGTTCAAGGATGCCGGCAGCTTCGCCGGCGGCACCATCGCGGTCAGCGGCGACCATAGCTTCCAGGGGCTCCAGTTCGTCGACACCGGCTATGCGCTGGCCGGCGCCGGCCGGCTCCTGATCGACGGCTCCGCCCGTGCCGACGGCAATGCCGAAATCCGCGTGCTCGGCGATTTCGCCGTCGTCGACACCGTCATCGCCGGCACCGGCGGCCTCACCAAGACAGGCGCGGGCGACCTCTATCTGCGCGGCATCAACAGCTATGCCGGCGGCACCCGCATAGCCGACGGCACGGTTCTGGTGCTCCAGGATGCCAATCTCGGCGCCGCCGCCGGCGGAATCACCTTCGACGGCGGCGCGCTCGTCTTCCAGGGCAGCCTGTCCAGCAGCCGGGGCATCACCCTGAACGCGGATGGCAATTTCGATACGGTGGGGCAAATCCAGGTCACGCTCGGCGGCGCGATTTCGGGCTCGGGCGATCTGGTCAAGACAGGCAGCGGCCGCCTCGTCCTCAACGGAGCCAACAGCTACACCGGCGACACTCTGGTCGAAGCCGGCTCGCTGGCCGGCGACAGCGCCTCCATCCGCGGCGATATCGCCAATGGCAGCCTGGTCGACTTCCATCAGCTGAGCGATGGCAGCTTCGCGGGCGATATAGCGGGGCTGAACGGCGCGAACGGCCTGATGTATAAGGATGGCGCCGGCGTCCTCACCCTGACGGGCACGTCCAGCCTCGGCTGGCACATCGTCGAAGGCGGCCTGATCGCCACGGCGGGCAACTTCACCGGCGATGCCGTCATCTCCGGCGGCGCGGCGTTCACGCTGGCGGGCAGCGGCGCCGCCACCTATGCGAACCAGATCTTGGGAACCGGCGCGTTCAACCTGTCCGGTTCCGGACGGCTCACCCTGACGGGCGACAGCGCGGGCTTTGCCGGCACCAGCAGCGTCCTGTCCGGCACGCTGCGCGTCGATGGCGCGCTGGGCGGCACGGTCCAGGTCGGCACCGGCGGCTCGCTGGAAGGCACGGGCCAGCTCGGCGCGGTCGATGTCTCGGGCTCCGGCGCGCTGATCGGCCGCGCGGGCGATACGCTCACCATCGGCAGCCTGACCTTGGGCAACGACGCCAATGTCGTGGCGCTCCTGGGAACCCCTTCCTCGTCGGCGCTGTTCAGCGTGACGGGCGATCTCACCCTCGATGGAAGGCTATCCGTCACCGATGCCGGCGGCTTCGGCGCGGGCGTCTATCGACTGTTCGATTATGGCGGCACGCTTGTCGACAACGGCCTCGTCCTCGACATCCTGCCCACCGGCGTCGGCGCCGGTGATCTGGCGATCCAGACCGCACTTGCGGGCCAGGTCAACATCATCTCCTCCGCCGGGGCCGACCTGCTGTTCTGGGATGGTAGCGACGCCACCCGGCACAATGACGGCGTGATCGACGGCGGCGACGGCATCTGGGCGGCAAACGGCGCCGCCTGGACCAACGGCAACGGCCTCGCCTCCGGCGCGATGCGTCCGGCGCCGGGCTTCGCCATCTTCCAGGCGGCCGGCGGCACCGTCACCCTTGACGACAGCGCCGGCGCGCTGGCCATTTCGGGCATGCAGTTCGCTTCGGACGGCTACAGGCTGTCAGGCGATGCGCTCGGCCTCGCCGGCACCGGCGGCCGCACCGTGATCCGCGTCGGCGACGGCTCCGCCGCCGGGGCCGCGATGACGGCCACGATCGCCTCCGAACTCACCGGTGCCAGCGATCTGGTCAAGGCCGATCGCGGCACCCTCCATCTCACCGGCACGAACAGCTATACCGGCAACACTCTGGTCGAAGCCGGCACGCTGATCGGCAACAGCGCGGCGATCCGCGGCGATATCGCCAACGCCGGAACCGTCATATTCAACCAGGGGAGCGACGGCAGCTTCACCGGCGCCATCGCCGGCCTCGAAGGCGTGGCCGGCACGATGGTCAAGACGGGCGCCGCGACCCTGACGTTGACCGGCGCGTCCAGCCTCGACTGGCGGATCGAACAGGGCACGCTAGCTACCACCACGCAGGGCTTCTCCGGCAATGCCATGATCGCATCGGGCGCGACCCTGCTGTTCGATCAATCCGCCAGCGGCCGCTATGCCGGCAGCCTCAGCGGCGCCGGCACGCTCGCCATCGACGGCGGCCAGCATATCGAGCTGACCGGCGACAGTCGCTCTTTCGCAGGCGGCATCGATGTCAGGAACGGCAAGCTCATCGCCAGCGGCAGCTTCGGCGGCCTGCTGCGGATCGGCGCGGCCGGCATCGTCGGCGGCAACGGCACGCTGGGCACCACCGCCGTCGAGGCCGGCGGCATCATCTCGCCCGGCAATTCGATCGGCCTGCTTACCGTCAATGGCGACATCAGCTTCGCGGCGGGATCGACCTATCAGGTCGAAGTCGATCCCACTGGCAGCGCCGCGGATCGCATCGCTGCCACCGGTCGCGCGCTCCTGAACGGTGGCACCGTCGCCCATATCGGTTTCTCCGGCGATTATCGGCCGAACGCCAGCTACACGATCCTCACCGCGGCGGGCGGCATCCAGGGGCAGTTTGCCGATGTCACCTCCACTTACGCCTTCCTCACTCCCTCGCTCAGCTATTCCGCCAATGCCGTGACGCTGACCCTTGATCGCAACGATATAGGGTTCGCGTCGGTCGGCGTAACCGGCAACCAGCGGGCGACCGCCGGCGCGGTCGAAGCGCTGGGCATGGGCAACGCCCTCTATCAGGCCGTGGTCACGCTCACCGCCGATCAGGCGGCCACCGCGTTCGACAGCCTCTCCGGCGAGATCCACGCCTCGCTGGGCGCGGTGCTGACGGAGGACAGCCGCTTCATCCGCGCGGCCGCCTTCGATCGCATGCGCAATGCCGGCGCCGCGGTGGACGCCCAGCGCGGCACCAACTGGTGGATGCAGGGCATCGGCTCCTGGGGCCGGATCGACGGCAATGACAATGCCCGCCGGGTAAAGCATTCGGCCGCCGGCCTGTTGATGGGCGTCGATGCGATCGCAGCCGAAACGGTGCAGCTGGGCCTGTTCGGCGGCTGGCAGAAGGGCGACGCCGATCTGCGCGCCGCTTCGTCCGATGCCGATATCGACAGCTATCATCTCGGCCTTTACGCGGGCGCAGATACCGGCCGGTTTAGCCTGCGCAGCGGCTTCGCCTTCAGCTGGCACGATGCGGACATCACCCGCGACGTGCGTTTCGAAGGCTTCAGCGATACGGCCAAATCCCGGCGGCAGGCATCCACCGCGCAGGGCTTTGCCGAGATCGGCTACCGCTTCACGCTGGGCGGCACCGCGATCGAGCCGTTCGCCGGCATCGCCCATGTCTCGGTCGATAGCGAGGCAACCCGCGAACAAGGCGGCGCGGCGGCGCTCACCCTCGCCCATGATGTGATGACCACCGATTTCACCACCGCTGGTGCGCATATCCGCCGGGCGTTCGACCTCGGCTCCATGGGGATCGACCTGAACGTCACCGCCGGCTGGCGCCACGCCTTCGGCGATCGCACCCCCGAAGCCGCCCTCGCCTTGGCCAATGGCGGCCGCTTCCTGGTCAGCGGCACGCCCATCGCAAAGGATGCACTATCCACCGACATCGGCCTCGGCCTGGCACTTTCCAGCCGCGCCCGCCTCGACATCGCTTATACCGGCGATGCTGCGGCCAGCGCCCAGAACCACAGCGGCAAGGCCACCTTCTCGCTCGCATTCTAAGCGATTCCGATCGATCGCCGGTTCGCGGCACCCTCAACTGTCGCGAACCGGCCTAGTTTTATTTCTGTCGCGATTTTTTGAGCTGCAAGAGATTCCAATCGCTTGGGAATCGCTCAGGCAACACGCCCGCTCAACCCGCATGTTCACGCGCGAATCCTCACACGCTCGATGGCTTCGCTTAGCTTGGTCGCCCATTTGCGCATGGCAAGCAGCGGATAGGCCGGAAAACTACCAGTTTTTACGCGGGAAAGGGTGTGTCCAACGTTGGTAGCGGAGGAGGGACTTGAACCCCCGACACGCGGATTATGATTCCGCTGCTCTAACCAGCTGAGCTACTCCGCCCCAATCGGGCCGCCGGCGAACGCTTCGTCGCCGGGCGTGGGCGGGCCTATAGGCAGGCTCGCGGCACCGGTCAACTGGCGTCGCGCAACTTCGCGCGATACAGGCATTTCCGGGAATCGGATGCGAGGGGAAACAGAAGCGTGGACCATTATGACGTTCTGATCGTGGGTGCCGGCCATGGCGGCGCGCAGGCGGCGCTGACGCTGCGGCAGCAGAAGTTCGAAGGCACGATCGCCCTGCTGGGCGACGAACCGGAGCTGCCTTATGAGCGCCCGCCCCTCTCCAAGGATTATTTTTCGGGCGAGAAGACGTTCGAGCGAATCCTGATCCGCCCGGCCGCCTTCTGGGAAGAGCGCAACGTCGATCTGCTGCTGGGCCGGCGGGTCGTGTCGGTCGATCCGGCGGCGCATAGGGTGACGCTGGCCGACGGCAGCAGCCTCGGCTACGGCAAGCTGATCTGGGCGACGGGCGGCTCGCCGCGGCGGCTGACCTGCACCGGCCATGACGTGAAGGGCGTGCACGCCGTGCGCACGCGCGCCGATGTCGACACGATGATGGGCGAGCTGGCGACCACGAATCGGGTGGTGGTGATCGGCGGCGGCTATATCGGGCTGGAAGCGGCCGCCGTGCTATCCAAGCTGGGCAAGCAGGTGACGGTGCTGGAGGCGCTGGACCGCGTGCTGGCGCGCGTGGCGGGCGAGCCGCTGTCGCGATTCTACGAGGCGGAGCACCGCGCGCACGGCGTGGACGTGCGGCTGAACGTGGCGGTCGACTGCATCGTCGAGAAGGACGGCCGCGCCGTGGGCGTGCGCCTGGCGGACGGCACCGAGCTGCCGGCCGAGATGGTGATCGTTGGCATCGGCATCATCCCGGCGATCGAGCCGCTGATCGCGGCCGGCGCCGCCGGGGGCAACGGGGTGGACGTGGACGGCCAATGCCGCACCAGCCTGCCCGATATCTTCGCGATCGGCGATTGCGCCGCGCATGAGAACGGCTTTGCCGGCGGCGCCCGCATCCGGCTGGAATCGGTGCAGAACGCCAACGATCAGGCCACCATCGTCGCCAAGGCGATCATGGGCGGCGACGATGTCTATTCGGCGGTGCCGTGGTTCTGGTCCAACCAATATGACCTGCGCCTGCAGACGGTTGGTCTTTCCATCGGGCACGACCGGATCGTGATGCGCGGCGACCCGGCAGAGCGCAGCTTCTCCATCGTCTATCTGAAGGACGGCAGGGTGATCGCGCTCGACTGCGTCAACGCGACCAAGGATTATGTGCAGGGTCGCGCGCTGGTGGCCGGCGGAATCGCCCCGCCGCTGGACCAGCTCGCCGATGCCGGCGTCCAGCTGAAGACATTGGCGGCCTGAGGCGGGAACCGGCGGGCCTTCCCCTCGTTCCCGTTTCGATTTCGGGGCGGCACCGCCGCGGGCCGCCCCACTGCCGAAAAGCTGGCGGAAGGAGGCTGACATGGAATTGAACGTCCCACTGGAAAGTGTCTGCCGGCTGATAATCCGCGCCCGGGAGCTGGAAGCGCAGGTGCCGGCGATCGAGGCGGACGGGGAGGATGATCCCACCGATACCGACGATCCCATGGCCGTGCTGGAGGACGAGGCCAATGTCGCCATCGAGGATGAGGTGCGGACCTTCCTCGACGACATGGCGGACGACGAGATCGCCGACGTGCTGGCGCTCGCGTGGATCGGGCGCGGCACCTATGACGCCAGCGAATGGGAGGATGCGCAGGAGGAGGCCTTGAACAGCGAGGAAGACCCGGTCGACCTGCTGCTCGATATGCCGCTGCTCGCCGCCTATCTGGAGGCCGGGCTGTCCGCGTTCGATCTCAGTTGCGAGGGGATCGGCCAGATCGATTGAAGGGATGGCGGCCGATCGCCACCCATCCGCCATCCTCGTAGCGCCACAGGGACAGGCCGGCGATGGCGATCGGGCCGGGCCGGAAGGAACGGGCCATTTCCCTTTGCAGGGCGGCGGCGGCGCTGGCATCCACCTTGTTCTGGATGGTGATGTGCGGGCGCCAGGGCGCGGCATCCGGGGGCGTGAGATAGCGATCGAAGGCGTCGGCCAGCCGGGCGCGGATCGCCTGCAGCCCCGGCGAATCGACGCGGAAGGCGGTGCCCCGCGCCAGCTTCATGATCCCGGCGATGCGTGCCGCGGGCGGCGGCGCATGCCGGGTTTCCGCGGCCAGCCGGCGGCCGGCCTCCTCCGCCAGGGACGGCGCAAGGTGATGGAACAGGGTGAGGTGTGCGGGCACCCGGTTGCGATCGGCCGGGTAATACGCGCGCCGCAGGGCATCGAGGCGGGCGAGATCGGCGGGCCCCAGATCCGCCGTCACGATGATCGGGCCGCGCGGCGGCAAGGCCCCTGCCCCATCCGCCGCGCCTGCCCGCCTTTGGCTCACCAGCCGCAGGTCTTGCCCTTGTTCTGCTGTTCCAGCCACGTCATCAGCGGCTTGAAATAGGCGATCATCGCCGTGCCATCCATCTCGCGGCTGCCGGTGAAGGCTTGCAGCGCGTCCGGCCAGGGCTTCGACATGCCCATCTCCAGCATCTTGTTCAGGTTCGCGCCGACTTCCTTGTTGCCGTAGAAGGAACAGCGGTGGAGCGGCCCCTTCCAGCCGGCCTGGTCGCACGCGGCCTTGTAGAACTGGAACTGGAGGATGCGCGCCAGGAAATAGCGGGTGTAGGGCGTGCTGGCGGGCACATGATATTTAGCACCGGGATCGAAGGCGTCGGCTCCGCGCTCCACGGGCGGGGTGATGCCCTGATATTGCAGGCGGAGCGCCGTCCACGCCTTGTTGTAATCCTGCGGCGCGATCGACCCGTCGAACACGCCCCAGCGCCATTTATCGACCAGCAGGCCGAAGGGCAGGAAAGCGACCTTGTCCATCGCCTGCCGCAGCAACAGGCCAATATCCTTGTCCGCCGGCGGCACCTTCGCCGGATCGAGCAGCCCGATCCGAACGAGATAGTCGGGCGTGATCGATAGCGCGATCGCATCGCCGATCGCCTCGTGGAAGCCGTCGTTCGCGCCGTTCAGGTAGAGATAGGACTGCTTGTTATAGGCGCGCTGGTAATAATTATGGCCCAGCTCGTGGTGGATGGTGGTGAAATCGTCACCATTCACCTTGATGCACATCTTGATCCGCAGATCGTCCTTATTGTCCACGTCCCAGGCGGACGCGTGGCAGATCACCTCGCGATCGGCGGGCTTGGTGAACTGGGAGTGCTGCCAGAAGCTGTCGGGCAGCGGCGCGAAGCCGAGCGAGGAGAAGAAATTCTCGCCGCCCTTCACCATCTTCAGTGCATCATAGCCCTTGGCCTTCAGCAGATCGGTCGTGTCATAGCCGACGTCGCCGGCGCCGGCCGGGGCGACGACGTCATAGATGTTGCCCCATTCCTGCGCCCACATGTTGCCGAGCAGATCGGCGCGGATCGGGCCGGTCCTGGGCTGGACGCCATCGCCATATTTCTCGTTCAGCTTGGTGCGGGTGTAGCAGTGGAGCTGATCGTAGAGCGGCTTCACCTGCAGCCAGAGCTTGTCCGTCAGCCTGGCGAACTCATCCGGCGACATATCGTAGTTGGAGCGCCACATGGCGCCGAGATCCTTGTAGCCCAGCTCCTTCGCGCCCTGGTTGGCGATTTCGACCATGCGGGCATAATCGGCCTTCATCGGCTTGCCGACATTGTCATGCCAGCTCGCCCACATTTCCTTGAGCTGGTCCGGGTTGCGGACTGTGCCCATCTTCTCCTCGATATCGGAGCCGTTGATCTCCTTGCCGGCCAGCGTGCCGCGGCCCTTGCCGTAGGTGGAGCTCATCCGGGTGGACAGCGCGTTCAATTCGGTCGCGGCCCCCTCGGTCGCGGGCGCCGGCAGGACGATGCCCTGGCGCAGGATATCGAGCTTGCGGCGGGTATCGAAGGAAAGGCCCGCGACCTTGTCGTAGCGGGCGGCCTCCTTGGCGAGGCGCACGGAGGCTTCGGTATTCTTGGCGCCGAACAGGGTGTTCAGGGCGTCGGTATCGTCGGTGATGTAGGTGGCGTTGACCCAGGCGACCTGCGCGGTCGGGATGGAAAGATCAAACAGCTCCTTTTCGGCCGCCGCCACGAAGCGATCGGCATCGGTGGCGGTGGGCGCGGCATCCTTGGCGGCGAAGGCGGCGGCGGAAACGGCGAGTGCGCCGAGCGCCACGGCCGAAACGGCGGCGCGGAACGGGATTTTCATGGAAAAGGCCCCCAAAGGTCTATTTGCGATTGCGCGCACAATCGCTCCGGCGGCCCCGGCCGGTCAAGCCGCCAGGAAATCCCGGATCGCCTGGCCAAGCTCGGGCTTCACCACCGCGCTCATATGATTGCCGGGGATCGGCTGGAAGCGCGCGCCGGGAATGGCATCGGCCAGCGCCTCGCCCGATCCGTTGTCGTCATCCTCCCGCCCGGTGACGACCAGCACGGGACGATCGAAGGCCGCCAGCTCCTCGGGCGTGGTATCGACGAAGGTTTCGAGGATGTTGAGCAGCGCCACCGGATCGCCGCCCGTGGTCTTGAGGAAGGCCTCGGTCATCCATTCGCCCGATCCGCGTGGAAAGCTGCCGAGATTGGTGAGGACCTTGCGGAAATAATCGCCGCGTCCGGCGGTGTGGAGGATGCCATCCAGCCCCATGCCGCACAGGACGACGCGGCGCGGCGCGGCGCCCTTCACCAGCATGCGCACGCTCGTCCGCCCGCCCAGCGAATAGCCGGCGAGATCATAATCGGCGAGGCCGAGATGATCGACCAGCGCCAGCCCGTCATCGGCCAGCACGTCGCGGGGATAGGCGGCGGGATCGTGCGGCTTGGCGCTGTCGCCATGGCCGCGCAGGTCCGGCATGATGACGCGGAAACCGGCGTCCGCGATCAGCACGGCGTGGCCATAGCGGATCCAGTTGGTGAGGGCGTTGGAGAAATAGCCATGGATCAGCACCAGCGGCCGCCCCTCGCCCGTTTCCTTCCAGGCCAGCTCGGTGCCGTCCCTGCCGTTGAAGCGGCCTTCCTTCACGTCCGTCATGCGATCGATCACCCGGTAAATCCTGATGCCGCGTCCCCTACCCGCTTGAGCGCGATCGATCCACCGTTCCGGCCGATCGGCGGATCAATCCGGCAGCCGGCCGGTCGCGGCAACCCAGCGATCGGTGAGCGGCTGATGCTCGTCCGCGCGCATGCCGGGCAGATGGCTGGTATCCTCCCATGCCGCGAGCTTCGTATCGATCGCGAAATTGGAGGTCGGGCGGAAGAAGCCCGGATCGTCGAACGAACCGACGGTGAGATCGATGTTCGTCCCGTCCAGATAGGTGAAGCCCAGCGGCGTGCCGCATTGCGGGCAGAAAGGCCGCCGGGCGATGGGCGAGGACTGATACCAGTCCGGCTCCCGCGTCGCCCAGCGGACATCGGCCTGCGGGACATTCTTGAACGCGACCGAGACATTGCCCGTCGCCCGCCGGCAATAGGTGCAATGGCAGAGATAGGCTTCGTCGTCGCGGATCACCGCTTCGTAGCGGATGCGGCCGCACTGGCAGCCGCCGGCCATGAGCTTCTCCGTCATGCCGCCCGCCGCCGCAATTCCACCGCCGCCATCGCCAGCGCTCCCAGCATCGCCATCGCCATGTCTTTCTGGGCATCCCAGATGTCGCCCTGCTGGCCATTATAGGCATCGGCGGCACCCCCGGCCATCACGAGCGTGAGGCCCCACTCGAATATCTCATAGACGGCGCTGGCGGCCGCAACGAAGCCCACGCCGAGGCAGGCCGCCGCGAACGGCCCCGCGCCCTGTCGCCGCGCCAGCTCCATCGCGGCGGGGATGCTCGTCACCCCGAAGGCGAGGTGGACGAGGCGGTCATAATGGTTGCGGGTCGTCCCCAGGAGATCGCCGGTCGAGACGCCGAACAGCGCCGACGCCCATGCGTCATAGGGAACGTTGGAATAGGTATAGCGGCCGCCGAGCGTGTGGAGCAGCCAGAAGGCAAAGAGGAAGGCGACGGCGCGGGTCGAGAGCGGCCAGCGCGCCAGAAAGAGCGGCGCCGCTGCGATCACCGCCACGGTGGGCAGGTGATGCAGCGGCGCCACTTCAGGAAAGGGCTGCGCGACATTGGCCAGCAGAACGGCCAGTGCGAGCAGCCCGATCATCCACCGCTGGGCGACCGGCAGGGACCGCCAAGCGGCGCGATAGCCGGTCACTGCGGAGGGCCTCAGCCCTTCTTCAGATGACGGCGGCCAAGCAGCTCCGCGATCTGGACGGCGTTGAGCGCGGCGCCCTTGCGAAGATTATCGGACACGCACCAGAGGGCCAAGCCGTTCTCCACGGTCGGGTCCTCGCGCACCCGGCTGACGAAGGTGGCGAAATCGCCGACGCATTCGACGGGGGTGACGTAGCCGCCATCCTCGCGCTTATCGACCAGCATCACGCCCGGCGCCTCGCGCAGGATCTTTTGCGCGTCCTCGGCCGAAAGCTCGTCCTCCAGCTCGATATTGATCGATTCGGAATGGCCGACGAACACCGGCACGCGCACGCAGGTGGCCGTTACCTTGATCTTCGGATCGAGGATCTTCTTGGTCTCCACCACCATCTTCCATTCTTCCTTGGTGTAGCCGTCATCCAGGAAGACATCGATGTGCGGGATCACGTTGAAGGCGATCTGCTTGGTGAACTTCTTCGGTTCGGCCGGATCGCCAACGAAGATGTTGCGCGACTGTTCGAACAGCTCGTCCATCCCCGCCTTGCCGGCACCCGACACCGATTGATAGGTGGAGACGACGACGCGCTTGATCTTCGCGGCATCGTGCAGCGGCTTCAGCGCCACCACCATCTGCGCGGTCGAGCAGTTGGGATTGGCGATGATGTTGCGCGCCTTATAACCGTCGATCGCATCCGGGTTCACTTCCGGCACGATCAGCGGCACATCCGGGTCCATGCGGTAGAGCGACGAATTGTCGATCACCACGCAGCCGGCGGCAGCGGCCTTCGGCGCATATTCCTTGGTCGCGGTCGATCCCACGGCGAAGAGCGCGATATCCCAGCCGGTGAAATCGAAATGCTCGAGATTCTTGACCTTGAGCTTCTGGCCCGTCTCGCCGAACTCGATCTCATCCCCCGTGGAGCGGGAGGATGCGACGGCGGCGATCTCTTTAATCGGAAACTCGCGCTCGGCCAGAATGTTGAGCATTTCGCGCCCGACATTCCCGGTGGCTCCGACGACGACTACCCGATAGGCCATTATACTCGCTCCAGTTGGACATGAAGGCCGCACATGCGGCCCGGCGCGGGTTTAGGGGAGCGGGCGCAGATGTCCAGCCCGCAGAGCTTTAGCCGCCAAAAGCGCGCCTTGGCCGGCGGCGGCTGGATCGAGCCGGGCATTTGCTTTAGCCCTTGGCCAGCAGCCGGCCAGCAGCCGGCCAGCATCGCGGGAGGCGCCCCTTGCGCAATATCGACTTCAGTTCGTGGCAGAGCGTGCTGGCGACGCTCATCGGGCTGGCGCTCGTCACCCTGATCGGCGTCAGCATCCGCCTGGTGGTGATGTTCACCATCCAGCAGCGGCGGGAGCGGATGAACCGCCAGATCAACGAGCGACTGCGGACCCTGATCGCCGCCTACAAGACGCTGGGCGGCTCCTTCACGGGCAATCTGGCGGTCGATCCGGCGCATCTGCGCGATCTGCGGCGGCGCGCGGAACCGGACGGCGAAGGGGAGACCGTGCCGGCCGCCGGGGCGGAAGGATCGGACAGGGCGCGGCGCATCCGCGACGCGGTGGAGGCGGCGCTTTCCGACATCATCCTGCTGGGCACCGAGGAACAGGTGCGGCTGGCGGAACGCGCCGCGCGCGAGCTGGTCGCGGGGCACCCCGTCCACACCCATGATCTGGTGATCTCGCTCCGCGATTTCATCCGCGAGGCGCTGGACCTCGATCCGATCCCGGCCGGGCTTGCCATCCCGATGCAGGGCCCCACCCGCCCCTCCGGCGCAAGCGGCGGGCGGAAGGGCGAAAGCGGCAGGGGGGAAGGCCGGCAAGGCGGTGGCGGCGGAATGGGCGCCGGCATGGGTATGGGCATGGGGATCGGCGGCGGCGTCGGCCTGGCAAGCGGCGCGAACGCGGACGATCCGCTCGCGCCGGACCAGCAATCCTCCACCCCGTGACGCCGGGAGGGGCGGCGTGGAGGCCCCCTCCCCTTATTTGGCGGCCTTCACCGTGCGGTTCAGGAACGCTTCGATCGTCCGCCACAGGTGCAGGCTGGTCGCCTGCCCGGAGATGGAGTGGGTCTTGCCCGGATAGACCATGGTTTCGAACGGTTTGGACGCATCCTGCAGCTTCGCCATCAGCGCGGTCGAATGTTCGAACAGCACATTGTCGTCCGCCATGCCATGCACCAGCAGGAGCGGATCGGCGATGGCGGTGGCATTATCGAGGGCGCTGGCACCGTCATAGGGCGCCTTGTCCTTCGCCGGATTGCCGAGATAGCGTTCCGTATAGGCGGTATCGTAAAGCTCCCACCGGGTGACGGGGGCGACCGAGACGCCGGCGGCGAAGGTGCCGGGGGCCGCCTCCAGCAGCTTCAGCGTCATATAGCCGCCATAGGACCAGCCCATCACCGCGACCTTGGCCGGATCGACGAAGGGCTGGGCCTTGAGCCATTCCACGCCCTTCAGCTGATCGGCCACCTCCGGCTTGCCCATCTGCAGATGGATCGGATCCTCGAACGCCTTGCCGCGATCGCCCATGCCGCGATTGTCGAGCATGAACACCACCCAGCCCTGCTGGGCGAGATATTGCATGCGGAGATCGAAGAAATCGCGCTTCACCGTATGCGCATGCGGCCCGCCATAGACGAAGACGAAGGCGGGCGCCTTTTCCCCCGGCTTCAGGCCGGGGGGGACGAGCATCGCATAATCGAGGTCGGTGGCGCCATCGGCCGCCTTGATCGTGCCATAGGCCGGCTTCACCAGATCGCCGACATAAGGGGCGAGCGGGTGGCTGCCCTTGACCGCATTCTCCTCGATCCAGGCAAGCCGCTTGCCGGCGGCATCGGCCAGCCAGACCTGCTTCGGCTGATCGGGCCGGGTGGTGGTGACGATGGCGCGCGCGGCCGCGCCGTCCATCACCGCATCGTTCCAGGTGCCGGCCGCGGTCAGCCGGCGGGGTTCCCCGCCCTGCCGATAGTCGAGCGCGTAGAGATGCTGTTCGAGCGTGCTGTCCGCAAAGCCGGTGAAGAACAGCTGGCCGGCCTTCTCGTCGACGCCGACCAGCTTCTCCACCGCCCATTTGCCGTGGGTAAGCTGGCGGAAGGCGCCGTCCTTCCACAGATAGAGATGGTCATAGCCGTCCCGTTCGGACGACCAGATCAGGCCGCCGTCGCGCAACGCGTGGAGATTGCCGTTCACATTGACCCAGGTTTCCGCCGTCTCGCTGAACAGGACCGTGGAAGCCCCGGTGCGGGCGTCGACGCGCAGCATATCGAGCCTGTCCTGCGCGCGATTGAGGCGCTGGACGAGGATCGCGCTCGCATCCGGCAGCCAGTTGACGCGGGCGATGTAGATATCGGGATCGGTTCCCAGATCGGCCTTCACCCGGCCCGAACCGTCCGGCTTCATAAGCCACAGATCCACGGCCGCATTGGGGGTGCCGGCGCGGGGATAGCGCTGCTGGAAAAGGGTGGTGCCTTCCGCGCCGATCGCCGCGCGGGACGAGACCTCGACCTTGCTTTCATCGACGCGGGCGACCGCGATCAGGCTGTCGTCCGGCGCCCACCAATGGCCGCGGCGGCGATCCAGCTCCTCATTGGCGACGAATTCGGCGACGCCCCAGCTCGTCGTGCCGCCGCCATCCGTGGTCAGGGCGCGATCGCCGCGGCTGGCGATATCGATGACGTGAAGATTGCCTTCGCGGACATAGGAGACGAAGCGCCCCTTGTCGCTGACGGTGGCGTCCAGCTCCGTTTCCGGGCTGTCGGTCAACCGCTGCACGCCGCCGGCGAGGTCTGCGAGGTAGAGATCGCCATCGAGCGGAACCAGGATATGCTGGCCGTCCGGCGCCCAGTCATAAGCGACGATGCCCTTGCTGCCGCCGATGCGCAGCCGTTCGCGCTGCATCTTCTCGGCCTCCGACAGCGCGGCCCCCGTGCCGACCTTCCGGGAATCGACCAGCATGCGCGCCTTGCCGGTGCGCGTGTCGATCGCCCAGAGATCGAAGCGCTCGGCATCGTCCGGCCGGTTGCGCAGCAGGGTGGCGAGGCGGCCGTCGGGCGAAAGCTTCAGCAGGCGCGGCGTCGGTCCGGCGATGGCCGGGCTGGCGAACAGCCGCTCGAGCGTGATCTTCTCGGCAAAGGCGGTAGAGGGGACGAGGGCTGCGGCCGCGATCAGGGCGGCGGGGGCGAGAATGCGGAGCATCGCCGGCTTATCGGGATGAAGCGCCGGGGAGGCAAGAGGGAGGATGCCCCGCAAGAAAAAGGGCACGGATGGCATGCCACCCGCGCCCGATTTTTCGAAGATGCGCTGAAGCGATCAGGCTTCGGCGGCAACCCGCGTGTCGCGGCGCTCGGCGATGCGAGCGGCCTTGCCGGTGCGGCCACGCAGATAATAGAGCTTCGCGCGACGGACGACGCCGCGACGAACGACCTCGATCGATTCCACGTTCGGCGAATAGAGCGGGAACACGCGCTCGACGCCTTCGCCGAAGGAAATCTTCCGCACGGTGAAGGACGAGCCCATGCCCTTGTTCGAGCGCGCGATGCACACGCCCTCATAATTCTGGACGCGGGTGCGCTCGCCTTCGACGACCTTCACGCCGACGCGCAGCGTGTCGCCCGGACGGAATTCGGGAATCTTCTTGGTTTCGGTGATCTTGGCGATCTGCTCGGCTTCGAGCGTCTGGATGAGGTTCATGGCTCACCGCTCCTTCTTCTGTTGCCGCGCGCCAGAGGGAGACTGGACCCGAGCACCCTCGTGGCGCTCCCAAAGATCCGGCCTCCTTAGCCTTGTATCCGTCTCGGCCATGGCGGTGCGCCACGCCTCGATCTTCGCATGATCCCCAGATCGCAGCACTTCGGGGATCGTGCGCCCTTCCCACTCGGCAGGTCGGGTATAATGCGGATATTCGAGGAGGCCGCTTTCGAAGCTTTCCTCGTCCCCGCTTGAAGCGGCGCCCATTACGCCGGGAAGCAGCCGAATGCAAGCATCCAGCAGCACCAAAGCGGCCATCTCGCCGCCCGAAAGGATATAGTCGCCGATCGACACCGGCTCGATCGGCCGGGCTTCGAACAGACGCTCGTCGATTCCCTCGAAACGGCCGCAGAGGATGATTGCGCCGGGGCCGGCCGCCAGATCGCGCACGCGCGCCTGGGTGAGGGGGCGGCCGCGCGGCGTCATCGCCAGCACCGGCACGCCGGGCTGGCGATCCATGGCATGATCCACCGCCCGGGCCAGCACATCGGCCCGCATCACCATGCCCGCGCCGCCGCCTGCCGGCGTATCGTCGACCGAGCGATGCTTGTCCGTCGCGAAATCGCGGATCTGCACGGGATCGCAGACCCACTTGCCCTCGCCCAGCGCGCGGCCGGCAAGCGAAAGCTCCAGCGGACCGGGGAACATCTCCGGGTAAAGGGTGAGGATCGTGGCGGCGAAAGTCATGGCAATGTCCAGTTCTCGACCGTCAATCCCGGGACATCCGAGAAGTCACCTTCATTGTTGGTGATGATAGTCGCCCCGATGCTCAGCGCATGCGCCGCCAGCAGCCTATCGAAGCGGGCGCGCCTAAACGGCAGTTGGGCATAGGCCCGGGCGGCCGCCTCATCGAAAGGAAGTAGAGGAATGGCTTGGATGAAAGCAGCCAGCACATCTCGCGGCGGCGGCTTGCCATTGCTTGAACCAAGGGCGACCTCTGCAAAACTGATCGCGGAAATGCCCACCTCGCCTGGCTCGCATTGGGAGAGGCGCCGGCCAAGCCCCTCATATCGCGCCGTCATGGCGTAGACGGCACAATCGGAATCGATCAGGAATCGGATCACGCTTTGTCGCGAGCCTCTTTTTCGCGACGCGCGATCGTGCTCGGCCGCTCCTCGAAATCCTCGCGCAGCGGAGCTTCCAGCCAAGGCGCTTTCCCCCAGAAGCCGCTGATGTCGAGATTCTTCTTCGGCGGCTCGACAGGCTCGAAGGTGAATTTCGCCTGCTCCTCGCGCACGATCATCTCCTGCCCTTCCTTGAGGCCGAGCGCCTTCGGCAAGCGCAGTGCCAGCGAATTGCCGGACTTGAATATCTTGGCGCGATATTCCTCGCCCATCACGATCTCCGTATATACAAAATGTATATACGCTTGTTGCCACGGCCTCGCAACCTGCGGGGGGTGCACCTACTCCACGAAGGCGGGATCGATCAGCAGGCGATCGGGCTCCACCGTGACGGCGGCGGCGACGGGCACCATGAAGCGCTTGCCGCCGGGCCGCTCGATCTCGACGATGTCGCCGGCGCCGAAATTCTCGACCGCCACCGCCGTGCCCAGATCGACGCCATCGGCGACGCAGGGCAGGCCGATCAGGTCGACATGATAATATTCACCCTCCCCCAGCGGCGGCAACTCCGATCGGGGGACGGTGAGCGCCACGCCCCGCAGCGCCTCCGCCTGATCGCGATCGGCGATCTCGGCGAAGCGCGCCACGGCGCCGTTGGAGCCGGGCCGCACGCTTTTCAGCGTGAAGGCGCGGTCTCCGGCGTGAAGCGTGGTGTAAGGCGCAAGATCATCGGTGAAGAGCTTGAGACGCACTTCGCCCTTTATGCCGTGCGCGCCGATGATGGCCGCCAGCGTCACGGGGCGATCGTGCATCCCATCCATTCCCTTCACCAGGATGAGGCGCGCGGCGTGCGGCCCCGCGCCTCATGCCGCAATCAGCCCTCGGCGGCTTCCGCAGCCGGAGCTTCCTCGGCCGGAGTTTCGGCGGCGGGCGCTTCCTCGGCCGGGGCGTTGGCGGCTTCCTCGGCAGCGGCGAGCTTGGCCGCACGCTCCTCGGCGCGCTCCTTGGCCTTCTCGCCCGGCTCGGCCTTCTTCGGGTTGTTGCGGGCCGCACGCTCCTTCACGCCGGCGGCGTCGAGGAAGCGGGCGACGCGGTCGGTCGGCTGCGCGCCGACGGCCAGCCAATGCTTCGCGCGCTCGACATTCACGGTCACGCGGGCGGGATCGTCCTTGGAGAGGAGCGGATTGTAGGTGCCGATCTTCTCGATGAAGGCGCCGTCACGCGGAGCGCGCGAGTTGGCGACGACGATGCGGTAGTAAGGACGCTTCTTGGCGCCGCCACGAGCGAGACGGATGGAAACGGACATGGTGACTTCCTTCTGTTGAACTGGATTGGATTGAACGGTTTGGGAATGCTTATTTCTTGCCGAACTTGTCGAAGCCGGGCGGGAGCGCCCCGCCGAGGCCGGGCAGGCCGCCGGGCGGAAGCTGCGGCATGCCGCCGCCACCGCCCATCAATCCGCCGAGGCCGCCGCCCAGCCCCCCCTTGCCAAGGAGGGCGCCCAGGCCCTTGAGGCCGCCCATCTTGCGGATCTTCTTCATCGCGGTGGACATTTCCTGATGCATCTTCAGGAGCTTGTTCACTTCCTGCACGGTGGTGCCGCTGCCCTTGGCGATGCGGATCTTGCGCTTGGCGTTGATGATTTCCGGCTTGGTGCGCTCCTTGGGCGTCATCGACGAGATCATCGCATCCATGCGGACGAGGATCTTGTCGTCGACGGCGCCGGAGGACATCGCCTGCTTCACCTGCTTGACGCCCGGCAGCATGCCGGCGAGCGCGCCGAGGCCGCCCATGCGCTTCATCTGGTTGAGTTGGGCGCGCAGGTCGTTCATGTCGAACAGGCCCTTGGCCATCTTGGCGGCGAGCGCCTCGGCCTCCTCGACCTTGATCGTCTCCGCCGCCTTTTCGACGAGGCTGACGACATCGCCCATGCCGAGGATGCGGCCGGCGACACGCGCGGGCTGGAACGGCTCCAGCCCGTCGAGCTTCTCGCCGGTGCCGGCGAACTTGATCGGCTTGCCGGTGACGGCGCGCATCGACAGCGCGGCGCCGCCACGGGCATCGCCGTCCATCCGCGTGAGCACCACGCCGGTAAGCGGCACCTGTTCCGAGAAGCTCTTGGCGACGTTGACGGCGTCCTGGCCGGTCAGCGAGTCGACGACGAGCAGGATTTCATGCGGGGCCGAAACCTCGGCAACCGCCTTCATCTCCTCCATCAGCGCCTGATCGACGTGGAGGCGGCCGGCGGTGTCGAGCATCACCACGTCGAAGCCCTGGAGCTTCGCGGCCTGGAGCGCCCGCTTCGCGATATCGACCGGCTGCTGGCCGGCGACGATCGGCAGGGTGGCGACGGACGCCTGGGTGCCGAGCGTGGCGAGCTGTTCCTGGGCGGCCGGGCGATTGACGTCCAGCGATGCCATCAGCACCTTCTTGCGGCCCTTTTCGGTGAGCCGCTTGGCGATCTTGGCTGTCGTCGTCGTCTTGCCCGAGCCTTGCAGGCCGACCATCATGATGACGGCGGGCGGCGTGACATCGATATCGAGGTCCGATGCCTCGGCACCCAGCATCTCGACCAGCGCATCGTTGACGATCTTCACGACCTGCTGGCCCGGCGTCACCGATTTCAGGACCTGCTGGCCGACGGCCTTCTCGGTCGCCTTGTCGACGAACTCGCGGACGACCGGGAGCGCCACGTCCGCCTCGAGCAGGGCGATGCGGACCTCGCGCATGGCCGCGCGGACATCCGCCTCGTTCAGCGCGCCACGGCCGCGCAGACGGTCGAAAACGCCGCCAAGCCGTTCGCTCAGACTTTCGAACATCGCCACACTCCGGCCGTTAAACCCTTCCATCCCGCTCCAAACGCAAATACGCCGGCGGGCGAAACCTCGCCGGCCAGCGTGCACCCTCGGGCGCTTCAACGTCGCGTTCGATGCGGAACGAACCGGGGCCGCCTAGCCGATCGCGGGCGCGAACGCAAGGCAGGCGAGCTGCCGTTACGGCAATTGCGCGGTTCCATCCCCTTTTTCTTGCGGGTTTAACAGAATTTGCACCCCTTGGGGCCGATGGAGAGCCATCACACCCAATGGGAGCGGTCCTTGGCCTGGCGCATCTGGCGGCGCAACGCGCGAAAATTGACGGGGCTGACGAGCGCCCGCCGCGATATGGTGACGGGCGGGATCACGGTCGCAGCGATCCTGCTGTTCGCCTGGACGGGCGGGACGATGATGGGCCGCTTCTTCGGCAGGCTGATGGGCGACGTGGCGGTCAGCGACGGCGATCGGCTGCTCACCACCGCCGTCATCCTCAACATCGCCCTGCTGCTGTTCGGCTGGCGGCGCTATCGCGACCTGCAGCATGAAGTGTCCGAACGCGCCGTGGCGGAGGAACGCGCCCATTCGCTGGCGGCAAGCGATCCGCTGACCGGCCTGCTCAACCGCCGGTCGCTCGGGGACGGCGGCGCTGCGCTGCTGGCAAGGGCCGGCCGGAACCGCGCCATGGCGGTGATGATGATCGACCTCGACCATTTCAAGACGGTGAACGACCTGCACGGCCACGGCGTCGGCGACAAGCTGCTGAAGGCCTGCGCCGCCGCGATCGAGGGCGCCCTGCCCCCCGGCGCGCTGGTCGCCCGGCTGGGCGGCGACGAATTCGCCTGCGCGGTCCTGACCGAGGCCGGCAGCACCGCCCATATCGACGCCATGGCCGACGGCATCGCCGCCCGCTTATCCTCCCCCTTCGATCTCGACGGCGCGCGCGCGCATGTGACTGCCTCGATCGGCATCGCCCGGTCGGAACGGGAATGCGGCGAGATGGAAGCGCTGATGCGCCGCGCCGACATCGCCATGTATGCGGCGAAGCGCGGCGGCCGCAATCGCGTGGCCTGGTTCGATACGTCGATGGAGCGCGAGCTGCAGCTACGCAACGCCATCGAAGCGGGCCTGCGCGACGGCATCCCCAAGGGCGAGTTCGTGCCCTATTACGAACAGCAGATCGATCTTTCGACCGGCAGCATACAGGGCTTCGAGGTGCTCGCCCGCTGGGACCATCCGGTGCAGGGCGTGATCGGCCCGGACATCTTCATCCCGATCGCCGAGGAATGCGGGCTGATCGGCGATCTTTCCACAGCGGTGATGCGGCAGGCGTTCGAAGAGGCAAAGGGCTGGGACCCGGCGCTGACGCTTTCGGTGAACATCTCGCCCAGCCAGCTCAAGGACCCGTGGCTGGCGCAGAAGATCGTCAAGCTCCTCGTCGAGACCGGCTTTCCCGCCAGCCGGCTGGAGATCGAGATCACCGAGACATCGCTGTTCGACAATCTCGGGCTTGCCCAATCGATCATCGGCAGCCTGAAGAATCAGGGCATCCGGCTGGCGCTCGATGATTTCGGCACCGGATATTCCTCCCTCGCGCATCTGCGGGCGCTGCCCTTCGACCGGATCAAGATCGACAAGAGCTTCGTGCTGTCGATGACAGACAACCCCGAAAGCGCCGCGATCGTCACCGCCATCACCCGGCTGGGCGAAAGCCTGAGCCTGCCGATCACCGCCGAGGGGATCGAGGATGCGGGCATCATCGAGCAGCTGAAGGCGATCGGCTGCCACAAGGGCCAGGGTTGGCATTATGGCAAGCCGATGACCGTCAACCAGGTTCGCCGGCTGCTGGCGGAACATGGCATGCTGTTGCCCGGACGCGGCCCGGCGGCCGGCCCCGGTGTGGCCGATTATGAAGGGCCGCGCATCTTCGGCTGAGGAAGGTCCGCTGCGGCGGCAGGCCAGCATGCCGGGTCCACTTCCGGCAAGGCGGCGAGCGCCGGTTCCGAAAGGGCCGTTCGGAAGCCGTCTCCCTCGGGCGTGACGGCATCCCAGCCAAGGGCGCGAAAGCTCTCCCCGATGCCGGCGACGCCGCCTATGCGGACAAGCAGATAGGCGATCCTGCCGCTCGCGACCTCTGCCGTCGCGCCCGCGACGGAGCCGAGATGGGCACCGTCCAGCCCCTTCAGCGGCTGCCCTTCCATGGCGGTTATCGCGAACAGATCCGGCACGGCAGCGGCGCGGCTGCGCCTCCGCGCCGCCCTGGCGCCATCGTCGAGCCGGGCTTCGCGCCCCAGCCAGCGCCAGATGCCGATCAGGTTGACGCCCGAAAGGAAGATATTGGCCGCCAGCAGGTTCCGCTGGCCGGTGGAGATCGCCACCACCGTCCATGCCACCGACCCGATCGTGAAGACCACGAACCCCCAGCCCGTGATCCGCGAGCCGAGATTCGCAGCCGTCATCATTGCCGCGACCATCGTCGCGGCCGGGGCGATCCAGCCGGCGATATCCTCCATCCGCGTCCCGCCTTTCAGGTGGAGACTAAATCTCCACCTGGCTGCCGAGTTCCACCACGCGGTTGGTGGGCAGCTTGAAGAATTCCATCGCGCTTTCGGCGTTGCGCAGCATCCAGGCGAACAGCTTTTCCCGCCAGATCGCCATGCCGGGGTGGGACGAGGGCAGCAGCGTCTGCCGGGCGAGGAAGAAGCTGGTGTCCATCATCTTGAACTTCGGCCCGCAACCCGTGACGCTGGCCAGCCCCTGCGGCACATCCGGTTCCTCCATGAAGCCGAAGCGCAGGACGACGCGGTAGAAGCCCTGATCGAGATCCTCCATCGCGACCCGGTTGTCGGAATCGACGAAGGGCATGTCCTCGATCTTCACGGTGAGCAGGATCACGCGATCGTGCAGCACCTTGTTGTGCTTCAGATTGTGGAGCAGCGCGTGGGGCACGCCTTCGGGCGTGGAGGTCATGAACACGGCGGTGCCGGGAACGCGGGTGGCGGAGCTGACCGCCGACTTCACGAACACCTTCACCGGCATCGCGGCTTCGCGCATCCGCTCGATCATCAGATAGCGGCCCCGCGCCCAGGTGGTGAGCAGCGTGAAGGCCACGAAGCCGACGAACAGCGGGAACCAGCCGCCATCGGGCACCTTGGTGAGGTTCGCCGTGAAATAGGCGATATCCACCAGGAAGAAGATCGCGACGAGGAAGCCCGCCCACAGCTTGTTCCAGTGCCACAGGCTGAACAGCACGACCGCGAGCAGGAAGGTATCGACCAGCATCGCGCCGGTGACGGCGATGCCGTAGGCGGCGGCGAGGTTCGACGAGGTCTGGAAGCTCAGCACGAGCAGGATCACCATCACCATCAGCGACCAGTTGATCACCGGGATGTAGATCTGGCCGACCGTGCTGGCGCTGGTGTGGGTGATGCGCAGGCGCGGGATGAAGCCGAGCTGGATCGCCTGATGGGTGACGGAGAAGGCGCCGGTGATGACCGCCTGGCTGGCGATCACGGTGGCGGCCATCGCCAGCAGCACCAGCGGCAGGCGGAACTCGTCGGGCGCCAGCAGGAAGAAGGGGTTGTGGATCGCCTCCGCCGCGGTGGCGGCGTCCATCGCCAGGATCATCGCCCCCTGCCCCAGATAGTTGAGCATCAGCGCGGGCAGCACGAAGGCCATCCATGACACGCGGATGGGGTTGCGGCCGAAATGGCCCATGTCGGCATAGAGCGCCTCGGCCCCGGTGACAGCCAGCACGACGCTGCCGAGCGCGAGGAAGGCCGTCCAGCCGTCCGTCCAGAAGAAACGGATGGCGTATAGCGGGTTGAGCGCGCGCAGGATGGTGGGATCGGCGGCAATATGGATGAGGCCGAGCGTCGCCAGCGCCAGGAAATATATCACCATGATCGGCCCGAACAGCATGCCGACCCGGGCGGTGCCGTGCGACTGGATCATGAACAGCACGATCAGGATACCCACCGAGATCGGCAGGACGAGCGGCTGGAACCCGCTTTCGACGACGGTAAGGCCTTCGACCGCCGACATCACCGACATGGCGGGCGTTATCATGCAATCGCCGAAGAACAGGGCGGTGGCGAACACGCCCAGCAGGATGATGCCGTTGGACCAGCGCTTGTTCTGGGCGCGGCGGTTGATCAGCGCCAGCAAGGCCAGGCTGCCGCCTTCCCCCTTATTGTCGGCCCGCATGATGATGGAGACATATTTGATCGTCACCACCAGCATCATCGACCAGAAGATCAGGCTGAGGACGCCGAGGATATGCAGCTCGTCCGGCGTGAGCGGATGATGGCCCGCGAAGGTTTCGCGGAAAGCGTAGAGCGGGCTGGTGCCGATATCGCCGAAGACGACGCCGATGGCGCCCAGCGAAAGTTTCAGCAGGCCGGCGCCCTCGGGCGCGTGGCCGTGACCGGCATGATGCTCGATCGATTCACTGCTCATCGAAGAATGGACCCTGTTCTGTCCACGGAACGGCGTCCACCCCTATTGCCCCAGCAGGCGGCGACCGGCGCGGCCCCTAGCATGGGGCCATGCCCCCCGCAACGCCCGCCGGATCGGTCCACCTCAGGCAAGCATCGCATCGGCTTCGCTCCGCGTGGGAATCGACCGCAGCACGAAGCTGCTGTTGATCGTGCTGACCGCCGGCAGCTTCCCCAGATGTTCCCGATGGATGCGTTCATAATCGTCGAGGTCGCGGCAGATGATCTTCAGCCGGTAATCGTTGGCGCCCGACACGAGGTTGCATTCGACCACGCCGATGATGCCGGCGACCGCGCGCTCGAACTGGGCAAGTTCCTCCTCCACCTGGGTGTTGAGGGTGATGTCCACCAGCGCCGTCACGCGGAAGCCCATGCGGCGCAGGCCGAAGCGCACGCCATAGCCGCTGATCCGGCCCGTGGATTCGATCGCCTGGATGCGCCGGGTGCAGGCCGACTGCGAAAGTCCTACCCGCTCGGCAATGCGGCTGACGGAGGTTCGCGCATCGGCCGCGAGCATCTTCATGATGCCGCGATCGACTCGGTCGATCTGCCCATCCGGGCTTCCTTGCATCAATCCTCCGATTTTCGGGGCCTTCATGACGGAACCATGCGTATATCCTGATGAGCAGCACCCATCTTTGCACGGATTTGCGGGCGCTATCGAGTTATATTCCTTTGCCATCAGGATTGCGATGGAGAGGCGGTCATGCGGATCGGCATACCCAAGGAAATAAAGAACCACGAATATCGCGTCGGCCTGACGCCCGCCTCCGTCGCGGAGCTGGTGGCCGCGGGCCACGAGGCCGTGGTGGAGACCAAGGCCGGCGACGGCATCGATTTCAGCGACCAGGATTATATCGACGCGGGCGCGCGCATCGTCGCGACCCCGGCCGAGGTGTTCGCCCAGTCCGACATGATCGTGAAGGTGAAGGAGCCGCAGCCGGGCGAGATCGCGCTGCTGGAGCCGCGCCACATCCTTTTCACCTATCTACACCTCGCCGCCGACAAGCCGCAGGCCGAAGGGCTGATGAAATCCGGCGCGACCTGCCTCGCCTATGAGACGGTGACGTCCAGCAATCGCGGGCTGCCGCTGCTGAAGCCGATGTCCGAAGTCGCCGGCCGCATGTCCGTGCAGGTGGGCGCGCATTATCTGGAGAAGGAACAGGGCGGGCGCGGCGTGCTGCTGGGCGGCGTGCCCGGCGTGGCGCCGGCGCGCGTCGCCATCCTGGGCGGCGGCGTGGCGGGCGTGAATGCCGCGCAGATGGCCGTCGGCATGCGCGCGGACGTCACCATCTACGACATCAATAACGAGCGGCTGGCCGAGCTGGACATGTTCTTTTCCAGCCAGATCAAGACGGCCTATGCCTCCAAGGCGGCGATCGCCGAGGCGGTGCGCAAAGCCCATCTGGTGATCGGCGCCGTGCTGGTTCCGGGCGCGGCCGCGCCGAAGCTGGTGACGCGCGACATGCTGAAGACGATGAAGCGCGGTTCGGTGATGGTGGATATCGCCATCGACCAGGGCGGCTGCTTCGAAAGCAGCCACGCCACCACCCATGACGACCCCGTGTTCGTCGAGGAAGGCGTGATCCATTATTGCGTGGCCAACATGCCGGGCGCGGTCGCCCGCACCTCCGCCTTCGCGCTGAACAACGCCACCCTGCCCTTCGCGCTGAAGATCGCCAATCTCGGCGCCGAAGCCGCGATGGCAGCCGATCCGCACCTTGCGGCCGGCCTCAACATCTCCGCCGGCAAGATCCGCCACGCGGCCGTCGCCGAAGCCCTTAACCTGCCGTTGAACTGACTTCCCCCCNCCCCCCGTCAGTTCCGGCAGGAGGCCGGGATCGCCTTCCCCCAGTCCCTTATCCGGGGAAGGCGATCCCGGCCTTGTCGTATCCGCAGCCTTTCCTAGGAATGTGGTTCTGGGCTTAACGCCCCATCTGCGCGCGCATCATCTCGAGCTGACCGAGGCGCTGTTCGATATCGCCGCGCCAGGGCGCGTTTTCGGGGCTGCGCGCCAGCAGCCCGCGCCAGATCGCTTCCGCCTGATCGAACTGGCCGGCCTGGGCGAAGGCGAGGCCGAGGAAAAAGGGTGGCCCCGGATGATCGGGCTGGATCTGCGCCGCGCGATCGAAGGCGAGCTTCGCCGCCGGCGACATGCGGCCATCGGCATAGACCACCAGCGCATTGCCCAGCCCCACCCAGAGATCGGCGCTGCGCGGATTGCGGTTGAGCCCGGCGCGGAGCGTGGCGATGGCATAGGCATCGAGGCCCTGTTCATGCAGGTTCTGCGCGGCCTGGAGGACGTTGGCGTCGCCGCCCACTTCCGGGAACATCGCCGCCCGCTCCTGCGCCGTCGCCGTATCCGGCTGGCGCGTCGCGGCGCGGGGCGGCGTGGGGCTGCCGGCCAGCGTGGGGCTGCCCTGCCAGGCATAGCCCGCCAATCCGAGGAACAGGGCCGCGCCCGTCAATTCCAGCCCGCCGCGCGGCAGTCGGCCGAATTTCCACAGCAGGCCGAGCACGGCCAGCGCCATCGCCGCGATGATCGCCCAGCCCATCAGTGCTTCCTTTTCCTGAACCGGCCGCGGGCAAGCCACGCGCCCGCTGCGATCAGCACCGCCGGCAGCACCCAGAGCGGCCATGTCAGCCGATCGAGCGGCGGATCGTAGCTCACCCAATTTCCATAACGCTCGATCAGCCAGCCGCGCACCTGATCGGGGGTTTCGCCGGCGGCGATGCGACTGCGGACGAGCGCGCGCATGTCGCCCGCCATCTCCGCATCCGAATCCGCGATCGACTGGCCCTGGCAGACGAGGCAGCGCAGCGTCTTCATCAGCGCGGCGGCCCTGGCCTCCTGCGCGGGATCGGGAAGCTGGCTGTAGGCAAGCTCGGCCGGGGGCATCGCCGAATCCGCCAGCGCGGGCGCCGCCATCGCCATGGCCAGCGGGATCGCCAGCCGCCTCATCGCGCCGCCTTCACCGCCGCCAGGATGGCGGGCACGTCCTCGGGCCGGATCTCGCCGATATGCTGGTGGCGGATGATGCCCTTGCCATCGACGACGAAGGTTTCGGGCACGCCGGCGGAACCCATCGCGATCTGGACGGCGCTCTGCGTGTCGCTGCCGATCCGCTGATAGGGATTGCCCCAGCGACCGAGGAAGCCGGCCACATCCTCCGGCCGATCGCGGATGGCGATCGCATCGATCTTCACGCCAGCTTCGGCCAGTTGGGTGAGTTGGGGCGCCTCCGCCGCGCAGGGCACGCACCAGCTTGCGAAGACGTTGAGCAGGCGCGGCTCGCCCTTCGCGAAATCGGCGGTGGAAAGGCCCTGCATGCCCGGCGCGCCCGAGGGCAACACGAATTGCGGCAGCGGCTTGCCGACCATCTTGGACGGGATCACCCGGCTTTCCGGCCGGATCAGACCGGTGGCGAAGGCGCCGACGAAGATCAGGAACAGGATCAACGGCGCCCACAGGATGATCCGCACGGTCCGAAGCTTCATGCCCAGGCCTCCTGCGCCAGGCGGCTGCGGCGTTCGCGCAGCACGCGGCCGAGCAGCGAAAGCGCGCCGCCCAGCGCGATCAGGCCGCCGCCGATCCAGATGAGGGTCACCCACGGCTTCCACCACAAGCGGAGCTGCCAGCGGCCCTGATCGTCCGAATTGCCGAGCACGACATAAAGCTGGCCATCGAGCACGGTGGTGATCGATGCCTCGTTGGTTTCGGTGGGCGGCGCATAGAACATGCGCGACTGGGTGGTGAGCCTGCGTGCGGGCGACGTGCCGCGCGTGGCGGTGAGCGTGGCTTCCACCGCCGTCCAGTTGGGGCCGGCCACGGGCTCGACGCCATCGAAGCGAACCGCCCAGGGGCCGACATGGTGGGTTTCGCCCGGCCGGGCAGCCACCAGCGTTTCCTTGGTGAAGGCGGTTTCGGATGCCATGCCGACCAACGCCACGGCCACCCCCAGATGCGCGATCACCATCCCCCAGATGAACAAAGGCGTGCGGCGGAGCTTGCGCTTCCACAAGGGCGCCACGCTGGCCGCGGCGACGCCCGCCGCCAGCACCAGCCCAAGCAGCGGGAAGATGCCGATGGGCGGCGCCCAGACGGTCAGCGCCAGCAGCGCCAGCGCCGTCAGCAGCGCCGGCACGGCGAGGCGGGCAACCAGCGGCCGCCAGTCGTCCCGCCGCCATTTGAGCAGCGGGCCGGCGGCCATCACCACCATCAGCAGCAGCGCGATCGGCCCGGCGGCACTGTTGAAATAAGGCGGGCCGACCGAAAGCTTCTCCCCCGTCATCGCTTCCGCCATCAGCGGATAGAGCGTGCCGACCAGGACGATGCCGAGGATGGCGGAGAGCAGCAGGTTGTTGACGACCAGCGCCCCTTCCCGGCTGACCGCCTCGAACTGCGATCCTTCCTTCACCGTGCCCACGCGCAGGCCGAAGAGAGTGAGCGCGCCGCCGATATAGATGACCAGCAGGCCGAGGATGAAGGCGCCGCGCTGCGGATCGACCGCGAAGGCGTGGACCGAGGTGAGGATGCCGGAACGGACGAGGAAGGTGCCCACCATGCTCATGGAGAAGGCGACGACGGCCAGCATCACCGTCCAGGCGCGCAGGCCGTCGCGGGTGGCCAGCACCGTCACCGAATGGAGCAGCGCCGTCGCCGCCAGCCACGGCATCAGCGAGGCGTTCTCCACAGGGTCCCAGAACCACCAGCCGCCCCAGCCCAGCTCATAATAAGCCCAGTAGCTGCCGGCGGTGATGCCGAGGGTGAGCATGATCCACGCCGCCAGCACCCATGGCCGCATCGCGCGGGCGAAGGCGGGGCCGACGTCGCGGGTGACGAGCGCCCCGACCGCGAAGGAGAAGGCGACCGACAGGCCGACATAGCCGAGGTAGAGCGTCGGCGGATGGAAGGCGAGGCCGGGATCCTGCAGCAGGGGGTTGAGGCCGTTGCCCTCGGCCGGCGGCGGGCTCACCCGTTCGAACGGGTTGGAGGCGAAGAGCAGGAAGGCATAGAAGCCGAGGCCGATGAACGCCTGCGCGCCCAGCGTGGCGATCAGCGTGCGTTCGTTGAGATTGCGTTCGAACAGCGCGACGGCGCCGCCGGCCAGCGCCAATATGGTCACCCACATCAGCATCGAGCCTTCATGGTTCCCCCAGGCGCCGGCGAAGCGATAGAGCAGCGGCTTGGCCGAATGATCGTTGGCGACGACCAAGGCAACGCTGAGGTCCACGCGCACGAACAGGATGATGAGGCAGGCGAAGGCGATGGCGACGAGGATGCCCTGCACCACCGCGATCGGGCGCACGCTCGCCATCAGCTCGCCCCGGCCGCGCAGGCCGAGGACCGCCAGCAGCAATTCCAGCCCCGCGAGCGCCGCCGCGAGCCAGAGCGCGGCGAGGCCGGCCTCCGCGATCATGGCTGCCTTCCCTGCCTGGCGGCCTTGTCCTTTTCGGATTTCATCGCGCTTTCCATCTGCGGCGGCATGTAGCGTTCGTCATGCTTGGCCAGGATATTGTCCGCCACGAAGATGCCGTCCGCGCCCAGCCGCCCTTCCGCGACGGCGCCCGATCCTTCCTTGAACAGATCGGGGGTTATGCCCCTGAAGCGCACCGGCGCGGTCGCCCCCTCGTCCGTCAGCAGGAAGCGAATGGTGACGCCATCGGCATCGCGGGCGATCGATCCCGGCACGACCATGCCGGCGAGCCGCATCGGCTTGTCGACCGGCACCTGTCCCTTCGCCACCTCGCTCGGCGTGCGGAACAGCGCCGCGGTGTCCTTGAGCGCAGACATGGCGAGGAAGGCCGCGCCGATGATCGCGCCGACCGCGACGAGCGCCAGCACGAGGCGCTGATGCTTCGCCTTCATCGCGATTTCCTGACGGCGTCGGCCCGCGCCTCGGCCCGGCGCATGGCGACATAGCTCGCCAAGGTCAGGCCGGCGAGGCCGGCGATGGTGATGGCGTAGGCGGCGATGATGAAGGGCCAGTGGTTCATGCGTCGGCCATCCGCTTCAGCCGGGCCTCGATCCGCGCCTCGGCAAGCAGGGCGCGCATCCGCATCAGCACGATCGCGCCGAACAGCATGGAAAAGCCGATGAGCGCGATCGGCAGCGGCCACAGGATCGACGGATCGATCGTGTTCTTGGTGAGCGTGATGCTGGCCGTCTGGTGGAGCGTATTCCACCAGTCGACCGAATATTTGATGATCGGAATGTTGATTGCCCCCACAAGGCCGAAGATCGCCGCCACCCGGCTGCCGCCCGCCCGATCCGCCGTCGCGCCGGCCAGCGCGATATAGGCAATGTAGAGGAACAGCAGCACCAGCATCGAGGTCAACCGCCCGTCCCATTCCCACCAGGTGCCCCAGGTCGGCCGGCCCCAGATCGATCCGGTGACGAGGCAGATGGCCGTGAACAACGCGCCCGGCAGCGCGACCGCGCGGGCCGCCACCGCCGCCAGCGGATGCCGCCAGACGAGCTGCATCAGGCTGGCGACCGCGATCCCCGTCCAGCCGCCCATGCCGAGCCAAGCCGAGGGGACGTGGACATACATGATCCTGACGCTTTCCCCCTGCAACTGCTCGGGCGGCGTGAGAAAGAGGCCGGAAAGGAGCGCGATCGCGGTCAGCACTGCGCCGCCCCAGCCAAGCCAGGGCGTCAGCGGACGGGCGATGCCCAGAAATCGATTGGGATTGGCGAAGATATGCATGCGTGGAGCGTGCTATTAGAGCAGGTCGCCGCGCTGGGGAAGCGGGCCGGCATGCGACAAAATATGCCCGCCGTTTCTTTTTGGCTGTTTTCCTGCCCGGCCAGGCCCCCTATGGCCGGCCGCGATGCCGACCGCCACGATCTCCGCCCCGCGCCCCGCCGACCATCCGATGCGCGGCATCCTGCTTCGGATCGGTTCGGTGGTGATGTTCGGCATCATGCAGGCGGCGATGAAGCTGGCCGGCGAACATGGCGTGATCGCGATCGAGATGGTGTTCTACCGATCGATCTTCGGCCTGCCGATCGTGCTGGCATGGCTGGCGATCGGGCCGGGCTTCGCCACTATCCGCCCGAACCGGCCGCGCGCGCATGTGTGGCGATCGATCATCGGGCTGTCGGGCATCACCCTGAATTTCACGGCGCTGATCCTGCTGCCGCTGGCGGACGCCACCACCATCGGCTTCACCGCCCCGATCTTCGCGACGATCCTTTCGGCGCTGCTGCTGCACGAACATGTCGGCCGGCACCGCTGGCTGGCGGTGGCGATCGGCTTTCTCGGCGTGGTGGTGATCACCCGGCCGGGGGCGGCATCCGGCCTGCCCGCGATCGGCATCCTCGTGGCGCTGGGCGGCGCGGTCGGCACATCTGCGGTGACGGTGACGCTGCGCCAGCTCGGCTCCACCGAGACGGTGGGCGCGATCGTATTCTGGTTCTTCGTCGGCTGCGCGATTGTCGGCGGCATCGGCACGGCGATCTGGGGCAGCGGGCATGACGCCGCCACCTTCGGCCTGCTGACCATCGGCGCCTGGGCCGGCGCGGCGGCGCAGCTGCTGATGACGGCATCGCTGCGCGCGGCCCCGGTATCGACCGTGGCGCCGTTCGATTATCTGCAGATCATCATCGCCATCAGCCTGGGCTGGCTGATCTGGGCCACGGGCCCTTCGCTCGCCACCCTGGCGGGCGCGGCGATGATCGCCGGCAGCGGCCTCTACACCGCCTATCGCGAACATCGCCTGCGCCGCGATTCGGTGGCCGCGACGCCGCCCGTCTGACAGCCGGAAAAATCTGCGGTGCGATGCCCGGCGGACATGCCGCCGGGCACTCGCGATCAGGCGAAGACGACGCGCACCCGCTGGCGGCGGCGCATCGATACGCCGACCACGCCGAAGCCGATGAGCATCATCGCCCAGGTCGTCGGTTCAGGAACGCCGGACGGCACCGGCTCCAGATTCGCGTTGAACCAGATATATTTGTTCTGGACCACGCGGTTCAGGCCGGAGGAAAGCGAGCCTTCCAGTATCGTGGCATTGCCGGCCCCGTCACCGAAGCCGATGGCCGCGACCTGGCTGGTGTCCGTCTGGTCCCAACCCATATTCTTGTAGAAGAAGCCGATCTGGCCTTCGTTCGTCGGGATGACGAAATCGTCGCTGCGCAGCACGAGCTGGAACGAGTTGAGCAGATCGGATCGCCCATTATAGCGGCCGACATTGTCCCAGGTGACGATGAGCTGGCCGGGGGTGTCGAGCTGGTAATGCACCACCCCGCTATTCGCGCCGCGCGTATCGACATCCCCGAAGAACACCGAAACCAGCGGCGCATTGGCACCCGTCGGCCCCGTCGGCACATAAGCCGATATGCCGGCGCCAAAGCTGACATTGCCGTTATTGTTGATGTAGAGCGAGCTGTAGGTGTTGCCATACAGCGTGAAGTTGAAGCCGAGATCGATCGGCCCGCTGAAGCCGTCGTCGTTCCGGCCGCTAGGATTGCCGATCCCCGGCGCGTTGCCGCCCCCGGTCATCACTACGATATCGCCGATATTATCGGTGTAGTAATTACCGGAGGACGTTAGCGACGACGCCGGAACGACAGTCGTATCCGCATAGGCGGCGCCCCCGACGAACATCGCCGACACGCCAAGCATGAATACTGAAAAACGCACAGGTCACCTCCCGTTGGGCGCGACCCCGGTTGAACACGTTATTATGTGGTTAATGCTCTGGCAATGATTATCATCAACGGCGATCGATCGTCCAGACAAATGCGACCTTCCCGGCAGGCCGAGTCCCTTATTCCGAAATGAAGAAACCCGCGCCCCGGCGGCCCATGCAAGACGGGCCGACGAAATTCGCCGGCCCGCCAGTTGCTTGCAAGGAATAACGCTCAGTGGCGGCCGATCAGGCGCCTTGCGATGCGGTCCGCCACTTCGGCGGAAGGATCGCCCGTCTCCGCGCTTTCCTGCCAGATCTGTTCGAGCCGGCCGGGGATATGACCGATTCGCCGTTCGACTTCGGCGCGGTCTGCGCCGCCCAGATATTCCAGGCCGACATTGATGATGCCGCCCCCGTTGATGACATAATCGGGCGCATAGAGGACGCCGCGCGCATGGAGGCGCGCGCCATCTTCCTTGGTGGCGAGCTGGTTGTTCGCGCCGCCGGCGACGACCGGCACCGAAAGCAGCGGAATGCTCGCTTCATCGAGGATGGCGCCCAGCGCGCAGGGGCTGAACACATCGGCCTCGACCCGGGCGATATCGCCGGCGGCCACCGTCTTCGCGCCCAGCTCCTCGGCCAGCCGCTCAGCGCGCGCCGCATCGACGTCCGCCAGCGTCAGGCGGGCGCCTTCGGCCGCGAGCCGGCGGGCAAGGCCGCCGCCGACGCTGCCGACGCCCTGGATCGCCACATGCACGCCGGCCACGTCATCCCGCTTCAGCGCACGGCGAATCGCCGCCTTCACGCCCAGGAAAACCCCCAGCGAGGTGAAGGGGCCAGGATCGCCGCCGGCCGCGTCGCTGCCCACCGGCAGGCCCGCGACATGGGTGGTTTGCTTGCGCACCTCGACCATGTCCGCATCGGTGATGCCGACATCCTCGGCCGTCACGTAGCGCCCACCGAGCGATTCGACCGCGCGGCCGAAAGCCGCCAGCATTTCCGGCGTCTTGGTGCGATTGCGATCGGCGAGGATCACGCCCTTGCCGCCACCCATGGGCAGGCCAGCCATGGCGTTCTTGTAGCTCATCCCCCGCGACAGGCGCAGCGCATCGGTGATGGCGTCGGCCCGATTCGGATAATGCCAGAAGCGCGTGCCGCCAGCCGCCGGGCCGAGCGCGGTCGAGTGAATCGCGATGATCGCCGTCAGGCCCGATGCCTGATCACGGAACAGATGGACGCCCTCATGGTCGTCATAATCGGGGAAATCCCACGGCGCTGTCATCGACTCGACCTCTAGAAATTTTATTTCGCATTGCTGCAATAAAGTTTCTGGTCGAGAAAATCATCCCCAAAATCATCCGGCTTCCCAAGCCATAAGGTGATGGGGCGATCGACGGGGATCGAACCCGCAACCTCCGGTACCACAAACCGGCGCTCTAACCGATTGAGCTACGATCGCCACGACATTGCGTCGGTGGGCGGCTCCATAGGGGCGGTTATGCCACATCGTCAAGGAAAGGTTGCACGCCCTTTTCGCAATGCTTGCACTCCGCCACGGGCAGCGCCAAAGAACGCGCCGTGCTTTCTCAACGAACCCGATATGCAATACGCGCGCTCCTCCATCTGGGGGATCGTTATGGCGAGGGTCCGGTGCAGCTTCCGGAGATTGCGGAGGCGCAGAACATCCCGGCGAAATTCCTCACCGTGATCCTTTCGGAAATGAAGCGGGCCGGGCTGGTGGAGACGCTGCGCGGCAAGGAAGGCGGCTACTGGCTGGCGCGGCCACCCGAGGAGATCACCTATGGCGAGATCGTGCGGCTGACGCGCGGATCGTTGGCGCTGGTGCCCTGCGCCGCCCGGCTGGCCTACCATCCGTGCGAAAATTGCGTGGACGAAGCGACCTGCCGGCTGCGCGCGGTGATGCTTTCCGTCCGAGATGAAACGGCCAACATCCTCGACCGCGTATCGCTTTCGGAGAAAATGGCGGTTTAATTCCGATTTGATCGCGATTTCCTGCCGGGCGATCGATCCCGATCGCCCGGAAATCGCGCCATCGGACGGCGAAAGCGCCACCGGCTCCCGCCTGCTCCTTTCCCTCGACCGGGTTCGGGGCCAGCATCGCGGCATGATGAAATCGATCGGCTTCCTGCCCCGCCTGGCCGGCATCGCGCGGCCTGATTTCCGCAATTATTACGAGACCCGCCACGCCCCGCTGGCGGACAGCTATTTCCATTTCGCCGGCTATGTCCGCAATCATATCGTCGACGGGCAGGAACCCGGCTTCGATTGCATTTCCGAATTCTGGACGGCCGATCCCGCGGCCATCGCCACGCTGCTGGCCGGCGAGGCCGGGGAAAGGATGCGGGCGGACGAGCGCAATTTCGCGGATTCGCCCAACATCCGCCCCGCCCTGGCCGAACCCGCGCCGACAGGCCGCCTCGTGCCGCTCGGCCCACGCACCGTCCAGCTCCTCGGCGGGCATGACAATGCCAGGTTGATCGCGGCGGTCGCCGCATCGGCCGGTGCGGAGGCCGTGACGCTCGATTTCCTGACGCCGTTCGACGCTGCGTCACGCGCGCCCTGCGACGCCCTGTTGATTCGGGAGGGCACGGCAGCCGCCGCCCCCTCCCTGCCATCGGGCTGGACGCTCCTTGCCAGCCTGCAGGTGGTGGCCGAAGGAGCGCTGCCGATATCGCCTCAGCCCGCCGTCTGACCGCCATCCACCGGCAGCATGATGCCGGTAATGAAACGGGCGTCGTCGGATGCCAGGAAGGCGACGGCGGCGGCCACGTCCTCCGGCTGGGCAAGCGGCGCCATCTTCGGCGACATTCGCAGGATAAGGGCGAAATCCACGCCCTCGATATCGCCCATGCCGCCCGCGATCAGCGGCGTATCCACCCCACCGGGGCAGATGGCGTTCACGCGGACCTGCCGCGCGGCATATTCGATCGCGACCGTGCGGGTATAGCCGACGACGCCGGCCTTGGTGGCCGAATAGGCCGAGGCATAGGCCGCGCCCACGAGCCCCGAAGCGGACGCCATGTTGACGATATTGCCCTGGGTCTTCTCCAGATGGGGCAAGGCCGCCTTGGTGAGGTGGAAGATCGATGACAGGTTGATCGCGACAAGCTGATCCCAGCTTTCATCGCTGATCTCCGCCGCGTGGCCGAAGCCGCCGATGCCGGCGATGTTGCACAGCACGTCGAGCTTGCCGTGCCTGGCGACGACATGCGCGACGAGATCGCGGCACGAGGCGGCGGACGCGGCATCGAACTGAACGGCACTGGCCCCGGAAAGCCCGGATGCGGTCTCTTCCGCCCCCGCCAGATTGCGATCGGCGCAGATCACGATCGCGCCTTCGCTGGCCAGCCGCACCGCGCTTGCGCGGCCGATGCCCGATGCGGCGCCGGTAACCAGGGCGACCTTGCCCACCATGCGATTCATGCGTCACTCTCCTCGGTTGAAAGATTGCGCCCCCGCGTTTCGGGCAGCGCGAACAGGATGACCGGGAGAGCCGCGAAGCAGCTCAGCCCCAGCCAGAAGCAGGTCGTGCCAACGGACCCCCAAAGGCGGGAAAGCGAACCGATCAGCAGCGGGGCGCCCACCATTCCCCAACGCCCGATGAGGTTATGGCACCAGCCATTGGCCGCCGCCCGGACATGGGTGGGAAACAGCTCGGCATTGAGGGTGAAGCATATCGTCCACGTGCCCAGCATCGCCTGGATGCCGACATAGCAGGCCGCGATCGCCAGCCAGCCGGTGGCGGCGTAACAGATCATGACGAGAAAGCCGTTCGCCACGAAGAACAGGGCCGCCGTCGCCCGCCGACCGATGCCGTCCATCAGGAAGCCGGCGGCAAGATAGCCGAAGAAGGCCGATCCCAGGCCGAAGGGCGCGATCAGCGCGAGGTCTGCCGCCGTCCAGCCGCGTTCGTTGAGCACATAGTAAGTGAAGAAGAAGGTCGATACGACGGCGCTGAAATTGACGATCAGCCATAAGAGGCTCATCGCCACGAAGCGGCGCCTGAGGCCGGGCGCGACCAGCATCCGCAGCTCTCCCAACACGTTGGACGGCGCAGCCTTGCGCGCTGTGAAAGCCGGCGTTTCGCCAAGCCGGAACCACAACAGAGGCAGGATGATCAGGGGCGCCCCACCGACAAGGAACAGCCCCCGCCATGACAAGGATGTATCGAGCACCGTCGCCAGCAGGGCCGCCGGCAGCGCCGCGCCGAAGCTGCCGCAAGCCCCGAGCAGGCCGGCCGCGCGGCCGCGCAGCGCGGGCGGCAGGCTTTCCGACACGATCAGATAGGCCGTGGCGATCTGGGAGACCAAGGCGATGCGGGTGAGCGCCTGCACCAGCGTATAGCTTTCGATCGTCGGCATCAGGATCGTTGCGAGCGATCCGATCGAGAAGGCCCCGGCCGAAAGCAGCAGCACCGGCCGCCGGCCGAAGCGGTCGCTCAGCCGGATCACGAACCAGGCCGCGATCGCGCCCAGCCCGATCACCGAAAGCGATCGGCCCAGCCCCTCCGCATCCACGCCATAAGCCTTGCCGACGAAAGGCAGGACCACGCTGGTCAGGCTGATGTCGAAGCCCTCGAACATCACCACGAAGGCGAGCATCGCGATCAGGCCGATATCGGCCGCGCGCAGGCGTTGCGGAGTTCCCTCCGCCCGGTGAGGCTTCATCGGCGGATCACGGATGAGGGCGCGGGGGCCGCAATGCCATCGGCCGGTCAGCGCCCGGCCGAGGCGCGCGCGCGATAGTCCCGGGGGGTTTCGCCGAAACGGCGGCGGAAGGCCGCAGAAAAGCTGCCCTGCCGTTCATAGCCGAGCGAGACGGCGAGCGACTTCACCGGAATGGTGGTTTCCCCCAGCATCCGCGCGGCGCGGGCGAAGAGCGTCCGCTCGACATGCTCCATCACCGTCGATCCGCGCGTCGCCTTGAAGGCGCGCATCAGATGGCGGCGGCCGATGCCGCACAGCGATGCAAGCTCTGACACGCTGGGCACGGGCTTGCTTTCGTCGGCCAGCCGCTGGTCGATCCGCTTGAGCTGCCAGGGCGCGAGCGTGCCGGCCCTGTGGAAGCCGCGCTCGCGCACCAGCTCGAAATGGCGGGTCAGCTCCGCCAGCAGGACCATGCCGAGCCCGCGCACCAGCATCTCGCGCGCCGTGGACGGCCGGCTGACCGCGATGGAAAGCCGTTCCAGCGTGGCCAGCACCGCCGCGTCGCGAACGTCGATGCAGGCGGCAAGCTCGTCACCGCTGGCATTGGCGCCAAGCCCGGTCAGGCTTTCGAAAATATCCGGGTCGAAACGGCAGATCAGCAGCCGCCGTTCCGCATAGCCGGTGGACTGGACGTGGACGGCAAGGTTGGCGGGCACCAGTACCGCCGCGCCGAAGGGCACGAAGGAACGGTGCGATCGCGGCTCGCCGAAGCAGCCGCGCACCGGATCCTCCCCCTGTCCGGTCGGCAGATAGGCGATCGAAGGATAGTCGACGAGATGGGTGCGGGTGAAGGGGCCGGTATCGGGCTGCGAAAGCACATCGAGCCGGAAATCGCCGACGGCGAAATGCTGTTCGATTGCTCCGGCCTGATCCTTGTGCATGACCCAGCTATCCTCCACGAACGAACGCGGCGACCGGCCTTTCTGGCCCTGCCCGATTATCCGGGCGCCGTCCGCTGAGCGATCTTGCTGGCAAGACTATCATCTGTTGGGCCGCAATCAACCTTTGCGGCGCGCCGCTCCGCCCCGCAATATCCGCGTCGCTGCGTCCATGCTGCCACAACATGCCGCAATGCGGAATATAGCGAACGAACAATTGCGCATTTGGCCGGACGGCAAAGGCTTTCCCGCGCGNCGGGGACGACCAATCGAGACGTGGAGGGGATATGGGCCGCAAAGGTGATGAGGTTCGCCCGCGCTGGTGCGTAGTAACGGGTATCGGCGTTCCGATCCGCTAAGGTGATCCGGTCGTTTCGATGGAATGGGGAAGCCGGAATGAGAATTCTTCAATGGATTCTCCGAAGTCCGGCAGGAATGCCCCGAACTTCCGTCGCGACGATCAACAGGCAAGATGAATTTCGATTGCAGGGGGATCGCTTGAGCGAAGATAAGGGCGCCGTCTTCGGTGAAAACTATGGCGGGAACGGCCATGGAGCAGGATTATTCGGGCCATCGCGGCCGTCTCATATATCGCGCTTCATCGACGTCTGATCCGGCGATGGTGAAGAAGGCAGGGGCGCCGTTCGATATTGACGGCCTGGACGAGAAGATCATCGCCGCACTTCGCTGCAACGGCCGGATCGCCACCCGCGATCTCGCGACCGAAGTGGGCGTGAAGGAAGCCACCGTCCGCGCGCATCTCAGGCGGCTGGAGGATAATGACATCGTGCGCGTGGTCGCGATGCGCGATCTGGCGGCGCTCGGCTATAATTGCGTGTCCGCCGTCGGCATCCAGGTGCGCGGCCGTCCCGCCGCCGACGTGGCGGCCGAGCTGGCGGAGATGGAACAGGTTATCACCGTGGCCGTGGCGATCGGCATCCACGACCTCGAGGTCCAGCTGGTCGCACGCGATGTTCACGAACTGGACCAGCTATTGACTGGCGTGATCGCCAAGGTGCGCGGCGTCGACCAGATATTCCCGTCGGTCGCGCTCAAGGTGATGAAATATGTATCGGAATGGGCTCCGTTCTAAGCGGCGCGGGCACATTCCGGCCAACGCCGCGCGGGCCTGCCTGACGACCGGAGCATCGGTTGGGGGGCGCCATTTCGCCAGCCTCCCTCCCCGTCATTCCCGCGAAGGCGGGAATCCAAGGATGCGGTTGGCTCGATGGAGTCGATGGCGCCCGACACAATGGATTTCCGCCTTCGCGGGAATGACGAAGGGGGCTTTCAGAGTTCATTTCTCCGGCCGGAGAGGCGCGCGATGAAAGCCGAAACAGATCCTGCATGACGATCAGGGAATGGCGACGCCCCATTCCCCAACCCTCCTCGCCCGCCCAGGCGCTCAGATCCTGAAGAAATCCGGCTTGGGGATGGTCCACTGATCGCCCCAGAGCTGGTTGCCGCCATCGATCGTCAGCACCTCGCCGGTGATGAAGCCGCCGGCATCGCCGGCGAGATAGCAGACGGCATTGGCGATATCCTCGACCTGGCCGAAACGCCGCATCAGGTTGGTGTTCGGCATCTCCGCCCGTGCCTCATCCGAATAGACGGCCATGCCCTCGGTGGCGATGATGCCGGGGGACACGCAGTTCACCCGGATGTTGAGCGGCGCCCATTCGATCGCGACCGTCTTGGAGCCGTAGATCACACCCGCGCGCGCCGCGCAGGTATGGGCGACGCCGGGCATGCCCCGCCAGATGACGGTGGCGACGTTGACGATCGATCCCGGCAGGCCGGCATCGCGCCATTTCCGGGCGGCCGCCTGCATCATGTACCAGGTGCCGTTGAGGTTGGTGTCGATCACCGCCGCCCAGCCCTTGGACGAAAAATCGATCGCCGCCTGCGGGAACTGGCCGCCGGCATTGTTGACGAGGATATCGACCCGGCCGAAATGCGCCCACGCGGCATCGAACATGGCGGCAACCGCCTCGGGATCGCGGATCGACAGCGGATGGACCAGGGTTTCGGCGGCATAGCGGGAAAGGCCGGCGGCCGTCGCCTCCAGCTTTTCCGCCTTGCGGCCGCACAGCACCAGCTTGGCCCCCAGCCTCGCGAACCAGTGCGCCACCGCCCGGCCGATGCCGCTGCCCGCGCCGGATACCACCACCACCTTGCCCGCGAACAGGCCCGGCGCCAGCGCGATCGGGATCGTCGCGAGTTCCTCGTCGCTGCGCCCATAGACCTCGCTCATCAGCGCAGCAGCTCGCCGGCGATGATGAGCTTGCGGATCTCGCTGGTGCCGGCGCCGATCTCCAGCAGCTTGGAAGCGCGGTAGAGCCGGTTGATCTCCGCCTCGCGCATATAGCCGACGCCGCCGTGGATCTGGACCGAATCGGAGATCACGCGCGTGCAGGTTTCCGCCGCATGGAGGATCGCCGCCGCCGTTAGCTTGTGGATCTCGCCCCGGCCGCCGCCATCCTCGCCGATCGCGTTGCATTCGGCGAGCGTGCGGTAGCAGAGCGCCTTCATCGTCTCGACGCCCACATACATCTCGGCCAGCTTGCCCTGAACGAGCTGGAATTCCCCGATCGGCCGGCCGAACTGGGTGCGCGTCCTGGCATAATCGATGGCGAGATCGAGCGCGCGCTCGGCCATGCCGACATTGAGCATCGCCACCACGGCGCGTTCGAGATCGAGGCCGCTCATGACAATGCCGACGCCGCGATTTTCCACGCCGACGAGATTTTCCGCCGGCACCTCGCAATCGTCGAACACCAGTTCCGCGGTGGTCGATCCGCGGAAGCCCATCTTGTCCAGCTTCTGGGCGACCTTGAAGCCCTTGAAGCCCTTTTCCACGATGAAGGCCGAAATGCCCTTGGTGCCGGCTTCCTTGTCGGTCCGCGCATAGACGAGGATCACGTCCGCCACGGGCCCGTTGGTGATATAGAGCTTGCGGCCGTTGAGCAGATATTTGCCACCCTCGCGGCGCGCCGTGGTGGCCATGGAGCCGAGCGCGTCGGAGCCTGCGCCCGGCTCGGTAAGGCCCAGCGCGCCGATCGCGGACCCGTCGCACAGGCCCGGCAGGTAACGCGCCTTCACCTCCTCCGATGCATTGCGGGCGATATTGTTGAGGCAGAGATTCTCATGCGCGACATAGCTCAGCGCGATCGAATGGTTCCACCGCGCCAATCCTTGCGCGATCAGGCCCGAGGTGAAGAAATCGCTGTCCGCGCCGCCGAAGCGGGCGGGCGCGGTGACGCCCAGGAAGCCCATGCGGCCAAGCTCCGGCATCGCTTCCGGCGGCCACCATTCCTCATCGTCCATCCGCTGCTGAAGCGGGGCGAAGCGATCGCGCGCGAAGGCGCTGGCCGTATCCAATATCTCCTGCTGCTCCGACGTCAGAGCAAACCCGCCCGGGAAGATGTTCGTCCCCAAATCCAGCTCCCTTCGCCCTTCCTTCATCGAGGGCCTTGACGTTAAAATGAACGCCATTCACTATTATGTCAATCAAGGCCGGGCAGGCCGAAGCCGGAAAGCCGGGAGTTGCGTACGTTGGGGAGGATCAGAGCGGGATGACCGCCTTTCCATTCGAATCGGTGCTGATCGCCAATCGCGGCGAGATCGCCGCGCGCGTGGCGCGCACGGTGAAGGCGCTGGGCCTGCGCGCGCTGCTGGTGGCGCACCGCGTGGACGAGGGATCGCCCGCGCTCGCGCTGGCCGACGACGTGCGCTGGATCGAAGGGCCGACGCCGGTCGCCGCTTTCCTCGATATTCCGCAGATCATCGCGGCGGCGCGCGACATGGGCGCCGGGGCGATCCATCCGGGCTATGGCTTCCTTTCGGAGAATGCGGGCTTCGCGCGCGCCGTGGCGGCGGCCGGCATGATCTTCGTCGGGCCGGAGCCGGACACGATCGAGCTGATGGGGGACAAGGTGCGCGCGCGCGCCTTCGTCGAACAGCATGGCTTCCCCGTCGCACCCTCGGCCATCGAGGACGATGATCCCGCGACCTTCGTGGAACGCGCCCGCGCGCTCGGCGCGCCGATCCTGATAAAGCCTTCGGCCGGCGGCGGCGGCAAGGGCATGCGCATCGTGCGCGACATGGCGGTGCTGGAGCAGGAGATCGCGCGCGGCCGGAGCGAGGGCGAACGCTATTTCGGCGACGGGCGACTGTTCGTCGAACGCTATATCGAACGCCCCCGCCATATCGAGGTGCAGGTGCTGGGCGACGCGCATGGCAATGTCGTCCACCTGTTCGAACGCGAATGCTCGCTGCAGCGCCGTTTCCAGAAGATCGTGGAGGAAGCCCCCTCCCCCGCGCTCACGCCGCAGGAGCGCGAGCGGATCTGCGAGACGGCCGCGGGCGTCGCGCGGGCGGCCGGCTATCGCAACGCCGGAACGGTGGAGTTCATCTACGGCCAGGGCGAATTCTACTTTCTGGAGATGAACACCCGCCTCCAGGTGGAACATCCGGTGACGGAAGCGATCACCGGCATCGACCTGGTGGAGCAGCAGCTCCGCATCGCCGCCGGACAGCCGCTGGCCTTCGATCAGGCCGAGGTCACGCGCTCCGGCCATGCGATCGAGCTGCGCATCTGCGCGGAGGACAGCGCCCGCGATTTCGCGCCCACGACCGGCCCGGTGCTGCGGCTGGCGGCGCCGGCCGGCGCCCGCTTCGACGGCGGGGTCAGCGAAGGCGGGCGGATATCGGCGGCGTTCGATCCGATGATCGGCAAGCTGATCGTCCAGGGCGAAGATCGCGCCGAGGCGATCGCCCGTGCCGACAGGGCGCTGGCCGGCCTGGTGCTGCTCGGGCTCAAGACCAATATCGGCTATCTCCGCCGGTTGATGGGCGATCCGGCCGTAATCGCGGGCGACATCCATACCGGCCTGATCGGCGAAAGGACCGAACTGGCGGCGGAGCCCGTGGCCGACGAGGCGACGCTGGCCCGGCTGGTCGCGATCGCCGCCCGGCACGTGCCCGAACTGGTGCGCGAGGCGGCCGAGATCCCGGCGATGCACGCGGCTATCGGGGGGTGGCGGAACTGATGCCCGGATTTTTCCTGATCGACGGCGTCGCCCATCCGGCGGCGCTGGCCCCGGCGGACCTGAAAGCACCGCCGCCGGAAGAGGCGATCGTGGCGAGGGACGGGGACCATATCTGGGTCCATGTCGATGGCGCCGCGCACGAGCTGGTCTGGCAGGACCCCATCACCCATTTCGAGGAGGAAAGCGCCAGCGGCGGTGATGACGTGGCCCGCGCGCCCATGCCCGGATCGGTGATCCAGGTGGCGGTGACGGACGGCGACAGCGTCGCCGAGGGCGAGATCATGATGGTGATCGAAAGCATGAAGCTGGAAACCGCCATCAAGGCCCCGCGCGACGGCGTGGTGATGACGGTGCATCGCGCCATCGGCCAGACCTTCGAACGCGATGCCGCGCTCATAACCCTGGAAGCAATCGCCCTATGATGCGCCGCATCCACAGCCGGATCGACACGTCCGGGACGACCTATCAGGCCAATCGCGCGCACAATCTGCGGATGGTGGCGGAACTGCGGGAGAAGCAGGAGGCCGTCCGCAATGTCCGCCCCCAGCGCGACCGCGATCGGCTGGACCGGCAGGGGAAGATGTTCCTGCGCGACCGCCTGGAGGCGCTGCTGGACCCTGGCACCCCGTTCCTGGAGCTTTCCACGCTGGCCGCCAACATGGCGTATGACGGCGATGTGCCCGGTGCCGGCCAGCTTTCCGGCATCGGCGTGGTTTCCGGCCGCGAGGTGGTGATCCACGCCGACGACGCCTCCGTAAAGGGCGGTGCCTGGTATCCGCTGTCGGTGAAGAAGATCGTCCGCACGCTGGATATCGCGATCGAGAATCGGCTGCCGGTGGTGCATCTGTGCGATTCGGCAGGCGGCTTCCTGCCCTTGCAGGCCGAATTCTTCGCCGATCGCTATCATGCCGGGCGCATCTTCCGGAACCAGTCCATCCTTTCCAAGATGGGCGTGCCGCAGGTGGCCGTCGTCATGGGCCATTGCACGGCGGGCGGGGCCTATATCCCCGCGCTCAGCGATTACAACGTCATCGTCCGGGGCACCGGCGCGATCTTCCTGGGCGGCCCGCCGCTGGTGAAGGCCGCGACCGGCGAGGAAGTGACGGTGGAGGAACTGGGCGGCGCCGACATGCATACCAGCGTGTCCGGCACGGCGGACTATCCCGCCTCGTCCGAACGGCACGCCATCGCCATCGCGCGCGAGATCGTCGGCCGCTTCACCCGCGCGGAAAAGGCGCAGGTCGATTGGGCCGAGCCCGAGCCGCCATATTACGATCCGCAGGAACTCTACGGCATATTGCCGCAGGACAGCCGCACCACCTTCGACATGCGCGAGGTGATCGCCCGCATCGTCGACGGCAGCCGCTTCCACGAATATCAGCCGCGTTACGGCGAGACGCTGGTCTGCGGCTTCGCCCGCATCTGGGGCTATCAGGTCGGCATCCTCGCCAATAACGGCGTGCTGTTCAACGACAGCTCGCTGAAGGGCGCGCACTTCATCCAGCTCTGCGACAAGAACCGCACGCCGCTGATCTTCCTGCAGAACATCACCGGCTTCATGGTCGGCCGCGAATATGAACGGCGCGGCATCTCCAAGGATGGCGCCAAGATGATCATGGCGGTTTCGGGCGCGTCGGTGCCCAAGTTCACCGTCAACTGCAACGGCGCGTTCGGGGCCGGCGTCTACGGCATGTCCGGCCGCGCCTTCGACAGCCGCTTCCTGTTCAGCTGGCCGCAGGGGCAGACATCGGTGATGGGCGCGGAGCAGGCCGCCAACGTGCTGACCGACATCAAGCTGCGCCAGCTCGCCCGTAACGGCGATACGCTGACGGCGGAGCAGATCGACGCGATCCGCGATCCGGTGATCGAAGGCTATAAGCGCGAACAAAGCGCTTATTACGCCACGTCCGAAATTTGGGACGACGGCTTGCTCGATCCGGTGGACACGCGCAACGCGCTCGGGATAGCCATCAGCGCGGCGCTGAACGCGCCGATCGAAGACCCGCATTATGGGGTCTTCCGCCTGTAGCGATCGGGAGAAGACCATGACTGTCGAGACGCATTCCGCCAGCCTGCATCTCGTCGATCCCGAGCTCCGGGCCGCGCTCGATGCGTTTCCGACCTTCGACCTGAACGAAGACCTGCTACCGGTCATGCGCGCGCAAGGCTTCGGCGTGGACGTTCCCCCGCCGCAGGGGCCGGCGGCGGGCGTTGCGGTGGAGCGCATCACCGTGCCGGGGCGCGATGGCGGGCCGGACGTGTCCTGCCTGCTCTACACGCCCCCCGGCCGGACCGGGCAGAGCGGCGCCTATCTCCACATCCATGGCGGCGGCTATGTGCTGGGCGATGCGGCGATGAGCGAGCTTTCCAACCGATCGCTGGCGGCCGCGATCGGCTGCATCCTGCTCTCGGTCGACTATCGCCTCGCCCCGGAAACGCGCTGGCCCGGCGCGGTCGAGGATTGCTATGCCGCGCTCGGCTGGCTGCATGCCAATGCCAACCGGCTAGGCGTGGATCACCAGCGCATCGCGATCGGCGGCGAAAGCGCGGGCGGCGGCCATGCCGCATCGCTGGCGTTGGTCGCGCGCGATCGCGGCGAATATCGCATCCGGCACCAGCATCTGATCTATCCCATGATCGACGACCGGACGGGATCGACCGTGCCCGCCCTGCCCTATGCCGGCGATTTCGTGTGGACGGCCGCCTCCAACGCCTTTGGCTGGTCCGCCCTGCTCGGCCATCCCGCCGGCACCGGCGAGCCGCCGCGCAATGCGGTGCCGGCGCGGGTGGAGGATCTTTCCGGCCTGCCGCCCACCTTCCTCGGCACCGCCGCGCTCGACCTCTTCGTCGGCGAGAATCTCGATTATGGCCGGCGGCTGATCGCCGCCGGCGTGCCGACCGAGCTGGTCGTGGCCCCCGGCGCCTATCACGGCTTCAACGGCTTCGCGCCCGATGCCGCTGTCTCGCGCGGCTTCAACAGCGCTAGCCTGGAGGCGCTCCGCCGCGCTATCGGCTGAGTCTCTACGCATTTTGGCGCATTTGGCGCAATCTGGAAGTAGTTTGCGCTTGCGGATGCCCCGCCTGCCCACCGATTAGTCACTCCAGGCCGCAAATCGGCAATATGGGAGAGACGGAATGGGCGATCTGATGCAGGCGATGGTGCTCGACGAGTTCGGCGGGCCGGAGGTGCTCCACATCGCCGCGATCGAACGCCCCCGCGCCGCGCCCGGCAATGTCGTGGTCGAGGTGGCCTATGCCGGCGTCAACCCCGCCGACTGGAAGGCCCGTGAGGGCTGGCTTTCCCGCTATTTCCAATATCAGTTCCCCTTCGTCGTCGGCTTCGACGCTGCCGGCATCGTCGCGGAGGTGGGCGAAGGCGTCACCGGCCTGAAGGTGGGCGACCGGGTCGTCACCGCATCCAACCAGGGCATGGGCGAGCGCGGCTCCTACGCCCAGTTCGTCGCCTCCGTCGAAGAACGATGCGTGAAGCTGCCCGATCATGTCGCGCTGGTCGATGCTGCCGCGATGCCGACCGCCGCCATCACCGCCTGGGAGGCGGTGTTCGATGTCGGCGGCACCGAGGCGGGCTCCATCGTGCTGGTCAATGGCGGCGCGGGCGGCACCGGCAGCTATGCCATCCAGCTTGCCCGCATGGCCGGCGCCCGCGTCGCCGCCACCTGCGGGCCTGCCAATATGGATTATGTCCGTGGCCTGGGGGCGGAGCTGGCGATCGATTATCGCCAGGGCGATGTTGCCGATGCTGTGCGCGCCTGGGCGCCGGAGGGCGTGGACCTCGTGGTCGACACGGTCGGCCAGGGATCGCTGCTGGAGGCGGTGGAGTTCACCCGGAAGGGCGGCGTGATAGCGCCGATCGCCACCTTGATCGCCGACGAGCCGACCATCGATCCCGCCCGTGCCGAGGCGCGCGGCGTGCGCGTCGTGCCGACGATTTCCAGCCACGCCAACCAGCCGCGCCAGCTTGCGGCGCTGGTGGCAGCGCTGGCCGAGGGCAAGATCCACGCGCCGGAAATCACGCTGATGCCGCTCGATCAGGCCGGCGAAGCGCATCGGAAGATCCAGGCGGGCCATGTGCGCGGCAAGATCGTGCTCGTGGTGAACGAAGCGCTCGGCCGCTGAGCGCCTTCCCCTCCCCACATTCGAAAGGCTGCCCCATGTCGCTGCAATATCTGATCGACAAGGATGCGATCGAACAGGTCTATGTCCGCTATTGCGAGATCGTCGACGCCAAGACCTTCGACGACATGCACGAGGTGTTCACCGAGGACGCGACCGGAGATTACACCCAGGCGCTCGGCCCCGGCGTGATCAGCCCCGACCGCGCCAGCCTGATCGCATCGATGCACGCCAATCTCGGCCCGGATTCCAATTGCGGGGCCACCCATCACAATGTCGGCAATTTCCGGGTGCGCGTGGATGGCGATCATGCGCACGCCAAGGTCCATTATTATGCCGAGCATCTCGGCCAGGGCGATTATGCCGGCGAGCAATATTCGATGTGGGGGCAGTATGAGGACGATCTCGTCCGCACCGTTGACGGCTGGCGGGTGAAGGCGCGCGTCTACACATGCGCCCTCTCACGCGGGCCGACGGCGGTCACCAGCGCGCGGGTCGGTTGAGGTTCCCGAAAACCCGCTTTCGACGAACGGCATAAAGTTGGCGACGAACGGCTTGGCCTTGACCTGCAAAACATGCAGTTTCGCCGCCATCACGCTTGTTTCGGAGACAATCCCATATGGATCGCCGTTCCTTCCTGGTCTCGTCCGGCGCGCTGGCGCTCGGCGCCGCCCTGCCCGCGCCGCTCTTCGCCAAAACCGATGCCGATGGCGCGCTCAACGCGCTGCTCGACAGCTTCTTCTACGAGAGCCTGGAGGACAGCCCCGAAGCCGCGACCAGCCAGGGGCTGGACAAGGGCCCGCGCGCGGCGCTGAAGAGCAAGCTCAGCGATTATTCCACCAGCGGGCGGGCCAAGCGGCTCGTGCGCGCCAAGGATCAGGCGGCGCGGCTCGCCCGCGTCGACCGCGCGGCGCTCTCCTCGCTCGGCCACGTCAATTATGACGTCACCGAATATATGCTGGCCCAGGACATCAAGGGCCTGGGCAAATATCCCTTCGGATCGGTGGACGGCATCTGGTCGCCTTATGCGATCAGCCAGCTCGGCGGCGCCTATCAGGGCGTGCCCGATTTCCTCGATTCCCAGCATGGTATCGAGAACAAGGCCGATGCCGATGCCTATCTCGCCCGCCTCGACGCCTTCGCGACCGTGCTCGATCAGGACAGCGAGCGCCAGCGGGCCGAAGCGGCTTATGGCGCGGTCGCCCCGGATTTCTCGCTGGACCTGACCATCGCCCAGCTCGAGGCGCTGCGCGGCAAGCCGGCGGCGGAGACGGTGCTGGTCCAGTCGATCGCCCGGCGGACCAAGGAGAAGGGCATTGCCGGCGACTGGGCGGCCCAGGCCGCGAAGATCGTTTCCGGCAAGATATTCCCCGCGCTCGATCGCCAGATCGCGCTGGTGAAGCAGCTTCGCGCCACCGCCAGCAGCGACGCCGGCGTGTGGCGCCTGCCCGAAGGCGCGGCCTTCTATGCCGATGCGCTCGCCAACAGCACCACGACCACCCTGTCGCCCGAGGAAATCCACCAGATCGGGCTGGAGCAGGTGGCGGAGCTGACCGCGCGGATCGATACGATCCTGAAGGCGGAAGGGATGATGCAGGGCACCGTCGGCGAACGGCTGACCGCGCTCAACGCCGATCCGAAGCAGCTTTATCCCAACACCGACGAAGGCCGCGCCGCGCTGCTCGCCAGCCTGAATGCCGACATCCACAAGATGACGGCGCTGCTGCCCCGCGCCTTCTCCACCCTGCCCAAGGCGCCGATCGAGGTGCGCCGCGTGCCGGTGTTCATCCAGGATGGCGCGCCCAACGGCTATTATAATCCGGCCGCGCTCGATGGATCGCGCGACGCCATCTACTACATCAACCTCAAGGACACGCATGACTGGCCGAAATACGGCCTGCCGGCGCTGACCTTCCACGAAGCCGTGCCCGGCCACCATCTGCAGGGCAGCCTGGCACAGGAAACCCAGGGCATCCCCATCCTGCGCCGCCAGACCTTCTTCTCCGCTTATGGCGAAGGCTGGGCGCTCTATGCCGAAGGCGTGGCGGAGGAACTGGGTGCCTATGGCGACGATCGCCTCGGCATCGCCGGCAGCCTCCAGTCCCTGCTGTTCCGCGCGGTGCGGCTGGTGATCGACACCGGCATCCACGCCAAGCGCTGGACCCGCGAGCAGGCGACCGACTACATGGTCGCCAACACCGGCTTCCCGCGCCCGCGCTCGCTGCGCGAGGTGGAGCGTTATTGCGTGTGGCCGGGACAGGCCTGCAGCTACAAGGTGGGCCACAACAAGTGGGTGGAGCTGCGCAAGCGCGCGGAGGCCGAGCTTGGCGACAGGTTCGACCTCGCCTGGTTCCACGATGTGCTGCTGGATGGCGCCATGCCGCTCACCATCCTGGAAGCCCGCGTGAACGAACGGATCGCCGCCCGCAAGGCCTGACCCGGCCGATCGGGTATCTCGACGCGCATCATCGCCCGTGTTAGCTGGGTATAACAGCATGACCTGGCGATGATGCGCGACGACGACCCTTACGACCTGGAATGGACCGAACCCGAGGAGGATCGCCGCGCGCCGGCATCCCCCCGGACCACGGACAGAAAGCCGCCACAGCGCGGGGCGGCTGCCCCCCGCGCCTTCTGGAAGCGCTGGCGCTTCTGGAAACGGGTGGCCCAGGCTGGCGCGCTGATCTTCGTCCTGTTGGTCGGCTGGCTGGCGATAACCGCGCCGCTGTCGCGATCACTGAAGCCGATCGCGCCGCCCAGCATNACCCTGCTTTCCAGCGACGGCAAGCCGATCGCCCGCAAGGGCGCGATCATCGACAAGCCCGTGGTGGTGGCCGATCTGCCGCCGCATGTGCCGCAGGCCTTCATGGCGATCGAGGACCGGCGCTTCTACAGCCATTGGGGGATCGATCCGCGCGGCATCGCCCGCGCGGCCTGGCGCAACACCGTGGCGGGCGGCGTGCGCGAGGGCGGCAGCACCATCACCCAGCAGCTCGCCAAGGTCGCCTTCCTCGATTCCGATCGCACCGCCGCCCGCAAGCTGCGCGAGGTGCTGATCGCCTTCTGGCTGGAAGCGCGGCTTTCCAAGGACGAGATCCTGTCGCGCTATCTTTCGAACGTCTATTTCGGCGACAATGTCTATGGCCTGCGCGCGGCCGCCCTCCATTATTTCAACCGCCAGCCGGAAAAGCTGAACGTCGCGCAGGCGGCGATGCTGGCCGGGCTGCTGAAGGCGCCGTCCCGCCTCTCCCCAGCCGTGAACCTGAAGGGCGCGCGCGAACGCCAGCGCGTGGTGGTGGCCGCCATGGCGGACGCGGGCTTCCTTACGCCCGCGGAGGCCGCCGGCGTCCCGCCGGCCTCGCTCAACCTGCGGCCGCTCAAGATGCTGCCGAGCGGCACCTATTTCGCGGATTGGGCGCTGCCCGCGGCCCGCGACAATGCCGGCGCCGTCTATGCCGAGCAGGAGGTGAAGACCACGCTCGACAGCCGCATCCAGCGCGCGGCGGAGGCGGCGGTGCGCCGCGCCGGGCTGGGCAAGGCGCAGGTCGCGCTGGTGGCCATGCGGCCGGACGGCAGCGTCGTCGCCATGATCGGCGGCAAGAATTATGCGGACAGCCCGTTCAACCGGGCCACGCAGGCGCGGCGGCAGCCCGGCTCCACCTTCAAGCTGTTCGTCTATCTCGCCGCGATCCGCCACGGCCTGACACCGGACAGCCTGGTGGAGGACGAGCCGATCACCATCGCCGGCTGGTCGCCCAAGAATAATGACGGGCGCTATCGCGGCAAGATCACCCTGCGCGAGGCTTTCGCCCGATCGAGCAACGTCGCCGCCGTCAGGATCGCGAGCGAGGTGGGCATGGACAATGTGATCCGCGCCGCCCGCGACCTCGGCATCACCAGCCCGCTCGCCGCCGACGATACGACGCTGGCGCTGGGCACATCGGGCGTGACCCTGCTGGAGCTCACCTCCGCCTATGCCGCCATCGCCGCCAACGCCTATCCGGTGAAGGCGCACGCCCTGCCCGACAAGGAGCAGAGCTGGTATGACGCCTTCTGGGATCGGCCCCGCGCCTTCGACGGCGAAACGCGGGCGATGCTGCTCGACCTGCTGGGCGCGGCCGTGCGCGAGGGCACCGGCCGTTCCGCGACCTTGGCGATCGACGCCTTCGGCAAGACGGGCACCAGCCAGGATAATCGCGACGCCATCTTCGTGGGCTTTTCCGGCGATCTGGTGGCCGCCGTGTGGGTGGGCAATGACGATAACAGCCCGCTGGGCGGCATCGCGGGCGGCGGCCTGCCGGCGCGGATATGGCGCGATTTCATGAGCCGCGTCGTCGATGGCGCCGCGCCGCCGGTGGTGGAGCGCGCCCCGGCGCCGGCTGCCGAGCCCGATCCGATCGGCGACCTGATCGAAAACCAGGTCGACAATCTCTCCATCGCCGTGAACGGCGGGATCGGCGATGTCGACGTGGGGCTGCGGGTGGGACCGGACGGGCTCACCATCTCGGCCAATCCCGGCAATAATCGCCCGCCCGAGGAACGGCGCGGCCCCGGCCCGGCGATAGCCCCGCCGCCGCCCGTGCCCGAACCGGTGCCGAACGGGCAGTGAGGCCCGCCGCCTCCGGCCTTGAGCTTCCGGCGCGCCGCCTCTAGACGAAACGGCGATGCCGACCGATCCGCACCCTTTTCCGCACCGTCACCTGACGGGCATCTATGGCCTGCAACCCTGGGAGATCGCTTTCCTGCTCGACGAGGCCGAGCAGTGGATCGCGCTCAATCGGGGCACGGCCAAGCATGATGACCGGCTGGCGGGGCTGACGCTGATCAACGCCTTCTTCGAGAATTCGACGCGGACCCTGCTGTCCTTCGAAATCGCCGGCAAGCGGCTTGGCGCGGACGTGGTGAACATGCAGGTCGCCGCATCCAGCGTGAAGAAGGGCGAGACGCTGATCGACACCGCCATGACGCTGAACGCCATGCGCGCGGATGTGATCGTGATCCGCCACGAGGCATCCGGCGCGGTGCAGCTCATCGCGGACAAGGTGGACTGCCCGGTGCTGAACGCCGGCGACGGGCGGCACGAGCACCCCACCCAGGCGCTGCTCGACGCGCTGACCATCCGCCGCCGCAAGGGACGGATTGATGGCTTGCGCGTCGCCATCTGCGGCGATGTGCTGCACAGCCGGGTCGCCCGGTCCAACATATTGGCGCTGACCGCGCTCAATGCCGAAGTGCGCGTGGTCGGCCCTTCCACCCTGCTGCCGCCCGCGATCGAGCGGATGGGCGTGACCGCCTTCACCGATTTCGATGCCGGGCTGGATGGCGCGGACGTGGTGATGATGCTGCGGCTGCAGCGCGAGCGGATGGCGGGCGGCTTCGTCCCCTCGCCGCGCGAATATCATGCGCTCTACGGGCTGACGCCGGAGCGGCTGGAGCGCGCCGCGCCGGATGCGCTGGTGATGCATCCGGGGCCGATGAACCGGGGCGTGGAGATTTCATCGTCGGTGGCGGACGATCCCGTGCGATCGGCGATCACCGAACAGGTTGAGATGGGGGTGGCGGTGCGCATGGCCTGCCTTGACGTGCTGACGCGCGCGCGCCGGGGAGTTCCGGGATGGAACTGAAACCGATCGCCATCGTCAACGGCCGCCTGATCGAGGCGGACGGCACCACCCGGCCGGGCGGCGTGCTGGTGCGCGACCGCAGCATCGCCGCCATCGGCGAGATCGAAGCGGCGGGCGTGGAGACCATCGATGCTAGGGGCGCGCTGCTGGCGCCGGGCATCGTCGACCTCGGCACCTTCGCCATCGACCTGCCGGCCTTCACCGCCGGCGGCATCACCCGCGCCGCCCTGATGCCGGACCAGTCCCCGCCGCTGGACGATGCGGCGCTGGTGCAGCGCGCGGCCGCGGCCGGCAAGCCGGACGTGTGGATCCACCCGATCGCGGCGGCCACCCGCGCGCTGACGGGCGAGGAACTGGCCGAGATCGGCCTGATGAAGGCGGCGGGCGCCTGCGCGGTCGCCACCGGGCGCGGCTGGATCGCCGATTCGGGCGTGATGCTGCGGCTGCTCGGCTATGCCGCGTCGCTCGACATGCCGGTGATCGTGCATGCCGAGGATGGCTGGCTGGCCACCGGCGCGGTGGCGACATCGGGCGAAACCGCGACACGGCTGGGCCTGCCCTCCGCCCCGGCCATGGCCGAGGCGATGGCGATCGCGCGCGATCTGATGCTGGCCGAGGAAACCGGCGCGCGCATCCATTTCCATCAGGTGACGACGGCGCGCGGGTTCGACCTTATCCGCGCCGCCCGCCAGCGCGGCGTGCGCGTGACCTGCGGCATCACGCCGGCGCACCTGCTGCTTTCCGATACCGCCATCGGCCAGTTCCGCACCTTCGCCCGGCTTTCGCCCTCCTTGCGCGAGGAGCGGGACCGGCTGGCGGCGATCGAGGCGGTGCGCGACGGCACCGTGGACATCCTCTGTTCCGCGCACGATCCGCAGGGGCCGGAAGCCAAGCGCCTGCCCTTCGTCGATGCCGAACCCGGCATGGCCGGGGCGGAGACGCTGCTGACGCTGTCCCTCACGCTGGTGCGCGACGAGGTGATCGGCCTGCCCCGCCTGTTCGAGCTGCTTTCGGCCAATCCCGCGCGGCTGCTGGGCCTGCCGGGCGGGCAGCTGGAGACGGGCGCCGAGGCGGACCTGATCCTGATCGATCCCGATGCCCCGTGGCGGATCGATGCCGACCGCATGGCCGCCAAGGCCGGCAACACGCCGTTCGACGGGCTGCCGGTTCAGGGCAAGGTGCTGATGACGATCAAGGGCGGCCGGCCGCTCCGCTGAGGCGGTCAGGCCCGGCGGTAGCGGAGCAGCAGCAGCGGCTGGGCGAGAGCGAGGCCGGCGAAGAAGCCGCCGATATGGGCGGCGATCGCGATGCCGCCCCCGCCCGATCCGCCCCAGGAGGCGAGGCCGACCATCAGTTGCAGCAGCACCCAGGCGGCCGCGAGCCACAGGGCGTTGGCAAGCTGGTTGAGCCGGCGATTGGCGAAGGTGCGGCGTTTCTCGCCATAGAGGAGCGCGTAGGCGCCGATCACCGCGGAGACCGCGCCGCTGGCGCCGATCATCGGCCAGGGCTCGGTCGGGCCGGCGAGAAAATGGCCGAACGCGGCGACATAGGCGCCGACGACATAAAGGATCACGATCCCGCGCGCGCCGATGGCGGCTTCCACGAAGCGCCCGCACAGCCCGAGGATCAGCATGTTGAAGGCGATGTGGATGAAACCGCCGTGCAGCAGCGTGGCGGTGAGCGGCGTCAGCCAGCGCGGGGCGAAGGGAATGCCCCGGACCGACATCTCAAGCGTGGGCGCCACCCCGCCGATCGAAAAACGGGCGGGGATGAACCCGCCCGCATAAGCGGCGATATCGCCCAGGCCGCTCCACGAGACGAGCAGCCAGGACGCGATCGTCACGCCCAATATGGCCAGCGTTGCGCGGGCGGGCGGCAATTGCATCCGCCGCCGCTCCTCAGATGAACTCGATCTTGGAGACCAGATAGTAGCGATCGCCGGAAGGCACCGTCACCTCCACCTCGTCATCCACCTTGCGGCCGATGAGCGCGCGGCCGAGCGGCGAGTTGTAGGAGATCCTGCCCGACTTGGCATCCGCCTCGGTCTGGCCGACGATCTGGTACTTGATCGGCTTCTCATCCTCGTCGAGCAGGTGGACGGTAGCGCCGAACACCACCTTGTCCCCCGAAAGCGTCGTCGGATCGATCACCTGCGCGCGGCTCAGCCGGTCCTCGATATCGGCGATCATCGCCTCGATCTGGCCCTGGCGCTCCTTGGCGGCATGATATTCGGCATTTTCCGAAAGATCGCCATGCGCGCGCGCTTCCTCGATCGCGTCGATGACCTGCGGCCGCTCCAGCTTGAGGCGCGCGACCTCCTCTTCCAGCATCCGGTAGCCTTCCGCCAGCATCGGCAGCTTTTCGACGGTCGCCATCAGCGAAACCCCTTCAGTAAAATCTTGTCCCCGGGCGGTTCCAACCGGTGCCGCCCGCACTTCCATCGACGATGTGGGGATCAGTCGTGCGAAGTGGAATAATATGATTGGAGCGGCTGCACTTCAAGGTCTCGTTCTTGCAGTGCAGCGATGGCCTCCACCGCCGCGACGCTGGCGGCCGCCGTGGTGAAATAAGGCACCTTGCCGAGCAGCGCGGAAGCGCGGATCGACTGCGAATCCTGCAGCGACTGCCACCCTTCGGTGGTGTTGAAGATCAGCTGGACGCCGCCATCCTTGATCCGGTCGACGATGTGCGGCCGGCCCTGCTGCACCTTGTTCACCGCTTCCACATCCATGCCCAGGCCATTGAGATAGGCCGCGGTCCCGGAAGTGGCGATGACCTTGAAGCCCAGCTTCAACAGGCCCTGGACGGCGGGGACGACGACCGCCTTGTCGCTATCCTTGACCGAGACGAACACCGTGCCGGATGCCGGCAGGACGGTGCCCGCACCAAGCTGTGCCTTGAAGAAGGCGGTGGCAAAATCCCTATCGATTCCCATGACTTCGCCGGTGGACTTCATCTCCGGCGAGAGGACGGGGTCGACGCCGGGGAAGCGCGCGAAGGGGAATACCGCCTCCTTCACCGCGATATGATCGATATGGCGGTCGATCTTCGGCAGGTCGGCGAGCTTCTCGCCCGCCATCACGCGCGCGGCGATCTTGGCGATGGGCGCGCCGATGGCCTTGGCGACGAAGGGCACGGTGCGGCTGGCGCGGGGGTTGACCTCGATCAGATAGACATCGCCGTCCTTGACCGCGAACTGCACGTTCATAAGGCCCCGCACCTCGAGCGCACGGGCGAGCGCATCGGTCTGCCGTTCTATTTCCGCGACGATCTCCGCGCTCAGGCTGTAGGGCGGCAGCGAACAGGCGCTGTCGCCCGAATGGACGCCGGCCTCCTCGATATGCTGCATCACGCCCGTGACGACGACATCGGTGCCGTCGCCGATCGCATCGACATCCACCTCGATCGCGTCGCGCAGATACTGGTCGATCAGCACCGGCGACGATCCGGAGACCTGGACGGCCGTATTGATGTAGGTTTCCAGCTGGGCGGGATTTTCCACCACCTCCATCGCCCGGCCGCCAAGCACGTAGGACGGACGCATCAGCACCGGATAGCCGACGCGCTCGGCCACGGCCAGCGCCTCCTCCCGGCTGCGGGCGATGCCGTTGCGCGGCTGCCTCAGGCCGAGGCGGCCGACCAGATCGGCGAAACGCTCGCGATCCTCGGCAAGGTCGATCGCATCGGGGCTGGTGCCGAGGATCGGGATGCCCGCCTCTTCCAGTTCCTGGGCGAGCTTCAGCGGCGTCTGCCCGCCGAACTGGACGATCACGCCTTCCAGCGTGCCGTTCGACATTTCGACATGCAGGATTTCCAGCACATCCTCGGCGGTCAGCGGCTCGAAATACAGGCGGTCGGACGTGTCATAATCAGTCGAAACCGTTTCCGGGTTGCAGTTGACCATGATCGTTTCATAGCCGGCCTCATCCAGCGCGAAGCAGGCGTGGACGCAGCAATAATCGAACTCGATGCCCTGCCCGATGCGGTTGGGACCGCCGCCGAGGATCACGACCTTTTTCCGGTCCGAAGGCTGGCTTTCGCATTCGGGCGCCCCAAAGGACGGGGCCTCGTAGGTCGAATACATATAAGGCGTCTTCGCCTCGAACTCCGCCGCGCAAGTATCGATGCGCTTGAAGACGGGGCGAACGCCCAGCCGGTGGCGCAGCGCGCGAACGTCCTTTTCGGTGACGCCGCCGGTCAGCGCCGTCACCGCATCATGAACGATGCCGCCGCCCCGCGCATGGGCGCTTTCCATGCCACGCAGATGGGCGGACTGGAGCGCGAGATAAGCGAGCCGCTTGTCCGAAAATCCCATGGCCTTCAGGCGGCGCAGCCCTTGCGCGTCGCGCGGCAGGCCTTCTTCCATCACCTGCTTCTCGGCGGCGACGATCTCGGCCAGCCGTTCCAGGAACCAGGGATCATATTTGGCGATGCGGTGAACCTCATCGACCGAGAAGCCCTCGCGCAGCGCCTGGGCGGCGACGAGCAGGCGATCCGGCGTCGGCCGGGCGAGTTCCGCCTCAATGACAGCGCGTTCGGCGCCTGCCAGCGCCTCGACGAAGTTGAAGCCGGACAGGCCGGTTTCCAGGCCGCGCAACGCCTTCTGCATCGATTCGTGGATGTTGCGGCCGATCGCCATCACCTCGCCCACCGATTTCATGGCGGTGGACAGCAAAGGCTCGGCGCCCTTGAACTTCTCGAACGCGAAGCGCGGGATCTTGGTGACGACATAGTCGATCGTCGGCTCGAACGAGGCCGGCGTGGCGCCGGTGATGTCGTTGTCGATCTCGTCGAGCGTATAGCCCACCGCCAGCTTGGCGGCGACCTTGGCGATCGGGAAGCCCGTGGCCTTGGAGGCCAGCGCCGAGGACCGCGAGACGCGCGGGTTCATCTCGATCACCACCAGGCGGCCGTCCTTGGGGTTGACCGCGAACTGGACGTTGGAGCCGCCGGTCTCCACCCCGATCTCGCGCAGCACCGCGATGCTGGCGTTGCGCATGATCTGATATTCCTTGTCGGTCAGCGTCAGCGCCGGCGCGACGGTGATGGAATCGCCCGTATGGACGCCCATCGGATCGACATTCTCGATCGAGCAGATGATGATGGCATTGTCGTTCCGATCCCGGACGACCTCCATCTCATATTCCTTCCAGCCGAGCAGCGATTCCTCGATCAGCACCTCGGTGGTGGGCGAGGCATCGAGACCGCCGGTGACGATCTGGATGAACTCCTCGCGGTTATAGGCGACGCCGCCGCCGGTGCCGCCCATGGTGAAGCTGGGGCGGATGATCGCCGGCAGGCCGGTGTGCTCCAGCGCGGCCAGCGCCTCGTCCACCGTGTGCGCGACGGCGGAACGGGCGCTTTCCAGCCCGATCTTGTCCATCGCTTCCCGGAACTTCTGCCGGTCCTCGGCCTTGTCGATCGCCTCGGCATCGGCGCCGATCATGACGCAGCCGAACTTCTCCAGGGTGCCGTCGTTGAACAGCGCGAGCGCGGTGTTGAGCGCCGTCTGGCCGCCCATGGTGGGCAGCACGGCGTCCGGCCGCTCCTTCTCGATGATCTTGGCGACGACGGCGGGCGTGATCGGCTCGACGTAGGTGGCGTCGGCCATATCCGGATCGGTCATGATCGTCGCCGGGTTCGAATTGACGAGGATGATGCGATATCCTTCCTCGCGCAGCGCCTTGCATGCCTGCGTGCCCGAATAATCGAACTCGCACGCCTGCCCGATGACGATCGGACCCGCGCCGATGATGAGGATGGATTTAATGTCGGTGCGTTTGGGCATCAGTGGGTCAATCCGGTTTGAGCGACACATCCCCAGCCATCATATTCGAGGCCGAACATCGCTTCGATCTGCAGGCAAGTAATCGTTAGGGCTTTGATGGCGTCCGCGTCGGCGGTCTGCACGCGCTGGAGGAAAAGCCAAGGCTCTCCATCGTCCGATGGCTCGGTTTCGATCACCTCGAACCCCAGCTCCTCCGCGGCATCCGCCAGATCGTCAAGAGCATCGGGAGGCCCGCGGAAGCTGACGTCCACCGCCCTTGGAATATCGGGCCGGTCGCCATTTTCGCGAAGATTCGCCAATACGTCCTGATCCGCCCGCCATTCCTCGTTCAGCCGCGCCGGATCGACCGGCGGCAGTTTCACGCCGCCTTCTCCAACGATGCGACGAACTTCTCGAACAGATAATGGCTGTCCTGCGGGCCGGGGCTGGCTTCGGGATGATATTGCACGCTGAACGCGGGCGCGTCGGTAAGCTCCAGCCCGGCGAGCGAGCCGTCGAACAGGGAGATATGCGTGGTCCGCGCGTTCGCCGGCAGCGTCTCCGCATCCACCGCGAAGCCGTGGTTCATGCTGGTGATCTCGACCCGGCCGTCATCCGAACGCTTGACCGGATGGTTCGCGCCGCGATGGCCCTGGTGCATCTTGTAGGTCGTGGCGCCAATGGCGAGGCCAAGGAGCTGGTGGCCGAGGCAGATGCCGAAGATGGGCTTGCCGATCTTCAGCAGCTCCCGGATCACCGGCACGGCATATTCGCCGGTCGCGGCGGGATCGCCGGGGCCGTTGGAGAGGAATACGCCATCGGGCTTGTGGGCCATCACCTCGTCGAAGCTGGCCGTCGCCGGCACCACCGTGACGCGGGCGCCGGCATTGACGAGATTGCGCAGGATGTTCCGCTTCAGTCCGTAATCGATCGCCACGACATGCGGGCCGGCGGGGTTGGCGGAATGGGTCGCATAGCCCTGGCCCAGCGTCCAGAGGCCGTCATCCCACTTGTAGCTCTGGGTGGAGGAAACCTCCCTGGCGAGGTCCATGCCCTCCAGCCCAGGCCACCCGCGCGCCTTGGCCAGCAGCGCCGTGATATCGAATTCGCCCTTCGCATTGTGGGCGATCACGCCGTTGGGGGCGCCCTGGATGCGGATGGCGCGGGTGAGCGCGCGGGTATCGACCCCGGCAAGCCCGATGCGGCCGTTCGACTTCAGCCAGGCATCGAAATTCTGGATCGAACGGAAATTGGACGGCGCGGTCACGTCCTCGCGCACGATCAGGCCGAGCGCCTGGGGGTTGGTCGCCTCCACATCCTCATGATTGGCGCCGACATTGCCGACATGGGGGAAGGCGAAATTGATGATCTGCCCGGCGAAGGACGGATCGGTCATGATTTCCTGATAGCCGGTCATCGAGGTGTGGAAGCACACTTCGCCCACGGCGTCGCCCTCGGCACCGAACCCCCGGCCCCAGATCACGGTTCCATCGGCCAGAACCAATACGCCAGTGGCACCTTCTGGGCGCGCGTGATCGGTCTCGGCCATTTGGAGGCTCTCCTGTTGCTGGGGCGGCGGGTAAACGGCGGGGTTCCTAGGAGGGTGGTCGGGCAGGGTCAATCTATTAAAATTCTGCAACGGACGCTATGCTGATCGCTTTCCCGGACCATCTCCCGAGGCTCCATGATTCGTGACGACATAAAGGCGGGCCTGGTGTCCGCGATGAAGGCGCGCGACGCCGAGAAGACCGCAGCTATCCGCCTGATCCAGGCCGCCATCAAGAATCGCGACATCGAGGCGCGGACGGGCACCGCGCCCGCCGACGACGATGTGCTGGTGACCGAGGTGCTGCAGAAGATGGCGAAGCAGCGCCGCGAATCGATCGAGATGTTCGAGAAAGGCGGCCGCACGGAGTTGGCCCAGGCGGAAAAGAGCGAGCTCGCCGTGATCGAGGGCTTTCTGCCCGCGCAGATGGGCGAGGACGAGGCCAAGGCCGCGATCGCCGGCATCGTCGCGGAGCTTGGCGCGACGTCGGTCAAGGATATGGGCCGGGTGATGGCTGCGGTGAAGGAGCGCTTCGCCGGCCAGCTCGACATGAGCAAGGCCAGCGGGCTGGTGAAGGGAGCGCTTGCTTAAGGCCGCGCGGGCATTCTCTTCCTTCCGTTCGTGTCGAGCGCGGTCGAGACACGCAAACGCCGTCGGCCGCGGCACGTCCCTCGACTTCGCTCGGGACGAACGGGTGGGCAATGCGAGTGGGGAAAGGGGATGGCGTTCTGGGTCTATGTCCCGCGGTGCAATGACGGCAGCGACTATACCGGGCACACGGACGATCTGGATTGGTGGCTGGCGGAACATCAGCGCGGCGGCCATTGCGACTTCGCGAGTCGGCGCCGCCCCGTGGCATTGATGTGGTCGGACCATTTTCAGACACGGCTTGAAACGCTCGACAGCGACCGGCGGATCAAGTCCTGGTCGCGGGCCAAGAATGAGGCGCTGTTCCAAGGCGATTGGCAGGCGGTATCCCGCTCCGCCCGGCCTCCCGCTGAACGCCCTCCTCTTGGCAGGGAGGGGGAACGTTGAGCCTTTCGCCGCAATTCCTCGACGAGCTGCGATCGCGCACGCTGCTTTCAGCGCTGGTCGGAAAATCGGTGAAGCTGGAGCGCGCGGGCCGGGAATTCCGGGCCTGCTGCCCCTTCCACAACGAAAAGACGCCGAGCTTCTACGTCAACGACGATAAGGCCTTCTATCACTGCTTCGGCTGCGGTGCGCATGGCGATGCCATCCGTTTCCTGACCGAGCATAAGGGCCTACCCTTCATGGACGCGGTGAAGGAGCTGGCCGCCGCCGCCGGGATGGACGTGCCCGCCGCCGATCCGCGCGCGGCGGAGAAGGCCGAGCGGGCATCCGGCCTGCATGAGGCGATGGCGGAGGCTGCGGCCTGGTTCGTCGAGCAACTGCACGGCATCGCCGGGGCCGAGGCGCGGGACTATCTGCGCAAGCGCGGCGTGGATGCGGCCGCGCAGGCCGCGTTCGGCATCGGCTTCGCCCCGGATTCGCGAGGAAAGCTGAAGGCGGCGCTTTCCCGCTTCGGCGACGACAAGCTGGTCGAGGCCGGCCTCCTGATATCGGTGGAGGACAAGGAACCTTATGACAGGTTCCGCGGCCGGCTGATGATCCCGATCCGCGATGCGCGCGGCCGGGCGATCGCGTTCGGCGGCCGGATCATCGGCCAGGGCGAGCCCAAATATCTGAATTCCCCGGAAACCCCGTTGTTCGACAAGGGGCGGACGCTGTTCAACCTGGACAAGGCCGCCGCCGCGACCCGCAAGGCCGGGCGGGTGATCGTGGTCGAAGGCTATATGGACGTGATCGCCATGGCCCAGGCGGGCATCGGCGAGGCGGTCGCCCCGCTCGGCACCGCGCTGACCGAAGGGCAGATCGAGCGGCTGTGGCGGCTAGCCGAAACGCCGATCCTGTGCTTCGACGGCGATGCCGCCGGGCAAAAGGCCGCGATCCGGGCCGCGCTGCGGGCGCTGCCGATGATCGAGCCGGGCCGAACCCTGCGCTTCGCCACCCTGCCCCCCGGCCAGGATCCCGACGATCTCGTGCGAAATGGCGGCCGGACGGCGCTGGAAACGCTATTGGAGGGAGCCGAACCGCTGGTCGAGCGGTTGTGGAAATATGAGCTTGCCGCAGCCCCGCTCGATACGCCCGAAGCCCGGGCCGGACTGCGCAAACGGCTTGCCGACCACGCCGCGACGATTCGCCACGGCGACGTGCGCGGCCAATATCTCGCCGATTTCCGCCGGCGCTTCGATGCGCTTTACGAACGCACCTCCCCTGCCCCGCGCTTTCAGCCGGGCGGCGGCTGGCGGGGCGGACAGGCGGGGCGCGGCGGACGCGGCGGCCCGTTTCGCGGAAAACCGCCCGAAGCCCCGCCTTCGGCCGTCACCCGATCGATCGGCAACGGCGGGTTGGGTCCGCTCGAAAGCCGGGCGGTGCTTGCCGGGATGCTGCGCCACCCCCAGATCATCGCCCATCATGCCGAGACGATCGCGGCGCTGCCGATCGCCGACGAAAAGCTCGCCCGGATTCGCGATGCGATGCTCGATGCGGCTTTTGCTGCGGAAACGCTTGATTCGGACACATTGGGAACCATATTGGGACAAGTGGGTCTGGCTGGAGCGATGGAAGCGCTTCGTGCGCCGAACGGACTTGCCTTTTCCTTCCTTCGCGGCAATGCCGATGCGGGGCGCGCTCGACGCGATCTCGCGGCGGCGATCGAGGCGTTGGCGGCACGGCCCGAACTCGACGCGGCTCTGGCGGCGGTGACGGCGAGGTTGATGGCTTCGCCCGACGAGGCCGGCTTTGCCGAGCAGCGTCGCCTTAGGGCGGCGCGCGATGCGGCGGATCAGGCGCTGGCCAGTTTGGCGGCCGGCGAAAGCGGCGCGGATAGTAATTAGGGTTGGTCGAATGGCGAAGACGAACATGGCGGAAACGGCGGAGAAGAGCGAGGGCGGCGATGCGCCGCTGATCGACCTCAACGAGGCGTCGCTGAAGAAGCTGATCGCCCGTGCCAAGAAGCGCGGCTACATCACCTACGACCAGCTCAACGAGGCGCTGCCGCAGGACCAGATGTCCTCCGAGCAGATCGAGGATGTGATGTCCGCCCTTTCCGAAATGGGCGTCAACATCGTCGAGAATGAGGAAAGCGGCGAGGAGGATCAGCAGGAGGACGGCGACGACGAGGTCGTCGGCGTCGACGAGGGCGATGGCGCCCCCGTCCTCACCCAGGTCGCCAAGAAGGAAACGGTCGATCGCACCGACGATCCCGTCCGCATGTATCTGCGCGAGATGGGCGCGGTGGAGCTGCTGTCGCGCGAGGGCGAGATCGCCATCGCCAAGCGCATCGAGGCAGGCCGCGACACCATGATCCTGGGGCTGTGCGAAAGCCCGATCACCTTCAACGCCATCATCGACTGGTCGACCGCGCTCAACGAAGGCACGATGCAGCTGCGCGAGATACTCGATCTCGATGCCATGCTCTCCAAGGGACCGACCGCCGAGCAGGTGGAAAGCGCCGAGGACGAGGACGGCGAGATCAGCGAGCAGAGCACCGGCCCTTCCTTCAAGGAGGAGGACGAGCCCGAGGAAGCTTCCGCCGACGACGACGAGGATTCGATGACGGAGCGCCGCACGCCGCGGCCCACGGAAGACGATGACGACGACAATACGCTGAGCCTCGCCCAGATGGAGGAGCAGCTCAAGCCGATGGCGCTTGAGAAGTTCGCGACCATCACCGAGCTCTACAAGAAATTCCACAAGATGCAGGTCGCCCGCCTGGAGGCGATGGGCGCGGGCGGCGAGCTGCCGGCCGCGGAAGAGAAGAAATATCAGAGCCTGCGCGAGGACCTGACCGCCGAGGTGGAAAGCGTCCAGTTCCATGGCGCCAAGATCGAATATCTCGTCGACCAGCTTTATTCGTTCAACCGCCGGCTGATGGCGCTGGGCGGGCAGATGCTGCGCCTGGCCGAGCGCCACAAGGTGCAGCGCAAGTCGTTCCTGGACGCCTATGTCGGCCACGAGACCGAGGAAGGCTGGCTGGATCGCGTTGCCGGGCTCGACAAGAAATGGGCGGCCTTCGCGGCGGCCGAGGCCGCGCCGGTGGAGCGCATCCGCGCCGAGATCACCGAGATCGGCCAGGCGACCGGCATGTCGCTCCCTGAATTCCGCCGCATCGTCAACATGGTGCAGAAGGGCGAGCGCGAGGCGCGGATCGCCAAGAAGGAGATGGTGGAAGCCAATCTCCGCCTCGTCATCTCGATCGCCAAGAAATATACCAATCGCGGCCTGCAATTCCTTGATCTTATTCAGGAAGGCAATATCGGTCTGATGAAGGCGGTCGATAAGTTCGAATATCGCCGCGGCTACAAATTCTCCACCTATGCGACCTGGTGGATCCGGCAGGCGATCACCCGTTCGATCGCGGACCAGGCGCGGACGATCCGCATCCCGGTCCACATGATCGAGACGATCAACAAGCTGGTCCGCACCAGCCGCCAGATCCTGCATGAGATCGGCCGCGAGCCGACGCCGGAGGAACTGGCCGAGCGGCTTTCGATGCCGCTCGAAAAGGTGCGCAAGGTGATGAAGATCGCCAAGGAGCCGATCTCCCTCGAAACGCCGATCGGCGACGAGGAGGACAGCCATCTGGGCGACTTCATCGAAGACAAGAACGCGATCATCCCGGTGGACGCCGCCATCCAGGCCAATCTGAAGGAAACGGTGACGCGCGTTCTCGCCAGCCTCACCCCCCGCGAGGAGCGCGTGCTGCGCATGCGCTTCGGCATCGGCATGAACACCGATCACACTCTGGAGGAAGTGGGCCAGCAGTTCAGCGTGACCCGCGAGCGCATCCGCCAGATCGAGGCCAAGGCGCTCAGGAAGCTGAAGCACCCGTCGCGCAGCCGCAAGATGCGCAGCTTCCTCGACCAGTAAGCCGCCGACGGCGGTTTCGAGGCACCGGATCGCCGCCTTGGGGGATGCCCCAGGGCGGCGATTTTCGTTTCGGATCCGGTTAACCCTTATATCCGAATAACTAATCCGTCATAAACCTCGCCTTTACGGGCTTTGATATAGATGCGGGGGCATCGAGGAATACACGGATCATCCGTGTTTTCAGGAGTAAGCGATGCCCCTGCCCGCAACCGACCCCATGGGACCGAGCCGCCTGGCGACGTCGCTACTGGCCAATGCCGCGGTCGAGGGCAGCGGCGGGCACCCCTATGTCGCCTCCGCGGAGCTGCGCGAGGGGGCGGATGCCATCCGCAACCTGGCCGACGTCATCCACCATCTCTGCCTGCTGCACGGTCGCCATCCCGGCGTGATCGACCTTGCCGCCGAACGATCGCCAGATGACCTGGCCGGCTGGATCGGTGATTCGGCCGCCGCCTTCGCCGAGGAACGCGGGCTGCTCACCCGGCTGGTGGTGGCCGCCCCACCGCTGCCGAGCACGCCCGGCCAGGCGGAATGCGAGGCCGCGCTGCTCGCCCAGCGCCATGCCCTCGAAATGCTTGCCACCTCCGAACGCCGGGGCTGCGCGCTGGGCACGGCGCTGGCCCTGCTGCTCGACTGGGTGGCGATACGCGAGATACTGGACCTTGCGGCCACGCGGCTCGGCATCGCGATCGAGCCGGCTCGCCTGCCGACGCGCGCCGCGATCGGCGATTTCGCGGGCCGCATCCCCCCGGTATTGGAGCGCGCGGTGGGCTTTGGCGCGGGGCAGCTCTATCACCAGCAGCGCGGGCTGTGGGACCTCCTGGAATCGCGGGAACAGGCGCGCCGGTAACGCCGGCTCAGGGCTTCAGCACCAGCGCGCGGCCCTCGACGCCCCAGCCGGACAGCGAGTTGAGGAAGTTCATGCCGAGGACATTGATGTCCGCGAACTCGGCCGCGGTGGTGGCGCGCACGTCCGCGCGGCGGATCGGGCCGACGCGGAGATCGGCGATGCGCACCCGGCGGGCCATGACGGTGCCGTTGGCGGTGACGACGGGGGTTCCGAACGGATCGTCGGCGGGATCGATACCGGCGGCGCTGGCGGTAGCGGCCGAAAGCGCCGTGGTGGTGGCGCCGCTATCAACGAGGAAGCGGGTCTCCACGCCGTTGACGCTGCCGCGCACCCAGAAATGGCCGTCATCCCCCATGGGGATACGCAGCGTTTCGCCGACGACGGTGCCGCGATCGGGGTGGATGGCGAAGCGCAGCCGATCGCCGATGTCATCCTTGAACGAGAAAGCGAGGAGCAGGAGCGCGAAGATGGCCAGCCAGCCGAGCGCCATCTTCGCCGCCCGCCCCAGCGGCACCCGCCGGGCGACAAACGCGCTGCCGACGAGGACGAGGCACATGGCGGCGGCCACCATCTGGAGGGCCTGATCGCCGTTCATGGCGCGACCACCAGGCCATCATGGCCCGGCACCACCTTGGGCGGCAATTCGGCCAGCAAGCCGGCGTAGTCCATCGACTGATCCATATGCGTCAGCACTCCCTGCCCGACCGACAGCCGATCGATCCATGCCAGCGTATCGCCCAGATGCATATGGGTGGGATGCGGCCGGCGGCGCAGGGCATCGACGATCCACAGGTCCAGCCCGCGATAAAGATCGGCCATCGCCTCCGTCATCGCATGAAAATCAGTTGCATAGCCGATAGTCTTATCATCGGATGAGAAGCGGAGGCCGACGGACGTGATCGTGCCGTGGGGCTGATCGACGCAATCCACCGCGATGTCGCCGATCATCAGCCGATCCGGCAGATCATGGCCGACTACGATCGGCGGGTAACCGTCCTTGCCCTCGAACGCATAAGCGAAGCGCAGGCGCAGCCCCGCCAGCGTCCAGGGCCGGGCATAAGCGACGACCGGGGCGCCCCGCGCGTGGAAAAGCTGCCGCAGATCGTCGATCCCGTGGCAGTGATCGGCATGGTCGTGGGTCCAGATCACCGCATCGACATCGGCGATATCGGCATCGAGCAGCTGATCGCGCAGGTCGGGGCCGGTATCGACCAGAATGCGCGTGGTGGCGCTTTCGACTAGGATGGACGCCCGGCGGCGGCGGTTGCGCGGCTCGGCGGGGTCGCAATCCCCCCAGTCATTGCCGATCCTCGGCACGCCGGAAGAGGTTCCGCAGCCGAGGATATGGACCTTCACCGCCGCGGCCTCATGCCCTGGCCTTGCCGAAAAGGGCGAAGAAATTGGCCGAGGTGGCGCGGCCCAGCTCCTCGATGCTCACCCCGCGCAGATCGGCGAGGAAGCGGGCGGTATCGGCGACGAAGGCGGGCTCGCACGTACGGCCACGATGCGGCACCGGCGCGAGGAAGGGCGCATCGGTTTCGATCAGCAGGCGATCTTCGGGTATCGTCTTGGCAGTGGCCTGCAAGTCCTTGGCATTCTTGAAGGTCGCGATGCCGGAGATCGAGATATAGAGGCCGAGATCGAGCGCGATCCGGGCGAAATCGGCGCTGGCGGTAAAGCAGTGGATCACGCCGGGAAAGGCGCCTTTCGCCATCTCCTCCGCCAGGATGGCGGCGCTGTCCTCCTCCGCATCGCGGGTGTGGACGATCAGCGGCAGGCCCGTCTCGCGAGCGGCGGCGATATGGGTGCGGAAGCTGGCCCGCTGCCGATCGCGATCGGAATGATCATAATAATAATCGAGGCCGGTTTCACCGATGCCGATCACGCGCGGATGGGCAGCCATCGCCACCAGCCGGGCGGTATCGACCGCCGGATGGGCATCGGCCTCATGCGGGTGGATGCCGACCGACGCCCACACATCCGCCTCCCGCTCCGCCGTGGCGATGATGTCGCCCCATTCGCGCTCGCGGGTCGAGATGTTCAGCATCGTCGCGACGCCCGCATCCCGCGCCCGCGCCAGCACGCTCGCCTGATCCTCGACCAGGCCGGCATAATTGAGGTGGCAATGGCTATCGACGAACATCAGCCTTCCTGTTCCACCCAGCGCGGAAACACGCCCTGCGGCGCCGGCAGCGCCGTGCCGGGGGCGATCGGGGCGGCAAGCGCCGCGAAATCGCGGGCATCGGCGGGCTGGGCGAGTTGATCGAGCAGCTTGTCCGCGCTTTCCGGGATCGCCCAGCGAACGAGGATGGCGAGCACGCGGATCGCCTCCGCCGTGGCATGGAGGATGGCATCGGCCGCCGCCGGGTCCGTCTTGCGCACGGCCCAGGGGGCGCTGTCGGCGAAATAGCGGTTCGCTTCCGCCACGCCTTCCCAGATGACCTCCAGCGCGCGGTGGATGGCGAGGCCGGCCATCGCCTCCTCCACCCGCGCCAGCAGCGCCGCCGCGTCCAGCACTGGAGCGGGCGCGCCTTCGCCCGGCACCACGCCGCCGCAATTCTTGGCGATCATCGACAGGCAACGCTGGGCGAGGTTGCCGAGGCCGTTGGCGAGATCGGCATTGGACCGGGTGACGATCGCGTCATGGCTGTAGGAGCCGTCCTGGCCGAAGCTGACTTCCCGCAGCAGGAAGTAGCGAAGCTGGTCGACGCCATAGGTGCGCGCCATCTCCATCGGATCGACGACGTTGCCCAGCGACTTCGACATCTTCTCGCCCCGGTTGAGCAGGAAGCCGTGGCCGAACACCTGGCTAGGAAGCGGCAGATTGGCGGACATCAGGAAAGCCGGCCAGTAAACCGCGTGGAAGCGGACGATATCCTTGCCGATGATGTGAAGATCGGCTGGCCAATATTTCCTGTAAGCCTCTGTATCCTCTGGATAACCCACACCGGTCAGGTAATTGGTGAGCGCATCCACCCACACATACATCACATGGCCCGGCGCATCGGGCACCGGCACGCCCCAATCGAAGCTGGTGCGCGAGATCGACAGATCGGAAAGCCCGCCCTTCACGAAGCTCACCACCTCGTTGCGGCGGCCTTCCGGGCGGATGAAATCGGGGTTCGCCTCATAATGCGCGAGCAATCGATCGGCATAAGCGGAAAGGCGGAAGAACCAGCTTTCCTCGACGGTCCATTCCACCGGCGTGCCCTGCGGCGACAGCTTCTGGCCGTCCTCGCCGGCCACCAGCTCCTTCTCGTCGTAAAAGGCCTCGTCGCGGACCGAATACCAGCCTTCATAGCGGCCGGGATAGATATCGCCATTGGCCGCCATCGCCCGCCAGAGCGCCTGGCTGGCCTCGTAATGCGCGGGCTCCGACGTGCGGATGAAACGGTCGTTCGAGATATTAAGAACGCCCGTCATCTCACGAAAATAGGATGACATTTCGTCCGCAAGCTCGCGCGGGGAAATGCCGCGGGCGCGGGCGGCCTGATCCATCTTCAGGCCATGTTCGTCCGTGCCGGTCAGGAAGAATACGTCGCGCCCTTCCATGCGGCGGAAGCGGGCGATCGCATCGGTGGCGATCACTTCATAGGCATGCCCGATATGCGGGCGGCCATTGGGGTAGGAGATCGCGGTGGTGATGTAGAAAGGTTCGGCCATGCCGGCGCTTTAGCGCGAACGGGCCACGGAAATCACCATATTGTTGCGATGGCGGAAATGGAAAATGGCGGGAAGGCGCCCTGCCCGGCTTCAGCGCCCGTGCGCCGGGGCAAGGCCGGCAGCCATCGTCGCCAGTTCGAACACGGTGGTCTGGGGATCGAGCGACAGACGCACCGCCCCTTCGGCCAGAAGACGCGCTTTTTCCCAGAGCGCGATGGCGGTCATCAGCGCATCACCGCTCCGCTGCTTTGCCTCGCCGGCGATGAAGGCGGGCAGCCTTTCCAGGAAAAGCTCGTAGCGCGGCTGCGCGGCCTTGAGCGCAAGGGACTTGGCCAGCGCGATCCGTTCCGCCCCGGAAGGATCGCCATGCCGGGCCAGTTGAGCCAGCGTGCGATCCATCCCGGCGAGATCGAGCCCGGCATAACGCAGCGCGCGGCCCGGCGCGCCGCCGCCGTCGGCGACCAGCGCCGCAACCTCATCCCCGGCGATGTCCGGCAGCATCCGGCGGATCGCCACGGTCATGACATCGTCGTCCAGCGGACCGAAACGGATCAGGCGGCACCGCGATCGGATGGTGGGCAGCAGGCGGCCCGGCGCGTGGCTGATGAGCAGGAACAGCGTATCGGCGGGCGGC